>CAVWSM010000012.1:0-35475 GCA_963757805.1 uncultured Actinomycetota bacterium | reverse complement strand
GACCGCCCGCTCTTCGAGTCCGTGTTCGCGACCAGCGGCCTGGATCCGCGCGGCTTCCGCGACAAGCCCAGGCTCGACTTCGACCCGATGATGCCGGTTGCGGAGGCCTTCGGCGACACCCTGCGCCAGCTGCTGGAGATCGTCCGCGACAACGTGGACGGCACGCTGCGGCAGGTCGACACCGAGTTCCTCCACGATCTGCGGATCACGGTGCGCCGGAGCCGGGCGGTGGTGAAGGTCGGCCGGGGAGTCCTCGACGACGACGTGCGCGCGACGTACGCCGCAGAAGTGAAGTGGCTCGGCGACCAGACCTCCCTCAGCCGGGACCTGGACGTGTACCTCCTCGACTTCGAGGACATCGCCGGCCAGGTGCCCCATTCCCAGACACTCGAGCCGTTCCACGACCATCAGCTGACTCGGCACCACCGCCGGGCCCACGCCCACCTCAATCGGGGCGTCTTCGCTCACCACGCTTCGCAGCCCTGCTCGAGGGGTGGGAGCGCGAGCTCGCGGTCCCGAGCAAGAAGTCCACGCGACCGGTCCTCAAGTTCGCGAACAGCGTCTTACCAAGACCTGGCAGCGAGTCCAGGCGCTGGGTAACGCGATCAACGACGACTCCCCGTCGGAGGCTCTGCACGACCTGCGCAAGCGATGCAAGGAACTGCGCTACCTCCTCGAGCTCTTCGCGAGCCTCTACGACCCCAAGGCACACAAGGAGCTGGTCAAGGAGCTCAAGCTGCTCCAGGGCAACCTGGGTGAGTTTCAGGACGCCGAGTCCCAGCGGTTCACGGTGCACGACCATGCGGTAGAGCTCGGCAATGCCGGTGCGCCCACGGCGACCGGGATGACCATGGGCCGTCTCGAGCAGTTCCTGGAGGATCGGCAGGACGACGCCCGCCGCGAGTTCCATGAGCGGTGGGCCCGCTTCCACCGCAAGCACAACCAGCGCCTCCTTGCGCTGGCCTAGTGGGCGCCCGATGAAGATCGTCGCCGTCGTACAGCATCAAGGGCGGCGTCGGGAAGACCACCGCAGCAGCCAACCTGGCCTGGCTGGCCGCCAACCAGGGCCACCGGGTGCTGCTCTGGGACCTGGACCCGCAGGGCGGGGCGACCTACCTGTTCCGGGTCAAGCCCAAGGTCAAGGGCGGCGGCCGGGCGCTGGTCACCGGACGCCGGAGTCTGGGCGACGCGGTGAAGGCCAGCGACTCTCGACAACCTCGACCCTGCTGCCCGCCGACTTCTCCTACAGGAACCTGGACCTGCTGCTGAACGCACGGAAGAAGCCAACCGGGCGGCTCGGCGGGCTGCTCAACGGCCATCGCCGAGGAGTACGACGTCGGGGCGCTTGACTGCGCCCCGAGCGTGTCGCTGGTGTCGGAGAACATCATCCGCGCCGCGGACCTGGTTCTCGCGCCAGATCCTCCCGGCACCGCTATCGGTGCGGACCCTCGACCAGTTGCGGAGGTTCATCGATGGCCTCCCAAGGGTCCCGAGCCACTGAGTTGCTGGCCTTCCTGTCCATGGTCGACCGGCGCCGCAAACTCCACCGCGAGCTCGCCGACCAACTCCCCCAGGTGAACGGCGACATCGCACGCTCGACGATCCCAATCGCCTCCGTCGAGCAGATGAGCGTCAAACGCGCTCCGCTCGTCGAGTGGGCACCAGGCAGTCCGGCGGCCAAGGCGTTCCGGAGCCTGTGGAGCGAGACCGTCACTCGCTGGCACTGAGCGGATCTACCAATCCCGATCAGTCCGGACCACGACGGAACTGCTCGAAGACCTTGCCGCTCGGCCTTCATCGATCTCGCTGTCGGTGAGGAACACGTTGCCCGAACGAGTCCACCGACGCCCCGTCACCCCAAGCGCCCATCCGGCTCGTCAATCCGCCAGTGACGCAGCCTCTCCAACGAGGCGGTGTCCCGTCAGGGGATCCTCTGGCGGCACAGCGACCGCGCGGATCGCAGGCATGACAGTGCGTTTCGCGGTCGGGGAGTCTAGGTGGACGTGAGCGAGGCTGGTGGCAACGTCCGATGGTGACCCTCTCCGACGGCCCGGGTCGCCTTGCGTCCTGACGACCCTGGTCGTAGCCCGGTTCGGAACTGGACCCCTCCAAAAGCCTCGCTCATCGCGTACTGATGAGTGAGGCTTTCTGATCGGAGGGACCCATGGACACGCTGCACGACCGGCTGGCGGAGTTGGCCGACGACGCACCAACGGGAGGCGCGCCCGCGGCCGAGCTTTGGGCGCGCGGCAAACGCGCCCATCGCCTCCGGGTCGCGGGACTCGCGGCCACCTTGCTGGTGGTTGGCGCCGTCGGCACAGGCATCGGCGTACGCCTCGCCGATGGCGATGGCGATCGCTCCGGCCTTGCGCCGGCGGGGACCGTTGGCATCGCGCTGCCGATCGAGTACCCGGTTGGGGAGGAACTGCCGGATCTCGGGGACGCTCCCGGACCGCTGGCGGCGATCTGGTTGGCTCCTGGCGTGGGCGGCGGCGCGCCTGAAGCTGTCGGCCTGGTCGCGGAAACCGGGACGTTCGGGACGCTCCCGATCGACGTGTCCGACAGGTACTACCGAGGATCCTGACGCCTATTTCGCGCTGTCGCCCGACGGCCGCAGGATCGCCTATGACACCCCGACGGAAGAGCTGGTCGTCCGCGATCTGGTGAGCGGCGAGAACTACTCGCCCGCGTTCGAATTCGAGACCCGCCCCGCGGGGTACACCTGGGTCGATGCCACCCACCTCGTCGGCCACGTTGCGGGAGGGACCGACGGAGACGGATGGGTGTGGGAGCCGGGCACGGCGCCGAAGCTGGTCGACCTCATGACGTACCCCGGGTCGCCCTAGCTCGGGCCGCACGCGAGGTGTACGGACCCGTGGTTCCCCACCCTCCCCCAGAAGAGGATCCCCGGGCATGCTTGTCCCTCCGGGACCGGGCGCGGAAACTCGAGTGCCGGTGTTGTGCGATCTCGTGGGCGTCATCGGTTCCGAGATCGCGCTGCTCACGACGGCAACGGGGCAGTGGTCGCCCTGGACATCCCGGCGTTCGAAGACCCGGCCCTGCGTCGCGTGGTCGCCACCGCAGGAGCGACCTGAGCGGGTCACGTTCGCTACCGATCTGATCGGAGAAGCGCTCGACGCAGATGGCGGTGCGTCATGACCGGGTACGCCGACTTCGAGGAGTTCGTGGTCGCGCGGAGAGGCGCGCTGCTGCGTACGGCGTACCTGCTCACCGGCGACCATCACGACGCCGAGGACCTCGTGCAGTCAGCGCTGATCAAGGTGGTGCCGAAGTGGGCGCGGATCAACGACCGCCCGGAGCCGTACGTCCGGCAGGTGCTCGCCCGTGAGTCGGTGAACCGATGGCGCGGTCGCCGCTGGCGAGAGGTCACCACCGATGTGGTCCCGGAGGCGATGCATCACGACAGCACCGACCGCATCGCGCTGCTCGAGGACCTGCGCAGGCTGTCGCCGCGGCAGCGCGCGGTGCTTGTGTTGCGCTACTTCGACGACCTCACCGAGGCCGACACGGCTGCGGCCCTCGGCATCTCCGTGGGAACTGTCAAGTCGCACGTCCGCGACGCTCTGGCGCGCCTGCGCAACCAGCGGTCGGGCGAGGAGCAGTCAGCGGCTACGACGTGAAACCCCAGACTGCGCGATGCTCACGGTGGAAGTGAGGCGCTGATCAAGCGCTCGCTCATCGGCATGTCAGGGCACTCACGAGAGCAGGGTCGTCTTGACGAATCTTGAGTTGAGACGTCTCTAGATTCGACCGGATCGCGGCATGCAAGGACGTCCCGTCCTCCCTGGGTCCGCGGTCGTCGCCTGGCGAACGACTAGCCCTTTGCGGGCAGTGGCGGCCCCAACACGCTCTGGCCGTGTCGGGCCATCATCTCGACGAGGCTTCCCGATCGGGACCAGGCTCCTGGCCGGCGGCCGAGTCCAGTGGCGCCACGTCCGTCATCCTGGGCACCTCAGTCTACGGCCCACCCACGCGGCCCATGCACGAGACTGACCCGCTGGCATCCTCCATGAAGAAGGCCCGGTCCTGGCACGGATGTGGCAAGACGCCCAGGCCGCGCACGCCGCGGGCCGGGTCCGCGTCACCGGGGTACGCGCCAGCGACTACTTCGGCCCCGGCTACAGAAGCCAGTCACACCTGGGAGAGCGGTTTGTGCCACGCCTCCTAGACGGCAGGTCGGCACAGTTCGTCGTCGGTGCCGATCAGCCACACAGCTGGACCTACGTGCCCGACGTCGCAAACGCAGTCGCCACGGTTGGTTGCGGCGGAGCCGATTTCGCTCGGGCCGCGTTGGCTCACGGTCACGAGTGCCACTCGATGGAGCAGCCCATGCTGGGCCGGTGTGGCTCGGGCACCGGCTTGTGAGCCAACACTCGCCGAATCGCCGCAGAGAGCAGACCGCCGGTTACCGGGATCCGGTTGCCCGGCGTCGAGGCGTCGAACGCGCCGCGGTAGGCCAGTCGGCCGTCCGCGTCGTACAGGTAGAAGTCTGGGGTACACGCCCCAAACGATCGACCGACTTCCTGTGGCATGATTCCCTGGGCATCCGGGCGGATGGCGTGGTCCTCACTGGCCAGCAGCTACCAGGACGGACGGCCCGCCACGCGGGCGTGCCCGACGGGTTCGGTGAACGGTGGCGACCGAGGTCGCCATTGGTCAGGGCCGCGAGACCGACGCCTGGCGATCTCTGCAACACACGTGGCGCGCTCAGCTGATGGTCAGCGGCGTGGCTCGCGGCACAGCACGGCGAACCAGGTGATGCCGGTGACCAGGTGCATCGGCGAGAGTGCGAGCTTGGTGCCCGTGCTGGCATCCAGGAAGACGGGCATCGAGACGATGCCGACGACCAGACCCACCCAGGCGACGACCCGCCAGGAAGTGGGTGCCCAGCGCCGGGTGAGGGCCAGCGCCAGGCCGCCGAGCAGCAGCGGCACGATGGTCGTGATCACGACCAGGACCGCGTTGATGTCGCGCACGGTCTCGCCCTGGGTGACCACGAACTCGACGTCCGCGAGCCAGCCGACCAGGTAGATGGCCAGGTTCGCGGCGAGTGCGATGCCGGTGATGGTAAGGAGCGGCCGGACCAGGGCCGGCTGCTCGCCGGTGCTCTTGGCAGTGCTCATGCGAGACTCCTCGAGGTGGTCGACTGTTGAGATATTCAAGTATTTCCATGATGACATCAATGCTTTATGTGTTCAACCATTAGGGAGTACCCTCCCCGCATGACCGCCGATACCACAACCCATGAGCAGGTCCGGGACCTGACGTTCGCGATTTTCAACGTCGTCGAGTCCATGCGCGCAGCCTTCGCTGAGGTGGCGGCCGAGCTGGGCCTGACCCCGCTACAGGCGCGCACGATCCTGATGCTCGAGGAACCGGTGCCGATGCGCGACCTGGCCGATCGGCTGGCCTGCGACGCGTCCAACGTGACCGGGCTGGCCGACCGGCTGGAGGGGTTGTCGGCAATCGAGCGGGTCCCCGGCGCCGACCGTCGCCAGAAGCTGCTGTCCCTGACCCCCGAGGGCCGGCGCCTGCGGGCCGAGCTCGAGTCGCGCACCACCGAGGGCTCGCTCGTCGCCGAGCGGCTCACCGACCGCGAGCGGGCAACGCTCGCCCGCCTGCTCCGGAAGCTGCTCTGAGCGCCTGGGACCGCCCGCCTGGGCACGCCCGGCCATACGCGGGGTGATCGGTAGGGTCCACGCTCGGTCGCCCCGGACTGGGTGCGGGTGTGGCGGCCAAGCGGACGACTTCGCGGCGACCCGTACGTCCGCGTCCGCTCGCGCTATGCGGCACTCACCAACGCCGCCGCCGACGGCATGCCGATGAGTTTCGCGTGCCGTGTGGTTATCTCCTGCGCAGGGGTGCGACGCAGGGGGGCGTGATGGTGCGTGACGTGCAGACCTTTGGACCGTGCGGTCGAAGGACGGCACCGCGATCGCGTTCGAGCGGTGCGGTGACGGTCCCGGCAAGATCCTGGTGGGCGGTGCGCTGGGCTCGGGGGTTCGGAACCTCCCGCCGTTCGTCGAGCTCGCGCGGCTGTTGCATGAGGCCCGGTCGCGGCGAGTGCGCGGACCTCGCGCTCCCTCAGCCACATCCATCTGGCCCGCTCAATGGTCTCGAGCGGGATGCCCTTCGCCAGTCGCGCAACGTTGCTTGGGTCACGTCGAGGAACTCGGCAGCTTCGTTGGATCGGACCCAGCCCCGCCCAAGGGCCTCCCAGTAGGCGGCTGACGCGCCTCCTCCTCGACCAGACTACGCTGCCGGTCCACCTGTCGCTGGTGCCATCACTCGGTGGTTTCTCGGCCGACTTTCGCTGGGTGGTCGGCCGGCCGACCCTGCGGGCGGGTCCAGATCCGGCCCTGGCGGGTGTACCGGTCGATCGTGGGGACCGGGGCGCCAACGAGTTCAGCGGCCGCCGGCCAGGTGATCCACTCGGCGTCGTCGCCCATGCCGGGATGCCAGGGCCTGAGTTTGCGACGATCAGACGGCCTGGTCGAACTCTGCCCAGACCGCCTTGCCGCCTGACGGCTGCGTGGTCACGCCCCAGTCGCGGCTCAGTGTGTTCACGATCGCGATCCCACGACCCCCGACGTCGAGGGTGCGCGCGGCGACCTGCACCGGGATGGGCCGCGACCCATCGTGTACCTCGATGCGGACCGACCCGTCGAAGGCCAGCAGGACGACCAGGAAACCGGTTCGTCCGTGCAGCAGGGCGTTCGTGGCCAGCTCGCTGACGACCAACTGAAGGTCCTCGACCAGGCGCTCCAGATCGTGGTCGACCAGGTGGAGGGTGACGAAGGCACGAGCTCCGGCAACGCTTGATGCGCGGTCGGGAAACCCGGCCGCGTGCTGCCATTCCCGTCCCGCGTTCACCTTGCGCACATCCCCGTTTACCTGGAAGCTGCCTGACTAGCGTCCGTGCAGGGCCAGGGCAGGAGCCTTCAACACCCTTGAGCCTTGCCGGTACCGGCGCACTTCAAACCTCGCCCCGGCACCTCGACCGTTCGGGTGGAACCCCCGAGTGCCCTTCGTGCCGGTGGATCAGGTGCCCTAGACAAGCCCCAATCTCCCAGCCCGCAAGGGCATCCGCTCGTTACGGCGCGCTCAACGAACCCGATCGACCCCGAATCATCGGTGGATCCGTCTAAGCGCTGATGGCTAGCCGCGGATCATTCGTCAAGACGCACCCGGTCGGCAGTGAAGGTCCCCAGAAACGTCTCGCCCGGCGCCCGGCGGTAACACACCTGAGCAGCCCGGCCGTCGTCCGCCCGGGGACATTCGCCGACTCACGGGTTGGGTTACCTGTTCCGGCACGCAAGGTGCGGTGTTGAGACCACCGTCCCGAGACTACGGAGTCGGTGCACCGGCGACTGGCCCCGTGGGTCGAGGTCGAACTCACCACCGTCGCCCTCACTACGCCGTCGACCCGATGATCGTGCCGAGATTGATCTACTGGTCGGGCGTGGTTACCGAACGTCGTCCAGAAGTGCGCAATCCTGAACTGGGTGCTCGGTCCACCAGGAGCGACTGCTGTGGCGACGATGCGCGACCAGCTGGCCGAGGTATTGGATGGCCGTGTTGAGGTGGAGTCCGTCGTCGTACGCGAGGAAGTCAAGGTCGTGGTCGTGACCATCCGCCTCCCCGAACTCTCCGAGGCAGAGCGATTGCGGCTTGAAGAGTGGGTCCAGATCCGATTCGAGCGTGTGCAAGACGGCGGAGAAGACGGGTACGTACTTGCGCCGCACTATGTGTAGGCGCACGCCGGACTGCTTCGCGCTGCACGCACGCGGGCTCACCGAGGTCTTGTCGCGGAGCGCCGCCCGCTCGAGGACGTCAACGAGGCTTTGAAGGAGGTCCTGGCCGGGCCGTGTTCCCGCCGGCTCGGTGTTCGACATGCGCTGAGCGACTCGGCTGCGCCGGCCAAGCCGCACCGGGGCAGGCACGCGACGTGCACTGACGCCCCCGACGAGGGCGGCGAGTCGCTGAACGCAGGCTCACCCTGGCACCCACTGAGACGGTCCGAGCAGCCGAACCGTGAAGCGCGAGTCGCCTGCGGTTGAACACGAACGGGCCCGACGCATTGCACGGCACCCCATCCGTGGTGTCCCTTTCCGTCCACGCGACACTGCCCGGCACCAGCTGGCCGGTGCCGCACCCATTACGCGGCCAACCTGATGTCGGCGATCCCGAAGTCCAGCTGGGGCTGGTGAAGGCGTGCTGCACTCGATCTACGACCAGCCCGACGCCGCCGTGCACGCCCAGTCGCCGGGTCGTCGAAGCGCTGACCGAGAAGCTCCCGCCGCGCCGACCACCTCGACACACGCCCGCGCCGACTCCTCGCGTTCACCGCGTTCACGAAAGAGATCTGGCGGCAGATCTGGTCCAACCCCAACGAGCGGCTCAACCGCGAGATCCGCCGCCGCACCGACGTGGTCGGGATTTTCCCCGACCGGGCCCGTGATCCGGCTGGTCGGCGCCGTCCTGGCCGAGCAACACGACGAATGGGCCGAAGGCCGCCGCTACCTCGGACTCGACGTCCTCGCCCGATCCCAGGCAGTCGACACCATCTCGGAGGAGGTGACCAACGAGCTGACCATCCAGGCCATCACGGCCTGAACTACATCGACGAAGGATCAGCCGTCGTACACCACCTCAGAGGACTTGACCGGGTGAACCCCAGAGCGTGGGTTGCCCGGCCGCGTACCCAGCATCGGTGAACTAGCGCTCAGAGCCCCGGCCCTGGTGTGGTAGTCGGCTTAGCCTCGCCCTGTCGCCTCAGGCGTCCCCCCGCACGGCGACACCACGACGCCCGCCCGATCTGACGGCGGTTAGAAAACGGGCGGGCGTCGCTCGGGACGTGATGCCGGGTTGCCGGCGACGCTGACTGGAGGCCAGCGGCCCACCAAGCTTGACGACCCTCGCCCCGGGCTGCTGGGGGTCATACCGTTGAGGCGCGGCCAGACACTCGGGCTGACCAGCTTGGCGGTTTCCGTTAGGCGCTGACGACGTAAGGCCGTCGCTGGACTGGGAAGCCGGACACTTCCCGTCGGAGGCCGCCAGGCCATGGGTGCGGGTTGCCCATCTCGGCGAGGACCCCGCGCGCGTCTCAATATGCTCGACCAGCTGGCCAGCCGCAGTTTCGGCTGGCCCAGCCAAGCCGGCGCCTGCTTTGCCCCCACACCCCGAGAGCGGGCGCCGGTTCCGCGCACGGGGGTGTGCCAGATCACGCGCGCGGCGCGTACAGTGCGGACCACGACCGCCGGCGGCCTCGGCAGGGGTCTCACGCAGGCCCCTGAGGGTGGGAGTTGCCCAACGCGGGGCCGTCGGCGTGTGCGGATCGTCTCACTCCCCCGGGGAGATCCCGGTGGCCCCGACCCACTGCTCCACCACCGCCCATCCCTCCCCCTCGAGCCGCCGCAGCGGGATCACCCGCCCCTCGCTGCCGGCGACGCCCTGGCGCCACTCGACCAGCCGGCTGGGCTGGGCCTCGTCGACGAAGCAGTGCCGGGCTGCCGCGGCAGCTCTGGCTGGCGCTCGGCCGGTTCGGTGCTTGCGAGGCGGTCGCTCACCGGACCCCAGGGGCCCCGCTTGCTCATGCCGGCGCCACGCGCCCATCATGCCCCAGGTCGAACACGTGTTCGCCTGTTTGCAGGCGATCCCTGGCCAGGGCTCATGGCAGGGATTGCGAGATGGACCCCGATGTCACGGAGCAGCTCCGGCCAGGGCTCACATAGCTCCAGGATCTCGCGGGAACGGCAAGACAGGGCGACGTCGCCCTGTCTCCGAGACCGATCCGCGGCACTGCGGAACCCGTGGAGGTCGGATTGATCGCAGCCCGGGGCCGGACATCGGTAGGTCATATCGCCTGGGATGGGCAGTCGTGATACCGCGAAGTCAACCGCGGGAAGGAAAGAGCCTGAGCCGAGACAGACTTCGTCACTCTCAGAGCCGCTGCCCGCCCTCCATACCCCAAATGGGGGAGCCGGCGGAAGAACCGGGACAAGTCATACCGGACATTGCAGGGTTGGCGCCGTAACCGACCACTTGGGGCGTTTGGCACGTGAGTGCCCAGTGATGGGAATGCCCTCGTCTTAGGAGGACGAATGTACTCAACACGCGCCCTGCCCGAACGCTGCGCGCCATTGCAGCGCTCGGTCTCGCCGTGGCCACCACCGGTCTGGTGCTCCAGTCGGGCCCAGCCGGAGCGGTCAATCCGCCGGGCAACAACGGCACCATCAAGATCGACGCCGAGGCGTTCGACGACGCCCCGAACAACGAGCCGCACGTCGGCTGCGAGTTCCAGGTCGACTTCTACGGGTACGACGAGGGCGACCTGTTCGCCGACGTCACCTTCGAGGCGCACCCGCCGACGGGTCCGGTCCAGACACTGCTCACCGACACCGTCTTCATCGGCGAGGACGACAACGGCGGCGGCGGCTCCGAGGCCGGCCTCGACGCGTCCGAGACGTACACGCTGAGCTTCGACGGGATCGAGCCACACCCCAACCAGGGCTTCCACGTCAAGCTCACCTTAAACGCCGATGGCAGCCAGGGTGCCGACGTCAAGCACAAGGTGTTCTGGGTCACGGGGTGCGACGTGCCCCCGCCGCCCGTCTGACCAGGGGATGGACGGGAGGGCCCTGGGACGGTGGCCCTCCTCGTCTCGTCCGATGGGACACCCCGGCCCAGGCCGACCTCGAGACCCTCTATCGCCGGTCCCGAGGGGCCCTCGGCGCGCTTTCCGTGCGCAGCTTGCTAGCCTGGCGCAACCGGCAGCGACAAGCGGGCCGAGGCCACGCACTGTGTTTGAGTCCCGGCGCCGACGACCGGTGCCACGATGGGGCATGGTCCCGGAGCGCGATGCCGCACGCCTCGTGGGCCGCGACCGGGAGCTGTCGACACTGGGCGAACAGCTCGACATGGCGGTGGCCACCGGTCGCCGCATCGTCCTGCTTGCGGGCGAGGCTGGACTGGGGAAGACCGCGCTCGTCGAGGCGTTCGCTTCCTCGCTGGCCGGACGCCGGACGAGGGTGGACGTCGTCCGGGGGCTGTGCGTCCCGATGGGCGAGGCCGGGCTGCCGTTCACCCCAGTGCTGGGCCTGCTGCGCGCCATAGAGGAGCTGCACGGGACCGATCGCCTGGTCGAGTGGGCCGGCGGTGGGCGGCGGGCGCTCGGCTCGCTGCTACCCGATCTGTTGCAGCCTGCCGAGCCGGCCGACGACCTGCAGCTGCAACTCTTCGAGGCCGTCACCCGAGTCGTCCAGGGTGCCGCTGGCGTGGCGCCGCTGGTCGTGCTCGTCGAGGACGTGCACTGGGCCGACGAGTCGAGCCGGGCGTTGCTCCAGTTCCTCGCGCGCCGCCTCGGCGAGGCACCGGTGCTGCTCGTGTGCACGTTCCGGCCCGACGAGGTCTCCGGTCCTCTCCTGCTGCGGCCGTTCCTCGCCGACCTGGTCCGGCTCCCGTGGACCGTGCGCATCGATCTCTCGCGGCTCGGTCGTGCCGAGGTGGCCAGCATGCTCTCCGCGCTGAGCGGACCCCGGCCCACGGCGGAGCTGGTGGACCAGATCCATCGCCGCAGCGAGGGCGTGCCGTTCTACGTCGAGGAGCTGGCCATGCTGGACCGCGCCGGAACCGGCGTACCGGAGTCCCTGCGCGGCGCACTGGAGGCTCGCACCAGCCGGCTCGACGTACCGGCTCGCGAGCTCCTGGGCCTGATGGCGGTCGGCGGGATCCGGGTGCACCACGAGCTGCTGATCGAGGCCTCCGGTGCGGACTCGGCGGAGGTTGACGGACTGCTACGAGAGGCCGTGGACGTCGGAGTGGTGCGCGTCGACGGCGACGAGCTGGCGTTCCGGCATGCACTGTTCGGAGAGGCGCTGTACGCCGACCTGCTGCCGGGGGAGCGCATCCGACACCACGCCTCGGTCGCCCAGACCCTCGAGCGGCGTCCGGGGCTGGCCCCGGGATCACCCGACCACTTCATCGCGCTGCACTGGTCGCGCACGAGTGAGCACGAGCGCACCTTCGCGGCGGCGGCCCGTGCGGTGCGCGGTGGGTCGGCCGCGCACGCCGAGACACTTGCGATGTGCGAGCGGCTGCTCGAGCTCTGGGACCTGGTCGCGGATCCTGAGGCGGTGGCCGGCCCGCGCGCCGAGCTGCTGACCGACGCCGCCCGGGCGGGGCGCGACGCCGGTGAGTTCGACCGGGCGATCGAGCTTGTCAGCGCGGCGCTCGAGGAGTCGGATGAAGCGGACCTCATTGGTCGGGTCGAGCGGCTGATGCTGCGCAGCCACCTGGTCACCGACGACCTCCGGACCGGCGCTCATGCCGACGTGCAGCTCGCCGAGACCTTGCTCGCGGGCGTCGAGGACGCGGCGTTCAGGGCGCGGATGCTCGGTCTGGTCGCCATCTTCCGTCTCAATGCGGGGCTCGACGCGCTGCCGCAGGCCGAGGAGGCCCTGGCCGCCAGTCTCGAGGCTGCCGACGACGACGGAGTGGCAGGCGCGCGTACGACGTACGGCACCGTCCTCGTCGCGGTCGGCCGGGACGAGGAGGGGCTCGAGGAGCTCGTGCGGGCCGGCCGCACCTCCGGGATCCGCCCCCGGACCCTGTTGCGCAACCGGCTCAACCACTCCGACGCGCTCCACCTGATGGGGCGGTACGACGACGCCGTGGCGGTGGCGCTCGACGGGCTGCGGGCCGCGGAGACGTACGGGATGGAGCGCTCCTTCGGCACATATCTGGAGGGCAACGCCGCCGAGTCGATGCTGGCCACGGGTCAGTGGTCGGCCGCGGCCGACCTCATCGCAGACGCGGTCATGCTGGACCCGCCGTCCAGCCACCGCACCCACGTGGACCTGCTCCTCGCGTGGCTGCACCTGTGGCGGGACGAGCTCGAGCTCGCCGACGCGGTGCTGCGCGAGCACCGCGTCCTGGCCCTCAGCGGACCGGACCAGCCGATGCCCCAGTTCGTGGCCCAGCTGATGCGGATCGACGGTGAGTTCGCCGTCCTGACGGGGAAGCCCGAGCGCGCCTGGGACCACTTCCGCGCCTTCCTCGAGCATCGGTCGCTGGTCGACCGGCAGCGCACGTGGCCCCTGGTCGCGATGGGCGCGGCGGCCGCAGCGCCGCTGGACGCCGGGTCTCCCGAGGGGCGGTCCGACCTGGTGCGCGAGGTGATGTCGGGGCTGGGCCCGACCACCATGTCACCAGTGTGGCTCGGACTGGCCGAGGCGGAGCTCGCGGACACGCGCGCGGACTGGGAGGCGTTGCTGGGCCTGCTGCAGGCGACGTCGTGCCCGGTGCACCTCGTCCCGTACGTCCAGGTCCGGCTGGCCGGGCACCTGTCGGAGGCTCGGGACCGCACCGGACTGAAGGCACTGCTCGACGAGGCGTTGCCGGCCAGCCGGCGAATCGGGGCCCGGCTGGTCACCAACCGGCTCTCCGTCCTCGCCCAGCGGGTGGGGGTCGCCCAGCTCCAGTCCGGGGGGACCGCCACGCCGCTCGCGGCCCTGACCGCCCGGGAGCTCGAGGTGCTGCGGCTCGTGGGCGCCGGCCGCAGCAACAAGGAGATCGGCGCGGAGCTCTTCATCAGCACCAAAACCGCGAGCGTGCACGTCTCCAACATCCTGGCCAAGCTCGGCGTGTCCGGTCGGGGTGAGGCCGCGGCTCTGGCTCATCGCCACGGTGTGGCGGACTAGGGCACGGCTGCGCAGATCTCGGTCACCTTCCCCATGCCAGGCACCCCGCCTTAGGCCGACCGTGACTCCCGAGTGAACCGGACCCGCCGGTTCGCGAAGGACTGGAGATCACCATGACCATCTCGTTGGACGAACGTCTCGTGGAGAGCGTCACCGCTGCGCTCGAGGTGTACGGCGTGCACCTGGGCCGCGCCCTCGGGCTCTATGCCCCGCTCGCCGACCGAGGCCCGCTCACCGCCGTCGAGCTAGCCGACGCGGCCGGTATCGACGACCGCTACGCCCGCGAGTGGCTGGAACAGCAGGCGGTGGCGGGCTACCTCGTCGTCGACGACCCGAGCCGACCCGCCGAGCAACGCCGCTACGTGCTGCCCCCCGAGCACGTCGGCGTCCTGGTCGACGTCGACGATGCCGCCCACGTGTCTCCGCTCGCGGACATGGTGGCCGGGATCGGGCAGGTGCTGCCCGAGGTCGTCGAGTCCTACCGGACCGGAGCCGGCGTGCCCTACCGCAGGTACGGCGAGGACTTCCGTCGCGGCCAGGGCGGTGTCAACCGGCCCGCCTTCTCGCGCGACCTGACGGAGGCGTGGCTTCCCGCTCTGCCAGACCTGCATGCGGCGCTGGGCCGGCCGGGCGCCCGGATCGCGGACCTCGGCTGCGGCCTCGGCTTCTCCACCATCGCGTTGGCGAAGGCCTACCCGGACGCGGATGTAGTCGGGATCGACTCCGACCCGCCGTCGATCGACGAGGCGCGCGAGCTGGCCAGGCAGGCCGGGGTGCGGGTGCAGTACGTCGCCGCCGATGCCGCCGAGGTCGGTGCCCACGGCCCGTTCGACGCGGTGGTCATCCTCGAGGCGCTGCACGACATGGCGCGGCCGGTGGAGGCGCTCCGCGCGGCGCAGAAGGGGCTCGCCGAGGGCGGCTGCGTCGTCGTCGTGGACGAACGGGTCCAGGCGGAGTTCACCGCGCCCGGCGACCTCGTCGAACGGATGATGTATGGCTGGAGCATCAGCCACTGCCTGCCCACGCAGCTGGCGGAGGAGCCGTCCGCGGCGATCGGCACGCTGCTTCGCGCATCCCACGTCGCCTCCCTTGCCGAGGAGGCCGGCTTCGCGCGCTTCGAGGAGACCGACATCGACGCGGGCTTCTTCCGGGTCTACCGGCTCCTGCCCTGACCACCTCGCAGCACACCTACACCACCCCAACAGAAGTGAGCACCAAGATGACCACCACCATGACCACCACCACGATGACCGAGCAGGCCAACGACCTCTGGGTCGTCCAACAGGGAGCCGGACCCGACGTCCTGCTGATCGGAGGGCTCGGCGATCCCGTCGAGTCCTGGCAGTTCCAGCTCGCGGGGCTCGCCGACAGCTTCCGGATGACGGCCTTCGACAACCGCGGCGCGGGACGTTCCCCTCTCCCCGACGGGCCGTTGACGGTCGAGTCGATGGCCGATGACGCCGCGAGCGTGCTGCGCGCTGCCGGGATCGACTCCGCGCACGTGGCCGGGTTCTCCGGCGGGAGCGTCATCGCCCAGGAGCTCGCGATCCGCCATCCCGACCTCGTGCGCAGCCTGGTGCTCGTCAGCACCTGGGCCCGGGTCGACGACTACTTCCGGGCGATGGGCCACGCGTGGCGCTGGATGGTGACGAACGCGCCGAGCGAACGCGCCTTCCTCGAGGCGTTCTTCGTCTGGATCTACACGCGGCGGGCCCATCTGGACGGCACCGTGAGCCAGATCGTCGAGGAGAGCCTGGCGTTCCCGCACGCCGCCAGCGCCGAGGCGATCCAACGTACCCTCGACGCCTTCCTCGCGCACGAGACGGCCGACCGGCTGCCGGAGATCAGCGTGCCGGCGTTCGTGCTCGCGGGCGCGGAGGACGTGGCCACGCCCCCGCACTACGGCCAGGTGGTAGCCGACCTGATCCCGGGAGCGCGGTTCGAGGTGTGGGACGGCGAAGCCCACCAACCGATGCAGGAGGCACCCGATCGGTTCAACCGACGGGTCGCGGACTTCTGGCGGGAGGTCGACTCGACCAGCCGACCATCCGCCAGGTGATGTCTCACGACATCCCGGACAGCCGGACCCACGGATCGTGGATTGTGGCTGGTGTCGTCGCGCGGCAGGTGTCCGCCGCGGGCCCGTAGCCCACGCGCGCGTGACCTCTCACGGTGTCTCTCATAGACGGCTCACCAGGGCGGGCTTGCGGACCGATCAGGCACAGGTCGAGCAGTCGCATCGTGGGCGCCCTTCTCTCCTCCGGACCACCGAGAACCCCTCGGCGAAATGTCCAAGAAGATCACCCACATATCAAGCATGAGAGTGCGCATCCCTAGCTGCGCATAGGGTGCGTCATACCGCCGCGACATGGTCGCTTAGGAGCCAGCGTCTCGGCGGGCTGCAGCTGCTTGCCGGTGGCGCCTACCCCGCTCGTTTTGGCGAGCTGAGCGGGGGATTGCATGCTTTCCCTGTTGTCGCCGCGACCCTGGAGCTGACCGCCTTCACGCGTGGACCCCCTTGGACGACCGTGCTGGGTGCTGCGCGGCGGATGCTCCCCGGCCCGGAGCTACTTCACCTCGGAGCGGCGCAGGAACAGCAGCCCGAAGACGAGCGGCAGCACGATCCAGATAGCCGTGGTCGAGCCGAGCATGGCCCATTCCCTGGCCGTGTCCGTGCCGCCCTCGAACAGTGCGACCTGCGTGTAGTTCCAGTCGATCCACGGCTGCAGGTCACTGAACCAGTCACGCACCTGGGCGAGCAGGACGAGGATGCCCGGCAGGACGAGGGACACGACGAAGTAGCCGACGATCGCGGCCGCAGAGTTGCGCAGTACGACGCCGAGCGTGAAGCCGATCGCCATACCGACGAGGTTGCCGAGCACGATCTGCGGCGCGGTCGAGAGCGAGATGTTCCAGACCGTGTCGACGCCGGCGAGCGCGGAACCAGCCAGGTTGCCCAGGGCACCGACGGCGAAGGCGACGGCCATCGAGACCACGCCGACCAGGAACGTCGCGATCGCCTTGGCCCCGATCACGCGGCCGCGGCTGGGCACCAGGGTGAACGTCGTGAGCCCAGTGCGCTGGCTCCACTCGCTGGTGACGCCGAGGATCGCGATCATCGGCAGGATCACCGACATCGGGAAGCCGATCGCGGTCGCGAAGCCCTCGTAGGTGACTTCGTCGTCGGGCGCGAAGATGATGACCGCGCAGGTGGCCAGGACCGACAGCAAGCCGATGCTGATCAGCATCCAGAAGCCCGATCGGGTGTTGAACATCTTGCGGAGCTCGCTGTTGAGCCACCCTCGGCCTGCGGCGGGGACCCGCAGCACTCCGCCGCGAGGTCGGCGCGTCGGCCCACCTCTCCGTTACGATATTTCGTCGTTTCTGAACGAGAGGAAGCAGCAACGGGTCGTACCCCCGGCGCTACGAACAGGACCCCACGAGAGCTCCGAGCAGAGGCCAAGCGCCTGGCGGAGAAGGCGGACCACATCGAGAAGACGGCGGCGCTGAAGAAGGAGTTGGCGCAGGCAAAGGCCAAGCGGAAGCAAGGTACAGAATGATGGCCGAGAATCCCGGACCTGAACACGACATCAACCCGGACGATGACCAGGATTCGCTCAGCGCCGACGGGGTAGTCAATGATCCCGATATTGCGGGCGACGCCCATCGTTCGAAGTGGCCATGGAAGAAGGTGGCGCTCGCGCTAGGAGGCGCGGCGGTTACGGTTGCTGGCACCGTGGTGGCCACACTCGCCGCGACGCACAGGTCTGCCGTGTCCGAAAATGCAGCGGCTTATGGCAACGGCATCAGCGACGCACTGAATGCGGTTCGGAACGGCTTCGATCCGTCTGACTACTGAGGCGTCTCCGGTCCGCGGTCACGACCATGCGGGCAGCCACGTTGACCGCCGAACTCTCGGATGGATCGTCAGGCGCTCAGGCTCTACGCGTCACATCCGCGCTAGGCAGTCCGGGCATGTCACGGACCCTTCGTGCGTGCTGGATCCGGAGCCCTCGTCTGAGCCACAGGCGGTCCCGTCAGTCATGATGTCCACGAGGTAGTGCACCGGTCCTGATGGATCCCCCCAGCAGGCGGGCGACGTGATGGGTGAGCAGTAGTCGCTGTCGTGCCGCTCTAAGTACTCGGTGGCCGTCGGCTTGCCGCAGTTCGGGCAGTTGTCGGTAGCCATTGTGGATTCCAAACGCTGGATAAAAGCGGGATGCGGTCGCGACTCTACTTCGATCTAGACGCCGGAGTGCACTTCTTGCAGGACGTCCGGGCGGTTGAGCGCCGGACGGTTGAAACCCGCGGAGCCTGGGCGATCCTTGGGCCTAGTCCAGGTTGGGCTCCTTAGTCGGAGGATCTCCGGTCGCAGACCCTCGGGAAGTTGCAGGATGCCGGCGCCGTCGCGTGAAGACGTCCGTGCTGTGCACGACTCATGCAAGGACGGAACCTCCACGAGGTGACCAGACGAGATCAGGACTAGCCAGACCCGGCTGCGCTTGTCGGACCTGCGACATCAGTCGCGAGTCAACGTGCGCGGATCTGCCGCGATCGGAGCGGTGCGTCATTGCGCCGCGTCGGCCCCGGCTTCGAGCGTTGGACTGGTGGCGTCGCGTGGAATCGGGCGAAGAGTTCAGGAGTCACTAGCCCTTACTTCATCGCGAATGTTGGCGGTTTCCACGGCACCAGGTTGAGGGCTTGCTCTGATGCTGCGGCGGTCCGGCCGAGCTTCAGGACGCGATGGCAGAACGCCTGCGCGCCATTGCATGATCGGTTTGGCTACCTCGTAGTGGGCTCGGAACGGGCTCTCCTTGAACCCGGTCCGGAACTCGTTGAGGCGCGGAAACTCCCCTGGGTCTTGAAGCGTCAGGCCCGCAGCCAGTGGTTGGGCAAGCTCATTAGGAAGCAGCGGGAACTCCAGATTGCTGGATTCTGCAAGTTTCTTGATCTGGTGCGCAAGAACCGCCTCGTCGAGCCGTTGCTGGCGAGCGACGGGCAGGTACTTGGCTTGGTACTCCTTGACGATGTATTTCAGGTAGCGACGCATCTGGATCAGGTGGTCATGCAACTCCTCGTCCTCTTGGATGTCGGGGGCTGAGGCGAGTCGTCTGAGTGTCGCGCGCGACGACGACAGCACCTTGATCTGTTCTGCGTACGTCAGAGCCGTTGCGTGCGCGGAGAGAAGGCGCGCCGCCATCTGGGCATCATCGTGTGCCTGAACCAGTTCGTGTAGGGATGCCGCCCACGCGTCACGAAGGGCACGGTTGGCCTCAACCTGCCGTACCACCAGGCTCACCACGCCGGTGCCGACGAAGACGAGCGAGACTTGCAGGAGCCACTCCCCGACGACGCGCTCGGGGGTGTCGGCTCCGTAGCCAACGATAAGCACGACCCCGACTCCAGCCGCCAGTATCGCCAGGGCGCCGAGGAGGGCCGCCAACCAGGTCAGCGTCAGACGTCGGGTACGCCGCCGTCCCTTCATACGCGCGAGCGTGCCACTTCGGTGCGTGACCGTCTACGCGCTTCGACGAAGTGCCCGGGCGAGCAATCCCCACGAGGCGGGAGGCAGCGTCGCCCATGGAGTTCTTCGGCGCGTGCCCGGTGCGCGACCACACGGCTCGAGCCGTGACCCCTCGTCCGGGCCGTCGTGCGAGCCGTGTGTTCCGCCGCTTCGGAGCACTCGTCTGAACGCCGAGCGACCTCCCCTACTCACGTCCGATGCTCAGCCCCACTACCAGAACTTGGTCTACCTCGATCCCTGCGGACTCGCGGACCACGTCCCTCAGGGGAAGGAGGTAGCGGCCGTCCTTGGGGAACAGCGCAGTCGTGAACTCAACATCGTTGATGCGCACCATCACCGGCACCTGGCCCCAGTACTCCATCCCCTTGGCGGCGAACTTGATGTCGGCGCTCTCGTCCTCCGGGATGGCTACGAAGTAGAACGGCGCGGGGCCACGCCACTCGACGACGGGACCTTCGAACGCGAAGTCCATTAGCCGCATGTGCCTAGTATCGGGGACAGCTGGACATCTTCTCCCGCTGTGGACGTAGGCCGACAGGCACATCTCGGTCAATCCACCAGGCCGACTACTTGCCTCGTTCGACCAGTGGGCCGAGCGCGTCATACCGCCGCCTACCGGACGCGCTGATTTGCCGGCGAGCCTGTTGCCGCGTGGCGCTCGCCGTAACCCACTGTTCGTCGATTGTGTCGACAGGCTCAGTTGCCTCATCCGCCGCGTATGTCGGTGGTTGCTGGTGTCATGGGATCCGCGGATAGGTTGGGAGGAGCCGCAGATGGCGGGGGCAACGACTTCTATGGGACACCTGAGGAGGTGCGCCGTTTTGCTGTCCGCGTCCAGCACCGATCGCGAGGACCTGACAACCTCGTCGACTACCGCTAGCACTCCACCGCACCAACGCGGGTGCGGCGTTCAGCTGCACGAGCTGCGGCACTACTTCGCCAGGGGCCTCTTCGCAACCGGATGCGACGTGGTCACAGTCCAGCGCGCGATGGGCCACGCCTCGGCCACCACGACGCTGAGCAATTACGCGCACCTCTGGCCAGCGCCGAGGACGGGACTCGGGCGGCAGCCTGAGGGAATGCCGCAGTCGTTCTCGCCGCAACCCAAGCGGTCAGTTCCGGTTCAGGCCGTGCCGACGCGAGTCCTGAGCGTGCATGAAGTGGCTCTCGGCCGCGTTGTCTCGTCCAGTTGGGGTCAGGCCGATTGCAGTCGACGGATCAGCAGGTAGGCCTCGCAGCCCAAACACAGCCCGGTGGAGGCGTTGAGGGCTGCTACCCCGAAGGCGAGTGCCGTCAGGCTATAGCCAGCGACGTCGACGCCAACTGCGAAGAAGGTCAGCGCCAGAGCCGTGAACACGAATCCGAAGAACTGGGCGAACCTCGGCGGCCGAGCATCCTCCAATTCGGCCGGTGCTCCTATCCGCGGCCAGATGAAACGGGCATAGATCTGCGCCCACAGCGACCACTGAAAGCTGACGAACGCGGTGAATGCAAACACGGCGGCCTGGGAGGCGAGCAGGCCGAGGCCCAATGGTCGAGCAACGTCAAGGATGAGCAACACGACGGCGAGAATGCTGGCAGTTGCCACGGCGCTGAATCGCACAAGGCGCGGATCGACCTGGGCGCGGAGCGGGCAGGCGCCAAGGCTGCTACCGGGCATGAGGGACTCCGGAAAGTAGGCGCCAACTGATCCGATCCAGAGTAGGCCACTCGGTCATCCAATGTTGAACACGAGTGCGTCCGCGTCTTTCCGCCGCGTGTCGGCTCGAAGAGGACTGAGGATCTGTGAGTCAGTCGGAGCGGATGGTCAACGGTGCGCTGTGGCTGGGCATGTCTTCATCCGGGGCGTGGATAGCATCGTTTGATGCCTGAGCTGCAGCGCCTGCGGGCCGATCACGCCGCGGCGATCCTGGCTTTCGAGGCGGCGAATCGTGCCCACTTCGCCGCCTCGGTTTCTGACCGTGGCGACGAGTTCTTCGAGCACTTCACCGAGCGGCTCAGCGCCCTGCTGGCCGAACAGGAGGCCAGCATGGGCGCGTATTACGTGCTCCTCGCCAAGGACGGATCGCTGCTGGGCCGGTTCAATCTGATCTTTGTCGAGGACGGTATCGCAGAACTGGGGTACCGCGTCGCGCAGCATGTGGCCGGACGTGGCGTCGCCACTGCAACTGTGCGCGACCTGTGCCGCCTCGCGGCTAAGGATCACGGGATCAGAAGGCTCAGAGCTGCTACTTCCCATGGCAACGCAGCATCGCAGCGTGTGCTGCTGAAGGCCGGGTTCCTTCCAGTCGGTCCCGCCGATCCAGCGGATCTCGGCGGAAAGCACGGGACCTGGTACGAGCGTGACACCGCCGTCGAAGCCCGTGAGGCCTGAACCGACCCCATGAGAAGCGCACGCTCCTGTCGCCCTTCCTTTCGCTGCGGAGAGTGAGTCATTCCGCCGCGTCCAGGACGTCGATGCCGGCGCTGCATCCTCGGCCATGACCGGTGACCGAAGCGGCCGTCCGCACGCTCTGGTGACGGGACTATTCATGTCGCGGCGTTGGCGGGTGCGGGACAGCGAGCGGATTCGTCATGCCCAGATGGCAGCTACTGGTCCGTCGTCGAACTGCTCGGGCGTTTCGGGATGGCAGGTAGCGCTGCCTTCCGCGTAACGTCGGGCTGTCCAAGAGCAGCCGCGGCGTCGAGTACGTCGTCCACGCCCGCCAGCTCTCCCGCCGCGCCGATTTCCGCCGGGACCAAGATTCTTGCCGACGCCAGGAGCCGTCTACGCTCTTCAGCGCCCGCCCAGGACCACTTCGGGTGCGCAAGAGGCTGTCCCGCCAGCGTGGCGAAACAGACCTCAGGATGGACTTCGATCACCGCGCGGTCCACGGTCCGGACCAGGCGTCGACCTCCAGGATCTTCCTCCGAGGCCGTACGCCTGGCGTGTGATGCCCTTCCCGGTCGCACGGAGTTAAGGGCCGATCCTTCCGCATGCGAGATCGCGAGCAGGGCCGGCCGGATGGGTGTTGGAAAGACAGACGACTTGCGCTTCCCGACCAGCCCGCTGGCCAGAACGTCAGCCTGCCGGGTACCAGTCAGCGGAAGGCCGATCGGGATGTCGATAGCCACCACCTCCAGTTCTCCGTCGCCGTCCGCGGTGGCGACGAGTTGGTCGATGGTGGCGCCGAAGTAGCCGCGCAGGTCGCTGGTGACGCCGACCCAGCCCTTCTTGCAGGCGTCGACACCGATCACGCGGGTCACGAGTCGACCTCGACGATCAACTCGTCGCCCTCGCGGCTGACCCAGAACACCGCGAGCCTCAGCCGTTCCTTGGCCAGCGCGGGAAGTCGGTTAACGAGTCCCCGGTACTGCCGGTTGTCCGGCAGCGCGATCCCGTACGAGGCCTGCGCGTCGTCCATGCGCTGGACCAGCTCGCCGAGCATGCCGACGAAGTAGTTGACCTGCTGAGGCCCATTCTTGCCGACCTCGGCCTTGGCCTCGATCACATAGCGGCGGCCGTCGGGGTGCCGGGCGTCGATGTCGATCCCACGGACGCGACCCCACGCGACTGCGACATCGAAGCCCCGGGCGGTGAGGTGTGTGCGGACGGCTTCCTTGACCTCATCCTCGGTGATCCGGCTGTGTCCACTGCCGCCTGGCACCACCGGCGGAGGCGTGGGTTCGGAGGTTTGCCGCGCTGGGCTGTCCGGCAGCGCATTGACGATCTTTCCGTCAGGCCCGGTGAACCGACGGAGACCGCCCTGAGCCTCCAGACGGCGCGCCGCCTGGTTCACCGCCTGCCGGTGCCCGACCCCAAGCCGCTTCGCCAGCACGTCATCGTCCAACGGTACGTGGCGAATCGCATCAAGGATCCGGTCAGCCAAGGTCGCCATGAGTGCCATCGTGGCACCGACCTCCGACGCCGCTCCCCGTGACCAACCATTGGCATCCTTGCGAGCCGTTCCTCTTGGGCACGAGACACGCATCTTTTCGCCGCGAGCCGGCCACCTTACCGCGTGTCTCGCGGTGTCCGATGATTTCAGGGAGCTGCGCGGGTCGTCACGTGCACCGGATCCCACGGATCTGGGACGGTGGCGAGGCGTCGACGGCGACCGGCGGTGGAGAGCAGCCTCTGGCGACGGGAGGAGTGAGATGGACCGGACCCCTCTAGGTCGCCGTCAGCTCCGTGGGCGACGTAGACCGATCCGTTGCCATCTACCGATGCTGACCGTGGCGGTGATCCGAGTGGACACAACGAGAATGATGAGGAGATGGCGCGATGGGTGAGCTGCACGTCAACATGAACATCACGCTCGACGGCGTGATCCAGGCCAACGGTGGCCCCACCGAGCAGGACGCCGGCTTCGAGTACGCCGGCTGGGAGCGCCCGTTCTGGGATGCGGAGTCCGGCGAACAGATCAATGCGGACGTGCAGGCATCCGACGCGCTGCTGCTGGGTCGCACGACGTACGACATCTTCCGCAGCTACTGGCCGGGCAAGACCGACGAGATCGGGCGGGCCTTCGACCGGGTCCCCAAGTACGTCGCGTCCCGCGGCACGCCAGAACTGTCCTGGGACACCAGCATCCAGATCACCGATGCCGCCGCTCAGGTTCGCGACCTGCGTCAGCGGCATGAGCAGATCCACACGTGGGGCAGCGCGGACCTGCTGCAGACCCTGTTCCGCGAGGCCCTGGTCGACCAGGTGAACCTGTGGGTGTGTCCGGTGGTGATCGGGCAGGGCAAGAAGCTCTTCCCTGAAGGCACAGCCGCCACCCGGTTCGAGCAGGTCGAGCCGCCGAAGTCGTATCCCGGAGGGGTGATGCTGCTGCGCTACCGATGCCTCGAGGGCCCCCCGGAGACGGTGACCGAGACCGTCAACGCTGAGGACTGACTGTTTCCGGCTCGTGCCTGCGGACGGGCACAGCTCGTTGGCAATCGCCGTTGGGTGCGTGACAGGCCAACCGCAGGCATTTACAGCCGCAACGCGGAGCGCCGCATGGTTGAGCGGTCAGGTGGGCCTTGGGCGGCCAGGAACTGCTGCGTCCTTTCGCCGCCACAGGGCCTGCAGGAGGCGTTCCGGAATCCGCCGCCCTCATCGCTGATGAGCGAGCGGATGCGGGAGCCCGGGGGCTATCAAACTCGCGCACCACGGCGGCTGGGTTCGTTTTACGTCTTGGCTGGATTCATCAGGCTCGCGACAGAACGGACCGAGCAGACCCACGCAGCCTGACAGACAGCACCCGAGAAGCGGAACCGCAGCGCTTGCGGCCGGAGGTACCGTGGACTGGGTCGTCCCGGCAATACTGCACCGGTAGGCCGCGCTCGACGGCAGAGAGGCGCCATCGATGCGCAACTATCTCGCCTCGGCTCCTCCACTCCCGATCGGCCCGCGCATGCCGGCCGCGGGCTCCGCCGCATCGAACCGACCATGATGAGTCCCGCATCCCCCGCAGCGATGGACCCGAAAGGGCGCCTTCGGCTGGCGGCCTTGCTCGAGGCCGTCTTCGCTGCCCGCCACGCCGAGAGGGAGCAACAGCGTGGCCACGGCGTCAGCACCATGGACATGGCTCACGTACGGCGCGAAACACTCCGCGCGCTGGAGGACTACGCCACAGCCCTGGAGCGGCTGGCCTGGCCAGTCCCCCGCTTGCTCCACCAACAGATCCAGCTGCACCAGGCACTGCTGAACGTGAGGACGTCACCCGCGGCGATCAGCGCCCCCACCCCGAACGGTCCGCATCGCTGAAGCCAACCCACGCACCACCCTCGCGCCGTCATCACGGTGGGCTGCGTCCATGCTTCCCATGTTCCTCGGCAGGAACTGCGAGGAATGTGTGCTCGATAGCCCCCATGGCCCACTCCGTCGCCGTCCGTCCCCCCGCAACGATGCTCGAACGCCGCATGTGGAAGGTGCGTCATTCCGCCGCAGTTTGACCGTGGTGCGTCAGGCATCGGGCATCGAGCGGCGGTCGCCGATCGGGCGGTCGGTGAGCGGGAAGGCGAGCGAGCCGGCGCGGACCCACCACTCCATCACGTCGTAGCGAGGCGCCCCGCCACGACGCATGGGTCGCCGTCCGACAGCCGTGCGGCCTCGGCAGCGCCGCAGGCGAAGATCGACATCCCGCGATACGACGGGTCACTCTGCTCGTCGAACGGCCCGTTCACGACCACCACGCCCTGCTGCCTCAGCTCGGCCCGGTAGGCGAGGTGGCGTTGCCTGGAGCGCGTCGAGCTCCTCGTCCGACATCTCCGGCGCATCGGCAGGCCGCCGCAGGACCACGACTGTGTAGCCGTCGCAAGCGTCGGGGATTGTTGGGGTCGCGTGGCATCGGTTCGTTCCTAGGCTGCGCCGCGCAGTTTGGCCTCCACGTCCTCCATCGGCCGCGCCAACCGGTCACCGGAGGAGCGGTCGGTGACCTCGACACCGCTGGCGAGTGAAAACGGCGAGACGGTCACGATGGTCGGCACGCCAAGCAGCTTGTGCCGCGCCATGTCGGCCTCGGCGGAGTCCTCGTGGAGCGAGGCGAAGAAGGTCAACAGATGCCTGTTGCCCGCCACGATTGTGAGCGACCTGGATTGCGCCGCGTTCACCGGCCGGCGTGGACCAGTCCCAGTTCGTAAGCGAGCACGACTGCCTGCACCCGGGTGGCCACACCCAGTTTCGCGAGCACCCGGTTCACGTGGGTCTTGACGGTTGCCTGCGCGACGACCAGTTCGGCAGCGATGTCGTCATTGGACTTGCCGCGGGCCATCAGGACCAGGACCTGGCGCTCCCGGTCGGTCAGTTCGCCCAGCTGCCGCTGCGTCACTTCGACGACCGGGGGGTGGCGGAGATACTGCTCGATCAGCCGTTTGGTCAGGCTCGGCGCGAGCAAGGACTCGCCGGCGCAAACGGTTCGGATTCCCTCGACCAGCCGGTCGGGTTGTGTGGCTTTGAGTAGGAAGCCAGCGGCCCCCGCAGCGAGCGCGTCGTACACGTAGCGGTCGAGGTCGTAGGTCGTCAGCATCAGAACCTTGCTAGGCACCCCCGCCGAGGTCAGCTCCCGGGTGGCCGCGATCCCGTCCGTCACAGGCATCCGGATGTCCATCAGCACAACGTCTGGCTCAGTACGGCGGACCACGTCGACCGCTTCCCGGCCATCTCCCGCCAGCCCGACTACCTCGCAGCCACGCGCCTCGAGGACGAGCTGCAACCCGGAGCGCACCAGCTCCTGGTCATCGGCGATCACAACCCGGATCACGACGCCGCCTGCCGGGCCAGCGGGATGTCCACGTCGACCATGAAGCGGTCGTCGTCGCCGCGGCGCCGGGTGAGCGTGCCGCCCAGCACGCCGACCCGTTCGGCCATGCCCTGCAGACCGAGTCCGGACCCTGCCATGACCTGCGAGGTGCCGACCGGGTTCGCGCAGCAGATCCGCAACAGGTCGGGGGTCGACTCGACGCCGAGCCTCACCGGCCCGTCGGCATACTTCAGGGCGTTGGTGAGGAGTTCCTGGACCACGCGGTACGCCGAGACGTCCACGCCGCCGGACAGCGGCGCCGTCGGCAGGGCGAGCTCGGCCTGCACCTCGAGCCCGCTGTCGCGAAACGACTCCACCAGGGCGGGGACCTCGGCCAGACCCGGCGCCGGCCGCAGTCCGAGCTCGTCGACGTCGTCGCGGATCAGGTGCAGCAGTCGGCCGGTCTCCTCGAGCGCGCCGCGGCCCGTGTCCGCGACGGACTGCAGTAGTGCGGCCGCCCGGTCCGGCGATCCGCGCACGAGATCCTGCGCCGCCGCGGTCTGCACCACCATGGCGCTCAGCGAGTGCGCGATCACGTCGTGCAGCTCGCGCGCGATCCGGTCCCGTTCGGCGCGAACCGCCTCGTCGCGGATCAGAGACTGCTGGCGCGCCAGCTGCTCGGACTGCAGGGCCAACTTCCGGGAGATCCGCCCGAACACGTACGGCGGGATCGCAAGCGTCGACACGAACACGACGTCGGTGAAGTTGTGTGACCGCTGGTCGACGAACAAGAAGTCGACCAGGAACATCGCCAGTAGCAGCCCGAGCCCGACCAGGCCCCGCAGGTTGGCGATCCACCGGCCAAGCGAGTAGCAGATCAGGGCCAGCGTGAGGATCGGCGTCGAGAGCTCGTCGAGCTGCGGGCCGACCCACGGCATCAGCAGCAGCATCCCCGCCGCGGCGGTCGAGACGACCAGGGGCCAGTACCGGCGCCAGACCAGGAGCAGCGCTGCGCCGGTCTCAAGGACGAGGGCGTACCCCCAGCCGTCCGGGCGCACCATGAGCAGCTCAACGACCGCCGACCACGGTGATGGCGGCCGGCACCAGGACGTCCGTGGGACGAAGCCGGTTCAGCACGCTTCCGAGGTTACGGCCGCCACTGGTGCCCGTGGCGTCAAACCAGGGGTGGAGAAACGGACCAACCCGTACGCCGACGACCCGCGCGGCCCTGCGTCCCTAGCGTGATCGACGGCGGCGCCGCTCGGCGCCGGGAGACGGAGGACGCCATGTTCGAGTCGGTGGAGGCGCAGCGTCGGATCGGACGCTTCGCGTGGGTGATGGCCTGGGTTGGCCTGGTCGTGGGGCAGCTGCACGCGCTAGCCCGGTTCGCGACCGCGGACGGCAAGGAGGACCTGGAGCTGCCGCTCACCGCGGCCTGGGCGGAGCCGGCGGCCGACCTGCTGCAGCCGCTGCTCGGCTGGGCCAACCCGGACATCGTCTACATCACGTACGGGAAGATCTGGTTCCCGGTCTTCCTAGCCTTCACCCTTGCGCGTTCGTGGTGTACCGCCGGCGGCACCCGGTCCGGGTTCGAGAAGTGGGCGTGGCGGTTCGCGATCACGGCGTACGCGCTGGCCACCGCGTCGGTCTTCCTGGACTACTGGACCCAGTGGACCGGCAACTACAACGGCAACGGGATCGAGGCCGCACTGTTCACGCTGGCATGGCTCGTCACCGTGCCCAGCTTCCTGATGTTCCTGCTGTGCTCGACCGTGCTCGGCGTCACCCTGCTGGTGAAGCGGTTCCGGCCGACGCTGCCTGCCGTCCTGCTCGCGCTGCTCATCCCTCTGGCCTTCGCGATCCTGCAGTTCACCTCGATGGGCAGCGCCGCGCTGCCGGTGATGTTCGCCTTCGGGATCCTCGGACGCCGGATCGCCCGCGCCGAGTCGACCACGGCATCGGAGCGACGGCAAGCCGTGGCCGCATAAGTTCAACACACGCTGCGTCCTGCAAGCTGGCAGATCCGATGCTGGGAATGGAAGCGTTGACGCGACACAACGGAAGTGCAGGACGTTAACTGATCGGTCCGCGCCGACGAACCGATGAGTCCCCCCGCAGGTGCGGTCTCCCCTTCGCGCACGCCGATCGTGGAGATCCACTGGTCGTAAGCGCACCGGGACCAGCCGGATGTCGCTCCGCGGAGTCCTTGCGTCATTCCGGCTCCCCTCTGTTGTCAACCGGCGGTTCGGAGCGGTTGTTTGCCGGTGGCTCTTCCGGGTGCGCCGGTCGGTTGTAGCGTCGGTTGTCGCGGGTCCGGGAAGTGGCTGATCCGAAGTGTCGATGTGCGGGGGAAGGTCGACCGCGCTGGATTCTTGAGTCGCCCCGCAGTGCCCTCCCGGGCCCGTGCCAACCTCCTCGATCGACTGTTCGGTCGCTCGTCCTCGGCCTTGGCGCAGCGACTTTGGCATCGGCGAGGAGCTGGCGGTAGACGGCGTCAGAGATCCGTCGCTTCAGGCACCGCATGGCCTCCATCCGGGTCTTGCCCTCGGCGAGCTTGCGTCGGTAGTAGGCGCGGCCTTCGGTGTCGAGGCGGGCCTGGGTGGCCGCGGCGATGTGCAGCATGTGGTTCATCTTCCGGTTCCCGGCCCGCGACAGCCGGTGCCGGATCTGCTCCCCGGAGGAGGCGTCCAGGGGCGCGGTGCCGGTCCAGGAGGCGAACCGGTTCCGGTCGGCGAACCGGGCCACGTCGCCGACGTCGGCGAGGATCCGGGCCGCCACGACCGGCCCGACGCCGGGCAGGTCCATCAGCGTGGAGCCCCGCGCGATGACCATCGCCTTGAGTTCCTTGGTCAGCGCCTTGATCTTCTTCTCCACCGCCACCAGCTCGGTCAGCTGCTCGACGGCGAGCCGGCGGCGGGTCTTCCCGGCCAGGTCCCGCGGACGGACCGATGCGAGAATCGCCTTGGCCTGCAGCGCGGTGATGTCCTTCTTCGCCTTGCCCGGGCGTGAGCTCGGACAGCAGCCGCTGCAGCCGGTTGACGGTCTGGACCCGCTGCCGGGTCAGCTCCTCACGGCGGTCGACGAGCATCCGCAGCGCCTCGAGCTCGACGTCGTAGGACAGCACCCGCAGGCCCTCGGTGCGGACCGCGACCACGGCGACCGCGTGAGCGTCGTGGGCGTCGGTCTTGCGGTTGTGGCCGGTGTCGAACAACCGGGCCCGGGCGGACAGCTTGGCCGGCACGTCCACCACGTGCTCGCCGTCGGCCAGCAGCCGTTGCGCCAACGGGCGGCCGGCGCCGTTGCTGCCCTCGACCGCCCAGACCCGCTCGGGCCACGCCGCGACATGTCTTGCGCATCGCGGCATAGCCGGCCTTGTCGGTGCCGAACCGGCCCGTCGCCAGCACCGTCTCGTGATCGTCGACGACCTCGATCGTCGCCGAGAGCTTGTGGGGATCGACCCCGATGAACACCTTCGCCATGCCAGCACCGCCCTAGCTCGTGAACCGGTAGGGATCGCGAGGCGGGCATTGCTACTACGAGCTGGGCAGTCCCCTCTGGAGCCACGCCTCGACACGGCGTCCGGCGGGAACGCAAACCGAAAGAGAGCCACACCGATCAACCTGGTGGGCAGCCGCAAAGAGAGCATCCCGCCGAACGCCTGGACCGAGTCTGGCCGGACACCGGTCCTAACGGAATCGTCTAATAGCCGCGAATGAAGCACCGCACGGCCTCGTCCAGGGATCTCGTGTACGGGATGACTGGAACGGTGTCCACGCCAAGCCTTGACCTCTGCCCGGTAGACCAACCGCGGTCGTCGTGTTCACCGCAGTTGGTGGCGAAGGAACGCCGACCTTCGCTTGGGCGCGATCGTGCACTCTCCCTTCTCCCCTGTTTTGCCCCAGCCAGCATGCAATAGGGAGAGTGCAACGGCCGGTGCTGAACTGAGCCATCAACACGGGCACGCTCGCGACTTGATCTCTTCGTCAGCAGACCCTCATGTGGTTGCGTTGGCGACTCGCTTTGGTGACTGGTAGACGGCGATACCCCCCACCGTTCTGCGCCCAGTTACCTGCCGCTCGCAACCTGGCGTCGTAGCCTGATGTCGTGCAGGGCCGTTCCGATTGGGCGGCGGCGCTCCCGGCGGCACCGTTGCGCGCGTTCATCGACCGCTACGTTGGCTACCGGTTGAGCGGGTTCCCGCCGGGTGTCCATCGCGGGCTGCCGTCACGGCATCTCACCTTCATCGTCAGCGTCGGACCGGCCATCGATGTGATTCGTCAGTCCGACGCACATCAGGATCCGGCCAGTTACCGCTGCGTGGTCAGCGGCCTCCAGGCCCGCCCCGCGACGATCAGCTACGGCGCCCACCAAGAGGGCGTGGCGATCGAGCTCAGCCCGCTCGGTGCGCGAGCGCTGTTCGGCATGCCGTCTGGGGTGTTGTGGGATACCTCCCTCGAGTGCGTCGATGTCGTGGGCGGACGCGGCTGGGAGCTGTGGGAGCGTCTTCAGGGTGTCCCGGAGTGGTTGGGCCGGTTCGCTGTGTGTGACGACGTCCTGCTGCGCTGGGCCGACACCGAGGGTCGCGTGCCCGCCGAACTGCGCCACGCGTGGCGCACGTTGGTGCGATCGGGCGGCACCGCGGCGGTGGGCGAGCTCGCCGAGGAGGTGGGCTGGAGCCGGCAGCACCTGGCCCGGCGGTTCGGGAACGAGTTCGGTCTCGGCCCGAAGCTGGCAGCACGCGTCGTGAGGTTCGAGCGAGCCCAGGCCATGCTTCGATCCACGCCGTCGTTCATCTCCATCGCTCAGGTGGCGGCCGCATGCGGTTACTTCGACCAGGCGCACCTGAACCGGGACTTCGTCGAACTCGCCGGCTGCACCCCGTCGCAGCTGCTCGGGGAGGAGCTTCCATCTTTCCAAGACGCTGCGGTCCCGGGCGGGTGACGCTACGGCCATGACCGAACTCGACAGCACCGGCACCAACCTCAGGATCGACCCGGCGGGCCGCGTGTGGCCGATCCTGTCCTACCGCGACGCCCCAGCGGCGATCGCCTTCCTCGGCGAAGCGTTCGGCTTCGAACCCCGGGCCGTTTACCCACGAGACGGAGACCCCGGCATCATCGAGCACGCCGAGATGGACTGGCCCGACGGGGGCGGCATCATGCTCGGCACCGCAGGCAAGGACGACACGCCATTCGGTCAGCTCATGCCTGGCAACGACGCCGTGTACGTCGTCTGCGACGACCCCGACGCGTTGTTCCAGCGTGCCACCGCGGCCCACGCCGAGATCGTCCGCGGCCTGGCGGACGAGGACTACGGATCGAGAGGCTTCACCGCCCGAGACCCCGAGGGCAACCTCTGGAGCTTCGGAACGTATGCCGGCGAGGCCGCGAGCGACGCCGGAGGCACCCGACAGACGCACGTCAGCGGCCATGACGACACGTTCGCCACCCTGCTCGACGGCTGGAACGAGGCCATCGTCGCCAACGACCCCGTCGCGATCGGCCGCTTCGCGGACCCGGACTGGGTCTTCGTCGGCGCCGACGGTGTGGTTCCCGGCGCGCAGTTCCTCGAGTCGGTCGCTACCGGCCGCGTCACCCACGACTTCATGACCTCCGACCTGAACTCTGCGCGCGTGCTCGGCGACGTCGCGGTCGTCATCGCACGCGTGCGCAACAGCGGCACCTTCGACGGCAACCCATTCCAGCTCGACGAGTGGTCGACCGACGTCTTCGTCCGCCGCGATGGCGGCTGGCGGTGCATCTTGACGCACCTCACCTCCGCCACGCGCTGAGTCCACCGATGGTTGGGTGGTCGGCATCCGGAGCGTCACCTTGACGACCCGACCGCGCTGGTCGAGTGCAGCTCGAGCTGCCCGCAGGCATCGTGCCCTTCAACGGAGCGGCGCGGCGGGCACCCTCGCCGCTGGGCGGCGACGACCGTGAGCAGCTGTTCGGCGAAGAACACGTCGAGCACCCGCCGGACGTTCGGTGCGGCTTCACGGTCGATCCGGGCCACCTCGCGGCCTCGGCAGGCACGGGCCGCCACGTGGTGAACTCTCTTCCAACGCGCACAAGCACCGGCGGAGTCCGGAACAAGGCGAATGCACGCAATCTCCCCATGGTTTCGCCGACAACAAACGATAGGGAGAAGGTTCAGAACCAGTAGCGCGCCATTTGGAACCAGTAGCACGCCACCGCATTGAGGACGTGAGCGACGCCAGCCGAGCCGTACGGTGGAGGGGCTACGGGCTGGATCCTGGGTGCTGGACGATGGGCGCCAACACGCTATCGCGGCCGTGCTTCCTTCGGCTCCCCTCTTTGTCGAGGTCGGCGGTCTCGTCGCCTTTGAGGGTGCATCGGCGCTTGTGGCCGTCAAGACACTTCGTCCGGTGCAACGCTCCACCTTGACGGCTCCTGGGCAGGCGCGGAGGGTCGGCTGCCGAGGTCGCGTGAGCCCAATGCCTCGCACGTCTACTCCTCCTCGACGCCACCACCGCCGGGCAGCTCATGGCGTTGGCGCAGTGCCAGCTGCTTGGCGGGCACGGCCTGGTCGCCCTGGACCAGCAGCGCCCGGAGCCGGCCTGGCAGTGGTTGTCGGCGGTGCCGCCGGTGCCGTCGACCACCGCGGCCAGCCTGGGGCGCCGGTTCGGGACGGCGCAGCTGGCCGGCGTCGAGTCGTCGATGGCCCGGCTGCTCGCCGTGGCGCTGCGGGTGATGCCGCCGACCAAGCGGGCGGCCCTGGCCAAGTCGGATCCGACGATCGACATGGACTCCACCGATGTGGAGGTGTACGGGCCACGCAAGCAGGGTGTGGCTTTCAACTACAAGGGCCAGCGGGCCGGTCGGCCGCACCTGGCCACCTGGGCGCAGGCCGGCGTCACCGTCGCCGCGGACCTGTTGGCCGGCAACGACGACGTCCGCCCGCGGGCCACCGACATGCTGCGCCGTGCCCTGGCGGCGATCCCGGCCGAGTTGACCGGCCGACGGCGGGTGCGCGCCGACGCCGGCTGCGACTACGCGATCGCTGCCAAACGCAACACCGCGATGTGGCGGGCCTACGCCGCCGCCGACGAACACCAGTGGCTGCCGGCGCGCGACATGCCCGGTGCGCAGGTCGCCGCCATCGACCACGCCCCGCAGGGCCAGCCGGACGACGCGCACACCGTGGTGCGCCGGGTCCCCGTCAACGCCGAGGACATCTCGGTCGACCCGCGCACGAGGCGGCGGCGCACCATCCCGGCCGAACAGCTCACCCTCCCCCTGGACGGCGCACTGTGGAGCGCCGAGCAGCCGGGTCGACGATCTTCACGCCACCGCCACCCTCGATGTCCGAACCCCAGCCGTCCCACAGGCAGAAGTAGCAGTCATCAGGCGTGCGTGGATGACCTGTCAGTGCCTCCAGGACGGCGCGCAGCTGCCCGGTCTCCGTGGGGGCATCATCATCGACGTCGACATCGTTCTCGCTTTGCCCCTCGCAGGCAGGATCGGGCAAGAAGCGCAGCCTCGCATACACCGGGAAGCCGGCAGGTCCAAGGCCGACCAGCTGCTGCCACGGTCGCTCGCTGGCCATGATCCAGCCCGCTGCCGACAGATCGGAACAAGGTGTGAGCACCACACAACCATGGCGCCGCCTCACACAACGCAACAACCCACCCGCGGCAGATGAGTACGTTCGCGCTGTCGTCAGGCAACCGCCGCCGACTGTCGACCCAGAGCTCCCTTCCGGCCGGCCCGTGCCGGGCGACGGCCTCGACCTCGCGGTCGACGAGCAGCAGGACCAGCTGCTGGTCGTTCGCGCGAACCATCAGGAGCTGGCCGATGCCGTGGGTTCGGTCCGAGAGGTGGTGGCCCGAACCTTGGCCGGCTTCAGGACCGCGGGGTACGTCGCGACCCAGACCGACGGTATCCGGCTCCTCGACCCGTACGCCCTGGCTCATCTCCCCAGATGACAGGGGAAGCAGCTGCGGGTCAAGTGCTCAGACAGTGCTACGGCCATCTTCGAGCAGCCGTTTGAGCGCGGCGAGGTTCGCCGCGACCGCGGATCGCACCTGCGAGCCGGCCAGTCCCGCTGCCAGGCGCCGGACTCCGGTCGCCTCGAGGCGCATCGAGTTCGTCAGCAGCGTTGAACCGCCGGTGTCGTCGAGGCGGTAGCTGCTCTCCGCACGGAAAGGCCCCAGCCGCCCGCGAATCGCGATCAGTCGGTCCGGACGGAAGGCGGTCACCTCGAACGCCTCGGACGCATGGCTCGGAATGGTCCTGACCTGCGTGTAGCGGGCTCCGACGCCGAGGGGGCCGGTGTCGATGCGGCGGGTGTCGCTGATGGCGTAGTTCCACAGCGGCACGTTCTCGAACTCGCTGAGGAACGCGAAGACCTCCGCCGTCGGGCGGTTGATCGCCACGACGTTGTCGAACTGCATGGCCTTTCCTCGCCTCCGGATTCCGTTACACGGTCACGCCGTGGGCGTCCAGCGGTACCGGCGGTGCGCCCAAGGCTCGATGAAGCCGGTCTGCCGCGGTCGGGTCGTGCGCCGGCAGGACGACAAGGTCCGGAAGCTTCGCCCGCAGCGCGTTGACCATCTCCACGGCTCTGCGCATCTGCGACTTGTCTCCGACACCCGGCAGCTGCCCGGCAGCGGGGAGCTCGTGGTCGTAGGTGAGGTCACCGACCATGAGCAAAGGTGGCCGGCCGGCGCGGCGCACGAGCATCGACAGGGAGCCGGGGGTGTGACCGGGGGTGGGCAGCAGCAGGACGCTCCCGTCGCCGAAGACGTCGTGGCCGCTGCTGAACGGGGCGACGCCCGGGTCTCCCAGCGGTTCCAGTTCGATCTGCCGCCAGTTGAGACCGGGCAGTCTGATGTGGCTCGGCATCAGGCCGCGTCCCTCGGCGAACGGCTTGTCCAACGACTCCCATTCGCGGCGGCTGATCAGCAATTCGGCGTGACCAAGGTCGGGCAGCCCGCCGATGTGGTCCTGGTGCAGGTGTGAGATGACCGCACGCTGGACGTCCGTCACCCGAGTGGACC
>CAVWSM010000011.1:0-26200 GCA_963757805.1 uncultured Actinomycetota bacterium | reverse complement strand
ACCTGGCCTGTCGCGGTCGACACGTCGAAGGATTGCACGACGCTGGTTTCGGGTGTGATGAACGTGTCCTTGTCGGTCACCGGGCCGGTGACGGCACCGCGGATCACGTCGACACGCGCCAGCTTGGGCACGAACTGCGCCCAGTTGGCCTCGACCGCGAGGTCGATCTCGATGGTGAGCTCGGCCCGCTCACCGCGGCGCACCTGCAGCACACCACCAAGCGGTACGCCATTGCCGGTCGCCGCGCTCCCGGACCTGCACATCAAGCCCGCGCACGAGGGCGCCGTGGTCGACCCACACGCGCCCGGCGCGCAGGCCGTCCATCACCTCGGCATAGCTGGCCTTCCTGGTGCCGACGTGCGTCCGGCTGTAGTAGCCGGGCCAGAAGTCACCGGCGGTGGCATTGGGCTGGATCCCGTGCACGGGGTCGTTGTAGAAGCCGTTGGCCGGGAAGTTGCTACCCGGGCCGCGAACAGCGGTGTCGAGGTAGACGAAGTGCGCGTCGGAGTTGGCACTGATCCACCATGGCTTGCCCTCGGCGAGCAGGCTGTCCCAGAGCCCTCCCACGGTGGCCGTCATCCAGTCGAACCCGCCCCACGTGCGGTAGCTCTCCGGGGGGTAGCCGGGGAACGAGTCGGCGGTCGGTGCGCCGGCGTAGAAGCCGCGGCCGCTGCCCGCGCCGATGGGCTGCGGGATTCCGGCCGCCTGGTGACCCGGCGCGCCCTCGAACCCGACGGCGACCGTTGGTGCCGCGTCCCGCCAGTTGCGGATCTCGTGCGGCGAGTCGACACCACGGCGTGCCGGGTGGTTGGCGAGGAACAGCGCACCGTCGATCCGGCGCGCACGGACCGCGTCGGCAAGGAAGGTCAGCCCCGCGATCGCCAGCGCCTCGTTCGCCGGTGTGTTGGAGTTGGCACCGTTGACTGTGCCGTCGTACTCCTTCTCGAACTGCTTGAGCACCTCCACCTCACGCCGCCCGGGGTGCACGAAGACGGTCGCGTGCTCGGCGCCGGGGATGTTCCACTCCAGGCCCTGGAACACCAGCGCATCGGGGTAGGCCTCGCGGGCTGCGACGATGTCGGGATTGACCCGCTCGACGCCGATACGTGACGTGCTCCGCGCCGCCGTGGTCGGTGATGACCATCCAGTCAAGTCCATAGGCGCTCCCTTGCCGCACCTGGTCGACGACCCGGTAAATGGCGTCGCCGCTGTACTGCGTGTGGATGTGGTGGTCGCCGGCGAGCCACTTGTAGCCACCTCTGTCTTGCGAGTGCGACGATGACGCAGCGGCCGTCGCGGGGCCGGTCAGCACGCTCGCGGCGGCGACACCGGCACCGAGCAGGCCCGCGTTGCGGAGCATCTGGCGCCGTGACAGGGATGCCGGCGAAAGCTCGCTCGTCAGGGACATTGAGATCGGTGACCTCGGCATCGCTCGCCGAGCTGTCGTGCGCGTGGTCCTGATCGTGATCGTGCGTGTGCTCGTGCTCTGGTCCGTGCGGGTGACCGTGGCCCATGGCTGCTCCGTCTCCGGGCGTCGACAATCGCTGCGGCAACGCTCGAAGTCGGAGATGAACGCCGTCTGGCGGTTCGGTTTAGGGTGTTCCAAGATCACGCGACGCGTGGGGGCAGAGTGCTCAGCCGCGGAGAAGGTCCAGAGCATGCTGCAGGTCGGGTGGGTACGACGACTCGTACTCGACCCACTCCCCCGTGCCGGGGTGCTCGAACGCCAGACGTACGGCGTGCAACCACTGCCGAGTCAGGCCGAGCCGCTCGGCGAGCCTGGGGTCGGCGCCGTAGGTGAGGTCGCCGACACACGGATGGCGCAGCGCCGCCATGTGTACGCGGATCTGATGCGTGCGGCCGGTCTCGAGATGGATCTCCAGCAGGCTCGCACCGGCGAAGGCTTCGAGCGTGTCGTAGTGCGTGATGCTCGGCTTTCCGCCCGCGACGACCGCCCACTTGTAGTCGAGCGTCGGGTGCCGGTCAATCGGTGCGTCGATGGTGCCACGCGTCGGGTCGGGGTGGCCCTGCACGACTGCGTGGTAGACCTTGTCGACCGTACGTTCCCTGAACTGTCGCTTGAGGAGTGTGTAGGCGCGCTCCGACTTGGCCACGACCATGAGGCCGGACGTGCCGACGTCGAGGCGGTGCACGACGCCTTGCCGCTCTGCCGCCCCGGATGTCGAGATGCGGAAGCCGGCCGCGGCGAGGCCGCCGACAACAGTGGGACCGGTCCAGCCGGGACTCGGATGGGCGGCCACACCCACCGGCTTGTCGACCACGACGATGTCATCGTCGTCGTGGACGATGCGCATGCCCTCGACGGCCTGCGGGACGACCTGGACCGGCGCCGGGGGCGGTGGGATGTCAACCTCCAGCCAGGCACCGCCGCGCACCCGGTCGGACTTGCCGGCGGTCGCGCCGTCGATGCTTACGCGTCCGTCAGCGGCCATCTCGGCGGCCTTGGTGCGGGAGAAGCCGAACAGCCGCGCGAGGGCGGCGTCGACGCGCTCGCCGTCGAGGCCATCCGGCACAGGCAACGAGCGCAGCTCGCCGGTCACGACTCGGCGTCTGGCTGGTCGTGCTGGTCGGACTGCTCGGGCGCCGGTCGGCGGCGGTGTGAGCCGTCGAACTCGATGCCGAGTAGGGAGAGCGCGACGATCATCACGGCGCCGCAAGTGATCGCGGAGTCGGCCAGGTTGAACAAGGGGAAGTTGGGCAGCTCGATGAAGTCGACGACGTGACCCTCGAACGGTGACGGCTGCCGGAAGATCCGGTCGATGAGGTTGCCGAGCGCGCCGCCAAGCAGCAGGCCGAGTGCGATCGCCCATGGCCAGCTGGCGAGCTTGCGGCTGATGCGGAGGATCACCACGACCACTGCGGCCGCGATGATCGTGAAGACGAAGGTAAACCCGGTGGCGAAGCTGAACGCCGCGCCGGGGTTGAAGGTCAACCGAAACCGCAGGATGTCGTCGATCACGTGGACGATGTGCCCGTCGGACAGCGAGTTGACCGCCCAGTGCTTGGTGGACTGATCGAGCAGCACGACAACGGCGGCGACGACGAGAAGGACGCCGATGAGACGGCGCCCTCCGACCACGTGGGGTGGATCGTCGCTCAGCGGCGTTCCTCGCGTTGCTTGCATGACATGCACAGTGTCGCACGCGGAAATGCCTGCAGCCGCGCCTTGCCTATCGGGTTGCCGCAACGCTCGCAGGTGCCATAGGTGCCATCGGCGATGCGGGACAGGGCCCTTTCGGTCTGGTGCAGCATCTCCCGGTGGCTCGCGGCGAGCGACAGCTCGTGCTCACGCGAGAACGTCTTGGTGCCGGTGTCAGCCTGGTCCTCGCCACCCGTGTCGGTCGCCTGTCGGAGCATGTCGGCGATGTCGGACTCGGCGTCGGAGATCTCGGCGCGGAGGCGTACGGCGTCCTCCTCGAGCTCCTCGCGGACGGCCGCGAGCTCCTTCTCCGTCCACTTGCGCTCGCCCGGCAGGACCGGGAGCTCGCCCGCGTTGCGGGCAGGCTTTGGTGCCGGGCGCGTGGGCGGTGTCTCTGCGGACGCGGGGGCCTTGGCAGTCGCCTTGGAGGCCGCGGTCTTGGTCGCAGTCGCCTTCGTGGCCGTCGCCTTCGTGGCAGTTGCCTTCGTGGCAGTTGCCTTGGTCACGGCCTCCTCACGCGCCGCCTTCTTGGCTGCCGTCGGTGTGCTCGCAGTGGTCTTGGCAACGGCTTTCTTGGCGACCGCCTTCTTGGCGACTGTCGTCTTCGCAGGAGCCTTGGTGGCCTTCTTCGCCGGCGCCTTGGCAGTCGCCTTGACCGGGGTGGTCTTGCCGGGTGCCTTCTTGGCAGCAGCCTTCGCGGTGTTCTTGGTGGTGGTCTTGGCTGCTGTCTTAGCGGTCGACGTCTTCGTGGCTGCCTTCTTGGTCGTGGCCTTCTTGGTGGCCGCTGTCTTGGTGGGCGTGCGCTTGGCGGTGGCCTTCGTCGCCTTGGCCGTCGTGACTGCCTTGGCTGTCTTGGCGGTGGCCGCCTTCGCGGACGTCGTCGAGCCTCCCGACGTCCTCTTGCCGACCGAGGCACTCGCGCCAACCTTGGCCGCGGCCCGCCGCGCTGCGGTCGTGACAGCGCGCTGCACGCGCCTCGTCACGCTCCTGTCGCTGTCGGCCATGGTCGCAGGCCCCCTCGTGGCAGCGATCGAATACGAATGGCCGCGAGGATAGGCCCCCACGCAACGGCCTTCAACGCGGCTCGCCGATGATCTTGAGGTCGGACAGGCGATCATGCAGCCCAGACGGCGCCGGATCGATCGCCACGATCTTGTCCCGGCTCGTCGCTCCAGAGACCAGAGTGAGCGCTCGGCGGCGCACTCCCAGGGCCTCCGCAACGGCCGCCAGCGCGGCCTCGGTGGCTTTCCCGTCGACGGCCCGGGCGGTGACGGACACGACCAGCGCGCCGCCGTACGCACCTCCGACGCGCGTTCGCGAGGCGCCCGGTTTGACCCGGATCGCGAAACTCAGCGCATCGGACATCTGTTCAGTGTCCCCGCTCCGCGCCAACTGCGCTCACGTTTGTAGTGATCGTCACATGCCGGATCGAACCGCGCGGCGGCGTACACTTCCCGATGCGAAGGCGTTGATGGGGACCAGTAGCCCCGCACGCAGCCTCGAGCGAGCCGGGGACGGTGGAAGCCCGGCGGTGTGCGCGGAGTGAAGATCACCCCTGAGCCGCCGGAAGAACGAGGGCGGAGTTGCTCCGCCTTTCAGTAGACCCGGCTGCACCCAAGAAAGAGGGCGGCAGGTGACTGTCGCCAAGGAGGGTGGTACCGCGGGACCCGCCGGACATGCGGCAGGTGTCGTCCCTCCGTCGCCACTACGGATGCCAGAGCCGTACGACGGAGGACAGCCCGCGATGAGCGCCCAGTACCGTCCCGTGCCCGCCCAGGTCGACCTGCCGGCGATGGAGCGCGAGATCCTCGCCTTCTGGCGCGCTGCTGGCATCTTCGACAAGAGCATTGAACAGACCGCCGACGGCCCGATGTGGGTGTTCTACGAGGGACCGCCGACCGCCAACGGGATGCCCGGCACGCACCACGTCGAGGCTCGCGTCTTCAAGGACGTCTACCCCCGCTACCGGACCATGAAGGGCTTCCACGTCCCGCGGCGGGCCGGCTGGGACTGCCATGGCCTGCCGGTCGAGATCGCAGTCGAGAAAGAGCTCGGCTTCACCAGCAAACGGGACATCGAGGCGTACGGCATCGCGGAGTTCAACGCCAGGTGTCGCGAGTCGGTCCTGCGCCATGTCGACGAGTTCGAGGCCATGACCGAGCGCATGGCGTTCTGGGTCGATTTCGCGACGGCCTACCGCACCATGGATCCCTCCTACGTCGAGTCGGTGTGGTGGTCGCTCAAGCAGATCTTCGACAAGGGATTGCTCGTCCAGGACCACCGGGTCACGCCTTGGTGCCCGCGCGACGGCACGCCGCTGTCCGACCACGAGCTGGCGCAGGGCTACGAGACCGTGGTGGACCCGTCGGTCTACGTACGGTTCCGGCTGACCGGTGGCCCGCTGGCCGGCGACGCCGCGCTGCTGGTGTGGACGACGACGCCGTGGACGCTCGTGTCAAACACCGCCGTTGCCGTGCACCCCGATGTGACCTATGTCGTCGCCCAGTCGCCTGACGGCAGTGAGCGCCTCGTCGTCGCCGAGCCGCTGCTGGTGTCCGCGCTTGGTTCGGACTGGACGGTCGTCGGTTCCTACCATGGCCGCGACATGGAGGGCTGGACCTACCAGCCGCCGTTCGAGCTCATCGAGTTTCCCGAGGGCAGCCGGGCGCACTTCGTCGTGGTTGACACCTACGTCACAACTGAGGACGGCTCGGGGCTCGTCCACCAGGCGCCCGCGTTCGGTGCTGACGACCTGCGAGTCGCTCAGGCGTACGGCCTGCCGGTGGTCAATCCCATCCGTCCGGACGGCACGTTCGTGGAGTCCACACGGCTGGTTGGCGGGCAGTTTTTCAAGCACGCCGACGCAGCACTCGTCAAGGACCTCAAGAACCGGGGGCTGCTGCTGCGGCATGTCCCGTACGAGCACCCTTACCCGCACTGTTGGCGCTGCCACACGCCGTTGATCTATTACGCGCAGCCGGCCTGGTACATCCGGACGACCGCCATCAAGACCGCTTTGCTGCGGGAGAACGAGCGCACCAACTGGGTCCCCGAGAACGTGAAGTGGGGCCGCTATGGCGACTGGCTGCGCAACAACGTCGACTGGGCGCTGTCGCGCAACCGGTTCTGGGGCACGCCACTGCCGATCTGGCGCTGCGCCGAAGGGCACCTCGTCTGCGTCGGGTCGCTCGCTGACCTCAGCGAGCACGCCGGTCAAGACCTCTCGGCGCTGGATCCGCACCGCCCGTACGTCGACGACGTGGCGTTCGCGTGCGTCGACTGCGGCGGCGAGATGCGTCGCGTGCCGGAAGTGATCGATGCCTGGTACGACTCCGGCGCGATGCCGTTCGGGCAGCTGGGGTATCCACACCTGCCGGGCAGTGTCGAAGAGTTCGAGCGGACCTATCCCGCGCAGTTCATCTGTGAGGCGCTCGACCAGACGCGCGGCTGGTTCTACTCGCTGATGGCGGTCGGCACGCTGGTGTTCGACCGGTCGTCGTACGAGAACGTCGTCTGCCTGGGGCTCATCCTTGCCGAGGACGGGCGACGAATGTCCAAGCACCTCGGCAACATCCTCGAGCCGATCCCGTTGATGGACCAGCACGGCGCCGACGCGCTGCGCTGGTTCATGCTCGCGTCCGGATCGCCGTGGCAGCCGCGCAAGGTCGGCCACACAGTGCTGCAGGACGTCGTACGCAAGGTCCTGCTGACCTACTGGAACACGGTCTCGTTCCACGCGTTGTACGGCCGCACGGCCGGCTGGGCGCCTGGCGGTCCCGTGCCGCCGGTTGCGGAACGACCCGTGCTCGACCGCTGGGTGCTCTCGGAGCTGCACCGGCTGGTGGCCGACGTCGATGCTGCCTACGAGGGCTTCGATGTCACGCGGGCCGGCGCCCGGCTGACCGAGTTCGTCGACGACCTGTCCAACTGGTACGTGCGGCGGTCGCGGCGACGGTTCTGGGACGGCGACCCGGCCGCCCTCGCGACGCTGCACACCAGCCTGGAGACGTTGACACGGCTGCTCGCGCCGATGGTGCCGTTCGTCACCGAGCGGGTGTGGCAGGACCTGGTCCGCCCAGTGACCGCTGATGCCGCCGAGTCGGTGCATCTGGCATCGTTCCCCGTCGCCGAAACGGAGCTCGTGGACGACAAGCTGTCGCGGCAGATGGCGTTGGTACGTCGGCTCGTCGAGCTCGGCCGTGCGGCGCGCGCGGAGTCGAAGGTACGCACGCGGCAGCCGCTGGCACGGGCGCTGGTCGCGGCGGCCGGCTTCGCCGAGCTGCCGGACGAGCTGCGCCGCGAGGTCTGCGACGAGCTCAACGTCGGTGTGCTGGACACCTTGGGCGCCGCCGGAGAGCTGGTCGACGTGTCGACCAAGGGCAACTTCCGCTCACTCGGTCGGCGGTTCGGCAAGGACACGCCGCGAGTGGCCGCCGCGATCGCGGCGGCAGACGGCGCGGGGCTGGCTGCGGCCCTGCGCGATGCGGGCGTGGCGTCGGTGACCGTCGACGGGTTGGGCGAGGTCGAGGTCGGCCCGGACGAGGTGATCGTCACCGAGTCACCGCGCACGGGATGGGCGGTCGCGAGCGACCGCGGCGAGACCGTGGCGCTGGACCTGGAGCTCACGCCGGAGCTCGTACGGGCGGGGCTCGTGCGCGAGGCGATCCGGCTTGTGCAGGAGGCGCGGAAGGCGTCCGGCTTCGAGGTGTCCGACCGCATCCGGCTGGCGTGGCGAGCCGACGGCGACCTCGCCGAGGCGCTGCGCGGGGACGGCGGCCTGCTCGCCGAGGAAGTCCTGGCGGTCGAGGTCACCGAGGGACTCGAGGCCCTGCCCGATGCGCCGGACCAGGTGAGCCCCGAGCTGGGGCTGACCTTCCGGCTCCAGCGGGTCTGATCTGAGGGTCCACCACCAGGGTTGCCCCCGCACCACGAGGCCTAGATGCCTGGTGGTGCGGGGGCGAACCTGCTGGACGTGATCATTCGGAGCAGGCTGGGGCTGACCGGCCGTCAGTGCTGGTCGTCTGCCTCGAGCAGGCTCGTGACGGGCCGGGCTCCCGCAGTCGGCTTGACCGCGGCGTTGGCCACAGCGTGGTTGTTGTCCGGGAGGCCGATGGTCTCCAGCTGGCGGAGCTGACCCTCGAAGTAGGCCTTGAGGCGGCTGCGGTACTCCCGCTCGAACGAGCGGAGTGTTTCGACGGAGCCCTCGAGCTTGCCGCGCTCGGCCTCCAGGGTGCCGAAGACCTTCTGTCGCTGCTCGCGGGCCTCACGGTCGATGGACTCGGCCCGCTGGCGCGCGTCGTTCTCGAGCTTGTCCGAGCGCATCTTGGTGTCGGCGTCCAGCTGCTCGACGCGGGTCTGCGCGTCGGCAAGCAGCGTGTCGGCCTCCGACTTGGCGTCGGCGACGAGCTCGTCGGCGGTCTTCTGGGCCAGAGCCAGCACCTTGGCGGCCGCCTCGTGCGGGGCCGCTGCGGCACCGGCCACAGGTGCCGCGGGGACAGGCGTCGCAACCGCGGACGGCTGCGGGCGCTCGGCCGGCTGCACGGGCTCGGGCCGGCGGACCGGCTCCGGAGCGCTGACCGGCTCGGCCGACGCGGCGACGCCACCACGGGTCACGGCCGCAAGCTTCTGACGGAGTTCGTCGTTCTCACGGAGGAGCCGGGCCAGTTCGGCCTCGACCTCGTCCAGGAACTCGTCGACCTCCTGCATGTCGTAGCCCTCACGGAGCCGGACGGTCGTGAACTCCTTGTTCTGGACGTCCTCGGGCGTCAGTGGCATCTCGTCACCTCGAACGGTTCATGGTCGATACGGGGAGCCACCGTACCCCGTCACGTGGCTGATCCAACAACCCGGAGGGCAATCTGGACCGCGATGATGAGTACGAGGAAGCTCAGGTCAAGGGCGATGCCCCCCAGGCGCAGCGGCGGGATCACCCTGCGTAACGCCTTCAGTGGCGGGTCAGTCACCGTATAGATCGCCTCGAGCACTACGAGCAGCACGCCGTGCGGCTCCCAGGATCGGGCGAAGATCTGGACGAAGTCGAACACCAGCCGTGCCAGCAGGCACAGGAAGAACAGCCAGAGCAGTGTTTCGAGCAGGCCGAAGACGAGCGTCACAACGGATCAACCTACCGGAGCCGGTCCCAGGTTCCCGAGACAGCCCTGGTTTAGCTCTGGTTGAAGAATCCCTCCCGTGCGATGCGGGCCTTGTCCTCGGCCGTGACGTGCACATTGACCGGTGACAACAGGAAGACCTTGGTCGTGATCTTGTCGATCGCACCGCGCAAACCGAAGACCAACCCGGCGGCGAAGTCGACCAGTCGCTTGGCGTCGACATCGTCCATCTCGGTGAGGTTCATGATCACCGGTGTGCCGTCGCGGAAATACTCCCCAAGCGCTCGGGCGTCGTTGTAGCTCTGCGGGTGCAGGGCCGTGATCCGAGTCTGCTCCGAAAGGGTGCGCCGCGCAGGTGGGGACGTCGGTCGCCGCTCGGCGATGCTCGCCACGGATCCACCGCGCTCCGGCGGTCGCGCCGCCACGGGCTCGGGCTCGCGTCGCCGATCGCGCTCATAGTCGTCGTGCTCACGCTCGGGATAGCGATCATCTCGCTCGACCTCGGCGTAGTCGTCGACCTCGCCGTAGTCGTCGTAGCGATCCTCACCCTCCACGAGGCCGAGGTAGACCATCGCCTTCCGCATCGCGCCGGCCATGCGCTCCCCTCCCGGCTGCTCGTGTCTTGTCTGTCGTCGGGGACGCCAACTGGCTACCCGACATCTCGACCCTAGCCGTGCGGGGGTCGCGAACCGAGGATTGCCGAGCCGACACGCACGTGTGTCGCGCCGTTCGCGATTGCCGCCTCGAGATCGCCGGACATTCCGGCCGAGACCCAGGTCGCGTCGGGGTGCACGGCACGTACGCGGCGCGCGAGGACGGCCAGCCGGTCGTAAGCGGGACCGGGAACAGCACCGAGCGGAGCCACCGCCATTACCCCAGCCAATCGAAGGCCCGGCGTCTGCGCCACGAGATCGGCAAGCCGCGGCACGTCGTCGACGTCGGCGCCGGCGCGATCGCCGGAGCGGTCCAGGCCCACCTGCACCAGCGCGGCGATCTCTCGGCCAACGGCGACGGCGGAATTGCCGAGCGCCGCCACGACCCGTGAGCGGTCCAGGGAGTGCACCACGTCCGCATACCGCGCGACAGAACGTGCCTTGTTGGTCTGCAGCTGCCCCACGAAGTGCCACGTCAGATCCAGGTCGCTGCAGGCGGCGGCCTTGGGAGCCGCCTCCTGGTCGCGGTTCTCACCGATGTCGCGAACACCGAGCCCGGCGAGCAGCCTGATGTCGGATACGGGGAAGGTCTTGGTGACGACCACCAACGTGACTTCCGTCGGGTCGCGGTTCACCGCCTGACAGGCTGCGGCGATCCGGTCACGCGTACGTCGCAGGCCATCGGAGATCTCGGTCGGGCGCGTGTGTGCCGCGGTCACGCCGGCAGCCACGCAACGCCCGCCTGGCGCCCGGTGAGCCCGTCGCGGCGGTACGAGAAGAAGGACTGGTCCTCGTACGTGCACCGCGTCGGCAGGCCGTCGGCGACAGCGACGCCGAGAGCCGCGAGCTGGCCACGGATCCCCGCCCATAGGTCGAGCCCTGGCGTGCCGGCGCGTGTCGTCGTGCGGGTGCCGGGGACAGCGTTTGCCACCTCGTCCTGGAGCTCCTGGGGGACCTCGTAGCAGGCGCCGCATATCGACGGCCCGAAGCGCGCATGGATCTCCCCCGGTCGGGCACCACACTCCAGCATCGCCTCAACAGTCGCCGGCACGATGCCCGCCACGACGCCCTTGCGGCCCGCGTGTGCGACGCCCACGACCCCGGCACCGGCGTCGCCGAGGAGCACCGGCACGCAGTCGGCCACGAGAACCACGATGCCCAGCCCGCGCTCGGACGTGACGAGAGCGTCGACACCGTCGACTTCATCAATCGGCTTGTCGACGACGGCGACTTCGCGCCCGTGCACCTGGTGCATGAAGACGAGCCGGTCGGGCGACAGCTCGCACCTGGCGGCGAGCTCGGCACGGTTGGCCATGACGGCGGCGAGATCGTCACCGACACGCAAACCGAGGTTGAGGTTGGCGTAAGGCGCAACGCTCACCCCGCCGAAACGGCTGGTGCACTTGGATTTGGCGAGCACGCCCCTACCCTGCCGGACGCGGACGCTAGTCGGCAGGCCGGGGTTCGCGGTCACGCTGTTGTTAGAGGGTGCCCCTGCGCCAATCGGCTTCCGCCACACGACCGCGCTCGCGGTCGACCTACTTGAGGAAGTCGGGGACGTCGAGGTCGTCGTTGGGATCCTCGGCATAGCGCAGTGAGTGACTCACCGGGGCCATCGCCGGCTGCTCAGCACGGACACCGGCTCGTGCCGGCTCGCCCTGCTGACCGTGACCACCGCGGCCGTCGGAACTGTCTTCTTCCCCGTCCGCGGCGGCGTTGCTCGAAGCGGCTGGGGCGGCGGCACCGTTGCCCGCGGGCGATGATCCATTGGATGAGGCGCCCGAGCCGGTCTGCACGGCCGGAACAGCCGGCTCTGGGCGCCGCAGGCCACCGAGATCGCGCCGCTGCGGCGTGGTGTTGTCGAATCCCGCCGCGATGACGGTGACCCGCACCTCGTCTCCCAGCGCGTCGTCGATGACCGCACCAAAGATGATGTTGGCGTCGGCGTGGGCGGACTGGGCCACGAGGTTGGCCGCCTCGTTGATCTCGAACAGGCCGAGGTCGGATCCGCCCTGGATCGACAGCAGCACGCCCTGCGCACCGTCGATCGACGCCTCGAGCAGCGGCGAGGAGATGGCCATCTCGGCGGCCGCGACTGCACGATCCTCGCCACGCGAAGAGCCGATGCCCATGAGCGCCGAGCCCGCGTTGCTCATGACCGACTTGACGTCGGCGAAGTCGAGGTTGATCAGGCCCGGGGTCGTGATGAGGTCGGTGATGCCCTGGACACCTGACAGCAGCACCTGGTCGGCGCTCTTGAACGCGTCGAGCACGCTCACCTGGCGGTCGCTGATCTGAAGCAGCCGGTCGTTGGGGATCACGATGAGGGTGTCGACCTCCTCGCGGAGCGCCTCGATGCCGGCCTCGGCCTGCTGCGCCCGGCGCCGTCCCTCGAACATGAACGGCCGGGTCACGACACCGATCGTCAGCGCACCAAGGGATCGGGCGATACGCGCCACAACCGGAGCGCCACCGGTGCCGGTGCCGCCGCCTTCACCCGCGGTGACGAAGACCATGTCGGCGCCCTTGAGCACCTCCTCCGTCTCCTCCGCGTGATCCTCGGTGGCCTTGCGCCCTACCTCTGGGTTGGCGCCTGCTCCGAGGCCTCGGGTCAGCTCGCGGCCGACGTCAAGCTTGACGTCGGCATCGCTCATGAGCAGGGCTTGGGCGTCGGTGTTGATCGCAATGAACTCGACCCCCTTGAGCCCCACCTCGATCATGCGGTTGATGGCGTTGACACCACCGCCGCCGATGCCGACGACCTTGATGACCGCGAGGTAGTTCTGCGGTGCTGCCACGACGCTCGCCTCTCGCTCGATTACTCGGTGCCTTGGCGCGGACCGGAGCCCGTGCCGGAAAGGGTGCGTCCGCGGTGCTGGTCGAACCCTCACCCTCTAGTTGAGGTTTATAGTTATGTCAACCTCGTGCTTGTGCTCAACGCTAGGGGCGGCTGTGGTCAGGTCCGCGTAGCGACACGCCAACGCCGCGACGATCCGCGTCGCTGCACCGGGCGCCAAACACGTCGGGCAAAGATCCACAGCCTCTGTACGCGCGACACGACGACAGCGTGTCGTGCGGGAGGAGGCTGTCGATCATCAGGATCTGGGCGGCGTGACGGCTGGAGCGTCCGGCGCACTCACGTCGTAGACACGACCTGGCTGAGTGAGCAGGCGTACGAGCACCGCGGCCTTGCGGTCGGACCGTTCGACGCCGCCCCAGCGCACCTCGGCGCCGCTAACAAGCGTGAGCCGTACGTCTTCCGGCGTCTCGGCGGTCACACTCGCAAGCTGCCCGCGGAGGTCGGACGGCAGTGCTACGAGTACTTCGACCGCGGCCGCACGCAGCGGGTCGTCACTGCTCGCCGAGCTGAGGTCCAGCTCCGGGACACCGGCCGGCCGGTCGTCGGCGGTCTCGTAGACGACGCCTTCAGCGTCGACGAGCTGCCAAGGCCCGCCGGAATGCAGCGCGGCGAGGGGTGCACGCGGCTGGACGTCGATGACGAGGGTGCCGGGCCACGACCGGTCGACCTCGACATCGGCCACCCAGCGGAGCTCGGCGACGCGCGCGGCGACCGCCCCCGTGTCGACGCGAGCGAGCGGTTGGCCCATGGGTGCTGCTGCCGCGAGGAGCACGGCGTCCGTACGGTCTTCGGGCGCACCACTCACCCGCACGTTGTCGACGGCGAGCAGCGGCGACCAGCCCACGAGCCAGCCCGCACCCACCATGAGGGCGACGGCCAGCATGACGCCGACGACCCATCGCACAGTGAATCGGCGTCGCGCCCGCGTGCGCTCGGCGAACCGCTCCTGCGACGTGGGCGACACCGTGGCGGTCCGCGCTCGGGGCGCAGTGCGCCGGGGCGCAGCCCCGGTCACTGCTGCGCCGCCGGGAGGCCAGCCAGAACCTCGAGCACCTCGGGGCCGATAAGCGTCACGTCGCCCGCACCGATGGTGAGCAGGATGTCGCCGCGGCCCAGGCGCCGCGCCACGAGCTCCGGGACTGCCGACCACGACGGCTCGAACACGACGTGCTCGGCTGGCAGCGGCACGGCGTCGGCGATGAGCGCCCCTGAGATGCCAGGCGCGGGGTCCTCGCGTGCGGCGTAGACGTCCATCACCACCACCTCGTCGGCCAGGCCGAGCGCCGCGCCGAACTCCGTCGCGAAGATACGCGTACGGCTGTAGAGGTGCGGCTGAAACACGGCCACGACACGACCGGTATTTCCGACGACCGTGCGCGCGGCGGACAGCACCGCACGTACTTCGGTCGGGTGGTGGGCGTAGTCGTCATAGACCCGTACGCCGGCGGCCGCACCCTTGAGCTCGAACCTACGTCGGGTGCCGGTGAAGCCAGAAAGGCCGTGACGCATCTCAGCTGCCGGCATGCCAAGGCCGAGTCCAGCAGTGAACGCCGCCGCGGCGTTGAGCATGTTGTGCCGACCCGGCAACTGCAACGTCAGGAGCCCCAGCTTGCGGCCGAACGCGATCAGCTCACTCGATGAGCCCCGCGAGAACAGTGAGAGATCGACGACACGGACATCGGCATCGTCGGCCTCCCCGTAAGTGCGGACCTGCTTGCCCATCGCCCGGGCCTGCTCGCCGAGTGCGCGTGCGCCCGGATCGTCGGCGCAGACGACGATGAAGCCGTCGGGTGTGACGCGTCCGACAAAGGCGCGGAATGCCTCCTCGTAGGCATCGGCGGTGCCGTAGTTGTCGAGATGGTCGGCCTCGACGTTGGTGACGATCGCGACGAGCGGTGAGTACGCCAGGAACGAGCCGTCGCTCTCGTCGGCCTCGGCCACGAAGATGTCGCCGGATCCGTTGTGGGCGTTGGCACCCGACTCGTTGAGGTTGCCGCCGATCGCGAACGACGGATCGGCACCGCAATGCTGCAGGGCCACCGTGAGCATCGACGTCGTTGTGGTCTTGCCGTGCGTCCCGGCGACCGCGACCGTGCGCCGGTCGCGCATGAGCGACGCCAGCGCCGCTGCCCGCGGCAGCACGGTGAGACCGCGCCGGCGAGCCTCGACCACTTCGGGGTTGGTGTCACGGATCGCGGTGGACACGACGACCGTGCGGGCATCGGCGACGTGCGCCGCGTCGTGTCCGACGTAGCACGTCGCCCCGAGTGCGCGCAGGGCCGCCAGCGCTTGCGAGTCGCGTGCGTCGCTGCCCGACACCGGGATGCCGCGGGCGAGCATGATGCGCGCGATGCCCGACATCCCGGCGCCACCGATGCCGACGAAGTGCACGTGGCCCAACTGCTCCGCGTCCGGGATCGTTGCGGGCAGCGGGACGATCACGGTGTCCCAACCCGGTGCCCGGCGGCCGCCTCCCGCACCATCGCCGCTAGCCGCTCGTCGGCGTCACGCCGCCCGTGCGCGGCTGCGGCCTTGCCCATGACCTCGAGGCGGCCCTCGTCGGAAAGCAGGCCCGGCAGCGTCTCGGCCACCCATGCGGCGGTGAAGTCGGCGTCATCGACCAGCAACCCACCGCCCGCCTGCACCACCGGTTGCGCGTTGAGTCGCTGCTCGCCGTTGCCGATCGGCAGGGGTACGTAGACCGCCGGCAGGCCGACTGCCGCGAGCTCGGCACAGGTCATCGCCCCTGCCCGGCCGACGACGAGATCAGCGGCCGCATAGGCCAGGTCCATGCGGTCGACGTAGTCGACGATGACGTACGGCGGCGCGTCGGCCGGCAGGTCGACGGTCACGGTGTTGCTGCGGCCCTTGTGGTGCAGCACCTGCACGCCAGCCGCGGCAAGCGCGGGCGCTGCACCGGACACCGCGGCATTGATGCGCTGCGCGCCCTGACTGCCCCCCGTGACGAACAACGTAGGGCGCTGTGAGTCGAGGCCGAATGCGGAACGCCCGGTCTCGCGCTGCGCAGCCCTGTCGAGGGTGGAGATAGCACGACGCATCGGCAGGCCGACGTAGGTGGCGTGCGGCAGCCGGATGTCGGGGGTCGCGGTGGCGACGAAGGACGTGAAGCGCGAACCAACCCGGTTGGCCAGTCCGGGCCTCGCGTTGGCCTCGTGCACCACGATCGGCACCCGCGCGGACCGAGCCGCCAAGTAGGCGGGCAGCGCCACATAGCCGCCGAATCCCACGACCGCGTCGGCCTGGGTGCGGTCGAGCACTTCGCGCACTGCCCGGACCGCGCCGCGCACCCGACCTGGCAACGACAGGAGCTCGGGCGACGGACGCCTCGGCAGCGGGACCGGCGGGATCAGTGCGAGCTCGTAGCCGCGCTCGGGGACCAGCCGGGTCTCCAGGCCGCGCTCGGTGCCGAGAGCCGTGATGCCGACCTCCGGGTCGGCGCGGCGCAGCGCGTCGGCGAGAGCGAGTGCGGGCTCGATGTGGCCCGCAGTGCCCCCACCGGCGAGCACGACGTGCACGTGGTTTCCCTTCTACGGACGACCAGGTCGAAGGCGGCGGAGCCGACGCCGGGCGGCGAGGGCCTGGGCCGCCCCAGGCTCCTGCCGAGCCAGGGCGACGAGCAGGCCGACCGCAAGCACCGTCGGGACCAACGCAGACCCACCGTACGAGACGAGCGGGAGCGGGATGCCGGTGACCGGCATGACACCGAGTACGGCGCCGAGGTTGACGGCCGCCTGCGTCAGCAGCCAGCCGGTGATGGCTGCGGCGGCCAGCCGCTGGAACAGGTCACGAGTACGCATCGCGATGCGGACGCCGGCATAGCCGAGGGTGAGGAACAGCGCGAGCACGCTGAGCGACCCCATGAGGCCGAGCTCCTCGCCGATCACCGCGAAGATGAAGTCGGTGTGCGCCTCGGGCAGCGTGCCCCACTTCTGCCGGCTGGCGCCGGGCCCGACACCCCACCACCCACCGGTGCCAAGGGCGTAGATGCCGTGACCGGCCTGGAACCCGGTGTCGGACAGGTCGGCGAACGGGTTGCGGAAGCTCAGCACCCGGCTCATCCGCTCGCTGTCACCGATCACGAGGGACGTGCCGATCGTGACCACGCCCGCGAGTGCGACCGCGAACAGCCGCAGCGGCACCCCGACGACCCAAAGCAAGGCAAGGACGATCGCCATGATGACGAGGGCGGTGCCGAGGTCACGCTGTCCGAGGACGAGCGCCACCACGAGCGCTGCCCCCGGGAAGAACGGGATGATGATGTGCCGCCACTGGCCGAGCAGCTTGCGCTTGCGCGCGTAGACATCGGCGCCCCACACGACGATGGCGAGCTTGGCCAGCTCGGACGGCTGCACCCGGAACGGCCCGCCGAAGTCGAGCCAGTTGTAGTTGTTGTTGACCTCGACCCGCAGGCCGGGCACGTAGGTGAGGACGAGCAGCACCACCGACACGATGATCAGCGGGTAGCCCAGGACGCGCAGCCGCTTGGGTGGCATGCGTGACACCAACCATGCGACGGGTATCGCGATCCCAAGCCACATCAGCTGTCGCAGGAACACGTAGTACATCGAGCCGTGCTGTTCGCGCGACAAGATGGTCGACGCGGAGAAGACCATCATCAGCCCTAGCAGGACAAGCAGCCCGGCGGAGCCGACGACCAGGTAATAGGAAGCAAGCGGGCGCTTCAGCAGCCGACCGATGGTGGCGAGGGCCGGTCGCACGAGGCCACCTTCGCCGGCACCACCAGAGCGCTCGGATGGCGTCGACGCGGCCACCCACCGACCCCCTTCCGTCGCGGCTGTCAGGTCACGAGGGCGTGCACTGCCGCAACGAACGCGTCACCCCGAGCCGCATAGCTCACGTACATGTCCATGGAGGCGCAGGCCGGGGCGAGCAGCACAGTCTGACCGGGACGCGCCAAGGCGGCGGCCTCCCGGACCACGCGGTCCATTGCCCCAGTGTCTGTGTCGGCGACCTCCACGACGGGGACATCCGGCGCGTGTCGCGCAAGTGCTTCGGCGATCAGGCCGCGGTCGGCGCCCATGAGTACAGCACCGCGCAGCCGGCCCGCGTGCCGTTGGACGAGGTCGCCGAACGTCGCTCCCTTGGCGAGGCCGCCTGCGATCCAGACCACGTCGGAGTAGGCCTCCAGCGCGGCCGAGGCGGCGTGCGTGTTGGTGGCCTTGGAGTCGTCGATGTAGGTGACACCGCGGACATTCGCGACTACGGCAGCGCGGTGCGGGTCAGGTCGGAAGGCGCGAAGACCATCGCGTACGGCGACCTGCGGGACGCCGACCGAGCGGGCGAGCGCAGCGGCCGCGAGGGCATTGGCGACGTTGTGCGCCGGTGCCGGGTTGATGTCGGCCACAGTGGCAAGCTCGGCCCCGGACGTCTGCCGCTCGGAGATGAACGCGCGGTCGACGAGTACGTCGTCGACCAGGCCCAGCATGCCGACGGACGGCAGCCCCAGCGTGAAGCCGATCGCCCGGCACCCCTCCGCGACCTCAGCGGCACGCACGAGCTGCTCGGTCACCGGATCGGCGACGTTGTAGACGCAGGCAACTTCGGTGCGCTCATAGATGCGGCCCTTGTCCTGCGCGTAGGCGGCCAACGAGCCATGCCAGTCAAGGTGGTCGGGTGCGACGTTGAGCACCGCGGACGAGCGCGGCACCATCGTGTGCGTCCAGTGCAGCTGAAAGCTCGACAGCTCGATGGCGAGGACGTCGTACGGCTCGGGGTGCAGCACCGCCTCGATCACCGGCGCTCCCACGTTGCCGACACATGCTGCGTACAGCCCCGATGCCCGGAGCATCTCGGTGAGCATGCGCACTGTCGTGGTCTTGCCGTTGGTGCCGGTGAGTACGAGCCACGGCGCCGGGTGCTCCAGCTCACGCAGCCGCCACGCAAGCTCGACCTCGCCCCAGACGGGGACACCGCGCGCGATGGCCTCGACCAGCAACGGGGACGTGGGGCGCCAGCCGGGTGAGGTGACGACGAGATCGACGTCATCGCCAAGGGTGTCTGAGGCACCCTTGCCCAGCCGGGCCGTCGCGTCGAGGATCTCGAGCACCGTCGCATGCTCGCGGGCGTCGTCGGTGTCTCGCTCGTCGACGACGGTGACGTGAGCGCCGAAGCGCAGCAAGGCGTCGGCCGCGGCGAAACCCGAGACGCCCAAGCCGGCCACGGTCACCCGCGCCTGGTCCCATGGCGACGTCGCGGGTCGCGGTTGGCAACCAGTCGAGACTGGTCACGTCACGCCGACCCACTCGGCGTAAAAAATGCCGAGCCCGAAGGCCACGAACATGCCGGTAATGATCCAGAAGCGGATGACGATCGTCACCTCGGCCCACCCGACGAGCTCGAAGTGGTGCTGTAGCGGCGCCATGCGGAACAGCCGCTTGCCGTCGGTCGCCTTGAAATAGGCCACCTGCAGGATCACCGACACAGTGATCAGGAAGAACAGCCCGCCGAGTACGGCGAGCAGCAGCTCGGTGCGGGTGGTGATGGCAAGGCCCGCCAGCGCGCCGCCCAGCGCAAGCGACCCGGTGTCGCCCATGAAGATCTTGGCCGGCGACGCATTCCACCAGAGGAACCCGAAACAGGCGCCCATCAGGGCCGCCGACACGACGGCCAGGTCGAGCGGGTCGCGCACGTCGTAGCAGTTGGGTCCGGCGGCAAACGAGCACCGTTGGTTGAACTGCCACACGGAGATCAAGGTGTAGGCACCGAACACCATCACCGAGGCGCCGGTGGCTAAGCCGTCGAGCCCGTCGGTGAGATTCACCGCGTTGGACGAGGCCGCGATGATGAGCACGGCCCAGATCACGAACAGCACGCTGGGCAGCACGATGTTGGTGTCACGGATGAACGACACCGCCCGGTCGGCAGGGGTCTCACCGCGGGCATCTTCGAACTGCAGGGAGAGTACGGCGAACACGACGGCGATCGCGATCTGCCCGGTCAGCTTGGCTCGAGTGCGCAGACCGAGGCTGCGCTGGCGCGAGATCTTGATGTAGTCGTCGATGAAGCCGACAGCACCGAGACCGGTCATCAGGAACAGGACCAGCAGACCGGATGCGGTCGGCGGGGTCAGCCGAAACAGGTGCGCGAACAAGTAGCCCAGGAGCGTTGCGACGATGATGACGGCGCCACCCATGGTGGGCGTGCCGCGCTTGGTGTGGTGACTTGTGGGACCGTCGTCGCGGATCAGCTGGCCGTAGCCGTGGCTGACGAGGATCCGGATTGCGAGCGGCGTGCCGAAGAACGCGACGATGAACGCGATCGACGCGCCTAGCAGGACGGAGATCATCGGGCGTCCTCCGCGCCCTCGGTCGCGCTCCCGGCTCCGCTCGTTCCTCGCTTCGCCGCTCGCCGCTCCGTGGCGACCTCGCCGGAGAGCAACGCTTCTGCGACAACGTCAAGACCGGCCGCGCGGGACGCCTTGACGAGCACCACGTCGCCGGGGCGCAGCTCTTGCCGCAGCAGCGCGATTGCGGTGTCGGCGTCAGGGACGAACGTGGACTCGTCGCCCCACGAGCCCTCGTGCGCGGCGCCCATGTGCACGGCTCGTGCGCCCTCCCCTACAGCAACGAGTCTGTTGACGTCGAGGCGTACGGCGAGCCTGCCGACGGCGTCGTGCTCCTCGGTGCTCGCCGAACCGAGCTCGCGCATCTCGCCGAGCACCGCCCACGTACGCCTGCCGCGACCGAGCGCGACCAGCGCCTTGAGCGCGGCGCGCACCGAGTCGGGGTTGGCGTTGTAGGCGTCGTTGACGACGGTGATGCCGTCGGGACGCTCGTCGACCTGCATGCGCCACTTGGACAGCGACGATGCCGCCGACAACCCAGCCGCCGCCTGCTCGATCGAGAGGCCGAGCGTCAGCGCGCTGGCAGCGGCGGCGAGGGCGTTGGACACGTGGTGCTCGCCGTAGAGCTGCAGCGAGACGCGTGCGGTCGCATCCTGTGTGACGAGCAGGAATGACGGCCGGCCGCGCTCATCAAGGCGTACGTCTTCGGCACGCACGTCGGCGTGCACCGACTCGCCGAACATGACGACGGCCGCTTCCGTGCGCTCGGCCATGCCTCGCACGAGTGCGTCATCGCCGTTGAGGACGGCGACTCCGCCTTCGGCGGCGGGCGGCAGCGCTTCGACGAGCTCGCCCTTGGCACGCGCGATGGCCTCGCGGTCGCCGAACTCGCCGACGTGGGCCAGCCCGACGTTGAGCACGACGCCGATGCGCGGGCGGGCGATGTCGGCGAGGTAGGCGATGTGGCCATGACCGCGAGCGCCCAGCTCGAGGACGAGCGTGCGGGTCGACGTCGTCGCCTGCAGGAGGGTCAGCGGCATCCCGATCTCGTTGTTGTAGGACCCCGGCGGCGCGACAACCTCTCCGCGGTCCTGCAGCAGCTGCGCGAGCAGGTCCTTGGTGCCGGTCTTGCCTTGCGACCCGGTGATGCCGACGACATCGACGTCGGGCAGTCGGGCTCGGACGGCCTTGGCGAGCGCGCCGAGCGCGGCCTGCGGATCTGGCACGACCACGGCGGGCACGCCAACCGGCCGAGCGGCCAGCACCGCAACCGCACCAGCTTCGACGGCCGCGGCCGCGAACTCGTGCCCGTCGACGTGCTCGCCTGGCAGGGCAACGAAGAGCCCACCACGCACGACCTGCCGCGAGTCGACGACGACGTCAGCCGTCACCTTCGCTTGCGGGTCGAGGACATCGTCGAGCCGCCCGCCGGTAGCCTCGGCCACCTGCGCAAGCGTCAGCGCGATCACCCGGCCGCCCCCGCGCGGTCATCGTCGAGCGCCGCCCTCAGCTCTATCCGGTCGTCGAAGGGATGCACGACGCCCGCGACCTCCTGTCCCAGCTCGTGTCCCTTGCCTAGCACGATCACGGTGTCGCCCGGCCGCGCCACCTCGACGGCCGCGCGAATTGCCGCGTGCCGGTCGCCGACCTCGCGGACCTCGGCGCGTAGGTCGTCGGCAACGCCCTGCGCGCCGGCGAGCACCGCGGCGCGGATCTGTTCCGGCGGCTCGGAGCGCGGATTGTCGTCGGTCACCACCACGACGTCAGCATGCCGCGCAGCCTCGGCGCCCATCAGCGGACGCTTGCCGGGGTCGCGGTCGCCTCCGGCTCCGAGCACCGCAATCACCCGTCCTCGCGTCGTGGCGCGCAGCGCCTCCAGCGCCGTGCGCACGGCGTCAGGGGTGTGCGCGTAGTCGACGATCGCCAGCCGCGCGTCAGCATGGGTCGAGCGCACGGGCTCCATCCGTCCTGGCGGGCCACTCGCATGCGCCAGGCCATGAAGCACCAGTTGTACGTCGATGCCGGCCTGCACGGCCATGAGGGTGGTGAGCGCGGCGTTGGCGACGTTGAAGTCGCCGGCCATCGGCGACGTCGGACGGTATGTCGTGCCATCGCGGTGCGTGAGGGAGAACTCGGTGCGCGCACCAGAGCCGCTCACCTCGCGGTCGTGCACGCGCCAGTCGGCTTCGACGTCGTCGCGTGTCGTCAGCGTGGTGATGGGGACCTGTGACTCGTTGGCGAGCCGGCGGCCATAGTCGTCGTCGACACAGATGACGCCACGGCGGGCGTAGGCGGGCGTGAACAGCCGCGCCTTGGACGCGTAGTAGTCCTCCATGTCGCTGTGGAAGTCAAGGTGATCCTGCGACAGGTTGGTGAAGCCAACGACGTCGTAGACGATGCCCTCGGCGCGGCCCAGCGCGAGGGCGTGGCTGGACACCTCCATGGCGCACGCGCGCAGCCCATGCTCGACCATCACGGCCAGGAGCGCCTGCAGGTCGGGGGCCTCCGGTGTCGTACGCACGCTTTTGAAGCGCTCTCCGCCGACCCGCGTCTCCACCGTGCCGATCAGGCCGGAGTCGCCGTAGGCCTGCTCGAGCACGGCGGCGAGCAGGTAGGACGTGGTCGTCTTGCCGTTGGTGCCGGTGACGCCGAGCATCAACAGCTCGCGAGACGGCTCCCCGTAGACCCAGGACGAGACGCGTCCCAGTGCCTTGCGTACGTCGTCGACGACGACCACTGGCAGCCCGGCGGACACCGCCAGCTCCTCCCCCGCCGCATCGGTCAGCACCGCGGTCGCACCACGGTCGGCCGCCCGAGGGGCGAACTGCGCTCCGTGTGCGCGGGCGCCGGGCAGTGCCGCGTAGAGATCACCCGGTTGCACGATGTCGGAGCTGAGGGACACCCCGGTGACTTCGACGTCCGAGGCCACCTCGGGTGGGAGGGTGCGGGCGGTACGGTCAAGCGCCGCGACTCCCGAGAGGGGTCGCGGCGCCACGTGCTTAGGGCGCAGGCCGGACAGTTCGGGCACGGCCGTGAGGCTACCGGTCACCCCGGGGTGAGCTTGACCTGCGGGGGCTCGGTCCCGCTCGGCGGCACCGCGAGCTTCTGCAGCGCGAACGACGTCAGGTCGGCGAACACCGGCCCGGCCAGCGCCGCACCGCCGCTGCCGTTTCGCGGATTCTGGATCGACACGGCGACCACGATCTGCGGGTCGTCCGCCGGCGCGAAGCCCATGAAGGAGGACGTGTAGCTGTCGTACGTGCCCGACGTGCCCACCCGTTGAGCCGTACCCGACTTGCCGGCCAGCCGGTAGCCGGGGACCTCGATGCGCTTGCCGGTGCCGCCCGGGCTCATGACACCTTCCATGAGATAGGTCACCGAGGCAGCGGTGTCCTCGCTGACGACGCGCAGCGGCTCGCCCTGGCGCGGCGTGCTGACCGTCCCGTCGGGGGCGGTGACCTCCTTGACCAGGGCGGGCGGCACTCGTACGCCGTCGTTGGCGATCGTCTGGTACGCCGAGGCCATCTGCACGATGTTGACGGCGAGGCCCTGGCCGAAGGAGACCGTGTCGCGGGTGAGGTCCTCCCACACCTCGGCACCGAGGTTGCCCGCCGTCTCTCCGGGCAGTCCCAGGTCGAGCGGCTGGCCGAGGCCGAACCGTACGAGGTAGTCGCGTAGCGCGGCCTTGTCCATCCGCTCGGTGGCGAGCATGGTGCCGACGTTGCTCGACTCCGCGATGATCCCGGCGAACGTGAGCAGCTCGGTGGGGTGGCTCGAGTGGTCGTGGATCGTCTCCCCGCTGCGGACGAGCGAGTCCGGCACGGTGAAGGCAGTGTCGACGGTGACCGCCCCGGAGTCGAGCAGCGCCGCGGCAGTGAGCACCTTCTGCACCGAGCCGGGCTCGTACGACTCCTCGACCGCTTTGTTGCCCCGGTCGTCGCGCTCGGTCGCCGCAGGGTCGTTGGGGTCGACGGTGGGAGTGCACGCCATCGCGAGGATCTCGGCGGTCTTCGCGTGCATGATGACCGCGCAGCCCGAGGCTGCGGCGGCCTCGGCGACCTTGGCGCCGACGACCTGCTCCGCGTACCACTGCAGGTCGCGGTCGATCGTCAGCGAGACGTCCGAGCCGCTGGTCGGTGACTCCTCGCGCGCCGACGATGTCGGGATCGCGGCGCCGCTGGGCGCCTCCCAGTAGGTGCGCTGCCCGGGCGTTCCGGCAAGCACGGTGTCGTACCCCTGCTCGATGCCGAACAGGCCTTGGTTGTCGACGCCGGCGAAGCCGACGATGTTGCCAGCGACGCTGTCGGAGGGGTACGTGCGGTGGCTCACGCGCTCGGTGTAGACGCCTGGGATCTCGGCGTCCTTGACCCGTCCGGCCGTCTCGGGGCTGACCTGGCGGACGAGGTAGGCGTAGCGCTTCGTGCCGGTCAGCTTGCTCTGCAGGTCTGCGCGATCCATGTCGAGACTGGTCAAATCGAGGAGGGGCGCGAGCTTGCGCGCGGCGGTTGCCGGCGACGACTCCTGCCGGAGGTAGCGCTGGTCGACGACGACGTCGTACGCGTCGACGCTCTGGGCAAGAGCCACGCCGTTGCGGTCGCGGATCTCGCCGCGCGAGGCGGGCAGGGCGACGGTGCGGACCCGCTCGCCGGCGGCGGCTTGGGCGTACGCGCTTGCCTCGATGCCCTGCAGCTGCACCAGCCGTCCACCGAACAGCGAGAACAGGACGCAGACGACAATGAAGGCGATTGACAGGCGGCGACGTGGGTCGCCGAGCCGAAGCACCCTGCGCGGCTTACGGCGCCGCTGTGGTGGGCGCGGGCGGCTGCGCGGCGGCGCTGGGCGGGCGGCGCGGCGTTGCGGCGTGGAGCGGAGTCGGTCGTTGTGGCCCGAAACGCTACGTCTCGGTTCCTTCGCGAGGGAATCTCGAGGTCGTTGTTCGCCGCGACGCGCCTCGGCTCGGCGAGCATCGGCACGGCGCGCCTCCACCCGGCGCGCCTCGGCTCGGCGTGGATCGGCCCGGCGGTCCCGATCGCGGGGATCGCCGCCGCGTCGCGCCGTCACTCCGAGGTCCCTTCCGGCAGGGTGCCGAGCACGGCGCCGTCGGACAGCCGAAGGAACAGCGGCGTCGGGTTCGGCACCATTCCATGACCGCGGGCTCGGTCCGCGAGTGTCCCGGGTGCCTCGAGCTCGTCGATGGTCTGCGCGAGCGACGCCTGCCGCTCGCGCATCTGCTGGTTCTCGCTCTCGAGCCTGTTCTGCTCCAGCGCGCCCTGCTGCAGATGCGTGTTGATGGCGAGCAGTCCGACGAGGCCCAGCCCGGCGATGACCAGGACCAGGACGGCGAACGGGGTTTTGGCTGCCCGGCGCACCGGTCGCGGAACGAGCGAGAGCCGCGGCCGGGATGGGCGCGACTTCGGCGCCGGGCTGCGGGCCGGGGCAACCGAGGTGGGATCGGGGCTCGGCTGGCTGAGCGCGCTCACGCCGCCTCCCGCACCCGTTCGGCCGCCCGCAGCCGGGCCGACGCGGCCCGCGGGTTGGCTTCGATCTCCGCCTCGGAGGGCTTCTCTGCACCACGCGTGAGAAGCCGCAACGTCGCCTCGTGCCCCGGCAGCTCGACCGGGAGCCCGGCCGGAGTGCGGCTCGTCGCGCCATCAGCGAGGACGCGCTTCACGACGCGGTCTTCCAGCGACTGGTATGCGAGGACGACGATGCGCCCACCCACCGCCAGGGACGCGACCGCGCGCGGCACCGCGTTCTCGAGCACTGCGAGCTCACGGTTGACCTCGATGCGGAGCGCCTGGAAGGTGCGCTTCGCCGGATGCCCGCCGGTGCGTCGGCTCGCGGCCGGGATCGTGGCGTACAGCAGCTCCACCAGCCGGGCGCTTGACGCGAACGGCTGCTGCTGCCGCTCCCGTACGACTGTTGCGGCGATCTTGCGCGCGAACCGCTCCTCGCCGTAGTCGCGCAACACCCGAGTCAAGTCGTCGATCGAGTAGGTGTTGAGCACCTCGGCGGCAGTCAGTCCGGCAGTGGGATCCATGCGCATGTCGAGCGGTGCATCCTGCGCGTACGCGAAGCCGCGCTCGCGCGCGT
>CAVWSM010000010.1:0-71357 GCA_963757805.1 uncultured Actinomycetota bacterium | reverse complement strand
CCGGCGGACCGAGCAGCCAGGCCGCGAGGAACGGGTTGTAGTAGGTCATGCCCGCGTACGTGGGCCGCCCGCCGCCTGCGGCACGCTTCGGCGAGTGCTTGCGGCAGCAGTTGGTGGATCGCACCGAGCCCTGCGGCGATGCAGGCCATGTCGATCGCGCCGGTACGCACGCAGCGCGCCACGTCGTTGGCACCGATGTCGATCGTGACGGACTCGACCTTGCCGCGGTGCTCGCGCAGGAAGTCGACCGCCGCAGCAAGTTGGCTGCCTGCATCGCCATAGTCGCAGCGCCCGCCGCTGACCAGCGTCACCACCGTCTCGCCGCTGCAGCCGAGCTTGACGAGCGCAAGGTCCGGGTCGCTGGCCCGCAGTTCCTCGTACAGCCGGTCGACGTAGCCCTGGTCGGTGTCGCCCAGTCCCGGCATGAATCCCTGCGCAAGTGAGTCGCCGAGGGCCACGTAGTAGGTCGTACGTCCTTGCCCCTTGTCAGGACGGGGCCGCCGCCGCCGGTACCACGGCCGACATAGCCACGGCGAGGCACAAGATGATCAGCCGGGCCAGCCGAGGCGGGTGCGCCATTGCGACCTCCAGTCGAGCGGCCGCAGCGCTGCGGCCTGATGCACCCGGAGCGTACCCAGCCCGGTACGGTTGACGCGTCCTTGGGCGCCGTACAGGAAGACCTTGATCCGCGGTGATCGACACCACTAAGCACGCCGAAGGGACCCCCGACCACCCCCAGCCCTACGCCGAGCTCGGCCTCAAGCAGGACGAATACGAGCGCATCCGCCAGATCCTCGGTCGCCGCCCGACGCCAGCCGAGCTCGCCATGTACTCCGATCATGTGGAGCGAGCACTGCTCCTACAAGAGCCAAGGTCCACCTCCGCCAGTTCGGCGAGAAGGCCCCGCGGACGGACCAGCTCATGGTCGCCGGCATCGGCGAGAACGCCGGGGTCGTCGACATCGGCGATAAGTTTCGCCGTCACGTTCAAGGTGGAGTCGCACAACCACCGTCGTTTGTCGAGCCCTACCAGGGTGCGGCGACCGGAGTCGGCGGCATCGTGCGCGACATCCTCGCCATGGGCGCCAGGCCCATCGCGGTCATGGACCCGCTTCGCTTTGGCGCGCTCGACCACCCCGACACCGCCCGCGTGCTGCCCGGCGTGGTAGCCGGCGATAGGCGGCTACGGCAACTGCCTCGGCCTGCCCAACATCGGTGGCGAAGTCGTCTTCGACGCGTCGTATCTAGGAAACCCGCTTGTGAATGCCCTTGCGTCGGGGTCCTTCGGCACGCGGAGATCCGGCTGCAGAACAAGGCCGCCACGGCCTGGGCAACCACGTGTGCTCTACGGGCGCGAAGACCGGTCGGCGACGGCATGGCGGCGTGTCCGTGCTCGCGAGCGCGACCTTCGACGAGGGCTCGGACCGGCGAGCGGCCCTGCGTGCAGGTCGGCGACCCGTTCATCGAGAAGCTCCTCATCGAGTCACCCTCGAGCTTTACGCGAAGAGCTCGATCGTCGGCGTACAGGACCTCGGCGGGGCCGGGCTGTCCTGCGCCCGTCCGAGCTCGCAGCGCGGGTGGGGCGGCATGCACGTCGCAGCTGGACACGGTCACTGCTGCGCGACGCGTCGATGGCTCCGGAGGAGATCCTCATGAGCGAGTCCCAGGAGCGCATGCTCGCATCGTCGAGCCGGCCAATCTGGAGCGGTTCCTCGAGTCTGCCACGAGCTGGGTGTGACGCTCCCTCATCGGCGAGGTCAACGCTCCGGCCAGCTCCGCATCGACTGGCGCGGCGAGGTCGTCGTCGACGTTCCGCCCGCGCACGGTGGCCGCACGAGGGACCGGTTACGCCCGCCCGTCGCGCGACCGCCGGCCGACCGGACCGCTGCAGGCCGACACGCCGGCGTCGCTGGCCCGGCCTCCACGGCGACGCGCTCCGCGCGACCCTGCTAACCCTCGTCGCGTCCCCCAACCTGTGCGACAAGTCCTGGGTGACCGACCAGTACGACCGCTACGTGCTCGGCAACACCATCCTCGCCCAGCCCGAAGACGCCGGTGTGGTCCGCATCGACGAGTAGACCGGCCTGGGTATCGCGCTGTCCACCGACTGCAACGGCGTTCGCCAAGCTTGACCCCTACGCCGGGGCGCGGCTCGCCCTCGCCGAGGCCTACCGCAACGTCGCCGTCACCGGTGCCCGTCCGCTCGCGGTGACCGACTGCCTCAACTTCGGGTCGCCCGAGGACCCGGATGTCATGTGGCAGTTCGCGGAAGCCGTACGCGGGCTCGCCGACGCCTGCCTGGAGCTGGGCACCCCGGTGACCGGGGCAACGTCGAGCTTCTACAACCAGACCGGCGAGGCCGCGATCCTCCCGACGCCGGTCGTGGGTGTGCTCGGTGTCATCGATGACGTCACCACGCCGTCGCCCAAGGTTTCCGCACCCCTGGCCACGTCCTCTTCCTGCTGGGTACGACCGTGACGAGCTCGCCGGCTCGGAGTGGGCGCACGTGATGCATGGGCATCTCGGTGGTGCTGCCGCCGCGGGTCGACCTTGGCGTCGAGCGGGACTGGCCGACATCCTCGTCAACGCGTCGCGCGACGGCCTGATCGACGCCGCGCACGACCTCTCCGATGGTGGGCTGGCGCAGGCGTTAGTCGAGTCGACGCTGCGCTACGGCGTCGGAGCGCGCGTCTGGGTGCCGGACGGGATCGACCCGTTCGTGTTCCTGTTCTCCGAGTCCGCGGGTCGGGCGATCGTCGCGGTGCCCCGCTCGGAGGAGGTGCGCTTCACCGACATGTGCACCGCCCGACGGTTCCCCCACGAGCGCATCGGGGTGGTCGACGACGGGGGAGCGCTCGACCTGCAGGAGCAGTTCAGCATCCCGCTCGACGAGCTGCGGGCTGCTTGGTCCGCCACTCTCCCGGCCGCCTTTGCCTGACCTCGCTGGGTGTTGGCCAAAGGAGCAACGGTTCGCGGCGCGGATACTCAGCGCTCGTTCACCCAGTGCTTGCCAACACGGCTATTGGCGTTCAACACCCGCCCCTAGGTTCCTCCCGACTCGGCGTCGGTGGTCCACCGGCGTGTTATCGGAAGGACACGCATGTCTCACCTTCGCCTTGACGGTCAGCGGACGGCGCTGGCGGCGATCACGGTCGCCGGGCTGTTCGGCGTGGCGGTGGTCCCTGCCAGCGCGCAGGTCCCCAACGTCGCGCCGCGCATCGACGGGCCCACGCTGTTGACCACCGATATCAACAAGCCGATCAAGCTCGATGCCGGACTGGGCGACGACGGCGTCGGACGGGACCCGGACCTCACCATCACAGTCACCGGCGGCACGCTTAACCTCGCCGACCAGCCTGGCCTGACGTTCACCGGCGACAAGACGAACGCGGTGACCGCCAGCGGCCCGGTCGCGGCACTCGACAAGGCGCTGGAGAGGGCCGTCGTCACGCCCGACCGCGGCTTCGAGGGGACCATCGCGATCCACCTCGCGGCGGGCGATGGCGCGCTCACGACCCAGGCTGACCTCTATGTCGACATACGCAGGGGCGGGCTGCCCGACATCCAGCTCGAGCCCCTCGGCGGCCTCGCGCTCCCCGGTGGCGCGGAGATCGCCGCGTTCGACAAGCGCAGCGATCGCGCGGTCATCGTCGCGGGCACGTCCACGACGGCAAGCATCGTCGACCTTTCCCGGCCGACGAATCCCAAGTTGGTTACGACGGTTGACCTGTCCGCCTTCGGTGGCGCCCTATCGAGCGTGGCGATCCGCGACGGCGTGGCGGCGATCGCGGTGATCAACTCGCCCAAGACCGACCCGGGCACGCTCGTTTTTGTCAATCTCGACGGCAAGATCCTCGAGAACGTCCAGGTCGGCGCTAACCCCGACATGGTCGCCTGGACGCCGGACGGCGACACCATCCTCGTCGCCAATGAGGGTGAGCCCGAGTGCGTCGAGGAGACGACATACGTCGACCCGGAGGGGTCAGTCAGCATCGTCGACGTGGACCACGGCATCAAGCGGCTCGACCAAGGCGACGTGCACGACTGCCGGCTTCGGCAGCTTCGACCCCGCCTCGCTCCGGGCCGAGGGTGTCCGCATCTTCGATATCGCAGCCACAGCGGCCGCCGACCTGGAGCCGGAATACATCGCCGTCGACGACGACTCCCGCAAGGCCTGGGTCACGCTGCAGGAGAACAACGCGATCGGGCTGCTCGACCTGCGCGCTGGCCAGTTCACCGACATCGTGCCGCTCGGCTTCAAGGATCACTCGCAGCCGGGCAACGGCCTCGACGCCAGCGACCGCGACGGCGGCAACATCATCGTGCCGCGGCCGGTGCTCGGGATGTACATGCCCGACGCGATCGCAGCCTTCGAAGCGCGCGACGACCGCACCTACACCGTCAGCGCCAACGAGGGTGACGTCCGCGAGTGGGAGGGCTGCGTGGAGGAGGAGGAGCGCGTCAACGACCTCGACGAAAGCGTGCCCGACGAATCGTACGGGCGGCTCGCGGTGACCAACGCCGTCCCGTACGACGGCAACCCGGCCAACGGGCTCTACAGCTTCGGCGCCCGGTCGTTCTCCATCCGCGACACCGATGGCAGTCTCGTCTTCGACTCGGGTGACACCATCGAACGCCTCACCGCCGACCGGCTGCCCGCGTTCTTCAACGTGAGCAACGAGGACGCGCCGGAGCGTGACTCGCGCAGCGACGCCAAGGGCCCCGAGCCGGAGGGCGCGACGGTGCTCGACGCCTACGGCCGCGACATCGCCCTGGTGGGTCTCGAGCGTGTCGGCGGGATCATGGCCTTCGACGTGACCCGGCCGTCCGCTCCGCAATGGCTGGAGTGGGAGACGTCGACCTTCGACTTCAACAACGTGGAGGGGGATCGCGGCCCAGAGGGGCTCACCGTTATCGAGGCCAAGGACAGCCCGACGCGGCGGCCGTTGGTGGTCGTGACGTACGAGCTCAGCAACACGGTGCGGGTGTTCGAGGTGACCGGCCGCCGCTAGCTCACTGGCGGCGACTAGCCACCACGGCCAGCAACATCAGGCACGGCGCGGCCGCCACCAACCCGACGAGCCCCAAGCCGCCGGCGGCGAGCAGTACTCCCGCACCGCTGCCGCCGACGGCGGCAGCGGCACCCATGCCCAGCTCGCCAAGCCCCTCGGCACGGGTGCGCAATGCCGGGTCGACGGTGGCTTCAGTCAGCATCGTGCTGCCGCTGATCAGCGCGGCGTTCCACCCTGCACCGAGCAGGAGCAGTGCAAGGACGACGAGGCCCAGGTTGGATCCGGCAACGTGGGCGAGACCGGCGGCGCCGAGCAGCAGCACAGCACCGAGGCCGGCCACCGCAACGCTGCCGACGTTGTCACTGAGCCAGCCGGTAAGCGGTGAAGGCAGGAACATGGCCGCAATGTGCGCGCTGATCACCAGGCCGACGACACCGAGCCCGGCGCCGTGGTGGTGCAGGTGCACAGGACCGACCGCCATGACACCGACCATCGCGAGGTTCGCGACGCCCAGAACGATGAGGGCTAGCAGGACCTGCGGGTTCGCGACCAGCGTCGCCAAGCCGCCGCGAGTGGTGGTGGCAGCCACGGGGCTGAGGCCCTTCGCCAGCTGCAGTGGGTCGGGCCGAAGGAACACCAACAGCACCAGGGAAGCACCGGCAAAGGCGGGAATCGCGAGCAGGAACAGCCCGGCAGCGCCGGGCAAGCCGATGCCCACCGCGAGCGACCCGGTGAGCCCCAGCAGGTTGGGGCCGATGACCGCGCCGACGGTCGCGGCGGTAACCACAGCGCTGATGTCTCGCCCGCTGTGCCGGCTGAGATCTGCCGCCGCGTAGCGCGCCAGCATGACCGCCGCGTTGCCGCCGCCTAGCAAGCCGCTGCCGACCAGCAGCAGCCAAAGGCTGCCGAGCTCCGCGGACGCGACTGCGACAGCGGCTCCAAGCGCGCCGGCCACGTGCGCGGTCGCCAGCCCGGCACGACGGCCGGACTGCTCCATGATCCGTGTTACCGCGACCGCACCCAAGCCGGAGCCGAGCACGAGCATCCCCAGTGGCAGGCCAGCCGTTGCTTCGTCACCGGTGATGTGCGTGGCCAGCAGCGCGCCCGCCGTCCCCCCCGCTGCCAGTCCCAGCGCCCCGAGGAGCTGGGCGGCGATGAGGACCCGTACAGTGCGCGGTTGCACTGCCTCGATGAGGCCGGTATCGACGGCAACGGGTTCCGCGTGAACCGTGGGCATCAAGCGCCTCGCTGCTAGCGTGCCTGGAGAAGGGTTGGATCCTCCTTCAGCGTCGCTGCGCGACCTCAGGGGGTCCAACACCGATTCGAGCGCGATTCACGCTGCTGGCGGGTCAATGACGGTCGAGCTGGACCTGCGGCTGCTCCGCCACTTCGTTGTCGTTGCGGAGGAGCTCCACTTCACCCGCGCGGCGGCTCGTCTCTACATGGCGCAGCAAGCGCTCAGCCGCGACATCCGCCGCCTCGAGGAGCAGCTCGGCGTCACGCTCTTCCATCGCACGACGCGTCAGGTCACACTCACGGCGGACGGCGAGCGCCTGCTGACCCGTGCGCGCGATCTGCTTGCCCTGCATGACCGGACGGTCCAGGAGATGCATGGCTCAGACCGGCAGCTGCTGGTTGACGTGCTTGCTGAGGGACACACTCCCGTACGGGTTCTCAACGGCGCGCGGGAGCTGTCCCCACATCCGGAGCTGGTCGCCCGGTTCCATGGCGGCATGGGCGCATCACTGAGGTTCCTGCTGGCCGGACAACTTGATGTTGCCTTCGGCCGGGCAACCGGTCTGGGGCAGCCGTTTCCATCTGAGCGGCTCAGCCGCCGACCGGTCCGCCTGGAGCCGCTGGCATTGCTGCTGCCGGAGGATCATCCGCTGGCAGGTCTTTCGGCGGTGCCCGTACGTTCCCTGCGTGGCACGCGAGTCGACGCCAGCGCGGGCAACGCCGATGCACCCGAGTGGGTCGACCTCGCTGTCCACTTCCTCACCGAGTTCGGCGCCGAGCCATCGCCGTCGCACTTCAGTGCGGCCGGCCTGGACGAGACGGTCCGGCACGCGCACAGCCACGGTCTGCCGATCCTGACCATGGTCGAGCGGCCGGTGGCACCCGGGATCGCTCTGCGGCCGTTGGTCGATCCGGTCCCGTTGTATCCGTGGGCAATGGTCTTCAGGCGGGAGCTTCGCCATCCCGGCGTCGAGGCGTTGATGGCAAGCGCCTCGGAGCTCGATGCGCGCGAGGGCTGGCTGCGGCCTCCGGCGGACGCCTGGCTTCCCGATGAGGACGCCGAGCTCTTTCGGACGCGAGGCCCAGGAAGCGCACACTGAGAGTGTGAGCATCCGGCTTCGGGCGGGGCGGCGTACGAATATCGCGCTGTTCGGCGTGCTCACACTCGCGTTCGCCACGGGGTGGCTCGCCTTCGGTGTCGGGACCCCGGGCGCGGCTGCGATCGTCACCGCTGCGCACGCCATTGCGGGCCTGGCCGTCGTCGTCCTCGTGCCGTGGAAGCGCATCGTCGTACGGCGCGCGGCCCGTCGGCGGAGTGGCATGCGGCCATGGCTGGAGATCGCGCTTGGCTTCCTGGTGGCGCTCGCGCTCCTCACAGGGGTGCTGCATGCCGTGGGCGGCTACGCGGGCCTTTTCGGCCTCACAGCAATGCAGGTGCACGTCGGCGCTGCGCTCGTCGCCGTACCACTGTTCCTCTTCCACGTATGGGAGCACCGGCAGCCGCTGCACCGGGTGGACGTCTCCCGGCGCCACGTCCTCGGGGCCGGCGCGCTCGTCGGGGCGTCGACGGCGCTGTACGTCGGCACCGAGCGCGTCGCCGCGCTCGCGAGCCTGCCGGGCAGCGACCGTCGGTCGACGGGTTCACACGAGCGGGGATCGGACGACCCGGCGGCCATGCCGGTGACGCAGTGGTTCGACGACACGGTCCAGTCGATCGACCAATCCGGGTGGCGGCTCACCATCACCGATGGCTCCATGACGCGGCAGATCGAGCTCGACGAGCTTGCCGCGGCGACCGATGAGTTTCGTACCGTGCTGGACTGCACCGGCGGCTGGTACGCGATACAGGACTGGCGAGGCCTTCGGCTGGACCGGCTGCTGCCGACGGATGCGACAGCCCGCAGCATCGATGTCGTATCCGCCACGGGCTATCGGAGGCGGTTCCCGATCAGCGATGCTGAGCGGCTGCTGCTCGCGACGCACGCTGCGGGCCAGCCGATATCGCCGGGCCATGGTGCACCCGTGCGGCTGGTGGCGCCGGGGCGACGCGGCTTCTGGTGGGTGAAATGGGTGGAGCGGGTCGAGCTGCGCGACGAGCCGTGGTGGTGGCAGCCGCCGTTCCCGCTGACGTGACGCGCGCTCAGTCGTCCATGCGCCGGCGGGCCAGCGTGACGCCGTCCCCGACGGGCAGCACGACGACGTTCATCCGGGCGTCGGCTGCGGCATGGTCGTTGAACGCCCTGATGGCAACGGTGTCCGCGTCGTTGCCCGATGAGTCGACCACCCGCCCGCTCCACAGCACGTTGTCGACGGCGATGAGGCCGCCGGGACGCATCCGCGGCACGAGCTCTTCCCAATAGGTGATGTACCCGCCCTTGTCGGCGTCGATAAACGCGATGTCGACGTGCGGTTCCCTCGGCAACGCGGCGAGCGTCTCAGCGGCCGGCGCGAGTCGCAGCTCGATCCGGTCGGCTAGCCCAGCGCGCTCCCAGTAGCGCCGCGCCATCGACGTCCACTCCTCGCTCACGTCGCAGCACAGCAGGCGACCATCAGGCTCGAGACCCCGAGCGATGCAGATCGACGAATAGCCCGTGAACGTGCCGACCTCGACAGCGAACCTTGCCTCGACGAGCTGCGCCAGCATCGTCAACAGGGCGCCCTGGTCCGGGCCGATCTGCATACCCGCCGCACGGCCCGTGCCGAGCGTCTCAGTTGAGAGTGCCTTCAGCACCTCGTCTGGCTGCTTGCTGTGTGCGGCGGCGTACGCCGCCAGCTCGTCGCTGATGCCGAGATCGTTGCGTCCCATGCCGCACACGCTAGCCGTACGGCAGCGTCACACCAGCCCCGCGTCATGCACCCGCATCGCGATCTGGACGCGGTTGGCCGCGCCGAGCTTGTCCATGACTCGTGACACGTGCGCTTTCACCGTCGCGACGCTCATGTAGAGCTCGGCCGCGATCTCTGCGTTGGAGCTGCCCCGCCCCACGGCGACGGCGACCTCACGTTCACGCTCACTCAGCTGCTCCAGCAGGGCCTGCGCCTCGGTCGAGCGGTCGGAGCGGTCACCGTCGGTCACCTTGCGGATGAGCTGTGCCGTGACGCTCGGTGAAAGGATCGGCTCGCCTCGTGCGACGCGCCGTACGCCGTCGACGATGTCTTCGGGCCGGGTGTCCTTGAGCAGGAACCCGGACGCGCCATCGGCCAACGCGCGTGCAACGTACTCGTCCGCATCGAACGTCGTCAGCACGATGATCTGCGGTCCACTGGGCCTCGCAACGAGCCGCCGCGTCGCCTCCAGCCCATCCATGCGTGGCATGCGGATATCCATGAGAACCACGTCGGGGACCGAGTCACGTACGACGTCAAGCGCCTCGGCGCCGTTGCCTGCCTCACCGACGATGACGATGTCCGGCGCGCCTTCGAGGATCATCGACAAACCCGCCCGCACGAGCGGGTCGTCGTCGACGAGCACGACCCGGATGCCCGGCGACGTCTGGCCCGACTCGTCCGGCGTCACGCCGGCCATGGTAGCCGCGCTCGAACAACGAACAGGCCGGACCGAGTGATGCGGTGGTCGAGCCGGCCACCGCTCAGCTCGGCTCGTTCGGCGAGCCCGACGAGTCCGAGCCCCGGCACCGGGTGTGCCGTTGGCGCTGCCGATCGGCAGGGGATTGTGCACAACCAGGATCAACGACTTGCCTGGCTTGCCCGCGACGATGACGTCGACCAGCGTGTGCGGTGCGTGCTTGCGCGCGTTGGTGAGACTTTCCTGGAGGATGCGGTAGGCGTTGCGCCCGATCGAGTCAGGCAGGTCGGCGATGTACTCGGCCGCCCGGTTGCGCAAGCGGATACGTGCCCCGGCTCGGCGTTCGTCGTCCAGCAACGAGTCCAGGTCGCGCAGTGTCGGCTGCGGCTGCTCGGGAACGGCATGCTGTTCCTCGTCGCGAAGCACGCCGAGAACCTCACGGAGGTCGGTCAGCGCCCGGTGCGCGGTGTCCTGGATGATCCCGGCGACCCTGGCGGTTTCCTCCGGGCTCAGGTCCGAGCGGTAGGCCAGCGCTCCGGCATGCATCGCCACCAGCGATATCCGGTGCGCCAGCACGTCGTGCATCTCGCGGGCGATCCGTGCGCGTTCGTTGGTACGTGCTTGCGCAACCCGCATCGCCTGCTCGGTCTCGGCACGTTCCGCGCGCTCACGAAGGTTTGCGACAAGCTCACGTCGCGCGCCGACGTAGAGACCGATGGCGACGAGCACGCCGGTTGCGAGCAAGTTGAGGGCCAGAAGCAACCACCATGGCGCACCGTCGTCGACCGGATGCGTGAGCGAGTAGATGGCGCCCGATGCAAAGGAGACCACTGCGGCTGGGATGATCTCGCGCCACAGTCTGCGGGTTGACAGGGAGACCAGGGCGAGCGCCGCAGGCCCGGTGCCCAGCGCGAAGAAGCTCGCCAGGATCGACAGCGTGATGACCACAGGAAGCGGGAAGCGCCGCCGGTAGTGCGCGATGACGAACGCGACGACCAAGACCACCAGCTCGAGCCACCACAACCAGGGCGTCTCGGCCGCCTGCTCGTCGACGACCTCTATCCAGGTCAGCCCGCTGATCAGGAGCGCGACGAGGTAGCGCCAGGTCGACTGCCACCTGTTCAGTGGGGGCGGCGGCACCGGCTCCTCAGACGGTGCACGCATGCTCATGTGGTCAGGGTAGGCACGGCGGCGGTTGGCGGCGTACCGACGAGAGTCGACCGCCCATAGACCTTCGGCTATCTGTTGGCGACCTGGGGCTGATGTGCGACCCCTCGGCGTAGGCAAGGATTGAGGGCATGATCGAAGTAGCTGGCCTTACCAAGAGGTATGGCAATCACATCGCTGTCAATGATGTGTCGTTCACGGTGGCTCCAGGCTCGGTGACCGGGTTCCTCGGTCCCAACGGCGCTGGCAAGTCCACCACGATGCGGATGATGGTCGGGCTCACACCACCGACGAGTGGGCAAACCACCATCTTCGGGCTCCCCTTCGCGGAGATTCCCAACCCAGGCACCTTTGTGGGGGTCCTTCTCGATGCGTCGGCCCAGCACGCCGGCCGGACCGGGCGTGAGGTGCTGACACTCAGCGCACAGGTCATGGGTCTGGACGGCAAGCGGGTCGACGAAATGCTCGAGCTCGTGGGGCTGACCAAGGCCGAGGCCAAGCGTCGCGTCGGCAACTACTCCCTCGGCATGCGGCAGCGGCTGGGGATCGCCAACGCATTGCTCGGTGACCCGCGCGTGCTCATCCTCGATGAGCCCGCCAACGGGCTCGACCCGGCTGGAATCCACTGGATGCGTGGTCTGCTGCGTGATTTCGCCGATCGTGGCGGCACGGCGTTCCTGTCTTCCCACCTGCTGCGCGAGGTCGAGGTCATCGCCGACGACCTCGTCGTGATCGGCCGTGGCCGCATCGTGGCGCGGGGGACCAAGGCCGAGCTGCTCGCTGCGGCGGGCACGCTTGTTTGGGGGCCAGAGCCGGAGGCACTGGCCGCGGCGCTCAAGCGGGCCGAGCTGAGCTTCTCGGCGCAGGTCGGCGGTGGTCTCCTCGTGGATGCCGAGCCTCTCGAGGTTGGCCGCGCCGCGGCTGCCGCCGGTGTGGTGCTCAGCGAGTTGCGGCCCGCGGAGAGCGCCGGTCTGGAAGAGATGTTCCTGCAGCTCACCGCCGCTGACGCACGAGAGGAAGTGGCCGCATGAGCGCCATGGCAACGACGATCGAGGACCTGAGGGCCGCACCGGCTGTGCCGCTCAGCCGGCTGGTTCGAGTCGAGCTACGCAAGATGATCGACACCCGCGCCGGCATGTGGCTGTTCATCGCGATCGGCGTGGTGACGACCGCAGCGGTGACACTGTTCCTGTTCTTCGCGGAGCCGGCGGATCTGACCTTCACCAACTTCGCCGGCATCGCGTTGACCCCGCAAGGGTTCCTGCTGCCCATCCTCGGCATCCTGCTGATTACGAGCGAGTGGGGGCAGCGCACCGCGCTGGTGACGTTCACGCTCGAGCCACACCGTTCACGGGTCGTGCTCGCCAAGGTGCTTGCCGCCTTGATCGTGGGCCTGGTGGCGGTAGGTGTGCTGCTCGCCGTAGCCGCCCTAGGCAACGCGCTGGGCTCCGCCATCCAGGACGGCAACGGCTCGTGGACGTTCGGCGGGCAGGGCCTGAGCTATGTGCTGATCCTGCAGGTCAGCGCGATCATCCAGGGTCTCGCGTTCGGCATGATCCTCATGAACAGCGCGGCTGCGATCGTGACCTACTTCGTGCTGCCGCTGGCGTTCAGCATCGTGTTCAGCCTCGTCAACGCGCTCGAGGACATCGCGCCCTGGATCGACCTGGGCACGGCGCAGACGCCGCTGTTCGAGTTCGACGAGGCGTTGAGCGGTTCCGACTGGGCCCACCTCGGCGTCGCGTCGCTGATCTGGATTGCCGTTCCGCTGGTGGCCGGTGTCATCCGGCTCCTGCGGGCTGAGGTGAAGTCCGCCTAACGCGAAACGCGCAACCCCCCTACCCATGTTGATCATGGCGAAGATGTGATCATTCCGCTCACGGAACCACGTCTTCGCCATGATCAACTTCATTGGGGACGAGTGCCACCGACCAGCGCCTCGAAAGATGCGGCGTACGACTTCGGGTCGACGTCCCCCATGAGCAAACGCTGGAGGATGTAGCCGGGCACGAGCGAGAACAGCAGCTGGCTCATCCGCGCGGGATCGCCGTGGCCCGGCAACTGACCTTCCTGCTGTGCCCGGACGAAGACGAGACGTCGTTCCGACAGCCTCCGACGACCCGCGGGGCGCGGGGCTCGCCACGGTAGCTACCTACGCCAACTCGGCCGCCGTCGGTGCCTTGGCCCTCGCGGTGTCGGCCACCGTGACCGGGCTGGCAGCGGTGCTCGGCGCGGGCGGGATCGGTCTAGCTGTCCTGCTGCTGATGTTCTTCGGCAACCCGTTCAGCGGGATCGCCTCGGCGCCCGAGCTGCTCCCACAGCCGTCGGGTGCGATCGGCCAGTGGTTGCCTCCGGGTGCCGGTGGCACGCTGCTGCGGTCGGTCGCGTTCTTCGACGGCGCCGCCTCCGCAACGCCCTGGGCCGTGCTTGCGGCGTGGACCATCGGCGGCCTCGGACTCGTCGTGCTGGGCGCCGCGACCCGCCACCAGCACCGCGCCCCCCTAGACGTTGATCATGGCGAAGTTGTGGGTACCCGCACGAAATGATCACGACGCCGCCATGATCAACACCAATTGTGACCCACACGCTCAGGCGGGGCGGTAGACGAGCAGCACGTTGCCCGAGTGGAACAGCGTCGACCTCTGCAGTTCGAGCTTGACGCGGCCGGTCAACGAGCCGAGCAGCGACCGTCCACTGCCTAGCAACACCGGATGGACCATGATGCGGAGCTCGTCGAGCAGGCCACGCTCGAGCATCTCCGCCGTCAGGTGAGCACTGCCGAAGACCGCGACGTCCTTGTCGTTCTTGGCTCTCAGGTCCGCGATCGTTTCCGACAAGTCGCCGGTGGCAAGGGTCGTGTTGTTCCACTCGGCCGACGCCAGCGTCGTGGAGAAGACGACCTTGGGCAGCGAGTTCATCAGATCCGCGATCGCCGGGGCGCTCTCCCGGCCCAGCGGCGAGGGCCAATATTCGGCCATGCCGGCGTACGTCTTTCGGCCGAACACCAGCACTCCGATATCTCGGAGCTGCTGGACGGAGAACTCGAGGAACTCGTCATCGACATTGGGCCAGTCGAACTCCCCGTCGGGGCCTTCGTCGTAACCATCGAGCGTGGTCACCAGGAACGCACAAACCGTGGGCATGGCTAACTCCCTCCGCGGCGGTCACAAGTATTGACCGCGCGAGGTCCGCGAACTCATCGTCAGCCACCCGGCCTAGGCTGTCGGGTCGTGCCGACAACCCGCCGGGCAGATCCGGCCAGGGCCCGCGCTGCCAGCCCAGCAGCAGTGGCGGCACACCGCGGCCTGGTTGCGGGGACTGCCAACCGACGCATGGCAGCAGCCATCGGCACTTCCCGAGTGGTCGGTGGCTGATCTCGTCGGCCATCTCGGGCTGGTGTTCGCGTCGATGTCATCGGTCGAGCTGACCAGCGAACGGCCGCTGACCGTGGCGCAGTACGTCGCCGGCTACGCACCGGCAGCCGCCGACATCGCGGCAGCCGCGCCAAACCATCGAAGGAGCCGCGCTCCCGACGAGCTGGTGGCGTTCGTGGCGGCCGACGAGGACGCTGCCTGGCGCCACCTCGAGAGCTTTCTGCCCACCGATGTCGTACGGGCACCGCGCGGGCCGATCCGCCTCGCGGACTACCTCGCGACACGCGTCATCGAGCTCGTCGTGCACACCGACGACCTCGCAAGCTCACTCCCGGACCAACCGCCGCCGGACCTCGACCGGGACGCGACGGCCATCGCGGTACGCGCACTCCTCGGCGTCCTGGCCGAACGGGCACCGGGCCGCAGTGTCGAGGTTCGCGTGCCGCCCCACGGCGTCGTGCAGTGCATACCCGGCCCGCGGCACACCCGCGGCACCCCACCCAACGTCGTCGAGACCGACGCGCTGACCTGGCTGCGGCTGGCCGCCGGACGCATCCCGTGGGTCGCGGCGCGCGACGCCGTCAGCGCCAGCGGTGAGCGAGCCGATCTGTCCCCGTACCTGCCATTGCTCTGAGCCTCACTTCTCGAGCGCGTAGGCCGTCGCAGTCCCATCGGTTGTGACGACCGCGATGACTCCCTCGTCCGTCGACGCGAGGCGTGCGGAAGTCGTACGCGCCGGCAGCGACAGCTCCTCCCAGCCGTCAGCGTCGCCACGCCACAACGACGGCGTTGTACGCCCGACCACGACGTGGGCGGTGCCGTTGGCCGTCAGAACCAGCGACTGGATCGCTCCCGTCTCCGCGACCCCGCTCGGACCATCGACCGCCTCACTCCAGCCGTCGGGTCGGCCCCACCAGACCGCGTACGTCAGACCTCCTCCATCCGAGCGGGTTCCCACGGCCACACACTGGTCGTCCGCGCACGCGACACGCGTCGGGTTGCCCGCGTCGTCGGCGGAGTCCGTACGACGCCCGACGCCCGACGGCTGCACGAGCCAGAACTGCGACACGGAGTCGCCGCGCGCCGCGAGCCGGTCGCCGACAACGACGAGACCAAGAGGACTTTCGGCCGCCGCGGCGGCGCCGACCTGTTCTCCGCCGATGCTGGCCAGTGCGGGGTCTGTGTCGTCCCGGGTCCAGGCGGCGCCGTCCGTGGACTGCCAGAGGGCCGCACCCGGTCCGCCGTCTGCACGGTCCCACCGACCGGCGATCACGAAACCGTGCTGCCACGCCGTGAGCTGGCCGACCGAGATCGCCCGTGGCCCGCCGAAGAGCTCGAAGGGTTGCGGCGTATGCACGAGCGGCCCCCCGAGCGGGCCGGACCACATTGCGTACCGGGGGTTGCCATGCGACCCACCGCTCGTGACACCCAAAGCGGCGATCGTCCCGTCGTGCACCGCCACCCTGACAAGCGGTGCGAGACGCCCGTAGCGATCCATGGGCGCGCCAAGCTCCAGCTCGGTCCACGTCGTGCCTTCGTCGGACCGCCAGGCGGCGGGCCTCGCGTCGTCGCCATCCGTACCCACCGCCACCAGACCGTCGTCGCTCGCGGCTAGCGCAAGCACCACCGGCGACTCGCCGGGCAGCTGGCCGAGCTCACGCAGTGACACGTCGCTGCCGCCGGACTCGCGGCAGGCCGTACCGGCGAGCGCCAGCGACATCGCAAGTGCGAGGACGCGTGTACGGACCACGTACGCATCCTTGCGCAACCGCAGACGGCTACCCCGGCGGGATGTTCTGGTTGAGGTGGAGGACGTTGTCGGGGTCGTACTTCTGCTTGAGCGCCTGCAGCCGCGTGAACTTCGCATCCCCATAAGCCTCGCGGATGCGGTCCTCACCCTCGTCCATGAGGAAGTTGACGTAGACGCTGGTGTGGTGGGGCTCCAACGCAGCCCAGAAGTCGCGCGCCCACTGGCGCTCCTCGGCGAAACCCTCTGCGTCTTCGGTAATGGCGACGACGTTGAACGTGAACGCTGCCGACCTCGAGTTGAACACCGTCTCGTCATCCCCGACGCGCGCGACGGCGCCTCCACCTTGCCAGATGGGGAACGCCGTCCGTGGTGAGCGGATGCGGCGCGCGTGCTCGACCGTGATGTCGATGACGTCGTCGCTCAGCTCCGCGACGTCGCAAGAGCGAACGTAGTACCACCAGCCGTGTGGATAGCTCGGGTCGAAGGACGCCTGGTGCTCCACGAAGGGTTTCGGCGCGCAGAGATCCAGCAACGGCGGGCTGAAGTCGCGCAACGGCTGGATGACGCGTTGCCCTTCCTCGACCGCGCCGGTGTAGAGGCACACGACGCCACTGACCAAGCGACCATGCAGCTCCGCGGGAACGGCGGGCAGCGGAGGAAGCTTCCGATGCACGACGATTGTCATGAGATCGTCGGGCGCGTCGGCCACCCAATCGCGGTAGAAGCGCAGCACCTGCGGCGCCTGGTCGATCGGCCACCAGATCGGGCCCCCGAGGACCGTCGGGCCGACCGCCGCCAGCCGGAACTCGAACTCGGTGACGACGCCGAAGTTGCCGCCGCCGCCGCGCAGTCCCCAGAACAGGTCGGCGTTCTCCGACTCGCTCGCCCGGACGGTCTCCCCGTCGACGGTGACCATGGTCGCTGAAAGCAGGTGGTCGATCGTGAGACCGTGCCGACGCATGAGCCAGCCGAGACCCCCGCCCAGCGTCAGCCCGGCGACGCCGGTGTGGCTCACGATCCCCGCCGGCAGCGCCAGGCCGTACGGTTGCGTCACGGCGTCGAGCTCGCCGATCAGCACGCCGGGCTCGACCTTGGCCGTACGGGCGTCGGGGTCGACGTTCATCGCCTTCATCGCAGACAGATCGACGACGAGCCCGTCGGCGCAGACCGAGTGGCCGGGAAAGCTGTGCCCGCCCCCGCGCACCGCGATCTCGAGGCCGTGCTGCCGGGCGAACTGCAGCGCCATGGCGACGTCGGAGGCGTTCGTGCAGCGGGCGATGGCGGCGGGTCGCCGATCGATCGAGCCGTTCCAGATGGCTCGCCGTTCGTCGTAGGTCGCGTCGCCGGGTCGGACGATCTCGCCGGCGAACCCGCTGGTGAGCTCGTCCAAGGATGTACGGGCTATGACCACCATCGGACCGTGCGCCCCTCATCGGGCCCTGTCAACCACCCGGCGGCGTGATGGATACGCTCCCCGCTGTGACCAAAGATCTCCGCGCAGCCGTCGACACAGTCCTTCCCGGCGTCCGGGCCGACCTCGAGCGGCTGGTCCGCATCCCGTCGGTGAGCGCTGACCCCGCGCGAGTCGGCGACGTGCAAGCGTCCGCCGAGGCGACCGCCCAGCTGTTCCGGGACCTTGGCTTCCCCGAGGTGGAGATCCTCGCGGTCGACGCGGGAGCACCGGCGGTGGTGGCCCGTCGTCCGGCGCCGGACGGGAAGCCGACCGTGTTGTTGTACGCGCACCACGACGTGCAGCCCACCGGTGACACGGACGACTGGTCGTCGGAGCCGTTCGTGCCGACGGAGCGCACACGGCCGGTTGTACGGGCGGGGCGCCGCCGACGACAAGGCCGGCATCATGGCCCATGTCGCGGCTCTCCGGGCGCACGACGGAGCGCCGCCTGTCGGCGTCACGGTGTTCGTCGAGGGCGAGGAGGAGATCGGTTCGCCCACGCTTTCGGGCTTTCCTGGAGACCTACCGCGACAAGCTGGCTGCCGACGTCATCGTGATCGCCGACTCAGGAAACTGGGCGATCGGCCGCCCCGCGCTCACCGTCGGGCTGCGCGGCCTCGTCGACTGCTACGTCGAGGTGCGCACGCTCGATCACGCCGTGCACTCCGGCATGTTCGGCGGGGCGGTGCCGGACGCGCTGACGACTCTCGTACGGATGCTCGCCACCCTGCACGACGACGCCGGCAACGTGGCAATTCCCGGGCTGGTCAGCGGTGAGGCGGAGCCGCTCGACTACACCGAGGCCAAGCTGCGCGAGGAGTCGGGGCTGCTCGACGAGGTGCAGCTGATCGGCAGCGGCCCGCTCACCACGCGCCTGTGGCACCGGCCTTCGGCCACGGTGCTCGCGATCGACTCGCCGCGGGTCGCCGATGCGGCCAACGTCCTGCAGCCCGTTGCGCGGGCCAAGGTCAGCCTGCGGATCGCGCCGGGTCAGGACCCCAGGGCCGCCCTCGACGCGCTGCGCGAGCACCTGGAGCGGCACGCGCCTTGGGGTGCACGGGTCAGCATCACCGACGGCCAGCTCGCCTCCGCGGTGGCGCTGGAAGGGAACGCCCCGGCGCACCACGTCGCGCGCGCTGCGTTTGCCGAGGCGTGGGGCGTCGAGCCGGTGGACATGGGGATGGGCGGGTCGATCCCGTTCATCGCCGAGTTCGTCGAGGTCTTCCCCGATGCGGCGATCCTCGTGACCGGCGTCGAGGACCCCGACTCGCGCGCTCACGGCCCCGACGAGAGCCTGCACCTCGGCGAGTTTGCGAAGGTGTGCCTGGCCGAGGCGCTGCTCCTCGAGAACCTCGGGGCCTGAGCACCGCTCAATCGCGTACGAACTCGAGGATCTGTTCGGCAAAGCCCGCCGGATCGGTGAGGTGGGCCATGTGCAGCTGCCCGTCGAGAACGCGGATTGTGGCATTGGGGAGCGCGGCAGCGACGACCTCGGGGTCGGCCTTGATCTCCGGCGGTGTTTCGCTGCCGACGAGGAGGAGCACGGGCGTCGCGATCTTCGCCGCCCACCTCGGGTCGAAGGCCTGCTCACCGAACGCGCGGATCTCCCGGGGCACTGTGTGCGCCGCGGCGACGCGTGCGGCCCACGTGGGAAGGGCCTTGATGTCGGCGATCTCTTCCTCAGACATCAGCACAACATCGCGGTAGAACGCCTCCAGAGCCTGCCCCGGTCGGTCGTGCGCCAGCAGGGTCTCGATCCTGTCGAGCCTGTCGGGCGCGAAGGTGCGGTGCGCGATGTTCGGCACGGGCCAGCCCTCATAGAGGACAAGCTTGCGGATGTTCTCGGTCAACAGGGCAGCGCCAAAGGCGATGTTGCCGCCATACGAGTGCCCGAGTAGGTCCACCGGCGACCCAGTCGCCTCGGCGGTGGCATCGATCAACGGCGGCGATGTCGGCGTACTCCTTGGCGAGCGAGTAGTCAGGACTGTCACCGCTCTGCCCGCGGCCGCGGCGGTCCACCGCGTGCACCGCCACGTGCCGCGCGAGCAGCGACGTCACCAAGCGCCAGGTGGTGTGGTCGGACGTGGTGCCGTGCACAATGACGAGCGGCCTGCCCTTGCCGGACACGAAGACGGCGATCTGGGTGCCGTCGGCTGACGTGACATGGGTGAGTGCGGCTTCCTCGGCGGTGGCTGTCATCGGATGCTCCCTCTCGAAGAGCATCAGCGTCGTCGCCGTTCAAGCGAGGCGGGCATCGGTAGAGCTACCCATCCCTGTCCAGCAGGCCATGCTCGATGGCGTAGAGGGTGGCGGCCGCGCGGCTGGACAGGCCGATCTTCGTATAGATGTGCTGCACGTGGTGCTCCGCGGTGCGACGCGAGATGACGAGGCGGTTGGCAATCTCGGCGTTGCTGCATCCGCGCGCCACGAGGTTGAGCACTTCGACCTCACGGTCGGACAGGCCATGGGCTCGGAGACGGCGTGGGCGCGGGCCGCTGCGTCCCGCGGCGGTGAGCACCGCATGCACGGCATCGGGGTCGAGCTTGCCGCCGCTCGCCATGTCCAGCAGGCTGATTCGCGGCCTGCTCGGGCTCTCCTGTCGCTCGATGCGGCCGAGGCTCGATGCGCGTGCGGTAGGCATCCGCGGCGGCCAGGATCCGGGCGGGCATCGACAGGTCCGTCGCAGTGCATCCGCGGTGGTACCCGCTGCCGTCCAGCCGTTCATGGTGTCGGCCGACGAGCGGTGCCAGCGCGGCGAGGGCGGCGGAGCCGTCGAGGATGCGCTCCGAGTGGTACGGATGGAGCCGTACCCGTTCCCACTCGTCGGCATTGAGCGGGCCAGGCTTGTCCCACACGGCATTGGAGACCGCGACACGGCCGACGTCGTGCAGCAGGCCGGCCACCTCGAGGTCGGCCCGGGCCGCCTCCGGCAGGCGCAGCTGCTCGGCGGCGTCGACGGCGAGGGCCGCAACGCCGCGCGAGTGACCCAAGAGATGCGGGCTCTTCAGATCTGTCAGGTCGGCGAACACCTCGGCTGCCAGCCGTACGTCAGGCAGGGTCACCTGCGGATGCGGCTCGATCTCGAGGACCAGCGCGAGTGGGTCGCTGTTGTCGAGATCGGTGAGCCACTCCGTCGCGTGGTTCGTGAAGCTGGCTACCAGGTCTGGATCGAGCATGCCGCCGCTGCGCCGCCGCACGGCCTGCACCGCGAGGTCCCGCCCGCCCAGCGACTCGAACAGCACGGCGATGCCGGTCAGCCGCGCGATGCGCGCGCCGATGGGGATTTGCTTGTCCTTCCAGAGGTCGTACACGTGGAACAAGCTGGCCTGCACCTCCTCGGGCAGGCCCAGGCGTCGCGCGCTGTCCCGTCCTACCTCGCAGGCCGTGGTGGTGAACTCGGTCCCCCATCGTCCACCCTTCGTCGCGGCGGCGAACACCACCCGTGCTCGTTCCATGCCGCGTGTTCCTCGCAGCAGGGCGGGGAGAAACGTTGTGAGCGTGTCCCTCGTGGAGGCAGCGTCGGTGCGGCCGGCCGCGATGTTCGCGATGAGCTCGTCGCCGAACAGCCGGGCCGTCTCGTGGGCATAGCCCACGCAGCCGACGTGGTGAAGCAATGCGGTGTAGAACGCTGCCTGCACGTCGGCGGTCGGTAGGTCGAGCGCACGCGCCAGCTTCGTCGCGAGAGCACACGACCGCAGCGAGGAGCCGACCTGAAGTCCGAAGCCAAGGTCGGCAAACCGCGACAGCCCCGCGAGTGGATCTGCGAGCCGCACGGCCACCATGCGCCAGAGTCTAGGGGCGAGCGCTCGGACAGTTTGCACCGTGTTGCGCTCAAGACCGCGCAATACTTGCGTGCTGAGACGCAAGAAACTCATCAAGTCGTACTCTGAATGGAGCAGACGCGCGCAGACACTTGACAGACCTCTTGTGTGTCCGGCATCCGCGGCCCTAGTGTCGCCTCACGCCGCCCAGGAGAAATGAGTCGTTGGATGACACGGAGCATCAAGGCCGTCGCCGCTGCCCTCAGCTTGGTGCTCGCGGGAGGCGCTGGCATGTCCCACGCGGCCGAGAGCGCGCCGGGCTCCGCGCCTGTCGTGACGCGCGCCGCGCTCGACCCGGCGCTCGTCGACGGCCGTGGCGCCGACGTGGCATTCGTCGAGCAGGAAGCCGAGAACGCCAGCACCAATGGCGCGATCATCGGCCCGGATCGCACCGCCTACACGCTGCCCGCAGAGGCGTCCGGCCGCGCGGCGGTCAAGCTCACACCCGGTCAGTTCGTCGAGTTCACGTTGCCAGAGGCGGCCAACGCGATCACCGTCCGCTACAGCATCCCCGACGCGCCCAACGGCGGCGGCATCACGGCGCCGCTCAACGTGACGGTGAACGGCGGGCACCGCAAGACCATGACGCTCACCTCGCAGTACGCATGGCTCTACAACCAATACCCGTTCACCAACGACCCCAACGCCGACCTGCTGCACCCTGACTGGTGGATCACCGAGTGCGCGTGCGTGCCCGCGTTCACAACGCCGTTCCCGACGATCACCAAGCCGTTCCGCCCCATGCACTTCTACGACGAGCAACGCCTGCTGCTGGGCCGGACCTACCGTGCGGGGGACAAGATTCGGCTCACCGCCCCTGCGGGAAGCAACGCCGAGTGGACCGTGATCGACCTGCTCGACTCCGAGCTGGTGGGCAGGCCGCATGTACGGCTGAAGGCGGCCAACGTGCTGGCGTTCGGCGCCGACCCGTTCGGCCGGCGCGACTCCGCCGGCGCGATCGACCGGGCGATCGCCTTCGCGCAGCGACACGACCTCAGGGTCTACATCCCGCCGGGTACCTACCAGGTCAACCGGCACATCATCGTCGACGACGTGACCATCGAGGGTGCCGGCAACTGGTACACCGTCATCAAGGGCAAGGAGGTCGCCCTCGAGACGCCCGCTCCCGACGGCTCCGTGCACACCGGCGTGGGCTTCTATGGCAAGGACGCGTCGGCCGGCGGCAGCAGGAACGTCCACCTGTCCGGCTTCACGATCGAGGGTGACGTCCGCGAGCGCATCGACACCGACCAGGTCAACGGCATCGGTGGCGCGATGAGCGACTCGACCATCAACGGCCTCTACATCCGCCACACCAAGGTGGGACTGTGGTTCGACGGTCCGATGACCAACGTCAAGGTGACCAACAACATCATCGTGGACCAGATCGCCGACGCCCTGAACTTCCACATCGGCGTCACGGACTCGGTGGTGTCCAACAACTTCGTGCGCAACACCGGCGACGACGGGCTCGCCATGTGGTCGGAGAAGTCGGCCAACGCGCGCAACACCTTCGACCACAACACCGTGCAGACGCCGACGTTGGCCAACGGGATCGCCATCTATGGCGGCACGGACAACACCGTCTCCAACAACCTCGTCGCCGACCCGATCCGGGAAGGCAGCGGTATCCACGCCGGATCCCGGTTCGGTGCCGAGGCGTTCGCCGGGAAGCTCAACATCACCAACAACACCGTGGCACGAGCCGGCACCTACGAGCTGAACTGGAACATCGGGCTCGGCGCCATCTGGATCTACGCGCTCGACAAGAGCATCGACGCCGACATCCAGGTCGTCGGTGACCACTACCTCGACAACACCTACAACGCGATCATGCTCGTCAGCGACTTCCCGGTGAAAGACCTGTACTCGATCACCAACGTCCACTTCAAGGACATCCGGGTAGACGGCGCCGGCACCTCGGTGGTCAGTGGCCGGGTGGCAGGTGGCGCGTCGTTCCAGAACGTGGACGTCCGCAACATCGGCTGGACGGGCGTCAACAATTGCGGGTCGTTCCACTTCCTGCCCACCGGCTCGGAGTTCTCGCTGACCGACCTCGGCGGCAACGACGGGACCGACAACAACCCCTGGCACCCGGGCACGAACTGGCTCGCCCCCTTCGTCCCGAACACGATCACGTGCAACGACCGTCCGCCGGTCGTCCCGCCGCCGGCGCCGTCGACCTGGTGACTCTCAGAACTGTGTTGATCATGGCAGAGGCGTGATCATTCTTCGCGAATGACGACGCTTTCGCCATGATCAACACGGTTCTTGCGGGGGCGGCGCTCAGGTCGCGGCTGCCTGCCGAAACTGCCTGAGCGCCTCGGTCACGCCGCCGTTCCACGGCGCGCCATGACCGGGCAGCACCCAGGTGGCCTCGATGTCCTCCAGCTTGGCCAGTGACGCGAGCGCCGCCTCCGGGTCGAGCGTGAAGGGCGCCGGCCGAGGTCCGAGCTTGCCGGTCAGAACGTCGCCGGTGGTGAGGGCGTCGCCGACGAAGACGGCGTCCACGGCGGGGATGTGCACGGCGACGCTTCCCGGCGTGTGCCCAGGGACGTAGATGATCCGCGGAGCGCCGGGCAGGTCGAGCGTGGCGCCGTCGGCGAACGTCACGACCTCGGTGACCGGCTTGGTGCGAAGCCCGCCCCGGCGCGCGCTGTACCAGAGGAAGCCCATGAGCGGGCGCACCTTGATCGGACCCCAGCCGGAGTTGGGCTTCTTGACCTCGCCGCGCGCTCGCGCGGCGTCCAGCTCGTGGACATGGACCGGCACGCCGTTGTCCCTCCGGAGGCGCTCCGCGAAGCCGATGTGGTCGGTGTCGCCGTGGGTCAGCACGATGCCACGGACGTCGTTCAGCGATCGCCCCATGCTGGTGAGCTCCGCCTGCAGGTCGCGCCACTGTCCAGACAGACCCGCATCGATGATGGTGATACCGGTTTCGTCCTCGACCAGATAGCTGTTGACCACGTCCGAGCCGATGCGGTGCAACCCAGGCGACAGCTTCATCGTGGCCACCTCCTTGAATCCGGCCGGACGCCACCAACCCAAAGACCGCGTTGATCATGGCAGAGGTGTGGTCATCCGCAAGGAATGATCACATCTCCGCCATGATCAACACGGGTCGGGGGGAGTGCTCGGTCAGTCGTCGTTCAGCCCGGCCCAGATGGCCTTGGTCAAGGTGGCGTTGGCGTCGTCGCCGTCGAGCGACCAAGCCATCGCGCCGCCGAGACGTTCCTCGCGGATGTAGGCGGTCTTCTGCGCCAAGACGGTGGGGTCGTCGTAGGTCCAGAACGTCGTGCCGTTGAACAGCCACGCATGGCCCGAGTCGGTGTCGCGGTGCAGCGTGTAGCCCTGGTCGAGCAGCGTCCGCAGCGCCTTCCAGTCCTCGATGCCGGCTCCGAACGTGGCCGGAGCCGGGCCCGTGGCCGGCTGGAACAGCCCGTCACCACCGCCGCTGACACTCCGGTCCAGCCCTGCCCGTAGAACGGAACCCCGAGCACGACCTTGTGGCGGGGCGCCCCGCGGTCGAGCCACTCCTGCACGGCGCGGTCGCCGGTGAAGTCCGGCGTGACCGGCGCCCCGTCTGGCTCGAACAGTGCCGACTGCTGGTTGGTCGCGGGCTCCCAGGTGCCGTGGAAGTCATAGCCCTGAATCGTGGCGAAGTCGAGGTACTTGAAGGCCTTCTTGGCCTCGAAGCCCGCCTCCATGGCAGCCGGGTTTGCGGGCAGGAACGCGGTCAGCTCGTAGTGCTTGCGTGTCTTGCGCCCAAGCTCATCGAGCTGCTTGCGGAACTCCTTGACCAGTGCGGTGAAGTTCTCGCGGTCCTCGGGTCGGATGACGTTGCCGACGTCACCCGGCCAGTTGGGCCACTCCCAGTCGAGGTCGATGCCGTCGAACACGCCCGCCGCGGCCCCCTTGCCACCGCTGCCGCCTTCCGCGGGCAGGTCACCCTTGATGTAGAGGTCGATGCACGACTTGACGAACGCTCTGACGCGACTCCCGGGTCAGCGCTGCATTCGAGAAGTACGTCGACCACGACCAGCCACCGAGGGAGATGTTGACCTTGAGGTCGCGGGTGCTTCGCCTTCAGCTTCTGCAGCTGGCCGAAGTTGCCCATGAGGGCGTCTCCCGCCACGTCACCGACACCGTCGACGCTCTGGTGGGCCGGAACCGGCCGCTGGTAGTCGGCCCACGGGTCGCTCTCGCCGAGAATAGGAATATTGATGGAGCATTTGCCGTCTTCGCTGACGTTGCCGAACGCGTAGTTGATGTGAGTCAGGTTCTCCGCGGCGCCGCTCGTGTCGAGGTTCTTGACATGGAAGTTCTTGCCGTAGATGCCCCACTGGGTGAAGTACCCCACGCTGAGCGGCTCTTGCTTGTGCGAGCTGCGCGAATGCTCGTCGTCAGTCGCCGTGGCCACGGCCGGGAGTCCGGCGACGGTTAGGGCAAGAGCTGTAGCCAGTCCAGCAACGCGCAGTGGTGACCGTCGACGCATCGTCACTCCAAGGGGTCACGAGGTAAAGGGAAAGAACCTTTCCTGAATCGTGACCCTAGGGCTGCCCGAGTGCGTCGGTCAAGGGGTCGGCCCGGTCAGGTTTCAGCGCGTTGCCTCAGCGGTCAGGTGGTGAAGATCGCCTCCGGCAGGAACGCCGAGACCAGAAAGCTGGGTACGTCGACGAGCTGGCTGACCTTCAGATCGACGGCGACGCTGCAGATCACGTACGCCTGCTGCCGGCCGAACCCGCGCTGGCCGAGATGGTCGATCATGCTCAGCAGGGCGTTCCGGGCAGCGAGCGTCGCGTCCTCCGCACGCACCTCACCGTCCCTGCTCACCGACATTCCGGTCGTGGCGTAGAAGCGCTGCGGTGTGGCGTACTCGGGCGCGACCCAGTAGTCCGACCGCGAGAACTGCGGGTCTCGGATGCCCTGCTGCTGAGCCTTGCCCGTGTGTACGGCGAAGCGGACCCGCAGCGTCGCGCTCATCTCGATCGCGGTGCCGCATGTCTCGGAGTCGCCTTGGGCGAAGTGGGCGTCGCCGGCGGAGAAGAGCGCACCGGGAGTGTCGATCGGGATGAACAGCCGCGTCCCGGCGCCTAGCTGCTTGATGTCGACGTTGCCGGCCTGCTCGCGCGGCGGGATCGTACGCAGCGCCGCTGCTGCGATCCGCGGATCCGACGGCACGGCCGATGCGGGGGACGGTGGCAGGACGAAGCCGCCGCGGTCGAGCGACGCTTGCTCGCGAGCCGCGATCAGGGGCAGCGCTTCATGTCCCGGAGTCAGCCCGATCGTGCCCATGAACGGCGAACCCGGGATGCGCACGCCCGGCAGGTCCGCCGACGTTGCCCAGCCGTCCGCGATGTCCCAGTGCACGATGAACGGGTCGGGGAACTCGTCGCGAAGGAACCCGAACCCCGGCACTTGCACGGTGTAGCCATAGCTGTCCGGGATCACTTCGATGATCTCGACCTCGAGCAGATCCCCTGGTGCTGCGCCCTCCACGTACACAGGACCGGTCAGCGGATGCACCACGTCGAGGTTGGGCGCCGCGACAGTCTCCAAGGTTGCCCGTGGTCCCATCTGACCGTCGAACGCATCGCGCGTCTCCAGCACGACCTCGTCACCGGGGTCGCAGCGCACGATCGGCTCGATGTCCGGATGCCATCTGTTGTGACCGGTGCCTGGCTCTTCGAGCAGCGTCTTGGATCGGTCGATACGGACCTCGTGAACCGCCATCGCGCACCTCGCAGACGATCTTCTTCGTGATCGGGAGACTCCTCCCGGCGTGCTGGCATGTCAATCGTCATAAGTTCGCTCGTAGGGGATGCGCGGTTCACCTTCGGCTGGATACGTTGCCGATATCTCACGTGCCATATTCCGGAGGTCATCGCGATGCGTCCCGCCCGGCGGTCCTTGCCGTACGTCGCCACTGCAGCCCTCATCGCGGCCGGTCTGCCGCTCGTCACGACGTCGACGTCGACGGCGAACCCGCAGGGAACGGGATTGGTGATCAGCCAGGTCTATGGGGGCGGGGGCAACAGCGGCGCGCCGTACACACACGACTTCATCGAGATCTTCAACCCGACGGACGCACCGGTCAGCCTCGCCGGCTGGTCGGTGCAGTACGCAAGCGCGACCGGCACCGGCAACCTGGGTGCCAACAGTGGGCAGCTCACCGAGCTCCCTGACGCAACGCTCGCCCCCGGCCAGTTCCTGCTGATCCATGAAGCATCGGGTGGGGCGGCCGGCGCTCCGCTGCCGACACCGGACGTCACCGACCCGACGCCGATCAACATGTCTGCCTCCGCCGGCAAGGTCGCCCTCGTCACGTCCGCCGCCGGACTGGGCTGCAACGGCGGCTCCACGCCGTGCACTCCCGAGCAATTGGCCCAGATCGTCGACCTCGTCGGTTACGGCAACGCCAACTTCTTCGAGGGCGTCGCGCCGGCGCCGACATTGACGAACACGACGGCCGCGTTCCGCGCCGGCCTCGGCTGCACGGACACCGACACCAACCTGGCCGACTTCTTCGCGGTGGCGCCGGCTCCGCGAAACACCGCTGCTCCGTTCAACCCCTGCTTGAGCGGTGATCTCCCGCCCAGCGTGTCGATGACGAACCCCGTGAACGGTGACATCGACGTCGCGATCGATGCGAGCATCTCGGTCACGTTCAGCGAGGCGGTCAACGCGGCCGTGTCTGCGTTCACCATCTCGTGCTCGTCTTCGGCGACAGCACGCGGCAGCCGTAGCGGCGGTCCGACAACCTTCACCCTCGACCCCGTCACCGACTTCGCCAGCGGCGAGTCGTGCACGCTGACCGTCTCTGGCGGCGGAGGTCATCGATCTGGACAGAGCCGACCCGCCGGACACGATGGCGGGCGACCTCGCGGTCACCTTCACCACTTCCGCCGCCGGACCACCGTGCGCCCAACCTTACACGTCGATCCCAGCATCCAAGGCAGCGGTCCCAGCGCGGCTATCACCGGCACGGTGACCACGCAAGGCGTCGTGGTTGGTGACTTCGACGGGCCACTGAGCGGTGGTCTGCAAGGGTTCTACTTGCAGGACCCGGCCGGCGATGGGAACGCCGCGACGTCGGACGGCATCTTCGTGTTCACTGGCGACAACGCGCCAGTCACGGCCGGCCAGCTCGTACGAGTCACGGGGTTCGCCCGTGAGCGGTTCAACCAGACGGCGCTCAACGGATCCAACAGCAACACCTCGGCGGTGACCGACATCGTGGCCTGCGGCGAGTCCGTGGCGGTGACACCTACCGACGTGACGCTGCCGGTGACGAGCACGAATGACTTCGAGCGCTTCGAGGGGATGCTCGTCCGCCTCCCGCAGTCGCTCGTCATCTCTGAGTACTTCAACTACGACCGGTTCGGCGAGCTGGTGCTTGCACTGCCGCAGGATGGTGAAGACCGGCCGTTCACGCCCACGCCTGTGGTCGAGCCGGGCGCGCCGGCCCAGGCGCTGGCGGCGTCCAACGCGCTGCGCCGGATCACACTCGACGACGGGCGCGGCTCGCAGAACCCCGAGTTCCTGCGACACCCCAACGGCGACGCGTTCGCGCTCGACAACCGCTTCCGCGGCGGGGACACCGTGCAGGACGTCGTCGGCGTTGTTGGTTTCGACTTCGACCTCTACCGCATCCAGCCGACAGGACCGGCGACCTACACCGAGGTGAACCCGCGCCCGGAGAACCCCGAGACAGTCGGCGGAGACCTACGGGTGGCAGCGATGAACACGCTCAACTACTTCATCACGCCGGACTACCCGACCGGCGACTCTCGCGACAACGCTTGCGGCCCCGTGCCTCAGCGCGTCGAGTGCCGTGGCGCCGACTTCGACCAGCCCGCCGAGCTGACTCGGCAGCGGGACAAGCTCCTCGCCGCGCTGTCCGGGCTTGACGCCGACATCATCGGTCTCAACGAGATCGAGAACACCACGGGAGTGGACCCGCTTAACGACCCGGTCAGCGGCATCGTGCCGGGACTCAACGCGATGCCTGGCGTGGGCCCGTACGCCGGCATCGACACAGGCGTCATCGGCACTGATGCGATCCGCGTGGGTCTGATCTACCGGCCCGACAAGGTCGTCCCGGTCGGGGCGTTCCAGGTGCTCACGACGGCGGTCGACCCGCGATTCATCGACACGCGGAGCCGCCCGGTGCTGGCTCAGACGTTCGAGGAGATCGCCACCGGGGCGCGGTTCACGGTCGCGGTCAACCACTTGAAATCGAAGGGCAGCGCGTGCATCGACATCGGTGACCCCGACACCGGGGACGGCCAGGGCAACTGCAACCTGACCCGCAAGGCGGCTGCCGAGGCGCTCGTCGACTGGCTGGCGACCGATCCGACCGGCAGCGGTGACCGCGACTTCCTCATCGTCGGCGACCTCAACTCGTACGCGATGGAGGATCCGATCGACGCGATCCGTGCCGGGGCCGACGACACCCCTGGCACCGCCGACGATTACACCAACCTCGTTGCGGAACACCTCGGCGAGCACGCCTACTCGTTCGTCTTCGACGGCCAGGCCGGCTACCTCGACCACGCCCTCTCCGGGGCGAGCCTCACGCCGCAGGTCACCGGGGTCGCGGAATGGCACATCAACGCCGACGAGCCGGACGTCGTCGACTACGACACGAGCTTCAAGGGTCCGACGCAGGAGGCGCTCTACGAGGCCAACAGCTTCCGCGCCTCCGACCACGACCCGATCCTTGCCGGCCTGGACCTCGACGTGACCTACGACGATCTGTGCCGGCTCACGAAGCGGCTGGTGACCAAGACGGCGGTGGAGCTCGCGCTCTGCGCCACACTCGCGATCGCCGAGGAGGCGGATCGGGCCGACCGCGCCGTGCTTCGCGATGCGGCGCTGAAGGCCTACCGCTTCCTCGCTATCCGCGCAGGCGGGCAAGTCGGTGACTCCGGCCGACGCGGCGCACCTCGTGGATCTGTCGCGGGAGCTGGTGATCTGAGGGGGCGGCTCGGCGGCGGACTGGGGTCGGGATAGCCCCAGGGTCAACTCGGGGGATTGCCCCGATGTATCAACACCCTCCCGGGAGCATCGTCATGTACGTGGATATCGCGCTGACCGCCCTCGACGTCCTCCTGGCCTCAGGCATCCTGCTGGCTGGACTGGTCGTCGCGGCGGCCATGGTGCCGCTCCTGAGGCCGCCGACGATGAGCACCGGCGGGCGGTCATCCGCCCTGCTGGCCTCCATTGCGCTTGCGCTCGCCACTGCGCTGGCGATGCTCCGCCTGATCGTCGCCGTGATCGCCTGGCCGGTCACAGGCTCGCCGTTCCTCGGAACATCGGTCGTGACCCTGCCGGTCTTGGTGCTGCCCGTTCTCTGGGCCTGGTACACGCTCGGTCCGCGGCTGCGCGAGCTGGCCGAGCTGGGCGGGCCTTTCCGGGCGCACGCGAGCTCAGTGCCAGCCGCGGTCGTCCAGCCCGCCCGGGATCTCTGCTGACGGGTCGTAGGGCGTACGGGTGAAGACGAACGACGCCAGGTCGAGGTGGCGCACGGCTCCGTCACCACGCCGCACGACTCGCAGCACCTCGCCCGCGTAGTAGCCGTCCAAGCCGACCCACCGATCCTGCCCGACCGGCCGGAACCGCGACCCACGCCCGCCGTTGACGGACACGAGCTCGAGCCAGTCATCGGTGCGGGCATGCAGCGTGAACGGCGACGGGCCCCAGAACCACGCCCCCACAATGTCGAGCACCTCGGGCGCCACCTCGTCCGTGTGCCAAGGATCCGGCGCGATCGGCTCGGCGGTCGCGAGCGTGGCCAGCAGGTCACTGCTGATCGTGCGTGACAGGCCAGCCGTCGAGTTGGTCATGACGACGACGCCGTCACCTGACGCTACGTCGACGCGGAGGCCGGCGAGGTACCCCGGCATCGAGCCGCCATGGCCGACGAACCGTTGCCCGTCCACGTTCCAGACCTGAATGCCGAGGCCGTACGCGCCCGTCCACGCCGCTCCAGGCGTGTCATCGACCACCAGCGGCTCGCGCATCTCGGCGAGGGTGTCGGCAGACAGCACGTCGCCGGTCTCGCCGCCCAGGAACGCCGCCCAGCGGCCGAGGTCGCCGACCGTCGACCACAGCTGACCGGCGGGAGCCATCGCCCCGGCGTCATGCTCGGGCTCCGGCAGGACGAGATCGGCGTACGGGTGCACGGCGAGGCCAGGCGCGTACGGAGTCTGCGGCCGTGCCGTCGTACGTGACATGCCGAGCGGGGTGAGCAGCTCGCGGCGTACGACCTCGTCCCAGGACGCGCCGCGCAGGCGCGAAACGACCTCACCCAGGGCAGCGAAGCCAGGGTTGGAGTAGTGGAACCGCCGACCCGGACGGTGTCGAAGCCCGGCCAGCGACGCGGCGAGCGGCTCCCACTCACCACCGGGTGTCCGCTCCCACCAAGGTCCATCGGTCTCGGCCTGCAGCCCGGAGGCGTGCGACAGGAGCTGCGCGATCGTGACCTGGCCGAACGCCGTGCCCGGCACGTATGCGTCGAGCCGGTCGCTCAGGTCGAGCCGCCCCTCGTCGCGCAGCCGCATCACCGCGACGCCGACGAACGTCTTTGTGATCGAGCCGATGCGGTACTGCGCTTGTGCGTCGGCGGGCGGTCCTTCCGGGCGCCCGTCGAGATATCCCGCCGCGTGGGACCACGCCAGCTCCCCGTGCCGGACCACGCCGGCGACGATCGACGGCAGCCGGGACGAGGCCTGCTCGGTGCGGACACGGGCGGACAGCTGGGCGGCAGTGGTGGGCTGAAGCACGCCCGCGACCCTAGCGGCCGGCCTTGCCCCGTATCTCCGCCAGGGCTTCGGTCATCGCGCTGAGCTCGCCCAGCAGCTCGTGTGCAGCGTCGGCCATGCCCGTGGTGGGGACGAAGACCCCATCAGAGTCGATCGCCTGCCGCACATGGATGTGGACGAACTCCGCGATCGGCACCATCTTCAGAGCAACGACAACCGGCTTGATCATGTCTGCGGCGCGCAGGCCTGCGGATGACATCCCGTAGCTCACGAAGCCGACGGGCTTGTAGTTCCACTCGTAATAGAGGAAGTCGAGCGCGTTCTTCAGCGGCGCGTTGTAGCCCCTGTTGTATTCGGGCATCACGAAGACGAAGGCGTCGCCGGCCGTGGTCAGGGCGCTCCAGCGGCGGGTGTGCTCGTGGGCGTACGGCAGCCCGTCGATCGCCGAGTGCGGCTCGTCGAGGAACGGCAGCCCGATCTCGGCGAGATCGACCAGGCGCACGTCGAAGCCGGTGCTGCTCGATGCGACCTCGGTGAACCAGTCGGCGATCTGGGGGCCGACTCGCGCCGGGCGAGTGCTGGCGACGATGACGTGCAGGCGCTTCGTTGACATGTCACCAACCTAGTCAGAGGTTGATGACACGTCAACAATTTGCGCTAGAGTCGACGACGTGGCCGAACCCCGATGGCTCGACGACCGAGAGATGCGCGCCTGGATGGGCTACCGGCGAATGCGCGCGATGCTCGATCTGCAGCTCGCCCGAGACCTGCTGCAGGACAGCGGGCTGTCGGAGTCCGACTATGACGTGCTGTCCAACCTCTCCGAGGCCGAGGGGAACCGTATGCGCCTCGGAGACCTTGCCGCGTGGATGCTCTGGTCCACGAGTCGGCTCTCCCACCACATCACCCGCATGCAGCAGCGTGGACTCGTCGACCGGGAAGCCTGCGAGGACGACGGCCGAGGGTCGATGATCGTGCTCACCCAGGGCGGGCGGCGCGCAATCGCGGCGGCCGCGCCGGGCCACGTCGAGTCGGTGCGCCGCCACCTGATCGACCGGCTGACACCGGACGAGATCGAGGCCCTCGCCGAGATGACCGAGCGCGTCCTCGAGCACCTCAAGCAGGCCGCGGGCGCGCCCAGCCGGGTTCCGTAGACTGGAGGCCGTGGCACGCGGCGACGGACGGCTCACCCACGAGATCAACCCCCACGACAAGGGCCCGCAGGACGCCTGCGGCGTCTTCGGCGTCTGGGCTCGTGGCGAGGAGGTCGCCAAGCTCACCTACTTCGGTCTCTACGCACTGCAGCACCGGGGGCAGGAGTCGGCCGGCATCGCCGTCGGCAACGGCGACCAGATCCTCGTCTACAAGGACATGGGCCTGGTTTCGCAGGTCTTCGACGAGACCACGCTCAACTCGCTGGTGGGGCACGTCGCCATCGGCCACACGCGATACTCCACGACGGGCGCCAGCGTGTGGCAGAACGCCCAGCCGACGCTCGGCGCCACGCCATTCGGCACCGTCGCGCTCGCGCACAACGGCAACCTCACCAACCAGGGCGAGCTGCTCGGCTGGCTCGACGAGTGCACCGGTGGCGAGCGCACCGGTGAGCTGCGCTATGGCAACACCTCCGACACCGCGCTCGTGACGGCACTCCTGGGCGCGTTCCCCGACCAGTCGCTGGAGGAGGCGGCGCTGCAGGTGCTGCCGCGGCTGCGCGGGGCGTTCTCGTTGATCTTCTCTGACGAGAGCACGCTGTACGCCGCCCGCGATCCGCAGGGCATCCGCCCGCTCGTGCTCGGTCGGCTGGAGCGCGGCTGGGTGGTCGCCAGCGAGACCGCGGCGCTGGACATCGTCGGCGCGTCGTACGTACGCGAAGTGCTCCCGGGCGAGCTCGTGGAGATCGACGCCGAAGGGCTGCGCTGCCAGCGCTTCGCCATGCCGGACCCCAAGGGCTGCCTCTTCGAGTACGTCTACCTCGCCCGGCCCGACACCCGCATCGCCGACCGCAACGTCCACCAGACGCGGGTCGAGATCGGACGCCGCCTGGCCAAGGAGTGCCCCGCCGACGCCGACCTCGTGATCCCGGTCCCCGAGTCGGGCACACCGGCCGCGGTCGGATATGCCGAGGCGAGCGGCATCCCGTACGGACTGGGCCTGGTCAAGAACTCGTACGTCGGTCGGACCTTCATCCAGCCCTCGCAGTCCCTGCGGCAGTTGGGCATCCGGCTCAAGCTCAACCCGCTGCGCGAGATCGTCGACGGCAAGCGGCTGGTCGTGGTCGACGACACGATCGTGCGCGGCAACACCCAGCGGGCACTCGTGCGCATGCTGCGCGAGGCGGGGGCGCGAGAGGTGCACGTACGCATCTCATCCCCACCGGTGAAGTGGCCGTGCTTCTACGGCATCGACTTCGCCACCCGGGCCGAGCTCATCGCCAACGGGTTGTCGACCGATGAGATCTGCCGGTCGATCGGGGCCGACTCGTTGGGCTACACCTCCCTCGAAGCACTCATCGAGGCGACGACCCTCCCGGCCGACAACCTCTGCCGGGCCTGCTTCGACGGTTACTACCCGGTTGGTGTTCCCGACACAGTGGCTGCGCAGCGGATCGTCAGCGACCAGCCGACCTTGCCGCTGGTCGATGCCGATGGCCTGACGACCTTCGTCGGGTCGGTGGGTGCCGCCGACGCCCTCAGCCGTCCGTAGCGCGCAGGTGGGTGAGCTCGAGCTCGACGTGCTCGTTGCCGGTCAACTTCGCCGGCACGTGCGTGGTGGACAGGAAGTCGCCGGGCGCGAACCGCTCTTCGCCTGACTGGGATGCATGCACCCGCACGGCGTAGCGCCGACGTGGGTCGCTCGTCTCGTCAACCTCGAGGTCGATCTCGATCGCGGCGCCCTCGGGTGGGATGACGAGATCCTTGAGCTGCGTCTGCGCGATTCGCTCGCTCGCTGCGTCGGCGATCGTCACGTCCTCGACAGCGAGTGTCAGTGTGTTCACTGTCTGTGGCGACCCTGTCGGGGGGAAGTTCACAACGGCGTGGACGTGCGGCACATGGTGAGCGTAGTGCCCACGTCCCGAGTTGTATCTCATGGCGGGGAGCAGGACTCTTTCGTTCGGAGGCCGCGGCATCGGCCTGCGGCCCATACCGGGGGGTCAGCCATGCCACCACAGCGCCGCCGCACGACCAAGAAGGCCACGTCTCGCGCGCAGCGAGCCACCACCGGCGCCGTCCAGGCGCCCGAGCAGCTCGGCGACGACAAGACCGGCACCACGGTCATCAACGGCACCACGTTCGCCGGCAAGCAGGTGACCTACGCCGAGGTCGACGGGCTCGCCATCTTCGAGGGCGACATCGTCCTGGGCCGCGCCGAAGACCTGGTCGGGACTGCTGAGCGCTCGGCCGACATCGCGTTCGGTGTGGCGATCACCGGCAGCCACTTCCGCTGGCCCAACGCGGACGTGCCGTACGAGATCGACCCGGCGATGCCCGACCAGCACCGGGTCAACGACGCCATCGCGCACTGGGAGTCGAACACCCCGATCCGCTTCATCCTGCGCACGGCGGCCAACGCCGGCCAACACCCGAACTACGTCCGGTTCTTCTCCGGCGGTGGCTGCTTCTCAGCGGTCGGCATGATGGGTGGTCGGCAGGACATCTCACTCGGCTCGGGCTGCTCGACGGGAAACGCGATCCACGAGATCGGGCACGCGATCGGGCTGTGGCACGAGCAGAGCCGCGAGGACCGCAACACCTTCGTCACCATCGTGTTCGCCAACATCGACCCGTCGAAGGTCCACAACTTCAATCAGCACGTGACCGATGGTGACGACATCGGGGCCTACGACTACGGCTCGATCATGCACTACCCCGCGACGGCGTTCTCCACCAACGGGCAGGCCACGATCGTGCCGACCCAGCCGGGTGTGACGATCGGACAGCGCACCGGTCTGTCGCCGGGCGACATAGCCGCGGTCCACGCGATCTACCCGGGCATCGTCCGGCCTGGCACGTTCAAGAAGGTGCGTGACGACCAGCCGGTCGTGACGTTCAAGAAGGCGCGCGACGACCGCGGGCACATCCTCGTGAAGAAGGTGCAGGACGACCAGCCGGTCGTGACGTTCAAGAAGGCGCGCGACGACCGGGTGGTCACAAAGCCGATCGCCGACCTGCGCAGGCCAGGCGGAGTTCTCCCGTTCTCGCTGGCGATGCCGCACCACGCCGCCGCGGCGGGCGCGTGGGAGGGCGGTGCGACGGGTGACCCGGTGTCCGACCTGCTCGCTCAGTCCGAGATGGCCGCGGCGGCCGTTGCCGAGGCGAGCGAGCTCCTGTCGGCCACGCTGCAACAGCTCATGGCCGCCCAGGAGCAGGTGGTGGCGCTCGCAGCGAGTCTCCTCGAGGGGGGCGTCGAGTGATCCTCGTCGAGTCGCATCCGGGCGACGACCACCTCGCACCCGTGGTGTCTCGACTGGAGCATCGGGGTCACGAGGTGGTCGTCCTCGACTCGGGGCAGTTTCCCGTCGACTCATCGGTCACGATCGCCTACGACGCGTCGCCCTATCCGGAGCTGTGGCTGCGCGTGGGCGGGAGGGAGCACGACCTTGCGGCGTGCCGGGCTGCGTGGTGGCGGCGACCGCTGCCCATGACCCTCGACCCTGGGGTGACCGATCCGGCGGCGGTGCAGTTTGCGCTGACGGAGTGCCACGAGGGGCTCGAGGGGCTGCGGGCGTTGCTCCAGGTCGCGTGGATCAACGACCCGCTGCGCGACGAGCGGGCGACGCACAAGCCGTACCAGCTGCGCGAGGCCGCGCTGGCCGGCCTGTCGGTGCCCCGTACGGTCATCACCAACGACCCCGACCGGGCGCGACAGTTTGTCACCAACCTCGGCCCGGTACGGACGGTCTACAAGTCGTTCCTCGCGCAGGAGCAGGCCTGGCGGGAGACGCGGGTGCTGCGTGACGCCGAGGTCGACCGGCTCGACCTGGTCCGGCACGCACCGGTGATCTTCCAGGAGTACGTGCCTGGGGATACCGACCTGCGCATCACCGTCGTCGGCGACCGGGTGCAGGCGGTTGCGATCGACTCCGGGTCGTTGGCCTACTCGCTCGACTTCCGGCTGGAGCTCGAGACAGTGCCGATGCGCCCGTACGACCTGCCGGCCGAGGTCGAGGCCCGGCTGCTGCGGCTGATGCGGCGGCTTGGCCTGGTCTACGGCGCGATCGACATGCGTGTTCGTCCCGACGGCGAGCACGTGTTCTTCGAGGTCAACCCGTCGGGACAGTGGCTGTTCGTGGAGGAGCGCACCGGGCTTCCGCTGACCGACACGTTCGTCGCCGCGCTGGCGGCGGCCGACGAGGGTGCGCCGCCGCCCCGGTCACGGCCGAGCGGGTGCTTCGACTGCGAGCAGAACGGCCATCGGCCTCGGGTGCCACTGGCGGTCTGAGCGCGTCCGGCACGTACGCGACAATGAGCGGCGTGACCGAGCAGCCCAGTGCCTCCTACGCCGCCGCCGGAGTCGACATCGAGGCCGGTGACCGCGCCGTCGAGCTGATGAAGGCGTCCGTGGCGCGGGCTCAGCGGCCGGAGGTCGTGGGGGGTCTGGGCGGGTTCGCGGGGCTGTTCGACATGGCGGCGTTCACGACGATGCGGCGCCCGCTACTGGCCACGTCGACCGACGGGGTCGGCACGAAGGTCGCGATCGCGCAGGCACTCGACAAGCACGACACCATCGGCCAGGACCTCGTCGGCATGCTCGTCGACGACCTGGTGGTGTGTGGGGCGGAGCCGCTGTTCGTCACCGACTACATCGCCTGCGGCCGTGTCGTGCCCGAGCGCATCGCGTCGATCGTGTCGGGAATCGCCGAGGGTTGCCGGCTCGCGGGCGCCGCGCTGGTCGGTGGCGAGACCGCCGAGCACCCGGGGCTGTTGGGCCCGGATGAGTACGACGTGGCTGGCGCCACCACCGGTGTCGTGGAGGCCGATGCGCTGCTGGGGCCTGACCGGGTGCGCGAGGGCGATGCGGTGATCGCGATGGCCTCGAGCGGCCTGCACTCCAACGGCTACTCGCTCGTCCGGCATGTGCTTCTGCAGCGCGCCGGGTTGTCGCTTGACCGGCACGTCGACGAGCTCGGCCGGACACTCGGCGAGGAGCTGCTCGAGCCGACCCGCATCTATGCCCTCGACTGCCTCGACCTGATCGCCGCCGTCGAGGTGCACGCGATGGCGCACATCACCGGCGGCGGGCTGGCCGCCAACCTCGCCCGCGTGCTCCCGGCGACGCTGTCGGCCCGGCTGGATCGTTCGACCTGGACTTCGCAGCCGATCTTCGGGCTGGTGGGGAGGCTCGGCGGCGTCGAACAGGCCGAGCTCGAGCGCACCCTCAACCTGGGTGTCGGCATGGTCGCGGTCGTCGCGGCCGACGCGGCCGATGCCGCCGTCGCGCGGCTCAGCGATCGGGGAGTGCCCGCCTGGGTCGCCGGCGAGATCGTCGATGGGGATGGGTCGGCGACTTTGAGCGGGGTCCACCCGCGTTGAGGCCGCCCCCCTCTTTGGCGTTGATCATGGCGAAGGCGTGATCATTCTCGCGATTTGATCACGCCTTTGCCATGATCAACATGGCCGGGGGTGAGGGGGTTCAGCTGCGCTCAGCGATCTTCTGCGCGACGCGGTTGACGAACAGCCGCTGCCGAACGAACACGTCGTCACTGGTGACCTTGATGATCTCCCAGCCGTGGTCTTGCATCGTTCCGTCGCGCGCAATGTCGCGCATCCACTGCTTACGCGAGCTGCGGTGGTGGTCGCCTTCGTACTGGATGCCGATCTTGAGTTGCTTGTACGACAGGTCTGGGCGGCCGATCCAGCCACCCCAGTCGTCGTAGATGTCGAGGTTCGGCTCGGGGCACGGCAAGCCGGCGTCGACCAGGATCAGCCGGACACGCGTTTCCATCGGCGAGTCGACGCGCGGTCGCAGCAACGGCAGCGCTGTGCGGGCAGTCAGGACGCCTCGGCGGCGGCCCCACCTCGTCAGGGCTTCTGAGAGCGCGGTTGTCGAGGTGATCTCTTTGCGCAACATCGCGTCACCCAGGATGACGAGGTCGTCTCGGTGAAGCGAATGGGCCAGGTCGAGCCAGGTGCGCTCGGGGGTTGTCATGCGCCTGCCTCGAAAGACCCAGACGTCGGCCTCGCCGATCGACTCGTGCGGGATTACGCCAGGTCGCTTGCGGGGGACGTGTCGTGGGTCGGCGGCGGTGATGTGGATGTCGATCTCGTCCGGAACCGGGAGCTCGCACAGACTCGCCGCCGTGTGATGCGAGAACGCCACCGACTTGGGCAGTACGAGCGCCAGCCCATCACAGCGGAGCTCGACGGAATCGGGAAGGTCGGCGGCCACGTAGACGTCTCGAAAGAGCTGTCGATAGGCCGGACCACGGAGCTCGTTGGGAGTGACGCCCAAGCCGAGCGCCTCGTTGAGCCGAAACGGGCGCTGGGCGATAGCGAGTGGGACGGGTCGTGGTTGGCGCATCCGGAGATGCTGGCCGATCGCGCGGGTTGCGTGTCGCGCGTTGTCCACAGCCCCCGACGCTGGAGCCCGCGACCCCCCGGCCACACTCGTGTTGATCATGGCGAAGCCGTGATCATCCGCAAAGATTGATCACACCTTTGCCATGATCAACACACAAGGGGGATGGAAGGAAGTGCCACGGCTCAGGCGCGGCGGCGCGCCTGCGGCTCGTCTTCCTCGTCCTCGTCCTGCTCGGCGACGTAGTCGGCATAGGCAGCGTAGGGGTCGTCGTCGTCCTCGAAGTCGTCGCTCTCGTCGACCTCGTCGACGGACTCGGGGGAGCCACTACCCAGCTCTTGCTGGAGCTTGCTCAGATCCGGGTCATGCGTGTCGTACTTCAGACGGCGGGCAACCTTCGTCTGCTTGGCCTTAGCACGGCCGCGCCCCATAGGGTCGACCCCCTCGCACAAATCCGGGGCGACCAGATAGCCGGACGCCCTCGCTATTCCAATGACAATTGTTTCGTATCCCCAAGCCTACACAGGTGCCGCCGGGATCAGCTGCGCGGCGGCACCAGGACCGTCCGGAGCCGGGACACGGCCATGATCCGCTGCTCGGCCAGCCGGTCGGCGGCCACGGCCGGCGGCACGCCCTCGCTGCTGGCCAGGGCGAAAACGCGCAGCGTCGTGTCGAAGATCTTCTCCGCCTTGGCCCGGGCCCGCTCGAACGAGAACCCCTGCAGCTCGTCGGCGACCTGGATGACCCCGCCGGCGTTGACGACGTAGTCGGGGGCGTAGAGCACTCCATGATCAGCCAACGCCTTCTCGACCCCTGGGTGCGCGAGCTGGTTGTTGGCGCCGCCGCAGACCACCTTGGCGCGCAGCACGCCCACCGTGTCGTCGTCGAGCGCGCCACCCAGGGCGCAGGGGGAGTAGACGTCGAGATCCGACCGTACGAGCTCGGACACGTCATCGACCACGTCGATCTGGGGGTGCTCGGCCCGTACCCGCTCGACGGCCGCCGCGGACACGTCGGTGACCGCGACCTCGGCGCCGTCCTCGAGCAACAGCCCGGCCAGCTTGGAGCCGACCTTTCCGACGCCGGCGATGCCGACCCGTCGTCCACGCAGCGTCGGCGCGCCCCACACGTGCTGCGCTGATGCCCGCATGCCGTGGAAGACCCCGATGGCCGTGAGCACGCTGGAGTCGCCCGCGCCACCGTCGGCGGGTGAGCGGCCGGTGACGAACGTCGACTCGCGGGCGACGACGTCCATGTCCTCGACGTACGTGCCGACGTCACACGCCGTGACATAGCGCCCGCCGAGCGCCTGGACGAACCGCCCGTAAGCCCGCAGCAACGGCTCGGTCTTGTCGCGGACGGGGTCGCCGATGATCACGGCCTTGCCCCCGCCGTGGTCGAGACCGGCGAGTGCGTTCTTGTACGACATCGCGTGCGACAGCCGCATCACGTCCTCGACCGCCGCAGCCTCCGACTCGTACGGGAAGAACCGCGTCCCACCCAGAGCCGGCCCGAGCGCGGTGGAGTGGATGGCGATGACGGCGCGCAGACCGCTGGCCTCGTCCTGACAGAAGACGACCTGCTCATGTCCGGTGCCGAAGATCTCGGGCACGGTGACCTCCTGCTAAGCCCGACTCGTGGTCGGGACGTGAGTGTCCCGCGGGGGTGGTGCGGGGCACCGCTCACTCTAGGCGGGGAGGATGGCAACAAGACGGGACACCCCGCGGCGTGAACCAGCATGTGCGCAAGCCACTTGCGGGCGCGCCGTGTCACGATGCAAGGGTGAAGGGGCCGCGTCGTCAGCCGTACGCCGCCTACTTGCGGGTCTACGAGCCGCTGTCCGCCTTCCCCGAACCGGAGCGGTCGCGGCTCGCCGCCGTCCCCGCCGACGAGTCGACCTCGCGGGAGGCCGTGCTGGCCGCAGAGGGCGCCGATGCACTTCGCCGGATCACGGGCACGGCGCCGGCCATGGTGCCGCACGCCGAGCCCGATGAGGCGTACGTGTTGCGCACCGACCACGGGCTGCTCTATTGCCCGCGCCAGGACCGGCTGCGATCGTGGGTCGCCCTCGCCGAGCTGATCGGAGAGCTGCCCGACCACGTCGTCGGCAACTTTCTGTCGACCCAGATGATCGGCGACGTCGACCGTGCGTACGCCTCGTGGCGTGACCGCAACCCGGGCGCGGCGCCGCACATCCTGACCGCGACATGGCATGTGCCCGCGCGCTGGTTCGTCGTCGTTGATCACGCTGAGCGACGACTAGAGCTCGCGGCGGCGCAGCGCAGTCTCGTCTACCGGACGACCATGGCCGACGCGAGACGCCGCGTTGCCCGTGCGTTGCGCGTACTGCGTAAGGCTTTCGGCGACGACGGAGTGACCGGCCACGTCGAAGAGATCGGTCGCTGGTTGGAGACGTTCCACCCGCACGGCGTGGTGGAGCTCGACTATGGCGGCCTCGTCGAGCTGCTCACCGACGAGGCGCTGACCGAGGATGACTCGCCACGACAGGTGCTCGCCGCGCTCGACGCGCTGGCCGGCGACGACCAGGAGGGCGCGGAAGCGGCTTATGCCCGCTTGGTCGCCCGGTGGGAGGGCGTGCTGGCGCTCGAACACGCTTCGTAGTCAGAACCCACCTGAGTGTGACTATCTAGCGCAAATGGGACCGAATCCTGGATGATCATCCCGATTCGGGTGGCCAGATCTGCCTTTCTAGGGTGAAATATCGGAAAGGAGCGGGAACGGGGATCGCTCCCAGAGTTACTGGAGGCGTCATGACGACGCGTACCGCCGATGCCGAGCCGCTGCTCACGCCTGCTGAGGTCGCAGCAATGTTCCGCGTTGATCCAAAGACCGTGACCCGCTGGGCCAAGGCGGGAAAGCTGAGCTCCATCCGCACGCTTGGTGGGCACCGGCGCTACCGGGAGTCCGAGGTGCGCGCCCTGCTGACCGGGCAACTGCCGCAGCAGCGCGACGCCAGCGAAGGCGCCTGACAACAACATTCAGCTGACGCGGCGCGTCACCGTGATATGCCTCGTGTCCGGGGCCGCGAGGCGCGTCGCGTCGGCTGACTCATCGTCGGCGACCTCCTGAGACTTGCGTTCGGCGTCGACTCGTGCGGCGTAGGCCTCGACTTCGGCACGCTTCGCGCCGTCGTCCCAGCCGAGCACGTCGCCCATCAGCGAGGCGGCGTCGTCAGCGGTCTCGGTGCCGCGGTGCGCAGTCTCGATGGAGATGCGGGTGCGCCGCGCGAGCACGTCGTCGAGGTGCGCGGCGCCCTCATGCGTGGCCGCATACTTCAGCTCCGCGCGCAGATATTCCTCCGCGCCGACCGCCGGCTCGAGCAACGTGGCGTCGTCCGCCGCGAGATCGACGACCTCGTGCGACAGCGATCCGTAGCGGTTGAGCAGGTGCTCGACCCGCCAGCCCGGGATGCCCCACTCGCCGGCCAGGTGACCAAGCTGGTTGATGAGCGCGTGATAGCCATCGGCGCCGACCAAGGGGACGAGATGGGTCGTGCTGGGCGGGATCGGTCGAGCCAGGTCCTGCGCCGCCGCGTCGATCGCATCCTTGGCCATAACGCGGTAGGTGGTGTATTTCCCACCAGCGATCGAATAGAGCCCCGGCAGTGGCCGGGCCACCGCGTGCTCGCGGGACAGCTGGCTCGTGCTCTCGCTCTCCCCTGACAGCAGTGGCCGAAGCCCGGCGTAGACGCCTTCGATGTCTTCGTGGGTGAGCGGCACGGCCAGGACTTGGTTGATGTGGTCGAGGATGTAGTCGATGTCGGTGCGGGTCGCCGCGGGGTGTGCCTTGTCGAGCGACCAGTCGGTGTCGGTGGTGCCGAGGATCCAGTGGTTGCCCCAAGGGATGACGAACAGCACCGATTTTTCGGTGCGCAGGATCAGGCCGATCTCGCTGTTGATGCGGTCGCGCGGCACAACGATGTGCACGCCCTTGCTGGCCCGCACGTGGAACCGCCCGCGGCCCTTGGTGAGCGACTGGAGGTCGTCGGTCCAAACGCCCGTGCAGTTGAGAACGACCTCGGCCCGGATTTCGATTTCCTCGCCGGTGTCGGTGTCCTTCACGCGGGCGCCCGTCACCCGTTCGGCGGCCCGGAGAAAGTCCACGACCTCGGAGGAGTTGCGAACGACGGCGCCGTACTGCGCTGCAGTGCGGATCACCGTTAGGGTGTGCCGGGCGTCGTCGGCTTGGCCGTCGTAGTACTTGATCGCCCCGATCAAGGCATCCGGTTTGAGCGCGGGGAAGAGCTTGCGGGCGCCGGTGCGAGTGAGGTGCTTGTGCATCGGGCCGGACCTGCGGCCGGCCATGACGTCGTACATCGTCAGCCCGCTCGCGACATATGGCCGCTCCCACACACGGTGAGCGAGCGGATACAGAAAGAACACGGGCTTGACGAGGTGCGGAGCGATCGTCGACAGCATGAGCTCCCGCTCATGGAGCGCCTCGCGGACAAGCCCGAAGTTGAGCTGCTCGAGATAGCGCAGCCCCCCATGGAAAAGCTTGCTCGACCTTGATGAGGTGCCGCTGGCAAAGTCGCGGGCTTCGACAAGCGCCACCTTGAGCCCACGGGTCGCCGCATCCAGTGCCGTGCCGGCTCCGGTGACGCCGCCACCGATGACGAGGATGTCGAACTTCTCGGCAGCCAGACGCTGCCAGGCCTCCTGGCGCTGCTGCGGACCGAGCACGGACGACGCCTTCACCATGCACCTCCGAGAGAGTCGCTCGGTGTCAACCGTACGGCTGCAGACAGTCACGCGCATGGCTGGCTGCGGAGAGTGCCGCGGAGAGTTCGGTGTGCCGACTGTTGCTCCGCCATGATCAGGACTACGTTTCTCCCGAGTCGGCAAGGGAGCCGAGAGTTCGGGGCACGTGGCTTCCTGCCTTGGTTGTTCCAGGGAGGGTGGTGCAAGTCGTGGAGCTCGGTGATGTCTTCGTCTCCGAATTGCTCGGGACGGCCATGCTGACACTGCTCGGGTGCGGTGTGGTCGCGAACGTGGTGCTCGCCAAGAACAAGGGCTTTGGTGGTGGCGGCGGCGGCGCCTGGATCGTTATTACCTTCGGCTGGGGTCTGGCGGTCTTCTCCGGTGTGTACGTGGCGTGGCAGTCCGGTGCGCACCTGAACCCAGCTGTGACGGCCGGCATCATCGCCAGTGGCGCGGACGAGTTCGTTCCGGGAATCGCCGTCGACTTCGGCAGCACGCTGGTCTACCTGGCTGGCGAGTTCTCAGGAGCGTTCATCGGCGCCGTCGTCTGCTGGCTGGCCTACCGGGACCACTACGACCAGCACGAGGACCCGGCTGGCAAGCTGGCTACGTTCTCGACTGGACCCGCGATCCGCAACTACACCTGGAACCTGGTCACGGAGATCGTCGGCACCTTCGTCCTGGTCTTCGTCATCCTCAACTTCGGCAACGCCCCCGCAGACCTGGCTCCGCTCTCGGTCGCGCTGCTCGTCGTCGGTATCGGTCTTTCCCTCGGTGGTCCGACCGGTTACGCAATCAACCCGGCTCGTGACCTAGGGCCACGCATTGCGCACTTCCTGTTGCCGATCAAGGGCAAGGGTGATAGCGACTGGGGTTACGCCTGGGTGCCGGTCGTCGGGCCGATCATCGGCGGCGTCCTCGGCGGCCTCGCCGCCAACTGGTACTTGTGACAGGGAGGTAGGGCCATGGCTGAGTACGTCCTCGCGGTTGACCAAGGGACCACGAGCACCCGCTCCATGATCTTCGACCACAGCGGCTCCGTCGTTGCGGTCGACCAGGTGGAGCACGAGCAGATCTTCCCCCGCGCGGGGTGGGTCGAGCACGACGGTGTCGAGGTCTGGGACAACACGCGGAAGGTCGTAGCGGGCTCGCTGGCCAAGGCCAACGTGACGCACAAGGACATCGTCGCGGCGGGCGTCACCAACCAGCGTGAGACGACGATCGTCTGGGAGAAGTCGTCGGGCAAGCCCATCCACAACGCAGTCGTCTGGCAGGACACCCGCACGCAGAAGATCTGCGACGATCTTGCAGCGCTCGGCGGCGGCCAGGAGCGCTACAAGGCCAAGGTCGGACTGCCCCTGGCCACCTACTTCTCCGGGCCCAAGATCCGCTGGCTCCTCGACAACGTCGACGGTGCCCGGCAGAAGGCGGAGGCCGGCGAGCTGCTGTTCGGCAACATGGACACCTGGGTGCTCTGGAACATGACCGGCGGACCCGACGGCGGCGTGCACGTCACAGACGTGTCCAACGCTTCGCGGACGATGCTCATGGACCTGTCCACCCTGTCCTGGGACGCCGACATCGCGGGCGAGATGGGTGTTCCGCTGGCGATGCTGCCGGAGATCCGGGCGTCCTCCGAGGTCTACGGCAAGGGCCGCGAGGGCGGCCTGCTGCCGGGCGTCCCGATCGCCGGAGACCTCGGCGACCAGCAGGCCGCGACGTTCGGCCAGGTCTGCTTCGACGTGGGCAACGCGAAGAACACCTACGGCACCGGCAACTTCATGCTGCTCAACACGGGCACCGAGCAGGTGGCGAGCGAGAACGGCCTGCTCACCACCGCTTGCTACAAGATCGGCGACCAGCCAGTTGTCTACGCGCTGGAGGGCGCGATCGCCATCACCGGCGCGCTCGTCCAGTGGCTGCGCGACAACCTCGGCCTCATCAAGAGCGCGCCCGAGATCGAGGAGCTCGCCAGGTCGGTCGACGACAACGGTGGCGCCTACTTCGTGCCGGCGTTCTCGGGTCTTTTCGCGCCCTATTGGCGATCGGATGCGCGTGGCGCGCTCGTTGGCCTGACGCGCTTCGTCAACAAGGGGCACATCGCCCGGGCAGCCTTGGAGGCCACGGCCTTCCAGACCCGCGAGGTGCTCGACGCGATGAACGCCGACTCGGGCGTCGCGCTCACCGAGCTCAAGGTCGACGGCGGCATGGTGCAGAACGAAGCGCTCATGCAGTTCCAGGCTGACATCCTCGGTGTCGACGTCGTCCGCCCAAAGGTGCCCGAGACTACGGCGCTCGGCGCCGCCTACGCAGCCGGCCTGGCCGTCGGCTACTGGGCCACCCAGGACGACCTGCGGCAGAACTGGCTCGAGGACAAGCGCTGGTCGCCGTCGATGGACGAGGGCAAGCGCGACGTCCTCTACGCGAAGTGGAAGAAGGCCGTCACCAAGACCTTCGACTGGGTCGACGAGTCCGACGCGGACTGAGGGCGCCCTCTCCGTTCCGACACAACGGCACCCTGCGTCGATAGGTTCGACGCAGGGTGCCGTTGCGTCGAATCCAGCTCAGCTCTCGCCGAAGCCTTGCCGGTTGCTGGGGCGCCCCCAGCGGTGCTGGAGCACCCGATTCACGCCCGTTAGGCCTCCGCGCCGGTTTGTTGGGGCGCCCCAGCGGTGCTGGAGCACCCGATTCGCGCCCCTAGGGGGTGGGCCAACGTCGCTGGGGCGCCCCAGCGGTCTCAGCTCTCGCCGAAGCCGTCCTTGACCATCGCGATGACGGTGTCGACCGCCTGCTGCGCCTGCGGCCCGGTCGCAGACACCTCGATCTCCTGGCCGCCGGCGAAGCCGAGGCTGATGACCCCGAGGACGCTCTTGGCGTCCACCGTCGCAGCGCCCGGAGCGCCGACCCGGACATCGGCATCAAAATCACCGACGGCACGGGCCAACATGGCCGCCGGTCGGGCGTGCAGGCCGAGCGGGTTGGGCAGGACGGCCGTGGCGCGCACGGCTTCGGGTGCCGCCGCGCCGGCGCCGGGATGAGTGAGCGCGTCCCCGGCCGGACCGGCGACGTCGTCGGGTGTGCCTGCCGTACGGCCCCACGCGGCGGCCGCGGCAGCCGCCACCTCCGACGCCGAGGCGCCACTCTGTGCGGTGGTCGCCGCGGCAACCGCGCCCTCGACGAGTGGAGCGTCGGCGAGCAGCACCTTCGAGCGCTGCGCGTCGTCGAGCGTCTCGAGCACCAGGTCGGCCGTCATCTGGGCACTGCCGAGGTCATAGAGCAGCACGACGCCGTCGCCCGTGTCGGCCACCCCGACGGCGGCCAGCACCTTGTCGAAGCTGGTGCCGACCTCGCCCTCGTCGGTGCCGCCCGCGGCAACGATGGTCACGTCGGGTGCCATCTGGGCGGCAAGCTCACGCAACCCCTCCGCGAGCTGAGCACTGTGCGAGACGAGGATGATGCCGACAGTCATCAGGAGCGACCGGCCACGTCGGCGGCGGTACGGATGAACAGTGCGGTCGAGGTCGCGCCAGGATCCTGGTGGCCCGCGCTGCGCTCACCGAGATAGCTGGCGCGGCCCTTCCTCGCCACGAGCGGGATCGTGTCGCGCATCCCCTGCTCGGCGGCGTCGGCGGCGGCGGACAGTACGGCCGCGACGTCGTCGCCGTTGCTCGTTGCCTGCTCCGCCGCAGCGATGGCCGGCGTCCAGGCATCGACCATGGTCTTGTCGCCGGGCTCGGCCTTGCCACGCGCAACGATGCCGTCACGCGCGGCAGTCAGCAGCGACACCACGTCGGCGCCGTCGAGCTCGGCCTTGCCCTGCACCGCGGTTGCCCCGCGGAGGAAGGCGGTGCCGTACAACGGCCCCGCCGCTCCTCCGACCTTGGAGATGAGGGTCGTCGCCACCGACTTGAGGACGTCGCTCGGGGTGTCGGGTGTCTCGCCGTCGAGCTTGGCCACGGCGGCCTTCATGCCGCGATCCATGTTCTCGCCGTGGTCGGCATCACCGATGGCCGAGTCGAGGTCGATCAGGTACTGCCGGTTCTCGTGGATGACCCCGGCGTAGGCCCGGACGAGCTCGAGCACGTCGTCAGTCGTCAGGGGCATCGAGGCTCAGACTCCCCAGCGCAGCGCGGGCGTGTGGACCGGAGCATCCCAGAGCGAGACCATCTCGTCGTCGAGCTTGAGCAGGGTGATCGACATGCCCTGCATCTCCAGCGACGTGATGTAGTTGCCCACGAGCCGGCGATCGACCGTGACGCCACGCTCACTCAAGAACTTCTCGGCGGCGTTGTAGGCGACGTACAACTCGATCAGCGGTGTGCCGCCCATGCCATTGACGAACAGGAGCGTACGGTCGCCGCTGGCGAACGGCAGGTCCTCGACGATCGGCGTGAGCAACCGCTGCACGATCGCATCGGCCGGCTCCATCGGCAGGCGCTCGCGGCCGGGCTCGCCGTGGATGCCGATGCCGATCTCCATCTCCTGCTCGCCGAGCTCGAAGGTCGGCTTGCCGGCATGCGGCACGATGCAGGACGTGAGGGCCATGCCCATCGACCGTACGTTGGCGTTGACGCGCTCGCAGAGGCCCTTGACGGCCGCCAGGTCGTCGCCCCGCTCGGCGGCGGCACCGACGATCTTCTCGGCAAGGACCGTGCCGCCGACACCCCGGCGCCCCGCGGTGTAGAGGCTGTCCTTGACCGCAACGTCGTCGTCGATGACGACCGACTCGACCTGGGCGCCCTCCGCGGCGGCCAACTCGGCGCCCGTCTCGAAGTTGAGCACGTCACCGGTGTAGTTCTTCACGATGTGCAGGACGCCCGCTCCGCCGTCGACCGCCTTGGTGGCCTCGGCCATCTGGTCGGGTGTCGGCGAGGTGAACACGGCCCCCGGGCACGCGGCGTCGAGCATGCCGAGCCCGACAAACCCACCGTGCATCGGCTCGTGACCGCTGCCGCCACCGGAGATCACGGCCACCTTGCCCTGGCGTGGAGCGTCAGCGCGGACGATGTAGGCCGGGTCGTAGTTGACCTTGATGAGGTCGGCGTGTGCTGCGGCCATGCCGTGCAGCGCTTCGTCGACGACGGTCTCCGGGTTGTTGATGATCTTCTTCATCGAGCACCCTTCCCTTGCCGTTGAACGGAGTGGGATCCCCTGCGCTCCCTTCCTACAGCCATGAGCCGATCTATGCCATGGCTGGATGCAATTGGCGTTGCTGCTGCACAATCACGTCTCGTGACGACACCGACACCGACGATGCGGAAGCCGCCGGAGCTCACGCAGTTCGGCATCGTCCTGCGCGAGGTCTTCCGAGTCGTTCGGTGGCTATTGGTGGGCTATCTCGTGGCGGCGGTCATGGCCGCGATCTGGCTGGCGCCGCGACCCGCCGGGGGTGAGGGCTCCTACGCGGCCGATCTGAGCGCTGGGCGTGTCGAGTGGGTGGCGCGCGGAGAGCTCGATCCCGTCAAGGCGCTGGGTGTCTTTGCCGGTGAACCAGAAACGAACGGGATCACCTGGTCCGTTGGCAACGGCTTCGGCGACGTGCGCTACCTCGGGGTGCTGAGTGACGGCGACGCAGACCGGCTCCTCGACGAAGCGCGAGCCAAGGGGATCGACACGGTCCCGCCGGACACATTCGCCCGCCGCCTGACCGAGAACTTGCCGGCGGTCTGGCTGCTCGCCGTGCTTGTGCTGATCGCCGGCCCGCAGCCACGCAGAGCAACCAAGTGGGCGTGGTACTGGCTGTTCAGCCTGCCGGCGTACCTGGGCGTGCTGGCCTGGATTGTGCTCGACGCTCCCTGGTCGCGAGCCGCGATGGCGCGCCCGGATCCCGGCCCGGGCGGCAGGTTCCTACAGCCCGAAGATCGGCGGCTCCGCGCTGGCAGGGCCTTCATCCTGGGAATCCTCGGCTCGATGCTGCTCGCCGGCCTGCACCAGTGGGCTCTCAACTACCTGGGCTGAACGCCAAACCGGGCGTGCGACGCTGACCGATCGCTTACTGTCAAAGGTTCAGGGGAGATGGGGGCCGTATGACTCGCGGGTCCAGCACGTCGGAACCACAGAAGTCGATGCTCGCGGTGGCGGGCGTCGGGCGCCTGTCGGCCAGCGAGGCCGACGTGGGCGCTTCGCGAGAACGGCGGAGGCAACGGAGCCTTGGGCGCATCGCCCTCGTGCTCGTCGTTCCCATGGCTTGGCTGTGGTGGCGGCTGGTCAGCGGTGATCCGGTCAACATCTTCGACTGGCGGCTCCCGACGATTGACCCGTTCATGTTCATGGCCATGCTGCTCCTGCTCACCATGGTCGTCGTCCTGCTTGGCACCACGATCGGGGCGGGCCGGTCGCCGCACACGATCTACCGGCCTGAGCAGATCGACGTCACGCTCGATGACGTCAAAGGGGTCGATGCCGTCAGGGAGGACGTCGTCCGATCGCTCAACCTCTTCCTGGCGCACCGCACGTTCACCCGTGAGATGGGGGGTACGGCGCGGCGCGGCCTGCTGTTCGAAGGAGCCCCAGGCACTGGCAAGACCCACATGGCCAAGGCGATGGCTCGCGAGGCCGGCGTTCCGTTCCTGTTCGTGTCCGCCACCGCCTTCCAGTCCATGTACTACGGGGCGACGGCCCGCAAGATCCGCTCCTACTTCCGCGCCCTGCGCAAGGCGGCGCGACGTGAGGGCGGCGCGATCGGGTTCATCGAGGAGATCGACGCCATCGCGATGACCCGCCGCGGCATGCCTGCCACTGCCGCGTTCGTCAACGCGGATCCGTCAGGCCCGCCGTGGTCCGTCCTGGCCGACTCGTCGTCGACCGATGCGTGGTGTGGCTGGAGTGCGGCGATGACAGCGCCGTACGAGCCGCTGCCCGAAGCCGGCATCAGCCGCTCCATGATCAGCGAGGGCACCGGCGGTGTCGTCAACGAGCTGCTGGTCCAGCTGCAGTCGTTCGACGAGCCGTCCGGCGCGCAGAAGTTCCGCACCTGGTTCGTCGAGCAGCTCAATGGGTTGCTGCCCGCACATCGGCAGTTCCGCCGATCAACGCCGCCGCCGACCAACGTGCTGGTGATCGCAGCGACCAACCGTGCCGACAACCTGGACCCAGCGCTCCTGCGACCCGGGCGGTTCGATCGCCGGCTGACCTTCGAACGGCCCGGCCGCTCGGCGCGGCGTGAGCTCGTCGACCACTTCCTGGCCCGCAAGGCGCATGCGCCCGAGCTCGATCAAGACGAGCAACGCGAGCAGGTCGCCGCGCTCACCCAGGGCTACACGCCGGTGATGATCGAGCACCTGCTCGACGAGGCTCTTGTCAACGCATTGCGCCGCGGTGGCGACTCGATGACCGTACGTGACGTGGAGCAGGCTCGGCTGACCGAGGAGATCGGTCTCGGGCAGCCGGTTCAGTACACCGAGAAGGAGAAGCGCCTCATCGCGACGCACGAGGCCGGCCACGCCACCGTCGCGTGGCTCATCGCGCCGGAGCGTCGGCTCGAGGTGCTGACGATCATCAAGCGCCGCGACGCGCTAGGGCTGCTCGCGCACGGCGACCGCGAGGAGGTCTTCACCCGCTCGCGCAAGGAGATGCTCAACCTCATCCAGATCGCGATGGGCGGGCAGGTGGCCGAGGAGCTGTTCTTCGCGGACGTGTCCACCGGGCCGGGCGGCGACCTGCTCACCGCCACCACGGTGGCCGCCCAGATGATCGGCGTGTGCGGCATGGGCGACAGCCTGGTGTCGTTCCAGGCGGTTCAGGGTGCCGCCCTGTCCGACACCAACATCGTCGGGCGGGTGCTGGGTGACGGTCAGGGGCGCGCTGCCGTCGAGTCGCTCTTGCAGGAGCAGAAGCAGACTGTCCGCGAGCTGCTTGGAACGCACCAGCACCTGGTCGCCGCGCTGCGCGATGCCCTGCTCGAACGGCATGAGCTGGTAGGCAAGGAGATCACTGCCGTGCTGGAGCAGGCGGCCGACGACCGTCAGGCGAGCCCAGAGACGGATAGGTAAAGCCCCACGATCGCCTCACCGGCGAACACTGCAATCCAGGTCGACGCCAGCATGAACGGCCCGAACGGGATGGCGCTGCGCCGCTTCGCCCGACCCGTTGCCATCAGCACGAGCCCGACCACACCGCCCAGCACGAACGCGCCGAATCCCGCGATGACGAGCGATCCCCAGCCGAGCCAGGCCGCGTAACCGCCGAGCAACCCGGCGAGCTTGACGTCGCCGAAGCCCATCGCGTTCGTGAAGAACCACAGCGCGCCGTACGCCAGCATCAGCACCAGCCCGCCGATGACGGCGCGGACCATCGGTCCCCAACCACCGTCTGTGACGGTGAGCAACCCCAAGCCGAACGCGACCGGATAGGTCGGAAGCACGATCGCGTCCGGAAGACGCATGGTGTCCAGGTCGATGACGGCCAGGACAACGGAAACCGCGGCGAGCAGCAGGAACGCCGGCAGCTCTGCCGACAGCCCGAACCGCAGGGCGGTCGCCGCGAACAGCACTCCTGTCGCCAGCTCGATGGCCGGGTAACGCGCGCTGATCGGCTCGGCGCAGTCGCGGCACCTGCCACGCAGCAGCACCCAGGAGAGCACCGGCACGTTGTCGCGGTTGCGGATCTCATGCCCGCAGCGGGGGCAGGCAGAACGTGGACTGACCACCGAGGCGCCGACGGGCACGCGAGCCGCGACGACGTTGAGGAACGAGCCGACGACCAGTCCGAGCACACCGGCCAGGACGGCCAGTGCGAACGTCAGGTCGGGAAGCGCGTTCACCCGCTGGTGCCGGTCGCGGGCGGGGCCGCGATGCCGGTCGTGTCCAGAACGAACATGCTGCCAGCGGCCGTCAACGTGATCGTGCCGGCCTCTTGCCCGCCCTGTGCCTTGATCGTGTCCATGAGCCAGGCGCGCGGGAGCAACTCTGCCGCGCGCAGGAAGCCGCTGAGGTTCGCGTACGAGCCACTCACCGTGACCGACATCGCCATCGTGGCGAGCGTGCCGTCGGTGGCGCTGGCCGCGGGGAGGCCGACCGAGCCATCCGTGGCGGGCGCCGGAGCGGCAGCGGGATCGACGGGCGCTGCGGCCTCGCCTTCGACCGGTGCAGCGGCCTCAACCGGTGCCACGACGAGCGTGGGCGGGAGCGTCTCGATGGTCTGGACGGTCACTCCCGCCTGTGCCGCAGCCGCGCGGATCTGGTCCAGCACTGCGGGAAGCTCCGCTGTGCTCGGGAAGTTCGCCTTCAGCGCGTCGAGCCGAGCAATCCGCGCCGGCAGCTCCTCTTGGAGGGCGGTCAGCTGGACGATGTCGCGCTCCAGCTTGGAGGTCTGGTCCGCGACCGATTCGCTCTGGGCCTCGATCTCCGATGCCTCGCCAATGCGCGGCGACAGGACGAAGAACCAGGACATTGCCGCGAGGCCAACCAGGGCGAAGGATCCCAGGACGACGATCAGGCGGGACCGATTCACTGTGCAGCTCCTTCAAGCAGGTCGGCGAACCGGCCGGTCAGCATCTGTGGGTCGAGGTTGACGGTGCCGTTGGCTTCGAAGGCCAGCTCATTTCGGACCGCGCCGGTGAGGTACGGCGACACGAGACCGGGCACCGTGCCCAGGTTGGCTGTGAGGTCTCGCACCTGCTGCTCGCCTGGCACCGTCATTGCCCAGGTCAGGCAGCCGATGCTCGGCGCCGGCTGGAAGGGATTGGGTCCGGCGCAGCCGGTCCCGAGTGTGGCGTCGAGGGTGCGCAGGTTGCTGCCGGCGGGCCACGCCGTAGCGAAGCCGTCCAGGGTGTCAGCGAACGACGTCTGTCCGGCCATCGCCACTCCCACCACCTCCTGCTGCTGCTGCAGCGAGGCGGAGAACGCCCGCACCGGCGTGAGCGGCGTGAGCCGCGCCTGAGCGTCGGCGTGTGCCGCCTCGGCGGCGACGAGCTCGCTCTCGGCTGCGCTGATCGCCGATGCTTGGGCGAGCCAGACTCCGGTAGCGACGGCGGCGACACCGACGCCGGCCAGCACAAACCTCCGCGTGATGACGCGGGCGCGCTTGCGCTCCAGGGTCTCGGGAGGCAGCAGGTTCACCGACGGGTTCGTTTGCACGGCCGGGCCTGCCGCCTGTTGCGTACGGTTGCCCGCCGATCGGGTGAGCATCGCCATCACGCCACCTCCGCGAGACCAAGTCCGGCAGCTACGGCGAGGGCCGGCTGCCAGTCGGCGGCCGCCTTGGCCGCCTTCCGTGAGATCGCCAGTCCGGCCAGCGGGTCCCCAAGCACTACTGGGATCTCGAGGGCGTCACCGAGGCGCTCGACAAGACCTGGAAGCCGTGCGCCACCGCCGGTTACGGCCACGCGCCCGAGACCAAGGACATCGGGGGCGTTGCTCAGGTAGTAGTCCAGCGATGAGCGCACGGCTGCCAGGGTGCTGTCGGTCACGCGGTCGATCACGACGCGCGCCGCGTGGTCCTCCGGCGTGAGACCGGGGATCGCGGCCGGCGACGTGCCGAGCCGCCGCTTGAGCTCTTCGGCTTCCTGCAGGTTCACGCCCAGCCGCTCGACCAGCGCGCGGGAGAGCTTGAGGCCTCCCTCACCGGCCAGCATCCGGACGAAGCGTGGAGCGCCGTCGACCTGAGTGACGACTGTGGTGACCTCGGCCCCGATGTCCACCCGGGCCTCGGCCACGCCCGGCTGGACGCTGGTCCGGCCGGCGACCCGCAGCAGCGCGAGGCCGGCGAGGTCGACCCGGAACGGGCGCAGCCCCGCCTTCTCGACCGCCTGGACGGCGCGCAGGACGGGTTGCCGCATGGCCGCGACGAGCAAGATGCTCAAGGTGCGGCTCCCTCCGGCATCCTTGCCCTCACCGAGGACGACGTAGTCGAGGATGACGTCCTCGACCGGCACCGGCAGCTGGCCGGAGATGCGGTACGGGAGCGCCTGGCGGAATGCCTTCTCCTCCAACCACGGCAGCTCGACCTGGCGGACGATGACATGCCGTCCGGACAGCCCGAGCACGACGTCCTTGCCGAGGCCGGACTTGGCCCACGCCTGCTTGATCGCGTCGGCAACGCCGCTGGGGTCGAGGACCTCGCCCTCGTTGACAGCGCCGGGCGGAACCGGCGCCGATCCGACCGCATTGATGGTCGGCTTTGTTCCCGCGGAGATGCCGACAGCGCGGACACTCGTGTGTCCGATGTCGAGGCCGACGACTGTTCGTCCCACCTGGTGCTCCCTGGATCGCTCGCTGGGCTGCCGGAGTGACCGGCCGCTGCATTCCAGGCATCGGTAGGAGGGGCATCGGGCTTGAGCGACCGGACGTACGCCTTCGGCAGGTCAAGGCGTCGCACGCGGCTGCCGACAACCAGAGCAAGAGAGCCCGGCTCCCGACGGGTTCAGGCGAAGGAATTGAGGTCATCGTGCCCAAGGCGATTGCGCCACTGCTCCAGGCGCTGGTCAGCGCCGGTGGGTCGGACCTGCATCTACGCGCGGGTGCTGTTCCCTCGATGCGGGTCGACGGCGTGCTCCACAGGCTTGACAGCGCCCCGATCGACCACGAGGCAACCCTGGCCCTCCTCCTCGAGACGATGCCCGAACGGCAGCGTGCGAGGTTCGAGGACGGCCATGACGTCGACTACGCCGTCGAGCCGACAGCGGGAGAGCGGTTCAGGGTCAACGCCTTCCGGTTCCGGGGCCGCCCCGCAGCTGTCCTGCGCCGCGTGCTGCCGGCACCCTTGCGCCTCACGAGCCTCGGGCTTCCCTCGGTGCTCAGCTCGCTCGCGCTGCGTCCCCACGGTCTGACGCTCGTCACCGGCCGAGCCGGCTCGGGCAAGACCACCACGCTCGCGGCCATGGCCGAGGAGATCAACGTCACACGCCCGGTGCACATCCTCACCCTCGAGGACCCGATCGAGGTCCTGATCCCGGAGAAGGTCGCGGTCGTCACGCAGCGGGAGATCGCCTCCGATGTGGAGACGTTCGGTGGCGCGCTGCGGGCGGCGATGCGCCAAGACCCCAACGTGATCGTCGTGGGCGAGATGCGCGACGAGGAGACCGTACGGGCGGCGCTCGTGGCGGCCGAGACCGGACACCACGTCATCTCGACCCTGCACACCACCGATGCCGTCTCGAGCATCTACCGCATCCTCGACCTGTTCCCGCCGCAGGAGCAGAAGCAGATCCGCGTCACGCTCGCGGCGGTTCTCAACGGCGTCATCTGCCAGCGGCTCGTGCCGCGCTCGGACGGGCCCGGCCGGGTCGCCGCCACCGAGGTCGCGGTCAACACCGGCCTCGATGTCGGAGGCGATCGCCGATCCGGAGAAGACCGGCACGATTCGCGACCTCGTCGTCCAAGGCGACTACCACGGCATGCACAGCTTCCACCAGGACCTGGTCCGCCTGCTCGGCGACGGGGTCGTGTCCTGGGCGGACGCCCGCGCCGCGGCCACCGATCCGCACGACCTCGAGGTGGACGTGCGCCGCGCCGGCCTGCTGAGCCTCACAATGTCTGGGTGAACGAAGTGCCCCCTGCCCGCGCCGGCATCCACAATGCGGCGGAAGTCAAGCGGCTCCGCCGGCTGCGCCACACGCTCGACCAGGTGGTCCGCGAGCTCCGAGTCTGGGTCGACCTGCTCCGGAACAAGGCCCTCGCGCTGCGCGCGGTGGCCGCTGTACCCCGCGAGAGCACACGTCCCTACGAACGCGAGCTTCATCCGCTCTCACCCGGGTCTCTTGACCCGCGGACCCTGGCCAACGCCCTGGCGGCGCAGGGTTCGCCACCTCGGCAGCACCGTCGGATCCCGGCACCACGGCTCGTCAGCGACGACACGGACGAGGTGCTGCACGAGGCGCAAGTGCTGTGGGACACCGTGGCTGACCCGTACGACGCCCAGGCCTGCCGAGACCTGGCGGACGCCGCCGATCGACTGGCCGACAAGCTCGAGGATCGCTGGCGGGATGCCCGTGACCAGCTGCGCTCCGTGAGCGAAGCGCTCAACCGCGCCGCGACCGCGGCAGACGCCGACGACAGGTAGGTTCTCGTGACCATCGACGTAGCTCCCCGCAACACGGTCCAGGTCCTCATCGACCGCGAGCTCGTGACGTTCGAGCAGGTCGAGCACGCCCAGATCGAGGCCGAGCGCCGCGGCGTACCCCTGCTGCGGGAGCTGATCGAGTCCGCCGTCGTGCAACGCTCCGACGCGGGCCGGGCGTTCGCCGAGGCGGCGGGGCTCGACTTCGTCGAGCTCGGCGAGGTGCAGCTCGACGCCAGCGCGGTGGCACGGGTGCCCGCCGACCAAGCCCGCCGGATGGGTGTCGTCCCGGTGGCGTGGGAGGGGGAGCGCCTCGTCGTCGCGACCTCGGACCCGACGAACGTCATCGCCTTCGACGACCTTCGCGTGCTCACCGGTGTCGAGATCAAGGTCGTGTACGCGTCACGGCGCGACATCGAGGACAAGCTCGCCAAGGTCTACCGCGCCGAGGAAGAGCTCGGCGACATCTCGCAGGACATGGTCGGCACCGCCGTCGACGACACGGAGGACCTGTCCGCGGTCTCCGACTCGTCGGAAGACGCGCCCGTCGTCCGCTACGTCAACCTGCTGATCAGCCAGGCCGTTGCCGACCGAGCCTCCGACATCCACGTCGAGCCGACCGAGACCGACCTGCGGGTGCGCTACCGCATCGACGGCGTGCTGCACGAGATCATGCGCTCGCCGAAGAAGATCCAGGCCGGTGTCATCTCCCGGCTGAAGATCATGGCCGACATCAACATCGCCGAGCGACGAGTGCCGCAGGACGGCCGCATCTCGGTCACGCTCAACGGCGCCAAGATCGACCTGCGCGTGGCCACCCTGCCGACGGTGTGGGGCGAGAAGATCGTCCTGCGCATCCTCGACAACAAGACCGCCCTGCTCAGCCTCGGGGAGCTGGGCTTCTCGCCGCCCAACATGGAGCGGTTCGAGGAGGCCTACACCAAGCCGTACGGGATGATCCTCGTCACCGGCCCGACCGGCTCCGGCAAGTCCACGACCTTGTACGCGACGCTGAACATCGTCAGCCGCCCGGAGATCAACGTGATCACCGTTGAGGACCCGGTGGAATACCGGATCCCGGGCATCAACCAGATCCAGGTCAAGCCCAAGTCCGGGCTCACGTTCGCCAAGGCGCTGCGCTCGATCCTGCGTGCCGACCCCGACGTCGTACTCATCGGCGAGATCCGGGACGCCGAGACCGCGCAGATCGCCGTGGAGGCGGCCCTCACGGGACACCTCGTGCTGACCACCCTGCACACCAACGACGCGCCCAGCGCCGTGAACCGGCTTGTCGAGATGGGCGTCGAGCCGTTCCTCGTCGCATCGGCGATGGACTGCGTCGTCGCCCAGCGGCTGTGCCGGCGGCTCTGCTCGAAGTGCAAGCAGGCCTACACGCCCACGGCGCAGGAGCTGCTCGACGTCGGCTTCCCCTGGACGCCCGGTGAGCCGTTGCCGACGCTGCACCGCCCGGGCGCCTGCGCGTCCTGCTCACGGACCGGCTACCGCGGACGGATGGCGCTGCACGAGGTCATGCCGATCACCGAGGAGATCGAGCGGCTGACCGTCTCGCACTCATCGACCGAAGATGTCGCGCGGTCGGCCCGCTCGGCGGGCATGGTGCCGCTGCGCCAGGACGGGTGGCTCAAGGTCGCCCAGGGCGAGACCTCGATCGAAGAGGTACTGCGCGTCGTCGTCTGACGCGTTCGGTCGTACGAGTTGACGGCCGGTCAAGGCGCCGGGGGTCCCTGCCGATACCTGGGGTACCTGCACCAGGAGGACAACCGTGCTCGAGACCCAGTCCAGGACCACCACCTCTGCCCCCGTTGTGACCAGCGGAGCGCTGGGCGCCGACGCCGCGGCGCTCGATGACAGCCGCACCCGCGTGCTGCTGGACGAGCTGCTCGAGCAGACCCTCGTGCTGGGAGCATCCGACCTGCACCTGTCGGCCGGCGCACCGCCCAGTGTCCGTGTGCACGGCGACATGGAGCCGCTCGAGGGCTACGGCCCGCTGCACCCCGACAGCATCCAGCGCGCGATCTTCGCGGTGCTGAGCAGCAGTCAACGCGACCGGTTCGAGGCGCGGCGCGAGCTCGACTGCTCGTACACGCTGCCCGGCAAGGCGCGATTCCGCGTCAACATCATGCGCCAGCGCGGTGCGGTGACCGGCGTCTTCCGTGTGGTGCCGTGGGAGATCAGAAGCCTGAAGGACATCGACATTCCGGAGCGGCTGGCGATGTTTGCCACGCTCCCGCGCGGGCTCGTCCTGTTCACCGGGCCGACCGGCTCGGGCAAGTCGACGACGGTGGCCACGCTGGTGGACATCGCCAACCGCTCACGCGCCGGGCACATCGTCACGATCGAAGACCCGATCGAGTTCCTCTTCGAGCACAAGCGCTGCATCGTCAACCAGCGTGAGGTGGGGGAGGACACGGACTCGTTCGCGGATGCCCTGCGTCACGTGCTGCGGCAGGACCCCGACATCATCGTCGTCGGTGAGATGCGCGACCCGGAGACCATCTCGGTGGCGCTGACCGCGGCGGAGACGGGTCACCTCGTGTTCGCGACGCTCCACACGCGCTCGGCCGAGGAGGCCGTCACCCGCATCGTGGACTCCTACCCGGCTGCGCAGCAGGCGACGGTCCGTGCCCAGATGGCCTCGTCCTTGCAGGGTGTGATTGGCCAGACCCTTGTTCGTACGGCCGACGGACTCGGCCGGATCCCTGCAGTCGAGGTGCTGGTCGCCACGCCGGCCGTCCGCAACCTGATCCGGGAGAACAAGATCGCGCACATCGGCCAGGCGATCGAATCCGGCGCGCAGCACGGCATGGAGACCCTCGACCAGAGCCTGGCGCGACTGGTCGTCTCGGGGAAGATCACCCGCGAGGCCGCGCGCGAGGTGGCCCGCGACCGCACCGAGCTGGACAAGCTCATCGACGGCGAGCGGGGTCGGTACGGCGGGGCCGGCGAGGGCATGCGGTTCAGCGACTTCCCGGCAATGTGAGGCGAGGCATCGACATGAGCACGACCGCTACGGTTCCGACCTTCCAGTACGAGGTACTCGACGCCTCCGGCAACGTACGCTCCGGCGCGCTCGAGGCCGACTCCGCGGCTGCCGCGGTCGCGCGGCTCAACCGGATGGGCTACACGCCGCTCTCGGTGACCGAGAAGCCGACCGGAGGCATGCACAAGGAGCTCACCCTTATGCCGCAGCGGGTCCGGCTCAAGGACCTGGCGATCATGTCGAGGCAGTTTGCGACGATGATCGGCGCGGGGCTGTCGCTGCTGCGCGTGCTTGGCGTGCTGGCTGAGCAGACCGAGAACAGCCGGCTCGCGGAGACGCTGCGGACCGTACGCGGTGATGTCGAGACCGGTTCGGCGCTGTCGGACGCACTCGGCAAGCACCCGAAGGTCTTCCCACCGCTGATGATCAGCATGGTGCAGGCCGGCGAGGTCGGCGGCTTCCTCGATCGGGCGCTGATCAGCATCGCCGACAACCTCGAGGCCGAGGTCAAGCTCCGCGCCAAGGTCAAGTCCGCGATGACGTACCCGGTCGTCGTCGGCGTGGTCGCGGTGCTGCTCGTCACCGCGATGCTGCTGTTCATCGTCCCGACCTTCCGCGACCTGTTCGCCGACCTCGGTGGCACGCTGCCGTTGCCGACGCGAGTCGTGGTCTGGATGAGCGACATGGCGAAGTTCCTCGCCCCGATCTTCCTGGTGCTCTCCATCGTGGCCGGCGTGCTGTGGGCGAAGTTCCGCCGCGAGGACAAGGTCCGCGATGTCGTGGATCCGCTGAAGCTCAAGGTGCCGGTGTTCGGCAAGCTGTTCCGCAAGGTCTACCTGGCGCGGACGACCCGCAACCTGTCGGCGATGCTCGGCGCAGGTGTCCCGATGCTGCAGGCGATCGATGTGGTTTCGGAGACCACTGGTTCCGTTGTCGTCTCGCGCGCGCTGGACCGGGTCCGCGACGCCGTCCGTAAAGGCGAGGGACTCGCCGCTCCCATGGGCAAGGAGGAGATCTTCCCGCCGATGACGGTGCAGATGATCGCGGTCGGCGAGGACTCCGGCTCGATCGACGACATGCTCTCCAAGGTCGCCGACTTCTACGACCAGGAGGTCGAGGCGACGACCGAGTCGCTCACGACCCTCGTCGAGCCGGTCATGATGCTCTTCCTCGGCGGCATCGTCGGGTTCATGGTGATCGCGCTGTACATGCCGATCTTCAAGATCTTCGAGCTGATCCGCTGAGGCTGGCGGCTGGTCGTCTGCGCGTCGGGGGTTGCGTTCGGCGCTGCGCTGATGGACGCCGTCCCCGCCCGCTCGCTCGTTCCTCGCTCGCAACGCCCGACCACACCCCGGACGGCGTCCATCCGCTCCACGCCTCGTCGTAAGCCGGCGGTCTACGCCGTTGGTGCAGTCAAGTGACTGCATGGTATACAGACCTGTAGACCGGCGCGTATACTCATCCGCATGGCCACAACGATCCGAGTCGATTCGGAGACACACGAGAACATCCTGCGCGTGGCGCGGGATGACTTCGGTGGCGTCACCGCCGATGAAGCGCTTCGCCTACTCATCCTCGAGCACCGGCAGCGGCATGCCATCGAGGCATGGGATCGCTTCCGGGAGGAGCGCCCAGAGGATTGGGAGCAGTACCTGGCCGAGTCCGATGCGCTGGATCGAGACACCGCGTTGCCAGCCGAGGGCGACTGGTGACGACCACCGTCCGGCCGTGGCAGATCTGGTGGGCAGATCTCAATCCGAGTGAGGGCACCGAGCAAGCAGGGCGACGACCTGTGGTGGTCATCTCGTCTAGCTTTCACCTCCGCTTGACGGGCGGGCGTCTGGTCACGGTGATCCCGTTGACATCCACAGATCGCGGTTTGCCCACCCAGCCGAAGGTCAAGGTGGGGCGCCGGGTCAGTGTCGCAATGACCGAGCAGGTCCGGACGATCGCCGCGAGCCGACTGACCGAACAGGCTGGCCGCCTTGCGCCCGAAGAGATAGGGGCCATCCGGAGCATCGTCAGCCAGATGATCCTGGACTGACTGAGTCGACGACAGGTGGTCAGGCTTCGGTCGGTTGCGCCTGCCAACAGCACGATCCGTGTGCGACTCGGTTCGCCCCGTGTTCTGAGATGGACACACTTGCGGCAGCGCCGCACACTGGCCCAACCATCAGTGCCGGCGTGACTCGGGGGGCGAGCTGTACGAGGCACTGGCCAGCTGGGGGAGGGGCAATGAAGCTCTTCAGACAATGGCGCGCGCTTGCGTGCGCCGTCGGTGCAAGCGCCATGCTTGTGAGTCTGGGGGCGGCTCCGGCTCAGGCCAAGCCGCTTGAGAAGGTGCACTTCCACGACGTCGGCAGCGAGTTGATAGAGGACTGCGAAGGCATCACGCTGCGCAACGACTTCGACGTGGAGGGCTCCTTCCTGCTCAATCAGCGGGGCCCGAACGGCCCGATCCTCGCGAAAGACAACTTCCGCGGCACTGAGACGTTGACCAACGTGGCCAACGATATGTCCGCCACGCACGTCTTCACCGGCTCGACCCGTGAGATCGAGGTGACGGACAACGGTGACGGCACGTTAACCATCCTCCTGCAGGGGACGATCAACAGTAAGTTCTTCTTCCCACAGGGTTTCCGGTTCCACGACAGGGGGATGTTCAGGGACGAGCTCCTCATCGACACCAAGGGAACGCCGGACCCGAGCGACGACGAAGCTAAGTTGCTGAGGGTAGTCAAGTCTGCCGGTCAGTCAGACACCGCCGACCGCGACTTCTGCGCCGACATGCTCGAGTTCCTCGGCTAACCGAGACAGGGCCTGCCTGCGTCGCGGTTAAGGAGTTCCGTCAACTCGTTCCTTGCCGCAGCCTGAGATGAGGTACGCCCACGCGAGCGCGGCGTGCTGCCGCGTCCCGTGCCACGACAACGAGAGCTCGGTCTTGGAGGCGTCGACGAGAATCAGTTTCCACGTCGCTCTGAACAGTCCAGGGCGCCGCAACTGGGCGTTCGCGATCTGGTGAAACGGCAACCAACGGCCTTGATGGTGGCGCGCTAGAGCGAGAACGTCGTCCGCAGTGAACGTCGCTCGCGGATAGTGCGGGTTGTCGCTCATGTCCAACGGCTCGTGCGGGATCGAGCCGGCGGGTAGTAGCAGCATGCCCTCCCTGATCACCCAGACCTGAAGCTGTCCCGCAGCCGACCGCGCTGCTCCGGTGACGAGGCGAGGCTCGTTGTCGTCGTCAGCCGCCCTGCGCTGGTCGGAACGCGCAGGCGCCTCGACTCCCGCCGCGCGCTGATCCACGACCGACACCGCCTCACTCGTGGGTGCCAGGACTCGGGCATTGGCTTCGGAGATCGCCCGGACGACGACGGCTCGCAGCCCATCGGCGCACAGTGAGGGTCCCTCGACAACCAGGACCTCGCGGTCCAGCTGGACCACCGATGTGACGTCGCGGGAACGCCCGAGGAATTCGGCGATGTCGTCCCGGTCGGGATCGACGAACGCACCAACCTCGTCCGCGAGGTCGATCCGCCAGTTGTGGCGGGGAATCTCCGGGGGATCGTCCAGCTCCACGTCGACCCATTCCGCGACCTCACCGGGAGTCGCTATGAAGCGGCCGACGTCGATGGGCCTCGACTCGAGCGGAGCGAGCGCCAGCAGGACGTCCCTCAGGTGCTCCTCACACCCATGAGTGGCTCGACGGGAGCCGGAGCCAATTCCCATGGTTATCCCCTCACCTCATGACGCTCGTGCTTGGACGGACCGAAGGTGGGTGGCACCGTAAGTCGCATGCTCGGACCATCGGTGACCATCACCCAGGCCTGACCCGCGGTGACGACGGCGAGCGCCGCCACGACGAGCGCGTAAGCAGGTGGCGGCCACTCGCTGGCGGTCATGGACAGGTGCGCCAGCAGCACAACCGCCATACCTCGCCCGATGATCGCGATGGCACTGATGATCGCCTCGTCGCGGCGTTGCCCTGCGTAGGTTGCCAACCCGCGGAGAAGGCCAAGCACGGCGAGGAGCGCCACCCCGTACGCGATCAGGAGAACGGCGGGGTGTTCGCCGAGCGTCGCGACGACTGTGATCGTGCCGGCAATCCAGCAGATGGCGCTGAACAGGCAGGTCCAAGCCCGACCATGGCGCACGAGGAAGGTTCGCTTGCCGAACAGAACATCTCCACGCAGGTCACGGAAGTCCTTGAGCAGGATGCGGCCGATGAATCCGATGTAGAGGCCGGCCAACAGCGTGATGTCGGCGGTGGCGATCCCTCCACTGGCGGCCAGCAGCCCGACGAGGTAGGGCACGCCGACGTAGCAGGCCGGAAGGACGAGCGACGCGACAGCGCCACGGTCGGCCAGCCGAACGGGTCGGAGCGAGTACGCCGCGCTCACCACCATGCCGGCGATCAACACGAGCAACGCCGCCGGGTGTAGCAGGGCGGCAGTCGCTACGGCCATGACTGCCGACACGACACCGACGAGCACGAGCTCGCGTCGCTTGGCCGCGCCGGTGACGAGTGGCCGCTGCCGGTCACCGGGCAGGTTGACCCGGTCGATGGCTTCGTCGGCGATGTCGTTGCACGCGACGGAAAAGAGCAGGAATCCGGCGACCACGACAAGGATCTCGAGGAGGAGCAGCTCGTCGTCGCTGCGACCACCCTGCGCGACGCCGAGCGCGGCGTAGATACCGAGCAGCACCATCACCAGCGGCCGGCCCATCAGGAACAGCACCCGCGCCCTGGCGATCATTTGTTTGCCGCCCAGCTGTTCATCGCGACGACGAATGCGATGACGAACGCGACTGCCACCAGTCCGGTGACCGCCAGCACAACGCCCAGGACGATGCCGGCGATCCGCAGCCAGCGCCGGCCAGATGGGCCACGCTCGCTCGGCTCTGGCGGTGGCGGCCACGGATCGGAACTCATCAAACCTCCCGAATGGTGAACGGCGTCTTATAGTTGCGGCACACACCGACCGCTGCCTAGCGCTGCCAGACCGGCGAGGTCGCCGGCACCGAAGCCGATGACGCCCTCCCTGGTCTCCGGGTACATGAGCTGGCCTGCGTCGTCGACGTGATCGAGCCCGACCAGGTGTCCCAGCTCGTGCTGGATAACGGCCCGCGCGAGCAGCGCGCCACCGCCACTGTAGAGATGCTCGGACAGCTGCGGTGCGTCGAGCTCGACGCTGCCAGTGACGTACACGCGTGGTGACCCGCCGACACTCATGTGCAGGCTGCCGGCCATCCCGGCGACAATTCCAGCCACGTCGGGGCTCTCCTCCGGCGTAACCCAACTGATGAGGACCGGTGCCCAACGGTCGCCGTACCGGTCGGGCTGGTAGGGCTGGCGTTGGTCAGCCGGCGCCTCGGTGGTGATGCCGTCGTACACGAACTGAAGTCCGGTCGCGGTGGAGACGCTGGCAACCGCGGACGTGATCAACTGGCTGCCGTTGGGCGGTGAGCCGGTTTCGCGAATGACGTAGTGGATCGGGCGACACGGGTCGTACGCGATGGGCGAGCTGCCGTCGTCCTGCATCGCAACGAACCGATATGCGGTACTCGCCGAGGCAGGCGTTGGCGGAATCCCGAGGGGATGCTCGGCGGACTCGAATCCGGCACTGGGGAACTCCGAGCCTCGTTCGGTCGCGGCCGTGTTGCCCGGTGACACCGGTAGCCGTCCCGTCAACGTCGCCCAGGCGCCAACGCCAAGGACAAGCATCAAGGCGACGCCGAGGGTGGCGCGGATGGGACGCCCTGCCGAGTGCCGCTGCGGCACCCCCAGCCATGGCGGGCGGCCCTGCGTCCCGTCCTGCATCCACTGCGGTACGCCGCCGGACGCCGAAGGCCGCGGCTCGTCCGGGCGGTACAGCCTCGACTCGTCGGCCGGCATCGGCATCCTCGCCTTCCGTCTGGTGATGTGACGATGCCCTGGACCGACAGGGGTCAGGTCCAGGGCATCGGGCTCACGGTGGATCAGGAGCTGTCGTGCTCGCGGTATTCACTCACATCGATCTTAGGAGTGCCGCCAGGTGGCTGGTTATCCACCGCGCATTTGTCAATCGAGGGCGTGAAGCCTCCCGAGAGGTCGAGCTCCTTGTCGACAAACAATCCGCCGACTAGTTGGAAGTTGCTGTTGGCCGCCTTTCCCGACGTGCCGCCGCCCTTGACCACCACCGTCGCCCGGAGTTCGCCGTTACCACCCCCGTCCGTGATGTCCGCGTTGCGAATGACCAGGATCAAGGACTTGCCTGGCAAACAGGCTGTGGTGTTCCAGCCGGTGACCTGCGGGGGGTCGGTCGGCTGGTGGGAAAGTAGGCCGTTGGCAATCGCCTTCAGGCTGATCACTTCACCCGGACTCTGAACATCCAGAAAGACCACGGCATGGCTTTCGTCCGGCTTTGCGGTGATGGCGTACGCGGCCGCCGCTGTGACGGGTCGGTGGTAATTGCCCTGCTGCCGCGCCTTCTGCTCGAGTGCGGTGATGGATGTTGCGCCGAGCGTGTCAGGCAGATCCCACTTCCTACGAAACGCCTCCACCGTCTGGTCGGCGGGCTCTGGGTCAGAGCCACCAGCTTGGTCGGTGTCATTCGGGTACGCGGTGTTGAAGCCGCCAGCGTGAAGCGAACCGTTGGCGCTGCAGTCTCCGTGCTTAGCAAAGACCCAATCCATTGAATGCGCCGCCGCCACGCGACCCGGTGCGGCGAGGTCCGTTGGTGCCTTCGGGTCCTCAGATAGCGCGGTGCTAATCGAGCCGAAATCCTTGCGATCGATGCAGGACTCGCTGAAGACCGACATGTTCTTTACAGCCGTTTTGCTCGATTGGAATTTGACTTTGCCCTTGGAATAGACCGCATAAGGGCTCGCGCCGCCGAATGACGAGGCATACTGCGCGCTGACGCTCGTGACGCGCCTGCCCTGTCCAGATGTGCCCTCCGCGCAGATCCGATACTCGGGCGGGTCCTTAACAGGCGCTACTCGCTCAATCCAAACCTCATATGTCCCTCTCGCGCCAGCATCGATCTGAGCGGCACTCGCAATCGTCCAGTCTGGCGAAGTCTTGTTGACCTTGTGGCTTGCGCATGCCGCATCGGCTGCGCGTCCGGGTTGGCGGCGGCATTGATGGGGGTCGGATTGGCGATTTCGGAGGTTACACCCACCTGCTGCAAGTACGTGAGCCCCGCGGCGAGTCCGGCGTTGGCGAGGTCCTTCACGACGCCAGCAGTTTGAACGTCACCTGCCGTCCGCGTGGAACGCGCGGCCAGGACTGCGACAGATGTGCTGAGCACGGCCACGACGGTGATGACCATGACGGTGATCAGCATGGCCGCGCCGACCTCTCTTTCGCCCGGCGGGACGTGCGCCTCCCACGAATGAGCGCGGCTTCTTCGAATCATGACAGGCTCCTGTTTCGCAAAGTTACGTCTGTGGCAAATGTCTCGAGTTCGCCGCCGTCACTCATGACGTCGAGGCTGATCTGTATGCGGTCCACGCCGCCTGTGCCTGCTTCCAGCTGGGTGACTTGCCCGTCACCATCCGTGTCGTCCCACCAGTTGGACGACCAGTACGTGAATGTGAGTGCCTTCACATGGCCGGCAAGCAGCGGCGCTGACGCCCCGCTAATTGGGGCACCGGACTCTTTCCTGCCTGTCAGAGTGATGCTGTCGTTTGCGTTGTCGTACGTGTAAGTGACGAGCTCAGGATCCTGGGCGTCCTCGTCGATGTCGGCATCGCCATCAAGGTTCACCCACGCCGTCACGTTCGTTGAGTCCACTGGACCGAGGTCCTCCCGGAGCAGACCCTGGCGGACATCACGCGCGATGCGTTCAAGAGCGACGCGTGCCTCGGCAGTGATCTCGCTCGTGCCTCGGACCTTGTCCAAACCGTTGGACATGGTCAGGACACCGCTCAGGATGAGGCCGCTCAACGCCAGGAACAGAGTCATTGCAACCAGGAGCTCGACAAGCGTGTAGCCGGCATCGATCTGGGCCGACCTGGTTCGTAGCGAAGCTGCCGCTTGATGGAAGACAGTCATCGCCGATCCTTGGCATTACACGACGCCTGACCGATCGTTACTCGAACGCTGCTGCTATCGGGGTCTGCGGTTCGAACACCGACGGTCGTCAGTGTGAGCGCAGTGACCTTCGCCGACGACGTGCGCTGACCGGTGGTGGCATCGAAAGTGCTGGTTGTATCTGCCTTCATCAATCCGCCGAATGCCGCCCACGACGAGATGTAGTCGACTAGGTAGGAGTCTTTTGTCAGTTGTGTGTCTGGGCCCTTGTCTGCCAGAACCGGCAACTGGTCACCGGTCACGCCGACCGGTCCGAGATGAATCGTCCGCACTTGTGGGACGCCGATCAGAGGGTTCGCAGCGTTCCAGCTGGTCCACCGAACAATGACCGATCCGAGCGCGGTGGGGTCGGGAGGCTCGGTGGGTCCAAGAACCTCACAACCGGCAGTGACGTTGGTTGCACTGATCTTGATCTCGGCGGCTGCGCCTGGGAACAGAGTGACGGTCGAGGCTTCGCTGCGCGCGCAGGCTCTTACGTATCCGGTATCAGTGTCCATCCAGCCCGCTCCGCGGATGTTGGGGCTGAGAGCGAGACCGGGGCACGGGCCCGTGCCGGGCAAATCGGACGGCGCGCCGGACACCGCCCGGATGAGCGGGTTGCCGGTGATGAGTCCGAAGATGTTCTGCCCGACGGAGAAGGAGCTGGAGGTCGCAGCGGCGATGGCCGGTGCGCCGTACCGGGGGGCAGACACTCCGCTCGGCGTGGTGACGCCCGACGTTAGCGTGTCGGCGAAAGCGAGGTCGCCCTCGTCCACGTCCTCGGTTCCGTGACTCGTTGCCGGCGTGGGCCACGTCGCAAGTTGCGCCTTCCCGTCTGTCTGCGTCGAGGCCTCTGAGCATGCTGCCACCGGTGGCTTCGACCGAAGCTGAAGTCACCACCGTCACAGCACCCTCACCCGAGACGTTTCCGAGCTCCAGACGTCGGTCCTCACCGCCAGTGAGCTCGCCTTCGATAACCACAGCTGTCGCGTTGGTCTCGGCGCCGACCAGGGGATCACCCAGCCCGTTGGCGATATCGGTCCGAGTTGTCGTGCTTTCCACGGCCGAGTCACCAGGCCCGTAGATGGCAGTCACATATGCAGCGATCTGATCCGACACGGGACTATCCGACTCCGTTCGCAAGCGTCGGCTTCCAGTTGAAACCGTCGGGTGGGACAACCGGCGGGGCCGGATCAGGCTCCAAATCAGTGTCGAGGTTTGTGTCCTTGCCACTCGCAAGTCCGATGAACTGGGTCGCCACAACGATCGCAGCCTGATTCCCTCTTCAAGCTCCGCCGAGCTGATCGTTCGATAAAACGCACCACTCTTCGGCTCAAAGGCTTCACATCGCGCGGTGTTGTTACCCGCGACGTAGCCCTCCCACTTCGCCTCTTCGCCAGCCATCCCGAGGTCCCGAGCGGCACCGGCATCGCAGTTCACCGGCTCGTCGGGCACCTTCATGTTTGGGAAGTGCGAATCCAGAACGTCGACTTTGGCGCTGCTCGCCGACAGCCCGACGAAATAGGGGAGGCCGCGCATAGTCTCGATCTGCTGGTTCACCAGGTTCTTTGCTTGGGTCAGCTGCCGGGCGTCAAGCGACGCTCTCAGGCCACGGATCGTAAGACTCGCAGCCGCTGCCGCGATGATGGCGATGATGAGAAACGCCACCATCACTTCGACGAGCGTGAAGCCAGAGTCGACGCCGTCGGCACGACGCCGACGTTGCGCGCGGAAATCAAGAAATCGAGGCACGGCCGGTTAACCCCTCCACCTTGATCGTGTAGACCTTGTCATCCGACGACGGGCTCGGGGTGGGCACGGACCTGGGTAGTCCCGGCAAACGGTGACCTCACCTGCCGTCGCTGTACCGCGCGGTCTGAAGTAGACGCACGATGACGCGAACGTTGATGCGATCGAGACGCTGCCCTCGGCTTGGCACCTCGCCACCAACTTGCGTGGTGATGTCCAACGGGTTGGACGGGCCGGGGTCTTGTCGCTCGCAGTCTTCCTCGGGGTTCTTCTTGAGGGTCCACGGACCGGATGTATCCGCGAGGGACACCCCGTATGGGACCCCCTCGGTGACGGCGCGCGTGCGCTTCGCGCATCAAGACGACGAGTGATTCCGCTGTGCCGCGGTGCGCCTGCGCGGCCGCGTAGGCGCGGTAGCCGCCCACGGCGAGCGCGAACAGCAACCCGGCGATCACCATGGTCACCATCAGCTCGATGAGCGTGAACCCGCCATCCCCACGTGATCGGGGAGGACTGAACCGCCCGACGGTCGTCCGCATGTGCATTGCATCGGCTTCGCGTGTGATCGTCTTGAGCGTGCGGCAGGCCGTCACTGAGCCATCCGGGCAACGAGCGCTACCCGGGCAGCCTGGAGGGCCTTGGATCGCAGCTGGCAAACGCGGCTCTCGGTAACTCCCAAGATCTCGCCGATCTGAGCAAGTGTGAGGCCGTCGATGTAGGAGTGGACGAGGACTGCCCGAGCCCGGTCCGGGAGGTCAGCGAGCGCGGCCCGCAGTGAGTCGATGAGGCCCTGCTGCTCCAAGGCGTCACCGGGCTGCTCGGCCAACGGGTCGGCCAGGGTCTCGGCGAGCGACGAGGACTCATTGCCGAACTCAGTCGAGAGCATCTCGTCCAGCGCGGGACATCCGGGTTCGCCCGACCTGGGTGCGCATCCGGTGCAGCTCGGTGGGAGTCATCCGAGCGCCTCGGACAGCTCCTGCGTCGTGGGCGTCCGGTTGAGCTGCTCTTGGCAGCCCTCGATGGCCGCCTCGAGGTCTCGGGCCTTCTTGTGTACGGATCGCGGGACCCAGTCCAGCGCCCGCAGCTCGTCAATGACGGCGCCGCGGATGCGGGTCACTGCGTAGGTCTCGAACTTGAGACCCCGCTCTGGCTCGAAGCGGTCTACGGCGTCCATCAGACCGAAGATCCCGGACTGGATGAGGTCGGAGTAGTCCA
>CAVWSM010000009.1:0-32873 GCA_963757805.1 uncultured Actinomycetota bacterium | reverse complement strand
GCCCGTGTCACCCCAATTGACCCGGCGCCTCCTGAAGGATGCGCTCGAAGACATCGACGTCTGCGGCGAAGATCGAGTCCGGAACCGGCCAGTGCAGCACCATCTCGTCGAATCCCACTGCGGCCACGCCGCCGGCGAAATCGACGAACGCGTCCAATGAGTCGAGGGGCGCGATTGTCGACGTGCCGGTGAGCAGCAGCCTGTCGATCGTGGCTGGGTCACGGCCCGCGTCGGCACAGGCGGCGTCGAGCCGTGTCACCTGCGCACGGAGTTCGTCCATGCGCTGGGCCACAGACGCATCGCTGGGCAACCGCGGGTCGCCGTACGTCACCCATCCCTCGCCGTACGCCGCAACCAGCCGCATCGCGCGCGGCCCGGCGGCAGCCACGACAAAGGGCACCCGTGGTGACTGGACGCAGCCCGGCAGCATCTGCGCCTCAGAAGCGGAGTAGTAGAGGCCGGAGAAGTTCGTGAGTGGCTGCCGCAGCAGCGCGTCCAACAGCTCGACGAACTCTGCGAACCGGTCCGACCGCTCCCGCGGCGACCATTCGGCCTGACCAAGCACGGTCGAGTCGAATCCCGTGCCACCAGATCCCAGCCCCAGCACGACCCGCCCGCCCGAAACGTCGTCGAGCGTCATGGCGTCCTTGGCGAACGGCACCGGGTGGCGGAAGTTAGGACCAGCGACCATCGTGCCGAGGCGCATGGTGCTCGTGACCGTCGCGGCAGCCGTCAGCGTGGGGACTGTCGCGCCCCATGGGCCGTCGCGAAAACTGCGCCAGGTCAGATGGTCGTACGTGTAGGCGGCGTGCGCGCCGAGCTCCTCTGCGCGCCGCCAGATATCGCGGGCCTGTGGCCACGGGTAGATCGGCAGGATCACGACGGACAGCCGCATGACCGTTATCCAATCGCAATCCCCTCGGCTCGCCCGCCCGTATTACGGACGGACATCGTCGCGCCCAGTCTGAGCGCCCGTCAGAGGGGAACCGGATCGATGCACGTACGTCCGTTACGCCCGAACTTGGGCCCTCGCAGTCCTGTTGTCAGCGCTTGCTCTCGGGTTGGCGATGAGTGTCCCCGCCTCCGCGTGGTCGAGCGACCGCACCCCGCCGAGCAAACCGGGCAACTTCCGAGTCGTGTCCACGGGCCAGACGACCGCGGCTCTGTCCTGGAGCCCGTCGACCGACAACCGCGCCGTCGACAGGTACACGGTGACCGCACAGGGTGTCTATGGCTCGGGAGCCATCATCAAGCACCCGGGCACGTCGGCCACCCTCACCGGGCTGTCTCTGGGACAACGTTCACGTTCACCGTCCGGGCCTACGACACGTCCGGAAACCAGTCAGCGGATGCGACCACGACGGGGACCACAACAGTCGACCCGGCCTTGCCGACGACACCGAGCAACCTGCGGGTTGTCTCGGTCACCCACGCCAGCGCCACCATCGCCTGGGACCCGTCGACGGACGCCGACGGAATCGACGGCTATGCAGCCTGGAATGCCACCACCCCGGGCCGCTCTTCTGGATCGACCACCCCGCGACCAGCGTCCTCGTACAGCCCCTGGAGCCGAACCTCACCCAGACGATCAGCGTCCGAGCCTTCGATAACGCCGGCAACTACTCCAACACCGCGAGCATCTCGGTGACGACGCCGCCGGACACCGGCGCCCCGGACACGACACCGCCGACGACGCCGACCAACCTCTCGCTGATCGGTGTGTCGGGGTCCACGGTCCACCTCCGCTGGGGAGCCAGCCTCGACGAGATCAGCATCGTCACCTATGACGTCCTCGTAAACGGCGTACCGACCCCCAATGCGCTGTCCGAAGTGGCTCCCGGGACGTTCCCGCGGCCATCGTCCGGAGGTGCGTTCGTCCGCCAACTGGAGCCGGGGACGACCTACTCGTTCGCGGTGCGAGCCCGTGACGCCGCAGGAAACGCGTCTGGCGTCACCAACACGGTGACGGCAACGACGGCACCCAACGCTGACGCCACCCCACCCACCACGCCGACGTTGACACGGGTCAGCGACGGAGGCACCGACATCTGCGCGGAGGAGCTCGAAATCGGCTTCACCGGATCGACCGATGACAGTGGCGTCGTCGAGTACGAGATCCGCATCAACGGTGTCATCAATGACGTCCTCCCGGGCGCCGGGAACTGGGTGATCTACACGGAGCACTCCGTCAACCAGGTGACCATCGTGGCGGTTGACCGAGCCGGCAACGCCTCGGCTCCGAGCAATGCGATCACGCGCACCATCAACCTTGGCTTCCCCATCTGCCCCTGAAACGGGGCCTTCCGGTCGACCAGAACTGAAGCGCTGTGCGCGACCCGCGGCGCCTGGTCGGTTGTCGCGCACAGCGCTTCAGTCTTGCGATCCCTGGGCCGGTCTAGCGGGACAGCCGCTGATACTTGCGCACCGCGAGCGGAGCGAAGATCGCCGTGATGATGATCGGCCAGACCATCGACATCATCATCGCGTTCTGCTCGATCCAGCTGTCGCCGAGCGGGGTCGGGTTGCCGAACAGCTCACGCGTGGCGTTGGCGGTGGACGAGACCGGGTTCCACATCGCGATCGCGCCCAGCCAGTCGGGCATGAGCGACGGCGGCGTGAACACGCTCGAGATCATCCCGAACGGGAACGCGACGGCGAACAGGCTGCCGGCCTGCTCTGTGTTGGGCACCAGCAGTCCGAGGTAGACCCCGATCCAGATCAGCGCGAACCGCAGCCACAGCAGAAGCACGAACGCGAACAGCGTCTCCATCAGAGTGCCGTCGGAGCGCCACCCAACGACAACAGCGATAACGGCGAGTACGGCAAGGTCGACGGCAGCACCCAGCACATCCGACACGCTCCGCCCGCTAACCACGGCGGACGGCGACATCGGCATCGAACGGAACCTGTCGGTGACGCCCTTCTCCTTGTCGAGGGCGATCGCATACGCGGTGTTCATGAAGCCGAAGGCCATGGTCATGGCGAACATGCCCGGCATCGCGAATGCCTTGTAGTCCCCACCCCCGATGTCCATCGCACTGCCGAAGACGTAGACGAACAGCAGCACGGAGACGATCGGAAAGCCCAGCTGCCACGCGATCGTGGACGGCATCCGGACGTAGTAGAGCAGCCCGCGCCGAACCATCGTCCAGCAGTCGACTATGGCCCAGTACATGCGGGCCTGACGGGTTTCCGGTGCGCTCGTTTCGATGGCGGTCGTGGTCATCGGTCCGCCCCCTCCAGCTCCTTGGTCGCTGACTTGCTCGACGACTTGTCCTCCGCTTTATGCCCGGTGATGCGGAGGAACACGTCGTCGAGCGTGGGGCGACGCAGGCCGATGTCCTCGACCGCGATGCCATCGTCCTGAAGCCGTCGCGCAACGTCGGTCAACGCGGCGACGCGGTCGGTGACCGCTCCGGCGACCCGGCGGCCATCGTCGTCGATCTCCGGCTCGCCGTCGCACACTTGAGCCACTGCCTTGACGGCATGCTGGATGTCCGCCGGCTCGTAGACGATGACCTCGATCTGGTCGCCGCCGACCGTGCGCTTGAGCTCGGCGGGCGTGTCGTCGGCGATGGTCCGCCCGCGATCGATGACCGCGACGCGGTCGGCGAGCCGGTCGGCCTCCTCGAGGTACTGCGTCGTCAACAGGACGGTGGTGCCGGCGCCGACAAGCTCGCGCACCGAGTTCCAGACCTCGTTGCGACCGCGCGGGTCAAGACCGGTCGTCGGCTCGTCCAGGAACATCAGACGCGGTGTAAGAATCATGCTCGACGCAAGGTCGAGCCGGCGCCGCATGCCGCCGCTGTACTCCTTGACTCCCTTGTCGCCGGCCTCCGTGAGGTCGAACTGCTCGAGCAGCTCGACCGCGCGCTCGCGGGCACGGCGGGCACCAAGGTGGAAGAGCCGGCCGAACATCTCGAGGTTCTGCCGTCCGGTGAGGATCTCGTCGACAGCGGCGTACTGCCCGGCGAGCCCGATGTTGCGCCTCACATCCATGGGCTGCCGGACGACGTCGAAGCCGCCGACCAGAGCCCGGCCGCCGTCGGGGCGGATCAGTGTCGAGAGGATCCGCACCGCGGTCGTCTTGCCCGCGCCGTTGGGCCCGAGCAGCCCGTAGACCGAGCCATAGGGGACTTTCAGGTCGAACCCGTCGAGGGCCCGCTTGTCGCCGTACCGCTTCTCGAGGCCTTCCACGAGGACGGCCACGTCTGGGCTGGTCATGCGCTCTCCAAGGGCTAAACTGAGTGCGGCGTACGCTTTAGAGCGTACACCCTACGCAGATTGCCTTCAAGGCTATTCGAGGGACTCAACAATGACGACGGAGCACAGCGGCGGCGGCGACATCAACCGCAGTCTCGCGCTGATGTGGGAAATGGATGAAAAGGCCACCCGCGGTCCCAAGCCCGCCCTGACCCTCGACAAGCTCGTGGCTGCGGCGATCGACATTGCGGATGCCGAGGGACTCGAGTCCGTGTCCATGCGCCGGATCGCCGAGGCGCTCGGCGTGGGCACCATGTCGCTCTATCGGTACGTGCCGGGCAAGGCCGAACTGCTCGACCTGATGCTGGACCGCGTGATCGGCCCGCCCGATGTCGACGAGCTCGGGCCCGGCTGGCGCAACACTCTCGAGGCCATGGGGCGAGACATGTGGAAGCTCTACACCGACCACCCGTGGCTGCCGTTCGTCGACCAGAGCCGGCCCCTGCTCGGGCCCAACTCCTTCGCCGGCCTCGAGCTCATCCTGCGTTCACTGACGGACTGCGACCTCTCCGACAAGGAGAAGATCAACGCGATCTCCATGATCGAGGCCTATGCAGCATCGATGGCACGCACGCACAACAGCGCCGAGATGGCGGAGAAGCGCACCGGCGTGAGCAGCGACGAGTTCTGGGAGACACAGGCGCCGGTGCTCGACAAGGCGCTGAGCACTGGCCAATTCCCCACCCTCGCCGCCCTCTCCGACGACGCGTTCACGGCTTACGGCGAGGAGCTGTTCGAGTTCGGCCTGCGGTGCATGCTCGACGGCGTCGAGGTGATGTTGCGGCAGCGGAGTGCTCCGTGAGCCGGGTGATCAGGCGCTCTTTGCGATGAGCACGCAGCAACGATCGGGACCGGGGTCCAGCGTGACGGCGCGGTCTTGGCCCGCGCCCTGCACGATGCCTTGCACAAAGCTCAGGTTCATGCCACAGACGACTTTGGTGTAGACCTGCGCGAGCTGGTGGAAGGGGCAGTTCCGCAGCGAGACATCGCCATCGGGCTCACTTCTCGGAGTGAAGCCATGCTCCAGAAGGGCCGACTCGGCTGTCTCAGCCGCACCCCCGATGTCGTGACCCGCGGCCGCCGCCTTCCGAGAGAGCACGTCCAGCACCGGCTCGCCTGTGCGATTCGACTCGTCGACGGCGCCGGCGAGGAGCGAGCCGGCGAGGTCGTACCTCCGCGGGGGCAGGCTGGCGGTGACCTCGCGACTGCTGCGTCGGTAGAGCTTTGCCGTGCGCCCGGCGCCTGGCCCCGTCTTGCCGGAGAGGCGTCGGTACTCGACGTCCAGCAGGCCGTCGGCGGCGAGCCGGTCCAGATGGAACGCGGCCGTGCTTCGGCGTATGTCCAATGCCTCGGCGGCTTCGTCACGGCTGACCGGGCGGTCCTGCTTGGTCACCAGCTCGAACAGCGCTCGCCGGACCGGCTCCTGCAGAGCGGCGAGGACTTCCAGATCATCGCGCTGCTGCGGGTCCCTCTGAGTCATGGGTCCGATTCTATAACGCATGCCCATTGACGATAGATCTCCATCGCTCTAACGTCCATCCAAGACGACTTTAGAGAGGACGGGATCATGACTGACCAGCGCACTTCTCGGCCCGCAGCGGCGGGCATCGGTGGAGGCGATCCTTCCCGACAGGCCTTCATGCTGCTCCGCACGGTCTACACGGTGGCGCCCATCCTGTTCGGTCTCGATAAGTTCACCAACTGGCTCGTGGACTGGCCGATCTACCTGGCGCCGGAGATCAATGACCTGGTGCCGGGCACGGCGCAGCAAGCCATGTACGCGGTAGGCGTCATCGAGATCGTCGCGGGTCTCGTTGTGGCCGTGGTCCCGCGCTACGGCGGGTTGCTCGTCGCCGCCTGGCTCGCCGGGATCATCGTGAACCTGTTGCTCATCGGCGACTTCTACGACATCGCATTGCGCGACTTCGGCCTGCTGGTCGGAGCGCTGGCGCTGTCGCGGCTCGCCGTGGCGCACCAGCGTGGCCGGTTCGCCTAGTCGCCAACTTCGTGTTGATCATGGCAGGGAGGCGACGTGCTGGACCTGCCCCGCCCCGTCAGGCGGTTGTCACGTCGAGCGCGTCCTTCTCCTCGTTCAGCTCGACGCGCACGGTGTCACCGTCGCGGACTTCATCGGACAGGATCGCCTTCGCGAGCTGGTCGCCGATCGCGCTCTGCACAAGGCGCCGCAGCGGCCGTGCGCCGTAGACCGGGTCGTATCCGGTCAACGCCAGCCACTCCCGTGCGGCGTCGGTGACGTCAAGTGTCAGCCGGCGGTCGCGGAGGCGACGGGCCAGCAGGTCGACCTGCAGGTCGACGATGGCACCGAGCTCCTCCATGCCCAGCGGGTGGAAGAACACGATGTCGTCCAGCCGGTTGAGGAACTCCGGCTTGAACGACGCGCGCAGGACGCCCATCACCTGGTCGCGCTTGACGTCCTCGGACACCGTTGGGTCGGCCAGGAACTGCGAGCCGAGGTTGGACGTCAACACCAGGATTGCGTTGCGGAAGTCGACGGTGCGGCCCTGCCCATCTGTCAGCCGGCCGTCGTCGAGCACAGCAAGCAGCACGTCAAAGACCTCGGGGTGCGCCTTCTCCACCTCGTCGAGCAGAACAACGGTGTACGGGCGGCGGCGGACGGCCTCGGTGAGCTGACCGCCCTCCTCGTAGCCGATGTAACCCGGCGGTGCGCCCACGAGTCGGGCGACGCTGTGCTTCTCGCCGTACTCGCTCATGTCGATGCGCACCATCGCGCGCTCGTCGTCGAACAGAAACTCCGCGAGCGCCTTGGCGAGCTCAGTCTTGCCGACACCGGTGGGGCCGAGGAACAGGAACGAGCCAGTCGGCCTATCGGGGTCGGACACGCCGGCGCGGGCGCGGCGTACGGCATCACTCACCGCGAGAACGGCCTCGCGCTGGCCAACCACGCGACGGCCGAGCTCCTCCTCCATCCGCAGGAGCTTGCCGGTCTCGCCCTCGAGCAGCCGGCCAGCCGGGATGCCGGTCCACGCGGAGACGACATCGGCGACGTCGTCGGGGCCGACCTCCTCCTTGACCATGGGTGCTTCCCGCTCGATCGCGGCCGCCGCCTCCTGTGCCGAGGCGAGCTGCTTCTCAAGCTCAGGGACCTCGCCGTAGAGCAACCGCGATGCGGTCTCCCACTCGCCGTCGCGCTGCGCTCGCTCGGCCTGCCCGCGCAGCTCGTCGAGCTGCTCCTTGAGCTCGCCGACGCGGTTGAGCCCGGTCTTCTCCTGCTCCCAGCGCGCGTTGAGGGCAGTCAGCTGCTCCTGCTTGTCGGCGAGGTCCCTCTGAAGCCGCTGGAGTCGCTCGCGGGACGCTTCGTCGTCCTCCTTGGAGAGTGCAAGCTCCTCCATGCGCAGCCGATCGACGACGCGTTGCAGCTCGTCGATCTCGACCGGACGGGAGTCAATCTCCATGCGCAGCCGGGATGCAGCCTCGTCGACCAGGTCGATCGCCTTGTCGGGGAGGAACCGTGCGGTGATGTAGCGGTCGGACAGCGTCGCTGCGGCCACGAGCGCCGCGTCTGCGATCTGGACCTTGTGGTGCGCCTCGTAGCGGCTCTTCAGCCCACGCAGGATGGCGATCGTGTCCTCGACACTGGGCTCGCCGACGAGGACCTGCTGGAACCGACGCTCGAGCGCGGCGTCCTTCTCGATGTGCCTGCGGTATTCGTCGAGGGTCGTCGCACCGACCATGCGCAGCTCGCCGCGGGCCAGCATGGGCTTGAGCATGTTGCCGGCGTCCATCGCGCCCTCGCCCGTGGCGCCGGCGCCGACGACGGTGTGCAGCTCGTCGATGAAGGTGATGACCTGGCCTTCGCTCGCCTTGATCTCACTGAGAACGGCCTTGAGCCGTTCCTCGAACTCGCCGCGGAACTTGGCGCCTGCCACCATCGCGCCCAGATCGAGGGCGACGAGCCGCCGACCCTTGAGGGACTCGGGGACGTCGCCCGCCACGATGCGCTGGGCGAGCCCTTCCACGACAGCCGTCTTGCCGACGCCGGGCTCGCCGATGAGCACGGGGTTGTTCTTGGTGCGACGCGACAGCACCTGCACGACACGGCGGATCTCGGTGTCGCGGCCGATGACCGGGTCGATCTTCCCCTCGCGGGCGCGCTCGGTGAGGTCGATGCCGTACTTGTTGAGGGCGTCGTAGGTGCCCTCCGGATCGGGGCTGGTCACACGGGCGCTGCCCCGCACTTGTACGAAGGCTGCGCGCAGCCGTTCGGCGGTCGCGCCGAGTCGCGTCAGCAGCTCACGGACGGGTGAGTCGACGTGGGCGAGGCCGACCAGCAAGTGCTCGGTCGACACGTACTCGTCGTCCATCTCGCGGGCGACTTCACCGGCGTGCTGGAGCACCGCGTAGGTCTGCCGCGCAAGTCCGGGTGCGCTAACCGACGCGCCAGTCGCCGCGGGCAATGCCTCGGCAAGTCGCTGCGCCTCGGACCGTACGGCGCCTGGCTCGACCCCCACCGACTCCAGCAGCGGCCGGGCGATGCCGTCGGTCTGGCCGAGCAGCGCGCGCAGCACATGCACCGGCTCGACGGCCGGGTTGCCGGCCGCGGCCGCCGATCGGACGGCAGCCGAGAGTGCCGCCTGGCTCCTGGTGGTGAGCTGACCGGCTTCCATTGGTGTCCTTTCGCCACACGTCTGTCTAGCGAGTCTCGAAGAGACCCGCACTTGGGGCAACGTTACTCAAAGTTGAGCCTATTCCGCTCAACTCTGCTCTAGCGAAATGAACGTATTCGGGGCACCTGAGTCAGGCCGGGGCGGGGCTCAGCTCGGCCTCTCCGGGAGCGGGCTCCTCGGGGTGCATCGCCACCGACTCCTGCAGCGGCGCCTCGTGGATAAACAGCGTTGCCACCAGGCCGACCGCCGCAATCACCGCGGAAACGAGGAAGATGTGGCCGGTCACGTCACCCTGTACCGCGCGGTACAGGTGCTCGACGGGGGCCGGCAGGGCCGAGATGTCGAGGTCCCCGCCCGTCGCGCCTGATCCCCCCGGGACGTCCATGGCGGCGAGACCGTCGGTGATCTTGGTCTTCATCTGGGTCGCCAGCAGGGCGCCAAGCACAGAAACGCCGATGGTGCCGCCGAGAGAGCGGAAGAACGTCGCGGTGGAGCTCGCCACACCGATGTCACGTACGTCGACAGTGTTCTGGACCGTGAGCACGAGGTTCTGTATCAAGGCGCCGACACCAAGCCCGACGACCAGCATCGCGATGCTGACGAACGTGACCGGGGTTTCGTGGTCGATAGCGGCGAGCATCGCGAGGCCGCCGACCAGAATCGTCGACCCGCCGACAAGCCAGCGCTTCCACTTGCCGGTCTTGGTGATGATCCGGCCCGAGATCGTCGATGCGATGAACACACCGAGCATCAACGGGATGGTTACCAGACCAGCCTTGGTCGGCGAGAAGCCGCGAGCGATCTGGAAGTACTGCGCGAGGAACACCGCGCCACCGATCATGGCGATTCCAACGGCGAGGCTCGCCACTATGGCGAGCGCCGGAGTGCGTTGCACGACGATGTCGAGCGGCACGATCGGCTCAGCAGTGCGGCGCTCGACCCACAGGGTGAGGCCGAGGAGCAGGACCCCACCGCCGACCATGGCGGCCGTCTGCCAGGACATCCAGCCATAGGAGCTACCCGCAAAGGACACCCAGACGAGCAGCAGGCTCACTCCGGCCATGAGCAGTGTTGCGCCCGCGTAGTCCACCTTGACGTCGCGGCGGATCGTGGCGACGTGCAGCGTCTTCTGCAGGATGACCAGGGCGGCGACCGCGAACGGGGCCCCGACGAAGAACACCCAGCGCCACCCGAGGGACGAGTCGACGATCGTACCGCCGATCAGCGGTCCGGCCACCGTGGCGCCCGCCATCACGGCGCCCAGGTAGCCGTTGTACCGGCCACGCTCGCGCGGCGGGATCATAGTGCCGATGATCGTGATCGCCAGCGCCGAGATGCCACCGAGCCCGATGCCCTGCACGGCGCGGAAGGCGATCAAGGTTCCGACGCCCGCGGCGAACCCGCTGGCGACCGAACCGACCGCGAAGATCACGATCGAAACCTGGACCAGCAGCTTCTTGCTGAACAGGTCCGCCAGCTTGCCCCAGACGGGCGTGGTCGCGGTCGACGTGAGCAGTGTCGCGACAACGATCCACGTGTAGCCGGTTTGCGAGCCGTGCAGTTCCGCGATGATCGTCGGCAGGGCAGTGGTGACGATCGTGCTCGAGAGCATGGCAATGAACAGCGCGAGCAGGAGACCCGACATCGCCTCGAGGATCTGCCGGTGACGCATTGCGCCGCCGTCGCCGACGGAATCTGCAGTCAGGCCGCCGCTGGTAGCAGCAGCAGCCGGTGTTGCCGAGGTCATGGAGTCCTTTCGAGGACGGGCGCGGCGTCGCCGGACGTCGCTGCCGCATTGAGGTCGTGGGTGAGCCTGGCGAGCAGGGCGGCTGCCGTGGCGCCCTCGGCTTCGGTCCAGTTGTGCAGGGCGTCGTGCAGCCAACTGGCCATCTGAGCGCTGATGCGTCGGGCGTACGTCATGCCCGCGTCAGTCAGTGAAAGCAGGGCCGCACGGCGGTCAGCGGGATCGTCGCGGCGACAGACGAGGCCATCGCGTTCGAGCGCTGCGACGTGCCGGCTCATCACTGACACATCCACACACGCGTGCTCGGCGATCTCGCTCAGGCGGCACTCGCCGCGCTCGGCGAGCAGCATCAGCACGCTGGTCGGCGCACGCGTCACGTCGCCCGGACCGTCGAGAAAGAAGCTCCTGGCCCGATGGGTCAAGGAACGCCGCAAGCGCGTGATCGCCCGCAGCTCTTCGTTGAACGCCGCTGCGGTCTGCATGGAGATGGGCACAGATGCCCCCTCCTCTCCTCGAACAGTTAGTTGCGCAACACAACCATATACCTAACAGGTTGCCCAGTGCAACTATTTCCGGTGGGCGAGCGGCTGGGACAGAAAGGGCCGAAGAGGCGCCCGAGAGCTCGGCGTTTCAGCTCGACAGGTCGGCGTTGAGCCGCCGCAACAGTCGCACCAACTGGTCGAGGTCCTCCTCGGGCCAGGTGGCGAAAGAGGCGAGGAGGCGCTTGTGCTGCTCGTCCCTCGCAGCCGCGAGCCAACGGTCACCCGCATGGGTGACGCGCAGCAGTCGCGCCCGCCCGTCGCGATCGTCGGGCGCCACTTCGACGAGTCCGAGGTCGACGAGGCGAGCGACAAGTCGGCTCACGGTGGACTTGTCAAGCCGCAGCCGGTCGACAAGATCACTTGCCCGCAGCTCGCCCGACTCCTGGACCGAGACCAGCGCGGCGTACTCGGTCGGCGTGAGACCTGGGCTGACCAACGCGGCCCAATCGGTGAAGAGTGATCGACCGCGACGTAGCAGGGTGCGTATCTCCTGCTCGACATCGGTGGCGCGACCCGCCCGGTTGGATCTTCCCCGACTCACTGCACGCTCCGCGCCGTCAGTCGCGGCGCGGACGCCACACTGCGAGGGCGCTGCGCTCCACGGGCACCGGCAGGTAGGTGTAGTCGACCTGCTGGCCGTGCGCTTCCGCCAGCTCCGCGACGAGCTCCTCGACCTGCTGGTGCATCGCGTCCAAGGCGTTCTCCAGCTCGAGGATGCGCTTGATGCCGGCTAGGTTGACGCCCTCCTCTTGGGAGAGCCGTTGCACCTCGCGGAGCTGCGCAACGTCGCGCAGCGAATAGCGGCGGCCGCCACCGCCGGTGCGCCCAGGGGTGACGAGGCCGAGCCGGTCGTACTGCCGCAACGTCTGCGGATGCATGCCGGCCAGCTCGGCCGCGACGGAGATGACGTAGAGGGGTTCGTCGTCGTGAACGACACGTGCGGTGCCGGACATCGCGACGATGAAGCGAGTGCCGCTGTCCATGGTTCAGCCCTTCGCCGCGGCCTTGATGAGCTCGGAACGGACGTCCTCGCCGGCGGTGGCGGATTGGTAGGACTCGAGCGCCAACCGTGCCTCGGCGTCGACGCGCTGCGGCACGGCGACCTCGACGCTCACGAGCAGGTCGCCGCGCGTGCCGTCCTTGCGGGTGGCGCCCTTGCCGCGCACTCGGAGCGTGCGGCCATTGGGCGTGCCTGGCGGCAGCTTGACCTTGACGGGCGGCCCGCCCAGCGTCGGCACCAGGATCTCGGCGCCCAGCGCCGCCTCCGGGAAGGTCACTGGGACGGTCACGGTCAGGTGCTCGCCGCGCCGACCGAAGACCGGGTGCTTGCGCACGTGCACGGTGACATACAGGTCGCCCGCCGGCCCACCCCGCTCGCCGGGCGCTCCCTTGCCCTTGAGCCGGATGCGCTGGCCATCGTCGACGCCGGCGGGGACGCGAACGTTCATCGTGGTGCTTGTCTTGGCGCGGCCCGAACCGTTGCAGTCGGGGCACGGGTCATCGACGATGAGCCCGCGGCCCTTGCAGTCACGGCACGGCTCGGTGACGGCGAAGCCGCCGCCCGACTGAGCCGTGGTGTGGCCACTGCCGCCGCAGGTCGGGCAGACCCGCGGCATCGTGCCAGCCTTGGCGCCGGTGCCGGCGCACGTGGGGCAGGCCGCTGAGCTCGTGCGACGCAGCGGCACCGTCTTGCCGTCGACGGCCTCGATGAAGTTGAGGGTCACCTCGGTCTCGACGTCGGCGCCACGGCGCGCGGCGCGGGCCGTCGTGCGGTTGCTGCGCTGATTGAAGATCGAGCCGAAGATGTCGCCGATGCCGCCCGACGCACCACTGCCGGCATTAGCGAACATGTCGCCCAGATCGAAGTTGAACGACCCTCCGCCCTGGCTGCCAGGCATGCGGATGCCGCCATTGGCAAAGAGAGTGCGCGCCTCGTCGTACTCCTTGCGCTTGGTGTCGTCGGACAGCACGGCGTAGGCCTCGGAGACCTCCTTGAACTTGGTCTCCGCCGCTGCGTCGGCGCCGTTGGCATCGGGGTGCAGCTGGCGGGCGAGCTTGCGGTAGGCCTTCTTGATGTCGTCGCCGGAGGCGTCCTTGGGGACGCCGAGCGTGGCGTAGTAGTCCTTCTCCACGTAGTCCTTGGTGCTCATCGACGTCCCCTCCTCTCCGTGGCGTCGAAATCGTCTGGCGTCAGTCTGCCTGGTCGGCGGCCGGCTCGTCGCCGTTGTCAGGCGACGACTGCTCCGGCAGTCCGACAGTGGGCTCGGCAACGGCAACTCGCGCCGGCCGGACGATGCGGTCGCCGTAGCGGTAGCCGCTCATCAGGACGCGTACGCAGGTGGGCTCGGTGACCTCGTCGGAGTATTCGTGCATGAGTGCCTCGTGCATCGTCGGGTCGAACGGATCGCCGACGGCTCCGAACGGCTCCAGACCCAGCTTGGCCACTCGCTGCTCGAGCTCCTCGCCCACCGCCTTGAACGCGCCGACCAGGTCGCCGTGCTCGCGTGCCCGCCCAATGTTGTCGAGCACGGGAAGCAGCTCAGTCAGCGCCTGCGCCACTGCGGTGTCGCGAACGACGTCACGGTCGCGCTCGACGCGACGTCGGTAGTTGACGTATTCGGCCTGCAGGCGGCGCAGGTCCTCGAGCCGCTCCGCGGACTCGGTCTGTGCCTTCTCGAGCTCGGCCATGAGCGCCTCCGCCCCGGCCACCTCGGCGGCGAAGCCTGGCTCGACGAGGTCGGGCTCCTCCGATGCGGCCGGACCGGGGGTCACCCCAGGGCCGGCCGCCGGACCGCCGCGGACCGCTCCCGTGTCGGGGTCGATCCGCCGGCGGTCACGGACGATCGGCTCATAGCCCATCGGCTCGTCGCCCTCGCGACGGTCGGTCACTTGTCGTCCTTCGGCTCGTCATCGACGATCTCAGCCTCGACGACATCCTCGTCTGCCGAGGCGCCGCCGGTGGCCGCACCCTCACCCGCGAAGCCGGCGTCGTCAGCGCCGCCGGTCGGGCCGCCGGCCGCCTGCGCGGAGGCGTACATCGACGTGCCGAGCGCCTGGAAGGCGGTCGCGAGCTTCTCCGAGCCGCTCTTGATCGCGGCGTCGTCGTTGCCCTCGAGCGTCTTCTTCAGCTCGGCCAAGGCTGCCTCGACCTCTGCCTTGTGCGTCGCAGGCTCGCCCTCAGCAAGCTTGTCGGCGTTGTCGGCGAGGAACTTCTCCGCCTGGTAGGCAAGGGACTCCGCCTGGTTGCGCGTCTCTGCGGCCTCGCGGCGCTGCGCGTCCTCCGCGGCGTACTGCTCGGCGTCACGGACCATGCGCTCGATGTCGTCCTTAGGAAGCGCGGAGCCACCGGTGACAGTCATCGACTGCTCCTTGCCGGTGCCGAGGTCCTTGGCCGTGACGTGCATGATGCCGTTGGCGTCGATGTCGAACGTGACCTCGACCTGCGGCACGCCCCGCGGCGCCGGCGGCAGCCCGGTGAGGTCGAAGGTGCCGAGCGACTTGTTGTCGCGTGCCATCGGGCGCTCGCCCTGGAAGACCTGGATGCCCACGGACGGCTGGTTGTCGTCGGCCGTCGTGAACACCTCGGAGCGCTTGGTCGGGATCGTGGTGTTGCGCTCGATGATCTTGGTCATCACGCCGCCCTTGGTCTCGATGCCCAGGGACAGCGGCGTGACGTCGAGCAGCAGCACATCCTTGACCTCGCCCTTGAGGACACCGGCCTGCAGGGCTGCACCGACGGCCACAACCTCGTCTGGGTTGACGCCCTTGTTGGGCTCCTTGCCGCCGGTCAGCTCGCGAACCAGGTCGACGACGGCCGGCATGCGCGTCGAGCCACCGACGAGGACGACGTGGTCGATGCTGGAGACCGAGATGTTGGCGTCCTTGATGACCTGCTGGAACGGCGCACGCGTGCGCTCCAGCAGGTCGTTGGTCATCTGCTGGAACTGCGCACGCGAGAGCGACTCGTCGACGAAGATCGGGTTCTTCTCAGGGTCCTGCGCGATGTAGGGCAGCGAGATCGCCGTCTGCGTGGCGCTGGACAGCTCGATCTTGGCCTTCTCGGCCGCCTCGCGGATGCGCTGCATCGCGATCTTGTCCTTGGACAGGTCGATGCCGTGAGCGGCCTTGACGCGGCCGACGAGCCAGTCGACAACGCGCTGGTCCCAGTCGTCGCCACCGAGGTGGTTGTCACCGCTGGTCGCCTTGACCTCGACGACGCCCTCGCCGATCTCCAGGAGGGACACGTCGAACGTGCCACCACCGAGGTCGAAGACGAGGATCGTCTGCTCCTTGTCACCCTTGTCGAGGCCATAGGCCAGCGCGGCCGCCGTGGGCTCGTTGACGATGCGGAGCACGTTGAGGCCCGCGATCTCACCGGCCTCCTTGGTGGCCTGGCGCTGCGCGTCGTTGAAATAGGCGGGCGTCGTGATCACAGCGTCGGTGATCGTCTCGCCGAGGTAGGCCTCGGCGTCGCGCTTGAGCTTTTGCAGGATGAACGCGGAGATCTGCTGGGCGGTGAACGTCTTGCCGTCGATCTCCTGGTGCCAGTCAGTGCCCATGTGGCGCTTGACCGACCGGATGGTCCGATCGACGTTGGTGACGGCCTGGCGCTTGGCCACCTCACCGGTCAGCACCTCGCCGTTCTTGGCGAAGGCGACAACCGACGGCGTCGTGCGGGCGCCCTCGGCGTTAGCTATGACGGTGGGCTCGCCACCCTCAAGGACGGCAACGACCGAGTTGGTCGTGCCGAGGTCGATTCCGACCGCACGTGCCATGAGTGGATCCTCCTGATTTGCGACGTGAGTGCTGCAGACTCAACTCTTGTCCGGGCGACCTTGCCTGTCAAGCCGAACCTGAGTCATAGTGACTCAACTCTTGGGTGACGCCGAATTGTTCCCCTCAACGCCGGGGGCGCCAAACCGGATACTCAGGGGGCTCTCAGCCACCCGCCGGCGCTCTCGGGCAGCATGACCACGTGACCGCGCGCACGCTGGCCGCCACGTGGGCCGCCAAGACGACCCGGCTGGGCACCGGTCGGCGGCTGCTTGGCGTCGACGCCGCGCGCGGAGTGGCTCTGCTCGGCATGATGAGCGTCCATATCCTCCCGCGCACCGAGGCGGGTGAGATCACGACCGCGTACGACATCGCGGCCGGCCGCTCCGCCGCGTTGTTCGCGACCCTCGCGGGCGTCGGGCTTGCACTGGCCAGCGGCCGCGAGACGCCGCTCACCGGCGCAGCTCTCTCTGGGGCACGCAGGGCGACGTTTGGCCGAGCCCTCGTGCTCCTCTTCGTCGGCCTCGCGCTCGGCGGGCTCGATCCGCCCGTGGCGGTGATCCTCGCCTACTACGCGGTCCTGTTCGTCGTGGCGATCCCGTTGCTAGGTCTGCGTGCCCCCGCCCTGGCTGCGATCGCGGTCACCTGCGCGCTGGTCACTCCCCTGCTCAGCCACGCGCTGCGCCCGGGGCTGGAGCTGCCCTCGCCTGCCAATCCCGACCTGACCAGCCTCGCCAACCCGGTCGACCTCCTCGTCACGATCGTCGTGACCGGCTACTACCCGGTGCTGACGTGGACGACGTATTTGTGCGCCGGGCTTGCGGTGGGACGCCTCGCCCTCGGGTCGGCCCGCGTCGCCGCCTGGTTGCTCGGCGGCGGGCTGCTGCTCGCGGGCGCCAGCAAGGTGATCTCCGGCGTGCTGCTCGACGCCGGCGGGCGCGACGCCATCGAGACGGCCGGCGCACAGGGCTCGTGGGTGCAGGGGCTGCCGCTCGACAACCTGCTCGCGGGCGGGCTCTACGGCACCACGCCGACCACCTCGCCCGCCTGGCTGCTCATCTCGGCACCGCACTCCGGCACCACGTTCGACTTCATGCACACAACCGGCACATCGCTCGCCGTCCTGGGCGCAGCGCTCCTGCTGACCCAGCACGCCGGTCGGATCGTGGCGCTCTTGCTGTCGCCATTGGCTGCCGCGGGGTCGATGACCCTCACGCTGTACACCGTGCACGTCATCGCGGTCGACGCCGCGGTAGGCCCGGCCGATCCGTACGACTTGTATTTGTTGCACGCCGTGCTTGCACTTGTCGTCGCGACGGTGTGGCGTACGTTCGTCGGCCGCGGCCCACTCGAGGCGCTTGCCGCCCGCGTGGCCAGCTTGTTCCGCGGCGGCTTGAGTGCCGTCAGACTGCGACCGGCCCCGCGTCGTCGAGGATCCGCAGCTCCGTGGCATCGGGCGACAGCCGCTCGAAATACCCGTAGATCATGGCGGGGTTCTTGAGCAGCGCTTCATGGATCGGGACCGCGATGCGCGGCGCCAGCTCGCGCAGGTAGTCGATCGCCTCCGCGGTCTTGAGCCACGGCGCCGCGGTCGGGAGCCCGAGCACGTCGATCGGCATGTCCGGCACCGTCAGGGAGTCGCCTGGGTGGAAGAAGCGTCCACCTATGAGGTAGCAGACGTTGGGTACCGGCGGGATGTCGGGATGGATCGTCGCGTGCCGCTCGCCGAACACGCGAACCGAGATGCCCAGGTCGAGCTCGTCGCCGGCGCGGACGATGTGCGCCTCCAAGCCCTGCTCTGCAAGGACTTCGGCGGTGCCCTCGTCTGAGCACAGGCTCGCACGCGGGTTGCGCTCGAGCAGCGCTCCGAGCCGGTCGACATCGACATGGTCGGCGTGCTGATGCGTGACGAGCACTCCGCTCAGCCCGTCCAGATCCTCGAAGCCGCGCGAATAGACTCCCGGGTCGATGAGGATGCGCGCATCGCCTTCCTCGACGAGGACGCACGCGTGCACGAACTTGGTGAGCCGCACGCCGCAACCCTAGAGCGGACGCCCGTCCTTCCACACCTCGAGCACCAGCGGCACGCCGGGACGATAGGCGAGATGCACGTACGTTGGCGCGTCGAGCATGACCAGATCGGCGCGCGCCCCGGGCCGCAGCACCCCGACGTCATCGCGCCGCAGCGCCTGCGCCCCGCCCGCGGTAGCGGACCACACGGCTTCCCCTGGGGTCATGCGCATCTCACGGACCGCGAGCGCGATGCAGAACGGCATCGAAGAGGTGAAGGACGACCCTGGGTTGCAGTCGGTCGCGATCGCGACAGCGGCACCCGCGTCGATAAGCCGTCGAGCGTCAGGATAGGTCGAGCGAGTGGAGAACTCGGCACCCGGCAACAGCGTCGCCACCGTGCTGCTGGACGCGAGCGCGTCGACGTCGGCCGCGGACAGGTGGGTGCAGTGGTCGGCGCTTGCCGCGTCGAGCTCGCAGGCGATCTGCACGCCGGGGCCCGGCCCGAGCTGGTTGGCATGGATGCGCGGCCACAGCCCCTGCGACCTGCCCGCCGTCAGGACCGCTCGTGCCTCGTCGCCGGTGAACGCGCCCGTATCGCAGAAGACGTCGACCCATCGTGCATGCGGTGCCGCCGCCTCGAGCATGGCGCCGGTGACAAGCGCGAGGTAGTCGTCGCGTGCCACATCTCGGGGCACGACATGCGCACCGAGGAAGGTGGTCTCCGGGGTCAGCTCCCGCGCGATGGCCAGCGAGCGGGCCTCGTCATGCACGGTGAGGCCGTACCCGCTCTTCACCTCAACTGTCGTCGTGCCCTGGCGGTGCATCTCACCGACAAGGCGGACGAGGTTGGCCATCAGCAGCTCGTCGGTGGCGGCGCGTGTCGCGGCGACGGTGGTGTGGATGCCGCCAGCTGCATAGGGCTGGCCAGCCATGCGCGCGGCGAACTCCGCAGCCCGGTCGCCGGCGAAGACGAGGTGCGCGTGGCTGTCGACGAACCCCGGGATGACGCATCGACCGCCCGCGTCGACCTGCGCGTCGGCGGCCGGCGCCGAGGCAGACGGCCCAACCCAGGCGACGCGGCTGCCGTCGATCACCAGGGCGGCGTCGACGATCTCGCCGAGCTCGACGTCCTGCGTCGCGAGCAGCCCGATGCGGTCGATGAGCGTCGCAGTCACGGCAGCGCCGTCGGCATGGCGGCGCACGCGTAGCGGCTCACGCGCCCTCCCAGAGCGACCCGATGCTGGTGCCAAGCATTGCGCCGACGTCGCCGAGGACGTGGGCGCCATCCCGCACGACCTCGCGCCCGGAGACGACGACCGTGCCGACGTCGGCGGCTGTCGCGGCATAGGCAACCTGCGCCCGGTCGGCGCCGGCGGTGCGCACGGTGTCGAGGCGTACGGCGACGAGGTCGCACGGCGCGCCGACCGCGATGCGCCCGGCCCCTGGCCAGCCGAGCGCGGCGTGTCCGCGCCAGGTCATCGCGTCGACCAGCTCGCTCGGCGTAAAGGCACCGCGCTGGCCACTGACGAGGCGCTGATCCATCTCGAGACCACGAGCCTCCTCGAACATGTCGATCACCGCATGCTGGTCGGTGCCCAGTGAGATCGACGCGGCCACGGCGTGCAGCGCGCGCATCGGCCCGATGCCATCGGCGAGGTCACGCTCGGTCGTGGGGCAAGCGCAGACGTTGGTGCGCGTGGCGGCGAGGAGCGGGATGTCCTGCCCAGTGAGGTGCGTCGCGTGCACTGCAGTCGTCAGCGGGCCAAGCACCCCGTGGTCGTGCAGCAGCCGCGTGGGGGTGACGCCGTAGTGCTGCAGGCTCGCGGCGTTCTCCGCCTGCTGCTCGGAGAGGTGTACGTGCAGCGGCAGGCCTCGGGCAGCCTCCACGACGAGGGGGAGCACGTCGGCCGGCACTGCTCTGACCGAGTGGACGGCGGCACCCACCCGAGTGTTGGCGTCACTGGCCAGCTTGTGCAGCCGTTGCGCCCACGCGTGCACGTCTGCGTCGCCGAACCGCAGCTGTTCCGGCGCGAGAGGTTTGCCGATGCCGCCCGCGAGGTAGCAGGTGTCGAGAATCGTGACTCGGATGCCGGCGCGTCGAGCGGCCTCGCGCAGCGCGTCGCTCATCGCGAGGGGGTCGTCGTACGGCTGGCCACCGGGCCGGTGATGCACGTAGTGGAACTCCCCGACGCAGGTGATGCCCGCCAGCGCCATCTCGGCGTAGACCGCCGTCGCGAGCGCAAGGTAGCTGTCGGGATCAAGTCGGGCCGCGACCTGGTACATCTGCTCGCGCCAGGTCCAGAACGTGCCCTTGCCAGCGTGGGTGCGCCCGCGCAGCGCCCGGTGGAACGCGTGCGAGTGCACGTTGGCAAGACCTGGCAGCACGACTCCGGACAGCCGAGTCGCCCCCGCTGGGTCGGCATCCAGCTCGACACGTGCAACGGAGCCGTCGTCTGCAGCCTCGACCCGCACACCGGCCGCCACGCCGTCGGGTAGCCAGGCCTGCTCACACCACCAGGCGGTCATGCTCGATGGTCTCCTACAACGGGGGTGGTCCGGCGATCAGGCGCTCCCGAGCCGCCGCCAGGATCTGGTCCTCGGCAGCCCCCCAGTTACCTTCCAGCCACCAGGTCGCTCCCGCGTCGACCCACGGTCGGATGGTCTTCACGACCTGCGCCGACGTCTGCCGGTAAGTGTTGCCCTCCATGACCACGTCGTACGGCTCGTCGGACAAGCCCTCTTCGGCACGTCGCTTGGTGATCCAGGCGACCCCGTCGATGCAAATGCTGCGGGCTGAACTCTGACTGCACCGCCATCACGTCAACGGTGCCGGCGGGGACGTAGTTGGGCAGCCAGCCGTCGAAGCGCGCCGCCCTCGCCATCGACTTGGGGCGGGGCCACGCGCCCACGACCCAGGTCGGAATGCGTGGCTGCTGCACCGGGGGTGGCGGAAGCATCGAGTCGGTGGGCGAGGCGCGGTAATGCTTGCCCTGATAGGAGAACGGCTGGCCACGCCAGAGCCCAGTCAGCATGTCGAGCCCCTCGTCGAGCAGCTCGGCCCGTGTCACCCGGCCGGGATCGTCCTCGAACAACCAGAATCTCGGCTCCTCACCGCTGACCCCTAGCCCGACGGACAGGATCACCCGGCCGCCGGAGAGGTTGTCGACCGTCGCTGTCTGCCCCGCCAGGTCCCATGGCCGCCGACGCGGCAGTGGCGTGAGCATCGTGCCGAGCCGGATGCGGTCGGTGCGCATCGCGGCGGCGGCCAGCATCACCCACGCATCGACGGCCCAGATGCCCTCCCACACGAAGAACGCGTCCCAGCCGTGCTCCTCTGCCAGGGCGGCCAGCTCCGCTGCGCGGTGCGCGTCGCCGCCCGTCATGATGAAGCCGTATTTCATTCCCCCGACGCTAACTGCGGGGACTGACAAGGCTGCGCTCGTCGCTAGTCGGGCAGCTCGCTGCTCCGCCTCCAGCGCGGCGATCTCGAGCGCGATGCCCAGACTCTTCACCATCTTGCCCGAGGCGGAGACAACGCGAGGGGTGCCGACGATCGGCGCGATAGCAGTGAGGACACCCCGGACGTCCTCGACGTCAAGGTCGAGCTCGCTGGCGACGCCGAGGTTGACGAGGTAAGAGGCTGCCGGCGCGTCGACTGCGACCAGCGCTGCGATGCGGACGAGCATCAGCGTTGCTGGATCGAGTGTCGATGCCTCCAACGAGTCCTCGGTCATGCTGCTGACGAGATCCAGGACCGGTGTGTCGCTTGTGCTGTCTGTCACGGCATCCCCCACTCTGCGAGCCGCCCGAATATGACGTCTGCGACGCTAGCCACGCACGAGGAGACCTGCCACCGGAGCAAGGCCGGCTAGACGAGCAGATAGCCGACCTCACGCCATGCCGGGTCGCGCGATACGAGCATGCGGGCGGCGCCCCCGCTCCAAGCCTTCAAAGTCGGTCGAGCCGCCTCGGGATCCACCTCGAGGCCGTCGACATAGAGGTGCACGGTCGACTGACGCGGCGTGATCACATAGCCGACGAGCACGGCGTGCGGGCCGTCGCCGCCGAGCGCAGCCAGCGCCGCCTCCCCTGCCCCTCGAACCTGCTCCTCCGTGGCCGCACCGGGCAGCAAAAGGGCAACGTGCGTGTCGCACAGCGGCCGGTCGATGCGGGAGAACGGCCGCCGTACGGTCGCCGTCACGTCGCCCTGCGGCGACGTCCCTTGCAGTACAGCCCAGCCGGCGCTTCCCGGGCGCAGCTGGTCCACCACCACCGGCAGCATCGTCAGCGCGATCGGGTCGAGCGGTGGATCGGCGGCTACCTCGACCTCGCCGAGCCACCGTTCCACCTCATCCTCGCCGAGCACCAGATCGAGCGAGCGGAAGGCCGCCTCGAGGCGGTGCTCCTTGGCGAGCAAGGGAAACAGCGGGTGGTGAACCACAACATCGAGGCGACCGCGCTGGCTGTCCACGCGCGTGGCCGCTGTGGCCTCGGCCAAGGGGAGCTCAAAGTCGTCGACGTACAGCACCGCTGTGGCCGGATCCGGGTGCCTGGGTCGACTGGATGCGTAGGTCACGTCGGGGTCGTCGGTCGGGGCCGCCAGCCGCCACCGCTCGGCAATCGCCTGCCGGTCGACCGAACCGCTGCCGGACACCACGAACAGGTGCTTCGTGGTGTGACCCGGGGACAGGTCCCACACGAGATCGGGGTCGAGGGCGGCGACTGCCGGACCTAGCAGTGCCCGCACGTCTTCTTGGCGGCCGGTGTCGGCCGCGGCGAGCACCTCGTCACGATGCTCCGACCACCATCGCCAGAACTCCGCCACCGCGGGCCGCGGATCGTCGCCTGGCTGCTTGTCCTTGCGCCCGAAGAGTGCCATGCCCCCTTCTTACCCGAGCCTTTCCAACACCCGGGTCAGCGCGCTCACCCCAGCGGCGCAATCGGCGTCATCGGCGTGCTCAGCCGGAGAGTGCGAGACGCCGGTGGGGTTGCGTACGAAGACCATCGCCGCCGGGAGGCCCGCGTTGGCCAGGATGCCCGCATCGTGGCCAGCCGCGGTGGGCAGCTCGGGTGCTCCTCCGAGGACCTCCTTTAGCCGGTCCCGCAACATCGGGTCAAAGGTCGTCCCTGGCGTCCACGACTCTTCGGTGATCTTCGCGTCCGGTGTTTCCAGGTCGTGCACGACGGCCCGCACCCCATCGTCGGTCGCGGCTCGGGCATCCAGCCACGCGGCCACGTGTGACGGGATCGCGTTGGTGCCGTTGGGGTCCACGCGTACGCGGCCGAAGGTCGCGACTGCGTCATGCTGCTCGGCCGCGCGGCGCGCAGCCAGCACCGTGGCAGCGAACGGCAGCATGGCGTCCCGCCGGTCAGCCAGCCGGGTCGTCCCGGCATGGTTGGCCTCGCCGGGGAAGTCGAGCCGCCACCGCCCATGCGGCCATATCCCGGTGCCGATCCCGATCGGAGCATCGAGGTCGACGAGGCCACGACCCTGTTCGATGTGCAGCTCCACGAACACGCCAATCCGCCGTAGACCCTCGTCGTCGCGGCCAAGCGCCGCCGTGTCGTAACCTGCCGCCTCCATCGCCTCGGCCATCGTCACGCCATCCGCATCGCGGAATGCAGCGGCTCGATCCGGGTCGAGCTGCCCGGTCATGAGTCGGGATCCAGCGCAGGCCACGCCGAACCGCGCACCCTCCTCGTCGGCGAACGCGACGACCCCGATCGGCCGCGTGGGCCGGAACCCGTTGTCCCGCAAGGCATCAAGCGCCGCGAAGGCGCTGACGACGCCCAGCGGACCGTCGAACGCGCCACCGTCCGGCACCGAGTCGAGGTGGCTCCCGACCACGACTCCAGGACCGTCGCCGTCAGGGTCGCCGAGCCACGCCCACAGGTTCCCGTTGCGGTCAGCATAGGAAGTCAGCCCGCGGTCCTCTGCTGTCCCGCGGAACCACTCGCGGCATGCCACGTCGGCGGAGTTGTAGGCGAACCGGCGGTATCCGCCGGTCCGCGGATTGCGCCCGATCGGCAGCAGCTCCTGCCACAGGGACTGGAAGGTCACGCAGACCCCTCGCGCATCGGCACCCGCACGCCGGTCCGTTCAGCCACCTCCACCGCAAGCTCGTAGCCCGCGTCAACGTGCCGGATCACACCCATCCCCGGGTCGTTGGTGAGCACTCGGCGGATCTTCTCGCCCGCGAGCGGCGTGCCGTCGGCGACGGTGACCTGGCCGGCATGCTGCGAGCGCCCGATGCCGACGCCGCCGCCGTGATGGATCGACACCCAGGTCGCGCCCGATGCGACGTTGACCATGGCGTTGAGCAGCGGCCAGTCGGCGATCGCGTCGGAGCCGTCGAGCATGGCCTCGGTCTCGCGGTACGGCGACGCGACCGACCCGCAGTCGAGGTGGTCGCGGCCGATGACGACGGGCGCCTGCAGCTCGCCCGAGGCGACCATGTCGTTGAACAGCTCACCGGCCTTGTCACGCTCGCCATAGCCGAGCCAGCAGATCCGCGACGGGAGACCCTGGAACTGCACCTTCTCGCCGGCCAGGCGGATCCAGCGGGCCAACGGCTCGTTGTCGGGGAACAGCTCGAGCACGGCCCGGTCGGTGGCTGCGATGTCGGCGGGGTCCCCCGACAGCGCGGCCCAGCGGAACGGCCCCTTGCCCTCGCAGAACAGCGGGCGGATGTAGGCCGGCACGAACCCGGGGAACGCGAAGGCCCGGTCGTACCCGCCCAGCTGCGCCTCCCCACGAATCGAGTTGCCGTAGTCGAAGACCTCAGCGCCGCCATCGAGGAAGCCGACCATGGCCTCGACGTGCCGCGTCATCGACTCGCGGGCCCGCTGCGTGAATCCGGCAGGATCCTTGGTGCGCTCGGCCGACCAGTCCTCGAACGCCACGCCGCTGGGCAGGTAGGCAAGCGGGTCGTGGGCCGACGTCTGGTCGGTCACGATGTCGATCTCGGCACCACGCGCGAGCAGATCCGGCACGAGATCCGCGGCATTGCCCAGCACGCCGATCGACAGCGGCCGACGTGCGTCGCGAGCTTCGTACGCAAGACGCAGCGCTTCGTCGAGACTGTCGGCCTGCACGTCCAGGTATCGCGTCTCCAGCCGCCGCTGAATGCGCGACTGGTCGACCTCGACGACGATCGCCACGCCGCCGTTCATCGTGACAGCCAGCGGCTGCGCGCCGCCCATGCCACCGAGCCCGGCAGTGAGCGTGATGGTGCCGGCGAGCGACCCGCCGAACTTCTTGCTGGCAACCGCCGCGAACGTCTCGTACGTCCCCTGCAGGATGCCCTGCGTGCCGATGTAGATCCACGACCCCGCAGTCATCTGCCCGTACATCGTCAGCCCCAGGGCCTCGAGCCGCCGGAACTCCTCCCACGTGGCCCAGTCGCCGACAAGGTTGGAGTTGGCGATGAGTACGCGCGGTGCCCATTCGTGCGTCTGCATGACCCCGACCGGCCGACCGCTCTGCACGAGCAGCGTCTCGTCGTCGCGCAGGGTGGTGAGCGTGCGGACGATCGCTTCGTACGACGCCCAGTCGCGCGCGGCCTTGCCGCTGCCGCCGTAGACGACGAGCTCATCGGGATGCTCGGCGACGTCGGGGTCGAGGTTGTTCTGCAGCATCCGAAGCGGCGCCTCGGTCTGCCACGAGCGGGCGGTCAGCGTCGTACCCCTGGGTGCGCGGATCACTGGAGGTCTCCTACCACCGCTGTTGCGGCCTCGACGACAGCTTCGCTGCGGATCAGCGTGACCATCGCTTCGATCTCGGGTGACAGATAGCGGTCGGGGCCGGGGCCGGGGATCACCGACCGTACGACGTCACGTACCGCACCCGTCGCCGGTGACGGCGCGAGCGGCGCACGGAGGTCCAGGGCACGCGAAGCAGTCGCCAGCTCGATAGCCAGCACGCGCGTCAGCCCATCGATGCCCCGCCGCAGCTTGCGGGCCGCCGACCAGCCCATCGACACATGGTCTTCCTGCATCGCGCTTGACGGGATGGAGTCGACGCTGGCCGGTACGGCGAGTCGCTTGAGCTCGGAGACGATGCCGGCCTGCGCGTACTGCGCGATCATGTAGCCGCTGTCAACGCCGGCGTCATCCGCCAGGAATGGCGTCAGCCCCTGGTTGCGCGCGACGTCGAGGAACCGGTCGGTGCGGCGCTCGGAGATGCTTGCCACATCGGCGACCGCAATCGCCAAGAAATCCAAGACGTAGCCGAGCGGCGCGCCATGGAACGAGCCGTTGGACTCGACCCGTCCGTCGACGGTGACGATTGGGTTGTCGACGACGGCGCGCAGCTCGCCGTAGGCGACGTCCATCGCGTGCAACAGCGTGTCACGGGCCGCGCCATGCACGCGCGGGGCGCAGCGCAACGAGTAGGCGTCCTGCACCCGCGTGCAATCCGGGCCACGGTGGCTTTCGACGACGCCTGAGCCGGCCAGCAAAACGCGCAGGTTGTGCGCGCTCTCCGACACACCGCGGTGCCCGTGCAGCTGCAGATCCTCGGCAAACGGGCGGTCAGTGCCGAGCAGCGACTCGACGCTCATCGCCGCGGCGATGTCAGCCGTCTGCAGCAGGAGGTAGAGGTCACGGATGGCGAGCACGAGCATGCCGAGCATGCCGTCGGTGCCGTTGATGAGGGCGAGCCCCTCCTTCTCGGCAAGCTCGAGGGGCTCGATCCCGTTGGCGCGCAAGGCATCTGCAGCTGGGACCAGCTCGCCGTCAGGCGTACGTACGTCTCCTTCGCCCATGAGGACGAGCGCGCAGTGCGCGAGCGGCGCCAGATCGCCGGAGCAGCCGAGACTGCCGTATTCCCGGACGACCGGGGTGAGGCCGGCGTTGAGGATTTCCGCGTACGCCTGGGCGGTGCTCGGCCGTACTCCGGTCCGGCCGGTGGCCATGGTGTGCAGCCGGAGCAGCATCATGGCGCGGACAACCTCGCGCTCGACCTCGGCCCCCGTGCCGGCGGCGTGCGAGCGCACCAGGCTCCGCTGCAGCTGCGCACGGCGGGCTCGCGGGATGTGGGTGGTGGCGAGGGCGCCGAAGCCGGTCGAGACGCCGTAGTACGGCTCATCCGACGCGGCCAGTGTCTCAATCACTTCACGGCTCTTGGCCATCTCCGACAGCCCTTCGGCGGTGAGCTCGACAGGCGCGTCCTCGCGGGCGACGGCCACGACCTGGTCGAGGTCGAGCGGCGGCGGCCCCACGGCAACGGTATGCGTCATGCAGGCCATTTCACGCTATGCGCGGACTGGACGAAACCGCGGCACCCGTGGATCTCGACATAGTGGGCCGTACGCGAGATCGTTTGCGGCAGAGAATCCCCGTCACCGGGCTGCGCCGGCAGCCGCGTATCACTGGAGGACCGCGTGTCCGTTGGATCTGACCTCTCCGCGTTGCCGTTGGGGCGCAAACTGGCCCTGATCGGTGGCCTCGGGTTCTTCATCGTGCTGTTCTTCCCGTGGGTAGGCGTCGACGCTGGCGACCTCGCCGACCTGGTCGACGTCGAGAGCGTCACCGACAACGGCTGGGACGGTGTCGGAGTCCTGGCAGGGGTGTTCGCGATCGCCCTCGTCGCCTGGGAGCTGATCCGGCTGTTCGGGCGGGCCCCCAAGCTGAGCGTCTCAGCCGACTACGTCACCGCGGGGCTCGCTGTGCTCACGGCGCTGTTCGGGCTCATCCAGTTCTTCCGGGCACTGACCTACGACGCGAACATTCCAGAAGACGTAGAAGCCGAATTTGAGTCTCTGGGCATCGAGGGTCCCGACGCTGGCCCACGCTTCGGCGCGTTCCTCGGACTGCTGTTCGTGCTGGTGCTGGCGTACGCCGCCTATCTGCTGTTCCGTTCGGGCAGCCGCGAGTCTGTCTCGGAGAGCGCGGGCGGCATGGCCGGGGCGGGCGAATCTCCGTGGCCGCCCGCGGACACTGGGGCGGCTGGCGGGGTCGCGGGTGCTGGGGCTGCTGCGGCAGCTGGAGGTGCGGCTGCTGGGGCTGCAGCGTTTGGGGATCCCGACGACATCGCGGACACGGTCGACAGCACGAGATCCGAGGCCGCAGACACTGTCGATACGGCCGCGTCGTCGGCCGCGGAGGCTGTGGGCGAGCCCGCAGACGAGCCGTTCACGGAGCACGTGAGCGCGGAGCCCGCGGCGGCACCGGATCCGACCAGTCCCCTCGACGCCGTGATCGACGAGCCCGACAGGCCGGACACACCCCCGACGGAGCGCTGACAGCTCCCCTGGGCAGACCGGCCGCGTGGCCAGCGGCTGTGCGACTCATGCTCGACCTTATGGGCACCGAAGTTACTCATGAGTAGTATCGCGTTCACCCGCCACCCTGCGGCGGTCGGAAAGCCTGGATCTAGGCTGCGCCTGTCGTCGCATGGAGGGGCCGCATGCAAGCCGCCGCAATCGTCATCTCGGTCGCGATCACGCTGGTCGCCGTTGCTCTTGCAGCGCGCACGGCCACGCAGATCGTGCGGGTGGTCCGAGTGGGCCAGCCCACCAACCGCACCGACGCACCGCTGCAGCGCACCGCGACCATGCTGCGCGAGACGCTCGGGCACACCCGGATGCTCAAGTGGAGCCTGATCGGTGCGGCGCACTGGTTCGTTTTCGTCGGGTTCGGGCTGCTGTTCTTCACGCTTGTCACGGCCTACGGGCAGCTGTTCGACGCCGACTTCGCGCTGCCGCTGATCGGGCACTGGTGGCCGTACGAGTTCGTCGCCGAGGTCATCACGGCGATCATGCTGGTGGCGATCACGACGCTGATCGTCGTACGGCTTGTCAACCACCCAGCCAGACTGGAGCGCCGCAGCCGGTTCGCGGGGTCGACGATGTGGCAGGGCTACTACGTCGAGTGGACGGTCGTCGGCGTCGGCGTGTGCATCCTGCTGCTGCGCGGCCTGGAGGGGGCGCTGGCCGGCGACACGTCGCCGAGCCTGCACTTCCCGGCGAGCTGGCCGCTGGCGGCTGCCTTCGACGGGATGAGCACTGAACGACTCGAGTCGTTGGTCTATGTGGTGGCCACGGCCAAGATCGTGATCTCGATGGCGTGGGCGATCGTGATCGCGCTCAACATCACGATGGGCGTCGCGTGGCACCGGTTTACGGCGTTCTTCAACATCTTCTTCAAGCGCAACGCTGACGGCGGTACGGCGCTGGGCCCGCTCCAGCCGCTGACAGTCGGCGGCAAGCCGGTCGACCTCGAGGCCCTGGAAGACCTCGATGAGGACGCGACGCTCGGTGTTGGCAAGATGGAGGACTTCACCTGGAAGAACCTGCTCGACTTCACGACGTGCACCGAGTGCGGCCGCTGCCAGTCGCAGTGCCCCGCCTGGAACACCGGCAAGCCGCTGTCACCCAAGCTGCTCATTACCAGCCTTCGCGACCACACCTACGACAAGGCGCCTGCCCTGCTCGCGTCGTCGGCGGAGGAGCAGGCCGCGCAGCTAAAGCGGTTCCACGAGTTGCCACTAATCGGCGAAACAGGCGTCATCGACCCAGATGTCCTGTGGTCGTGCACCACCTGCGGCGCGTGCGTCGAGCAGTGCCCCGTCGACATCGAGCACGTCGACACCATCGTCGATCTGCGCCGTAACCAGGTGCTGATGGAGTCGGAGTACCCGTCCGAGCTCAACACGTTGTTCAAGAACCTGGAGAAGTCCGGGAACCCGTGGGGTGTCAACGCCTCCAAGCGGCTGGACTGGGTCGCGGAGCTCCCGTTCGACGTGCCAGTCGTCGGTGACGACGTCGAGTCGCTCGACGAGGTGGAGTGGCTGTTCTGGGTCGGCTGTGCGGGCGCCTTCGAGGACAGGCAGAAGAAGACCACGCAGGCCGTCGCCGAGCTGCTCCACACCGCTGGCGTCTCGTTCGCCGTACTCGGCCCTGGCGAGACCTGCACCGGCGACCCCGCGCGCCGGGCCGGCAACGAGTTCCTCTACCAGATGCTCGCGACCGAGAACGTCGCCACCCTGCGCGAGGCCCGCGCCGTCAAGGTGATCGCCACCTGCGCGCACTGCTTCAACACCGTCAAGAACGAGTACGCGCAGCTCGGCCTGACTCTCGAGGTCATGCACCACACGCAGGTGCTCAACCGGCTCGTCCGTGATGGCCAGCTGACCCCCGTCGCGCCCACCGAGAGCTCGGTCGCAGGCACGCCGATCACCTATCACGATCCGTGCTACCTCGGCCGGCACAACCAGGTCTACGAGCCGCCGCGCGAGCTGCTCGGCGCGCTGCCCGGTGTCGAGCTGCGGGAGATGCCGCGCAACTCCGACCGCTCCTTCTGCTGCGGCGCCGGCGGTGCCCGGATGTGGATGGAAGAGCGCATCGGAACTCGCATCAACACCGAGCGCACCACAGAGGCGCTGGCCACCGGGGCCGAGCAGATCGCAGTCGGCTGCCCGTTCTGCCGGGTCATGCTCTCTGACGGCGTCAACGCCGCCCAGCAGGACGGCGCCGGCGAGGGTGTCGAGGTGCTCGACGTCGCACAGATGCTGCTCGCCTCGGTGAAGCGAGGCGTCCCGGTCAGCTGACGATCGGGTCAGGCGCCGACCAGGGGAAGTCGACCCACTTCTCGGTGCGCCGCCAGACGTATTCGCACTTCACGACACTCTGCGGCTTCTCGTAAAGAACGGCTGTACGCACCGCCGCGACATGCTCGACAGCGAAGCGCTTGACGAGTTCGAGCGTCTTGCCGGTGTCGGTCACGTCGTCGACGACCAGGAGCGTCGCGCCGGCGATGTCGGTCGCATCGAGCACCGGCGGCAGCATGATCGGCACCTCCATGCGCTCTTCGACGCCGGTGTAGAACTCAACGTTGACGGTGGCGACATTGTGCAGGTCGAGCGCGTAGGCGACAGCAGCCGCAGGGATGAGCCCGCCTCGGGCGATCGCCAGGATCACGTCGGGCGCATAGCCACCGTCGACCACCTGTTGCGCGAGCTCGCGGGCCGCCACCCCGAACTCCGACCAGCTCAGCGTTTCGCGCTCGGTCAACCGTCTCCCCTTCCGGACGAGCGCCTGCCCCCGTGGTCCGCGCGCCAACGTACTCCGGCCCGGTCACCTCGCAACACGAGGGACCGGGCCGGAGGCCGTACGGCGGCTGATCAGGCGTCGCGACGCTTGAACCGCCAGAACCCGAACGCGATCAGCGCCAGCGTCTCGGCCACGAAGACCGCGAAGCCGGTCCAGGGCTCAGCAGGATCGGGTTGAACGATTCGACGGTGGCCAGCGTCGATCCGGCGTTGCCCGGCGACAGTTTCATCAGCCACTCACCTGTCGCGCCCGGGATGATGCCGACCAAGTTGCCGATCACGAAGACCATCGCGATCCCGACGGTGACGGCCCCAGCCGTGTGACGCATGAGCAGCGCCGACCCGAAGCCGAACAGTCCCGAGCACGGCGAGGTAGAGCCCACTGCCGACGAGGCTCGAGCACCCCGTCATCGCTGAACGACAGGCCGATGCCCTCCGCAGACAGGAACGCATTGCCCGCAAGGAAGCTCGCAAACGCGGTGATCGTGCCGAGCACGAAGAGGAGCCCGGCGAGAACCACCGCCTTGGCGGCGATGACTCGGCCCCGCCGCGGCAGCGCCGAGAGAGTCGTACGGATCATGCCGCTCGAGAACTCAGCGGACATCACGAGCACCCCGAGCACCAACGCGGCGATCTGGCCGAACAGCAGGCCCCACGTGACGAACGCGCCGACCGGTTCGGACTCCGTCCCGTTTGCAAGGTCAGCGGCGGCGACGGCGCACACCAGCGCCGTAAGGCCCACGCTGGCCACGACCATCGTGATCATGGTCCAGAACGTCGAGCGGACACTGCGGATCTTTGTCCACTCGGCATCGAGCGCTTCGCGGAGGCCCACTCGTGGCGCGGGGGCACTTGCTGTGCGCGGGCGAGGGGCGACTTCAGTCAGTGTGGTCATCGGTCAGGCTGCCTTTCCCGGGAACGCCCCGGCGTGGTACTCGACGCTGTCGGCTGTGAGCTGCATGAACGCCTCCTCGAGCGAGGCGTTCACCTTGCCGAGCTCGTGGACGTAGAGCCCACTGCGGCCGGCCAGGTCGCCGACCTGGTCGGTCGTCGCGCCGTGCACCGCGACGCCCGTCGTCGAGTCGCTCCATGTACAGGCCGCTGACCTGCAATCGATCGCGAGGTCGGTGGCGTGCGGAGACCGTACGCGCACGTACGACGCGGAGTTCTGCGCGATGAAGTCCGCCACGGTCGTGTCGGCGAGGATCCGCCGCGCCCGATGACGAGCAGGTGATCGGCCGTCTGCGACATCTCCGACATGAGGTGGCTGGAGACGAAGACCGTGCGGCCCTCACTGGCCAGGTGCTTCATCAGGTTGCGGATCCACAGGATGCCCTCGGGATCCAGGCCGTTGACCGGCTCGTCGAACAACAGCACCCCAGGGTCGCCGAGCAGCGCCCCGGCGATGCCGAGCCGCTGGCCCATGCCGAGCGAGAACCCGCCGACCCGCTTGGTGGCGACCTCGCCCAGCCCACAAGGTCGATCACCTCGTCGACGCGCTGGCGTGGGATGCCGTTGCTCTTCGCCAGCCAGAGCAGGTGGTTGTAGGCCGTACGGCCACCATGCACTGCCTTGGCGTCGAGCAGCGCACCAACCTCGCGCAGCGGCGCCTTCAGATCTGCATATGCCTTGCCATTGACGGTGACCGTGCCGGCAGTTGCGCGGTCCAGGCCGAGCACCATGCGCATCGTCGTGGACTTGCCAGCGCCGTTGGGTCCAAGGAAACCGGTCACCCGTCCGGCCGGCACGGTGAAGTCGATCCCGTCAACAGCGGTCTTGTCGCCGAACTTCTTCGTCAGCCCTTTCGCTGCGATCATCCTGGAGCTTCCTCATCTCGTCCT
>CAVWSM010000008.1:0-79031 GCA_963757805.1 uncultured Actinomycetota bacterium | reverse complement strand
CAGTCAAAGGTTACGCGGCGGCTGGCTGGTTCACCAGGCATGGCGGTCACGCACATTTGATCGGACAGGAATGTGGCCGTAACGCACGTTGTCCCGCTCCGTGCGGACCACGACGGTTTGTCCATGCGCAGCCGGAACCCGCTCGCCCTGTTGGCGACAGCTATCACCACCGTCCTCGCGACCCTGGCAACCACGAGTCCCGCTCATGCGGCTGGGGTCCGATTGCCGTGACGAGGCACGGATCGATGTGCTCGCTGCGGAGCGGCAGGTGGTGAGCGCGCTCGCCGACCTGACCACGGCCGGCACCGTCCCCAGCGGGCACACCCAGCCGGCGGACTGGGCCGGGCTGCACGGTGCCCGGCACGGTCAACCCGACCGGCGTGCCCGGCACGCAGATCGACGGCTACTTCCCGGACACATCGACGTTCAACAACACCCACGGCTGGCAGCCACGACGCGCAGTTCGTGATCCGCCTGCCGGACCGCTGGAACGGCGGCCTGGTCGTCACCGGCGCGCCCGGCGTACGCCGAGCAGTACGCCAACGACTTCACGATCTCCGACTGGGTGCTGGCGAAGGGGTACGCGTTCGCGTCCACCGACAAGGGCAACACGGCGCCGACGTTCTACCTCGACGGCACCCGGCCGGGCGACGCGATCCTCGAGTGGCACCACCGGGTGACCCAGCTGACGATCGCGGCCAAGCTGGTGCTCGCCCAGCGCTACGGCCGGCTGCCCGCCCGCACGCTGATGACCGGGCTGTCCAACGGCGGCTACCTCACCCGCTGGCAACTGGAACGCGTCCCGTGGCTCTACGACGGCGGGGTCGACTGGTCCGGCACGCTGTTCACCCCGACGGCCCGAAAAAAATCCGTTTCACCTATTTGCCGACAGCACTGGAGCACTACCCCGCGTACGTGGGGGCAGTCCCGACGCGCACGACGCCATGCTTGCCGCCGGGTTCGCGCCCGGATCTGAGTTCCTCTGGGACTTCCACAACAGGGTGTACTGGGAGCTGACCCAGCGGATCTACCGCGAGGCGTTCGACCCGTCGTACGACGGCGCGGAGGCCGACTACGACTGGTCGGCGAGGCCTGCCTCGGCCCATCGCGCGATGCAGCGGGTTGAGCTCACGGGCAAGATCAAACGACCGATGATCACGCTGCATGGCACGCTCGACGCCCTGCTACCCCCGGCGACGGACTCCGACGTGTACGCGTCGCTGATCGCCGCTAAGGGTCGGGCCGACATGCACAGGTACTACACCATCGAGAACGGCAACCACGTTGACGGTCTGGTCGACGCGTTCCCGACCCAGCTGCGGGCGATTCTGCCGTGCTATCGGGACGCGTTCGTCGCCCTCGAGCAGTGGGTCGAGGTCGGCACCGCACCTCCGGCCAGCGGCACGGTCCCAACCCCGGCCGGTGTCGACACCGTCAACACCTGCTCGATCGGCGATCGGTGACGGCACGATCGCAACCAGCGGTGCCACGACCCGGATTCACGGGAGCCGAGCTGCTGGGCCCTGAAATCCAGAGGTCGGGTGGTGGCGGGCGCGCGTGACGTCCAACTCCAGCGTCATGAACGTGCTGTTGATGCTTGGCTGATAGTCGCCGAAGGGCTTGCAAGGTAGGAACCCGGCCCGTGCATACAGGGCCCGCGCGCGGGAGCGAACGCGTCCATGCTGCCCGTTTCCAGACTGACCCGCCGCAGACCGCGATCACGGGCCACGCCGATGAGGTGGTCGACCATGGCGCGGCCGATCCCCCGGACCTCGGCCGCTCGGATGTGTGCATGGACTTGAGCTCCGCGTGCCCGTCGTCGAGCTGCTTCAGGGCGCCGACGGCTAGGAGCTCCCCGTTGCGGCGGTAGCTGAAGAACATGACGTTGGGACTGGCTAATGCAGCGACGTCGAGCGCATGTACGTCCTCTGGCGGGCTGTGCGTGTTGGCAAACGCCAGGTGCCGTGCCAGCAGTGCACGGACATCATCGGCTCGGGGATCGTCAATCGCGATCTCACCGGACTGCATGTGGGAATCCTGACATCACTCTCGATGAGTTTTCGACATGATCCAGGTCTTGCACGCCCTTCGACGACGAGCCGTCGCCGAGCTTCGGCTTGCGACCCATCGCGGTCACGGGCACTCCGCGAGCGACCCACCTCACTTACGAAGTGGAGCACTCCGCCGCTTACGCTCGATGAGCGGCGTTATATGCGGTCAGACCGATCAGGAATCGAGAAGCACCGGTCACCGGGCCGCATCTAGCGTGACCGACATGGACCTCACGATCCACGCTGTGACTGCCGTACCCCTAAGGAGACGATCATGAGTCCCACGGTCCGCAGCCTGGTGATCCCGGTGTCGACCTGGACGCCGCCAAGGCCGTCTACATATCGCTGCTAGGCGCACCGCACACCGACCAGCCCTACTACGTCGGGTACAACGTCGACGGCTTCGAGGTCGGCCTGACGCCAGGCGACGCGGCCGGAGGACCGGTGGTCTACGCCGACGTCGAGGACCTCGACGCCACTCGCGCAACGCTGCTCGCGGCTGCTGCGACCGACGCGACGCCCCCCGTCAGGTCGCACCCGAGGTGCGGGTGTGCGTACTCGCCGACGCCGACGGCAACCCGATCGGCCTGCGTGGCCGGTAGCCGTCGGGCGACCGCGCCGCAAACTGGGTCGACAAGGACGACGCACCAGCCCGTCGCCCACAACCATCACAGAGGCTATGCGGACGTTCCCGCGGGAACGTTCTGCGCCCGACCCGCGGCAAGACCGTACTTGCGTGTTCTCATGCCGCTCGGCGGAGCCGGTACCACTGCGGCGCTGTCTTGTTCAGCGGCCACCCCAGCCCTGTGGTGTCTGCGGGCTCGACCGAGAGCACGCCCCAGTTCGGGAATGCGGCCTCGACGTCCGCCCCCGACACGCCACCCGCGACGGAACCGCATACGGGTCGGCTGGAACGCGAGCATCAGCAGCGTCGCACCCGGGTGGCAAGCGCAGAAACCCCTCGCCCCTCGGAGAGACGCTGCTCAGCAGTCAGGCCCTGGAAGCAGCCGACGTCGAAGAAGAAGTCGAACGTGCCCAGATCGGCCGGCGCGAGGTCCGTCACGTCGCCCACCACGAGGTGGCGCCGGAGCCCCCCCGGCGGTTCGCCGCGTCGATCGCGCGCGGGACGTTGTCGATGCCCACGGCCTCCCGACCCCTCCTCGCGAGTTCCGGGGTGTACCGCCCACGGCCGCAGCCGAGATCGATCGCGCGACCGAGCGGGCGGGTCCGCTCTGCCTCCTCTCGGTCGAGCATTGCCCCGTGCTCGCGGCCGCGGCCTCTGCATAGCGCTCCCACGGCGTGAGCCCGAGCCGGTACCGCCAGGGCGCATCTCAGCATCCCGGGCTGACCTCCTAGCTACCTGTCGAGTACGTCCCGCGACGCGAGGCGTTGATCCGATCACAGCACCGAACGGAAACGCTGACTACCGCTCATCGAAGGTTCGCGCGATCGGCGGCGGTGTTCCCGACGTTCCCGCGTGCACGCGAAGAGGGTCAATGGAGGGTGGGTCGGTAGATCAGCTCCTGGATGTGACCGTCGAGCGTCCGGTGTCTCGACTAGCTCTAGGTCGAAGTCGGCAGCACCCTGGAAGATCGGCTCCAGCCCGGTCTGACCGGTGATCACAGGGAAGAGCGTCACCTGCACGCGGTCGACCAGGCCGGCGGCCATCAGCGCCCGGTTCATCGACAGACTGCCGTGCGAGCGCAACGGCACCTCGGACTCCTCCTTGAGCCGGGCGACGACGTCGACAGCGTCACCGCTCACGACGGTCGCGTTCGGCCAGTCGAGGGGGCCTTCTAGCGTCGTCGACACCACCGTTGCCGGCAGGCTCCTCATCCGAGTGACCCATGGGTCACGCACTTCGGACTCCTCGGCGCTCGAGGCCAGCATCCGCGCGAATGCCCGATACGTGTTGGCCCCGAAGACCATCCGCTGCTCCGCGTCGTACAAGGCAAGGCGGTGGTCGAGCAACTCGGGGCCTTGCTTACCCCAGTAGCCGGTCCAGTTGGCGCCTTCGCTGACGGAGCCGTAGCCGTCAAGGCTGGAGAAGACGTCGAAGGTGTAGGTAGCGGTCATGTCGTTCTCCAGGAGTGCGGCTGATCGGTGTGGGTACAGACTGGGGACCACCTGCCGAGACTCATCGCCGTCGGACTGGCCACAGGCGTTGTGCAGACGCTTCCAGTTCGTCACGCCACAGGCATCGTGTCCCGGGATTGCCGGATACCTGCTCTGCCGCGAAGGACGCTGAGGCACACTCTTGCAGCGAGCGACCCTTCCCCTACGCCAACATGGGACCGCCGCCCTCGTCTTGCTCCAGCGCCTTTCCGACCGCACCCTCAGGGTGCTCCTGCCACCCCCCCCGCCGGGCCGGCGGCCAGCGCCGCGCACACGGCCCGCATCCGCATACCCAGCATGACCGCGCCCATCCACCCTCAACTCGAGCGGTGGAGGGTGGCTTAGTCGAGGACGCGTACGACGCCGGTGATCGCGAGCTGAAGGAGCGCGAGCGGCACGAGGAAGGTCCATGCCAGCCTCTGCAGCTGGTCCTCCCGCAGCCGCGGGTTGGCAACGCGCAGCCAGATGACAACCAGCGCGAGCAGCCCGGTCTTCATCAGGGTCCACAGCCAGCCAAGACTGTCCGGCCACGGCCCGTGCCAGCCGCCGAGGAATAGGACAGCCGTCAGGGCACAGAGCAGCACGATGCCGGCGTACTCGGCGAGCAAGAAGAAGGCGAAGCGCAGCCCGGTGTATTCGGTGTAGGCGCCGAAGATGATCTCCGAGTCGGCGACCGGCATGTCGAACGGCGGCCGCTGCAGCTCAGCCAGGCCCGCGGCGAAGAACACGAACCCGCCGATCAGCTGCCATGCGAGCCACCACGGTTCCCAGGCCTCCACGATGCCCGGCAGGGACAAGGTGCCCGCCGCCATCGCGACCGAAGCAGCCGCGAGCACGAACGGCAACTCGTACGCCATCAGCTGTGCGGCGGTCCGCAACGCCCCGAGGAGCGAGTACTTGTTGCCGCTGGCCCAGCCGCCCATCAGCGACCCGAGCACGCCGACACCCATGACCGCGAGCACGAAGAACAGCCCGACCGACGAGTCGAACGCCACTAGGTTGGGCGCCAGAGGCAGCGCAGCCATCGCCACGAGGTAGGGGATCAGCGCCACGGCCGGGGCTAGGCGAAACACCGTGCGGTCGGCGCCGGCGGGGACGATGTCTTCCTTCTGCACGAACTTGACGCCGTCAGCGACAAGCTGCGCCCAACCGTGGAACCCGCCCGCATACATCGGCCCGACACGTCCCTGCATGTGGGCCATGACCTTGTGCTCGGTCTGCCCGACGAGCAGAGGCAGCACGAGGAACGCGGCGACCACAGCGAGCGTGGCGATGAGCGTCTCCATCAAGCCTCGCCCTCGTCGGCGGTGGCATCTGTCGTCGTCGGCAGCTGGACGGGCGGTGCGCCGCGGCCCCCAAACCGCTGGGTCAGGCACACCTGGCGGCAGCATCCGCCGCCGCGCCGGAGCCGCGCCTTCCTCCGACTCCCCCGGCTCCTTGGCGCCCGGCCAGGGCTTCGCTGCCCGCGCTGCCAGCACGAACTCCTTGCGCAACGGATGCCCTTCGAACTCGTCGGGTAGCAGCAACGGCGTGAGCGCCGGATGACCCTCGAATCCGACACCGAACATCTCGTGCGTCTCCCGCTCATGCCATGCCGCGCCGGCAAACACCCCCGTTGCCGTAGCGATCGTCGCGGCGTCGCGCGCCACCTGCGCACGGACAAGCAGGTGAAGTGGCGGCCGCTTCGCGACGTCGACGACATGAGCCACGACGCGGAAACCCTCGTCGAGCTCGTCGACAGCGGTGAGCCAGTCGAAATAGCTGAACCCGTGGTCGCGCGCAGCCGTCAACGTGGACACCCAGCGAGGCGGAGCCACGTCGACCACCATGAGGCCGTAGGCGTCACTGAGGATCGCGTCCTCGCCAGCGGCGGTCGCCAAGGCGAGCGCCCAGTCCTGCTGGTCGGTCACCGCTGCTCGATCAACGGTCGCGTCAAGGCCGCGGCCGACGTGTCACGCGTCGCATAGCGCTCGGCCAGCGACTCGCCGGCGATCTTCTCCTGAAGCTTGAGGATCCCTTGCAGCAACGCTTCCGGTCGCGGTGGGCATCCAGGCACATACACGTCGACGGGCACGACCTGGTCGACGCCCTTGGTGACGCTGTAGGAGTCCCAGTAGGGGCCACCCGAGTTTGAGCATGCGCCGAAGGAGATGACGTACTTGGGCTCGGGCATCTGCTCGTACAGCCGGCGTATGGCGGGTGCCATCTTGTCGGTCACCGTGCCACTGACGACCATGAGGTCGGCCTGCCTCGGCCCCGGCGCGAACGGGATGACACCGAGGCGGATGAAGTCGTGCCGCGCCATCGACGCGGAGATGAACTCGATCGCGCAGCAGGCGAGGCCGAAGTTGAACACCCACAGGCTGTAGCGGCGGCCCCAGTTGAGGATGAAGCGCAGCGGCTCAGGGGCTAGACGTTGCAGCGCTCCGACGTCCTCAGCCGTGCGTACGTGGGGAGTCGGCAAAGCCACCGGTGGCCGCTGGTCGGTCACGTCCATCGGAGCACTCCCTTGCGGGCGGCGTACAAGATGCCCATCGCCACGATCGCCAGGAAGATGCCCATCTCGACCAAGGTCGTAACACCGAATCCGGGTGCGTCGAAGACGGTCGCCCACGGGAACAGGTAGACCGCGTCGACGGCGAAGACCACGTAGAGATAGGCGTAGACGTAGTAGCGGATATGCGACTGAGCCCAGCCCTCGCCGACAGGGTCGACGCCGCACTCATAGGCGGTGAGTTTCTCGATCGATGGACGGCTCGGCCGCAAGAACCGGTTGGCGGTGAACGCCCCGCCGACGAACGCCACCCCGGCAAGAAAGACAGTCGCCGCAACGGTGTACGTCTCGAGGTACGCGCCCATCGCGTGCCACCTCCCGAACTGTCCCTGTACGCCACCCTAGTGCGGGTCCGCCCGACAAGCGCTGAGGCGATTGGGTGGTGTCGTCAAGGTTTGCTGACACGATGAGCCTGTGCTGCAGGTCTGCCTCAACGGGCCGCGACGCGCCGGGCGAGCATCCTGCGCTTCCGGTGACGGCGTCGGAGCTGGCCGCTGCGGCGCGCGCGGCCGTCGACGCCGGTGCCGTCGACATCCACCTGCACCCCAAGCGTCCTGACGGCACAGACACCCTCGACCCCGATGTTGTCGGCGAGGTTCTTGAGGCCGTACGGGCGGCGGTGCCGGGCATCCCGGTCGGCGTCACCACCGGTGCGTGGACCGAGCCCGATGCGAATCGGCGGGCTGATCTGGTCGCGTGCCTGGCAGATCCGTCCCGACCATGCCTCGGTCAACTGGCACGAGGACGGCGCTGAGCTCGTGGCCGGCGCGTTACTCGAGCAAGGGGTCGGCATCGAGGCCGGTGTCTGGTCCGGCACCGATGGCGCCGAGCGGTTCCTTGCTTCCCCGCTCAGGGGTCAGGTCCTCCGCGTACTCGGGGAAGTCATGGACCTTGATGCAGCCAGTGCCCCAGGCACCGCTCGCGCGCTCCTTGCCGCCCTCGGCGATCCACCACCCGTCAAGGTCCTGCTGCATGGCGAAGGACCCAGCACCTGGCCCGTACTCCGGTTGGCCGCCGAGCTCGGTCTCGACATGCGGATCGGCCTCGAGGACGTGCTGCACGGCCCAGACGGCCAAGGTGTTGCGGACAACGCCGCGCTCGTGCGCACCGCGGTATCTGTCACCAGAGGTCGTGGCGACCTGCTGGCCTGATGTCGATCGCTGTCAGCGACTCTCGCGTGGGCGTCGATGCACGTCCCAGTCGTAGATCACAGATGTACGGAGGACCAGGTCCTGCACGGCCCGGTTCTCGCGGCTGACGACGACCCACAGGAGTCCGAGCGGAAAGATCGCGCAGAATGCCCCGCGAAGCAACGCGCCTGCGGGTCGCAGCTGCTCACCCCTGAAGTTGACCACCCGCAGCCCCATGAGCCCACCACCGATGCTGCGTCCAGCTGTTGCCCAGGACACGCCGAGATACAGCGCGAAGGTCACATAGCCGATGACCAGCACGAACCCGCGCGGGAGCATCGGCATCTCGAAGTTGCGTGGGTCGAAGAGGAACCGCAACGCCGCCCAGCCAAGCCAGACAGAAATCACGAAGACCACCACGATGACAACGTCGATGACGTTGGCGGTGGTGCGGCTGACGATGCCGGCCCGCTTCCCTTGGTATGGCCGGGCCTCTCTGGGTACGGGATCGACATGCGTCGTCATGTCGGCGTCCCGTCGTGATGCTGCGGGTCGGGCTCGCCCTCGAGCGACCGCGGCTCGCCGGGGGCATCAGTACGCCGGCGCTTGCGACGCAACAGGAGCCGGTCGAGCAGGCGGGCCACCGCCTCGTCGGCCTCGATCCCCTGCATCCGTACGTCGCGCACCGCTTCCGTCGCGAACGATCCGGTGGAATCGCGGATGATCTCCGGGAGGTCGATGCCGTCGACGACCTCCTCGGCGATCGCGACGATGTCCACCCGGTTGAGGATGGCCTCGATGTTCACCCGAGCCGCGATCGCATCGATGTCGATGCGGGCCGCGATCGCGTCCAGGTCGATGCGGGCCGCGATCGCGTCGATGTCGATGCGGGCCGCGATCGCGTCGATGTCGATCCGGTCGATGATCGCGTTGAGATCCAGGCGGGCCGCGATGGCGGCGATGTCGACCCGGTCGATGATCGCATTGAGATCCAGTCGCGCCGCGATCTCGTTCATGTCCAGCCGCTGCACAATGCGGGCGATGTCGACCCTGTCCACTATTGCGTCAATGTCGACCGTGTCTACGATTGCGCCGATGTCGACATGCTCGCTGACGATCGCGTTGAGATCGAGCGTGGCAAGCACCTCACCGACAACGGGCGGGACAACCGCCTCGATCAGGTGCTCCATCTCTCGGGTGGCCGCCGACTGTGTCGTCCGACCTCGGGCGGCCAAGCCGTCGACGATTCGGGCCGGGTGCAGGCTCTCATCGAGCAACGGCGGGTGCAGCACCGTACGGGTGATCGGCGCGGCCACCCGCCCCACCGTTCGGCCGAGACCGGCCGCCAGGCCACCGACAACTGACGCCGCCCCGACGGCGGCGTGGATGGCGGTCTGCGCCGCTCCCTCTCCGGCCGCCACCGCCTCGTCCTCGCTCGCCAGGGACTCGTCCTCGTCGGCGGGTGGCTTCTCCTCCTGGGCGCGTGGCCATGGAACGGTCGCCCGCGCATCGCCGTGGAGCACGTGTACGGACGCGACGTCGACCACCCCGTCGTTGGGCTCGTGGCCACCCATGGCCCCAATGGTCCACCGCCGGAGCCATTCCGGCATGCCAACTGGGGCGATCCGTCTTGATGTGCGGGCATTGCCGCAGATGACAGGGACTGCGACGTAGCATGAAACGGACAACTGAACGCGCGCCGACCACGCCTGTGTCGCACCCAGCCAGGCGGGCGCAGAGGAGGCCCACTCTCGTGGTCAAGCAGGTCGAGCAACTCGACCGGGTGATCATCCGCTTCGCCGGCGACTCCGGCGACGGAATGCAACTCACCGGTGACCGATTCACCTCAGAGACAGCGGTGCTGGGAAATGACCTGGCGACCCTGCCCAACTTCCCCGCGGAGATCCGCGCGCCGGCGGGGACCCTGCCGGGGGTGTCGAGCTTCCAGCTCCACTTCGCCGATCACGACATCCTGACGCCAGGGGATGCTCCGGATGTGCTGGTCGCGATGAACCCGGCAGCCCTGAAAGCGAACATTTCGGACGTACCCAAGGGTTCGACGCTGATCGTCGACAAGGCTGAGTTCACCAAGCGGTCGCTGTCCAAGGTCGGCTACGACGGCAACCCGCTCGAGGACGACTCACTGGCGGCCTACAAGGTGCACGCGGTCGACCTGACCGGGCTCACCCTGGAGGCGCTCAAGCCGTTCGACCTCGGGCGCAAGGAGGCGAGCCGCGCGAAGAACATGTTCGCGCTCGGGCTGCTGTCGTGGATGTACCACCGGCCGATCGAGGGCACGATCTCCTTCCTGGAGACGAAGTTCGCCAAGTCCCCGACGATCCGCGATGCCAACATCACCGCCTTCAAGGCGGGCTGGAACTACGGCGAGACGACCGAGGACTTCGCGGTCACCTACGAGGTCAGGCCGGCGCCCATGCCGGCGGGCACCTACCGCAACATCACCGGCAACCTGGCGCTGGCCTACGGGCTGATCGCCGCATCGCAGCAGTCCGGGCTGCCGTTGTTCCTCGGCTCCTACCCCATCACGCCGGCATCGGACATCCTGCATGAGCTGTCCAAGCACAAGCGGTTCGGCGTCCGCACGTTCCAGGCGGAGGACGAGATCGCCGGCATCGGGGCGGCGCTCGGGGCGGCGTTCGGTGGAGCGCTCGGCGTGACGAGCACGTCGGGGCCTGGCATCGCGCTCAAGTCGGAGACGATCGCGCTGGCCGTGTCGCTGGAGCTGCCGCTGATCGTGATCGACGTACAGCGTGGCGGCCCGTCGACCGGACTGCCGACCAGGACAGAGCAGGCTGATCTGCTGCAGGCCATGTTCGGGCGCAACGGCGAGGCACCGGTGCCGATCGTGGCACCGGCGACGCCGGCCGGCTGCTTCGAGGCAGCGCTCGAGGCCGCCCGCATCGCGGTGACCTACCGGACCCCGGTGTTCCTGCTCTCCGACGGCTACCTGGCCAACGGCGCCGAGCCGTGGCGGATCCCTTCGGTCGATGATCTGCCCGAGATTGCGGTGGAGTTCGCGACCGAGCCCAACCACACGTTGGCCGACGGAACAGAGACGTTCTGGCCCTACAAGCGCGACCCCGACACCAAGGCGCGGCCTTGGGCGGTGCCCGGCACCCCGGGGCTCGAGCACCGCATCGGCGGGCTGGAGAAGGCCGAGGGCTCGGGCAACATCTCCTACGACCCCGCCAACCACGAGCACATGGTGCGCACTCGCGCGGCCAAGGTGGCGGGCATCACGGTGCCCGACGTCGAGGTCGACGACCCCGCCGGTGACGCCGAGCTGCTGGTGCTTGGGTGGGGATCCACGTACGGTCCGATCGGCGCGGCAGTCCGCCAGGCTCGCACCGCCGGTTATCACGTCGCGCAGGCGCACCTGTGGCACCTCAACCCGTTCCCGGCCAACCTCGGCGAGGTGCTGCACCGCTATCGGCGGGTGCTCGTGCCCGAGATGAACCTCGGCCAGCTTGCCCTGCTGCTCCGCGGCCGCTACCTCGTCGACGTGCAGACCTTCGCCAAGGTGCAGGGCCTGCCGTTCAAGGCCGAAGAGCTGGCCACCGCGATCAAGGACGTACTCGCTCATGACTGACACGGTTGACGTTGGCTTCCCGGGGCTGGCCGGTGTGCCGACCACCGAAGAGAAGCAGACCAAGAAGGACTTCACCAGCGACCAGGAGGTGCGGTGGTGCCCGGGTTGCGGTGACTACGCGATCCTCGCTGCGGTGCAAGGGTTCCTGCCGGAGCTGGGGCTGCGCCGGGAGAACATCGTGTTCGTCTCCGGCATCGGCTGCTCGTCGAGGTTCCCCTACTACCTCAACACCTATGGCATGCACTCGATCCACGGGCGTGCCCCCGCTATCGCGACGGGACTGTCGTCCTCGCGGCCGGACCTGTCCGTGTGGGTTGTCACCGGTGACGGCGACGGGTTGTCGATCGGTGGCAACCACCTGATCCACGCGCTGCGGCGCAACGTCAACCTCAAGATCCTGCTGTTCAACAACCGCATCTACGGGCTGACCAAGGGGCAGTACTCGCCGACATCCGAGCTGGGCAAGATCACCAAGTCGACACCGTTCGGGTCGCTCGACCACCCGTTCAATCCTGTGTCGATCGCACTCGGGGCGGAGGCCACGTTCGTCGCGCGCACCATCGACTCTGATCGCCAGCACCTCACATCAGTGCTCCGCGCAGCCGCCGCGCACCGGGGCACCGCGCTGGTGGAGATCTACCAGAACTGCAACATCTTCAACGACGGCGCGTTCGATGCCTTGAAGGACGCCGAGACCCGCGACGACATGCTCATACGCCTCGAGCACGGCCAGCCCATCCGGTTCGGCGCCGACTCCTCGCAGGCCGTCGTCCGCGACCCGGCCACCGGTGCGCTCACCATCTCCAGCGATCCCGAGGCGGTCCCGATCGTTCACGACGCGCATACCTCGGACCCGTCGCTGGCGTTTGCGCTGTCGCGGCTCGCCGAGCCAGGCACGGTCGCGCGGACGCCGATCGGGGTTTTCCGGTCAGTCGACAGGCCGACCTATGACGACCTCATGGCGGGCCAGCTCGCTCAGGCCGCCGAGACTCAGGGCCGCGGCGATCTGGGTTCGCTGCTGCACGGCAGGGACACCTGGCAGGTCGTCTGAGCTGCCAACCGCGAGCTCCTTTCCAGTGGTCGAGGGCGTTCCCGCGGGAACGCCCTCGATGGTTGCCACCGGGTGTCGCCTAGGTCACAGCGCCCAGAGGGAACGGAATCCTAGCCAGGCTCCATCTAATCCTTGCGAATCGAAGGGGCTGGCCCTTCCCTTCTCAGGGAGCGTTGCGACGTGGCGACTACTCAGATTGATAGCGGCGTAGCGCCGCACGGCAAGCCCGAGGAACCGAAGAGGAGCTGGTTGCGCCGGCACAAGGTCCTCGCCGGGACCATCGCAGTAGCCGGAATCGCCATTGCGAGCACAGCGGTCGGCGGCGGCGGCACTGCCGCACCCAATACCGACAGCGTGGTAGCGCAGGACACGACGACCTCGGACAACTCCGCGACCCAGCCAGTCGAGCCGGTGTCGGCAGAGCCCGAGCAGCCGGCCGCAGCAGCGGCAGCCCCGACCTGGGACGATGGCACCTACCTCGTGGGCATCGACATCCCTGCAGGCGACTATCGCGGGGCCGTGACCTCGGTCCTGGACGCCGGGTGCTGGGCACGTCTGAGCGCAACTGACGGCTCCCTTGAAGCGATCATCGCGAACGCCAACCCGACCGGCCCGTTCGTCGTCACCATCGACCCGACCGACAAGGCAATCGAGCTCACCGGGGTCGAACTGACGCCGCTCGCAGCGGCCGCACCGTTGTCAATCGGTGGGACGATCTCCGACGGCGTCTACCTCGTGGGCACCGACATCCGCGCCGGCGAGTACAGAGGGACGGTTACGTCGGACGTGGGGACCGGCTACTGGGCGCGGCTGAACGCCACCAACGGCGCGCTCCAGTCGATCATCACCAATGACAACCCGACCGGACCCTTTGTCGTTACGATCGATCCGACAGACAAGGCAATCGAGCTCAGTGGTGTCGAGCTCAAGCCCGTGCAGTGAGTCTGGGCTGATCGACGCAGCTCGTGGGGTCGCCGAGTGCGGCCCCACTTGCGTTGAGGGGCACACGAGTCGACTTGTCCGCGATCCCGGCTGGCCACCGCCAGGATTGCCCCTGCACCGCTAGGCATGCAGCCCTGGTGGTGCGGGGGACCTCCTGCTGAACGTGGTCATTCCGGCGGGGACCAGCGAGCGACCAGCTGCTCGGCCGCCGTGACTGACCGTACGAGCGGATGCAGCGCAAGCGCTTTGACCGCGAGGTCACGCGAGCCGCTGAGCGACGCCTCGATCGTCAGCCGCTCAACAGCCTTGACGGTCGAGACCAACGCCGCCTGATCTGGCGCCAGCGCGCCGACGGCCACCGGGTGTGCGCCGTTGGCGTCGACGACGCACGGCACCTCGACAATCGCGTCGGCATCGAGTCCCGCGACCGCGGAGCGGTTGCGCACGTTGAGGATCAGCATTGCCCGCTCCCCACGCGCGATGGCGTGCATGAGCCGCAAGGCGACACCTTCATAGCCCCCGGACAAGTCGTCCTCTTCGCGAGCCTCCCCCTCCGTACGACTCTCCGCGAGGTAGGTCTGCTCACGCTCCTGGCGGAACCGCTGCCACGTGGCATACGCCGCATCGGGCTCCCGCAACACCGCGTCAAAGAACCGCTCCTGCTGATCCACCAGGAACGCGCCGCGCGGCGAGTCGCCAAGACCGGCAATGGCCTCATCGGTGCGGTACCAGTAGTAGAGGTATTCGTTGGGAACGGCGCCGAGCGCGCGCAGGAACCCAGGACCGAACAGCCGACCCTCCTCGAAGGACTCGACCGCGCGGTCTGATGCAAGCAAGGCGGGCAGCCGATCCCGCCCGTCGACGTACACAGCACGCAGCCAGCCCAGATGGTTGAGCCCCGCGTAGTCGAACCACGCACTCTCCAACGGCACCTGCAGCGCCTTGGCCACACGCCGGCACAGCCCGACCGGAGAGTCACAGATGCCGATGACACGGTCGCCCAACACGGCCGACATCGCCTCGGTCACCATGCCCGCGGGGTTGGTGAAGTTGATGACCCACGCATCCGGAGCAATCGCGGCGACAACCGACGCTATGCGTACGGCCTCAGGAACGGACCGCAGTCCGTACAGCACGCCCGCGGCGCCAGTGGTCTCCTGCCCGAGCAGCCCGAGCCGCGCTGCCGCCGCCTCGTCGGCCGCGCGCGCCGCAAGTCCACCGACACGAATGGCCGAGAACACGAAGTCGGCGCCGGATAGCGCCTCGGTCAGATCCACGGTTGTACGGAGCACCAGGCGGCCACCAGCTCCAGCCGCCTGCTGCCGGCAGACCGCCTCGATGGCGGCAAGGCGGTCAGGCGACACGTCATGCAGTACGAGCTCGGTGACCAACCCGGACCCGCTCGCAGCATCGGCGAGCAGCGCGCCATGCACGAGTGGTACGCGGAATCCCCCGCCGCCCAGAATCACGAGCCTCACGTCCCCCGGACCGTACCAGCGCCGGCCGGTCAGTGCCCCCGACTAGCCTGGCGAACAAGCCAGCGGTCATAAAGGAGACGTACCAGCGCGATGGAAGGCGAGCGCATCGTCGTCAGATCAATCGAAGGCTGCCACCCGGAGCCTCCGCAGCGGTTCGACGCGCTCGACCATCGTAGGGGGCCGGGGGACCCGCCGTTCGACCTATTCCTGGCGGGCACAGTCTTCCTCGACCTGGTGCTGACCGGGCTCGCATCGGCACCGACGCCGGGCACCGAAGTCATCGCCGAGGGCATGGGCTCCAGCCCCGGCGGCATCGCCAACCTCGCCGTGGCAGCGAGCCGGCTCGGCTTGCGGACCAGTCTCGCGGCTGCCTTCGCGGAGGACGTCTACGGCGACTTCTGCTGGCACGCACTGCACGACCATGAGGGCGTCGACCTGTCGACGTCGTCGCACTACCGGGGCTGGCACTCCCCCGTCACGGTGTCACTCGCCCTCGACCGAGACCGCGCAATGGTGACGCATGCGCACCCGGGGCCGGTGAGATTCGACGACATGATCGGCACGCCGCCACGGTCACGCGCGGCGTTCATCGACCTGCAGGAGGAGCCGACCCGCTGGGTTCGCAGAGCGCGGGACCAGGGCTCGATGATCTTCGCCGACCTGGGGTGGGATCCGGCCGAGCAGTGGGATCCGGCGATGTTCCGCCGGCTTGACGTCGTCGACTGCTTCCTGCCCAACCAGGTGGAGGCGATGGCCTACACGCGCACCTCGTCACCGCCCGAGGCGCTCGCACGCCTCGCGGAGGACGTACCACTCGTTGTCATCACGTGCAGTTCCGAAGGCGCCATCGCCATCGACCAAATCACAGGCGAGCAGGCGACCGCTCCAGCGCTCGTGGTTGACGCGCTAGATCCGACCGGGGCCGGCGACGTGTTCGCGGCATCCTTCATGCTCGGGACGCTGGCCGGCTGGCCACTCGTCGACCGGCTGCAGTTCGCCAACCTTGCTGCCGGACTCTCGGTGCGTCAGTTCGGCGGGTCGCTGTCCTCACCTGGATGGGGCGACCTCGCCTTGTGGTGGCAGGAGACACGGAAGATCGACCCCGAGCTCGCCAAAGACTACGGCTTTCTTGATCCCCTGCTGCGTGACGTGGCAGACCGAGAGATCCTGCTTCGAGCAACTGCGACGATCGGCCTGCGGCCTGCCCGCTGACGGAAGGAGCCCTGACCGGTGTCCGGATCCGTACGCGCAATCGTGATCGCTCTGCTCTCCGCAGCAGTCGTGGCCGCCTGCGCGCCTGGGGGCGACAACGACGATTCAGGCGATGCCGCACCCACCGGCGTGCAGACTGACGCCTCGCAACTGGGTGACGTGACCCTCGTCGTGTGGGACCAGGAGGTGCGCGGCGGTCAGAACGCGCAGATCGAGCGGCTCAATGCAGCGTTCATGGAGAAGTACCCCAACATCACGATCGAGCGGGTCGCGCGCTCCTTCGAGGACCTGCAGACCACACTGCGGCTGGCATTGTCCGGCGACGACGCGCCCGACGTCTCTCAAGTCAACAATGGCCGCGCCGACATGGGTCAGTTCGTCGAGGCCGACCTCATCCGGGCACTCGATCCTTGGGCCGAGGCTTACGGCTGGACCCAGCGCTATCCCGAGGCGGTCCGTGCACTGGCGAGCTACTCCGCCGACGGCGTGACATTCGGCTCTGGTGAGCTCTACGGTCTCGCGCAGATGGGCGAGGTCGTGGGCGTGTTCGTCAACCTGGAGAAGCTGGCCACCCTGGGCATCGAGCTTCCGACCACCTGGGCCGACTTCGAGGCTGCACTCGCCACGGCCAAGCAGGCGGGCGAGATCCCGCTGCAGTTCGGCAACCTCGAGCAGTGGCCCGGCATCCACGTGTTCGGCGCAATCCAGAGCAGGTACGTCGACCCCGACACCGTCCGCGACCTCGGTTTCGGCGTGGAAGGCGGTGACTGGACGTCCGACGACAACATGCAAGCCGCCGAAAAGCTCGTGGAGTTCGTCGACAAGGGCTACTTCACCGAGGGCTTCAACGGGGTGGCCTACGACGACGCGGCGGCGGCGTTCGGACGCGGCGAAGGCGTCTTCCTCATCGGCGGCACCTGGCTCACCGCCGACCTGCAGGAGGCACTGGGCACCCGTGTCGGGTTCATCCTTCCGCCTGGCGACGGCTCCGACTACGTGGCTACGGGAGGCACCAGCCTCCCGTTCGCGGTCTCGACAGCGAGCGAGGCTCCCGACGCAGGGGCCGCCTACATCGACTTCATCACGAGCCCCGATGCCATGCGCATCATCACGCGCGAGGGCGGGTTGCCTATCGTCGACACGGCCACCCAAACAGTGCCCGACGGCGTCCAGCGGCAGGTTTTCGTGGCCTGGGACACCGTGGCCACCGGTGATGGGCTCGTGCCCTACCTCGACTATGCGACCCCGACGTTCTCCGACACCCTCACCGCTGCAATCCAGGACCTCACCGCCAAGCAGGTGACGCCGCAGCAGTTCCTGCAGCGATTGCAGGACGACTACAGCGCGTTCGTGAGTGGCGGTGGCTGACGCGCGCGCTGCACGGCGGGGGTCAGGATCACCGGGCGAGCCGCGGAGGGTCGCGTACGCCTACCTGCTGCCCGCGTTCGTGCTTTACGCGGCCTTCGTGCTCTGGCCGCTCATCCGGGGCGCGTGGTTCTCGCTCTACGACTGGGACGGGCTCGGCGTCGGCACCTGGGTCGGCCTCGACAACTACCTAGACGTCGTCACCGACGAAGCCCTGCGTGAATCGTTCGTCCATGCCCTCGTGCTCATCGTGTTCTACGCCGTGCTGCCCGCCGTTTCTCGGGCTCCTGGTCGCCGCCGTCATGACCCGTGCGCGCATGCGCGGGCTCAGCTTCTTCCGCACCGTACTGTTCCTCCCGCAAGTGATCGCGATGGTTGTGGTCGCCATCGCGTGGCGTCGCATCTACGCACCCGAGGGAACGCTCAACGACGTGCTCGAGCTCGTGGGGCTCGACGGGCTTACTCGCGCGTGGCTTGGTGACTATGCGACAGCGCTACCGGCGGTTGGTTTCGTGGGCACCTGGGTCGGTACGGGCTTGTGCATCGTGCTGTTCCTCGCCGGAATGAGCCGCATCCCCCGCGACCTGTACGAGGCGGCGCGGCTCGACGGCGCCGGCGCCGTACGCGAATTCCGTGCCGTCACGCTGCCATCGCTGCGCGGCGAGCTCGCGGTCGCACTCACCCTCACCGTGGTCGCCGCGCTGCGCACGTTCGACCTGATCTACAACACGACGCGCGGGGGACCAGGCAACAGCACGTCTGTGCCGTCGTACGAGGTCTACCACCGCGCATTCGAGCTTGGCCGGGTCGGCTCGGCATGCGCGGTCGCGGTCACACTGACCGCCGTCATCTTCGGGTTGTCATGGCTCATCACGCGCATCGGCCGGGAGCCGGCATGATCTCTCGGTCGGAACGCGCGGCGGGCTACCTCATCCTGGGCCTGTTCGCGGCATTCTCGCTCTACCCGGTGCTTGGCATCCTCGGCGCCGCGCTCACCCCTGAGACCCAAGGGGAGACGGGCATCGGACTTGGCAACATCGCCGATGCGTGGGAGCTGGGCCGGTTCGGCACCTACCTGCGCACCAGCGCGATCGTCGCCGTCGTGGTTGTCGTCGCTGCCGTCGCGCTGTCAGTGATGAGCGGGTACGCGTTCGGCACGATGCGTTTCCGCGGGCGCACCTGGCTGTACTACCTGTTCGTGCTCGGCATCACCGTCCCCAGCGAGGCGATAGTCATCCCGCTCTACTTCGATCTGCGTGACCTAGGGCTCACCAACACCTACTGGGCTTTGGTGCTGCCCCAGGCCGCCCAGTCAGTGGCATTCGGCACGTTCTGGATGACCAGCTACTTCCGTTCGAGCAGCCGGGATGTAGTCGAGGCAGCGCGGCTCGACGGTGCGTCGCACTGGCAGGTGCTCTGGCGGGTGCTCGCACCGATGGGGCGCCCAGCGATCCTCACGATGACCGTGCTCGTCTTCATGTGGACGTGGAACGAGTTCCTGCTGCCCCTCGTGATGGTCACGTCGGAGTCGCTGCGCACCGCGCCGCTCGGGTTGTCCTTCTTCCAGGGTCAACACACATCGGACTTCGGGCTGCTCGCAGCGGGTGCGGTGATCGTGGCGTTCCCGATCGTCGTCGTCTATCTGTGGCTGCAACGGCACTTCGTGCAGGGGATGCTCGAAGGCTCTATCAAGGAGTGAAGACGGTGGCGCGTTCCGCAGCGGCCGCAGCACGGCCTTTGAGGAGCCGGCGCTCCCGCTGCGTGGGCGCCAGGGTTGCCGCGTGCTCGAGCGCTTCGGCAGCCTCGAAGTGGCGTCCGAGGCGGGTAAGCACATCCGCGCGCACGGCCCCTAGGAGGTGGTAACCAGCCAGCCGCGGGTCGTCAGCGATCGCGTCGAGCACCGCCAGCGCGGCACCCGGACCATCGGCGTACAGCACCGCGACCGCACGGTTGAGCTCGACCACCGGCGACGGCGCGATCTGCGCCAATGCGTCGTACAGCGCGACGATCGCCTCCCAGTCGGTGTGCGCAAAGTCGGCGGCGCGCGCGTGGCACGCCGCAATAGCGGCCTGCAGTGTGTACGGGCCAAGCGGGCTGCGTAGGGCGATCGCCCGGTCCAGCGCGGCAAGGCCATGCGTGATCAGCAGACGATCCCACCGCGATCGGTCCTGGTCCGCGAGAACGACGACCTCGCCTTCGGGACGCGTGCGCGCTCCAAACCGCGAGGCTTGCAGCTCCATGAGCGCCACGAGTCCGTGCGTCTCCGGCTCCCGTGGGAGCAGGCCAGCGAGCACGCGCCCCAGCCGCATCGCCTCCACCGCGAGGTCGTGGCGCACCCAGCCCTCGCCGGACGTCGCCGCGTACCCCTCGTTGAACACGAGATAGATCACCTCGAGCGCGGTGGACAGCCGCGCGGGCAGCTCGTCCTCCTGCGGCACCTCGAACGGCACCTGTGCCTCGGCGAGCGTGCGCTTGGCTCGCGAGATCCGCTGCCGCAGCGTCGCTGGTGGGACGAGAAACGCGCGCGCGATCTCCTCGGTCGTAAGTCCAGCCACCAGTCGCAGCGTGAGGGCAACCCGGGAGGCGCGTGGCAGCACGGGGTGGCAGGCGACGAAGACGAGGGAGAGCAGGTCGTCGCCTACCGCGTCCTCGGTGACGGCGTCGGCGGCCGGCGCAACACCGGCCGCCGACGCCGCCGGATCCGCGGCGAGCCGTGCGTACTTGACGTCTCGCACCCGTTCGCGGCGCACCAGGTCTATGGCTCGGTGCTTGGCCGTACCCATGAGCCACGCGCCAGGGTTGTGCGGTATTCCGCTCTGCGGCCACTGCTCGAGCGCGATGACGAACGCGTCTTGAGCGAGCTCCTCGGCCAACCCCACGTCACGCACGAGTCGAGAAAGGGTGGCAATCAGGCGGGGTGACTCGATCCGCCAGATGGCCTCGATCGTCCGATCGATGTCAGTCATTGCCCGACCAGGTGCTCAGCTCTCGCCGCGCTGCGCCCGGATCTCCTCCGCGAGCCGGGCGTCGTGGTCCCGCTGCTCCGGGGTGTACTCCGCGCCGAAGTCCTCGGCGCTGAAGACCGGTCGCACCTCCAGGATCTGCGTCCCTCCGTATTTCGGGTCGTACGGGCACTTCTTCGCCCACTCGATGGCTTCCTCGAGCGAGCTGACCTCCCAGATCCAGAAGCCGGCAACGATCTCCTTCGACTCGGTGAACGGGCCGTCGACGACTGACGTCTCGCCGCCCTGAAACACGACCTGGGCGCCCTTGCTGCTTGGCTGCACGCCCTGCCCGTCGAGCATGATGCCGGCCTTGACCAGCCGCTCGTTGTAGGCGCCCATCTCCTGGAGCATCTCCGCGCTCGGGGTGATCTTCTCCTCGTCCACGGCGGTGCCCTTGATCAGAACCATGACCTTCACGACCAGTCCTCCTCCGAGTCTTTGCCGCCTCGACCCTAGTGCCGTGGCGGACGCGGTCACCATGACGTCGAACGGGCAACCGCCGCGTGCGACACGGTTTGAGGCGAAGATTCTCCAGTGTGGAGGTAATGAGCAAAGTGGTTTGACGCTCATCTTCGGTATGGCCATCCGGCGCGAGCCCACCGGCGAGGATCGCGGCGTTCACGATTGTCTGGCTCGCACTCGTGGTGTTCGCGTACGGCGCCCTGCGCGCCCACCGGCGGAATCTGCGACTTGCGGTGCCCGAATCTGAGCCGGACGTCGTCCGAGTCTGACGGCTTGCATCAGTCACCCGCCGTTCACCAACTCGCTGCTTGCGGGATTGACGAATTTCAGGGCGGGTTCCTAGCGTCGCGACGGACGTCCCCCGCTGGCAAGGAGAACTCGATGACCGTCCCGACCGATCGGCGTCGCCTGCTCCCCCTGTTCGGCCCGCACGGCTCACGCAGTGCGGCAACCTGTCACTTCCGATGTGGCAACGCCTGTTTCCACCCCGAGCCGAATACGTCGGGTAACGAACACATCCAGACCATCCTCGAAGGTGTCATCGCTCGCCGATCGGTGCTCAAGGCCGGTGCTGTCGGCGCAGCGGCCGCGGGCCTGGGCGCGCTGCAGGTCGTGCCGGCGGCGGCGAAGGGAAGCGAACATAGCAGCGGCGGCGGATTCGGGTTCACCCCCGTTCCCCCCAATAACCTCGACAACATCACGATCCCGGCCGGCTACGAGCAGGCGCTCGTCATCGCGTGGGGCGACCCCGTAGTCGCCGGCGCGCCGGCGTTCGACCCGGCTGCGCAGACGCCCGAGGCACAGGCCATGCAGTTCGGCTACAACTGCGACTACGTCAGCGTGCTCCCGCTCAAGCACGTCCGCGGCAAGGAGCGGGCGCTGCTCGTGGTCAACCACGAGTACACCGACGAGCCCCTCATGTTTCCGACCGGGGCGTACGACCTCGTGGCGCAGGCTCATGTCGCCATGGCCGCGCACGGGTTGTCGATCGTCGAGATCGAGCGCGACCGGCATCGCGGGCAGTGGCTGCCCGTCCCGGGTGCCGACCGGTTCAACCGGCGCATCACGGCCAACACGCCGATGGAGATCACCGGCCCTGCAGCCGGCGACGGGCGGCTCGCGGGTGACGTCCTCGGGACGTTGAACAACTGCTCCGGTGGTACCACGCCGTGGGGCACCGTGCTCTCGGGCGAGGAGAACTTCAACCAGTACTTCGACGCCTCGGTGGCCGTCGCGTCCGAGCACGCCACTAGCTTCACGCGCTACGGCATCAGGACCACTGCCGGTTTGGAGTCGCGCCGATGGAGTGATGCGGATCCCCGGTTCGACCTCGGCACCAACCCGACCGAGGCCTACAAGTTCGGCTGGATCGTCGAGATCGATCCCTACGACCCCGACTCGACCCCCAAGAAGCGCTCCATGCTCGGCCGCTTCAAGCACGAGGCGGCGACTGTGACGATCGCGCGGGACGGCCGCGTCGTGGCCTACTCGGGAGACGACGAGCGCGGCGACTATCTCTACAAGTTCGTCTCGCGCGACCGCTACCGCGGCTGGGACCGTCGGCACAACATGTCGCTGCTCGACCACGGCACGCTCTATGTCGCGAAGTTCTCGGGTGCGTTGCCTCAGGACCTGCCTTTCGACGGCAGCGGTGAGTGGATTCCGCTGACGAGCGACACCGAGTCGTTCGTCCCGGACTTCTCCGTCGCGGAGGTGCTGATCAACACCCGGCTCGCCGCTGACACCGTAGCGGCGACGCGGATGGACCGGCCGGAGGACGTCGAGCGCAACCCCGTCAACGGCAACGTCTACATGGCGCTCACCAACAACTCCAACCGTGGCAACCCGACCAGCAACACCCCGCTCCCGGACGCGGCCAACCCAATCACGATGAGCCACACCCGGCCGTCCTTGGGCGCGCCGCTGGTGCAGCAGAGTGGCAACCGCAACGGCTATGTGCTCGAGCTCGCCGAGCGTCGCAACGACGCCGCGGCGACGACGTTCAGCTGGAACCTGTTCCTCGTCTGTGGTGACCCCGAGGCGGAGGAGAGCTACTTCGCCGGCTTCCCCAAGGACCAGGTCAGTCCGATCTCGGCCCCGGACAACGTCACGTTCGACCCAGCTGGCAACCTGTGGATCTCCACGGACGGCAACGTGCTCGGCTCCAACGACGGCCTGTTCGCGGTCCCCGTGGCAGGTCGCGACCGAGGCAAGGTGCAGCAGTTCCTCACCATGCCGCTGTTTGCCGAGACCTGCGGCCCGTTCGTGACCGAGGACGGGCGCACGGTTTTCGTCGCAGTGCAGCATCCCGGTGAGACCGCGCCCTTGCCGCCGTTCGAGGCGCCAAGGAGCCTCTGGCCGCACACCCACGCTTTCCCGCGGCCCGGTGTGGCCAATGTCTGGCACGGCAGGGGTAGGCGCATCGGCGCTTGAGACCACAGGGGGGCGGCTCCCTGCGCCGCTGCTGATTGGCGCAGGGCCGCCCTCAGCCAACCCAGGATTGGCGCAGGGGCACCCTCTGACAGACCTGTAGACCATGCATATAGGTGCTCTTCAGACTTGCTGCATGACAGCGACTCTGAAACAAGATCAACCTAGCTCGACCAACGACAGCTGGCATGTCGTCGCGGCACGTCTGCGCGAGCGTGATCACGACCCGGTGTTCGCCTCGGCAGACGTGCTCGACGCGTCTGCGCGCATCTCGCGCAACCCCGACAACGAAGATGACGAGACGGAGAAGACGGACCGGCAGCTGCTCGACTGTCTGCGTGAAGTCGAGCGTCGTGGCGCACGTCTCGGGCGGGTGCTGCGTGACGACAACAAGAGCGCGTGGCAGCGCAATCGCAAGCGTCCCGGGTGGGACGAGCTCGTCGATCGGCTGAAGAACCGTCAAGCGCAGGGTGTCGTCGTCTGGCACACCGACCGGCTGATGCGCCAGCCGTTCGACCTCGAAGTGCTGATCGCGCTCGCTGACAGCGGGCTGACCGTCGCGAGCTGCTTCGGTGAGTACGACCTCGCGAGCTCTGATGATCGCTTCACGCTGCGCGTGCTGACAGCTGCCGCGTGCAAAGAGAGCGACAACACCAGTCGCCGTCAGCGGCGCAAGGCAGCAGCACGACGGGAGGCGAGCGTCATGGGCAACGGACAGCGTGCGTTCGGGCACCCCGGCAAGGGGACAGACGCCGAGCTCGTCGAGCGGGAGCGTGCTGCGCTCGTCGAAGCGATCGACGCGTACCTGGATCAGGGGGAGACGCTGGCAGCGATCGCACGCAGCTGGAACGCTGCAGGGCTGACAACGACGATCGGGCGCAAGTGGGACGGGCTGACAGTCGCGAAGGCGCTCAACAACCCGCGACACGCGGGTCTGTACGAGGCCCAGCCGGGTGCGCTGCGCACAGCGACGAACGTGCAGCCGATCATCAGTGTCGACCGCTTCGAGCAGATCGCGTCGTCGTTCGCAGCTCGTCGTCGCGGACGTCCTTACAGCGGCGATCACATCCTGTCCGGTGTCGGTCGCTGCGGCGACTGCAAGCGTGGCCTGTCGGGGATGATCAGACCCGGCACGAGCCGCGACACGTACGACGACGGGCAGCCGCGTCGCATCTACCGCTGCAAGTCATGCGGCCAACAGATCGATGCGCGTATCGCGGAGCGCTGGGTGCGCGACAGAGTGATCAAGCGGCTGTCCGATCCGAAGCACGCCGAGCAGATCGCTCGACGCTCGCGAGCTGTCGCAGCTGTGTCAGCGAAGATCGCCCAAGCGGAGCAGCTGGCTGTCACGCTCGCTGACCGGCTCGGGCGCGAAGAGATAGCGCTCGATCGTTACGACGCTGCGGCAGCGCCGCTTGATGCGCGGCTCGCGAAGCTGACAGCCGAGCGTGACGAGCTGTTGAAGGCGGGTGCTGACGAGCACGCGCAAGCTGAGAGTGAGGACGCTGTTTCTGCGCTCTGGGACGACGAGCGCACCACCCCTGCCGAGCGGCGAGCGATGATCACGCGGGCGATCCCGAGGGGCTTCATTCTGTACCGGGGCGCACGCGGCAGCGCCGACAGGTTCGAGCTCAACGACTGAGCTCGTCCCGCTCACGAAGTGCCGTCAGACGTCGAGCTGGCGGCGCTTCCGTGGTCGTGTGTCGCGAACGGCGTTCGATTCGTCGAATCCGTCAAGGTGTGCACAAGCGTTCCTGGTGCGTCACTTCGTGACTCGCCAAGATTCGGCACGCAACTTCAAGTCACGACATGTACCGACTTCAAGTGCGCGAAACGCGTCCACTGTTCGCGTTGGCGCACTGCAAATCACGACTACTGCCTTCGCGATTGTGCTCACACACTGGGCGCGTGACGAACGTTGACGAGCTCAGTATGACTGCGCAACCGAAGCGGCAGAAGATCGCCTGGGAGAGAAGCGCGAGAGTGCGGCGCACGCAGTTGATCCTCGACAAGATCCAGACCGGGGACCGTACGAGCGAGAACAGATCGAGCGCATCGTCCAAACAGCGCAACAGGCCGAGCTCATCGAGACAGCCGACGTCGAGCGATGAGCGCGCGGGCGGAAGGGCGTCGCGAGGCTCGGCGGGCACAGCGTCAGCGGGAGCTCGACAAGCTGCGCATGGCGCACGCGGCTGAAGACGTCGCGAAGCTTCCGCCGTTGACTGACGAACAGCTCGACTCCGTAGCCGCTTTGCTCGACGAGATTCGCACCAGGCACGCGCAGCTGGCTGTCGAGCAGCGAGCAGCTCAGCAGCAGCTACACAACGACGAGGCGATCACCCAGCACAGGTGACCGCCTCAGGCTCTTGACGGGAGCACCTTCATGATGGCCCGACTTCGGCGACGCGTCGAGGGGACGCTGCCAGGCGTCACCAGACGCGCGCTGCCGAGCTGCCAGCGCCCGCTCGTGCATCTGAGCGACGCAGCAGCTCGTCGAGCGCAGCACCTCACGTACGGGCTCAAAGATCACGGCTGGGGCGCGACGTGAGCAACTTCAGCACACCGAGCAGCGTCGACGTCGAGCGGCTGCGTAGGGACTTCCCCGATCTTGTCTCACGACTGCGCGGCGTATCCGCAAGGTGAGCAACGGCTACCCGCGCATGGTCGCGCTCGCCTACGGCGGCGACCTCGCACGAGCGGCCGACGACACTGACGAGCAAGTCGCTTCGACCGTCGCTGAGTACGAGCGACGCAATCAGCTGCCGGTGCGTGATTATCGCTCGATCGGTCAGCACGACGAAGGTCGCGAGCTCGACGACGAGTGAGCTGAGCCGATGATGCGGCGCAGTCGTGAGCACCACCGTCGAGAGCCAGCTGCGTCGATCATCGATGCATGGACACGATCAGCAGCGGTAGCTACGCAGTCGAGCATCATCGCGCCGATGGGGTTGTCGAGCTGCAACTGCACAGCGACCAGCTCGCGTTCGACATCTTGCGGCACGCAGTCGAGCCGTGCTCATGCACTGTGCTGCTCGGGCAAGAGCAGCGTGACGACGTGCAGCTCGCGCTCATCTATCACGGCACGGACTGCGTGCAGCACCCGCCGTTGCTCGACGTGCTGCACGCGGTCGCAGCTGCGTGATCCACATCTTCACCGGCTCGAAGGAGAGCATGATCGTTTTCTGAGACGCGAGCTGGCAACCCTTTCGTGACACTCGCGTTTCTCTCTCTCAACGACACGTTCGAAACCTAGGTGCGGCCTTCGCCTTGCATCCCGAGCTCTCGCCGTGCATCGCGACCGATCGCCCGTCTTCGGTCGGTCACTTGCTCACCAGGAGCTGTCGGTGAGCCGCTGCGTCGCGAACGTCGTCGAGCTCGACCCAGACGACTGCCTCGTGATCCTGACAGCGCTGAGCGCATCTGGTGGGCGCGTCGACAAGCAGCTGCTGCTAGCTCTGCAGCCACGCATGAGCGACATGCTCAACGTCATCAAGCTCGACGAGCGTACTCACGACAACGACGAAGCAGACGCAGCGCTTCGAGCCCTGTACGTGTCTGCGCGTGAAGCCGCCGACAAGCTCGGCATCACCGTCAGCGCTGTCACGAAGCGCTACCGCAAAGGGCAGCTGGTGGGCGAGAAGATCGACGGGCGACTCTTCGTGCTGCTGCCCTGAGTCGTCGAAACGACCGAACACGAGCAGCAGCGTCGAGACTCGACCGCATGACCATCGCATCGTTGCTGACGCCTACGCCGACGCTCGATCAGCAGACGCTCGATCGACGTCCGAGTCTGACTGTCGTCGCGACACGAGCCGCAGCGCTGAAGCGTGAACCGCACATCACGACCGACGACACGAGCGCAGCTGGGCTCATCGGCACCTGGGTCGTCGACATCGCCTCAGCGCTCGACGCAGCTGCAGCGCCGCTACTCGACGCCACGAACGCGACGATCATCAACGCGACGACCAGCACGCAGGGTGTGCCTGTGCTGCCCGACGGTCGAAGCTGCCGATCGCCGCGCCGCAGTCCGCCGAGAAGGCTGAGCTCGAAGCGAGAGCCGTGCGCATCGGCTCGTTGTCGAGCTTGCTCACGCTCGACCTCGACAAGCTCACCGATGCCGGGGTACGCGTAGTCATCGACAGCACAGTGCCGAAGCCGGTCTTGTACGACCCTGCAGCGATCACCATCCTGCTGTGGGAGCTCCGCGAAGACGTGAGGGTGCAGCCTGCGATGCTCGGCACGCTCATCTCGTACAGCCGATACGTGCTCGTCGGTGTGCAGCCGACCGGTGCCGCACAGATCGGCGCATGAGCTCTCGCCGTCCTCGGTGTCTCGCGATCGTCATCGAGGCAGGGCGAGACAGCTGGCGAGCTGGCGACCGAGAGTGTGGGCCGCAGTACGTGCGACACCCTGCAGCTCGTGCATGGCTCCGCGAGCTGCACAGCGTCTGTGACAGTCACCCCTGCGACGACGCGCGACGTCGACTGGCACCGCTGCTCAGACGCGAGCTCCCTGCCCGACCGGGCGTGCCCCAGATAGCTGACGCCCGGTCGGCAGGGCAGCCGAGTCTCAGTGCGTCACTCCCTGGCAGCATCTGACTACGCACCGGCGCCCCTGAGCCTGCAACGACTCAGGCCTCGTTGTCGCACTGTTGACGACGATGCCGGTGAGAGTCACCATGGCCCAACGTGACCGGGGGGGTCACTTGGACCAAGGGGGGATCATGAGGCTTGCGCGAACGCTTGGGCTCGCGGCGGGATTGGCCATGATGGGCTCGATGACGCTGGCAGGAGGGGCCACCGCCAAGCCGATCGAGCACACGAAATTCCACGACGAATTCACCGAGATCACCGACGACTTCTGTGACGTTGACGGCCTCACGGTCGAGTTCGACCAGGTAGCCGACGGTCGCGTGCTGGTCAACCGACACGGGCCGGACGGCTTGGTCTATTTCCATGCGAACATCAAGTTCACCGCCGTGTACACGAACGTGGCCAACGGCAACTTCGTCACCGAGGTCGGCAACTTTGTCGACAAGGACCTCCGCGTGACCGACAACGGCGACGGCACACTCACGATCCTCGTCTTGTCTACCGGAAACATCGCCGCGTTCGGCCCGGACGGCAAGGCCCTCGCCAGGAACCCCGGCCAGATTCGGTTCGAGTTGCTGATCGACCATGGCGGCACGCCGGCCGACCCGTCGGACGACGAGTTCCTCGAGTTCCTCGGCGAGGTGAAGGGATCGACAGGACGGACCGACGACTTCTGCGCTGCGGTCGTCCCGGTACTCGAAGGCTGACCAACGACCGGGCGGGGTCCAGCTTGGGCAGAGGGTGCAGCTGCCCGAGCCGTAGCCTGCAGCCGCTCAGCGCTGCGTCGATGTCGTCGCTGCCGTGCGGGTCGAGCCAGACGCTCGACGTCGCCGCTGCACGCGCGACGTCGAGCTTCTGGCTCGACGGCGCGCGCGAGCTGCGACGAGCACCGACAGCAGCGCTGACGGCTGCAGCATCTGCGTGCTCGTCGAGCTGTGCGCTCGTGCCGCAGACGAGGCGCGCCCGGTCTACGTCGTCATGGGCGGTCGTCAGTACCTCAACGACGGCAAGGTGGGCCGCACGGTCGCTATGGCGAAGCATGTCGCGTGAGCTCGCAGCTCACTGTGGTCTCAGAGCGCGCTCAATGCCCTGTCTGGCAGCGTTCAGTCGGCGCTGCACTGCTTCGACTTCAGCAAGCGTCTGCTGCGACGCGTCGAAGTGCAACGTGTATGGCGGCAAGGTCTGCACGCGAGCTAGCTTGCCGCTTTCGACGATTAGCCACTGATCGTGCACCACTCGATTCCGCTCCTCGTGAGCGGCGACAGCCTCGTCAAGTGCGGCCCGGACCACATCGTGATCGATCGGCAGCTCGGTCGTGTCCAGCGCATCCCGGCACATTTGCACTAGCTGATTGAGGTCACGCTTCAGCGGCCTGCTGCCCGCCAACACCTCGTCGACGTGAAGCACGATCGCCTTGATTCGGACGGCGCGTTCGAGCTCGGCGTCGGCTTGGCAGACGCGACCGATGAGCAGGGACAGCTTGTCAGCGGCATCGAGGTCATAGTCATCGAGCGTCATGCGTCTCAGCTCGCGACACGCAGCGAGCTCGGCTGCCAACTCGCGAGTTCGTCGTCAGCCGGGCGCCGCACCCGATCGGAGCCGAGCCACTCACTGTGCGTCCCAATAAACGTGCCGTCGTGGTGCCTGATGATCACGCGACGTCGATCATGCGGGGCGAGCACTGTCGTCGAGCTGGCCGTCATGATCGAAACCTATCGAGCGCAGCTGAGCGCGACACACCGAACGGCTCAGCTCGATGACGAGCACGGTCGACACCGCAGCGCTAGCGTGCCCGCGTGACCGATGACGCCCCCGCCACCACGAGTGCCGCAGCCGAGAAGTTGAAGCACGGAGCGCAGATGCTCGTCGCGCTGGCAGACGCCTACCACGACGTTGATCCGCTTGACGTCAGCCCAGCTGAGTGGGCAGCGCTCGCACGAGCGACTGAGCTCGTGGACGAAGCGGTCGACGTCCTTGATCATCGTCGGGACGTGTCGAGCTGAGCGACACACCGAACGGCTCAGCTCGACTCGGGAGCGCATCCTCGCTGCTCAGAGCGTTGCCAGCTCAACGTCACCTATATGCACTAACTGCCTATTGGCGCAGGGGCACCCTCAGCCAATCAGGACTCGCTCAGTCGCAGTTCTCGCGCTTCGGGTCGCCTGCATCCTGGGGTTCGACCTGCGGCTTCGGCGCGTCGACCGGCTCTCCGCGTACGGGTGGTGTGCTGATGCCGACGCCATCGAGCGCCAACACAGTGAGCAAGACGGTGGCCTCGCTCCATGCGAGCGGGGCCGCCGACAGCGGCTGACCTGCCGGGCCAACCTGCTCGGGGATCGCACCCGACGCGGTGCGGTGCTCCGCCAACCAGGCGAGTAGCCGGCGGGCCTCAGCATCGTCGCCGCGCGCCGCCGCGGAGAGTGCGAACAGCGCCGTCTCCGGTGTCCACGCAACGCCGTCGTCGCGCCACTGCTCGACCGGCTTGATGCCGCCGGACAGCAGCGTCAGGGTGCGCTGCGTGCGCGTGACGGCACGCATTACGTCGGCATTCTCGGGTGCGAACGGCGGCGCGAGGAAGGTGACCGCCGAGTCGGCGTTGCTGCGGACCTCGGGCCGCTGCGGGTACCCGTTGGCGCCGATGCGCCACTCGTCGTGGCCGTTCGAGGCCAAGTAGCGCGAATAGTTGACCCGGCCGAAGTTCTCTCGGATGGCCGCAGCCAGCAACTGTCCGGCCGCGTCCCACCGCGCGCCTTCGGCAGTGCGACCCGTGCGGTGCGCCAGGTCGGCCGCCGATCGCAGCCCAAGCAGCAGAGGAGCCGCGACGCCAAGCGTGAGTCGCGTCTCGGCATGCTCGAGGTAGTCGGACGACGGCGAAGGCAGGCCGTCGACTCCCATGTCAGCAACGATCGCGTCGGCGGTCGCCGACACCATCGGCCAGTAGGGGTCGACGTCGGAAGCGCCGCCAAGGGATTGCTCGCTGGCGACGTACCACTGCCACACCGCCCACGGCACCCAGCCAGCGCCGTCGAACTGCATCACCCGACAGTCAGGCGTCAACCCTGAGCCATCGGGGAGGTAGCGCGCCTCCCACAGGCCGTTGCTGCTGGCCACGCTGGAGAGGAAGTTGAGTACGTCCGCCGCCTCGCTGAAGTGCCCGGTCGCCGCGAAGGCTGTCACGACGAACGCGGCGTCCCGCGGCCACACGTACTGCCAGGCCGTCCGCCACGCTGCGACGGTGGCGCCGTCGCGGTTGGTGAGCAACCGCATGTCGAGCAACGCCTGCTCTGCCAGCTCGCGTTCCAGGTCGGTGCCGCCGGGCACTGTCCCGCTCGCCAGCCAGCGACGGGACGCCTCAATCGCGGCCTCCCCGACCTCGTCGCCCACAAGGTGTTTGGTGCCCGGGATGAAATCTGCACTCGCGCCGACCGGCAGTGCCACCACGTTGCCGTCAGCGTCGGCGGCGATGCCCTCGGGATAGAGCGGCAGTAGCGGGCGCGCAATCTGACTGGACGCGAACGCCCCGCCCGCGACGAGCGCCGCCACGACCACCAAGACGATCACCACCTGTCCCGCACGGCCAAGCTTGCGACGACGGGGCGCGACTGGTGCGCTCTCCGATCGCTCGCGAAGCTCAACGGCCGTCATACGTACTCCAGGAATCAGGGCAAGATCGAGTGATTCTCTCAGACCGCCGCCGCCGGGTTGCTGCCAACCGAGCGACCACGTGCCTAGGCGTACCCGGACTGTGCGAGGTATGCAGGCCGCGCTCAGACCGGGTGGATCACGTGAACGTGATCGACCCGACGCTCGCGTCAGCCCGTACGGGTCACGACGGCATCGCAGACCGACTCCAGCGCCCGCCGCGCCGCGCCGTCGGGCACGGGCGCCAGGAGCGCTCGAGCCTCGTCGGCCCACCGCTGCACCTCGCCGCGCGCCTGCGCCATAGCGGGGTGCGCGCGCAGCAGTGCCAATGCCTCGGCGTGCCGGGCATCGGCGTCGAGGGGGCCGGCGAGCAGCTGATGCAGGCGCTCGTCAGCGGGATCAACCGACCGGAGCGCGAGCAGCACGGGGAGGGTGCGCACGCCTTCACGCAGGTCGGTGCCCGGGTGTCTTGCCCGACTCAGTGGTGTTGCGCGCGATGTCGATCAGATCGTCGGCGAGCTGGAACGCCACCCCGATGCGCTCGCCGTAGGCCGTCACCGCGTCGACGACGTCCTCGTCAGAGCCAGACAGCCATGCGCCGAACCTGGCGGAAGTCGCGATGAGCGAACCGGTCTTGTCCGACAGCACCGACAGGTAGTGCTCGAGCTCGTCGCCACTGCCCGGCCCGATGGTTTCGCGCAGCTGCCCGGTGACCAGCCGCTGGAAGGTGCGCGACTGCAGCCGTACGGCTTCTGGTCCGAGGTCGGCCACGATCTCGGACGCCTTGGCGAACAGGTAGTCACCGGTGAGGATGGCGACACTGTTGTCCCAGCGGCTGTTGGCGCTCGGTGCTCCGCGCCGAAGAGCGGCCTCGTCCATGACATCGTCGTGGTAGAGCGTCGCCACGTGGGTGAGCTCGACGACCAGGGCCGCCGGCACGATGCCAGGCGCCTCGGCGTCGCCGAGCTGAGCGGCGAGCAGGACCAGCATCGGCCGAAACCGCTTGCCGCCGGCGTCGAGCAGGTGCCGGGATACCTCCGAGACGAACTCGTCCTCGCTCTTCACGGCCTCCCGCAGCTGCAGCTCGACCTCCTCGAGCCCGGCACGGACGGCAGCCTCCAACGTCGGGTCGACCGCAGGGATCCCAAGCCCCGACTGGTCGCTGGTGGCGTTGCTCACCGGATGAACGTACCCGCCTGCTCCGCCAGATCCAGCAGCGGCCCGGGAAGCAGTCCGAGCAGCACCGTCGCCGCGACAGCAACCGCGATGCTCGCCGTGGTGAGCGCGCTCGGCACTGCCACCGCCGGGCCCTCAGGTGCAGGATCCGAGAAGAACATCACGACGATGACCCGTACGTAGAAGAAGGCGGCGATCGCACTCGCGACCAGACCGATGACCGCCAGCGGTGTGGCATCGCTGTTGATTGCCGCTATGAACACCGTCAGCTTCCCGACGAAGCCGGAGGTCAGCGGGATGCCGGCGAAGGCGAGCAGGAACAGCGCGAAGATCCCCGCGACCAGTGGCGACCGCTTGCCGAGGCCGGCCCACTTCGACAGATGCGTTGCCTCGCCGCCCGAGTCGCGCACGAGAGTGACGACGGCGAACGCGCCGACTGTCGCGATGCCATAGGTCGCCAGATAGAAGAGCACGCTCGAAAGCCCGACCTCGTCGGCGGCGATGAAGCCGACGAGGATGAAGCCCGCGTGGGCGATCGACGAATAGGCCAGCATCCGCTTCACGTCGGTCTGCGTGAGCGCGACGATCGAGCCCAAAAGCATGGTGAGGATCGCGACAGCCCACATCATGGGCTCCCAGTCCACCTGCAGGCCGCCGAGCGCGACGTAGAACAACCGGATGAGCGCGCCGAACGCCGCCACCTTGGTGCAGGCGGCCATGAAACCGGTGACCGGGGTGGGCGCGCCCTGGTAGACGTCGGGTGTCCACGCGTGGAACGGCACCGCGCTCACCTTGAAGAGCAGACCGATCGACATCAACGCGACCGAGGCCAGCAGCAGCCCGTCGGCGCCGGTGTTGGTGCTGATGGCCGTGTTGATGTCGCGGTAGGTGAGCGACCCCGCGAAGCCGTACATCAAGGCGATGCCGAACAGCAGGAACGCTGAGGAGAACGACCCGAGCAGGAAGTACTTGAGTGCCGCCTCCTGGGAGAGCAGCCGTCGCCGCCGCGCCATGCCGCAGAGCAGGTAGAGCGGCAGCGACAGCACCTCGAGCGCCACGAACATCGTCAGCAGGTCATTGGCCGCCGGGAACAGCAGCATGCCGCCGATGGCGAACAGCGCTAGCGGATAGACCTCGGTCTGCAAGACGTGGCGCTTGGTGAGCGTACGTTCGGCATCGCTGCCCGGCAGCGTGGAGGCGGCCGGCGCGAAGGCGTCGTTGCCCCCATCGACCCGGCGCTCACCGAACACCAGCAGGGCGACGAAGGCAAAGACCAGGATGATGCCCTGCAGGAACAGCGTCGGGCCGTCGACGGCGATGGTGCGTTCGGCAGCGAGCACCTCGGTGCCGGCAGCCAGTGTGACCGCAACAAATGCCGCAGCCAGCGATCCGAGGGTGAGCACCAGCTGGACCGGGTAGCGCAGCCGTCGGGGCATGAAGGCTTCGACGAGGACGCCGACCACCGCCGCCGTGAAGACGATGAGCATCGGCGCGAGCTTGCTGTATTCGAGCGTCGGACTCTCGGCCTGGGCGAGGATGACCGACTCCATGGGCAACGTGGCTGCGCCCGCAATCATTCGCCGGTCCTCTCTGCGACGAGCGGTTCAGGATCGGTCTGCCCTGTCTGCTCCATGGTCGGGATCACGCCGTGGTTGATCACGTCGATGATCGGCTTGGGGTAGACGCCGAGCACGATGATCAGCGCGAGCAGCGGTGCCACGACGGCAAGCTCCCGTCGGTTGATCTCGGGGAAGCCTTCGGTCTGCGGGCGGACCGGGCCGGTCATCGTGCGCTGGTAGGCCCACAGGATGTAGATCGCGGCAAGCACGATGCCGATGCACGGCGAGTCCGCCCGCGACCCGGTAGCGGCTGAACGTACCGACCAGCACCAGGAACTCGCTGACGAATGTCGACAGTCCTGGCAGCGAAAGCGTAGACAGGCAGGCGACCAGGAAGACGCCGGTGAGGATCGGCGCGGGCTTCTGCACACCGCCGTAGTCGTCGATCAGCGACGAGCCGCGCCGGACGATGAGGAACCCGACGATGAAGAACAGCGCCACTGTCGACAGGCCGTGGTTGACCATGTAGAGCGTGGCGCCCGACTGCCCTTGGGTCGTGAAGGCGAAGATGCCGAGCACGATCGCGCCGAAGTGCGAGATGGACGCGTAGGCGATGAGCCGCTTGAGATCGGTCTGCCCGATCGCGAGCAGGGCACCGTAGAGAATGCTGATCACGGCCAGGGTGACGAGCACCGGTGCGTAGGTGCGGGCGGCGTCGGGGAACAGCGGCAGGCACAGGTGGATCATGCCGAAGGTGCCGACCTTGTCCACCACCCCGGACAGGTAGGCGGCGTTGGACGGTGTGGCTTCGGCCGCAGTGTCGGGCAGCCAGGTGTGGAAGGGGAACAACGGTGCCTTGATCGCGAAGGCGATCATGAACCCGAGGAACAGCCACGCCTGTGTGCTCTCGGGGATGTCGAGCTGGGTGAGGTCGGTGAGCAGGAAGGTCGGGTTGCCCGCGCGCGACGACTGGACGAACAGGCCGATGACGGCGGCGAGCATGATGAGCCCGCCGAACAGGTTGTAGAGCAGGAACTTGACCGCTGCGTACTGCCGACGCTGTCCTCCGTAGAGCCCCACCAGGAAGTAGAGCGGGATCAGCATCGCCTCGAAGAGGATGTAGAACAGCAGCACGTCGACCGCGACGAAGGCGCCCAGCACCATCGCCTCGACGAGGAGCAGCAGGGCGAAGTAGCCCTTGACACTGCCACGGCCGTCGGCCTCGTGCCACATGGCGCCCAGCACGAGCGGCGTCACGATCGTCGTGAGCAGAACGAGGGCGAGCGCGACACCATCGATGCCGACGGCCCAGTGCACGCCGATCGGCTCGATCCATGTCCACGTGTCTGTGAGCTGGAACTGTGGGCCGCCGGTCTCGAACTGCAGCGCTGCGCCGATCGAGACGGCCAGAGTGGCAAGACCGACCACAATGGCGAGCTGCTTGGCCAGCAGGTCGCGTCCAGTAGGCGTCAGCGCAACAAGGAAAGCGCCGACGGCGGGCACCGCGACGAGGACGGTCAGCCAGGGAAACGTCACGAGATCCTCACCAGCAGCATGGCTACGACGACGAGCAGCGCGCCGCCGAGCATCGAGAGTGCGTAGGAACGGGCGAACCCGGTCTGCAGCTTGCGCATCCGGCCGGACAGTCCGCCGATCCCGGCGGCCAATCCGTTGACCGCGCCGTCGACCCCCTTGTTGTCGACGTAGACGAGTGTGCGTGTGAGGTACTGGCCGGGGCGCATGAGCAACGCCTCGTTGGCTGCGTCGCCGTACAGGTCCTTGCGGGCGGCGACCGTGACGAACGAGCCCCGAGGTGCGACCCGCGGGATCGACTGCGCGCCGTACATGCGGAACGCGATCAGGACACCCATGGCCACCACCGCGAGCGTGATGAGAGTCAGCGCCCAGATCGGGATGCCGAGCTCGACGTGTTCCTCGCCGACAACCGGCTCAAGCCAGTCGACGATGCCGCCGCCGACGTAGAGCAGTGCCGCGCCACCGACCAGCGACAGGAACGCGAGGATGATGAGCGGCCAGGTCATGACGCGGGGCGACTCGTGCGGGTGCTGGTTGTCGTCCCACCGTCGCTGCCCGAGGAAGGTCATGAGCATGACTCGGGTCATGTAGAAAGCGGTGATGCCGGCGCCGAGCAGCGCGCATAACCCTACGAAGAAGGTCTGGCTGAACGCGGCCTCGATGATGCTGTCCTTGGAGAAGAACCCGGCGAAAGGCGGGATGCCGATGATGGCGAGATAGCCGAACGCGAAGGTCGCATAGGTGACGGGCATGTAGCGGCCCAGCCCACCGTACTTACGCATGTCGACCTCGTCGTTCATGCCGTGCATGACCGAGCCGGCCCCAAGGAACAGGTTGGCCTTGAAGAAACCGTGTGTGAGCAGGTGGAAGATCGCAAACGCGTAGCCGACCGGACCCAGCCCAGCGGCCACCATCATGTAGCCGATCTGGCTCATCGTCGAGCCGGCCAGCGCCTTCTTGATGTCGTCCTTGGCGCAACCGATGATCGCACCCATCAGCAAGGTGATCGTGCCGACCACGACGACGCCGGTCGCCGCCTCCGGAGAAAGGTCGAAGATGACGTTGGATCGGGTGATGAGGTAGACGCCGGCGGTGACCATCGTCGCCGCGTGGATGAGCGCCGACACGGGGGTTGGACCCTCCATCGCGTCGAGCAACCAGGACTGCAGCGGGAACTGGGCCGACTTGCCGCAAGCCGCAAGCAACAGCATGAAGCCGATCCAAATGAGCCAGCCCTGGCTGGCTTCGCCGGCCTCCGCGAAGACGCCGGCGAACGCAGTCGTGCCGAAGACGACGAACATCGACATGATCGCGAGCGACATGCCGGCATCGCCGACCCGGTTGACGATGAACGCCTTCTTGGCTGCCACCGCCGCCGAGTCCTTGTGCTGCCAGAAGCCGATGAGCAGGTAGGAGGCCAGGCCCACGCCCTCCCAGCCCACGTACAGCACCAGGTAGTTGTCGGCGAGCACCAGCAGCAGCATCGCCGCGACGAACAGGTTGAGGTAGCCGAAGAACCGCCGTCGACGCTCGTCGTGCGCCATATAGCCGATCGAGTAGATGTGGATGAGCCCACCCACGCCCGTGATCAGCAGCACGAATGCCATCGAGAGCTGGTCGAGCAGCAGTCCGACGCTGACGTCGAAATCGCCGACCTGGATCCAGGTATAGAGATGCTGGTCGAAAGCTCGCTCGTCAGCAGCCTCGCCGAGCATGGCACCGAACATCACGACGCCGAGGAGGAACGATGCCAGCACCGTGAAGCAGCCGAGCAGGTGCCCCCAGCGATCGGTGGCCCTGCCGCCGAGGAGCAGCACCGCAGCACCAATCGCCGGCAGCGCGATGAGCAGCCACATGAGGGAGAACACCCCATCGGCCGACTGCACCGGCTCCGCCGGCACGGTCGCGGCGAGCAGCGTGGTCGTGGTCACCCGTCAACCCCTCAGTACTTCAGCAGGCTGGCGTCGTCGATCGACGCAGTCCTGCGAGTCCGGAAGATCGCCATAATGATGGCCAACCCGACGACAACCTCCGCGGCTGCGACGACCAGCACGAACAGCGCCATAACCTGACCATCGATGTTGCCGTGCATCCGTGCGAACGCGACGAACGCCAGGTTGGCGGAGTTGAGCATCAGCTCGATGCACAGGAAGACGACAAGGGAGTTGCGTCGGACGAGCACGCCAACCGCGCCGATGGTGAACAGCACCGTCGCGAGCAGAACGTAAGCAGTTGCGCTCACTGCTCCTCACCACCGAGCATGTGCTTCTCCTCGTCGGCCTGGAGGTGCTCGATGTCATGACTGGCCTCGGTCGACGACTCCGCGCCGCGGGCAGCCACAACGCGTGAGATCGTCATCTCGCTGGGCGAGCCGTCGGGCAGCAGGCCGGGGGTGGCGACGGAGTTGTGTCGCGCGTAGATGCCGGGATTGGCTGGGCCCGCCCCCATCGAGAAGTCGCCGTCGGCAGGGCGGAACCGGCGCTCGGCCAGCTCACGCTGTGTTGGCCGGCGCTCGATGCGCTCGCGGTGGGCGAGCAGCATCGCGCCGAGCGCCGCGGTGATGAGCAGCGCGCTCGCCACCTCGAAGGCCCAGACGTAATGGGTGAAAATCGCGTCGGCAATCGCCGAGATGTTGCCGTCAGGCTGGGCACCGTCGAGGCCCGTGTCGTTCGGGAGCGCCGCACGGCCGATCACCACCACGAGCAGGAGGCCAAGCGCCGCCCCGCCGAAGAGCGCCGCGCCGCGTTGACCGCGAATGGTCTCGATGCGCGAGTCGGAGGCGTCGACGCCCACGATCATGATCACGAAGAGGAACACCATCATGATCGCGCCGGTGTAGACGACGATCTGGACGACGCCGAGGAACGGCGCGTTGAGCGCGATGTAGAGCACACCCAACCCGATCATGGTGACTGCGACCGAGAGGGCGCCGTGCACGGCCTTGCGCGCGAAGACCAGCCCCAGAGCGCCGGCCACCGAGATGATGGCGACGATCCAGAACAACCACGCCTCGCCGTTCACCTGGCCCCCTCGCTCGACACACCGGACTGCGGGCGCAGCCCCGCGCCAAGGTAGTAGTCGCGCTCGGAGTCGCCGAGCCGCAGCGGGTGCGGAGGCTCCTCCATGCCTGGCAGCAGCGGGGCCATCAGGTCCTGCTTCTCGTAGATGAGCTTTTCGCGGGTGTCGTCGGCGAGCTCGTACTCGTTGGTCATCGTCAACGCCCGGGTCGGGCAGGCCTCGATGCACAACCCGCACAGGATGCAGCGCAGGTAGTTGATCTGGTAGACGCGGCCATAGCGCTCACCGGGCGAGAAACGCTCGTCATCGGTGTTGGGCGCACCCTCCACGTAGATCGCGTCGGCCGGGCAGGCCCACGCGCACAACTCGCACCCGACGCACTTCTCCAGGCCATCGGGGTGACGGTTGAGCTGGTGGCGGCCGTGGAAGCGCGGTGCGGTCGGCCGCTTCTCGTCGGGATAGTCCTCGGTCACCACCTTCTTGAACATGGTCCGGAAGGTGACTCCGAAGCCCGCGACGGGCGCGGTGACCGAGTCGAGCCACTTAGGCACGGGGTTCCTCCCCAGTGAAGATGTCGTCGCTGGTGTCGGCGAGACCCGTTGTACGGGCTGTGGTGGCGCCGACCGGCTCGGGCGGAGCCTCGCCGGGCAGCGGCGGCACCGGATAGGCGGCGAACGCGCCCTCCCGTGGCTCCGCCGGAACCCCCGGCTCTGCCGCCGGCGCCTCGCGCCCACCGCCGCCGCCGCCGAACAGCGCGAGCACGATGGCCACGACCGCGAGGACGCCCGCGCCAATCAACAGCTCGCGCCGTTCGATGCCCTCGTTCTGCAGGACGCGTAGCCCGGCGAAAACGGCGATCCAGGCCAGCGCCACGGGGATGAGGATCTTCCAGCCGAACGACATGAACTGGTCGTAGCGCAACCGCGGGAGCGTGCCGCGCAGCCAGATGAAGACGAACACGATGAGAAGGACCTTGGCGAGGAACCAGAGGACCGGCCACCAGCCCGTGTTGAGCACGCCGTTGTCGATGGCCGACAGCGGCCACGGTGCCAGCCAACCACCGAGGAACAACGTCGTGGCGAGTGCGGCGACGTTGACCATGTTGATGTACTCGGCGAGGAAGAAGAGCGCGAACTTCAGCGAGGAATACTCGGTGTGGAAGCCGCCGACGAGCTCGCCCTCAGCCTCCGGCAGGTCGAACGGCGCGCGGTTGGTCTCACCCACCATCGAGATCAGGTAGATCACGAACGACGGGATCAGCATGATGCCGAACCAGAGATCGGTCTGCTCGGCCACGATCTCGCTGGTCGACATCGTGCCGGCCTCGAGGAACACGGCAACGAACGACAGGGCCATCGCGATTTCGTACGAGATGACCTGGGCGCTCGACCGCAGGCCGCCGAGCAACGGGTAGGTCGAGCCCGACGACCAGCCGGCGAGCACGATGCCGTAGACCCCGATCGACGCGAACGCCAGCACGATCAGCACGGCCACAGACATGTCGGTGAGCTGCAGCGGCGTGGTCTCGCCGAAGATCGAGACCTCGGGTCCGAGCGGGATCACGGAAAACGTCAGGAACGCGGGCACCACGGCGATGATCGGCGCGATGACGAAGACCAGCTTGTCGGCCGCCTTGGGAGTGACGTCTTCCTTGAGCGCCAGCTTGATGCCGTCGGCGAGCGACTGAAGCAGACCGAACGGGCCGTGCTTGTTGGGGCCGATCCGCTGCTGCATCCGCGCCACGACACGGCGCTCGAACCAGATGTTGAACAGTGTGAAGAGGACCAGCAAGACGAAGATGGCCAGCACCTTGATGAGCACGAGCCACCATGGATCGTCCCCGAAGCCGGCCACCTCGTCGGCCGGCGACACGGGCGAGACCCCTGCGAGCAGGTGCGACGTCGCAGCGGACATCAGGCAGACCCCCCAGCAGAGAGCTTGACGACGGCACCAGCGCCGACGCCGAGGTCGAGGAAGACGCGCGAGCCCACGGAGTTGGCAGGGACCCAGACAACGCGATCAGGCATCTCGGTGACAAGCACCGGGAGCTGGATCGCGCCGATGTCGCTCGCCACCGTCACCGGGTCGCCGTCGGAGACGCCCGTCTCGGCCGCGGTCGCGGCGGACATCCGGGCCACCGGCGGCCGGGCGGTCGCCGCAAGATACGGCTCGCCATCCTGCAACCGCCCGGCGTCGAGCATGAGTCGCCACGTGGCGAGGACCGCTTCGCCCGGCGCCGGAGCCGCTGGCTCCTGCGCGGCCACCGACGGGGCGGCCGCCTTGGCGCCGTCCCAGCTGCCGAGCTCGGCGAGCTCGTCGCGGGCGGCCTCCACCGTTGGCAGCGCGATCGGAGCGTCCATCTCATCGGCAATCAGCGACAGCGCCCTGACGTCGGGCAATGCACCCGACTCCAGCAGCGCCTTGCCGAACGGACGCTCGCGACCCTCCCAGTTGACGAACGTGCCGGCCTTCTCGACCGCGGGAGCGACCGGCAGCACGACGTCGGCGAGCTCGGTCACCTCGCTCGCGCGGACTTCCAGGCTGACGACGAACGGCGTGGTCTCGAGCGCATTGCGAGCAGCCGCGACGTCTGGCAGGTCGCCCAGCTCAACCCCGCCGATCACCAGAGCGTCAAGCTCCCCAGCAGCGCCGGCCGTGAGGATCTCCATGGTGTCGCGACCGGCCTGCGATGGAAGAACGTCGACGCCCCAGTCGGCGGCGACGTCGACGCGCGCCTCTGCTTCGCTCACGGGGCGACCGCCGGGGAGCAGCGTGGGCAGTGCGCCGGCCTCGAGAGCACCGCGCTCACCAGCTCGCCGAGGGATCCATGCGAGCCGTGCGCCGGTGGCATCCGCAAGATGCAGCGCGGCCGACAGTGCACCAGGCATGGAAGCGAGCCGCTCGCCAACCAGCAGCACAGCGCCCTGTTGCTTGAGTGCATCGGCAACCGCGCTCACCCGCTGGTCGCCGCGCGCGATCGCCTCGAGCAGCTCGGCCTCGGTGCCCGGCGCGGCAGGCAGCAACGAGCCAGACAGCTTGTCGAGGCTACGGGTCGCGTAGGGCGCGATGGCGTGCACCAGGAGGCCGTGCTTGCGGACCGCCTTGCGCAGCCGCAAGAAGATGATGCCGGCCTCCTCCTCCGGCTCGAACCCGACGAGGAGCACAGCGGGCGCCCGCTCCAGGTCGGCATAGGTGACGCCCAACCCGCGTCCGGCGACCACGGCCGAAAGGAACGCCGTCTCCTCTGCCGACACCGCCCGAGCTCGGAAGTCGATGTCGTTGGTACGCAGCGCAACGCGCGCAAACTTCGAGTAGGCGTAGGCGTCCTCGAGGGTGACCCGGCCACCGGTCAGGACGGCGGCACCCAGGCCGGCGCGCGCGGACAGCAGTCCCTTGGCGGCCAGGGACAATGCCGCCGGCCACGATGCCGGCTCGAGCAGGCCGGACTCCTCGTTGCGCACGAGCGGATGGGTGAGTCGGTCGTCGAGGCTGGAGTAGGGGAACGCGAAGCGGTCCTTGTCGGTGATCCACTCCTCGTTGACCTCGGGGTCGTCACCCGCGAGCCTGCGCATGACCTTGCCCCGGCGTTGGTCTACGCGAATGGCCGCACCGCACGCGTCGTGCTCGCCCACCGACGGCACCGACACGAGGTCGAACGGTCGCGAACGGAAGCGGTAAGCGGCGCTGGTCAGTGCGCCCACCGGGCAGATCTGGATGGTGTTGCCCGAGAAGTAGCTATCGAACGGCTCCTTCTCGTAGATGCCGACCTGCTGCAGCACACCACGCTCGACCATGTCGATGAACGGGTCACCCGCGATCTCCTCCGAGAAACGCGTGCACCGGGCGCACAGAACGCAGCGCTCACGGTCGAGAAGGACTTGCGCAGAGATGGCGATCGGCTTGGGGTAGGTGCGCTTACGCCCGGTGAACCGAGCCTCGCCGCGGCCGTTGCTCATCGCCTGGTTCTGCAGCGGGCACTCGCCACCCTTGTCGCAGATCGGACAGTCGAGCGGGTGGTTGATGAGCAGGAACTCCATGACCCCCTGCTGCGCCTTGTCGGCCACTGGCGAGGTGAGCTGGGTCTTGACGACCATGCCCGGGGCGACCTCGGTCGTGCAGGAAGCCTGCGGCTTGGGCATGCCGCGGCCGTTGCCCATGTCGGTGATCTCGACGAGGCACTGGCGGCAGGCGCCGACCGGTTCGAGCAGCGGGTGGTCACAGAACCGCGGGATCTGGATGCCGAGCAGCTCGGCGGCCCGGATGATCAAGGTGCCCTTGGGCACGCTCACCTGAAAGCCATCGATGGTCAGCGTGACCAGGTCTTGCTGCTTCTGCACGTCGCCGCCGGTGGCCGGCGCGCTTGTGGTGACGGTCATCAGGCGTTGGCTCCCGCGCTGGCGAACAGAGTGCTGGCCTCGTACGGGAACATTTCCCACGCCGGCGTGTGCGTGCCGGCGAGGAACTCGTCCCGGAACAGCTGGATAGCGCTTGTGACACAGGCCGCCGTGCCGTCGGCGAGCGCGCAGAACGAGCGACCGGCAATGTTGTCGCACATGTCGAGGAGCAGGTCGAGGTCGGCCTCGTTGCCCTTGCCGGCCTCGAGCCGCTGCAGCACCTGCACGAGCCACCAGCTGCCTTCTCGGCACGGGGTGCACTTGCCGCACGACTCGTGCTTGTAGAACTCCGCCCAGCGCAGCGTGGTGCGTACGACGGAAACCGTCTCGTCGAAGATCTGCAACGCCCGGGTGCCGAGCAGCGAACCGGCCGCCGCCACGCTCTCGAAGTCAAGTGGTACGTCGAGGTGCTCGGCGGTGAGGATCTGCGTCGACGAGCCGCCCGGGGTCCAGAACTTGAGCTCGTGGCCCTCACGGACGCCACCCGCCATGTCGAGCAGCTCGCGCAGGGTGATGCCTAACGGGGCTTCGTACTGGCCGGGCTTGGTCACGTGGCCGGACAGCGAGAAGAGCCCCATGCCCTTGCTCTTCTCGGTGCCCATCTTGGCGAACCAGTCGGCGCCGTGCTGCACGATGGGCACGACCGATGCGATGGACTCGACGTTGTTGATGACGGTCGGCGATGCATAGAGACCCGCCACGGCGGGGAACGGTGGGCGGAGTCGCGGCTGGCCGCGTCGGCCCTCCAACGAGTCGAGCATCGCTGTCTCCTCGCCGCAGATGTAGGCGCCAGCGCCGGCGTGCACGACAAGCTCGAGGTCATAGCCGGAGCCGAGGATGTTGCTGCCGAGGTATCCGGCCGCGTAAGCGTCGGCGACCGCGGCCTGCAGGCGGCGGACGACGTGCAGCACCTCGCCGCGTATGTAGATGAAGGCGCGGTTGGCGCGGATGGCGTAGGCGGAGATGATCACGCCCTCGACCAGCGTGTGCGGGGTGGCCATCATGAGCGGGATGTCCTTGCAGGTGCCCGGCTCCGACTCGTCCGCGTTGACGACGAGGTACTTGGGCTTGGGGTTGTCCTGCGGGATGAAGCCCCACTTCAGGCCGGTCGGGAAGCCCGCACCGCCACGGCCGCGAAGTCCCGCGTCCTTGACCAGCTGCACCAGATCGTTGGGCGGCGTGCCGAGGGCCTTGCGCAGCGCCTGGTAGCCACCGCGGCGCTCGTAGCCGGCGCGCGTGAACGCGTCATCGTCGTCCCAGTGGGCGGAGAGGACGGGAGCGAGAGTGGTCACGTGGTCTCCCCCTGCGCGGACGTGGAGGTTGCCTTGGCGGGTGCGGCCGGCACCGGCGGTGCGGTCCAGCCACGTTCGCGGGCAAGCTCGAGGCCGATGAGCGAGGCTGGCCCTGCCGCCGGCCCCTCACCAGCCAGCCCGTCGTTGAAGCCGGCAAGCACCCGCTCGGCCTCCTTGAACGTGCACACTCGTGGCCCGCGGGTGGACCGGACCTCCTCGCCGGCGCGGAGCTTGTCGATCAGGTCGACGGTGCTCTGCGGGGTCTGGTTGTCCATGAACTCCCAGTTGACCATCACGACCGGCGCGAAGTCGCAGGCTGCGTTGCACTCGACGTGCTCGATCGAGACCTTGCCGTCGTCGGTGGTCTCGTCCTGGCCGAGGCCGGTGTGCTCGGTGACGCGCTTCCAGATCTCGTCGCCGCCCATGACCGCGCACAGCGTGTTGGTGCACACGCCGACGTGATAGTCGCCCGCGGGGTGGCGCTTGTACATCGTGTAGAACGTCGCCACTCCGGAGACCTCGGCCTCGGTGATGCCGAGCTCCTCGGCGCAGATCTCGATGGCCTCGGGAGTCACGTAGCCGTCGTAGCTCTGCACGAGGTGCAGCATGGGCAGCAGCGCGGAACGTGGGACCGGATAGCGCGCGATGATCTCGCGCATCTCCTGGCGGGTCTCCTCGTTGAGATTGCTCACCTGTCAGCTCCGCCCAGGACCGGGTCGAGACTCGCGACTGCGACGATCACGTCGGCCACCATGCCACCTTCCGACATCACCGACACGGCCTGCAGGTTGTTGAAGGACGGGTCGCGGAAGTGTGCGCGGTAGGGCCGGGTGCCGCCGTCGGAGACGAGGTGACAGCCCAGCTCGCCACGTGGCGACTCGATGGGTACGTAGACCTGGCCCGCTGGCACGCGGAAGCCCTCGGTCACCAGCTTGAAGTGGTGGATCAGAGCCTCCATCGACTCGCCCATGATGTGGCGGATGTGGTCGAGGGAATTGCCCATGCCATCGCCACCCAGCGCAAGCTGCGCCGGCCAGGCGATCTTCTTGTCTGCCACCATGACCGGCCCGGGCGCGAGCCGCTCGAGGCACTGCTCGACAATGCGCAGGCTCTGCTTCATCTCCTCGACGCGTACCCGGAACCTGCCGTAGGCGTCGCAGGTGTCCCAGGTCGGCACATCAAAGTCATAGGAGTCGTACTCCAAATAGGGCTGCGACTTGCGCAGGTCCCACGGCAGCCCCGCCGCTCGCAGCACCGGCCCCGTCATGCCGAGCGCCATGCAACCGGCGAGGTCGAGGTAGCCCACCCCCACCGTGCGGCCCTTGAAGATGGCGTTCTCGTTCATGAACATCTCGTACTCAGGGATGTACTTTCGCAGCCACTGCACGCACTCGCGTACGCGCTCCACCGCCCCCGGCGGTAGGTCTTGAGCGACGCCGCCGGGGCGGAAGTAGCCCATGTTCATGCGCAGGCCGGAGACGAGCTCGAAGACGTCGAGGATCTTCTCGCGGTCGCGGAACCCGTTGGTCATGACCGTGAGGGCGCCTATCTCAAGGCCGCCCGTGGCGATGCAGACGAGGTGTGAGGAGATGAGGTTGAGCTCGAGCATCATCACGCGGATGACCTTGGCGCGCTCTGGGATCTCGTCAGTGATCCCCAGCAGCTTTTCGACCGCGAGGACGTAGGCCGCCTCGTTGTGCAGTGGCATGAGGTAGTCCATGCGAGTGCAGAACGTGACCCCCTGGGTCCACGTGCGGTACTCCATGTTCTTCTCGATGCCGGTGTGCAGGAAGCCGATGCCGGCGCGGGCCTCGGTGACGTTCTCGCCATCGAGCTCGAGGACAAGCCGGAGCACGCCGTGCGTCGAGGGGTGCTGCGGGCCCATGTTGACGACGAGGCGCTCTTCGCCCGCCTGGGCGGCCGACACGATGGAGTCCCAGTCCTGGCCGGTGACGGTGTAGACCGGACCCTCGGTGGTGTCGCGGACCCCTGCGTAGGGATCGCCGAACGCGTCCGCGTCATCGGCGGCCGACGTGTAGGTGAAGTCGCTCATCAGCTGTAGGCTCTCCGCTCGTCAGCGGGCGGGATCGTGGCGCCCTTGTATTCCACCGGGATGCCCCCGAGCGGGTAGTCCTTGCGCTGCGGGTGACCCGGCCAGTCGTCGGGCATCTCTATGCGGGTCAGCGACGGGTGCCCGTCGAAGACGATGCCGAAGAAGTCGAAGGTCTCCCGCTCGTGCCAGTTGTTAGCCGGGTAGACCGCGACGATCGACGGCATGTGCGGGTCGGCGTCGGGGCAGGTCACCTCGAGCCGAAGCCGCCGGTTGTGCGTGATCGACAGCATCGGATAGACAGCATGCAGCTCCCGACCGGTGTCTCCTGGGTAGTGGACGCCGGACACGCCGAGGCACATCTCGAACCGCAGGGTGGGGTCGTCCCGCAGCGGTCGGATGACGTCGAGCAGCTGGTCGCGCTTGATGAACAGCGTCATCTCGCCGCGATCGATGACGACCTTCTCGACCGCGTCGTCGAAGGAGACGCCGGTCGCCTCGAGTGCCTCAGAGAGCGAGTCGCCGACCTCGTCGAGCCAGCCACCCCACGGCCGCGGTGTCGACTCGTCGAGCACCACCGGGTTGGTGATCCGGCGGACCAGGCGGCCGTAGCCGGAGGTGTCGCCGCTGCCCTCCACCCCGAACATGCCGCGCTCGGTCGGATGCGGCGGCAGCGGCTCGGTGCGGCGCGGCTCGGGCTCTGCGGGGAGTTTGGACTCGTCGCTCGTGCTCATGGTCGCGCTCGCCTCTGGCCTCGTTCCTCGGCAATCGGATCGCCGCTCGTGCTGGTCAACGCAGCAGCCCCTTCATCTCGTGCGTCGCCGGCGCGGCCAGCGCGAGCTGCTCAGCCTCGGCCTGTGCCCGCTGCGCGTTGACCCCGAGTGGCATGTCTTGGATCTTCTTGTGCAGCTTGAGGATCGCGTCGATCAGCATCTCCGGCCGCGGCGGACACCCCGGCAGGTAGATGTCTACCGGCACGATGTGGTCGACGCCCTGCACAATCGCGTAGTTGTTGAACATCCCGCCGCTGCTGGCGCAGACCCCCATCGAGAGCACCCACTTGGGTCCGGGCATCTGGTCGTAGATCCGGCGCAGCACCGGCGCCATCTTCTGGCTGACCCGGCCGGCCACGATCATCAGGTCGGCCTGGCGCGGAGAGGCGCGGAAGACCTCCATGCCATATCGGCCGAGGTCATATCGCGGCGCACCGGAGGTCATCATCTCGATCGCACAACAGGCGAGCCCGAATGTCGCCGGCCACAACGACGCCTTGCGGAAATAGCCGGCGAGATCCTCTACGGAGGTGAGCAGGAAGCCGCTCGGGAGCTTTTCCTCGATACCCACGTCAGATCCTCCGGATCAATGTGCGGATTCGCATGCGTGTTGTCACAGATCCCTAGTCCCATTCCAGGCCACCGCGACGCCACACGTACGCGTAGGCCACGAAGATGGTCACCATGAAAAGGATCATCTCGACGTAGGCGAACAGCCCGAGCGCGTCGAACCGGATCGCCCACGGGAAAAGGAAGATGGTCTCGATGTCGAAGATGATGAAGAGCATCGCGGTCAGGTAGTACTTGATCGGAAATCGACCGCCGCCCGCTGGCTGCGGGGTCGGGTCGATGCCGCACTCGTACGACTCCAACCGCACTAGGTTGAACCGCCGCGGACCGGCGATCCGGGAAGTGACGACCGAGAAGACCGCGAACGCGAAGGCCAGCACTGCCAACGCGATGATCGGGACGTACGGGTTCACGACGCCTCGCTCCCCTCTGCTCCGTATGTGGTCATGCCGCCGGCACCATCTTGGTCAGGCCGTTGATGAGGCGATCCATGGCGTCGCCGTCGCGATGGTCAGTGAGGTTGGCCATGAGCTTGAGTGCGAAGCGCATGAGCGCCGGGCGTGGCATGCCGTGGCGAGCCGCCAACTTCATGATCGACGGGTGGCCGATCGCCTTGACGAAGAAGCGGCCGAGTGTGAAGTAGCCGCCATGTTCGGCCTTGAGCGCACTTGCATAGCCGTGCAGCACTCGCTCCCGACCGATCGCCGTGGCATGAGCCTTGGCGTCGGTGATGACCTGAGATGCGAGGCTCGCCGCCTCCATGGCGTAGTCGATGCCCTCGCCGTTGAACGGGTTGACCATGCCACCTGCGTCGCCGACCAGCAACAGGCCGCGAGAGTAGTGCGGCTGCCGGTTGAAGGCCATGGGCAGCGCCGCTCCGCGTACGCCGCCGATCTGGTTGTCCGGTGTGAAGCCCCACTCGGCTGGAAGCTGCGCTGTCCACCGGCGGAGCAGGTCCTTGTAGTCGACGCGACCGAACGCTCGGGACGTGTCGAGGATGCCCAGGCCGACGTTGCTGGTGCCGTTGCCGCAGGCGAAGATCCAGCCGTAACCCGGGAGCAGGTCGTTGCCCGACCACAGCTCGAGCCACGACTCCATCCATTCGTCGTCGTGCCGTGGCGTCCGGAAGTAGGTGCGCACCGCCACGCCCATCGGCCGGTCATCGCGCTTGTGGATGCCCATCGCGGTGGACAGCCGCGACGAGACGCCGTCCGCGGCCACGATCAGTGGTGCGCGGAAGGTGACAGAGTCGCCTGCGGTCCGACCGTCGTCGTCCAGCGGTTTGGCCGTAACGCCCACGATGCGGCCAGTCGACTCGTCGAGCACCGGGCCCGTGACGTTGGTGCGCTCGTGCAGCAGCGCACCAGCCTTGACCGCGTGCTCGGCCAGCAGCTGGTCGAAGTCGAGGCGCGGCCGGACCAGGCCATAACCGGGGAAACTCGCGAGCTCTGGCCACGGGAGCTCGAGACGCATCCCGCCTCCGACGATGCGCAAGCCCTTGTTGCGGATCCAGCCGTCGCCGGTGGTGTCGACTCCCATGCGGGTCAGCTGCCGCGCGGCCCGTGGCGTGAGCCCGTCACCGCAGATCTTGTCGCGCGGAAAGGCCGCCTTGTCCAGTAGCAGCACGTCGAGGCCGGCCTGCGCGAGGTAGAAGGCTGTCGTCGATCCGGCCGGCCCGGCGCCGACGACGATGACGTCGGCATCCTCGCGGCGGGCCGTCGTACTCATCTGTCCTTCTCGCTCGACCGGGGGTGTCTTGAGTAGCGCAAACGCGTTCGTGAAGTCATTCACGAGCCCGTTTGCGCGATCAGTCTAGGGGCACGTGAGCCGCTGGATCGACCGGGGGCGCGCGCGTCTGACCAGCACATTTATGCGCCCCTTACGTTGCGAAAATCCCGGCAGAAATCGGTCACTGCAACGGCTTGTGGGCGCGGTGCAGCGCGACGATGCCGCCGGTGAGGTTGCGCCAGCCGACCCCGCGCCAGCCGGCCTTCTGCAGCACTGCCGCCAGCTTCCGCTGGTCAGGCCACTCGCGGATGGATTCGGCCAGGTAGACGTATGCGTCGGGAGCGCTGGAGACGCGGCGTGCGACAGCCGGCAGCGCGCGCATGAGGTACTCCGTGTAGGCCGTGCGGAACGGCGGCCACGTTGGGTGGCTGAACTCGCACACAACGAGCCGCCCGCTCGGCTTGGTGACGCGCAGCATCTCCTCGAGCGCGACGATCGGGTCCTGCACGTTGCGCAGGCCGAAGGAGATGGTGACCGCGTCGAACGTCGCGGACGCGAAGGGCAGCCGCAGCGCATCGCCCGCGGTCAGCGGCAGGTGCGGGTAACGCCGCTTGCCCTCGCGCAGCATCCCGAGCGAGAAGTCGCAGGGCACGACGACGGCGCCGCGACGCAGGAAGGGGAGGCTGGACGTCCCGGTCCCTGCGGCCAGGTCGAGCACACGCTCCCCTGGGTGCGGTGCCACCGCGTCGACCACCGCCGTCCGCCAGCGTCGGGTCTGCCCCATCGCGAGCACGTCGTTGGTGAGGTCGTACCTGCGGGCGACGTCGTCGAACATCGCCGCGACCTCGTGCGGCTCCTTGTCCAGTCCAGCTCGGCTCACGGGCACGAGCCTCGCACACCTGGCGGAAACACCCGGCCTCCCGGTGTCGATCATGGAGTAGTGCACCACAGCTGACGCGTTGCGTGGTGCACTACTCCATGATCAATGCAGCTAGCCGAGCAGGTGCTGCAGAGTTCGGGCCACCAGGTCGTCGCGCTCGGCGGGCGCGAGACCTTCGATGCCGAACCCGAAGAACGCGCTGTCCTCGGTGAGCGTCGCGGCTCCCTCCTCGAACCCGAGCTGGGTGCGCAGCCAGTCGTTGGAGTTGTCCACCGTGCCCTCAGGCGCACCCGAGACGGTCCAGCCTTCCAGGTCGGTCTCGAACGAGCCGTCCCTGCGGCGTGCCGTTCACGTTCACGACCACGTCGTCCAGGAAGACACCGATGCCCTGGGTGGCCCAGTCGCTCACGTAGGTGATCGAGAGCTCGACCTGGCTGCCCAGGTATTCAGACAGGTCCATGGACCAGTTGACCCAGCCGTTGGACGCCCCCGAGGCAGCGTTCCACTGGCCTGTCGTGCCCGGCGACACGCAGTCCTCGCCCTGGTAGTGCGCCAGGAACGGGTGGATCGCTTCGGAACCGTGCGCCCAGCCTTCCAGACAGCTAAGGCCGAAGGCCTGGACTGGCTGGCCGTCGTGAACCACATCGATGAGCTGGCTGGTGTGCCCGTTGGCGTCGGGCAGCGTCGTCCAGTCGTCGGAGCCCACAGTGTGAGCCTCGACCATAGGAAGTCCCACTCGGCCTCGGTGTCGTACGACGTCCAGAAGTTAAGTTCACCCGTGGTCGCACCGGTCAGGTCAACAGTCCGGGTGAGTCGCTTGTAGGTCTGGTCCGCCTGCTGGCTGTAGACGTACCAACCGCCAGTGTGCGGGTCGAACGGCCCGCCTGGGATGTCCCAGCCGAGCGGCGCCGAGCCGGCAAACGCTGGGAACTGGTCGGGCGGCAGGAAGCTCGACGTGCTGAGCAGCAGGCCGGTGTGGTCCTGGTTGCCGGCCGACCCGTCGGCGTTGAGGTCGCCGGCGAACCCGGCATAGGGGTCACCCGTCCCGGTCAGCCCGAACGGCTCGCCGTCGGGATCAGTCCCGCCGTCGGAGACGTTCGCATAGGCACCCAGCCAGTACTGCATGAAGTCGTTGGACAAGGTCAGGCATGGGTACGCCTGTGCCGTGCACTCCGGCTGGGCGGGGTAGAACGGATTGTAGAAGTAGCCATCCCGTTGCCCGGTGAGGGCGTTCTTCCCGGCGACAACGACCTTGCCACCCTCGTTCAGGTAGTCACGGACCGACAGCTCGATGTCGAGTGCGGCCTTCGCCACCGTGCCGGGTACCTGCCCGACCGACCGAAGCAGCAGGTCGTTGCCGGTCTCCCAGACGACGGCGTCGTAGTGCGACAGGACACCGAGGTGGTGCGGTGCCGTCCGGCCCAGCAGGTCGAAGTCGTAGACGTCAGTCGTGTAGCCGGCCGCTTCGATGGCCGCGACGTGCTCGTCATCGAACTGCGCCTCGGTCAGGCCCTGCGCCGGGCTGAGGCCGGTCACGTCCTCAGCCGCAAGGACCAGCACATCACCGCCGATGTCCTGACTGACCGTGTAGGTGAACGGCTCGGTCTCCACCCACTGTGCGTTGTTTCCACTGCCGTTGCGGCCGCTGAACCAGACCCTGACAGAGTCACCCGCCTGGGCCTTGATCGTGGCGCGGAACTCGCCGTAGTAGACGTCGTGCGTCATGCCGTAGCGCTCGCCGCCCTTCCACTCCCTGACGTTCTTCCACTTCGGGCGGCCGTTGTTGATCTGGTAGTACGCGCGGACGCCCTTGAGCGAGCGCTTGGCCATGACGGCGACCTGCTGCTCCTCGCCGTACGAGACCGTGAACGGGTCGGCGACGAGGTCGGCGGCGTCTAGTCCGATGACTGAGACCGGGTCGTCGGGATCGAGGGTCGACGTGGCCACGGCCAGTGCGAACGGGATGTTCTTCTCGAACTCGGCCCGGATGAGGTCCTCGTCGTCCGGGAAGATGAAGTCGCTGGCGCAGTCCTCGGCCAGCCACTCGTCGTCGGGCACCGAGTCGGCCGCGACCGCGCAGGTCGACATCTCGGGCGTGAAGCCGAGCGTGCCGTACTGCACCTGCATGTGCGTGTCGGTGTCGCCGTTGGTGATGTAGAGCTCCGCCGAGATATCCGGGTCGTACGTCGGAACGGCAGAGTTCTCGTCAGTGCCGACCATCGCCTCGTAGATCACGTCGTCCGGGGACGGCGTGGTCACCTGGTTGCCGATGCCGTATAGCAGCAGGTTGGCCGCGGAGTGGTAATTGATGAAGAACTCGAACTTGACGCGCTTGAACAGCGTATCGACCGCCTGGGTCTCGGGCTCCGAGTTGGGCCCGGCCCCCCGGTAGGTGTCGCTGGCAGGCTGCTGCGAGGAGCCCTCGTTGTCCTGCCCCCAGTTGACCGCGAAGTTGCGGTTGGGGTCGACGCCATCACCGACGGTGATCTGTCCGTCGCCATTGTTGTCGCGCAGGTTCTTGCGCCACAGCCGGTTGCCCTCGGTGAAGGTGAAGTCATATCCGTCAGGGTTGGCCACCGGGAGGAACCAGAGCTCGGTCGTGTCGACAAGCTGCGTGATCTCGGGGTCGCTGCCGTAGCTGTCGAGCACGTGGTGCATGAGGCGGCGGACCATCTCGGGGGTGATCCACTCGCGGGCGTGCTGCGTGCCCATGTACATCACCGCGGGGCGCCTGCCGTCCTTGACCTTGGTGGCGTTCTTGGTGACCTTGAGTGCCAGGATCTGTTCACCGTTGAGCGAGTCACCGACGTCGACGACCTTGGCGATCTCGCGGTGCTCGCCGCCAGCTGCCCAGATCTCGTCCTTGATGCCGCCGGGCGCGCTGTACTCGCGGAACGAGTCCCAGCCCTGCAGGGCCTGCAGTCGCATCACCTCGGACGCCGCGACGCCATCGATGGTCTTGACGTCGATCTCGACGCCTTCCTTCTGCAGCTTGGCCGCTTGCGCGTCGGTGATCGCGGCCTCGACCTCGACCTTGCCGCCGGCCGCCTGCTCGTCGACGATGAAGCTCTCCGCCTCGAGCCCAAGGTCACGCATCGTCTCGACGTCGGCGGGATCGACGAGACCGGTATAGACCTCGAGCCCGGAGTCGCCAGCCGTTGCTCCGTCTGGTTGCGCCTGGGCCGGAACGACCGCGACGGTCGCGAGTCCGACCAGTGCTGTTGCGGATAGGACAGAGACCGTTGTGCGGCGCAGACCCATCGCGCGCTCCCCTCATGTCGGGTACCTCGCGAGAGCCTTGTGTGACCAGGGTCACTCTGTCAATACATGCCGTCACGCGCGGTGTTGCCCTGGGTCGAGCGCGCGCGTGCGGCCCCGTACGCTCGAACTCCGTGACGAGCAGTCCGGCGACAGTTGGCGACACCACGCCACTTGCGGAGTCCCTTGTCGTGCGGACGGTCGACGTTGCCGATCCCGGCCCGCTGCTGGCTCTGCTGCCGCCGCAGGACGCTCTCGCATGGGTACGCCGCGGTGACGGCATTGTGGGATGGGGCGAGGCGGCACGAGTCGAGACGACCGGTGATGAGCGGTTCACCGAGGCCGACGCGTGGTGGAGTGCAGTTGCTGCCGCCGCCGTCGTGCGCGACGAGGTCGACGTGCCGGGCAGCGGATTGGTGGCGTTCGGGTCGTTCACCTTCGACGGTCGCTCTGCCGGCTCGATGCTGGTTGTGCCGTCGGTCGTGGTCGGCCGGCGCGGCGACCGTTCGTGGCTGACTGTGATCGGTCCCGCCGGGTCGCTGCCGGCGCTGCCCAACGTGCACGCGCAGCCGGCCCCACAACGGCCGGCAGGTGTCGTGTTCGCCGATGGTGCGCGGTCGGGTGCCGACTGGGAGGTGATGGTCGGCGACGCCGTACGACGCATCGCCGCCGGTGAGCTCGAGAAGGTGGTGCTCGCCCTCGATCTGCTGGCCTACGCCGACGCTCCGGTCGACGTGCGCTGGCCGCTGCAGCAGCTTGCCGCGCGCTACCCAGCGTGCTGGACGTTTCACGTCGACGGTCTGCTGGGGGCAACCCCGGAGATGCTGGTGCGGCTCGAACGCGGGCTGATCACGTCGCGTGTCCTGGCAGGCACGATCCGGCGTACGGGCGATGATGCGCACGACCTGGCCTTGTCGGCGTCGTTGGCAAGGTCGAGCAAGGACCTCGAAGAGCACGAGTACGCCGTACGGTCCGTGGCCGACGCGCTGGCTCCACACTGCTCGAGCACCAACGTGCCGGAGGGCCCGTTCGTCCTGCACCTGCCCAACGTCATGCACCTTGCCACCGATGTAACGGCCGTGGTCCGCGACGACGCCTCATCGCTCGCACTGGCGGCGGCTCTGCACCCGTCGGCCGCTGTATGCGGCACGCCCACCGACGTGGCGCGCGAGATGATCCGCGAGCTCGAGGGTCTCGACCGGGGACGCTATGCGGGACCGGTCGGGTGGATCGACGCCGAAGGCGACGGAGAGTGGGGCATCGCGCTGCGTTGTGCCGAGGTCGATCCGGAGGATCCGGCGCGGCTGCGGTTGTTCGCCGGCTGCGGCATCGTGGCGGGGTCCGACCCGGAGGCGGAGCTCGCGGAGAGCGCCGCCAAGCTCGTGCCGATGCGTGATGCGCTGACGCTTGCCTGACCCCTTCATCCGGCGCGCAAATGATCTCTATGAAGCCGGACAGGCGCTTACGGGAGGTTGGCGAGCGCGGCAGCGACGGCTGAGCGCACCCGGGCATGCAAGGCGCGGTGACCGGCACGGTCGACCGGCACCTCGATCACCCGGATGCCACCCTGCTCGGCCAGGGCCTGCCGTAGCGACGCGAGATCTCTGACGCGTTGGTGCGGCGTACGGGTCGCGGCGCACAGCGCGGCCAGGTCGACGTGGTGCGGTGTGCCGAAGATGCGCTCGAACGGCCCGGCGAGCTCGGGCGCGCCCTGCTCCAGCAATGTGAATATGCCGCCGCCGTCGTCATTGACCACGACGATCGTGAGGTCGGGGCGCGGCTCGTCGGACCCGATCACGAGTCCGGTCGAGTCGTGCAGGAAGGTCAGGTCCCCGACGAGCGCGTACGACGGCCGGGCATGCGTGCTGTGGTGCTCGAGGGCGGCGCCGACCGCGGTCGACACTGTGCCGTCGATGCCCGCCAGGCCTCGGTTGGTGAGGACGGACACCGGGCCGTTGACGGGAGCAGCCGCCACGTCGACGTCACGTATGGGGTTGGACGAGCCGAGCACCACGAGTGAGCCTTCGGGGGCTGCGGCGAAGACTTCGCGTGCGACCCCGAAGCCGGTGGGGTCCGGCTCGCCCGCAAGCACCTCGTCCACGACGGCGTGCGCCGTGCGTCCCGCGTCGAGCCACTCCTTCTGGAACTCGGTGACGCCGACTGGCTCCTCGTCAGCCGCAATCCACAGCTGAGATGCGTCGACGACTCGTGCTGCCACCAATCCGGGATCCGACCACCGTGGGGCCGCGGCGACCACGTCGACCTGCACATCGGGGTGCCTCAGCAGCCGACCCATCGATCGGGACAGGGTCGGTCGGCCGACGACGACAACGCGATTCGGAAGATGCTGCTCCAGCCAGTCCACCGAGCCTACGACGAGCGGCCCGGCCGCGATCGAGCTGCGTCCCCAGGCTCCCGACGAGGGCTCGGCGAGCAGCGGCCATCCGCGGCGCTCGGCCAGGTCGGCGGCGGCCAGCCCGACGAGCGGCGGGGCATCGCCGACCACCACAACCGTGCGTGGCTCCGCCCCCAGCCTGTCGACACCGTGGCTTGCCGCGAGCCAGGGCGGCACGCTCTGAGCGGTGGTCCATGGCGCCTCACCGGCTCGACCGTCCAACGGCTCGAGCCAGTCGTCCTCGCCGGCGTCCGGCACGAGCGGGTCGCGGAACGCGACGTTGAGGTGGACCGGCCCTGGGTCTCCAGACAGCTCCCCACACGCCACGACGACGGCGCGGCTGACGAGGCCACGCCAGTAGGCCACCTGCCCGGGCAGCCGCTCGGGCGCGCCAACTTCGTGGAAGAGGCGCACCGCGTCGCCGAACAGCTTGACCTGATCGGTCGTCTGGTTGGCGCCACTGCCTCGGAGCTCAGGCGGGCGGTCGGCGCTGAGCACGAGCAGCGGAACGCCCCCGTGGTGCGCCTCCAGGACCGCCGGGTGCAGGTTGGCGACGGCCGTACCGCTGGTCGTCACCACGGCGACCGGCCATTGCGCAGCCTTGGCGAGCCCGAGGGCCAGGAAGCCGGCTGTGCGCTCGTCGATGCGTACGTGCAGGCGAAGGCGGCCGGCGCGGTCGGCGTCGTACAGCGCGTAGGCCAACGGCGCCGATCGCGAGCCCGGCGCCAGGACAACGTCGCGGACGCGGTGGCGGGCCAGCTCGTCGACCAGGACTCGGGCCAGCGCGGTCGACGGGTTCATCGACGTCACCCTCCTGCTGCGCTGGACCTTCCCTCCCCGGCCGTGCCGCCGGTGACTGCAGGCTAGGGCATGCCCGGGGGCTTGCTCCTAGTCGCTGGTGGCCATCGCCAGATCGGCGGTTGAGGTTTCGTTTTCGTCGGACTGGGCCCGACCGGCCAGTGGTGCGGCGGCGCGGGCGACCACGATGCTGGTCAGCAGGCCGATGCCGATCAACAGCAACGTGTGGCGGATGCCGATGTGGTCGGCGACGAGACCCAGCAGCGGCGGACCCGCGAGGAACGCGCAGTAACCGATCGAGGAGACGACGGAGACACGCGCCGCTGCGCGCACGGGGTCGTCGGCGGCCGCTGACATCCCGACCGGGAAGGCCAGAGCAGCTCCGGCACCCCATGCGACGACACCGACGAGACCCACGCCGAACGTCGGCGCCAGCGAGAACACCAGCAAGCCGGCCAACGAAATGCCCGCACTGGCGCGGAGCACGCGGACCCGACCGAACCGGTCGAGCAGCTCGTTACCACCTAGCCGAACGGCGGTCATGGCGGCGACGAACACCGCGAACGTCACGGCGCCGAGCGCAGCAGTTCCGTCGTAGCCGTCGACCACCGCAATGGCGAGCCAGTCGTTGGCGGCACCTTCGGTCAGCGCTGCGGCGAAGACCAGGACGCCGACCAGCAGGGTGCGCGGCTCCAGCCATGCGCCGAAGGCTCGGCCAGCCCGACCACGATCCGGACGGTGCGACGTCGCGCGCCACCACCTCGTCGGGCAGGAAGCGGCGAACGGCTGCGACCACGCTGGCAGCGATGACGGCACCGACGGCGGTCAGGTGGATGAGGAACGGCAGGTCCAGTACGGCGGCAAGCGCTCCTGTCGCGGCGCCGATCACGGCACCGAGGCTGAAGGCAGCGTGGAATTGGGGCATCACCGTGCGCCCCAGCTCGCGCTCGACGGCGGCACCTTCGATGTTCATCGCCACGTCCCAGGCGCCGGTCCCGGCACCGACACCGAAGAGCCCGAGCGCGGCCATGGGCACGCTGCCCATGGCGACACCCGTGGCTCCGACGACGATCGAGACCGCGGCAAGGAGCGCAGCCGCCATCACGGTCCGGCGGGTGCCCACCTGCATGACCACCGCTCCGACCAGCGGCAGGGCAAGGACCGCGCCCGCAGACAGGGCGAGCAGCAGCATGCCCAGCTGACCGGAGGACAGGTCGAGCCCATCCCGGACGGCGGGGACGCGGGCCACCCAGTTGGCGAAAAGGAACCCGTTGAGAGCGAACACCGCCAGCACGGCAGTGCGCGCCCGCACCAGGTGCAGGTTGTTCGTGACGATTGTCGACATGACGGCCTCCCTCCGGGCGGTCAAACGCGCGGCCTTGTCCCGCAACGTCCGAAGGACCGAGCGCTATACGGCACGGTTGCTCGGACGTTGTGGGAGATCAGCAGCAGGTCGAATCGATTCGATCGGATCGATTCGAGTATCGTTGGATCGAGCGAGAGCGTCAAGTGCGTTTCCCACTGGGTTGATCGGGGCGATGGGGCGGGCGAACGGAGGCACACGTGCCGAGACCGGCTGACGTCCACCGGCCGACGCTCGCCGCTGTCGCGGCCCGGGCCGGCGTCTCTCGGTCGACGGCGTCGCTCGCATTCAGCGGGGCCGGGCCCGTGGCCGCCGAGACCCGCGAGCGCGTGCTCGCCGCGGCGGCCGAGCTGGGCTACGCCGGGCCGGACCCGCTCGCGCAGTCGCTGCGGCGGGGCAGCTCGGGCGTCGTCGGCGTGATCATCGGGGACCGGGTGCTCAACGCCTTCCGCGATCCGGTGCAGATCGCCCTCATGGACGGCGTCTCCGAGGTGCTCAACCCGCTCGGCCTCAGCCTGCTCCTGCTGCCCGGTGACCGGGCGCAGAGTGGGCCGAGCCTTCAACAGGTGGCCAGGGTGCCGCTCGACGCCGCGATCTTCGAGACCTGCGGCGAAGACGGTGACCCGCTCGTCGTGCAGCTCCGCCGGCGGGGCGTGCCGATGGTCGGGGTCGAAGGCCCAACCGCAGAGCCCGACATCACGCTCATCGAGATCGATGACCGCGTCGGAACGGCGCAGGCGGTCAGGCACCTGCTCGACCTAGGGCATCAGTCCGATCGCATCGCGGTGGTCGCGCTACCACTCTCCTCGGAGGGCGACGCCGGCCCCGCCGACGCCGACCGCGTCGCCCACAGCAGCTTCGCCACCGTGCGACGCCGCCTTGACGGAGTCGTGGACGCGCTCGGCAAGCTCCCGCAGGTCTACGAGGCCGGCATGCTCCCCGCCGACGGCGAGCGGGCGGCCCGCTTCCTGCTTGCATCGTCGCCACGCCCCACAGCCATCGTCGCCCAGAGCGACTTGCTGGCAAGCGGCGTCCTCTCCGCGGCCAAGGCGCTCGGACTCCGGGTGCCTGGCGACGTGAGCATCGTCGGCTTCGACGGCGTCGATGTGCCGGGACTCGGCGACCACATCCTGACCACGGTGGAGCAGCCGCTGATCGAGAAGGGCCGGCTGACTGGGGACGCCGTCGCGGCCCTGCTCAGCGGGGAACGCCCAGCCAACGTGCTGCTTCCCGTGCGGCTCCGGGTCGGCACGACGTCCGGCCACGCGCCCACCTGAGTCAGTCGTTGGCCCCGACCTCGGCCAACCGCTGCTCCCAGCGAGCCACCATCACGGAATTGGCCCGTACGGCTTCGAGCGCGGCGGGATCGGGCGAGACCTTACGTACGCGCAGCATGCCGTCGACCGGCAGCATCGGCTCGGCCGCCACATCGCGCTCGAGCAGCCGTACGGTCCCCAAGCCGCAGGCAAATGGCAGCTCCGGCAAAGCCGCGGCGAGAGCGACGCCGGCGGCGATGCCGATCGACGTCTCCAGCGCGCTCGACACCACGACCGGCAGCCCGATCTGCTCGGCGACGTCCAGCGCGGCCCGGACTCCACCGAGCGGCTGCACTTTGAGCACGGCGACGTCGGCCGCGCCGAGCCTGGACACCAGCAGTGGGTCGTCCGAGCGCCTGATCGACTCGTCAGCAGCGACGAGCACGTCGACCTTCCGCCGCACCGCCGCAAGCTCCTCGGCAGTGGCACAGGGCTGCTCGACGTACTCCAGCCCGCCGGCTGCCTGGTCGTACAAGCGCAGCAGCCGTACGGCCTCGTCCACTGCCCACGCACCGTTGGCGTCGATGCGGATCGCTCCCGATGGCCCGAGCGCGTCGCGTACGGCTTCGAGCCGCGCCTCGTCCTCGGCCGCCAGCTGACCCGGCTCCGCGACCTTGACCTTGGCGGTCCGGCAGCCGGAGTCAGCGACGATCTCGTGCGCGCGGGCGGGGTCGACCGCGGGCACGGTGACGTTGACAGGCACCGAGTCGCGGACCGGCGTCGGCCAGCCCTCGTACGCGGCCTCATGCGCCGCCAGCCACCACGACCGCGACTCGACGGCGCCGTAGTCCCAGAACGGCGAGAACTCACCCCAACCGGCCGGCCCCTCGACCAGTACGCCCTCGCGGACGGTGATGCCGCGGAATCGGGCGCGCAGCGGAATCGCGTAGACGACTCTCGGGACAGGCACGGCCCCGAGCGTAGATGGCCCCGCAGCACGCTCTTCGGGGGTTCCTGGGGCGGAGCCCCCGGGGGTTAGGCTCCCGCCGTGGTCTCCGAGCTGTTCGACGCCTCCGCCTGGCGTGTGGTCGAGGGATTCGACTTCACCGACATCACCTATCACCGCGCGGCCGACGTCGGCGCCGTACGTATCGCCTTCAACCGGCCCGAGGTGCGCAACGCGTTCCGGCCGCACACCGTCGACGAGCTCTACCGCGCGCTCGACCACGCGCGCATGACGTCTGACGTCGGGTGCGTGCTGCTCACCGGGAACGGACCATCTCCCAAGGACGGTGGGTGGGCGTTCTGCTCCGGCGGCGACCAGCGGATCCGGGGGCGGTCGGGCTATCAGTACGCCGACGGAGAGACGGCGGAGACGGTCGACGCCGCGCGCGCGGGGCGGCTGCACATCCTGGAGGTGCAGCGGCTCATCCGGTTCATGCCGAAGATCGTCATCGCCGTGGTGCCGGGTTGGGCGGCCGGCGGTGGGCACTCGCTGCACGTCGTGTGCGACCTCACGCTGGCGTCGGCCGAGCACGCCCGGTTCAAGCAGACAGACGCCGACGTGGGGTCTTTCGACGGCGGGTACGGATCGGCCTATCTTGCCCGGCAGGTCGGCCAGAAGTTCGCCCGCGAGATCTTCTTCCTGGGCCGGGAGTACACCGCCGCGGACGGGCACCGGATGGGCATGGTCAACGCCGTCGTGCCGCACGCCGACCTGGAGCGGGAGGCGCTCGAGTGGGCGCGGGAGATCAACGCCAAGAGCCCCACGGCGCAGCGCATGCTCAAGTTCGCGTTCAACGCGATCGACGACGGCATGGTGGGCCAGCAGGTGTTTGCGGGCGAGGCAACGCGCCTCGCGTACATGACCGACGAGGCCGTCGAGGGCCGCAACGCGTTCCTCGAGAAGCGCGACCCGGACTGGTCACCATACCCCTGGTACTTCTGAGGAAAACCTCCCCCGTCGCCCTTCCCAACCGGGGGTCGGCAGCACGTAGGCTGGGCCGCGCCATGGACACCCGCAACGACGCGAGCGCTTCGTCCGGTGACTCCACCGGGGAGCGCGCGAGCGACCTGAGCCATCATCAGACCCGACCTGTCGCGGCCGTCGTGGTGCCGCCGGGCCCCGAGGTGCTCGACAGCCTGCTGCCGCCGCTGCGGGCCGCCCTCGAGGGCGGCCCGGCGGTGCTCCCGCTGCCCGCCGGCCCCGCTGACCTGCAGGAACGCGTGCTCGCGTCGCTCGACCCGAGCCGTCCGGTCGCTGCCGACGTGGCGCTGGTCGTACCCACGTCAGGCTCGTCCGGAGAGCCGAAGGGCGTCCTGCTCACCGAGTCGGCCCTGCGCGCCTCCGCCAGCGCCACGCTCACCCGGCTGGGCGGTCCCGGCCACTGGCTGCTGGCGCTTCCGGCCACCCACATTGCGGGCCTGCAGGTGCTGCTGCGGTCGATCGTCGCCGGGACCGAGCCGGTTGCGCTCGACCTGGCCGAGGGGTTCGACCCCGACGACTTCGCCGCGGCAACGGTGCGGCTGTTCGGGCGCACGACTGGTCGCCGCTATACCGCGTTGGTGCCCACCCAGCTCACCCGCATCCTCGACGTCGGCGGCGCCGTGCTCGACGCGGCGCGGGCCTATCACGCGATCCTGCTGGGCGGCGCGGCCGCTCCGGAGCCGCTGCTGCAGCGGGCCGCGCTTGCTGGCGTGCCGATCGTGACGACGTACGGAATGACCGAGACCGCGGGCGGCTGCGTCTACGACGGGCGGGCGTTGGAGGGTGTGACCCTCCGCACCGACGCTGCCGGGCGCATCGAGATCGCCGGGCCGGTGCTGGCCCACGGCTATCGCTTCGCCGACCGCGACGAGGTGTTCTCGGGTGAGGTGTTCACCACGGCCGACCTTGGCGAGCTCGCGTCGGACGGCATGCTCACGGTGCACGGACGGGTCGACGACGTCGTGGTGAGCGGGGGCGTCAACGTGCCCCTCGCAGCCGCCGAGGCCGCGATCGCCGGACATGCGGCGATCAAGGAGGCCGCCTGTGTGGGCGTGCCCGACCCCGAGTGGGGGCAGCGCCTCGTCGCCGTCGTGGTCCCGCGTGATCCAGCCGAGCCACCGACACTCGCGTCCGTACGCGCTTATGCGAGCCGCAGGGCGCCTATTGCCTACGCGCCACGCGATCTCGTGACGGTCGAGGCGCTGCCGCTGCTTCCAAGCGGCAAGGTCGACCGCGCCGCGCTCGCCCGGCTGGTCTCGGCGTCCCCGGGGGGCGGGTCAACGGCCGATGGCCCGACCAGCGCGTCGGTCGTGACACCGGTCGCCTGATGGCCACTGCTGCACAGTGGGTCGAAGGCGCCCGACCCAGGACGTTGCCTGCTGCCGTCGCCCCCGTGCTGGTAGGCGCTGGAGCGGCAGCCGCCGTCGACGCGTTCGTTCTGGGGCGCGTGCTGCTCGCTCTGGTTGTCGCGCTGGCGCTGCAGGTGGCGGTCAACTATGCCAACGACTACTCCGACGGCATCCGCGGCACCGACTCACAGCGTGTCGGTCCCAGGCGGCTCATCGGCTCGGGCGTTGCTGCCCCCGCCGAGGTCAAGCGGGCCGCCTTCATGGCCTTCGGGGTCGCAATGGTTGCCGGGCTCCTGCTCGTCTTGCTCGCACAGGCGTGGTGGCTGCTGATCGTGGGAGCGGCCGCGATCGCCGCGGCCTGGTTCTACACCGGCGGATCCAGGCCGTACGGATATGAGGGCTTCGGCGAGATCTCTGTCTTCGTCTTCTTCGGGCTCGTCGCCGTCGTCGGCACGGCGTACGTGCAGGCGGGCCGGATCCTGCCGGGGGCGGTGATTGGGGGCGTTGCGATCGGTTCGCTGGCGTGCGCACTGCTCGTCGTCAACAACCTGCGCGACATTCCGAGCGACGCAGAGGCCGGCAAACACACGCTGGCGGTGCAGCTGGGCCAGGCGCGGACCCGCATGCTCTACCTGGCGCTGGTCGTGATCCCGTACGCCCTCGCAGTCGCGCTGTCGCTGCTCGGGCGACCCTGGGCGGCGCTCGCGTTGTTGTCGCTCCCGCTGGCCCTTCGGGTCGCGCTTCCAGTGCAGCGGGGTGCCGGCGGCCGGGAGCTGATCGCGGTGCTGCGCGGCACTGGGCAGCTGGAGCTGGTCTATGCGGCGCTGCTCGCGCTCGGGCTGGCGCTTTCCGGCTGAGCCGGGCCAGTCGGGCTCGCCTACAGTGACGGCGTGCCCGCGATCCCGTCCGCGCCACCGCCGCGGACACCTGAGGTTGCCAAGGCTCGCCTGCGGCGCCGGATGCTCGACGGGCGGGCGGCATTGACGCCGTACGACCTATCGCTCGCGGCCCGTGATCTGCGCGACGTGCTGCTGGCCATCCCCGAGGTCAAGGCCGCGAGCACTATCGCCGCCTATGTGTCCATCGGTCGCGAGCCTGGGACCGGACCGCTCATCGAGAGCCTGCACGAGCGCGGCGTGACGGTGCTGCTGCCGGTGCTGCGAACCGACAATGACGTCGACTGGGCGCGCTATGCCGGCGCCGCGTCGTTGGCGGCTGCTGCCCGGGGGCTTTTGGAGCCCACCGGACCTCGGCTGGGTGTCGACGCCGTGCTGGACGCGTCCGTAGTGCTCGTGCCCGGCGTCGCCGTCGACCGCACCGGCACGCGGTTGGGGCGCGGCGGCGGATCGTACGACCGCGTGCTCGCCCGCGTCGCTGGGCGGGCATTTACCTGTGTGCTGCTGCACGAGGGTGAGGTGCTGGACGAGCCGATCCCGCGGGAACGCCACGACGTGCCCGTGCATGCCGCCGCCACCCCACGCGGCCTGGTGAGGTTGAAGTAGGCGAGCGCGCTAGTCGGCCGGCATCAGCCGGAGCGTGTTCGTGGCGGCTTCCCGCACCGCCCCCGACGACCACAGCATCGCGATCGTTTCGCCGCGGGCCCACATCTCAGTCTGGTCGGCGTAGTTGTCGTGGTAGGGGTGTCCGCTGATCCCCGTGAGGTCGATCCAGCGCGACGCGTCGAAGTCCGCGAGGTCGACAACCATCCGCATCGACGGAACCCATGCGACCTTGAAGCCTTCTGACGGATCCCACCCGTTGGCCTGCACGATGTCGGTGCCACCGCCGGTCTCGTACGGGCCCCGGTTGAACATCCGCTCCATCAGCCCAATCCCCGAGTCGCCGAAGGTCTGATCGGTCAGGGTGAGCGAGTGGATGCGGCCCCACTCCCAGTCGGAGGCCCGCTTGGCCATCAGCCGCGTCAGCTCGTCGCGACCGTCGCGCATGGCGAGCCGCAGCATGTCGTCGCGGGTCTCGCGGGTGCCGACCGTGTCGACGTTGTCCCAGAACAGGTCGTCCGGGTGCTCGAGCAGGACGCGAACGACCTCCCACCAACGGCTGCCGCCATCGGGCCGTGCGTCCTCCGGCAGCTCGTCGTTGAACGTGTGCTTCAACAGCTCGCGCCACACCGCGTTGTAGTAGGCGGCCGCACCCGAGTCGGCGTCCTGCCGACCATCCCAGTCGCGCAAGAGTTCCTGGCCGTCGGCGTAGTAGCCGGTCAGCTCGATGTCGAGCAGGTACGGCAGGAGCGTGTCGGCGAAGCCGTTCTCGGAGTCCATCTGGATGTCGACCATGGCTTCCGCGTCGAGCGGTTCGGCGCCCTGCAGCCGGTCGACGATGCGCTGGCTGCGGTAGCCGTAGTCCCAGTCATGGGCGAGCAGATACGGGTATGCAGTGCTCACGACCGCGTTGTTGGCCGTGACGAAGTACCCCGAGTCGGGATCGAGCACCGACGGAAGGGCGTCGAATGGAACGTTCGACGTCCACTCTCCCGTACCGGTCCATCCCGCGACCGGCCATCGGCCGTCCGCGCCGTCGGCCCGCACTGGGATCTTGCCCGGGGTTTGATAGCCGATGTGCCCGTCGACGTCGGCATAGACAAGGTTCTGCGCCGGCACCTCGAACAGCGCGGCCGCGGCGCGGAAGTCTGACCAGCCGCGCGCGCGGTTGAGCGCGAAGATCGCGTCGACGGTACGGCCAGGGTCGAGCGCGGTCCACCGAAGGGCCACAGCGTAGCCGTCGCCGCGGCCCGGCGAGCCGTCGGCAACGGGGGCGGTTTCGCCGACCGTACGGAGCATGTCGTCGGCGTCGGAGACGATCGGGCCGTGCCGCGTTGCACGTACGGTCACCACGACGTCATCCGCACCCGTGACCTCGATGGTCTCCTCGCGGGTGACCAGGGGTTCGCTACCGCCGGGCACGAGGTACGAGTCGCCTGTGACCTGCTCGAGGTAGAGGTCTGACACGTCAGCGGTGAGGTTGGTAACACCCCAGGCGATGCGGTCGTTGTGCCCGATGACCACGCCGGGCAGGCCGGAGAATGTGAAGCCCATCGTCTGAAATGGGCATGCGGCTGTGCGCTCGCGGCAGTGCAGACCCATCTGGTACCAGATGGAGGGCATGGTCGGCCCGAGATGCGGGTCATTGACGAGCATGGGGCGGCCTGTCGTCGTACGTGATCCGTCGACCACCCATGAGTTGGACCCCACGCCCTTGCCGGTGCCGACCAGGAGAGGAACGCTGTCGATTGCCTCCCGTACGTGGTGCAGGGCGACCTCTGCAGCCGGGTCCGTCACGGGCGCGACGCGGCCGGACGGCGCTGCCGCGGCCAGCTGAGCATCGGAGACGATCGGGTCGTGCCTGTCGTACGGATAGGCAGGCCACAGCTGCTCGACACGCTCGATCGGCATCTCACCCGCGACGAGCGCCCGGCTGATCTCGTCCTCCATGTTGGCCCGCAGGTCCCAGGCCATGGCCTTGAGCCAGGCGATCGAGTCGACCGGGGTCCAGGGCTCGGGCGTGTAGTCGACGCCAGTCATGCCGAGCAGCGTGTATTGCAGCCCGAGCTCGCCGCCGGACCGGTCGGACAGGTAGGCGTTGACGCCGTCGGCGTAGGCCTCCAGGTAGCGCCGGGAGTCCGGGGCGAGCAGCTCGTACTCCTGCTCGGCGACCCGCCGCCACCCGAGAGTGCGGATGAACACGTCGGTGTCGACCTGGTCCTCGCCGAACCACTCCGCGATGCGCCCCGCCGTGACGTGCCTGCGGAAGTCCATCTCCCAGAAGCGGTCCTGCGCGTGTACGTATCCCTGAGCCCGGAACAGGTCCTCCGAGGTGTCGGCCCAGATGTGCGGGATGCCGTGCTCGTCGCGCTGCACGGTGACATCGGCCTGCAGGCCGGACAGCTCCTGCTCCCCGTCGTAGTCGGGGAATGCCCGCTGCACCGACCAGAACACGAGACCACCGCCGGTGGCTGCCAACAGAGTCAGCACCACGGAGACGATGATCAAGACCTTCACCAACCGACGCACGGGCGGCAAGCCTAAGCGACCCGATTTCGAGGTAACGCCACCCCGTGTCGAACCTATCGACGCATGGTGCCCTTGCGTCGAAGCGTTCGGCGCTCTGACAGGGTGGAGCGCGTGACCGCTGAAGCACCGACGATCCTCGCCACCTCGGGTGGCTTCCGCCAAGGTGACCGGACCTATCTGACCCCGGGGCCGCTCATTGACTTCGCCTTCGAGCTCGCGGGCGGACGCTCGCGGTTCACATACGTCGGCACCGCCGCTCGGGGACAACCCGCACCAGAACGCGCGCATCCACGAGGCGTTCTACGGCACCGACACCTTGGTGACCTGCCTCAACGTGATGCCGATGCCCAACCTCGACGACATCCGCGGGCATCTGCTCCGCCAGGACGTGATCTGGGTCGGCGGCGGCTCGGTGGCGGGGTTGCTCGAGCTCTGGCGGCTGCACGGCCTGGACGAGATCCTGCGCGAGTGCTGGGAGGCGGGCGTCGTGCTCAGCGGCGTCTCGGCCGGGTCGATCTGCTGGCACGTCGGCGGCCCCACCGACTCGTTCGGCCGTGACCTGCGGCCGGTCACCAACGGGCTCGCGCTGCTGCCGTACGGCAACGGCGTGCACTACGACTCCGAGGAGCAGCGACGGCCGCTGTTGCACAAGCTCGTCGGCGACGAGGTGCTGCCGCTGTCATTCGCAACCGACGACGGCGTGGGGCTGCTCTACCGGGGCACCGAGCTGGTCGAAGCGGTCGCCGACAAGCCGGGTGTCGCGGCCTATCGCGTCGAACGGCTGGCTGACGGCAGTGTCATTGAATCGAAGATCGAGCCGCGGCTGCTCGGCTGACGCAACAGCGAACCACCACAGCTGAAGCGCCGCGGCCGCAACACGCCGCGTGTGTCGAACACAACGCTTCAGTTCCGCGGCCTCCCGGCGACCGCTAGAACCTGACGCCGTCGAACCCGGCCGCCTCGAGCACCTTCTTGCGGGCCCGGCGGGGCAGCCGGTCGACGAACACGATGCCGTCCAGGTGGTCGGTCTCGTGCTGCAGGCAGCGCGCAAGCAGCCCGCCGCCTTCGTACCGCACCGGCTTCCCGTCGACATCGACCCCGGTGACGGCAGCAAAGTCGGGACGGCCGAGCTGTGCGTACTCCCCCGGGACCGACAGACAGCCCTCGTCCGACATGTCGAGGACCCGATCCTTGCCGTCGGGTAGCTGTAGGACCGGGTTGCAGACGTGCCCGACCACGCGGTTGTCGTCTGCGTCTGGGCAGTCGAAGACGAACACCCGCAGTGATACGCCGACCTGGTTGGCGGCCAGCCCCACCCCGTCCGCCTCGGCCATGCTCGCGAACATGTCGTCGACTAGCTGGCGGAGCTCGCCGTCGAAGCTCGTCACCTCGTCGCAGCGCCGGTGGAGCACCGGATCCCCGTACATCGTGATCTGGCGCGCAGTTCCGGCCACTTGTCGATGCCTCCTCGGCGGTGGAGTTGATGCGTCATAACGCTAGGTCATGCTCTGTCGGCGATTATCGGTACGGTCCTGAGCGTGGCAACCAAGCCTGCTCGGACACTCACGCAGCGCGAGCTCAATCGTGCCCTGCTCGCACGCCAGCTCCTGCTTGAGCGAGTCGAGCGGCCGATTCCGCGGGTGCTCGAGGCGATGGGCGGCGTGCAGGCGCAGTACGCGCCGGCCGTGTACGTCGGACTCTGGTCCCGTGTCGCCGGTCTCGCGCGCGACGAGGTGACCCGCGCACTGGTGGACCGCGCGATCATCCAGGCCACGTTGCTGCGCTCGACGATCCATCTCGTGTCCGCCGAGGACTACTGGTTGTGGGCCGCGGCGATCCGCGAGCCGCGGCGGCAGTGGTACGTCCGCGTCGCCCGGGGCGTCTCCGCCGATGACACCGAGGCGGCGGCCAAACGGCTGCGTGAGGCGCTGCGCGACGGTCCGATGAGCCGCGCCGATCTCGACGCGGTGGTCAAGCCGTCACGCCACGAGGGAGTTGCGCAGTTCATCGACCTCGTACGTGTTCCACCCTCTGGCACTTGGGAGCGGCCACGAGCCAACCTGTTCGCGCTTGCAGAGGACTGGCTGCCACCCGGGTCTGTGGGCGCCGCCGATGTCACGCCGGGGCAGGGTGTCGACCTGCTCGTGCGGCGCTACCTGACCGCGTTCGGCCCAGCGGCCAAGGCCGACATCGCGTCCTGGGCCGGGCTGCCCGTCACGCACGGTGACGGAGGCGCTGTCAGACATGGAGCTGCGGCACTTCCGATCGGTGGACGGGAAGGCTTTGGTCGACCTGCCCGACCTTCCGCTGCCGGACGCCGACACCGTGGCGCCCGTACGGTTCCTGGCGGTCTGGGACGCCGTGCTGCTCACCCACGCACGACGCACGCAGATCCTGCCCGAGCAGCATCGTTCGCGGATCTTCAACACCAAAACGCCGCACTCGTTCAACACCGTTCTCGTCGACGGCGCGGTTGCGGGCACCTGGAGGTACGAGGATGGGCGCATCGTGGTCAAGCCATTCGGGCGGTTGGCGAAGGCCGCACGCGCAGAGCTCGACGACGAAGCCGCACGTCTCGCGGCGTTCCATGCGTAGCCCAACCGGACAGGAGCCCAGATGAGCAGAGTCGCCGTCACCGGTGCGTTCGGCAAGACAGGTCGCGTCGTTGTGGCCGACCTGGTGGGCCACGACTACGACGTCGTCGCGATCGACACGGCCGGACGCCCCGGCGATCAGGGCGATCTCGCCGAGCTGGGTTTGTCTCTGCTGCGCGCCGATCTCACCGACTACGGGCAGACGGTCGATGCGCTCCGCGGCGTCGATGCCGTCGTGCACCTGGCCAACATCCCCGCGCCGGGCCTCTACCCGCCCGCGGTTACGTTCACGGCCAACACCGCGATGAACAGCAACGTCTTCCTCGCTGCCGAGTCACTCGGTCTGACCCGCGTGGTGTGGACCTCGAGCGAGACGACCCTTGGGCTTCCCTTCGACGTTCCGCCGAAGTACGCGCCGGTCGACGAGGACCACTACCCGTACCCGACGAGCACCTACGCCTTGTCCAAGGTCGTGGGGGAGACGCTGGCCCAGCAGATCAGCGGTTGGTCGGGCATCCCGTTCGTCGCTCTGCGGCTGTCCAACGTGCACGTGGTCGCCGACTATGCCCGGGTGCCCTCCTACTGGGACGACCCCTACGTGCGCAAATGGAACCTGTGGGGTTATGTCGACGCACGCGATGTGGCTGCCGCCTGCCGGCTCTCACTGGAAGCGCCGCTCGGCGGGGCGTCGAGCTTCATCATCGCGGCGGCCGACACGATCATGACCCGGCCGTCGGCGGACCTGCTGGCGGAGGTGTTTCCAGACGTGCCGTTGACTCGCGAAGTTGGCGAGTTCGAGACGCTGCTGGCGATCGACGCGGCGGGGGCGGCCCTTGGTTACGCCCCGCAGCACAGCTGGCGTGACCACGTGACAGTCCCCTGATCCGCCGGCGACCAGGCCGCGGCCCGCGTCGACCGTGCGCGTTAGACGTGCGCAAACCGCGCCGAAACAGCCCGCAAACGCACGTATAGCGCGCACGGTGAGGGGACAGCATCCGGGGCGGTGGCGCGGGTGTCTCCGGGGCGTTCCCGCGGGAACGCCGGCGCCATGCCATGCGTGGCCGACACTCTTTTGGCAATCTTCCGGCCGAACGGGCATCATTGGCAGTCAGAGGGTAGGAGTGCTAACGACCCTCGGATCGCCAGGAGGAAGCCGACCGTGCCGACGTACCAGTACACGTGCACCGACTGCGGTGAGCCGCTCGAGGTCGTCCAGAAGTTCACGGACGCTGCGCTCACCGAGTGCCCACGCTGCGGCGGCACGCTGCGCAAGGTGTTCTCAGCGGTCGGCGTCGTGTTCAAGGGCTCGGGCTTCTACCGCACCGACAGCCGGACGGCTGCCTGCCGTCGTCCAACGGATCGTCCAACGGCGCTAAGGCGGGGTCGTCAAACGGCGCCTCGGCTGGGACGTCCGACGGAGCCTCCGGGTCGTCCAGCAGCACGTCGACTGGGTCGTCGTCGGACTCCTCGAAGGGTTCCTCGTCGACTGGCGCTGCCAAGACCAGCAACGCAACCGGCTCCGCAGCCTGATTCGTCCACATCCATCGCGGGCGACCGGTGAGGTGCGCCGACCCTTGTGGACAAGGCGATCAAGTCCCTGATTCCGGCCTAGCGTCGCTGGCGTGCCCTCGACCTGGACCAGACTGATACGAGCCGTCACCTGGCATCGGCGGCTGCTCGCCGCGGCGGTGGCGGCTGTGGCCGTGATGTTCGCACTTGAGGCTCTCGAACCGCCTCCCCCTCCTTCCGCAGAGGTTGTGGTCGCCTCCCGTGACCTGATGCCTGGGACGACGCTGGCCAGCTCTGATGTGCGGGTGGAGCGGCTGCCGCCCGATCTCGTGCCGTCCGGGACCTTCACAGTCGTCGGCGATGTCGCCGGTCGCGTGGTCGCGGGCGCCGTCCGATCGGGTGAGCCGCTGACCGATGTGCGCGTCGTGAACCCGGGGCTCGTCAGCGCGCTGGAGGAGGGGCAGGTGGCGATGCCCGTACGGCTGATGGATGCGGCCACCGCAGTGCTCCTGCGACCCGGCGACGTGGTCGACGTCCTGGCCGCGGTGGGCGTCGACACTCTCGGAGTGACAGGCGTGGAGGAAGACTTCGAAAGCTCCACGGCTGCCTTGCCTTCCGCGTCGGTGGTCGCGGCCGGGGTGCGGGTGCTGAGCGTCCCGCAGCCGAGCGAGGGATCAGTCGCCCTCGACGGCGCGCTCGTTGTGCTGTCCACGACCCACCAAGAGGCGCTGGATCTGGCCGCGGCCGCCGTCAGCGCACCGCTGAGCGTGGTGCTGCTGCCCGATCTCTGACGCGTGCGGATCCCCGATAGGTTGGCCGGACGAGGCCAGATCGGAAGGGGATAACGCGTGATCAAGGGCTTCAAGGACTTCATCATGCGCGGCAATGTCATCGACCTCGCTGTTGCGGTGGTGATCGGCGCAGCATTCACGGCACTGATCGGCTCGATCACCAACAACGTGATCCAACCGGTCATCAACGCGGTCGGTGGCGGCGACGGGCCCTCGGGGCTCTCGTTCCAGATCACCGACAATCCGGCAACAACGATCGACCTCGGCGCGGTCATCGGAGCGACCATCACGTTCCTGATCACCGCGGCCGTCGTCTACTTCATCTTCGTTGGCCCGATGAATCACCTTCGCGAGCGACGCGCGAGGGGCCAGGAGCCGGAGCCGGAAGCAGTGCCCGAGGACGTCCAACTGCTCAAAGAGATTCGCGACGAGCTGCGTGAGCTGAACGGCAGCACTCGCGCGGCCGAGGCCTCCCACCGGGCTGAGCGCTGAATGGACGATCAGTCCCAGTGCGGCGGACGCTCGTCGACCAGACGCGCGTCGTTGGACTCGTCCTGCTCGCCCCAGCCGGCCGCCGTGTCGTCGACGGTGGCGTCGGGCAGCACCACGAAGTCATCCTCCAATGGCGTCTCGCTCATCACCAACGAGGGTACGTCAGGCAGCCGGCGGCTCGCCGCGCTCGTCGTCGCTCGGGAGCGGTGTGCCGGTCGCCGATTCGTACGCCGCCTTGATCCGCTGCACTTCGGCGGCGGGGTCGACCGTCCAGCGCGCTACGGACACCGGGACGACCGACCAGCCAAGGCGCCGCAGCTGCCCCGGCCCGATGCGCAACGCCTGCCGGAGGGACCCGTCGGCCCGGTCGGGCAGGATGGCGAGCACCATGGTGCGGTCGCGCTCATGGTGGGCGACGGCAACCGGAATGCGCAGCCCGAGGTGGCCGTACGAGGTGACGGCCGGCAGCCCGGCGATCTTGAGCCGGCGAGCGATGTCGACCGCCAACGGGTCGACGGGCTCGGGCGACGCTGCACTGCGCAGGGGCTCACCACCGCGACCGGCATAGGTGAGCAGGTCGCGCAACGCCTTGGGGCCGGGGGTGAGCAGCCGGCGCAGGTTGAGGTCCTCGGCGCTCAGGCTGGACACCACGGTCAGGTCGCGCCGCCCCGCGGCAGTCGCGGTGGCCAGCAGCGCGTCGCCGCCCTCGCGACCGAGGGCACCGAACCGGTAGAGCAGTCTGCCCTCGGCCGTACGTCCGTAGCCGACAGCGAGAATCACCGCGTCACGCGACCGCTCGGCCAGGTGGTCGAACGTCACGACCGTGAACGGCTCGGCCCGATCGGCGCTGAAGAACCGGTGCACGTCACGCGCTGCGAGCAGTGCGCCGCGGAGCAGGGTGCGGATGCGTTCGGCGTGCCGCTCGGTCAGGGTGACGACCGCCAGCGACTCATCTGACCTCGTGTGTGCGTGCGCCAGCACAAGGTCGATGACCCGTGCCGCCTCAGCCTCAACGCTCTCCTCCTGGCGATGGGTCCCGACCGGCTGGGAAACGAGCTCCAAACAGACCCGGCTGCTGCCCGCGTTGGGCCAGGCGACGAACTCGCCGGCGTGCCTGGCGGCCGCAAAGGCAACGAGGCGCGCATCGGCGCTGCGGTAGTCATGACTCAGACTGCCCACCGGAAGGTGCTCACGCAGCTGGTCGAGCACCGAGGTGGGATGGCCGCGTCTTGGCATGCCCGCGGGATCCGGGTCAGGTTCGGACTCGGGGTCGGCGGCCACCGAGAACTCAGTCGGCCAGCCGCGCTCCGGGTCACCACAAACCAGCACACGCGATGCGCGCGCCAACGCGGGTACCGCAAGTGCAGGCGACAGGCGATGACCTGACTCAACGATGACGAGGTCGAACAGAGAGGCAAGCGGCAGTGAAGTGCTCACCTGCAGTGGCGAGACCAGCCACACCGGTTTTGCAGTGAGCACGAGCTCGCGGGCGTCGGTCAGCGCGGTGACAAGCCTGGTTCGGTCGTCCTCGAGCACGGCTCGCTGATCGCCGTGCTCGGCCAGCGCAGCGCGTACGGCGGTGGCGTGCGCCCGGCGCATCGACAACCCGGCTGCCTTCACCGCCCGCTCGTCAGCTGACGCGAACCGGTCGATGAGGGCGCCGAAATCGCTGGGCACCTGGCCGCCGGCGGCGATTGCGGCCGCGACGCCGCGATGCCACGCGTGGTCGAACGTCGCCAGCGCGGTCGACCGGTCAGCCCCGGCAGTGGCGAGCTCGGCGAGCAGCGGCTCCAGGCCCGAGTCGGCAAGCCGTCGGCGCAGGTGCCGCAGCTGCGGCACCTGCAGCGCGCCTGGCTGATCGGCCAGCAGCTCGGCGAGGTACCTGGTCAGCTCGGGGAAGGGCTTGTCAGCCAAGGCAGCGTCCGGCATCACCGAGTTCAAGACCTGTAGATCGGCCAGGGCCTGGTTGACGGCTTCGACTGCGAGCGCGCTGTGCTCACCGAGTCGGGGCAGCCGCCCGTCGCGTGCCGTCTCAAGCCACAGCTCGCGCCGATCCCGGGCAGCGACGAGCGCCTGGTGGAGCGAGGCGCCGCTGGGACCCGTACGTGGATCGAGGCGGAGCTCACGGGCGCTGCGCCGGGCCCGTACGCGAGTCATCCACCCGGGCTTGGGCTCCACTCCGGAGCGGCCTTCGCGATCGGCGGTCGCGGACACAAGCTCGTACAGCGGCGCCGACCAGATCTCTGGCAGGAACGTTGCAAGCGAGTCGTGCGCGCCCGCCAGCAGCTGGGCCACCTCCGCGGCCGCACCGACTGTTGCCGGAGCCGGCAGCCCAACCTCGATGGCGGCTCGAGTCACGGCGTCACGGGCGGCGCCGAGCGATTGCCGGTGCAGCGACGTTGCGGCTTCGAGGGCCCGACGTGCGGTCGCCTCGTCATCGATCAGCGCACCGCTCCACGGCGAGTCGGCCGATGCGGTGGTGAGACCGCCAGCGTCGACGAATGCGCCGAGGTCGTCGCGCGCCTGCTCGCGGGCCGCCCCGTGCAGGCGTAGGACCGCGTCAGACTGGCAGCGCGCTCGAACCTCCTGCCGGCGCGCGGCTCCCGATCGTCGCCGCATAGACCTCGTACGGGGTGAGGCCCCACGGCTGTACCGGCGTGTGCAGCCACGTCAGGTAGGTCTCGAGCTCAGTCCCCGCCGCCGGTTCGGCGACCGCGCCCCCGGGCTCCGGCACGGCGGCGCGCCCGACGCGGTCGACCATCGCCACGATCTCGGCAAGGGCATCGGGCTCGGAAGTTTCCGGAGACAGGTCGAGGACGGCGTCCTGCAGGCCTAGGTCTTGGAGTCGGGCGGCGAGATCGTGCAGCGGCGCGCGGGGCTCGCTGACGACAAGCACCCGCTTCCCGGCAGCAATGAGGGCTCCGGTGGCTGCGGCGAGAGTCTGCGTCACCCCTGTGCCGGCCGGTGCCACCACGACGCGGCTGCCGCCGGAGACGATCGCCTCGGCGAGGGCCGCTTGGGCGTCGTCGAGGTCGAGCGCGATCGGCACCGGCTCCGCGCCCGTCGGCGGGGTCGGGGTGACGTCCACCCCCGCGAGGCAGCGCTACGAGGTCACTGTCGACGAGTCGCTCGGCGTCGGATCGCAGCGCGGCAGCAGTGGTGAGGATGGCGTCGGTGAAGGTGCCCAGCACTGCGCGGTGGGCGATCGCGAATCCGTCGACCACGTGGGCGGGAGCAAACTCGCGCAGCCGGTCGACAACGTGTGCATAGCGCAGGCGACCACTCGGGTCGAGCAGGTCGTCGCGCTCGAGCCGTACGCCGACGTGGGTCGCCATTGCCAACAGCAGGACGGGGTTGATCTGCGCGTCGGCGGCAACGTGCAGGCTGAAGTCGCTCTGCGTCGCGTCGGTCGGCTCGATGCTGTATCGGCGAAGCAGTACGGGTACCGCCGGGCGCCGCGCGGCGTACGGATCGGCCCAGGTGGCCATGCCGACCGCGAGGTATCCGCGCCCACACGCCGCGCTCCTCGGCAAGCTCGCGCACCTTGAGGTAGATCGCGCGCGCCGAACGCAACGCAGATGAGCGCAACGGCTCCCGTGGGAACAGTCGGCTGACGAGCACCGGCTCGCCCTCGACCAGTCGCCGTCGCGCCTCGGGATCCGCAGCGGCGACGTCGAGCGTGCCCGCCTTGAGGTCCTGGAACCGCAAGAGCGTGTTGCGTCCACCGAGCCGGGCGACGTCGTCAGCCCAGCGATCGGCCGCCTCCGCGACGACCTGTCGGGCGGCATTGTCGCGACCGGTCGCTGGTGCCGCCTCGACCGTGTCGGTGTCGCCGTCAGGCACGAACCCTCCCGCCCTACTTGCCTTCCGGCGAGCCTAGCCACGTTGAGAGATCGACAGGGCGACATGTGCCGGGGTGTCGGCTCGTGACCCCCACAAGGTTGTGGCCCCGACTGGCCAGGGAACCTGTCGGGGCCACACTGCGACCGCGGTCTCGATCAGCCGACGCGGCCGTAGCTCACTCGGGAGGTCCAGGCCTTGGCGACGCCCGGCGAGGATGAGAAGGCGTACCGTGCGTCGCTCCCGAGTGCTGGCGATGAGCCGGGGCGGCATCGGGGCCCAACTGAGACCAGCTCGGGCATGCCGAAGGCTTCCTCCGACGCCTGCGAGGTGAGCTGTCGGGCTCGGGCGGGAAAGTCGCCCGGCCGCACCTTTCTGGCGCGGCTTCGCCCCAAGGACGTCGCGGCTGCGTGGTGCTCTTGCAGTCCGAAGCCCGGAGAACCTGGGTCCCCCGCTCCCGTCCACGGGATGTCGCTTGGTACCAGATCGTGGACGGGATTCGGCGGCGATCTGGGCCGCCCCTCGGTGGAGCGGCGCTCCTAACCTCGCCACCCTCCCAAGGGCTGTCAAGTCGGCGTGGTCGCTTCACAGTCGTCGGGCGCTCGATGACGTCAACAGGGAGGCGGATCGGGGGCATCGGTCACCAGTGACTTGGGACGCGTAACCAGGCGCCGGGCTGGACCCGTCGACAGGTACCGTATGCGTCGCGCCCTCGTAGCTCAGGGGATAGAGCAATGGTTTCCTAAACCATGTGTCGCAGGTTCGAATCCTGCCGGGGGCACTTGCCAAAACCGCAGGTCAGCGCCATAACGATCTAGAGATCGAAACCGGGTGTCACTCTGGATCATGGTTCGTGCCACAAGCGTGGCAGATCTGATCGGCCCAATCGCGAGCTCTCAAGTTCGGGGTAACTTCGGTCCGAATAGCGACACGAAGTTACCCCGATCCCGCGTTCGCACGACTCGGCCCGAGCACAGGCTTGGGTGGGAGCTTGCGATCGGCGAACAAGTAGAGCGCGCCGACGCCGAGCAGCAGCAGAAGGACAGCAAGGCTGTTGATCAGCGCGCGGCCATAGCCGAGGTCGTTCACGTCTATGAAGTGGTACGGGTACCACTGCCGCGTCTCGCCGTCTTGCGTGTACTCGATGAATGGGCTGCGGATGAGGGTGTAGACGATGAACGTAAGCGGGATCGCCAGCATGGCCCACAGGCTTCGAGTCGTGAACCGTGGACGAGGTCCGACGACGAGATAGCTGACGACCGCCAGGATCGGCACGGTGTAGTGCAGGGTCTCGTCGGCGACGCGCTGCCAACCGGTTGGGTCCCACAGCGGCGCGAGGATCCACGCATAGACCACACCCGTCACTGTGATCATGGCGAGGCTGGCGAGTCGGAAGACGGCGAAGACCGGGCCCGTACGTGCCGGGTCGCGCCAGAGCAGAAACGCCACGACACCCACGAGGATGTTGCTCCACACCGTGAAGTAGCTGACGACGTTCCACAGCCGAATCACCGTCGAGAAGTCTGGGCGGTCCGGGTTCGGCGCCGGGTCGACCTCGATCCACAGCTGGACGCCGACACCCCATAGCGCCGCGATGAATGTGGCCAGGTGCCACCACTTCGCCCGTCGCACGCCGGCGCTGAGTTGGACCGACTGTCCTTCGACGAAATCCTTGTTCGTCAAGCTCGAGGCACCGGTCGGCGGCGTCGGCTCCACGCCAGCAGCACGCCGCCGGCGGCTATTAATAGCAGCGAGGCGAGCACCTGGTCGCCGGACTCGGCACCGGTCATAGGGAGAGGTGGCCGTGCCCGTGGCGGGACGGTCACCGGCGCAGGGACGGTCACGGTGACACTCGCGCTGACCACGTTGCCGTTCCCGTCGGTGATCCAGTAGGTGAACGTGTCAGTGCCTCTGAAGCCAGGACGCGGGGTGTGCGTGATGGTGCCGTCAGTGTTTACGACGGCGGCGCCATTGGCGGGTTGGTCAGCGATGACGGTGAAGATCGGGTCGCCGTTGGGATCGGAGTCGTTGTCGAGGACCGGGATCGTTACCGGCCCACCGCTTGGCGGCGCCGTCGCCGTGTCGTTGGTGGCGGTGGGGGGAACATTGAGTACGTCGATCGTGACCGTGGCGAGCGACGTGCCGCCGTTCCCGTCGCTCACCACGTAGGTGAACGTGTCAGTGCCGAAGAAGCCCGGGTTGGGCGTGTAGGTGATCGTCCCGTCAGCGTTGAGGACGACCGTACCGTTGGCGGGTGGGCCCGCCGCGACCACCGTCAGGGCGTCGCCATTGACGTCGGTGTCGTTGAGCAGCACCGGCACGGTGACCGGCTGGCCGGTGAGGGTGGTCCGCTCGTCGTTGGTCGCGATTGGGGGCGCGTTCGGGACGTTCACCGTGACTGTGGCGGTGTCGGTGCCGCCGTCACCGTCGGAGATCGTGTAGGTGAACGTGTCAGTGCCACGGAAGCCTGGGTTCGGCGCGTATGTGATCGCTATCGTCCCGTCCGGGTTGACCACGACCACAGCCGTGCCGTTGCTCGGCGGAACGTCGGCGATGCCCACCACGGTGAGCGAGTCACAGGGTTAGGGTCACTGTCGTTGCCGAGCACCGGAATGGTCACCAACCCGTCGTCCGGGTTGACGGTGGCGGTGTCGTCCATGGCCATGGGCGGGGCTTCTCGACGGTCACGCTGACTGTGGCGGTGTCGCAGGCGGGCGGAACATCGTCGTCGCAGGCTGCGTAAGTGAAGGTGTCGG
>CAVWSM010000007.1:0-35587 GCA_963757805.1 uncultured Actinomycetota bacterium | reverse complement strand
GAGATGACTCAGGAGCTCGTGAGGATGACGAGTCGCTGGGTTGCTCGGGTCATCGCGACATAGCGGTCGACCGCTCCTTCGATGCCCTTGCCGAACGCGTCTGGATCGATGAGGACAACCAGGTCGAACTCGAGCCCCTTCGACAGCTCCGGGGTCAGCGATCGGACGCGGGACGTCGCTCGGAACGCGCCATGCCTATGCCACTTGCCGATGACGCAGGCGATCCCGTCGGCATGCTCGGCGAGCCAGGAGTCGAGGATCGACCCCCGGTCAGAGGTGGATCCGTGGACGACGGGGATGCCGCTGCCGCGGATAGAGGTGGGCACGTTGGCGTCCGGGAGCACGGCCCGGATGACCGGCTCGGCTTCCTGCATGACCTCTTCCGGCGTTCGGTAGTTGATGCTCAGGGACGCCAGGTTGATGTTGTCCAGCCCGATGCGCTCGAGTCGTTCCTGCCATGACTCCGTGAACCCGTGCCTGGCCTGGGCGCGGTCCCCGACGATGGTGAAGCTCCGGGACGGGCAGCGGAGCAGCAGCATCTGCCACTCTGCGTCGGTCAGCTCCTGGGCCTCGTCCACCACGATGTGTGCAAACGGGCCGGCGAGCATGTCCGGGTCGGTGCTCGGCAGCGCGCCCTCGTCGACCAGGGCACCACGCAGGTCCTGGCCACGCAGCATCGACATCACCCGCATTTCGGAGTCGTCGGTCGCGATCAGGTGGTCGACGACCCTGACCATCACCTCCTGTTCGGCGGCGACAGCGGCCTCCTGCCGACGCTTAAGTCGTGACGCCTCGGGGTCGCCGAGCCGGTGCCGTGCTGAGTCCAGGAGCGGCAGGTCGGACAGGGTCCAGGCCTGGGCGTCCCGGCGTTGCAGCGTCCGAACCTCTTCGGGGTTGAGCCAGGGAGCGCACATGCGCAGGTATGCGGGCACCGACCACAGGTCTCCGACGAGGTCGGTCGCTTCGAGCAGCGGCCACGCCCGGTTGAAGGCCGTGACCAGCTCCGTGTTCTGTCGGAGCGACCTGTGGACCAGGTCCTCGGGCACGTCGTCGTCGTGCTTGTCCACCAGGATGGTGAGCAGCTCCTCCCAGACCTGGTCTCGCGCCGCGTTGTGCGGAGTGCCGGGTTCAGATGCTTCGAACGCCTCGGCCCAGTCGTCGGCGCTGAGCCAGATGTCGGCCCAAGGGGTCTCGACCCCTATGCCGTCCGTGGGCGGCTCCTCGTAGAGCCTGACGGCCGGCTCGATCGCCTCCACCATGTCCGCGGACGACTTCAATCGGGCCACGTCCGGGTCGGTCTCGGTCGCCGCACCTGTTCCCTCGGGGACGAGGTCCCGCAGTGTGCAGGTCTGCACGCCCTCCTCACCGAGGCTGGGGAGGACGTCGGCGACGTAGGCCAGGTAGGGCTTGTGCGGACCGACGAACAGCACACCACCCCGGCGGTGACCGAGGCGAGGGTCGGAGTACAGAAGGTAGGCCGAGCGGTGCAGGGCGACGACGGTCTTGCCCGTGCCCGGACCGCCGTCGACCACGAGGGCACCGCGGGAGCCCGCGCGGATGATGGCGTCCTGGTCGGCCTGGATGGTGCCGAGCACGTCACGCATCCGGGCTGACCGGCTGCCGCCCAGGCTGGCGATGAAGGCCGACTGGTCGTCGAGTGCGGCGTGCCCTTCGAGGCCGTCCGAGGTGAACACTTCGTCCCAGTAGTCGCTGATCCGGCCGCGCGTCCAGCGATACCTGCGGCGGCTCGCCAGTCCCATTGGGTTGCCGTGGGTCGCTCCGAAGAACGGCTCGGCGGCAGGGGAGCGCCAGTCGATCAACAGCCGACGGCCGTCGGTGTCCCTGAGGCCGAGCCGTCCGACGTACACGGGCTCGGAGTCGTCTGCACTGACGATGCGGCCCAGACACAGGTCCAGACCGAAGCGACGGAGGGCGCGCAGACGAGCGGTGAGCCGGTGGATTTCCTGGTCCCGGTCCATCGCCTCCTGGCCGATGCCGCCAGGCGCCTTGCGCGCGGAGTCGAGGCGGTCGGACAGGTCGGCGATCGACTGCTCGAGACTCTCCGCGATGGCCGCGAAGTGCTGCTCGTCGCCGTCGATCAGCTTCGGGTCGGCCTTGGCGGTGAGGTGGTCGGGAAGCTCGAACACGCTGGTGGTCAAGGTGTTCACGTCATCGGCTCCGATCGTAAGGATCTGGCTACCGTTGGCGATTGTGCGACCCACCAGGGGTCTTGCGGCAAGCCCCCCTGTGCGCTATATCTTGAAAATGGAAGGGAGAGATCTCCCTTCCATTTTTTGTCCGCCGTGTCGGATCTCCCCCACGGTCGGCAGTGGTTTCACGCCTACTGTGTCGGCGGGCTGGGCTGGATGTTCTTGTTGTGGTGGAAGACGTTCTCGGGGTCGTACTTTGCCTTCACCTCGGCGAGCCGCCGGTAGGTGTCGTCGCCGTAGGCCTCGCGGACGCGACTCGTGTCGTCGTCGGCGTCGAGGAAGTTGACGTAGACGCCGGCACGGTGGGGTTGCAGAGCGGCGAGGAACTCGCGCGCCCAAGCGGCCTCGGCCACGGCGACCTCGTCGGACTCGTGAGGGAGCCACACGCCTTCGATGACGATGTTGTGGGCCACGTCGCGACCGGCGTAGGCGGTGGCGTCGTGGGGGACTCGGGCGACGGCGCCACCGAAGTGGAACATCACCGCGCACGACCGGGGCGAGCTGGCGGCGTAGGCGTGATCGGCGATGACGGCGATCGCGTCGTCGGAAAGGCCGGCGAGGTTCGTCGACTTCCAGTGGTAGTGCCACCCGTGGGGGACGGTGTCGTCGATGCCGCCCTGGAAGGTCGACGTACGGAGAGGGTGCGAGTAGGTCGACGAGCGGCGTCCCGAACCGGCGGAGGGCCCGCACCGCACGCTCGCCGTCTTCGACGGCGCCGGCGTAGCAGCACGCGACGGCGATGGCCGGCCGCCAGTGCAGGTTCTCGGGGATGCCCGGTAGCGGGGGGACGGTGCCGAGCCTGACGACGCTGCCCAGCTCGTCGGGCGCGTCGGCGGCGAAGTCCCGGTAGAAGCGCAGCACGTCGGTGGTGTCGTCGGCCGCCCAGAAGACAAGCCCGGCCATCACGGTCGGGCCGACGGGGTGCAGAGCGAATCGGAACGAGGTGACGACGCCGAAGTTGCCGCCGCCGCCTCGCAGCGCCCAGAACAGATCGGGGTGTTCGTCGGCGGATGCCCGGACGATGCTGCCTTCGGCGGTGACCACCTCGGCGGCAAGCAGGTTGTCGACGACGAGCCCGTATTTGCGCATGAGGAAGCCGATGCCGCCGCCGAGGGTGACCCCGGCGACGCCGGTGTGGCTCACGATGCCGCCCGTGGTGGCCAGACCATGCGCCTGTGTCTCGTGGTCGACGTCGCCCCAGAGGGCGCCGCCCTGGACGAGGGCAGTGCGCTCGACAGGATCGACGGTGACGGCGCGCATCGCCGAGAGGTCGATCACGATCCCGTCGTCGCACACTGCGGTGCCGGCCACGTTGTGGCCCCCGCCCCGTACGGCGATCTCGAGGTCGCGGTCGCGGGCGAAGCGCACCGCTGCCGCCACGTCGGCGGTGCCACTGCAGCGAGCGATCAGTCGAGGCCGCCGATCGACGGTGCCATTCCAGACGGCGCGTGCGCCGTCGTATCCATCGTCGTTGGGGGCGATCACGTCGCCCCGGAACCCGGGGATCTGCATCGTGGTTAGTGCTGTCATCGCTCCTCCTCTGGTCGATGGGCTCATCGCAACATCGGGGCGCACCGAGGAGAAGTCAGCCATCTGGACTTCGAAGTAAAGAATCTGGACTTCACGGCGGCCGTGAGGCGGGGGATGTTGGGCTCATGAGGACCTACGGCCAGTACTGCCCGATCGCCCGTGGCGCGGAGGTCTTCGCTGAGCGCTGGACGCCGTTGATCATCCGCAACGTGCATCTGGGCTGTGAAACCTTCGGCGAGATCCTCGCGGGCGCGCCCGGACTCTCCCGCACGCTCCTCACACAGCGGCTCAAGCAGCTCGAACGCCTCGGCATCGTCGAGTCGGCACCGAAGGCTCAGGGCCGCGGTCACCGCTACCAGCTCACAAGCTCGGGCCACGACCTTTTCAAGGTCTGCGAGACGCTCGGCGAGTGGGGCGCCCGCTGGCTCGAGATCGCCCCGGAGAACCTCGATCCGTTCGTGGCGCTGTGGTCGATGTGTAGCGCGCTCCGCCGAGACCGACTCCCGGACCAGCGCGTCGTCATTCGGTTCGACTTCACGGGTTTCCGGCCCCACGAGCGGTACTGGCTGCTGATCGAGCACCGCGAGGCCGAGATCTGCAAAACGTATCCCGGTATGGACGAAGACCTCTACATCACCGCCGACGCCGAGGCGTTCGTGAAGTGGCACGCGGGCCAGCTCTCCTGGGCGGATGCAACCCGCGACTCCCGGATCCAGCTCCACGGTCCCTCATGGCTCGTACGGGTCTTCCCAACCTGGAACGGCCGCAGCATGTTCGCCCACATCAGGCCCGCCGCCGCCCAGCGTTCCTAGGCTGTGCAGGTGGCACAGCGGCTGCGCCTCGCGGATCTTCTCGGCGGACTGTCCATCGTCGCCGACATGGGCTTCGGTCTGCCGTTGCAGGCCGCCATGCGCACCAGCGTCGTCTCGGCGACGCTCGCCGATCGGCTTGGCCTCGACGAGGCTGAGCGACGCGACTCGTTCTACGTGCCGTTGCTGATGCATGTCGGCTGCATCAGCATGGCGCACGATGCGGCGGTCGCGTTCGTCGACGAGCATGTGATGGCGCGCGCGGTCTCCCTGACCAACGTCGGCGATCCTGACGATGTCGCGCGCACGCTGATGCCGGAACTGACCCGTGGGCTGTCCTCGAGCCAACGCGCCCGCGTCTCGGAGTATGCGGTCGCCCACGGCGTGGAGTTCGCCCGTCGATTCGACACGAGCAGCTGTGAGGTCGCCCGTGCCACCGCGGCCCGGCTCGGGTTGCCGCAGAGCACTCAGCGTGCCCTGCACGAGGTCGCCGAGGCCTGGCAGGGAGGATCGGCACCACAGGGGCTGCGCGGTGACGACATCGCACTGGCGGCGCGGGTGGCTCGCGTCGCGGCGGACGCGGTCTTCTTCGATGACGTCGGTGGAGTGGATCGAGCGGTTCTCGCGGTGCGATTGCGAGCCGGGGGCGTGCTCGACCCCGACATCGCGGACGCCTTCATCAGCGCGGCGGCGGACGTGCTGGCCGAGGTCGGCCCGGATGCCGGTGATCCCCGCGACCGCATCCTGGACGTGGAGCCTGCGCCGGTGCTGGAAAGGGAGCCTGCCGACATGATCGCCGTCGCCGCCGCATTCGGTGATTTGGCCGACCTCAAGTCGCGGTTCTTCCACGGCCACTCCGCAGAGGTGGCACGGATGGCGGTGGCGGCCGGGCGGCTCGTCGGCCTCGATCCTGTGGCCCTCCACCGGCTGGAGGTCGCCGGGCTGTTGCACGACGTCGGCCGGGTTGGGATCTCCAACCGCGTCTGGGAGAAGCCGGGCCCGCTCACGAGGGCCGAGTGGGAACAGGTTCGGATGCACGGCTACCACTCCGAGCGAGTGCTGGCGACGTCGGCGAGCCTGGAACCGATGGCCGTCGTCGCAGGGATGCACCACGAGCGGCTGGACGGCTCCGGCTATCACCGGGGCTGCCGTGCTTCGGAGATCGGAGTGGAGGCCCGCCTGCTGGGCGCGGCCGACGCCTACGTGGCCCTCTGTCACGCCCGGCCGCACCGGGAGGCGCTGAGCCGGGAGGCGGCCGCCAAGGAGCTTCGGGCGCAGGCGAGGTCCCGCAGGCTGGATTCGGACGCGGTGGCGGCGGTGCTCGCCGTTGCCGGACAAGGCGCCGCTCGCCGGGTTGCCGACTTGCGCCCCGCCGGGCTTACCAATCGTGAGGTCGAGGTGCTGCGGTTGATGGCAGCGGGACACTCGAACGCGGTGATCGGCGAGCGACTGTTTATCTCGCGGCGCACCGCGGAGCACCACGTGCAGCACGTCTACACCAAGATCGGGGCGTCTACCCGGGCCGCCGCCGCACTCTTCGCGGTCCAGTACGACCTGTTGTCGGCACCGGACCTGTCGCCGAAATAGGTAGGTCTACCGACGTAGCGCCCCGGGCCGCCCGGCACGCTCACGTGCATGACATACAGATGCCAGGGCACACGTCGTGCGCCCGGCGCAAGCACACGACCGCACGATCGCCGCCGCAGCCGTCACGGCCGCGTTCTTCGACGATCCCGTCACCGCCTGGATCGTGCCGGAGCGGGCACATCGTCCGGCGATCCTGCCGACCGCTTTCCAGATCTACGTGGACGCGTTCCTCCCGCACGGCGAGACCTACCTGACCGACGACGGCGCGGGGGCAGCCCTGTGGCTCCAGCCGGGCCGCGCGCTGCTGGAAGACCACCAGCTGGAGGAGTTCGGCCGGCGCCTCGAAGATGCCGCCGGTCACTACGCCGGGCGGCTGTTCCAGCTCGGTGAGATCTTCGACGCTCATGCCCCGATCGAGCCACATTGGCACCTGCAGTTCCTCGCCACCCTGCCGGAACGTCAGGGACAGGGCATCGGCTCCGCACTGCTGGTGGACCAGTTGCGGCGGCTCGACGGCGCCGGCGAGAGCGCGTACCTGGAAGCCACGACCCTTCGCAACCGCGCCCTTTACGAACGTCACGGTTTCGAGAGCATCGGCACCATCGTCCTGCCGGACGGCCCGACGCTCACCAGGATGTGGCGATCGCCGCGCTAGGTGCACTCCATGCGATCGGACCACATGCCGCGGGGACTCGGGCAGCCAGTGGCCCGACACCCATGGACCAGCCGAGAACCGCCATGTCTGCCGTGGGTCGGAGAGCAGAGGCGTTCCCGCGGGAACGTCCGCCGCTGAGCGCGATCGTGCCGTTACCGCTCGCCGACCGAGCATGTGTTGACGGTGTCGACACCGACCGGGTTTGGAACGGTGCCGCTGGCCGGTGGCGTAGTGCCGTCCTCGACCCACTGCTCGAGCGCCACGAACGCGTCGCGATAGCACGGCAGCATCGCTCGCAGTTGGGTCGGGAACGAGTCCACCAGACCGTCGACGTGGTTGCCGTCCTCGATGGTGTAGTACCTGTGCGAGTCGGCCCGACCTTTTGCGGCGATCAGTGACGCATACACATCGGAGTCCGTCACCGGGGGGAGAAGGGCGTCGAGCGTGCCATGCAGCGTGATCATCGGTCGTTTGATCTTGCCGGTGAGCTCAACCCGCTCTATCGCGCGATGGGCCGAGGCCGGCCTCGAGGACCAGTCGTAGTCGGCCTCTGCGCCCTCGTACGAGGGGTCGAACACCTCGCGGTAGATCCGCTGGGTCAGCTCCCAATACACCCTGTTGTGGAAGTCCCAGAGGAACTCCGATCCCGGCGCGAACCCGGCGGCAAGCATCGCCTCGTGCGCGTCGTCGCTGCCGCCCACGTACGCGGGGTAGCTCTGCAGTGCCGTCGGCAGATAGGTGAACAGGTTCGGGCCATCGGCGCGGAACAGCGTGCCCATCCAGTCGACGCCGCCGTCGTAGAGCCACGGACGGTTCTCCAGCTGCCAACGGGTGAGGTACCCGCCGTTGGACAGCCCGGTCATGTAGGTGCGATCGGGGAGCTCGCCGTAGACCTGCCGGGCCGCCAGCTTGGCTGCGATCGTCAGCTCGGTGACACGGCGGTTCCACTCGACGATGGCGTCACCCGGCCGCTTGCCGTCAAGGTAGAACTCGACGCCGGTGTTGCCCTTGTCGGTCGAGGCGAACGCGTAGCCGCGGGCCAGCACCCAGTCAGAGATCGTCGCGTCCAACGCGTACTGGCGGCGCACGCCTGGCGCTCCGGTCACCACCAACTTGCCGTTCCACTCGTCCGGGAAGCGCATCACGAACTGAGCATCGTGGTTCCAACCGTGGTGCGTGTTGGTCGTCGATGAGTCGTGGAAGTAGCCGTCGATCTGAGTGCCCGGAACACCGCTCGGGTTGAGCGTGCGCACCGAGCTAAGCCCTGCCCAGTCGGCCTGTTGCGTGTGCCCGCTGACCAGGGTGCCAGCGGTGGTCAGGTCGGTGAGGCAGCTGATCACCTGTTGTTCGGCAGCGGGCACATCGATCCGAGCGCCGTGACGGCAGTCAGTCCCAGCCGCGTCAGACGCGGCCAGGGCAGGACTAGTGGTCGCCATGGTCGCGAGAACGGTGATGACGACTGTCGCCAACAGGGCGAGCGGGTTCCGGCTGCGCATGGACAAACGGTGGTAGTCCGCACGGAGCGGGACAACGTGCGTAACGGCCACATTCCCGTGCGGTCAAATGTGCGTGACCGCTATGCCGGGCGCGCCCACTCGCGTCGCGACTCTCCTCCTGACAAGATCGCCGCTAGCCTGGCCCCGTACGCAGACCTTTGGACGGTGGTGGGTGCTGATGGCGCAAATGCCCGGGAAGGGGGTCGCCAAGGGCCTCGCCAAGACCCTCAGGCGGATGGCGACGCCTGCGGTGACCGCGCAGTACCCCGACATCGAGCCCGAGCTGCCGCCGCGCAGCCGAGGCGTCATCGCGTTGATGGAGGAGAACTGCACGGTCTGCATGCTGTGCGCACGCGAGTGCCCTGACTGGTGCATCTACATCGACTCGCACAAGGAAGAGATCCCGCCCGCACGCGAGGGTGGGCGGCCGCGGCAGCGCAACGTGCTTGACCGGTTTGCGATCGACTTCTCGCTGTGCATGTACTGCGGCATCTGCATCGAGGTCTGCCCATTCGATGCGCTGTTCTGGTCGCCCGAGTTCGAGTACGCGGAGTTCGACATCCGCGACATGGTGCACGAGAAGGACCGGCTGCGTGACTGGATGGCGACCGTGCCGCCACCTCCCCCGCTCGACAGCCATGCCGCCGACCCCAAGGAGATCGAGGCAGCGGAGAAAGCGAGTCGCCAGGACCCAACCCCGTGACAGGGGTGGAGGTGCTTTTCGGGCTGCTGAGCGTGGTCGCGGTTGGCTCGGCCCTCCTTGTCGTCACGACCACACGCATCGTCCACGCCGCCCTCTGGCTGGTGCTGACGCTGGGGTCCCTCGCCGGGTGCTTCCTGTTGCTGACAGCCGAGTTCGTCGCGTGGGTTCAGGTGCTCATCTACGTGGGCGCCGTCGTGGTACTGCTGCTGTTCGCTCTGATGCTCACACGCGCACCAACAGGTCCGTCCGTCGAGCTGACCGGCGGCAACAAGTGGGTGGCGCTCGTCATCGCCGTGGCTACTGCCGGTGTCCTGATCAGCAGTGTCGCGGCAGGCTTCGGCGACGTACGCATCGACCTCGACGCAGCCTCTGTCGGTGACGGACGGGAGATCGGCGACGCGCTGTTCCGCGCCTGGGTGCTGCCGTTCGAGGTGCTCTCCCTGCTCTTGTTGGCCGCGCTCGTCGGAGCAATCGTGCTCTCCCGTCGGCCGACCGGCGCGGACCAGCGGGACGGGAGCCGCCGATGAGGCTGGGTCTCCCGCTGGTCGTGGCTGCCCTGCTGTTCTCCATCGGTGTCTACGGTGTGCTCGCTCGGCGCAACGCGATCCTTGTTCTGATGTCGGTCGAGCTCATGCTCAACGCCGTCAATCTCAACCTGGTCGCTTTCGACGCTTACCTGCGTGACGCGCTGCATTCCGGGCAGATCCTCACGCTGTTCGTCATCACTGTGGCCGCCGCCGAGATCGGCATCGGGCTCGCCATCGTGCTGCTCGTCTTCCGCAACCGGGGAACCTCCGACCTCGACGCGCTCGACTCGCTCGACGAGGTCGCGGAGGATCGTGCCGCGGAGCAGGTGCCATGACCCTGATCCCGCTGATCGTGCTCGTGCCAACAGTGGCGGCAGTTGTCGGGTTGTTCGTTGGCCGCAACCGGATGCTGTCCGCACTGGTGGCCGTCGCCGGCACCACCATCACGCTCGGGCTTGCCTTGGTGGCGGCCTTCCGCACGTGGGGCGAGCAAGGCACGGTCGACGTCTGGGCTACGGTTCCTACCGGATGGGTGCCGATCACGATGTCAACCCGCGCCGACGGCTTGTCTGTCACGGTGGCGGTGATGGTGGCGGCGATCGCGGTCGCGATTCAGATCTACTCCGTTGCCTACATGCGACCCGATCCGCGCTATGGCTCGTACGCGTCGTTCGTCTCGCTCTTCACCGCCGCCATGCTGCTCGTCGTGGTCGCGGACGACCTCATCGTGCTCCTCGTCGGCTGGGAGGTGATGGGCCTCTGCTCGTACGTCCTCATCGGGCACCACTGGGAGCTGCGGGAGGCGCGCGCGGCGGCGGTCAAGGCGTTCGTCGTGACACGGCTCGGCGACATCGGCCTGCTGTTCGGCATCTTCACCCTCGGCGATGCTGTGGGCTCGTTCCAGGTGTCGCGACTTTCCGAGGCAGTGGAGGCGGGCGCCCTCACGACGTCGACGGTTGTCACAGTGGGCACGCTGCTCGTGCTCTGCGGTGTCGTCGGCAAGTCGGCGCAGGTGCCGCTCCACGTGTGGTTGCCCGATGCCATGGCCGGCCCCGCTCCAGTGAGTGCACTGATCCATGCTGCGACCATGGTGGCGGCGGGCGTCTACCTCGTGGCCCGGCTCTACGACGTCTTTCTGCTCGCACCGGCAACGCTGGCGACGCTGGCGGTGATCGCCGCGGTCACCATGCTCGGTGCTGCACTGGCTGCATTTGCGCAGGACGACCTCAAGCGAGTGCTCGCCTATTCCACCGCTAGCCAGCTTGCCTACATGTTTGGTGCGCTGGCCGTCGGCGGCTACAGCGCCGGGTTGCTGCACCTGTTGGCCCATGCTGCGTTCAAGGCATTGCTCTTCCTGTGCGCGGGCGCCGTGATCCACGTCGTCGGCAGCAACCTGCTCAGCCGCATGGGCGGGCTGCGCGAGGACATGCCAGTGACGTTCTGGACGATGACGATCGGTTTCGGCTCCTTGGCGGCAGTTCCGCCGCTGGCCGGCTTCTTCACCAAGGAGACGGTGCTCGGGGCCGCCGAGCACGCGGTAGTTGACGGCGGGCCTGCGCCGGGGTGGGCGGCGTTGCTCGTGCTTCTTGCGGCAATGGCGACCACATTCGTGACCGCTGCATATGTCGTACGCGCGTGGCTGCTCACGTTTTTTGGCGAGCCCGCCCGTTCCGAGACGTCGGCGCATGACCCGGTGCCAATGATGCGCTGGCCCTTGATAGCTCTGGCGGTGCCGAGCGCAGTGCTAGGCGTGCTCGTGTTCATGCCCGACGCGACACGCGCCGCCTTCAGCACCGCAGTCCCGGGAGTGGCTGCGTTGCCGCTGGACTACACCGATCTGCATCTCGGCCTCCTCACGATCATCGCGTCGCTGTTGCTAGCCGGCGCTGGTGGCTATCTCGTCTACAAGCAGTGGCTGGCCAGCGGGCAGGACCCGGCGATCGCGCTTGGCAGCGCCCGTCAGGTGCTCGCGTCCGGCTTCGGAGTCGACCGGTTGTACGACGATCTCTTCGTACGCCCGTTGCGGCCACTCGCCCAGCTCGTGGTTGCGGGCGACGACGACGTGGTGCAGGGATACGTGCTCGGCGCCGGCCGGGCGACCAGCGGGCTCGGCGCGCTGACCAGGCAGCTGCAGCGCGGACAAGTCCAGCAATACCTCACCGCTGTCGTGGCGGCAGTCGTCCTGCTCGCCGCCGCGGGGGTGGCCCTGTCATGAGCTGGCTGCTCATCGCGATGCTCGTCACCCCGGCCGCAGGGTGCGTCACTCTGGCCCTCATCCCGACGCCCCTTGCGCACCGCATCTCGATCGAGGTGGCCACGGTGTTCGCGGCGGCGACGTTCGTACTCGCTGTGCTCGTCGCCGCCACCGACTCCGAAACTCCCGGCGCCATCCGCCTAGAAACCAACGAGCAATGGGTGCCTGAGCTCGACCTGCGGTTCCACATCGGAGTCGATGGCATCTCGGTGCCGCTGGTCCTGCTGACGGCACTGCTCGTGCTGCTGTGCTGCCTCTACTCCATCCGCATCCGGCCGGAGGGCGGCCGCGGCCGGGCGCTGTTCGTCTGCATCCTGCTGCTCGAAGTGGGCATGCTGGGCACGTTCGTCTCGCTCGACCTGCTGCTGTTCTTCATCTTCTTCGAGCTCGTGCTCATCCCGATGTGGTTTGTCATCGCGTGGTGGGGCGACCCGCACGACAAGCCGGGCCGCACCCGCGCCGCCACCACATTCATCCTCTATACGCTGATCGGCTCCGCGATCATGCTGCTCGGCTTCCTCCTCGTACACGCGCGCACGGGCACCTTCGACATCGTCGAGCTGACTGCGCTCGGAGGCAGTGGGATCAGCACGACCACGCAGGTGCTCGCCGCCGTCGCGATCATGGGCGGCCTGGCGGTGAAGGCCCCGATGTGGCCGCTGCACACGTGGCTCCCCGACGCGCACTGGAAGGCGCCGACCATCGGCTCGGTGCTGCTGGCCGGCGTGCTGCTGAAGATGGGCACCTACGGGATGGTCCGCATCGCCGTGCCGGTGGTGCCCGAGGGCATGCGTGAGATCGCGCCCTGGATCGGTGGGCTTGCGGTCGTCGGCATCATCTATGGCTCGCTGGCGTGCCTCGCGCAGCGCGACCTCAAGCGGCTCGTCGCCTACTCCAGCGTTGGGCACATGGGTTTCGTCCTGCTCGGCATCGCGTCCATGTCGCCACAGGGCATCAACGGCGCGCTGTACGCCAACATCGCCCACGGCCTCATCACCGGGCTGCTGTTCTTCCTCGCCGGCGCCATCAAGGACCGCTACGGCAGCAGCGATCTCGCGGACCTCGGTGAGGGGCTCTACCGGCGGGTGCCGCGACTTGGCTGGCTGCTGGCGTTCGCGTCGGTCGCTTCGCTCGGGCTGCCCGGGCTCGCAGGGTTCTGGGGCGAGATGCTCGCGATGGCTGGGGCGTTCCGCCCCGACTCGCTGCTCGACCGGCCGTACTTCCTGTTCCTCATGGCTTTGGCCGGCTTTGGTGCCGTACTGACCGCGGTCTACCTGCTCACGCTCGTGCGGCGCGTGTGTCAGGGCGGCGACGACCCGCCGGCGCATCCGCCCGCGGTGTTGGGCGACGTCACCGTTGTCGAGGCGGTGGCGTGGGCGCCGCTCGTACTCCTGATCGTCGTCCTCGGGGTCTGGCCTGGGCTGCTGCTCGAGGCGACGAACGCATCGGTCGGGCTCCTCGTGGGGGCGCGATGAGCCTGGTGCAGCGGGTGGACTGGGCCGCGGTGTCGCCGCTGCTCGCGGTGACCGTCGCCGCTCTTGCCGTACTGCTGGCCGACCTCTGGCTGCGCCCCGACGATCTCCGCACGCGGGCTGGGATCGGTGGCTTGGGCTTAGTGGTCGGGCTGGGAGCGGTCGTCTGGCTGTGGGGCGACGATCGGTCGACGTTCTGCTTCCCTGCGACTGAGGGCGAGGTGCTGCCCTCCTGCTCGTACGTCGTCAACACGCTCACGCTCACAGTGCAGGCGGTCGCGCTCGCCGGCGGACTTGTCGTGCTGCTGCTCGCCCTTGACGAGGTGCGGGCTGACCGGATTCCGTCGGGCGAGTTCGTGTTCCTGCTGCTCTGCTCGGTCGCCGGCGCGGTGACGATCTCCGCCGCGCGTGACCTCGCGACGCTCGTCATCGCGCTCGAGCTGGTTTCCCTGCCTGGGTTTGCCCTCGTGGGGCTGCGGCGACAGGAGGGTCGGTCGAGCGAGGCGGCGCTGACGTTCTTCCTGATGTCGGTGGTCTCCGTCGCGGTGATGCTCTATGGCGTCTCGCTGGTCTACGGCGTCACCGGCTCGCTGCACCTGGAGCGCATCGCCAGCGCGCTGGCCGATCCGGCGACACGCGACAACCCCGCGGCAGCCGTCGGAGTTCTGCTCACACTCGTTGGTTTGGCGTTCAAGGTGTCCGCGGTGCCATTCCACTTCTGGGCGCCGGACACCTATGCGGGGGCGCCGATCAGTGTTGCTGCCTACCTCTCGGTTGTCTCCAAAGCAGCCGGGCTGATCGGGTTCGTGCTCGTGGTGAGCGTGGGCTTCGGGCCGTATGCCGACGTGTGGGGTCCCGTCGTGGCCGTTCTCGCAGCGCTCACGATGACCGTCGGCAATGTCGTGGCGCTGCGCCAGCAAGGAGCCGTACGGCTGCTGGCCTGGTCGTCGATCGCTCAGGCGGGGTATCTGCTCGTCCCCCTCGCCGTCGCAGCAAGCAATCCGACCGACGTCGTGCTCGGGCAGGCACTGTCGGCCACGATCGCCTACCTCTGCATATACGCCGCCATGAATCTCGGCGCGTTCGGTGTCGTAGCCGTCGTGTCGCGGCACCGTCCCGCCGGGCGACTGGAGGACTATCGAGGGCTGATCCGCACCGAGCCGGGCAGTGCGCTTGCCCTCGCGTTCTTCCTGCTCTGCCTGGCCGGGCTCCCGCCGGGTCTCGCCGGGTTGTTCGCCAAGGTCGTGGTCTTCCGTGCCGCGATCGACGGCGACCTCGGCTGGCTCGCGGTCGTCATGGCGGTCAACACGGTCATCGCGCTGGCCTACTACCTGCGCTGGATCGCGCTGCTTGTGGCTTGGCCTCGACCGGCCACGGCCGAAGCACCCCCGCTCTCCTACCGACTCCCTGTCGGGTCCGCAGTCGGCATCGGTGTGGCCCTTGTCACCGTCCTTGTGCTCTCCGTCGTGCCGCAGCCTGTGCTGGGCCTGGTCCCGGGGTTGTCGGGGCTACTCGGCTAGGGGTGTTCCTGGGCATGCTTGGGGTAGGTGCAGGGAACGTGGTGGGTCTTACGGACGTTGATCCAGATGCGCGCGGTCGTGGAAGGTCCGCGGGGCCGCGCACAAAGGAGTGAAGAGTTAGGTGCACCACAAGAACGGGCTGAAGACGGCGGCGCTGCTTGGCCTGCTGTCCGCGGTCATCATCGGGATCGGTTCCTTGTTCGGGACCACCGGTGTGGTGATCGGTTTCGGGATCGCCCTGCTCACCAACGGCATGGCCTACTTCAACAGCGACAAGATCGCGCTGCGGTCGATGCGTGCCTACCCGGTGACCGAGGTCCAGCAGCCCGTCATGTACAAGATCGTCCGCGAGCTGTCGACGGCCAACCGGCAGCCGATGCCCCGGCTGTACGTGTCACCGACCAAGGCGCCCAATGCCTTCGCGACCGGGCGCAACCCGCGAAACGCGGCCGTCTGCTGCACCGAGGGCATCCTCGAGATCCTCGACGAGCGAGAGCTGCGCGCCGTGCTCGGCCACGAGCTCGCCCACGTCTACAACCGCGACATCCTCACCTCGTCGGTGGCCGCGGCCCTGGCGAGCACGATCATGTTCATCGCCAACTTCGCGTGGTTCCTGCCGCACGGTGGCGACGATGACGGCCCCGGTCCGCTCGGCACGCTGCTGCTCATCCTCGTCGGCCCCATCGCGGCGGCGATGATCCAGCTGGCGATCAGCCGGTCACGGGAGTTCGAGGCCGACGCCGACGGTGCCCGTTACACCGGCGATCCGCTGGCTCTGGCCAGTGCGCTGCGCAAGCTCGAGATGGGCACGCGCCAGCTCCCGCTCCCGCCGGAGAAGGATCTCGTCGCGACGAGCCACCTGATGATCGCCAACCCGTTCCGCCCGCAGGGGCTGGCCAAGCTGTTCGCCTCGCACCCGCCGATGCAGGAGCGGATCGCTCGGCTCGAGGCTATGTCCGGCTACCGCCGCTGAGCCCCGGACGGCGTCCACGAACTCCACGCCCCGTTGTCGACTTACAGCCGGGAAGGGGCCCGGATCGGGGTGTGCCGTTCGCGGCCGTTCCACAGAGGGCAATTTGTTGACCGCAGTGGAACACCCCTGGAAGCGACACCCTCTACCGGCAACCGCGGCGACCGGGGATTCCCCGACTACCGGTTGGGTGTGGGGAGGTTGGCTGCGAAGATCCAATCGAGGCCGTCCTGGCCGTGGGAGTCGAGGTGTGGTGCTCGGGTGAGGCTGGCCTTGCGGGCTACGTCCCGGGAGGCGACGTTGGCCGGCCGAACCCGGGCGATCACGGGGAGCTCGGGTCGCTCCCGGGCCGCCCAGGCGGTGACTGCGGTAGTGGCCTCGCTGGCCAGGCCCTGCCCCCACACCGAAGGGTCAAAACGGTAGAAGAGGTTCAGGACGTCCAGGCCACCCAGCTTCATCGGCTTGACGCCGCAACGACAGCCGGGCGGTTCGCAGGTTCAGCGGTAGTTGATGTACTGCAGTGCGACGTCGAGGTCCTGATCCTTCAGGAGAGCGATGACGGTCTGCAGGTCGTCGCGCTTCTTGGAGAACACCCGCAGCTCCTCGCCTTGCACCTGCACGCGAACGCCTTTCGGGCCGTCGTCGCGGATGATCTTGCCAAGCTTCTTGGCGGTTTCCTGGGAGATGCCCTGCTTGATGCTGGCGGTGATCTTCGTGACCTGGCCGGACTGACGCGGATCGCCCGCGTCCAGCGCCTTGAGCGAGATGCCGCGCTTGATCAGCTTTTCCTTGAAGACATCGAGCGCGGCCTTGGCGCGGTCGTCGGCGTTGGCCTCGATCTCGACGCCGTTCTCACCGAGCCAACGGATCGCGGCGCCCGTGCCGCGGAAGTCGAACCGTTGCGCCAGCTCCCGGGAAGTCTGGTTGAGCGCGTTGTCGACCTCCTGATGGTCGACCTTGCTCACGATGTCGAACGACGACTCGCCGGCCACGGTTGCTCCATTCCTCGGGGTGACGATTCAGGGTCACGATGCGCTGTTCCGCGTACGGTATTGTCATCCTCCGTCGGTCTCGACCGACGCCCCCGGCAGGTTGCCCGAGTGGCCAAAGGGAGCGGACTGTAAATCCGTCGGCTCAGCCTACGTTGGTTCGAATCCAACACCTGCCACACCGCGCGAGGCCCTCGACGACAGACGCGTCGGGGGCCTTCGTCGTTCCCTAATGTGATTTCCTGGCCGGGGAGAGCGGCGTGTATTCTCGATCCTCGCTTGCCCCAATAGCTCAGTCGGCAGAGCGTCTCCATGGTAAGGAGAAGGTCTACGGTTCGATTCCGTATTGGGGCTCTGTTCCTGTGCCCTTCCGCGCGGCGTTGCTCGGTGGGGGGCAGGGCGCCTGGCGGGGTAGCTCAGGTGGTTAGAGCAAGCGGCTCATAATCGCTGTGTCGCGGGTTCGAGTCCCGCCCCCGCTACGAGATGGCCGGCTCTGCCGGCGGGCCACCAGCCGGTTGACCGGCGGGCGGTCCCGCCGCGGTCGGATATCCTTGACTGTCCGTTGACCCAAGCAACCCGAAGAAGAGGCACCCGTGGCCGCCAAGAGCGCTGACGTTCGCCCCAAGATCACTCTTGCCTGCACGGAGTGCAAGGAGCGCAACTACATCACGCGGAAGAACCGCCGCAACGACCCCGACCGGCTCGAGCTGAAGAAGTTCTGTCCGCGGGACCGACGGCACACCGTGCACCGCGAGACCCGCTGACGTTCGTTCTGACACCTCCCCTTCTCGGGTAGGTCAACGGGTCAGCGCGACGCGATCTTCGTCACAGGGCCGCCTCCGATCAACGGAGGCGGCCCTGTTGCTGCTTCTGGGGGCGGCGACTGGGAGCGGCGGCCGATAGGGTCATCAGTCATGCCGATCGACCCCGCCTTGATCGGGCGCCCCTTCCCGACCAGGCCGTACGTTGTCGGCGCTGAGGCTGTCCACGCCTTCGCCACCGCCGTGCGGGAAAACCCCGAGTCGGACGAGGCGCCTACCACCTTCGCAATCATCCCGGCCTTCCGCGGTCTCGACGCGTTCGTCGAGGCCGCCGGCATCGAATACCGCAACGTCGTGCACGCCGACCAGAAGTTCGCGTACGACCGGCCGATCCGGGTTGGCGACACCCTCGTCACGACGGCCACAGCCGACGGCATCAAGCCCCTGGGTGCCAACGAGATGGTGACGTTGCGTTGTGAACTGGCCACCGATGCGGGCGAGCACGTCTGCACGGCCACGTCGACGATTCTCGTCCGGGCCGAAGCATGACTGTGACCCTCGCCAATCTCGAGGTCGGGGCCGAGCTCCCCGAACGGGTCTTCATGATCACCCGCGCCGACCTGATCCGCTACGCGGGCGCCTCGGGCGACTTCAACCCGATCCACTACAGCGACCGAGTGGCCGCCGCCGTCGGGCTCCCCGGGGTCATTGCGCACGGGATGCTCACGATGGCGCTCGGCGCGACGGCGATCACCGACTGGGTGGGCGACGAAGCGTCAGTGGTGGAGTACGGCGTGCGGTTCAGCAAGCCTGTGGTGGTGCCCGACGACGACGAGGGCACCGAGGTGCGCTTCACCGGCACGGTGGCCGAGCGAGAGCATGACGGCACCGTCCGCCTCGATCTCGCCGCACGATCCGGTGAGGACAAGGTGCTGACGCAGGCCAGGGCACGCATCCGGCCGCCCCGCTGACGACACGTACGCTGGATCATCGTGCACGTCACCACCAACGTCCCCCTCGCCGAACTCACCACGCTGCGGCTCGGTGGGCCGGCCCGCCGGCTGGTCGAGGTGGACACTGAGTCCGACCTGATCGCGGCGGTCCGCGACGTAGACCGGGCCGGGGAGCCGCTGCTCGTGCTGGGCGGCGGCAGCAACGTGGTGGTCGCTGACGCGGGGTTCGACGGCACCGTGGTGCGGGTCGCCACGCGCGGCGTACAGGTTGATGCGAGCGCCTCCTGTGAAGCCGACGACATAGCCGCCTGTGGCGGCATCCTGCTCAGCGTGGCCGCCGGCGAGAGCTGGGACGACCTTGTCGCCCGTGCGGTCGCCGAGCAGTGGGTTGGCATCGAGGCACTCGCCGGCATTCCCGGTCTCGTGGGAGCGACGCCGATGCAGAACGTCGGGGCCTACGGTCAAGAGGTCGCGCAGACGCTGTGGAGCGTGCGCACGTACGACCGGGAAGCCAAGGCGATCCGCACATTCGCCAACGCCGAGTGTGGGTTCGGCTACCGGACGAGCCGGTTCAAGGGCGGCAGCCGCTACGTGATTCTCGATGTGTCCTTCCAGCTCAAGCAGGGCGACCTGTCCGCGCCGATCGGCTATGCCGAGCTAGCCCGCCGGCTCGACGTGCCGCTCGGTGGCCGGGCCAAGGCCGACGAGGTGCGCGAGGCGGTGCTGGGCTTGCGTCGAGGCAAGGGCATGGTGCTCGACCCCGACGATCGCGACACCTGGAGCGCCGGCTCGTTCTTCACCAACCCGATCCTGCCGGCCGACGCCGCGGCACGGCTGCCCGACGACGCGCCGCGCTGGCCGCTGCCGGACGGGCAGGTCAAGACCAGTGCCGCCTGGCTGATCGAGCGCTCCGGGTTCCACAGGGGCTACGGCGACGGGGTCGTACGGCTCTCGACGAAGCACACCCTCGCGCTCACCAACCGCGGCAACGCCCGCACCGCCGACCTGCTGGCCCTGGCCCGGGAGGTGCGTGACGGCGTGCGGGCAACCTTCGGCGTCGAGCTGCACAACGAGCCGGTGCTGGTCGGCGCCGAGCTCTGATCGTCAGGCCTCGGCAGCCAACCACGCGTCGACATCCGCGAGCATGTCGGCCTTGAGCTCGTCGGGCGCGGACGACCCGAGGAGGCTGGCGCGGGCAAGCGCCGCCAGCTCGTCGTCGGAGAAGCCGTTCACGGTGCGCACCGTCTCGTACTGGTCGAGCAACCGCGACCCGAAGATCAGCGGGTCGTCGGCGCCCAGGGCGATGCGCGAGCCGGCGTCGAACAGCTGCCGCACCGGCACCTCGGCGAGCGACCGATAGACACCCAGCGCCACGTTCGACGCCGGGCAGACCTCCAGCGTGACCTGCTCCTCGACGAGCCGCTCCACCAGCCGCGGATCGCTAGCCGACTGGACCCCATGCCCGATCCGCCCGGCGCCCAGCGCGTCGAGGCAGGCCCACACCGTCTCCGGGCCGCGCAGCTCACCGCCGTGAGGCACGGCGAGCAGCCCGGCCTCGCGCGCGATGCGGAAGGCCGGCGCGAACTCCTCCGTGATGCCGCGTCGCTCGTCGTTGGAGAGCCCGAAGCCGACGACGCCGCGGCCGGCGTACTGCGCGGCGAGCCGGGCGAGCGTACGGGCATCCAGCGGGTGCCGCGTCCGGTTGGCGGCGATCACGACCGCCAGGCCGACTCCGGTGCGGGACGAGGCATCGGCGGCTGCGTCGAGGACGAGCTCGGTGAACGCCGTGATGCCGCCGAACAGCCCGCCATAGCCGGACGGATCGACCTGGATCTCGAGCCAGCGCGATCCTTCAGCGGCCTCGTCCTCCGCGGCCTCACGGACCAGTCGCCGTACGTCGTCAGGGTGGCGCAACACGGCGCGGGCGGTGTCGTACAGCCGTTGAAAGCGGAACCAACCCCGCTCGTCGGCCGCAGCGGACAGCACCGGCGGTTCACCGCTCTTGAGCGCGTCCTCCAGCAGGTCGGGCAGTCGCACATCGTGCTCGGCGGCGAGCTCCATCACGGTTGACGGCCGCATGGAACCGGTGAAATGCAGATGGAGGTGGGCTTTGGGCAGCAGCCGAAGATCGCGCGGCATGCTTCAGCGTAGAGGGCGGCACGACAAGGTGATCATGACCTGTCATTTCCATGGCATCGCTTGCCGCACACCCCAGTAGGTCTGCGGCGCTTCCCCCAGCGTGGTGAGCGCAGCCACACTCTGCGGGGTGAGGGGCACGTCGAGCGCCGACACGTGGCTACGCAGCTGCTCGAGGGTGACGGCTCCGGATAGCACATACGCCGCGTACGGCTGAGCGAGCGCCACCGCGGTGGCGAGCACATCGGTGGGCAACCCGGCAGACTCGGCGATCGCAGTGAACGCCGGCTCCGACCCGGCCGGCGTGAGCCGCCCGTTGGCGACAATCTCCTTGAGTACGACCGTCCAGCCGGCGTCGGCGGCATCGGCGAGCGCGGGACCGGCCGACGGCTCGAGAACGTTCCAGGTCGACTCGACCCAGCTGAACAGCGGCGTGCCTCCCACAGTCACGTCCAGCGCCAGCCGAACGGCGTCGGCCTGATGAGCTCCAGAGGTGGACAGTCCGACTGCGACGCCCTCGTCGCGCAGAGCAGCCATCGCAGCATGCAGCTCGGCGTTGTCGAGCGCTCCGGACTCCAGGGTGGCCGAGTGCACGTAGTAGGTGGTGAAGCGGTCTCCGAGCAGTGCGCGCGTCTCGGCGAGCTGACGCTCGAATGCCTCCCGGGTGTGCTCCTTGATCTCCTGCACCGGGGCGTCCATGCGCCATTCTCCGACGTAGGTGTAGCCCCACTTGGACGCCACGACAAGATCGCTGTGCTCTGGGTGTGCGTCCAGCCAGGATGCAAGGAACTCCTCGGCCCGCCCGTACGAGCGGGCGACGTCGAAGTACCGCACGCCGAGCGCGTACGCCTCGTCGAGCAGCTCGTGTGTCAGTGCACGCATCTGCTCAGGGGAACGTTCGTCGCCCAGGGCCTCTTCACGGCCGAGGTTGACGTAAGCCGGGCGTCCAACAGCGGCCAGCCCGAGTCCCAGTTTCGCGGTCATGACACCAACACCACCTCGCCAGTAGTCGCGCCGTGGCGTGCGGCGTCCAGCACCGTGAGGGTCGCAACCGCGTCGAGCGGGTCGACGGGTGGCGGACCCTCCCCGCCGGCCCAGGCGGCGACCTGCGGATAGAACGACGCCCAGCCGCCTCGGCTCGGCTCGACAGGCACGGACTCAACCCCACGCACGAGGTGCCCCCACCGCTGCGGGGGTTCGACCCCGAAGGATGGGTCATCGGCGGGCAGGCCGGCGCGCAGCTGGTCCTCCTGACCGTCGAGGTCGCGGACGACGAATCCGCCCGCCGACCCGAGCACCCGAAACCGTGGCCCGGGTGCCGCTGCGACCGCAGAGGCCCAGAGGTGGCTTACTGCCCCGCTGCGGTGGCTGAGCGCAAGGAAGACGTCATCGTCGCCACCGCCACGCACAGCGCGCACCTCCGCGTAGACCCGCTCGACCGGCCCATTGAGGACCAGCGCTTGGTCGGCCAGGTGGCTGCCCAGGTCTAGAAGGGTCCCGCCGCCCTCGGAGCCCGGCAGCTCCTCCCGCCACTTTCCCCGGCTGAGCTCCGGCCGCCACCGCTCGAACCGCGACTCGAACCGCCGGATCTCTCCCAGCTCGCCCTCGGCACGCAACCGCTGGATGGTGCGGAAGTCCGAGTCGAGGCGGCGGTTCTGGAAGACCGTCAACGGGCGCCCGTCGGCATAGTCGACCAGCTCTTGTGCCTCGGCGGCGGTAACGGCAAGCGGCTTGTCGACAACGACCGCGGCTCCCGCGTCGAGCGCTCGGCGCGCGATTTGGCCATGCGAGGCGTTGGGGCTGGCCACCACGACGACGTCAGGGCTGTGGTCGGCGAGCAGCGTGTCCACGTCCGGGGTCACTGTGGCGCCGGGGACATCCTTGGCCGCCTGCGCGGCTCGCTCCGGGTTCCTGGTGACGATGGCGGTCAGCTCGAGGTCGGCGCAGGCGCGCACCAGCGGGGCGTGGAAGACCCGGCCCGCGAGGCCGTACCCGACAAGTCCGACCCGCAGCGGCGGCACTCAGCGCGCCTCGGCCAAGAGCTTCTGCAGGCGGGTCACGCCCTCGGCGAGGTCGTCGTCGCCGAGGGCGTACGACAGCCGTAGGTAGCCGCTCGGGCCAAAGGCCTCTCCGGGCACCACGGCAACCTCGGCCTCGTCGAGGATCACCTCGGCGAGCTCGGCGCTCGTCTTCACACGTCGTCCGCGGATCTCTCGCCCGAGGACCCCCTTGACCGAGGGGTACGCGTAGAAAGCGCCCTCGGGCACCGGGCACTCGACGCCATCGATCTCGTTGAGCATCCGCACGATCGTCTGGCGACGTCGGTCGAAGGCCGTCCGCATCGCGGCGACCGCCGTCAGGTCGCCGCTGACCGCCGCGAGCGCCGCCCGCTGGGAGACGTTGGCGACGTTGCTCGACAGGTGCGACTGAAGGTTTGTCGACGCGTTGATCACGTCGTTCGGGCCGATCATCCAGCCGACCCGCCAGCCGGTCATGGCGTAGGTCTTGGCGACCCCGTTGAGGACAACCACCTGGTCGGCGAGGCCGGGCGTCAGCGCGATCGAGCTGAACTGCGCCTTTCCGTAGACGAGGTGCTCGTAGATCTCGTCGGTGATCACCCAGATGCCGTGCTCGAGCGCCCACTCGCCGATCGCGCGGACCTCGGCGGGGGAGTAGACCGCGCCAGTCGGGTTGGACGGCGAGTTGAACAGGAGTGCCTTCGTACGGTTGGTGCGGGCCGCCTCGAGCTGATCGACCCTCGCCCGGTAGCCCTGCGACTCGTCGGCCAGGACCTCGACGGGGATCCCTCCGGCGAGCTTGATCGCCTCGGGGTAGGTGGTCCAGAAGGGCGTCGGAAGGATGACCTCGTCGCCGGGATCGAGAAGTGTCGCGAACGCCTGGTAGACCGCCTGCTTGCCGCCGTTGGTGATCAGCACCTGGCTGGCCTGGACCTCGTAGCCGGAGTCGCGGGCAGTCTTGACGGCAACCGCCTCGCGCAGTTCGGGCAGGCCGGCAGTTGGCGTGTACCGGTGGTTGCGCGGGTCCGCGGCCGCCGCGATCGCCGCCTGGACGATGTAGTCGGGGGTCGGGAAGTCGGGCTCGCCCGCGCCGAAGCCGATCACCGGGGCACCGGCCGCCTTGAGCGCCTTGGCCTTGGCATCGACGGCAAGCGTGGCGGACTCGGCGATGGCGCCGACGCGGGCAGAGACGCGGGACCGGGGCGCGGAAGACATGCCGCCCATGCTTGCATCACGACCGTGCAACCATGAACCCGTATCGCCCGATGGGACGACGGGCTCATTCGACTCAGGCGCGGCCAACCCCGTACACTCACTCCCTGGTGGTCTTTCGGACCCCTGCCGAAGCGTGCCCGGGTTCGGGGCGGTTTGCCGGGGTACGAGATGGCCCCGTGACACTTGTTGTGTAACAAAGGGCAATAGCTCAATTGGTAGAGCACTGGTCTCCAAAACCAGCGGTTGTGGGTTCGAGTCCCTCTTGCCCTGCGCGTCGCTCCGCGCAGTCGTGCGCGAGGCACCCGCGACGGGCAGACCGCCTGTCGAGACGTGAGGCGTCGTCTGCCGAAGGGCGGGCGGCCGAGAGAGACGAGCGAGGACCAAGTGACGGACACGCGCAGCACCGCCACGCCGGAGCGTGATCGTCCCGCACCCAGGGACGGCCACCGTCGTGGACCTTTCGCACGCCTGACGCTGTTCGTCCGGCAGGTAGCCGCCGAGCTGCGCAAGGTCGTCAAGCCCACCCGCAATCAGCTCCTCACCTATACCGCCGTGGTGCTGATCTTCGTGTCGATCATGATCGCGATCGTCTCGGTGCTCGACCTGGTCTTCGGGTGGGCCGTGTTCGAGATCTTCGGCTGAGCGCCAGCACCAGGAGGAAGAAACCGTCACCGTGACCGAGCAGCAGCAGTACACCGACGAGTCGACCGAGACCACCGGCGCAGTCGAGCAGGAGCTCGACCAGACCGCCCAGGAGGGCTCCGTCGACGAGACGCCCCGCGACGAGGTCGGCGACCTCGGCGAACCCGCCGAGGAGGCCCCGCTCGCCGAGGAGCCGGACGACGCTGCCCACCAAGACGTGGACGAGCCGACGCAACTCCCGGAGGTCTCCGACGCGCTCGAGGAGTTCCGCCGCGTCCTGCGGTCCAAGCCCGGCGACTGGTTTGTCGTCCACACCTACTCCGGCATGGAAAACCGGGTGAAGGCCAACCTGGAGAACCGCATCTCGAGCCTCAACATGGAGGACTTCATCTTCGAGGTGCAGGTTCCCCAGGAGGAGGTTGCGGAGATCAAGAACGGGCAGCGCAAGCTCGTCCGCCGCAACCGGTTCCCGGGCTACGTACTCGTCCGCATGGACATGACCGATGAGTCTTGGGCGGCCGTCCGGCACACCCCGGCGGTGACCGCGTTCGTCGGGCACGCGCACCAGCCGCTGCCGCTTTCGCTCGAAGAGGTCGAGACCTGGCTTGCTCCGACAATCACCGAGGCCAAGACCCCCGCGGCCAAGGAGAAGGTTGAGGTCCAGGTTGTCGACTTCGAGGTCGGCGACTCGGTCATGGTGGTCGACGGCCCGTTCGCGACGCTGCACGCCACGATCAACGAGATCAACCCCGACGCCCAGAAGATCAAGGGCCTGGTCGAGATCTTCGGCCGCGAGACTCCGGTCGAGCTGTCGTTCTCCCAGATCCAGAAGCTCTGAGGCGTACGAAACCCCAGACCCCCGCGAGTGCGACCCGTACCCGCGGCAAGGAAACACGAAGGAAGTAAGGACCCGGAAGCATGCCTCCCAAGAAGAAGGTCGCCGGCCTGATCAAGCTCCAGATCCAGGCTGGCCAGGCGACCCCCGCCCCGCCGGTCGGCCCAGCGCTTGGCCAGCACGGCGTCAACATCATGGAGTTCTGCAAGGCCTACAACGCTGCGACCGAGTCGCAGCGCGGCAACGTGATCCCGGTGGAGATCACGGTCTACGAGGACCGTTCCTTCACCTTCATCACCAAGACGCCGCCGGCCGCCAAGCTCATCTTGAAGGCCGCTGGTGTCGAGAAGGGCTCCGGCGAGCCCAACAAGGTCAAGGTCGCCAAGATCACCCGCGACCAGGTGCGTGAGATTGCGCAGCAGAAGATGCCCGACCTCAACGCCAACGACATCGACGCCGCCGAGAAGATCATCGCCGGCACCGCCAGGCAGATGGGCATCACCGTAGAAGGCTGAGCTCACGCCTGAGTCCAGCCCAGTGGGAGGGCCACGCGCTGGCCCGCACCACGACTCCCAAACGCAACCCGAGGAGAAGCAATGAAGCGCAGCAAGGCCTACCGCGCCGCGGCGGAGAAGATCGACCGCGAGCGTCTGTACACCCCGGGCGAGGCCGTCCGCCTCGCCAAGGAGACCGCCACCACCAAGTCCGACGCGACCGTCGAGGTGGCCATGCGCCTGGGCGTCGACCCGCGCAAGGCCGACCAGATGGTCCGCGGCACGGTCAACCTGCCCAACGGCACCGGAAAGACCGCCCGGGTCCTGGTCTTCGCCGCCGGCCAGAAGGCTGAGGAGGCGCGTGCCGCTGGCGCTGACATCGTCGGCTCGGACGAGCTCATCGCCGAAGTCGCCGACGGTCGCCTCGACTTCGACGCCGTCGTCGCGACGCCTGACCTCATGGGCAAGGTCGGCCGCCTGGGCCGCGTCCTCGGCCCGCGTGGTCTCATGCCCAACCCCAAGACCGGCACGGTGACCATGGACGTCACCAAGGCGGTCTCAGACATCAAGGGCGGCAAGATCGAGTTCCGTGTCGACCGGCACGCCAACCTGCACTTCATCATCGGCAAGGCATCGTTCTCCGAGCAGCAGCTCGCCGAGAACTACGGCGCCGCGCTCGACGAGGTGCTCCGGCTCAAGCCGTCGGCCGCCAAGGGTCGCTACATCAAGAAGGCCACGGTGACGACGACGATGGGCCCGGGCATCCCGGTCGACCCGACCGCTACCAAGGTCACCGCACCAGAGGCTGAGCGCCGCGCAGGCCTGAATCCGCACCTTTTGCTCGCTTCGAGCCCCGTATCCAACTTCTGGACGCGGGGCTCGTCGCTTTTCGCCCCCCGCTAGGCTTTTGGCCCGTTGTCGTGATCGACCCCTCCCTGACCGAGGAGAAGCCCTCATGCGAGGCCGACCCACCGCCCTGGCCGGACTGTTCCTGGCCGCCGCACTCAGCCTCACCGCTTGTGGTGGTGACGCCGATCCCGACGCGGGCGACGACACCCCCGTCGTCGAGGCGACCGAGAACGCGCCGGTGGCCCGAGACTCCGCCGAGCTGACCCAGGCGATCGGCGCCGCTCTGCAGGCCCAGCAGACGTTCGTGGCTACGGCCGACGTGGACGCCGCCGGGATGCAGATGGCGTTCAGCGGACCATTCAGGCTCAGTGGCTCCGGAATCGAAGCCGATCTCACCATGGAACTTCCAGCCGATGCTGGCGGCAACATGCGAGCCGTGATCGTCGGCGGCCAGTTCTTCCTGCAAAGCGATGGTTTCGGGCTGCCGGCAGAGACCCCCTGGCTCGGTGTTACGCCGGGTGCGGATGACCCGATCAGCCAGGCGATGGGGCCGATGTTCGACGAGCTGTCGAAGAGCGCAGACCCAAGCCGGAGCCTGGGGATCCTGCCGGCGGCAGGTGAGTTGCAGCCTGCAGGAGCGGAGACCGTCGACGGAGTGGAGACGACCAAGTACGACGCCACCATCGACGTGGCCGCAGCCCTGGGCGTGGTGGAGGGCACGATCAAGGAGGACGTCCAGGCTCTTGTCGACTCCGGTGTGACGACTGCACAGATGTCGATCTGGGTCGACGGTGATGACCTGCTGCGCAAGTTCGTGATGACCATGGACGCCGGCGGCCAGACCGTTACGACCACGGCGACGTACTCCAGGTTCGGTGAGGCTGTAGAGATCGTCGCACCCCCGGCTGACCAGGTTGCCGACCCGGCCACGTTCGGCATGAGCTGATCACTGGCGCGCATCATCGGCGCCCGCGTCGCACGGATCGTTCGTGCGTCGCGGGCGCCTTCATGCTTGCCAACGACCGGCTATCCTGCACTGGCCGTCGCTCGAGCCCGATCTGGGGGAAGCCCGATGAATCGCCGCACCACCCTCGCTGGGCTTGGCCTGGCCGCCGTACTCACTCTTGCCGCGTGCGGTGCTGAGTCCAGCGACGACACCACGGATGCCAACGCCTCCACGACGCCGTCGGTGGAGACAAACGAAGAGGCTGCCGCATCCGGGGACGCCGACGAGCTGTTCACGGCGATGCAGGCCGCGCAACAGGAGAAGCAGACGGTCGTCGCGTCGATGGTCACCGACGCCGCAGGCATGAGCATTACCGGCGGTGGCTCGCTGCGATTCGCCGGCTCGGTGGCCGCTGACATGACGATCGAGGTCCCGCTCGACGCCAGCGGGCAGCCGCAGCAGATGCGGATCATCATCCTTGACGGCTCCGTCTACATGCAGATCCCTGGGCTCAGTGACTCGATGCCCGGCAAGTCCTGGATCGCGGCCACGGGTGACGGCACCGACCCGTTCTCGCAGGCCATGGCCCCGGTCCTCGACCAGCTCTCGTCCTCACTCGACCCGAGCCTGGAGATGTACGCCCATGGCGCCGAGCTCACCGAGTCGGGCACCGAGACGGTCGACGGTGTCGAGACGACCAAGTACGTCGGCTCGGTCGACCTCGAGGCGGCGCTCGCCGAGCTGGACGGGTCGCTCGCCGAGTCGGCGCAGTCGTTGATCGACGCCGGCTCGTCCGACGTTGAACTTCACCGTGTGGGTCGACGCCGAGAGCCTGCTGCGCAAGTTCGAGTCCGTGACCGAGATCGCCGGGCAGAGCGCAACCACAACGGTCACCTACTCGAAGTGGGGCGAGCCGGTCGACATCACCGCACCGCCGGCCGACCAGGTCGCTGATGCTTCCGCGCTCGGCATGAGCTGATCGGCTGACCAAGATCTACAGCCTCCTCCCGCGCAACCTGCCGACGGCGTGTTGCCCGCGAGGAGGCTGTGGATCTTGGGATCAACGGATTTGGAGCCGCACCGATCCGTCCCGTACGCTGAACGACGCCGAAGACCGCTGGTCGTCATCCCGCCCGGGGTGATCGAAGGTTCCGCGACATCGCGGACGGCCCGCGCAGGATGAGTGTGTTGGTCAGCCCGAGCGGCTGGCGTACGCCCTGGCCTGCGCCGGGGCGTTTTGCATGTCCGGGCCTGACGAGCGGCACACGTACGCCGCCCACAACCCGGGCGGCGCTGGAAGGAGCACCATGGCGAGGCCTGACAAGGCTGCGGCAGTCGCCGAGCTCACGGAGGAGTTCCGGGGCTCGAACGCTGTCGTCCTGACCGAGTACCGCGGCCTCACCGTCAAGCAGGTGACGGAGCTCCGTCGCACGCTCGGTGGGAACGCGTCCTACGCCGTGGTGAAGAACACGCTCACCAAGATCGCGGCCAAGGAGGCTGGCGTCGAAGGTCTTGACGACCACCTCGCCGGCCCGTCGGCCATCGCCTTCGTCAAGGGCGACGTGGTCGAGGCCGCCAAGGGTCTGCGTGACTTCGCCAAGGCCAATCCCCTCCTCGTCATCAAGGGCGGCGTGCTCGACGGCAAGTCGCTGTCCGCCGACGAGATCCAGAAGCTCGCCGACCTCGAGTCGCGCGAGGTGCTGCTCGCCAAGCTGGCAGGGGCGATGAAGGCGTCGCTTACTGGCGCCGTGTCGCTCTTCGCCGCGCCGCTGTCGCAGACGGCTCGCCTCGTCGAGGCGCTGCGCCAGAAGGCCGAGCAGGACCAGTCCAACGCTGCCCCGGCTCCCGCCGAGACAGACGAGGAAGACCAGGGCTGACCGGGGAGTCGACCCCCAGCCCAACCGACAACCCGGTTAACAGCCGCACAAGGAAAGGAACGCCATCATGGCGAAGCTTGGCACTGACGAGCTGCTCGACGCTTTCAAGGAGATGACGCTGCTCGAGCTCTCCGAGTTCGTGAAGCAGTTCGAGGACACCTTCGGCGTCACCGCCGCTGCCCCCGTCGCCGTGGCTGCCGCCCCGGCCGCCGGCGGTGGCGCGGGCGAGGCCGCCGTTGCCGAGGAGCAGGACGAGTTCGACGTCATCCTCGAGGCCGCGGGCGACAAGAAGATCCAGGTCATCAAGGAGGTCCGTGCGCTTACGAGCCTCGGCCTCAAGGAGGCCAAGGACCTCGTCGACGGCACCCCGAAGCCGGTCCTCGAGAAGGTCAACAAGGAGACCGCTGACAAGGCCAAGGCTGCCCTCGAGGGCGCCGGCGCCACCGTCACCCTCAAGTGACGTCAGCCGGCGGTCGATCACGACACCGCCGGTACGGTCCTCCGCGACGCGGGTGGTCACCCTGGACACGGGGTGACCACCCGCGTCGTGCATTCCCGGCCGCGGCGCTGGTGCGCCCGGACGTCGGCGACGGCGCCGATGTGGCGACCGTCACGCACGAGGGCTGTCGGCGTATTGCTCGTGTCAATTCCGGACAGTCCTCCACAACTCGCCCACGTTGCGCTTGACGACGGCCTCAGGGGCGGTCATAGTCCTTTGGCAGGTGACCGAAACGAGCGGAACTGGAGAGCGTCAAGATCGCCTCCCGGCTGGCCACTCGACAGAGGCATGCCTGATGGGTATGCTGTCTATTTGCGCTGCCCTCTAACCGACTCCCCGTACCCCTCGAGGGGTCATTGGGTGTGCGCTCAGTGAGTCAGCGAGCCCTCGGAAGGACGCCCTCTTGGCCGCCTCGCGCAACGCCTCCGCCCGCACCAACAGCACCACCACCGGCCGTCGCCGCATCTCCTTCGCCAAGCTCCGGGAACCGCTAGAGGTTCCTGACCTCCTCGCCCTCCAGGTCGACAGCTTTGACTGGCTTCTCGGCAATGGGCGCTGGCAGGCCCGTGTCGAGGCTGCCGTCGAGGCGGGTCGCAACGACGTCCCGCAGACGTCCGGTCTGCAGGAGATCCTCGACGAGCTGAGCCCGATCGAAGACTTCTCGGGCACGATGTCGCTGTCGTTCTCCGACCCCCGCTTCGAGGAGCCCAAGACCTCGATCGAGGAGGCGAAGGACCGCGACTTCACCTACTCCGCGCCGCTGTTCGTGACCGCCGAGTTCATGAACACCGAGACCGGTGAGATCAAGTCCCAGACCGTGTTCATGGGCGACTTCCCACTCATGACCGACAAGGGCACGTTCATCATCAACGGCACCGAGCGTGTCGTGGTCTCGCAGCTGGTCCGCTCGCCCGGTGTCTACTTCGAGAAGGTGCTCGACAAGACCTCCGACCGTGACATCTTCACGGCCAAGGTCATCCCGAGCCGCGGCGCCTGGCTCGAGTTCGAGATCGACAAGCGCGACGTCGTCGGCGTACGTCTCGACCGCAAGCGCAAGCAGAACGTCACCGTGTTCCTCAAGGCGCTGGGCTGGACCGCCGAGCAGATCCGTGAGGAGTTCGGGGCCTACGAGTCGATGATGGCGACCCTGGAGAAGGACCACACCACGGGTCAGGACGACGCGCTCCTCGACATCTACCGCAAGCTGCGCCCGGGAGAGCCGCCGACCAAGGAGGCCGCCCAGGCTCTGCTGGACAACCTCTACTTCAACCCCAAGCGCTACGACCTCGCCAAGGTCGGCCGGCACAAGCTCAACAAGAAGCTGGGCCAGGACGGCGACCTCACTCAGAGCACCGTCACGATCGATGACATCGTCGCGACGATCAAATACCTGGTGAAGCTGCACGCCGGTGAGGAGACCATCGAGGGTCCGCGCGGTGAGGTCCGTGTGTCGGTCGACGACATCGACCACTTCGGCAACCGCCGCGTACGCGCCGTCGGCGAGCTCATCCAGAACCAGGTCCGCACGGGCCTGCAGCGCATGGAGCGGGTTGTGCGGGAGCGCATGACCACGCAGGACGTCGAGGCGATCACGCCGCAGACGCTGATCAACATCCGACCCGTCGTGGCCGCGATCAAGGAGTTCTTCGGGACCTCCCAGCTGTCGCAGTTCATGGACCAGACCAACCCGCTCGCGGGTCTGACCCACAAGCGCCGCCTGTCGGCGCTCGGTCCCGGTGGTCTGTCCCGCGAGCGCGCGGCGATGGAGGTCCGCGACGTCCACCCGTCGCACTACGGCCGCATGTGCCCGATCGAGACGCCGGAAGGCCCCAACATCGGTCTGATCGGCTCGCTCGCGACCTACGGCCGCATCAACGCGTTCGGCTTCGTCGAGACTCCTTACCGTCGCGTCGACAACGTCAAGGTCACCGACGAGATCGACTACCTCACGGCTGACGAGGAGGACCTGCACGTCATCGCGCAGGCCAACGCAATCCTGACCGCCAATGGGCGGTTCGCCGAGGAGCGCGTCCTCGTGCGCAAGCGTGGCGGCGAGATGGAGCTCGTCCCGGCCGCCGAGGTGCGCTACATGGACGTCTCACCGCGCCAGATGGTGTCGGTCGCGACGGCGATGATCCCGTTCCTCGAGCACGACGACGCCAACCGTGCGCTCATGGGCTCCAACATGCAGCGCCAGGCCGTGCCGCTCGTCCGTTCCGAGTCGCCGCTGGTCGGCACAGGTATGGAATACCGCGCCGCCACTGACGCGGGCGATGTTGTCGTCGCCGATCGTGCCGGCGTGGTCACCGAGGTGTCCGCCGACGCCATCACGATCATGGCCGACGACGGCACCTACCGGACCTACCGGCTGGCGAAGTTCCGGCGCTCCAACTCCGGCACCTCGATCAACCAGCGTCCAATCGTCAATGACGGCGACAGGGTCGAGGTCGGCACCGTGCTGGCCGACGGCCCGTCCACCGACGACGGTGAGATGGCGCTGGGGCGCAACCTTCTTGTGGCGTTCATGCCATGGGAGGGCCACAACTACGAGGACGCGATCATCCTCTCCCAGCGGCTCGTCCAGGACGACGTCCTCACCTCGATCCACATCGAGGAGCACGAGGTCGACGCGCGCGACACCAAGCTGGGTCCCGAGGAGATCACCCGCGACATCCCCAACGTGTCCGACGAGGTCCTCGCCGACCTCGACGAGCGCGGCATCATCCGCATCGGCGCCGAGGTCGTGCCTGGCGACATCCTCGTCGGCAAGGTCACGCCCAAGGGCGAGACCGAGCTGACGCCGGAGGAGCGTCTGCTTCGCGCGATCTTCGGTGAGAAGGCGCGTGAGGTGCGTGACACCTCGCTGAAGGTGCCGCACGGCGAGAACGGCAAGGTCATCGGCGTACGCGTCTTCGACCGCGAGGAGGGTGACGAGCTGCCCCCTGGCGTCAACCAGCTTGTCCGCGTCTACGTGGCTCAGATGCGCAAGATCCAGGACGGCGACAAGCTCGCCGGCCGCCACGGCAACAAGGGCGTCATCTCCAAGATCCTCCCGGTCGAGGACATGCCGTTCCTCGAGGACGGCACGCCGGTCGACATCGTGCTCAACCCTCTTGGTGTGCCGAGCCGGATGAACATCGGGCAGATCCTGGAGACGCACCTCGGGTGGGTCGCCAAGACCGGCTGGGACGTCGACGCCGCCCCCGAGGCGGTCGACGAGTCCGGTTGGAAGGATCGCCTACGGGTGATCAACGCCGACAAGGCGGCGCCCGGCACCAACGTCTCGACGCCCGTCTTCGACGGTGCGCGCGAGGACGAGCTGTCGGGTCTGCTCGCGGCGTCGCTGCCCAACCGTGATGGCGAGCGCATGGTGAAGGGCGACGGCAAGGCGCGGCTGTTCGACGGCCGGTCCGGCGAGCCGTTCCCCGACCCGATTGCGGTCGGCTACATCTACATCCTCAAGCTGAACCACCTCGTCGACGACAAGATCCACGCACGGTCGACGGGCCCGTACTCGATGATCACCCAGCAGCCGTTGGGTGGTAAGGCGCAGTTCGGTGGCCAGCGGTTCGGCGAGATGGAGGTGTGGGCCCTCGAGGCCTACGGCGCGGCCTACGCGCTGCAGGAGCTGCTCACCATCAAGTCGGACGACGTGCACGGTCGCGTCAAGGTCTACGAGGCGATCGTCAAGGGGGAGAACATCCCCGAGCCCGGCATCCCCGAGTCGTTCAAGGTCCTCATCAAGGAGATGCAGTCGCTGTGCCTCAACGTCGAGGTGCTCTCCAGCGACGGCATGCAGATCGAGATGCGTGACAGCGACGAGGACGTCTTCCGCGCCGCGGAGGAACTCGGCATCGACCTGTCCCGGCGCGAGCCGAGCAGCGTCGAGGAGGTCTGACAGGAGCGGAGGCCGTACCCCGTACGGCCTCCGGCCCCAGCCAGCCCCTGACTCAGACCGCCAGACGAGAACACGAGAGAAGGAACCACGTGCTCGACGTCAACTTCTTCGACGAGCTGCGTATCGGCCTCGCCACCGCTGAGCACATCCGCGAGTGGTCGTACGGCGAGGTCAAGAAGCCAGAGACCATCAACTACCGCACCCTCAAGCCCGAGAAGGACGGCCTCTTCTGCGAGAAGATCTTCGGCCCGTCTCGGGACTGGGAGTGCTACTGCGGTAAGTACAAGCGCGTCCGCTTCAAGGGCATCATCTGCGAGCGGTGTGGCGTCGAGGTCACCCGCGCCAAGGTGCGCCGTGAGCGGATGGGCCACATCGAGCTGGCCGCCCCGGTCACCCACATCTGGTACTTCAAGGGTGTCCCAAGCCGGCTCGGCTACCTGCTCGACCTCGCGCCGAAGGACCTCGAGAAGGTCATCTACTTCGCCGCCTACATGATCACCTCGGTCGACGAGGACGCGCGTACGCGTGACCTGCCGTCCCTCGAGGCCCGCATCGACCTCGAGCGCAAGCAGATCGAGGCACGCCGCGACGCCGACATCGACACCCGTGCCAAGAAGCTCGAGGCCGACCTGGCCGAGCTCGAGGCCGAGGGTGCCAAGGGCGACGCGCGTCGCAAGGTCAAGGAGTCGGCGGAGCGGGAGATGAGCCAGCTCCGCAAGCGGGCCGACGCCGAGATCGACCGACTCACTCAGGTGTGGGACCGCTTCCGCACGCTCAAGGTCCAGGACCTCGAGGGCGACGAGCTGCTCTACCGCGAGATGCGGCTGCGTTTCGGCCAGTACTTCCGTGGTGGCATGGGCGCCCAGGCGATCAAGGAGCGGCTGGAGAACTTCGACCTCGAGGCCGAGGCGGAGAACCTCCGGGAGATCATCCGTACCGGGAAGGGCCAGAAGAAGACCCGTGCCCTCAAGCGGCTCAAGGTCGTGTCGGCGTTCCTGACCACGACCAACGATCCGCGCGGCATGGTGCTCGACGCCGTCCCGGTGATCCCGCCGGACCTGCGTCCGATGGTGCAGCTCGACGGTGGCCGCTTCGCGACCTCCGACCTCAACGACCTGTACCGCCGCGTCATCAACCGCAACAACCGCCTCAAGCGGCTGCTCGACCTCGGTGCGCCCGAGATCATCGTCAACAACGAGAAGCGGATGCTGCAGGAGGCCGTCGACGCGCTGTTCGACAACGGCCGTCGCGGTCGTCCCGTGACCGGCCCGGGCAACCGGCCGCTCAAGTCGATCTCCGACATGCTCAAGGGCAAGCAGGGCCGGTTCCGCCAGAACCTGCTAGGCAAGCGCGTCGACTACTCCGGCCGTTCGGTCATCGTGGTCGGCCCGCAGCTCAAGCTGCACCAGTGCGGCCTGCCCAAGGGCATGGCGATCGAGCTGTTCAAGCCGTTCGTCATGAAGCGACTGGTCGACCTCAACCACGCGCAGAACATCAAGTCCGCCAAGCGCATGGTCGAGCGCGCCCGCCCTGTGGTGTGGGACGTGCTCGAGGAGGTCATCGCCGAGCACCCGGTGCTGCTCAACCGCGCACCGACGCTGCACCGTCTCGGCATCCAGGCCTTCGAGCCGCAGCTGATCGAGGGCAAGGCGATCCAGATCCATCCGCTCGTCTGCACCGCGTTCAACGCAGACTTCGATGGCGACCAGATGGCGGTGCACCTGCCGCTGTCGGCCGAGGCT
>CAVWSM010000006.1:0-1485555 GCA_963757805.1 uncultured Actinomycetota bacterium | reverse complement strand
CACAAAGGCGCAGGTCAGTGGCCGGATTCCCCAGTCAGGGAGTCCGGCCTCTTACCGTTCCCACGGGCTCGCGGGAACACCACGGGAACAACAGGTCCGCGGGAACACACGGGAACACGCTGTCTCTTGCAGGCTGGGAGCAGACTCGGCATCCTCGGTGGCGCGCCTTCCCCGCGACTAGGAGCCGCCATGCCCACCGGGCCCCGAGATCGCGAAACTGCTGAAGAGCGGGAGGAGCGCTTCAAACCGCAGCAGTTGTTTTCATCACTGTCGTCGTTGTCGTCACCACGGTCGGTTCCGTCGTGGCCATAATCTGGTCGCTGAGCGATCGGGATGAGCCGTCGGCGTTGCCGACCGTGAGCAGCACAAGCTCACCTTCGGACACCCCAGGCGCGACCGCCACCGTCACCGTCCCAGGCAGCACCCCCGACGCGGCCAGCACTGTCATCCTCGACGTACGTATCTCCACCGGGGACGACGGCGGAGGACTCAACTGGTCGGCCCTCACCATTGCCGCCCTCGGAATCATGACCGCCGCGTTCACGGCCTTCGGCGCCTACATCGGCTACCGCAAGTCCAACAGGGACGCACACGCCCACCAGCGGCCGCTACGGACCGGCGTGGCCCCACCGGAAGGGGACGCAACAGAAGCCGAGTAGGCACACCGCAACGAAGGGCCGCCGCCCCACAGTTAGTCGATGGCGCGCAGCAGCCGCACCTGGTCATCGTCGACGCAGGGCTACGACTTACTTGTGCGGAACATGCGTCGGCCGAGGCGAGGCTGCTGCCCCGTGCCCTTACATTTCGGGCAGATGTTGTGCGCGTAGCCGTACACCCAGCCCTGACTCTTGGGCTTCCCGTGGCACTTCGAGCAGGTCACCCACGGGTTGAGGATCAGCGACACGAAGTAGCCGACGAGAAGGAGGGCGATGTAAAAAGCCAAACCATCGGTGAGACAACTCCCTCGATGTGGGTGGCGCGTGCTCTTGACGAGAAGGAGGGCGATCACGAGCCAAACCATCGGTGAGCCCTTTCCTCGATGTGGGTGGCGCGTGGCTCTCCCATAGTGGCGGAGATCCCTGCGCCACCCGAGCATGTTCGATCTCTCAGGCGTGGCGTAACCGCCGCGGGCCATGGTCGGCGACGCCGTGTGGCGATGGGACGGCGTGCGACCCGAGCGGGTCGCCTAGTGGACGGCACCCGGGTGCAGATCGCGCACCACACGTCTGCAGACGCCGTCACCGGCACGGCCGCCCGCGACCGTTTTGTGACGCAAGTCTTGGCACCGACCACCCGTTCCGCCCGTCTCAGCAGGAGACGAAAATCGACAGCCCGGCACCCGTGCCCGGTCAAGGCATTTACAAGGGGCCGAGCGACGTGAAACAAGCTGGCTCGGAATGCTTACACCGCTCGAGTTCGAGAACCAACCACCAACCGAGGTGGCGTGAGAATCCAATAACCAGGCTCCACGAAACCGGGGACACCCCAGAGCCTCTGCTGAACCCGGTGCGGTTCAGCTTGCCGCAAGCGACCCAAACGTGCTGACCATGACTCATTCGGTGAGCCGGTCACGGCAAAACCTATGAAGCCAGGAGTTGTGGAATGCGTGTGTTGCCTTCGACAGATGGGTCGAGCGGGAGCGCTGAACCGGCGAGGAGTTGGTGCGGAGGATGCGGGCGACCGGCGCTGGCGCGCGGATCGCTTTGCGCGAGGTGGCTGTCCCGTCCGGCGCAGCGTTCGCCGGGGAGCGGCGATGACCGAACATGCGGTGGTGATCGCAGGAGGCGGCCCGACCGGGCTGATGTTGGCGGGCGAGCTGGCGTTGGCGGGGGTCGACGTCGTCATCGTCGAACGCCGCACCAGTCAGGATCTCGACGGTTCGCGGGGCGGGGGTCTCCACTCCCGCACCATCGAGGTGCTCGATCAGCGTGGCATCGCGGAACGCTTCCTCTCGCAGGGCCAAGTGCATCCGTTCGTCGGCTACGCCGGGACCTTCTTGGACATCAGCGACTTCCCCACCCGCCACAACTACCTCCTTGCGCTCTGGCAGAGCCACTTCGAGCCCATCCTGGCCGACTGGGTCGAAGAGCTCGGGGTCCCCATCCTCCGTGGCCGAGAGGTGGAGGGCTTCACCCAGGACGACAGTGGCGTCGACGTCGAGCTGTTCGATGACACGTCGCTCCGAGCCGAGTATCTCGTCGGGTGCGACGGAGGACGCAGCCTGATTCGCAAGGCGGCCGGCATCGACTTCCCTGGGTGGGACCCGACGACCAGCTACATAATCGCCCAGGTCGAGATGGACGAAGAGCCGCAGATCGGCATGCGCCCCGAGGGTGGCGGCATCGGCCCCGTCAACCGGGAGGAGGGTGGAAATCCGTACGGCGTCGTATTGCTCGAGAAGGAGATCGAACACACCGGCGAACCCACGCTGCAGGACCTGAGCGAGACGCTCGTCGCCGCTTACGGGACGGACTACGGCGTGCACAGCCCCACCTGGATCTCCCGGTTCACCGACATGACCCGGCAGGCGGCGTCCTACCGCGAGGGACGCGTGCTGCTGGCCGGGGACGCCGCACACGTGCATCCCCCGCAGGGCGGCCAGGGCCTCAACACCGGCGTGCAGGATGCCGTGAACCTGGGATGGAAGCTGGCCCAGGTGGTCAACAAGACATCACCCGAAAGCCTCCTGGACACCTACCACGCCGAACGCCATCCGGTCGGTGCCCGGGTGTTGCACAACACCATGGCGCAGGTCGCGCTCAGCCGCACCGACGAGCGCAGCAGGGCCCTCCGCGACACCATGCTCGAACTGCTGAGCATGGACGAGCCGCGCAAGCGCATCGCCGCGATGATCTCCGGTCTCGACATCCACTACGACCTCGGAGAGGGACACCCGCTGCTCGGGCGGCGCATGCCCGACCTCGACTTGCAGACCGCGGACGGTCCCACGCGCGTATTCACCCTGCTGCACGACGCCCGGCCCGTGCTCCTCAACCTCGGTGAACCCGGCGGTTTCGATATTTCTCCTTGGGCGAATCGAGTCCGGTTGGTCGACGCCACGCACGATGGCGTGTGGGAGCTCCCGGTCCTTGGCGAGATCGCTGCGCCCCCGGCCGTGGTGATCCGACCCGACGGACATGTCGCCTGGGCAGGAGACCTCACGGACCCTGAGCTGCCTCAAACACTTGCGACCTGGTTCGGAGCGGCCACTCCGGCCTAGTAGAACCCGACATCCGAACGCATCACGTCGTAGGAGGCGTCTGCTCTTACCGGATGGGTTGGCCCTCGGGGCTGAGCACCCACCAGACGCCGTTGCTGGCTTGTCCGTTGGTGTCACCCGCGGCCTGGTCACCCATGAACAGGTAAACCGGGTAGTTGTTGATGGTCAACTGCTCCTCGCCGTCGGTCCTTGTGGCGGAGCCGAGCAGTGCGGCGTCCACGCCTTCTGCATCAGTCGTGGCGGGGACGGGGGGCCAGTTAGTGGCGCACTGGTCGTAGCAGTTGGACGTCGGGGGGGTGGTCGTGTCGTTGTCGAACATGTACAGGGTGAAGCCGTCCTCGTTGACGAGGATGGTGCCGAGGTCGCCAGCGTCGGCAGTGGCTACCGATCCCCCTGCAGCGGGAGCGGCCGAGTCCTCCGCAGCGGTGTCGTCTGCGGTCGGCGTTCCAGCGGTGCTGCCGTCGTCGTCATCGTCGCCGCAGGCGCCGGTCAGCACGAGTACCAGGGTGGCTACTGCGACGGATGCCGTCCGAGCAAGTCGGTTCATCAGAGTTCCCCTTCCAGCCGATGTGCCACCCAGTGCCTGGATGTCCTGGACACGAGTACGCGGGGCTGAGCAAGCGCCATGGGCCGCGACGCACGCGGGGTCCCGCACATTGGTCTACGGGGTCTACGGCGGAACAGGCTGAATGGTTCGAGCGGTTCGGGGATGCGTCCGAACTGAGATCAACACGTGATGCAAGAGTCGCCGGAGCCATCGAGATCGAGGTGGCTGTGGCCGCCGGATGCCTGATCGCAGGGCAGCCCGGGCACGAACTGACCGTCGCCGCGCTGCTCCTCGGCGGCGCCGGCGTCATTTTGCTGGGCGGCCGGGTCGCCGATGAGTTCAGCCCCGACCGTCGGTCTACAAAGCTGTAAGGCACCCCCGCCGGAGGTTTGGCATGCCCAATTTGTTCTCCTTCATCGTGACCTCCCTCGACGGCTTCGACGAGGGGCCGGAGGGTTCGTTCGACTGGCCCGCCGTGGACGACGAGTTCATCGAGTTCTCCAACAGCCAGCTGCGCGACATCGGCGTACTGGTATTCGGTCGCAAGACCTACGAAGTCATGGCGGCGTTCTGGCCGACCGATCTGGCCCGCGACTTTCCAGAGACCGCCGACTTCATGAACGCCTTGCCCAAGGTGGTCTTCTCGTCGTCGCTCTCGTCAGCCGACTGGAACAACACGACGCTCGCCAGCGGTGACCTCGTACGCGAGATCGGCGAGCTCAAGGGCAAGCCCGGCAAGGACATCGCAGTATTCGGAAGCGCGCACCTCACCGCCGAGCTCATCGCAGCGGGGCTCGTCGACGAGCTACGCATCCTGGTAGCCCCGGTGCTCGTCAACAAGGGACGATCGCTGCTCGGCGCCCTGTCCAGTCGCGTGAACCTCGAACTGCTGCGGACGACCACGTTCAAGTCGGGCAATGTGCTGCTCTGCTATCGCCCAATTCCGACGAGCGAAACCTGAGCGACCCTCGACCGGCTAGATCGAGCAGCCAGCGAGATTGGACTCGTTGACCACCTCGTCGCCATCGACAGTGACGACAAGCGAGCCGGCGCAGCCCGACGTGTCGAGCGAGCCTTCGAACGTCGCGGAGACCTCGAAGCCCTCAGTCGTACGGGCCGAGCAGTCGACGGTTCCCTCGGCGCCGACGCCTTCCACGGACAGGTCGGGGTTGCACTCAGGCGGACCGTCGAGCTGGATGTCGTGCGCGGCAAGCTGGTCACTGAGGATCGACTCGATCGCCTCCGCCGCCGCGTCATTGGTCGCCGAGTCGACCGCATCCTGCACCTCGGAGCAGCCCGACAGCACCAGCACCGCGGTGGTCACACCAGCCGCAATCCACTTCACCGACATGGCTGGGCACTCTACCCATACCGGGCAGGCTCAGGGGCGGGTGCGTCCGTCTCGACGCATGCTCTTGCTGACCGACTTCCACCGCGCCCGCTCCTGTGCGCGCAGCCGCGCGTCATAGCGCATCTGCTGCCAGCGCACCTCCCGCCGCAACTTGTGCCACGACTCCAGTCGCCGCACATCGAGAGTGCCCTCCTCGACGGCCGCGAGCACCGCGCAGCCCGGCTCCGAGGTGTGCGTGCAATCGCGGAACCGGCACTCCCCGGCGAGCTTGTTGATCTCGCCGAACGCGGCGCCCAGCGCTTCCTCGTCGCCCACCAGTGACACAGCGCGCAGTCCCGGCGTGTCGATCAGCACGGCGCCCGACGGGAGCGGCACAAGCTGACGGTGCGTCGTGGTGTGTCGACCCTTGCCGTCGGCACGCAGGCTCTCGCGTCACCATGACGGCGCCGCCGGCAAGCGCATTGGCGAGCGTGGACTTCCCCGCACCGGACTGGCCGAGCAGGACGACCGTACGACCTGGGCGCAGCTCTGCCTTGACCGCATCGAGGCCCTCGCCGCGTACGGACGACACGGCGACCACCGCCGCACCAGGCGCAGCCGCCGACACATCCGTGACCCAGGTATGCGCGTCACCCACCATGTCGGCCTTGGTCAGGACGACGAGCGGGGTCGCGCCGCTCGACCATGCGAGGACGAGCAGGCGCTCGATGCGGCCAAGATCTGGCTCAGGATGGAGCGGCTCGACGATCACGACCAGGTCGACATTGGCTGCCAGGATCTGCTCGCGGCTGCTCGCGTCGGCCGACGTGCGGCGCAGCACGGACGTACGCTCGAGCACCGCATCGATGGTGATGCGGTCGTCTTCCCAGACGCGGTAAGCCACCCAGTCCCCCACCGTCGGCGTGGCGACCGGGTCGTGGGCCATCGCGGCGAGGACTGCGCCGCCGAATGTCGCTCGTACCGGACCGGTCTCGGCGAGCAAGTCAGCGCCACCGCGATCCACACGGGACACCCGGGCGGGACGACACAGCGCCGGGACCTCGGGGCAACGGGAGGCATCCCAGCCGAGTTGGGCAAGTTTGCTCGAAATCTCACGCATCGAGGCGAACGTACGTGCCCGGCGTCCCGCCGTCAGGTGGTTTATCGGCAACCCGCCCAAACGTGCAGGTCAGGGACCCGCGGCCGCACCCGGTACGTGGCGCGGGCGCAGGGGCGCGTCAGTACCCGCTGGCGGCAGCGCCCGAGATCTTCCCCCCGTCGGGGCTCATCGCCCACCAGACTCCGTTCACGCCGTGACCCTTCGTGTCGCCGGCGGCGGCGTCGTTGGCGAACAGGTACACCGGGTTGTCGTTGATGGTGAGCTGCTCGGAGCCGTCGTCCCGGGTGACGGAGCCGATCAAGTCGGCGTCAACACCCTCGACGTCGGTGGTCGCGGGAACTGGCGGCCAGGTCGCAGCACAGTCCCCGTTACAGACGGACTTGGCCGGGCTGACCTCGTCGTTGTCGAATGCGTACAGAGTGCGGCTTGCCTCACCTACGACGACCGTGCCGAGCGTCGTCGACAACGTGCTGACGGCTGCTGCGTCCGCGGCAGCCGCGGCCGGAGCGGTGTCCGACGAGTCGTTGTCCCCGTACCCGCCGCAAGCGGACGCCAGCCCGATGAGGGCAACGGCTCCTGCGACGGTGGTTGCGAGCTTTCGGCGGTTCATGTGCGTCTCCCTTGGCGTGTGATGGACCTTCCGACCACGAGTACGGCGACTAGTGGCCGGTCGGTTCACACGGCACAAGGGCCCAGGCGCCAGGGCTCAGCTGGGTGTCTGCGCCGGGCGCCGGTTGGGCACCCTGGGCCACAAGAGGTCCCACGACGAGTTGAGCGCGGCACCAATCAGCACGGCGATCGAAATGAGATACAGCCAGATGAGCACCGCGATCGGCGCCGCGAGCGGCCCGTAGATCGACGTGCTCCCCGTCGACAGGTCGAGCACCCAACGCAACACCACGGCGCCTCCGACCCAGATGGCCAGGCAGAGCACGGCCCCAGGGAGGTCACTGGCCCACGTTGTGCGTACGGGAACCGCGATGTAGTAGAGCGTCGTCAGAAAGACCACCGACGCCGACAGCACAACGGGCCAGTAAAGGTGGCGCAGCCACTCGATGCCTTCGGGCAGCACATCAGCCACGAAAACCGGGCCAGCCAACACCAGCGGAAGCAGGACGATCGCCACCACCAGTGCGACGAGGTAGAGCAGGAACGACAGCGCGCGCGTGCGCACGATGCCCCGGTGGCCGCCAAAACCGTACATGATCGCGATGGTGTCGACGAAGACATTGAGCGCCCGCGACCCAGCCCAGAGCGCGATGAGGAAGCCCAGCGAGATCACGTCGACCCGGCCGCCGCCCTCGAGCACGTCGTTCAGCGTGGGTCTGATGATGTCGTCGACGACCTCGGGGGTGAGGACGTTGCCGGCCAAGTCGATGATCTGGGTGCGGATGTCCATGACCGTCTGTGAGCCGAGCCAGTCGGCGACGTAGCCCACCGTGCCCACCAGACCGAAGACCAGCGGCGGCAGCGACAGCACCGCGAAGAACGCCGCCTCGGCCGCGAGCCCGGTGACCCGGTAGCGCAGGCAGCTGTCGATCGTGGCCAGGATGAGCCGCTTGAGGGCGGTCCACGAGGCACGCATGCCCCGCACGGAGCCGCTGAGGGCAGCCCGTGCAGAGCTGCTCGTCTCCGCGGCCATGCGCCTTACGGTATCGGGGGCGCCCGCCGGTCCCGTGTAGCGGCGGCGGCAGGGCTCTAACGTTGGCCCCGTGCCGCCAACACATGCCGTGACCAACCAGCCGCCGCCGCTCGTGGGCTATGACGCGTACGCCGCCGACCCGGCTCTGAGCGCCGCTGTCTCGTCGTACGGCGCCGAGGCAAGTGCTCCGGCGTTGCACGACCTGGGGAGGCTCGCCGGATCGGAGCAGGCGCGCCACTGGGCAGACCAAGCCGATCGCCATCCGCCGGTCCTACGTACGCACGACCGCTTTGGCCACCGCATCGACGAGGTCGAGTTCCACCCCGCCTATCACCGGCTCATGGACGTCGCAGTGGGCAATGGCCTGCACGCGGCAGCGTGGACCTCGAACGAGAAGGCGGCGCACGTCGTCCGGGCGGCCGGGTTCGTCGTCTGGTCCCAGGTGGAGGCGGCACACGGCTGCCCGGTCTCGATGACCTACGCCGCCGTACCGGCACTGCAGATCGATCCGGCGCTGGCAGACGTGTGGGTGCCCAGGCTGACTTCGACCACGTACGACTTCGGGCTCCGGCCACCCGGCAGCAAGCTCGGGTGCCTCGCCGGGATGGGCATGACCGAGAAGCAGGGCGGCTCCGACGTACGCGCCAACACGACGCGCGCCGAGCCGCTCGCGGACGGCTGGTGGGCGCTGTCGGGGCACAAGTGGTTCACGTCCGCTCCGATGAATGACGTGTTCCTCGTGCTTGCCCAGGCTCCTGCCGGGTTGACCTGCTTCGTTGTGCCACGTGTGCTCGATGACGGCACGCGCAACGAGTTTCGGCTGCAGCGGCTCAAGGACAAGCTCGGCAACCGGGCCAACGCCTCGGCCGAGATCGAGCTCGACCAGACGCTCGCGCTGCGGCTCGGCGAGGAGGGTCGCGGCGTCGCCACGATCATCGAGATGGTTGCGGCGACGCGCCTCGACTGCGTGCTGGGATCGGCGGCGCTGCTCCGGCGCGCGGCCGTCGAGGCGGTGTGGCACGCCGCGCACCGATCCGCGTTCGGGCGGCCGCTCGTCGACCAGCCGCTCATGCGCTCGGTGCTCGCCGACCTCGTGCTCGAGTCGGAGGCGGCGACGGCGCTGGGGATGCGGCTGGCCGCCACATTCGACGCGGGCGACGATCCTGTGGAAAGTGCGCTGCGGCGCATCGGCCTGCCGCTCGCGAAGTTCTGGGTGTGCAAGCGGACGCCGAGCGCGGTCGGCGAGGCGTTGGAGTGCCTCGGTGGCAACGGGTACGTCGAGGAGAGCGGGATGCCGCGGCTCTACCGGGAGGCCCCGCTCAACTCGATCTGGGAAGGCTCGGGAAACATCCAGGCCCTCGACCTGCTGCGGGTGCTGACGCGGTCGCCGGAGGCGTTCGCCGCGTGGCACGCCGAGGTCAAGGGTGTCCAGGGTGTGACGGCGGCGTACGAGAGCACGCTCGACGAGGTGGAGCGGTTGCGAGCCTCGGTCGACGAAGCCGGGGCGCGGCGGCTCGCCGGCCTGATGGCCGTCCTGTGGCAGGCGGCGTTGCTCGCTGCGATACGCGCCCACGCCGGTCGCCGAGGCGTTCTGCGCGTCGCGGTTGCCTGCACCGCAAGCCACGTACGGCATGCTCCCCGCCGGTTTGGACGTCGACGCGATCCTCGCCCGCGCCGACGCCCGGGCTGCGACGGTCTCATGATCTGCCCAGCGTGCGCCGAGGGGCACCACGACGCGTGCCGGGCCCACACAGCCGGGCCGTCGTGGTGCGACTGCCAGCACAAGTCCCCCGACCGACAGGTTGAGCCCGCCACTGGCAAAGCAGGTGAGTGACGGGGGCGGCTGTGGCCGCTAGCCTCGGACACGAGCCGTCACTGGCGTACAAGGTGGGTGCAACCACCGGGGAGCGGCTCGCACGCAAGCACCGAGCGCCGTCCGCCTGGGCGCCTGGGTCACTGTCCGACTGACCCTGGGAGCGCGCCATGTCGCAGCCAACACTCACCCAACCGCTCGCCACTGCCGACCCGGAGATCGCCTCGCTCGTCGAGGCGGAGGGTCGCCGCCAGCACGACGTCATCCGGCTGATCCCGAGCGAGAACTACGTGTCGCAGGCCGTGCTCGACGCGGCCGGCACCGTGCTCACCAACAAGTACTCCGAGGGCTACCCCGGGCGCCGTTACTACGAGGGCCAGCAGGTCATCGACCAGGTCGAGCAGCTGGCGATCGATCGGGCCAAGAGCCTCTTCGGGGTCGAGCACGCCAACGTGCAGCCGTACTCCGGCTCGCCGGCCAACCTCGCGGTCTACCTCGCCTTCATGCAGCCGGGCGACACGGTCATGGGCATGGCCCTGCCGATGGGCGGTCACCTCACGCACGGCTGGAACGTCTCTGCGACGGGCAAGTGGTTCCGCCCTGTGCAGTACTCCGTACGTCGCGACACCGGCACCGTCGACCTCGACGAGGTACGCGACCTCGCTCGCGCCGAGCGCCCCAAGGTGATCTTCTGCGGGGGCACCGCGATCCCCCGCACGATCGACTTCGCCGGGTTCGCCGAGATCGCCCGCGAGATCGACGCCGTACTCGTCGCCGACATCGCGCACATCGCCGGACTGATCGCGGGCGGAGCGCACCCGTCCCCCGTCGGCCACGCCGAGGTGATCTCGACGACGACACACAAGACGCTGCGCGGACCCCGCGGGGCCATGCTGATGAGCGACGAGGCGCACGCCAAGGCGCTCGACCGCGCGGTCTTCCCGGGCCTGCAGGGTGGCCCGCACAACCACACCACCGCCGCCATCGCCGTGGCCCTGCGCGAAGCGGCCACGCCCGAGTTCGCCGCGTACGCACGGCAGATCGTGGCCAACGCGGCCGCGCTCGCGGACGCGCTGGTCGAGCGCGGTTTTGACCTCGTCTCCGGCGGCACGGACAACCACCTGATCCTGGTCGACCTCACCAACAAGGGCATCGGCGGCAAGCCGGCCGCCAAGGCGCTCGACCGGGCCGGGATCGAGCTCAACTACAACACCGTGCCGTACGACCCGCGCAAGCCGTTCGACCCGTCGGGCATCCGGCTCGGCAGCCCCGCCGTGACGACCCGCGGGTTCGGCGTCGGCGAGATGGCGCAGGTGGCGGCGTGGATCGACGCGGCCGTGGCTGCGGCCAGCCGCGACGATGAGGACGCGCTGGACAAGATCGCGGCCGAGGTCCGCGAGCTGTGTGCGGCGTACCCGATCCCCGGCTGGCCCGACCGGCTGACCCCTCTGCGACTTGTCAGGTCGTCAGGTTGTCAGGTTGCCTCAACTCCGCAGGTCAGCGCGGTGCGGGCCGACCTGACAACCTGACAACTCTCGGTGCGGGCGTCCCGCATGCTGGACGTTCCTGGCCACCTCGCGGACGCGGCTGGAAGCATCTCCGGCATGCCAGCAGCGCCCCGACTCGTAGTACGACGCCACGTCGACTACGGCCGCATGCAGCGCTCGCTGTGTCCGACGGCCTGCTGACGCCCCGACCTGCCCGTCCGCGGTCACGCGTCCCGTCGGCTCCTCCCAGACACCGCTGTCCGGGTCGTCGTGCGGTCACCGCCTGGCTCGCCTCCCCCAAGGGACGTACCTCCTGATGAACGCGCCGCCGACCACCGCCTCGCGCCGACCCCGGCGCGGCGAGGGCCAATGGGCGCTGGGCTACAGCGAGCCGCTCAACGCCAACGAGCGGTTCAAGAAGGACGACGACGGGCTCAACGTCAGGGCGCGCGTCGAGACGATCTACCAGCACACCGGGTTCGCCGGGATCGATCCACAGGACCTGCGCGGACGGTTGCGCTGGTGGGGGCTCTACACCCAGCGGCGGCCCGGCATCGACGGCGGTCGTACGGCCGTACTCGAGCCGCACGAGCTCGACGACGAATACTTCATGCTGCGCGTACGCATCGACGGCGGCGAGCTGACCACGGCCCAGCTGCGCGCGATCGCAGACGTCTCCACTACCTACGCACGCGACACCGCCGACATCACCGACCGGCAGAACGTCCAGCTGCACTGGATCCGCATCGAGGACGTCCCTGCGATCTGGCAGCGCCTCGAGGCGGTCGGGCTTGTCCACGACCGAGGCTTGCGGAGACACGCCACGAGTGATCCTTGGCAGCCCCGTTGCCGGCATCGCCGCAGCCGAGGTGATCGACGGGACGCCTGCCATCCACGAGATCGAGCGGCGATTCATCGGTTCGCCGGAGTTCTCCAACCTGCCGCGCAAGTTCAAGACGGCGATCAGCGGCCTGCCCGACATCAGCCACGAGACCAACGACGTGTCGTTCGTCGGGGTCGTCCACCCCGAGCACGGCCCCGGCTTCGACCTCTGGGTCGGCGGCGGGCTGTCGACCAACCCCAAGCTGGCCGTCCGGCTCGGAGTGTGGGTGCCGCTCGACGAGGTGCCCGACGTGTGGGCAGGTGTGATCGGCATCTTCCGTGACTACGGCTACCGGCGGCTGCGCAACCGGGCGCGACTCAAGTTCCTCGTCGAGGACTGGGGTGCAGCTCGGTTCCGTGAGGTGCTGGAGACCGAGTACGTGGGGCGGCCGCTGCTCGATGGACCAGCGGTCGACCCGGGCGTTCAGCCGTACGACCACGTCGGGGTCTTTCCACAGGTCGACGGCCGCTCTTACATCGGAGTCGCACCGACTGTCGGGCGGGTCTCGGGTACGACGCTCGCCAAACTCGCGGACGTCATCGAGGCGCACGGCTCGACTCGACTGCGCACAACTCCCTACCAGAAACTCGTCGTCCTCGACGTCGAGCAAGACCAGGTAGAGCCTCTCGTCGAGGCGCTTGACGCGCTCGGCCTCGCGGCCCGGCCGAGTGTGTTCCGGCGCAACACGATGGCCTGCACGGGCATCGAGTTCTGCAAGCTCGCGATTGTCGAGACCAAGGCCACCGCGGCCGACGCGATCGCGCAGCTGGAGCAGCGGCTAGCCGACGTCACGGACCAGCTCGACGTGCCGATCACGCTCAACGTCAACGGCTGCCCCAACTCGTGCGCCCGCATCCAGGTCGCCGACATCGGCCTCAAGGGGCAGATCGTGCTCGACCGCGACGGCAACCAGGTCGAGGGCTTCCAGGTGCATCTCGGCGGCGGTACCGGCTTGGACGCCGGCTTCGGCCGCAAGGTCCGCGGCCTCAAGACGACGGCGGCGGAGCTTCCTGACTACGTCGAGCGGGTGGTGCGGCGGTTCCTGGCCGGCCGCGCGCCTGGTGAGCGGTTCGCCCAATGGGTGGTTCGCGCTGCCGAGGAGGAGCTCGCATGAGCGAGTCTGGCGAGACCCGGGCTGTGCCGTTCTACTGCCCGTTCTGCGGCGAGGAGACGCTGCGGCCGTACGAAGAGCCACACGGCGCCTGGGAGTGTCGCTCCTGCACTCGCGTCTTCGTCGTCAAGCTGACCGGATTGGTGGTGCGCTCATGACCGCGGTTGTGGAGGAAGTGCCGGCAACACCGTGGGCACCGCCCCGCGGAGCGTTCCCGGCCCCGCCGGAGCGCGATATCGAACGACTCGTGCGAGTGTCCGAGCACGCCGCCCGTGAGCTCGAGGATGCGAGCGCCGAGGAGATCCTGCGCTGGGCGGCCGACGAGTTCGGGCTCGGGCCTCGTTGTCACCGCGTCCATGGCCGATGGTGTGCTCGCGCACGTCGCCGGGCGTGCTGTCCCTGGCACGCGGGTGCTCTTCCTTGACACCGGCTATCACTTCGCCGAGACGCTCGGCACGCGGGACGCAGTCGCCGCCACGACGCCGGTCGACGTGCAGACCGTCGGCGCCGCCGCTGACCAAGGCGCAGCACGAGGCCGAGTTCGGCAAGCTCTACGAGACCAACCCCGACCTGTGCTGCCAGATCCGCAAGGTGTGGCCACTCGACCGGGCACTGCGGCCGTACACCGCCTGGGCATCCGGCATCCGACGCTCGGAGTCTGGGACGCGCGCGCACGACCCCGGTGGTCGGGTGGGATGCGCGGCGGCGCTTGGTCAAGGTGAGCCCGCTGGCGCGGTGGACCGACGAGCAGGTCGAGTCGTACGTGGCCGAGCACAACATCCTCGTCAACCCACTGCGCGAGATCGGCTACGCCTCGATCGGCTGCGCGCCGTGCACGCGGCCGGTCGCGCCGGGTGAGGACCCGCGGGCTGGCCGCTGGTCGGGCCGGTCCAAGACGGAGTGCGGGATCCACACGTGACCGGGCCCGGCTATCCGCTGCTGCTCGACGTCGCCGGACGGCGCTGTGTCGTCGTGGGCGGCGGGCCGGTCGCCGCGCGACGGGCACGAGCGTTGGCGGCAGCCGGCGCTGAAGTCGACCTCGTCGCGCCCGACGTGTGCGAGGACGCGTTCGACCTCGTCGTCGATGGCGGTGCGCGCTGGCTGAAGCGCGAGTACGAGCCGGGCGACCTCGACGGTGCCTGGCTCGCGCACATCGGCCACCGGCGACCGCGACGTCGACGCCCAGGTCGCGGCTGATGCCGAAGAAGAGCGCGTGTGGTGCGTACGCGCTGACGATGCCGCGTTGTCGGCGGCCTGGACGCCGGCAGTGGCGCGGGTCGGTGACGTGACGGTGGCGGTGAATGCCGGTGGCGACCCCAAACGTGCGGCGACGTTGCGCGCCGCCGTGCAGACGGCGCTCGACACCGGCTCGCTGCCGGTGCGCCGACACCGCGGCGGGCGTGGCCAGGTCGCGCTCGTCGGGGGCGGGCCGGGCGCGCCGGCGCTGATCACCGCACGAGGACGCCAGCTGCTCGCTGAGGCGGACGTCGTCGTCACCGACCGGCTCGGCCCGCGGGCACTGCTCGACGAGCTCGACCCTGACGTCGAAGTGATCGACGTCGGCAAGACACCGGGCCATCACCCCGTGCCGCAGCACGAGATCAACCAGTTGCTCGTCGAGCACGCGCAGGCTGGTCGCCGCGTCGTGCGGCTCAAGGGCGGCGATCCGTACGTCCTCGGTCGCGGTGGCGAGGAGGCACTCGCATGTCGTGAGGCGGGAGTCGAGGTCGAGGTCGTGCCCGGCGTGACGAGCGCCGTGTCCGTACCCGCAGCAGTGGGCATCCCGGTCACGCACCGCGGCGTTTCGAAGCAGTTCACCGTCGTCTCGGGGCATGAGGGGCTCGACTGGGCGTCGCTCGCCTCGGTCGAGGGGACTCTCGTATTCCTCATGGGCGTCACGCGGCTCGACGACACCGCGGCACAGCTCGTCGCGCACGGCAAGGATCCGGCAACCCCGGCCGCCGTGGTCGAAGATGGGTACGGCCCGCGGCAGCGGCTCGTCACCGCCCGGCTGGACTCGATCGCGGCTGAGGCCGCGCAGGCTGGGGTGCAGCCGCCGGCGGTGGTCGTGGTTGGCGACGTAGTCGCGCTCGCGGCTCAGCTCGGATGACCTCGCTGCTGCTGGTCTCGCACGGCAGCCGTGACCCGCTCGCCCAAGAGACGACCGCACGACTCGCCCGCGCCGTTGCGGACGCGTTGCCGGGTGTCGCGGTAGGCGTCGGATACCTGGAGCTCGCCTCGCCCTCTGTCACGGAAGCGCTCGATGCGCTGCCGCGTCCCGTTGTCGTACAACCACTGCTCTTCACCCCCGCCTACCACGCCACGACCGACCTCCCCGCGCAGGTCGGCGACCGCGAAGACGTACGGCTTGCGCCTGCGCTTGCTCCAGATCCGTTGTTGCTGGACGCGCTCGATCGGCGGTTGGCGGAGACGGGGGTGGCGCCGGACGCGCTCGTTCTCGTGTCCGCGGGCACGAGCGACGCGGCCGCTCGGGCGTTGCTCGACGAGGTTGCTGTCGACTGGGGCCGGCGGCACGCCTGCCCTGCATCGCCGCGTTCGCCTCGACCGCCTCGCCCGACGCTGGCGAAGCCGTTCGAAGCCTGCGCGCGGCGGGAGCTCAGGCCGTCGTCATCGGGTCGTTGTTCGTGGCACCTGGACTGCTCCCGGGGCGGGCTGCGGAGTCTGCGCTGACGGCGGGCGCGGTCGCTGTCGCGCAGCCGCTCGCGGACGCGCCTGAGCTAGTGGGGCTGATCGCGCAGCGCTACCACCACGCCGTGGCAGCCGCCGGGAGCACGGAATAGCGCTGCGGAGCCCCTACGTATCTGCTGGTTCCGGGACCAGCAGATACACAGCGCTTCACGGGTCAGGACTCGAGCACGCGCTTGCGCTCGACCTCGACGTCAAACTTCGCCGGCGGCCACTGCAGGTCGAACGCTCGAAGGTGCTCCAACATCAGGTTTGCGATCGCCCAGTTGCGGTACCACTTGCGGTCGGCCGGCACCACGTACCACGGCGCCTCAGCGGTGTTGCACTTCTCCAGCGCTATGGCGTAGGCAGCCTGGTAGTCATCCCACAGTGCGCGCTCGTCGACGTCGCCGGGGTTGTACTTCCAGTGCTTTGTCGGGTCGTCCAACCGCGCCAGCAGCCGTGCCTTCTGCTCCTCGTTCGAGATGTGCAGCATGACCTTGATGACTGTGCAGCCACTGTCGACCAGGGACTTCTCGAACCTGTTGATCGAGGTGTATCGCCGGTTGATCGTCGAGATGGGGACGAGCTTGCGCACCCGCGCGATGAGCACGTCCTCGTAGTGCGATCGGTCGAAGACCCCGAGGTTGCCTGCCTTGGGTACACGCTGCCGGATGCGCCACAGGAAGTCGTGCTTGCGCTCCTCCTCGGTCGGCGCCTTGAACGCGGTGATGTCGACGCCCTGCGGGTCCATGAGACCGACCACGTGCCGCATGGTGCCGCCCTTGCCGGACGTGTCCATGCCTTGCACGACGAGCAGCAGGCGGCGTTTCCCACTCGTACGCCCCTCGGCGTAGAGCCGCTCCTGCAGATCGGACATCTCCGCGCCGATGTCCGGGATCACATCCTGCGCGGCAACCTTGTCACCGGAGAACCCCGGCGTCGCCCGGGTGTCGATCGTCTTCAGGTCCACCGGGCCTGGAGGCACCCGCAGGAGGTCGGACACCGACTTCGAGACCGGCTTGGCCTTCTTGCCCTTCTTAGCCATGCGGGCAATCTTGCTCCCGGCGTGCCAGTCTGTCGCGCTCGCTCCGCACAAAAGAACCGTGCGCCGGCTCGCGGCTCCGTCGTACGCTCGCATCATGTGCCGGAGCATCAAGACCCTGCGTGAGCCGTTCACCGAGGGCGTCGGGCCCGATGACGTACGTGCGGCCGCGCTTCAATACGTGCGCAAGGTGAGCGGATTCCACCACCCTGCGCCGCACAACCAGGACGTGTTCGACGAAGCCGTGGATTCCGTGGCGGCGGCGACGCAGCACCTGCTGGATCACCTGTTGGTCCGCGGCGCGAAGGCGAGCTGACGACCCGCCATTCGATGTGGCGGTGGTCCGCTATCCGGTGTCGTCGAGGTCGAGGCGTAGTTGTTGGGCGAGTCGGTGGGCTCGGTCGATGGTGTCGGGCAGCTGGTTGCGGACCGGGCGTTGTTGGGGGTCGAGCCAGATGGGTGGGATGACCCAGGGCAGGCCGTCGCGCGAGCACGATGACCCACATGCCGGCGTGCACTTCGGTGTGATGCCTGGGGCACAACAGCAGCAGATTGGGCAGGTCGGTGGGGCCGCCGAGCTGCCAGGGGATCCGGTGGTGCGCGTCGCACCAGCCCGGGAGGGCGCCGCAGCCGGGGATGAGGCAGCCGCCGTCGCGGGCGGCCAGGGCGCGGCGCTGTGCGGGGGTGGCGAGGCGGCGGGCCCGGCCGTAGTCGAGGATCTGCCCGAACGGGCCGACGGTGGCGCGTTCGAGGATCGCGTCGCAGGACAGCACCCCGAGCGCGAGCGGGGACAGGGGGCCGGTCTGCTCGCAGCGGCCGAGCCCGGCCGCGCCGCTGGGCCGCCGCAACGGCGAGCCGGTGCGGCGCTGGCTGTCGTCTGGCCCGGGCGCGTTGTCGTGCTCGCCGCGGCGGTCGCCCGTCGCCGGGGCTCGTCGGTCGTCCCGGCGTCCGCTCGTCGGCGGCGCGCTGCCTCGCCGTCGGTCGGGCGTGTCGCCGGTTCGGTCGCCGCGTCGCCTCGGTCGGCGGCGTGTCGTCGTCGGCGGCGTCGCGTCGGTCCTCGGCGCTGTGCCGGTGGTGTTGGCGAGTTGGTCGGGGTTGGTGTGGATGACGATGCGTGGTGGTTCGCCGCCGCGTTCACCGGCGTTGGCCAGGGCGGCCTTGGCCATCAACACCAGCGCGTCGGCCAGCCGTTGCGCGGCGCTGCGCGGGTCCTTGACGCGGCAGGATCGGTTGGCCGTGTTCGTCGACCCCACAGGCGGCGGGGTCCGGCGGCGGCGTAGTGCTGCAGCGCGGTGCGTGAACCAGGCGGAGCCGATCTGGTCGAGCAGGAACCGTCCGGCGATCATCCCGGTGGCGTCCTGGGCCATCGACAGCGACCGGCGCTGGTGCGCGTCGGGGTCGAACGAGTGGGCGCCGTCGGGGTCGAGGACCGCGAGCAGCGCCTTGGCGACGTCTTCGAAGTCGCGGGGCGCGAACTGCTCGGACTGCTCGGTGAGGAACTGGGCGACCTTGGCGCGCTGCTCGTCCTTCAGGTGGGCCGGGATACGCCCCAGGGTGCGGACGGCGACGTCCAGGTGCTCGCGGGAGACCCGGCCGTCGGCCAGCGCCTGCCCGAGCTCGTGCAGCTCCCCGCCGGGGCGGTGGCGCGGGCGGCGGCCACGTCGCGACCCGACCCGGCCTGCTGGTGCCGCAGCCGCAGCCACTCGGCGGTGGACTTGGCGCCGACGTCGGTGGCCACCCTGCGCTCGTCGACCGCGCCCAGCGCCCGCAGGTAGTCGGCCTCCATGCGCGCGGTGGGCGCGCAGCGACCCCGTCGAACGAGTCGACCAGCGCGGCGCCGCCCAGGGTCGCGTAGTCGCCCTCGCCGCAGCTCGGCCAGGTCGGCCTCGATGCGGTCCAACGCGGACTCCACCGGGTGCACCGGCGGCGGAGTCGACGTGGCTTCCATGACTACGAACACTAGACGCCACCCCCGACAGAACTCGGCGACCAGCAGCTACCCGGATTCCCTTACCCCGCAAGGCTTTCCGGCCACCCATTATCCACAACCAACGACCAATCAGACACCGCTGTCCACAGATCCGCTCAGCCCCTTGACAACGCGGCTGTACCTTCACTCAGCGCTTGACCGCGCCCAGATATTGATGCCAGAGTCCACCGCGTCCCGATCGATCTGCGCGAGCTCCTCGTCGCTGAACTCCAAGTTGTCCAGCGCACCCAGGCTGTCATCGAGCTGCGTCACGCTGGACGCCCCAACCAAGAACGGACGTCACACGCTCGTCCCGCAAAGCCCACGCCAACGCCATCTGCGCGAGCGTCTGACCCCGCCGCTTCGCAAACTCGTTGAGGGTCCGTACGTGCGCCATCGCCTCGTCGGTGAGCATCTCCGGGTCGAGTGACTTGCCCTGGGCCGCCCGCGACGACGCGGGCACACCGTCGAGATAGTGGTCCGTGAGCATTCCCTGAGCCAGCGGCGAGAACGCGATGCAGCCGATGCCAGCTTGCTCGAGGGTGTCCAGCAGCCCGTTCTCGATCCAGCGGTTGAGCATCGAGTACGACGGCTGGTGGATGAGGCACGGGGTGCCGAGCACGCGCAGGATGGCGGCCGCTTCGGCGGTGCGCTCCGGCGAGTACGACGAGATGCCCGCGTACAGCGCCTTGCCCTGACGCACCGCTGTGTCCAGCGCGCCCATCGTCTCCTCGAGCGGCGTCTCGGGGTCGAAGCGGTGCGAGTAGAAGATGTCGACGTAGTCCAGTCCCATGCGCGACAGCGACTGGTCGAGGCTGGCCAACAGATACTTGCGGCTCCCCCATTCCCCGTACGGCCCAGGCCACATGTCGTACCCGGCCTTCGTCGAGATGATCAGCTCGTCGCGATACGGCCTGAAGTCCGCCCGGAAGTGCTCACCGAAGTTGCGCTCCGCCGACCCGTACGGCGGGCCGTAGTTGTTGGCCAGGTCAAAGTGCGTGACCCCACGGTCGAAGGCACGACGCAGGATCGCCCGCTGCGTCTCCAACGGCTTGTCGTCACCGAAGTTGTGCCACAGCCCGAGCGAGATCGCGGGCAGCTTCAGGCCGCTGCGCCCGCAGCGTCGGTAGGTCTTCGAGTCATAACGGTCTTCGGCAGCGACGTAAGGCATGGACGCCAGTCTTCCACCGTGCATCGACCAATCCGCCCAGACCCCGGCATCGAAATACGTCGCACACGACGCGTGCGCGCCGTCCCTCGACTCAGCAAAGGGGTGCGCCATGAGACGGATCATGCTTTCCATCGCAGCGGTCGCCGTGGTGGCCGGTGCAACCATCCCAGCCGGCGCGCAGGATGCGCCCGACGTCCCGAAGGCGGCACAGAGGCCGCAGTTTGAACAGATTCCCGTGGACGGACTCGACCCCTCGTTCCTTCGAGCTCGCCGACCCGAACCGCACCATCTCGGTGATGCTCGAGATGGCCGGGAATCCGGTTGCCGTGGCGGCGGGCGACGCGCTTGAGCTGGGCACCGAGCTCTCCTTCAGCCAGGAGTAACGACACGTTCGAGCCTCGAGGCGGCGCAGGATGCCATCGTCCCCGACATCGAGCGGCTCGGCGGGAAGGTGGGGTCCAAGCTGCAGGACGCCTACAACGGCATCCGGGTGCGGATCCCTGCCAGTCAGGCGGCGAAGCTCGCCGATCTGCCAGGCGTCACCGCCGTTCGACCCATTCGGCCGGTCAAGCCATCCAACGCGAGCGCAGTCTCGTTCCTGGACGTGCCCGCCGTGTGGGAACACCTCGGGTTCACCGGCAAGGGCGTCAAGGTCGGCATCATCGACTCCGGGATCGACTACTACCACGCCAACTTCGGCGGTTCGGGCAACCCGGCCGACTACGCGCGTGACAACCGTACGAAGATCGAGGCGGGCACCTTCCCGACGGCCAAGGTGGCCGGCGGGATCGACTTCGTCGGCGACGACTACAACGCGGCCGACGGCAACCCCGAGTTCAACACTCCCAAGCCCGACCCCGACCCGCTCGACTGCATGGGGCACGGGTCGCACGTCGCCGGCTCGGCAGCCGGCACCGGAGTGCTGCTCGACAAGTCCGCGTACAAGGGTCCGTACGACGAGAACAGCGTTCAAGAACGGCTTCCTCATCGGCCCAGGCGTCGCGCCTGAGGCAACTCTTTACTCCCTGAAGATCTTCGGGTGCCAGGGATTCACGGCCTCCGATCTAACCATCGACGCCCTCGACTGGGCGGTGGAGAACGACCTCGATGTGGTCAACCTCAGCCTGGGCGGCGCGTTCGGACGGGCCACGGACCCCGACGCGGTCGCGGCGACGAACGCCGCCCGCGCCGGAGTCGTCGTGGTGGCCTCCGCGGGCAACAACGGCGCGTGCCCCGTACATCCTCAACGCGCCTGCCGCCGGCGACGGCGCGCTGGCGGTGGCGGCGATGGACTCGATCGTCGGACACGCTCTCGGGTGTTCTTCACGACCCCGACCGAGCGCCTGCTGCTGCAGAACTCCAACCTCTCCTCCGCGTTGCCTGTCAATGCGCCTGTCCGTGTGCTTGTCGACGATCCGGCGACAGGTGCCAACGAGTCACTGGGGTGCATCGCCGGTGCCTACGCGGCCGTGCAACCCGGCGAGATCGTGGTCACCCACCGTGGCGGGTGCACGCGCACTGACCGCGTCATCCACGCCACGGCAGCCCGCGCAGCCGCGGTCGTGATGATCAACAACGGGGCCGGGTTCCCTCCGTTCGAAGGCAGCCAGGGCGGGGCGATCCCCTTCCTCGGAGCGCAGGACGACCAGGAAGCCGCCCTGCTGGCCGCGGACGGTAACACCGCATCGATCGAGGACGTGCCGGAAGAGGATCGATTCCCAACCCGAACTACACGAAGGTCACCGACTTCAGCTCGAGCGGCCCGCGGAACGGCGACAGCGGAACGAAGCCCGACGTGACTGCCCCGGGCATCTCCCTCACCTCCACCGGGGTCGGCACCGGTTACAACTGACGCAGATCGCCGGTACGTCGATGTCCACGGCGCTCGTCAGCGGGGTCGCGGCGCTCGTCCGCGAGGCGCGTCCAGAATGGTCGGCATTGCAGGTCAAGGCGGCCATCATGAACACGGCCGACCCCAACGCGATCGTCCGCGACGTCTTCGCCGCAGAGGACATCGTCGATGTCTACCGAACCTATCGAGCCGGCACCGGTCTGGTCTCCCCTGCTGACGCGGTGGCGACCGAGGTGGTTGCCAGCGGCGATGAGATGGCGGTGGCCTGTCGTTCGGCCTCGCCGAGTCGACCGGGGTCGTGACGGCACCAAGAAGTATCACGCTGACCAATCTCGGCGACCGGGCATGTCACCTACCGGCTGCGCACCGACCTCGACACCAAGGCCGGCAACGCCACCGTGACCCTGTCCGACCGACACCGTCACCGTCCGCCGCGCGCCGCAGGGCGACGGTGAGCGTCACCCTGCGCGTCGACGCCTCGCTCGTCCCCGGCGGCGAGGGCAGCCCGTTCGTCGCCAGGACGATCGGCACAGCCGCAGGCAACGTGACACTGTCCCCGACCACGACGGGCGAGCCGACGCTCCGCGTCCCCTTCACCACCGTGGTCCGCGGCACGTCGAGCATCTCGACCACACCGACGTCGGTCCGGGATGTCGACCAGGTCACGTTCACCAGCAGCTGCCGACAAGGGGGTCCTCGGGCCCGTCGAGGTGTTCTCGTGGGGGTTGTCCGACCGCCGCGGCGACGCGCTCGGCACCGACCTGGTCAACGTCGGGTTCGCGGACCACTCGAGAACGAAGTTGGCCATGCTGGGCTTCTTCGCCTTGCACGCGGCCAACACGACCTCCAACCCGTCGGTGAACTCGTGGGACGTCCGCATCGACAACGATGGCGACGGGGTCCCGGACTTTGCGGTCATCGGGATCGACCTCGGGTTGATCCAATCGGGAGCGATAAGCGGCGATCGTCTGGCCGTAGTCACACTCGACCTCGAGCGGCCGCGGATCGTGCGAGCCTTCCTCGGTCCCAACTGGATCAACAGTGCCATCGTGCAGCTGCCGTTCCTGCTTTCGGACGTGGGGCTGGCCGCCGGGCTGCAGGAAGAGTTCACCTACTCCGCGAGCATCATTTCGCTCGAGCAGTTCGGCAGTGACATGGCCGAGGGGACCGCGTCGTTCAACCCATTCACCCCACCGGTGGAGACTGGCCAGTTCGCCGTTGCCTTCCCCGGCTTCTCTCCCGAGATCACCGCGACCATCGACCGGGCCCAGCTCGTCGAGACGCCGGTCAAGGGATGGCTCGTGGTGTACCGGTTCAACCAGGGTGGTCTCCCGCAGGCGCAGACCATTCAGCTCCGCTAGCGCGGCAGCACGGTCGTTGTCTCGGTCGCGGTGTTGTTGGCACGGTTGGCGTCGGGCTCGTTGGCCTCGACGTCAACCGTGTTGACGATCGTCCCCGGACGCGGCGCTCGGATGGCGATCGTGATGGTGGCAGTATCGCCGACATCGGGAGACGCGAGATCACAGGTCACCGTTTGCGCGGTTGCCTTGTGCAGACAGATGCCCTGCGTGGTCGTCACGTCCTGGAAGTTCCCGTCCGGCAGCGAGTCAACCAAGGTGAGGTCGGTTGCCGTGTCCAGGCCGGCATTGTGGACGGTCACCGTATGTCTCGTACGAACACGTCGTCCGCGAGGAAGTCCGATGTCTCAGGAACGAACGTCGAGGAGTTCGACTCAAATGCGATCTGCCGCGCATCCGGGGTGAGCCACGGCTCGCGGCTCGGGGCATTGCCGTCGGTCCCGTCGGTTGCCACGCTCACGATCCGGGTGACGCCGGCGGCGCGGTCGCGCAGGTAGATGCTGGTAGCTACCGCGGGACCGCCGAAGTTGGTGGCCCGCGACTCGAGCACGACGAAGTTGACGTCGTCGCTCACGCCAAACGCAAACGTGCTGTCATCCCCTTGCTCTCCAGCATCGTTGACGTCCGGACGCGTCCGATCGGCCGCGTCCGCGACACGTGCCGGAGGTGTTTCGGCAAACCAGGCCGAATGGATTGCGATGCGCCGGGCCGATCTGTGACTCCCCGCAGTCACCTGCTCACCGCGACGATACGAAAGCCCACTGATTACGCGCGGAGAGTTGCCAACGCGCTAGGAGTAACTACAGTGCAGGCACTCGGCGCCGGTTTGGACGACGGTGCCCATCGAGGCGGGGGGCCCCGAAGTGCGCGCTATCCCACAGAGTCCTGTCCCACCATCCGGTCCACGTCACCAAGCTCGCCGCCGTTGGGTTGCGACGGGTGCGGCAGGTGTCATGATCACGTCACTGGCCGCGGCGGCACCGGCAACCGCACACCACAAGAGTGGGCCCTCCGGTGATCCGGCGTTCATCACGGAGTGGAACGCGATCGCCGTGCAAACGTTTGTAGTCGGCGACATGGCCACCATGCCGCCAGAGGACTTCCTCCACCTGGGATTCGTACAGGCCGCCGTGTACAACGCCGTCGTCGGCATCGAAGGTGGCTACAAGCCGTACAAGTTCCACAAGAAGGCCAAGGGTGAGGCGTCCTCCGAGGCTGCCGCGGTGGCCGCCGCGCACAGGGTGCTGGTGGAATACTCGCTGGACTCACAGGCCCCCGGCCTCGACACCGCGTACGCCACATCGTTGGCAAAGATCCCCGACGGCGAAGCCAAGACGCGCGGTGTCGCGTTCGGTGAGCTCGCCGCCGACACGCTGATCGCACAGCGCGTCGATGATGGGCGCGACGAGTCCATGCCGTTCACGACACCGCTGGCGCCCGGCGTGTGGCGGCCGACGCCCCCATTACTCGCACCGTTCGCCATGACTGGGCTGGGAGGGGTTGATCCTTTGCTGGTACGCAGCGGTGCACAGTTCGGCGACCCAGGGCCACCGCCGGCCTTGACGTCGAGCGAGTACGCGAGGGACTTCGAGGAGGTCAAGCGGCTGGGTTCGAAGCCGCCGACAGCTCGTACGGAGGACCAAACGGCTACCGCGCTGTTCTACTCGGGCAACCCAGTCGTCCAGTTCAACACTGCGCTACAGCACCAGGTTCTGCTGCGACAGATGGACATCGTCGAGGCAGCTCGCATGTTCGCTGCGGTCAACATGAGCACCGCTGACGCCCTCATTTCCGTGTGGTACGCGAAGTTCCGATACGGCTTCTGGCGACCGCTCACTGCGATACATCTGGCCGACACGGACGGCAATCCCGCCACGTCCCCTGACACAAAATGGGAGCCGCTGGTTGCGAATCCCCCATATCCGGACTACGTCAGCGGATACTCCGGCGCCATCGGTGGCTTCACGGCCGCGCTGCAGAAGGTCCTCGACACACGGCACCTGAACCTGACCTTTACGTCGACTATGGTCCCGGGGGTCAAACGCCCTTACGACTCCGGCAGGGTCCTGCGCCAGGATGTGGTGGATGCGAGGGTGTGGTTGGGGATCCACTTCCGGTTCGCAGACACCCGCGGAGCGGAGATGGGGGTCCAGGTCGCGGAGTGGGCACTCGATCGCTACTTCCGCCCAACGGGACACCACCACAACGACTGATCGGCGACACCTACGGTGCGCGCGGCCTCAGGGAGGCCGCGCGTCAACCATTTACGGCAGGGCGGGCCGCACGCGCGCCAGGCTCGTGAGCCGGCTCGTCGCGCGGAGGTACTTCTTGCGGTAGCCGCCGGCCAGCATCTCCGCCGTGAACAACTCGTCCAACGGGACACCGCTGGCGCGAACTGGGATGTCCCGGTCGTAGAGCCGGTCGGCAAGGACGACCAGTCGGAGTGCGACGCTCTGGTCGTCGACCTGCCGTACGCCGGACAAGTGCACCTCGCGCACCCCGTCGAGCAACGGCCCGTAGCGCGACGGGTGCACTCGGGCGAGATGGCCGAGCAGGTCGTCGAAGTCGTCGAGTGTGGCGCTGTCCCCCGCAGTTTCGGCGTGGTGGCGCAGCATCGTGTCGTCGTACGGATCCGGTGCCCGCGGCAGCCCGCGATGCCGGTAGTCCTCACCGTCGATGCGTACGACCTCGAAGTGCGCCGACAGCTGCTGGATCTCGCGGAGAAAGTCCTCGGCCGCGAACCGGCCCTCGCCGAGCCGGCCGGGCAGCGTGTTGGAGGTTGCCGCCAGCCGTACGCCCCGCTCGACGAGACGACTCAGCAGGCTAGACATCAAGACTGTGTCACCGGGGTCGTCGAGCTCGAACTCGTCGATGCACAACAGCCGGTGATTGCTCAGCGCCTCGACTGTCGCCTGGAAGCCGAGTGCGCCGACGAGGTTGGTCAGCTCGACGAAAGTGCCGAACGCCTTGGGCTCGGGCGCGACGTGCCACAGCGACGCGAGCAGGTGCGTCTTGCCGACACCGAACCCGCCGTCGAGGTAGATGCCCAAGGGGCCCTCGGGCTTGGCGTTGCCGCCACGTCGGAGCCACCCGCGGCGGGCGCGTGTCGTCGCGTCGAGTAGTTCGGCAAAGCCCCGTAGTACCTCGACCGCGTGCTGCTGCGAAGGCTGCGCGGGGTCGGGCACGTATGTTTCAAACCGCTCGGCTGCGAAGTGCGGCGGCGGCACCAGCTCAGCGACCAGCCTGTCGGCCGGCACCTGCGGGTGTCGGTCGACGAGGCGCGCTGGCATGCGCGACAGGGTACGAGAGTGGTGAGATCACTCCGTGCGCCGCCTCTTTCCGGATCCCGTTGACTCTCTCGACCGCGACGCCCTGATCGAGGCGTACGCCTATCCAGACCTCGAGCCGGAGCAGGTGTGGCTGCGGGCCAACATGGTGGCGACGGTGGACGGGGCGGCCCAGGGACCCGACGGTCGTTCGGGGTCGATCAACACCAAGTCCGACCGGCTGGTCTTCTCGATCCTGCGCGGCCTTACCGACGTCGTCGTCGCGGGCGCGGGCACGGTGCGCGCCGAGGGCTACGGGCCTGCGCACCCACTCCCCGAGTTCGTCGAACGGCGTGCGGCAGCCGGGCAACTGCCGGCACCGCCGATCGCCGTGGTGTCGCGCAGCCTCGACCTGGACCCCGCGGCACCGCTGTTCGCGGGGCCAGAGCGGTCGGTGGTGCTCACTGACGCTGCCATCGACCACGAACGCCTCAGAGCACTGGCCAAGGTCGCCGACATCGTCGTGGCCGGTGAAGGCCGGGTGGAGCCGAGGGAGGCAGTGGCGGCCATGCTGGCGCACGGCTGGCAGCGGGTGCTGCTCGAGGGTGGTCCCACGTTGCTCGCGGACTGGGTCGCGGCCGGCATCGTCGACGAGCTCTGCCTCACGATCAGCCCGCTGCTTGCCGGGGGCGGGCACGGTCGCATACTCGCGGGCGCGGAATGGGAGAGCACACGCCCGGTCGAGCTGGTGCAGCTGCTCGAGGACGACGGGACGCTGTTCGCGAGATACCGGCTGGGTCACGCCTCCGGCTGAGCAACGACCTCGCCGGCGGTGAGCACTCGAGCCAGGTCGAAGTGCACCGGCTCGTCGAGCTGTGCGTAGGTGCACGAAACCGGGTCGCGGTCCGGCCGCCAGCGTCGGAACTGCGCCGTGTGCCGGAACCGGTCGCCCTCCATGTGGTCGTATGCGACCTCGATCACGAGCTCGGGCCGCAGCGGCATCCACGACAGGTCCTTCTTCGCGTTCCACCGCGAGACCGCGCCGGGCAGCCGGCCACTCTCGTGTGCCTCGGCCACCGCCCATGCCTCCCAGGGGTGACCGGTGGGGTCGTCCATCCGGTACGGCGCGATCTCCTCGACCAGCTCCGCGCGGCGCTTCATCGGGAACGAGGCGGAGACGCCGACATGCTGCAACGCACCATCGTCGGTGTAGAGCCCGAGCAGCAGAGAGCCGATGACCGGCCCGCTCTTGTGCCAGCGGAACCCGGCAACGACGCAGTCCGCCGTACGCTCATGCTTGATCTTGAACATCGTGCGCTTGTCCGGCGTGTAGAGGCTGTCCACCGGCTTGGCCACCACGCCGTCGAGCCCCGCACCCTCGAACAGCTCGAACCATTCCCGGCCCACCGCGAGATCCGCGGTAGCCGGCGTCAGATGGACCGGGGCGTCCACTCCGGACAGGGCGTCCTCGAGCCGGCGCCGTCGCTCGCCGAACGGGGTCGACATCAGCGACTCGTCGTCGATCGCCAGCAGATCGAAGGCGATGAACGAAGCCGGCGTCTCCTTGGCGAGCATGTTGACCCGCGACGACGCGGGGTGGATGCGCTGCTGCAGCGTGTCGAACTCGAGCCGGTCGCCCTGCACGACCACGATCTCGCCGTCCACGACGGACCGCTCGGGCAGGTTGGCCTTGACCGCCTCGACGATCTCCGGGAAGTAGCGGGTCATCGGCCGCTCGTTGCGGCTGCCGAGCTCAACCTCGTCTCCGTCCCGGAAGATGATGGTCCGGAAACCGTCCCATTTCGGCTCAACATGGCCCACGTCGGGGATCTCGGAGACCGACTTGGCGAGCATCGGGGACACGGGCGGCATCACGGGCAGCTGCATGCCCCCAGTCTTGTGCCTCGACGCCTCGTGACAAACCTGTGATCCAGGTGGGCCCATTTTTCCTGTTGGACTTTCGCGTAAACGTTGCGCCAGGTACTTTTCCGCAAACCCCGGATGAGTCACCATGAAGCCAGTCCGGACCGACGGAGGTGTGCCATGCGCGACGTCGTAGTCCTCATCGAGCAGCCACTCACTGCGGCTGACGCCAAGCAGATCGTCACGCGGTACGACGGTGCCGACCAGCCCACCCGCTACCACCTGCTCATCCCCGTCGAGGACGCCGCAGCCCGCGTCGAGGCGACGATCGGGTCGCTGGCGGCCAGTGAGGTGCTCGGCACGTCCGCGCTCTACCTGGGCGAGCAGGACCTCGAGCGCATCCGCGAAGAGGTGCGCCAGGCCAGCAAGCAAGCCCTGGAAACCTCAGTGTCGACGCTGCGTGCCGTAGCCGAGCACGTCGACGGCGAGGTGACTGCCGGCGACCCGTTGGAGCGGCTCGAGCATCTCGTTGAGCAGAAGAACGCGACCGAGGTCGTCATCCTGACCCGCCCGCACCTCGTGTCGGAGCTGCTGCACATCGACTGGACGAGCAAGGCCAAGAAGCGGCTGGACATCCCGTGCGTCCACCTGCTCGCCTACAAGGAGAAAGCGCCCACAACCGGCTGACGTCAGGCGTCCTTGAGGTGGCGGTCGGTGTCACGCGACGGCTGCACCCGCTTGGGCTCGCCCGGCATCTTGGGATACTCCGGCGGGTAGGGCATGTCCCCCAGGCCGTGATCGCGCTCGTCGCGGGCCGACATCTCTAGCAGTGGTTCCAGTGAGTACGCGGTCTCAGCCACGCCTGCGTGCAGGTCACCGACCTCGGCGAACCTCGCCGGCATCGTCAGCACGTCGAAGTCCTCCGGCTCCACCGAGTCGAGCTCGTCCCAGCGCAGCGGCGCGGACACCGTGGCCCGCGCGATCGGCCGTACGGAATAGGCCGAGCGGATCGTTCGGTCACGCGCCATCTGGTTGAAATCGACGAACACCCGCTCTCCGCGTTCCTCCTTCCACCAGCTCATCGTGACCTGATCGGGCATCCGCCGTTCCATCTCACGGCCAAGCGCGATGACGGCCCGCCGCGCCTCGACGAAGGTCCAGCGCGGCTCGATCGGCACGTAGACATGCACCCCCCGTCCGCCGGACGTCTTCGCGAACCCGTCCATGCCCAGCTCTTGCAGCAGCGCCCGAACCTCGGGTGCGATCCGGGCAGAGTCTGCGAAGCCCGTACCTGGCTGCGGATCCAGGTCGATCCGCAGTTGGTCGGGGTTGTCGACCTGCGGACGCCGCACCGGCCACGGGTGGAAGGTGAGCGTCCCGAGGTTGGCCGCCCACGCAACGACGGCCACCTCGGTCGGGCACACCTCGACCGCGGTACGTCCGCTGGGAAACGTGATCTCGGCCGTCTCCACCCACTCGGGGGCGCCCTGCGGCACCCGCTTCTGATAGAACGCGTCACCCCGGTTGTCCTGCCGGGTCGAGAGCTTGGCCCCCTCGAACACACCCGCTGGCCATCGCTCCAGCGTCGTGGGGCGGTCCCGGAGGGCACCGAGGACGCCGTCGCCAACGGAGACGAAGTAGTTGACGATGTCGAGCTTGGTGAGCCCCCGCTCCGCGAAGTAGACCTTGCCCGGGTTTGTTACGCGGACCTTACGTCCGCGCACATCCAGCTCGACAGCTTCACTCTTCCCAGCGGCCATGCCATGCACCGTACTAGCGTCGAGACATGGGACACGAGGTGGAGAAGACCGACGACGAGTGGCGGGCGGAGCTCTCGCCCGAGGAGTACCACGTGCTCCGCGAGGCCGGGACCGAGCGGCCGTTCTCGTCATCGTACGAGACCGATGAGACGGTCGGGGTCTACCGCTGCCGCGCCTGCGGCAACGAGCTGTTCCGCAGCGAGCAAAAGTTCGACGCGCACTGCGGGTGGCCGGCGTTCTACACGCCGCTGGCGGCCGACCGGATCGAGTTGATCCCGGACCACTCGTACGGCATGGACCGCATAGAGGTGCGCTGCGCCCGGTGCGGCTCGCACCTCGGTCACCTGTTCGAGGGTGAGGGGTACAGCACGCCCACCGACCAGCGCTACTGCATCAACGGGGTGTCTCTCAAGCTCGAGCCCGCGGCCGGCTCGCCGAGCGGGGCCGCTGGGGCCACCATCGAGTCATGACCTACAACGTCGTCCTCGCGGTGGAGCGGAACATCTCGCCCGAAGATGCCGACCAGGTGGTCGAGATGCTCGCCGACATCGAGGACGTGCACGTGCATGTAGTCGTGCCGGAGCATGTCACTGCGCACTCGATCGAGGCGGTCATCGAGGACTACGCCATGGACCGCGGTCTCGTCGACCGGCACGCGGTCGACCGCCACCAGCGCGACCCCGTCGAGGTTGCGCACGAGGACGCGGAGAAGATCCTGGCCCAGGTGGTCGAGGCTCTCCGCGCCAAAGGAGTCGACGCTGACGGTGAGGTGACTGAGCGCAACCTGCTCGTCCGGCTCGGCGAGCTCACGGCCGAGCATGGCATCGACGAGCTCGTGGTGCTGGCCCGGCCGCACGTCGTCACGGAGGCGTTGCGGGTCGACCTCGCCTCGCGGGCGCGGCGGCGGCTGGGCGTGCCGGTGCTTCGCCTGTACGCCCACAAGGGCTAGCGGCGCCCAGCGCGCCTTTCCGGCACGGTCAGGCGCGCCGCATCACGTGCAGCAGGTACTCCTTGCGGTTGAGCGGGTTGTGGTCGGTCCGCGACCGCGTCGGAATCGGGCCGGTGACAGGTTCGAAGCGCGCGAACGCGGACTCCAGCACGCCTTCTCCATGGGTGAGTGCCGGTAGCTGCTGCTGCAGACTCATGCACTCGGGCAGCGGGGATCTCACCCTCGACCACGTAGAACGGACCTTGGGTCACCGTGGACTGCACTCCCGCACGCAGCCGGGCCAGCGCAGGCAGCATCGTTGCGAGTGTGTCCGCGGGGAGCTCGAGCCGGAAGCCGTGCATCGGCTCGAACACCTGGCTCCCGGCCCGCCGAAGAGCGCTCATCAGCACAAGTGGCGTCAGGTTGCGGAAGTCCCCGGCCGAGCTCGACCACTTGCTCCAGCCGTACGGCGGAGGCGGCGTGTAGGCAGAGTGCGTGATCGTGACCGTGCAGTCTGTGACCTGCCACCCATAGAGTCCTTGCCGCAGCGTCTGGTGCACGGTCTCGTCGACCGCTCTCAGGAACGACGGTGTCAGCGATCCGAGCTCGATCCCCAGCCGGAACTGAACACCGGAGCCGACTGGCGCCGGATCGATGCGCAGCCCGACCGTGGCGCGGAACGGGTTGGACTCCGCGCCCATGTGCTCCACAGCTGCTCCCGCGCCGGTGGGCCGTTCGATGCACACCGTCGTCGTCTCGCGGAACGTCACGCCGAGCCCGTACTCGTCCGCCAACGTCGCCTGGATGACCTCCTTCTGCACCTCGCCGTAGAGCGAGATGTAGGTCTCCTGGCGGACGTCGTCCTGACGTACGTTGATCAGCGGGTCCTGCTCGGCGAGCTGGGTCAGCGCAGCGAGAAGCGCACCCCTGCCGGCCGGGCGCTCGGGAACGATGACGGTTTCCAGGGTCGGCGGGGCGAAGTGACGGTCGGCCAGCTTCGCCTGCGCTTCGCCTTCGCCGATCGCATCCCCCACTTGTACGTCGGCGAGGCCCCAGACCTTGCCGATCTCCCCAGCGCCGACGGACACGCTCGCGGAGGTCGCACCCTTGCCGTAGGCCGCGATGGCCGTCACCTTGGCCTCGTGCCCGCCGACCAGCACGCGGTCGCGAACGCGCAACGTGCCCGCGAACATCCGCACGTACGCGATCTTCTCCCCCGACGGGCCGCGTTCCACCTTGAAGACCGTGCCGGACACTGGCTCCGACGCATCGCCTCGAGATGTCGGAAGTAGCTCCGCTATGCCGGCGATCAGCGGGTCCACGCCAGCACCCGTGATCGCCGAGCCGAAGAACACCGGATGCACCAGCGACCGCTTGGTTTGCGCGGCAAGGACGCGCCGAAGCTGGTGATACGAGACGGCTGTCTCGTCGTCGACGTACGCGCCAAGCAGCTCGTCATCGTGAGCGGCGAGCACGTCGGCCAGGATGTCGGCGAAGCCGAGATCCGTTGCGCCGGATGGCTTTGCGTACGCGTTCCGGGTGCCGAGGTCGTGCACCGACACCATGGGGACAACCGATTGCGTCAGATGCTCGGAGATTGCCGTCAGCACACGGACGTACGCCGCGCCCGGGCGGTCGATCTTGTTCACGAAGAGCAGCGTCGGAATCTGCAGTCGTCGCAGCGTCCGCATCAGGATGCGGGTCTGCGGCTGCACTCCTTCGACCGCCGAGATCACCAGCACCGCACCATCGAGCACGTTCAGCACGCGCTCCACCTCGGCAATGAAGTCCGGGTGGCCGGGCGTGTCGATCAGGTTGACCGTGACATCGTCGATCGGGAACGACACGACAGCGGACTTGATCGTGATGCCGCGTTGCCGTTCCAATGCAAGGAAATCGGTCTGGGTGCTGCCGGAGTCGACGCTGCCGATCTCGTCGATGACGCCAGCCGTGTAGAGCAGCCGCTCGGTCAGGCTGGTCTTACCGGCATCGACATGCGCCAAGATCCCAAGGTTGAGCGTTCGCACGAAGCGTCATGTCCTCTGGATAGGTCCCAAAAACCTGCTGGGTGGACATGAACGCTGCTCGCATCTCGTCTCCTTGGCCGGCAAACTCCCGTACGAGTAGAGCAGCCATCGGATCCGGGGAACAACCGGTTTTGCTAGGGCGCGATCTCCTCCGACGGCAACGGCCGACGCAGCTCCTCGACGGCTTCGAGCAAGCGGGCCTGCTCGGTCTCGTAGACCGCGTACTCCGCCGGCACCGCGCCGCCGGGCGCGTACAACGGCGCGATCTGGTTGGCCAGATCGAGGATCTCGGCGCGAGTGAACTCCTGACCGCCCATGGCCGCGGCCTCATTGGCCGCCCAGCGGTAGTCCTCGACGCGGCCGCGCCAACCGGGGTTGCCCATCAGCGTGCCGTCGGCGGCCATCGCCCGGGCCATGGTGCGCAGCGCGGCCTCCAGCCGATCGAGCTGCGCCCGCCGAGCCACCCTGTCGACCGGCGGCTCAACGACCGGCGCGTCGTCGTCGCTGCGGCCGAAGACGGCCCGGAGCCGGTCGCGCAGCCCCATCAGGGCAACATCCCCACGAGGTCATGCATGCCGACGCGGCGACCGGTGTAGAACGGCACCTCTTCGCGCACGTGCCTGCGCGCCGCCGACCCGCGCAGATGCCGCATGAGGTCGACGATGCGGTGCAGCTCGTCCGCCTCGAACGCGAGCATCCACTCGTAGTCACCAAGCGCGAACGACGACACCGTGTTGGCGCGTACGTCCGGGTAGTCGCGGGCCATCATCCCGTGCTCGGCGAGCATCGCTCGGCGTTCCTCGTCGGGCAGCAGGTACCACTCGTACGACCGCACGAACGGATAGACGCAGACGTAGGCACGCGGCTGCTCATCGGCGAGGAAAGCGGGCACATGACTCTTGTTGAACTCTGCCGGCCTGTGCAGCGCGAGCTGCGACCACACTGGCTCGAGGTGGCCGCCGAAGGCGGTGCGCCGCAGCCGGTGGTAGGCGTCCTGCAGGTCGTCGCTCGTGGATGCGTGCCACCACACCATGAGATCGGCGTCGGCGCGCAGCCCGGCGACGTCGTAGGTGCCGCGCACGACGACGTCCTTGGCCGCCAGCTGCGCGAACAGCTCGTCGGTCTCGTGCGCCATCGAGCCACGGTCGGAGTCGGCGAGCGGCACGCGCAGGCGGAACACCGACCACATCGTGTAGCGGATGACCTGGTTGAGGTCGCGGGCCTTCGGCTTGGCGGCTTCGGTCATGCCCCCATGTTCCCACTGGCGATCAGGCCGGAGACGACCTGGGCTGCTGCCGCCTCGGCCGTGGCGATGCAGGCGGGAATGCCGACACCGTCGTACGCGGCGCCGCAGACCGCGAGCGTCGGCAGATCGGCAACAGCGGCGCGAATGGCACTCACCCGGTCGACATGGCCGACGGTGTATTGCGGCAGCGCGCCGCCCCACCGGGTGACGATGCCTTCGATCGGTTCGCTGTCCAGCCCGGTGGCGGCGGAGATGTCGGCGATGACCGTACGGACCAAGTCCTTGTCGTCACGTTGCAGGTCGTCGACCGAGCCGAACCTGCCTATCGAGCCACGCAGCACGACGAGATCCGGTGCGCGGTCGGCGAGCCAGCGCCACTTGCGCGAAGAGAATGTCGCTCCCTTGGTCAGCCGGTCTTCGCTCGGCGGGACGAGAAAGCCCGACCCCGGCAGGCGGTCGCGCGCGTCCCCGGCGCGGTAGGCGAGCGTCACGATGCCGACGCTCGCGTAGTCGATCTCCGCCAGAGCGTCGGCGGCTTTGGGCACGGCGGACCGCAGCAGCCGAGCGGCCGGATGTGCGGGCACTGCGACGATGACCGCATCGGCGTCGATGCTTTCCTCAGCTGCGGTGGGCCCGATCGTGAGCGCCCAGCTGTCGTCCGTACGGCGCTGGATGGCGCGAACCATTGCATTCGTACGGACGACGACGCCCGAGGTCTCCGCAACTGCTCCGGGGAGTCGCCCGATGCCACCGACTATGCCGGCAAACACCGGGGCGTCGGGGGCCGACTCCGCACTCGGTGCCAGAGCCGCGCGCACCGCGGCCAGCAGGCTCGACTCGTTGCGCAGCGCGGCGCCCAGTGCCGGCACGGTGGCGTCCAAGGAGAGCAGGTTGGCACGACCTGCGTAGACGCCGCCGAGCAGCGGTTCCACGAGCCGGTCGGTCACGGCGGCACCGAGGCGGCGGGTGACCAGATCTCCGATGGCGGTGTCACCGCTGAGCGGCAGACCGGACTGCTCAGGCTCGTGTCGTGCCGCGGATAGCTCGTCTGGGGTGAGCAGCCCGGACTCTTCCAGCGCAGCGAGGTCGCTGGGAATGCCCATCACGGTGCCGGCGGGGATTGGCACGAGGCGGCCGTCGCTCCAGATCGCTGCTTGCGTTGTCGCCGGGGCCACCAGGTCGGGGCCGAGCCCGACTTCGCGGGCAAGTCCAACGGCTTCGGGTCGCCGCGCCAGCATCGCCTCGGCGCCGACGTCGACCTGGACGCCGGCGACGGTGTCGAGCCGGAGCTTTCCGCCGATGCGCGGCGACCCTTCGAGGACCGTGACATCCGCGTCGCGCGCGCGGCGTCGTACGAATCGTGCGGCCGCCAGGCCACTGATGCCGGCACCGACGATGACGACATGCGGGCGGGTCGCGGTGCGCATGTGCCGACTGTTGCAGAACGCTGCCCCATTCGTGACCTTGGCATGGCAACCAGCGGCCACACTCGTCCGTCAAAGACTCAGCGCCGCGCGAGGAGGGGTCTGATGGGCAGGCGGGGTCGGCTCCGAGCGCAAATGGTGGCCACGTTGGTCGTGGGTGCGGTGTTGGCCGGCTGCGCGGGCGACGACGCGGATGAGGGCAACGACGCCGGGAGTGCGACGGAAGCTGTCGCTGGCGAGGCGGACGCGAGCACAGATGATTCTGCCGCCGCGCACGGTAGTGCCGTTGCGGCACCGGCCGTACAGGTAGATGCCGCGCAGCGGTCGGTCATCTACACGGTGACGATGACGGTCGAAGTGGAGGACGTCGCCGCGGCCGTCGAACGGGCACAGCAGATCGCGACAACGAGCGTCGGCTATGTGCAGAGCGAGTCAACGAGTGGCAGCGGCGAGCCACGATCCACCCTCACGCTACGCATCTCAGCGACGTCGTACGCGGACGCGGTGACACGACTCGGCGAGCTCGGCACCGTGACCCAGCGCGACCGCAGCGCCCAGGACGTCACCGAGGAGATGGTCGATGTCGAGTCCCGCATCGCGACACAACAGAAGAGCCTGACGCGAGTCCGCGATCTGCTCGACCGGGCGCAGAGCATTACCGACATCGTCAATCTGGAGTCCGAGCTGGCGACCCGCGAGGCCGAGCTGGAGTCGTTGCAGGCGCGCCTTCAGGCGTTGTCGCAGCTGACCGAGCTGGCCACTGTGACCGTCACCTTCGAGGAGGTCGGCACGACTGCATCCGACGAGACGACGGCTACCGGATTCCTCGCCGGTTTGCGTGGCGGCTGGGATGCGTTCGTCGCGACCTTGGGTGTGATGCTCCTCGTTGCCGGTGCCCTGTCGCCGTTTGTGGTCGCGGCCGCGGCGGTCGGCCTTCCGATCTGGTGGCTGCTGCGCAGACGCCGAGCGGTGGTCGAGGCGGCGCAGGTATCAGCCGAGTGAGCTGACTTGGCACAGAGCGGCTGACGCGAAGCGTGCATAGTTCTCACCACCGCGGCTGCCTCGTCAACGCGGTGCCAGGTGTTGTGTGTGACTTGCACCTTCACCGTGGATGTTGGGCGCATGAAGATGATGTCCATCAGGCTGCCGAAGAGCTGCAGTCTCCGGTCGGTCACGGCATAGCGCGGCTCCGCCAAGCTGCCCTGCACTCAGTGGTCGATCCTCCGGTCGCGTCTATCGGTAGTTGAGCTCCGCGAGCTCGGTGGCGAGCTTGGTGCGGAAGGCCGGGAGGTGGCCGAGTAGGGGAAGGGCGATGTTGCGGGCACCGCGGGCCGCCCGACTGTGGGTGGTGGCGATCCGGGTCATGCGGTCGGTGAAGGCAACCACCCGCTGCGCGACCGGGCGGCGCTGGGCCTCATAGCCGTCCAGCTGGCCGGTGGCGAATGCCCTGCCGAGGGCGTAGCCGTCCTGGATACCGGTGTTCATTCCCTGACCGCCCGCCGGGCTGTGCACGTGGGCGGCGTCGCCGGCCAGCAGCAGACGACCGACGCGGTAGTGGTCGGCGACCCGGTGGTGCACCCGGAACCGCGAGGACCAGGCCAGACCGGTGACCTTGGCCAGGCCGGGGGCGCGCTCGTCCAACAGCCGCTGGACGAAGGCGAGGTTGGGGGTGGCCGGGGCCTCGTCCACGGTAGCGACGACGCGGTAGTGGCCGCCGGGGAGCGGGGCGACGACGGTGAGCCCGGCGGCGCCGAAGGTGAGGGACACCTCGCCGGGGCCCGGGGCCCAATCCATCGTGACGTCGGCGAGGACGAAGGACTCGCCGTAGGCGCTGCCGGTGAACCCGATGCCCGATGCCTCGCGCACGGCGCTGTGCATGCCGTCGGCGCCGACGGCGTACCCGGCGCACAAAGTCTCCCCGCTGGTCATGGTGAGGGTCACCCCGTCCTCGTTCTGGACGACCGAGGCGACCTCGTACGGACGGCGCACATCGCCGCCGAGTGCCCGCAGCCGGGCGAGCAGCACTGCCTCGGTCTCGAACTGGGGGACCATCAGGGTGTACGGGTAGGGCGTGGGCAGTCCGTCGAACGGGACGGTGAACAGTCGGCGGGAGCCGTCGCGGACGGCGAATCGGGTGACTGGAACGCCGCGCGCGATCAGGTCCTTGGCGGCGCCCAACTCGTCGAGAACCTCCAGCGTGCGGGCGTGCACGACGGCGGCACGGGAGGTGTTCGCGCCCTCGGCCAGCCGGTCCACGATGACGTAGTCGATGCCGGCGGAGGCGAGCGTGACGGCGAGGGCGAGGCCTGTCGGGCCGGCGCCGACGATGGCGACCTCGGCGCGGGTGGGCATTGCGGTGGCGTGCATTGTGGTGCTCCGGTCCTGTCCTAGAGTGAGGCGGTCAACGATTGTTGGCCAACGCTTGTTGACATGCAGTTGGTCGGTCCGTCGCGTGGCACGGAGACCGCTGACGCGGACGTGCTTTTCCAGAGGGTGTCTTTGCGCAGTAACCGAAGGGCACGCGGTCGACCGCCGCCGTTCTGGCCGACCGGGTACCTGTCCAGAAACACGCTCCATCTCGCCGCAGCAACGGTGGCCGAGCGACCCCGGATCACCCGGCACCGAGTCCATCGATCTCAAGGCGCTCAGCATGCGGCCCTGCCTCGCCCGTCCGGGAAACATCACCTTTAGTCTGGCCGGGGATTTTCGGGCGGGCCGTCGCCGCCGTGGCCAGCAGGCCGAAGGCGAGGACGGCGGCCACGGTCCGGACGACGTGGGCGAGCTGCCAGCGGTCCCGGACGTCCGCCCAGTCAGCGGGCGGCGCGTGGGTGGACCAGTCGAGCTGGTCGCCGTTGATCGGCAAATTGACGGTCAGGGTCACCGCGATGATCGAGGCCATCAGGGCGAGCGCGGCCAGCGCGAGCCAACGGGAGCGTATTCGAGCCCGGAAGCCGAGAACGACCAGGATCGCCGTGGCGATCGTCGCCGGGATCAGGGTGGCGGCGGCGAGCCGGTCCAGGCCGTCGAGCTCCACCTGGCGGACCTGGGTGTAAACGGAGCCGTCGAAGGAGCGCAGAGAGCTCTCCAGTACGAGCACCGCCACGAGGAAGCCCGCGAAGAGGCCGCTGAACAACAACCCTGCGAACCGGGTAAGTCGCATCGTCATCGTCGCGCCCCCGTCGCTGAAGGTGTCGGCGTGGTCGGCGACCCAGTCGGCGAAGGTCCGGGCGGGCCGCCCGAGGATCGCGGCCACCTCGCCGGTGACGGTCGCGGCCCGTCCCGCGCCGCGCGCGTAGCGCCCCATCAACGCCTGGACGAACGGCTCGGCGAGACCGAATCGGATCATGGCCTGGGCGGCGGCCTCCGCCGGGATCTCCGCGTAACGGAGCGGACGCCCGATCACCTCCCCGATGGTCACGACCATTTCCTCATGCGTCAGCGATTGCGGCCCGGTCACCGGGATGCGCCGGCCATCGAGCCCGTTGTCCTGAAGTGCCCGTGCGATGATCTCGGCGAGGTCCCTCTCATGGACGAGCGCCTCGGCGAATGTCGCGTAGGGCCCCCGGACGACGTCCCCCGCCCGGATCTGCCCCGCCCACATGCCGATCGTGTTGACCGCAAACGACGTCGGCCGCACACTCACCCACGGCAGCCCACCCCGGACTACCGCCTCCTCGACCTCCTTGTTCCGGTCGCCGTTGAACCGCGACGGCTGGTGCGCCGGGTCGTCCTCGACGTTGATCGCCGACAGCGCGACCACCCGCCGCACCCCCTGCTCCGCCGCGAGCGCCACCAGCTTCCCGGCGGCCTCCCCATCCCCCACGGCCCGCGGGTGCACGAACAACGCGGAAACGCCCTGCAGCGCTCCGGCGAGCATGTCGGGCCTGCGCGGATCCCCCGCGACGAGCTCGACCCCCGTCGGAAGCCCCGCAGCCCCCGGCTCACGGCTGACAGCCCGAACCGGGACGCCCTCCGCGAGAAGAACATCGACGAGCGGCCTCCCGATGGGGCCAGTGGCACCGGTGATCAGGAACATGACAAGGTCCTCTCTCTCCCATACTGCAATTTCGATACGAATGGCCGGGTCGGTCCGGCGGCGGTCGCGGACCGGTTTGTTCCGGGCGTGACCGCTAGGTTCTGTCGGATGCGTGGGTGAACTCCCGGATGACCTGAGCGAGCCTCGCTGGCTGGTCGAGGGGGATGAGGGTGTAGCTGTCTTCTACCTCGACCAGCCGTCCTTGCGGGAGGAGGTCGGCGAGGCGCCGGCCGTGCTCGGGTGGCATCACGCGGTCCCCGCTTGCCCAGACCACGAGGGCGGGGCGGGTGAAGCTCGGCAGGGATTCGGCGGCGTCGAGCATGAGCTGCGGCTCTGCCGCAACAGCGCGCAGAACGCGGACGGCGTCGCGGCGGATCTCAGGTTGCGTCATGACGGGCTTCATCCACCGGGCGGTGGCAGCGTCTCCTCGCATGGTCAGCCATCCGAACGCGATCGGGAGCCGCCGGATAGCCCGAAGCCGCATGTGCTGCATGAACAGCCCGAACATCCGCGGCGAGAGCTTGCCGGTGAGCACGAGCGTCTTGCCGGTCAGCCCTGGCGGGAAGTTGTCGAACGCGTCGCAGGAGGCGAGCACGACCCGTCCCACGCGTGCGGCGCCGTCGGACATGAGCAGCTGGACGAGCGCCCCGCCGGTGTCATTGCCGACGAGGGTGATGTCATGCAGATCGAGGCGGTCAAGGAACTCCGCGACGATCCGAGCTATCCCGGGCAGCGACAGGTCAGCGTCGGCGTGCATCGCGTGACGATGCGCGCCAAGCGGCAGCGTCGGTGCCACGCATCGGTGATCGACGGACAGATCAGCGATCGGCCCGTCCCACAGCGAGGCGTCCATCATCAGCCCGTGCAACAGCACAATCGGGGGGCCGTCGCCGCCGGTGTCCTCGTACTCGATTGTCCCGGCGGACAGCTCGATTTCGCTCATGCCCGTCCGCCTCGGTGCGGCGTGGAATCCGCGGAGGGGGTGGCGGGGTGATCCGCGAAGCGGCCGGGCCGGTTGCCCCCGAGGCGGAGCGCGGAGCGGGCGGCGACCGCCTGCTGCCAGTCCGGGTACCTGTTGCCGACCTTCGAGTCAGCCAGACTTACCGGATGCCCCGCGGGGTCTTCGAGGGCGATATCTGATGCGACGGTTCCGATTTCGAGCATGACAGTCTCCTGATGTATGAGGGTGTGACCGACGGACCGTGACACGTCCGGTGCAGGCGACGTGGCGAGACAGATGCCGCGTTATTCTGGGTTTGCGTCGTGGCCCGGCGTGAGTCTCAGGCTCCGGTTATTCGCCCGTCCCTGCTTGCTCAGTTCGGTCTTCCTGCGGGTCCAGGCGATTCATACTGATCAGGCAGAGCCCCAGGTCACGGATCTTGGCTAGCAGTGCGTGCAGGGCCGGCTGATCGGCGAGCCGGCCGGAGATGACCGTCTGCCGGCCGTCGCTGTTCACCTGGAGGCCTTCGAACCAGGCTGCGTCGAGGACCCCGTCAATACGGATCTCGTAGCGGGCGGGGGATCCGGCGTCGCTCATGTGCGGTCGCCCGCATGCCGGGCAGCCAGCCGGTCGGATCGGCGCCGCCCCTTGGGCCCCGTCTCGGTGTTGGGCGGTTCGGGACTGAATCGGGCGAGCCCGAGGACTGTCATTCCTGTCCTCCCGTCGGTGTGCGTGTGTTTGTCTGTAGGCACGCTACGAACGGTCGCCGGGTAGTGGCGTCACCCGAAGGTGCACCTCGGGGGTGGAATCTTTCGTCGCCCCGATCAGGCACGAAGGCGGCACTGGGGCGGACCTCAGCCTGCGTCAACGATTCCGGCCCGGTCGTCTAGGCTCGTCGAAGCGGAGGATCGCTGGATGCGCTGAGCGGCAGGTCACCGATGGCGGAGCAGCACGCAGCGGCCTCATTCGAGGTTGCCGCGTCCGAGCGGGATGTTCTGCTGGCCACCAAGCTGTATCTGCCCCACCCGCAGCCGGGTTTCGTGCCCCGCCCCCGGCTGCTGGACACGCTCGACGAGGCGTTGGTGCGGGGGCTCATATTGGTTTGCGCCCCGGCCGGGTTCGGTAAGACGGCGTTGCTGGCCGACTGGATCCGGCGCGGTGGACGGCCGGTCGCATGGCTGTCGCTGGACGCCGGTGACAGCGACCCGGCACGGTTCTGGCGGCACGTTGTCGCGGCGCTGGACCGGGCACGCCCCGGGATCGCCGAGCGTGTCACGGCGCTGCTCGGGCCGCCGGCTCCGCCGTCCTTCGAGGGGCTGGTCACGGCGCTGATCAACGAGTTGGCCGCCCAGCCGGCTGATGGCGAGGTGCTGCTCGTCCTCGATGACTACCACCTGATCGACTCCGCGCCGGTACATGCGTCGCTGATGTTCCTGCTCGAGCACCTGCCGCCCGGAGTGCACCTGGTGCTGGCCGGCCGCGCAGACCCGCCGTTGGCGCTGGCGCGGCTGCGGGCCCGCGGGCAGCTCGCTGAGTTGCGCGCCGCCGACCTGCGCTTCACAGCCGACGAGGCCGCGGCCCTGTTGATCGAGGCGGTCGGCGATCTGCCCGAGGCCGCCGTGGCGGCGCTGGGGGCCCGCACCGAAGGGTGGGCAGCCGGGTTGCAGCTGGCCGCCCTGTCGCTGCGCGGCCAGGCGGATGTCGCCGGGTTCGTGGCGACGTTCAGTGGCAGCCACCGCCACGTCCTGGACTATCTGACCGAGGAGGTGCTGGAACGGCAACCGGAGCAGGTGCGCGGGTTCCTGTTGGAGACCTCGGTGCTGGAGCGGTTGTCCGGTGAGCTGTGCGATGCGGTCACCGGCCGGACCGACGGCCAGGCGATGCTGGAGGCAGTCGAGGCGGCCGGGCTGTTCCTGGTGCCGCTGGACGAGGTGCGCGGCTGGTGGCGCTACCACCAGCTATTCGCCGACCTGCTCCGGGCGCGTTTGCGGCAGGAGCGGCCCGAGCGGGTAGCGGGGCTGCACCGAAACGCGGCCGGCTGGCACGAGAAGCACGGTCTCGCCGATGACGCCGTGCGGCACGCGGTGGCCGCCGGGGAGATGAGCCAGGCGGCTCGGCTGATCGAGCAGCACTTCGACGCGCTGTTCTATCTCCGCGGTGAGGGGGCGACCGTGCAGCGATGGCTCGCGGCGCTCCCTCCTGACCTGATCCGGTCCCGCCCACGACTGTTGGTGGCGCAGGCGGCCATAGCCGACTCCAACGGCCGAGTCGAGGCGGTCGATGGGTTGCTAGCTGCCGCCGAACGCGCCTCCGCACATACGGACGATGAGCCGTATGAACCGTCGGCCGGCCAGGCGGCCAGCCTGTTGGTGAATGTCCCCGCGACGATCGCGATCTTTCGTGCCTACCTCGCCGAGCTCCGCGGTGATGCCGAGGCTACGGCCGCGTTCGCCTCGCGGGCCCAGGCCGAGATCGGTGAGGGCCAATCGATGCTGGGTTTCATCACCCAAGGGCACCTGGCAGTGGCCGATTGGCTCCGCGGTCGGCTCGAGGAAGCCGAGCGCGCGTTGTCGTCAAGCATCGGCCAGTGGCGGGCGGCCGGCCACCGCAACCTGATCGGCTGGGGCAACCACCACCTCGGCCAGATCCAGCGCGCCCTGGGCCGCCTGGATGCTGCGCACGCGACCTACCAGCAGACGCTGGAGATCACCGCGGAGGCCTCCCGGCCGACGCTGCCCGCCGCCGGCATCGGGTACGCCGGCCTGGCCGAGGTGGCCTACCAGCGCAACGAGCTCGACTCCGCCTTCCGGCACGTCACCGAAGGTATCGAGCTGTGCCGGCAGTTCAGCTTCACCCCGCCGCTGGCCACCGCCCTAGCGACGCTGGCGTGGATCCGGCAGGCCCAGGGTGATGCGGGCGGCGCCATGGAGGCGATGGGTGAGGCCGAGCGGGCCGCACCAAACCTTGGCGTTGCCGGCCTGCTCAACCCGGTCCCGGCGCAGCGGGCGCGGCTGCTGCTGGCCCAAGGCGACGTCGCGGCGGCCGAACGCTGGACGCGCGAGCGCGGCCTCGACGCCGACGACGAGCCGGGCTATCCCCATGAGCTCGCGTATCTCGTGCTGGCGCGGGTGCTGCTCGCGCAAGACCTTCCAGATCAGGCACTCCCGCTGCTGGAGCGGATGCACGCTGCGGCTGCCGCCCAACACCGGATCGGGAGCGTGATCGAGCTACGCGCGCTGCACGCGCTGGCGCTCGCGGCAAGCGGCCACGACGCTGCGGCGGTGGACGCCCTTGCCGAGGCGCTCACGCTGGGCGGTCCCGAAGGCCACGTCCGGGTCTTCGCCGACGAGGGCGCGCCAATGCGGGCCCTCCTCGGCCGGCTGGTCGCAGCCCAACGGAGCGAGCACGCCGCGGCCCGCGCGGTACCCCTCGACTACCTGGCTCGGCTGCTGCGCGCCTTCGACGAGAAACCCACGGAACCGGGATCGGCGCGAGCCGCCGCCGCGCCACCCGGTCTGGTCGAGCCGCTGACCGCCCGCGAGGCGGAGGTGCTGGCCCTGCTGGCCGCGGGAAAGTCGAACCCGCGCATCGCCGAGGAACTCGTGGTGACCCTCGACACGGTGAAGAAGCACGTCGGCCACATCCTCGACAAGCTCGGCGCAGACAACCGCACCGCGGCCGTCACCCGAGGACGGCAGCTAGGACTGATCGCCTAGCGCGGCTCGCAGCCGATCTCATGGCACCTTCGTGCCCGGCGCTAGCTGCGTGCCCCGCGCTAGCTGCGAAAGATTCCACCTAGCCGGTGCACCTTCGGGTGACGCCCACAGCAGGTGTCTGCTCCTACCGTCCTCGTCAAGCCAGTCCCAACAGACCGCGAGCACGTGACGACGGAGGACACAAAGCCACGCCCGTGCCGCCGCCGAATGCGCCGGGTCGATAGCGCATCGCTGGGCCAGCTGACCCTGAACGCTCGCCCAGAGCGTCAGCCGCCTCGACCGGCCGACTCACTCATCTCACCGGAGGACTTCTCGACATGACCGACATGACCGTTCAACCGTCATTTCTCAAAACGCGCCGTGGCAAGCTCACGCTGGCCTTGCTGAGCGCGGTCGCGTTCCTCGATTTCGTCGACGCGTCGATCGTGAACATCGCGCTAGCCGACATCCGTACGGACCTGGATTTCTCGGTGCAGTCCCTGCAGTGGGTGCTCAGTGGCTACCTGCTCACCTACGGCGGTTTCATGCTCCTCGGCGGCCGTGCCGGTGACCTACTGGGCCGTCGCCGCGTCCTGGTGGCCGGGACAGCGGTGTTCGCGGTCTCGTCGCTCGCCGGCGGATTCGCCGGGAGCGCCGGGGTGCTGGTCGGTGCCCGCCTCGCCCAAGGCCTCGGCGCCGCGCTGATGCTCCCGGCGGCGCTCTCGCTGCTGACGACAAGCTTCAAGGAAGGCTCCGACCGCAACAAGGCGCTCGGCGTCTGGGGTGGCGTGGCGGGACTCGCCTCGGCTGCCGGGGTGTTCCTCGGCGGCGTCCTAACCGAGGGGCCCGGCTGGCGTTGGGTGCTTTACGTCAACCCGCCGATTGCCGTGTTCCTGGTGGCCGCGATCTTCTGGCTGATCCCCGGGGATCGACGCCGCGCGGCGCGCACGAACTTCGACATCCTAGGCACTGTCCTGGTCACCGGCGGGATGCTGCTGCTCGTCTACGCGCTGGTGCAGGCACCCGATCAGGGTTGGGGATCGGCGCGCACGATCGGCGAACTCGCCGGAGCCGGCGTCATGCTGGCCGCGTTCGTCATCAATGAGCAGCGCAGCAAGAGCCCACTCGTCCCGCTGTCGATCTTCCGGGTCAAGGGGCTGGCCGCCGCCAACGTCACCCAGCTCATCGGCGTCGCCGGCTTCCTGGCGATGTTCTTCTTCCTCACCCTCTACATGCAGAACGTGCTGGGCTACTCGCCGCTCCAGACCGGCGCCGCCTACCTCCCGCTGACCGTCGGCGTCGGCATCTCCGCCGGCGTCTCCTCCCAGCTGCTCGGCAGGATCGGAACACGACCGGTGATCGTCGTCGGCGCGCTGATCACGGCCGGGGGCCTGTGGTACCTGTCCCGGATCCCGGTCGACGGCTCCTACCTCACCGACCTGTTCCCCGGCCTGATGATCGTGTCGCTGGGCATCGGAGCGGTGTTCGTGGCCGTTACCACGGCCGCGAACGCCGGCGTGCCCGCCGACAAGGCCGGGCTCGCCGCCGCGCTGCTCAACTCATCCCAGCAGGTCGGCGGCGCGCTCGGGCTCGCGATCTTCTCCGCGATCGCGACCTCGCACACCAACCACCTGCTCGCCGCCGACACGCCCTTACCCGACGCGCTCACCTCGGGCTTCCACCGGGCGCTCCTGGCCGGCAGCATCTTCGTGCTCGCCGCCGCGTTCATCGGGCTGCGCACCAGCAACACCCGCGGCGAAACACAGCAGTCCGTGCCGGAGGCGGAGCCGCAGCTGGAGCCGGCCGGAGCGGCCTGACGCCTGCACGCCGAACGGGCCGCGACGATAGACCGCCCGGCCGGCCCGACCCGAACCCGCTGCATCCGCAGCGTCCTGAGCTACCCACTACCCAGAGGAGATCAGATGCCGGACGTCAATACATGGCCCCAGCGGACCCCGCTCAACGGCGACGTCGACTTCACGATGATGTACGTCGCGCACGACGCGTTCACCCGCGACCTGCAACGTCTCGCGTCCGCGAGCGAGCACGGCCACGCCCAAACGCCCCAAGCGCTGGCAGCGTGGGCGATGTTCAGCAAGCAACTGCACATCCACCACTCCGCCGAAGACACCTCGCTGTGGCCGAAGCTGCGTGCCACGGTGTCCGCGCCGGAGGACGTGGCAGTCCTTGACGCGATGGAGACCGAACACGCCCAGATCGATCCACAGCTCGAACGCGTCGACGCGGCCATCGCCGCCCACGACGCGACCAGGCTGGCCCGGGCCGTCCACGCCCTGGCTGCGGGCCTGACCGCCCACATGCGACACGAGGAACAAGAGGCGCTGCCGTTGATCGAGAGGTATCTCGGCCCAGAGGGGTGGGCCGCGTTCGGGCAACACATCCGAAAGACACAAGGCGGCCTCCGTGGCGGCGCGGAGTACCTCCCGTGGGTGCTCGACGACGCACCCGACCCGACCAAGACCAAAGTCCTCCGACTGCTCCCCCCACCAGCCAGGCTCCTCTACCGCCTCGTCTGGGCGCCGAGATACAACCGCACCGCACGGTGGCACGAAACCGCACGCACCTGACCCAACGACCTGGGCCACGAGCTCGGCGCCTCGTTGGGCGTGGGTTTGTCTCCACCACCGCTGGCGCCAGCGTCGCCAGCGGGCCCACGTTCGCCCACTGACCACCCACTGCCACACGAAGCAATCGGTTGGAGTCCTCCAATGGTTCCTACTTCCACCACCGTCCCTCCGGGCGAGGCGGTGCTCGAGCTCGCGGACGCGCACAACCGCGCCGTTGCTGGTGCGAAGGCTGCGGCCCTCGCCCGGGCGCACCGCGCCGGCATGCCAGTACTGCCGGGATTTGTGCTGACGCCCGGTGCTGCGCTTGCGGTGGCGTGCGGCGGTGCGGATGACATCATCCGTGCCGCTTGTCAGGCCTGGACCGAGCTGACGCAGGGCGGCAACCTTGCGGTGGTCGTGCGCTCGTCGTCGACGGTCGAGGATGGGGTCGACTCTTCGATGGCTGGCCGGTTCAGGTCGGTGCTCGACGTGCGCGGCTGGGACAGCTTCATCGAGGCGGTGCGCGAGGTTGTCACCTCGGGTGAGGCAGTGCGCCAAGGCAAAGCAACTGGTGACGTGATGGCCGTGCTGGTGCAGCCGTACATCGAACCCGACGTCGGTGGCGTGATGTTCGGTGCCGACCCAGTGAGTGGACGGCGCGACCGCATCGTTATTGCGGCGGTGTCTGGTGGCCCTCATCGGCTCGTGAGTGGCGAGGTCGACGGCATCACCGTGACGCTGACCGCCGGTGGCAAGGTCGTCGAGTCGACGGGCACGCTCCCGGCCGTCGACGCGAACCTGCGTGCACTGGTCCGGCTGCAGAAGCGCGCGAGAGCGGTCTTCGGTGGCCCGCAGGACGTCGAGTGGGCGGCCTTCAACGGTTCGGTGGTGCTGCTGCAGAGCCGCCCGATCACCGCGGCGGGCTCCCACGATGCGGCGATCGGCCCCATCTTTGGGCCCGGTCCCGTTGCCGAGACGTTCCCGCGCCCGCTCACTCCTCTCGAGCAGGATCTTTGGGTCACGCCGATGGCGGAAGCTATCCGGGAGGTGCTCTCGCTCACGGGTGCCCAGCCGGCCAAGGCGCTGGCGCGGTCGCCGGTGATCGTGAGCGTCGGTGGCCGCATTGCGGCCGACCTGGAGCTGCTCGGCGTCGAGCGGCCGCCCGGTAGAGCGCGATCGTTGTGGGCGAGGCTGGACCCCCGCCCGCCCGTGCGGCGCCTGAACGTTGCCTGGTCGTTGGGTCGGCTGACGGCAGCGTTGCCACGTCTGGCTCGTGACATCGTCGAGACGATCGACGAGATGCTGGCGGATGTTCCACCGCTCAGCGAGCTGTCGGACTATGAACTGCTCGGTCTGCTGGACGGTTCACGCGACGCGCTGCGGTCGGCGTACGGCTACGAGATGCTCGCCGGTCGGTTGCTCGACGTCGATGGAGCGCCCGTCTCGGCCGCCGCGCACGCGCTCCGTGTGCTTGCCGCCGAGCGCAACGGCCGAGCGAGCCCTGACGAACTCATTGCCAGGCACCCGGTGCTGCTCTCCCTCGTCCCGCCGTCGATCGGTGCCAAGATCGAGCTGCCGCCGCCGCCTGCGTCGTTGCCGCCCGCTAGGGACATCGTCGAAGCGCAACTGCTGCGGGAGGCACTGCGACTGCGGGCACGCTGGCTCCAGCAGCTCACGGCGCACGCGGCAGTCGAGCTGGGCGACCGACTCGAACTTGCCAACCGCATGAAGACCGCGGCCGGCGTGCGGTGGCTCTCGTACCACACGTTACGTGCTGTGGTGCGCGGCGAGGTTGCGCTCGCCGAGACAAGGCCACAGCCGGTGGACGTCGCTCCGCTGCCCGCCAGGTTCCGGCTCACCGCCGAAGGCAACGTTGTCGCTGTACACAAGTCCTCGGGAGAGGCTGCCCGCGGCGCCGGTCGCGGTGCGGGTGGCGGTAGGGCAACCGGGACAGTGGCTTCGGCGGACGGGCTGCCAGCCGACGGTGCGGTGCTGGTGGTGCGGACGCTCGACCCCGCGCTCGCACCGATGCTGCCCGGGCTCCGGGCGCTCGTTGCCGAGACCGGCAGCGTGCTCTCGCACCTCGCGATCCTCGCTCGCGAAGCGGGGGTGCCGACGGTGGTCGGTGTCGAGGACGCCGTCGAACGCTTTCCGCCCGGGACCGAGATTGCCGTCGACGGCACTGCTGGCGACGTGTCGATCATCGGCAGCGCAGAGGCGGCGGCGTGACCGCTCGTCGTCTTGGTTACTTGGCCGCGATCGTCACAGTTGCCGCCTCGGGTACGTACTTCTTCGTGTACCTGACCCGGTGGGAGTGGAACCGTGCCCTCACGTCCGGCGTGATACTGCTTGCCGCCGAGATCGCGTTGTTCGGTGCGTTGGCGCTCGACCGCATCGCTGCGCTGCGCAGGTCACAGGCCTCCGCCGCGCATGAACGGCGTGATTCTCGTCCGCAGACGCTGGCCCGCCTCCGGGACTCGGCGCCGCCCTACCGGAACCGATTCGCTTGGCTTCGCCCGGACACCACCAACGTGTTCGTGCCGATCCTGCTGGGCGCAGGCGTTGTGGTCTCAGCCATCGCCTGGGTCACCGAGCGGGTCGGCCGGGCAACGGCCGGGCGTTCGATGGAGCGGGGTCTGGCGACGCGTCTCGGCTCGCTCGAACCACCGCACGCCCTGATCTCCCCCGAGTCCGACCCGTTCGCGCTGTTCGCACCCGCACAGGGCAGGTCGTCGTGAAGAGCGTGATCATGGTCCTCGCGCTGGTCGCTGCGATGGTGTTCGGCGTGAAGGCGATCGGCGACGCCACCCAGACTCGTCCCGATCAGCGTCACGCCGACCGGACAACTGAGGTGGTGGTCCGCCTCGAAGGTCGCAACTACCACCAGAGTCTGGACACGGCAGCGCACGCGCTGTGGGGAAGTTGCGCGGCGACGGTCGCGGGCGCCCTCGTTGACCCGGGCATCCAGCGGATCGGTGACGGCGTCTACCGGTTCGCGATCACTCCATCGCTCGGTCGGCATGGCGAGGAGCGTCTGCTCGGGTGCCTGCGCGACCTGACGGTCGACCGCCTGAAGTCGAGTGTCGAATTCGCTCGCACGACATGAAGGCGTCAGTGGATCAGCCACGACCACAGCTGGCGGGGGGCGTCCAAGGCGCGGCTCACGACCTTGACGAGCGTTGGCGGATCGCTGATTGGTCCGCCCGGCGGCAGACGGCGCATGAAGCTGATCTGTTCGACCGTCGGCGGGCCCACGGCGAGGCTGGTCAACATCGCCGTGTGGGGGCTGGCCTTGTTGGTCGAGACCAGGTAGGCGGCGGAGAGAGATCCGGTACGGCCAACGCCGGCGCCGCAATGGACGAAGACGGGGGTGCTGCCGGCTCGGACGGTGGCGAGGAACTTCGCTAGCTCTTCCGATTGCGGCGGTCGACCGTCACGGATCGGGATCCGCACAATGTCGAGTCCAAGTGCTCGGGGCAGGTGATATTCGCTGTCCTTGATGTCCCCGTATCTCAGGTCGACCACGGTCCGGAAGCCGAGTTCGGCGAGGCGCCTGTACCCGGTGGGGCCGGGTGCCGCTCCGCGCCACACGTTCGCGTCGACCCGTTGGAAGTTGGCGATCCCGGCGTCCAGGGTTACCGCCGCGGGCGCCTGGGCCTTGGCCCAGGTCGACACTGCCAGCAGGCCGAGCGACCCCACCACCCAAAAGACGGCATAACCCAAAACGAGGGCGAGCGCAGCGCGACCGGCGCGGCGCCGAAGGCGCGCAGGCCGCGACGTAGGCCGATACACCGCTTGATTGTCACATCCGCTACCGGCAGCAGACGGGTCGCTGCGCCGCGCACTCACCACCGCCGACGGCGCAGACGCGCTCGAGCCCCTCGTGCACGGTGGAGACGAGTTGATGGTTTCGTTAATGGTTCGTTTCTGGTTCGCGGCCGCGTGACAAGAAGCCGAATCCCCTTGTAGTAGTGGGCCCGTCGGATTTGAGCCGATAACCCGCGGCAAAAGATCGGGACCGAATTCCGCAATCGTGCTGCGAAATACCGGATCATGCCCCTGACCTGTATCGACTAGATCCAGGGTGTGCTCGTACAAACGGCTCCCGCCGAAATATCCAGGGGCGGATGTTAACGCTACGTGAGCATGATCATGAATTGATTAGGGCAATTAAATGGTTGCGTCCCTTGGCAAACTAATCGGAATTGGTGGCGCTACTACCACGAACGCGCAGCCGGACGCCCGACCGACTTCTACAGCGGCAAGGGAGAGCATCCCGGCCACTAGTACGGCGACGTGAAGGCCCTCGCCGCTCTGGGCCTGGCCGGTAGGCCGATGAAATCCGCCGCGCGGTCGATCACGGTGGCGTGGGCCAGGATCTTTCGGTGCCCGAGTTGCGCTGTGGTGATCAGCTCGAGCTGGTCACCGTAGGCCGTCTTCAGCCGATGGGCCTGTTCGATGGGCACGGTTTGGTCGGACTCGTCGTGTATCACCAGGATCGGCAGAGCCACCTCGCCCGTCTGGTGCGTGCTGTCGAACAGTTCCCACATACCCGGGATCTCCGGAAACAGATCCTGCTCGATGCGGCGGCGTAGCTGCTGCCTCAACCGGGCGTTGAGTTGCAGCCGGCGGCAGAATTCGGCGTGCAGGAACTGGAAATCGCTGACGCCGGCGACCGCGACGAGGCGTCCCGCGATCAAGGTCGCCCGCAGGGACAGGAAAGTCGCCAGGACGCCAAACGAGTGCGCGATCACCGCCTCGAAAGGTCCATATTTCCTCTGAAGTTGCTGAATGATCTCCCGGTACTCGAGGATCGTGGTGCGTCGGCCGCCGGAAGCGCCGTGTCCGGGCGCGTCGAAACTGATCGGGCTGTATCCGAGCGCCTCGAGGCGGGGGACGAAGCCAGCGAACCGGGCGGCGCGCGATTGCCAGCCGTGCACGAGCAGCACCGGCCGCACGCCGTTGCCCCACCGATAGGTGACCACCTTCTTGCCGTTCACCGACAGTTCGTCAAGCACCGCGCGGTGGTGGGTCTCGCGCTCGCTGTCGCGGACCCTGCTGCGCGGCTTCAAGTTGCAGAACAGGTAGAAGGTCGCCCGGCCGGCGACGCGCGGGGCGACCCACGAGGTACCTGTGAGAGCGGCCCGGACGAGGCGCAGTGTCATGTTGGCCGGCCCTGTTCTCAGGTCTGTGGCGCCACGGCGAACCGGACGCGGGTCAACCGCGGAGCTGCCGCGACGGCGAGAGGTGAGCGGCGTTCGGGCCTCACGGTGGTCGTTGTCGACCTGGGGATCGATGGACATGGCCTGCCTTCTGGGAAGCGCGGGACCGGGCCTGCATATGTTCGGCGTGCTCGCCAATGTAACAGACCGACCGTTCGTAAAGTTTGTTGTAGGGTGTGCGATATGACGCAGACGGGGCGTGCCGATGGACGACGCGAACGCGGCGAGCGCACCCGTGCCGCGGTGCTCGACGCTGCGGTTGCGCTGGCCTCCACCGAAGGCCTCGACGGGTTAGCGCTCTCGGTGCTGGCCGGACGCCTCGGGGTCAGTAAGTCCGGGCTGTTCGCCCACTGGCCGGACAAGCAACAGTTGCAACTCGCCGCGATAGATCGCGCGACACAGCAATGGCACGCACTGGTCATTCGGCCGGCGTTGGCAACCCCAACCGGCGTGCGGCGGGTCTTGGCCCTGCATGAGGCGCGATTGGCGTTCTACGCCGACGGCGTCCTCCCCGGCGGCTGCTTCTTCTTCACTGTGCAGTCCGAATTCGACGACCGGCCCGGGCCGGTGCACGACCGGGTGGCTGCAGCACAGGTGGCCTGGTTGGGTTTCATCGCCCAGACCGTGCAGGACGCCATCGACCTCGGCGAACTGACCGATACGGCCAGCGCGGAGCAACTCGCGTTCGAGATCGAGGCGATCGGCGAGGCCGTCGTCCCTCAGTCCCGCCTGTTGAAAGGAACCGCCGTCTACGCCTATGCACGCCGGGCCGTGCTCGACCGGCTGCGCAGCCTCTGCCCCCACCCGCCCCTGCTCCCAGCCGACTGATGGTGAGCGTGCGGTGTTCATCATGAAGAACTTCTTCGAGTCCATCCCGGACAGCGTCGAGGAGGCGGCCCGCATCGACGGCGCCGGGACGTCCGCATCTACTGGTCGGTCGTGCTGCCGATGGCGACGCCGGCGCTCATCACCCTCTTCATCCTGTCGTTCCAGGGTTCCTGGAACGAGCTAGCCCATTCATCGTGGCGAGTCGCGACCCGGAGCTCTACCCGCTGACCAAGGGTGTCGCCCAGCTGACCGCCGGGTCGCTCGGCCAGGGGACGCAGTTCCCGCTCAAGGTCGCTGCTGCGACGTTGATGACGATCCCCATGGCGATCTGTCCTTTTCATCTTCCAGCGTCGGATAATGAGCACGACGGAGGGCGCGGCGAAGGAGTAGAGGGACTAGTGGGCGCTCTCCTGGTGCACGAGCTCGACGACCCGGGTGAGCACGTCAGGATCCGTGCCGGGCAGCACGCCGTGCCCCAGGTTGAAGACGTGCCCGGGCGCAGCGTCGCCCTCGGCCAGCACGCGCCGCACCTCCTGCGCGACAACCGGCCAGGGCGCACCAAGCACGGCAGGGTCGAGGTTGCCCTGCAGCGCTCGCTGCGGTCCCACGCGCTGGGTCGCCTCGTCGAGCGGAACTCGCCAGTCGACGCCCACCACGTCCGCCCCCGCCTCACCCATCAGGTGCAGGAACTCGCCGGTGCCGACGCCGAAGTGGATGCGCGGGACGCCCAGGTCGGCAACTGCCGACAGCACTCGCGTCGAGTGCGGCAGCACGAAGCGTCGATAGTTGGCGGCCGACAAGGTGCCGGCCCACGAGTCGAACAGCTGCACGGCACTTGCCCCGGCCTCGACCTGCACGCGCAGGAACGCGGCGGAGATTCCGGCCAGCCGGTCGAGCAGCTCATGCCACAGCGCGGGGTCGCCATACATCAGCGCTTTGGTGCGCTCGTGGTGCCGAGACGGTCCGCCTTCGATGAGGTACGACGCGAGCGTGAATGGCGCGCCCGCAAAGCCGATCAGCGGGGTCTGGCCGAGCTCGGTGACAAGGGTAGCCACAGCGTCGGTGATGTACGGCACGTCGGCCGGCGTGAGCTCGCGCAACATACCGAGGTCTCCAGTCGATCGGACCGGCCGGTCCACCACCGGGCCGACTCCTGGCTCGATCTCGAGTGGCACCCCGATCGCTTTGAGCGGCAGCACGATATCGGAGAAGAAGATCGCCGCGTCGACGCCGTAGCGCCGTACCGGCTGCAGCGTGATCTCGACGACGAGGTCGGGGCGCATGCAGGACTCGAGCATGCTGACGCCTTCGCGGACCTTGCGATACTCGGGCAGCGACCGACCAGCCTGTCGCATGAACCACACCGGCGTTTGCGGCACTGGTTCGCGCCGACAGGCGCGCAAGAACGGCGAGTCAGCGATGGTGGTCACGACCAGCAGTCTCCCACGCACCTGACAAGCCGACGGGCGACGCCGGAGCCTGCCCAGACCTCGCAATCCGGGCGCGCCTAACGACCAGGTCAGCATGATCGACGTACGCTCGACGCGTGGCAGGAAAACACGGCGCGGACCGCACGGCGGCCCGTCCGGAGGAGTTTCGACCTCGCGGTGCGCGCCATGCGGGCCGCCCGGCTGCGCCCGGAGGTCGTGGTCGCCGAGACCCCGGCGCCGCAGCGGTTGGCACCGTTCGCGGCCGCGATCACGGCTGACGTCGCGGTCGACGGTGACGACCTGGCCACCGGTCGGCTGGTCCTGTTGCACGACCCGGCGGGTCCGCCGGCCTGGCACGGTACGTTCCGTCTGGTGTCGTACGTGCGTGCGCAGCTCGATCCCGAAATGGGTGCCGACCCGCTGCTGGGGGCGGTCGGCTGGTCGTGGCTGACCGAAGCATTGGCCGAGCACGGCGCGCTGTTCGTTGCGCCGAGCGGCACTGTGACGCGGGTGGCTTCCGAGTCGTTCGGCGCGATCGCCGGCGAGGTCGCCGAGGCGGAGATCGAGATCCGGGCCAGCTGGACGCCCACGACTCCCGCGATCGACGCCCACGTCGAGGCCTGGGGCGACCTGATGTGCCATGTTGCCGGCATCCCGCCGTTGCCCGCGGGGGTCGTGTCGCTGCCGTCGCCGCGCGGCCGATGACCGATCCCGACCAGACACAGGTATCCGCGGCCGTCCCACTGCTCGAGCCGCGCGACGGCCTGCCCACCGTCGTGGCCGACCCCGACAGCCTGCTGCGCACCATCGAGTCCTATGCCGACGGCACCGGGCCGGTGGCTGTCGACGCGGAGCGCGCATCGGGCTATCGCTACGGGCATCGCGCCTTCCTGATCCAGCTGCGCCGCCGTGGTGCCGGCAGCGCCCTCATCGACCCGGTGGCCTGCCCCGACCTGTCCGGGCTGGGCGAGGTCATCGCCGAGGACGAGTGGATTCTGCACGCTGCCCACCAAGACCTGCCCTGTCTGGCCGACGTCGGGCTGGTCCCCAACCGGCTCTTCGACACCGAGCTCGCCGGCCGGCTGCTCTCGTACCCCCGCGTGGGCCTGGGCGCCCTCACCGAGGCGGTGCTGGGGTACGCGCTGGAGAAGGGCCACTCCGCGGTCGACTGGTCCACGCGGCCGCTGCCGGAGCCCTGGCTGCGCTACGCGGCGCTGGATGTGGAGCTGCTTCTCGAGCTGCGCGACGAGCTCGAGGTCGAGCTGCGGGAGCAGGGCAAGCTGCCCTGGGCCCTGGAAGAGTTCGCGCATCTGGTCGTGGCGCCCGCCCCCGTTCCACGGACCGACCCGTGGCGCCGCACGTCAGGGCTGCACCGGGTGCGCAACCGGCATGGGCTCGCGGTCGTACGCGCTCTGTGGGAGGAGCGCGACGAGCTCGCCCGGCAGCGCGACGTCTCCCCCGGCCGCGTGCTCGCCGACGCGGCAATAGTCGAGGCTGCATTGGCGCTCCCCCGCACCAACGAGGCGTTCGCCGCGCTGCCTTCGTTCCGAGCCCGCGGCGCACGCCGCGACTTGCCAAGGTGGCAGCGCACGATCTCCGAGGCGCTGCGCCTCCCCGAGGACGAGCTGCCGGCCCCGACGTTGCGCTACGACGGACCGCCTCCGGCCCGTGCGTGGGCCGATCGCGACCCGGTGGCCGCCGCCCGGCTGGCCGCCGCACGGGAGGCGATCCAGGTGCTGGCCGAGGAGCACCGCGTGCCGGTCGAGAACCTGCTCGCCCCCGAGACCCTCCGGCGCATCGTGTGGGAGCCGCCGCAGCCGGGCACCACCGCGCAGATCGCCGACGCCATGCGCAGCCTCGGCGCCCGCGAGTGGCAGATCCGGCTGACTGCCGAGGCGGTTGCCGGCGCGAGCGCGGCCTGACGCCGGAATGACCACGTCCAGCAGGTTTGTCCCCGCAGGACTAGGCCTTAAGGCCTGTCAGGGCGGGGGAAGTCCTGCTGGACGTGGTCATTCCGCCGCGGAAAGTCAGTCGCGCACGACGTGCGTACGGAACCGTTCGCGGGCGGCTGTCCAGGCGTAGCGGTCGAACGACGCATCGGGTCGCATCGCCGCGATCGCGTCGTAGGCCATGACGAGCGCGTGCTCGGTGTTGGCCTGCGCAAAGATCCCGTGCCGGCCCAGCGTGACGACGCGCCGCAGGTCACGCGCCCAGCGGTCGATGCCGGCGAGCTGGTCCTCGAACCCGAGTGCATAGACGGGATAAGCGTTGGCCAGCCGTCGCGTGGCGACGACCCCGCGCCGCACGCGCGGCAATCCCGATTGCGCCAGGCCTTCCTCGACCAAGTCGGCCAGCGCCTCGTCGGACATGCCCCAGACGTCGTCCGCCATTGAGCACGGGATCTCGGCGCACACGACGCTGCGGTCGACCGGGTCGTCGGGGTTGTCGCGGTAGTTGGTCGGCTCCGAGAGCCGCGCGATCGGTGTCACCCGGCTCGGCAGGTGGTGGGCGTCGTACGGCGTCCAGCGCCCGCCCTCGTGCTCGAGGTAGACCAGCACCACCGCGCGAAATCGCAACCGCCCCGCGGACTCGAGCTGGGCGAGCGACGGCGCGGGGCGGGCAATGCGGGCGAGCATCGGCAACGGCAGCGTGGAGAAGGCGAGCTTGCCCTCGACATGGTCGCCGTCCTGAGTGGTCACGATCAGCCGGTCCTCGAAGACCTGCACCTGGGACACCTCGGAGTCGAAGGCGATCGTCGCGCCCTCCTTCACCGCGGCTTCGGCCAGGGCGTCGGACAGCTGACCGAACCCTCGCCGCGGGTAGAGGTAGGACCGGCCGTAGCGCTTCGCGTCGCGGCGGTGGATTGCCCGGCCCGCGAGGCCGGCCACCCCGCCGATGTTGGCGCGCACCCGGGCCTGCTCGACCGAGATCGCCTCCCCCGGCCGCCCCCACAGCTTCTCCGCGAGCGGGCCGTAGACGGCGTCGTAGGCGGCGTCGCCGAAGTGCAGCCGCATCTCGTCGGCGTAGGTCTCTGGGCGCCCACGCCGGAACGTACGGGTGGTGGCATCCAGCGTCATCGACGCCGCGAGCCCGGTCGGCAGCGTGCGGAGCAGGTTGGCCGGACGCATCGGCAGGTCAACCCACCGCGACCCGATGCGCAGCCGCCCGTTGCGCATGCGCGTCTGCAGGTCGTTGCCGAGCAGGTCGCGCAGGTCGGCGAGCACGTGCGGTGGCGTGGTGGGTTGCAGCCGCTGGCTGCCCTGGTCGACCCGGATGCCGGCGACGTCGAACGACGCGGCGATGCCGCCGACATGATCGGTGCGTTCGATGACCCCGACCGAGAACCCGCGTCGCGCGGCGCGCCACGCGGCGGCCAGCCCTGCTGGGCCGGCGCCGAGCACGAGGAGGTCATACGAGCGACGCATTGTGGGCAAGGCTATCCACAGGGCGCGGGTGCCGACACCCCTAGGCTGCGCGATGTGGATCACGTCGACCGCGATCTCATTGAAGCGGTACGCGCTGCGCTGACGGCGGCGGCCGATCCGGCGAAGGCCGCCCCGATGCAGGCGTACATGCGGTCGGAGATGCCGTTCCTCGGTGTGCAGAAGCCGGAGCGGGTCCGGGCGCTCAGACCTGTCTTCGCCGCGCATCCGTTCACCGACCGGGCGGCGTACGAGTCGACGGTGCTCACCCTGTGGCGCGAGGCGACGTACCGCGAGGAGCGCTACGCGGCGCTGGCACTGACCGAGACGACCGGCGCCCGCTCTTGGCAGGATCCCGCCGCGCTGCCGCTGTACGACGAGCTGGTCGTCACCGGCGCCTGGTGGGACTTCGTCGACGAGGTGGCGAGCCGGCGCATCGGGCCGATCTTGCGGAACTTTCCGGCCGAGGTCGCGCCCGTCATGCAGCACTGGGCCCTCGACGCGGACTTGTGGCGGCGCCGTACCGCGATCATCTGTCAGATTGGCGCCCGAGAGGCGACCGATGTCGACCTGCTCACCTCGGCGATCGAAGCCAACACCGGCGACCGGGACTTCTTCATCCGTAAGGCGATCGGCTGGGCGCTGCGCGAGCACACCAAGACCGACCCGGACTGGGTACGCGGCTTCGTGGCCGCCCACGAGGAGCTCTCGCCACTGTCCCGTCGCGAGGCCCTGCGTAACCTCTGACCCAGGCCACTTCACGTTCGTTGTTACTCGTGAGTAGCATCAGACGTGTCCGCCCCATCCGTTCCTGCGAGGAGGCCGGTACCCGTGCCACGCGCTCTCCGTGATGTCGTCTTCGTTGACGGCGTCCGTACCCCCTTTGGCAAGGCCGGTCCCAACGGCCTCTACGCCGAGACCCGTGCCGACGACCTCATCGTCAAGGCCATCCGCGAGATCCTCCGGCGCAACCCCGGCGTCGCCCCCGAGCGGATCGACGACGTGGCCATCGCCGCCACGACGCAGATCGGCGACCAGGGCCTCACCATCGGTCGCAGCGCCGCGATCCTCGCCGGGCTTCCCAAGAGCGTGCCCGGCTTTGCCATCGACCGCATGTGTGCTGGCGCGATGACCGCCGTCACGACTACTGCGGGCGGCATCGCCTTCGGCGCCTACGACATCGTCATCGCCGGCGGCGTCGAGCACATGGGCCGGCACCCGATGGGCGAGGGCATCGACCCCAACCCGCGGTTCCTCTCCGAGCGGCTCGTCGACACCTCGGCGCTGGTGATGGGTCAGACCGCGGAGAACCTGCACGACCGGTTCCCGCACCTGACCAAGGAGCGGGCCGACGCTTACGCGGCGGGCAGCCAGGCCAAGTACGCCAAGGCGCTCGCCGACGGCAAGATCCAGCCCGACCTCGTGCCGGTGGCAATCCGCTCCGGCGAGCATGGCTGGGGCCTCGCCACGGCCGACGAGCCGCCGCGTCCTGGCACCACCGTCGAGGCGCTTGCGACGCTACGCACACCGTTCCGCCCGCACGGCCGCATCACCGCCGGCAACGCCGCCGGGCTCAACGACGGCGCAACCGTCTCGCTGCTCGCCGCGGAGGACGTCGCGCGCGACGCCGGGCTGCCGGCCAAGATGCGCCTTGTGTCGTACGCCTTTGCGGGCGTCGAGCCGGAGGTCATGGGTGTCGGCCCGGTGCCGGCCACCGAGAAGGCGCTGGCCAAGGCGGGGCTGTCCATCGGCGACATCGGGCTGTTCGAGATCAACGAAGCGTTCGCCGTACAGGTGCTTGCTTTCCTCGACTATTTCGGGATCGCCGACGACGACGCGCGCGTCAACCAGTACGGCGGAGCCATCGCGGTCGGCCACCCGCTCGCGTCCAGTGGCGTACGGCTGATGACGCAGCTGGCTCGGCAGTTCGAGGACCATCCCGAGGTGCGCTACGGCCTCACGACCATGTGCATCGGGCTCGGCATGGGCGGCTCGGTCATCTGGGAGAACCCGCAACACGCCGACTATGGCAAGGAGATCGCTGCCTGATGAGTGAGATGTTTGCTGAGCGGGTCACCCACTCGCACGTCCGTCCGGTCGAGCTGCCGTTGGGTGCCGGCACGCTGGCGCTGATCACGCTCGACAACGGGTTCGACCACACCAAGCCCAACACGCTTGGACCGGCGACCCTGGCCGAGCTCGACGCGGCGATCACGACCGCCTACGCGACACCCGGCGTCGTGGCGATCGGCATCACCGGCAAGCCGTTCATCCTGGCTGCCGGTGCCGACCTCAAGGGCATGGGCATCGTGCAGGAGCGCGAGCAGATCCTCGCGATCGCCCGGCAGGGTCACGCAGTGCTGCGCCGGCTCGGCGAGGGTCCGGTGCCTGGGTTCGCGTTCGTCAACGGCCTAGCGCTTGGGGGCGGGCTGGAGATCGCGCTCAACTCCACCTACCGCACGGTGTCGGCGGCCGCGCCGGCGCTTGCCCTGCCAGAGTGCTTCCTCGGGCTCGTGCCCGGTTGGGGTGGCGCCTACCTGCTGCCCAACATCGTGGGTCCGGAGAAGGCCGTCCAGGTCATCATCGACAACGCGCTCAGCCAGAACCGCACGCTGACCGGCAAGCAGGCCTTCGAGCTCGGCATCGCCGACGCGCTCTTCGACGGCGCCGACTTCCTGGAGCAGTCGCTGCTGTGGGCGGCGCAGGTGCTCACCGGCACGGTCACGGTCGAACGTCCGGAGATCGACCGGTCCGAGGAGGCGTGGAACGCCGCGGTCGCCAAGGGCCGCGCGATCGCCGACGCGAAGGTGAAGGGCGCGGCGCCCGCGCCCTACCGCGCGCTCGAGCTCATCGCGGCCGCCCGCACGGCCGACAAGGACACCGCGTTCGCGGCCGAGGACGATGCGCTCGCCGACCTGGTCATGGGTCAGGAGACTGCGGGCGTCGCTCTACGCGTTCGACCTCGTGCAGCGGCGGGCCAAGAAGCCAGCCGGGGCACCTGACCCGGCTCTCGCGCGGCCGGTCACGAAGGTCGGCATCGTCGGTGCCGGTCTGATGGCTTCGCAGCTGGCGCTGCTGTTCGCGCGGCGCGTGCAGGTGCCGGTCGTGATCACCGACCTTGACCAGGAGCGGGTCGACAAGGGCGTGGCGTACGTACACGCCGAGGTCGACAAGCTGCTCGGCAAGCGGCGCATCTCCCCCGACGGCGCCAACCGGGTCAAGGCACTCGTCACCGGCACCACCGCCTTGGGTGAGTTCGCCGATGCCGACTTTGTCATCGAGGCCGTCTTCGAGGAGATGAAGGTCAAGAAGCAGGTCTTCGCCGAGCTCGAGGCGGTCGTCGCCGACACTGCGGTCCTCGCCACCAACACCTCCTCGCTGTCGGTAACCGAGATGGCGTCGGACCTGCAGCACCCGGAGCGGGTTGTCGGTTTCCACTTCTTCAACCCGGTCGCCGTGCTGCCGCTGCTGGAGATCGTGCGCGCCGAGCGTACGGACGATGTCGCGCTCGCGACCGCGTTCGCGGTTGGCAAGCAGCTGAAGAAGTCGAGCGTGCTCGTCAAGGACGCGACGGGCTTCGTTGTCAACCGGCTGCTGCTGAAGTTCATGGGCGAGATCACTGCGTCGTTCGACGAGGGCACGCCGGCCGAGGTGGCCGACAACGCACTCGCGCCGCTGGGCCTGCCGATGACGCCGTTCGTGCTTACGCAGCTGGTCGGTCCGGCAGTCGCGCTGCACGTGGCCGAGTCCCTGCACGAGTCGTTCCCCGAGCGCTACGGCGTGTCGGAGAACATGCGCCGGCTCGTCGCCGCAGGCAAGCCCGGCATCTGGTCGTTCGGGTCGGACGGAAAGCCCTACCTCGACGACGAGACCAAGTCGCTGCTCTCCTTCGGCGACAAGCCGCAGACGAGCGAGGAGGTCCGCGATCGCGCGCTCGGGTCGTTGGCGCAGGAGATCCGGCTCATGCTCGACGAGGGTGTCGTCGCCGAGCCGCAGGACATCGACCTGTGCATGCTGCTCGGGGCCGGCTGGCCGTTCCACCTCGGCGGCATCACCCCGTACCTCGACCGCACCGGCGTCTCGGAGCGCGTCACCGGCCGCCGCTTCCTCCCCAAGGGCGTGGCCACCCTGCCGGTGTGATGCCGCGCCCAGAATGACCACGTTCAGCATGGTCGCCCCGGCACCACCAGGCCTGTAGCCCTGGTCGTGCGGGAGGCAGCCTGGTCAGGGGTAGCAAGGCGCGCCTCGTTGCCAGCTCACTGACTGCGAATCCCGCGTGTGTTCTGTCGGCGGGAGGTCGCATCCTAGGTTCATGCTTCGCATCGAGGGTTTGCGCAAGTCCTACGGCGACGTCGTTGCCCTCCAGGGCGTCGACCTACACGCGACTCGCGGCGAGATTGTCGCGCTGCTCGGGCCCAACGGAGCCGGAAAGACCACCCTGGTGTCCATCGTCGCCGGTCTGCGCAAGGCGGACGACGGCATCGTCGAGGTCGCCGGCGTCGACGCGCTGAGCCGCACGGCAGAGGTGCGCCGCCACATCGGGTTGGCTCCGCAGGATCTCGGCCTCTACCCGGTGGTCTCCGTACGCAACAACCTCGCGCTCTTCGGCGAGCTCACGGGGCTGCGCGGCAGCCGGCTCAAGCAGCGCATCGACGACGTGGCTCAGGCTCTCGACATCACCGACCTGCTCGACCGCCAGGGCGGGTCGTTGTCGGGCGGTCAGAAGCGCCGCGTACACACTGCGATCGCTCTGTTGCACGAGCCTGATCTGTTGTTGCTCGACGAGGCGACCACGGGTGCCGACGTGGAGACCCGCGGCCACATCCTCGAGCTCGTCCGACAGCTGGCTGCCCAGGGCTCGGCGGTGCTCTACTCCACCCACTACCTTGCCGAGGTCGAGACACTGGGGTCCACGGTGGCCATCCTCGACCGCGGGCAAGTCATCGCGCGCGACCACGTCGACGCCCTGATCACCGCGCACGCGGTGGCCGTCGTCGAGCTGGTCTTCGACGGTGCCGTCGCGGCGCTCGACTTCGACAGCGCACAGAGCCTCGTCGGCCGGCCAACGGTGGATGGCGACCGGCTGCGCCTGCCGACACGCGATGCCGCCGCCACCATCGCCGAGGTCGTGCCGCAGATCGCTCCCGGCAAGCTGGCGTCGGTCGAGATCGTCCGGCCGAGCCTCGAAGCCGTCTACCTGGCCCTCACCGGCCGCCGCTACTCAGAAGTTGACGCAGCAGCCGACTCCGACAAGGAGGACGCCGATGTCTCCGCGAATTAGTGCCAGCATCATCAAGCACGAGTTCCGGGTCATGCTCACCGACCCGAGCACCGTTATCTTCGTCATCCTCATCCCGCTGGTGCTGGTCGCATTGACCCGCGAGCTGTTCGCCGGGGCTTTGGCCAACGAGGGCTACGAGGGCGCCAACGGATCCGAGTTCGCGATCCCAGGCATGGCCGTTGCCTTCGCCGCGTTCGGCGTTGGCTATGCCGGATTCACGTTCTTCCGCGATCACGGTTGGGGCACGTGGGACCGGCTGCGGGCCACACCGGCGACCGCGGCAGACATCATGGTCGGAAAGATCACGCCGACTGTCGTCGTCACAGTGGTCCAGCTCAGCCTCCTGTTCCTCCTCGGAGGGCCGCTGTTCGACCTGAGCATCAGCGGGTCGGTCGTCGCCCTGGCGCTGCTCATCGTCACGCTCGCCGTCTCCCTCTCGGCGTTCGGGATGCTCGTGACGGCGCTCTCACGCACCATGAACCAGCTCAACGCGATAGGCAGCGTCGGTGGCATGGCCATGGCCATGCTCGGTGGTGCGTGGGTGCCCATCGCTGTCATGCCCGGCTGGGCACAAGCGGTCGCTCCGGCCCTGCCGACGTACTGGGCGATGGAGGGCTTCAACGACGTCATCCTGGAGGGCGGCGGCATGTCCCAGGTCTTCGTCCCGGTGCTGGTGATGCTGGCGTTCGGCGCGGCCTACGCGGGGCTTGCTGCGTGGAAGTTCCGGTTCGAGGACACCAAGGTCTACTACGGCTGACCGGCGGTCCTCGCGAGCGCGACGGTCGACACCCGCCCCGCTACTGTCGTGACCATGGCTGAGCACTACGGAGTCGTCGTACTCGGCGCCGGCCCCGGTGGCTACACCGCCGCCGTCCGGGCCGCCCAGCTCGGGCAGCGCGCCGCAGTCGTGGAGAGCAAGTACTGGGGCGGTGTGTGCCTCAACGTGGGCTGCATCCCCTCGAAAGCCCTGCTGCGCAACGCGGAGCTCGCGCACCTGGTGCAGCACGAGGCGGCAACGTTTGGCATCTCGTTCGACAACGTGAGCGTCGACTACACCGCCGCGTTCGATCGCAGCCGCAAGGTGGCGGACGGCCGCGTCAAGGGCGTCCACTACCTGATGAAGAAGAACAAGATCGACGAGATTGACGGCTGGGGGACCTTCACTGACGACCACACCCTGGACGTCGCGCGCAACGACGGTGGCAGCCAGACCATCACGTTCGACAACTGCATCATCGCGGCCGGCGCTTCGACGAGGCTGCTGCCCGGCACGAGCATCACCGACCGGGTGGTGACCTACGAGGAGCAGATCCTCACCTCCGAGCTGCCAGCGAGCATCATCATCGCCGGCGCGGGTGCGATCGGCGTCGAGTTCGCCTACGTGATGAGCTCGTACGGCGTGCAGGTCACCATCGTCGAGTTCCTCGAGCGACTCGTACCCCTGGAGGACGAGGAGGTGTCCGCCGAGCTGGCCAAGCGGTTCCGCAGGCTCGGCATCGAGGTGCTGACCTCGACTCGCGTGGACGCGATCGACGACGGCGGCGACAAGGTGCGCGTCACCGTGACCCGCGACGGTCAGCAGCAGGTGCTGGAGGCCGACAAGGTCCTGCAGGCGATCGGCTTCGCGCCGCGCGTCGACGGCTATGGGCTCGACAAGACCGGCGTGCAGCTCACCGACCGCGGGGCCATCGCGATCGACGGCCGCATGCGCACCAACGTGCCGCACATCTTCGCGATCGGCGACGTCACAGCCAAGCTCATGCTGGCGCACGTCGCCGAGGCAATGGGCATCGTGGCCGCGGAGACGATCGGCAACGCCGAGACCATGGAGCTCGACTACGTGATGATGCCGCGCGCCACCTACTGCCAGCCGCAGGTGGCGTCGTTCGGCTTCACCGAGGCGCAGGCGCGTGAGCTGGGACGCGAGATCAAGGTGCAGAAGTTCCCGTTCACCGCCAACGGCAAGGCACACGGACTCGGCGACACGACCGGCTTCGTCAAGCTGATCGCCGACGCCGAGTACGGCGAGCTGCTCGGCGGGCACCTCATCGGCCCCGAGGTGACCGAGCTGCTCCCGGAGCTCACGCTCGGCCAGCTCTGGGACCTCACCAGCCACGAGCTGGCCCGCAACGTGCATGCGCACCCCACCCTCAGCGAAGCGGTCAAGGAGGCGCTGCACGGGCTCGCCGGTCACATGATCAACATGTGACCCCGGCCCAGAGGCGCGCAAACTGAAGCGCCGCGCACGACACACCCTGGCGTGTCGCGCATGGCGCTTCACTTTCGGCGGGTGACGGCTGCGAGCGCGGACTCGACGGCCTCCTCGACCGACTGCGCCACCTGCAGACCAGGCGCTGCCGGCAGGTCCCAGCCACCGAGCACCACGACGGGTACGCCCCTGCGCACGGCCAGCGCCACCTCGGACAGCGTGCCCCACGAGCCGCCGATGCAGAGCACCGCGTCGACAGTCCGCACGATGAGCCCGTTGCGCAGCTCGCCCAGCCCGGTGGCGATGGCAATGCTGTTGGCAGGATCAGCTGCCGCGCGATCAGGGCCAGGCAACAGCGCGACCGCTATGCCGGCGACGTCGCGTACGCCTTGGGCGGCAGCCGCCATCACGCCGCCCAGCCCACCGGTGACCACGACCGCCCCGCGCTCGGCCAGCAGCCGTCCCGCTGTGTGGGCGTTCCGCCGCTCCGACTCGCTCGCTTCGCCGGGCCCGACGACCGCGACGTAGGGCCCAGCCGTGCTCACTGCCGTGGACGCGCGGCCGTACTGGTCGGCGACCCCAGCCGGCTGTGCCGCTTGCTGTACAGGAAGTAGATGACGAATCCGACGACCATCCAGATGAGGAACCGCAGCCATGTCTCAACTGGCAGGTTGAGCATCAGATAGAGGCAGGCCAGCACGGAGAGGATCGGCAGCAGCGGGACCCACGGCACGCGGAAGGAGCGCGGCAGGTCGGGCCGGGTGCGGCGCAGGATCACCACGCCGACCGAGACAACGACGAACGCGAACAGCGTGCCGATGTTGACCAGCTCAGCGAGCTCGGCAAGAGGGATCAGTGCGGCCATGATTGCGACGACGGCCCCGACGATGAGCGTGAGCACGTACGGCGTCCGGAACCTCGGGTGCACCCTGGACAACCCCCGAGGGAGCAGGCCGTCTCGAGACATGGCGAACAGCACCCGCGTCTGTCCCAGCATGAGGATCATGACGACGGTGGTGAGCCCCGCCAGCGCACCGATCGTGATGAGTGTGGCCGCCCAGTCTTGGCCGACGGCTTTGAAAGCCTCGGCGAGCGGCGCGCTCTCGTCGAGCTCCGTGTAGTTCTGCATCCCGACGACGACGAGCGAGACAGCAACGTACAGAGTTGTGCAGATCGCGAGCGACCCGAGGATGCCGCGCGGCAGGTCGCGCTGCGGGTTGCGTACCTCTTCGGCTGCGGTGGCCACGACGTCGAAGCCGATGAACGCGAAGAACACGATTGCGGCGGCGGTGAAGATGCCGGCTACGCCGAAGTTGCTCGGTGTGAATCCGAAGATCGCTTCGAGCAGCGTCTGTCGTACGCCTGACTCTCCTTCGGTGGGGACCGCCTCGGGGATGAAGGGCGAGTAGTTGTCGCGCTGCACGTAGAACAGCCCGGCCACGATGACGAACAGCACCACGAAGACCTTGATGGTGACGACGACCGCGTTGAACTGCGCCGAGAGCTTGATGCCGGCGATCAGGATGCATACCAGGACGATGACGATGAGTGCTGCGGGCAGGTTGACTACCGAGTCGTCCCCGCCCGAGATCGACTCCGGCAGCGTGATGCCCATGGTGTCGAGCAGGCTCTCGAGGTATTGCGACCAGCCGACGGCCACCACCGCGCCGCCGAGCGCGAGCTCGAGCAGCAGGTCCCAGCCGATGATCCAGGCGACGAGCTCACCGAGAGTCGCGTAGGCGAACGTGTAGGCGCTGCCGGCGACGGGCACCGCTGAGGCAAGCTCGGCATAGCAGAGCGCCGCGAGCGCACACACGATTCCGGCGACGACGAACGAAAGAGCCACGGCCGGTCCGGCGTTGTTCTTCGCGGCCAGGCCCGTCAGCACGAAGATGCCAGTGCCGATGATGACGCCGACGCCGAAGACCGTCAGGTCGAGGGCGGACAGGTCGCGGCGGAGATGGTGCTCGGGATCCTCGGCATCGGCGAGCGACTGCTCTATCGGCTTGGTACGGAGTACGCCGCCGGGCGGCTCGGCGAGCATCTCCTCCGGTGTTGACGCTGGAGGCGGGAAGTCGTTGTCGGTCACGGCTGGCCCGGGTGCTCGCCGACGGAGTCACGCAGCGGCCCGGAGATGACGAGGCCGGCGTCGTGCGCACAGTGGGCACAGCAGTAGAAGTGCCCCGAGGCCTCGACACCATGCCCGATGATCTTGACGCCGCAGTGCTCGCAGATCGGTGCGAGCCGGTGGATCGCGCACTCGAAGCTGTCGAAGGTGTGCGTGTCGCCCTGCGCCGTGACCTCGAACGACAACCAGTAGTCGTTCCCGCAGACCTCGCAGACAGCCATGGTCGCGTCCTCCCACCTGGGGTCGGCAGCCGAACCTCCACCTGACGGTCCCGCGAGCCCTTCCGAAGCGCAACCGCGACGAACGATCCGACAATCCACCTGGTCAGCGGGTGTGGATTGTCGGATCGTCGACACCTATCAGCGCAGGCGCTCCAGGATGACGACGGGGATCTCGCGCTCGGTCTTGGTCTGGTAGCCGGCGTAGGAGGGCCAGACCTCGTTCATCAGCGGCCAGAGCTTGCCGCGCTCCTTCGCCGAGGCGGTGCGTGCTCGGGCCCGAAACCGGTCGCCGAGCACCTGGACCTCGACGTCGGGGTTGTGCTGCAGGTTGAGATACCAGTCGGGTTGCTTCTTGGAGCCGCCGTTGGAGGCGACGACGACGTAGCTGCCGTCGATCTCCCGGAAGACGAGCGCCTTGACGTGCGGCTTTCCCGAGACCCGGCCCCTGGTGGTGAGGATGAGGGTCGTCGTGCCGCGCCGCTGCCAGACGTAGCCTTCAAGACCGTCGGTCTCGAGATATCGGCGTATGTGCTGGGCGCCGTACAACTTGGAGACCTTGTACGTCTTCTCGTCCGGCACGCTGTGTCCTCCGCGGCTAGGGCAGCGCGTGACTGGCGGCGTCGTGCTCGGCGTCGAGCCGGGCAACCTCGCCAGCGATCTCGCGGGCAAGATGCTGACCGGTCAGCCCGACCAGGTCGAGCAGCCGCGGCCGCTTGGCGTGGTCGAGGAACTGTGGCGGGATGCCGAACTCGCGGACGGGCACGGTCACGCGGGCATCGGCCAGCTTGCGGGCGATTGCCGATCCGACGCCTCCGATGCGGATGTTGTCCTCGACGGTGACGACGAGGCGGTGCTGGCCGGCGAGCGCAACCAGCGCCGGGTCGACGGGCTTGACCCAGCGCGGATCGACGACGGTGACCCCGATGCCCTGGGCGGCCAGGCGCTGCGCGGCATCGACTCCGACGGCGGCCATCGCACCGACACCGACGAGGAGTACGTCGGTCGCCGCAGCACGGACGAGCACGTCACATGCCACCAACGCGCTCGACGGCATCGATGTCGGGGATGACCGCGCCCTTGGGGAACCGTACGACCGTCGGGGCGTCGGCGACGTCGACCGCCTCACGCAGCAGCTCGCGCAACCGAGCACCGTCGCGCGGCGCGGCGATGCGCAGGCCGGGCACGACCTGCAACACCGACATGTCCCACATGCCGTTGTGCGAGCCACCGTCGTCGCCGGTGATGCCGGCGCGGTCGAGCACGAATGTGACGCCGCACCCATGCAGGGCCACGTCGGTGAGCACCTGGTCGAACGCGCGGTTGAGGAAAGTCGCGTAGATGGCGACGACAGGATGCAACCCGGCCATGGCCATGCCCGCCGCCGAGGTGACCGCGTGCTGCTCGGCGATGCCGACGTCGAAGCACCGGTCGGGGTAGGCGGCGCCGAACGCGTCGAGCCCGGTCGGGTGCAGCATCGCGGCCGTGATCGCCACGACGTCGGGCCGCTCGGCACCGATCGCGACGAGCTCGTCGCGGAACACTCCGGTCCACTCCTGAGCTGCCGGGCCTGTCGCGACCCCGGTCTCAGGGTCGAACGGCCGCGGGCTGTGCATCTGGTCGGCCTCGTCCTGCTCGGCGGCGAGATAGCCGTTGCCCTTGCGGGTGACCACGTGAACGAGGACCGGACCGGAGAACCGCTTGGCCTGCTGCAGTGCGTGCTCGACCGTCTCCCGGTTGTGCCCGTCGACGGGTCCGAGGTACTTGAGGCCGAGGTCCTCGAACATACCCTGTGGGGCGAGCACGTCCTTGAGGCCGCGTTTGATGCCGTGCAGCGCTTCGTACAGCGGCGCACCCACCAGCGGAGTGCGGCCGAGCGCGGCCTTGATCATGTCGAGCACTTGTTCGTAGCGCGGGTTGGTGCGGAGCGAGTTGAGGTGCTCAGCGAGCCCGCCGACTGTCGGCGTGTAGGAGCGGCCGTTGTCGTTGACGACGATGACGATGCGGCGGTCGGGCTGCTTGGTGCCGGCAGCCGCGATGTTGTTGAGTGCCTCCCACGCCATGCCGCCGGTGAGCGCACCGTCGCCTATGACGGCGACCACCGTGCGGTCGTGCTCGCCGCGGACGGTGAACGCCTTGGCCAGGCCGTCGGCGTACGAGAGGGAGGTCGAGGCGTGCGAGTTCTCCACCCAGTCGTGCGGCGACTCGGCCCGGGAGGGGTAACCCGACAGACCGCCCTCCTGACGCAGCCCGTCGAACTGCCCGGCGCGACCGGTGAGGAGCTTGTGAACGTAGGCCTGGTGCCCCGTGTCCCACAGGACGGGGTCGCGCGGTGAGTCGAACACCCGGTGGATGGCCAGGGTGAGCTCGACCACACCGAGGTTGGGTCCGAGATGACCCCCGGTGCGCGCAACGGTGAAGATGAGGCGCTGGCGGATCTCGGCGGCGAGGTCGTCGAGCTGGGTGTCGGTCAGCCGGCGCAGATCCCGCGGGCTCTGGACGGTGGCCAGCAGGCCCATAGATCGATCCCTCCTCGGCCCCGTTGTTGCTCTTGCGGCGCCCGACCGGTGGCTTGCGCGGGCAGCGCCGAGTTTAGTGCGCGGTCGTGGACGATCCTGACACGACGCGGGCGGATGCGCCCATCAGCCCGATCGGGTCGGACAGCAGCGGGGCGAACGCGAGCTCGGCCGCGCCGAGCAGCACCGAGTCGGTGCGGAGCGCGGGAGTGGTCAGGCGCACCTGCTCCAGGGTGGCTGGCAATGCCCATCTGCGGAGCTCAACCCAAACCTCGTCTCCAACCGAGGCGAACAGGTCGGCGAGCGCGCCACCGAGGACCACGACTGACGGGTTGACCAGGTTGATGAGGTTGGCCAGTCCACGAGCCAGCCAGATGGCCGCCCAGGACACGGCGGACATGCAATTTCTGTCACCAGCCGCGGCGGAGACGAGCACCTCCCGGATCCCCTCGATCCCGCCGCCCGGGAGCCGGCCGGCCGCGATGAGGATCGCGTTCTCGCCGACCTCGGTCTCAAGGCAGCCTCGCGACCCGCACTGGCATCGCTTGCCTGCGTGGTTGACCGTGATGTGTCCGATCTCACCTGCGTAGCCGCTGCCGCCCCGAAGCGGCTGACCGCCCGAGATGATGCCGCCGCCGACCCCCACGTCACCGGCGATGTAGACCATGTTGGCCGCACCCAGCCCGGCGCCCCGCCGGTGCTCGGCCAGCGCACCGAGGTCGGCGTCGTTGCCGATGACCACCGGGAGGTCGATGCGTTTGGCCAGCTCCTGCCCGAACGGCACGTCGGCCCAGCCCAAGTTGGGCGCGAACCGTACGTGGCCGTCGTCGCCGACCACCCCAGGGACGGCGACGCCGAGGCCGACGCACGCCTCGGCGAACGACTCGTCATGCCGCAACACCTCGTCGGTGATCCGCGCCACGACGTCCGCCACCGCAGTGACGTCGTGGTCCATGCGGGCGTGCCGCGAGGCGCGGCGATCCAGGATAGTGCCGCCGACGCCGACCCGCGCCACGGTGATGCTTTCCACACCGACGTCCACGGCGACCACGCCCACTTGGGTCGCCTGCGGGACGACCAGGTGCGACGGCCGCCCCACCCGAGGACCGCCTTCGCTGATCTGCTCGCGCACCAAGCCCGCGCTCGCGAGCTCGGCGGTGAGCGCCCGGATGGTGCTGCGGTTGAGCCCCATGCGGGCCGTGAGCTCCGACCGGGTCATCGGCCCGTGCACGTGGACGTGGGTCAGCAGCGCGCTCAGGTTGTGGCGCCGGAGCTCGTCCTGGGTGACGCCGGTGTTCACGGGCTGTCCGTGCGACTGCGTCAAACGGTTCCGGTCGAGACTGCCCGCCTGCGCGACAGGGCATCGACGCTCGCCGCGACGAGCAGCACACCACCGGTGACGAGGAAGTTGATGTAGGCCGCCTGGCCGAGCAGGGCCAGGCCATTGGCGATGGTCGCGATGACCAGGCCGCCGATCACAGCGCTGATGGCTTTGCCCTTGCCGCCGAAGAGGCTGGCGCCACCGATGACTGCTGCACCCACGGCATAGAGCAGCGTGTTTCCCCCGCCGGAGCCCGGTGTCACGGAGCCGATCCGCGAGGCGTCGAGGATGCCGCTGATCGCCGCCATCGTCGAGCAGATCACGAAGACCGAATTCCGGATGCGACGCACTTGGATGCCGGCTCGACGTGACGCCTCGGCGTTACCACCGACGGCATAGATGTGCCGGCCGTACCGGGTGCGGCCCAGAACGAACGTCCACAGGATCAGCAACACCCCGACCAGAGGTATGGCATACGGGATCCCGGCCAGCTCGATGGTCGGAGAGGGTGCCCTGTCACGGTTCAGGTAGGACGTGGCGCCGAACAGCAGCACAGCGACAGTGGCGATCTTGAGCAGCTCGATGGAGAGTGCGTTGTGGGAGACGCCTTTCATCGCCCGGCGACGCCGGCTGAGCAGCACCACCGCGGCGTAGCCGGCGACGGCAACCCCGCAGAGCACCCACCCCCACGCTGGGGACAAGTTGTTGTTGGCGATGCCGAAGACGACATCGTCGTTGACCGGGATGGTGCCGCCTTGACCGATGAGCCACAGCGACACGCCCTGCCAACCGATGAACAGGGCCAGGGTCACGACGAACGACGGGATGCCCACCCACGCGACCAGCGCCCCCGTGAACAAGCCAATGACGACACCGGTCGCCAGCGCCGCCAGGATGGCCACCCACCACACGGCCCCTTGGTCGGTGAGCAGCTTGGCCATGACTGCCGTGCAGACGCCGCCTGCCACACCGGCGGACAGGTCGATCTCGCCGAGAAGCAGCACGAAGACCAGACCCATCGCCAGCACGGAGATCGCGGCCGCCTGCGTGAACAGGTTGGCGATGTTGCGCTCGCTGAGGAAGGTCTCTGGCCGCAAAGCATAGAAGATCACGATGAGCACGAGCAGGCCGAGGATCGCCGGCAACGACCCGATGTCGCCACCACGGACGCGTTGCCAGTAATCGGTGAACGCCTCGCGAACGGACTGGGGACGCTCGTCAAGCTCGAAGTGGGAGTCGCCGCCCGAGGGCTCGGAGGTCTTGGTGTCAGTGGCCATGGCGTGGTCTCTCCCGGAGGTCTGGTGCCGGTCAGGCTGACTCTGCGGCGGTCTGCGGGGCCAGGCCGAGCTCACCCGATCGGCCGGCGGTCATCAGCTCGACCACCTGACTGGTGGTGACCTCCGCCGCGGCGACATCAGCCGCAACGCGACCGAGGTAGAGCACGGTGATGCGGTCGGCGACCTCGAAGACGTCATTCATGTTGTGCGAGATGAGCACGACACCCAGGCCGGCATCGGCCAGGCGTCGGACGAGGTCCAGGACCTGACGCGTCTGCGCGACGCCCAGGGCGGCGACAGGCTCATCGAGCAACACGATCTTGGAGTTCCACAGCACCGCCTTGGCGATCGCGACGGTCTGGCGCTGTCCACCGGAGAGGCTGGCCACGTGCTGCCGTACGGATCTCACGGTCCGAACAGACAGGCCCGCAAGGGTCTTACGGGCCAGCTGCTCCATCGACGTCTCATCGAGGATGATCCCGTTGCGACGCTCCCGGCCAAGGAACATGTTCTGGACGATGTCGAGGTTGTCGGCGAGCGCCAGGTCTTGGTAGACGACCTCGATGCCCAAGGCGGCTGCGTCACGCGGTGTGTGCACCGTCACGGGCTGGCCTTCGAAGAGGTACTCGCCGGAGTCGATGACGTGGATCCCGGCGATGCACTTGACCAGGGTGGACTTACCCGCGCCGTTGTCGCCGATGAGTGCCATGACCTGGCCGGGATTCACTGCGAAGTTGACGTCGTGCAGCACGTGCACGGCGCCGAAGCTCTTGTTGACGTCGCGCAGCTCGAGCAGCGGTGTGTCCGTCACGAGGGCTCCTGAGGTTGCGTCATGCCGGAATCGTGGCCCATGCCGGCGGCCATGACCACTGTGGTGACATTGCGGGAGTGGCCCGGACCAGATGGCCCGAGCCACTCAGCCGCTCGCTACGAAATCCCCAACTCCGTGCAGGCCGCTGCGAAGTCAGCGGTGCACACGTCGGCTGCGGAGACGTACCCGTCGTCAATGACCGTCTTCACGTTGTCACGGAAGATTGCCTCCGGGTCCAGCAGCAGCGAGGGGACCATGCGTCCGGACTCGGTGTCCTCGGTCTCGCCGTTGGTCTCGCCTTGCTCACCGTTGATCAGTGCGATCGCGAGGTCGGCCAGGCCCTGGGCTTCCTTCTGGACTGCCTTGTAGACCGTCATGCACTGGTCGCCAGTGAGGACGTTCTGCAGGCCCTGGACCGTCGCGTCCTGACCGGTGACCGGAATGGTGCCGTTGACGCCGTTCTTCTTGAGGATCGAGATGGCGGCGTTGCCGAGCCCGTCGTTTGCCGCCAGGACTCCCTGGATGTTGCCGGCCTGCTGCGTGTACATCCCCTCAAAGATCGTGGCCGCCTGCTGGTTGTCCCAGTCGGGCACCGCCTGGTCGGCCACCACGGTGTAGTTCGTCATGGGGTCCAGCACCTCGTGCGCGCCATTGGCGAAGAGCGTCGCGTTGTTGTCGGTCGGCGCGCCGTTGAGGTAGACGATGTTGGCAGCCGTGTCGCCGAGGCATTGGGCGAGCCCCTGGCCCTGCAGCTCGCCGACCTTCACGTTGTCGAACGAGACGTAGTAGTCGGCAGAGCCATTGAGCGTCAGGCGGTCATAGTCGATGGTCGCCACACCTGCAGCCTTGGCCTTCTCCTGGATGGCCGCGCCGGACTCGGAGTCGAGGTTGACGATTGCGAGGACGGTGACACCCTCGGTGATCATCGCATCGGCGATGGTGGCCATCCGGCCAGCGTCGCCCTGCGCGTTCTGGATGTCGGCCTCGATGCCGGCGTCCGCGAATGCCTGCTCCAGGAACGGCGCGTCGGCGGTCTCCCAGCGGACCGATGTCTCGGTGTCGGGGAGGATCACCCCGACTTTGCCCTCGGCGGCAGCTGGCGACTCGGTGCCGCCGGCGGTGCCGTCATCGTCGTCGTCGCCGCCACACGCAGCGAGTGCCAGTGCGAGTGCGAGCGAACAGGCAATAGCGCCCGTACGAGTTCTACGCATGGGGCCCTCCATGACCCGGCCGCACAACAAACCCAAAACCTTGCGCGGCGTACGAATGTTGTGGGCCACAACGTAATGGCCCACGAGCCAGGCTCGATAGAGGGACACGGCGGCAGATTTGTTGTCGGCCATAACAACTTCGTAACGCGCCGGACATGGAGCCCACGCCAGCCGCCCTCAAAGTTTGGCGTTAAACGTCTGGCCGCGCAGCGCTGACTCCACGAGCGTCACGGCGCGCGCAGTGCGCTCCAGGCGGGCGGCCTCGCGCTCGAGGGCGGACAGAGCGGCCGCAACCGTCTCAGGATCGACCGCGTCCGCCAGGTCGACCCGGACCGCCGAGATGCCCCGGCGCGCCGCCTCACGGGCACCCGCGACGTGCCACGCCGCGAAACGGGCCAGCACCACCGGGTGTCGCCGCAGCACCTCGTACGCGCGGTAGTCGGGTGGACACAGATCGAGCAGCCAGGCCACCGCGGTGCGCTGCCAGTCAGGCGCTCCCGGGGGTCGGACTGCGTCAGGCCAGCCGGGGGGTGTCACGAGCTCGGTCACGGCAGCAGTCTTGCGCCACCCTCGGACTGAACTCAGACCGCGAGACGATCCAGCACCTCGGCGCCTTCATTTCGGATGGCGGCGAAGTCCGCAGGTTGTGCGATCGTCCGTTCGGCGTCCGCAAGCAGCAGCCGTACGTTCTCGGCAATGACCGCCGTCCTCCCAGGGTCGGCTGCGCAGGCTGCTCCCCCGGCCTCGAGCATGTGCAGCAGTCGTCGTACAACAGCGGGTTCCTTGCAACCGAAGCGGCGGATCTGGGCGCTGCACAGCTTGACGTACTCGTCGAACGGGATCGTGGGTGCGACGACGCGGACAGCGCCGGTGGAGTCGCGGCGGATGTCCGGACCAAGCCTCTTGCGGGCAATCGTCGTGAAGACGACTGTGAGGCGATCAATCGCCTGGACCGCGGTGTAGGGGTCGTTGATCGCCGGAGACAACGCCTTGGAGGCGATGTCTACCAGCTGCCGGATCCCCAGTGCGGCGTCCTGCTCGAAGGTCCGCTCGAAGCCGATCCGCGTTGTTGTGACTCCGACGTCGAGGAACGAGTCTCGGTCAGGCGCGGGGTGTTCCGGCGAGGTACGCCAGACCCAGGCCACGGGAAGCCCCGCGACGACATGGTCACCCACCCGTGGCACCAGGGAGATCACTACGTCGTGCCGCTGGGCGAGCTCGATTGCTGACTCAGGATGGATCGTCTGCACGTAGCCCGATCGCTTCGCAGGCACGGCTACCGCCCACACCGGTGGCTCGGGCGCTTCAATCGGCGGTGCCGAGTCCCGTCGATCCGGCCAGGACGCAAGCACCTTCAGCGTATTGCGCTCAACCCGCGACATGATCGCGTCGATCTGGATCGAGTGCGTGAGGTGGTGGATGAAGAACACGATCGCCAGCAGGCTGGCAAACATCAGCACGAGCGCACCGCTCACCGCGAGCCTCGGGAACTCGTCCGATCGCTCGCCGGCGGACACGCCGACCGTGAACAGTCCTGCCGTGCTGTACGTGAAGGTGGCTACGAGCACGGCCAGCACGGCCTGGTTGGGCCGGTCGTGCAGGAAGTTGCGCAGCAGCCTCGGCGAGAACTGCGTGGAGGACAGCTGCAGGGCGACCACCGTGAGCCCCAGCATGAGCGCCATAACGGTGATGACCGTTGAGGCAATCCCGATGAGCAGCGCTCTCGCGTCCTCAGCGGTGCCCTGGAAGTTCAGGAAGTCGAAGGGCGAGCCCTCGTCGATCTCGATGAGCGACAGTACAGAGCCGGCCGCCAGGGCAGCTATGACACCTATTGCGGGAAGTACCCAGAGCGCTCCTCGCAGGTACTCGCGCCGGGCTTCCGCGTTGAGGTCCACGTGCTCCATGCTCCCGCCGGCTTGTCAGGTTGTCAGCCCGGGACGGGCCGGCATCGCTGCAGGTCCCTCCGCTCCGGCGGACCCTGACAACCTGACAAGTCGGACGTACCCAGTGGCGGGTCAGGCGCGGGCGAGCTGGCGCAGGACGTACGGCATGATGCCGCCGTTGCGGTAGTAGTCGGCCTCGCCCGGGGTGTCGATGCGCACGATCGCGTCGAACTCCACATCGCCGGCCCTGACGTGGACCGTCTGCGGCGTCGTGCCGCGGTTGAGCACCTCGACCCCGGTGATCTCGAACGTCTCCTCGCCGGTCAACCCCAGCGAGTCGGCCGTCTGGCCCTCCGGGAACTGCAGCGGCAGCACTCCCATGCCGATGAGGTTGGAGCGGTGGATGCGCTCGTAGGACTCGGCGATCACCGCGCGTACACCGAGGAGCGCGGTGCCCTTGGCCGCCCAGTCACGCGACGAGCCGGAGCCGTACTCCTTGCCGGCCAGGATGACGAGCGGGATGCCTGCTGCGGCGTACGCCTTCGACGCCTCGAAGATCGTCGTCACCGGCGCATCCGGCAGAGAATGTCCGCGGGTGAAGTCGCGGGTAAAGCCGCCCTCCGTCCCAGGCGCGATCTGGTTGCGGAGCCGGATGTTGGCGAACGTGCCGCGGATCATCACCTCGTGATTGCCGCGGCGCGAGCCGTACGAGTTGAAGTCGCGGCGGTCGACGCCGTGCTCGGTGAGGTACTTGCCGGCCGGGGAATCCGCCTTGATCGAGCCCGCCGGCGAGATGTGGTCGGTCGTCACCGAGTCGCCGAGCTTGGCAAGCACGCGTGCCCCGCCGATGTCGGTGACAGGTGTGGGCTCGGCCGGCATGTTGTCGAAGTACGGCGGCTTGCGGACGTACGTCGACGACGCGTCCCACGCAAACGTGTCGCCCTCGGGCGTCGGGAGCGAGCGCCACAGGTCGTCGCCGTGGAACACGTCGGCGTAGTCGCGGGTGAACATCTCGCTTGCGATCGCCTCGCTCACGACCCGCTGCACCTCGGTCGGCGACGGCCAGATGGATGCAAGGAAGATTGGGTCACCATTCTGGTCGTGTCCCAGCGGGTCCTCCGCCCAGTCAAAGTCCATGGTGCCGGCGAGAGCGTAGGCGACAACGAGCGGCGGCGACGCAAGGTAGTTCATCTTCACGTCGGGGTTGATCCGGCCCTCGAAGTTGCGGTTGCCCGACAGCACGGCTACGACCGCGAGGTCCTCCTCGTTGACCGCAGCCGACACCTCCTCCAGCAGCGGGCCGGAGTTGCCGATGCACGTCGTGCAGCCGTAGCCAACAAGGTGGAAGCCCAGCTTTTCGAGGTAGGGCGTGAGTCCGGCCCGCTCGTAGTAGTCCATGACGACCTTGGACCCCGGCGCAAGCGTGGTCTTGACCCACGGCTTGCGTTGCAGGCCCTTGTCGACCGCGTTCTTGGCGAGGAGCGCGGCACCGATCATCACCGACGGGTTGGACGTGTTGGTGCAGCTCGTGATCGCGGCGATGGTTACCGCGCCGTGGTCGAGCTCGACCTCGGTGCCGTCGGAGAGCTTGGTACGTACGGGGTTGCTCGCGCGGCCCTCGGCACCGGCGGCCGCGCTGAACACGTGCGGAGCGCCGTCGCCGTTGGCATCGGGCCGACCGCGACGGGGTCGCTGGACGGGAAGGTCTCGGCGACCACCCTCGTCCAGCGCGGACTCGATGCCGTCGCCGTCGGTGTGGGCAACGTAGTCACCCAGAGCCTGGCGAAAGGCCGGCTTGGCGTCGCTGAGCGAGATGCGGTCCTGCGGGCGCTTTGGCCCGGCGATAGAGGGGACGACCGTGGACAGGTCAAGCTCGAGGTATTCGCTGTAGGTCGGCTCGGCCAGTTCAGTTGAGCCAGAGTCGTGCCACAATCCTTGCTCCTTGGCGTAGGCCTCGACGAGGGCCACCTGCTCGGCCGACCGGCCGGTGAGCCGCAGGTAGTCGATGGTCTCCGAGTCGATCGGGAAGACCGCGATCGTGGAGCCGTACTCGGGGCTCATGTTGCCGATCGTCGCGCGGTTGGCGAGCGGTACCGCGGACACCCCGGGACCGAAGAATTCGACGAACTTGCCGACCACCTTGTGCTTGCGGAGCATCTCGGTGATCGTCAGCACGAGGTCGGTGGCTGTAGCGCCTTCGGGCAGCTCGCCCGAGAGCTTGAAGCCGACGACGCGCGGGATCAGCATGCTCACCGGCTGACCGAGCATCGCGGCCTCAGCCTCGATGCCACCGACGCCCCAGCCGACGACACCGAGCCCGTTGACCATCGTGGTGTGCGAGTCGGTGCCAACGCAAGTGTCGGGATAGGCAACGCCTTCACGCACCATGACCACGCGAGCCAGGTGCTCGATGTTGACCTGGTGCACGATGCCGGTGCCGGGTGGGACCACCTTGAACTCGTCGAACGCAGTCTGTCCCCAGCGCAAGAACTGGTAGCGCTCCCTGTTGCGCTCGTACTCAAGCTCGACGTTGCGCGTGAATGCGTCAGGCGCCCCGAACACGTCGGCGATCACGGAGTGGTCGATGACCATCTCGGCGGGAGCCAGCGGGTTGATCTTGGCGGGGTCGCCGCCGAGGGCGACCATCGCCTCGCGCATGGTGGCGAGGTCGACGACGCACGGCACGCCCGTGAAGTCCTGCATGATGACGCGGGCCGGGGTGAACTGGATCTCGGTGTCGGGCTCGGCGTCAGCCTGCCAGTTGACCAGCGCGTTGATGTGGCCGGCCGTGATGTTGGCGCCGTCCTCGGTGCGGAGCAGGTTCTCGAGGAGGATCTTGAGGCTGAACGGCAGTCGGGCGACGTCACCGGCCGCTGCCAGGCGATAGATCTCGTACGTCGCGCCGCCGACCTCGAGCGTGCCCTTGGCGCCGAAGCTGTCCTGGCTGGTCACTGATTCGTCCTTTCCTACCCGGCTGTCGAGCCAATCCTGCCTGTCGAGTGAGGCCTGCACCCTTCCGGGCCAGCCGTCAGATTTGTCTCGACATCAAGATACATGAGGCCAAGACGATCCGGTCAAGGGGCCAGCCCTCCCACGCCCCGTGATCATGAAGGATCCCCCGTGTCCCGGCACGGGCGATCCTTCATGATCACGACGTTGACAGAAACCGTTCGTCACCACACCGCGACCGCGTACGCGGCGAAGGCCACGGCCAGCACACCGGCGCTCGCCCGGCCAGCCGTCCCAACACCCCGCCACGGCCCCTCGTACCGGCGCACCGCGGCAACCAGCAGGACGAGCACCACGCCCATCACCGCCATCCACCCGAGCCGGAAGGCAAGCCACAAAGGCGAGTCCGGCGCGTCTGTCAGCCCAGGCAGCACACCTGCTCGACCGCCCGCAAAGCTCACCGCGAACATCGCCACGTGGTGCCAGCAGAAGATGCTCATGGCTGCCAGGTTGACGAACGCGACCGCCGCCCACAGGGTGCGACGCGTCCGCATCAGCCGCTCGACCCGGTCGCGCAGCAGGATCGCCGCGCCCGACTGCACAAGCGCCAGCGCCGGCACCATCAGCGAGGCAGGGTTGGAGTTGTTGCGCGCGTCGCCGGGTGCGCCGACCATGCTCACCGGGTAGTTGAAGACGACGAGCATCGTCGGCGAAGATGCCAGCGCCGATCACAACGAGCAACCAGGCAGCCCGCCGCGACACCTGGCCGCGAGCCCAGCAGACGCCGAGCTGGAATCCCAGGAACCACGCGGGAAGAACCTGCACCCAGGCGACCCAGCCCGGCATCGTGTCGGCCCACGGCCCCCAGCGGAGAAGGTCGCCAACCGCCACGATCAGCATGAGCACGGCGATGATGGCCAGCCCCAACCGCCGGCTGAGCCACAGCGCCACCGGAATCAGGGAGGTGATGACCCCGTAGATGACCACGAACCACAGCGGCTGCGTCACGAGTACGACCAACGTTCGCAGGGAGTCTCCCGGCACGCCGAGCGCTGCGCCGATCCCTACCGCGACTGTCATTACGGCCAGAACGACGACGACGGGGCGCCCAAGCCGGGTCAGCCGACCGGAGACCCAGCTCCCGTACGACTCGCCGCGCTCACGCGCCCGTCCGAAGCTGAGTGTTGCTGCGTAGCCGCCGACCAGGAAGAACAGGCCGAGCATCTGTGCGACCCAGCTGGCGGGTGCGAGCCAGTGCATCTCCGACAGCGGGCTGGCGATGCGCTGCGCACCGTCGGCGTGCAGCACGAGTGCCCCGACGAGCCAGTGCCCGAGCACGACGCCCATCGTTGCCAGCGCACGGTATCCGTCAATGGCGCGTTCGCGGTGTGCAGGTGTGGCGGCATCAATGCGGGCCGCGGCGCGGACGGATCTGGCCGGTCATCAGACGCTCCGCCCGATGGCGAGGAACAGGCTCGCGAACCAGCTGCCGGCGCTCTCGCCGCCCGGCACTCCGTACGACTGTCGCCAGGAGTTGAACCGGACAGCGGCGGAGTAGGTGTCCGCCGTGCGGTCGCAGGTGAACTCCGCCGCGCCGTCGTAGGTGTCGCAGCGCTGCTCGATGTCGGCGATGAACTGCGAGTCGATTGCCGCCCTCGCCCACTCCCCCAGTGGCTGCCCGGTGCGCTCGGCGTAGCGCAGCAGGTCGTACCCGTAGTCGTGCGCCTCGCAGGCGACGCCGAAGTCGAAGCTCGTGTCGCCAGTCGGGGTCGAGCAATCGCCCGATGCGTCGACCAGCCGGTGCTCGCCGGTCACCTCGACGAGCGCCGGCTCGTAGCCCATCACCGCCGCGAAGCCCGGCGGCGGGCTGGTGGCAAGGTGGTTGGCGCTGTCCGCGGTAGCGGCCCGTACGGCGTCGGCCGCGACCGAGCTCTCGGTCGCGTCAGCCGACCCCCGGCAGGCTTGTCTGCACTGCCGCGACGAGCGTGAGCACGACGACAACCCCCGCGCCCGCTGCTCGTCGCACCGTCCTGCCACGCATGGTCTTGCCTCCGTCCCGACCGCCTCTGTGGCTGTCATCGGCCGGGACGCTATGGACGCGGACGCGGCGTTTCGTCACGCTGCGGAGGGCAGTTCGACGGCCCATCGGAGCGGGTGATCGGCGGTGCGACTAGCCCCTGGGTACGACCTCGGATGGCTACTCGGGTACGACGAGACGGGCGCCCGCGCCGCCTAGGCTTGGCAGCGATGAGCGATACAGGTCAGGAGCTGGACGCGCACGCGGTCAACGACGCCGCACGGCGCGGGTTCCACGAGGCATTCATCTCGCTGGACCCCAAACCGGCGCCGGCAGGCCGGTGGTGGCGGAGCTGGGTGCGGCTGCTCGGGTGGCCGGCCGGGCTCATTGCGTTCGTGGTCGCCATATCGTCGTCCAGCGAGTGGCACCGCGGCCCGAGCGTGCTCGTGCCTTTCGCCGCCGCGCTGCTCGCCTTGCCATACGCCCTGTCGCGCACCCGCGAGCTTGTCGGCTGGCGGATCGCGGTGGTGCTCGCGCTGCTGAGCCCGGTGCTGTTCGAGGTCACGGACAACGAGACGTTCCGGTGGCCGATCGTTCTGTTCCTTGCCCTGCTGCTGCTCTACATCCGCATCGTGCTCCGTCGCGACCTCGAGGTGGTCGTGTGGGTGTGGGCCGTCATGGTCGTGCTGACGTGGCTGATGGTCGACGCCGACAACCGGATCGGCCTCGCCGTCATGTGGACGGCCATCGCCGTGGTGGGCCAGAGCCTGCATGCACGGCTTGAGACGCAGCGCCGGCTCAGGGAGCAGGAGGAGGTCAGCGAGCTTGAACGGGCCCGCCGCACAGTGCTGGAAGAGCGCGCGCGCATCGCTCGAGACCTGCACGACGTGGTAGCGCACCACATGTCGATGGTGGTCGTGCAGGCGGAAAGCGCTCCTTACCGCATGCCCGACCTCTCAGCGGAAGCGCGCGACGAGTTCGCCTCCATCGGCGGCTCGGCCCGCGAGGCGCTGAACGAGATCAGGGCCTTGCTGAGCGTGCTGCGGGCCGAGACGCAGGACGTCGAGCTCGCGCCACAACCGGGACTTGACGAGCTGGACGACCTCGTCGAGGGCGCGCGTCGTGCCGGCGTCAGTGTTGACCTCGACATCACCGGTACACCACGGCAGCTGCGGACCGCCGTCGGCCTCGCCGCCTATCGGATCGTGCAGGAGTCGCTTGCCAACGCCGCTCGCCATGCGCCCGGTGCACCGGTGCGGGTCGCGGTGGGCTACGGCGACGACGTGCTCGACGTACGCGTTGTCAACGCTGCCCCCGACGTTGCGATAGCACCCGGCCCGGCTGGCCACGGGCTCACGGGGATGCGCGAGCGAGTTGACGTCGTGCGTGGCACGCTCGACGCCGGTCCCACGGTCGATGGCGGTTTCGAGGTGTCGGCATCACTGCCGACGGAGGATCAGCCGGCAACGCAGGACGAGGGAGGCGGATGAGCATCCGCGTCGTCATCGTCGACGACCAGGCGATGGTGCGACAGGGGTTCGGTGCACTGCTCAACGCGCAGGACGACATCGACGTCGTCGGCGACGCGGCCGATGGCAGCGCCGCGCTCGATGCCGTACGACGGCTGCTGCCCGACGTCGTCCTCATGGACGTGCGCATGCCAAAGATGGACGGACTCGAGGCGACCCGGCGCATCATGCGACAACCGGGCGACCGGCATCCCAAGGTGCTGATGCTCACGACGTTCGACCTCGATGACTATGTGTACGAGGCGCTGCGCGCCGGCGCGAGCGGCTTTCTCCTCAAGGACGCGCCGGCGGCGGACCTCGTACAAGCAGTGCGTGTCGTCGCCGCCGGCGAAGCGCTGCTTGCGCCTTCGGTGACGCGGCGGCTCATTGCGGACTTCGCGCAACGGCCGGCAGCCAACCGTCCTCGCCCCGATCGACTGCAGGTGCTCACGCCACGCGAGACCGAAGTGCTCAAGCTGATCGCGCGCGGCATGTCCAACACCGAGATTGCCGACAAGCTCGTCCTCGCGGAACAGACCGTCAAGACACATGTCGGCCGGATCCTGGCCAAGCTCGGCCTGCGCGACCGCGCGCAGGCGGTTGTCATCGCCTATGAGACCGGCCTGGTCGCGCCCGGCGACTGAGGCGCGCGGCAATCCTGTGGCCTTCGCCCAACAGATGACGGTTCGTGCCCTTGCCCCACCTATGCAAGGCATGCTACTGCTGGGCTTCTCGCCGGCAGATGCATAGGGCCTCGCAGCTCAGCCCGGTCCGGCCGGACGGGCCCCGGTCGTGGCAGCTGCCTGGCGGGCGTGAAGCCTGCCGCTCAGCCGAGCTGCGGGGCCACCTCAGACGCCACGAGCTCGAGGTGGTCGAGGTCGGACAGGTCGAGGGTCTGCAGGTAGCAGCGCGTGATGCCGAGCTCCGCGTAACGCCCGATCTTGTCGACGACCTCGGTCGCCGTCCCGGAGAAGCTGCTGCTCCGGCGCAGGTCCTCTGCTCGTTCGCCGATCGCCGCCGCGCGCTGTCTGAACTCAGCATCGTTCTTGCCTACGCACAGCACGTGAGCCGCGGAGTAGACCAGCTCGTCGGGGTCGCGGCCCAATCGCGGCGCATGCGTCACGGACAAGCGACACCTGCTCACTCGCGCGCCCGTAGGATTGGAAGTTCAGGTTGTACTCGGCAGCGAACCGCGCGGCCAGCGCGGGAGTACGAGACCGGCCCCCGCCTCCCACGATGATGGGGATGCGACCTTGCACCGGCTTCGGGAGCGCAGGCGAGTCGACGAGCGTGTAGTGCTTGCCGGAGAAGGAGAACCGCTCCCCCACCGGCGTGGCCCACAGCCCGGTGATTATCTCGAGCTGCTCCTCGAGCATCCCGAACCGCTTGTCCGGAAAGGGAATTCCGTAGGCTTCGTGCTCCGCGGCGTACCACCCTGTGCCGAGGCCGAGCTCGACGCGACCACCCGACATCTGGTCGACCTGGGCCACCTGGATCGCGAGGATGCCCGGATGCCGGTAGGTCACCGACGAGACGAGAGTGCCGAGCCGGATCCGGGAGGTCTCCCGTGCGAGGCCAGCGAGCGTCGTCCAGGCGTCGGTCGGACCAGGGAGCCCGTCGAAGTGCGGGCCCATGTGCAGATAGTGATCGGAGCGGAAGAACGCGTTGAAACCAAGGTCCTCGGTCGCCTGGGCGACTCGCAGCAGGTCGTCATAGCTGGCCCCCTGCTGGGGCTCGGTGAAGATGCGAAGGTCCACCCGTCAATCCTCACAGATCGGGCCGCGACCCCTCCCGTCGCCAGCCAGCCCATGGGCTGGTCAGGAAATCCATCCGGCGCGTTGTATCGAAAATACCTGCAGAGGACTCCTTACTGAGGTCCAATGGTTACAACGGAATCTACGACGAGCGAGTACGACCATGACCATCGACGAAGCCAGGCTTGCGGAGCGCCGACACACACTGCTCCTGCTCGATGAGAGCATCGACCGGTTCGCCGGCGACCGCATGGTCTACATCCGTGCCCTTTCCGGTGACGGTGAGATGGCGACGGTCGTGCGTCCCTCGCCGACGCGACTCGGCACGATCGCATCCATCGAGCTCGTCAACGTGCGCCGCCTGACCAGCCCGGCGCGCGTCCGCATTGGAGCCGACTTCGGCGAGGAGTGACCTCAGGTCGACAGAGGCTGCAGAAGCGCCACGCACTCGATGTGGTGGGTCATCGGGAAGCAGTCGAACGCACGCAGCTGGCTTAGTTCGTAACCCTCGGTCGCAAAGGTTGCTATGTCACGAGCCAACGCCGCCGGGTCACACGCAACATACGCAACAGAGCGCGGGCCAAGACGGGCTATGCCGTGCACAACGTCGGCGCCGGCACCAGTACGCGGCGGGTCCAGCACCACCAGGTCCGTCGACGCAACGTCCAACGATCGCAATGCCCGGTCGACGCGTCCAGTCACGAGGCGTACGGAATCAAAGCCGTGCAGGTTGCGCCGGGCATCAGCCACGGCACGCTGGTCGGCCTCCACGGCGACTATCGAGCCCGCCGGCCCGAGCCGGTCAGCGAGCGCGCCGGCGAACAGCCCCACTCCGCTGTACAGGTCCAGCGCGGACTCCCCCGCGCGCGGCTGCAAGAAATCCAGCACCGCATCGACAAGCGTCTGCGCCGCCCCGGGATGCACCTGCCAGAACCCGGCAGCACTCACCCGCCAGGACCGCCCGGCGGCCTGCTCGCGTACGTATCCGCGACCGCGCACCCGCGTTGCGCTCGTCCGACCCGACTGCACGAGCATGGACACGCCTGGGTCGAGGCGCGGCAGCCTGAGCTTTGCCCCGGTGTCGTACGGCGTCACGACAACGGCCTGCTCGCCTGATGACGAGACGACCGCCTCGACGTGCTCGGCGCTGCTCCACTGGTGATCCGTGACGCCGATCTCCTGCAACGACTCGTGCGCAATAAGGCAGCGGTCGATCGGCACGACGTCGTGCGATCGGTGCTTGCGCAGGCCGGCTCTGCCTTGCGCGTCGACGGCGTACGTCACCCGCGTGCGCCACCCGAGGCCATCCTTGTCGCCTGGGACCGCCTCCACGACCACATCGCGTTCGAGGCCGGCGAGCCGGCGCAGCTGTTCGGCGACCACGGTCGCCTTGAGCCGGCGCTGAGCCTCGAGCGTCGCGTGCTGCCAGTCGCAGCCTCCGCAGGCGCCGGGCCCGGCAAATGGGCACGGTGCCGTGACCCGGTCGGGAGATGCAACAAGCACCTCGACCGCGTCGGCCCGCCAGTAACGGGCGGTCGGACCGCCGTCGGTGACGACCGCACGCACCCGCTCCCCCGGCAGCGCATGCCGTACGAACACGACACGGCCCTCGTGCCGCGCCACGCAGTGCCCTCCGTGGGCGACGGGGCCCACGTCGAGCTCGAGCATCTCGCTGGTCAGAGCGAGCCTCCGGTCGGCTGCTCGTCCGGCGCCTCTGGTTGAGGCACCGGCTCGCCACGTCGGACAGCACCCGGGGCGACTCCTTCAGGGCGTCGGGCCGCGATGTCGGACGAATGCAGCTGCCAGGGCACGCTGGTCACCATCACTCCAGGGGTGAACAGCAGTCGACCCTTGAGTCGCAGCGCGCTCTGGTTGTGCAGAAGGTGCTCCCACCAGCGCCCTACGACGTACTCCGGGAGGAAGACCGTCACGAGGTCGCGCGGACTCTCGCGACGGATGCTCTTGACATAGTCGACGATGGGCCGGGTGATCTCGCGGTAGGGCGAGGCCAGCACCTTGAGTGGCACAGGGATGGCGCGACGGTCCCACTCGTCGACGAGAGCGCGCGTCTCCTCCGTGTCGACGTCGACAGTCACCGCCTCGAGCACCTGGGGCCGTGAAGCGCGGGCAAAGCTGATCGCGCGCAGCGTCGGTTTGTGGATCTTGGACACCAGCACGACGGCGTGCACCCGAGACGGGAGCTTGGACTCGTCGGCCGGCCCGTCGCCGACGGTGAGCTCGGCCCGCACCCGGTCGTAGTGCCGGCGGATGCCACGCATCATGAAGAACAGCACGACCATCGCGGCGATCGCGATCCAGGCGCCGTGCGTGAACTTGGTGATCAGCACCACGATGAGCACCACGCCCGTCATGACAAAGCCGATCGCGTTGATGACGCGACTGCGCATCATCTGCCGTCGGCGTGCCGGGTCGCGGGTTTCGCGCAGATGCCGCGTCCAGTGCCGGATCATGCCGAACTGGCTGAGCGTGAAGGATACGAAGACGCCGACGATGTAGAGCTGGATCAGTCGCGTGACCTCGGCGTCGAACGCCACGATGAGCACGATCGCGGCGCCGGCGAGGATCACGATCCCGTTACTGAACGCCAGCCGGTCGCCACGCGTGTGCAGCTGGCGCGGCAGGAAGCCGTCACGGGCGAGGATGGACCCCAGCACCGGGAACCCGTTGAACGCGGTGTTGGCCGCGAGGACAAGGATCACCCCGGTCGCAGCCGTCACGAGATAGAAGCCCAGTTCGAAGTTGCTGAAGATCGTCTGGGCAAGCTGGCCGATGACGGGGTCCTGCACGTAGTCGTCGCCGACTGGCACGCCGTCCAGCAGCAGCTGTTGACCGGGGTCTTCGGCAAAGCGCACGTGCATGACGTTGGCGAGCGTGATCACGCCGAGCAACATGGTCACGGCGAGGACGCCAAGCAACAACAGCGTCGTGGCGGCATTGCGGGATTTGGGCTTGCGGAACGCAGGCACACCGTTACTGATCGCCTCGACGCCGGTGAGCGCTGCGCAGCCCGACGAGAACGCCCGAAGGATCAGGAAGCCGGCCGCAAGCCCGGTGAAACCCGATTCGAACTGGCCCTCGGCCGCCAGCTCGTACTGTGCGCTCTCGGCCTGCGGCAGATTGCCGGTCAGCTCGCGGAGCCAGCCCCAGCCGAGCATGCCGAGGATGGCCACCATGAAGATGTACGTCGGCACAGCGAACGCGGCGCCCGACTCCCGGACGCCGCGCAAGTTCATCGGCCATGAGGAAGACCGTGGCGAGCACCGCCAGGGTGACCTCGCTGCCGCGCATGCTGGGGATCGCGGCTGCCGCATACTGCGACGCCGACGAGATCGACACCGCCACGGTCAGCACGTAGTCGACGAGCAGCGCCGACCCCACGGTCAGACCCGCGGTCTGGCCGAGGTTGACCGTCGCCACCTCGTAGTCGCCACCGCCGCTGGGGTAGGCGTGCACGTTCTGCCGGTACGACGCAACGACCGTGAGCAGCACGATCGCCACCGCGATGCCGATCTTCCAGGAGAACGCGTACGACGCGAGCCCGGCGACCGACAGGGTCAGAAAGATCTCGTCCGGCGCGTAGGCCACGGAGGACAAGGCGTCGCTGGCGAACACCGGCAGCGCGATCCGCTTGGGCAGCAGCGTCTCGTGCAGCCGGTCGCTGCGCAGCCTGCGCCCCAGGAGTACGCGTTTCGACAGATCGCCAACGGATGCCACGTTCGCTCATGCTAGAGGTGTCCGGTGTACGGTCGTCCCCGCGACGCCGGACTCGGACCGGTGCCGCGCAAGGCTTCAACAGTGACAGGGACCACCGGAAGGACCCCCGTGCACGTCGTGATCATGGGCTGTGGGCGGGTCGGCTCGACGCTGGCCCACATGCTCGAGAACCGGGGCCACACGGTCGCCGTGGTCGACCAGAACGTCGATGCGTTCCGGCGGCTCGGCCCCAATTTCGAGGGCCGCACGGTGACCGGAGTGGGCTTCGACCGCGAGGTGCTGCTCGATGCCGGCATCGAGGAGGCGGGCGCGTTCGCCGCGGTCAGCAGCGGCGACAACTCCAACATCCTGTCCGCCCGCGTCGCCCGGGAGACCTTCGGCGTCGAGCGCGTCGCCGCACGAATCTACGACCCGGGACGGGCCGAGGTCTACCAGCGGCTGGGCATCCCCACGGTGGCCACTGTCCGCTGGACCGCCGACCAGATGCTGCGGCGCCTGGTGCCGGAGGGGTCGCAGACCGAGTGGGTAGACCCGAGCGGGAGCGTCCGGCTTGCCGAGGTGCACGCCGGAGCCCGTTGGGTCGGCCGGTCGCTAGCCGAGCTGGAGACCGCCAGTGGCGCGCGTGTCGCGTTCGTGACGAGGTTCGGCGAGGGGTTCGTCCCCAATGGCGCCACGATCGTCCAGGAGGGCGATCTCGTCCACGTGATCATGCGGCTGGACGACTCTCCCAAGGTGGCCGAAGTCTTCGAGCGCGGACCCGAGGAGGGCTGATGCGGGTCACCATCGCAGGTGCCGGCAACGTCGGTCGGTCCATTGCCCGCGAGCTCCTGGACAACGGTCACGAGGTCCTGCTCATAGACAAGGAGCCGCGTGCGATCAAGGCGGCCAGCGTGCCCGATGCGGAATGGCTGCTGGCCGACGCGTGCGAGCTCTCCTCGCTCACCGAGGCCTCGCTCGAGCGGTGCCAGGTGGTGATTGCGTCGACCGGTGATGACAAGGCCAACCTGGTGATCTCGCTCCTGGCAAAGACCGAGTTCGCCGTCCCTCGTGTTGTCGCGCGGGTCAACCACCCCAAGAACGAGTGGCTGTTCAACGAGACCTGGGGCGTCGATGTCGCGGTGTCGACCCCTCGCATCATGAGCGCCCTGGTCGAGGAGGCGGTCAGCGTCGGCGATCTCGTGCGGTTGTTCACCTTCCGACAGGGCGAGGCCAACCTGGTCGAGCTCACGCTGCCGAACGAGTCGCCCATCGTTGGCGAACGCGTCGCCGACATCCCATGGCCGACGGACTCGACGCTCGTGGCCGTCGTGCGCAGTGGGCATGTGCACGCGCCCTTGCCCGATGTCGCGCTCGAGGCCGGTGACGAGCTGTTGTTCGTGGCCTCGCCCGAGTACGAGCAGATGCTGGAAGACCTGCTCTCACCGCACGAGCACCCTCGCCGTTAGCCGGTTGCAGGTGCCGGCTCTCGCATGGCACGACGGACGACCACCCACGACAACCATGCAGTCAGCGCGAACAGCGGCCAGCCCATGACTAGTCGCGTGGTGACGAGCCAGCCGAGCTGCTCGGAGCCCGCGAGATACAACGGCATCTGTACGGCGAGTCGCAACGCGAACATGATCACCCAGAGCCACGAGGCCTGGGTGTAGGCGCGCAGCAGCCGCGGGTCGCGTCGCCACCCGCTGATGTCGCCACTGATGGCCCCGACGGCCACGCCCAGCAACGGCCAACGCACCAGGATGGACACCAGGTAGGCGATGCCGTAGCCGATGTTGATCAGCAGTCCCGGCAGCGCGATGTCCTGTGGGCGCCCGGTGCGCGACACAACCCAGGCGGCAACCACCACGCCGATGAATCCCGCGAGTACGTTCTGCAGCGGCTCGCGGCGGAGCAGGCGGACAATGCCGAGCAGGACGCCGGTGCCGATGGCGGCCCAGACGCCGATCTGCAGGTCTTGTCCGGTCACTGTGTAGGCGAGGACGAACACCGCGCTCGGCAGACCCGAGTCGAGCAGCACCTGCGGCCCGATGACCTGGCGCAGGTCGAACTTGTCGTTGTCGGGTCGGATGACTGCACCGAGCCCGCCGCCGGGCGGCCCGCCCACTACGCGGCCGCCGAGGGCTGGAGCTCGTAGCGGGGGTTGAAGACGACGCGCTTGCCCTCGATCATGGCCACCCGTCCGGTCGCAGTGACGACGCGGCCGGGCTCGATGCCGGCGATGCGCCGGCGGCCGATCCAGACGAGGGTGAGCGACCCGGAGCCATCGTTGAGCTCCGCCTCAAGAGCAGGCAGTCCGGCCCGTGGCGCCAATGTGACGGTGCGCACCGATCCGCGGACCGTGCACAGTCGCCGCTCGACCGTGCTGCTGACTGGGTCGACACCCTCAGCCGCGCACACTTTCCGCAGCTCCTCGGCCTCCTGGTCCTCAGGGGCCTGGGCCAACCGGTCCAAGTGCCCGGCGCAGGAACCCACGCCCGGACCGCTCCTCGCTCATACCACCAGCGTATCCGTCCCCACAGAATTGATCATGGACCAGCCCACCACGCGAATCAGCCGGGGTGGTGGGCTTCTCCATGATCATCGCCGTTGGGCTCCCCCGGTCAGGGCTGCAGCCGGTAGCCCATGCCCGGCTCGGTGATCAGGTGACGAGGGTGCGCCGGGTCCGGCTCGAGCTTGCGGCGCAGCTGGGCGAAGTAAACGCGCAGGTAATGCGTCTCCTTCTCGTACTGCGGCCCCCAGACCTCCCGGAGCAGCTGCTTCTGCGGCACCAATCGGCCGGGACTCTTGGCCAGTACCTCCAGCAGGTGCCACTCGGTCGGCGTGAGGCGGACGTCCCTGCCGTCGCGGCTCACCCGTTTCGCCGCCAGGTCCACCGTGAACGACTCGGTCTCGAGCACCGGCTCGCCGGCGTTGGTGTGCTGTGCGCGGCGTACGGCGGCTCGCAACCGGGCCAGCAGCTCGTCCATGCCGAACGGTTTCATCACGTAGTCGTCGGCGCCCGCGTCCAGGGCCTCGACCTTGTCCTCGCCGGTCTGTCGGGCCGACAGCACGATGATCGGCACCTGGCTCCAGCCGCGCAGTCCGTGGATGACCTCGACCCCATCCATGTCGGGAAGACCGAGGTCGAGGACGATGACGTCAGGGTGCGAGTGGGCCGCAAGGTCTAGCGCGGCGCGGCCGTCGGAAGCGACGTCGACCTCATAGCGGCGCGCCTTGAGGTTGATCGCCAGGGCGCGCGCGAGCCCTGGTTCGTCGTCCACCACCAGGACTCGGGTCACGGATAGGCCTCCTCGGCGTCGATGGTGATCGGCGCGACGGGCGCCGACAGGGGCAGTGTCAGCACCATCGTCAGACCACCGCCTGGCGTGTCCTCGGCCTCGAGGGTGCCGCCCATCGCGGCCGCGAAGCCGCGCGCGACGGCCAGGCCCAGGCCGACGCCGGTGCCCCCCGGGGCATCCCCAAGTCGTTGGAAGGGCTCAAAGATCTGCTCGCGCTGGCCCCGCGGCACGCCCGGCCCACGGTCGATGACCCGGACCTCCACCTGGTCGCTGACGGCGCCGGCCCTGATCACGACCGGTTGGTCGGGAGGCGAGTAGCGGACGGCGTTCTCCACGACATTGGCCAGCACCCGCTCGAGCAGGCCCGGGTCGGCCGTGACAAGCGGCAGGCTCTCGTCGACCTCGGCGCGGACGCGGTCGCGTGGTACGCCCGCCAGCGCCAGCGGAAGTACCTCGTCGAGGGCGACCGGCCGGAGCACCGGGCTCACCACGCCGCCGGCCAGCCGGCTCATGTCGAGCAGGTTGCCAAGCAGCGCGTCGAGCCGGTCGGTGGAGTCATCGATGGTGCGCAACAGCTCTGCCTGGTCGCGAGTGTCGAGGTCGACGTCCTCCTGCCGCAGCGTGCCAACGCTTGCCTTGATGGCTGCGAGCGGCGTGCGCAGGTCGTGTGAAACCGCGGCCAGCAGGGCCGTGCGGATGCCCGACCGCTCCAAGGTCCGGCGTGCCTCGGCGGCGTCCTCCCTTGCGCGCTCACGGTCGAGCACCACGGAAGCCTGGGTGGCAAGTGCGGTCAGGATGCGCTGACTGTCGGCATTCAACGCCGGCCCCTTGCTGGCGAGCACCAGGCCGTCGCGAACCGCAACCACGTTGTCGGCCGCCTCCGGCGTCGCCGGTGGGCCGTCACCCACGAACCGGATGCAGCGCCAATGGCGGTCGTCGGACCGCTCGAGCATGGCGACCGAGGACTGGCTGAACGACTCCTGAGTCCGGCGCAGCAGGGCCATCAACGCGTCGTCGCCCTGGAGGACCGAGCCGGCGAGCGTCGCAAGTGTGTCGGCCTCGGCGCGGGCCCGGGCCGCCTGCTTGGTCCGCCGCGCCGCAAGGTCGACGACCAGCGCGACCGACACCGCCACGGCCACCAGGATGCCGACGGCGAGGGCGTTCTCCGGCTCGGAGACGGTGAGCGTGCGTAGCGGCGGCGTGAAGAAGAAGTTGGCCAGCAGGCCACACGCGAGCGCGGCGACCACCGCCGGCCACAGGCCCCCAACAAGGGCGACCGCCACGGTAAGTGCCAGGTAGAGCATCAAGACGGTGGGCAGTGTGTGCAGGTCCCGGGTGTTGGCCAGGATTGCGGTCAGCACCAACGGCCCCAGGACCGCAAGCAGCCACCCGGCAACCATCCGGCGGCTACCCAGTGCCCGCTCGAGCCCGGGCCGCGGAAGACCGCGTCGCGCCTCCTTGTGCGTCACGACATAGATGTCGAGATCGCCCGACTCGCGGACGACCGTTTCGCCGACACCAGGACCCATCAGCGCTCGGATCTTGCCCCGCCGGCTCGCGCCGATGACCACTTGCGTCGCGTTGACGCCGCGCGCGAAGTCGAGGATGGCCCTGGGTACATCCTCACCGACGACCTGGTGGAACGTGCCGCCGAGGCTTTCGACGAGAACGCGTTGCGCGGCCAGAGCCTCCGGCGCCGCTCCGGTGAGACCGTCGCTCCGCGTGACGTACAACGCGTGCAGGTCGCCACCCGCGGCACGGCCGGCGAGGCGGGCGCCGCGGCGGATCAGGACCTCGCCCTCGGGACCGCCGGTCAATGCGACTACGACCCGCTCGCGCGCCGGCCAAGGAGCGTCAATCTTGTGCTCCGCGCGGTAGTGCGCAAGGGCGTCATCGACGCGGTCTGCAGTCCAGAGCAGAGCCAGCTCGCGCAGTGCCGTGAGGTTGCCCTCGCGGAAGTAATTGTGCAGTGCGGCGTCGATCTTCTCCGACGGGTAGACGTTGCCGTGCGCCAAGCGCCGCCGGAGCGCCTGCGACGACATGTCGACGAGCTCGATCTGGTCGGCGCGCCGGACGACCTGGTCGGGCAAAGTCTCGCGTTGCCGGACGCCGGTGATCTGGCTGACGACGTCGTTGAGCGACTCGAGGTGCTGGATGTTGACCGTCGTGATGACGTCGATGCCGGCATCGAGGATCTCGTCGACGTCCTGCCATCGCTTTGCGTTACGTGACCCCGGCACGTTGGTGTGGGCGAGCTCGTCGATGAGCGCAACCTGTGGCCGCCGCGCGATAACCGCGTCAACATCCATCTCGGTAAAGGTCGCCCCGCGGTGCACGATGGTGCGCCGCGGGACGGCCTCCAGACCCTCGACCTTCTCGCGGGTCAGCTTGCGGCCGTGGTCCTCCACGAACCCGATGACCACGTCGGTTCCTCGATGCAGGCGGCGGTGGCCCTCGTCGAGCATGGCGAAGGTCTTTCCGACGCCGGGGGCCATTCCGAGGTAGACCCGGAGAGTGCCGCGTGCCTGCACGCGTTCATTCTTCCAGTTGTGCGAGGGCGAGGTTGAGCGTGACCACGTTGACCCGGGGCTCGCCGAGGAACCCGAGCTCACGGCCCTGCTCGTGGTCGGCGACCAGGTCGCGCACGGCCGCCTCGTCGAGCCCGCGCGCCTCGGCCACCCGGGCAACCTGGATCTCCGCGTACTCCGGCGAGATGTGCGGGTCCAGGCCCGAGCCGGAAGCGGTGAGCGCGTCTGCCGGCACGTCGGCCGGGTCGATGCCCTCACGCTCGGCGACCTCTGTGCGACGCTCCTCGACCGCGGCGAGCAGATCAGGGTTCTCCGGGCCGAGGTTGGATGCTGCGGTCGCCAGCGGGTCATACCCGTCGCCGGCCGCGGACGGCCGCGGGAGGAACCACTCGTCACCCTCGAACAGCTGCCCGATGAGCGACGAACCCACCTCCTCGCCGTTGAGCTCGATCATCGAGCCGTTGGCCTTGTCGTTGAAGATGCCCTGCCCGACCACCCAGACGGCGAGCGGGTAGAGCAGTCCCGTCACCACGGTGAACAGGATCAGCACACGCAGCCCTGCTCCCGCTTGACGGAGGAAGGAACCAATCATGAGATTCACCAATGTCCTTTAAAGGCCTGGGAAGAGCGACACGACTAGGTCGATGAGCTTGATGCCGATGAACGGCAGCACGATCCCGCCCAGACCGTAGATCGTCAGGTTGCGCCGGAGTAGCCCGGCCGCGCTCGTCGGCAAGTAGCGCACACCGCGCAGCGCCAGCGGGATCAGGCCGATGATGATCAGCGCGTTGAAGATCACCGCCGACAGGATCGCCGACTCTGGCGAGGACAACCGCATGATGTTGAGGTCGTCCAGCTGCGGGTAGGCCACGACGAACATCGCCGGCAGGATCGCGAAGTACTTCGCAATGTCATTGGCGATGGAGAACGTCGTCAACGCACCCCGGGTGATGAGCAGCTGCTTGCCGATCTCGACGATCTCGATGAGCTTCGTCGGGTTGGAATCGAGGTCGACCATGTTTCCGGCTTCCTTCGCTGCGGAAGTACCGGTGTTCATGGCGACGCCGACATCGGCTTGCGCAAGAGCGGGCGCGTCGTTGGTGCCGTCTCCAGTCATGGCGACGAGGCGGCCACCCTCCTGCTCCCGCCTGATGAGGGCGATCTTGTCCTCCGGCTTTGCCTCGGCCAGGAAGTCATCGACGCCGGCTTCATCTGCGATCGCCTTCGCGGTGAGCGGGTTGTCGCCGGTGATCATGACCGTACGGATGCCCATCCGGCGCAGCTCGGAGAAGCGCTCCCGCATGCCCTCCTTGACGATGTCCTTGAGGTGGACGACGCCCAAGGTTCGGGCCTCGTGTGCGCGTCCGCTCCCGGCGGAGCCGGTCCTGACTTCGGCGACGACGAGCGGGGTTCCGCCCGACGCGCTGATCGCGTCGACCGTGGAGCCGACCTCATCGGTGGGGTGCCCGCCGTTGTCGCGCACCCACTTCATGACGGCAGCGGCAGCACCCTTGCGGATCTCGCGCCTGCCAGCGTCGCCATCCAGGTCGACGCCACTCATGCGGGTCTGAGCCGTGAAAGCAACGAACGACGCATGCGGAAGCGTGCCCTCTTCGCGGGCCCGCAGACCGAACTCCCGCTTGGCCAGGACCACGATCGACCGGCCCTCGGGGGTGTGGTCAGCCATGCTGGAGAGCTGGGCCGCGTCGGCCAGCTCCTCCACGGTCACCCCGTCGACTGGGACGAACTCCGTCGCCTCCCGGTTGCCGAGCGTGATCGTGCCCGGTCTTGTCGAGCAGGAGGACGTCGACGTCGCCCGCAGCCTCGACGGCGCGGCCCGACATGGCGAGGACGTTGCGCTGGACCAGGCGGTCCATGCCCGCGATGCCGATCGCCGACAGCAGCGCGCCGATGGTCGTCGGGATCAGGCAGACGAGCAGCGCGATGAGCACGCCGATTCGCTGTGGTGCACCCGAGTAGTTGGCGAACGGCTGCAGCGAAACGACCGCGAACAGGAAGATGAGCGTGAGCGACGAGAGCAGGAGGTTGAGCGCGATCTCGTTGGGCGTCTTCTGCCGGGACGAGCCTTCGACCAGCGCGATCATGCGGTCGAGGAAGGTCTCACCGGGCTTGGCCGTGATGTGCACGACGATCCGGTCGGACAGCACCTTGGTGCCGCCGGTGACCGCGGAGCGGTCGCCACCGGACTCGCGGATGACCGGCGCCGACTCGCCCGTTATGGCGGACTCATCGACGCTCGCGACCCCCTCGACGACGTCGCCGTCGCCCGGGATCGTCTCGCCGGCCTCGACCACGACGCGGTCGCCGAGGCGCAGCTCGGTGCCGGACACCTGCTCTTCCCGACCGTCGTCGAGAAGTCGGCGGGCCACCGTCTCCGTGCGCGCCTTGCGAAGTGATGCGGCCTGCGCGCGACCGCGGCCTTCGGCCACTGCCTCGGCGAGGTTGGAGAAGAGAACCGTCGCCCATAACCAGGCGGCGATGGCCCACATGAAACCGTCGCTCGGGTCGCGCAGTACCTCGATGGTGGTGAGCACGGAGCCCACCCAGACGACGAAGATCACCGGCTGCCTGATGAGGTGACGCGGATCGAGCTTGCGAAACGCACCAGGCAAGGACTGGACCAGCGACTTGGGATCGAACAGCCCCGCACCGACCCGCGAGGGGACGATGGCCGCCGGTTGATCTGCGGCCGGGGCGGTGGTGACGCTCACAGGAGTGCCTCCGCGATGGGACCGAGCGCGAGCGCTGGGAAGAACGTGAGCCCCGCGACCACGATGACGGTGAAGGACAAGAACCCGACGAACATCGGGCCATGGGTTTGCAAGGTGCCGGCGCTCGCGGGAACCGGACGCTGCTTGGCAAGTGCACCGGCGAGCGCGAGCGTGAAGATGATCGGCAGGAGCCGTCCGAACAGCATGGCTATGCCAAGCGCGGTGTTCTGATAGATGGTGCCGGAGGTGAAGCCGCCGAACGCACTGCCGTTGTTGTTGGACGCGGACGCGTACGCGTACAGCGTCTCTGACAAACCGTGCGCACCGGGATTCAACAGTGAGGTCGACCACAGTGACTCGACGCCCTGAGTGATAGCTGCACCCGTCAACACCAGGAACGGCATCACGAGGATGGAGAGTGCGGCAAACGTGATCTCGCGTCTACCGAGCTTCTTGCCGAGGAACTCCGGTGTACGGCCCACCATGAGCCCCGCGATGAACACCGCGATGACTGCGACGATCAAGATGCCGTAGAGACCGGTGCCCACACCGCCTGGAGTCACTTCGCCGAGCATCATGTTGAGCATCGCCGTGCCGCCCCCCACAGCCGTGAGGCTGTCGTGGGCCGCGTTAACCGCGCCCGTCGACGTACCTGTAGTCGAAGCTGCGAACAGGGCGGAGGAGGCCTCGCCGAAGCGGATCTCCTTGCCCTCCATCGCGGCACCCACGGCCTGTGGCACCGTCCCCAAGGCGGACATCTCGGCCCAGGTGATGATGGCCACTGCGCTCGCCCAGAGGGCCGCCATGGCGCCCACAATGGCCAGGCCGGTCTTGCGGCTGCCGACCACCTTGCCGAACGTCCACGGCAGCGAGAACGGGATGACGAGGAGCAGGAAGATCTCGAGCAGGTTGGTCCAGGGCACCGGATTCTCGAACGGGTGCCCGCTGTTGGCGTTGAAGAAGCCGCCGCCGTTGGTGCCGAGCTCCTTGATGGCCTCCTGGCTGGCGACCGGGCCGCCGACGATGCTCTGCGCCTGCCCCGACAGCGTGTCGACCGTCTCAGGCCCGGCGAAGTTCTGCACGGCGCCGCCGATGATGAGCAGGATCGCGCCGACAAACGCGATCGGCAGCAGGATGCGCACGGTGACCCGGGTCAGGTCGACCCAGAAGTTGCCGAGCCGGTCGGTGTTCCGCCGTGCAAACCCGCGGATGAGCGCGAAGGCCACCGCGATGCCGACAGCTGCGGACAGGAAGTTCTGCACCGCAAGGCCGGCCATCTGCACGAGGTGACCCATCGTCGCCTCGCCGGAGTACCACTGCCAGTTCGTGTTGGTGACGAACGAGACTGCGGTGTTCCACGCGCCGTCCTCGTTGACGCCCGGGAAGTCGAGAGACAGCGGGAGGCGGTCCTGCAGCCGCTGGAAGGCGTACAGGAAGAGGATGGAGACGAACGAGAAGCCGAGCAGCGACAACCCGTAGACCGACCAACGCTGGTCGGCCTCCGCATCAACGCGGATGGTGCGGTAGATGGCCTTCTCTACCCGGGTGTGCTTCGTGGAGGTCAGCGCGCGGGCCATGTAGTTGCCCAACGGGCGGTGTACGACCGCAAGCGCTGCGACCAGCAGCAGGATCTGAAGGATGGCCGCCGTTGTGGAGCTCATCAGAAGCGCTCCGGGAAGAGGAGGGTCACGAGCAGGTAGACACCGACCAGTGCGGCGATGACCAGGGCGACAATGCTTTCGCCGCTCACAGTCGCTCAACCCCCTTGAGGGTGAGGACGAGCAGCGCGAAGCACAGGATCGTGAGGGCGACGTATGCGACGTCGGCCATGGCTCGGCTCCGTGGGCAGATTCCTCAGCGCACACCACTGCTGCGGGCGCGCTGGCAGCCCCGACGGGGTTGCTGGATGAGTTAACTACCGGCCTTGACCGCTTCCACTCGAGTTGATGTGCGCTTAGCGGTGCGAGGCGGCGTCTTAACGTGACCTTGATGGAGGACCTTGCCAAAGCCGATCAGGGGCCCCATGTCCAACAAGTTCGGACATGAGGGCCCCTGATCGTGTTCGGCTCAGCGGGTTTCGGTGATCGTGGGCCCCGGGCGCAGGTCGTCGAGCGTTGGCTTCACAGGCGGATCGGGCTGACCTTGAGCGTCTGTAGCCTGCGCCTGCGGCGGCAGCTGCATCGGGATCAGGTCGCCTGGGGGCATCGGGTTGTCCCCACGGACGACGATGATGTCGCGGACGACGCGGACCAATTCCTGGAACGGCGCGTCCTCGATGGCAGCCCGGCCCAGGAAGGTCGCCCGCAGCATCCAGCGCGGCCCGTCGATGCCGACCATGCGCGACGGCTGGGTGGCCTGCTTGCCGTCCTGGGTCGTCACCGGCACCACCACGCGCAGCTCGGGGCCGAGCGGGCCGTCGGCCTCCTGGGCGGTGCCGCCACGGCGCTGCGCATCCTGCGTGATCTGCGCGCGGGTCTCCGGCCACATCAGCTCCGATCGTGGCGCGGCGACGGCGAGCACCTGTACGGCGGCGTCGCCGAGCACGAGCAGCACGCTCTGAACCCTGTTAGTCGCCTGGTCCACCTGCACCTGCAGCTGCATGTTGGGCACGCCGCGCACAAGCAAGGCACCCAGATCGAGCCGGTTGGCCGAAACCGTCGAGTCTTCGAGATCGAGCTCGGAGATGTCGAACGGCCCGTCCGGCCGGGCAGGCTTGGCCGTTTCGTCAGTGGCAGGCTCGTTGGTATCGGACGGGGACTCGGCCTCGCCAGCAGCCTCGGCGTCGCCAGCCGGCTCGTCGCCGTCCAGCCGCTTCTTACGACGGAACACGTCAGACTCCTTCAGGCCGCTCTACGGTCACGATGCCTGTGGCCAGGCCGGTCGAACCGTACCCGCCGTCAGCGCGCGACGACCCCGGCAATGTCGCGGCCTCGTGGAAGATGGCCCGCTCCACCCGCTGGATGACCAGCTGGGCGATGCGGTCGCCGCGCCGGAACACCGCGGGCTCTCTCAGGTCGTGGTTCACCAGCAGCACCTTGATCTCGCCGCGGTAGCCCGCGTCGACCGTGCCGGGGGTGTTGACGATGCTTACCCCGAGCCGATGCGCCAAGCCCGACCGCGGGTGGACGAAGGCAGCGTATCCGTCGGGCAGCGCCACGGCGATCCCGGTCGGGACGAGAGCCCGCTCCCCCGGCGCAAGAGTCAGGTCGACGGTGGTCACCAGGTCGGCACCGGCGTCGCCAGGGTGGGCGTACGACGGCAGCGGCACACCTGGGTCCAGCCGTTGCACGAGGACGTCGACCGTGGTCACGGATTCACCTCGAACTCCGCGACGGTCTCGGCGAGGGCAGGCAGCGCCGCAGCGATCTCTTCCGAGCGCCCGTACGTGCGGAAATGCTCGAGCGGCACCGTGACAAACACGGCCCACGCCCGCACCGTCAACGCGCCCTCGACCGACCCGGCGCGCCCTTCGGCGCTGACGAACACCTTGCGACGGTCGACACCGTCGACCCGCGCGTCGATGAACAGGGTGGTTCCCACGGGCACGGGTCGCAGGTACTCCGTCTCCAGCCGACCGGTCACCATCGGACGCCGGAGTAGATAGGCAAGAGACCCGAGCACCTCGTCGAACGCCAGCGCCAGTAGCCCGCCATGCGCGAGGCCGGGCGCACCCTGGTGGTCCTCGGTCACGGCGAACTCGCCCGTCGCGGTCAACCCGTCACCGGCAACCACCTGGACGTGCAGCCCGGTCGGGTGACCTGGTCCGCAGCCAAAGCATTGACCGTAGTGCGGTCCGAGCAGGCGTCCGGGGGCTGGTGCGTCCGGATGCCGCTCGGGCAGCACCGCGCCCGGCGGCAGACGCAGGGACGGGGCAGTCACGTCGCCCGACCCTACCTTTCGGTAGTTCCTCGGCAGTCGCTGGGATGTCACGCTGTCTGCGTGAGTGCGGGGTCGAAAGCGAGCTTCGCCGAGCGGCTGTGGATCCCCGGGTCGTGGTGGGGGCTCGGTGCGATTGCCGTGCTCGTGGTGTGGATCGTGGTCGACGTCGCGGGCGGCACGTGGTTGTCGTTGCCGGTGACCGCGGTCACCGCGGTAGCGGTCTTCGGCGGACTGCTTGCGTACGGCTCCGCGCCGGTGCGGCTCGAGGAGGCCGGCCTCATCGCCGGCCGGGCGCAGCTGCCGTACTGGGCTATGGGCGACGTGCGCGCCTTGGACCCTGCTGAGACACACCAGCTGCTTGGCCCTGAGGCTGACAGGCGCGCGTTCCTGGTCGTGCGTGGATACGTTCCCACGGGCATACGCATCGATATCTCCGACCCCGCCGATCCCACGCCCTATTGGCTGGTCTCGACCAGGCGGCCCGAGTCCCTCGCCCGTGCACTCGAAGCGGCCAGGCAGCAGTGAGGGCGACGGCCTGGGCTGTCCCAGGTTCCGTCGCCCTCTTTTGTCTAGATCTGTGCTGCGGTTGCCTCAGGCGGCGCAGTCGCGGCAGACCAGCGCGCCGTCCTTGCTCGAAGCAAGCTGGCTGCGGTGGTGCACCAGGAAGCAGCGCGAACACGTGAACTCGTCGGCCTGGCGCGGCAGCACACGGACCGAGAGCTCCTCATTGGACAGGTCTGCACCCGGAAGCTCCAGAGATTCGGCCTGCTCGAACTCGTCGACGTCGACGACGCCGGACGACTTGTCCTGCCGCCGAGCCTTGAGCTCCTCAATGCTGTCCTCGCTCAAGTCCTCCTCGGTGCGGCGAGGCGCGTCGTAGTCGGTCGCCATATCTTCATCCCCTCGTCATCTTTCGTCCTACGCGGCGCGGCGTCACTCAAGTCGTCGCGCACAGAGCCCTAACGCATGAGGCTCTCAACTTGTGCCCGCGGCGGGCAGCCAATTTCTTACTGCGCCCGGGGGCGAGATTGTGCCCTAGTCCTGACCTTGTTGCCGAATCGGGGTAGGCATTCGTCACCTCACGTGTCGGACGTCACTCACTGTGAGCAGCCGCCCGACTTCTGGGCATCAAACAGCGGGCGCAGCCAACGTATTCCACCTCATCCACTTGAACAGGAGTTGAGTGGTTGCTAGGTTGGCGACTGCATGAACAGGAGGATTGGCCATGAGCGGTGACCTCACCCCGCAGGACGCGCTGCGCCGCATCGACGACGTCGACCGGCGGACTCGTCGCCCGGTGCGGGTTGCCGGGTGGATGTTCGCATTCGTGGGTGTGGCGACGCCGGTCTACTGGCTGATCATGTTCTTCGGCACGTCCCCCGCCACGACCGTGGCGGGTGTGGCGTGGGTGGTCATGACCGCCGTCGTTGTCACGTACGTCTGGCAGCTGCGCGTCCGCGACCTCGAGCTGACCTGGGTCAACCGCAACCTCTCGCCGGTGACGATCGCCTACGTCGTCCTGGTGCTCGCGACTTTCCTCGCCGGGCTGTTCCTTCTCGGCGACGACCCCGGGCCGGTCCCCACCGCGATCGTGGTCACCCTGGCTATCGCAGCCGGGATCCCGCCGATCTACGGGGCCTGGCGCATCCTCCGGGCTCATCCGTGAACCACCCGCGGCATGCGCTTGACGAGCTGATCCATACGCCCGTACGGCTGTCGGTCATGGCCGCGCTTGCCGCCACCGACAAGACGGACTTTCGCTTTCTACGCGACACCATCGAGGTGAGCGACTCCCTGCTCTCCAAGCACGTACTCACGTTGGAGCAGGCCGGCTATGTCCTCGTGGAGAAGACGTTCGAGGGCAAGCGTGCCCGCACCTGGCTCTCGCTGACCAGGACCGGCCGCAAGGCCTTCCGCGACTATGTCGCAGCTCTGAAGCAACTCACCGACGGCTCGGTGACCGGATGACACCGGCGCTCCCGCCACGGTGATCCACCTGACCAGGAGGACCCCGCACCGATGCTCGAACTCATCAGCCTGTCCAAGCGCTACGGCAGCACGACGGCGCTCGACGACCTCAGCCTCACAGTCTCGCCCGGGACGATGCTCGGCTTCGTCGGCACCAACGGTGCCGGCAAGACGACCGCCATGCGCATCGTCATGGGCGTCCTGACCGCCGACAGCGGTGAGGTGAGATGGCGAGGGCACCCCGTCACCGCAGACGCCCGACGAGGATTCGGGTACATGCCCGAAGAGCGCGGTCTCTATCCGCGGATGAGGGTGCTCGAACAGCTCGACTACCTCGCCGAGCTGCGCGGGGTTGGCACCGACGTGGCGACCGAGACCGCACGCGGACTCATCGAGCGACTCGGTCTCGGCGACCGAGGCAACGACCGGGTCGAGTCGCTGTCGCTGGGCAACCAGCAGCGGGTGCAGCTTGCGGCGGCGCTCGTGCATCGTCCCGAGCTGCTAGTGCTGGACGAGCCGTTCGGCGGGCTCGACCCGGTCGGAGTCGACGCCCTCGCCGCGGTGCTGCGCGAGCAGGTCGATGCCGGCGTCGGGGTGATCTTCTCCAGCCACCAGCTCGAGCTTGTGGAACGGCTCTGCGACGAGGTCGCGATCATCCGCGCCGGTCGCATCGTCGCATCAGGCCCCGTCGACGAGCTCCGCACGGCCGGCCGAGCGCGTCAGCTCAGAGTGCGGGTCGATGGCGCCCAGGACTGGGCGAGCGGGCCGTCGTTGCGAGCCGCAGGGGTCCGAGTCGTGAGCGGCACCGGCAACGGGGCGGTCGTGGTCGAGCTCCCTGACCACCTCGACGACCAGCTCGTGCTCGACGCCGCGCGCGCCGCGGGCGCCGTACGCGAATTTGTCCCTGCACAACCAACGCTCAGCGAGCTGTTCCGCGAGGTTGTGACCGAGGAGCCCGCCGCCGCTTCCGAGAAGGTGCCCGCATGACGCGCGCGTTGAGCTTCCGGGAAGCGGTGACCATCGTCGCCCGACGCGAGTTCCTCTCGCGGCTGCGGGAGCGCTCGTTCACGATCTCGACGCTGGTCACCGTGGGCATCATCGCGCTCGTCGTCGCCCTGCCTCAGCTGATCGGAGCCGACGAAGAGACTTTCGACGTCGGCTTCGTCGGCCCGCAGGCAGCGGCAGTCGCTTCCGCGGCCGAGGCGCAGGCTGAGGTTGCCGACATCACGCTGGATGCGGTCGACGTGGCTTCTGCCGCCGACGCCGAGCGGCAGGTGAACGATGGCGACCTGGATGCCTACGTCCTGACTGAAGGTGATCAAGCCGAGGTCGTCGTCGAGCGCGAGCTCGACTCTCAGCTGCGTGCCGTGCTGGACAACGCCTACCGCGCCGTTGCCGGCAACGCGGCGCTGATCGAGGCAGGGCTTGATCCAGCCACGGTGACTGCTGCATTGGACGTGTCACCGCTGGAAGTGCAGCGCCTTGATCCTGATGCGGAGGAGGCCGAGACGCGCGGCAACATCGCGTTCATCGGCTCGATCCTGCTGTACGGGCAGTTGTTGGGCTACGGCTTCTGGGTGGCCAACGGCGTGGTCGAGGAGAAGTCGAGCCGCGTCGTCGAGCTGTTGCTGTCTGCGATCCCCGCTCGCGCGTTCCTGGCCGGGAAGGTGCTCGGGATCGGGTTGCTCGGCCTGCTGCAGCTGCTGCTCATTGGGGTGGTCGGCTTGGCGATCGCGGCCGCGACGGGAGCGATCTCGCTGTCTGGCGTGGTGCTGCAGCCGGTCCTCTACGTGCTGGGATTCTTCGTCCTGGGCTATCTGGTCTATGCCTGCCTGATGGCCGCAGCTGCCGCCCGGGTGTCGCGCCAAGAAGAGTTGCAGAACGTCACGACGCCGGTCACGACGCTGGCGGTCGTGTCGTTCTTCGCGACGTTCCAGGTCGCGCAGAACCCGGACAGCACTGTGTCGCAGGTGCTCTCGCTCGTGCCTCCCGTCTCGGCACTGACCATGCCGGTGCGGGTTGCCCGCGGTGACGTTCCGGCGTGGGAGGTGCTGCTGTCGATCGGGCTGCTGGTGCTCGCCATCGTCACGCTGGTCGTCGTTGCAGGGCGGGTCTACCAAGGTGCGGTGCTGCGCATGGGAGCGAAGGTGAGCTGGCGCGACGCGCTGCGCACGCGCGGCTGAGCCACTCCCCTCCCCGCCTGCAGCGCCATCGGGGTAACTCCGTGCCAAATAGCGACAGCAAGTTACCCCGATGCCCGTTGTGCCGCCGACGATGCTCCTCGAACAGCCCGCCGCGCCTAGCAGAGAGCCCGAACCTGCCGCCGAAAGGAGTGTCGCCCGGGAGCGTGGCGATTTGCTGGTCCTTGCAATGGCAGATCCTCATACGCCACGGACCCCTACCACCTCCGCCTGGCTCGACCGGGACTTCAGGGTCAGAGTTGGGAGGGTGGTTCAGGCGCCGGATTTGGGAGAGCAGCTCAGGCGCCGAGCTCGACCAGCACCGCCTGCAGCCGCGGGAAGAGGGCAGGCCCGGCTGCAACAACCATGCGAGCCCCGGGCCCTTCGTCGCGCAGCCCGCCGACCACGGCGCCGGCCTCCTCGGCGATCAGCCGTCCCGCTGCGAGGTCCCACGGTGCGAGCCCCTGCTCGAAGTAGCCGTCGAGCCGCCCGCAGGCCACGGCGCACAGGTCCAGTGCTGCTGCGCCGGCGCGCCGGATGTCCCGCACGCGCGGCAGCAGAGCGGCAACCGCTGCGCCCTGCCCGACACGGACGGCCACGTCGTAGGCGAAGCCGGTGCCGATCAGTGACTCGGCAAGCTCAGAGCGTGTCGACGCGGCTATGGGCAGGTCGTCGAGAAACGCGCCACCGCCGCGAACAGCGCGCCACAGCTCGCCCGTCGCCGGGTTGAACACGACTCCGACGAGGCCGCCCTCGATGTCGACAGCGGCGATCGACACTGCGTAGGCAGGAATGCCGTACAGGTAGTTGACGGTGCCGTCGATCGGGTCGACGACCCAAGTGATGCCCGAGCTTCCGGACGTGGTGCCCTGCTCCTCGCCGAGGACCGCGTCGTTCGGGCGCGCATCGAGCAGGCGGCTGCGGATAAGCTGCTCGGACGCGCGGTCGGACTCGGTCACGATGTCGAGGTCTGTTGACTTGGTCGCGGCCACCGTCACCGTGTGCGACCGCCGCCGAGCGAGCACCAGCTCCCCCGCCTCGCGGGCTACGGCCTCGGCGAGATCGGCGAGCGCGACGTCGTGGCTGGCCGGCGCGCTCGTCATGACGCGACGACCGGCCGCACGTCGCCGACTCCACACAGCGTCGGCACCTCGCCGCGCAGGTTGCGACAACAGCCGACTGGACAGATGTCGTGCGCTGCGGCGAGTGTGCCCACGGCCGACCGGATTACCGGGTCGCCACGTTCCGCAGCCGCGCGCTCCAGGAGCAGATCGCGGATCGCGGATACAAAGGCTGGATGCGTACCGGCCGTGGCGGCGCGCACGGCGGTCAGGGCGAGTCGCTCCGCGGTCTGCATTGCCTGGGTGTCCAGGTCGAACACGACCTCCATGTGGTCGGAGATGAACCCGATCGGCGCCAGCACCACGGCTGGAACTTCGGCGCCGGCAAGGGTCTCCAGATGGTCATTGATGTCGGGCTCCAACCATGGGACCTCGGGCGAGCCGCTGCGGCTGCAGTAGACCAGGTCCCACGAAAGCTCGCGGCCGAGTCGGGCCGCAGCAGCCCGCGCGACCTCCGTGGCGGTCGTCTCATGCTGCGCGACGTACGCCCCGCCGTCCGGCCCGCTTGCGTCGTTCATCGCAGTGGGGATCGAGTGGGTGACGAAGGCGACGCGCGCGTCAACACGTACGGCCGCCGGAAGCGACTCGACCGCGGTCACGAGTGCGTCGACGTTGGCAGCCACGAAACCCGGGTGGTTGAAGTAGTGCCTGAGCCGGTCAAGCTCCGGCGCGTCCGGGCCAGCCTCGACCGTCGCCATGAAGAAGTCCTCCCGATACTGCCGGCAGCCCGAGTATGACGAGTAGGCGCTCGTGACAAACGCCGCTGCACGCCGCACGCCGTCGACGGCCATCGCGCGCAGCGTCTCGGCGAGAAAGGGCTCGCTGTTGCGGTTGCCGAAGTAGACGGGCAGATCGATCCCCGCCGAGCCGAAGTCCGCCTCGACCGCCGCGATGAGTGCGCGGTTCTGGTCGTTGATCGGGCTGCGCCCGCCGAAGCGCTCGTAGTGCTCGGCCACCTCCACGAGTCGCGCACGCGGAACTCCGCGGCCAGCGGTGACGCGCTCAAGGAATGGCATCACCTCCGCGGGCTCCTCCGGTCCCCCAAACGACACGAGCAGCAACGCGTCGTACGGCCTGGCGTCCTTCATACCCGCCATCCTCCCAAGCGACGATCACCAACCCGCGGCCGGGCGGAAAAGGAGCGGGTGCCTGCGCCGTCTGTTGCCTACCCTTGCTGGGGCCAGTACCTACTCCTGAGGAGGCTGCTGACCATGCAGGGGCTCGGGGCGTACGCGACCGTGCTGCGCGAGCCGGGCGCCCTGGCGTTCTCGCTGGTCGGGGTCGTCGCCCGCCTCCCGATATCGATGCTCGGCATCGGGATCGTGCTGCTGGTCGAGCGGGAGACCGGGTCGTACGGCGTTGCCGGGGCCGTCTCCGCCGTCGCGATCATCGGCGCCGCAGCCGGCGGGCCGGTGCAGGCGCGGCTTGCCGACCGGATCGGCCAGGCCCGGCTGCTGGTCCCCACCGTTCTGATCCACGGCGTGGCGCTGACGGCGTTCATCGTGCTCACCCTCAACGATGCGCCGCCCGTCGTGCTGGGGGTGCTGACGACGATCGCGGGGGCGACCCTGCCGCAGATCGGTGCGATGGTGCGGGCCCGCTGGGCGGGGATCACCTCGGGGTCGATGCGCCTGCACACCGCGTACTCACTCGAGTCCGTGTTCGACGAGGTCGTGTTCGTCGTAGGCCCGGTGCTGGTGACGGTTCTCACCATCGGGCCGGTCCCGGCGGCCGGCCTCGGGCTGGCGATGCTGCTCAGCGTAGGCGGTGGCCTCGCGTTCGCGGCACTGCGCAGCACGCAACCTGTTCCGCAGCGGGCGCGGGACGACGAGGGCCGTCGCGACAGGCTGCCGATCGAGACGCTCGCACCTCTGGTGCTTGCCTTCGTCTTCATGGGCGGCATGTTCGGCTGCGTCGAGGTGGCGACGGTGGCCTTCAGCGAGGAGGACGGGCGGCCGGCGATGGCCGGCTGGCTGCTCGCGTCGTTCGCGTTCGGCAGCCTGGTCTCGGGCGTCGTGTTCGGCGCGATACGACGACTGCGTGGTACGGCCAACGTGCGCTTCCTGATCGGCATGGCCATTCTCACCGTGGCGCTGAGCCCTCTGCCGTTGATCGAGTCGCCTGCCGTGCTCGCCGTCGTCGTGTTCGTGGCAGGGTTCGCGATCTCGCCAACCTTGATCACGGGCAACACGCTCGTCGAGCGGGGAGTGCCACCGTCGCGCCTCACCGAAGGCCTGGCGTGGGTCTCCACCGCCCTTGGCGCCGGAGTCGCGCTCGCCGCCAGCGTGACAGGGGTCGTCATCGACAACGAGGGCGCCTCCCCGGCGTACGGCGTGGCGCTGGTCTCGGGCCTATTCGCCACCGCCATCGCAGCCAGCCGACTTGTCCTGCCGCAGACCGGTCGTGACAGAGTGCGCGCGTGAATGTGCGCTGGCGGAACTGGGCAGGCAACGTCTCGGCGGCGGCCACCCGCGTCGAGGTGCCGCAGTCGGTGTCCGAAGTCGTCGACCTGGTCAAGGCTGCCGGTCGCGACGGACTCCCGGTCAAACCGGTCGGCAGCGGGCACTCGTTCACGCCGATCGCCGCCACCGATGGCGTACGGGTCGACCTCAGCCGGCTGTCCGGGCTTCGGCGCATCGACCGCGAGGCCGACACGGTCACCGTCGACGCGGGCATGCCCCTGCACCGGCTCAACACGATCTTGCACGCGCATGGACTGGCGCTGACCAACATGGGCGACGTCGCTTACCAGACCGTCTCCGGCGCCATTTCCACCGGCACGCACGGCACCGGGCGGGACAGCGCTGGCCTGGCCGCGCAGGTGGCAGAACTGGAGCTGGTGCTCGCCGACGGTTCGGTGGTGACGTGCTCGGCTCGCGAGGAGCCCGAGTTGTTCGCCGCGGCTCGCTTGGGGCTCGGCGCGTTCGGCATCATCACGGCTGTCACCTTCGCCGTCGAACCGGCATATCTGCTGCACGCGCGAGAAGAGCGCGGCTCATTCGCCCAGACGCTCGAGACATTGCCCGCCCTGGTCGCAGCCAATGAGCACGTCGACCTGCACTGGATCCCGTTCACCGACGACATGCAGGTCAAGCGCAACAACCGAACTTCCGAGCCGCTTCGACCGCTGCCCCGGGCGTGGGCTTGGTGGGAGGGGCGAGTCCTGGAGAACTACGTGCTCGGCTCCGCCCTGCACCTCGGCCGGGCCGCGCCCAAGGCCGTACGAACGATCAACCGTGTCACCGGTCGGCTCATCTCCGGCCGCGACTACATCGATACCCCGCCCAACGTCTGCACCAGCGAACGACTCTTCCGCTTCGTCGAAATGGAGTTCGCGTTGCCGCGCGAGCACGCCGTCCCCGCTCTTTCGGCACTGCAACGCCTCGTCGTTGATGGTCCGTGGCGCATCGGGGTCCCCGTGCAGGTGCGGTTTGCCCCCGCCGACGACGTCTGGCTGTCGACGGCGTACGGACGCGACACGGCCTACGTCGCCGTGCACGCGCTGCCGTCGAGCGACTGGCAGGCGTACTTCGCGGCCTGCGAGGAGTTATTCGTCTCGCACCTCGGCCGACCGCATTGGGGCAAGCTGCACTCGCGGGACGCGGGCTATCTCGCCGAGCAGTATCCACGGTGGGCCGACGCGATCAAGGTGCGTGAGAGGGTCGATCCCGACCGGCGGTTCGCCAACGGCTACCTCGACCGCGTGCTGCCCTGAGAATCTCTTTCGCCTCTCGGCATGGCGGCTTGGTCTCGCCCGCGGCCGCCGTAAGGATGGATGCCAGGAGACCCGGGAGGCCGAGCATGCGTGAGCTGAGACTCATCGCGGTCAGCGAGGACGGGACCCGCCTGCTCCTGCGCGGTGACGGGCAGGAGCCCGAGTTCGCCGTCCGCATCGACGAACGGCTGCACGCCGCGCTGCGCGGGGACCGCGCCCGGCTTGGCCAGTTGGAGATCCAGATGGACAGCCAGTTGCGCCCCCGCGACATCCAGGCCCGCGTCCGCGCCGGCGAGTCGGTCGAGCAGGTGGCCGCGGTGGCCGGGATTCCGGCCGAGCGGGTGATGCGGTATGCCAGCCCCGTGCTCGCCGAACGCGAGCACATCGCCGACCGCGCGCAGCGCACGGCCATCCGTCGTCAGGGCGGCGAGGGCCCGGCGCCGCTGCTCGGCGACACGGTGGAGCACCGGCTGCATTCCGATGGCGTCGAGGACGAGACCATCGGCTGGGACGCCTGGCGGCGCGACGACGGCCGATGGGTCGTGTCGACCTCCTGGCGAGCCGGCGCCAAGATGACGGCAGCCACCTGGGTGTTCGACCCGGCAGGCCGGTCGGTGAGCCCGGCCGACGACGCGGCCCGCGCCCTCGCCGGAGAGACTCCAGCACCCGCGACCCCGGCCAGGCAGGCTCCAGCGCGGCTGGCCGTCGTACCCAGCGTCGTCGAAGCACCCGACGTGCCCGAAGGTGTCGAGGAACCAGCGCCCACCGAGCGCCAGCTGCCCGCCGACGAGCCCTGGCAGGAGCCGGCAGCCCCAGCCGCGGCGGCGGCCGGCGGCGATGCCATCGACGACACCTCACCCGACCGGCTGCGACTCAGCGACATCGCCAGCCACATCGAGGTCAGTGGCGAGCAGACCGAGGCTGCGGGCAGCGCGCGATCGCGCCGCGCCAGGGCGAGCGTTCCGACCTGGGACGAGATCATGTTTGGGCGGCGTCGCCGCACCGACTGACTGAGGGTGCCCCTGCGCCAATCCCAGTTGGCTGAGGGTGGCCCTGCGCCAATCGCGGTTGTCGCGGACAAGCCCGGCGGAGCGATCTGTTAACCGGCTGTTAACCCCACATCCGTCTCAGAGCATCCGCAGCAGTCCGATCGCGCGCAGAACAGGCACCTCGGCAGGGATCGCCCCAAATTGTTGGCCGATCTCGTATCAGCGGGCCCCCCTCTCACTCTTTTCCATTAGGTGAGCCCGAGCGGCTCATCTCGCCGGAGCCAGCAACCCGAAAGACGGGGGTGGACCATGCCGCAGACACGGGGGTCAGCGAACAGGTCCGGCCGGGGAACGGCTCCGGGGGTGGCCGACCAGCGCAGCCTGCGCCGCGCACAGATCGTGCATCTGTACGGTCTGTTGGCGCGTCGCCGGCAACGCCGACGCATCGTACGGATGCCAGGATGACGCGGCTCCGCTGCGGGCGCTGGCGGGGGAACGGCTCGCACTGTGGACACGCAAGGGGGATCGTGTCCACAGTGCACGCCCCGGTACAGACGACCGCTAGCGTTGCCGGATACGACCGCGGATACGACGTGGTCGGTCCTCGACGGGAGATTCGGTTGGCATCGCCCACGACCACGGAACTGGTCCACGACGCGGCTGCTGGTGACAGCTTCGCTTGGGAGACCCTGGTCGACCGGTATGGCCGGTTGGTGTGGACCATCGTGCGCGGGCACCGGCTGAGCTCCGCCGACGCAGCCGATGTCGTGCAGACCGTGTGGTTGCGGCTCGTGGAGCACCTCGACCAGCTGCGCGAGCCCGAGCACCTGGGCGGCTGGCTCACCTCCACATGTCGGCACGAGGCACTGCGAGTGTTGCGCCGCAGCGCCCGCGAGATGCCGGACGAGAGCGTGGAGCTCCGCCAGGAGGCGTCGCTGCGCGTGCCCGCGCAGGGCAGCGACCCCGAGGAGCGACTGTTGCGGTCCGAGCGGCGACGGGCGCTGGTCGCCGCGTTCCGTGAGCTTCCCGAGAGATGCCAGGTGCTGCTGGGCATGCTCAGCGCCGACCCCAGCCCGAGCTACTCCGATGTCTCTGCCGCGCTGGAGATCCCCGTCGGCAGCATCGGCCCCACCCGCGCGCGCTGCCTCGAAAAGCTGCGCGCGTTCCTCGTCGCGTCGCCCGCTGCGGGCGTCACACCTTGACGGAGCCAACGATGCCTCGCGGTGACAACCAGTCCGAGATCCGTGGCCACGCGGCCGACGACGACGCACTGCTCGCCGAGCTCGGTGCCGCCTTGGCGGCAGCCGACCCGATGCCCGAGCGGCTGGTCGAGCAGATCAAAGGCCTCTACACCTGGCGCACCGTTGACGCCGAGCTGGCTGAGCTGGTCGGCGACACCGCGCTCGAGGCGATGGCTGTGAGGTCGGGCAACCGCGCGCCGCGCATCCTCACCTTCACTGCTGGTGTCACGACACTGGTGCTCGAGGTGGCGGAGGCCCGCGAGCGGCGGCGGCTGCTCGGGCAGATCGTGTCGCCACGTCCCGCGCGTGTCGCGGTCGACTACCCGGGCGGCAACGTCACAACGACCGCGGACGATCTCGGCCGGTTCCGCGTCGACGACTGCCCGACCGGGCCGATCCGGGTCTCGCTCGAGTTCGCCGACGAGCCCGAGCGTGTTGTGACCAGCTGGGTAAGCGTCTGAGCCGCAGTGCGGTGCATCACGTCGCTGCGGCAGAGAGACGCCAGCGCGTGGCGCCGTACGGCTCCGCAGTGCCTAGCCCGAAGACCTGCTCCGGCTTCAGCTCGTAGACCTCCCACGGCGGTGGGCCGGCGGCTGGAGCGCTGAACTCCGCATACAACGCGCCGTCGCGGACCGTGGGCTGCCAGCCTTGGGCGGCGTAGGCCGCAGCGACCTGTTGCAGGGTGGCCTCGTCGGTGACCTTCTCGGCCGTCCCCTCGATGACGATGTCGAACGCGTTGGTGGCGACCGACAGCGTGCAGTGCGGGTTCGCCGCCAGGTTCTTGGCCTTGCGGGTGTCGGGCCCGGCGTTGAAGTAGAACCTTCCGTCCAGCCACAGCGCGCCCAGCGGCATCACGTGCGGCCGGCCGTCAGGTCGTACGGTCGCCAACCAGAAGGTGTGCCTGTCCGGCCCGCCGGTCCCCGGCCCTTGAGTGATGCTCGACAGGCTCTCGAGCACCCGGCTCCAGGGGATCTCCGGCGCACCATAGCCGTCGAGGTTCTTGGCGGCCGGTGACTCAGAGCTAGTCATGGTCAGCTCCTTCCCATTTCTGGAGGGTCGGAATCACCGCTCCGCCATCGACACGCACCCGGAGTCAGGTGCCGGGTGAGTCGAACGGCAATGGCGTCGCGGACAGCGCGCCCGCCCGAGCGGTGGCTGCGGTCATGCGGCGGCGATGGTGAGCTCGGCACAGCACCTCATAGCCGACGTCCTGCATAGCCGACGTCCTGCCTGGCGTCGATGTCGCCGTGTCGATGTCGCCCACCAGGACCTGCTCCCCCTCGACGACCATGACGCCGCCAACAGTGCGGGCGTTGTGGGTCGCCCGCTCACCACACCAGCAGAGCGCCGGCACCTGCAGGGTCTGCACCCGGTCGGCCAGCTCGACGAGCCGCGCCGAGCCCGGGAACAGTCGGGTCCGGAAGTCGGTCAGGATGCCGAACGCAAACACCGGCCGATCGAGCTCGTCGGCGACCCGGGCAAGGTCGTCGATCTGCCCCGACGTGTAGAACTGCGTCTCGTCACAGATCAGGTAGTCGACAGTGCCGCCCTGCATCAGCCGGTCGACGACGAGCTGCCACAGGTCGGTGTCGGCGTCGACCTCGACCGCATCGACACGCAACCCGAGCCTGCTCGACAACGTCCCGGTGCCGGCCCGATCGTGGCTGGACAGCAACATCCCGACCAGGCCCCGGGCGCGGTGGTTGTGGTCGACCTGCAGCGCGAGGGTGGACTTGCCGCAGTCCATCGTGCCGGTGAAGAAGACGAGCTCGGCCACGCGGTCCCTTCCAGTCAGGCAGTTGCGACAAGCAAGGGTACGAGGACCTCCTCGCTCGACAGACCACCGTGCAGGCCGATGAGCTGGCTCTCGAACGGGAACACGCTGCTCACCTCGACGGCGAACGATCCCAGCGACACCGCGATGACGTCACCGAGACGCTCAGCAACGCGGTCCTCGACGGCGCCGAACCATCCAGCGGCCACCGACTCCGCCCGGGTCACGACGATGGCCCGGGGGCCGAGGACCTCCGTCCACGCGGCGGCGACCTCGCCGGCCGCGCCGGGCAAGGCGTAGACGTGGCGCAGCCGCGCCTCTCCCCCGATCAGGGCAACGCCGTCGCGCAGTGCCGGCACCGCGTCGACGTCGAGCCGTTGGTCGTGCGGGACGTCGACCATGCCGTGGTCGGCAGTGACGATGAGGGCGCACCCACGGGGCAGCTCGTCGTAGATCTGCTCCGCAAACCGGTCGACCTGCACAAGCTGGTAGCGCCAGGCCGGCGCGCCGCAGCCGTGCCGGTGACCAGTCGGGTCGAGATCGCCGTCGTAGACGTAGACGAGTGCCGGCCCCGGGGCGGTCAGCTCCTCGGTGACCGCGGCGACCCGCTCGCCAAGGGTGTCGGCGCCGCGGAAGCGCGGCCCGCGCAGCGCGGCGACCGTCAGGCCGGAGTCGCGGAACTTGCGCTGCGAGACCGTGACCACCCGGACGCCGGACGCCGCGGCACGCTCGAAGACAGTGGGGTGCGGCTGGTAGGTGCGCGCGTCCACCGGCTGGTCCCAGGTCAGCGCGTTGAGCAGCTGGTCGCGGGTGCCTGGCACCCGCGAGGTGTAACCGACCACGCCGTGCCGCCCCGGGGCGAGGCCGGTGCCGAGGCTGGTCAGGCTCGTCGCCGTGGTCGACGGCGTCGCCGAGGTGATGGCCTTCCCGGACGTGATCAGCGACCCGAGGAAGGGCGCCTCGGCGGGGTGGGCACGCAGCAGCTCGTAACCCATGCCGTCGACGAGCAGCACGCAGTAGCGGTCGGCGAGCGGGAGCCCGAGCACGTCATGCTCACCGCGGACACCCATCGCACCCAGCACCGAGGGCAGCACGTCGGCCAGGGAGGCCTCGCCGTACCTCGGCAGGACGATGCTGCTGGCGGCTGACGTGCTGGGAGCGCCGGTCAGGGGGATCGACACGTCGCGCCTATCTGGTCACGGACTGGGAGGTGGCCGCGGTGAGCGCCTCCGCGAAGGTGAGCAGCTGTGCGACCACATTGCGACCGTCGGCCGCCTCGCTCACGCGCAGCGAAAAGTCGTCGGCGGTCACGCTGCCGGTGTAGCCGTGGTCGGCCTCGCACTGCGGGTCACCGCAGCTCGCCGGCTCGAAGTCGGCGCGACTCACCGCACCCCAGCCGACGGTCAGGACAACCTCGCGGGCGGAGTCGCCGGTGGAATAGCTGGTCGGTTGGGTGACCGTGCGGCTCACGATGACGGAGGCGATGCGACGTAGCGCGACCGACTCGGTGGTGGTGATGGCGTAAGGCAATGGGTGCGCCTCGTCGGAGGGGTACTCGTCGGTGTGGCTGACCACGAGCCGTGTCGGGGTGAGCACCGCGACGCTGACGTGACGACGCAGCTCGTCGCGGTCGAAGTGCGGCTCGTGGTGCACGACAAATGCTGAGACTGGTTCGCCGCCCAGACCCGTACGCAAGGAGTCGGAGACGAGGTCGGGGTAGTAGCCCGCCCGCTCGATTGCCGCGCGCAGGGTGGAGGTTTCCGCCATAGCGGTCATCCTGCCACGCTCGGTGGTTCGCGGCCGTTCGCGTCAACCGAGACGTCGGGAGTACCAGTCCGACCGGGTCTGCGGTGGGGCGACCGAGAGTACGGCGTTGACTACCGACAGGCCTTTGACGCCGACGAGCACCGGATCGAGCTCGAGTGCGCTCACCTCCGGCAGGTCGTCGGTGAGGCGGGACACCCTGTGCAGCAAGTCCTCGATCGCTGCGACGTCGGCTGGGTCCGCACCGCGGTAGCCGAACAGCAACGGTGCGGCCTGCACCTCGCGCACCATCTCGGCGGCGTCGACGTCGGTGAGTGGCGGGATGCGGAAGGCTCGGTCGCCGAGCAGCTCTGTGGTGATGCCGGCGACGCCGAACGAGACGATGGGTCCGAATAGCTGGTCCTCCCGGGCACGCACGATGACCGGCAGCCCCGGCGGCGCCATGCGCTGCACGACGAACCCGGCCTCGGACGGTTCGGCCAGGGTCTGCGACATGGTCGACCACGCATCCCGCATCTCGGCTGCGGAGTCGATGTTGCGCCAGACATCGGCAAGATCGGGCCGGTGCCGCAGGTGCGGCGCCGTCGCCTTGAGCACGACGTCGTAGCGGAGCCGCTCAGCCGCCGCCACCGCTTCGTCGACGGTCGCCACCGGCACCATCGGCAACAGCTCTATCCCGTAGTAGCCGAGCAGCTCGACGAGCTGGCCCTGCGTGACCTGCCCGCCTTCGGGCCGTTCGGCCAGCACCCGCTCGACGAGTGTGCGCGCCGCCACCTCGTCGATGCCGTCGACGTCGGGGACAGTGCCGGGTGGCCGACGACGCCAGATTGAGTACGCGGTGACATGCGCCAGTGCGCGCACCGCCTCCTCCGGCGAGGGGTACGACGGCACGGATCCCGGCATCGCCGTGGCCTGCTCGTCCGTCCGCTGAAGCGGTCCACGCACCCCGCTTGCGCCAAGGAACGTTGCCACCACCGGCTTGTCCGCGCCCGCGGCAGCGGTGGCGATCACTTCGGCGACCGCGGTTGCGCTGCTCGCCTCAACGACCGCACTGGCGAAGGTGACGACGACGGAGTCCACGTCGGGAGACCCGAGCAGCTCGGCCAGGGCGTGCTTGTAGTCGGTCGGTGACGCTGCCGCGCCGAGGTCCCTGATCGGCGTCACGATGTCCAACCCAGCACTCGCGGCGGCATCGGCCACCAGCAGCCCGATCGCGTCCGAGTTGCCGACAACCGCCACCCGCCACCCTCGGGGAAGAGGTTGGAAGGCGAGCAGCTGCGCCACGTCCAGCAGCTCGGGCAGCGTATCGACACCGATCACACCCGCCTGCCGGAACAACGCGTCGACGGCGGCTGGCGGCGCGTCGGTCGAGCGCACCGCGTGACCGAGCGGCACTCCCTGCGTCGCGCGGCCGCTCTTGACCGCGACGATGGGCTTGCTCCGCGCGATGCGGCGGGCGATGCGGCTGAACTTGCGAGGGTTGCCTATTGACTCCAGATAGAGCAAGACGATGTCCGTACGCTCGTCAGAGTCCCAGAACTGCATGAAGTCGTTGCCGGACACATCCGCCCGGTTTCCGGCGGAGACAAAGCTGGACAGGCCCATCCCGCGCGCCGCGACCTGCTCGAGAATGGCGGTGCCGAGGGCACCGGACTGGGCGAAGAAACCAATGCGTCCCGGTTGCGGTGGCTGCTGGGCGAGCGAAGCGTTGAGTGCGAAGGCCGGGTCGGTGTTGATGAGGCCGAGGCAGTTGGGTCCGAGGACACGCATGCCGTTGGCTCGCGCGAGCCGTACGAGCGTCTCCTGCCGCGCCCGGCCCTCGGGTCCGGTCTCCGCATACCCGGCCGAGACGACCACCAGCCCCCGCACCCCGACATGCGCGGCGTCGAGCACGATGTCTGGCACCGCCTCCGGAGGGACGGCCACTATCGCCAGGTCGACCGCGCCGGGCAGGTCGCGCAGCGACGGATAGGCGGGCACGCCGGCGACGGCGTCGGTGTGCGGATTGACCGCATAGACCCGCCCCGTGAAGCCCGCCGTGACGAGGTTGCGTACGAGCGTCTGGCCGACGGTGTCACGCGACCTGCTCGCGCCCACGACGGCGACCGACCGGGGCGTCAGCAGCCGCTCGATCGACCGCGCCTCGGCCCGATGCTCGCGAGACTGCATGACTTCCAACGAGTCGGCCGTCGGGTCGATCGCGAACTCGAGGTGCATGACGCCGTCCTGGAACCGGTTGGCAACCAGGTAACCGGCGTCCCGGAACACCTGCATCATCTTGCGGTTCTCAGGCAGCACCTCCGCTACGAAGCGCGAAACTCCGCGCTCGCGCGCGGCCTGCGCAAGCTGTTCCAGGAGCAGGCTGCCGACTCCGCGGCCGTGCTGCGAGTCCTCCACCAGGAACGCGACCTCCGCGTCGTCGCCGTCGAGACGGTCGTATCGGCCGATGCCGATCATCTCGTCACCCACGAGCACGATGAGCGCTACCCGGTCGACGTGGTCAACCTCGGTGAAGCGATGGATGTCGCGCTCGGACAACCGTGGATAGGGCGCGAAGAACCGGTAGTACTTGGACTGATCGCTCACGCGCTCATAGAACGCAACCAACCGGTCAGCGTCGCTCGGCATGATGGGTCGCACGTGCGCAGTCGCGCCGTCGGCCAGCACGACATCGGTCGCCCAGTGGGCGGGGTACTCCTGCACGGTCAAGAAATCTCATGCCGGGCGCCCGCGGGCAAGGGATCGCCGCGGGCTTGAGACGAATGCCATTGACCAACCCGCCGGCGGGGCGAATACTTAAGCGTGTGCCTAACCAATCGCCGACCCTCGACCGGGTGTTCCAGGCGCTCGCTGATCCGAGCCGCCGGAGCATGGTGGAGCGACTGAGCCAAGGGCCGGCGTCGGTCAGTGAGCTGGCCCAGCCGCTGGCGATGTCGCTGCCGGCGGTGCTCCAGCACCTGCAGGTGCTCGAGGCGAGCGGCCTGGTCCGGTCGCTGAAGGTTGGTCGGGTGCGCATGTGCCAGATCGAACGGGGCGCCATGCAGTCGGCCGAGGAATGGATCGCAGCGCGCCGGGCGGGATGGGAGCGCCGCCTCGACCGCCTCGGCGACTTCCTCGCGACGCAGCACGACGAGCCCACAACCCCCACACCCAAGGAGAACCAGTCATGACCGAACGCTCCGTTGTTCACGACACATTCGTCGTCGAGCGCACCTTTGCGGCCGCTCCGGCACGCGTGTTTGCGGCCTGGGCTTCCGCGGACGCCAAATTGAGCTGGATGGGCGGCCCCGACGAGAAGCCCGACGAATATGAGCTCGACTTCCGTGTCGGCGGACGGGAGTTCAACAAGGGCTCCCTCCCCGGAGGCGGCCCGACGTTCACCCTCGAAGCCCGCTACATGGACATCGTGCCGGACGAGCGGATCATCTACGCCTACGAGATGTACCTCGACGACGCGCGGATGTCGGTCAGCGTCGGCACGGTCGAGCTGAAGCCGGAGGTGCCGGCACGCGGTTGACCTACACGGAGCAGGGCGCCTACCTCGACGGCCTCGACACGCCGGCGCAGCGCCGGCAAGGCACCGCGGAGATGTTCGGCGCCATTGACGCCTGGCTGGAAAGCAGCGCGCGGAGGCCTGACAAGAAGCAGCGCTCGGCAACGACTCAGGTGTGGGAGCCCCACCTGAGTGGGGACAGTGCGCGCCTGAATCGAATGCAAGGAGCACATAGTGAGTCTCGAAGGTCGAAACCGCTGGCTGGCGCTTGTCGTGCTGTGCCTCGGAGACTTGATGATCGTCCTCGATACGACGATCGTGAACGTCGCACTGCCGTCGATCAGAGAGGATCTCGGCTTCTCGGAAACGTCCCTCGCGTGGGTCGTCAACGCCTACCTGCTCACGTTCGGCGGGTTCATGCTGCTGGGCGGACGGCTCGGCGACCTGTTCGGACACCGCAGACTTTTCCTCATCGGGCTGACGGTCTTCACGGCAGCGTCATTGGCGTGTGGCCTTGCGCAGTCGCAGCAGATGCTGATTGCCGCACGAGCCGCGCAGGGACTGGGCGGAGCGGTCGTCGCCGTCGTCGCCCTGTCGCTGATCATGACGATCTTCACGGAGGAGGCCGACCGCGCGAAGGCGATGGGTGTCATCGGCTTCGTCGCGGCCGGCGGTGGGAGCATCGGCGTGCTGCTCGGCGGCATCCTGACGGATTCGCTCGACTGGCACTGGGTGTTCCTCGTCAACCTGCCGGTCGGAGTCGTCGTCGCCGTACTCTGCGTCGTTCTCCTGCCGCGCGATCGCGCGTCGGCGATGGCCACCAAGCTGGACGTATCCGGAGCGGTGACTGTTACCGCGTCGCTGATGCTCGCCGTCTACGCCATCGTCAACGGCAACCAGGCCGGCTGGACGTCGGGGCAGACTGTCGGTCTGCTGGCCGCGGCAGTCGTACTCCTGGTGCTGTTCCTAGTCATCGAGGCGCGCGCCGAGTCGCCGTTGGTGCCGCTCGGGCTGTTCCGGCTGCGCAACGTCGCGACCGCCAATGCGGTGGGCGTGCTGTGGGCAGCCGCGATGTTCGCCTGGTTCTTCCTGTCGGCGCTGTACCTGCAGCTGGTGCTGGGGTACACCCCGTTGCAGGTCGGCCTCTCGTTCCTGCCGGCCAACCTCATCATGGCCGTCTTCTCGCTCGGACTGTCGGCGAAGATCGTGCTGCGGTTCGGCTTCCGGGCGCCGCTCGCGCTCGGCATGGTGCTGGTCGCCGTGGGACTGTTGCTCTTTGCGCGAGCGCCGGTCGACGGGTCGTTTGTGGTCGACGTTCTCCCGGCCATGGTGATGCTCGGCTTTGGCGCCGGGCTGGCGTTCAACCCCGTGCTCCTCGCGGCGATGAGCGACGTTGAGCCGAGCCGAGGCCGGTCTGGCGTCGGGAGTCGTCAACACGTCGTTCATGATGGGAGGCGCACTTGGGCTAGCGGTTCTGGCCAGCCTCGCGGCGGGCCGCACCGACGACCTGGTCGCAGCTGGAGTCGGCGAGCTGGAAGCGCTCAACCGCGGCTACCACGTTGCGTTCGTCGCGGGTGCAGCGTTTGCTGCTTTGGCGGGAGCGCTCAGCGCTGTGTTCATGCGGGTCAGGCGGACCGGCGTGGATGAGTCGGAGGAGCGGGTGCCGGCGGCTGTGCACTAGCCGCCGCGTGATGGGAGGTCAGCTATGGCAACGCTCGGCGAGGAGTCCGCCGCAATCGCCCGGGCCATTCTCGACGCCAACCACTATATGGTGCTTGGCACGGCCGACTCCGCAGGACAACCGTGGGTGTCGCCCGTCTGGTTTGCGCATGCCGACTACCGAGAGCTTGTCTGGGTGTCGCGGCCGGGGTCGAGGCACTCGCAGAACATCGCCGCTCGGCCCGAGGTCAGCATCGTGATCTTCGACTCGAAGGTGCCGGTGGGCAACGGGCAGGCGGTCTATATGTCGGCCGTTGCATCGGAAGTCGATGGATCTGAGCTCGACCGAGGCATGGCGGTCTTCTCGCGGAAGTCGGTTGTCGACGGCGCCGGCGAGTGGACTGTCGATCGAGTACGACCGCCGGCGGAGCTGCGGCTCTACCGGGCGGTTGTCGCCGAGCATTGGATCCTGGACCCGACGCCGGGCACCGGCGACTTCCGCGTGCCCGTGACGCCGTAGGCCCGGCAGCTCGCTCATGCCCCCGCCGCCCGGCGTACGGCCTCTAGTGCGCGGTGTACGTCGTTCTCGCTCGTCGACCAGTTGCTGACCGAGATGCGCATGATTGCACGGCCGTGCCAGGTGGAGCCGCTCATCCAGACGGTGCCCTCCTCGAGCAGTCGATCCACGACCTTGCGCGTGCGGGCGTCGCTGCCGAACGAGACGCAGACCTGCGTGTAGACGACGTCGTTGAGGATCTCTGCGTCCGGGAGCTGCGCAATGCCGTCGGCGAGCGCCCAGGCGTTCGTACACATCCGTTCGACCATCTCAGCGACACCGGATCGGCCCAGCGACCGCAGGGCCGCCCACACCGGAAACGCGCGGGCGCGTCGGGAGAACTCCGGCACCTTGTCCAGGGGCTCAGGCTCGACACCGTCGATCACCAGGTAGTCGCCGTGCTCCCCCATTGCCGCGACGAGCGCGGCCTGGTCGGCCACGATCGCGACGCCGCAGTCGTACGGGACATTGAGCGTCTTGTGCGCGTCGGTCGCCCACGAGTCGGCGGCGGCGACGCCGGCGGTGAGGTGGCGCCTGGCGGGCGCCGCTGCGGCCCATAAGCCGAACGCGCCATCGATGTGCACCCACGCGTCGTGCTCGTGCGCTGCGGCGATGCACTCCTCGAACGGGTCGAACGCACCGCTGTGCACGTTGCCCGCTTGCAGCGCGACGAGCGTCGGCGCATCGCCCTCGGCCAGGGCGGCGGCGAGCGCATCTGGGCGAATGCGCCCCTGGTCGTCGACATCGACCGGCTCAGGTCGCCCGAGCCCGAGGTAGCGCAACGCGAGGTCGACCGTGTCGTGCCGTTCGGCGCCGACAAGGACACGGATGGCTGGCGCGCCCTGGATGCCGCGTGCGGCGACGTCCCACCCGGCTCTGCGGAGCACGGCGTCACGGCCAGCCGCCAACCCGGTGAAATTGGCCATGGTGCCGCCAGTGACCAGACCAACGGCCGCGGAGGCCGGCAGTCCGAGGAGGTCGAGCAACCATGCCTGCACCGCGTCGTCGGCGGCAGTGTGGGCCGGCGTGAGCAGCCGTAGACCGGCGTTCTGATCCCAGGCCGTCGTGAGCCAGTCGGCGGCCAGCGCGGCCGGGAGAGTGCCTCCGATGACGAACCCGAAGAACCGTCCTGACGGGATCGCGACGAGCCCGCCTTCTGCGGCAGTTGCGAGCTCCCTGATCGCCTGGGCCGGGTCGATCGGCGCCTCTGGCAGCGGCCCGCCGAACCCCGGCACGAGCTCGGCGACCGACTTCTGAGCGGGAACCTTGCGATCCTCCAGGCTGGCGAGCCACTCCAGTGCGTACTCGGTCGTCTCCTGCAGCAGCGCCCGATAGTCGGTCATCGTGGAACCCCCTTGTGCCCGTCCCTGCATAGCACTCCCGTGGTGCCAGGACGTCGTCGTGGCGGTGCCGGGTTGAGTCCGGAGCTTGGGCGAGAATGAGCGCGATAACCCGACTCCACCAGGAGCACGCATGGCCCGCCGCACGACCAAGACGCCACCCCCGGACGACTTCGAGGAGCGCATCCTCGACATCGACGTCTCCGAGGAGATGCGCGGGTCGTTCTTGGAATACGCCTACTCGGTCATCTACTCGAGGGCGATCCCCGACGCGCGCGACGGGCTCAAGCCAGTGCAGCGGCGGATCCTATTCCAGATGAACGAGATGGGCCTGCGGCCCGACCGCGCCCATGTGAAGTGTGCGCGTGTCATCGGCGACGTGATGGGCAAGTTGCACCCGCACGGCGACGGGGCGATCTACGACGCGCTCGTGCGGCTCGCGCAGCCGTTCGCGATGCGGGTGCCGCTGGTCGACGGGCATGGAAACTTTGGATCTCTCGACTCCGGACCGGCGGCGTATCGCTACAGTGAATGCCGCCTCGACCCAGCCGCGATGCTCCTAACGGGGTCGCTCGACGAAGACGTCGTCGACATGCGACCCAACTACGACGGGCAGGAGCAGGAGCCCGTCGTCCTGCCCGCGGCATTCCCCAACCTGCTTGTCAATGGCGCATCCGGCATCGCCGTCGGCATGGCGACCAACATGGCGCCGCACAACCTCGGCGAGGTCATCGCGGCGGCCAGACACCTGATCAAGTACCCCGATGCCACGCTCGACGACCTGATGCGCTTCGTCCCCGGGCCTGACCTGCCCAGCGGTGGAAAGATCGTGGGGCTCGACGGCATCCGCGAGGCCTACGAGACGGGGCGTGGATCGTTCCGCACTCGGGCCACGGCCCGCATCGAGAGCATCACGGCGCGCAAGAAGGGCATCGTCGTCACCGAGCTGCCCTACAACGTCGGCCCCGAGCGCGTCCGCGAGCGCATCGCCGATCTGGTGCGCAGCAAGAAGCTGCAGGGCGTGGCCGACGTCGAGGACTACACCGACCGCGAGCGCGGGCTGCGGCTGGTCGTCGAGGTCAAGAACGGGTTCAACCCCGAGGCGATCCTCGACCAGCTCTACAAGCTGACGCCGCTCGAGGAAAACTTCGCGATCAACAACGTCGCCATCGTCGACGACCAACCGCGCACGCTGGGCCTGCGCGAGCTGCTGCAGGTCTATGTTGCGCACCGGCTCGATGTCGTGCGACGGCGGACACTGTTCCGGCGCACCAAGGCCGAAGACCGACTGCATCTCGTGCAGGGTCTGCTGATCGCGATCCTCGACATTGACGAGGTGATCGCCGTCATCCGGTCGAGCGATGACACCGCGCAGGCGCGGCAGCGGTTGATGCAGGTCTTCGATCTGACCGAGATCCAGACCAACTACATCCTCGAGATGCAGCTGCGCCGCCTCACCAAGTACTCGCGCATCGAGCTGGAGCAGGAGCGCGACACGCTGGAGCGCCAGATCGCCGAGCTCACCGCGATCCTCGAGTCCGACGAGCTGCTGCGCGACACGGTGTCGCAAGAGCTCGCCGACGTGGCAAAACAGTTCGCGACCCCGCGGCGCACCGTCCTGCTGGAGTCGGCCGGGGTGGCGGTGTCTGCGGCCGTCCCGCTCGAAGTCTCCGACGACCCGTGCTGGGTGCTGTTGTCGTCGACCGGATTGCTTGCCCGCACGTCGAGTGACGAGCCGCTGCCCACTGGCGGCCCTCGAGCCAAGCACGACGTGATCACGTCGGCCGTACGCACGACTGCGCGCGGCGACCTGGGTGCCGTGACGAGCGGGGGTCGCCTGGTGCGGCTGTCCGCGCTCGATCTGCCGGCACTCCCGCCGACCGCCAACGCGCCCAACCTTGCCGGGGGCGCGCCGCTGGCGGAGTTCGTCGCGCTCGAGCCGGGCGAGAAAGTGCTTGCACTCACCACCCTTCGCGATGACTCGCCCGGTCTTGCGCTCGGGACCAAGGCCGGCGTGGTCAAGCGTGTTGTCCAGGACCACCCCGGCAACAGGGATGCGTGGGAGGTCATCCGCCTCGATGCCGGCGACGAGGTCGTCGGCACGGTCGAGCTGGCGACAGGCGACGAGGACTTGGTCTTCGTGACGAGCGACGCGCAGCTCCTGCGGTTCCCGGCGGCCGGAGTGCGCCCACAGGGGCGACCGGCAGGTGGCATGGCGGGCGTACGACTCGCGGCGTCACAAGAGGTGGTGTTCTTCGGCGCCGTCGACCCGACACGCGATGCGGTGGTGGTCACGGTCGCCGGATCGACCGGAGCCTTGCCGGGCACCGACACTGGCTCGGTCAAGGTGTCCCCCTACGACGGCTATCCCGCGAAGGGCCGAGGGACCGGCGGCGTGCGCTGCCAACGATTCCTCAGGGGCGAGGATCGGCTGCTGCTCGCCTGGGCGGGCGCAGCGCCGGCCCGCGCGGCGGCTGCGAGTGGGGTCCCTGTGGAGCTGCCCGCGGTCGACGATCGGCGAGATGGCTCGGGGTCTTCGGTCAAGCAGGCATTCGTCGCCGTGGGAGGCCCAGTCGGCGACATCGCGCGCCGATAGGCTCCCCGCCATGAATCCCGTGTTCGCCGACGTGCTCGCGGCCAACGGCCAGTACGCGCAGCGGTTCGGGCTGTCCGGACTCGCCCCCACGGCGGCGAAAGGGCTCGGCATCGTCACCTGCATGGACTCGCGCATCGAGCCGCTGGCGATGCTCGGCCTTCGGCCCGGCGACGCCAAGATCCTGCGCAACGCCGGCGCCCGCGTGACCGACGACGTGCTGCGCACGCTCGTGCTCGCGACGCACCTGCTCGGCGTCACGTCGGATCATGGTGATCGCCGCACACCAGCTGCAAGATGGCAAGCGTGCGGCAGGACCAGATCGTCGACGAGATCAGGCCACGCGAGCAGGATCGACGCGACGAGCCTCGACTTCGGTCTCGTCCAGGATCAGCGCACGACGCTCGATCACGACGTCGAGCGCATCCGCCATTGGCCGTTCCTGGCCCCGCGGGTTGAGGTCGCGGGTTTCATCTATGACGTCGACACCGGCGTGATCGACGAGGTGCTGTGACGTGGAGCCCAGCGTTTGGCGTCGACTTGTCAGGTTGTCAGGGCGGGGCACACTCGGCTGACCTGCACAGACTCCAACCCCCACCGTTCTGACAACCTGACAACTCGCAATCTGCACCGAGGGGTCAGGCGTCGATGCGGTCGCGGTCGAGCAGCTGAGCACCGTTGACGATGAACTCCTTGCGTGGCGCGACGTCGTTGCCCATCAGCAGCTCGAAGGTGTGCTCGGCGTCGGCCACCTCGGCCATCGTGATGCGCCGCAGCGTGCGGTGCCGCGGATCCATCGTGGTCTCGGCCAGCTGGTCGGCGTCCATCTCGCCCAGCCCCTTGTAGCGCTGCGGTGGTTCCTTCCAGCGCAGGCCTTTCTTGGCCAGCTCGGCGAGACGCCGGTGCAGCTCGGCATCGGTGTAGGTGTAGAGGTAGCGCTCGTAGCCCTTCTTGGCCGCCGGCCGGACGTCGGTGAGCTCGATGCGATGCAGCGGCGGCATGGCTGCGAACACCCGCCCCGACTCGACCATCGGCCGCAAATAGCGGAAGAACAAGGTCATGAGCAGGGTGCGGATGTGCGCACCGTCGACGTCGGCGTCGGCCATGAAGATGACCTTGCCGTAGCGCGCCTGGTCGAGGTCGAACGTGCGGCCTGAGCCAGCGCCAACCACCTGGATGATCGAGGCGCACTCGGCGTTCTTGAGCATGTCGGCGATGGACGCCTTCTGGACGTTGAGGATCTTGCCGCGGATCGGCAGCAACGCCTGGAACTCGGAGTTGCGCGCATACTTCGCGGTGCCCAGGGCTGAGTCACCCTCGACGATGAACAGCTCGCTGCGCTCGACGTCGTCGCTGCGGCAGTCGACGAGCTTTGCCGGCAGCGCGCTGGTCTCGAGTGCGTTCTTGCGACGGACGGTCTCCTTGTGCAGGCGCGCAGCGATGCGGGTCTTGGTCGCAGCGACGACCTTGTCGAGGACGGCCGCTGCCTGCTGCTTGTGATCGCGCTTGCCGGAGGTAAGAAACGCCTTGAGCTCGCGCTCCACGACCCGGGCCACGATGCCGCGCACCGCGGGCGTGCCGAGCACCTCCTTGGTCTGACCCTCGAACTGTGGCTCGGCGAGCCGCACGGTGACGACAGCGGTGAGGCCCTCCAGGACGTCGTCCTTCTCCACCTTGTCGATGCCGATCTTGAGCCGGCGGGCGTTGACGGCGACTTGGTCACGCAGCGCCTTGACAAGACCGGCCTCGAAGCCGGCTAGGTGAGTGCCGCCCTTGGGCGTCGCAATGATGTTGACGAAAGAACGGACCTCGGTCTCGTAACCGATGCCCCAGCGCAGCGCCACATCAACCAGGCACTCGCGTTGCACGTCCTGCGGCGACATGTGCCCCTTGGCGTCGAGCACCGGGACCGTCTCGGTGAAGTGCGCGCTGCCCTGCAGTCGTACGACGTCGGTCACGGCCTGGTCGTCGGCGAGGAACTCGGCGAACTCGACGATGCCGCCGTCATGCAGGAATCGCTCCTCGCGCACCTGATCGCCGCGCTCGTCGCGCAGCAGGATCTCCAGGCCGGGCACGAGGAACGACGTCTGCCGAGCGCGCGTGACAAGATCATCCATGGACACCGCGATGTCCTTGATGAAGACCTGCCGGTCGGGCCAGAACCGCACGCGGGTGCCGGTGACGCCACGCTTGACCTTGCCGGTGATGCGCAGCTCGGAGTGGTCGACGTACGGAGCGAAGCCAGCGTCTGCCCCCGAGCCGGAGAACACGCCAGGCTCACCGCGGCGGAACGACATCGCGTGGGTCTTGCTGCCGCGGTCGACCTCGACGTCGAGCCGCACGGACAGCGCGTTGACCACGCTGGCGCCGACGCCGTGCAGTCCCCCGGACGCTGTGTAGGACCCGCCGCCGAACTTGCCGCCCGCGTGCAGCTTGGTGTAGACGACCTCGACGCCGGTCAGCCCGGTCTTGGGCTCGATGTCGACGGGGATGCCGCGGCCGTCATCACCCACCTCGACGGAGCCATCTGCACCCAGAGTGACCACGATGTGCCGACAGTGACCGCCGAGCGCCTCGTCGACGGAGTTGTCGATGATCTCCCAGACGCAGTGCATCAGGCCGCGGGAGTCGGTGGACCCGATATACATCCCCGGACGCTTGCGGACGGCCTCGAGCCCCTCGAGGACCGACAAGTGCCGGGCGGAGTATTCCTCCGCGGCGAGGGCAGACGCGAGATCGACCTGCTCGGCGGACACGGGGTGCTGCTCCTGGTGATCTGCGGGGCGCTGTGGGCACGGCACGGCGGCGCCTGGACACCCCAGGCGCGATGCCAGGGTAGTCGTCCGGGCCCGCCTCACCGCGGCAGCGCGCCGATTGCTGCGCGGGTGTGACATCCGTCGCTTCGCCCATAGCGAATACATGAGCAAAGAAAGTGGTTTGGTCAGACGAGCCTGGTTACATGGGGCTCGAAACGAAGCCGAGGAGAGGAGCCGAGTGAGCACCGCAGTCGCTAGCCAGCTCAAGGCCACCGATCGCTGCGACCGTTGCGGCGCCCAGGCCTACGTCCGTGTGTCCCTGGTCGCAGGCGGGGAGCTTCTCTTCTGCGCTCACCACGCCCGGGCACACGAGGTCAAGCTGCGCCCGCTCGCGATCGAGTGGGTCGACGAGACATCCCGACTGACCCTCACTCCAGAGGCCGCGCCCGACGACGAGCGCTGACCCTGGGTTAGCAGATAGCGCGATCAGGCGGGTCCCGGCGAAGACGCCGGGGCCCGCCTATTTCTGTCCCTAGCGCAGCGGCCGGAAGAACTCGCGCAGGTCCGCGACCAGCAGGTCGGGCACCTCGAGCGCCGGGAAGTGGCCGCCTGCCTCGAACTCCGACCAGTGCGCAGCCTCCCCGGCCGGGTCCATCACCTTGCGGACGATCGGGTCAGCGTCGAAGACGGCGGTGCCAGCCGGCATCGGGCCAGGCGGCACCCAGTCGGTTGCATGCGCGTTGTCGTACAGCACATGCGCCGCCGTCGCTCCGCACCCGGTGAACCAGTACAGGCTCACGTTGGTGAGCAGCCGGTCCCTGTCTACGCCGTACGGGCGCAATGGCGTCTGCTCGGTCCAGGTCCGGAACGGCTCGGCGATCCAGCCCAGCTGGAAGGCGGGTGAGTCGGACAGGGCGTACGCCAAGGACTGCGGCCGGGTGGACTGCAGCTGCAGGTAACCCTTTCCCTCGGCCGCCTGGGCCTTGAGGCTGTCGAGGTGCGTCAGCTCGTCGGGTGAGAGAGCGCCCTCGTCGACGAACACGTACTCCCCCACGATGGCCGCGAGGGTCCTCGGATCGCTGGACACGTGGGTGCCGACGACCGCTTCGGGGGCGACGCCGCCTAGGACACCGGTCACCCCGGCGCCGACATCGCCACCGTGCGCGCCGTACCGCTCGTACCCCAGCCGTCGCATCAGCTCGGCCCAGGCCCTGCCCACGCGCGCCATCGGCCAGCCGCCCTCGGTGATGGGTGTCGAGTACCCGAACCCCGGCATCGTGGGAACGACGAGATGGAAGGCGTCAGCAGGGTCGCCCCCGTGCGAACGCGGGTCGGCCAGGGGCCCGATCACGTCCAGGTACTCGACGAACGAGCTCGGGTAGCCGTGTGTGAGGACCAGCGGCAGCGCGTCCGGCTCGGGCGAGCGTACGTGCAGGAAGTGGATCTGCTGCCCGTCGATCTCCGTCACGAACTGGGGGATGTCGTTGAGAGCGGCCTGCACCTTGCCCCAGTCGAACCCGTTGCTCCAGTAGTCGGCCAGCTCGGACAGGTAGTCGGCGGGAATGCCGCGGCTCCACCCGTCGGCGGGTACCTCGGAGGGCCAACGCGTCCGGGCGAGCCGGTCGCGCAGGTCGTCAACCATCTCGGGGGCGATCTCGATCCGGAACGGCCGGATCTTCGCTGTGTCAGCCATGCCATGACCCTAGAGACGATTGAGGCACGCTTCGTTCCTCAATAAGCGCCAGAATTGCGCGCATGGCGACGACGACCGTACGGCTGCTGCGGCTGCTCACGCTGCTCGGAACAAAACCGAGCTGGACCGGTGGCCAACTCGCTGACCGGCTGGGCGTCGGCACCCGAACTGTGCGAGCAGACGTGGGCCGGCTGCGCGAGCTCGGCTACCCGGTGGAGTCGACGCCGGGCGTCGCGGGCGGCTACCGGCTGGGGCCCGGCGGCTCATCGACGCCGCCGCTCCTCCTCGACGATGACGAGGCAGTTGCTGTCGCGGTCGGGCTTCGCACCGCCGCGGGCGGCAGCGTCACCGGCATCGAGGAAGCGTCGCTGCGGGCGCTAGCCAAGCTTGACCAGGTGCTCCCCGCACGGCTGCGCCGGCAGGTCAGCGCCGTCCAGTCGTTCACTGTCGCCGTTCCTGGTGACGGTCCGACCGTGGATCCGGAGATCCTTTCCACGGTTGCCGCGGCCTGTCGTGACCAGGTGCGACTGCGCGTCGACTACCGCAACTACGCCGGTACGACCACGCGCCGCGAGATCGAGCCCCACCGGCTGGTCCACAGAGGAAAGCGCTGGTACGTGGTGGCCTGGGACGTCGACCGCACCGACTGGCGCACGTTCCGGCTCGACCGGTTGGCGCCGCGTCTCCCGCATGGACGACGGTTCGCCACGCGAGAGCTGCCCCACGGGGGCGACATCGCTGCTTACGTGGCGGACAGCCTGGGGCAGTCGACATGGCGCACGCGCGCTCGCGTGACCGTCCACGCCCCGCGCGAGCAGGTCGCCCGCCGCATGCCGCCCGGCGTGACGGTCGAGGAAGTCGACGCCACGACGTCGGTCGTGGCCGTCGGCTCGGACGACCCGACAATGCTCGCGGCCTATCTCGGCATGATCGGTGCCGACTTCGAGGTCGACGGTCCGCCCGAGCTCGTCGAGGAGATGCGCGTGCTGGCCGGGCGCTATCTCGCGGCCATCGGTGAGGGACCCCGTGCGGCGCCATAGAGTCAGCGGGTGGACACCGCGGGGCTGGTCGTCGTCGGGCTCGTGATCATCGTCGGGCTCTTGGGCATCCTCGTCCCAATCCTCCCGGGCTTGCTCCTGGTCTGGGCGGCGGTCGCCGTGTGGGCGCTGGTGGAGACCAGCCCACTGGCCTGGACCGTGCTCGGTGTCGCGACCGCGGTCGTCGCCGCCTCGCAGGTCGTGAAGTACGTGGTGCCCGGTCAGCGGATGCGGGCCGCCGGGGTGTCGGGACGGGCCGTCCTCTTTGGCGGGGTGCTCGGCATCGTCGGGTTCTTCGTCGTACCGGTGGTGGGCCTGTTCCTCGGATTCGTGCTCGGCGTCTACCTGTACGAGCTGGGGCGCCAGCGGGACAACCAGCAGGCCTGGCCGGCGACCATCCACGCGCTCAAGGCAGTCGGGCTATCGATCGTGATCGAGCTGTTCGCGGGGATGCTGGTCGCGGCCGGCTGGCTCGCCGCGGTCGTGTTCGGCTGAGACCGCCAGGGATGCGAAAGGCGCCGCCGGTTGGTGGCGGCGCTTTTCGTGCTGTCGTTCTTCGGTCAGCAGGCCTTGACCCAGGAGCCCTCGATCTCGAGCGGTTGCACGGGCTCCGACTGCAGCTGGCGGAGACGAGGAGCGAGCGCGGCAGCGTCGGCATTTCGCTGTACGACGCCAGCAACACGCCGAGCGCGTCCTCGACGCTGCGCGGGCGTCCACGTTGGATTGGCCTAGACCGTAGGTCTAGGGGAATCCAAGTGGATCGGACGTCGTGACGGAAGATCCCTATTCGTCACGATCGTGACTATTTGCGAGTGGCGACGCTTCCGGACTTGCGGCTGGCCTGCAGCCACGCGACGAACGCTCCGGCCACTGCTCCGAAGAGGTGGGACTGCCACGAGATGCCGGGCTGCCCCGGCAGGACGCCGAAGATCATGCCGCCGTAGAGGAAGACGACGAGAACGGCGACAACGACGCTGGCCGGCTTGCGGGTGAAGATCCCGTGAGCGACGAGGTAGGCGGCGAGGCCGTAGACGAGGCCCGACGCACCGACGTGGACGGTGCCGGGTGCGGCCAGCAACCACACACCGAGACCACCGAGGACGGTGATCGCCAGTGCCACTGACCAGAAGCGTCCGGTGGTCACGGCCACGAGCAGGCCGAGGACGAGCAGGGCGACGGTGTTGGCCATCAGGTGGCCGAACCCGGCATGCAGGAACGGAGCCAGCACGACCCCGGTCAGGCCGTCCGCTTCTCTCGGTTGGATGCCGAACCGATCGAGCTGCTCGTCGGAGATCGCGTCGACGATCTCGGCCAGCCAGAGGATGGCGACCAGGATGAGAGGCGCCAGGGCCACCTCACGCAGCGGCGTACGACGCTGCACTGGCGGCGGACTGGACACGGTGTGTGCCTCTCAGTCGAGGTAGTCGCGTAGCACCTGCGAGCGACTCGGGTGCCGCAGCTTGGACATTGTCTTGGACTCGATCTGGCGGATGCGCTCGCGGGTGACTCCGTAGACCTTGCCGATCTCGTCCAGCGTCTTGGGCTGGCCGTCGGTGAGGCCGAATCGCATCGAGACGACGCCCGCCTCGCGCTCGGACAGTGTGTCGAGCACCGAGTGCAGCTGCTCCTGCAGGAGCGTGAAGGACACCGCCTCGGCAGGCACGATCGCCTCGGAGTCCTCGATGAGGTCACCGAACTCGCTGTCGCCGTCCTCACCGAGCGGCGTGTGCAGCGAGATGGGCTCGCGGCCGTACTTCTGGACCTCGATGACCTTCTCGGGGGTCATGTCGAGCTCCTTGGCCAGCTCCTCCGGAGTCGGCTCGCGGCCCAGGTCCTGGAGCATCTGCCGCTGCACCCGGGCGAGCTTGTTGATGACCTCGACCATGTGCACCGGGATGCGGATGGTGCGCGCCTGGTCGGCCATCGCGCGGGTGATCGCCTGGCGGATCCACCACGTCGCGTAGGTGGAGAACTTGAAGCCCTTGGTGTAGTCGAACTTCTCGACTGCCCGGATCAGGCCGAGGTTGCCCTCTTGGATCAGGTCGAGGAAGAGCATGCCGCGACCGGTGTAGCGCTTGGCCAGCGACACCACGAGTCGCAGGTTGGCCTCGAGCAGGTGGTACTTGGCGCGGCGGCCGTCCTCGGCGATCCAGTCCAGCTCTTCGCGCAGCTTGGGCGCCATGCGCGGGGTGTCGAGGGCGAGCTTCTCCTCGGCGAACAGGCCGGCCTCGATGCGCTTGGCGAGCTCGACCTCCTGCTCGGCGTTGAGCAGGGGGACCTTGCCGATCTGCTTGAGGTAGTCCTTGACGGGGTCGGCGGTGGCACCCGCGACCATGACCTGCTGCTCGGGCTCGTCGTCGTCGGACGCCTCGGAGAGCACGAACTCGTCGCCGCTGTCCTCGTCGGTGCCCGCCTCGGCCGGCTCGGCGTCGGTCGCGGCGACCGCGGCGTCGGGGGCTGCCGCTGGCACGGTCGCCAGCTCTGCCTCGATGTCGACGAGCTCGACCTCCTCGAGGACGACGCCGTCTGCGACCGCCTCGGGCGCGGTGGCGTCCGACACCTTGCCGGTGCCCGGCTCCGCGGTCGCCTTCTTCGCCGTCGTCTTCGCCGGTGCCGACTTGGCCGCGGCCTGCTTGAGCGGCGCAGTCTTCGTAGCCGACGCCTTGGTGGCGGCAGTCTTGGTGGCGGCAGTCTTGGTGGCGGCAGTCTTGGCTGGCGGCAGTCTTGCTGGCGGGCGCCTTGGTGGCTGCGGCCTTCTTCGCCGCTGGCTTGGCAGCCTTCGGCTTGGGCGCGTCGTCGGCGGGCTTTGGCGAGACCTTCTTGGCCGAGCTGTTCGCGGCCTTGGTGTCGGACTTGGCCGACTTGGTCGCCGCCTGCTTGGCCGGCGCTGCTCGCTTGGCCGCAGGCTTGTCGGCCGGCGGCTTGCTGGCAGACTTGGCCGGCTTGGCTGCTGTCTTCGTCGCCGGGGCCTTGGTCGACGCCCGCGCACTGCTGGTCGCCGCCGCCACCCGCTTGCGCGGCGTGCCGGAAGCATCGGCATGGCTCACCGAGACGCTGATGCCAGCCTCCTTGATCAATCGGACGAGGACCTTGCTGTCGGCGATCGACAGACCGGCCGCCTCGCACACGACACGTACGTCGTCAGCGGTCACCGCACCATGCGCCTTTCCCTGCTCGACGAGCTGGGCCACCTCGGGAAGGTCGACGATCCGGGCTGCGGTGGAAGGGGACGAGCTCGACGACACGAACGACCTCTCGATGGCGCTGCGGGGACCGCTTCACAGTACGTAAAGCAGGGGCGTATGTGGCAACTCAACATTCTGTCACGGGGACAGCCTTTCCAGCCGACGCGGTGACCATGTGTCCTACGTCGCACACCTGGCGCGGGCGAGTGGCCGCCCCGGATGGCCGGTTCAGGTGCTCTTGGCAGCCCGCTTGACCTCCTGCTTGAAGGCTCGGACCCTCGCCAGCGACTCGGGGTCGTGCACGTCCGCCACGGATCGGTGGCTGCCTTCTTCGCCGTAGGCGCCCGCGGCCTCCCGCCAGCCCACCGGCTGGATACCACGCTGTTTACCCAGCAGCGCGAGGAAGATGCGCGCCTTCTGATCCCCAAAGCCGGGCAGCGCTTTGAGCCGCGTCAACAGCTCGGCCCCGGAAGAGACGCCCGCCCAGATCTGCTCCACGTCCCCGTCGTAGTGCTCGACGATGTAGCGAGCCAGCGCCTGGATCCGCCCCGCCATGGCGCCCGGATAGCGGTGCACCGCCGGGGGTATAGCCATGAGCGCGGCGAATTCGTCAGCGTCTCGGGAGGCTAGGTCGGCCGCGTCGAGATCGCGCCCGAGCCGCTCGGTCAGCACGTACGGGCCGGCGAAGGCGCGCTCCATCGGCACTTGTTGGTCGAGCAGCATGCCGAGGAGCAGAGCAAGCGGGGACCGATCGAGCAGGGCATCTGCCTCCGGCTCCTGGGCCAGGCGCAAGATCATCGCCGCACCGTTCAGTCACCCTCGTCGGCTTTGACGGCCAAGACAGGGCACGGCGCGTCGAGAAGGATGCGTTGGGCGTTGCTGCCCAGAATCAGCTTGCCGACCGGTGACCGCCGACGCAGGCCGATCACGATGAAGTCGGCGGCGGTTTCCTCTGCCACGCCGATCAGGTCGTCGGCCACGTCCTTACCGCGGACCAGCTGGCGCACCTCCGACTCGATGCCCGCCGTGCGCAGCTGGTCGGCGACGGTGTTGAGCTCCTCCTCCGACCGCACCGCATCGTCCTCGTCGAAGTCTCGGCCTCCGCGGGAGGAGTTGATCACTATCAGCCGAGCATTTCTGATCTTGGCCTCTTCGGCGGCACGCCGCAGCGCCGCCCGCCCTTCTGGCTTAGGCACGTAGCCGACGACGATCGTGGTCATGCGAGCGAGGCTCCTCTCGACGCAACACGGCGAGGCGCCACGTTACACGGCCTGCGCCGTGGATTCGGCGGTATCGAGGCCCCAGCTGCGGGTTGTCTCGACGACCAGCCGCAACGCGGGAACGGCCGCGCCCGCTGCGGGCTCGGCGTGCGCTGTGACAACGAGCCCCCGATCAGGCAGAGCACCATGGCGATCCTCCACCAGGAACGAGACCATGGAATGCGGCTGGACGGCCTGATAGGCCGCCGTCTGGTCGAACCCCGCGCCACCGACAAGCAGCTGGTCGCCGTGCAGCTGGTAGGCCGCAGTCACGAGCTCGGGCGCGCCACCACTGGGGGTCGGCACTGCAAGCCGCCCCAATCGTTGCGCCCGCAGGAACATGCGTTCCTGCTCTGTCCACCGCATGATCCGATCATGACGTCGTCGTCGACGGCTGGCGACTCCTAGACGGTGCTAGGCAGCCGTCTCACGGCGGACCGCGGCCCGCTCGGCCTCGGTCGTGCCGCCCCAGACGCCGAACAGCTCCGGCTGCGTCATGGCGTGAGCCAGGCACTCGGCGATGACGGGGCACTCCGCGCATACCTGGACGGCTTGACGCTCGCGCCTACGGCGGACCGTCGGTGTCTCGCCGTCAGGCCCCACGAAAAGCTCGACCGGCAAGCCGCGGCACGCCGCAGACTCCGACCAGGACCACCCGCCCACCGGCGGCGTCGTCGCTCTGCTGCGCCTCATCGAGTGCACCGACCTCCCGGCCTCGTGCTCGCGGGTCACCTGACCCGCACCTAAGTTGAGCAACGTCCGACAGGACCCTGATGTTCCGGGTTGCGCGCAGGCGCCCGTGCGAGGATCGGCCACGTGGACACGCCGCCGTCCGGATCGCCGTCCGACCAGCCGGCCGAACGGCTCGCCGAGGAGCTGTCGCCCGATGCCTTGACGGGGTCGCCGGTGGCCTTCGTGCTCGGCGGCGGCGGGCTCCTGGGAGCCGCCGAGGTCGGAATGCTGCACGCTCTGCTCGGGCATGGGGTCCGGCCTGATCTTGTGCTCGGCACTTCGGTCGGGGCGATCAACGGGTCGCTCCTCGCCGCCCAGCCGGACCTGAAAACGGTCGACCGCCTACGCGACCTCTGGACCTCCATGTCGAAGGGCGGGGTTTTCTCCGGCTCGGCCCTCCGCCGGGTCGGGACGTTGGCCCGCACACGCACACATGCCCACGACGTCGCGCCCCTTGAACGGCTGCTGCGCGCCGAGCTCGACGCTCAGCTCATCGAGCGAATGCCGGTCCGTTTCCAGTGCGTCGCCGCCTCGATCGAACGAGCAGCGGGCCACTGGTTCAGCTCCGGCTCGGTCGTCGACGCCGTGCTCGCAAGTGCGGCCGTTCCCGGATTGTTCCCGCCGCGTCGCATCGGGTCAGAGCATTTCGTCGACGGTGGGCTCGTCGACTCGATACCCGTAGGTCGGGCTGTCACCCTGGGGGCGCGCACGATCTGGGTGTGTCACGTGGGCCGGATCGAGCGGCCCCTGGCAGCGCCGCGGAACCCCTGGGAGGTGGCCATGGTCAGCTTCGAGATCGCGCGTCGACATCGGTTCAACACCGACCTCGCACAGGTGCCGGCCGACGTCGTCGTGCACGTGCTCCCGTCGGGCGTCGTCGAGTCGCCGGCCTACGCCGATCTGTCCGCGCTGCGCTACCGAGACACGTCGCGCATCGCCGAGCGGATCGACTCGGCTTACCGCGCCACCGCCGACTATCTGGCGACGGTGCGCGTCTAGTGCTGCCACCTCGCTGGATCCGTCGAGTCGTGATCGCGCCCACAGTCATGGTGGGCGTCATCGCAGCGCTGCTTGCGATGCCCGTCGCGCTGCTCGTGGCGGGGGCACTGTCCCCGCTGCTGCCGGGCCGGTGGCGCCCGCTCCGATTCTTCTGGTTCCTCGCCGTCTACGCGGCGGCGGAGCTGGTCATGCTCGCGGCCCTCTTTGTCTTGTGGGTTGCCACTGGATTCGGTGCTGCGATCGACCGCCCGTGGTCGCAGCGGGCGCATTACCAGCTGGTCCGCCTCTTTCTCGACCTCCTCTACTACGAGGCGACCCGGGTGCTCGGGGTGCGAGTCACCGTGGAAGGGCCCTCGCCCGATGTCGGGCCGGGGCATCCGATCGTGGTCTTGTCGAGGCACGCGGGTGCCGGTGACTCCTTCCTGCTGATCAGGCTGCTGCTCAGCACCTACAGCCGGGAGCCGCGCATCGTCCTGAAGGACACCCTGCAATGGGATCCGGCCATCGACACGGCACTCAACCGGCTGCCCAACCGCTTCATCACGCCCAACCCGGGGCGCACCGGCGCAGTGGTGGAGCAGCGGATCGAGGAGCTGGCCGGGCGGCTCGACGCCAACGATGCCCTGGTGATCTTTCCCGAGGGCGGCAACTTCTCCAAGACCCGCCGACGACTCGCCATCGATCGGCTGCGGCACAAGGGGCTCACCGCTGAAGCCGAGCAGGCCGAGCGGCTGCGGCACGTGCTGCCACCCCGCCCGGGTGGGACGGCCGCCGCCTTCCGGGCGGCGCGCGACGCGGACGCGGTGCTCGTCGCCCACGCCGGGCTCGAGCACCTCTCGTCGCTCGGCGATCTGTGGCGGTGGCTGCCGATGGACTCCGAGGTGCGGCTGCGCTGGTGGCGGGTGCCCGCCGCCGAAGTCCCCCGGGAAGCAGCCGGGGTGGCCGAATGGCTGGACGACTGGTGGGCGCGCATCGACGACTGGATCCACGAGAATCAGCTCGCCGCCCACCAGGCGGACGGCGGCAGCACCCGGTCGACAGCGTCCTGAAGCAGCAGGGCCATCGAATAGTCCGGGTCGTCGGCCAGCGCGATGTCGACAGCAGCGTGTGCCAGCACGCTCGAGCCGGACAGGTAGCAGGCCGCGGCCAGCAGCGAGGCGGTCGGCGGGCGCAGGGGTGCTGGGACCCGGCGCACGACATAGGCCCACAGGTCGCGGTGCTGGGAGACATCGTCCTTGCGGATGAGAAGCCAAGCGAAGTCGCGCATCTCGATCGGGCGGGTGTGCAGGACGAGCCAGGCGATCTCGTCGGCATCCAGGGACCGCAATCCGTCAGGCCCAAAGCGCGCGACCGCCGCCAGCACCCGTCGCCGGCCGTCCTCGTCCAGCCAGGATGTGCCTTGACGAGGACCGTCGGCCGCGACCCGTTCACGCACCTCCCTGGCCGCGACCTGGAGCGCCGCGGAGACTCGCTCACACTCGTCAGGGATGGGCGAGAGCGTCTGCTCAAGAGCCGCCCTGCTGGGCAGCGCCGTCATGCCGGCGACCGTGGCCTGGGCGGCGAGCACCGTCGTCGCCGGGTCGTAGGGTGTGCCGTCGGCCGGGCAGCAGCCGCTGTCACAGGTCAGCGACCACCAGCGGCCGTCGTGCACCCGGAGAATCTCGATGATCTGCACCGACCTCCGGGCGAGCACCCGCTGCAATGCATCGGCGTGCCGGCCGCCGAGCCGAGCATCGGCCGTGAACAGCGTCAGCACTGCCTCGGACACACCGCACGCCCTTGATCGTCGTGGCGACCTGCGACGCGAACAGCGCGGGTCGCACGGGCGGCAGGTCGAACCGCGAGATCGGCGCGCCCTTCTGGACCGGCATGACGACGAGGCTTTCCTCGGGCTGAAAGCCCAGCAGATAGGGCAGCACAACTGCCACGTCACCTGGGCCGCGCACTTTGAGAGGGGCTTGGTCGGTCGGTTGCATGTCAGGCAGCGTGGCCCGCCGAAGCGTCGTTGGTGAGAGGCAGACCATGATCTGTGGACGGCCAAGTGCCGGTTCCGGCGCTTGTGGACAGCCCCACGATCCGTGCCGCCCTGTCGGCGTCGCCTGCGAGGATGGCGGGCGTGGGTAGGCGTGACCGGGCGAGCATCCTGCACGTCGACCTCGACGCGTTCTACGCCGCTGTCGAGCAGCGTGACAAGCCTTCCCTGCGCGGCAAGCCGGTCATCGTCGGTGGCGTCGGGCACCGCGGCGTCGTCGCGACAGCGTCGTACGAAGCCCGCGCCTTCGGGGTCCGCTCCGCGATGGCCGTCACGCAAGCACGAGCACTTTGCCCGCACGGTGCCTATCTCGTCGGCCGGTTCGTGTCCTACCGCGAAGCATCAGCACAGGTCATGGAGTGCCTGCACGAGCTCTCCCCGCTGGTGGAGCCGCTCTCACTGGACGAGGCGTTCGTGGATCTCGCCGCCGACCCACGGCACGACCTCTCCCCCGGCTCCCTGACCGACCTGGGCCGCGAGCTCAAGCAGCGCATCCACGCGCGCACCCAGCTCACCGCCAGTGTCGGCCTCGCGACCTCCAAGCTCATCGCCAAGATCGCTTCCGACCTCGGCAAGCCCGATGGGCTCGTCCTCGTCCCTCCGGGCACCGAGCTCGACCTGCTGCACCCGATGTCCGTACGCACCATCTGGGGGGTTGGGCCGGCGACGGCTGATCGCTTGGCGCGGCTGGGCGTCCGCACCGTTGCCGACCTCGCCGCCCTCACCGAGGACGAGCTGGTCGCCACCCTCGGCAACGCCCACGGCCACCTCCTGCATCAGCTGGCGCGCGCCGAGGACGATCGGCCGGTCACTCCGGACAGGGAGTCGAAATCGGTCAGCATCGAGGACACCTTCGACCGTGATGTCACCGATCGCCGGGTCCTTGCCGGCGTGGCCGAAACCATGGCGCGTCGGGTCTGCGGCCGCCTTTCCGCCGCGGCGCTGTCCGGTCGCACGGTGACGCTGAAGGTCCGCCTCGCCGACTTCACCACCCTGTCGCGGTCACAGTCGCTGCCAGCCCCGACCGACGATGCACAGGTCGTGGCGCGACTCGCGCGGCGCCTGCTCGACGAGGTCGACACCTCCGATGGCGTACGGCTCCTCGGCGTTGGCATGTCCGGGCTCGCCGACTGGGTGCAGGAGGACCTGTTCGCTGCCGATCACGGCGAGCTCGGCGAGCCGGAGCCCCCCGAGGAGACCAGCCAGCTCCACGAGACCCGAGCGTGGCTGCCCGGGCAGGACGTCGTCCACGACACCCACGGACCAGGCTGGGTATGGGGATCGGGAGCGGGTGTGGTGACCGTACGGTTCGAAACCCGGCACACCGGCCCGGGCCCGGTGCGTACGTTCCGCATCGACGACAACGCTCTCGCATCCGCTGCGAGCCAACCGGCCGAGCCGACGCTGACTGCGCTCTCAGGTGCCTCTCAGGACCGCGAGGCACACTGATCGCATGCGTGTCCTTGTCGTCGACGACGACCGGGCGGTCCGGGAGTCACTGCGTAGGTCCCTCGTGTTCAACGGGTACGAGGTCGACCTGGCGACCGACGGCTCCGACGCGCTGAAGCGGCTGGCTCTGCAGTCGGCCGACGCAATCGTGCTCGACGTGATGATGCCCAACCTCGACGGCCTTGCGACCTGCCGGGCGCTGCGGGCCGCCGGTGACGACGTCCCCGTCCTCATGCTGACCGCCCGCGACGCGGTCGCCGACCGGGTCGCCGGTCTCGATGCAGGGGCCGACGACTACCTGCCCAAGCCGTTCGCGCTCGAGGAGCTGCTGGCCCGGCTGCGCGCCCTGCTGCGGCGGTCCATCAGCCGCGTCGACGGCGAGCCAACACTGGCGTTTGCCGACCTGTCCCTCGACCCCGCGACCCGTGATGTGCGCCGCGGCGACCGGGAGATCCGGCTCACCCGCACCGAGTTCAGCCTGCTTGAGCTGCTCATGACGCATCCCCGTCAGGTGCTCTCTCGGGAGCGCATCCTCGAAGAGGTGTGGGGGTACGACTTCCCCACGACCGCAAACTCGCTCGAGGTCTACGTGGGTTACCTGCGCCGCAAGACGGAGGCCGAAGGCGAGCCGCGGCTGATCCACACCGTGCGCGGTGTTGGCTACGTGCTGCGGGAGACGCCCCCATGAGCCGGCTTGGCGCTGCTCGCGCGCAGCTGTCCCGGCTCTCCGTGCGGGCGCGGGTCGCGATCGCGGCGGCGCTAGCCGTTGGCCTGGCCGTCCTCGTCACTGCGGGAGCGGCCTACCTGACCGTACGCAACCAGCTGCTCGACGAGATGGACAAGAGCCTCGTCGACCGAGCGCAGTCTGCCGTGAGCGGCCCACTCGCCGACCCCACAAGGCTGGTCCAGGTGCCGGCCGAGGCACTCGGCGCGGGCGACCTGCGCATCGCGCTCCTGCGTGCGAACGGCGACGCGTTTGTCGCCCAGGGAGAGAACAGCGCACCCCCGCTCGGCGCGGCGGAGCTGCGGGTGGCCCGTGGGACCGACGACGAGTCGCTGCGCACCGCCACGCTCGACGGCGTCCGATACCGCGTCGCCGCCGTGCCGGCCGGCCCCAACCTGGCGCTCATCATGGCGCAGAAGACCGCACCAACGGAGCGCACTCTCAGCCGGCTGGGTCTCATCACGCTCATCGCCGGGGCAGTTGGTATCGGAGTGGCAGCGTGGGCCGGCTATGCGATCGCACGTACGGCGCTGCGACCGGTGCGACGTCTCACGGACGCGGCCGAGCATGTCGCCCAGACGCAGGAGCTCGATCCGATCCCTGTCGTCGGTCACGACGAGCTCGCCCGCCTCACCCAGTCGTTCAATGCGATGCTGCTCGCCCTCGGCGATGCCCAGGATCGCCAGCGCCGCCTGGTCGCCGACGCGGGGCACGAGCTGCGAACGCCGTTGACGAGCCTGCGCACCAACCTCGACCTGCTCGCCCAGAGCGACGCGCGCGGCGGGCTCGATGCCACCGAGCGGAGCCACCTGCTCTCCGACGTACAAGCGCAGATCGAGGAGATGAGCGCACTCGTCACCGACCTCATCGAGCTGTCCCGCGAGGACAGCCCGGCCGAAGCCGTTGCTCCGCTCGATCTCGCCGACGTCGTACGCAGCGCGATATCGCGTGTACGCCGACGCGGCCCCGACGTGAGCTATTCGGTCGACCTGCGGCCCTGGGCCGTCGAAGGCGATGCGCAACTGCTCGAGCGAGCCGTCATCAACCTGGTCGATAACGCCCGCAAGTGGAGCCCGCCCGGCGGCATCGTGACCGTGCGGCTTCGCGACGGCGAGCTCACCGTCGCCGACAACGGGCCGGGCATCTCCGATGAGGACCTGCCGCACGTGTTCGAGCGGTTCTACCGGTCCACCGAAGCGCGCGCGCAGTCCGGGTCCGGGCTGGGCCTTGCGATCGTCAAGCAGGCGGCCCAACGGCACGGCGGCACGGTGACCGCGGGCCGGTCCGAGTCTGGCGGCGCGCTGCTGACCCTGCGACTGCCGGCCATGCCGGCGCCCGGCGATGATGCGGCGCCGACCTCGCCCAACGGTGACCTCGGTGACAATGATGCGCCGACGGGGAGTTCTTCAGCACCTCTTGGTGTTCTCTCAGTGTCTTCTCAGCCGCGACCGAAAGAGTGATCCCTATGGAGCAGAGCCGAGACAACAACGGCGGCCCCCGGCCCACCGGCTGGCAGGCCGCCACCGACGTAGCCAACCGCGACCCCTGGCGCCGGGCCCCGGGCGACGTCCCGGAGACGAGCGAACCCACCGAGCAGGCGCCCACGACTCCCGTCGCCGCGCCGCAGCCCATCGCCCAAGAACCGACGGCGGACGAGGCGCAGACCGTCCAGCAGCCGCAGGTGCCGGCCGACTCGACGCAGGAGCAGCCCGCCGTCGACGACACGCGCGCGCTGCCTTTCGCAGGGACACCGGACGGACCAAGCAACATGCCGCCGAGCCCTCCCGAGGCGCAGCCTGACAAGCCCAAGCGGCGTGGCGCAGCGTTGGTTATAGCCGGCCTTCTGGTCGCGGCGCTCGCCGGCGGGGCAGCCGGCGCGGGCGTGACCGCCGCTCTCGACGATGACAACCCTCCAACGCACCAGCGATGTCGAGCCTCGGCAGCACGGCCAGCAACACGTCCAGCAACGGCAACGACTCGGCTCCCGCCACCGCCGTCGAGGAGGTGGCCTCGGCAGTCATGCCGAGTGTCGTGTCGATCAGCGTGTCCACCTCAAATGGCAGTGGCACGGGCACCGGCGTCGTCATCAGCTCCGACGGCAACATCCTCACCAACAACCACGTGGTCCAGGGTGCCGGGCGGCGGCAACGCCCAGCTCGTGGTGACGTTCTCCGACGGCAGCAGCGCAAGCGCCGAGGTCGTCGGCACCGACCCGACCACCGACCTGGCGGTCATCCACGTCGACCGCAACGACCTGACGCCGGCCACGTTCGGGGACTCGAGCGAGCTCCGGGTCGGCCAGCAGGTGGTCGCCATCGGCTCCCCGCTCGGCCTCGACGGCACGGTGACCCAGGGCATCGTCAGCTCTTTGCAGCGTCCGGTTCGGGCTGAGCAGAACGCTCAGGACGACGTCAACACTGTCATCGACGCCATCCAGACCGACGCGGCCATCAACCCGGGCAACTCCGGTGGACGCACTGGTCAACCTCGACGGCGAGGTCGTCGGCATCAACACCGCGATTGCCTCACTGTCCTCCGGGGTTGGCGGCGAGGCCGGGTCCATCGGCCTCGGATTCTGCGATCCCGATCGACCAGGCTCGCGCCATCGCCGAGGAGCTCATCGACTCCGGCGAGGCCACTCACGCCCTGCTCGGGGTCTCTGTGGGGGACGCCCGGTCGACGGACTCGCTGGAGAGCGGTGCGCTGCTCCGGTCAGTGACCGGAGGCGGCGCCGCGGCGGAGGCGGGTCTGCAGGAGGGCGACATCGTCAAGAGCATCGACGGCCGCGCCATTCCCGACAGCGACAGCCTGGTCGCGGCCGTGCGCAGCCACCGGCCCGGCGACACTGTCGACGTCGTGGTGCAGCGCGGCGGCAACGAGCAGACCGTGCAGGTCACCCTCGACTCCGACGCCAACCAGAACTGACGCATAGCTGGCAACACGAGAGCCCGGCCCCACGAGGGGTCGGGCTCTCGGCATCTCGGGCCTCAGGTGCCGGGGGTGTCCACCCACTGCACAAGTTGGTGGATCACACCGTTGGGGTCGGCCATCTGGAAGTACCGCTCACCCCACGGCTCGGTCTCGATCGGGGTCACGATCTCGACACCTTCCGACTGCAGGCGTGTGTATTGGTCGTCGATGTCGTCAACCACGAAGACCACGAGCAGGCCGCCGGCGTGGCCGGCGGTCCGTGCGGGGCTCGCACGGCCATTGACGCGACGATGAGCGACAGTGCTGACGACACTGCGTGGTGGGGGGTCAACGCGCCGCTGCTGGCGCAGGTAGTGGACGAGGCGGACTACCCGCGTGCCGTACGCATCGGAGCGGCTGCCGGGACCGCCCAACGCGGGGCGTACGACGCCGACCATGCGTACGAGTTCGGTCTGGCTCGCGTGCTCGACGGCGTCGGCGCGCTCATCGACGGAGGGCGCTAGGGCTGAAGCTCAACAGGGGCGAGCTCGGGCCGTTTCGGGGCACGCCCGTCGCCAGAAGAACGCCCCCGCACGCGGCGCAACACCCACGGCGCCAGGTATGTGCCGGCCCACCGAAAGTCCGCACCGCGTGCGGCGAGCCAAGGAGTGGGATCCGCCGGGTCAAGCGGCCGCCGCCAGTCGTCCAAGAGAGTGAACGGCACGTCCAAGGTCTCGCAGACCACGGCCGCGATGCGCTCGTGGCCGAGGCTCGACAAATGCAGCCGATCGGCACTCCACATGGCGGGGTGACGGAACACTTCTGGTGCGCCCATGTCGGCGACGATGCAGCCGTACCTGTCGGCGGTGCGCAGGATGGCCGCGTTGAACGCGGCGATGCGCTCGCCCATGCGGCCACGCCCATTCTGTCCCGCAGCCCGGCTCGCGCCACCGCCGCGGAATACCAAGACGTCACTGCCACTCCCCCGCAGCTCGCGTACCGCTCGGTCGAAGAGACCGGCAACGTACGGCACGTCCACCCGCGGGCGAAGCAGATCGTTGACGCCGCCGAACAGCGTGACCAGGGCGGGCTGCAGCTGGACGGCCCGCGGTACCTGCTCATCGACGATCTGCCGGATGAGCTTGCCGCGCACCGCGAGGTTGGCGTACTGCAGGCCGGGCTGCTGCGCCGCGAGTGCTTCGGCCACCAGGTCGGCCCAGCCGCGCAACGTTCCGTCGGGCCGGATGTCGCCGACACCTTCGGTGAAGGAGTCGCCGAGAGCGACGTAGCTCGTCCACATGTCAGGAGAGTCTGCCAAAGCCTGTCAGCGCTGGCGGGCAGGATGGGGTTGTGCTGCTAGCTGAGGTCGCCTCCACATCAGCCGCGGTCGCCGCAACCTCCGCGCGCTCGCGCAAGGTGGCACTCCTCGCGGCATGTCTGCGCGACGCCGCACCTGAGGAGGTGCCGGTGGTGGTGGCCTACCTGTCGGGTGAGCTGCGACAGCGCCGCACCGGGCTGGGTTACGCCGCGTTGCGCACCGAGGCTGGGGTTGCAGCTGAGCCGAGCCTCGGCGTGCTGGAGGTCGACGCAGAGTTCGAGCGGCTGTCCGCCTTGGCAGGCAAAGGTTCCCAGGCCCAGCGTCGGGACGGGTTCGCGGCCCTGCTGGCCCGCGCGACCGAGGCGGAGCAGCGACTGCTCCGCGGTCTGGTCTCCGGCGAGCTCCGACAGGGCGCCCTAGAGGGCGTGATGCTCGAGGCAGTGGCGGCCGCAGCGGAGGTGCCGGCGGCAGCGGTGCGCCGAGCGGTCACGCTGGCCGGCTCTGTCGCCACCGTCGCGCAGGCGGTGCTCAAAGGCGGCGAAGCCGGCCTGGACGCATTCCGCCTGCAGGTCGGTTCGCCGCTGCGCCCGATGCTGGCGCAGCCCGCCACCGACATCGCCGACGCGCTTGCGCGGGTGAGCCCCGCGGCGGTCGAGTGGAAGCTCGACGGCATCCGCGTCCAGGTGCATCGCGACGGCGACGATGTCCGGCTGTTCACGCGCACCCTGGACGACATCACGGATCGGCTGCCCGAGGTCGTCGACGTCGTACGATCGCTGCCTGCAAGCACCCTCGTGCTTGACGGCGAGACGATTGCGCTGCGGCCTGACGGGAGACCGCGACCGTTTCAGCAGACGGCTAGCCGCACGATGACTCGCGGCGGCACAGCGGCTGCCGTGGCGTCGACACCGCTCACGCTGTTCGTCTTCGATGCGCTGCACGTCGACGGTGACGACCTCGTCGGCGCCAGCGGCTCCGCGCGGTGGGCTGCCTTGGAGCAGGCGGTGCCCGAGCAGTTTCGGGTGCCACGCATCGTCACCGACGATGCCGCCGAGGCGAGCGCATTCCTCGATGATGCGCTGGCGCGCGGCCACGAGGGCGTGGTGGTCAAATCGCTCGACGTGCCATACGAGGCCGGCCGCCGCGGGGTCGGCTGGCTCAAGGTGAAGCCACGTCACACTCTCGACCTCGTGGTGCTCGCGGTCGAGTGGGGCCATGGGCGGCGCACCGGCAAGCTGTCCAACCTGCACCTCGGGGCGCGCGGCAGCGACGGCGGGTTCGTGATGCTGGGCAAGACCTTCAAGGGGCTCACCGACGCGATGCTCGAGTGGCAGACTGAGCGGCTGCTTGCCTTGGCTGATGGCCCCACCGACGGCTGGGTGGTGCACGTCAGACCCGAGCTCGTGGTCGAGGTCGCGTTCGACGGCGTACAGACGTCGCCGCGCTATCCCGGCGGCATGGCGCTGCGCTTTGCGCGAGTGCTCCGGCACCGGCCCGACAAGCCGGTCGCCGAGATCGACACCGTCGACACCGTGCGCGCGATCCACGGGCTCGCCCACCCAGTGGACTGACCTAGGCGGCCGGGAAGGCCTGGCCTACCGTCCGTGTTGTGGGCAGAGTTGGAGATACCCGGCAAAGGAGCGCACCGTGCCTGTTTCCTACGATCCCGATCCCGCTCTGGCGGCCTACGCACATCCCGAGCGGCTCGTCACCACCGAGTGGCTGGAGAAGAATCTCGGCGCCCCCGACCTTGCGATCGTCGAGTCCGACGAGGACGTCCTGCTCTACGACACCGGGCACATCCCGGGCGCCGTGAAGGTCGACTGGCACCTGCATCTCAATGACCCAGTCACCCGTGACTACGTCGACGGCGCCAAGTTCGCTGAGCTGCTCGGCGGGCTCGGCATCAGCCGCGACACCACCGTCGTGATCTACGGCGACAAGAACAACTGGTGGGCCGCCTACGCCCTCTGGGTCTTCTCGCTGTTCGGCCACCCCGACGTGCGCCTGCTCGATGGAGGCCGGGCCAAGTGGGTCACTGAGGGCCGTCCGCTGACCCGCGATGTGCCTTCGCCGACCCCGACCACCTACCCCGTCGTCGACCGCGATGACTCGCCGATCCGCGCGTTCCGCGACCAGGTGCTGGCCCATCTCGGAAAGCCGCTGATCGACGTGCGCTCCCCTGGTGAGTTCTCCGGCGAGCTGCTGCACATGCCCGACTACCCGCAGGAAGGCGCCGTGCGCGGCGGGCACATCCCCGGTGCGCGCAACATCCCATGGGCACGTGCGGCGGCTGAGGATGCCACGTTCAAGCCACGGGAGGAGCTCGAGGCGCTGTACGTCGGCGAGGCCGGGCTGAGCCCGTCGGACGACGTGATCGTCTACTGCCGCATCGGCGAGCGCTCGTCGCACACGTGGTTCGTGCTTACGCACCTTTTGGGCTACGACAAGGTTCGAAACTACGATGGATCCTGGACTGAGTGGGGTAACTCGGTTCGCGTACCCATCGAAAAGGGAGCTGGTTCGTGACCCTGCCTGCCACGCTGCAGGAGATCGTCGACGACTTCAACGCCGTGTCGGCGTCGGACCGTCTTCAGCTGCTGCTGGAGTTCTCCGAGGGGCTGGCGCCGTTGCCGGAGCGCTACGCCGACCACCCCGAGCTTCTGGAGCCGGTGCCGGAGTGCCAGTCGCCGCTGTTCCTCGCGACAGAGGTCGATGCGGCGGGCATCGCGCGACTGTTCTTCCAGGCCCCGCAGGAGTCGCCGACCACCCGCGGGTTCGCGGGCATCTTGCAGGCCGGGCTGGACGGGCAGCCGGTGGGTGCGGTGCTCGACGTGCCGGACGACGCGCCGCTGCGGTTCGCGCTCGCCGAAGTGGTGAGCCCGCTGCGATTGCGCGGCATGGTGGCCATGCTCAGCCGGGTCAAGCGGCAGCTGCGGGAGCGCGCCGCGGCCTGAGCCCTGGCTCGCTGGTACGATGAGCGTAGGCTCTGAGCCTACGGAGGTCTTACTCATGGTGCCTGGCACCTTACCCATCGGCCTCGCGCGGCGACCGCTCGCGGTCTTGCGTCCGCGCGACGCTGCCGACGTCTACGCCCACCCGCGGGCCGAGTTCGCCCGCCTGGCGGAGCAGGGCCTGCTGCGGCGGGTCGCGACGGGCTACTACGTACGCGTCCCTCCTGAGCGCGTCGGCGACGACGGGTGGCGGCCCGATCTGCATGCAACAGCACTTGCTGTGGCGGCCGCCGACTACGGTCGCGATTCGGTCGCCCTCATGCACCTGTCGGCAGCCCGCATGCACCGTTCACTCCCCCGTGAGATCGCGCTGGCGGTTGTCGCCGTGCCCAAACAACGTCCGAGGCTGCGGCTGCTCGGCGGCGCGGCGACGTTCGTCCGCCGCGACATGGCCCGGCTTGACCTCGAACGACTCACCACCCACCTCGTCGAGTCCTGGGTGACGACAGTCGAGCAGACGTTCATCGACCTGGCCGCAAGACCGGAGCTCGGCGGAGTCGACGCCGCGACGGTCGGGGAAGCGCTTGTGTCGCTGGGCCGGCGCGCCGACTGGCAGCTAGTCGACGACCTCGCCGCCCAGCAGCGGCACCGGGCCGCCGTCGCTCGCGCACGTGAGCTGGTCGAGCGTGCTTGACGCTGGTGACGGAGCCCAAGTCGCAGAACGCTTCGGGGCAACCGACGAGCAGGTGCGCCGCGACCATCTGGTGGGGCACATGCTGGCCGGGCTGGCCGGCCTCGAAATCAGCGGGTTGGTGTTCTTCGGCGGCACCGCACTCAGCCTCACCCACTTGCCGAATGGGCGGTTGTCCGAGGACGTCGACCTCTACGTCTCCGCCCGCGCTCGCGCGGCACGCGTGGTCGACGCGGAGCTTCCTCGGATGCTGCGCCGCGAATATCCGCGATCGCAGTGGGATCCGGCACTCAGCGCGGTGCCCGCCACCGCGGCGGCACGCCTCGTCACCGAGGATGGCCTGTCGATCCGCGTGCAGCTCCTCGACGTCGACGTCCAGGGCTGGGGCGGGCTTCCCACCGAGCTTCGCGCACTCGAGCAGCGTTACAGCGACGTGCCCGTCACCAGCATGGCGGTGCCTACGCGGGCCGCGTTCGTCGCGATGAAGGCGGCCGCGTGGGTCGACCGGCGTGCGGCCCGCGACCTGTTCGACCTCGCCCAGCTCGCGTCCGCTGGCGCGCTCGACGGCGATGCGCGGGCGTTGTTCCGCCAGCTCACGGGCAGGCAGCTGCGGGCGTACGACCTCTCTGTCCGGCCGCCAGCCGACTGGCAGGCGCAGCTCGCCCACCAGACGCGCGGCTTACCGACGGCGGAGGCTTGTCTCGCGGCAGTCCGGGGAGCGCTGAGCTGACCCCCGGACCCGATCAGCTGCGCTCGGCGCGGTCGGCGTTAGCGTGGATTGCGTCGCGCACGTACTGCGCCAAACCCGGTGCCTTGTCGTCGTACGTCTTCGTGAAGCGGGGGTCCGCCACGTACATGTCGCCGAGCCCGCGCTGGATCTCGTACGAGCACTCGTAGAACCACCGGCTGATGTGCTGTCGGTGTGCCTCGACGGCGTCCATCGCCTCCGGGGATTCGGCGGGCCGAGCGCTCCGGTAGATCTCCACCAAGTGCTCAGTGATCTCCTCCGCCTCCCGCTGGATGGCCAACCAGTCGGCCTTGGTGTAAGCGGACGTACGCCGGTGCGACTCGCGGTAGGCGTCGGAGTCGCCCCACCGCTGCTCGACCTCCTCGGCATGCTCGGTCGGGTCGAAATCGCCGAACACCTCGAGCATCTCTTCGGGGGTCAGCGTGATCCCCAGCTCGTGCGCTTCCATCGTCTTCTCCAGTGTCGTGATGATCCGGTCGAGCCGGGCTCGCTTGCGGCGCAGCAGCTCGTGCTGTCGGCGTAGGTGCGCCACGATGTCGTACTCCGGGTCGTCGAGGATCTTGGTGATCTCGTCGAGGCCCAGGCCGAGCTCGCGATAGGCGAGGATGCGCTGCAGTCGCTCCAGGTCGCCGATGTCGTACGTGCGGTAGCCGCCAGCCGTGCGACCGCTCGGCGCCAGTAGCCCCAGGTCGTCGTAGTGATGCAATGTGCGTACGGTCACATCGGCCATCCGCGCGACCTCGCCCACCGTCCAGCTCATGGCTTCGACGCTATGGCCTCCCGTCGCGTGAGGGTCAAGCCCTCGGAGCCGGGAGGTTATGTCCGGGGCGTTCTCTAGGGTCTGACCCAACGTCGCCAGCTCACAGGAGGCACGGATGCCGACCACGACCGAGCGGACCCAGACCGAGGGTCTTCGAGCGCTGCGGGCGCTCACCGACGACCCGCGAGCGGAGTTCCGCGACGGCCAGTGGGAGGCGATCGAGCACCTGGTTGCCGGCGGGCGAGCGCTCGTCGTGCAGCGCACCGGGTGGGGCAAGTCGGCGGTCTACTTCGTCACCACGCAGCTGCTGCGAGCACGTGGCGCCGGTCCCACGCTGATCGTTTCGCCCCTGCTCGCGTTGATGCGCAACCAGGTCGCCGCTGCCGTGCGGGCTGGCATCCGCGCGCACACGGTCAACTCCGCCAACGTCACCGAGTGGGAGACCGTACGGGCCGCGCTGGCTTCCGGAGACGTTGATGTCCTGCTGGTGAGCCCAGAGCGGCTCAACAACCCTGAGTTCCGCGATGTGTGGCTGCCCGAGCTCGCGTCCGCGGTCGGCTTGCTCGTCGTCGACGAGGCACACTGCATCTCCGACTGGGGGCACGACTTCCGGCCCGACTACCGCCGCATCAAGGACATGCTGACGCGTCTGCCGGCCGAAACACCCGTGCTCGCTACCACGGCGACGGCTAACGCGCGCGTCGTCACCGACGTGGTCGAGCAGCTCGACGTTGGTGACGCACCCGTGCGCACGATCCGCGGGTCGCTCGACCGCGAGTCCCTGCGGCTCGGTGTGCTGCGGCTGCCCAGCGCGGCCGACCGGTTGGCCTGGCTGGCCGACCACCTGCGCGACCTGCCCGGCAGCGGCATCATCTACACGCTGACCGTCGCAACAACGGAGCAGGTGGCGCAGTTCCTGCGCGCTCAGGGCTATGAGGTGCAGGCCTACTCCGGGCGCACCGACGAGGCCGAGCGCCTGTCCGCCGAGCAGGCGCTGCTCGACAACTCGGTCAAGGCTCTCGTCGCCACGTCGGCGCTCGGCATGGGCTTCGACAAGCCCGACCTGGGGTTCGTCGTCCACCTCGGCGCACCTTCGTCGCCCATTGCCTACTACCAGCAAGTCGGGCGGGCCGGCCGTGCGGTGGAGCACGCCGATGTCCTCCTCATGCCCGGCCCTGAAGACGAGGACATCTGGCGCTATTTCGCGTCGGTGGCGTTCCCGGCGGAGACGCAGGCACGGGCGGTGCTCGCGACACTCGCCGACCAGCAGTCGCCGCTTTCCACCGCGGCGCTCGAGGCGCGCGTCGACATCCGTCGCACCCGCCTCGAGCTCCTGCTCAAGGTGCTCGACGTCGATGGCGCCGTCACTCGGGTCCGCGGTGGCTGGACGACGACCGGTGCCGAGTGGGCTTACGACATCGATCGCTACTCGGCTGTCGCGGCCACCCGGCGATCCGAGCAACAGGCGATGCGCGCATACGTGAGCACTCGCGACTCGTGCCGCATGGAGTTTCTGCGTCGGCAGCTCGATGACCCGCGCGCCGCGCCGTGTGGGCGCTGCGACATCTGTGCTGGCGCGTGGTATCCAGTGGGCTTGCGGGCGGAGAGCCGCGCAGCGGCCACCGGCGACCTCGAGCGGGCCGGCGTGCCTCTAGAGGCGCGTGGCCTCTGGCCGACCGCGATGGACAGGCTCGGCGTTGGCGTGCGCGGCCGCATCGATGCGGGCGACCGTGTCGAGGTCGGCCGTGCGCTGGGGCGGCTGTCGGACCTCGGTTGGGGCAGCCGCGTTCGCGAGCTCGTCCGTGCCGATGCGGTCGACGGGCCGGTGCCAGATGACGTCCTCGCCGCCTGCGTGGCAGTCCTGCGCGACTGGCCATGGGAGAGCCGACCCCTCGGCGTTGTCGCGATGCCCTCACGCTCGCGACCTCAGCTCATCGACTCGCTGGCCCGACGCATCGCGCAGATCGGCCGGCTCGCCGACCTCGGCACGCTGGCCTACGCAGGCGACGGTCCATCCGGTGAACCTGGCGGCAACAGCGCGTTTCGCCTGGCCGGCGTCTGGGATCGCATCGTCGTGCCCCGTGACGTCGTGACCGCGTTGGCCGACGTCGGTGACGGCCCGGTCCTGCTCGTCGACGATCTCGCCGACTCGCGTTGGACGGTCACGGTGGCCGGGCGAGCGCTCCGTCACGCCGGGGCAGTGCAGGTGCTGCCGTTCGTGCTCGGAGTGGTCGGCTAGGTTCGGGCCATGTCCGACACCGCCGCCGCTCCCGGCCCACGCGACCGCGCCACCACTCGCCAAGCGGATCCCGACCACCCGCAGCCAGCACGGTGACGACGTAGTCGACGACTATGCATGGCTGCGCAATGCCGACGACCCCGACACGATCGGCTATCTCGAGTCGGAGAACGCCTACACCGAGGCGCGCACCGCACACCTGGGCGCGCTTCGCGAACAGGTCTTCACCGAGATCAAGACCCGCACCCAGGAGACCGACCTGTCGGTGCCGCAGCGCAAGGGCGCGTGGTGGTACTACTCGCGCACGGTCGAGGGCCAGCAGTACGCCATCCATTGCCGCGCGCCCTACGTCGCCGGGCTGGACACGCCGCCCCGCACAGATCCAATGGTCACGCTCCCCTCCACACCAAAGAACGGTGCGTCGGCTCGCCGTTCCGACGACGGCACGCCCCTGCCAGACGAGCAGGTGCTGCTGGACGAAAACGCCGCCGCCGGAGACTCGCAGTTCTTCAGCCTCGGCAACTTCGATGTGACCCCGGACGGCCGGCTGCTCGCCTATTCGACTGACCACGTCGGCAACGAGCGCTTCGTCCTGCGCGTGCGCGACCTCACGACGGGGAGCGACCTGCCTGACGAGATCCCCGACACGTTCTACGGTTCGGCGTGGTCGCTCGATGGCTCGACGCTCTTCTACATCACCGTCGACGAGGCCTGGCGACCCTTCCGGGTCTGGAGACACCGCGTCGGCACGTCTGTGGAGGTCGACGATCTCGTCTACGAGGAGGCCGACGAGCGATTCTGGGTCGGCGTTGGCCTCACCCGCAGCGAGCGCTTCATCGTCATCGAGGCCGGCAGCAAGGTCACGTCCGAGGTGCGGCTCCTGGACGCGTCGACGCCCGGGGCCGAGCCGTGGGTCTTCCGGGAGCGGCGGCAGGGCGTCGAATACTCGGTGGAGCACCAGGGTGACCGCTTTCTCGTGCTGCACAACGACGGCGCGCTCAACTTCGAGCTAGCCGAAGCGCCCGTGTCTGACCCGTCGCAGTGGACGGCGCTGGTGCCGCACCGCGACGACACCCGGTTGCTCGATGTCGACGCATTCGCCGACCACCTGGTCGTTTCTCATCGCCGCGACGGCCTCACCGGGCTGCGGGTGCTGCAGAACGGCTCGGAGCGAGAGATCACCTTCCCGGAGCCGCTCTACACGGTGGGCGGCGGTAGCAACCCCGAGTACGACACCACGTCCTACCGATTCGGCTACACGTCGCTTGTGACGCCCGGCTCGGTCTACCAGACCGATATCACGACCGGCGAGCTGACGCTGCTGAAGCAGACGCCGGTGCTTGGTGGCTACGACCCGAGCTCCTACGAGCAGCATCGCGAGTGGGCGGTGGCCGACGACGGGACGCGGGTGCCCATCTCCATCGTCAGCCGCGCCGGCACCCCCCGCGCCGGGTCGGCGCCGATGGTGCTCTACGGCTACGGGGCCTACGAGGCGAGCATGGATCCGTGGTTCTCGGTTGCGCGGCTGTCGCTGCTCGACCGCGGTGTGGTGTTTGCCATCGCGCACATCCGGGGGGGTGGCGAGATGGGTCGCCGCTGGTATGACGAGGGCAAGCTGCTGCACAAGCGCAACACGTTCACCGACTTCATTGCCAGCGCAAGGCATCTCGTGTCGGTGGGCTGGACGAGCGCCGACCGCCTGGCCGCGCGCGGCGGCAGCGCGGGAGGTCTGCTCATGGGCGCGGTTGCAAACCTGGCGCCCGACGCGTTCCGCGGCATCGTGGCGCAGGTGCCGTTCGTCGATCCGCTCAACTCGATCCTCGACCCGTCGCTGCCGCTCACCGTCACCGAGTGGGAGGAGTGGGGCAATCCCCTGGAGAGCGCCGAGGTCTACGCCTACATGAAGTCCTACACGCCCTATGAGAATGTCGCGCCGGTCGGCTACCCGGCGATCCTCGCCATGACCGGGCTCAACGACACTCGCGTGCTCTTCCATGAACCGGCCAAGTGGGTGGCTCGACTGCGCTCGACAGCGCGGGGCGCCGACGCGGTTCTGCTCAAGACGGAGATGAGCGCCGGACACGGCGGCCGCAGCGGGCGCTACGAAGCCTGGCGCGAGGAGGCATTCGTGGTGGCGTGGATCCTCGACACGCTGGGGCTGGCGGAGGCTGCCTGATGGCCGACTACACGAGCAGCGTCGAACGCACCGGTCGCTACACCTATGTCGGCACCGCCAGCAGCGGGGCCACCGTGACCATGGCGACCAAGGGCACACCGGGCGCGTTCTCCCCCGTCGAGCTGCTCCTCGCCGCGCTCGGCGGCTGTGCCGGGTTCGGCGTCGAGCGATTCGTGACCCGGCGCGCGGGTGAGCCTGTCCGCATGGAGATCGAGCTCGCCGGCGACCTCACTGGGCCCCAGAGCAACAAGCTGCGGCAGATCACCGTGCGCTACACGGTCGACACCGCCGACGGGCCGGTCCCTGACGAGATGCTCGGCAACGCGATCCGGCTCACGCACGAGCGCACCTGCACGGTGAGCATCGCGATCGACGAGAGCGCCAATGTCGACGCCTTCGTCGGCGACGGTGGAGAGCCGGTCTTCCAGCACCGGGTCGAGGAGTCATGACGCGCGGCGACTAGCCTCGACGCGTGTCCCGGACGCTCCTGACGCCACGCTGGCTTGCGCTGCATGCGCTGGCCGTCGCGGTGATCGCGGGCATGGTGTGGCTGGGGTCGTGGCAGCTCGACCGGTTCCGCGAGCAGCGCAACCGCGACGACCGGCTGGCCACCGCGCCTGTCCCCTTGTCCACGCTTGCGCAGCCCGGCAAGGACTTGCCCGACGCAGCAGAGGCACGGCGCGTCAGCGTGACGGGCACCTACGACGCCGACGCCCAGGCATCGATCCCGGGCCGTGTCCTGGACCGCACGATGGGTGCGTGGGTCGTGACCACGCTGGAGACCGCCGACGGGTCGACGGTTCCAGTGGTCCGCGGGTGGGTCGACGAGGTCAGCGAGGCGGCGCTGCGCGCGCCATCAGGTGACACCGACCTCGTCGGGATTGTGCTGCCCTTCGAGGACGAGGGCGACGCCACGCTCGGCGCGACGGCCAACCTTGACGTCGGCGAGCTGGCCTACCTCGGCAGCCCGGAGGCTGATGACGAGCTCGGGCTTGCCGCCGACACCTCGTACGGCGGCTATCTCCTGCTCACCGAGCCACCGGAGCGCGGCCTTACGCCGGTGCCGGTCGACGTCGCGGCGCCACAGGGCGGGGTGAGCCTGTGGCAGCACCTGTCCTACTGGGCGCAGTGGTGGATCTTCGCCGCGGCTGGTGTCGTGTTCTGGATCCTGCTGGCCCGCAACGCCGTACGGTCAGCGCGCCGCACGGCGGCTCAGGCCCCTGCGGAGGATGACGCGCCGGTTGCCTGACTGGTCCGGTGCACCTCGGCCATGACCTTGCGCTCGGCGACGAACGACATGAACGGGATCGTGCCCGCGAGGAGCAGGGCCACCGTGCGCCAGGCGCTCCAGCGCAGCCGCTGTGCGACGAGGAATGCCGTGATTACGTAGGCGAAGTAGATCCAGCCGTGGGCCGTAGCAACCATCCGTGTGAGCGTGCTGTCGCCATCGAAGACGTACTTGTTGACCATCGCGAGCAGCAGCAGGATGAGCCACACGCCCGTCGTGTAGGCGAGGATCCGGAAGGTCAGGAGCAGGCCAGGTTTCACGCCTCGAGCCTACGGATCAGCGCCATGGCGTCGTACGGCGCCCGCACCTTGACGTCGTTGTCGAAGTAGGCGTACACGTCCCTCGGCCGGTCTTCCGCGGGCGCGGCGACTGTGCGGCCCGGTGGCGGCTCGGTCCCGGAGCGCCATGCGCGGATCCGCTCGGCCCACGAATCCAGCGCCGCGTCGTCGTAGCCGCTGACGTACAACTCCTTCTCCCCGTGCAGCCGTACGTAGACGAAGTCGGCGGTCAGGTCGAACAACCGTGGCCAGCGCCCGGCGGCGTCGGCCACGACGAGTGCGACCCCGTGGGCACGCAGCAGATCCACAAAGTCAGGGTTCTCGAAGCTCCGGTGCCGCACCTCCACGGCATGCCGCAGGGGTCGTTCCGCATCGGTCTCGGTCCAGGCCCGGTCGGCCATCCGCTGGTCGTGGCGGCGGGCGAGCTCGGCAGCCTGGCGAGTCGAACGCGGGAGCTGGCCGAGGAACGCGTCGAGGCGCTCCCGGTCGTACCCCAGGGTCGGGGGCAGCTGCCACAGCACCGGCCCAAGCTTGTCGCCCAACGCCAGCAGACCGGAGGCGAAGAAATTGGCCATGGGCGTCTCGACGTCGGCCAGTTTCTTCATGTGGGTGATGAACCGCCCGCCCTTCACGGCGAAGACGAAGCCGTCGGGGGTCTGGTCGTACCAGGAGCGATAGCTCGACGGGCGCTGCAGGGCGTAGAACGACCCGTTGATCTCGATCGAGGTCAGCCGCTCGGCGGCGTACGCGAGCTCCTGGCGGTGCGGCAACCCCTTCGGGTAGAACACGCCCCGCCAGGGCGGATAGGTCCAGCCCGAGATGCCGATCCGGACGTCTCCCAGCGCGCGCGCCATGTCGAGATCGTGCCCGGACATGGCTTAGGTCACATCTGCACCAGCACAGCAGTGGCCATAGGTTAGGCTCACCTAAACGACTCTCGCGTCCTTGATGGGAAAGCAGCCCGAATGACCGCCGCCGTCGCCGCCGCCTCCGTGGACGTGTGCGACCCGGCGGCTGCCTGCGGCCCCGCGCCCGCCTGCTCGGTCCTGTCCCGAGAGCTGGATGAGCCCCTGGCCGGCACCACACCGCCGCACACCGCGTGGCTGCTGATCGAGCACGAGGGCGCGTGGGTACGGGACGCGGTCGAGCAGGTGCTCGCGGCTCTCCCCGCCGCTGCGCAGGCCGCCGTCACTCGGGCCCGGGCGGCCGGTTTGCGGCCGATGCTCCTGCGCCGACCTGGACGGCACCCGCGCCAGCCGGGCGCTCCGCGGACAGTGTTCCTGGCGTCGAGCCGGGTCGGCGCCGAGTGGTTGGAGCGGCTCGAGATCCACGACCTGGCCGACCTCGCCCGCGTCGACCTTGACGCGGTCGCGGCCGGGCGGCCCGGGCAAGGCACGCCGGTGCGCGACCCGCTGCTGCTCGTCTGCACGCACGGCACCAAGGACATGTGCTGCGCAGTGGAGGGTCGCCCGCTCGCCGAGTCGCTGGATGCGCGGCACCCGGGACTGGTGTGGGAGTGCAGCCACCTGGGCGGCGACCGGTTCGCCGGAAATGTTGCAGTGCTGCCTTGGGCCGAGTACCACGGGCGGCTCGACATCGCCGCCGCCGCGCAGGTGGCGGCCGCCGCGGTGCGCGGCGACGTGGCGTACGAGCACCTGCGCGGGCGCGCCGGCTACGACATCTGGCAGCAGGCAGCTGAGCACGCCGTGCGCCGCGGCACCGGCATTACTGCCCGTGACGGCGTCAGGTGCGGCCCGACCGCGATCGCACGGGGCCGAGGCGGCGATCGAGGTCACCACCCCGGACGCGGTCTGGCAGGTCCGTCTTGGCCGCGCTGGCCGACCAGGCATCCAGCACACACGTTGCACGCACATCGGAGCTGGCACCTCGATAGTTGCGCTCTCGGTGCGGGTGCGCGCCACGTCGGCCGCCTGACAGGATCATCGCCTCCCCTCCCCGTCTCCGGGCTTTCCACTAGTGGTGGGTGACCGAACGTTGCGGGTCGGGTCCGGGGCGTCCACGATGCATGGCCGTGCCTCACGCGAGCATGATCAGTTACATGACCACGCAAACGTCAGTTCAATCTGAGATCGCTGGCCAGCCGCTCCTGGAACTGGAGCAGGTGATGACCGCGGCTGACCATTTCGGCCATCGGGAGAGTGGCGGGCTCGTCGTCGACCTGTTCTGGAATCACGGCGAGCGCGGCGATGAGTTCTGCGTCAAGGTCGAGGACCGGCGCGAGGATGCCCGTTTCATTCTCTTCCCGATGACAGGGCGAGAAGCGATGCACGCCTTCTACCACCCGTTCTCGACGTGATGGGCAAATCGGTCTCGGGGTACGCAGGTTCTCGGCGGTAGAGCGCCCGGCCTTCGCGTACGTTCTGGCTATGCGTTTGGCAACCTGGAACGTCAACTCCGTCATCGCGCGGCTGCCCAGGCTGCTCGAGTGGCTCGACACGCGCAAGCCCGACGTCGCTTGCCTGCAGGAGCTCAAGTCGACCGAGGACGGGTTCCCGACAGACGCTGTGCGTGAGCTGGGCTACGACGTCGCCCTCAACACCTCGGGCCGATGGAACGGCGTCGCCATCGTGTCCCGCATCGGCCTTGACGACGTACGGCTCGGCCTCGACGAGGAGCCAGGCTTCCCGGACCCGGAGTCGAGAGCGATCGCAGCCACGTGTGGCGGAGTGCGGGTGCGCAGCGTCTACGTACCCAACGGCCGCACGCCGGACAGCCCGCACTACGCCTACAAGCTGGCTTGGCTGGACTCTCTCGTGGCAACGACGCAGCTCGAGCTGGCCGACCACCCCTCGTACGTCGTCTGCGGCGACTTCAACGTCGCGCCCAGTGACAGCGACGTCTGGGACCCCGCGGCATTTGTCGGAGCGACCCACGTGACGCCAGCCGAGCGCGAGCGGCTCGACTCACTGCGTGCGCTCGGGCTCACCGACCTGATCCCACGACCCGGCAAGGGTCCCAACCCATTCACCTATTGGGACTACCGCGCGGGGATGTTCCACAAGGACATGGGGATGCGCATCGACCAGGTGTACGTGTCCGACGCGGTCGTCGCGCGCGAGCCGGACGCATGGGTCGACCGCGAGACGCGTAAGGGCAAAGGCCCGTCGGATCACGCGCCGGTCATCGTCGACTTCACGTAGTCCGGCGGCGCGGTCTTGGCTTGAGCGTCGTGGTGGGCAGGTCCGGAGCCGCGAGGCGGTCGCCGTCGTACGCGGTGACAGGGCCGAACCGCTCGCCCGCCTGCCACGCGGCGCGGGCGGCAACAATCTCGTCGTGGCTGCGGCCGACGAAGTTCCACCACATGACGAGCTCCTCGGCGAACGGCTCGCCGCCGAGCAGGAGCGCCCTGCCCTGTTCGCCGCGGGCGGTGATGGTCATCGCAGCGCGTCCAGCGCCGAGGTAGAGCATCGCACTGCGCTCCACCGGCGTCTGTTGCACCTCGATGCCATCGGATACAGCCAGCACAGCGTGCTCGAACGCGGGGTCAAGCGGGATCTCCAGCTGGGCGTTGGCGTCGAGCCGGAGGTCGGCCCCGACAAGCGGGGAGAATGTGCGCGCGGGCGAGATCGTGCCTGCCAGCTCCCCCATGATCACCGTCACGGCGGCACCCCCGCTGGTGATCGTCGGGAGCGTGGGGTGATGCTCGAACCCGGGGTCGCCGTTGCGGCTCCCGTCGGGCAGAGCGACCCAAAGCTGGACGCCGTGCAGCACTGGCGCATGGATTCGTGGCGACTCCTCGGAGTGCGCGATCCCCCAGCCGGCGGTCATGAGGTTGAGCTCGCCCGGGCGGATCAGCTGCTCGGAGCCGAGGCTGTCGCGGTGCAGCACGTCACCTTCGAGCAGCCAGCTCACAGTCTGTAGGCCGCAGTGCGGGTGCGGCGGCACCTGCATGCCTGCCGTCTCGTCGATGCGGTCGGGGCCGTAGTAATCGACGAAGCACCACGGTCCGACCATGCGTAGGTCACGATGAGGCAGGGTCCGCCGGACCCGCATTGCCCGCACCCCGCCCAGCGGAACGTCCCGAGGAACGAGATGCTCGAGGACAGGACCGGGCGCCGCCTCCTCGAGACCGCCGCAGGCAGTCTCCTCCGGCCGAGTTTCGAGATTGCTCACCCTTGTGACCCTATTGCTATCTGGCTGCGGTCATCGTCTGCGCGTCGACGTACGCACTCCACACCTCGGAGCGGACCCGGCCACGTGGCGGCACCGGGATACCCTGCGCAGCGGCCCACGCACGTACATCTGCATCCGTCGGCGGGCGGGCCGGCAGCAGACCGGCCTCCGGCAGTGCGACTTGCCCGGCGACGGTGTCGGTGGTCAGCTCCACCAGGGCTGCAGCGAGGAACCGATAGGTCCACTCCTCGGCCAGCGGCCGCGTCTCACAGAACACGATCGGCACGTGCGGTACGCGGACCTGCGCCTCGGCGAGGCCATCGGCCACCGTCGACGGTCGTACGTGCTCCAAGGTGAAGACCCGCGAATAGCGGTCCTCGACGACAATGGCTGCCCGACCGAGTGCCGCGAGATCGGCCATGGCGTAGCGCAGCTTGCCCGACAGCAGGCTGCTCGACAGGTCGGCGAGCGACTTGCGTTCCACCGCCGCGACGATCCTGTCCTCGAGCGCCACGGCATAGTCGCCAGCGGGCAAGCCACGGCGGCGGGTGGTGACTTGCTGCGAGGCGAATCTGTACGGGTAGCGCTCGTGCGAGTCGACCAGGATCTCGAGGTCAGCCACTCCCTGCGCACGCCCACGCGGCACACCCACGTTGGGTCGGGCCTGCTTGGCCGTGCGCGGTGATTGCCAGAAGATCGCCTCGCGACCACCGCGGATGCGGGTTAGGACGAACTGCGAGCGGTTCTCGCGCCCGCGGTCCAGCACGAGGTCGATGGAGGCGCCGCGCCGCTCGCACAGCCGTACGGGGATGCGCTCGACGACCTCCGGCTGCTCCGGCCACGCGGTCGCGCGGTGGCAATAGACCTTGGCGGTCCGCGGCCAGGTCTCGCGCGCCTTGAGGACGATGCCCTGCTCGCCCAACGGGATCCGCAGAAGGTAGGGCAGCGCTGAGCCCGCCTCTGGGTTGCGTGCGATGACGAAGTCGTCGGGCACGGGTTCAGTCTGCCAGGCGAGGTAATCCACATGGCGCAACGCTGCCCGTTGTCGCGAATTCTTGGCTGTGGACAACGGCATGGCGCCGCCCGACGGCACGAGACTTGCCGCATGAACGAATTCACCGACTACAACCCCATCTTCGACTTCTGCACTGCTCAGGTTGACGAACATGGGAGCGTCGACCGAGAGTGGCTCGCCAAAACGCGCCAGAGCTGCTGGGGTCGTGCCACCGCAGTTCCTGTCCAGACCAGAGGAGGCCGTCGACGAGGCCGTGTTCGTCGGCCCACGGCTCGTCGGCTATACGGACGGCAGGATCGCATCGCTGGCCAGCGTCCTCGACGGATGCGTGTTCACCCAACGTGTGCGTGCACCCACGCGGGCCCGCCCTGATCTCTGGACTACATACGCCCTCGCCCCTCTGACATTTCTCCTCTACGACGGGTCGTTGAAGAGCGTCCTCGGTGGCGAGATCAAGGAAGCCGACTATCTGCATCCAGCGATCGTCGGACCGCCCGGGCTGGTTGCCCGACGTGTCGGGTGGAGGCCTCGTGGCGGTGCGACTCGACGGCGATGTGCTCTCCGCTGAGGCGGTCACGGAGAACGAGTGGGACCTGCCGCGTGTGACTCAAGCCTGTGAGGTCACTGCGCGGCACTACCGAGTCAGCCGAACGTGGAGTGAGAGTGAGCGTCCTGATGCTGCTGACGTCGTACGTGCAGTCGTCAACGCTGTGCTGGAGGTGCCCGACCTGTTCTCGTGTCCTTTACCCCCGTTGGACGAGCTGATGCATGACCCGCTCGACGCCCGACACGAAGATGAATGGCGGGATCGAGCGGCATGGTCGCAGCAGCATACGGTTTCGTTCGCGGTCACTGGCATGCCCGAAGCGCTGCACATGGAACTCGAGCGGCGGGCCAGGACCTACGGAATGACATTCGACCAGTACACGATTGCGGTTCTTGGGCATCTGGCGCGGCGCACCCCGTTCGCCGAGGACATGGAGCCGTGGGACGGCTGGGCTCCACCTCGGGATTCGCCCCTCAGTGAGCCCATCCCCCTGCGGGCGAAGGACCCTGGCCTCGATCTTGGGGACGTCGATGACGAGTGATGACGTCGACCTCCGAGCCGAGAGAGTCGTGCTCGATCACTTCGAGATCGTGGCCAGGCCCCGCGGCGACGAGTGCCTGATGTGCTACTTGCTGCGCGTTGTCGAGGCCTTCGGGTGCGACACAACGCTGCACTGGAGCAAGCGCTGGATCCGACACCAGCGCACAGTTCATCGCAGGGTCGGCAGGCTGTCGAGCGAGCTACGACGCCGCGGGGGCTTCTGTGACTGCGAGGTCCTCATGAACGTCTACGGGGATCGGCTGCCGGAAACCCCCGACCCGAAGCCGTGCGCCCACGCCGGGCTCGGATGGTGATGCTCCACCGGACTGCGGACTCCCGACATGCGCCGGACCGGCGGGGCCCACCTACACCCGCCGGTCCGCGCGTCTTGTGGATGTCAGCTGCAGCCGCTGGTCGACCCGCAGCCCTCGCAGACGTAGCAGCTGCCCGCCGGCCGCATCTTGGTGCCGCAGGTGAAGCAGAGCGGCGCGTCGGCCGTGGTGCCCTGCAACACCTCGAGCAGCTCGGTCGTGGTGTGGGCAGCCTTCGGCGCGTCACGCACCGCCGCGGCCTCCATGGTCTGCTGATCCTCCTGCGCTGCCTCGGAGTCAGCAGCCGTGGTCGCGGACGACTCGGCCACGGGCGCCGACTGCCGCAGCGCCTCGACGTCGACGTCAACCGGCTCGTAGACGCCGGTGTCGAGCTGGTGTGCCCGCTCCTTGGCGGTGTGGATGCCGAGGCGCGGAGCGGGTGTCGAAGTCGAGGTGGTCGAGCGCGAGCCGCCGGAAGATGTAGTCGACCACGCTCGACGCCATGCGCACATCAGGGTCGTCGGTCATGCCCGACGGCTCGAACCGCATGTTGGTGAACTTCTCGACGTACTGCTCCAGCGGGACGCCGTACTGCAGGGCGATTGATACCGCGATCGAGAACGCGTCCATGACCCCGGCCAGTGTCGACCCCTGCTTGCCCAGCTTGAGGAAGACCTCGCCCAGACCGTCGTCAGGGTAGGAGCCGGCTGTCATGTAGCCCTCGGCGCCGCCCACGGTGAACGACGTCGTACGGCTCGGCCGCGACTTGGGCAGCCGCTTGCGCACCGGGCGGTACTCGACCACGACCTCCTTCGCTGGGGCGGCCGACGGCGCGCCCTTGGCCTTGGCGTCGGACAGCGGCTGGCCGACCTTGCAGTTGTCGCGGTAGACGGCGAGCGCCTTGAGGCCGAGGTGCCAGCCCTGCAGGTAGATCTCCTCGATCTCCTCGACTGTGGCCGACTCGGGCATGTTGACCGTCTTGGAGATGGCGCCGGACAGGAACGGCTGCACCGCCGCCATCATGCGGACGTGGCCCATCGGCACGATCGAGCGTGGCTGACCGGCGGCGCAGTCGAACACCTCGTAGTGCTCTGGCCGCATGCCTGGCGCGTCGACCACGTGACCGTGCTCGGCGATGTACTCGACGATCGCCTCGACCGTCTCCTCCGCGTACCCGAGCGTCCGGAGCGCACGGGAAACGGTGTTGTTGACGATCTGCAGCGACCCACCGCCGACGAGCTTCTTGAACTTGACGAGGGAGAAGTCCGGCTCGATGCCCGTCGTGTCGCAGTCCATCATGAAGCCGATCGTGTTGTGGCTTACGAAGCCCGCCGCCACATAGGTCACGTTTGAAGGCACCGACAGGTCGTAGGTTGGTTGAACACCGCCGTCCTCGTTGGCGGAAACCTCTTCGAATACGTACCGGAGAGCGTTCTCGACACGCGCGTCATCTGTCGCTGCGAGAACCTTCTCGGCCATTTGCCGGCTAAGCCCCTGACCACGTGTCACAGCTTGGCGAACCAGGTCACGCAACTCGTGCCCAACCGGGATCAGCTCGAGCCAAGTCTCGGCAGGAAGATGGATGCGGTCCCGCTTGTTGGACACCTTTGCCGTCTCTCGGGCCACCAGTTGACTCTTGCGCTCCGACAAGAAACCGATTTGCTCGCCAAAGCGCACCGCGTGTCTGACGTTGCGGACGCGAATCTGGAACTGAGCGCCGCCCCAACCGCTCACAGTTTCCCGTGTGGTCGTCGGGTAACCGAGGGCCAGCAACAGAGTGCGGATATCGTCGGCGAACAGCTCCGACGCGGTTGACACCGAGGGCACGCCGTACGACGTGCTCCCGTCAGCCTCGAACAAGCCACGGAGGAACGCTGCGTAGACCGCGGGATCGTTGGTCTCGCGGATCGCTGCCGGGACGCGCGGCGTCCATCCCTTACCAGCATGATCGACGCCCGGCAGATCCTTGGCAAACCCTGCGGCGTGCCACCACCGCGCCAGCCGAACGGACTGCAACGTCACCTCGTGGTAACCCTGTTCCGCCCTCACGCTGGGCTTCCAGGTGGAACAGCTCCTTGGACAGGATGCGGATGCGCTCAACGACATCAAGATCGGTATCGGCAACACAGATCCGAATTCCCTTGGCGTGCAGGCTCCCGTCGCCCATGAAGTACCCAACGAGCTCGGCCAGCGAAGCGTCGACCGAGTCGGGCACAGCTACCCCGCGGTCACCGACCCAATAGGCCTGGTCAAGCACCGGCAGCGGAACCAGCCGCGGCTGGCCCACCATCGTGCCGAGCTGCACGGGAACCAGATCACCCGTGGCAACGTCCGCAAGTCGCTTCCAGACCCACTGGCCAGTGTGTGGCTCAACCACCTTGATCCGGTGCGCGAGCGTCCCCTGGATGCGGTAGCCGGCCCTCGTGCGGATGCGACGCGTCGCTTCCTCTCCGTTAACGAAGAACTTCGTCGCACTGCTGGGACCGTCGTCGGTTGAGACCCCCAGGTCCAGATCCTGCCAGCGGTCGCCCCAGACATCGCCCAGCTCCGACAGCCGCATCAGTCCTCGATCTGTCGTCACCAGGGTGTCCCCCGTTAGGCAACCCGTCGGCGCGAGCAAGCTGGCCTGCGCGTTGCGCCAACCGTTCTTGTCGCCGATGGCGTTGCCCTCGGCCCAGTACTTCGTGGCCACGTCGAGAACGTCGGCGTCCATCGGGTGCATCGGACGCAGCGCGTCGTTGGCCGACTGGTGCTTTCGCATGACTCGCGCGTGTGCCGACGCGTTGCGGGCGAAGCCGTCGTAGGGGCCGACGACGCCAGCGAGCACGGCCGACTGCTTGTAGGCGGCACCAGTCATGAGCGAAGTGATCGCCGCGGCGACGGCGCGGCCGCCGTCGGAGTCGTAGGCCAGGCCGGACGCCATGAGCAGCGCGCCGAGGTTGGCGTAGCCGATGCCGAGCTGGCGGTAGGCCCGCGTCGTCTCCGCAATGGCCTCGCGTCGGGAAGTCGGCGAAGGAGATGGAGATGTCCATCGCCGTGATGATGAGCTCGACGCACTTCGCGAACAATTCCGCATCAAAAGTGCCGTCTTCCCGAAGGAATTTCATCAGATTGAGGCTGGCGAGATTGCAACTTGAATTGTCGAGTGAAAGATATTCCGAACAAGGATTACTTGCAGTAATTCTTCCAGTCTCGGGGTTTGTGTGCCAATCATTAATGGTACCGTCATATTGAATTCCTGGGTCTGCACATTCCCAAGCAGCCTGCGCCATCTTGTGCCACAGGTCCCGGGCGCTGACGGTCTCGATGACCTCTCCGGTCATGCGTGCGCGCAACGCAAACTCGCCGTCGGCCTCCACCGCCCGCATGAACTCGTCGGAGACGCGCACGGAGTTGTTGGCGTTCTGGTACTGGACGGAGACGATGTCCTTGCCGCCCAGGTCCATGTCGAAGCCGGCGTCGCGCAGCGCGCGGATCTTGTCCTCCTCGCGCGCCTTGGTCTCGATGAACTCCTCGACGTCGGGGTGGTCGACATCGAGCACAACCATCTTTGCCGCCCGGCGCGTGGCGCCGCCTGACTTGATGGTGCCCGCCGACGCGTCGGCACCGCGCATGAAGCTCACCGGGCCGGAAGCCGTGCCACCGCTGGAGAGCAACTCCTTGCTCGACCGGATGCGCGAGAGGTTAAGGCCGGCACCCGAGCCGCCCTTGAAGATCAGCCCCTCTTCCCGGTACCAGTTGAGGATCGAGTCCATCGTGTCGTCGACAGCGAGGATGAAACACGCCGAGACCTGTGCCGGCGACGCCGTCCCCACGTTGAACCACACCGGGCTGTTGAAGCTGAACACCTGGTGCAGCAGCATCCACGTGAGCTCGTGCTCGAAGATGTCGGCGTCGTCGCCGGCGAAGTAGCCGAACTCCTCCCCCGCCGCGCGGTACTTCTTCACCACCCGGTCGATGAGCTGGCGCAGGCTCCACTCACGCGCGTCGGTGCCGACGGCGCCGCGGAAGTATTTGGTCGTGACGATCGTCGAGGCGTTGAGCGACCAGAAGTCGGGGAACTCCACGCCCCGCTGCTCGAACACCGTCTCACCGGTGCGCCAGTTGGTCTGGACGACGTCGCGCCGCTCCCACGTCACCTCGTCGTAGGGGTGCACGTCGGGCTTGGTGAAGATCCGTTGGATCTTCAGCCCGCCGCGATTGGGGGCGCCACGCCCCGCGCCGCGTCCGCTGACCGTCTCCGTCATTCCAGTCTCCTGTCCCCGTATGAGCTCGGATCCCCGAGCGTTGTTCTCTGACGTCTGTGTGTGGTGCGTGCCCGAGCGGCTAGGGCTGGCCGCCCGGCAGGGCAGGCTCGGGCACGACGTGCCCGTGCTCGGCCCGAAGCAGCGAGATCTCGGTCTCGAAGTCAGCCAGGCTCTCGAACCCGCGGTAGACGCTGGCGAACCTCAGGTAGGCGACCTCGTCGAGCTCGCGCAGCGGCCCGAGAATCGCCAGGCCGACCTCGTGGCTCGGAACCTCCGCACACCCGGTCGCCCGGATGCGCTCCTCCACCTGCTGCGCAAGTCGCGCCAGCGCAGCCTCCTCGACGGGCCGGCCCTGGCACGCCTTGCGGACCCCGGCGATGACCTTGTCGCGGCTGAACGGCTCGGTGGCACCCGAGCTCTTCACGACCGCGAGAGTTACCTGCTCCACTGTTGTGAAACGCCGCTCGCACTCGGGACATTGCCGCCGCCGCCGGATGGCGGTGCCGTCATCGGCGGTGCGGCTGTCGACCACCCGGGAGTCGGGGTAGCGGCAGAACGGGCAGTGCATCGAAGGTCACTCCCCCTCCCGCATCAGCTGATCGACGTCACCCGCTGACCTCCCCGGCCGACCCACTCACCGCTGCCTCATTGGGGACGGATCTGTGGATGACCTGGGGACGACCTGTGGGCCGTGACCACAACTTGTGGATGAAGCACACGGATGTAACTACTAGATCTGGTGCCAGCGTAGACCCGGGCGCTGACAAGTGCAAAGCGACACGACGAGTTGCGGACACCGATTAGCGGGTGGGCACTTCGAGCTCGTCGCCGACCGCGATGCTGCCACTGGACAGGCCGTTGAGCCGCCGAATCTGCGCCACGACATCGCGGGTGTCGGCCTGCGGCACGGACTCACGGGCGATCTCCCACAGCGTGTCGCCGGGACCCACGACGACCGACCGGGTGGCCGGCGGCGGGCCACCCGGCTGGTCTGCGATGACTGGGGCCGCCAGCCCCACGAACGCGGCCGCAACGGTGACCAGGCTGGCGAGCGAGAGGACCAGCCGGCCTCGCCGCGTGAGTCGCAGCTGCTCGGTCGGTGCGACACCGGGGTGGGGACGGGCAGCGCAGTAAGCCGTGCGGTGGTGGACGGTGGCAGACACGGCGACTCCTCTCGTACAGCCGTTCGATAGAACGTCTGTACGGTTATACCGCGCACCCCCGACAGAAGTCGACAGACACGTCGAACAGATGTTTGAACAATGGACCGGACGGCGCTACCGTCGAACCAGTGATCACGACACGAGGAGGTCCCAGGTGAGCAGGCAACGGCCGGAGGGCGACTCTGGCGGCACCGTCACCAGCTTTCCGGAGGGCGCTGAGGACGAGGTGGGCCTGACTCCCCGCCAGCGTCGGGTCCTCGAGGTGATCCGTGACTCGGTCGAACGGCGTGGATATCCGCCCAGCATGCGCGAGATCGGGCAGGCCGTCGGGCTCACCAGCCCGTCCAGCGTGAGCCATCAGCTGCACGCGCTGGAGCGCAAGGGCTACCTGCGCCGCGACCCCAACCGCCCGCGCGCGCTCGAGGTGCTCGCACCCGACGAGCTGCGCACCCGTGGCGTGACCGACGACCACGTCGACCCCACCGGCTCGGGCGACGCCCGGCCCGACGCCACCTATGTCCCGCTCGTCGGGCGCATCGCCGCCGGCGGCCCGATCCTCGCCGAGCAGGCGGTGGAGGATGTCTTCCCACTGCCCCGTCAGCTGGTCGGCGACGGCGCGCTGTTCCTGCTCAAGGTCGCGGGCGACTCCATGGTCGACGCCGCCATCTGCGACGGTGACTGGGTCGTGGTGCGCCAGCAGCCGGTGGCCGAGAACGGCGAGATCGTGGCGGCCATGATCGACGGCGAGGCGACCGTGAAGACCTACAAGCGCCGTGGCGGCCACATCTGGCTGCTGCCGCACAACCCTGCCTACGAGCCGATCCCCGGCGACGACGCGGTGATCCTCGGCCGCATCGTCGCGGTGCTCCGGCGAGTCTGACCGGCGACCCTTACGCCGAGGTCGTCGTCTCCTTGAGCAGTCGGGCGACCAGCTCGTCATCCGCAGCATCGAAGAATGTGCCCACGACGTCCTCGACCTGATCGAACGAGTCGGCGCAGAACAGCAGCGGCTGGTAGTGCGTGATGTCGTAGGTCTGGACACCCATCCGTGCGATGTCGAGTGGCCGCAGGTCGGCGCGCGCGATCTGCTGGATCTCGCCGTACGACGACAACAGCCCAGCGCCGTAGGTCTTGACAGCGTCGCCCTCGCGCAGCACCCCGAACTCGAGGGAGAACCAGAACACCTTCGACACGAACTCCAGCGCCTCCGCGCTCTCCACCCGGCGGGCAGCACGCCCAGCTGCGTAGTACAACGCAGCAAAGCGCGGCTCGGACAGGCAGTTGCCGTGCCCGACCACCTCGTGCAGCACATCGGGCTCGGGGGTGTAGAGCGGCACCGAGTGGTGACGCACGTATTGAGTCGAGTGGAAGATGCCGTCGGCCAGCGAGCCGTAGAACTGCAGCAGCGGCACCAACCCCGCCGCCGGCACGTAGTGGAAGCCCGTCAGCGGCTGAAGCAGCGCGTTGACCTCGTCGAGCTGCGGAATGTGGTCCTCGGGCAGCTTGAGGAGGACCTTGCCCTCGAGGTACTGCTGACAGGCGAGCTTCTCGTGCAGCGTGTGCAGCTCACCGCACACGATGCGCCAGACCTCGTGCTCCTCATCGGTGTAGGGGGCGCGCGGCAGCGGCTGGCCGGGCTGCCAGTCCATCGCCAGCGCCGCAAGCGCGTTGCGCCGGCTGCGGTAGGCCTCGTCGGTCGCGCCTGGGTGGTCGTCGCCGAGGTGGACGGTAACCTCGCCATCCTTGCCACGGGTGACGGGTGCATACAGCTGTGCTTCCTCGAACATCTGCGCCTCCGGGATCGCCGGCCTTTTCGCCTTGTCATACCCACTCGGTCGGAGCGGTATCCAGCCAGCCTCGCACACGCGCCTGGCGGTCGTCAGCCCTGCCCAGCCACGCCCGCTTGGGCCGGTCCGGCCAGCCGTCGCAAGGCGCCCAGCACGACTGCTCGATCGGTCGTCGGCCACATCGGCGGTAGCGAGGCGCGCAGGAACCCGGCGTATCTCGCCGTCGCGAGGCGTGGGTCGAGCACGGCCACCACACCGCGATCGTCGAGGTGGCGAATGAGCCGCCCGGTGCCCTGGGCCAACAGCAGCCCGGCGTGCGCAGCAGCCACCGACATGAACCCATTGCCGCCGGCCCGCTCGACCGCGCGCTGCCGCGCCGACATCAGCGGATCGTCGGGGCGCGGGAACGGCAGCCGGTCGATGACGACGAGCTGGCAGGACGAGCCGGGGACGTCGACGCCCTGCCAGAGCGACAAAGTGCCGAACAGGCTGGTCTCGGCGTCGGCAGCAAAGCGGCGTACGAGCGTGGGCACCAGGTCGTCTCCCTGGCACAGCAGCGGAAGGTCGGGCAGGCGCTCGCGGACTGCCTCGGCCGCCTGCTCGGCCGCCCGGCGAGACGAGAACAGCCCGAGCGTGCGCCCGCCCGCGGCCTCGACAAGAGCCGCGAGCTCGTCCAGCACCGCCGTTGTCAGCCCGTCACGCCCCGGGGTCGGCAGGTGCCGCGCGACGTACAGCATCGCCTGGCGCCGGTAGTCGAACGGCGACCCGACGTCGATGCCGGTGAACGATGCGCGCGCGTCGTCTTCGTCGGCAGCGCCATCGACGGGCGCAGGGCCCAGCCCAACCGAACGGGCCACACCGTCGAACGAGCCGCCGATGGCCAGCGTGGCCGAGGTCAGGACGCCGGTCACCTTGGCAAACATGCGATGCCGCAGCAGACCGGCCACCGAGAGCGGCGCGACACGCAGCACCGCCCCGGCCCGCTCCGACGTCTCCAGCCACACCACGTCGTGCTCGCCGTTGGCCGCGATGCGCTCCGCGGTGCTGAACGTCTCGTCCACGAGGGCCTTCGCCTGCTTCCGTACGGCCTCACCGTCGGCCGCCTTGTTGGTGCCGTCGGCCGACCGCGCCAGGCCTGACTGCACCATTCGCGCGGCGTCACGTACGGCCACCACTGCCGCCAACAGCTCATCGGGGATGACGTCGAGGCGTCCCGCCTCCACCCCGTTGGCCGCGTCGCGCAACAAGCTCCGCCGCGTCCTGCAACCGGTCGGCGTCACCGTCGTCGACGAACTTCCGCACTCGCTTGGCAGCCCGCTCCACGACGCCTGGCCAGAGCTCGTCGGTGACGACCGATGTCACGCGGGCCACCAGTTCGTGCCCCTCGTCGATGACCACGACATCGTGCTCGGGCAGCACGGTGAGGCCCTCGATCGCGTCGACCGCGAGCAGGGCGTGGTTGGTCACGACGATGTCCACACCGACCGCCTCGCGCCGCGACCGCTCCGCGAAACAGTCGGAGCCGTACGGGCATCGGGTGCCCCCAAGACATTCCCGCGGCGACACGGACACCTGCCGCCAGGCACGGTCGGAGACGCCAGGGTCGAGTCGGTCGCGGTCGCCGGTGCCGCGCTCTTGTGCCTGCTCCTTGGCCCACTCGCGGCCCCGCAGCACCTCGGCTCCGATGGCGCCCACAGTCTCGGGCATCACGAGCACACCTTGGTCGTCGGGCACGCCGTCGTGCACGCGAAACAGGCATGCATAGTTGGCCCGACCCTTGAGCGTCGCCCACCGCAGCGGTCGTCCGATCAGCGGCTCGACAGCCTCGGACAGCCTCGGCAGGTCACGGTCGACGAGCTGGGCCTGCAGGGCCAGCGTCGCCGTCGCGACCACGACCGGCTGATCTGTCGCCAAGGCGTGCCGCAGGGCCGGCACCAGATAGGCGAGTGACTTGCCGGTGCCGGTACCCGCCTGCACGAGCAGGTGCTGCTCCGACTCCATCGCCGCGGCGACCTCGTGCGCCATGGTGATCTGGCCCGGTCTCTCGGTCCCGCCGAGGGCGCGGACGGCAGCGTGCAGCAGCACGTCGACGCCGGGAAGGTCAGCAGGCTCGGGGGTCACCGCGCACACGCTATCCGGCGAACGGGCTGCTCCCTTGCCGCCCATGCACAGGCTCGGGATGTCGTTCCGCGACTAGACTGCGATCCGTGACAACCGTGACATTTCGTCGACTGGGTGCGTCGGGTCTCACCGTCTCGACGGTGGGCCTGGGGTGCAACAACCTCGGCCGGCTTCGCACACCGTCGGAGTCGCTTGAAGGCGCGCGAGCCGTGGTCGACGCGGCACTCGACGCCGGCATCACGCTGTTCGACGTCGCCGACACCTACGGCGCGACGCCTGGGGTCAGCGAGGAGCTGCTCGGCGAGGCGCTCGGCAAGCGTCGCGACGACGTCATCGTCGCCACCAAGTTCGGCATGGACATGCGCGGTGCCAACGGTCCGGACTTCGGGGCGCGTGGTTCCCGCCGTTACATCGTCCGGGCGGCCGAGGCGTCGCTGCGGCGGCTGGGCACCGACTGGATCGACCTCTACCAGTTCCACACGCCCGATCCGCTCACCCCGATCGACGAGACGCTCTCGGCGCTCGACGACCTCGTCCGGTCCGGCAAGGTCCGCTACATCGGCCACTCCAACCTCGCCGGCTGGCAGATCTCGGAGGCGGAGTTCACCGCGCGGTTGCACGGTTCGACGAGGTTCATCTCCGCCGAGAACCAGTACAACCTCATCGACCGCCGAGCTGAGCTCGAAGTCATCCCAGCGGCGACGGCGTACGGTCTCGGCGTCCTGCCGTATTTCCCACTAGCCAACGGGCTGCTCACTGGGAAGTACACGCAGGGCGACCGCCCCGCCGACAGCCGCCTCGTGCACACCAAGCCGCACCTGCTTGAGGCGGCACCCTGGGACGCGCTGCGCCGACTGGCCGACTTTGCGCAGGCGCGCGGGATCACCGAGATCGACGTGGCCATCGGTTGGCTGCTGGCCCAGCCGCAGGTCTCGAGCGTAATCGCCGGCGCCACGAGGCCCGACCAGGTGCAGCGCAACGTCGCGGCCGCCGGCTGGGTGCCGACCGCCGATGACCTGGCAGAGATCGACGAGATCTTTCCAACCACCAGAGAGAGTCGCCGCGTTCTGACCGGCGGCCCGGCGCCACGCCCAGACCATGTGATGGGATCGAGCGCGTGACCTACGACGCCGTACCCCTTGTCCCCCGCGAGCTGCTCTTCGGCAACCCCGAGCGTGTCAGTCCGAGCCTGTCCCCCGACGGCACCCGACTCGGGTTCATCGCGCCGGTCGACGGTGTGCTCAACGTGTGGGTCGGCCCGTCAGACGACCCTGCCGCTGCGCGCCCCGTCACCAACGACCGAGGACGTGGCATTCGCTCGTACGCGTTCTGCCACGACGACGCCACTCTTGGGTACCTGCAGGACACCGACGGCAACGAGGACTGGCGGCTGTACGCCCTCGACCTCGGGACCGGCGAGGCCGAGCTCGTCACCCCGGGGGAGGGAGTGCACGCGGCGATTCTCGGGCACAACCGGTGGAACCCGCAGACGGTCCTCGTGGGGCTCAACGCCGACAACCCGCAGCTGCACGACGTCTACCGGCTCGACCTCACCGACCGATCCCTCGTCAAGGTCGAGGACAACCCCGGCTTCGCCGGTTGGCTCATCGACTCCGACCTCGCGGTGCGCGGTGGCATGTCCATGACCGAGGACGGCGGCGCGATCGTCCACCTGCGCGGCGACGACGGCGCGTACGAGCCGTGGAAGGAGATCGCACCTGAGGACGTCGCCACCACCGGTGTGCTCGGTTATGTCCGCGACGGCTCGGCGCTGCTGATCATGACCAGCGTCGATGCGAATGCGTCACGACTGGTCCGGCTCGATCTGGCGACGGGTCGAGAGAAGGTGCTGGCCGAGGACCCGCAGTACGACGTCAGCGGTGTCGTTCTCCATCCCGAGACGCTCGAGCCGCAGTCGGTGATCTTCGCGAAGGACCGCGACGAATGGGTGCACCTCGACACCTCGTTCGGCGCCGAGGTCGAGCAGCTCCAGACTCGGTTGCGCGGCGAGATCGGCATCTCGCGCTCGGTTCGGTCCGACCGGCGCTGGCTGGTGACCGACGCGCCGAGCGACGGTGCCGTCCATTACTACACGTACGACCGCGACGCCGAGACGCTCGACTTTCTCTTCGCGCACAAGCCGCAGCTTGACGATTACGTGCTCGCGCCCATGCAGCCGTTCGCGTTCACCGCGCGCGACGGGCTCGAGGTGCACGGCTACGTGACCTTCCCACCAGGCATCGAGCGCCGCGACCTGCCCGCCGTGCTCAACGTGCATGGCGGCCCGTGGGCGCGTGACGACTGGGGATTCGACCCGGAGGCGCAGTGGCTCGCCAATCGCGGATACGCGTGCGTGCAGGTCAACTATCGGGGATCCGTCGGCTACGGCAAGGCCTTCGGCAACGCCGGCGACAAGCAGTGGGGACGGGCCATGCACACCGACCTGCTCGACGCACTCGACCACGTCGTCTCTGCCGGCTGGGTCGACAAGAGCCGAATCGGCATCATGGGCGGCTCGTACGGCGGCTACGCCGCTCTCGCCGGTGCCGCGTTCACGCCCGACGTGTTTCGCTGCGCCATCGACCTGGTCGGTCCGTCCAACCTGCTCACGTTGCTCAACTCACTGCCCGAGTACTGGAAGCCGCAGATCGCGTTCATGTACGCCAAGGTCGGCAACCCCGAGACCGAGCGCGACATGCTCTGGGATCGCTCGCCGTTGTCGCGCGTCGACGACATCCGCATCCCGATCCTTGTTGCGCAGGGCAAGAACGACCCGCGGGTCAAGCAGGCCGAGGCCGAGCAGATCGTCGCGGCCCTGCGGGACAAGGGGATCCCGCACGAATACCTGCTCTTCGAGGACGAGGGGCATGGTCTCGCCAAGCCGGAGAACCGCGAGCGTTACTACGCGGCAGCCGAGGCGTTCCTGGCAGAGCACCTCGGCGGCCGCACCGAAGCCTGAGTCGACTTGTCAGGCTGTCAGAACGGCTGACCTGCGGGGTAGCCGCCCGCGAGCCTGACAAGTCGGTGCTGCTCACAAGTTGTCAGGTTGTCAGGGCGGCAGCCCGGTCTGTGACCTGCGCAAACAGCCCGCTCTGACAACCTGACGTCCTGACAACTCGCAACCCCAAGGTCGCCTCACCGCGACGGCCGCACCACCGCGGCCGCGCCACCACCACGCCGTACGGGCTCCGCCGCCGCGAGCCATTCCCCGTCACCCAGCCGCTCGAGGGCCGTCACGGCGCCGATCTCGGGTGTCGAGCCGAAGTCGTGGCCACGGGCCGCCAGGGCAGGTGTCACCGGTGAAGCCAGGAACGCCGGCTCGGCAATCACCGCTGCGGTGTTCCGCTGCGAGGCCCTGGGAGCAGCCAACGCGTCGGGCATCGACATTCCCAGGTCGACCCGATAGACCAGGGTTTGCAGCACCGTGGTGATGATCATGGAGCCGCCCGGCGAGCCGAGCGCCATCAGCGGCACGCCATCCTGCAGCACGATCGTCGGCGACATCGACGACCGCGGCCGCTTGCCGGGGCCGGGCAGGTTCGGGTCGGGCGCGCTTCCCTGGGTCGGCGTGAAGTTGAAGTCGGTCAGCTCGTTGTTGAGCAGGAAGCCGCGGCCGGGGACCACGATGGCGTTGCCGCCCGTCGACTCGATCGTGAGCGTGTAGGCGACAACGTTCCCCCATCGGTCTGCCACGGTGAGGTGCGTCGTCGACAGGCCCTCCGACGAGCCGTCGGTTCCGGTGGCGTCCGTGGGGCACGGCCCGTATGAGCCGTCTGGCGATCCCGGGGGAACCGGCTTGACCGCGGCGGTCGGCCCGATCAGACAGGCTCGCTCGTCCGCGAACCCCTGCGACAGAAGCTCGGCGAGAGGCACGCCGTCCACGTCGCCGACATAGCGGTTCCGGTCCGCGAACGACAGCGCGCTCGCTTCAAAATAGCGGTGCAGCGCCTCGACGCTGTCGAGCGAGCCGAGGTCCCAGTTCTCGAGGATGTTGAGCGCCTCGCCCACGGTCGAGCCGCCGGACGACGGCGGTCCCATACCGAAGACCTCGAGCCCGCGGTAGTCCACGCGGGTCGGCGGCCGCAAGAGGGCTTCGTAAGCGGCCAGGTCCGCCACCTCCATCAGCCCTTCACGCACCTCCCGGGTGACATCCGGTGCCACCGGCGGCTGCTTGACGGTCTGCACGATCTCGTTGGCCAGTGGGCCTCGGTAGAGCAGGTCGACGCCGTGTTTCCCGAGCTGCCGGTAGGTGTCTGCCAGGTCCAGGTTGCGGAAGATGCTGCCAACCCCAGGCGCGTCCCCGCCCGGCAGGAACAGCTCACGCGTCGTCGTGAAGTCGTCGAAGCGCATCTTGTTGGCGAGCGTCTGGTCTTGGAACGTCTGGTCGACCACGAAGCCCCGCGTCGCCACACGGGTCGCCGGCTTCAGCGCGTCCTTGAGGCTGATGGTCCCCCACTGCTCGAGAGCCACCTGCCAGGTCATCGGTGTGCCTGGCACGCCGGCGGACAGCCCGCTGCTGACTGCGTCCGCGAACGGAATCGCCATGCCCGTGCTTATGTCGACGAACGCATCGACCTGCATCTCGGCGGGCGCGGTCTCCCGGCCGTCGATGGTGCTGACCTCGCCCGTCGCGGCGTCGAAGTAGACGAAGAAGCCGCCACCCCCGATCCCGGCACTGAACGGCTCGGTGACGCCGAGCGTCGCGGCCGCTGCGACTGCGGCATCGACCGCGTTGCCGCCCTTGCGGAGCACGTCGAGACCCGCTGCCGTCGCGTCGGCATCGACGGTGGCGACGGCTCCGCGCGAGCCGATCGCGACCGGTTGCTTGTCGGTTGGCCGCGGATCGGCGCCCGCGGGGCCAGCAGCAATCGAGCCGCCAATGACCGCCACCGCTGTTGTCGCGGCGGCGAGGCGCAGCCTGTGAGCACTGGAGCGGGCCATGCGTCCTCCCCTGCGGGGTCGTCTGACCCGGTGGTCCTTCCCACCCAGGGGCGTCGGGAAACGTGTTAGGCGGAGACGTGCGCCACGACGTACGGCGCCAAGGCGGCCGCAAGCTCCTCGTGCACTCGAGCGCGAACGCGGGTGCCACCCGACTCGTGGGCCACGCCGAGCACCTCGCCCTGCTCGTGAACTCGCGACACAAGGTCGCCGCGGTCGTAGGGCACAAGGGCCTCGACCTCGACCGGCGGCCGCGGCAGGTCACGCTCGATCGCGGCAAGCAGAGCATCGATGCCCATGCCCGTGCGTGCGGACACGACCACCGAGTGCGGCTCGCGCCGCTGCAACCGGGAGATGACGAGCGGGTCGGCCGCGTCGGCTTTGTTGATGACGACCAGCTCGGGCACCTTGGCCGCGCCGATCTCGGCGAGCACGCCGCGCACTGCCGACAGCTGGCCCTCGGGGTCGGGGTGCGAGCCGTCGACGACGTGCAGGATCAGGTCGGAGTCGGCCACTTCCTCCAGCGTCGAGCGGAATGCTTCAACAAGCTGGTGCGGCAGATGCCGTACGAAGCCAACGGTGTCGGCGAGGGTGTAGATGCGGCCGTCGGACGTCGTCGTACGCCGCACGGTGGGGTCCAGCGTGGCGAACAGTGCGTTCTCCACGAGCACCCCGGCGCCGGTGAGCCGGTTGAGCAGCGAGGACTTGCCGGCGTTGGTATAGCCGGCGATCGCCACTGCGGGCACCAACCGCTCACGTCGCACGGATCGCTTGGTGTCACGTGCAGTGCTCAAGCCGCGCAGGTCGTCCCGGAGCTTGGCCATGCGTGTGCGGATGCGCCGCCGGTCGAGCTCGATCTTGGTCTCACCAGGACCACGGCCACCAATGCCGACGCCGCCGGCAGCCCGGCCACCGACCTGGCGGGACAGGTTGCCACCCCAGCCGCGCAGTCGCTGCACGAGATATTCGAGCTGGGCAAGCTCGACCTGCGCCTTGCCCTCCTTGCTCTTGGCGTGCTGCGCGAAGATGTCGAGGATCAGTGCGGTCCGGTCGACGACCTTGACCTTCACCTTGTCTTCCAGTGTGCGCAGCTGAGCAGGTGTGAGCTCGCCGTCGCAGATCACCGTGTCGGCGCCGCTCGAGACCACGGCGTCACGCAGCTCGACCACCTTGCCCGAGCCGATGAAGGTCGCCGGGTCTGGGCGCTGCCGTCGCTGCAGCAATGCCTCGAGCACCTGCGAGCCCGCCGTCTCGGCAAGCGCCGCGAGCTCGGCGAGGGAGTTCTCCGCATCGACGACCGTGCCGTTGGTCCACACACCGACGAGCACCACCCGCTCCAGGCGGAGTTGGCGGTACTCAACCTCGGAGATGTCCTCGAGCTCGGTCGACAAACCGGCCACGCGACGGAGCGCAGCCCGGTCTTTCAGGTCATAGTCGCCAGCGGAGAGATCTTCATCAACCGAGTCGTCGGCCGCGAAATCGAAGTCGTCGTCTGGGTAAAGATTGCTATTCGTCATACTCCTGCTCTCAACGCTGGCGAGACCGCCATGCTTCCCAGCGTCCCACGGAGCGCGCCCGCGGCGCACCGACATATCACCAGAGAAGGCTGTCGAGCACCCCGGACGGGCCGATCTCGGCCGGCCCGGTCATGAACACCTCGCCCGATTCGTCCACGGTGACCACGAGCCGGCCGCCGCGCACGTCCACGACGTACGGCGTGCCGGGCGCGGCCCCGGTCGCGACGCATGGCGGCCACCGCAGCGGCACACGCACCGGTGCCGCACGACAGCGTCTCCCCCACCCCACGCTCGTGCACCCGCATCGCCACGTGCGCCTGACCTCGGTTGGCGACGAACTCCACGTTGACCCCGTCGGGAAACACCGACGCGGGGGTGACAAGGGGCGGCTCGGTGAGCGGCCCCGCCTGGCCCAGGTCGTCGACAAACACCACAGCGTGCGGGTTGGGCAGGAGCAGCCCGACCGCTGGGCGCGCCCCGGCGGCAGTCTGCACCCGCAACTGCTCGCCCCCCGCCACGTCGACCGCCTGGCCCATCGCCACGGTGAGCCGGCCGTCGGCCTCGACGCGGACCGTACGAACCCCGCCCCTAGTCGCCAGCAGCACCGGCTCGTCGGGCTTGACCCAGCCCTCCTGCAACAAGAACAGGGCGAAGACCCGGCTGCCGTTGCCGCACATCTCGGAGACCGAGCCGTCGGCGTTGCGATAGTCCATGAACCACTCCGCCTCGGCGGCGTACGGCTGACCGTCAGGCGCGGCGGCCGAGCGCACCACACGAAGAACTCCGTCCGCGCCGATGCCCCGGTGCCGATCACAGAGTGCCACCACGGTGTCCGCCGACAGGTCGGCGTGCAACGTGCCATCAGGATCGGGCAGCAGCACGAAGTCGTTGAGCGTGCCGTGGCCCTTGAGCCACCGCACGTCACGCTGCCCGGAAGTCATGTCGGCATTTTAGGTGAAGCGTTCGCCCGCGCCGAAACACCTTCGATCGCACGTTCGACCAGGTCGAGCGCGTCATACGGCAGCCAGACGATGCGCTCGTCCTTGCGAAACCAGCTGTCCTGTCGCCGCGCGAACCGACGCGTGGCCCGCACGGTCTCCGCGCGGGCCTCCTCCTCGGTCCACTCCCCCGCCAGGTATCGCAGGACCTGTGCATAGCCGAGCGCCCTGCTCGCGGTAAGCCCGTCACGCAACCCCAAAGCCACCAACCGCCGGACCTCGCCGACAAAGCCCTGCTCCCACATGAGATCCACGCGCCGTGCGATGCGCTCGTCGAGGACGTCGCGCGGGATGTCGAGCCCGACCTGCACGGTGCCTGGCACGGCGTACTCGCGCGGTGGCAAGGCGGCGATGAACGGTTCCCCGGTGATCTCTATGACCTCGAGCGCCCGCACGATGCGCCGGCCGTTGGTCGGCAGGATCTGCGCGGCGGCCGCCGGGTCGAGCTCGGCGAGGCGGGCGTGCAGCGCGCCCGGGCCGACGGTCGCGAGCTCGTCCTCCAGCCGCTGCCGCACCGCCGGGTCGGTGCGGGGAAACTCGAAACGATCGAGGATGGCGCGTAAGTAGAGCGCCGAGCCACCGACGAGCACGGGCATGCGACCCGACTCGCGGCACTCTTTGATGGCCGCCCGGGCGAGCGCCTGGAACTCGGCCACGGTGACCGTGCGGGTCACCGGCCACAGGTCGAGCAGGTGGTGCCGGACACCGCGGCGCCCACCCACAGGGAGCATGGCGGTCCCGATGTCCATGCCCACGTAGACCTGCATGGAGTCGGTGTTGACCACATCTCCGCCCAGGCGCTCGGCCAGCGCGACGGCGAGGTCGCTCTTGCCGGAGGCCGTGGGTCCCACGACGGCGACGACCGGTGGCTCACCCACGGCACGAGTGTCGCAGATGCGTCGGAACCGGTCGCGACGCACGACCCCCACTCGCGCGTTGGGGGAAACGGGCGTACGAAGGAAGAAGGGGCCGGAACCACACGGAGCGGGAGGCGCAATGAGCGAGATGTGGGACAAGGCCAAGGACGCCGTCAGCGGCGCGGCCGACAAGGCCAAGGACCTGATCGACGACAAGGACGACGACATCGCCAAGGGCATCGACACCGCGGCGGACAAGGCCGACGAAATGACGGGCGGCAAGTACAACGAGCACATCGACAAGGGTGCCGACATGGCGAAGGACGCCGTCGACAAGATGGACGGCAAGGAGGACATCCCCAACACCTGACGATCCGCCCGGCGATAACTCAGCCGTGGTGAGTCCAAACGGCCACGAAGTAGGCGACGCCGTACGGTGCTTCGTCGTAGAGGAGTTGCGCATCCGGCACGTCATCGCCGCAGGCGCCTACGAGCACCTGCCAGGCCGCCCGCCCGGCAACCATGAGCTCGTCGGCCTCGACGGGATCGAGCACGGCGAGTGCATTGCTGTCGCCCGAAGCGAGGGCGGTCGCTACTGACGCGTCGAAGTCCGCCGCCCGAGTGTCGACGAAGCCTGGGGCGGTAGGCGCCCGACGCGCGGAGCCGTCGCCCATGACCAGCAGGCCAACGCGGTCGGCGCGCAGCGCGAGGGCCGCGCCAAGCTCGGCGCAGTCGGCCGGCGTGGCCGACGGCTCGACCCCCTGGTAGAGCCGTTGACCGGTCCACCCGATGAGGTCGAGGAGCCATGCGCCGACAGTCAGTGACAACGGAAGCTCCGGCGGCCCGGAGCCGCGGCCGGCTCTGCGGTCGACACCGTACGGGGCGAGCGAGCCGACTGCCTCGGGGCCATGCTCACGGTGCGCTTGATCGGATCCGACGACGACCACCAGATCGGGCGCGGTCGCGACCAGTTCGTCGAGTGCAGCGCGGCATGCGGCACGCAGCGGGTCGAGCTCACCCGCCGCTCCTGCAGCGAGGTCGGGAATGAGCGCGGGGGGATGTGGACAGAACGCGGCGGCGACCAGCACGCTCGCACCGTATAGGTACGCACGGACTGTGGTCACCGCATTCCGCGGGGTAGCGCTCCAAGCCAACGTCTGGTGAAGTGGTGCCGATGATCGAGTCGTGGGAACCCGCACAAATCGGGCTCGTTACTGCTGTCGCGCTGGCGCTCCTGGGTTATGGCATCGCGATGACACCGTTGGTCCGCAACCGCGCCCGCCCGGCGATCATCCCCCGGCTGCTCGCGGCGGCGGGGCTGGTGGTGATCGCGGCCTACGGCTTCGATCTTCGTTCGCTGCTCGCAGTGGGGGTTGTGGCCATCGGCGTGGTCGCCGCCTACGACACCCGCTCACCGTCCGGAACCCCGTACCCGCGCTGGGACGCGATTGCCACCGCCGGCGCGCTGAGCGGGCTGGCCGTCTACTTCGCTCTGCGCGGCGCCATGCCGTTGCTCGACCGGGCCAGCTGGCTCCCAGCCGTCGCTGCTGGGGTGCTCGGGGTCGCCGGCGCGCTTGGCACGCTCGCCGTCGCCGACCGAGAGCGCGTGCGATTGCACGAACGTCTCGTGGTCCACCGGCATGCGATCGGCGGCGAGGAGCCCGTCCTGCCCGCGGTGACTGTCGAGGTCGCCGAGCTCGCTGCGCCGGAGCTGGCAGAGGCTGACCCGTCGAGGCCGCACGTCAACGGCGCGCGCCACTCTGCACCGGGGACGCGCGCCGCTGATGAGCAAGCGGTCCGGCTAATCCAGTGAGACCCGTACGCTGAACCGTGTGGTGCTCCCGTCCTGGTGGACGGACGCACCCACCGCAGTCATGGCCTCGACCAGGGCCGGGACCGGCTCTTCGTCGCCCGCGGCCAACGCCGCCAGCTGGTCGACGTTGGCGTAGAGCACGAAAGGCCCGTCCGGGTTGGCCACCACGTCGGCGAACTCGGCCACGTCGCCGAGCCCGCCGCCGCCGCGTAGCTCAGCTGCCTCATAGCCCAACGCGACGTACAGGTGGTTGACGTCAGCCTCGACCGAGAACGGCAGGTCAGGCGCCTCGGCGGTCAGCACGCGCGTGACGATCTCTTGCGCGCGTTGGGCATCGTCGCTGATGCTCACCGCGCCCGCGAGCGGACCTCCGGCTGCGTCGAGCCGACTGTCCAGCGCGACGATGAACCGCTCGCCGAGCACCGCGGCGGCGTCATCTGGCAGGGTGATGCCGAGCGAGTCGGAAAGCTCCTGCACGGGGATGAGGCCAGCCAGCTGCGGCCATGCCTGCCCGAGCGCAGCACCCAGGCCGTCGACCTGCGCCGCGAAGGCCGTGCTGGCCGGGAGGTCGGCCACGCTGTAGCCCGCATTCGACGCGGTCAGCGTCTGAGTGCTCTCTACGCCGGTGACCTCACCCTCGAGCTCGATGCGGCCGTCGGCGAAGCGCACCGCGAGCGCGAGCTCGTCACCGAATCCCCCGACCTCTGCCGGGAGCTGCCGCTCCGCTGGCGGCTGCCGCCTCCATGACCAGCGCCTCCACGGCGGCGAGGTCGACCCAGGCGCTGGCCACACCTTGCTCACCGATGCGCTCCATCGCCGCCTGGTAGTCGCTGCGATCGGCCAGGTTGTCGGCGGCCGCGGCTGCGTAGTCGGCCTCCGCCTGCGTCTGCGCGATCAGCGCGTAGCCGTTCTCGAACGCAACCCCGGTCCCGTTGTCACCGGCGAGCAGGTCGATCCCGTCCCTGGCCTTCTGCTCGTCCTTGACCTGCACGGCCAAGACGATGACGGGCTCGGCAACGGCGTCGGCGCCCGGCAGCACGGCAAGTCCCATCCGGTCTCCGGCCCAAGGCTCGATCTCGGTGTCGAAGTCGATCGCGCTCAGCTCCGCGTCGTCCGCTGCAAGCAGGTTCCACGCCGTACGGCGAAGGTCGTCGTCCCGGATGCCCTCGGGCAGCTTGTCGACCAGGTCGAGCGCTTCGATCTTCTGCCCGGCGGACGGATCGAAGTCGAGCCGTACGTAGGCAAGGGCCGAGCCCGGAAGCACCTCGTCCGGCTGCGGCCCGCCACCTGAGAGCAGCGCGACAGCGGTGAAGCCACCCGCGGCCAGCAGACCGACGCCCGCCACCGATGCGGCGACGACCGCGCGGCGACTCTTTCGCCGGGTGGGCACCGGCCAGGGGGCGTTGTCACTCGGCGTGTGGCCGAATCCGCCGATGTCGATGGACTCGAGCGGCGGGCCTGTGTCGCGTGCCTTGTCGCCTGACTGTGGCGGCCGGTAGAGCGGGGTGTCGTCGGACATGAACTCGCGCCGTCCCTTCACGGACGCCAACATCGGAGCTCGGAGTGTATGTGTCCGCGAGCCCGCCGCGAGGGCAGTCAGGGAAAACGTGGACGATCGTCAGACGGCGCTGCACGCAGCCGACCGATGGTGCATCCGCTGCCGGAACACCGATCGTCGGCATGCCGAGCAGGACACCGGGGCCGACTGGTTCCGGGACCGCGGTGCGCGCGGCCCAAGCGTCGCCGGCGCGGGTACGGCGCAACATGTAGGTCGTCGAATCAGCCACCAAGTGGTGCGGCGCGGCGTAGGTCACCTCGACCTCGACCATGTCGCCAGGACGTGGCGACTCCGCACCGGCCGGCACCGAGAAGTGCACGAGCCGGTTGTCTCGAGCGCGCCCCGACAGGCGATGGGTGAGTCCATCCTTGCGACCCTCCCCCTCGGCGACGAGCACCTCGGCGCGGCGACCGACGAGGCGCTTGCTCTCGTCCCAGGCGACGTCCTCGACGACCTCGGTGAGTCGCTCGTACCGCTCCTGGACCACTGCTTTCGGCACCTGGTCCGCCATGGTGGCCGCGGGGGTGCCGGGCCGCTTTGAGTACTGGAACGTGAAGGCGCTGGCGAAGCGCGCTTGCCGTACGACGCGCAGAGTCTCCGCGAAGTCGGCCTCAGTCTCACCGGGGAAACCGACGATGATGTCGGTCGTGATCGCGGCGTCGGGCATCGCGGCGCGGACCCGGTCGATGATGCCGAGGTAACGGTCGGAGCGGTAGGACCGGCGCATCGCGCGCAGCATGGCGTCGGAGCCCGACTGCAGCGGCATGTGCAGCTGCGGCATGACGTTGGGCGTCTCGGCCATGGCCGCGATGACGTCGTCGGTGAAGTCGCGCGGGTGCGGGCTGGTGAACCGTACGCGCTCCAGCCCTTCGATCTCACCGCAGGCGCGCAGCAGCCTGGCGAACGCGAACCGGTCGCCGAACTCCACGCCGTACGCATTGACGTTCTGGCCCAGCAGCGTGACCTCGATCACGCCCTCGGCGACGAGCGCCTCGATCTCGGCGAGAATCTCGCCGGGCCGTCGGTCCTTCTCCCGGCCTCGCAGGCTCGGGACGATGCAGAACGTGCAGGTGTTGTTGCAGCCGACGCTGACGGCGACCCACGCGGCGTACGGGCTCTCGCGGCGAGCGGGGAGCGTGGACGGGAAGACCTCGAGCGACTCGAGGATCTCGACCTGGGCCTCCTCGGCGACGCGAGCGCGCTCGAGCAGCACCGGCAGTGACCCGATGTTGTGGGTGCCGAAGACCACGTCGACCCAAGGTGCGCGGCGCACGATCTCGCCCCGGTCCTTCTGGGCCAGGCAGCCCCCAACGGCGATCTGCATGCCGGGGTGGGCGGACTTGACGGAGGCGAGCCGGCCGAGGTTGCCGTAGAGCTTGTTGTCGGCGTTCTCCCGCACGGCGCAGGTGTTGAGCACCACGATGTCGGCCTGCTCGCCGTCGCTGGCCCGGTGATAGCCCGCGCCCTCGAGCAAGCCGGAGAGCCGCTCGGAGTCGTGGACGTTCATCTGGCAGCCGTAGGTGCGGACCTCGTACGTACGGGAAATCACGTCATCGAGGGTAACCGGGCGTCACGGCTCGACAACAATCTGCACGTACGGGGGCAAGCCGTACGGACGCGACCCTCCGTTGTCTGGTGGACTAGCCCGCATGAGTCGACCGCTCGTCGTGCTGGACAAGGTCAACAAGCACTTTGGTGACCTGCATGTGCTCAAGGACATCGACCTCACCATCAGCGAGGGCGAGGTCGTCGTCGTGATCGGACCGTCGGGGTCGGGCAAGTCGACCCTGTGCCGGACGATCAACCGGCTCGAGCCGATCGACAGCGGAACGATCACCTTCAACGACAAGCCGTTGCCGCTGGAGGGCAAGGCGCTGGCGCGGCTGCGGGCCGACATCGGGATGGTGTTCCAGTCCTTTAACCTGTTCGCCCACAAAACGGTGCTGCGAGAACGTCACTCTTGGGCCGGTGCAGGCCAAGGGTCTCAAGAAGGCGGAAGCCAACAAGCGGGCGATGGCACTGCTCGAGCGGGTCGGAGTGGCCGACCAGGCCGCCAAGTACCCCGCAGCCCTCTCCGGCGGGCAGCAGCAGCGGGTCGCGATCGCCCGCGCACTCGCGATGGACCCCAAGGTGATGCTCTTCGACGAGCCGACGTCGGCCCTTGACCCAGAGATGATCAACGAGGTCCTCGACGTCATGACCGCCCTGGCCCGGGACGGCATGACGATGGTCGTGATCACCCACGAGATGGGGTTCGCACGGCGAGCCGCCGACCGGGTGGTCTTCATGTCCGACGGCGAGATCATCGAGCAGGCTGAACCGGAGCAGTTCTTCACGTCCGCGCAGAGCAACCGGGCGCGCGACTTCCTCAGCAAGATCCTGACGCACTAAGGCGACCGGTCGAGACCCCTCAGTGGGCCGGTCATGACGGAAGGCAGGAACATGCGGATCCACAAGATCACGGCTGTGCTCGGCGCTGGTGCGCTGGCGCTGAGCCTGGCCGCCTGTGGCGGGGACGATGATGACGACGCCACGACGGGCTCGACGCCGACCGAGGCGCCCTCGTTCGCGGCCGGTACGAAGATGGCCGAGCTCAGCGAGGCCGGGTCCATCACGGTGGGCACCAAGTTCGACCAGCCGTTGTTCGGGCTCGAGGGCCCGGACGGGAAGCCCGTCGGCTTCGACGTCGAGATCGCCAAGATCGTCGCTTCGGAGCTAGGCATCGACGAGGACGGCATCAACTGGGTCGAGACCGTGTCGGCCAACCGCGAGCCGTTCATCCAGAACGGGCAGGTCGACATCGTGGTCGCGACGTACACGATCAACGACACCCGCAAGGAGGTCGTCGACTTCGCCGGTCCCTACTACGTCGCCGGTCAGACGATCATGGTGACGGAGGCCAACACCGACATCAATGGTCCCGACGACCTGGCTGGCAAGACAGTCTGCTCGGTGGAGGGATCGACTCCGGCGAAGCGAATCATGGACAACTACCCGCAGGCGACGCTGCAGTTGACCGACGCCTACAGCAACTGCCTCGAGCCGCTGCGCAACGGGCAGGTCGACGCGCTGACAACTGACAACGTCATCCTCTCGGGGTTCGTCGACCAGAACCCTGGCGAGTTCAAGATCGTCGGCGAGCCGTTCTCCGAGGAGCCTTACGGCATCGGCCTCACGCTGGGTGACACCGACTTCCGCATGTTCATCAACGACGTTCTCGAGGAGTCCTTCGAGGACGGCCGCTGGGCGGACGCCTGGGAGAACACCGCCGGCGCCGTCCTCCCGCTGCCGGACCCGCCGACGGTCGACCGCTACTGAGACCCGAGTCCCCAACCAGTTGATCATGGAGAAGTCCCCCACCCTGGGCAACCTCCGTGGGGGACTTCTCCATGATCGACGCAGACCTCCCGAACAGCAGGTGATGCGTGGACGCGATCCTCGACAACCTTGACCTTTACTGGCAGGGCTTTCGCACAACGCTGAGCCTGCTGCTGATCTCGGGTGCGATCGCACTGGTCTGGGGAACGATCCTCGGCTCATTCCGGGTCTCCCCGGTGGCGCCGCTGCGCTGGTTCGGCACTATCTACGTCGAGATCGTCCGCAACACTCCGCTCACCCTGGCGTTCTTCGGCGTGGTCTTCGTGCTGCCCCGCCTGGACATCGTGATCGACTCGTTCTTCGTCTCCGCGGTCATCGCGCTCAGCCTCTACACCTCAGCGTTCGTGTGCGAGGCGGTGCGGTCCGGGATCAACGCCATCGGCGTGGGCCAGGCCGAGGCGGCGCGGTCGATCGGCCTCACTTTCGTTCAGTCACTCCGCTTCGTGATCCTCCCCCAGGCGTTTCGCACCGTGATCCCACCACTGATCAACATCTTCATCGCCCTGGCGAAGAACACGTCCGTCGCCGGCGGCTTCTTCGTCTTCGAGCTGTTCGGCGTCGGGCGGCGGCTGGCCAACGCGAACCCGGGTGACGTCATCGCGGTGCTGATCGGCGTCGGGGTGTTCTACCTGATCATCACGGTTCCCGCCGGGTATCTCGCCGGGCGCCTCGAGCGGCGGGCGGTGTTCGCCCGATGAGCAGCGTTCTCTATGACGAGCCCGGGCCGCGCGGTCGTCGCCGGATCCTCATCGGCTCGATTCTGGGCGGCCTGTTCGTCCTCGCCATCATCGCGGTGGCGATCAGCCGACTCGCCGCCAACGACATCTTCGATGGCAACCGATGGGACATCTTCACCGACGAGGTCATGGGGTTCACCCCCGACGTGGTCTGGGAGCGGCTGTGGGTGGGCGCGCGCGCGACGCTCCGGGCGGCCGCGGTCTCGGCAGTCCTTGCGCTGCTGCTCGGGGTCATCCTGGCTGTCCTGCGAATGTCCCGCAGGGCGTGGATCCGCGTCCCGGCGACGGTTGTGCTCGAGCTGTTCCGCGGCCTCCCCGTCGTACTCCTGATGTTCTTCGCCGCGATCGGACTGGGAACGTCGCTGTTCCAGGCGGTCGTGTTCGGCCTCACTCTCTACAACGGAGCGATCTTCGCCGAGATCCTGCGGGCCGGGATCGTCGCGCTGCCCAAGGGGCAGACGGAGGCGGCACAGGCGATTGGACTGACCTCAGGCCAGACCTTGCGGATCGTCCTGCTCCCGCAGGCCGTCCGCAGCATGCTGCCGTCACTGGTGAGCCAGCTCGTCGTCCTCAACAAGGACACGGCGCTGGGCTACATCGTCGCCTACCCCGAGCTGCTCCAGGCCATCCAGAACCTCGGCGAGTTCTATGGCAGCCGCTATGTGTTCTCGCTGTTCTTCGTAGGCGCGGCGCTGTACATCGTCGTCAACTTCAGCTTGTCGCGGCTCGCGATCTGGCTCGAGCGCCGGTTGTCGGGGCGCACCGCCGGCCGTCCGCCAAAGGTGACCGATCTCGAAACCGAGCTGTCGGCCGACGCGCGAAACGTCCCGTTCGGCAATCCGTGACCCACTGAGTCAGCAGGGCAGTCCCGTGGGACGGCTGCCGTGAGCAGGTAGACGTGCCCTGATGCAGTGACCAGCTGCTGCTCAGCATCGGCGCTGCCCAGCAATCCGCAGCCCACCCGGGCTCGAATGCTGGCCGTGATGGTGCAGTGGCTGCGCCGGCACTGCGACGAACCGTCGGTCGCGATGAGATGCTGGCCGGGCTGGTGGCGGTGGGAGCGGCTCTGGGCGCGGCTGAGGCCGACCCCGACGACGCACGCATAAACGGCAATGGTGGCGAGGATGCCTCCGAGCAGGACGGCCTTGTCCGCCTCGCCGAACGTGCGGATCGCAAACTCTTTGAGCGGACGCGGAGTGCGGTCGATCGTCGCCCCCCCGACCGCGGTGACCGGTGAGCCGAGTGCACCAGTGAGCGCAGCGACGGTCTACCTGATTGACGGCGTCCTTCTGCCGCCGAGCTAACGGTTGAAGAAATCTGCGATCCAGACCAATCCATGAGGGCCGCTGATCCGAAAGGCGTTGTGAGCGTGCACGGTCCTGGCCCGTGCAGGGGGCGGGCCAGAACCGTGCACGCCGTTGCCGATCATGCCTACTCGGCGAACTCAGCGGGCAAACTCACTGGCCCGGCTCTCCCGCACGACAGTGATGCGGATCTGGCCGGGGTAGGTCAGCTCCTCCTCGACCTGCTTGGCGATGTCGCGGGCGAGCACCTGCGCGGCCAGGTCGTCGATGGCGTCGGGCTGGACCATGACGCGGACCTCGCGGCCGGCCTGCATGGCGAAGACCTTCTCGACGCCCTCGTGGGCCATGGCGATCTCCTCGAGGCGTTCGAGCCGCTTGACGTAGGCCTCGAGCGACTCGCGCCGGGCACCGGGGCGGCCGCCGGAGATGGCGTCGGCGGCCTGGGTGAGGACGGCCTCGACCGTGCGCACCTCGACCTCGTTGTGGTGGGCCTCGATCGCGTGTACGACGTCCTCGTGCTCGCCGTAGCGGCGGGCGATCTCGGCGCCGATCATGGCGTGGCTGCCCTCGACCTCGTGGGTGAGCGCCTTACCGATGTCGTGTAGCAGCGCCGACCGCTTGACGGAGGCGATGTCGAGGCCGAGCTCGGCCGCCATGATGCCGCCGAGGTGGGCCGACTCGATGAGGTGCTTGAGGACGTTCTGCCCGTACGAGGTGCGATAGCGGAGCCGTCCGAGCAGGGCGATCATCTCGGGGTGCATGTCGGTGATCCCGACCTCGACTAGCGCGTCCTCCCCGGCGCGGACGCAGAGCCGCTCGACCTCGGCCTTGGACTTCTCGTACTGCTCCTCGATGCGGTGCGGGTGGATTCGTCCGTCGAGCACCAGCGCCTCGAGTGTGAGCCGGCCGATCTCGCGGCGCACCGGGTCGAAGCAGGAGAGCAGGACGGCCTCGGGGGTGTCGTCGATGATCAAGTTGACGCCGGTGACCTGCTCGAACGTACGGATGTTGCGGCCCTCACGACCGATGATGCGGCCCTTCATCTCGTCGCCGGGCAGGTGCAGGACGGACACGACGGACTCGGCGGTCTGCTCAGAGGCGAGCCGCTGGATCGCCAGCGTGATGATCTTGCGGGCGCGCATGTCGCCTTCGTCCTGGGCTTCCTTCTCGATGTCCCGGACGATGATGGCGGCCTCGCGCTTTGCCTGGCGCTCCATGGCAGTGACGAGCTCGGCCTTGGCCTGCTCGGCGGTGAGCCCAGCGGTGCGCTCGAGAATGAGCCGGCGGTCCTCCTCGACGTCCTTGAGCTCGAGCGTCTTGCGCTCGATGTCAGCGGCGATATCCGAGAGCTCCTGGGTGCGCTCCTCGAGGGTGCGCGCGTCCGTGTCCAGCCGCTCCTCGCGCTCCGCGAGGCGGCGCTCGCGGCGATCGAGGTCGACCTGCCGGGTGGACAGCGCCTCCCGCTGGCCGGAGAGCTCGGCCTCGGTGGTCTCGCGGAACTGGCGTGCGTGCGCCGACACCTGGTCGGCCTGGCGGCGGAGGGCCGCGGCCTCGTCGCCGGCGCGGCGGACGATGTCGTCGGCGTCGCGCTGGATCGCGTGCCGCTCGGCCTCCCGCTGGGCGAGCAGCTGGGCTCGTTCAGCCTCGAGCGCAGCCAGTCGGGAGGACGACCCGTTGCGGTGGAAGACGGCGTAGGCGAGAAGCCCGATGCCCGCGATCAGAACGACTAGTACGCCGAGGAGGAGCCACCCAGTGTCGGACATGAACGCACGCTCCTTCTCGACGGCGCCCTGGACGGGCGCGCTTTGTCGGAAGGGACTCCTGCGCGGCACGGCGGTGGGTAGGCCAACAGCACCGCTCGTGAAACACGGCGCGGTGCGGGACGACGGCCCTCCTCGCCGTCATGCTCGGGCCCGACTGTCGCGGGCCTGGTCCTCGGTCCAGAAGTACGAAGCGACCGGGTGGTCGTCGATCGTGCCTACATGTCAGTTCTGCGAGCTATCGAAATCCGCTCTGCCGCGGAGTGATCCCTTCCTGAAGGTCAGGCTACAAATCGGTAACAAGGAGGGTCAAGACGAGCGGGTCCTCGCGGGGCCGTGTCGCAGCTGGGTGGCACGGATTCCCGCCTGCTGATTTTGAGACAGCCCCGGGGCTCCCGCCCCAGAACGCCCCAAAATCGCCAGCCACCTTGTCGATCTTGAGGCAGGTTGGGGGCTCTGGCCCCCAGAACGCCATAAGATCGCGGATGGCTTGGCGGGCCGGAGGCCTCAAGTTCGCGGAATGGGCGGGCTACCAGAACGGCCGTGATCAACCGACGCAGTGTGGTCGAAGATCGCGACGGAGCTTCCTGCCATCAGTCACCCGGTCGAGTCGTCCTCGGGCTCGAACGATGCCAACGCATCAGCCGCCCGCTCCTCGCCCTCGGCGTCGAGCTCCTCCCGGACCACCCGGTAGGCGAGGGCCGCGCCGTAGCCCTTGCGGGCGAGCTGACCCGTCGCCCGGCGGGTCCGGGTCTGCCAGTCACGCCCGCGCGAGGCGGCAAGGCTGCGCCGGACCAGCCGGCGAGCGGTCTCGGCCTCTTGGTCGGCGGTCAGCCCATCGACCGCGGCATCGACCACCTCCCCCTCGACTCCTCGCACTCGCAGCTCCTGGGCGAGCGCACGCCGCGCCAGTCCGCGGCCCGCGTGCCGGGACTCGACCCACGCTTCCGCGAACGCCTCGTCGTCGATCAGCCCCAACTCCGTGAACCGGTCGAGCACCGTCGACGCCGCCTCCTTGGGAACACCTCGACGAGCGAGCGTCGCGGCCAACTGCGCCCGGGTGCGTGGGCCCAGGGTCAACTGGCGAAGCACGATCGACCTGGCGGCCGACTCGGAATCGGCCGGTGGGCTTTCTCGTTCTGATGTGGCGCCCGCGGCGCGACCACTTGCCGACGTCGTTCGCTCACCAGCGGACCCGGTCGCTGACCCGGTGCGGCGGCGGCGCCCGTCACGGCGGACCTCACCTCTGGACGCCAGCGCGTCCTCCTCCTCGAGCACCAGACGAGACCTAGAAGTCGACCTCGGGCTCCGCGGCCGGCGCGTCGACCCGCGGGCCGATGCCCAGCTTTTCCTTGATCTTCTTCTCAATCTCGGCCGCGATGTCGGGGTTGTCGCGCAGGTAGGCCCGGGCATTCTCCTTGCCTTGGCCGAGCTGGTCGCCCTCGTAGGTGTACCAAGCGCCGGCCTTGCGGACGATGCCGTGCTCGACGCCCATGTCGATCAGGCCACCCTCCCGGCTGATGCCCTGGCCGAACAGAATGTCGAACTCGGCCTGCCGGAACGGCGGAGACACCTTGTTCTTCACGACCTTGACTCGCGTGCGCGAGCCGACCGACTCGGTGCCGTCCTTCAGCGTCTCGATGCGCCGGACGTCGAGCCGGACCGACGAGTAGAACTTGAGCGCCCGCCCACCAGTGGTCGTCTCGGGACTGTTGTGCACGACGATGTCATCCGCGAGGTAGTTGTGTGATCCTTCAACTTCGATGTCATAGCGATGCATCTTCTGCAGATCGGTTCGCCGAGTGATCTCGAGGACTCGGGCGGGAACCGGGTGCATGTTCATCTCCACGAACTCCGGCTCAACCGAGAACTGGCCACGGAACCGCGGAAGCAATTTGTAGTCCATCGACGGATGGATGCATGGCGCGACGATCTCCTGGAACTTCGCGGATGCCGCAGTGCTGAAGACCAGATTGCTAATCTGTCGAGCCCCCCGCTTCGAGAGTCGAACATCAAGTCCGTGCGTGTCACGCAGGTACTCCAGCAGTCGTCGCCGCGAGCCCTCACTCATGGCTTCAACACAGATCTCGACGCGACCAGTGCCGCCAGCGGTGCGCTGCTGCACTCCCTTGGATCGGATTGTGAAACCGCCGTCGTCCATGTACCAGATGGCGAGCGCCAGCGGCGTGAGCGCCTTGAGGTACTCCTCCGTGATGTGCTTCTTGCCATCACCGAAGTAGACGACCTCACGCAACTCACTCAACTCCGGCAATGGCGTGAAATCGACAAAAGCAGCGCCCTTAGCGTTGATCGTCCGGCTCTGTGGAACGTTGGCCAGTAGCGACGCTTTCCAGTCGAGATAGTCCACCTGCCTCTTGCCGTGCCCCATCCGGAAGCGGGCGCTTTCGTCATCACGGTGCGCAGCGGGCGAAAGATTGCCATCACCCATGACGGCACCAAGGATCAACTGCCATTGCAGTGCGCCGAGATAGTGGGGTTGAGTGAGCATCACCCGATCGCCGACAGCGATCTCACCAGCTTCGCGCCAACCACCCGGAGTCCTGACCAGATGATTGGGAGTGAGATCCATCGACGCACGGCCTCGACCTGAACCACCACCAGACCTCAGGACGCGGAATCGCAGGAACTCGGTCGCCGGCCCGTTGTCGAACCAGTTCACAACCTTGCGCGGCACAATCCGACCGAGCTCGGGATCGAACGAAAGCACTTCGACTGGCAACTTCTGGTCAACGATCTTGCCAATGGGCGCTTTGGTGCCGTCTGCCAGCGTTACTCGGGTGTACCAAGATCCACATCCGAACATGACGCCGATCTTTTCCCGCAGCTGGTTGATGAAGACCGCGGTGGTGCCGGAGTTGCTGAGCGCACCGGTGATCTTGCGGAGCGCCTGACTCATCAACCGGGCCTGCAGGCCGACGTGGCTGTCGCCCATCTCGCCCTCGATCTCGGCCCGTGGCACGAGCGCGGCCACCGAGTCGATGACGATGATGTCGATCGCGCCTGAGCGGATCAGCATGTCGGCAATCTCGAGTGCCTGCTCACCGGTGTCGGGCTGGGACACGAGCAGGGCATCGGTGTCGACACCCAGCCGCTGCGCATATTCCGGGTCGAGGGCGTGCTCGGCGTCGATGAACGCCGCGATGCCGCCCGCCTTCTGCGCATTGGCGACCGCGTGCAGAGCCACGGTGGTTTTCCCGCTAGCTTCCGGACCGTATATCTCCACCACACGACCCCGCGGCAGACCCCCGATGCCGAGCGCCACATCAAGCGCGATCGCACCTGTCGGGATCACCTCGATCGGAGCGCGGACCTCGTCGCCGAGCCGCATGACCGAGCCCTTGCCGAATGCCCGCTCGATCTGAGCGAGTGCGGTGTCAAGAGCCTTGTCGCGATCCGCGGGAGCTGCCATGGATGCCACCTGTGGTTGGCGGGCCGGAGGAGTGTTGGCCCGGGAACGTCGTGTCGTCACGCCTGAACGCTAGGGGTAACCCCCGACAGAACACCGGGCGCCGCGCGCACCTGTGGACAGCCGAGGAGCCGGTCCGTACCTTGTGGACACTACCTCGAACGGTTGTTCGACACCGCGCGACACGCCGGGATCGACGTGGCCACCAGCAAGGCGGCGACAATCGCCGCCGCGCCAACGTTCAGCGAGCCATAGCCGAGCGTGCCAACCACCACGCCGGCGAGCGCCCCGCCGGCACCGGCAGCCAGACCCATCAGCAGATCCGAAGCACCCTGCACCGTTGGTCGATCCTCGACAGACACCGCATCCGTCAGCAGCGTCGACCCCGCGACCAGACAGCATGACCAGCCCAGACCGAGCAGGTACAGCCCCAACGAGAGACCAACAGACGACCCCGGCGCGGAGTTGCCCGCAAGTGCAGTCGCCGTCAACAGCAGCACTCCCCCGGCGACGATGACCGGCACACGGCCAAGGCGGTCGGCCGCCCACCCGACGACCGGCGACAGCGCGAACATCCCCAAGATGTGCCCACTGATCACCAGACCGATGACCTGTAGGGACGCCCCGCCATGGTCCATGTGGATCGGCGTCATCACCATGACCGAGACCATCGTGGTGTGGCCAACCACCAGCGCGCCCAAGCCGAGCAGCGCTGCAGGGGAATGAGAGGCCGCGGCGAGACCCTGCCGCAAAATGCCATGCCTACGTATGGGTGGCGACGGAGAGCCCGGCACGCGAGCCAATCGGCGGGCCAGCACCAAGGGATCCGGCCGCAGCATCGACCAGATCAGCAGCGTCGCGAGCGCCAGACCGACGCCCCCAACGATGTAGGGGCCGGCGAGCTGCTCAACACCGACCGCCTCACCAACCACGCCACCGAAGCCGACGAGGTTGGGGCCGACAACCGCCCCGATCGTTGTCGCCCAGACGACGATGGACAGCGCGCGACCGCGGCGCAGCGGAGGAGCAAGGTCAGCGGCCGCAAACCGAGACTGCGAGGTTGCCGTCGTGCCGCCCCCGTACAGGGCACTTGCCAGCAACAGCAACGGAAAGCTCTTCCACTGCGCGGCGGCAACTGCCAGGACCGCACCAACCACCGCCGTCCCGTAGCCGAACGTCAGCCCGGCCCGTCGTCCGTACGAAACAGCCAGACGCGCGGCGGGCAGAGCGAGCAACGCCGCGCCCAGCACGCCAGCCGATGGCACCAGGCCCGCCAGATCCTCACGACCGAGCACGTCTGACGCCAGCAGCGTCCCGACCGTGACACCGGCCGCCACCCCGACGCCGCCGAGGATCTGGCTGCCGATGAGAACGCCCATCGTCTGCCTTTGGACAGCAGCAACCTCGGGCTCGGCGAACGTTCTCTGGGCCTCAGCGCTCACTGTCGGGCAGCTCCAGATAGTCAGCGACGGCGCGCCACACCGACTTGGTGTCCTCGCCGGCGTCGAGTGCCTCGATCACCGTACGGTGCCCGAGTTGCGTGATGGATTGGTTGCGCGCCCACGTACGGGCATAGGTCGGCCCGAGCTGTCGCTCGAGCCGCGCCCAGAAGTCCGTCAGTCGCACCGCGCCAGTATCCCGTCCCTCACTTGAGCAGCAGTAGGCCGAGCCGCCGCGAGGCAATCCACATGCCAATGGCACCCATGAGCGCGAGATAGATCGCATGCAGCAGCAGGACCGGCTCCACAGCTCCAGTGGTGAGAGCGCGGCTTAAGGCGACACCCTGATAGAGCGGCGTCACCTGTACGACGGTCTGGATCGGATCTGGGTACGACGACAACGGGTAGAACGTCGCGGAGAACAGGAACAGCGGCAGCGTCACCAGGCCGACGAACTCGAAGTCCTGCCAGCTGCGCATCCACGTCGTGACGGCCATCCCCGCCCCGGCGAAGGCGAACCCGATCAGCACCGCGGTGGGCAGCACCAGCACGCCCCACCACGAGCTGACCAAACCCAGCGCGACCATGACGAGGAAGAACATCGCGGAGTAGATGGCGCCACGGATCAGCGCCCAGGTCACCTCGCCCCAGGCCACCTCCCGAGGCCCCATCGGAGTGGCCAGCAGTGCGTCGTACGTCTTCACGTACTTGAGCTTGAAGAACACGTTGTAGGTCGCGTCGAACAGCGCACCGTTCATCGCCGCCGTAGCCAACATCGCGGGCGCGACAAACTCGGTGTATGTGATGAGCTCGCCGTTGGGCGCCGTGAAGTCGCCGACCAAGGCGCCAACGCCGACACCGATTGACAGCAGGTAGAACAACGGCTCGAAGAAGCCGCTCACGAATACCGGCCAGTCGTGCTTGTAGACGAGGAAGTTGCGCTCGATGAGCCGCCACGACCGCGGTGGCGGCGGCTGGAGTGGAGTGCTGCGGGTGAGGACGGTAGCCACAGAGTCCCCTCAGACCACGAGCCGTCGACGGAACGAGCGGAGTGCCAGCCAGGCGCCGACGACGATCCAGACGAGGATGTAGGCGGTGTGCCCCGCGGCTGCCTCGAACGAGATGTCGCCCAGCGTCAACCCGCGACAGAGCGCCACACCGTGCCAGAGCGGCGTCACGTACGCGAGGTATTCCAGCAGCAGCGGAAGCTGAGCGACGGGGAAAAACACCCCGGAGAACAGAAACATCGGGGTCACCGCGAAGCGGAAGATCAGCGCGAAGCCCGAGTCACGCTCGACATAGGCCGAGAAGGCGAAGATCGGCGCTGCAAATGCCAACCCGGTGAGTGTGGCCGCGGGAATGGCAAGCACTCCCCATGGCGACTCGACGGCGCCGAAGAGCGCCACGACGACAAGGTAGAACGCCGAAACCGTGAGGATGCGAGCCCCGACCCAGCCGAGGTGGCCGAGCATCACGTCACGCACTCGCAGTGGGGTCGCCAGCATTCCGTAGTAAATGCGATCCCATTTGATCGCACCAAGCACGGGATAGGTGGAGTCGAACGCGGCGGTCATCATCGCGGTAGCCGCCAGCAGCCCGGGTGCGATGAAAGCCAGGTAGCTTGCCCCGCCCAGCTCATCTGATCCACCTCGCTCGTCGACGAACGAGCCGAGACCGACGCCGAGGGCCGTGAGCGTGATAACCGGCAGCACGAACCCAGAGATCACACTGCCGCGCCAGACCCGACGGTATTGGAATAGCCAGCGCTCGAAGGCTCGGAGAGTCAGCTCCATCAGTCGACCAGCGACCGACCGGTCAGATGCAGGAAGACGTCCTCCAGCGTGCTGCGCCGCACCAGCACACTCACAGGCGTCACGTCGGCGGCGTCGACCTTAGCCAGGACCGCCTCGCCATCGTCGGCGTACACAAGAAGTCGGTCGGGCAGCAGCTCCGTACGCTCACCGAGATCGGTCAGCTTGTCGGCCATCACCTCGTGCTCGTCGGGATTGAACCGCAGCTCGACAACCTCACGCGTCGAATGCGCGGCGATCAGATCGGTCGGCGAGCCCTCGGCCACGATGCGGCCCTTGTCCATCACGACGAGCCGGTCGCACAGCTGCTCGGCCTCGTCCATGTAGTGAGTCGTCAGCACCAGCGTGACGCCGCGCTGCTTGAGACGAAACAGCCGGTCCCACAGCACGTGCCGCGCCTGCGGGTCGAGGCCCGTGGTCGGCTCGTCGAGCAACAGGACTTCGGGGTTGTTGACCAGAGAGCGCGCGATGGTGAGGCGGCGCTTCATACCGCCGGACAGCGACTCGACTCGCTCGGCAGCCCTGTCAGAGAGTTGAACGAACTCAAGGAGCTGGCGCGCACGGTCGCGGACCTCCGCGCGGGGCAGCCCGAAGTAGCGACCGTAGATCTCGATGTTCTCCGCCACGGTCAGCTCGAGGTCGAGCGTGTCCTCCTGGGGTACGACGCCAAGGCGAGCTCGGATCTGCGACCCCTGGGTGACCGGATCCATGCCCAGGATGCGCAGCGTGCCGCCCGAGATCGGGGACACGCAACCGATCATGCGCATGGTCGAGCTCTTGCCCGCGCCGTTGGGTCCGAGAAAGCCGAATGCCTCTCCGCGCGCAACATCGACGTCGATCCCGTCGACCGCAACGAAGTCACCGAATCGCTTGGTCAAGCCTTGGGCGTGGATCAACGAGTCATCGGCGGACGTCACAGTTCGACGCTATCGGGGCGGGCCGACAGGTACGAAACGGGTTTCTCGGGCAGCGGAACTGTGGAAGAGTCCGGGCGTTCTGTCGGGGGTGCAAGGCAGGATGGCTGACGTGGGCGACGTACTCGAGCTGTTCGCGCCGGCGACCAGGGCCTGGTTCTCCGGCGCGTTCGCCGCGCCCACCGCCGCTCAGGAAGGTGCGTGGCGGGCCATCGCGGCAGGCCGGCATGCCCTTGTCGTCGCACCCACCGGGTCGGGCAAGACGCTCGCGGCGTTCCTGTGGGCGCTTGACCGCCTTGCCACGGAGCCCGCTCCCGACGATCCGATGCAGCGCTGCCGGGTGCTCTACGTGTCCCCGCTGAAGGCGTTGGCGGTCGACGTCGAGCGCAACCTGCGCGACTCCGCTCTCTGGCATCCGTCAGGCCGCGGCCCGGCTGGGGGTGGCCGAGCCGGAGGTCGCGGTTGGCGTGCGGTCCGGTGACACGCCCGCCGACGAGCGGCGTCGGTTCGGCCGACGCCCGCCCGACGTGCTCATCACGACGCCCGAGTCGCTGTTCCTCATCCTCACGTCACAGGCGCGCGAGTCGCTGCGCGGAGTCCGCACGGTCATCGTCGACGAGGTGCACGCGGTCGCCGGCACAAAGCGGGGCGCCCACCTGGCCCTGTCGCTCGAGCGGCTGGATGCGCTGCTGCCGCAGCCGGCCCAGCGCGTCGGCCTGTCCGCGACGGTGCGACCCGTTGACGAGGTGGCGAGGTTCCTTGCAGGCGGGCGGGCCATCGAGGTGGTCACCCCACCGAGCGACAAGCAGATGCAGCTCGACGTCGTGGTCCCGGTCGAGGACCTCGCGGAGCTCGCGACGGCGCCGCCGCTCGAGGGTGTCGACCCCAACGCGCACGCGTCCATCTGGCCGCACGTCGAGGAGCGGGTCACCGACCTGGTGCAGGCGCACCGGTCGACCATCGTGTTCGCCAACTCTCGGCGGCTCGCCGAGCGGCTCACCGCCCGGCTCAACGAGATCGCGCACGAGCGCGAGACCGGCGAGACGCTCGACCCGGCTGGCTCGTTGGCTCCGGCCCAGACGATGGCGCAGGCCGGTGCCACGCGTGGTGTTCCGGGCCTGCTCGCGCGAGCACACCATGGCTCGGTCAGCAAGGAGCAGCGTGCCCTCATCGAGGAGGACCTCAAGGCCGGGCGGTTGCCGGCAGTCGTGGCCACGAGCTCGCTCGAGCTCGGCATCGACATGGGTGCTGTCGACCTCGTCGTCCAGGTGGAGGCACCGCCATCGGTGGCCAGCGGGCTGCAGCGGGTGGGGCGCGCCGGCCACCAGGTCGGCGCGGTCTCCCGCGGTGTGCTCTTCCCCAAATACCGCGGCGACCTCGTGCAGACGGCCGTCGTGGTCGAGCGGATGCTCGCCGGCCTGATCGAGGAGCTCGCGGTCCCGCGCAACCCGCTCGATGTCCTCGCTCAGCAGGTCGTCGCGATGGTCGCGATGGACGACTGGCCGGTCGACGAGCTGCTCGCATTGGCTCGGCGGGCCTACCCGTTCGCCACGTTGCCCCAGTCGGCCTACGACTCCGTGCTCGACCTGCTCTCCGGTCGATATCCGAGTGACGAGTTCGCCGAGCTGCGGCCGCGACTCGTGTGGGATCGCGTCGCGGGGACGCTGTCCGGTCGGCCGGGTGCTCAGCGGCTCGCTGTGACGAGCGGCGGCACGATTCCTGATCGCGGCCTCTTCGGTGTCTTCCTCGTCGGCAGCGAGCGGGCCGCGCGGGTTGGTGAGCTCGACGAGGAGATGGTCTACGAGTCGCGCGTCGGTGACGTCTTCACACTCGGCACGACGTCGTGGCGCATCGAGGACATCACGCACGATCGGGTGCTCGTCTCCCCCGCGCCAGGACAGCCGGGCCGGCTGCCGTTCTGGAAGGGTGACACCCCCGGTCGCCCGGCCGAGCTGGGCCAGGCGATCGGCTCGTTCGTCCGCGAGGTCGCGGCACTGCCCGCCGACACCGCCCGTGCGCGGGTCGCGAGCGCCGGGCTCGACCAGTGGGCGGTCGACAACCTGCTCGCCTACCTTGCCGAGCAGCGCGAGGCGACCGGCCACCTGCCCACCGACCGCACGATCCTCGTCGAGCGGTTCCGCGACGAGCTCGGCGACTGGCGACTTGTGGTGCACTCGCCGTACGGCGCACGCGTGCACGCCCCATGGTCACTCGCGGTCGGCGTCGCGGCTGCGCGAGCGCTTCGGAGTCGATGTGCAGGCCGTGCACTCCGACGACGGCATGGTGTTCCGCCTCCCAGACGTCATGAGCGAGAGCGGCGAGGAGCTGCCCGGCGCTGACCTGGTCGCCCTCGATCCTGACGAGATCGAAGAGCTTGTCACGGTTGAGGTAGGTGCCTCAGCACTGTTTGCCTCGCGGTTCCGAGAGGCCGCGGCGCGCGCGCTGCTTTTACCTCGGCGCGACCCGCGGCGGCGCACTCCGTTGTGGCAGCAGCGCCAGCGCAGCGCCCAGCTGCTGGAGGTCGCGAGCAAGTTCGGCACGTTCCCGATCGTGCTCGAGACGGTGCGCGAGTGCCTGCAGGATGTCTACGACCTCCCGGCGCTCGTGTCATTGCTGCGCGACGTGTCGGCGCGCCGGGTCCGGGTGGTCGAGGTCGAGACCGCGCAGCCGTCGCCGTTCGCCCGGTCGCTGCTCTTCGGCTACGTGGCGTCATTCATGTACGAGGGCGATGCCCCGCTCGCTGAGCGTCGCGCGCAGGCGCTCACGCTTGACTCAGCGCTGCTCGCCGAGCTGCTCGGTCGTGCCGAGCTGCGCGAGCTGCTCGACCTAGAGGTGTTGCTGCGCACCGAGGCCGAGCTCGCTCGCACGGCCACGGAGCGACAGGCCCGTGACATGGAAGGTGTCGCCGATCTCGTTCGGCTGCTCGGTCCGCTCACCACTGACGAGGTGCAGGGCCGCTGCGCTTCGCCAGCGGAGGTGGCTGGGTGGCTGGTCGAGCTCGCCGCGGCGCGACGCCTCATCCGGGTCCGCATAGCCGGCGAGGAGCGGTGGGCCGCGATCGAAGACGCCGGCCGGCTGCGCGATGCACTCGGCGTTGCGTTGCCCGTCGGCGTGCCCGAGGCGTTCACCGAGCCGGTGCCCGACCCGCTCGGCGACCTCGTGAGCCGTTACGCCCGCACTCATGGGCCGTTTGCGGCAAGCGATATCGCGACCAGGCTCGGCCTCGGCGTCGCCGTCGTCGTCGGCACCCTGCACCGGCTGGCCGCGGCCGGACGTGTTGTCGAGGGTGAGTTCCGGCCCGGCGGGGCAGGCACCGAGTGGTGCGACACCGAGGTGCTGCGCATGCTGCGGCGTCGTTCGCTGGCCGCGCTGCGCAAGGAGGTCGAGCCGGTCGAGGCATCTGCGCTGGGGCGCTTCCTGCCGGCCTGGCAGCACGTCGGTGGTCGGCTCCGCGGAGTCGACGGGCTGCTTCGCGTCATCGAGCAGCTGGCCGGTGCGGCTGTGCCCGCCAGCGCGTTGGAGCGGCTCGTGCTCCCAGCTCGCGTCGCCGATTACACGCCGGCGTGGCTCGACGAGCTCACCGCCGCTGGCGAGGTCGTCTGGGTCGGCCACGGGTCGCTGCCGGGCAGCGACGGCTGGGTGTCGCTGCATTCGGCCGACACCGCGCCGCTCACACTGCCTGACGTTGACCCGACCTTCGAGGCGGGTCCGCTCCATCAGGCGATCATCGAGACGCTCGCGCCGGGCGGTGCCTACTTCTTCCGGCAGCTTGCTGACGCCGTCGGAGCGACCGACGACCCGGCCGTCGTCAATGCCCTCTGGGATCTGCTGTGGGCCGGGCACGTCACCAACGACACGCTCGCTCCGCTGCGCACGCTGATCGCGGGCGGCCGCGGCGCGCACCGCAGCCGACCGACTCCGGTCCGCAGCCGCTACGGCGGCCGCCGACCCCGGCTGCCAACGCGGGGCGGGCCCCCGCTGGCGGCTGGTCGGTGGTCAGCAGTTCCCCAGCGCGACGACGACCCAACCCGGCGCGCCCACGCGGCTGCTGAAGCGCTCCTCGACCGCCATGGCGTGCTCACGCGCGGCGCAGTGCTGGCCGAGCGCACCCCCGGCGGGTTCGCCGCGGCCTACAAGGTGCTGTCCGCGTTCGAGGAGTCAGGGCGCTGCCGGCGTGGCTACTTCGTGGCTGGCCTCGGCGCCGCGCAGTTCGCGCTGCCCGGCGCGGTCGACCGGTTGCGCAGCCTCGCCGAGGAGTCCACGCCGGCGCTGGTGCTGGCGGCCACCGACCCGGCCAACCCCTATGGCGCCGCCCTCCCCTGGCCGGAGCGGGCCGAGGGCGGCCACCGGCCGGGCCGCAAGGCCGGAGCACTGGTGGTGCTGTGCCGCGGTGAGCTCGTGCTCTACGTGGAGCGTGGCGGACGCACCCTGCTCTCCTGGGGTGACGACGCCGAGGTGCTGCAGCCGGCGGCCGACGCGCTGGCCCTTGCCGTGCGCGACGGTGCACTCGGTCGCCTCGACGTCGAACGCGCTGATGGCTCGTTCGTCCTCGACACCCCGCTCGGCCAAGCCCTCGCGCGCGCCGGGTTCCACCAGACACCGCGCGGGCTGCGGCTGCGCGGCTGACCGTCGCGTTAGGGTCTGCGACCGTGCAACAGACGCGCGCCGATGGCTACACCGTGACCGACGACCCGGCATTGCTCGACTTCGAGATTGTGCACCGCTTCCTCAGCACCTCCTACTGGAGCCCTGGCGTCCCGCGTGCGGTAGTCGAGCGCGCTGCCGCCGGGTCACTGACCGCGGGCTTGTACGCACCGGATGGCGGCCAGGTCGGCTACGCCCGAGCTGTCACCGATCGCGCGACGTTCGCCTGGCTGGCCGACGTGTTCGTGCTACCAGAGCATCGCGGTCGGGGACTCGGCCGATTCCTGGTCGGCTGGCTGCTGGACCATCCCGACCTGACCGGGCTACGGCGGTGGATGCTGGCGACCGAGGATGCCCACGGGCTATATGCGCACCTCGGCTTCACCCCGCTCGACGACCCGACCAACTACATGCACAGGCGACAGCAGTCCGCGCGCAATACGCCCTAGTCGAGCTCCTCGCCGGGGCGGTACCACTTTCTGTCGACGTGCAGCAGCGGCGTCTGGCCCAGACCCGGGAACGCCGTCGACACGACGCGACCGACGGCGAGCGTGTGGTCGCCGGCATCGAACAGCTGGTACGGCACACAGTCGACCGCCGCCACGCCGCCGGTGAACACCAGGGCACCGGATGCCTTGCCCCGTACGGTCTCCCACGCACCGAAATCGTCGACGTCGGTGGGATACCGGTGCCGCGACGCGTACCGCGCCAGGTCGAGCTGGTCGTCGGCGAGCACGGTGACTGCCCAGCCGTCGGCCACAGACAGTGCGTCGTGGATAAAGCTGCCGTGCCGCACGGCCGCAACGATCAAGCGGAGGCTCGAGGCTGAGCGACGAGACCGCCGTCATCGTCAGCCCGCAGTCGCGGCCGACCAGATCCAGGGTCGTGAGGACGCAGACACCGCCGCCCAGTCGCGCCATCGCGTCGCGGAATGCGACGTCGTCGACGGAGTCGGCGGACCGGTCGGCGCCACCGAGCGACCACGGGTCATGCGGTGAATGCACGGCCACACCTCTCCGGCGCGCGGACAATCGCCCCGCGCTCTTGTCGGCAAGCCTAGGTGGCGGTGCATCTCAGGCGTGTGCGGTGACGCGGCTCACTGGCCGTTGGTCGGCTGGTCGGTGGCCGCGAAGAGAGCCGACCGCGCGTGCGCGAGCCCGGTCAGCAGGGCGCCGCGCAAGCACCGGCTGCTCGCCGGTCTCGGTCGGCACGATGCGCGGGCTCACGGGCGCGAGGTGGCCGACCTCGATCGCGATGCGCTCGGTCAGCTCGGTGCCGCCGGCGCGGCCCACCTCCCCGGTGAGCACGACAAGTCCGGGGTCGACCACCGAACAGACCGCGGCGACGCCGACGGCGATCCGCCTGGACAGCTCGGTGAGGAAACGCGGCGCCGGTCTGGCCGTTGACCGCCGCCTCGCGTACGGCGTCGCCCGCGTCGCGGGAAGTAAGTCCATGCTGATGGGCGAGGTCGGCCACCGCGTCGGCACCCACGAGTCGCTGGAAGGCGCCCTTGTGTGGCCGCGACACGCTGGTCGGCAGCGGCACCCCAGGCACCGGCAGATAGCCGATCTCGCCGGCTGCGCCGGTGCTCCCCCGATGGAGCCGCCCGCCGAGCACGACAGCCACCCCGAGACCGCCGCCGACCCAGAACAAGACGAAGTCGTCGACGCCCCGCGCCGCCCCCTCGTGCTGCTCGGCAACCGCGCACAGGTTGACGTCGTTCTCGATGGTGACGGGCCTGCGCAACCCGCTCTCGAGGGTCTGCCGCAGACCTGCGTGCCACTCGGGCAGGTTGAACGCGAACTCCACGTCCCCGGTGGTCGGGTCGACCAGGCCAGGCGTACCGATCACGACCTCGTGCAGGTCGTCGAGCTTGAGCCCTGCCTTGCGGGTCGCCTTGACCACGGCGGACCGTACGACCCGTGCCGGGTCCTCCGCGTCGGACACATCGAGCCCGACCTCGCCCACGATCGATCCGGTGACGTCGCAGATCGCGGCCGACACATGATGCGGGCCGACCTCGAGCGCCGCCGCATAGGCCGCACCAGGCACGACGCCGTAGACCTCGGCGTTGGGGCCACGACCAGCCGACAGTGCACCCACGACTTCGACGAGACCGCGGCTCTGCAGCGAGGTGAGCAACTGTGACGCCGTGACCTTGGAAAGCCCCGTGAGCTCGCCGAGCTGGGTGCGGGTGAGCGGGCCGTTGTCGAGCAGCAGGCCGAGGGCGGCGCGTTCGTTGATCGCGCGCAGCATGCTCGGGGTGCCCGGACGCCTCGACATGGGGCCGCTCCCTCAATCGGCAACAGTCTTTTCAGTATAGGTCGTTACCTGTTACGGTGCGAGTACCGAGGCTCGGGGAGTGACCACGGCCCGCCCTCCCCGAGCCTTGTATCAATCACGAGGGTTGGTTGGTTGCGCGCCAGCCTAGTGCTCACGTGCGACGGCAACGGGCAGAACCGTGCGGGACGATGGGCGTATGCCCGAGGGAGACACGGTCTGGCGCGTCACACGCCAACTGCATGAGGCGCTCGCGGGACAGATCTTGACTGTCAGTGACTTCCGTGTTCCGCGTCACGCGACGGTGGACTTGACCGGCCGCACGGTCTCCGAGGCCGTCGCCCGCGGCAAGCATCTGCTGGTGCGTGTCGAGCCCGATGTCTCCGTGCACAGCCACCTCGGCATGGACGGCGCGTGGCAGGTGCTGCCCGTCCGACGTCGACCCACCGGACGCGAGTGGGAGATCCGGGTTGTGCTGGCCAATGCCGCACGGCAGGCCATTGGCTGGCGGCTACCGGTGCTCGAGGTCGTGCGCCGGGTCGACGAGGAGAAGGCGGTGGGGCCGCTCGGGCCCGACCTGCTCGGTCCCGACTGGGACCCCGAGGAGGCCGTCCGTCGGCTAAGCAAGGATCCGGACAGGTCTATCGGCGAGGCGCTGCTTGATCAACGAGTGATGGCAGGCATCGGCAATGTCTACAAGTCCGAGATCTGCTTCCTTCGCGGCGTCTCGCCATTCGCGAGCGTGTCGGAGGCGGGCGATCTGCACGCTCTCGTCGACCTCGCGCATCGGCTGCTGGTCGCCAACAAGTCCAACGCGAGCCGGATCACGACGGGCGACCGCAGTCGCCGTACCTGGGTCTACCGGCAGTCCACTTGCGCACGCTGCGGCATCACGGATCGAGCGCGTCACGCAAGGCACCGAACGAGTGACCTACCTCTGCCCGCACTGTCAGCCCGCACCCTCGCGCTGAGCTCAGGCGGCGACGACCTCGCGAACGCGGTTGCGCACCTCGTGCCGGTCGTCGCGGACATTGGCCATCACGCCGATCGCCGCGAGCTCGGCCCGTGCCAGCTCTTCGCTGACCTCTCGCATCACTGTCGAGAGGGGGACGTCGAGCGCCGTGCAGATGGAGGCCAGCAGCTCGGAGGACGCTTCCTTCTGCCCGCGCTCGACCTCGGAGAGGTATCCCAGGCTCACCCGGGCGGTCGTGGACACCTCGCGCAGGGTGCGCCCCTGCCGGGTGCGCTGGCGGCGGAGCACATCGCCGAGCAGGCGTCGCACGAGAACCATGGGCTTCTCCTTCCGCACTCGGGACGGCTCCAAGACTGATTCAACCGTACCTGGTCCGAGTCGCGAAGGCCGAGAGTAAGGCCGCCTGGTGGACACCATGTCGGATCAACGAACGGTTGTGGACGGAGATTCCGCAGCGATCACCCGGCGTGCCAGGTCGAGGGCGGCGGTGACGGTCAGCCGCTGGATCAAGGCGCGGTCACCGGGCAGCGCCAGGGAGCGGGTAACCGTGCCGCCCGGGCCGGCGACGGCCACATATACGGTGCCCGCCGGCTTGGCGTCTTGCGGGTCAGGCCCGGCCACACCCGTCGTGGCGAGGCCGTAGGTCGCGGCGCAGCGCGCCCGCACCCCCTCGGCCATGAGTGCCGCTGTCTGCTCGTGGACGGCCCCAAATCGGTCGCAGATGCTCGGCCGGGACGCCCAGAAGATCATGCTTGAGGTCTGTGGCGTAGGCCACGACCCCGCCGCGGAAGATCCGCGACGATCCGGGCAGGGCCGTCAGCGCGCCGGCCAACCTGCCGCCGGTCAGCGACTCGGCAGTCGCGCAGGTCGCGCCCGCGTCCAACAGGAGCGCCGTCAGCGCGGCTGCCAGGCTCGGCCCCTCGAAGGCATCGGCACCGAGCGCCCCTCGGGCCTGCTCGTCGTACGCAGCAACGTCGCGCTCCGCCGTGTGCGCATCCGCCCGTACGACCCGAAGCCGCACCTCGACCACACCGGGCTGAGCGAGGTAGCCGATGCTCGCCCCGGGATCCGCCTTGACCAGCGCCTCGAGAGCAGCGAGCCGCTCGGCGATGGCGCTCTCCATGACCCAAGCGACCCCGATCGAACGTACGGCAATGGTGGGCACTGCCACGCCCGCGTCGCGCAGCTCGCCCAGCACCGGTCCGGCCATCATCGCCTGCATCTCGCGGGGCACCCCGGGCACCGCGAAGACAACCCCGTCGGCCACGTCGACCCGGATCCCTGGTGCGCTCCCCGCCGGGTTGCGCAGCGCCGCGGCGCCTTCGGGCAGCTGCGCCATCACGAGCTCGGCGGGATGCAGGTCGCGACCGCGAGTTGCCGCGTACGACTCGAGCCACTCGACCAGCTCGGGTGACTCCCGCAACGGCGCCTCGGTCAACCTCGCCAGAGCAAGTCTGGTGACGTCGTCCGAGGTGGGTCCGAGGCCGCCGGTGACGATCACGTACGACGCGTCGTCCAGCCCACGCCGCACCGCTTTGACCGTTGCCTCGACGTCGTCGCCCACATGGAAGGTGCTGACCACCGGTAGCCCGTGGTCGGCGAGAAAGCGCCCTAGCCAGCCGGCGTTGGTGTCTGACACCCGGCCGGACAGCAGCTCGTCGCCCACCACGACCAGCGCGACAGTCACCGTTGCTCCTCGTCGGCAAGCAGGACCTGCAGGAGGCGGTTGAGCTCGGCCTGGTCGGCTGGGCTGAGCCGCCCGATGAGGCGTGCAGCCTCGAGCGACCAAGCCTCCTGCAGGTTCGCCAGGGCCCGGCGGCCGCGCGGAGTGAGCTCGACGAGAGTGGCCCGTCGGTCAGTGGGGTCCGGTGCTCTAACGACCAGGCCCTCGCTCTCCAGCTCGTCGACGAACTGGGTCGCCGAGCGAGCCGCGACTCCCAGCCGCTCGGCCAGGTCGCCGACCCGCAAGGCTCCCCCGCTGAGCACGCGCACCACCCGCATGCGACCGGGTGTCAGACCGAACGGCTCGACCACCCGGCGGGAGGCGCGCCTCAGTCGCCTCGTGACCGCGGTCAGCTGATCGGCCAAGGCGGCGGCGTCCAAGGTGGCCATGGCCGAGGAGTCTAGCGCTGATTTGCCCAGTTGCCTCTTATTGAGGTAACCTCAGCTTTAGTTCGAAAGACCTTCACGGAAGGAGGCGCCTATGCACCCCCGTGGCCAGATGAAACAGTTCATGCGCGACGACTCCGTCACGCGCCACCAGCTTGCGCCCGGCACGGTTCGCCGCATCCTCAAGTTCGCCAGGCCCTACCGGCGCGAGCTCGGCGTGTTCCTCGGGCTCGTCCTCGTCGACGCGGCCCTCGGTGCCGCCGTTCCCCTGCTGCTCGCCCGCATCATCGATGACGGCGTCCTCGGCAACAACCGCGGCCTCGTCGTCGCCCTCGCTCTCGTCGCCGTCGGCATTGCCCTCGCGTCGGCGCTGACCACCCTCGGGCAGCGCTGGCTGTCCGCGCGCATCGGCGGCGGCCTTGTCTACGACCTGCGCACCCAGGTGTTCGACCACGTGCAGCGCATGCCGCTGGCGTTCTTCAACCGCACCCAGACCGGCGCCCTCGTCAGCCGACTCAACGGCGACGTGCAGGGCGCGCAGCAGGCGTTCACCTCGACCCTGTCCAGCGTGGTCAGCAGCATCGCGACGCTGGCCATGGTTCTTGCGGCGATGCTGACACTGTCGTGGCAGGTAACCCTGGTCGCTCTCCTGCTGCTGCCGTTCTTCCTCCTGCCGGCCAAGGCTGTCGGACGCAAGCTCGCGGCCATCGCGCAGGAGCGCTACGACCTCAACGCCGCGATGAGCCAGACGATGCAGGAGCGGTTCAACGTCGCCGGCGCGCACCTGGTCAAGATCTTCGGCCGCCCCGACGAGGAGTCGGCGACCTTCGCTGGCCGGGCCGCCCGCGTACGCGACATCTCGGCCACGCAGGCCGTCTACGGCAGCGTGCTCATGGTGTCGCTCTCGCTGCTCGCTGCGGTGTCCACCGCGCTCGTGTACGGGGTCGGCGGCGCCCTCGCGATCGGCGGCACGATCGGGGTCGGCACACTCGTCGCTCTGGCCGCCTACCTGCAGCGGCTCTACAGCCCGATCATGTCGCTGTCCAACCTCCAGGTCGACGTGATGACGGCGCTCGTCAGCTTTGAGCGGGTGTTCGAGGTGCTCGACCTCGAGCCGATGGTGGGTGAGTCACCCGATGCCAAGCCGCTGGCCGTGGACGCCTACGGAGCAACCGTCGAGTTCGACCACGTCGCGTTCGCCTACCCATCGCCCGACGAGGTCTCGCTTGCCTCGCTCGAGTCAGTGGCCACCCTCTCGGCCGAGCCCGGCACACCCGTGCTGCGCGACGTGACGTTCCGCGCCGAGCCCGGTCAGATGATTGCCGTCGTCGGCCCGTCCGGCGCCGGCAAGTCGACGCTCACCGGGCTTGTTTCCCGCATGTACGACGTCACCGGCGGCGCGGTGCGGGTCGGCGGCGAGGACGTACGCGATCTCACCCTCGCCTCACTCCGCGAGGCGGTCGGCGTCGTGAGCCAGGACGCACACATGTTCCACGACTCGATCCGGGCCAACCTGCTCTACGCAAAGCCGGAGGCGTCCGACGCCGAGCTTGTCGAGGCCTGCCGGGCCGCGCGGATCTGGGACGTCATCGAGGCGATGCCCGACGGGCTCGACACGGTGATCGGCGATCGTGGCTACCGGCTGTCCGGCGGCGAGAAGCAGCGGCTCGCGATCGCCCGGTTGCTGCTCAAGGCTCCCGCCGTCGTCGTGCTCGACGAGGCCACGGCGCACCTCGACTCGGAGTCGGAGGCCGCGGTGCAGGAGGCGCTTGCGCAGGCACTGCGAGGTCGTACGTCCCTGGTCGTCGCACACCGGCTGTCCACCGTCCGCGACGCCGACCAGATCATCGTGGTCGACGGCGGCCGCATCGTGGAGCGCGGCACGCACGCCGAGCTGCTCGCCCGCGGCGGCACGTACGCCGAGCTCTACCGCACCCAGTTCGCGGACCAGAGCGAGCGGGCAGTCGTCGCGGCTTGATCCTCCCCCGCAGACTGAAACGCCCTGCGCGACCCACCCGCCGTGTCGCGGGCACGGCGCTTCAGTCTGCGCGACGGGTCAGGCGCATGGCCTGGCGTACGTAGTCGAAGCCGGTCACGATAGTCACCACGACCGCAGCCCCCATGACGACGGCGCGCACGACGTCGAAGGCGTCCGGCAGGGGCAGCAGGTAGAGGCCGATCGCCAAGGCCTGCAGCGCCGTCTTGGTCTTCCCGCCGCGGCTGGCCGGGATCACGCCGTACTTGAGGACGGCGAACCGCAGCACCGTGATGCCGACCTCGCGCACCAGGATGACGATCGTCACCCACCACGGCAGCTCCCCCAGCACCGACAACCCGACGAGCGCAGTACCGGTCAGCGCCTTGTCCGCGATGGGGTCGGCGATCTTGCCGAAGTCTGTGACTAGCCCCCGGGCCCGAGCCACGTCGCCGTCCACCTTGTCAGTGACCATCGCGATGGCGAAGACGACGAACGACGCGACCCGCGCCGCGTCGTTCTCGCCGTTGTCGACCAGGAGCAGCCACCCCACGAACGGGACGAGGAACAAGCGCAGGACGGTGAGCCCGTTGGCAATGTTCCAGGCGCTGGGGGCGACGGCCGGTTGGCTCACGCGGCGACCTCCGCCACCAGGTCGGCGCCCTCGGAGTCGATGACGGTGGCCCGTACGACGTCTCCGACCCGGACAGTGGCGACCGACCCGACCAGGCTGGTGGTCCCGTCGACCTCCGGCCCCTGGTGCGCGGCTCGGCCGTCCACGCCCTCGCTGCCGATCGACTCCACCAGCACGTCCACCTGCTCTCCCACGCGATCTTCGGCGCGCTGCGCGACCAGCTCGTCGACCAGGTCGGTGATCCGCGCGACCCGGTTGTCGATCTCGTCCTGGTCGAGCTTGCCGTCGAATCCCGCGGCCTCGGTGCCGTCCTCGTCGGAGTAGCCGAACACGCCCACGACGTCGAGCCGTGCCTCCGTCAAGAACGCCTCGAGCTCGGCGACGTCGGCCTCCGTCTCGCCCGGGAACCCGACGATCACGTTGGACCGGATGCCCGCCTGCGGTGCCTGTTCTCGGATCTGCGCGAGCAGGCCGAGGAACCGCTGCCGCGACCCGAACCTGCGCATCCGCCGCAGAACCGGCTCGCTGGCGTGTTGGAACGACAGGTCGAAGTACGGGACCACGCCCGGCGTCGCCGTCAGCGCTTCGACGAGGGTGGGCCGCAGCTCGGCGGGCTGCAGGTACGACACTCGTACGCGCTCGATCCCGTCGACCGCGGCAAGCCCGGGCAGCAGAGTCTCCAGCAACCTGAGGTCGCCGAGATCTTTGCCGTACGAGGTGGAGTTCTCGCTCACCAGGAAGAGCTCGCGTACGCCCTGCGCAGCCAGCCAGCGCGCCTCGTCGAGCACCTCGGTGGGACGGCGTGACAGGAACGACCCGCGGAACCGTGGGATGGCGCAGAAGGTGCAGCGCCGGTCACAACCCGATGCCAGCTTGAGCGGCGCCGTGGGGCTGCCATCGAGCCGGCGGCGGAGGACCCGCGGCCCACTGGCCGGTGCGACCTCCATGAGCTCCGCGACACCGTGCCGATCGACCGGTGTGAGCGGCAGCAGCCGGCGACGGTCGCGCGGCTGATGTGGTGCGTGCACCTCGCCCGCGAGGATCGAGCGCAGCCGATCGCCGATCTGCCCGTAGTCATCGAAACCGAGCACCGCGTCGGCTTCCGGTAACGCGCCAGCCAGCTCGGCGCCGTAGCGTTCGGCGAGGCAGCCGACTGCAACGACCGACCTGGCGACCCCGCCGTTCTTGAGGTCGGCCGCGGCGAGGATCGAGTCGATCGAGTCCTTCTTGGCGCTCTCGACGAACCCGCAGGTGTTGACGAGCACGGTCTCCGCGTCGGCCGGGTCTGCCACGAGCCGGAAGCCATCGGCGTAGAGCCGGCCGGCCAGCTCCTCCGAGTCGACCTCGTTGCGGGCACAGCCCAGCGTGACGAGAGCGACCGTGTGCTGGGCATCGTCGGCCGGGCGGCGCTGCGTGGTGGCGGTCATGGCGGCTATGAGCCTACGGGGTCGAATGGCGCGTGCTACTCCGGTGGTGTGGACGCTGCGATGCGGAGCTGCTGCTTCTCGGCCAGCGCCGATGCTTCGTCGATGTCGATCTTCCCTTCGAACCCGCTGACCAGAATCGACGCGGTGACGTTGTGATCGCGCCAGGCGATAGCGAAGTACCGCACTGGGTTGGTCCCGGAGTCCTGGTGAAGGGTCATTGCGACGGTTTCCTCCCCGATGGTCGGCGCGTCAATCACCTCCGCCGTCGCACCTGCGGCCTCGCGCACCATCCGCTCGTACTCCTCCAGGTAGGCACCGACGTCCCGCTCGGCACCGTCGGACGACGCAAAGACGTCGGCCCGCGACTCCACGACGAGTGGCCCCGCAGTCGTCGCGTCGCCCGCTCGTCGATACCGAGCCTTGTATCCGCCGTCCCGGTCGAACCGGCTGGCGTCTTCGCGCGGCCCAGGTACGAGGTCCGCGCTGCCCTGCGGCCCGACGTCGAACTGGACGAACTCGGCGGACAGATCATCCGGCTGCAGCACGAGCACCGGCATCTCTGTCGCGGCGATGCGGTCCTCATCGTCGGCGTCGTCGCCGAAACATCCGGACAGCAGGAGAGCGAGGACGCCGTACGGAAGAGCTCGTACGCCGCCCACGCTCACCCGCACATCACGAAGGCATGAAGGCACGAGGGAAGTATCAGCCCCTCTCCTCCGTGACCCCACTTGGACACGGTGTGACCAGGAAGAGCGCATCCGTGCCCTCGGCCCTGCCGCTCGGGTTGACGCCGGACGATCTGTACTTGTCGAGGAAGACGTCGGACTGCTCGCACGCAGGGTTGCGGCCCGGCTGGGCACCGCCGGGACTCGTCGCGTTGCCCGACGAGCGGCCGTTGCGGGCGTCTGTGAAGTGGACGTACGCGTCGGTGCGGGTGACGGTGACCACGTCGTAGTCGCCCGCGAAGATTCCCGCCCGGAACGAGTAGTCGAAGTTCGACGGGACGTCGGAGACCTGGAAGTTCGTCAGCGGTCCAACGAAGCCGGTCCCCTGCCCCGGCTGCAGCCCTGGCCCCGGGTTGATAGGGGCGGTTGGCTGCGGGATCGGCGCCGCGTCTGGCGCGAGGCACTGAGCTGCGGTGGAGGAATCCACCCGGCACTGCGCCCCGAAGGTCCACACCAGGTAGTTGCCCGGCCGCGGACCTGCTCGCCGGCCATTCGCTTGCAGTCGAGTTGGTGTCCAGGCGCCGGTCCTTGAAGGTGATGTTGAGATGTCCGCGGTCGTTGATGTCGACCCAGGGCCACCACTGGTCGTTGCCGAAGTTGCCCATCTCCCTCGAGTCTCGGTCGGCCGAGCCCAGGTTGGACGGGTCGTTGTTGACCCGGGTGGGACCGATCCACGTCGAGCCGCCGTTGATCGACTTGAACAGGAAGATGTCCGCGTTGGAGCTCGCCTCCGTTCCGTTGCGGTTGTCCGACATCACGAGGTAGAGGTCATCGGCAAACGCACCGCCGCGCTTGTCGAAGACCACATTGCCGCCGGCGTTGGAGCGGAAGCAGCTGTTGGTGTAGACGATGCGTCCGGCCTGCTGGCCGCGTGCCGTGCAGTCAGGACGACCACCGGCCGCCCCAGCCCGCGGGAAGTTGACGTCGAAGACCGGGGTGACGAAGAACGGTCCGGAGAAGGTCGCGCCCCCGTCGGTCGAACGTACGAACAGGTACTGGTTCTCATCGGGCGTGTTGAAGTTCTGGAAACCGACCCCGAGCGCCCCCGTCTCCGGATGTCACGGTTGGCACCGAGAACTGGTTGGAGTCACACGCGTTGGCTGTCGCCCCGAACGCACAGAACGGCGCACTACCGCTGATCGCCTTGGCCGGCGACCACGAGCGGCCCTGGTCGTCGGAGAAGCTCATGACGATGTTCGAGTCGTCGTCGGTGAACAGCGTCCACGTGACATATATGCGATCGACGCCGACCACGTCAGGATCGCAGTCCGTGGATGCCTTCGAGACTGGCTCGAAGCACACCGGGTCGACACCGGTCGGACGCGGTCCGGCCGCTATGTATTCCTTGTCGTTGAACGGGACGCTCCCATTGAGCAGCGCGTCGTTGTCCTGGTTGAACGCCACCGTCCCGTCACCGGCCTGCCGGGGGTCACCAATGGGTCCGCAGACCGCCGCTGCATCGGTGTTGCCGATGGCGACGCAAGGCCGGCTCCACGTGAAGCCGCCGTTGGTCGAGCGCGTACCCAATGCCACTCTGTCATGGTACGGTTGAAGTTGATGTCCGCGTAGTAGACGATCCCCGCTCGGTCGAACACCAGTGCCGGGTCGCCACCACCGTCGAGGTTGTCGCCCGAGGGGAGCGACGGGAACGGGGCGAGCAGGCTGTACCAGTTGCGGCCGCCGTCACTGCTTGCACTGATGCCGGACGTGGCCCAACCGAGCCGGTAGTCGTTCTGCGCGACGACGACGTTGCGAGACTCGGTCGGGTTGACCGCGATGCTCGTCTCGTTCTGCGGGAAGCAGGAGTACTCCTCGTTTGTCCGGACGTCGCCACCCCTGTCGCTGACCTTCTCTGCCTCGTCGACCACGCGGTGGTCCAGCGGCTTGGGGCTTTCCTTCCGGATTCCTGCTTGCGGGCACTCGGTGATGAAGTGACCGTAGCTGGTGTCACGGGAGTCGAGAATTCCCGACTGTGCCGGACCAACCTTGCCGGATGGGAGCGAAAGATCCTGAATTTGCCCACCTGCTTCGCCGGGGAAAACCACCACCGAGGCGACGAGCAGAGTTGCAGCGACGGACAGGGAGATGCGCTTCATGGCCTTCACCCCGAATGAGTCGGCGACGTTGCACGACTGAAGCCGGCGTGAAATCTACTCCGGCTGTGTCGCTACGCAACCGGGCGAGCCGGTTACTCCCCGCGCACGGTGCGCAGCACCTCGTCGAGGTCGTCCGCCTTGATCAGCACGTCGCGGGCCTTGGACCCCTCGGACGGCCCGACGATGCCGCGCGTCTCCATCAGGTCCATCAGCCGACCAGCCTTGGCGAAGCCGACGCGCAGCTTGCGCTGCAGCATTGACGTCGAGCCGAACTGCGTGGTCACCACGAGCTCGATCGCCTGGCAGAGCAGGTCGAGGTCGTCGCCGACCTCCTCGTCGATCTCCTTCCTCTGCGCGGGTACGGCGACGTCGTCGCGATAGCTCGGGGCGAGCTGGGCCTTGCAGTGGTTGACCACCTCGTGGATCTCGACCTCGGTGACCCACGCGCCCTGGATGCGGATCGGCTTGCTCGCCCCCATCGGCAGGAACAACCCGTCGCCCTGGCCGACCAGCTTTTCCGCACCGGGCTGGTCGAGGATGACCCGCGAGTCGGCCAGCGACGAGGTCGAGAACGCCAGCCGCGACGGCACGTTGGCCTTGATCAGGCCGGTGACGACGTCGACGCTGGGCCGCTGCGTCGCAAGCACGAGGTGGATGCCGGCCGCGCGGGCGAGCTGCGTGATGCGTACGACGGAGTCCTCCACATCGCGCGGCGCCACCATCATCAGGTCGGCGAGCTCGTCGACGATGACGAGGAGATAGGGGTAGGGGGTGAGCCGGCGCTGGCTGTCAGGGGGCAGCTGCACCTTGCCGGCGCGGACGGCCTTGTTGAAGTCGTCGACGTGCCGGAACCCGAAGTTGGCCAGATCGTCGTAGCGCAGCTCCATCTCGCGCACGACCCACTGCAGCGCCTCGGACGCCTTCTTGGGGTTGGTGATGATCGGCGTGATGAGGTGCGGGATGCCGTCGTAGGCCGTCAGCTCGACGCGCTTGGGGTCGACCAGCACCATGCGCACCTCGTCGGGCGTGGACCGCATGAGGACCGAGGTGATCATCGAGTTGATGAAGCTCGACTTGCCGGAGCCGGTGGCGCCCGCGACAAGCAGGTGCGGCATCTTGGCGAGGTTGGCGACGACAAAGCTGCCCTCGACGTCCTTGCCCAGCGCGGCGACCATCGGGTGGTGGTCCTTGCGGGCCACTGGTGCGCGGAGCACGTCTCCGAGGCTGACCGTCTCCTTGTCGGTGTTGGGGATCTCGATGCCGATGGCGGACTTGCCGGGGATGGGCGACAGGATGCGCACCTCGGCGCTCGCGACGGCATAGCCGATGTTCTTGGACAGCGCGGTGACCCGCTCGACCTTGACTCCGGTGCCGAGCTCGACCTCATAACGCGTGACGGTCGGCCCGCGCGTGTAGCCGGTGACCTGCGCGTCGACGTCGAACTGCTCGAGCACGCTCTGCAGCGAGTCGACCACCGCGTCGCTGGCCGCGCTGCGCGTCCGGTGGGCGGTGCCCTGGTGCAGCATGTCGCTTGAGGGAAGCACGTAGGTCACGTCGCCGGACAGCGCAAGCTGCTCGACACGCTGCGGGATCGGCGTGTGCGGGGGCGGCTCGGCGGCGCTGGCCTCCGCAGCAGCCTCGACGGCCGCCGCAGCCGCCTTGCCGCGGCGCTTGGCCAGCTCTCGGTCCTGCAGGACAGGGGTGTCGTAGGGCTCCTCACCCGACGGTGGCTCGTCCTTGTCGGCGCTGACGCGACGCCCCCGACCACCTGCGGGGCGCTCCGTGCTGTCTTCCGCCGACCCGTCACCCTCGAGCGGATTGCCGCCCGGCAGATGACGGCGCAGCTCGCGCAACTTGTCGGGCAGCGCATGCAGCGGGGTGCCGGCGACCACAAGCAGCCCGAAGAACGACAGCAGCACGAGCAGCGGCACCGCAACATAGCTCGTCACCAGGTCGGCGAGGATCGACGACGAGACGTAGCCGACGGCACCGCCGGCCTGCTCCATCGCCTCGTCCCCGTCGACCGGCCGCGGCAGGCCGTTGGCGATGTGCACCAGCCCGAGGACCCCGAGCAGCAGCGCGCCCCACCCGACGACCTGACGACCACCCGGGCCGTTGAGGTCGGGGCGACGCAGTGTGCGCCACGCGACCGCGACGATGAGCAGCGGCACCGCGTAGGCGAGCGACCCGACGGACCCGGCCACCGCGCCACGGATGGCGTCGAAGACCTGACCCGGCGTGTGCCACCAGACCGCCGCGGCCACGATGATCGCGCAGCCGACCAGCAGCAGACCGACGCCGTCGCGTCGCAGCTCGGGGTCGACCTCGCGCGCGGTGCGCCCGATGTGGCGTACGACGCCACCAACGAGGTGCGCGGCGCCCATCCACAGCGCGCGAAGCATGCGCCCGATGCCACGGAAGAGCAGAGTGAACGGCCCGGGACCCCGCCGCTGCGGCTTGCGGGCCGGCGGGCGGCGACCTGACGTGCGCGCCGCCGGCTTGCGGTTGCGCGATGCTGCGGGCGCGCTCCGCTTGCGCGGCGGGCTGGAGGCACGGGTCGCCATGATGATCAGGTTAGCGGCGACGTCTCAGCATTCCCAGCATCCACACGCTTCACAGGCAACGATCAGGCCTCGATGACCAGCGGCACGATCATCGGCCGCCGCCGATAGGTGTCGCTCACCCAACGACCGACGGTGCGGCGCACGATCTGCTGCAGCTGGTAGATGTCGCTGACGCCGTCGGCGGCCGCCTTCTCGAGGGCGCCTTCGAGGAGCGGCCGTACGCCGGCGAACACGCCGTCGTCCTCGGAAAACCCGCGCGCATGCACCTCGGGCCGAGTCGCGATCTTTCCGGTCACCGAGTCGACGACGACGATGACCGAGATGAATCCCTCCTCGCCGAGGATCCGGCGATCCTTGAGCGAGCTCTCCGCCACGTCACCGATGGTCGTGCCATCGACGAAGACGTTGCCACACGGCACCGAGCCCACCACGCGCGCGACACCGTCGGCCAGGTCCACAACGACGCCGTCCTCGGCAATGACGACGCGGTCGCGTGGCACCCCGGTGGCGATCGCGAGCTCGGCGTTGGCGCGCAGGTGGCGGAACTCGCCGTGCACGGGCATCACGTTGCGCGGTCGGACGATGTTGTAGCAGTAGAGCAGCTCACCAGCACTCGCGTGCCCCGACACATGGACGAGCGCATTGCCCCGGTGCACTACGTGGGCGCCCCAGCGGGTCAGCCCGTTGATGACACGGGAGACCGCGTTCTCGTTGCCGGGGATGAGGCTCGATGCGAGCACGACGACGTCACCCGGCTCGACCCGGATCTGGTTGTGGTCACGGTTGGCGATGCGGGCCAGCGCGGACATCGGCTCTCCCTGGGAGCCGGTCGAGATGAGTACGACGTCCTGCGGCGGGTAGTTGTCGATCGACCGCGCGATCAACCAGCGTGTCACCGGGGATGGTGAGGTAACCCAGGTCGCGGGCGATGCCCATGTTGCGCACCATCGAGCGTCCGACGAAGGCGACCTTGCGCCGGTACTTCACCGCGACGTCGAGGATCTGCTGGACGCGGTGCACGTGCGAGGCAAAGCTCGCGACGATGATGCGCTGCTTGGCCTCGGTGAACACGCGCTCCAGCGCCGGGGTGATGTCGCGCTCGAGCGTGGTGAACCCCGGCACCTCGGCATTGGTCGAGTCGACCATGAACAGGTCGACCCCCTCCTCGCCCAGCCGGGCGAAGCCGCGCAGGTCGGTGATGCGTCCGTCGAGCGGCAGCTGGTCCATCTTGAAGTCGCCGGTGTGCAGCACGAGACCCGCGGGCGTACGGATCGCGACGGCCAGCGCGTCGGGGATCGAGTGGTTGACCGCGAGGAACTCCGTGTCGAACGGCCCCAGTCGCTCCCGCTGGCCCTCCTGCACCGTGAGCTGATAGGCGTCGATGCGGTGCTCGCGCAGCTTGGCCTCGACGAACGCCAACGTGAGCTGTGAACCGATCAAGGGGATGTCTGCGCGCTCGCGGAGCAGGAACGGCACCGCCCCGATGTGGTCCTCGTGCCCGTGCGTGAGCACGATCGCCTCGACCCTGTCGAGCCGGTCCCGGATGTAGTCGAAGTCGGGCAGGATCAGGTCGACACCGGGCTGGTTGTCCTCGGGGAACAGGACGCCACAGTCGACGATGAGCAGCCGCCCGCCGTACTCGAAGACGGTCATGTTGCGACCAACTTCGCCGATGCCGCCGAGCGGCACGATGCGCAGTGTGTCGGGAGCCGAGTGGGGGCGGCGGCGAGAGCTCCGGATGCGGATGGCTCATGCGGTGATCCCCGCGGCTGCGAGGTCGGCGCGGAGGAGCTCGATCTGCTCCTCGGTCGCCTCGACGAGCGGAGACCGTACGGTGCGAGTCGCGAGCACGCCCAGCAGCTGGAGTGCGGCCTTGGCCATGATGACGCCTTGGGTGCGCGTCATGATGGCGCGTACGGCCGGCAGCAGCGACGCGTTGATGCGTCGGGCCTCGACCAGGTCGCCCTGGTCGACCGCGCGGACCATTGCCACGAGCTGAGGTGTGGCCACGTGCGAGACCACGCTGACCATGCCGACGGCGCCCTGCGCCAGCTGCGCGAGGTTGATCGCGTCGCTGCCGCAGTAGTAGGCGAGGTCGGTGCGAGCCAGCACCCAGGCGGTCTCGTACAGGTCGTCCTTGGCGTCCTTCACGGCAACGATGCGCTCGTGCTCAGCCAGCCGTACCAATGTCTCGGTCTTGACCGCGGTGCCCGTACGGCCGGGAATGTCGTAGATCATGACCGGTAGCGCAGTCGCGTCGGCGACTGCACGGAAGTGCGCGAGCAGCCCCTCCTGCGGGGGCTTGTTGTAGAACGGGGTCACCACGAGCGCGCCCTGCGCGCCGGCCTTCTCGGCGGCGCGGGCCAGCTCGAGGCTGTGGTGCGTGTCATAGGTGCCGACGCCGGCGACCACCTTGGCCCGATCGCCTACCGCGTCGACGACGGCCCGGACGAGCTGCTCCTTCTCGGCGTCGCTGGTGGTGGGGCTCTCCCCCGTGGTCCCACTGATGACCAGCCCGTCGTTGCCCTGGTCGACGAGATGCGTGGCGAGCCGGGCGGCGCCGTCAAGGTCGAGCGAGCCGTCCGCGCGGAACGGCGTAGCCATGGCAGTCAGCACCCGCCCGAAGGGGCGCCCGGGAATCGAGGTCTCAGCCATGGTCGAAGGCTACCGGCCCGCAGCGCGAGCAGTCGTGCCGCCGATATCGGCAGCGTAACGTCGGCGATTTGCGCGTGCGGCAGGGGCAACCGTGCGGCACGCTTGTGATGTGGACACGGGGGTCGTCCGCACGCTCGGACGTTTCGTCCGCTGGGGCTTGGTCCACGGGCCGGCCTGGGCTCTCCTTGCCATGCTCCTCAACGCCCTGCTGCCGGCCCACATCGCCGAGCTCGGCGGCCAGGGACTCGCCCTCGATCTGCTGTCCGCCGCGGCCGCGGGTGTCGTCGTCGGACCGGTGCTGGGCCTGATCGTCGGGATCACCTGCATTGCCGCCGCGCACCTGCCTCGGTGGTTGCTGGACGCTCCGGACTACGTCGCTATGGTCGCGGTGCTCGGCGCGGCTGCCGTTGTCGTACGGCCGCTGGAGCACGGCACCGACCCGGTGCTGTCACTGCTTGCGTTGGGGGCCGTTGCGCTGCCCGCGCTGGTCGACGCGGCGCTGAGTGCCGCCTCGCTGCTGGACCCGCAGCACGCCGAACGACCGCTGGTGCACCTGCACCTGCCGGCCCGGCGGCCGCTCCGGCTGCCGGCTCGCCTGCGGTTCCGCTGATTTCGACGCAACGAGGGCCTGTCAGGATTGCGCGCATGGCTGATCGAAGCGTGCGCCTCGCCCTGCCCGCAGAGGCAACCTCGATCGGCGCCATCCAGGCCCGCGCGTGGACCACTCTGTACGCGTCCGTGCTGCCGGCCGAGATGCTCGGCGAGATCGATGCTGCCGGGTTCGCCGCGCCCTGGGCGGCCGCGATCGAGCGACCACCGACTGCACGGCACCGCGTCTTCGTCGCCCTGGAGGGCGAGCGGGTCGTGGGCTTCGCCGCGACCGCGCCGAGCGAGGCCCCGGATGCCGCACCGAGCAAGGACGGCGAGATCGTGGCGTTCTACATCGACCCGAGCGCGCTGGGGGCCGGTCACGGCTCTCGGTTGCTCGCTGCGTGCGTCGAGACGCTGCGCGCCGATCGCTTCAGCCGCGGCGAGATGTGGATCCTCGCCCAGGACGATGAGCGCCGGAAGTTCCTCGAGGGTGCCGGCTGGGCGGCAGACGGGGCGCACCGCCGGCTGGACCTCTACGGCGACGGACGCGTGGTGATCAACGAAGTACGCCTGCACACCGACGTGCGGTCGGAGTCGTGACTGGCTGGCTCGAGGCCAGGCGTGAGGTCGTACGCGACGCGCTCGGCGTGGGGATCGCGACGGGCGCCTACGGCATCTCGTACGGCGCCATCGGCGTCGCCAGCGGCCTGTCGGTCCTGCAGACTTGCGCGCTGTCGGTGCTGATGTTCACCGGTGGCTCGCAGTTCGCGTTCGTCGGTGTTGTCGGCGCCGGCGGCTCGCCGTTCGCCGGCGCGGCGACCGCGATCCTGCTGGGCACCCGCAACGCGCTGTACGGGCTTCGGCTGGCGACACTGCTCGGGGTACGCGGGGCGCGGCGCCTGCTCGCCGCGCAGCTCACCATCGACGAGTCGACCGCGATGGCCGTGGGGCAGGACGACCAGCGGGCGGGGCGGCTGGCGTTCTGGTCGACCGGGCTCGCGGTCTTCGTGCTGTGGAACGCCGCGACGCTGCTCGGCGCGGTGCTGGGCAGCTCGCTGGGCGAGCCGGAGACTTACGGCTTGGACGCCGCCGTCGGCGCGGCGTTCCTGGCGCTCCTCTGGCCACGGCTGCAGGACGCGACATCGCGACTGGTCGCCGTGCTGGCCGCTCTTGTCGCGCTGGGCCTCGTACCCCTGACCCCGGCCGGAGTGCCGGTGATGGCAGCGGCGGTCGTGGCGCTGGTCGTCGGGCTGCGCCGCCCGTCATCCGCCTCCAGCGCGGAGGGGGCGTGACGGTGCTCTGGTGGGCCGTGCTGGTCGCCGCTGCGGGGTGCTATGCCCTCAAGCTGGCCGGGTTGTCGGTGCCCGAAGAGGTGCTGGACCGGCCGGCGGTGCAGCGCATCGCCGACCTGTTGCCGGTCGCACTCATGGCGGCTCTCGTCGTCGTGCAGACCTTTGCCGCCGAGCGGGCCATCGCCATCGATGCGCGCGCGGCGGGGCTGGCCGTCGCTGTGGTCGCCCTGCTGTGCCGGGCGCCATTCCTCGTCGTCGTCGGGCTGGCCGCGCTCACCGCTGCGCTGCTGCGCCTGGTTACGTGACGGGCCGCTGGTGTAGTCCGATCGCGTGGCGCATCGCCTCGCGGGCGCGGCGGCGGTCGCCGGCGTCGTCGTAGGCGATCGCGAGCCGGTACCACCCTCGCCAGTCATCGGGCGCGGCAGCGAGGTCGTCTCGTCGGGCGGCGAACGCCTCGTCGGCGGCCGCTCGCTCGGCCCGCCCGGATGGGCGGCGTGGCAGGTCGTCCGGTGGAAGCCCGCCGTCGGCGGCAAGCTCCTTGCCCAGCCGTTGGGTGGCCAGCCCGAAGCCGACCTCACGCCAGACGAGCCCGGCGGCCACGGCGACTACGGCGATCACACCCAGGCCAATCAGCACGGCGACCGGGTCACCGTCGGCGACAAGCGCCACGCCGCGCCACGCCACAAGCGCGGCGAGGGCGGTGGCCGCGACCGCGAGCAGCCAAGCGGTGGAGCGGGCATTCATGGCAGGTCCAGGAAGGCGTCCAGCCCGAGAGTGAGCCCGGGCGTCGACGGCGTACGGCGGATGCCGAGCAGCACACCAGGCATGAACGAGGCGCGGTTCATCGAGTCGTGGCGGATCGACAGCGTCTCCCCCGGGTCGCCGAACAGCACCTCTTGGTGCGCGACGAGCCCTCGGAGTCGTACGGCATGCACATGCACTCCGTCGACCACACTCCCGCGTGCTCCGTCCAACGACTCAGCTGTCGCGTCCGGGACGGGACCGCGGCCGGCAGCCGCCCGTGCCGCCGCCACCCGCTCGGCGGTGCGCCGAGCGGTCCCCGACGGAGCGTCGGCCTTGTCGGGGTGGTGCAGCTCGACGATCTCGACCGACTCGTAGAAGCGCGCCGCCTGCTCGGCAAACCGCATCATCAGCACCGCGCCCACCGAGAAGTTCGGCGCGATGAGGACGCCCACGGTCGGCGTATCAACGAGCCACTTGCGCACGATGTCGAGCCGGTCGGCGGTGAAGCCGGTCGTGCCTACAACGGCGTGGATGCCCTGCTCGATGCAGAACCGCAGGTGGTCCATCACGACGTCGGGGCGCGTCAGGTGGACCGCAACCTGCGCGCCGGCGTCGACCATCGCCGTCAGCGGGTCGTCGCGCCCGATGCGCGCGACGAGCTCGAGGTCGTCAGCGGCTTCGATGGCCGCGCACGCCTCGGCGCCCATGCGGCCGTGGGCACCGAGCACCGCCACCCTCAACGCCATCGCCACTCCCACTGTTGTGGCACCGCGAAATGATCACGGTACCGATGCTCGTGGGGGGTGTGCAGGGCCCACAAGCCTTGCACACCCCCGAGAAGCCACGGTGCCGTGATCATTGTCGGCCCCCGCTCACGCCACCGCGCGACTGAACCGCTCGTCGTCGTCGAACGGCCCGATGACCGCGAGCAACGGCTTGGCACCGAGCAGGTCGGCAGCCAATCCGCTCACGTCGTCGAGGCTGACCGCGTCGACCCGGGCGATGAGCTCGTCGACACTGGGCAGCTCGGCGTAGACAAGCTCCGCCTTGGCGATGCGCCCCATGCGCGACGCCGTGTCCTCCAGGCCGAGCACGAGCCCGCCCCGGAGCTGACCCTTGCCGCGAGCCAGCTCGTCGGGAGTGATGCCGTGCTCCGCGACGCGGGCCAGCTCTTCGCGGCAGAGCGCGACGACCTGGTCGACCTTCTTCGGTGCGCAGCCCACGTAGATGCCGAGCATTCCGGTGTCGGCGTACTGCGCGGCGTACGAGTAGACGCTGTAGGCCAGCCCGCGCTTCTCCCGCACCTCCTGAAACAGCCGCGATGACATGCCGCCGCCGAGCGCGGCGTTGAGCACGCCGAGGGCGAACCGCCGCTCGTCGGTGCGCGACACCGAGGGCACGCCCAGGATCAGGTTGGCCTGCTCGGTCGCCCGCTCGACGAGCTGCACGCCGGGGCGTACGCGCGGCCGACGCCCGCCGATGCGTGACGGCGACGGTGCTGCGTCACCTTCGAGGTAGCCGTTGACGTCGAATGCCGCGCGGACCATCCGTACGACCGACGCGTGGTCGAGGTGCCCGGCGACCGCGATCACGAGGTTCTCCGGGCGGTAGCGGCGGCGGTACCACCCGTGCACGGCTCGACGCGACAAGGCGTTGATGGTCTCCGGCGACCCCAGGATTGAGCGGCCCAGGGGTGAACGGTCCCCCCACATGCCTGCGGCGAACAGGTCGTGCACCGCGTCGTCGGGCTCGTCGTCGCGCATCGCGATCTCCTCGAGCACGACCTGCCGCTCGCTGTCGACGTCGGGCTCGGCGACGACCGATGAGGTCACCATGTCGGCCAGCACGTCGAGAGCGAGCGGCAGGTCCACGTCGAGCACGTGCGCGTGGTAGCAGGTGTATTCCTTGGCGGTGAACGCGTTGATGTCACCGCCGACCGCCTCGATCGACGAGGAGATCTGCAGCGAGGTGCGCCGCTTGGTGCCCTTGAAGAGCAGGTGCTCGAGGTAGTGCGTGGCACCGGCGAGGTGTGTCGGCTCGTCACGCGAGCCGACGCCCACCCAGATGCCCACGGCGACCGACCGTACGGTCGGCATCGCCTCAGTGATGACGCGGAGCCCGCCCGGGAGGACGGTGCGGCGGACGAGTCCGCCGTCGTCCTCCCGCAGCAGCGTGCGGGTGCTCCCGGGTCGCTGGTCGGGGAGCCTCGTCACTGCTCCTCGCCGGCCGGCCCATCGTTTGACGCAGTGTCCGGCTCCTGCTGCTCCTCCAGGACCGGGATCAGCGACAGCTTGCCGCGGTCGTCGATGTCCTTGATCTGCACCTGCAGCCGGTCACCGACCTTGACCACCTCGTCGACCGAGTCGATGCGCGGCTTGCCCGCGATCTTCTTGACCTCAGAGATGTGCAGCAGGCCGTCCCTGCCCGGGAGCAGCGAGATGAACGCGCCGAACGTGGTCGTCTTGACGACCGTGCCCAGGTAGCGCTCGCCGACCTGCGGCATCTGCGGGTTGGCGATGTTGTTGATCTGCGTGCGAGCCGCCTCGGCCGCCGGGCCGTCGGCAGCCCCGATGTAGATGGTGCCGTCGTCCTCGATCGTGATCTCGGCGCCCGTCTCGTCCTGGATCTGGTTGATGATCTTGCCCTTGGGCCCGATCACCGCGCCGATCTGGTCGACCGGGATCTTGATGGTGATGATGCGCGGCGCGTACGGGCTCATCTCGTCCGGCCGGTCGATGGCCTCGGACATGACCTCGAGAATGGTGATGCGCGCATCGTGCGCCTGGCGCAGCGCGGCCGCCAGCACCGAGGCCGGGATGCCGTCGAGCTTGGTGTCGAGCTGCAGCGCGGTGACGAACTCGCTGGTGCCGGCAACCTTGAAGTCCATGTCGCCGTAGGCGTCCTCGGCGCCGAGGATGTCGGTCAGGGTGACGTACTCGGTCTTGCCGTCGATCTCACCAGAGATGAGGCCCATCGCGATGCCCGCGACCGGGGCGCGCAGCGGCACACCAGCGTTGAGCAGCGCCAGCGTCGAGGCGCACACCGAGCCCATCGAGGTGGACCCGTTGGAGCTGAGCGCCTCCGAGACCTGCCTGATGGCGTACGGGAACTCCTCGCGCACGGGCAGCACCGGCAGGAGCGCCCGCTCGGCGAGCGCGCCGTGGCCGATCTCGCGGCGCTTCGGCGAGCCCACGCGGCCGGTCTCACCGGTCGAGTAGGGCGGGAAGTTGTAGTTGTGCATGTAGCGCTTGGACCTCTCCGGCGAGAGCGTGTCCAGCTTTTGCTCCAGGGAGAGCATGTTGAGCGTCGTGATGCCCAGGATCTGCGTCTCGCCGCGCTCGAACAGCGCCGAGCCGTGCACCCGCGGCACCACGGCCACCTCGGCCGAGAGCTGGCGGATGTCGGTGAGGCCGCGGCCGTCGATGCGCACCTTGTCGCGCAGGATGCGCTCGCGGACAAGCGCCTTGGTCAGCGAGCGGAAGGCTCCGGAGATCTCCTTCTCGCGACCCTCGAACTTCGCTCCCACCCGCTCGACCGCCAGGCCCTTGACGCGGTCGGTCTCCGCCTCGCGCTCCTGCTTGCCCGGGATGGTGAGCGCAGCGGCGAGCTCTTCACGCACAGCCGCGTCGACTGCGTCGTAGACGTCGTCTTGGTACTCGGGGTAGGTCGGGAACTGCGCGGTCTCCTTGGCGGCCTTGTCGGCGATCTCCTGCTGCACCTCGCAGAGCAGCTTGATGTGCGGCTTGGCTGCCTCGAGGCCGTCGGCGACGACCTCCTCGGTCGGTGCCTGACGGCCTTCCTGCTTGACCAGATGCCACGTGTCGACCGTCGCCTCTGCCTCGACCATCATGATCGCGACGTCGCCGTCGGCGAGCACGCGCCCGGCAACGACCATGTCGAATGCCGCGCCCTTCAGCTGCTCGTAGGTCGGGAACGCCACCCACGTGTCCTCGATGAGGGCGACGCGGACGCCGCCGATCGGGCCGGAGAACGGCAGACCGGCGAGCTGCGTCGACATCGACGCAGCGTTGATGGCGAGCACGTCGTAGAGGTCCTCTGGGTGCAGCGCCATGACGGTCACCACGACCTGGACCTCGTTGCGCAGGCCCTTGACGAACGACGGCCGCAGCGGCCGGTCGATGAGCCGGCAGGTCAGGATCGCCTCTTCGCTGGGCCGGCCCTCGCGGCGGAAGAACGAGCCGGGGATGCGCCCTGCGGCGTACATCCGCTCCTCGACGTCGACCGTCAGCGGGAAGAAGTCGAACTGCTCCTTGGGGTTCTTGGACGCGGTCGTGGCCGACAGGACCATCGTTTCCTCGTCGAGGTAGGCCACGGCAGAGCCGGCGGCCTGGCGGGCCAGTCGGCCGGTCTCGAACCGGATGGTGCGCTTGCCGAAGCGACCGTTGTCGATCACTGCCTCGGCGGTGTGGATCTCGGGACCCGTCACGGGTCACCCTCCTCGCATGTCGCGGAGCGTCCGCGCTGGGCGAGTCGAGGGACAGGGCCGGTCTTCGATCGAGATCCACGCCGCGCCGTCTTGGATGGCGGCGGGGATCACTACCGAGGACCGGCGTGCTGCTCGCATCGCCTCGTCGCGGGAGCCGCTCCTCTTGGTGTCTTCTGTGTTCAGTTGTCCGATACGACAAGGGAGCGGCCCCTGTGTGGGGACCGCTCCCCGTCGTACGACGTCATCGGCGCAGGCCGAGCTTTTCGATCAGCGCGCGGTAGCGGGTGATGTCCTTCTTGGCCAGGTAGTTGAGCAGCCGGCGCCGCTGGCCGACGAGCAGCAGCAGGCCACGACGGCTGTGGTGGTCGTGCTTGTGGTCCTTGAGGTGCTCGGTCAGGTGGTTGATCCGCTGGGTGAGCAGCGCGACCTGAACCTCGGGGGAGCCGGTGTCGCCCTCGCTGCGGGCGTGCTCGGCCATGGTCTGCTGCTTGCTGGCAGTCTCGTTCGACACGTGACTCCTTCTCGGGTCGGTTGCGCGGTGCACCCGGGCTGGTTCACCGGGGCTCTCTGGATCCGCGGCCGGTCAGACGGCAGCACTCAGGCTACCAGCGGGTCACCCACCAGCCGAAATCAGCCGACGATCACCCTCGCCCGGCGTACGTCGTCCGCCATCTGCACGAGCAGCTCGTCCACCGAGTCGAAGCGGACCATGCCACGCAGCCGGGCGGCAAACTCGATGGCGACGGGCACGCCGTAGAGCTCGAGGTCGTCGCGGTCGAGCACGTACGCCTCGACCCGCCGGGCCACCCCGTCGAAGGTCGGGTTGGTGCCGACCGAGATGGCTGCCGGCATACGGGTCGCCTCGGGATCGTCGAGCCGCACGAGCCACCCCGCGTAGACACCGTCGGCCGGGACGACGAAGCCTGGGGTCGGCGGCACGTTGGCCGTCGGGTAGCCCATGGCGCGACCCCGCTGGTCGCCCTTGACGACCACGCCTTCGACCCGGAAGGGCGCGCCGAGCGCCCGCTCGGCCTCCTCCACGTCGCCGTCGGCGACCCGGTCGCGCACGAATGTCGACGACCACCGGTGCCGGCCGGGATCGCTGACCGGCTCGACCGGATGCACCTCGAACCCACATTCCTCGCCGAGGGCCTGCAGCAGCGCCACATCGCCGGTCGCGCGGTGCCCGAACCGGAAGTCCTCGCCCACGACGACGGCCGAGATGTGCAGAGTGCCGACGAGCAGCTCGCGGACGAAGTCTTCGGCTGACTGCTGGGAGCGCTCCTGGTCGAAGCGGAGCACGAAGACGGCGTCGGCGCCTGCCTCGGCCAACCGCCTGATGCGGTGCTCCAGCGTTGCCACGGCCAGCGGCGCCCGGTCAGGGCGTACGACGGTCATCGGGTGCGGGTCGAACGTCACCACCACCAGCGGGCATCCACGGCGGTGCGCTTGCTCGGAGGCCCGGCCGACCACCGCTTGGTGCCCACGGTGCACACCATCGAAGACGCCGATCGAGACGACGCTGCACCGAAGGTCGGCGGGTACGTCCTCAGGCGCGCGCCAGACCTGCGGCGAGGCGGGCACGTGGGCTCCTTTCAGCAGCAGCTACGACCGATCAGCGTGTCACGAGGGCTCGGGTCGACGCCGCCCGGCTCGCCCGGGTTCGACCCGTCTGCACGCATCAGGCGCGCCAGAGCGAGAACCGCTTGGTGATCGGGTCGATCACGGTCCTTGGACCGAAGAGTGCGAGGCCCCAGTACTGCAGGTCCTCCTCCTTGGTTGCCCGCGTGCGCTCCATCTGCTCGACATAGGTGTCCCTGGTCATGCTTTCGGTGAAGTCCACATGCAGGACGCCCGCCTCCGCGGCCAGGTTGCGGGCGGTCCTGATCTGGTTCGAGTTCTTGGCAGACAGGACGATCAGAGACAGTGCCGAGACCGGATGAACGATGTCGCTGCCATCGACGTAGTCGACGAAGGTCATGTGCTGTCGGTCGTCGTCCGAGGCTCTCGCCACCAGGCACGCAGACATGTGCGCGCAGGCATTGAGGGCAACCCCCGACTCGACGGCCTTGTTGAGCACGATCGCGAACTTGTGCGTCGTCGATACCGAGACATCCTCGGTCATGAACACCAGTCCTCTCGGTGACCCGTCCGCTAACCAACGTCCTGAGCCGCGGCGAACACGGCAATGGGCTTGGCCCGTGGCCCACGGTCTTCGACGAGAGCGAGGAAGGTGGGGCCAGGACCGAAGACCGCCACCGGACCAGGGGCCCCGGTGGGAGGCATCGGTGCACCGTGCACCAGCCGCGCCGCGGTCTCGGCGTCGACGTCGACCCGTGCAAAGGCTGCGGCCGCCGCATCCGCGATGGGGAGCAGCTGGAACTGCTTCTCGAGGTCGTCGAGTGTGTGCGCGAGGGAGAGGTCGTACGGGCCAACGCGGGTGCGCCGCAGCCGGGTCAGGTGTCCGCCGACGCCGAGTGCGGATCCGAGATCGCGGGCGAGGGCCCGGACGTACGTGCCGGAGGAGCACGTCACCTGCACGTCGACGTCGAGCACTCCGGCATCACGGCGCATGTCGAGCACCTCGAAGCTGTGCACGGTCACCGGTCGTGGCGCCAGCTCCACGTCCTCGCCTGCCCGCACGCGGGCGTAGGCGCGACGGCCGTCGACCTTGATGGCCGACACGGCGCTCGGCACCTGCAACAGGTCGCCGGTGAGTGCCGCGACCTCGGCCCGTACGGCCTTGTCGCTGACATCCGACGCATCATGAGTGTCGACGACGTCGCCGTCGGCGTCGTCGGTGCGGGTGCTGACGCCGAGGCGGATGGTGGCGTCGTAGGACTTCTCGGTGAGCGCGAGGTAACCGAGGAGCCGGGTTGCGCGCCCGATGCCGAGCACGAGCACCCCAGTGGCCATCGGGTCCAGCGTGCCGGCGTGCCCGACGCGGCGGGTGCCCGCGATCCGGCGCGTACGGGCGACGACGTCGTGCGACGTCCACCCGGCGGGCTTGTCGACGATGACCAGCCCGTCGTCGGGTTGCTTGGTCGGGCCCGCCTCCGCACCAGATTTCGGGGCGTCGGCTGTCCGATCCGTTGTCACCGCGTCGAGCCGTCCGGCTCGTCGTCGAGGCCGGCGAACTCGTCCTCGTCCTCCGGCGCCCGCGGCGCGCGGTAGGGGTCGGCGTCCCCGGCGAACTCCGCCGCGGCGGCGGTGTCGGCGACCACGGCGTCCGACTCGCGTGCCTTACGGAGGAGATCGTCGATGTGTGCGGCGTTCTCCGGGACGGCGTCGGCGATGAAGGTGAGCGTGGGCGTGTAGCGGATGCCGGTCTGCCGGCCGACCTCCGTGCGCAACAGGCCTTTGACGCTCTCGAGGGCGGCCGCGGTGCCGGTCCTCTCGGTCTCGTCACCGAACACGGTGTAGAAGACGGTGGCATCACGCAGGTCGCCCGTCACACGGGCGTCGGTGATGGTGATGAAGCCCAACCGGGGATCCTTGACCCGCTTGTCCAGCGTCTCGGCGACAACGACCTTGATGCGGTCGGCGAGCTTGGCGGCCCGGGCACGGTCGGCCATGGCATCCTCCAGTTGGGTTCTCGTTGGCTTCAGTCGTCGTCGTCGCTCGAGTGCAGTCTGGTCCGCGCCGACAGCAGGTCTACCTCGGGGCGGGCGGCGACGAGTCGCTCGACCTTGTCGAGCACGTCTCGGCAGTGCGTCGGCTCCCCGGCCACGACCGCCACGCCGATCTCGGCCCGGCGGTGCAGGTCCTGGTGGCCCACTTCCGCGGCCGAGATGCCGTAGGTGCGGGTGATCTCGGCGACGATCGGCCGGACGATCCCGCGCTTCTCCTTCAGCGAGTGCACATCACCGAGGAGCAGGTCCAGGGCCAGCGTCCCGACCCACATGCGGCCACCTTTCGGATCATGCGACAGTGCGACATCACTGGCGTGTTAGCCAGCACCGATGTCGCACTGTCGCATGATCTACTCCGGTGATCAGCCTCGCGGCTTCTCCCGCAGCTCGAAGGTCTCGATCATGTCGCCGACCTTGATGTCGTTGTACGACCCAAGGCCGATGCCGCACTCGAAGCCCTCGCGGACCTCGGTTGCGTCGTCCTTGAACCGCCGCAGCGACTCGATGGCGACAGTCTCGGTGACCACGACGCCGTCGCGGACGAGCCGAGCCTTGGAGTTGCGGCGGATCGTACCGCTCGTGACCATGCAGCCGGCGATGTTGCCGAACTTGCTCGAGCGGAACACCTCCCGCACCTCGGCGGACCCGAGCGCGACCTCCTCGAACTCCGGCTTGAGCAGCCCCTTGAGCGCCGCCTCAACCTCCTCGATCGCCTGGTAGATGACCGAGTAGTAGCGGATCTCGACGCCCTCACGGTCGGCGAGCTCGGAGTTCTTCTGCTCGGCCCGGACGTTGAAGCCGATGATGATCGCGTCGGACGCGGCCGCGAGCATGATGTCGCTCTGGGTGATGCCACCCACGCCACGGCCGATGACGCGCAGCTCGACCTCCTCGCCCACATCGATCTTGAGCAACGCGTCCTCGAGCGCCTCGACGGACCCGGACACGTCGCCCTTGAGGATGAGGTTGAGCGTCTCGACCTTGCTCTGCTCCAGCCAGCCCTCGAGCGTGACGCGCTTGCGGGCCTTGGCGTTGGCCGCCGCTCGCTCCATCGCTTCGCGCTTCTCGGCGATCTGCCGCGCCTGGCGGTCGTCCTCGGCAACGAGGAACTTGTCACCCGCGCTCGGCACCCCGGTCAGACCGAGGACGAGGACCGGACGGCTCGGCCCGGCCACCTCGACGCTGTCGCCGTTCTCGTCGAGCATCGCCCGGACACGACCGTAGGCCTGCCCGGTGACGATGGAATCGCCCGTGCTGAGCGTGCCGCGCTGCACCAGCACCGTGGCCACGGGACCGCGACCGCGGTCGAGGTGACCCTCGATGACAACGCCACGCGCGTCCATGGCGACCTGCGCGTGCAGGTCGAGCGACGCGTCGGCCGTGAGCAGCACCGCCTCGAGCAGCTCGTCGATGCCGAGCCGCTTGAGGGCCGAGACGTCGACGAACATCGTGTCGCCGCCGTACTCCTCAGCGACCAGGCCGTACTCAGTCAGCTGCTGGCGGATCTTGGCGGGGTTGGCCCCCTCCTTGTCCACCTTGTTGACCGCGACGACGATCGGGACGCCGGCCGCCTGCGCGTGGTTGAGCGCCTCGGTGGTCTGCGGCATGACGCCGTCGTCGGCTGCGACGACGAGGATCGCGATGTCGGTCACCTGCGCACCACGGGCACGCATGGCGGTGAACGCCTCGTGACCCGGGGTGTCGATGAAGGTGATCGCGCGGTCCTGGCCCTCGTGATCGACATGCACCTGGTAGGCACCGATGTGCTGGGTGATGCCACCCGCCTCGCCGGCCACGACGTTGGCGTTGCGGATCGCGTCGAGGAGCTTGGTCTTGCCGTGGTCGACGTGACCCATGACCGTGACCACCGGCGGCCGCGGCAGCGCCTCGATGTCGGCGTCCTCGGCATCGAAGTCGATGTCGAACGACTCCAGCAGCTCGCGGTCCTCGTCCTCCGGGGACACGATCTGCAGGTCGTAGCCGAGCTCGGCGCCGAGCAGCTTGAAGGTGTCCTCGTCGACGGACTGGGTCGCCGTCACCATCTCGCCGAGGTGGAACAGCACCTGTACGAGCGACGCCGGGTCGGCGTCGATGCGCTCAGCGAAGTCGGACAGGGAGGAACCACGCGGCAGGCGGACGGTCTGCCCGTTGCCGCGCGGGACGCGGACACCGCCCACGGCCGGCGCCTGCATGTTGTCGAACTCTTGACGACGCTGCTTCTTCGACTTGCGGCCCTTGGCCGGACGGCCACCAGGGCGGCCGAACGCACCAGCGGTGCCGCCACGGCCACGACCGCCGGCACCTGGCCGACCACCGCCGCCGAAGCCACCGCCGCCACCGCCGAAGCCGCCACCGCCACCACCGCCGCCGGGACGGCCGCCGAAGCCGCCGCCACCACTGCCACCGCCACCGGGGCGGCCGCCGGCACCGGGACGGCCGGTGCCGGAACCGGCACCGGGACGACCCGGGCCGCTCGGACGGGCCGGGCGGCCGGCGGGCATCATGCCGGGGGTGGGACGCGGCCCACCGGGGCCGCCGGCCCCACCTGGCCGAGGCGGCATGGCGCCCGGAGTCGCACCACCGGCCGGACGCGGGCCACCCGGGTGGGGCGGCCGCTGCATGCCGGTCGTGTCATTGCTGAACGGGTTGTTGCCCGGACGCGGACCACCCGCACGGGGCGGCCGCTGCATGCCGGTCGTCTCCTGGCTGAACGGGTTGTTGCCCGGACGCGAACCGCCCGGCCGAGCGGCGCCAGGGCGCTGCCCACCCGCACCAGGACGCGGTGCTCCCGCAGCGGGGCGCGGCGCGCCCGGAGCGGGCCGGGCACCACCGTCGGGGCGCTGCCGGGGCGTCTCGGGGCGGCCGTCGGCGGGGCCGGCGGCCGGCCTGGGAGCGGCCGGCCGTGCGGCAGGCGTCGGACGGTCGGGGACCGCCGGCTTGGGCGCCGGCGGAGCCTCGGGGGACGAAGCAGCCGGAGCCTCCGGCTGCGGAGGCTGGGGGGCGGCTGGTGCCGCCGGCTTCTTCGCCGCCGCCTTCTTGGCGGGCGACGCGTCCGCAGGGGTCTTCTTGGCCGGCGCAGGCGCGCTGGCCATCGACTCCCGAAGCTTGCGGACCACAGGCGCCTCGATGGTCGAGGACGCCGAACGGACGAACTCGCCTTGATCGGCGAGCTTGGCAAGGACAACCTTGCTCTCTACGCCGAGCTCCTTGGCGAGCTCGTAAACCCGGACCTTAGCCACTGCTCTCCTTCTCGGTCCGGGCACGCAGGCACGAACCGGCTAGCTGATAAGCGTGCTCATCGCTGGTTACTCATCGAGTGCCTGCGAGTGTCACGACCCGGCTCCTTCTGTCGGTGACCCAGTGCGTCCCGTCATGGCCGCCCCTGGCGGGGCCGCCACAGCGCCGGACCCGGACCGGTGCTCGACGTGGGCTCGGAGTGGCTCGGAGTCGTACGGGCCCGTGATGCGCAAGGCACGCACGAACGCACGACGCCGCAGAGCGATGTCGAGACACTCGGGAGTGGGGTGCACATAGGCACCCCGCCCGGGCATCCGGCCGCGAAGGTCGGGGGCGAGAACCAGCTGGTCACCCGTCCCGACCGCCACGACACGCAGCAGGTCAGTTTTGACCACGCGTTGCCGACAGCCGAGGCAGGTGCGCGCAGGCTGACGGGGGGCCACGTGGCCTTCAGGTGTCGAGTCTACCCGGTCCTGTGCCCTGCCGGGACTCACGACCCGTCCGGGGTGGCCATCGCCTCGGTGCTGGGCCGGCCGGTGCCCCCCGGGGCCGCATCCGAGCGGATGTCGATGCGCCAGCCGGTCAGTCGGGCCGCCAGCCGCGCGTTCTGGCCCTCCTTGCCGATGGCCAGGGACAGCACAGCGTCGGGGACTGTGACCCGGGCCGCCCTGGCGACCGGGTCGATGATCTCTACGGAGGAGACCCGGGCGGGCGAGAGCGCGTGCGCGACGAGCTCGGCGGGATCGTCGGACCAGTCGACGATGTCGATCTTCTCGCCGTGCAGCTCTGACATGACGGCGCGGACGCGAGAGCCCATGGGACCGATGCAGGCACCCTTGGCGTTGATCTCAGGGCGGTGCGACCAGACCGCGATCTTGCTGCGGTGGCCTGCCTCACGCGCGATGGCGGCGATCTCGACAGCCCCCTGGGCGATCTCGGGGACCTCGAGGGCGAACAGCTTCTTGACCAGGCCAGGGTGGCTCCGGGACAGGGTCACTGTCGGGCCGCGCAGCCCCTTGCGTACCTGCACCACGTAGCACTTGATCCGAGCTCCATGCTCGTAGGTCTCGCCGGGCACCTGCTCCGGGGGCGGCAGCACCGCCTCCACCTTGCCCAGGTCGACCAGGACCTGGCGCGGGTCACGGCCCTGCTGGATGACCCCGGAGACGATGTCGCCTTCCTTGCCGAGGAACTCCCCGAAGGTGACCTCGTCCTCCGCGTCGCGCAGGCGCTGCAGGATCACCTGCTTGGCAGTGGTGGCGGCGATGCGACCGAAGTTGTCGGGGGTGTCGTCCCACTCGCGGACCAGATTGCCGTCTTCGTCCAGCTCGGCCGCCCAGACGGTGACGTGGCCAGTGCGCCGGTCGAGCTCCACGCGAGCGGCGGCCTGCGGGTTGTCGCTGCGGTGGTAGGCAACGAGGAGAGCCTGCTCGATCGCCTCGACGACGAGCTCGAAGGAGATCTCCTTCTCCCGCTCGAGTGCACGCAGGACTGTCAGGTCGATGTCCACGGTTCACTCACCCCGATCGTCGTCGACCCGGCCCTTATCGGCCCGTGCGAACTCGACCTGCACCTTGGCCTTGGCAACGTCGGCATAGCGCACACTGCGGACCGCACCACCAACCGCCAGCTGGGCTGCATCGTCTGCAGCGGAGCTGACGCGGCCGGTCACCGACGCCCCGTCACGCAGCGTCACCGCCACCAGTCGACCCGTCGCGCGCCGCCAGTGCCGAGGCAGCGTGAGTGGACGCGCGACACCGGGCGAGGAAACCTCGAGCGTGTAGGCCGCATCGTCGAGCACGGGCGACTCGTCGAGGACCGGCTCGATCAGTCGGGAGAGCTCGGCGCACTCGTCGAGCGTCACGCCGCCGTCCTTGTCGACCAGGAGCCGGATGCGCTGGCGCCGTCCGACCGTGCTCACCTCGAGGCCTTCGAGGTCGTAGCCGGCGGACGCCACTACCGGCTCGATGACCTCGGCCAGCTGCTCGCGCGCTGGGGATGCGCTCATGCTGGCCTCCTAGTCTCGAGTTGTGCAAAGGGCATGACGCACCCTCCGGCGAGGGTGCGTCGGTCGTCCCACCCTAGCGGGTTCAGGTAGCGTCCAGCGTCGATGCGATCGGGCCGGGAGGGCGAGTACGCATGGAGGGGCTGAGCCGTCGAGGTGCGCTCGCGGGCGGCGCGTACCTCTTGGTGCTCGGCCTCACCGGCTGTACGGGCGACAACTCGCCCGAGACGCCGGCCGCGGCAAGGACGACTCCCCCGACGCGCGACGAGCGGCAGCGCCGCCGGCTGGCCGAAGGCGAGGCGGGGCTCCTCGAGGCGTACGCGGTGGCCGTCGCAGCTTTCCCTGACCTGACGGCGCAGCTCACCGCCAACGCCGAGCGTCACCGCGCGCATCTGGATGCCATCGGCATCCGGCCCGAGCCCGCACCCGCGCCAACGCCGTCCGCGACGCCAAGCGGACCGACGTCGCCGCCGCCCGACCGAGTCGCTCTGCTTGCCGGCCTGCTCGCGGCTGAGAATGCGCAGGCCGAGCTTGCCTCGCGGGTATGCGGGTCGGCCGACGACCCGCAGCTTGCGCGGCTGACCGCGTCGATCGCCGGATGCGAGACCGTGCACGCCGGCCTGCTCCCCGGCGCGTGATGACGATGCAGACTCTCGAGCTGGACGCGTTGCAGGCCGCGCTTGCTGGCGAGCACGCCTGCATCTATGCGTACGGGCTCGCCGGCGCACGCCTGGACGAGGCGGGCGCGACGGCCGCCGTTGCGCTCCTCGAGAACCACCGCGCTCAGCGCGCTCGGCTCTCGGCCGCGGTGCGAAAGCGCGGAGCCGAGCCGGTCGCGGCCTTGGCCTCGTACGCCCTGCCCTTTGACGTGACCGACGCGGTCACGGCGCGCGCCCTGCTGGCTGAGGTGGAAGATCGGCTGGCGGCGGTCTACGCCGATGTGGTCACGGCCGCAGTGACATCGGACGTACGAACTATTGGGCTCACGTTGGTCGCATGCGCCCGGCGCACGGTCGCCTGGGGCGCGCCGCCCACGGCCTTTCCCGGCCTCCCGGAGCGCGCGGCGACATCGTCGTCGGGTCTCTCGTGACACGTGTTAGTGGCCCGACCCCGAGCGGAAGAAACAGCGGGCCACCCCCGTGGGCCCGCTGTCCCACCACACTGTGGGACGAGCCATTTCAGACGCTATCTGCGAAAAGGTTGCAACAGGGTTGCATCGGCCGGATCGCCAAGTGTGGCATTGAGGGTACGAATCCGGGCAAGTGCCAGCGATCGTTTTGGCGAGCCGGCCCGGGCAGCGGCCAGGACGCCCTGCCAGGCTCCGAGATCGTGGTAGCCCCACTCAGCCTCGGCGAAGCCGAGCAGCACGTCGAGCGAACCGTGCGCCAGCACAGCCGAACGAAGCCGTTGATGCAGGTCGTCGCGGAGCTCGACCACCCCGGGTGCCTGTGACCGCGGGAGCACGGGGCCGGCGTAGTCGGCCACCGCCTTGCGCACGGCACCACGGACGAGCCGCAGCCGCATGTCGTCGACGTCGGAGCTCACCGGCACGGTGATCCGGTAGGGCCGCGAAGACATCGCGCCCTCTCCCAGGATCCGGCGCAGCCTGGACATCTCGGCGCGGATCGTGACCGGGTTGGTCTCCTGCTCGGACAGCTCGACGGCGAGCTCCTCGACCGTGACCCCGCTGGGCCGGTTGGCCAACATGAGGAGCAGCTCCGAGTGGCGCGGTGACAGGGTGGTCTCGAGATCGCCGAGCCGGACTTTGGCGTGGCTGCGGCCGAGCACCTCGAGCCGCAGGGTCAGCTCGCGGCCTGCCACCGACGGAGAGGACAGGGTGAGACCGCGGACGTGTCGCCCGGGGCCGGCCAGTCTGGCCGCGAGTCGCTTGGCCCGAATCTCCATCTCGACGGCGGCAACCGTTGCCTGAAGGAGGGCAAGGCTGCGCGGAGCAACCGCCTCGTCGCTGCCCGTCAGGTCGACCGCGCCGAGGATCTCGCCGGTGTCCGGGTCGTGGACGGGCACCCCGGTGCAGCTGAACGTCTCGATCAGCTGGCTGAAGTGCTCGTTGCGGTAGATCTGGACGGCATGGTCGAGCACGAGTGCTGTGCCGATGCCGTTGGTGCCGACGGCGGCCTCGCTCCAGGTGGCGCCGACTCGGAAGTTGACCGCGTCGGCGGCCGGCTTGAGGTCACGGGACCCCTCGACCCACAACATCCGACCTTCGGCATCGGTGACGGCGACCAGCAGCCCGGACTCGGATGCGGGCTCGATGAGCAGACGCCGGATCATCGGCATCGATGTAGCGAGCGGGTGGGCCCGCCGGTAATCCTCGAGCACATCATCGACCATGTCGACCGGTGAGAGTCTCTGGGCGTCGACTCCGCTCGCAACGCTGCGGCGCCACGAGTCGACCACGAGCTGGCGCACCTCTGGGTCGGGCATGCCGGTGGCCAGGAAGGTTTCCTGCGCCTGCGCCAGCCGGCGCTGGAGCAGGTCAAGGTCGGCGCCGTCGGGCAGCGCCACCCAGGCTCTGGCCATTGATCATCCCTCTCCGGGAGGGTCGAGCCTAGCGCCGATCGGGCGTCGAGTCGACGATCAGAGCCGGTCAGGCCGCTTGCGCGTGCCACCCCTCGACGACGCCGAGCACCTCGGCCAGGCTCTGCACCACGGCGTCAGGCTCCCCGTCGACGTGACCCCGCTGGTCGATCGGGATGACGCTGTGCGGCACGAAAACCGTGCGCATGCCGGCGGCGGCAGCGCCATGCATGTCGTCAAAGAGCCGATCGCCCACGAAGACCGCCTGCTGCGGGTCGTCGACTCCGACAGCCTCGAGCGCAGCGCGGAACGCCCCCGGATGCGGCTTGGTCCACGGGATCTCGCTCGAGTAGACCGCACCGTCGATGAGGTCGAGCACGCCGTCGCGGGCGAGCACGGCGTCGTGGTAAGCCCTCGTCCAGATGGTGTTGGACAAGACACCGATCTTGAAACCGCGGCTGCGCAGGGCGGTGAATAGCGGCCCGACCGCCGGGTCGGTGAGAGTGTGTGGTTCCCAGAACTCCTCGTAGGCAGCCAGCCCCGCAGCGTGCGGCTCGAGCCCTAGTCCTTCGAGGAGCGCCGTCAGCGAGGAAGACGCGCAGTCTGCGCGGGTGCGGGCCCAGGCTGCCCGCTCGGCGGCCAGGATCGACGCGGCGACCTCCGCGGCCCGCTCGGGATGGGCGACGCGCGCGTAGACGCGCCACTGCTCCTCGAGGTCGATCGTGTGCCACGGTGTCAGCGTGCCGCCCCAGTCGAAGATGACTGCGCGGACCTCGAGTGTGCTCACGGGCCCACCGCCGCTGCGAGGTGGTCGACAACCGCATCGACGGGAACCTGCGAGCGGTCACCGGTGCGCCGATCCTTGATCTCGACCTTGCCGTCGACGAGCCCGCGACCGACGACAAGGATCGTCGGCACCCCGAGCAGCTCGGAGTCGTTGAACTTCACCCCCGCCGAGACGCCCTGCCGGTCGTCGAGCAGCACCCGGACTCCACGCGCCGCCAATTCTGCGGCGATCTGCTCTGCAGCCTCGAAGATCACCGGATCCTTGCCGGCGGCCACGAGATGAACGTCGGCCGGGGCCACCTCCCGTGGCCAGCAGAGTCCAGCGTCGTCGGCCGTCTGCTCGGCGATGGCGGCGACTGCGCGCGACACGCCGATGCCGTATGAGCCCATCGTGACCACGACCTGCTTGCCGGTCTCGTCGAGCACCTTGAGGTCGAGCGCCTCGGCATATTTTCGGCCGAGCTGGAAGATGTGGCCGAGCTCGATGCCACGGGCGAGGTGCAGCCCGCCTCCACACACGGGGCAAGGGTCGCCCTCGCGGACCTCGGCCGCCTCGATCGTGCCGTCGGCGACGAAGTCGCGCCCCATGACGAGGTCGGCGACATGCTTGCCGATCTCGTTGGCCCCTGTGATCCATCGGGTGCCCTCTGCCACGCGGGGGTCGAGCAGGTAGCGGATCTTCGACTCGGACTCGCTGCCGAGCACCTGCGGCCCGATGTATCCGCGGACGAGCACCGGGTGGGCGGCGAAGTCCTCGTCGGTGAATGCCTCGACCTCCGCCGGCCCCACCTGGGCCTCGAGCCGCTTGCGATCGACCTCGCGGTCGCCGGGGATCCCGATGACCAGCGGCTCTCCGCTGCCGTCAGGGTGGATCAGCTTGACGACGACGTTCTTCAGGGTGTCGGCGGCGGTCCACGCCCGGTCGGCACGCCGCAGGTCGGCGCGGCTGTTGAACAAGTCGACCAGCGTCTCGATCGTCGGCGTGCCGGGGGTGTCCTCGACGTGCGCGGCCGGCGCGTCGTCGAACGGCTGCGCGGCGGGCGGCGCTGTCGTGACTGCCTCGACATTGGCCGCATAGTCGCCGTTGACGCAGCGGACGAAGGTGTCCTCGCCGTTGGCCGCCACGGCGAGGAACTCCTCGGAGGCGCTGCCGCCCATGGCCCCCGACATCGCGGACACGATCACGTAGTCGAGCCCGAGACGGTCGAAGGTCTTGATGTAGGCCTGGCGGTGCAGATCGTACGACCGCTGCAGCCCGGCGTCGTCGATGTCGAAGGAGTAGGAGTCCTTCATGATGAACTCGCGGCCGCGCAGGATGCCGGCCCGCGGGCGTGCCTCGTCGCGGTATTTGGTCTGGATCTGGAACAACGCCAGCGGCAGGTCCTTGTAGGACGAGTAGATGTCCTTGACCGTGAGGGTGAACATCTCCTCGTGCGTGGGGCCGAGCAGATAGTCGGCGCCTCTGCGATCCTTGAGCCGGAAGATGTTGTCGCCGTATTCGGCCCACCGGTTGGTGGCCTCGTAGGGCTCCCGCGGCAGCAGCGCAGGAAAGCTGAGCTCCTGCGCCCCGATGCGAACCATTTCTTCGCGGACGACTCGCTCAACGTTGCGCAGCACAAACAGCCCCATGGGCAGCCACGTGAAGATGCCGGGCGCGACGCGGCGGATGTAGCCCGCGCGCACCAAGAGCCGGTGGCTCGGCACCTCGGCGTCGGCCGGGTCCTCGCGAAGGGTGCGCAGGAACAGGGTCGACATCCGCAGGATCATCCCGCGAGGATATCGGCGCACCCGGACGAAACCCGAGCGGGTTTCTCCGCGATCGCTAGGCTGTCGGCAGCAGACCGGCCGCTGCGCCGCCGCGGCTCTCGACCACCTGTGTCGTCCGCGCCAGCGCCTCCTCGAGCCGCTGCCGTGTCGCGCTGCCGTAGTCGCCGGAGCCGAGGGCCTGGCGGATGTCCAGTACGCGGCGCGGGGGGTCGTTGGTCATGAGCAGGGGAACGTACTCGGCGGAGCTGACCGCGAACCCCCCATCGGGCTGCTCGGTAAACGCGAAGCGCACCAGCAGTCCCTCGTCGTTGGCGTCGCCGGGCGTCGCGTGCGCGGCCACGAGGTTGCCCAGGCCGTAGACGACCCAGGTCTTGCCGATCTTCTCGATGGGCTGGACGACGTGCGCGTGGTGCCCGATCAGGATGTCGATGTCGGGCGACTGCGCGAGCACCGGGGCTACCTGTTGCTGCTGGGCGTTGGGCTCGTGCTCGTACTCGTCGCCCCACTGCAGTGCGACAACCACGACCTCCGCACCGCGTTGTCGCGCTACGGCGGCGTCGGCCACCACCCGCTGCGGGTCCAGGACGTCGGCTCGCCAGGTCTCGCCGTTGGGATAGGGGACGCCATTGAAGCCGTACGTGTAGGACAGCAGGCCGACCTTGACTCCGCGCATGTCAAGCAGGGTCGTCTGCCCCGCTTCGTCGGCAGTGCGGGCCGACCCGGCATGCCTGATCTTCGCCGCGTCGAGCTCGTCGAGCGTACGCTGTACGCCGGCCGCGCCCTGGTCGAACGTGTGGTTGCTGGCGGTGCTGCACGCGTCGTACCCGGTCGCCACCAGCGCTTCGACGATCTGCGGGGGCGCGGAGAACGAGGGATAGCCCGCGTATGGGCCGCCGCGGGGTGCCAGCGGAGTCTCCATGTGGCAGAGCCCGAGGTCGGCGCCGGCAACATAGGAATGCACACCGCCGAGCATCGGCTGGTAGTCCATCGGCGCCCGGCCGGTCGTGGCTGCGTCCTGCTCGGCCTGCTGCCAGAGCGGCGGATGCAGCAGCAGGTCGCCGGTCGCGACGAGGGTGAAGCTGCGCGGCGGCCGCGGGGTTGGCCCTGTGGGGCCGGGCTCCGGCGGCGTACTCACGCTCACCGTGGCCTGCGCCGGTGGCGGAGGGGCCTGCGGGTCGCCACCACAGCCGCCAATGCCGACGGCAAGGGCGAGCAGGATGGGTCCCTGCTGAGCAGCGCCTTGCCCAGGCGGTCGCAAGCATGCCGTACATGATGCGTCATCGCCGGGAGTGGTCCTGCCTGCGCGAGCTAGAAGAGCACCGAGGCGAAGGTCGTCACCTCGCGGAAACCCGTGCGTCGATATGCGGCGCGGGCGCGCAGGTTGAAGTCATTGACGTACAGCGACACCACTGGAGCGATCTCGGCGAGGGCGTGCTGGACGACAGCGGCCATGGCCGGCGCCGCGATCCCCTCCCCACGCCGCACCGGATCTACCCACACCCCTTGCACCTGGCAGGCGTGCGACGACACCGCCCCGATGTCGGCCTTGAAGACGACCTTGCCGCCCTCGATCCGAGCAAACGTGCGGCGGTTGCGGATCAGCTCAGCAACTCGCGCACGGTAGAGGGCCATGCCGCCCTCCGCTACCGGCGATACGCCTACCTCCTCGGTGAACATCGCGACCGATGCCGGCAGCAGGATGTCGATCTCGGCCGGGCCGACGGGGCGTACGAAGGGGTCGGGAGCGATCGCGGGCTTGGTGTCGACCACCATCACGGGCTGACTGAGCCGCTGCTCGCGGGGTGGCCCCCAGGACGGCCGTAGCCGATCCCACAACGGCAACACCGCGGCCGCGAGACCGACGATGGACGAGCAACGCCGCCCTTCCCGGGCGGCGTAGTCGGCGAAGGCGTGCGCGGCTGACTCGTCCGCCTCCACCGGCACGAGATTGGCGCCCGAGTAGCAGGCCGCGGCCAGCCGTCCTCCGGGGTAGTAGCCCCACAGCTCGGCGCCCAGCCGATCGTTACCCGCGGACGCCTCCACCCGCGAGGTGACGAAGACGTTGGCTACGGGATCGCGGTCAAGCAGAGCGACGATCTCCGGCCGATCGGCCGCGGTGAGCCGCCGAATGGTCGCGCTCCTCAGCACGCGTGCAGCGTAACCGCCCTGGCCGCGGGTTGTCCGGTTGTCAGAGCTGCGGGCCCGCGGCTGTGCCAGCGCCCGGCCTTCCCTCAGAAGCCGATGATCCGCTTTCGCTCCTCGATGTAGGGAGAGAGATCCGTGATCGTCACGAGGTGCAGGGCCTCGTGGGTCGGCCAGTTGCCACCGAGGATGGTGACCTTGGCGTCACCGATGACGCCCTTCGCGAGGGTGACGTTGTCCGACCCGCGCACAGCTCGTACGTCGACCCGCTGGCCGTCGATGAGCACGTGCCAGTCGAACGGGTGCCTGTCTCCCACCCTGAGTCGCCCAGCAAGCGCCACCCCGGCAAGTCAGCGGGCAGCCCGTAGACCGGGATCGGCAGCTCGCGCAGCCAGTTCAGGTCCGGCTCGAAGCCCTCGGGAACGCCGCCTGCGAAATGCATGTCCGCTGACCTTCTCTCCCCCACCGTCCCCATCCTGGGCTGGCTGGCGGAACCGTACCGCTAACAAACGTCGAGCGCGCATGGTCACTGGAACGCGCCGCGGGGGTGTTCCATAGAGGTCAACTTCGTGCCCGCAGCGGAACGGGCTGCGAAGCGATGCGTCCCACGGGGTGTGGGAACTGCCACCACTCAGCTCACCGAGACTGTCGGCTCTCCTCTTTCGGCGTCGGCGGCCTCCATCTCGTCGGCGATCCGCATGGCCTCGTCGATCAAGGTCTCCACAATCTGCGACTCGGGAACGGTCTTGACGACCTCACCCTTGACGAAGATCTGGCCTTTGCCGTTGCCGGACGCGACGCCCAGATCGGCCTCGCGCGCCTCGCCAGGACCGTTGACGACACAGCCCATCACCGCGACACGCAGCGGCACGGTCATGCCTTCGAGGCCGGCGGTCACGGCGTCGGCGAGCTTGTAGACGTCGACCTGCGCGCGCCCGCACGATGGGCACGACACGATCTCGAGCTTGCGGGGGCGCAGGTTGAGCGACTCGAGGATCTTGATGCCGACCTTGACCTCCTCGACGGGAGGCGCCGACAGCGAGACACGGATCGTGTCGCCGATGCCCTTGGACAGCAGCGCGCCGAAGGCGACCGCCGACTTGATCGTGCCCTGGAACGCCGGCCCGGCCTCGGTGACCCCGAGGTGCAGCGGGTAGTCGCACTGCTCGGACAACAGCTCGTAGGCACGCACCATCACCACCGGGTCGTGGTGCTTGACCGAGATCTTGAAGTCACGGAAGCCGTGCTCCTCGAACAGGCTGGCCTCCCACAGCGCCGACTCGACGAGCGCCTCCGGAGAGGGCTTGCCGTACTTGGCGAGCAGCCGCTTGTCCAAGGACCCGGCGTTGACGCCGATGCGGATCGACACGCCCGCGTCCGCCGCGGCCCGCGCGATCTCGCCGACGCGGTCGTCGAAGGCCTTGATGTTGCCGGGATTAACACGGACGGCAGCGCAGCCGGCGTCGATCGCTGCGAACACGTACTTCGGTTGGAAGTGGATGTCGGCGATCACCGGGATCTGGGACTTCCGGGCGATGGCCGGCAGGGCCTCGGCGTCGTCCTGGCTCGGCACCGCCACCCGTACGATGTCGCAGCCCGACGCGGTGAGCTCGGCGATCTGCTGCAGTGTCGCGTTGATGTCCGTGGTCGGCGTCGTCGTCATCGACTGTACGGAGACCGGCGCGTCACCGCCGACAAGCACCTTGCCGACCTTGATCTGGCGGGTTGGTCGCCGCGGGGCCAGGACGGGAGGGGGCAGTGCAGGCATGCCGAGGGAAACGCTCACGTGCTGGATTGTCCCATCCTGGGTCAGCCGGAGAGGCGTACGGGGTTGACGATGTCGGCGTACAGCAGCAGCACGGACATGACCACGAGGACACTGGCCACGGCATAGGCCAACGGCAGCGCGCGCGCCACATCCACCGGCCGCGGCTCTGGCCCGTTGGTCAGGCGCGCCCACCCACGCTTGATGCCTTCCCAGATCGCGCCGGCAGCATGCCCGCCGTCGAGCGGGAGCAGCGGGATGAGGTTGAAGATCGCGATCGCCATGTTGAACGACGCGACCAGCAGCAGGAACCCGGCCAGCCGATCCATGAAGTCGGCGTCGAGCGACGCGATCTCGCCACCGATGCGGCCGGCGCCCACGATGCCGACCGGCGAGTCGGCGTCGCGCTCCTCTCCTCCGAACGAAGCCTGCCAGACGTCGACCATGCGGCTCGGGATCGACGCCACGGCCTGGGCGCTGCGTAAGGTGAAGTCGCCGACGAACGCAGCCACCTCCCCCGGGCCCTGCCGGTCTCGCTCCGTCGTGGCAGCCACACCGAGATAGCCGACCGCCGTCGGGTCCGCGGTCGGATCGTCGGGATCGAGCCGCTGGGTCTGCACCAGGGTGGGCTGCAGCACGACCTCCTGGCCGTCGCGAACCACCGTCACGTCGACCGTGCCGTCGGACGACCGGATCGCTTCGGAGATCTCGCTCCACTCGTCAACCGGCTCGCCGTTGAAGGCCACGATCTCGTCGCCGGGCCGGAAACCGGCCGCGGCCGCGGGCGACGGCTCGTCGCCGGGCTCGCAGGTGTTGCGCTGCTCGGAGACCGGGATGATGCACTCCGGCACGGTGTTGACCGTGCTGGTTGGCACCGACATGCCGATGCCCACCAGCACGATGGTCGCCAGCACGACCGCGATGAGGACGTTCATCATCGGGCCGCCGAGCATGATGATCAGTTTTTGCCACCAGGGCTTGAGGTAGAAGATCCGTCCCTCGTCGCCGGGCTGGATCTCCTCCTTGGCGGCACGCCGGGCATCCTCGACGAGCGCCTGGAAAGGCCCGGTGCTGACCTTGCGCAGCACCCGCGGGTTGTCGCCTGGCTCTGGGGGCAGCATGCCGATCATGCGGATGTAGCCGCCGAGCGGGATGGCCTTGACGCCGTACTCGGTGTCGCCACGCCGCCGAGACCAGACGGTGCGGCCGAAGCCCACCATGTATTGCGTCACCTTGACGCCGAACCTCTTGGCCGGCACCAGGTGACCGACCTCATGCAGCGCGATCGACAGGAGCAGCGCGACGGCGAAGCCGACAATGCCGAGGAGGGCGAGCCAGTTCACGCCGTACGCACCTCCGCTATCGCTCGGCGCGCCCGATCCCGGGCCCACCCCTCGGCGTCGAGAACGTCCTGCAGGGACGGGGCGTTCCCGGTGTGTCCACCATCATGCTCTGCCAGCACGGCCGCGACCGTGTCGACGATGCCGAGGAACGGCAGCCGCCCGTCGTGGAAGGCCAGCACGCACTCCTCATTGGCGGCGTTGTAGACCGCCGGCGCGGTGCCGGCGCGCTGCCCGGCCTCTCGCGCGAGTCGTACGGCTGGGAAGGCGGCATCGTCCAGCGGCTCGAAGTCCCACCTAGATGCGGATGTCCAGTCGCACCCGAGGGCCACCCCCGGCACCCGGTCCGGCCAGCCGAGGCCGAGCGCGATCGGCAGCCGCATGTCGGGCGGGCTGGCCTGCGCCAGGGTCGAGCCGTCGACGAACTCGACCATCGAGTGGACGTACGACTGCGGGTGGACGACGACGTCGATGCGGTCGAACGGCACGTCGAAGAGCAGGTGCGCCTCGATCACCTCGAGGCCCTTGTTGACGAGCGTGGCGCTGTTGGTCGTGACCATGAGGCCCATGTCCCAGGTGGGGTGGGCCAGCGCCTGCTGTGGTGTCACGTCGACGAGCTGCTCGCGCCGCAGTCCGCGGAACGGCCCGCCGCTCGCGGTCAGCACCAGCCGCCGCACCTCGTCGGCCCGACCGCCGCGGAGCGCCTGGGCGAGCGCCGAATGCTCGGAGTCGACCGGCACGATCTGCCCGGGCGCCGCCGCTGCCTTCACCAACGGTCCGCCCACGATCAGCGACTCCTTGTTGGCCAGCGCAAGCGTGCGGCCGGCGCGCAGCGCCGCCAAGGTCGGCGCCAGTCCGATCGACCCGGTCACCGCGTTGAGCACCACGTCGCAGTCGTACGCGGCGAGCTCAGCGATCGCGTCGGGCCCTGCCAGCACCTTGGGCACCGCGTAGTCGCCCGACGCATAGCCGTGCCGCTGAGCCTCGGCGTAGAAGGCCAGCAGCAGGTCCTGCGCGGCGCTGGCCCGGGCAACAGCCACGACCTCGACGCCCAGCTCGAGTGCCTGCCGAGCCAGGAGCTCGACGCTGCCGCCGCCCGCACCGATGCCGACCACACGGAACCGGTCGGGGTTGCGGCGCACAACGTCAATGGCCTGCGTCCCGACCGAACCGGTCGACCCGAGGACCACGACATCACGGCGGTTGCTCACCCGGCCATTGTCTCCCACGCCGTGCCGGCCACGGAGCGTCACCAGAACGTGACCGGGCCGGACCCGCAGCCGTTGACCCGTCGGAAACCGGGCTGGTAGACCATTGGCCCAACCCGGTTTCCCCATCTGGGGCGACCGGTGGAACATCCTTCCACGATTGCGAGGTTCGACGGCACCATGGCTCGCCCCTCCCCAACCCTCGCGCCCGGCGATGGCCGCAGGCACCGAAGCCTCAAGGCCATCGCCGCCGGCGCGCTCGCCGTGCTCACCGCCACCGTGTCTACGGGTGCCGGCACCGCTGTCGCGCAGGCGAGCGACGACGCCGAGGACACCAAGGTCCTCACCGTCGCTGTCTCGCAGGAGGTCGACTCGCTCAGCCCGTTCCTGGCAGTGCGCGTCATCACGACGATGCTCGGCCGCCTGACGTACGACTTCCTCACCAACTACGACCCCAAGACCGGCGAAACGGTCCCGGCCCTGGCCGAGTCGTGGGACACCTCGGAGGACGGTCTGACCTGGACGTTCACGATCCGCGATGACGCGAAGTGGACCGACGGTGAGGACATCACCGCCGAGGACGTTGCCTGGACGTTCAACACGATGATGACCGACGAGGCCGCGGCGACTGCCAACGGCAACTTCGTCGAGAACTTCAAGACCGTCGAGGCAACCGACGACAACACCGTCGAGATCACGCTCGAGAAGCCGCAGGCGACCATGCTCGCGCTCGACGTGCCGATCCTGCCCAAGCACATCTGGGAGGACGTGGCGGACTTCGCTGAGTTCAACAACGACGAGGAGTTCCCGATCGTCGGGAGCGGTCCGTTCATCCTCACCGACTACGAGGTCAACCAGTCGATCACGCTCGAGCCCAACCCGGACTTCTGGCGGGGTGCCCCCAAGTTCGACCAGCTCGTCTTCCGCTACTACAACGACTCCGACGCGCAGGTCGAGGCGTTGAAGAAGGGCGAGGTCACCTTCGTCGCCGGCCTCACGCCGGCGCAGGCCGACTCACTGCGCAGCGAGCCCAACATCACGGTCAACCAGGCCAAGGGCAAGCGGTTCCAGGCCATCACCCTCAACCCGGGCGCCACGACGCAAAGCGGCCAGCCGTTCGGCGATGGCAACCCCGCGCTGCAGGACCCCGTGGTGCGCAAGGCGCTCGTCCAGACGATCGACCGCGAGGCGATCTACGACGTGGCCTACGGCGGCTACGGCGAGGCCAACGGCGGCTACATCCCGTCGCGCTACTCGATCTACCACTGGGAGCCTGAGGGCGACGACGTCGTGCCGTTCGACCTCGCGGCGGCCAACTCCGCGCTTGACGAGGCCGGGTACGCGCTCGGTGGCGACGGTGTCCGCGTCTCCCCCGCCGGACAGCGCTTGTCGTTCCGGTTCAACGTGCACGCCAACACCCCGCAGTACGTCCAGGCGGCGGAGATGATGCGCGAGTGGGCCGCGGAGGCTGGCATCGAGCTCAAGGTCGAGCCCGTCGAGGAGGTCGGCGCTCTACTCGACGCGGGCACCTACGACATCCTCACCACAGGCTGGACGGTCAACCCCGACCCCGACTACATCATGTCGATCAACCTCTGCAGCGGTCTGCCGGCAGAGGTCGGCGGTCCGTACCTCAGTGACGCCTACTTCTGTGACGAGGACTACGACCAGCTCTACCAGGACCAGGTCGCCGAGCTCGACGGCGATGCTCGTGCCGACATCGTCAAGGACATGCAGAAGATCCTCTACGACACGAACGTCTTCGTAGTGTGGGGATACGCCGACGCGCTCGAGGCCTACCGCAGCGACGTAATCGAGAGCATCCAGACGCAGCCGGACCCGGGCGGCAACATCTACGGCCAGGACGGCTACTGGAGCTGGTGGTCGGCGACGCCTGTCGGCGCCGAGGAGGACTCCGCAGGCGGCGGTAACACCGGCGTCGTGGTCGGCGTCGCGGCCGGCGCGGCCGTCGTGCTTGCCGGAGGTGCGTTCCTGCTGCTGCGGCGCAGGTCTGCCACGGCCGACGAACGCGAGTAACACACTTCGTGGCTGACATGCTCGATGCACCATCGGCAGCCCCGGTCCCGCACTCGCCTCCACGGGTGCGGGACCGGGCAGTGCTGCGGCGGCAGGTCCGCTACGTCGCCGGTCGAGTCGCCGGCGCCGCGGCGTCGCTCGTCGCGGTCATGTTCATGAGCTTCTTCCTGTTCCGAATCATCCCGGGCGACCCGGTGCGGACCATGACGCACGGTCGACCGATCAGCTTGGAGCAGAAGGAGCAACTGGCCCGCGATTTCGGGCTCGACAAGTCTCGGTTCGAGCAGTTCCTGGCGTACGCCGGTGACCTGCTCCGCTTCGACCTCGGCGAGTCGTTCCAGTACCACACATCGGTCGTCGGACTCATCGGCGATCGGCTCTGGCCGACCGTGCTGCTTGTGGGGACGAGCGTGATTGTGTCGTCAGTGCTCGGCTTGTGGCTCGGGGTCAAGGGGGCCTGGCGCCACGGCAGCACCGGTGACCGAGTCAACACCGGCCTCGCGCTCACGCTCTGGTCGGTGCCGTCGTTCTGGCTCGGTCTCATCCTGATCGTCATCTTCTCGACTGGAGCCGGGCCGATCCCCGGACTGTTCCCGACCGGCGGCATGCAGACGCCCGGCGTCGAGGGGTGGGAACTCGTCCCCGACGTCGCGTCGCACATGGTGCTGCCGCTCGCCACCCTCGTGGCCGTCGTCTACGCGCAGAACCTGCTCATCATGCGGTCATCGCTGCTCGACGAGATGGGCAGCGACTACATCGTCACCGCGCGAGCCAAGGGTTTGCGCGACGATGACGTACGACGCCGACACGCCGTCCCCAACGCACTCCTGCCCACTGTGACGCTGCTGTTCGTCAACCTCGGCACCATCGTCTCCGGGACGATCCTCGTGGAGACGGTCTTCTCCTGGCCGGGGCTCGGCTACCTGTTCTACGAAGGGCTGCGCGTGCCCGACCTGCCGCTCGTGCAAGGGATGTTCATCTTCTTCGCGGCTTCAGTGATCGTGATGAACCTCGTTGCGGATCTGGTCTATCCGATCCTCGACCCGCGGGTGCGTCCATGACGGCCGCATCGGAAGCGGGCGCCCGCGTTCCCAGCGCACGTCGCTTGGCCTGGGTACGGCGCCGACGCGCACTCGGCCGGTTCTGGGCGGCCTACCGCACCAACCGCTCCGGAATGTTCGGGCTGGCAGTCCTTGTGCTGTTCGTACTGGCAGCGGCCTGCGCACCACTGCTCATCGGGCCCGACGACCTGAGTGTGACCCGCTCTCCCGGCGAGCCGCTGCAGCCGCCGAGCTGGGAGTTCCCGTTCGGCACCGACCGGTCGGGCAGGTCCATCGCCGACCTGGTGCTGTGGGGCTCACGGGTGTCGTTGGCGGTGGGCTTCCTGGCCGCGTTCCTCTCGGTGTCGCTCGGCGCGCTGATCGGCATCACTTCGGGCCACTTCGGTGGCTGGGTGTCGGGCGGGCTGATGCGCCTCACCGACTGGTTCCTCGTACTGCCCTCGCTGGTGCTCGCTATCGCGTTGGCGCGGGTCATGGGCCAGAGCCTGTCGACGATCATCATCGCGATCGGGGTCACGGTGTGGCCCACAACGGCTCGGCTGGTGCGGGCGCAGACGCTCGCCGTCGAGGCGCGGCCCTACATCGAGCGGGCCCGTGCACTCGGCGGAGGCCACGCGCACGTGATGGTGCGGCACGTACTTCCCAATGTGATGCCCATCGTGCTCGCGCAGACCACGCTGCTCGTATCCGGCGCGATCATCGCGGAGTCGACGCTGGCGTTCCTGGGGCTCGGCGACCCGACGGTCCCGTCCTGGGGTGGCACCATCCAGGCCGCGCGGGCTGCGGGCGCGGTGAGCTCCGGGATCTGGTGGTACGTCCTCCCGCCGGGCTTCGCCATCGTGTTCGTAGCACTCGCGTTCACCCTGGTCGGTCGCGCCATCGAGGGCGTACTCAACCCACGGCTGCGGGAGCGCACATGACGACAAGCGCCCCCGTGCTGGAGGTCAAGGACCTAGAAGTCGTCTACCGCACGGCAAGCGGAGACATTCCTGCCGTCCGAGGCGTCGACCTCGCGCTCGCGGCTGGGCAGAAGCTCGGCGTCGCCGGAGAGTCCGGCTGCGGCAAGTCCACCCTCGCGCTCGCCATGCTGCGGCTGCTGCCGCGGAGCGCGCACACGTCGGGGCAGATCCTGTTCGAGGGCGACGACGTGCTCACGATGGGGTGGGGGCGGCTGCGCGCGGTGCGCTGGGCGGGCGCGTCGATCGTCTTCCAGGGCGCGATGCACTCGCTCAACGCCGTGCAACGCATCGGCCGACAGATCGCGGAGCCGATCCTGCTGCACGACAACGTCACCGAGCGCGAGGCGGACGCGCGGGTCGGAGCTCTGCTCGAGCAGGTCGGTCTGCCGGCGGCGCGAGCCGCGGCCTACCCGCACGAGCTCTCCGGTGGCCAGCGTCAGCGCGTGATGATCGCCATGGCGCTCGCGTGCAACCCGCGGCTCATCATCGCCGACGAGCCGACGACCGCGCTCGATGTCATGATCCAGGCGCAGATCCTGCGGCTCATCGACGAGCTGGTGTCGGAGCAGGACATCAGCCTGATGATGATCAGCCATGACCTGTCGGTGCTTGCCGACACGTGCGACCGGCTCGCCGTGATGTACGCCGGACGCGTGGTCGAGGAAGGCCCCGCCAGTGACGTGTTCGCCGCTGCGCGCCATCCGTACGGCGCTGCGCTGTCTGCAGCTTTCCCACGCATCGGCGACCCGCAGTCGCGGCGCAATCCGAGCGGGCTCGCCGGGGATCCACCGGACCCGGGCGCTCTGCCAACCGGCTGCGCTTTCCACCCGAGGTGCCCGTCGCGCGTCGACATCTGCAACACCGTCGACCCGCAGCTGTGGCCCGCCGGCGACGGCCGGCAGGCGGCCTGCGTGCTGGTCCTGCCGGACGAATCCGCCGGCCTCGTTGATGTGGCCAAGGAGCGCGTGTGACCAGCCAGCCGATCCTCTCCGCCCGGTCGCTGCGGGTGGAGTTCGCAGGCCGCCGCGACCGAGGCCGGGCCCGGGCCGTCGATGGGGTCGACCTGGACATCAGCCCCGGAGAGATCGTCGCTCTGGTCGGTGAGTCCGGGTGCGGCAAGACGACGCTTGCGCGCACGCTGCTTGGGCTGGAGAAACCGACCTCGGGCAAGGTGTCGTACGCGGGGGTTCCGCTGCGCTATTCGTCGGCGGCGCTCAAGGCGCACCGCCGCGAAGTGCAACTCGTGCTGCAAGACCCAACCGGATCGCTCAACCCGCGACACACGGTCTATGACGCCGTCGCGGAGGGACTGCGCATCCACGGCATCGCCGACGAGCAGGCGAGGGTCGCGACCGCGTTGTCGCGCGCGGGGCTGCGCCCGCCGGAGCGCTTCTTCCTGCGCTACCCGCACGAGCTCTCGGGCGGGCAGCGGCAACGGGTGGTCATCGCGGGGGCCCTTGCGCTGGATCCCAAGGTGATCGTCGCCGACGAGCCGGTCGCCTCGCTCGACGCGTCCGTACGCGGTGAGATCCTCGCGCTGCTGCTGCGGCTGCGGGCCGAGCTCGGCGTGGCCGCCCTGGTCGTCACGCACGACCTCGGGCTGGCCTGGAACATCGCCGACCGAGTCGCCGTCATGTACCTCGGGCGCATCGTGGAGACCGGTCCGGTCGAGCAGATCCTGACGGCGCCGGAGCATCCCTACACGCAGGCCCTCATCTCGGTGCTCCCCGAGGCCGGACGTGAGCCGGTCGTGCTCGCGGGCGAGCCGCCGGACCCGACGCGCATCCCCGGTGGCTGCCGCTTCCACGTACGCTGCCAGGCTTTGGCTTCAGGCGCCGCGGCGGCTGCTGGCGTCGCGGACCGGTGCCGCACCGAGGACCTCCCGGTGCTGTCGGGGTCGGTCGAGCCGCAGGTGGCGTGCCACTTTGCCGCGTCAAAGGCCGCAGCCAACCAGAGCATCTAACCGCAATTATGCGGACCCATACTTGCGGTTGACCTGCGGAACCGAAACCTGGCGCACGAGGAGTTGCGATCGAAGGCGTTCCGCTGCGGTCAACATAGTGCCCTCAGTGGAACACCTTTCGACAGAACACCCGCCTCGCCCGCTACGTAAGAGCCGGCACCTGCAGCGTGAGCGTTGCCGCATCCGCATCCAGCACAGCCGGCACACCCAGCGGCACCGTCAGCGTGCTCGGCGAGTGTCCGAACCCGAGCTCCCAAACGATCGGCACGCCGAGGGGGCCGAGGCGGTCGAGAAACAGATCGCGCAGCTCCTCCACCGGCGTGCAGTCCACCCATGAGCCGAGCGCAATCCCGGCGACGTCGTCGAGCCATCCGGATCTGAGCAGCTGGGTGAGGTAGCGGTCGAGCCGGTAGGTCTCCTCCTCCACGTCCTCTAGAAGCAGGATCCCGCCGGAGACGCTCCTACGTGCCGTCGGCGTACCTAGGTCCGCGACGAGCAACGACAGGCAGCCGCCGACCGTCACACCGGAGGCGCGCCCGGGCACGAGTGTCTCCGCAGAACTCGACGTGAGCGTGAGCTCGGACTCCGGCTCGAACAGGGTGCGGCGCAGCCGATCAGCGCTCGCTGCGTCGCTGACGAAAACCTGCGTCGCGACCATCGGCCCGTGCAGGGTCGCCAGCCCCAGTCGTGTGGCGAACGCCTCGTGCAAGGCGGTGATGTCGCTGTAGCCGACGAACACCTTCGGCGACACGCGGGCCATCGCGTCCCAGTCGAGCAGATCGACCATGCGTTGTACGCCGTATCCGCCGCGCGCGCAGAGCACGCCGGCGATGTCCGGGTCCAGCCAGGCCTTCTGGAGATCGGCCACACGGTCGAGGTCCGCGGCAGCGAGATAGGCGAACCGGTCGTGCGCGGCGGTGACATGCTCGCCCACCACGACGTCGAGCCCCCAAGACCGCAGGATGTCGCAACCCGCGTCCAGCCGGTCCTTCGGGACCGGTCCGCTCGGCGCGACGACCGCAACCCGGTCGCCGGGCCGCAGTCGCCGCGGCCGGGTCAACTCGACCGCACCCGACAAACGGGTCACGACCGCAGGTCCAGCGGCGAGATGCCGACCGGCTCGAAGCCGAACACCTGGCCGTACAACGACAGCTCGGCCTCCAGCGCCCGCACGATGGTTTCCTCCTTGCGGAAGCCATGCTGCTCGCCCTCGAATGCGAGGTAGGCGTGCGGAACTCGGTCGCCCACCCGCGCAACAAATGCTTCCGCTTGCGCCGGCGGGCACACCTCGTCCTCGAGCCCCTGCAACAGCAGGAAGGGAACCTCGACCTTGTCTGCGTGGGCCAGCGGCGAGCGCTCCTCGTACCGCACCCGTTCCTGCGGCCACGGGCCGACAAGACTGTCGAGGTACTGCGACTCGAAATCGTGCGTGCCCCCGGCGCGGAACGCGACGAGGTCAACCACGGGGAACATCACCGTGCCGCAGGTGAAGACGTCGGTCGACGTCAGCGCGGCTGCGGACGTGAACCCGCCGGCACTGCCGCCGCGAATCGCCAGCCGCTGCGAGTCGGCCAGCCCTTCGGTGACGAGCGCCCGCGCCGCCGCGGCGGCGTCCTCGACGTCGACGACACCCCACTGCTCGCGGAGCCGGTTGCGGTAGTCGCGCCCAAAGCCTGTCGACCCGCCGTAGTTGACGTCGACGACTCCGATACCGCGACTGGTGAAGTAGGCGATCTCCAGGTCCCGCGCCATCGGTCGGCGGCTGGTCGGGCCACCGTGGACGAAGACGACGTACGGCGCACGCTCGCCGGCCGGCGCGGTGAAGTCGGGGCTGGCCGGCGGGTAGAGCGCGGCGTGGATGTCGCGGCCGTCGAGCCCGCGGAAGACCCTGGCCTCGGGGATCGGGAGGTAGGCGTCCAGGCTCGACGACTGCGCTGGACGCAACGTCTCCCATACACCGGAGCCAAGGTCGACGCGCACCACGTCGAATGCCCGATCGGGCGCGCCGGCGACCCCGATGATCGAGCCGCCACCGACCGCGAGCGTCGGCGACCACTCGGTGTAGGGCGTGTCGACGTCGACGATGTCGCCGGTCGTGGGGTCGAGGATGCCCAGTCGCTTGGCCCCGACACCGTGCAGCACCGCGACACGCCCGTCCACCAGCGGCGCGAACCACCGCTGGCCCGGCTGCCATAGCGCGCCGCCGAATTCTTCGTCACGCGGCGTGAGGTTGACCGGGGCCTCGCCAGACGCGATATCAATGCGATGCAGGTTGGACCAGTCGCCGAGCTCTGCCGCGACGAGCAGCGTGTCCGCGTCGAGCCAGCCGACCTGCGCTACAGCGGCTTCAGGACCGCCGATCACCGCACGAGCCACGCCGATGGTGTCGTCCGTCAAGTCGGCGACGTAGGCAACGGCGGCATCCCAGGGCATTTCGGGGTGATCCCAGCCCAGCCATGCAACGCGTCGCGAGTCCGTCGACACGGTCAGGCCGGCGAGGAAGCGCGTCCCGGTGGCGAGGACGCGTACGGCGTCCGGATCCTTGGCGGCCGAGCCGTCGAGCGGCACCGCCACGATTGCGCGACGTACGTCCGTCGGCTCGGCGCCGAAGTGCTCCTCGCGCACGCACCACAGCTCGTCGCCGGCCGGAGCGAGCACCGGCTCGACATAGCGGAGCCCGGCAGCACGCGCCGGCTCGGGGGTCAGAGCCGTCGGGGCCGTGTCGGAGCCCGGCTCGTAAACGTACAACCGCTGGTCACTGAACTCGCTGAAGACCACTGCGCCATGCGGGAGGACGAGATAGGCACGGCCGCCGTACTCCTGCACGCGCGAGCGTACGTTCCACGGCTCCGGGAGAACGGTCGACATCGTGCCGTCGGCTCGCCGGCGGACCAGGGCGATGCGACCGCCCTCGGCAGGCCGCAACTCAGCCCACCACGTGTCGTCGCCGGCCATGCTGACCCATGCCGGGGGCGACTCTGCGGTCGCCACGCGCGCCGCTGTGACGGGCGAGGTCCAGCTGCCGTACGGCGCCGTTGTTGTCACGACTCTCCTCTAGCCAACGGAGGACAGGAACCTGTCAAGCACTCGTACGCCGAAGTGCAGCCCCGACACCGGGACGCGCTCGTCGACGCCGTGGAACATCCGGTAGTAGTCCAGTCCCGGCGGAAGCTGCACCGGCGAGAAGCCATAGCCCACGATGCCGAGACGCGCGAACTGCTTGGCATCGGTGCCACCACTCATGCTGAACGGCACGACATGCGCGCCAGGGTCGTGCGCCAGCAGTGCGTCACGCATCGCCGCGAACAGCGGGCTGTCGACCGGGGCCTCCAGCGGTCGGCCGGTGTGGGTGAACTCCCAGTCAACATGCTCGCCGGCGAGCTGGTCCATAGTCTGCGCGAACTCGTCGATGGTGCCAGGAAGCACTCGCCCGTCGACGGTCGCGGTCGCGGTGCCGGGGATGACATTGGTCTTGTAGCCCGCGGACAGGCCGGTGGGGTTGGCGGTGTTGCGTACGGTCGCATCGACCAGCGAGCGCGCGGGGCCGAGCCGGTCGAGCACCTCGTCGATGTCTCGCTCGAGGTCGAGACCGTCGATATCGGCTCGTACGGCCGCGGCGATCTCGACAAGCGCCCGTCGCATGGTCGGCGACAGCCGCACGGGCCACCGATGCTCGTCGATCCGGGTCACCGCGGCCGCGAGCCGCACGACGGCGTTCTCCCGGTTGACCTTCGAGCCGTGCCCCGCCCGCCCGCGCGCGGTGAGCCGTACCCACGCCGTCCCCCGCTCCCCCGCGGCCACGGGGTAGAGCCGAACGCCGCCACCGGCGTGGAAGGTGAACGCGCCAGACTCGCTGATGCCCTCGGTGCAGCCCTCGAAGAGCTCGGCATGCTGACGGACAAGGAACCCCGCGCCGAAGGTGGCGCTGTCCTCTTCGTCGGCGGTGAAGGCGACGACGACATCGCGCCGCGGCCCGCGCCCCTCGCGGGCCCAGGCGCGGAGCACCGCAAGCACCGTCGCGTCCATGTTCTTCATGTCGACCGCGCCGCGACCCCACACCATCCCGTCACGCACCTCGCCGGAGAACGGGTGCACCAACCACTCGGCCGGGTCGGCGGGCACCACGTCGAGGTGGCCGTGGACGAGCAGGGCGGGGAGCTGGGGCTCGGACCCGGGCACGCGGAGGACGACGTTGGTGCGGCCGGGCGCCGCCTCCAAGATCACCGGGTCGTAGCCGACGTCCGTGAGCGGCCGCGGCGACGTACTCCGCCGCGGGGCGCTCATGGCCGTCGCCACCGCCACGGTTGGAGGTGTCGAAGCGGATGAGGTCGGAGGTAAACCGGACGGCCTCTTCGGCCGCGAGCTCGTGCTGGTTGAGAGCTGACGTCAACTCAGCCATACCGCTCCTCGGTGGCCGCTGCGATCAGCGTCGTCACGGCCTTGAAAGTACGGATCATCTCGCGCGCGCTGGGCGCCGTGTAGGCGACGCGACGCGCCCCGATCTGCTCGACCGTGGGCACCATCGTCGCGGCGCCGGCCAGCTGCGCAGCGTCAACCTCGATATCGACGCGGAACGGCCCCTTCTTGAGGGGCTCGTGCCGGATCGCCAACGCGGTGCTGGCCTTGGCTGCAGCGCGGATGTCGGCGTACGTGCGCGAAGGCGGCCGGCACACGGCGGCGTACCGGGACACGTAGTCCTTGACCGCCACGCCCAGTGCCGCGGGTGCATAGCTTGCCGCATCGATGCACGTACGGTCGTCGCCGGTGACGAGCACGACTGGAACCCCGTGCTCCGCCACGACGTACGCGTTGAGCCGCCCCTCACTCGCCGGCTCGCCGTCGACCCAGACGCCGGTGATCGAGTTGGCGAGGTAGGTGTGTGCGAGCACGCCCTCGGTGCCCGCGCCCGTGTGGTATCCGACGAACGCGACGCCGTCGACGTCCCCGTGCTGGACGCCCTCGACCATCGTGAGGTCCTTGTGCCGACCGGTGAGCATCGTGGCGCGTTCGTCGAGATCCTCGAGCAACAGGTTGCGCATCGTCGCGTGCGCCTCGTTGATGAGGACCTCGTCGGCGCCGCCGTCGAAGAACCCGGCAACCGCGGCGTTGACGTCGGACGTGAACATGCGGCGGCAGCGCTGCCACTGCTCCGTGCCCGGCTCGACGTCGGCCGGCCAGGTGACGCCCGTGGCGCCCTCCATATCGGCGGAGATCAGGAACTTCACCCGCGCCAACCTATCTGCCCCGGGTCGATCACGTTCGGTAGGCCTGGCCGGACGGTGCAAGGCATGCAGGCCGCGCTCAGACCGGGACGATCACGGTAACGTGATCGCCCCGGCGCACGTCAGAGGGCGAGGCCGACGTACTTCACCTCGAGGTACTCCTCGATCCCCTCGCGGCCGCCCTCACGCCCGAAGCCGGAGGCCTTGACTCCGCCGAAGGGCGCGGCCGGGTTGGAGATGACGCCGGCGTTGAGGCCGACCATGCCGCTCTCCAGCCGCTCGGCGACGGTGAGTGCGCGCGACAGGTCGCGCGTGAAGGCGTACGCGATGAGGCCGTACTCGGTGTTGTTTGCGAGGTCGATCGCCTCGTCGTCGGAGCTGAAGGTCGTGATCGGCGCGACCGGGCCGAAAATCTCCTCCTGCAGGATCCGCGCATCGGGCGGTACGTCGGCGAGCACGGTCGGCTTGTAGAACCAGCCAGGCCCGGACAGCGACTCGGCGCCGGTGAGCACCCTCGCGCCGGCATCGGTTGCCGACGCGACCAGATCCGCCACGCCTTCCCGCGCCTTCTCCGTGATCAGCGGACCGACCTGCACACCCTCCTCGGTGCCGCGCCCGACGCGCAGTGCACCCATGCGCTCAGCCAGTCGAGACGCGAACTCCCCGGCGACCGACTCGTGCACCAGGAACCGGTTGGCCGCGGTGCACGCCTCACCGATGTTGCGCATCTTGGCGAGCAGCGCACCGTCGACCGCCCTGTCGAGGTCGGCGTCATCGAACACGAGGAACGGCGCGTTGCCGCCCAGCTCCATCGACACGCGCAAGCAGCTGCTGCGCCGACTGCTCGACGAGCTTGCGGCCTATCTCGGTCGAGCCGGTGAACGACAGCTTGCGGGCCCGCGGGTCACGGATCATTGGCTCCATGACCTGCCCGGAGTGCGACGTGGTCAGGACGTTGAGGACTCCGCCCGGCAGCCCAGCCTCCTCGAGGATCTGCGCGAGCGCCAGCATCGACAGCGGGGTCTCGGACGCGGGCTTGATGACAATCGTGCAACCCGCAGCGATCGCCGGCCCGATCTTCCGCGTGCCCATCGCCAGCGGGAAGTTCCACGGCGTGATGAAGATGCTCGGGCCGACCGGCTGCCTCATGGTCAGGATGCGGGAGGCGCCGTTGGGAGCCGTGCGGTAGTCGCCCTGGATCCGCGAGGCCTCCTCGGAGAACCAGCGGAAGAACTCCGCTGCGTACGCCACCTCGGTGCGCGACTCAGCGACCGGCTTGCCCATCTCCAACGTCATGAGCAGCGCGAGCTCATCGGCCCTCGCGGTCATCGCCTCGAACGCTCGCCGCAAGATCTCCGCCCGGTCGCGCGGCGGAGTCGCGGCCCACGCAGCCTGCGCATCAGCAGCGGCGCCGAGCGCAGCATCGCCGTCCTCCGGGGTCGCGTCAGCGATCGCACACAGGGCCTCGCCGGTCGACGGGTCATGTACGTCGAGCAGCCCGCCTTTTGCCGCCGGCCGCCAGGAGCCCCCGATGAACAGCTCCTTGCGTACGGCATCGACGACCTTCTGCTCGTCAGGTGCCAGACCCGTTGTCATGATCACTCCTCAGCTATGTGGAAGCGGCCTCGCGGCATCCTCCACCACCCTAGGTCTACCGTTTGCCCGTGCAGAACTTCGTCAACGGAATCAGCCAAGAGCGGCGGCTGGTGACCGAGGTGCCGGGCCCGCACTCCAAGGAGCTGCTCGACCGCCGCACCCAGGCCGTCGCCCGAGGCGTCGGCATCACGCTGCCGGCCTTCATCACCCGCGCCGGCGGCGGCATCCTCGTCGACGTCGACGGCAACCAGCTGATCGACTTCGGATCCGGCATAGCGGTCACCTCAGTCGGGGCGAGTGCCCCGCTCGTCGTCGAGGCGGTCCAAGACCAGGTCGCCGCGTTCACGCACACGTGCTTCATGATCACGCCGTACGAGGGCTACGTCGCCGTCTGCGAGCAGCTCAACGCCCTGACTCCCGGCGACCACGAAAAGCGCTCGGCGCTGTTCAACTCCGGTGCCGAGGCCGTCGAGAATGCCGTCAAGATCGCCCGCGCGTTCACCGGGCGGCAGGCCGTCATTGCGTTCGACCACGGCTACCACGGCCGCACCAATCTGACGATGGCGCTGACGGCGAAGTCGATGCCCTACAAGCACTCTTTCGGCCCGTTCGCGCCGGAGGTCTACCGCGCGCCGATGAGTTACCCGTTCCGGGAGCCGACGCCGATCACGGGTGCCGAGGCGGCCGCACGCGCGATTTCCATCATCGACAAGCAGGTCGGCGCATCCAACACCGCCGCCATCGTGATCGAGCCGATCCAGGGAGAGGGCGGCTTTGTCGTGCCGGCCCCGGGTTTCCTCCCCGCTCTTGCCGAGTGGGCGCGTGAGCAGGGCATCGTGCTGGTCGCCGACGAGATCCAGACCGGCTTCTGCCGTACGGGCTCGTGGTTCGCCTGCGAGGACGAGGGCGTCGTACCCGACGTCATCACGACCGCGAAGGGAATCGCGGGCGGCCTGCCACTCGGCGCCGTCACCGGTCGCGCCGACATCATGGACGCCGCGCACGTCGGCGGGCTCGGCGGCACCTACGGCGGCAACCCGGTCGCCTGCGCCGCCGCGCTGGGCGCGATCCGCACGATGCGCGAGCAGGAGCTGGCTGCCCGCGCGACGGCGATCGGCGAGCGCATGCTGCCCGCGCTGCGCGCCTTGCAGGAAAAGCATCCTGTCATCGGCGACGTACGTGGTCGCGGCGCCATGGTCGCCATCGAGCTCGCCAAGCCGGGCACCATCGAGCCCGACGCCGCGACGACTCAGGCGATCGCGAAGCTCTGCCACGCCGCCGGTCTCGTGGTGCTGACCTGTGGCACCTACGGCAACGTGCTGCGCTTCCTGCCACCGTTGGTGATGCCCGACCACCTGCTCGACGAGGGGCTGTCGATCCTTGGCGAGGCGTTCGCCGCGGCCGCCTAACCGTGATCCGACCTGCGGCGCCGGCCGATGTCGACGCCATGTACGACATCTGCCTGCGCACCGGCGATGTCGGGGGCGACGCTGTCGCGGCTGTACGACGACCCTCGGCTGCTCGGGCACATATACGTTGGCCCGTACGTCGCTCTACAGCCACAGCTCGCGTTCGTGCTCACTGATGAGCAAGGGATTGCGGGGTACGTGCTGGGCGCGCTCGACACGCGTGCGTTCGAGGCTGCCTGCGAGGAGTCGTGGTGGCCGCGGATGCGCAAGCAGTACCCACTGCCGCCGGCCGGTGCAGGGCGATCGCGCGACGCGGAGCTCGTGCAGATGATCCACCACCCTCCGACCACGGCAGACGACGTCGTCAAAGCAGTTCCCGTCGCACCTGCACATCGACCTGCTCCCGCGGGCGCAAGGACGTGGTCAGGGTCGTGCGCTTATGGATGCCTTGCTTGCGGCACTCGTGGCCCAGGGATCGCCCGGCGTACACCTCGGCGTCAATCCCGCCAACACCAAGGCGGTCGGCTTCTACCTGCGGCTCGGCTTCGTCGAGGTGGGATCTGGCGGTGCGGTCATGATGGCGCGCCGCTTGCGATGACAGGCAAGACCGAGGGCGCAATGGCAAGGAAGATGGCACAATCGATGGTATGAGGACCACCATCGATCGTGCCGGACGACTCGTCGTACCGAAGCCGATCCGAGATCGGCTCCACATCGGCGCCGGTGCCGAGGTCGATGTCGACGAGCATGACGGGGTCATCGAGGTGAGGCCCGTCCTCGCGGAGACGAGGATTGTCCAGACGCCAGAAGGACCGGTCGTCGAGTCCGTCGAACCACTTCCGCCTCTGACGGATGACGTCGTACGGCATACGCTCGAGAGCATCCGAGAGTGATCGCTCTGGACACCAGCGTTGTGGTTCCGGCACTGGCGTCGTGGCACGAAGCGCATCAGATCACTCGTCGCGCCGCAAGAGGCGGTGTTGTCCCTGCACACGTCAACCTCGAGGCTTATGCGGTGTTGACCCGCCTGCCGCCGCCGTACCGCTTGGATCCAACTGTGGCTCGCGAGCTTCTCGCGGCGTGGTTCCCCTCGAAGCAGATCCTGGTTCCTTCGGCACGGCTGCACCGCTCCATGGTCAACCAGATCTCCGAGGCTGGGATCGTCGGCGGTGCGTGCTACGACGCGGTTATAGGGCTAACCGCGCAGTCGCATGGGGCGGAACTGCTCACCCGAGATGCTCGGGCACGCCGTACCTATGACATCTTGGGTATCCGATATCGCGTCGTCTCGGAGTGACGGCATGACCGACGTTCTGGTTATCGGCGCTGGGGTCACTGGTCTGACGACGGCCAACTGCCTGGCCGAGAGTGGCCACTCGGTCCGCATTCGCACCGCCGAGCCACCGCTGCGGTCTACATCAGTGGTTGCGGGAGCCTTGATCGGCGGGCCCGCGTTCGGTGACCGCGAGGCGCGGTGGCAGCAGGTCAGCTGGGGCGAGTTCGAGACGTTGGCGGGCAACCCCGACACCGGCGTACGCATGGCACGCGGTCGCTTGGTCAGCCGGCTGGGCGAGGGCACGCCACCATGGGCCGAGGCACTCCCGGGCTTCCAGGAGTGCACGCCCGACGAGCACGCGCGCTTCCCCGTCGCCTTCTGGGTCATCTCTCCTTTGGCGGACATGCCGCGCTACCTCGCCTATCTGACGGGGCGCTATGAGGAGGCAGGCGGCGAGATCGTCGTACGACCTGTGGTGTCTCTGGCCGAAGCGGCGGCGGAGGCGCCGGTGGTCGTCAACTGCACCGGTGTCGGAGCACGCGCACTCGCGTCCGACGACGATGTGCACCCGATCCGTGGGCAGCATGTCGTGGTCGAGAACCCCGGGCTCGACTCGTTCTTCTTCGAAGGTGGTGCTGACACAGACTGGGTGGGCTTCATGCCGCACGCGGGCCGGGTCGTCTGCGGCGGCAACGCACGGGTGGATGACTGGAGTCTCGCGCCCGACCCGCAGCAGACGGACGAGATCCTGCGGCGATGTGCAGATGTCGAGCCACGGCTGCGCGGTGCGCGGGTGCTCGACGTGCAAGTTGGCCTGCGACCTGGTCGTTCCAGCGTCCGGCTCGAGGAAGAGCCCCTTGCCGGTGCCCGCGTCATCCACTCGTACGGCCACGGCGGAGCCGGTGTCGCGATGTCCTGGGGTTGCGCCCGCGAGGTGGCCGATCTGATCGACCGTGCCGCGACTGGCTGAGCCGACTTGTGGCGCTCACGCGAGCCAGGCCCCGCCGATGGGATCGGCGGGGCCTGGTTGTCAGCGACGGGCGCGAACGTCACACCAATCCGGCCGAAGTCGAACCGGATCCTGATGCTGTCATCGGGCTTGACCCCGCGGCGGGGCGCGAAAGCCCCAACCGTGATGCGTCCGCAACCGTGGGCACAGTGTCGTTCGCGACGCCGAAGCTGTCGTGGTCGGGCCCACTGCCTGGCAGGTAGGTTCGCGCCATGCGGATCGAGAGCCTCCACGTCTACCCGATCAAGTCGACCGCACCCGTGGACCTCGAGGCTGCGACAGTAGAGCCGTGGGGGCTCGCCGACGACCGGCGATTCATGATCGTGGACGCCAAGGGCGAGCAGATCACCGCGCGTGAGGATGTGCGGCTGCTCAGCGTGTCCACGACCCGGACGGAAGGTGGCTGGCTGGTCCGAGGCCCGCACGCGGCCGACCTCATCGTCGCCGAGCAGCCGGCCGAACCCGTGAGGGTGACGATCTGGGGTAGGCCGCTTGAGGCATCCGGTGCAGCCCGGAGGCCGACGAATGGTTCGCCAAACTGCTCGAACAGGATGTCCGCCTGGTCTGTCTGATCGGCGGACCGATGTTTGCCGACGCGTACCCGCTCCTGCTCACGACGAGTACGTCGCTCCGCCAGCTGAACGACTGGGTTGCCCAGACCGCGATCGATCGCGACGAGCCAACTCCCGACCCGCTCGTGATGCGGCGGTTCCGACCGAGCGTGGTCGTCGACGGCGACGGGCCTTTCGCGGAGGACGGCTGGCGACACCTGCGGCTCGGTGAGGTCACGTTCCGCGCCGCCAAGCTCTGCGACCGCTGCGTGATGACGACCATCGACCCGTTCACACTCACCAAAAGCAAGGAGCCGATCCGTACGCTGGCCAGACATCGCGGCTGGGACGGCAAGGTCTGGTTTGGGGTCAACCTCATCCCCGACGGCGCGGGCACATTGCACGTTGGCGACTTAGTCGAGGTCCTGGCCTGACGCCCACCCTGCCGATCCGTGAACCGGCCGAACGTCCTCGCACGTATCTATCGGCATTGGCGAGCCTCATAAAGGTGCTTGCGGCGTGAGAGGAGACCGCCATGACCGCTGCAACAGAGCCGCTGGGCGGAAAGGGTGCCCGCGCGGCTCATGAGAACACCGGGAAAGCTGAGCAGGGTGATTTGACCGGGGCCCTCCAGGTGTTTGTGGGCGTTGTCCTACTCACCCAAGGACTCGTAGCCTTGTCCTTCTTGGTCTGGGCGTATGGGCCGGCGGAGCGCTTGGTAACCCGCGCCGACACGCAGGACGCACCCTCGGGCACCATCCACTCGGAGGTCATTCAGTGGCTGGGGGCCGGACTTCACCGTGTCCGTGACCACCAGCGTTCTGCTTGTTGCTGCGGCCGCCGGTTTCGTCGGCAGCGTGATCCAACAGGCGCGCATCTTCGCCATCCGCACGGGACACCAGACGGCGGAGCGAAGCTTCCTCTGGTGGTACCTGCTGCGGCCGTTGCCCTCGATGCTCCTCGGCGCCGTGGTCGTGACCGCTGTCAACGCCGGGCTGGTCAGCATCGGCGACAAGGCGACATCACCGCAGGGGCTGTCAGTTCTCATCACGGCCGCGGCTGTAGCCGGCCTGTTTACCGACGCGGTCTTGCAGCGGATGCGCAACGTCTTAGGTGCCAACGATCCAACGGTCAAGGCCTCGGGCCAACCCGGGCCACAGGACCAGGCGGCGACTCGCCACGCCGCCAATGCCTCCCACGCCTAGGACTCAGCCTTCCCGCATCCCCCACGGCGACCCGTACGCCTCCAACCGCTCGAGGAACGGCACCGCGTCAAACGCCTCCGGGCCAAGCACGCCGGCGCCCTTCCAGATCCCCTCGGCGATGAGTTCCAAGGCCACCACCGGGTGGATCGCGGTCTGCCAGACGACGGCTTGTGAGCCGTACTCCGACATTGACCAGGCGTTGTCGACGACGTGATAGAGGTAGACCTCGCGCGGCCGGCCGTCCTTGCCGAGTCCGCGCACCCACACTCCCGCGCAGGTCTTGCCGTGCATCTTGTCGCCGAGTGTCGCGGGGTCGGGCAACGACGCGGCGACCACGTCGCGCGGCGACACCTTGACGCCCTTGACGTCGACGGGGCTCGTGTCGTCGAGGTGGCAGCTTGTGCAATGTCTTGAGCACGTCGATGAACTCGCTACCGAGGCCGTACTTGAACGTCACGCGCCCGGCATCGATCCACCGCGGCATGAGCAAGACTTCCTCGTGCTCGACGTTGACGCACTCCACATGTCCGATGCCCTCGGGGAAGTCGAACGTCTCGGGCTCGCTGAACGGCTCGGTCGTGAACCAACCGCGGTCACGGTCGAAGACCACAGGAGGGTTCAGGCATTCCTCGATCGTGGTCCAGATCGAAAACGTGGGTGCGAAGTCGTGCCCGTCGACGCTCAGGTTGGATCCATCGCGTACGCCCAACTCGTCGATCCGGAGAACAGATGGTCCGCGGCATAGCGAGCGAACACGTCGGCGAGTCCCGGCTCGACGCCCATGCCGACGAGTGCGAGCTGACCGCGCTCGCGCCATTGCGCGTCAAGCGCGAACTGTTCGTCGCCGAGCTTGACGCCGGTGAGCTCGTACGGCTTCTCGGGGTGCGGTTTCGACAGCGACATCGCCATGTCGAGGTAGTGCGCGCCGCCGGCAAAGGCCGCCCTGAAGACCGGCATCACGAACCGCGGGTCGACCGCGTTCATCACCACATCGGCTCTGTGCTCGCGGATCGCCGCCAGGACAGCAGCCTCGTCACTCGCGTCGAGCTGCCCCGCCGTGTACCTCGGGTCAGCAGTGTCGGCCACGACTTGCTGCGCCCGCGCCACGTCGTAGTCGGTGACGTGCAGGGCGGAGAAGAAGTCGCGGCGGGCAGCGATCTTGGCGAGCGCGGAGCCGACGCCGCCGGCTCCAACGAGCAGGATCCTCATGTCAAGGCACAGTATCCGGTAACCGGCTTACGGGATAACCTGCTTACATGTCGGACGACCTCTTCGAGGAGTACCCGTTCTCCGTCCCTGCCGCAGCCGTACGACCGCCGGGCGACTCCGTCGGCGCCGACCGGGCGCTCGCGGCCAACGTGCTGGGCACCCTCGCACTCACACTTGAGGACCGCATCTCGCTCGGCGTGCGTGATGCGCTCGGCCGTGGCGCGCACGCACCCGCCGCGCTCGTCGTGCTGCTCTGGTATCCCGACCGACCGATCGGGCACCTCGCGGCGCGACTGCGCATCAGCCATCCGGGCGCAGTGCAGCTGGCGCAGCGGCTGGAGGCCGACGGCCTGGTGGAGCGCATCCCGGGCGAGGACGGGCGTACGACGCTGCTGGCACTGACGCCGGCAGGTGAGCAGGCTGCGCTCGCTGTGCTCGGTGCCCGCCGCGAGGTGCTTGTCCGAGCTGTCTCGGCACTCTCCGACCGTCGGGTGCGGGCCTTCCTCGATACGGCATCGGCGATGCTCGAGGCGCTGACAGACGACCTGCTCACCGGCGAGTCGATGTGCCGCATGTGCGACGAGCTCGCCTGTCCCGACGACCGCTGCCCCGTCGAACGGGCCGAGCCGGCGCCTCCGGCGCGGCGTGGGCTGGGCTACGGAGTCGGGCTTGACGGCGATCGACGCGTCGTACGAGGTCTGGCCACAAGGTAGGGGCGCCCCCTTCGCCCATCGGCGGTCGATGCCGAGCAGTGCCGATGTAGGCGAAGACATCTGCAGGCTCGATGCCGTTCTCCAGCACCACCCGCCCCATGAACGGCCGCCGGTCGTAGACGACGGGAGTGCCCTCCCAAGCGTCCATCGCGCGCAGCTGGGTGGCAGTCAGGGCCAGCACTCCATGGACCTCGATGTGACCGGCACCTCGACGAGGGTCGCAACAACATCCCCATTTCCGCGGCGCGCTTCGCACCAGACCGCGGCGTAGTCGACGATCGCGCAGCGAAACGCAACGACAGGGGCGGCGGCGAGACGGTCGGCCAGCTTTCGGGGTCCAGGTTCGACCCATAGGCGAGGACGAGAACACGGCCGACGGTGTCGACGCGCTCGCCAGAGTCACGCACAGCCCAGCCGCCGCCCCCTGTGGGGCGCAAGCCGAGCATGACCCCGGCCCGGATCATAACGAACCGTCTGGCCTCGGGCCCGGATATGGCGTGGTCACTGGCCCGAACTCGGATGGACGGCGAGGACCGGCCCACGTGGCCGGCGGAAACAGGCCATCGCGGAGTTCAATCACTTCCGCCACCCTACGCGCGCCGGCCGCGCCGTTGTAACGAACGCGGACTCGGGACACTAGCGGCCAATGGACGTCCCTCTCCGGCTTTCCATCGCGGCGTCGCCGCTGCATGTTCAACACACGCGGCGCCAGAGGACCGCGCGCCGTTCAACCACGCGCAGCGGGGAGGGCCGTGACGCCAGGCCACGACGACGCAGCCAATGACGACGCTCGCTCCGAAGAGCTCGAGGCCGTGAGTCAGCAGCAAGCAGCGACCAACGAGGTCTCAAGCGCTCGGTCGGTCAGCTTCCGACCTCGACCCGATCCTCGGAACCGTCGTCGACAGCGCCCGTCTCCTCTGCCGAGCCGACGTCTCGCAGATACACCTGGCCGACGGCGACGTCTATCGACTGCGCGCTCCTTGGGCCTTTCAGCCGAGGTCGTCGAGTTCATGACTCCCACCCGGTCGGTGCCGACCGCAAGTCCCTCATCGGCCAGTGTCGTGCTCCACGGCGAACCCAACAGATCACGGACGTCTTGGACGACCCTGACTACGGCCGCGCCGACCTTCAGCGCATCGCTGGGCTGCGCACCGTCCTCGGCGTCCCCATGGTGCTCGACGAGGAGCTCGTCGGTGTCCTGCTGTGTGGCGCACCGAAGTTGACCCGTTTGGGATCGCGAGGCCGAAGCCCTCGCGACCTTCGCGGCCCAAGCGGCCATCGCCATCCGACAGGTCAACTTGCTCCGCGACCTGAAGCCCGGCAACAAGAGCTGGCGCAGAAGGTCGATCAGCTGGAAGCGCTTGGTGAGGTCGGGCAGGTCGTGAGCTCCAGCCTCGATCTCGACGAAGTGCTCGCCACGATCGTCACGCTAGCCGTGCAGCTGTCCGGCACCGACGGCGGCTCGATTTTCGAGTTCGATGAAAAGGATCAGACGTTCCAAGTACGCACCGCCGTACGGCACCAGCCCCGAGCTCGTCGAGTCCTTGCGGCAAGCCACGATCCGACTGTCGCGACACGCTTGTGGGTCGAGCGGCAACGACAGGCACGCCCCAGCAGGTGCCCGATCTGAGGGCTGCGCCGCTCGACGCCCACCTACGTCGACTGCACGACGCTGGCTGGCGCTCTGTCGCCATCGTTCCCATGCTTCGCAAGGGAACGATCGTCGGTGCACTCGTGGTCAGACGAAAGACACCAGGCACGTTCAGCGAGGAGACTCTCGATCTGCTCGTGACATTTGCCAGCCAGTCGGCCCTGGCCATCATGAACGCTCGACTGTTTCGTGAGCTGGCGCGCAAGAGTGCCGAGCTCACCGTGGCCAGCCAACACAAGTCGGAGTTCCTGGCGAGCATGTCGCACGAGCTGCGCACGCCGCTCAACGCGGTCATCGGGTTCTCGGAGGTCTTGCTCGAGCGCATGTTCGGAGAGATCAACGAGCGACAGGAGGAATACCTCCGCGACATCTGGAGCTCGGGAAAGCACCTGCTCGAGCTCCTCAACGACATCCTCGACCTGTCCAAGGTCGAGGCAGGTCACATGGAGCTCCAGCGCACGACATTTGCAGTAGGCCCGGCGCTGGCGTACGGCTTGTCAATGGTGCGCGAGCGAGCGTCGCAGACACGCGATCGAGCTCTCGCTGGACGTGCCGTCGGACGTGGGCCTGATCGAGGCCGACGAGCTCAGGTTCAAGCAGGTGGTGCTCAATCTCCTGTCCAACGCCGTCAAGTTCACCGGCGATGGCGGCCGCGTGGAGGTTCATGCACGCAACGACATGAACGAGGTCGTCGTCACCGTCACTGATACAGGCGTTGGCGTCGCCGTCGAAGACCGTGAGCGGATCTTCGAATCCTTTCACCAGGGCGGCAGGTCGCCATCGCAGTCCGAGGGCACAGGCCTCGGCCTGACGCTCTCGAAGCGCATCATCGAGCTGCACGGTGGCCGCATCTGGGTCGAGAGTGAGGTCGGTGTCGGAAGTACGTTCGGCTTCACCTTGCCGGTCACTGCACACGGTGGCGGCTGAGCCCGCGGAGTTGCCGACCGCGGCGGCGGAAGTATCCCCCGCCACCGCCACCGTCGTCGTGGTGGAGGACGATTCGCGATCGCTCGAGCTGCTCACCCTCTACCTGGAGGCGGCCGGCGTCGAGGTTGTCCAAGCGCGCGACGGCGAGTCCGGGCTTCAAGTGATTCGCTCCCTGCGACCCGCCGGGGTCGTCCTGGACATCCGGCTACCCAAGCTCGACGGGTGGGATCTTCTGGGGCAACTCGAAGGCCGACCCGGACACGGCCTCGATTCCCGTCATTGTCGTGTCGATGCTCGATGAACGCGGCAAGGGGTTTGCGCTCGGCGCCGCCGAATACCTCGTCAAGCCGGTCAGCCGTGACGAGGTCGTCTCGGCACTCGCCAGAGTCAGGGCGCTCGGGAACCACGAGCGGGTCGGCGCTCGCCATCGACGACGACCCGCTCGCCATCGAGCTGGTCCGAGCCGTGCTTAGCCGCGAGGGATGGGAGGTTCTCGGCGCCGAAACCGGAGAGGAGGGCGTTGCCCTTGCGCGCGGCTCGGCGGCCCGCAGTCATCCTGCTGGATTTGCTCATGCCTGGCATGGACGGATTCGAGGTTGTCGACGCAGCTGCGTGGCGATCCCAAGACAAAGGACGTGCCGGTGGTCGTACTCACGTCGAAGGAGATGACCACCGAGGACAAACGCCGCCTCAACGGACGCATCTCGTACGTCGCCAGCAAGGCGCAGTTCGACTCCGCAGGGCTGGTCGCACTCGTGCGGCGCCTGACCGCCGAAGAGGCCGTGCGATGAGCGCAGAGCAAGCTGAACGAGCACCTGATACTCGTCGTCGAGGACAACGAACGAAACCGCAAGCTCGTCCGCGACGTGCTCGACTACGCAGGTTTCCAGGTCATCGAAGCCCCCAATGCGGAAGACGGCGTGGCACTCGTCGAGGAGCGGTCACCCGATCTTGTGCTCATGGACCTCCAACTGCCTGGCATGGGCGGCATCGAGGCGCTGCAGCTGCTCCGCGCAAGCCCGTCGACACGATCGATCCCCGTCGTAGCGGTCACCGCGCAAGCCATGAAGGACGACCGCGAACGCGCGCTCCGTGCCGGGCTTCGACGGCTACCTTGAGAAGCCAATCAGCGTCAGGGAGTCTCCCCGACCAGGTTCGATCCTTCCTTCGCCCGCAAGGAGGTAGAGGGATGAGCGATGCAACCGCCACTGTCCTCGCCATCGACGATCTCGCCGCAGAATCTCCGGCTTCTCGATGCCGTCCTCTCACCTCGTGGCTATCAGGTGGTGACCGCCGCATCCGGTGAGGAAGGTTTGGCGAGCCTGGCAGAGCACAAGCCCGACGTCGTGCTTCTCGACATCCTGATGCCGGGGATGGACGGGTACGAGGTGTGCCGCCGGATTCGCGACGATCCCAGCACGGCCTACCTTCCAGTCGATCATGATCACCGCTAGCGGGGACCAGGAGAAGCTGCGGGCGATCGAGGCCGGAGCCGATGACTTCGTCACCAAGCCGTTCGACCAGTCCGAGCTGCTGGCTCGCATCCGCTCCCTCATCCGGGTGAAGCGCTACCACGACACCATCGAGCAGCAACGTGGCCGAGCTCGCTGCCTGGGCCGAGCAACTCGAGGTAGCGCGTGCAGGAACAGGTGGACGAGCTGCAGCGCGTCGGGCGCCTACGCAGATTCTTGTCTCCGCAACTCGCCGAGCTCGTGGTGACGTCAGGTGACGAGTCGTTCCTGGAGAGCCACCGACGCGAGATCACCGTCGTGTTCTGCGACCTGCGCGGCTTCACACCGTTCGCCGAGACGGCTGAACCAGAGGAGGTCATGGAGGTCCTCGGGAGCTACCACTCGGCACTCGGTGATCTCATCTTCCGCTTCGAGGGCACGCTAGAACGGTTCGCCGGTGACGGGCTCATGGTGTTCTTCAACGATCCGATCCCCGTGCGACGATCCGCAGCTGCGGGCCGTCCGCATGGCGGTGGCCATGCGCGAACAGAGCGCAGCGAGCTCGCCGACGACGTGGTCACGTCGCGGCTATGACCTCGCCTTGGCCATCGGTATCGCGCACGGCTTTGCGACGCTCGGGCCGCATCGGCTTCGAAGGTCGCTTCGACTACGCAGCTATCGGCAGTGTCACCAATCTCGCGGCCCGGCTGTGCGCGGAAGCAGCAGCCCTGGCAGATCCTCGCCACCCAACGCGTGCAGGCAGATGCCGAGGAGTTCGTCGTCAGCGACCTGGTCGGCGACCTGTCATTGCGGGGGTTCAGCCGCCCGGTGCGCGCCTTCGACATCAAGGGCCTGGACGCGGCCCGGGTGACGTCGTGAGCACCGGCCAAATGCCGGCGCCGAGCCGAGGCGGCACTTCGCGATCTCAGTGACGACGAGCTTTACCGACGGTTCGACCGCCTTCAGGAACAGATGCCGTCCGTCTGGCGGACGATGCGCCTTAATGAGGAGGGCGAGTCGGTCGTCGTCATCCCCTCAGTGACTCTTGACCGCGTCGGCACCGGCAGCGGATCGATGAACCAGGCGTACGAGGAGCGTTTCCTGTTCCTGCTGCTCCTGTTGCGTCAACCGAGGCTGCGCATGATCTACGTGACGTCGACGCCCATCACGCCGTCCATCGTCGAGTACTACCTCGCACTGCTCCCGGGCATCATTCCGAGCCACGCGCAGGGCCCGCCTGCACCTGGTGTCGGTCGGTGACGCGATCGCCGCGCTCGCTCAGCGAGAAGCTACTCGAGCGTCCGCGGCTGCTGCGCCGGATCGCGGCGCTCATCCCCGACCGCTCGCGCTCGCACCTCATCCCCTACAACACCACGTCCCTGGAGCGCGACGTGGCGCTGGCGTTGGGCATCCCCATGTACGGCGCCGACCCGCAGGCTGTTCGCCACTAGGCACGAAGACCGGCTGCCGCCGGCTGTTCGCGCAGGAGGGCGTCCGCCATCCGATAGGCTTCGAGGACCTGCACGACATCGACGAAGTCGTCGGCGCCGCTCATCCACCTTCGGGCGCAGCGCCCAACCGTGTCGCAGGCGCTCGTAAAGCTCAACGAAGGCGTCTCCGGCGCGGGAAACGCCCTGGTCGACCTTGACGGTCTACCGCCGCCAGGGTCGCACGACGAGCGGGACGCCATCGATCTGCGAGTGCGCCAGATGCGCTTCGAGTCGGCCACCGTGTCATTTCGACGACTACGTGGCAAAGCTTGCCGAGCGAGGGGGCATCGTCGAGGAGCTGATCACCGGCATCGAGCTGCGCAGCCCAAGCGTGCAGCTGCGCGTGACTCCCCTCGGAGAGATCGAGCTGCTGTCGACGCACGACCAGCTGCTCGGCGGACCAAGCGGGCAGAGCTACCTCGGCTGCCGGTTCCCGGCCGACTTCGCCTACGCCAGGGCGATCAGCGCAGGATGCGCTGACCATCGGGCAACGACTTGCCCGCGAGGGCGTGCAGGGCCGGTTTGCGATCGACTTCGTCGTCGTGAAGGACTCCGCCGGGCGCGTGGACGCCGTACGCCATCGAGCTCAACTTGCGCAAGGGCGGCACGACGCACCCGTTCCTGACCCTGCAGTTCCTCACCGACGGCCGCTACGACCCGTCGACCGGCGCTGTTCCTCACGCCGACCGGCCGCGAGAAGCACCTCGTCGCCACCGACCACCTCGAGTCGCCAGCGCTGCGCGCGCTGAGCATCGACGATCTGTTCGACATCGTCGCCAGGCGCGGGCTGCACTTCGACCAGGCGCGGCAGCGCGGCGTCGTCTTCCACATGATCAGCTGCCTGACCGAGCACGGCCGGGTCGGTCTCACCGCCGTCGCCGACTCGCCCGGCCGAGGCCGACTCGACCTACCGCAAGGCCGAGCGAATCCTGCTCGAGGAAGCGAGCGCGCAGCGCACGTAGCGCCCGCCTGTGTCGCATCCAATCAGTCAAGTGCCAGACCGCGCTCGAGCACTGCCTGACCGTGTGGCGCAAAACTGTCGCCAGAGCAACGCTGGGGCGCCCCAGCACCAGGCAGGCGCGGCCGCACGGGGCGGAAATCGGTCGTCAGAGCAACATTGAGGCGCCCCAGCACTCTCGGCGACGCGCGCGCTAGCTCTCCGCAGTGGCCGCCGTACGGATCCCAAGCGCGGCACCGAAGCCGACGAGGCCAACACCGCAGCCGATGTCGAGCACCGGCACCCAGCGATAGCCGACGCGCCGGACTACGGCGCCAGCGCCCAGGCTCAACCCGGCGAACCAGGCGACACTCCCCAGCCCGGTCCCGGCGACAAGCAGCACCGCGCCCGACGCGGAGTTGGCCGCACCGGCGACCGATGCCGCAGCGAAGATCGCCGCCCAGGACGCAATGGTCAGCGGGTTGGACGCAGTGGCCGCCAGGCCCGTCAGGAATGCGCGCCGTGGCGAGGCGACTTCCTCGTCGGTTTCCATGCCAGCGCGGACGCGCCATGCACTCCACAATGTCCGCGCGCCGATGAACACCAGGACTCCCCCGCCCACCAGACCGAGCGCGAGCCGCAGTGGCCCCCACTGCAGCAGCGGCGCCACCCCTGCCGCACCAAGCGACGCGTAGACAGTGTCGACCACCGCCGCAGCCACGCCGATCATGAACCCGGCGAGCCGGCGGCCGCGCGCGATCGTGCGCACCAGCAGCAGGGAGACAGGGCCGGGTTGCGCGGCCACGAACAGGCCGAGCCCCATGCCCAGAAACAGTGCGTCCACGTCAGCCAGGATGCCTTTCGCCCCGGTGTGCAGTCACCGGAATATCCGCGTGGCTCAGCCGCGGCCGTCCAGCAGCGGCCGCGTCGGGTCCCACCGCGTCGCCGGTCCGCTCGTCCAGCCGGCGCCGGGCCATCGCCGACAGCGCCTCCAGCACGACGCGGTTGCCGAGATAGGCGGTGAGCTCGGCGTGGTCGTACGGCGGGGACACCTCGACCACGTCCATGCCGAGAATGGGCACTTCATAGGCGACTTGCCGAACGGAGTCGAGCAGCTGCCGCGCGGTCAGGCCACCGGGCTCCGGCGTGCCGGTGCCCGGCGCGTGCCCCGGGTCGCACACGTCGACGTCGACCGACAGGAACACCCCGTCGCAGTCGTCCATCGCGATGCCCATCGCCTCGCTCAGGCATTCGTCGAGGCCGCGGGCGACGATCTCGCTCATCTCGTACGACCGCATCCGCTGCGCAGCCATCCAGTCGAGCGTCTCCGGGCCGGGCCAGTAGCCCCGTAGCCCGATCTGCAGGAACCGGTCGCCGCGCAGCGCGCCCGACTCGATGAGCCGCCGCATCGGCTGGCCGTGGCCGTACAACGACCCGAACTCGATATGCCCGGTGTCGGCATGCGCGTCGAAGTGGATCATCGAGACCCGGCCGAACCCGTGGTGCCGAGCGACACCCGTGGCGTCCGGCAGGGCGATCGTATGATCGCCGCCGAGTACGAGTGGCACCGCGCCTGCGGCACTGACGGCGTGCACCGCCGCCTCGATGTCACGGATGCTGCGCTCGATGTCGCCGGAGAAGCACTCGACGTCGCCGCCGTCGTAGACCCGCAGGTCTCTGAGCCCGTCGGTCCGCAGCGCAAGAGAGGGTCGCGAACCGTTCTGTGCGATGTAGCAGGCCTGTCGCATGGCGCCGGGGCCGAACCTGGTGCCAGGCCGGTGCGAGGTGCCACCGTCGAACGGCGCGCCAATGATCACCACGTCCGCGTCGGCGAAGGTCGCGGTGTCGGATAGGTCACATGCATCGACACCGAGGAAGGTCAGATCCGGTCCGTACTGCGAGCCATAACGGGACATGCGCGGCATCCTGCCACGCCGCGGAGACGGCCGTACGGACGGTGATGGATGGTTTACAAGGTCATCTGGGCGGTCCTCCATCGAATCTCTTGCTTTTAGGCCCTAATGGCCTCACACTCATCGGCAGCAGCCCCACATCACCCACCAGAGGAAGTGCCCATGCGCGTCGGGATACCCCGTGAGGTCAAGAACCACGAGTACCGCGTCGCGGTGACGCCGGCCGGCGTCCACGAGCTCGCCAGCCGCGGGCACGACGTCGTCATCGAGCGTGGTGCGGGCCTGGGCTCGTCGATCACCGACGAGGAGTTCCTCGCCGCGGGCGCCAAGATCCTCGACACCGCCGACGAGGTCTGGGCCGAGGCCGAGCTGCTGCTCAAGGTCAAGGAGCCGATCGCCGAGGAGTACCACCGGCTACGCCGCGACCAGGTGCTCTTCACCTACCTGCACCTTGCGGCCTCCCGGCCGTGCACCGACGCCCTGCTGGCCGTCGGGCACCACGAGCATCGCGTACGAGACCGTGCAGCTCGCCAACGGCGCCCTTCCGCTGCTCGCCCCGATGAGCGAGGTGGCCGGTCGGCTCGCCACGCAGGTCGGCGCCGACAGCCTGATGCGCGCCAACGGCGGCCGCGGCGTCCTGCTCGGCGGCGTGCCCGGGGTTCGCCCGGCCAAGGTCGTCGTCCTCGGCGGCGGCGTGTCTGGCGCCAACGCGGCAGCGATCGCCGTCGGCATGGGCGCCGATGTGACGGTGCTCGACCGCGACGTGACCAAGCTCAAGGACCTCGACCGCATCTACCGCGGCGCGCTCAAGACGGTCGCCGCCAATTCGTACGAGATCGAGCGTGAGGTGCTCGCCGCCGACCTGGTCATCGGCGCCGTGCTCATCCCCGGGGCCAAGGCTCCGCGCCTCGTCAGCAACGCGATGGTCGAGCGGATGAAGCCGGGGAGCGTGCTCGTCGACATCGCCATCGACCAGGGCGGCTGCTTCGAAGACTCGCGCCCGACAACGCACGCCGATCCCACCTACCGGGTGCACGAGTCGGTGTTCTACTGCGTCGCCAACATGCCCGGTGCCGTGCCGCACACGTCAACGTACGCGCTGACCAACGTGACACTGCCGTACGCCGTTGCGCTCGCAGACAAGGGCTGGCGCGACGCACTCCGCGAGGACGCGGCGCTGGCGAAGGGCCTGCACACGCACCACGGCGTGCTCACCAACGACGCGGTGGCGCAGGCGCACGAGCTGCCCGCCGAGGACATCGCCGACGTCATCGCCTGACGCCCGCGGAAAGGCAAGCGGAATCGCTTGCCGCACCGCTATCGTCCGGAGCCATGTCGCAGGGTGGTGGCTTCTTCTCGTACGGGTCCGCCAGTACTGGCGCGCCCGGCAACCCGTCGCCTGACAGCGGTGAGGAGGGCGAGCCACCGGTGCTTGACGCGCGGTCGTGGGAGTTCGTCGAGGCGTTCCAGCAGTTCCTCGAGCAGGTTGTGCACCAGGTCGGGCGCCGCGACGACACCGGCACTCCCCTGGCCGAGCCGCTGCGTTCGCATCTCGGCGTCGAGCCTCGCGCGCTGCCTGTCGTGAACGAGCTGTTTCCCGCGCACCAACTCGTCAACGTGGACATCGCCCTCGATGTGATTGCGAGCCGCGACCCCGACGCGGCGCATCCTGGGCGTCGGCGGTGGCGATCAACGCCAGCATCACTCGTTCGCCGAGATCATCGACATGTCCAGGCGCTGGCGGCAGTTTCCGGTCGGGGCGGTCGACTACAACAACCTGCCGACCGGTCCCGACTCGGAGCGGCAGGCGGTGTCGTTTGGCCTTCGACTGTTCCGGTACGGCGACACGCCTGTCGCCGTGCTGCAGCGCGGCGGCAACCCACAGTTCGGCCAGCCCGCCGCACGCGTGGAGGTGCTGACCCCCGACGCAACGGTGGCGGCCGCGGTCCTCAGCGAAATGCGCGAGCTGATGGTGGAGCACAGCGCTTTCCGCGGTCAGGTGATCACGCTCGGCGCGTCAGAGTATGAGCCCGGCGTCGGAGGCATCACATTCCAGCGTCGACCCGAGCTTGGCCGTGACGACGTCATCCTCCCGGTGGGTCAGCTGGAGCGTGTTACGCGGCACGTCATCGGCATCGCCCAGCACCGGGAGGCACTGCGGTCCGCGGGACAGCACCTCAAGCGCGGAGTGCTCCTCTATGGCCCGCCCGGCACCGGCAAGACGCACACGGTGCGCTATCTCATCGGCGCGCTGCCCGGCGTCACCGTGGTGCTCCTCACCGGCGCCTCGATCCGCTTCATCCGAGATGCCACGGAGATGGCTCGCGCATTGCAGCCGGCGGTGGTCGTACTAGAGGACTGCGACCTGGTTGCCGAGCACCGCGACCACTTCGCTGGTGCGCAGCCGCTGCTATTCGAAGTGCTTGACTCGCTCGACGGGCTGGCCGAGGACGCCGACGTGGCGTTCGTGCTCACGACCAATCGGGCCGACCTGTTGGAGCCCGCGCTGGCGCAGCGTCCGGGGCGCGTCGACCTTGCTGTGGAGATCCCATTGCCGGACGAGGCGGCTCGCCGCGCCCTGCTCCGGCTCTATGCGCACGGCCTGCCGTTCACGGAGGCGGCGCTCGACGCGGCGGCAGAGCGGGCGGCAGGCACCACAGCCTCCTTCGCGAAGGAGCTCCTGCGTCGGGCTGTCCTGGTCGCCGCGGATGCGGGCGTCTCGGTTTCTGATGAGCATCTGACGATCGCCCTCGACGAGCTTCTCGGCGACAGCGAGGCGTTCACCCGCAGTCTGCTGGGGACACCGGGCGCCGACGTCGACATGGCTCCGACTGACTTTCCCGGACCGCCGCGACCGTCCGCGAGAGCGCACCTGACGGGCGGGCAATGGAGGGCTTAGGAAGAGCCAAGAACCTCGATGCGTGAATACTCGCCATGCGGGAGCTGGAACAACGACGCCAGCGCGTGCCGTCACAGGCGCTCGCCGTGCTCCGCAAGCGCGTCGGCGACCACATCATCCGCCGGCGGCGCATAGTCGTCTCCGAGCATCGCCCGACGCCTGGCATCCCATTCGGCCCACCATGCTCGGTCTTCCGCACGACTACGACAGCTCCCAGCTGCCCGGCAGCCACCCCCAGGATTTACCCCACACCCCCAGGCCCCCATGCCTGGTCATGCGGGGAAGAACCTGCTTCACGTGGTCATTCGGCCCGAAGGAGCGACCCGGTCAGACCACCCGGCGGCGGCGCAGCAGCTCGGCGCCACCCACAAGCAGCAGCGCGATGAAGAACATGGCCGCGCCGACCACGTACGCCTGGGCGGGAATGCCCCGCTGCGCCGACACGTACACGAACTTGGGGAACGTCACCACGGCACCGGAGTTGAAGCTGGTGATGATGTAGTCGTCGAACGACAGGCTGAATGCCAGGAGTGCGCCGCCGATGATGCCGGGCGCCGCTAGCGGCAGGGTCACCCGCAGGAACGTGACGCGCTCGTTCCCGTAGAGGTCCATCGCCGCTTCTTCCAGCCTCGGGTCGAGGCTCGCGAGCCTCGCCTTGACCGTGACCACGACGAAGCTGATGCAGAACATCACGTGCGCGATGACGATCGTCGTGAAGCCGAGCTCGAAAGTCCCGAGGTTGAGGAACAGCGTCAGCAGCGAGGCGGCGAGCACAACCTCGGGCGTGGCCATCGGCAGGAAGATGAGCAGGTTGACTGGGCCGCGGCCGCGGAACCGGTAGCGACTGAGCGCGAACGCGATCATCGTCCCGAGCACCGTGGCGCCGATGGTGGCGAGCACACCGATCTTGAGGCTGTTGCCGACCGATTCGCACACCTGCGGCGCGCCGCACGGGTTGGCCCAGTTCTCGAGGGTGAAGCCACGCCACGTGAGGTTGCTGCGTCCGGGCTCGTTGAACGAGAAGACGGTGACGTAGGCGATCGGCAGGAAGATGTAGGCGAAGGCCAGCACCACAAAGATGAGCAGCAGGTGCTCGCGCAACCAGCGGGTGGCCTGCTGGACCGCCGTCGGTCGGCGCCGCGACGAGCGTGGCATGGCCTCCTGCTCCTGGGCTTCGACGATGCTCACACGAGCTCCTCTGTCCCGGCACGGCGGATGTAGAGCGTGACGAAGACGAGGATCGTCGCCATGAGTACGAACGACAGCGCGGCAGCAGTCGGGTAGTCCTGGATGCGGAAGAACCTGCTTTCGACGACGTTGCCGATCATCTGCGTGCGGGCGGTGCCGAGCAGGGCTGCGTTGACGTAGTCGCCAGACGCCGGGATGAACGTCAACAAGGTGCCCGCAACGATGCCCGGCATCGACAGCGGCACGGTGACCTTGCGCAGCACGCTGAGCCCGTTGCCGTAGAGGTCGGAGCCGGCCTCGATCACGCGATGGTCGACGCGCTCGAGGCTCGCGTAGATCGGCAGGGTCATGAAGGCGAGGAAGTTGTAGGTGAGACCCATGATGACGGCGAAGGCGCTCGCGGTGACGTTCATGTCGTCGGGCACGATGCCGATGGTCTTCATCGTCTGCACGACGAAGCCCTCTTCGGCCAGGATCTGCCGCCAGGCGACCGTGCGGAGGATGAAGCTCGTGAAGAACGGCGCCACGACCATCACCAGCAGCAGGTTGCGCCAGCGGCCGGCCTTGAACGCGATGAAGTAGGCGATCGGATAACCGATGAGCAGCGCGAGCACCGTAGCGGTTCCGGCGTACGCGAACGAACGCACGAAGTGCGGGAGGTACTCGCTGATGGCATCGGTGTAGTTGGCGAAGCGGAAGCTCTGTTCGTACTGCCCGACGTCGCCGCCCGGCACCGGCGTCTGCAGCGACGTGCCGAACAACGTGACGATCGGGGCGACGAAGAAGATGCCGAGCCACAAGAGGCCGGGCAGCAGCAGAAGGTAGGCGATGCGCCGCCGCCTGCGCCGGGATCGGCCGGCGTCCTCGTGGGCGGTGGCGTTACTGATGACGGCGACCACGTGAGAGTCCTTCGTCCGCTCAGACCGCGCCGGCAGCGAGCTGCTCGTCGACGTTCACGCCGGCGTCCGCGTCACCGCTGAGTGCGAATGTGTGCTGAACGTCCCAAGCCAGGATGACCGACGTGCCGGGAACGACCACCCCGCCCGCGTCGAGGTTCTGAGTGAAGACGGTGAGCTCCTGCCCCCAAGGCATCTCGACGAGGTACTGCGTCGAGACGCCCGCGAAGCTGGTGTCGCGCACCACCCCGCCGCGCAGGACGTTGAGGCCAGCGGGCAAGGCAGCAGGATCGGTGATCAGGCGCACCTTCTCCGGCCGTACGCCCACCAGCGCCGAATTGCCGGTCACATGCGAACGGCTGACCGGCACAGCGACCGGGGTGCCCCGCACGTCCACCATCACGACGTCACCAGCCGCGATGACGCGCCCTGTCACGAGGTTGGACTGGCCGAGGAAGTTGGCGACGAACGTTGTGTTTGGCGACTCGTACAGCGCGGTCGGAGCACCCAGCTGCTCGACGCGTCCCTCGTTCATCACCGCGATGGTGTCGGCCATTGTCATGGCCTCTTCCTGGTCGTGAGTGACGTGCACGAAGGTGAGGCCGACCTCGGTCTGGATCCGCTTGAGCTCGAGCTGCATCTGACGGCGCAGCTTGAGATCGAGCGCACCGAGCGGCTCGTCGAGGAGCAGCACGCGTGGTCGGTTGACGATCGCTCGGGCCAGTGCCACACGTTGCTGCTGCCCGCCGGAGAGCTGGCTGGGCTTGCGCCGGGCCAGGTGGCCCAGCTGGACGAGCTCGAGCGCCTCCTCGACCTGCGGTTTCGGGTGCTGGAACCCACGACGCCGGAGGCCGAATGCGACGTTCTCGAAGACGTCGAGGTGCGGGAACAGCGCATAGCTCTGGAAGACGGTGTTGACCGGCCGCTTGTAGGGCTTCGTGTAGGTGACGTCCTGCCCGCCGAGCACGATTTGACCGGCGGTGGGCTCCTCGAGACCGGCGATCATGCGGAGCGTCGTCGTCTTACCGCAACCCGACGGCCCGAGGAGGGCGAAGAACGATCCCTCGGGCACGGTCAGGTCGATGCCGTCGACCGCGGTGAAGGAACCGAACCGCTTGGTCAGCCCGACCAGCCGAAGCTCCCCCGCGCCGCGATCGGCGACGTCGGTGCTGTTGCTCATTAGTTACCCAGTGCCTTCTGGTACGCGGTGGAGAACGTCGTCTCCTCCTCCGGCGTGAGAGCGCGGAAGACCTTGACCGTAGCCAGAGTCGCCTCGTCGGGGAAGATCAGGGTGTTCTCGGCGAGCTCTGGGTCGATCTTGAGGATCTCCTCTTTGGCTCCCTGTACGGGGCAGATGTAGTTGACGTAGGCGGCGACCTCGGCTGCTACGGCCGGGTCGTAGTAGTAGTTGATGAGCTTCTCGGCGTTGGCCTTGTACGGCGACCCGATCGGAACCAGCAGGTTGTCGCTCCACAGGGTGCCACCGGCATCCGGGATCACGAACTGCCACTTGTCGCCGTTCTCGAAGTTGAGCGCCGTGATGTCTCCGGACCACGCGATGACGGCCAGCGCGTCCTCGGAGATCAGGTCCTCGGTGTAGGAGTTTCCCTTGACCTGCCGGATCTGTCCGTTGTCCAGCTGCTGCTGCAGGACGTCGAGCGCGTCCAAGTACTCGTCCTCAGTGAAGTCGCCGGAGATGTCGACACCCTGCTCGAGCATGATCAGGCCCATGGTGTCGCGCATCTCCGACAACACCTCGACTCGGCCGCGCAGCTCCGGGTTCCACAGGTCGGAGACGGAGTGCAGGCCGCCGGGGACCTTCTCCTTGTTCCACGCGATGCCGGCGAACCCGGACTGCCAGGTGAGCGAGTACTCGCGGCCCGGGTCGAAGTCGACGTTGGCGAGGTTGGCCAGGATGTTGCCCTTGTTGGGGATGTTGGCGGCGTCGAGCTGCTGCACCAGGCTCTGGCGGATCAGCCGGGTCGCCATCCAGTCGGTGAACACCACGATGTCCTGGCCGACGTCCTGGCCGTCGCGCAGCTGTGGAGCGATCTTGCTGAAGTATGCGTCGTTGTCCTCGATGTCCTCGACGTAGGTAGCGTCGAGCCCGGTCTCCTGCTTGAACCGCTCGAGCGTCGGGTAGTTCTGCGCCTCGTCGTCGTAGTCGAGGTAGTAGGCCCAGTTGGCCCATCGCACGACCTTGTCCTCCTCGGACCTGTCGCTCGCTGCGGTCGGACCACCACTGCTGGTATCGCCGTCGGTCCCGCAAGCAGCAAGCGCCGCTGCGGCGCCAAGCGCGCCGGCGCCCCGCAGGACGGTGCGACGGGACATCAGCGAGAGGACGGCACGGGCCTCCGGGGAGAGCGGGGGCTTTCGGGTCATGGTGAGGCTTCCTTCGTCTCTGCGCGGCGTGGGGGGATGGTACGGCTGTCAGTTGAAGATTGTGCGGTGCCAAGGCTTGCGGACGACGCCCGTGGTGTCGAACATCACATGCTTGACCACGGTGTACTCGTCGAACGAGTAGTGGCTCATGTCCTTGCCGAACCCCGACTGACCGTACCCTCCGTGCGGCATCTCGCTCACGATCGGGATGTGGTCGTTGATCCAGACGCAACCGGCGCGGATCTCGCGCGTGGCTCGCAGGGACCGGAACACGTCGCGAGTCCACGCCGATGCAGCGAGGCCGTACGGCGTGTCGTTGGCAAGCGCGATTCCCTCGTCGTCGGTGTCGAACGCCAAGGCGACGAGCACTGGCCCGAACACTTCATTGCGGACGATCTCTGCACCCGGGTCGACGTCGGTGATGAGGGTAGGCTCATAGAAGGCGCCGCCGGCGAGGGCGCCGCCGGGTGTCCGGCCACCGGTCACAACTCGCGCACCGGCGGCGCGAGCGCGTTCCACAAAGCCGGCTACGCGGTCCCGCTGCGCGCCGGAAACGAGCGGACCCATGTCAGTTGCTTCGTCGAGCGGGTTGCCAAGGCGCACGTCGCGCATCAGGTCGGCGACTCCAGTGACGAAGTCGTCGAACACGCTGCGATGGACGATCGCCCGGGTTGCCGCGGTGCAGTCCTGCCCGGTGTTGATGAGGGCGCCCGCGACCGCGCCGTTGATCGCGGCGTCGAGGTCGGCGTCGTCGAAGACGAGGAAGGGCGCCTTGCCGCCGAGCTCCATGTGTAGGCGCTTGAGGCCGCGCGCAGCGGCGGTCATGACCTCGCGGCCGGCTCGGGACGAACCGGTGAAGGAAACCATGTCGACACCTGGATGGCTTACCAGCGCCTGTCCTGCATCTGGTCCGAGCCCGCTTACGACGTTGACAACGCCGTCCGGGATGCCGGCGTCCTGACAGGCCTTGGCCAGGGCAAGCGAGGTGAGTGGTGTGAGCTCGGACGGCTTGAGCACGATCGTGTTGCCGGCGGCTATGGCCGGCAGGATCTTCCAGGCCGCCATCTGCAGCGGGTAGTTCCACGGAGCGATCGAGCCAATCACCCCGACCGCTTCGCGGCGGATCGACGAGGTGTGGTCGGGGCTGTACTCCGCGCTCGCCTTGCCTTCGAGATTACGGGTGGCGCCGGCGAAGAAGGCGACGTTATCGATCGTGCCGGGCACGTCAAAACCGGTCGACAGCCGGATCGGCTTGCCGGTCTGGCGGGTTTCGGTGTGCGCAAGCCCGTCTGCTCGCTCGGTGAGGATCGCAGCGAGGCGGTGCAGCGCCGACGACCGCTCGGCCGGCGTGCTGCCCGACCACTCGGGGAAGGCCGCGCGTGCGTCCGCGACCGCGGCATCGACGTCTCTAGCGGTCCCCACGGTGTAGCGCGCCACGGGTCGACCGTTGGCAGGATTCACGACATCGTGTGTCTCGCCGGCACCCGGGACCCGGCGGCCGCCGCGAAACACACCGTCGATCATGGCCACGTCTCGGACGGGTGCATCACTCGCCCGCACATCCTGCACCGTGGCCATATCACCTCACCCGATGTTCAAGTCGTCCCAAAGCAGATCGAATATAGCGGCATCGCCAGATCCACCCCTCCAAGTCGCTGATCCTCACATGTGAGCCGGGTGCTGACAAGGGATTCCGTAGTGCCTCTGCGGTCTTTGCCACGGAATCGCTATCGAATCGTTGTGGACTGCGAGTGATGGGCCAGAAATGGCCGGGCCAGGCTGCGTAAACCGTGGCCGCGCCCAGCCCGACGTGATGATTCCGCACCTGGAGTGGCTCTTCTCTGCGGATTTGCTTGTCAACGGAGCGTGCGGCCGTAATGATGACCCGCGTGACTCTCCGGGACCGCAACGGCTACCTCGATGACGTATCGAAGTCGATCATCGAGCAGCTGCAGCAGGACGGCCGCCGGTCGTACGCCGCCATCGGCAAGGCCGTCGGGCTGTCCGAGGCTGCCGTCCGGCAGCGGGTCCAGCGGCTCATCGACACCGGAGTGATGCAGGTCGTGGCTGTCACCGACCCCGTCCAGGTCGGTCTCGGGCGCCAAGCCATGATCGGCATCCGCGTCGAGGGCGACAGCAGAGTGGTGGCCGATGCGCTGGCCGAGATCGCCGAGGTCGACTATGTCGTGCTCACCGCGGGCTCGTTCGACATCCTCGCCGAGGTGGTCGCCGAGAACGACGCACACCTGCTCGACCTGTTGTCCGAGCACATCCGCGCACTGCCCGGCGTGGTGAGCACCGAAACCTTTCTCTACCTCAAGCTCCGCAAACAGACCTACACCTGGGGAACGCGATGACGAGTAGCCCTGACCAGATGTCCCGCACCGCCTACGAGCACCTCTGGATGCACTTCACCCGCATGTCGTCGTACGCCGACGCGCCCGTGCCCACGATCGTGCGCGGCGAAGGCGCCTACATCTACGACAGCAACGGACGGCGCTACCTCGACGGGCTGGCCGGGCTGTTCGTGGTGCAGGCCGGGCACGGGCGCACCGAGCTGGCCGAGGTCGCCGCCAAGCAGGCGGCCGAGCTCGCGTTCTTCCCGATCTGGAGCTACGCGCACCCGGCTGCCGTCGAGCTGGCCGACCGGCTCGCGTCGTACGCGCCAGGGGACCTCAACAAGGTCTTCTTCACCACCGGCGGCGGCGAGGCGGTCGAGACGGCCTGGAAGGCGGCCAAGCAGTACTTCAAGCTGGTCGGTAAGCCCGGCAAGTACAAGGTGATCAGCAGGGCGATCGCCTACCACGGCACACCGCACGGGGCCTTGTCGATCACCGGCATCCCGGCATTCAAGGCACCGTTCGAGCCGCTGGTGCCGGGATCGCACCAGGTGCCCAACACCAACTTCTACCGAGCTCCGGAGCATGGCGACGATCTCGAGGCGTTCGGGCGCTGGGCGGCCGACCAGATCGAGCAGGCGATCCTCTTCGAGGGGCCTGACACGGTGGCCGCGGTGTTCCTGGAGCCGGTGCAGAACGCGGGCGGTTGTTTCCCGCCGCCGCCGGGCTATTTCCAGCGGGTGCGTGAGATCTGCGACACGTACGACGTGCTTCTTGTCTCCGACGAGGTGATCTGCGCCTTCGGCCGGCTGGGCGCGATGTTCGCCTGCGAGAAGTTCGACTACCTACCCGACATCGTCACGTGCGCCAAGGGCATGACCTCGGGCTACTCCCCCATCGGTGCGGCGATCTTCTCCGACCGCATCGCCGAGCCGTTCTACCAGGGCGACACGTTCTTCCCGCACGGCTATACGTTCGGCGGGCACCCGGTCTCATCGGCGGTCGCGCTCGCCAACCTCGACATCTTCGAGCGCGAGAAGCTCCCGCAGCGGGTGCTCGACAATGAGGGCGCATTCCGTGCGACGCTGGAGAAGCTCACCGACCTGCCGATCGTCGGCGACGTCCGCGGCGACGGGTACTTCTACGGCATCGAGCTGGTCAAGGACAAGGGCACCAAGGAGACGTTCACCGCAGAGGAGAGCGAGCGGATCCTGCGCGGCTTCCTGTCCAAGGCGCTGTTCGACGCCGGGCTTTACTGCCGCGCGGACGACCGCGGCGACCCGGTCGTACAGCTCGCCCCGCCGCTGATCGTGGGTCAGCAGGAGTTCGACGAGATGGAGCAGATCCTGCGGGACGTGCTGGGCCGCGCCTGGTCGCTGCTCTAGGCCAACCCGTGCACATCCCGCTCTGGTGGGACACCCTGCCGGCCGACCTGCGCGGCCCCGAGCGCTCGCCGCTCCCCGGCGACCTCGATGTCGACGTAGCCATCGTCGGCGCGGGCTATACCGGGCTGTGGTCCGCCTACTACCTGGCTGCTGCCGATCCGAGCCTGCGCATCGTCATGCTCGAACAGGCGGTCGCCGGGTTCGGCGCCTCGGGGCGCAACGGCGGCTGGTGCTCGGCATTGTTTCCGGCCTCGCTGCCGGCAGTCGCGCGACGGTACGGGCGCGAGCCTGCCCTCGCTCTCCAGCGCGAGATGCGCCGCACGATTGACGAGGTCCGTCGGGTCGCCGATCTCGAAGGGATCGACTGCCACTTCACCAAGGGCGGCACGGTGGTCGCCGCGCGCTCGCAGGCGCAGCTCGAGCGGGCGCGCGCGTACGTCGACGAGGGCCGCGAGTGGGGCGACTCGGAGGACGACCTGGCGCTCCTCGGGCCTGCGGAGGTCGCCGAGCGGATCGGGGCGACTGACGTGCTGGGCGGGACCTATACGCCGCACTGCGCCGCAATCCACCCGGCGCGACTCGTCCGCGGGCTGGCGGCGGCGGTCGAGCGTCATGGCGTGCGCGTGCATGAGCACACGCCGGTCACTCGCATCGAGCCACGACGCGTGGAGACGCCGTACGGAACTGTGCGGGCGGACATCGTGCTCCGGGCTACCGAGGGCTACACAGCTGCGCTGCCCGGGCATGCCCGCACGTTGGCGCCGGTCTACTCGCTGATGATCGCGACCGAGCCGCTGCCTGACCCGCTGTGGGATCGAATCGGGCTGGCGCGGAGGGAGACGTTCGCGGACTTCCGGCACATGATCATCTACGGGCAGCGGACGGCGGACGGCCGGCTGGCCTTCGGCGGCCGCGGTGCGCCGTACCACTTCCGGTCTCGAACGCGGCCGGTGTACGACTCGGACGCCGGCGTGCACGAGGCACTGCACGAGACGCTGCTCGAGCTGTTCCCGGTGCTCGCCGGGGCGCAGGTCACCCATCGCTGGGGTGGACCGCTCGGCGTCCCCCGGGACTGGTTTCCCTCGTGCGGCCTGGATGTGCACACGGGGCTCGGCTGGGCGGGCGGCTACGTGGGTGACGGCGTCGCGACCAGCAACCTGGCCGGACGCACCCTCGCCGACCTGGTGCTCGCCCGCGACTCGGATCTGGTGAAGCTGGCGTGGGTCGGTCACCATTCGCCACGCTGGGAGCCCGAGCCCTTTCGCTGGCTCGGCGTCAACGCCGCCCTTCGCCTGATGCAGACCGCCGATGCCGCCGAGGCCCGCAAGAGCCGGCCGTCACGCCGTGCCGCCGCGGTCGGCCGCCTCGTCGGCGACTAAGCCGCCGACGCACCCGCCTGCAGCGACGCTGGGGCGCCCCAGTGTTGCCAGGGCAACCGATTTGCGCCCCGTGCCAGGCGCCAGCCGTGCGCTGGGGCGCCCCAGTGTTGCCGGGGCAACCGATTTGCGCCCCGCGACCCGAGCCGACGCCAAACTCGCCCCGTCCCCAGGCGAGGGATCGGCGCACTCAGGCAGAGATCACTCCGCCGAGACGATCTCGACCTCGAACCCCTCGCCGTTCTCCATGTAGGCCGCATAGTGGTCAGGCCCACCGGCAAACGGGTGCCGGTCGGGAAACATCAGCTGCCAGCCGTGCAGTGGGCCGTCGGCGACGATGCGGTCGACCGTGGCCCGGTCCGGCACCTCGAACGCGAGATGATTCATGCCTGGCGAGCGCCGGTCGTGCGGCATCCAGCGCAGGTCCGGGCCGGACTCGATCACGATGTAGGGCCCGTCGGGGCTCGCCCAGGCGCAGCCGTGCTCCCACACGCGGCCGATGCGCCAGCCGAGCCGCTGGAAGAGCCAGCCCCAGGATGCGACGCCCGAGTCGAAGTCGCGGACCCACAGCTCGATGTGGTGCACCAGCGCCGCAGCGCGGGCAGTGCCGGTGTCGCGGCCGTGGCCCGTCTGCTCAAGTGGCGTGCTCGGGGGATAGCTGGGCTGCGGGTCGTACGCGGGCGTGCCATAGGTCGTCGTCGTGGTGTATCCAGCGGCCGGGACCGGCATCGGAGCGGGCGTCGGGAGTGGCGCGGGCGCGGGGGGTGCCGGGGGGGTTGGCGCAGGCCACCACTGGGTGGAGTCGTCGTAAGGGCTGACCGGAGGGGCGGCCGGGGGCGGCGGTGGCGCAACCGGAGGCGGGGGGGCGGCGGCGGCTGCGCCGCGCGGGCCGGCTCTGCCTGGCGCGCCGCCTTCAGACGCGCCCGCATCTCGGCCGCGGCCTCATCGAGCCAGCGGTCGACGTCCTCCATCGAGTACCCGGTGCGCATGCGCACGATCTTGAACTCGTACCGCTCGATCTGCTCTGGCGTGACCTTGCGACTGCCCTTGCCGTCGAGCGAGTCGATCACGACATCGACGAAGTCGTCGACGTCGTCGAGGTCGTACCCTTCGCGCATGCGAACCGTGCCGAACTCGGGCTCCCGAGAGACAGCCATAGACCGATTCACCCCATTCGTATCGGGGCGATGTTAGACCTCCACCGCGGCGAGCTGTCCACAGGCCCCATCGATCTCGCGGCCACGTGTGTCCCGGATGGTGACCGGAACCCCGTGTGCGGCCAGCGATTCGACGAAGGCGCGCTCGTCCTCCGGACGTGACGCAGTCCACTTCGAGCCGGGTGTCGGGTTGAGCGGGATGGGGTTGACGTGCACCCAGCCCTTGCCGCGCTGGACGAGCAGCCGGCCGAGCAGATCACCACGCCAGGCCTGGTCGTTGATGTCGCGGATCAGCGCGTACTCGATGCTGACCCGCCGTCCGGTGCGGTCGAAGTAGGCCCGTGCTGCGTCCAGGGCCTCCCCGACCCGCCAGCGGGTGTTGATCGGCACGAGCTCGTCACGCAGCTCGTCGTCGGGCGCGTGCAGAGACAGCGCAAGGGTGACTGACAAGCCCTCGTCGGTCAGCTGCGTGATCTTGGGTACGAGACCCACAGTCGACACGGTCACGCCGCGCTGGGACATGCCGAGGCCGTCCGGAGCCGGCTCGGTGAGGCGACGCACCGCACCGATAACGGCCTTGTAGTTGGCGAGCGGCTCGCCCATGCCCATGAACACCACGTTGGTGATGCGACCAGGGCCACCGGCGATCTCGCCGCGAGCGAGCGAGCCAGCCGCGGCCACGACCTGGTCGACGATCTCGCCAGCCGACATGTTGCGGGTGAGCCCGGCCTGGCCCGTCGCACAGAACGGGCAGTTCATGCCGCAGCCGGCCTGGCTGGACACACAGATCGTGACCCGGTCGCGGTGCACGCCGCCGCCCGGGTAGCGCATGAGGACGCTCTCCACGAGGGCACCGTCGAAAAGCTTCCACAACGTCTTGCGGGTCATGCCGCGGTCGGCTTCGAGATGGCGTACGGGATCGAGCAGGCGCGGCATGAGCTGGGCCATCAGCTCGTCACGTACGGCCTTGGGCAAGTCGGTCATCTCATGCGGGTCGCGCGTGAACCGCGCGAAGTAGTGCTGGGACAGCTGCGCCGCCCGGAAACCCTTGTGCCCGAGCGCGGTCACGGCCTCTCGGCGCTCACCTGGCGCAAGATCGGCAAGGTGGCGCGGCGGCTTGGCGCGACGCGGGGCGACGAAGGTGAGCTCACCGGGTGCAGGCATGACCCGACCAGTGTCCCATGGGGGTGGTGTTGCGCTTGTCCGTCGACGCGCAAGGCTAGCCATCGAGCCCGTACGCACTCCGCAGCGGAGGATTGCCGATGACCACAACCACTCGCGCCCGCAAAACCCGCGGAGCCGACAAGAAGGTAGCCAAGAAGCCCGTCAGCAAAGCCAGCAGGAGCACGGCCACGGCAGCTGACGGTCCGCTGTCGGCCGACGAGCTGCGCGTCATCGACCAGTGGTGGCGGGCCTCCAACTACCTGTCCGTGGGGCAGATCTACCTGATGGACAACCCGCTGCTGAAGGAGCCGCTGCGCGCCGAGCACGTCAAGCCGCGGCTGCTAGGCCATTGGGGCACGTCGCCCGGGCTCTCGTTCATCTATGCACACCTCAACCGGGCGATCAGGGCCCGCGACTTGGACATGATCTACATCACCGGCCCTGGCCACGGCGGTCCAGCCATCGTGGGGGCTGCCTGGCTGGAGGGCACGTACACGCAGGTCTATCCGGATGTGTCGCTGGACGAGGAAGGGATGAAGCGGCTGTTCACCCAGTTCTCGTTCCCGGGCGGCATCCCCAGCCACGTCGCCCCGGAGACGCCGGGGTCGATACACGAGGGCGGTGAGCTTGGCTACTCGCTGTCACACGCCTTCGGAGCGGCCTTCGACAATCCCGACCTCGTCGTCGCCTGCGTGGTCGGTGACGGCGAGGCCGAAACCGGACCGCTCGCAACGTCATGGCACGGCAACAAGTTCCTCGACCCGGTCACGGACGGCGCGGTGCTGCCGATCCTGCATCTCAACGGGTACAAGATCGCCAACCCGACTGTGCTGGCTCGCATCCCCGAGGATGAGCTGCGCGCGTTCCTCGTGGGCTGCGGGTGGGAGCCATACTTCGTCAGCGGCTCCGACCCGGACTACATGCACCAGGAGTTCGCCGGCACACTCGACCAGGTCCTCGACGCGATCGACAAGATCCGCCGGCAGGCCCGTGACCACGGTGACCCGACGCGCCCGCGCTGGCCCATGATCGTGCTGCGCTCACCGAAGGGCTGGACCGGGCCGAAAGAGATAGACGGCCTGCGCGAAGAGGGCTACTGGCGCAGCCACCAGGTGCCGTTCTCCGAGGTTCGCGGCAACCCTAAGCACCTCAAGGCGCTCGAGAAATGGTTGAAGTCGTACGGGCCTGAGGAACTGTTTGACAGCACCGGCGCTCCCGTGCCAGAGGTCGCAGACTTCCACCCGCAGGGCAACCGCCGCATGAGCGCCAACCCGCACGCCAACGGCGGCATCCTCCTGCACGACCTGCGGATGCCGGACTTTCGCGACTACGCCGTGGCCGTCGACCAGCCGGGCGTGCCGGTGGCGGAGGCCACTCGGGTCCTCGGCGAGTTCCTGCGCGACGTCATGGCGCGCAACGAGGACTACAAGAACTTCCGGGTCTTCTCGCCGGACGAGAACAACTCCAACCGGCTGGGCGCGGTGCTCGAAGTAACCGACCGCGCGTGGAACGCCGAGACATTCCCCTACGACGACAAGCTCGCCCCCGACGGGCGGGTGATGGAGATCCTGTCCGAGCACACTTGCCAGGGCTGGCTGGAGGGCTATCTCCTGACGGGTCGGCACGGGTTCTTCTCGTGCTACGAGGCCTTCATCCACCTCATCGACTCGATGTTCAACCAGCACGCCAAGTGGCTGAAGACGACTCGTGAGATCCAGTGGCGGCGTCCCATTGCGTCGCTCAACTACCTGTTGACGTCGCACGTGTGGCGGCAGGACCACAACGGCTTCTCCCACCAGGACCCTGGGTTCATCGACCACGTGATCAACAAGAAGGCCGACGTGATCAGGGTCTACCTGCCACCGGACGCCAACACGTTGCTGTCCGTCGGCGACCACTGCCTGCGCAGTCGCAACTATGTCAACGTCATCGTGGCGGGCAAGCAGCCGGCTCGGCAGTACCTGTCGATGGATGCGGCCGTCAAGCACTGCACCAAGGGCATCGGCATCTGGGACTGGGCGAGCAACGACCGCGACAGCGAGCCCGATGTCGTCATCGGCTGCGCGGGGGACGTACCGACCATGGAGGCACTTGCCGCCACACAGCTGTTGCGCGGCTTCTTTCCTCACTTGCGGATTCGGTTCATCAACGTTGTCGACCTGATGCGCCTGCAGGACGAGCGCGAGCACCCGCACGGGCTGTCCGACAAGGAGTTCGACTCGCTGTTCACCAAGGACAGGCCGATCGTGTTCGCCTACCACGGGTATCCATGGCTGGTCCACCGGCTGACCTACCGGCGGCACAACCACCACAACCTGCACGTGCGCGGGTACAAGGAGGAGGGCACCACAACGACACCGTTCGACATGTGTGTGCTCAACCAGATCGACCGGTTCCACCTGGCGATCGACGTCATCGACCGCTGCCCGCAGCTGGGCCCGTCGGCGGCCTACGCGCGAGAAGCCTTGCGGGACAAGCTGATCGAGCACACCCACTACATCCGACGTACCGGCGAGGACATGCCGGAGATCACCAACTGGCAGTGGGAGGCGGGCGGGACGGCCGCCAGGGCTGGTGGGCGCCGGCGGGGCGGTGGCTCGCTGGATACCGCCGGCGACAACGAGTAGCGCTGGATTTGCCCCATGCCAGGTCGTCAGGCGGGGACGAGCCAGGTGAGCACCAGCCAGACGACCGGGGCGCTGGGCAGCAACGAGTCGAGGCGGTCCATGATGCCCCCATGCCCGGGCAGCAAGGTGCCCATGTCCTTGATGCCAAGGTCACGCTTGATCATCGACTCGCCCAGGTCGCCAAGCGTCGCCGAGACAAGCGTGGCAAGGCCGAGCACGATGCCCACCCACCACCGTCCGTCGAGCAGCACCACAACTGAGAGGACGCCCACGACAACGCAGAGCAGGGTGGAGCCGACGAAGCCCTCCCAGGACTTCTTCGGGCTCACGCGCGGCGCCATCGGATGCTTCCCGAACAGCACCCCGAACGCATATCCACCGGTGTCCGAGGCACTGACCACCAACAGGAAGGTGATCACCCGCCACGCGCCGTCGTCCGGCTGGACGAGCAACACTGCGAATCCGGCGAGGAATGGCACGTACAGCGTCGTGAACGCGCCCGCACTGACGTCGCGAAGGTAGCCGGGCTGTGGCTCCCCCAGCCGCCACACAAGCACCGCCAGCACGGTGAGCGCGAGCGCAACCACCATCGCCTCGGTGCCACCCACGTAGGCCGAGCCCAGCAGCGCGACAGCACCCAGCACGACGGGCACGACCGGGACCTGGATGTCGCGCAGGCTGAGGGCGGTCGACAGCTCCCACACCGCGATCGCGATGACGGCACCGACCAGCCAGACGAACGCGACCTTCTCGATGAAGAGGCTGGCGACAATGACGGCGCCAAGGACAACGGCTACGCCGGTGGCTGCGCCGAGGTTGCGTCCTGCGCGGCCTTGCGTGACAGGCGGGGCAGGTGGAGCGGAGTCGTCGGGCCCCGCCATCAGACCTCGAGCAACTCTGATTCCTTGTGCTTGAGGAGCTCGTCGACCTGGTCGACGTGCTTCTTTGTCAGCGCCTCGAGCGTCTTCTCGGCTCGCGCGACCTCGTCCTCGCCGGACTCGCCGTCCTTGGCGAGCTTGTCGAGCGCGTCCTTCGCGTGCCTGCGCACGTTGCGGATGGACACCTTCGAGTCCTCGGCCTTGCTCCGCGCGATCTTGATGTAGTCGCGGCGGCGTTCCTCGGTCAGCTGCGGCATCACGACGCGGATCACGACACCGTCGTTGGTCGGGTTGACGCCGAGGTCCGAGTCGCGGATCGCCCGCTCGATGGCGCCCAGCGAGCTCTTGTCGTAGGGCGTGATCGTGATCATGTGAGCATCGGCCACGTGGAACGACGCCAGCTGGTTGACCGGCGTCGGCGTGCCGTAGTAGTCGACCGCGACCTTGTTGAACACCGAGGGATGCGCCCGCCCCGTGCGGATCGTCGCGAAGTCCTCGCGCGCCACCGCGACGGCCTTCTCCATCTTCTCCTCGGCTTCGAGGAGGGTCTCGTCGATCAACTTCGCTCCCTCAGATGCCCGCCGGGGTCACCGGCTGGTGGATAGCCTGACTGATCAGTCTGTGCTGACGCTATACCCGTGGGCCTGTACGGCCAGGCTGACCTAAGCATCCTCGACGTACGCCGTAGGTACGTCGTCCGACACGAACGTGCCTACGGGCTCTCCTGCAACGACCCGCGCGATGTTGCCATCGCGGTTGAGGTCGAACACCACGATCGGCAGGCCGTTGTTGCGGCACAGGCTGAACGCAGCGGTGTCGGCCACCTGAAGGTTGCGGGCGATGACGTCCTCGACGGAAAGCGTTGCGAAACGGCGCGCACCTGGGTTCGTACGGGGATCGGCGTCGTAGACGCCATCCGTGCCGTTCTTGGCCATGAGCAGCACCTCGCAACCGATCTCCAGGGCGCGCTGCGCGGCCACGGTGTCGGTGGAGAAGTAGGGCAGCCCCGCACCCGCGCCAAAAATCACGACGCGGCCCTTCTCGAGGTGCCGCTCCGCGCGACGTGGGATGTACGGCTCGGCGACCTGACCCATGGTGATCGCAGTCTGCACCCGCGTCGGGACGCCGGCCTTCTCCAGGAAGTCTTGCAGCGCCAAGCAGTTCATGACGGTGCCCAGCATGCCCATGTAGTCGGCGCGGTCCCGATCCATGCCACGCTGCTGGAGCTCGGCGCCGCGGAAGAAGTTCCCCCCGCCGACGACGACAGCAACCTGTGTGCCCGTGGTGACCACGTCGGCGATCTGCCGAGCGATGCTTTGCACGACATCGGGGTCGACGCCGATGCGCCCGCCGCCGAACGCCTCGCCGGACAGCTTGAGCATCACGCGCTTGAACGCGTGCGGCAGCGGCGAGGCCGGCCCGGTGGACGACATTGTCTGGGTTTCCTCTTGGATTCCCTCCACGACACCGGCCTCCACGCGTTGTTTGCTCCGTACGGAATGTCTCAGGTGCTCAGGGGGCTCAAGCACCGACCTCGAAGCGAGCGAACCGCTTGACGGTGATGCCCGCCTCGTCGGCAAGCGCCTTGACCGTCCTCTTGGGGTCCAGGACCGACTCCTGCTCGAGCAGGACGACTGACTTGAAGAACCCGTTGAGGCGACCCTCGGTGATCTTGGCGATGGCCTGCTCCGGCTTGCCCTCCTCACGAGTGGTCGCCTCGGCGATGCGGCGCTCGTGCTCGACCACGTCGGCCGGGACCTCGTCACGGGTGACGTACTGCGGGCTCATCGCAGCGGCCTGCATCGCGACGGTGCGAGCGGCCTCGATGTCGTCGCCCTCGAACTCCACCAGCACACCGACCTGCGGGGGCAGATCCGACGCGCGGCGGTGCATGTAGGCGGCAACCGTGCCATCGAAGATGGCGACATCCGCGAGCTCGACCTTCTCGCCGATGACCGAGCTGGCGGAGATGATGTTGTCGGCGACGGTCCGGCCGTCTGCGAGCACCTCGGCGAGCAGCGCCTCCTTGTCGGCCGGCTTGGCCGCCCAAGCGTGTGTGACGATGTCGGCGGCGAGCTGCTGGAACTGCTCGTTCTTGGCCACGAAGTCGGTCTCACAGTTGAGCTGGATCAGCGCGCCCTCGGCCGCGGCCACGAGACCGTTGCTGGCGGTGCGCTCGGCGCCACGCTTGGCAGCCTTGGCCGCACCCGTGACGCGCAGAACCTCGACGGCGGCTTCGAAATCGCCGTCGGTCTCCTCGAGGGCCTTCTTCGCGTCCATCATGCCGGCGCCCGTGGCGTCCCGGAGCTTCTTGACGTCGGCGGCGGTGAAGTTCGCCATCTCTCGCTTCCTCTTGTTCTTAGGGTCGCTGCGTACGTACGACTGCGCACGTGCGACGGCAGCGGCACCCGCACTGCTGCGGGCCACCGCTGCCGTCGTACTGCATCAGGCCTGCTCGCCTGCGGTGCTGTCCGACTGGCTGGGCGCGGTGGCCTCGGCCACGTCTTCGGCGACGGTCTCGGCCACGACCTGGTCGACGGTGTCACTGTCGAGGTCGGCAACATTCTCGGTCTCCGCGCCGGACGTGATCTCGGCGTCCTCGGCGGCGGGGGCCTCAGCGGCCGTGCCGCCAAGGAGCTCCTGCTCCCACTCGGCCAGCGGCTCGTCGGTGGCGAGGTCGCCCTCGGACGGCTTCTCGTCGGCCTGGCCACGGCCGGCACGAGCGATGAGGCCCTCGGCGACGCCGTCAGCGACAACCCGGGTCAGCAGGGTGACGGCGCGGATGGCGTCGTCGTTGCCCGGGATCGGGTAGTCGACCTCGTCGGGGTCGCAGTTGGTGTCGAGGATCGCGACAACCGGGATGCCCAGCTTGCGCGCCTCGTTGATCGCCAGGTGCTCCTTCTTGGTGTCGACCACCCAGACGGCGCTCGGCACGCGCTGCATGTCGCGGATCCCGCCCAGCGTCTTCTCCAGCTTTTCCTTCTCGCGGCGGCGCTGGAGCAGCTCCTTCTTGGTGAAGCCGGAGCCGGCGACGTCGTCGAAGTCCATCTCCTCGAGCTCCTTGAGCCGCTGAAGACGCTTGTGGACGGTCTGGAAGTTGGTGAGCATGCCGCCGAGCCAGCGCTCGGTGACGTAAGGCATGCCGACGCGGGTGGCCTGCTCGCGAACTGCCTCCTGCGCCTGCTTCTTGGTGCCCACGAAGAGGACCGACCCGCCGTGGGCCACGGTCTCCTTGATGAACTCGAACGCGCGGTCGATGTAGGACAGCGACTGCTGCAGGTCGATGATGTAGATGCCGTTGCGCTCGGTGAAGATGAACCGCTTCATCTTCGGGTTCCAACGGCGGGTCTGGTGTCCGAAGTGCACGCCGCTCTCGAGCAGCTGCTTCATGGTGACGACGGCCATGGCCGTGCGCTACCTCCTCTGCGCCGCCCAGGAGGGGCCGACGCACTCGGTTCCTCGCGACGACCGGTCGGCCGCCGCGCCTGACGCCCTCGTACGCACCCCGCCCCGGCTGGTGCCGGGGACCGTTGGGGCACGCGGTGCGGGGCCGAACTGGCCCCAGGGCGTGCGAAGTCGACCCATGGTGCAAGGGTCGCCCCACGAGTGTACGGGAGTGCGTGGGTACGGGTCCAAACGGGCAAGTGCCCCCGCGCTCCAAGATCCACAGCCTCGTCCCGTACGACGTGCCGGCGGCGTGTCGCGTGATAGGAGGCTGTCGATCACCAATGACGGCGTGGGCCGCCTGTCCACATGCCGGGTCTGGGAGCGGTCTACGTCCACAGAGCTGCACTGGGCTCTGTCCGCACGCACTCGCCGGGCCGAGGCTCGAACGCATGAGATTGTCCCTCGCCGCCCGCAGAACAGTGGGGCTTGTTGCCCTCTCGCTCGTCACGGCCCTGCTGCCGGCGACGGCGATAGCCGCGGGTCGGGTGACTCAGCCCGCGTCCGCCGGCTGGGTGTGGCCCACCAGCCCGCCGCGTGTGGTCCGGGATTTCGCGCCACCGCCGCTCCCCTGGCTGCCCGGTCACCGCGGACTCGACCTGCAGACCCCGGTCGGCAGCCCGGTGCGAGCGGCGGGCACCGGCGTTGTGCGGTTTGCAGGGGTGGTCGCCGGACGGGGCGTCGTGTCCATCACCCACGGGTCGCTGATCACCACGTACGAGCCCGTGGTTGCCCTGGTCGGGCGGGGCGACGTGGTCGCGGTCGGGACCGTCATCGCCACGATCGAAGATCGAGGCGGTCACTGCGCACCTGCGACCTGCCTGCATTTCGGCTTGCGGCGAGGGGCGTCCTACCTCGATCCGCGACTGCTCTTCGGGGATCTCCGAGTGCGACTGCTGCCGATCGAGGCTGATGTGAGGCGCAGACGGTGACCGGATTCTCGGCAGACCCGGCACTGCTGCAGGCCGTGGCACGCCGGCTGCGCCAGGGCACCGACCGGATCGGAGAGCCTCGGCCGGAACGCGCGATGGCACTCATCGTGGACGCGCTGCCGCGCCTCCGCTCGCACATCACTGGCGCCGACGTGGACGACGTCGGCACCCGGCTTGTGCTCCGCATCGCCTCTTTGGGTGCCCGGCTCGAGTGGGCGGCGCAGACCTACGAGTCCGCCGACCAGCGGGCCTCTTCGAGATGAGTCGTGCTCTCGGGCTCGGGCCGCCCGAGCAGCTGCGCCAGGCCGCTCGGCTGCTGAGCACCGAGGCCGACCGCCTGGCGGATCTTGGCGCACTGCTGCGCATCGCCGGCTCGACCCTCACGCAGGGCTGGGCCGGAGGAGCCGCCGACGCCGCGGCGTGGCCCCTGGCTCGGCTGCACGACGCGGTGCGGGCAGTCGAGGTCGAGTCACGACGCGTCGCCACAGTCGTCCGAGCTGGCGGCGAACAGCTCGATCGAGCTCGGGCGCTGACGCACGCTCGGGGCTCCGCTGGTGAGCCGGCGTCCCTGGCGGGTGCGGCAGACGAGCTCGCCGACGATGCGGAGCGGGTAGTCGCCGCAGGGGTTATCGCACTAGTCGATCGGCTACAGGCGCTAAATCGAGTCCTCGTCGCCGATGTGGCGCCCTGGCCGACGACATGGCCACCGAGCCATGGCCCTGCCGGTCTTCCCATCGGGATGCCGCCGACGCTCGGCAGCGTCCCTCCAGCCGGCCAGGTGGCGGACTGGTTGGCGGCACTCCCGCCTTCCCAACGTCGGGACATGTGGCGTGATGCGCCTAGCTGGCTCGGGTCGCTCGACGGTCTGCCGGCAACTGTTCGTGACCGGGCCAACCGTCGCCTCCTGCGTGAGTCCCGTTGGCAGGCGCTCGCCGAGCTGCGTACCGCGGCGCAATCGGGCATCAGAGAAACCATTCAGGGACTGGTCGCCTTGAGCGAACGACTCGAGCTTCTCGAGCGGGTGGAGTCGCAGGTGACTGGTCACCCGGATCGGTTGCTGTTGGCGCTGGATCCGGCGCGGGGCCATGCCGTCGTGTCCGTCGGCAATCCCGAGACAGCCCGACACGTCGCGCTGCTGGTGCCGGGGATGTCGACAACCGTTTCGGCCGACCTGGACTCCCTGGTCGCCACGGCTGACGCGCTGCAGCGGACGGCGTCGGGACTGGCGTCGGGGGCGGTGGCGGTGATCGCCTGGTTGGGCTACACGAGCCCGCAAGGTCTGGAAGCCGCGTTCACGAAGTCTGCACGGGCCGGATCGACGCTCCTGCGCGGCACGCTGGACGGCCTCGCGCAACGAGCGCTTGCGGCCGGGCGCGACATGCATGTGACCGTGATCGGGCACTCGTACGGATCCTTGGTTGCGGGGCAGACGTTAGGCATCGCGCATCACGGTGTCGACGACCTGGTCCTCCTCGGGTCACCCGGCATCGGCGTTGACGCAGCCGACGACGTCCGGCTCGACGACGGTGAGGTCTATGTCGCGGAGGCCGACCGCGACTGGATCGCGATGCTCGGCCACTTCGGTGCCGACCCGGGCGAGGAGGCTTTCGGCGCGACACGGCTCGAGACTGACGGCACCGCTGCGCTTGAGGGCATCACCGGGCACTCGAGCTACCTCGACGCGGGCACCGAATCGCAGCACAACATCGCCGCCGTCGTCGCGGGGGTGCCCGACGAGGCCTCCCTCGAACGATGACAGCCCGACAGCACAGCGCGCTCAGGCACGGGGGTGGGCTTGCGTATAGGCCCGCCGCAGCCGCTCAACAGACACGTGTGTATAGATCTGAGTGGTCGCCAATGACGCGTGTCCGAGCATCTCCTGGACGCTGCGCAAGTCGGCACCACCTTCGAGGAGATGGGTCGCGGCCGAGTGACGCAAGCCGTGCGGCCCTAGGTCGGGCACACCGTCCAGCGCTTGCATTGCCGCGTGCACGACGCGGCGGACGGTGCGTGGGTCCAGACGCCGGCCACGAAGGCCGAGAAAGAGAGCCGGACCGCTTCCGTCCCTAGCAAGCAGCGGCCGGCCGCTGTGCAACCAAGTTTCCAGCGCGGACGCAGCCGGCGCGCCGTAGGGCACTGTCCGCTCTTTGCGCCCCTTGCCCAAGACGCGCACAACGCGACGCCCACGATCGAGGTCGTCCACGTCTAGCCCGACGAGCTCGCCGACCCGGATGCCCGAGGCATAGAGCAGCTCGAGCAGAGCGCTGTCTCGCATAGCCACGGCCGACGAAGCTGCCGGCAATGACTCTGCGAGCGGCGCCTCGGCTGCGCCCTCAGCCGCGGTCTGCAGGACGTCACGCGCCTGTCGTGCCTCGAGCACGGCCGGAAGAGGTCTGCTTCGCCGGGGCGTTGCGAGCTGACTTCCCGGATCAGTGCTCAGCAGCCCGGTGCGGTGCGCCCACGCGGAGAACACTCGGGCCGCCGCCGCCCGGCGCGCCAGGGTGCTTCGCGATCTGCCTTGGGACGCAAGGCGAGCCAACCACGACCGGAGAACGAAGATGTCGAGCGCGGAGAGGTCGTCATGCCGCAGCCGGACCATGTGGTCGAGCAGCGACGCGATGTCTCCGCGGTAAGCCCGGAGCGTGTGCGGCGACCGATCGCGCTCTTGCGCCAGGTGCCGGACGAATGCGTCGAGGGCGTGCTGCGTCGACGCAGGCAGCTCGCTCGGCTCGCGACTCACTTGATCACCGTTGCCGCACTGGCGGCCATGGTCAAGAACCGCCACCCTCTCAGCTCCGTGTCGCTCGCACCTTGGGGGTCCGGGCGCTGCCGTCGCCATGCCCCCTCAACTGCCGGTACGTGCCAGCCGGGTGAGCGACCAGCCGATGGGCGAGGACTGCACCAACCCACGAGCCATGAGCAGTCCAAGCGCCGCGATGCACTCGCGCGGCGCTATCGGCGTGGTGGCACAGAGCTCGTCGACCGTGACGGAACCTCGACCGGGCATCGCTTCGAGCACGGTGACGGCAGCTGTCGGCAGCCCATCTCGTGGACGCTCCGGGCCTCTTGGGACGGGCACGGTGTCATAGCCGAAAGGGCCGATCAGCTCGAGGACGTCGGCACTGCTGGTGACCAGCGCAGCACCGCTGCGCAGCCGGTCGTGCACACCCACAGACAGTGACGACGTCACCGGGCCCGGGATACCCATGACCTGACGAGAGCACCTGTCTGCCCAGTTGGCCGTGTTTAGTGCCCCAGACCGTGGTGTCGCCTCCACGACGACCGTGCCCGGCGTGGCCGCGGCAATGATGCGGTTGCGAATCAGGAAGCGGGGGCGCGTTGGTGTGGCGCCGGGTGCCGCTTCGCTAACGATGAGGCCTTCGTCGGCGACCCGCCCCAGCAGACTCGCGTTACCACGGGGGTAGATCACGTCGACACCGCAGGCCAGCACCGCGATCGTGGCCCCGCCGACCGCGAGGGCGCCCCGATGCGCGGCAGAGTCGATGCCGTAGGCGGCCCCCGACACGACGGCTACCCCCCGATCGGCCACTCCGGCGGCCACGTCGGTGGCGACATGCTCTCCGTAAGCACTTGCCGCTCGCGCGCCCACCACCGACACTGAGCGCCGCAATGTCTCCGCCAGGTTGCGCGGGCCACGCAGCCACAGGCCGTACGGCTGGCCGCCCATGTTGTCGAGGGTCACCATGTCGAGGACGCCTAGGGAGTCGGGCCATTCGGCATCGCCGGGGATGACGAACCGGATGCCCTGGCGGGCGACGGCATCGAGCAGCTCGGCGACGTTGATCACCGCGGCCCGATCGGCAGCCAGTCGTTGTCGCGCCGTCGAGGTCCGAGGCAGCGCACCCTCGCGCAGCTCTGCCACGACCTGCGCGGCACCGACTTCGGCGACTCGCTGTCCGAGTGGGATGTCTCCCGGCTCCCAGATGCCTGTGAGCAGCGCACGTGCGTGCCGCTCGGCTTGCCCCTCGGGCAGATGTGCTGCGTTCGCCGGCCGAGCCGTCCCTGTCATGCGGCGGCCATCCTCGTCTCGAGGTGCTGGGCGACCGCGAACGCCGTGTCGTCGGCGATCGGCCGGTCCCGTCCGGCGAGGTCGGCCGCTGTCCACGCCACGCGGATGGATCGGTGGGCACCCCGTGCGGTGAGCTCACCGCGCCGGAGCGCCTCCTCGACCGGGTCGAGGACATCAGCGGGCAGTGGCCAGCGGCGGCGAAACTCCGGTCCCGGCACCTCGCCGTTGCATCGCCATGGCAGTCCGGCATAGCGACGGCGCTGCCGTAGTCGAGCCTCGGCAACCCGCTCCGCGATGGTCGACGTGGACTCCATCCGGCCGAGCCCGGCGAGGAGAATCGACCGCTGGACTGGTGGGACCCTGACCCACAGGTCGATGCGGTCGCGGACCGGTCCGGAGATGCGCTGCTCGTAGCGGCGCACAGAGTCGGGCAGGCAATGACACGGCTGGTCCCGCTGGCCGAAGTAGCCACACGGGCACGGGTTGGCCGCCATGACGAGCAGGAAGCGAGACGGGAACCTGATGGATCGCTGACTGCGCGCCATGAGCACTTGGCCCTTCTCGAGTGGCTCACGCAGGGCATCGATCACTCGGACGCCGAACTGCGGTGCCTCGTCCATGAACAGCACGCCCCGGTGCGCCTGGCTGACAGCGCCAGGGCGCGCGACCCCCGAGCCGCCGCCGACCATTGCGGCCACCGATGCGGTGTGGTGCGGATCGGCGAACGGCGGCGTCGTGACGAGCGGCTGACCGGTGCGCAACAGGCCGGCCAGCGAGTGCACAGCCGTCACCTCGAGCGCCTCCTCCGCATCGAGCTCGGGCAGCAGGCCGGGCAGGCGCTCGGCGATCATCGTCTTTCCCGAACCCGGCGGGCCGACCATCATCATGTGGTGCAAGCCAGCGGCCGCCACCTCCGCTGCAGCCCGCGCTGTCATCTGGCCGACCACGTCGGCCATGTCGAGAGCCAGCCGGGGAAGGGCAGGCTCGGAGCCGATCTCGTCGGCGGGCACTTGCGGCTGCTCTTCCGGCACGAAGTCGCCACGCAGCACCGCGAGCAGCTGGCGTAGCGACCGGATGCCAAGCACCGCCATCTCGGGTAGCAGCGTCGCTTCGGCGGCGTTGGCCTCCGGCACGACGACTCGGGTGAAGCCACTCCTCGATGACGCAAGGACGGCGGGCAACACGCCGGGAACGGCTCGAGCTCGCCCATCGAGACCCAGCTCGCCGAGAAAGACGATGCCGTCGAGCGCTGACGACGGCACCGTGCCTGCGGCGGCCGCGAGGGCAACCGCGATCGCCAGGTCGAAGTGGCTGCCCTTCTTGGGCAGGTCGGCCGGCGAGAGGCTCACCGTGCGCCGCCGTTGCGGCCATCCCTCGCCCGAGTTTACGAGTGCCGAGCGCACCCGATCCCGCGCTTCATTGAGCGTGGCGTCGGGCAGCCCCACGAGCACGAACCCTGGGATCCCATTGGCAATGTCTGCCTCGACCTCGACCATGCGCCCTTCGATGCCGAGCAGCGCGACACAGTGGGTGTGGGCCACGGTCATGAGCCGATCCCCCGGATGTGCTCAACGACTGCCGCACCCTTGCGCTGTTTCAGCACGGCAACGGCGTCAACTCGCAGCTGCCGATAGGCAACGTCATGGGCGGCGGCGTATCGCATGGCCAGCAGCCACAAGCGGCGGAGCTTGTCGGGCGTGACGGCCTCGAGCGGAGCGCCAAAGGCGTCGGACGAGCGGGTCTTGACTTCGCAGATCACCAGGTCGTCGCCGTCGAATGCCACGAGATCGACCTCCCCGACGTCACAGCGCCAGTTGCGGTCGATCACTGTGAACCCGGCCTCGATCAGGTGCCGCTCGGCCACCCGCTCGCCGTACGACCCCACGCCGTCCTTGGCCCGCACGTGCACCACCTCCACGACCACCTTCGAGGCGCAGCAGGTTGGCGAGAAGAGCAGAGCGCGCGACTGTGGACAACTGAGGGGCCGCAACGCCGCATGTGGACAACTGGGTGCGTCGAATCGGACACAGGCGATCGCGCGGCGGTGGGCCGCCGACCGGCCTTACCGGATCAGGATCCGAACGGCGGGGACTTGATCTCCAGGTCGCTCTTGGCGAGCTCCTCGACATTGACGTCCTTGAACGTCACGACCTTGACGTTCTTGACGAAGCGCGCCGGGCGGTACATGTCCCAGACCCACGCGTCGCTCATCGTCACTTCGAAGTAGACCTCGCCGCCATCGCTGCGGACCTGCAGGTCGACGTTGTTGGTCAGGTAGAACCGCCGCTCGGTCTCGACAACGTACGAGAAGAGGCCCACCACATCGCGGTACTCCTTGTAGAGCGAGAGCTCCATCTCGGTCTCGTACTTCTCGAGGTCCTCGGCGCTCACGCCCGACCTGCCCTTCTCGACGTGCCCCCCGACGACGACGCCTGACGCCGCCGGGTCAGGCCGGCTGACGCTCGGCCTCGACGGGTCCATTGTCACCCAGGAGCGCCTCGAGGCTCGCCATGCCCGCCTCCTCTGGGTCGAAAGCGTGCCCGCCAAGGACAGCCGCCGCCGCTTCTTCAAGTGCGACCAGCTCACGCAGCGGCAGTCGCCATGTCCGGCGGTGCTGCTCGCACGGTCCGAGCCGGCGGATTGCCGCCATGTGCTCGGGCGTTGCGTACCCCTTGTTGATCTCCCAGCCAAAACCGGGATATATGTCCGCAAGCCGGACCATGAGTCGGTCACGCTCAGTCTTGGCGAGGACGCTTGCTGCGGCGACCGAGGCGCAGGTCAGATCGGCTTTGATCTTGGTCACGACGGGTGGGACGTCCTCGTCATCGAGTACGGGCTCGAGGTCGAACAAGCCTCGCTGCGCCGGCGGCGTGAGGTAGTCGTGGTTGCCGTCGAGGATGATCACGTCGGGGCGAGCGGGAAGCGCGCCCAGGGCTCGGCGGCCGGCAAGTCGCAGCGCCGGCAGGATGCCCATCGCGTCGACCTCCGCGGCGCCGGCGTGGCCCACGGAGGCGGCGACGGCCCAGCGGCGGATCCGTGGGGCAAGCCGCTCGCGTGCCTCGGGCAGGAGCAGCTTGCTGTCACGCAGCCCGGACAGCAGGCGTTGCACGCTGACGTCGACCAGCACAACGCCGACCGTGGCGGGCCCACCGAGCGCGCCGCGGCCAACCTCGTCGCATGCGGCGACGAGCGTGTGCCCCTGGCGCAGCAGTGCCTTCTCGAACCTTAGGCTGGGCGGCTTTCCCGGTGCGCCGACGACGGTGGACGAGCGTGTCCGCAATGTCTTCTGCCCCATCGTGGCCGAGCCTAGCGACGACATGCGTACGGACGACAGGGCGCCACGCGGAGGCCCGTCACGGGTCGGGAACACCCTCGAAGGTCTCCGGTCGGCCGAGCCCGGACCACCGGGAGAGCGGCCAGACGACGGCGAAGGCGCGGCCGGTGACCAGCCGCTCGGGCACAAAGCCATTGGCCCGCGAGTCGCCCGAGTCGGAGCGGTGGTCACCCATCACCCACAGCTGACCCTCGGGCACGGTCTGTTCGAACGGAGAGGTCGACGGGACATCGCCTGGGAAAAGGTACGAGGACTCGTCGAGCGGATAGCCGTTTACGGTCACCCGAGCCTGGTCGTCGCAGCAGGCCACATGGTCACCGCCGACGCCGATAACGCGCTTGATGAGATGTCCCTCTGCGCTGTTAGGCAGGACACCCACGAATTCCAGCGCATCCTGGATCGTGCCGGCGATTCCATCCCGGCCGACCTCCACCTGCGGGCCGAGCCAGCCGTCTGGATCGGAGAACACCACGACATCGCCGCGCTCGACCTCGCCGAATCGCGTCGTCAGCTTGCTCACGAGCACACGGTCACTGATCTGGAGGGTGTTCTCCATCGAGCCCGACGGGATCAGGAAGGCCTGCACGAGAAAGACACGCACCAGGGTTGCGATGACGAGAGCCAGCGCCACCACCAGGGCGGTCTCCTTGAGCAGCGACATCCCGTGGTTGCGCTTCTCGCGCTCGCCGTCGGGGCGCGGCGACTCAGGTTCTTGTCGCTCGCCGTCCCGCTCGGACGCCTCCACCACGTGGACTCCTCCTGCTGAGATCTCGCCGACGACCGGCCCTGACGCTACCTTGCCCACCGGTGGGCCCGGCGAGGCGCAGCCCTACAGACACAACGGCACCCCGCGTCGAATGGTTCGACACAGGGTGCCGTCGCGATGAAGAGGCCGGGGCGGTCAGCCGTTGTTGCGCTTCTCGCGGATCTTGGCGGCCTTGCCGCGCAGGTTGCGCAGGTAGTAGAGCTTGGCTCGACGCACGTCGCCGCGGGTGACGAGCTCGATCTTGTCGATGATCGGCGTGTGCACCGGGAACGTGCGCTCCACACCGACGCCAAAGCTGATCTTGCGAACGGTGAAAGTCTCGCGAACGCCGGCACCCTGGCGGCGGATCACGACGCCCTGGAAGATCTGGACGCGGGAGCGGGTGCCCTCGACAACCTTGACGTGGACCTTCAGCGTGTCGCCGGCGCGGAACGCTGGCACATCCTCGCGGAGGCTGGCGGTGTCGAGCGCGGTCAGGGCGTTCATGGCGGAGTCGCTTTCTCGACCGTGCCACAGGTCACGGACAGGCAGTGAGGTATGGACATCACGTCGCCCGCTATCGCGACGATCCCCCTGTGGCAGGTGCGCGGGTTGTGGGCAACAGCGATCTAGTTTGCCACAGCCGGACCCGCCGGGCGAAACCGCCCGTCGTCACCAGGCAGCCAACCGAGCTCGCGGAGCACGCTGCGGTCTTTGGCGTTGAGCGTGTCGGGGTCCAGGGCGGTTATGAGGTCGGGCCGCCGCACCGCGGTGCGGGCCAACGCCTGGTCACGACGCCAGCGGGCCACGCGGCCGTGGTGCCCGGAAAGCAGCACCTCCGGAACCTCGCGACCCTCCCAGCTGGGCGGCTTGGTGTAGACCGGATATTCGAGCAACCCGCCAGTCCCGGCCGCGTGACTCTCCTCGACGACTGACTCCGGATTTCCCATGAAGCCTGGCAGCAGCCGCGCCACCGCCTCGACGATCGCGAGCACGGCGACCTCGCCGCCATTGAGGACGTAGTCGCCGAGCGAGAGCTCATCGACCGGCATGCGTTCGGCGGCCCACTCGGCGACACGCGCGTCGATCCCCTCGTACCGACCGCAGGCGAAAACCAGCCACGGATCCTCTGCGAGCTCATGCGCGATCTGTTGCGTGAATGGCCGACCCGACGGCGACGGCACGATCAGCCTCGGCGAGGCGCCCTCGGGTGGATCGGCCGTGACCTCCGTGAGCGCGGCCGCCCACGGCCCCGGCTTCATGACCATCCCGGCGCCGCCTCCGTACGGGGTGTCATCGACGGTTCGGTGACGGTCCGTTGTCCAGGCTCGGAGGTCATGCACGCGTACGTCGACAAGACCCGCCTCTCGAGCTTTGCCGACAAGCGACAGCCCAAGAGGCGCCATGTATTCAGGGAAGATCGTGACGACGTCAACGCGCATGGCTCAGGCCTCCGGCTCGGCGTCCAGTAGCCCGTCGGGAGGGTCGATGGTGACGGTGCGTCCACCGAGGTCGATGTCGGTGACAATCTGCGACACGAACGGGACCAGCACCTCCGTGCCGTCGGCGCGGCGCACGGCCAGCAGTTCATGCGCCGGTAGGTGCAGCACCTCGGTGACCTCGCCGATCTCGATGCCGCCGCTGGTCACCGCACGCAGCCCGACGAGCTGGTGGTCGTAGAACTCGTCGGAATCGGGAAGTCGCTCGCTGTCGTCGACGTCGACGAGCAGCATCACCCCGCGCAACGCCTCGGCCGCGCCGCGGTCGGGCACATTGCGGAACCGGACGATCAGCCGGTTGCCCTGCCAGCGAACCCGCCCAACGGTGAGCGGACCAACCTGCGCGGGGTCGGTGAGAAGCACCTGCCCCGGGGCGAAGCGGCTGTCAGGGTCGTCGGTGCGCACCTCCACGGCAACCTCGCCGCGGATCCCCTGGGCGCGGCCGACACGGCCCACGGTCAGCTGCACGGGCGGGACTCCACGAGTTTCAGAGGTGGACATGTGTACGGGCCGCGTCAACCGCACTGTGCGGTCGACACGGCCCGTCCGGAACTGCTGATGATCAACGCTCGCGCACGTCAACAAAGTCGATGCGTACGCCGCCGCCTGCAAGAGCTCCGACGACAGTGCGCAGCGCGGTGGCCGTGCGGCCAGCACGCCCGATGACCTTGCCCAGGTCGTCGGGATGCACTCGCACCTCGAGTACGCGGCCGCGGCGCAACTCACGGCTGCGCACGGTCACCTCGTCGGGGTGCTCGACGATGCCCTTGACGAGGTGCTCCAGCGCCTCGGCGAGCATCGCGCTCAGGCCTCGTCTTGAGCCGGGGTCTCCGCCGTCTCGGCGGCCGGCGCAGCCTCGGCCACGGGGGCATCTTCGGCCACGGGGGCCTCCTCGGCCACCGGCGCCTCGGCCTTGGCCTCAGGCTGCGGGGCGGCCTTCTTGGCCTTGCGCGGCGTCGTGGCCTCGGCCTGCGGCTCGGCGTGAGCCTCGGCGAGGGCGGCGTCGTAGGCGGCGCGCTTGTCGGCCTTCGGCGCGGCGGTCTGGAGGGTGCCCTCGGCGCCCTCGATGCCCTTGAACTTCTGCCAGTCGCCGGTCACCTTGAGGATGGCAACCACCGGCTCGGTCGGCTGGGCGCCGACGGACAGCCAGTACTGCGCGCGCTCGGAGTTGACCTCGATGAACGAGGGGTTCTCCTTCGGGTGGTACTTCCCGATCTCCTCAATGGCACGACCGTCGCGCTTGGTGCGCGCGTCGGCCACGACGATGCGGTACTGCGGGGTGCGGATCTTGCCCATCCGCTTGAGCTTGATCTTGACGGCCACGGTGTGTGGAGTCTCCTGTGTATTGGCATGGGTGAGTCGCCGAATGCGGGTGGGGACACCGTGGTCGACGCCTCGATGGACACGCCGTGCAGGCTGAGAGGGGCCGGGCACGTCGGGTTCAACCGCTTATTGTGCCAGACGGCGACAAGTGGCCTCCACCTCGCACGGGTCGTCGCAGGCTCGGCCGGCTCGACCGGCTATCGGCGGATTGGGTTCGGCGCCTGTGGCTTGGTATGGTTCTCAACTGCGTGTGCGCCCAGGTCGCGTGCACGACGGTCTGTCTTTGCCGCGCCGTGGTCGTTCCCCCGTCCGCGTGTCCCGAGACTGGCTGACGCCCTCAGACCTGTCCCATCGACTCGAAGGCCCACTAACCCAAAGGCGTACGCGTGGCGAACATCAAGTCCCAGAAGAAGCGCATTCTCACCAACGAGAAGGCGCGTCTGCGCAACAAGGCGGTCAAGTCGTCGCTCAAGACGGCGATCCGCAAGTTCCGCGAGGCTGCGGCCACTGGCGACGCCGACAAGGCGCGCGAGCTGGCGCGCGAGGCCGGCCGCAAGCTCGACAAGGCCGCGTCCAAGGGCGTCATCCACCAGAACCAGGCCGCCAACCGCAAATCGGCGATCTTCAAGCAGGCCGAGGGCCTCTGAGGCCGAGCGCTCCGGCGCACAGCTCTGACAAGGGCGCCGCACCCAGCACGGGTGCGGCGCCCTTGTCATACCGTCGCGGGGCTGGAAGCCGCAGCTGGCCTGTCATGCCGCCTCTCGAGCCGCTCCGATCTCGACCAGCGCCCTGGTGAGCGCAAGCCGGGCATCGTTGGAGCCGCCTTTGACGGCCAGGTCGGCCGTTGCGACGGCATGGAGGGCGCGCTCCAGGCCGGCGGGAGTCCAGCCGTGCAGCTGGCGGCGCAGCGACGACAGCTTCCACGGCGGCACCCCGAGCTCACGTGCCACGTCGGCGTCGCGCAACCCGCGGCCAAGCGTGCCGAGCCGTGCCAACGTGCGGACGGCTGCCGCGAGTGCCCCAACAACAAGCACCGGCGCGGTGCCGGTGTCGAGCGCCCACTGAAGCTCCTCGACGGCAATGCTGGTGCGACCCTCCATCGCGCGGTCGGCGATGGTCCACCCCTTGACCTCAGCGCGACCGTCGAAGTAGCGAGCGACCACCTCATCGGTGACAGGCCCCTCAGCGTCGGCCGCGAGTTGCTCGGCGGCGGCGGCCAGCCCACGCAAGTCTGCGCCGACCGAGTCGACCAGCCGTCGCGCCGCCGAGTCGCTGATGCCTGACCCCGCCGCAGCCACCTCCGCGACCACGAACGCAACCTGATCGTCGAACCGGGTCACGCGCTCGGCCTGGATCTGCTGGACACCCGCCTTGCGCAACGCATCCACGAGGGCCTTGGCCTTGATGCCCCCGCCATGAACGAGGACGAGCTGCACGTCGTCGGCTGGAGCCGCGGCGTAGTCGCGTAGCGCCGCGGACAGGTCATCACCGGCATCCTGGATGTCTCTCAGCACCAAGACACGGCGGGTTGCGAACAGCGACGGCCCAACCTGCTCGGCGAAGGACCCGGCCGAGATGTCAGCTGCGGCCGCCTCGATCACCTCGGCCTCGGCATCGGCTCGGCGAGCGGCTGCCACGACGGCCTGCACCGTGCGGTCGGCGAGCAGAGTCTCAGGCCCGATCACCAGGGTGACCGGGGCCAGGACGTGGTCGGCGCGTCGAGCCATCGCTGCGCAGCATGCCATGACGTGCGGACAGAACTGGACACACCCCGCAGCCCCGGTCGGACGAGTGCGGGGTGTGCCATTGTGCTGGCGTGCTGACATGTGTGTGGGGCTGTTGGGCATGACCGCGCGTGCTGCCCCCGTCGACCTTGACCCATCGTCGCGCGTCGCACCGTACGAGCAGATCCGCAGCCAGCTCGAGGCACACATCGCCGCCGGGCGGCTGCTGCCCGGCGACCAGCTCCCCGCGATCCGACACCTCGCCACCGAGCTTGGCGTGGCCGCCGGGACAGTCGCCCGCGCCTATCGCGAGCTCGAGACGGCCGGAGCCGTCGTGACAAGGCGGCGAGCGGGCACGGTCGTCGCCGATCGTGCGGCCGCTGCAGAGGTCGTCGCCCGACAGGCCGCTCGCGCCTTCGTCGCGACGCTGCGCAACGCCGGGCTTACGGACGATGCCATTGCCGACGTCGTGCGTGGCGAGCTCGATCGATCTGTCGACGACTGACCGCACCGCTCGATCAGCACTCCTAGCCTGCGCGGCCCCCTTTCGCACAACTGAGAGCCGTTGCCCACCGCCGGCGACGGCGACATCGCCCGCGCGATCCGTACGCTGCACCAGCGCGCCGGCAGCCTCGAGCGACTCCAGCGTCTCGGGCGCCGGGTGTCCGTAGTCGTTGTCGGCGCCTACGGACACCAGCCCCACGCGGGCGCCAGTGGCCGTGAGGAAGTCCGGCTCTTGATAGGCGGACCCGTGGTGCGGCACCTTCAGGACGTCGGCAGACAGGTCGACCCCGCTGCGGAGGATGGCGCGCTGCGCCGGCGGCTCGATGTCGCCAGTGAGCAGCAGGCGGGAGTCGGCGACCTCGACCATCAGCACGATGCTCGCGTTGTTAGGCATCGAGTCCTCGTGGATGACCCGTCGTGGCCAGAGCACCGTCCACGTGATGCCGCCGGTGACGCGCTGCTCGTCGGCTCGGGCCTGCCGGATGGGAATGCTCTGCGCCGCTGCGGTGTCGGCCACGTCATGTGCCTGCGCGACGGGGTCGGGCAGCGGCCCGATGATGATCTCTCCGACGTGTCGTCCCTGGAGCACACCGGCGAGACCGTCGACGTGGTCGGCGTGGAAGTGGGTGAGCACGAGGCTGGGCACCTCACGCACGCGCAAGTCGTCGAGGCAGCGGCCGACCGCCACCGCATCGCCGCCCGCGTCGACGACCAGAGCCGAGCCGTCGCCAGCACGAACTGCGAGCGCATCGCCCTGACCGACGTCGCACGCAACCAGCACCCAGTCGTCGGGCGGCCACGCGGACAGCCCGGGCAGGATGCCCGTGCTGCCGGGACGCAGGATGGCAACCACGAGCGCAGCGCCGGCGGCTGCCGTGGCAGCACGCCGACGGAGCAACACCGGTAGCAGCCAGCAGCCGGCAAGGCACCCAAGCAGGAGGGCAACGAGCACGAACGGGCTGCCGGCAAGGGTCACCGCTGCACCCGGCAGGTCGGCACCGTGCTCCGCCACCGTCACTATCCACCAGGCCGCGCCCCCGGCCACCCATGCCGCCGTAATCCCCACCCACGGCGCCAGCGGCGCAGTGATGGAAGCGACGGCCCCAGCAACCGTCGTCGGACCAACTGCAGGAGCGACCAGCAGGTTGGCAGGCAACGACACGAGACTTAGCTCGTCGGACAGTGCGACGACGATCGGTGTGCAGGCGAGCTGGGCGCCCAGCGGTACAGCGAGGGCCACGGCGACCCAGCGCGGCATCCACCGCTCGGCGGCCGCACTCAACCCCGGCGCCAGAAACAGGATGCCGCCAGTTGCGAGAGCGGACAGCGCGAACCCGGCCGAGAGAGCCAGCCAGGGGTCGACGAGCACCAGCACAAGCACGGCAATCGACAGGTTGGCGGCTCCCCGGTGCCGGCCACCGGCACTGAGAGCGCCCAGTGCCACGATGCCCATGGCGGCCGCCCGAACCACACTCGGCTGCGGACGTGCCACGACGACGAATGCCAGCACACAGACTGCGCCGATGACGGGAAGCCAATAGCCGCGCACTCCACACCAGCGGGCAAGCCCGAGCACCGCGGCGAGCAGCAGGCTCACGTTGGCGCCGCTGACAGCGGTGAGATGAGTCAGCCCGGTTTCCTGCATGTCGTCGCGGACCTGCTGTGGGAGCAGCACCTCGTCACCGACGACCAGCGCCGGCACCAGACCGCCGACATCCGGCGGCAGGCCCGAGACCGACTCCCGGAGGCCAGCCCGCATCGGCTCCGCAAACGCCTGCAGCGCGCCCGCTCCGGCGAGCTCGTCCGGCGGATCGTTGGCGTGCAGCACCGCCGTGACCGGCTCCCCCGGCTGTGCCCGGTCGAGCCGCCCTGTCGTGCCGATCCGCTGCCCGGGGGTGACGCCGGCCCAGGCCTCGTCCGCGATGACCGTGACTGGCGCCCGCATCTCGAACGTGCGGCCGCGACCGGTCACCTTGTGGACGCGAGCACTGACCACGACGTACGGGCGGCGCCCGCCGTCCCACGACCGGTTGCTCTCGCGCAGGGACGGGTCGCTGGTGATGACGGCCTCGACTGTGACGTGAGCACGCTGCGCCGCGAGATCGGCGAGCGGCCCGGACCGAAGGAGGGCAGCACGCAGCCCGGCGCATAGCGCGGCCGCGACGACGCAGACCGCGAGCACCGCAAGTGTGCGGCGGGCCGGCGGCCAGGCCGCAGCACCGAGCGCAAGGCCGCCCACCGCCGCCGCGATCCACGGCGCTCGCGGCGGCCGGGCCCAAGAGGAGACCCGTTATCGCGCCAGCGACGCATGCGGCGGCGGGCAGGATCAAGCGCAGGTCACGGGCGAATCCGTCGTCGGCGGTGTCGCTCAGGACTCCTTGCGCCACCGTCACACGCGCACCTTCGCGGCGAGTGTGGCGAAGACCTTGGGACCGATGCCGCTGACCTCTTGCAGCTCGTCGACGCTCGAGAACTGCCCGTTGGCGTCCCGCCAGTCCAAGATCCGCTGGGCGAGGACAGGGCCGACCCCTGGCAACGTGTCGAGTTCCTCGAGCGTCGCGCGGTTGAGATCGACAAGGCCGCCCTCCGATCCTGCTTCAGCAACTCCCGAAACAGCGCCCCCGCCACCTGATTGCGGACCGGCGGCCGCTGCAATGCCCACCGCAACCTGCTCGCCGTCGGAGAGCAGGCGCGCCAGGTTGAGGGCCGAGAGGTCGACACCCGGAAGTGCGCCGCCGGCCGCCTGCAACGCATCGTTGACCCGCGACCCCGCAGGAAGTCGGACGAGCCCCGGGCGCGCCACCTGTCCCGCGACGTGCACTGTGACGGCGGACCCAGTCTCCGCATCAGCCGTAGGCGCAGGAGCGTCGCTCGAGCTCGGCTCCTCAGTCGCCACCGGCGCGCCGCCCTCCCCCGCGGCTGTCGGCGACGAGGTCGTCGTGCGCGTCGGGACCTCGATCTCGTCGGGACGGCTAGCGAGTACGACGACCAGCGCAACCCCGACTCCCAGGCAGGCAAGAAGCACAAGCACGACGGCGTGCCCACGGTCGAGCCCGAACTCCCGCCCCGCCCCGACCCGAGCCAGCACCGCTCGCATCCGTACAGGCAGCCACTCGACCAGGACACCCCTCGCCCGCCGCTGGCGATGCCTGCCCCGAGACGGCCCAGGTGTGGCCCGTCCCCCGGCAGGCAGCTCGGTCGGCACCCAACCGGCAGACGGCGGTGGGAGCACGGCAGCCAGCCGTTGGCGCGCCCGCTGCTGCAGGGCGCTGCGCTCCCGACGCCGGCTCCAGAGAGGCATGCCCTCGACGCTAGGGTCGCCGGCCGCCGCGTCCCACGGCCGAGAGCAAGGCTGTGGACGACGCGCGGCCACCGCGGGCGCATGTGGACAAGCCCGTGACTTGACACCCACATGTCTGCGCAATGAAGATACAGATTGATGACAGGTTCTCGATTCGCCCAGGTCGCCGCCGAGCTGCGCGACCGCATCGCCCTCGGCGACTACGACCGGTCGGGGGCGCTGGAGAGCGAGGCCGAGCTCGGTCGACGCTACGGCGTGAGCCGCGTGACCGTACGGCGGGCACTCGAGCGGCTTCGCAGCGAGGGCCTGATCGCGGCCCGCCGCGGTTCCGGCTGGTACGTCTTGTCCGGCACCTCGTTCGGGCAGGCGCTCGCGCTCGGGAGCTTCCAGCACGCACGGTCCGCCGTCGCCGAGGCCGGTCTGAAGCTCGACCGGCAGGTCGTGGCCTACGACTACCGACCCGTGCCCGACGATGTCGGCCGGCTGCTGGACCTACCCCCCGGCTCTGAGGGGCTGCACATCCGATCCGTACGGACCACTGACGGCAAACCGCTCGACGTCGTGGTCGAGTGGGTGCCGCTAGCCTTGGCCGCCCCCGTCAGCCGCGCAGACGCCGAGACACCCGGCGTCTGGGAGACCTTGCGCCGGCACGGCCACACCATCGCGCTCGTACGCCAGACGATTGCCGCTGCCGCAGCCACCGAGACGGTCGCCGGGCTGCTCGACGTACCGGTCGACACGCCTGTGCTGCTAATCCGCCGCGTGGCGGTCGACCCTGACGGCCGGCCGATCGCACTCTCCGAGCACCGCTACCTGGGTCACCGGTTCCACCTCGAGGTGGAGTTCCGCGGTTGGCCCGGCACCTCGGCCACCGAACCCCCCGGCATGACCCCCCTTCCCAACCAGGACATCCGCACCCCGAACGCCAGCTAGGAGAAGACATCTTGCGCATCCTCGTCACCGGCGGCGCCGGCTTCATCGGCACCAACTTCGTCCACCGCGTCGTCGAGACCCGCCCCGACTGGCAGATCACGGTCATCGACGCCCTGACCTATGCCGGCAACCCCGACAACCTCGCGTCCGTTGCCGACAGGGTGACCTTCGTCCACGGCAGCATCGCCGACGCCGACCTCGTCGACGGCCTGGTCGCCCACACCGATGGCGTCGTCCACTTCGCCGCCGAGTCGCACAACGACAACTCCCTCGACGACCCGTGGCCGTTCATGGAGTCCAACATCATCGGCACCTACCGGCTGCTCGAGGCCGTACGGCGGCATGGCGTGCGCCTGCACCACATCTCGACCGACGAGGTCTACGGCGACCTCGAGCTCGACGACCCGGCGCGCTTCACCGAGCAGACCCCGGTCAACCCTTCGAGCCCGTACTCGGCGAGCAAGGCCTCAGCCGACCTCCTCGTACGTGCCTGGATCCGCTCGTTCGGCGTCGCCGCGACGCTGTCGAACTGCTCGAACAACTACGGCCCGTATCAGCACGTCGAGAAGTTCATCCCCCGGCAGATCACCAACATCCTGCAGGGCATCAAGCCCAAGTTGTACGGCGCCGGCGCCAACGTCCGCGACTGGATCCACGTCGACGATCACAACGACGCGGTCATCACGATCCTCGAGCAGGGCCGTCTCGGCGAGACCTACCTGATCGGTGCCGACGGCGAGCAGAACAACAGGCAGATCGTGGCGCTGCTGCTCGAGCTCATGGGCAAGCCGGCTGATTGGTACGACCTCGTCAACGACCGCCCAGGGCATGACATGCGGTACGCGATCGACTCGACCAAGCTGCGCACCGAAACCGGTTGGGAGCCGCGGTATCGCGACATCCGGGCCGGCCTCGAGCAGACCATCGAGTGGTATCGCGCCAACGAGGACTGGTGGCAGACCGCCAAGCTGCGGACCGAGCAGACGTACGAGCGTCTGGGCCGCTGAGCCGCGGCTGCAAGCTCCCGGCGTGGGGCACGAATGCGGTCGCCGGGGCAACGCTGGGGCGCCCCAGCGCGGCTCAGGTGCGGCCGGTCGCGCCCAACACCGGTGCCACCACCACCGCGACGAGGCCCGCGCCGACGTGCGCCCCGATGACCGGGCCAACCTCGCGCACCACGATTCCGGCGCTCGCCGGCAGCCGCCGTTGAAGGCTGTCGGCGAGTGCCGCCGCGCGCTGCTCCGCAGCAAGGTGGTGCACGGCGACCTCGACGACTTCGAGCCCGGCCCGGTCGAGAGCGACCTCCTCGAGCCGAGCCAGCGCTCGCGATGCAGTGCGTACGTTCTCCAACGGCTCGATGCGGCCATCGACCAGGTGCAGCAAGGGCTTCACGTGCAGCGCCGTCCCGATGAACGCAGTCGTCGCGGAGATGCGCCCGCCGCGGCGCAAGTGTTCGAGTGTGTCGACGTAGAACACCGCCGACGAGGCGGCCGCTCGCTGCCGCGCGACTTCCGCCGCCTCCGCTGCCGAAGCGCCAGCCGCTAGTGCATCGCTCGCGGCCAGCACCGCGAAGCCAAGTCCCATGGCAAGCGAGCGCGAGTCCAGGACGTGTACGGGGATCGGCGCCTCCCGAGCGGCAAGCACGGCCGACTCGTACGTCCCCGACAGCTCGCTCGACAAGTGCACCGACACGATCTCGTCAGCGCCCGTCGACGCCACCGACGCATACGTCGACTGCAGTGCCTCGGGCGCGATCCGCGATGTGCTGACCGACTTTGAGTGCCGCAGCGCCTCCGCCACGTCGCGCGAGGAAAGCCGCTCGTCCTCGTCGAACGCGCGGCCATCGATCACGACCTGCAACGGGACGACCGTGATCCCCCGCTCCTTGACGTCGTCGGCGCCCAGGTAGGCGGTCGAGTCGGTGACGAGCGCGACGCGTCGCCCCATGCGTCAGGCGGGCACGACGTTGACGAGGCGCGGCGCGCGGACGATGACCGTGCGAATGCCCCGACCGTCGAGAGCGCGCTGCACGCCTTCGGTCGCGACCGCTAGCTCGCGCAGCTCGTCCTCACCGATCGACGGCGGCACTTCGATGCGGTCGCGCACCTTGCCCGCCACCTGCACGACGCAAGTCACGGTTTCCTCGACGAGGTACGCGGGGTCGGCGACAGGGAACTGCTCGTGCGCCAGCGACCCCTCATGGCCCAGCCGCGACCACACCTCCTCCGCGATGTGCGGCGCAACCGGTGCAAGCATCAGTACCAGCGGCTCGATGGCCGCGCGAGGCACTTCGCCGAGCTTGGTCAGCCCGTTGTTGAGCTCGATGAGCTTGGCGATTGCGGTGTTGAAGCGCAGGCCCTCATAGTCGCTGCGGACGCCGTCGATCGTGCGGTGCAGCAGACGCAGCGTCGCCTCATCGGGCAAGGATTCCGCGATGCGCAGGTCACCCGTCGCCTCGTCGACGACGTTGCGCCACACGCGCTGCAAGAACCGTTGCGCGCCCACGACTGCCCGCGTCTCCCAGGGTCGGGATACGTCGAGCGGACCCATCGACATCTCGTAGACCCGGAACGTGTCGGCGCCGTAGGCCTCGTACATGTCGTCCGGCGTCACGATGTTCTTCAGGCTCTTGCCCATCTTGCCGTACTCGCGGTTGACCGGTTGGCCCTGCCACGAGAAGCCGGTCGGCGAGTCCAGGTCCTCGATGACCTCGTCAGCCGGCACGTATTGTCCGCGCGCGTCCGTGTAGGCGTAGGCCTGGATGTAACCCTGGTTGAACAGCCGGTAGAAAGGCTCTTCGCTCGTCAGGTAGCCCAGGTCGAACAGCACCTTGTGCCAGAACCGTGCATAGAGCAGGTGCAGCACCGCATGCTCGATGCCGCCGACGTAGAGGTCGACGCCACCGGTGCCGCCGGGTTCACGCGGTCCCATCCAGTAGCGCTCGGCATCGGCGTCGGTGAACCGCTCGGTGTTGCCGGGGTCGAGGTAGCGCAGCTCGTACCAGCACGAGCCCGCCCAGTTGGGCATCGTGTTGGTGTCGCGCTGGTAGTGCTTTGGCCCGTCGCCCAGGTCGAGCTCGACGTCCACCCACTCCGGCACGCGGGCCAACGGCGGCTCCGGCTGCGAGTCTGCGTCGTCGGGCTCGTAGGTCTTCGGCGAATAGTCGGGCACGTCGGGCAGGTCCACCGGCAGCAGCTCGTCTGGAATCGCGTGCGCGGAACCGGACTCGTCGTAGACGATCGGGAACGGCTCACCCCAGTAGCGCTGCCGGCTGAACAGCCAGTCACGCAACCGGTAGGTGACCGTGCCGGTGCCCAGCTCCTTGGCCTCCAGCCACTCGATGATGCGCGCCTTGGCCGTCTCAACATCGAGCCCGTCGAGCGAGATCTCGGCGTTGGCCGAGTTGATGGCCGGCCCCTCGCCGGTGTAGGCCTCACCGGTCCAGCCTTCCGGTGGCTGCACAGTGCGGATGATCGGGAGCCCGAACCGCTCGGCGAACTCCCAGTCACGCTCGTCCTGACCCGGCACGGCCATGATGGCGCCGGTGCCATAGCCCATGAGTACGTAGTCGGCCACGAAGACCGGGATGCGCTTGCCGGTGGCAGGGTTGGTCGCGTAGGCGCCGGTGAAGACGCCGGTCTTCTGCCGGCCCTCCGTCTGCCGCTCGACTTCGGTGCGGGCTGCCGTCTCTGCTTCGTACGCGCGGACGGCCTCGACCGGCGTCGGCTGCACGTGGGTCCACGATGCGGGGGCGCCCTCGGGCCACTCGTCGGCGATCAGCTCCTCGACAAGCGGATGCTCCGGTGCGACCACCATGAACGTCGCACCGAAGACCGTGTCGGGGCGGGTGGTGAACACCGACAGGTCGCCTGCATCGGTGGCGAAGTGCACGGTGGCGCCCTGCGAGCGGCCGATCCAGTTGCGCTGCATCAGCTTGACCTTCTCAGGCCATTCGATGCGGTCGAGGTCGTCTATCAGCCGGTCTGCGTAGGCGGTGATGCGCATCATCCACTGCCGCAACCGCCGCTGGAACACAGGGAAGTTGCCGCGCTCGCTGCGGCCCTCCGACGTGACCTCCTCGTTGGCCAGCACGGTCCCCAGACCCGGGCACCAGTTGACCGGGGCGTCTGCGACGTAGGCCAGCCTGTGGTCGTCGATCACTGCGCGCCTCTCGGCGGCGGACAGCTGCTGCCACGGGCGGCCATCGGGAGTTGGCCGATGGCCGCTCTCCAGCTCGGCCTCCAGCTCCGCGATCGGTCGGGCCTTGCCGCGGCCGCCGTCGGCATCGCGGTCGTACCACGCGTTGAAGTGCTGCAGAAAGATCCACTGCGTCCAGCGGACGTACTCGGGGTCGATCGTTGCGAACGAGCGACGCTGGTCGTGCCCCAGCCCGAGCCGACGCAATTGCCGACGCATCGTGGCGATGTTGGCCTCAGTCGTCACACGCGGGTGCTGGCCGGTCTGTACGGCGTACTGCTCGGCGGGCAGCCCGAACGAGTCGTACCCCAGTGTGTGCAGGACGTTGACGCCGCACATGCGCTTGAAGCGGCCGATGACGTCGGTCGCGATGTAGCCGAGCGGGTGTCCGACGTGCAGGCCCGCTCCGGACGGGTACGGGAACATGTCCATGACGAAGAACTTCTCCGCCGGGACAGGCGCGCCATCGGCGGGCCCCAGGTCACCGCTCGGGTTGGGCGCCTCGAAGGTCCCCTCCTTCTCCCAGCGGTCCTGCCAGCGCGCCTCGATGTCGGCCGCCAGTGCAGCCGTGTAGCGATAGGCCGGTACGTCCTCCGGCGGCGTCGCGGTGTCGCTCATCTTCGAGTGCCGTCCTTGTCTTGATCGCGTGGGCTGGAGTGCTCCGGACAAACAAAAGCCCCTCGCACAGGAGGGGTCGCCGCGCTGAGATGGAGCCAGTCAGCGCGGCTCAATAAGGAGCAGCCATGCCACGAAGACAGCGTAGCGCAGGCAAGCGTGAGTCGATCAGTGGTCGGGCTCGACAATGATCACGGCACCGTGGCGTTCAGGGGGTCCGCAAGGCGTACAGGCCTTGCACTCCCCCCACTGGCCTCGGTGCCGTGGTCATTCGGGAAGGTACCGGCACACGTTAGTCGGCGGCGAGCAGCTGCTCGAACGGCGTGATGTCGGCGTACTCGTCGCGCCGCGTACGCGGCTCGGCCTGCCGCATCATCTGTACGAGCTCCGCCGCTGCGCGGTCGATCCGGTCGACCAGGGCCGAGCCCGATTCCGTACCGGCTCCGAAGTCGGACGACGCGGCGTATACCGACGTCGGCACCACGACGGCGCGCAGGTAGCTGAACATCGGGCGCACGGCGTGCTCGAGTGCCAGCGAGTGACGCTCGGTCCCACCAGTCGCCGCGATCAGCACGGGCTTCCCCGCGAGGTCATCGGGCTCGTACAGGTCGAAGAACGACTTGAACAACCCGCTGTAGGACGCGTTAAAGATGGGCGTCACGACAATCAGCCCGTCGGCCGCCACGACCTCCTTGAGCACACGCTCGAGCTCGGGGCTCGGAAAGCCGGTGAGCGTGTGGTTGACGATGTCGTGCGCGAGCTCGCGGAGCTCGACGACAGTGACCTCGACCTGGTCGCCGGCCGCGATCAGTTGTGCACGAGCCGCTTGTGCGAGGTGGTCAGCCAGGAGACGGGAGGACGATGGCACGCCCACACCGGCCGTGACAACAGCCAGTCGAACCATCACTTGGTCACCTCCGGCTCAGGCGTCGCGCTGCATCCTCGGCCGCAGCCTTGCGCGCGGCGTGGGTCGGGCCATCGGGCACGTTCGCCGGCTTGAGGGCCGCGAACTCCTTGCGCAGCACGGGTACGACCTCCTCGCCGAGGATGTCGAGCTGCTCGAGGACGGTCTTGAGCGGTAGGCCCGCGTGGTCCATGAGGAACAGCTGACGCTGGTAGTCACCGAAGGAGTCGCGGAACTGCAGTGTCCGCTCGATAACCTGCTGCGGGCTGCCGACGGTGAGCGGTGTCTGCGCCATGAACTCCTCGAGCGACGGCCCGTGGCCGTACACCGGGGCAACGTCGAAGTAGGGCCGGAACTCGCGGATCGCATCCTGCGAGTTCTTGCGCATGAACACCTGGCCGCCGAGACCCACGTACGCCTGCTCAGGCGTGCCGTGTCCGTAGTGCGCATAGCGCTGCCGGTAGAGCCGGATCAGCCGCTGGTAGTGCTCCTTCGGCCAGAAGATGTTGTTGGCGAAGAAGCCGTCGCCGTAGTAGGCCGCCTGCTCGGCGATCTCAGGGCTGCGGATCGAGCCGTGCCACACGAACGGCGGAATGCCGTCGAGCGGACGCGGCGTCGAGGTGAACGACTGCAGCGGCGTGCGGAACTTGCCCTGCCAGTCGACGACGTCCTCCCGCCACAGCTTGTGCACCAGGTGGTAGTTCTCGATGGCGAGGTCGATGCCGTCGCGGATGTCTTTGCCGAACCAGGGGTAGACGGGCGCGGTATTGCCGCGGCCCATCATCACGTCGACCCGGCCGTCGGCGAGGTGCTGCAGCATCGCGAAGTCTTCGGCGATCTTCACCGGGTCATTCGTGGTGATCAGCGTCGTCGATGTGGAGAGGATGAGCCGCTCGGTCCTGGCGGCGATCCAGCCAAGCATGGTCGTCGGCGACGACGGCACGAATGGCGGGTTGTGGTGCTCACCGGTGGCGAAGACGTCGAGCCCGACTTCCTCTGCTTTGAGGGCGATGGTGACCATCGCCTTGATCCGCTCGTGCTCCGTCGGCGTCTGGCCCGTCGTCGGGTCAGGTGTGACGTCGCCCACGCTGAAGACGCCGAACTGCATGATCGTTGCTCCCCATTGCTCAGGCCGTTTGTTGCTCGTGCAACTAACGGCGGCAACAGAGTATTCCGGCGGGTGGCGGATTACCTAACGTCCTTCGCCGGTCGTACGCCCCCGCCGTGGCGCCACGCAGCCCTACGACGAACGGCGTACCGGGGCAGCCTCCGAGACACCGGCGCGCTAGTTGGCAAAGACGTGGCACTCTGGAACTGCACACGCTAAGGGATGTGACCGCGATGACGGAGAGTTTCTCCTACGGGACCCGCGACCTGCGCATTGGCGACGCGGAGCGAGAAGCCGCAGTGCAGGCGCTCGGTGAGCACTTCGTGGCCGGCAGGCTCGATGTCACCGAGCACGAGGAGCGGATCGGGCGGGCCTATGCAGCCAAGATGGGCAGCGATCTCGACAGTCTGTTCGAGGACCTGCCGCGACTGCGCCCGGCTGCTGACCAGTCGAGTTCGCCGCCCCGCCAGATCCCGCGCCGCCGGTCGGGTTTTCCCATCCCGGTGCTGCTGTTTCCCGTTGATCGCCATGGCGTTCATCCTGAGCGCGCCTTTTGTCCTGATCCCGCTGGTCTGGGTCGGGATCTTCCTGCTGGCGTCGCGCTCGTTCGGCAGCTGCGCGCCGAGGTCGTCAGACCGCCCGCCCTACTAGGCCACCGTCAGGCGCTTCAGTTCGATCGGGTGGTCTAGCGACTCGAACCAGGCGTCGACCTCGGGGTTTCGCTTCATGCCACGTGATCCTTCCCGGCGGCGCGGCGCATCGACTTTGGTTAGCCACGAAACCTACCGACGAACGATGTGCCATCCCCCGCGGTTGCGGTTTCGTGGCCGCCATGGACCTGCGCGCGAGCCCCAGCAAGCGGGCATATGACGTGGCGCTCGGTGTAGTGGTGTTCGTCGGCCTGTACCAAGGGCTCGTGCCGCTAGTGGCGCGGCCGCTGTTCGATGCCGACCAGCGCTTCGCGCCGGCGTTGTGGCTGCCATCGCCGTGGTGGTGGATCGCGTGCCTTGCCATCACGTTGGCGACGCTTGCGCTCCTCGCCGTGATCGCCGAGGCGAGGGATCGGCACTTCCCCGCCGAACCGGAGCCGGTGAACGCTCCGGCCTCGACGTCGGAGGCAGGCACACAAGCATCGAATGGCGCCGCCGCCTATGACGTTGCCTCGGGCATCGTCTTCCTGGTCGGGATCTACAACGGCATCGCGCCGTTCGTCGCCCGGCTGGTCTTCGGGGGCGACGACCTCCTCCTGGCGCTGCCGTTGCGGCTGCCGTCCCCGTGGTGGTGGATCACGTCGATCGCTGTCCTAGTCGTCGCCGTCGTCTTGCTCGTCGTCATCGATGAGGCCAAGAAGCGACACCTCGCGGCTGAATAACAATGACCTCCGGTTCCACCGCGGATGGCGATCAGCCCTTCACGCCGCCGGCCCAGGTTTCGCGCGGGTCGTCGTCCGGGTCGACCCACATGTCGCCGTACACGGACGCCTTCGTCCAGCGCGTCGGGACGGGTTCACTCGGATCCTATGTAGTCATCACGGCATCGTCGGCCATCCCGGCCTCCGGGAGCCACCGGATAATCAACGCGACCAAGACCCCGGCGTTGGTGACCTCTTTGCTGACTTCTCGCTGACTTTCGGCGAGGACGGGGAGACCGAGGATGCGTTTTGCATGCGGCGATGCCCGGTGGAGCTGAGGGGACTCGAACCCCTGACCCCCTCCATGCCATGGAGGTGCGCTACCAGCTGCGCCACAGCCCCGGTGCCCTTTCGGGCTCGCCTACTGTACCCGAGCCCTCGCGACCGGACGAAATCCCCGTGGCCCGCCGCCCACCACAAGGATTCTCCCCGCACCGCTAGGCAAGCAGCCCTAGCGGTGCGGGGAAAGTCCTGCTGAACGTGGTCATTCTCACCCCGCGGACTCAGCCTTCCTCGATGGTGACGGGCATCGGAAGCGTGCCGGCGTTGTGCTCCACGAGCACCCAGCCGTGGGCCGACTCGGACAGCAGCGACCACGAGCAGTTGGCCAGCCCGCCCAGGTTGGTGAACCGCTCCAGCGGGAGACCGACCAGCTTGGCCATCCCAAGCCGAGCGGCGCCGCCGTGCGTCACCAGAACCGCCAGCTGGCCGGGGCCGAGGGCGGCCGCGGCGTCTGCCACCGCCGCCGCCAGCCGGTCGGCGACTTCCTTGCGGCTCTCACCGCCGCCCACGTGCAGCTCGGGATCGCCGGCCCGCCAGGCGCCGTAGTCGGCCGGGAACTGCTCGGCGATCTCCGGTCCGGTCAGCCCCTGCCACTCACCCGCGTAGGTCTCCCGCAGCCGGGGGTCGAGCTTGACCGGCAGGTCCACCAGAGCAGCGAGGGCGGCGGCCGTGTCCTGCGCGCGGCGCAGGTCGGAGCTGACGATGGCGTCGGGCTCGAGCGAAGCAAGCAGTCGCGCGGAGCGGTCCGCCTGCTCCCGACCGGTCTCGTCGAGGTCGATGTCCTCCTGGCCCTGAAAACGTCCGGCGTGGTTCCACTCCGTACGGCCGTGCCGCCACAGCACGACCCGACGCGAACGAAAGTCGGGCGGATTGAAGGGACTCACGATGGCGAGCCGCCCCCGTCCGCACTCGCCGACCGCCCGACCCGGACCGTGTCAGGCAACGGGATGATGGGGCTGTCTTTCCAGAGCCGCTCGAGCGCGTAGAACACCCGCTCCTCCGAGTGCTGCACGTGCACGACGATCTCCACGAAGTCAAGCAGCACCCAGCGGCCCTCCCGCTCGCCCTCGCGGCGGGCCACCTTGACGCCCAGCGTGCGCAAACGGTCCTCGATGGCGTCAACGATGGCCTTGACCTGGCGGTCGTTGGGTGCGGAACAGAGGAGAAAGGCGTCGGTGATTGCGAAATGCTCGGTGACGTCGTAGGCGACGATGTCGTCGGCCAGCTTGTCGGCAGCGGCTTCGGCTGCTGCGGTCACGAGCTCGATGGCCCGGGGTGTTGCGGGCAACTGGCTACCTTCCGTACGGCCTCAGGAGACAGTCCCAGGATCTCACGTCTCGGTGTAGAGGCGACGCTTGCTGACGTACTGCACGATGCCGTCCGGCACGAGATACCAGATTGGCTGACCGGCGCGGGCCCGTTCGCGGCATTCGGTGGACGAGATCGCCAGCGCCGGGATCTCCACGAGAGTTACCCGGTCGCCGGGCAGGCCATCGGTGGAGAGCGTGTGGCCTGGCCGCGTACATCCGACGAAATGAGCAAGCTCGAACAGCTCGTCGACGTCGCGCCAGGTCAGGATCTGTTCCAGCGCGTCGGCGCCGGTGATGAAGTAGAAGTCGGCCTCGCCTAGCTGCGCGTGCAGGTCGCGGAGCGTGTCCACCGTGTAGGTCGGCCCGCCGCGGTCGATGTCGACCCGATTGACCGAGAACCGAGGGTTTGACGCGGTGGCGATCACGGTCATGAGGTAGCGGTCCTCGGCTGCCGACACCGAGCGGGCCCGCTTCTGCCAGGGCTGCCCGGTCGGGACGAAGACCACCTCGTCGAGGGCGAACCAGGCCTGTACCTCGCTCGCGGCGACCAGGTGCCCATGGTGGATGGGGTCGAACGTGCCGCCCATGATGCCGACGCGCCGCCGGCTCCCTGCGCTGGGCTCGGTCACCGCTGCCCCGGCCGCATCACGCGTGCGGACGCCCCCTGCCGAACGTGATCGTGATGAGCAGCAGGGCGAACAGGATCACGAGGGCGCCGATGCCCCAGAGCTCGGGGTTGGTGTCTCTCTCCACATGGGTCGCCTCGGCGGCAATCAGCACGGTCGCGGTCATGGCCGCAAAGCCTAGCGGTGAGGTGGCCAGCACGCGTCAGCGACGCACCTGGCCGTCGCCGGTGATGACGTACGTGGTCGAAGTCAGCTCGCGCAGGCCCATCGGGCCACGAGCGTGCAGCTTCTGCGTCGAGATGCCGATCTCTGCGCCAAAGCCGAGCTCCTCACCATCGGTGAACCGCGTCGACGCGTTGACCATAACGGCTGCCGAGTCGACGGTCGCAGCGAAGTGGCGAGCCGCTGGATGCGAACGCGTGATGATCGCCTCGGTGTGGCCGCTGCCATGCTCCCTGATGTGCTGCACGGCGGCTTCGAGGGACGGCACGACGGCGGCGGCAATGTCGAGGGACAGGTACTCGACGTCCCAGTCCTCGACCGTCGCCGGCACGACGCCGTCGTCGTACGACTGGACTCGGGCGTCGCCGTGCACGGTGACACCGGCGCCGCGCAACGCGTCGAGAGCAGCCGGGAGGAAAGCGTCGGCAACGGCTTCGTGCACGAGCAGAGTCTCGGCCGCATTGCAGACACTCGTTCGCTGCGTCTTGGAGTTGAGCAGGATCTCCAACGCCATGGTGAGGTCCGCGTCAGCGTCCACGTAGACATGGCAGTTGCCCACACCTGTCTCGATCACCGGCACGGTCGACTCGTCGACCACGCTGCGGATGAGCCCCGCGCCCCCGCGCGGGATGAGCACGTCGACCAGTCCGCGAGCCCGCATCAGATGTTTGGCGGGCTCGTGCCCCGCTCCCGGGACCAGTTGCACCGCGTCGGCCGGCAGCCCCGCGTCAACGATGGCCGAGCGCAGGACTCGGACGATGGCCTCGTTGGAGGCGAGAGCCGACGACGAGCCACGGAGCAGCACGGCGTTGCCGCTCTTGAGGCACAGGCCCGCGGCGTCGGCCGTCACATTGGGGCGGCTCTCGTAGATGATGCCGACGACGCCGAACGGCACTCGCACCTGCGAGACGTCGAGCCCGTTGGGGAGGCGGTACCCACGCACCACCTCGCCCACCGGATCGGCCAGTGCTGCGACCTGGCGCAGGCCATCGGCCATGGCGGCGATCCGCGACTCGTCCAGCCGCAGCCGGTCGATCACCGCGGCAGCCAGCCCAGACTCGTGGGCGCGGGACACATCGTCGGCGTTGGCCGCGAGGATGTCGCTGGTCGCGGACTCCAGCGCATCGGCCATCGCCCGCAGTGCGGCGTCCTTCTCCCTCGTCGACCGCACAGCCAGGTCGGTGGCCGCCGCACGAGCCCGGCGAGCGGCGTCCAACACAGGAGTCGCAAGATCTGCGGTCATGTGATCCAGGGTACGAGTCCCGCGGCGCCTGAGTGCGGGGCCGCCCGGCTGCCGAGACGGCAGCTCGCACGGGTGTTCAGAACGGTCTGAGGTCGCCCGCGGCCAACCCGCGCCGTTCGTCATTGCGGTCGCGGTAGACCTCGCGTTCGTGCACCTCGAGCCCCACCACCTGCCAGTCGGGGAGCGCCGCGACGGATCGATGGGCCTCCCACATGCGCAGCGCAAGTGCCGATACCTCGTCGGCGTCACGCGCTTCCTCCCAGTAGGAGATCTCGGCACGGGCCGCGGCGTATCGGCCGGCGAGCAGGAACGGGTGTTGGTCGGCCAGCTGGGAAAGGCCGCGTTCCACGTCGGCGAGAGACTGTGCTGCGCCTGCGAGGGTGAGTGTGACGTGCCAATAACGAGTGCGGTGCGTCGCTGTCACGTCACCCCCCAGGGTCGAACCCGCTGGCGACAGCCAAGCAGATCTAACGCTCCGTGACGGCCGGTTTCACCCAATCGGTGGACAAATACATTGCAGCCGAAGGCAGCGGTGGTCACGCGCGGACGAGCAACACGAGGTCGTCGCGGTGCACGACCTCCCGTTCGTACTCGCGACCCAGCTCGCGGGCCAGGTCGCGGGTGTCCCTCCCGAGCAGGCCGGGGAGCTCGGCCGAGCCATAGTTGACGAGACCGCGCGCCACCGCGCGCCCCGATGGGTCGACCAGGTCGACGGGATCGCCGGCGACGAACACACCTTCGACGTCGGTGATGCCCGCCGGCAGCAACGACTTGCGTCGCGCGACGACTGCGCGCACGGCGCCGTCGTCGAGGTGGAGTCGGCCGCGGCCTTCGGTGGCATGCGCGAGCCACAGCAACCGGGTGCGTGCGCGCTGCGCCCGAGGCCGGAACCAGGTCCCCACCGGCGCTCCGGCGAATGCCTCCCTGGCGTGCGGCGCAGACGTCAGCACCACCTCGACGCCCGAGCCCGTGGCGATCCGCGCAGCCTCGACCTTGGTGACCATGCCTCCCGTACCGATGCCGGCGGAGCCGGTCGTGCCCAGCGTCACGCCGGGGAGGAGCTCCACATCCTCGACCACCTCGACGCGCTGCGCCCCGGGGTCGCGCGGGTCCCTGTCGTACAACGCGTCGACATCGGACAGCAGCACCAGCAGGTCGGCGTGTACGAGCTGCGCGACGAGCGCAGCCAGGCGGTCGTTGTCGCCGAACCGGATCTCATGCGTGGCAACCGTGTCGTTCTCGTTGACAACAGGGACCACGCCGAGGTCGAGCAACCTATGCAGGGTGCTGTAGGCGTTGCGATAGTGCGCGCGCCGGGTCACGTCGTCGACGGTGAGCAGCACCTGCCCGACGATGAGTCCGTGCGTCGCGAAGGCAGCCGTGTAGCGCGCCACCAACAAACCCTGACCGACACTGGCGGCCGCCTGCTGCGAGGCAAGGTCCCTTGGTCGCCGCCGCAGCGCCAGTGGAGCGAGCCCAGCCGCGATCGCGCCCGACGACACAAGCACGACATCGCGGCCATCCGCACGAAGCGCGGCAAGCGAGTCGACCAGCGCCTGCAAGCGATCCGGGTCTAGCCCACCGTCGACCGTCGTCAGTGACGACGAGCCCACCTTGACGACAACACGGCGCGCGGCTGCGACCGGGTCACGGGTGGGCTGCGTCAACGGGAGTCAGCGTCCTTCGAGTCGTGGATCGCTGCCCCGCGGGCCGTAGAGCAGCTCGGCGCCGGCCTGCACAGTTGGCTCCCAGTCGAACACGACTGCATTGTCCTCGGGGCCGATGAACACTGCGTCGCCCGGCTGTGCACCCTTGGCGACGAGCTGTTCCTCGACACCTAGCCGCGCCAGCCGGTCAGCCAGGAAGCCGACGGCCTCGTCGTTGTTGAAGTCGGTCTGGCGCACCCAGCGCTCCGGCTTGACGCCGCGAACGCGGAATCCGCCCGCCTCACGCGTGACAGCGAATCCGCTGTCGTCGACGGCCGCCGGGCGGATGACGATGCGCGTGGCCTCGCGCGGCGGTTCGGCAGCTCTGGCCGCCGCCACGATGCGAGCCAGCGCGAACGTCAGCTCGCGCAGGCCTTCGTGCGTGGCCGCGGAGACTTCGTACGAGTCCAGACCGCGGGCCGCAAGATCAGGCCGTACGAACTCCGCGAGCTCACGCGCCTCCGGCACGTCGACCTTGTTGAGCACGACAAGCCGGGCCCGATCCTCGAGGCCGCCGTGGGCGGCGAGCTCGGCCTCGATGACGTCGAGGTCGGATAGTGGGTCGCGACCGGGTTCGATGGTGGCGCAGTCGATGACGTGCACGAGGACCTTGCAGCGCTCGATGTGCCGCAGGAAGTCGTGCCCGAGGCCTCTGCCTTCGCTCGCTCCCTCGATGAGGCCCGGGACGTCGGCCACGGTGAACCGGACGTCGCCCGCCTCGACGACGCCGAGGTTGGGCACCAGCGTCGTGAACGGATAGTCGGCGATCTTGGGCCGGGCGGCGGAGATGGCTGCGATCAGACTGGACTTGCCCGCGCTCGGGAACCCGACGAGGCCGACGTCGGCCACCGTCTTGAGCGTGAGAACGACGTCGTCGCTCTCCCCCGGCTCGCCCTTGAGGGCAAAGCCCGGCGCCTTGCGCTTGGACGACGCCAAAGCGGCGTTGCCGAGCCCTCCCCGTCCGCCCTGCGCGACGACGAAGGAGGTGCCCTCACCGACGAGGTCGACCAGCATTTCGCCGCCGGGCGTCGAGACAACGGTGCCATCGGGCACCGGGAGCAGCAGGTCCTGGCCGTCGGCGCCGTTGCGGTTGTCGCCCGCACCCTGTGCGCCGTTGGTGGCGCGGCGGTGCGGCGAGCGGTGGTAGTCGAGCAGCGTCGTGGTCTGTGGGTCCACGACGAGGATCACGTCACCGCCGCGGCCGCCTTTGCCGCCGTCCGGCCCGCCTAGCGGCTTGAACTTCTCGCGGTGCACCGAGGCCACGCCGTTGCCGCCGTTGCCCGCGATCACATGCAGCGTGACGCGGTCGACGAAGGTCGGGATCGCCATGACGCTCCTCCTTCGTCTGTGGTTCCTCGCGACTTGTCAGATTGTCAGAACGGCTGACCTGCGCGGACGGCCACCGCCAGCCTGACAAGTCGCCTCAATGACAGCGAGGGCGGGCCTTGACCGGCCCGCCCTCGACTGACGTTTGGTGATGCTGCCCTGGCAGGTGGTTACTCCCCGGCCGGGACGATGTTGACGACCCTGCGGCCGCGCTTGGTGCCGAACTCGACTGCGCCGGCGACCTTCGCGAACAGCGTGTCGTCGGTGCCGCGACCGACGCCCTCACCGGGGTGGAAGTGCGTGCCGCGCTGCCGGACGATGATCTCGCCCGCGCCCACGACCTGGCCACCGAAGCGCTTGACGCCGAGCCGTTGGGCGTTGGAGTCACGTCCGTTCCTGCTGGACGAGGCGCCCTTCTTGTGTGCCATTGCTGCAAGCTCCCTGTTGATCTAGTCGGGGAAACGCCCGACTACTTGGTCTCGATCCCGGTGACCTTGACCTGGGTGTAGTGCTGGCGGTGACCCTGGCGGCGACGGTATCCGGTCTTGTTCTTGTAACGCAGAATCTTGATCTTGGGGCCCTTGGTGGCTCCGAGCACCTCGGCCGTCACCGTCACGCCCGAGAGCGTGCCGGCGTCGGAGGTGACGGTCTCACCGTCGACGAGGAGGACGGCCGGGAGGGTGACGCTGTCGCCGGTTTGGCCACCAAGCTGGTCGATCTCGATGACGTCACCGACGGAGACCTTCTGCTGACGGCCACCGCTGCGGACGATCGCGTACACCGCGGACTCACTTCCTCGAAGGGACTTCGACGTTCGTTGCGCATGCCTGCACCGGGCTCGGGCAGGCGAAGATTTGGCGCGATCTGCGCCGACGGTCAAGAGTACGGAATCGCCGGTGGCCCGGTCAAACCGGCGTCAGGCCTCAGCCGCGGACGGACCGGCCTTGCGTGTGGCTCGACGCCGCCTCGGCTTGGCCGCCGGGGCGGGCGCCGGGGCGGCGCCGCGTCCGTCTCCGCTGCCGCTGCCGGCTCCCCTACCGCGACGACGCTCTCGGCGACGACGGGTTCGTCGACGTGGCCGCTCGCCGCCGCCACCTTGGCCAGCAGCTCCGCCGCGTCGGCGCCGGCCGGAGCCGCTGCCACCGGCTCCTTCGAGCGCCCCGACCGCCGGGTGCGCTTGCCGGACTCGCCGGTCGCCTTGCCGGCGTCGCTGGTGTGCTGCTTGGTCGGCTCGACGGGCTCGAGGTGTACGACGATGCCGCGACCGTTGCAGCATTCGCACGGCTCGGAGAAAGCCTCCAGCAAACCCGTACCGATCTTCTTCCGGGTCATCTGCACCAACCCGAGCGAGGTGACCTCGGCCACCTGATGCTTCGTGCGGTCGCGACCTAGGCACTCCACGAGGCGCCGCAGCACCAGGTCGCGGTTGCTCTCGAGCACCATGTCGATGAAGTCGATGACGATGATGCCGCCGATGTCGCGCAGCCTGAGCTGTCGGACGATCTCCTCGGCCGCCTCCAGGTTGTTGCGCGTCACCGTCTCCTCGAGGTTGCCCCCGGAGCCGGTGAACTTGCCGGTGTTGACGTCGACCACCGTCATTGCCTCGGTGCGGTCGATGACGAGCGAGCCGCCCGACGGGAGCCACACCTTCCGATCGAGGGCCTTGGCGATCTGCTCGTCGATGCGGTAGGCGGCAAAGACGTCGACGCTGCCCGTGTGCTTGCGCAACCGGTCGACGAGGTGCGGCGCGACGAAGGACACGTAGGACTCGATCGTGTCCCAGGCCTCGTCGCCCTCCACGACAAGCTCGCCGACGTCTTCGTTGAACAGGTCGCGGACGACCTTGACCGTCAGGTCGGGCTCGCCATAGAGCAGGGCCGGGGCGTTGCCCGACTGCGCCTTCTTCTGGATGTCCGACCACTGGGCGGCAAGCCGCTCGACGTCCTGTGTGAGCTCGGCCTCGGTGGCGCCTTCGGCGGCCGTACGGACGATCACGCCGGCGTCCTCGGGCACGACACCCTTGAGGATGTTCTTGAGCCGGGACCGCTCGGTGTCGGGCAGCTTGCGGCTGATGCCGCTCATCGACCCACCCGGTACGTACACCAGGTAGCGGCCCGGAAGGCTCACTTGGCTGGTGAGCCGGGCGCCCTTGTGGCCGACCGGGTCCTTGGTGACCTGGGCGAGCACGCTCTGCCCAGACTTGAGGGCCGACTCGATGCGCTTGGGCTGGCCCGCCTCGCCGAGCAGGTCCCAGTCGACCTCGCCCGCGTAAAGGACAGCGTTGCGCCCCCGCCCGATGTCGACAAACGCCGCCTCCATGGCGGGCAGCACGTTCTGCACTCGGCCGAGGTAAACATTGCCGATCAGGGATTGCTGGGTGGCGCGGCTCACGTAGTGCTCGACGAGGATTCCGTCTTCGAGCACCGCGATCTGTGTGCGGTCGCCCAGCTGGCGAACGACCATCACCCGCTTGACGGACTCGCGCCGGGCCAGGAACTCGGCCTCACTGAGGATCGGCGGGCGCTTGCGGCCGGCTTCGCGACCCTCCCGGCGACGCTGGCGCTTGGCCTCGATGCGGGTCGAGCCCTTGAGCGCGGTGACCTCGTCGGAGGTGCGGCCGCGTGGCTCGCGAACCCGGACGACTGTGTGCTCCGGGTCGTCGGGGGACAGCTCAGCGTCTTCACCCCGACGCCGACGGCGACGGCGGCGGCGGGAGGTGCCGGCCTGCTCGTCGGCCTCCTCGTGCTCCTCCTGATCCCCGTTGTCGGGCTCGGAGGCGACAGCCGCTGGCTCAGCGACTTCCTCGAGCTCGACGACCTCGACGCCATCATCGTCACCTTGGCGGCGACGACCACGGCCGCCGCGGCGGCGACGCCGGCGCCTCGCCGCGCCGTCGTGGTCCTCGGTGGCCGCCTCCTCGGCTGCCTCCTCGGTCTCGTCGTCGAGCACGATGTCGTCCCCGCCGATGAGTGCCGCGGTGGCGCGCTCGGAGCTGGGCTCCTGGAACAGCGGTTCCGGCGCGACGAAGGATGGGGCGGCCGCGACGCGCGGGCGGCGCGACCGGCCGGCTGGCTCCGGCGCTTCCTCGGGGGTTTCCTCCGTGACTTCGCCCTGTGTAACCGTCTCGCGGGCCGTGGGTGCGGTGGCAGCGTCTGGCTCGGCCGTGTCGGTCGGCTCGACGACCTGCGGCGCCTCGGCCGTGTCCGCTGCGGCCGCCGCGCTGCCCCGTCGCCGGCGAGGGCCGGCAGTCGTCGTGCGGCGGCGCTTGCTGGGAGCCTCAGCCTCGGCCGGTGCCCCGGACTCGGCCGGGACGTCTGCTCCCGCGGGGGGAACGTCGGCAACCTCCGGGCTCACCTCGGGCGCGCCTCGAACGCGTCGCGCTCGGCGGTCTGGTCGTCCGGAGCGGACGCGGCCGTCTTACGCGGGCGACGGCGGCGGGGTGCCGGCGCGGCCGGCTCCTCCGTGGGCGGCGCGGTGACCGTGACGGCCCCCGCGGCGTCCTCCGCGCCGGCCTGCGGCGGACCCGCAGGGCGTGAAGCAGCGCGACGCCTTCGGGGGCGGGCGGCCGTGGTGTCAGTGGGTGTCTCGCTGCTGTCAGCGACATTGTTGGCGGCGGTCGGTTCGGTCCCGACCGACTCTGTGTCCAGCATTCGGTTGTCAGTCTCCCGTCGAGCCCCGGGCACATCGGTCTGCATTGACCGAGGCGCCGCGCGGGGCTGCAAGTTCCGTGTGTCATGCACGGTGGCGCCGAGCACGACAAATAAGCCTGTGGCGACGCGCCCTCCGTCAGGCGTCAGCCAACGGCTCGGGCACCCCCGCGTCCGCCAGCCCAGGGGCCGCGTCGCGGTCGGGCGCCAGCGGGTCGCCGACCGTGCCGGACACTACGTCGAGCGGGCCTTGTGCGAGCCGCGTCGCCTGGGGTGGCGCGGGAGGCTCGAGGGAAGCCACACGACGGAGTCCGGCGAGGACGTCGTCGGGTCGCACAGTAGGTGTGCCATGCCGTACGACCACTCTCATTATCGCACAAGGTGCCGTCCCCGACCTACCGTCACCCCCGCGCGTCGCCGCCAGGGCGACGACAGCCCCCCGCGCGTCGAACTTTCGGACGCCGTTCTTGGTAAGCCGCTCGACCTCCACGCTGTCGGCGGCGAGGAAGGCGGTGGCCGCCGCTGCGGCCACGTCCGGGTCGACGCCGGGAAGGACAAGCTCCCAGACCGACCCTTCGAGGCGGTCGGCGAGCGATCCCTGGCCGGCTTCCACGACCTCGACGACGTCGAGGCCGGCTGGCAGGGCCGCGTCGAGCGCCGTCCGTACGTTGGTCGGCACGCAGCGTGACGAGACCGCGATCTCCAGGTATTCGGCCTCGCTCCCAGCGCCGGTGGGCGCAGCGTTGGCGTATGACACCCGCGGGTGCGGGCTGAACCCCTGCGAAAACGCGATGGGCACCTCGGCACGACGCAGCGCCCGCTCGAAGGCGCGCTGGAAGTCCCGGTGGCTCGTGAATCGCAGCCGCCCACGCTTGGCGTAGCGGACCCGCAGCCGCTGCACCGCCGGGGCTTGGCTGCTCGTGGGTTGGCGGGACATGCGTCCCATTGTCCTCGAGCCAGGCTCACCCCTTGACGGCGCCGCCCAGCCCCGCCCCGCGAAGGAAGAGCCGCTGGAACACCAGGAAGAGCACGATCGGGAACGCCGTCGAGATCAGCAGCGCGGCGAGCAGCACGTCCAGCTCGACGACGCCCGCCATGGCCGGGAGCCGTACGGACAACGGCTGCTTCTGCGGGTCGGGGAGCACGAGCAGCGGCCAGAGGTAGTCCTTCCAGGCGGCAACGACCGCGAAGACCGACACCACGCCCAGGATCGGCCGAGACATCGGCAACACGATGGACCAGAACAGCCGGAACGGGCCGGCACCGTCCACCCGGGCCGCCTCGAAGATCTCCCGCGGCAGGTTGTCGAAGAACCGCTTGACCAGCACGACGTTGAACGCGCTCGCCCCCGCTGGCAGCCACACCGCCCAGAAGGAGTTGATCAGGTTGGTGTTGAGGCCAGGAACGTCGAGGACGGTCAGGTAGAGCGGCACGAGAAGCACGACGGAGGGGACGAGCAGCGTGCCGAGGACGGCGGCCGTGAGGATCGGGCCGTACTTCGGGCGGAGCACGGACAAGGCATAGCCGGCGGTCGTAGCGACCACGATCTGCGACAGCCACGAGCCGGCCGCCACCCAGACCGTGTTGACGAAGTGCAGGTCGATGTTGGCGGTCGTCCACGCGGTCGAGAGGTTGGCCCAGTCGACACCGTTGGGGAACAGCGCGAGCGGCTCGCGCAGCGTGTCCTGCGTGGGGGTGACCGCCGCCTTGGCAAGCCAGAGGATCGGACCCAGCCCGACGACCACCAGCAACGCCAGCAGCGCCCCGTGGCTCAGACCGAGCGACCCGCGGACGAGGCGACGCCGCCGATCGGACGGGGACACGATGCCCCGGTCGCTGCCTCCGCCAGATCGACGGTCGCGCCGTCGCCGTTCGGGGGTCGGCGACGGCGCAACCTCCACCGGCGCCGTTGGGACGGCACCGGGGGTCAGCGACTGGACCGGGGTGGTCATGACGTGCTCCAGCTCCGGGTGAGGCGGAAGTAGAGGGCGGACAGCACCGCGAGGAAGAGCGCCAGCATGAGGCTCAGCGCGGTCGCGGCGCCGTAGTCACTGCCGAGGCTGTTGCCGAACGCGTAGTTATAGATGAGCAGCATCACGGTCAGCGTGGAGTTGGCCGGGCCGCCCCCGGTGAACAGGAACGGCTCGAGGAACACCTGTGCCGTGCCGATGATCTGCAGGATCAGCAGCACGAGCATCACACCGCGCAGCTGCGGCATGGTCACATGCCAGACCTTGCGCCAGATCGACGCGCCATCCACCTCGGCCGCGTCGTACAGCTCTGGCGACACGCTCGTTAGCGCCGCAAGGTAGATGATCACCGTCCCACCGGCGGCAGCCCACGTGGCCTCCAGCACCAGCGAGGGCATCGCCCACGTCGTGGACTGCAACCACGGGTACGGTCCGAGGCCGACCCAGCCGAGGATCGTGTTGAAGACGCCGGTCGGGCTGGCGTCGAAGAAGAACTTCCACAGGAGTACGGCCACCACCGGCGGCACGACGACTGGCAGATAGGCCAGCGCCGTGTAGATGCCTCGCCGCCGGCGTACCTCGCTCATGAGCACCGCCAGCACCAGCGGCACGGGGTAGCCGAACACGAGGGCGAGCAAGGCGAAATAGATCGTGTTCTTGACAGCGGTCCACAGCAGCGGGTCGGAGAAGACCTGGCGGAAGTTGTCCAGCCCCACCCAGTTGGCGGGTGTGATCAGGTTGGTCTCCTGGAAGCTCATGACCACAGCGCGAGCAATCGGGAACCAGGAGAAGACCCCGAAGATGACCAGCATGGGCAACAGGAACACCAGTGTCGACAGGCCTCCGTTGCGCGCCCACGTGATCGGCGACCTTCGCGGCCGCTGGGACTCGATCCCTGCGTCAGCGTCGACGCTGCTCATGCACGAACCCTTCTATCTCACGAGATGGTGCCGGCTCGGCCGGGAGCGTGGGCCATCGCTCCCGGCCGAGCCGTGGTGGTGGTGAAGACTCAGCCCTGGTCGATGATGTTCTGAGCCTGCGTCTGTGCCTGAGAGAGCAGGTCACTGATGTTGGCGCCCTGCGTCGTCAGCACTGTCTGCACGACCGAGTCGAGCACCGCGTAGACCTCCTGCGTGTGTGCCGTCGGCTCGCCCACGATCTCCTGGTTGAAGATGTTCTCGGTAAACGAGCTCATCTGGTCCAGCGGGACGTTGATGTAGTCGGCGATCCACTCACGAGACTGGTCGTACTGCGCCTTGTCGAACACCGGCAGCACCGGGGTGCCGACCGGCTGGTCGGTCTCGGAAAGGGTCTTGGCATCCGCGACCGCGCGCTCCTCGTTGACCAGCTTCTGCATGTAGTAGAAGTCGATCCACTTCGCCGCGGCTGCCTTTTCCTCGTCGGAGGCCTTGGCGCTGACCGCGATCAGCGTGCCGCCGCCCAGGACACCGGCGTCGCCGCCGTCGGCCAGCGGGAGAGCGGCCAGACCGTAGTCGTCCGGGTTGATCTGGTTCTCGCGGGACAGCGCCGTGTAGACGTCAGACCCGGTCATGTACATGCCGATCTTGCCGGCGGCGAAGGCCTGGTTGATGCCCGTCCAGTCGTAGAGGAACTCGCTGCCCATCGAGTTGTCCTCCCAGCGCATCGCTTGCAGGGCCTCGAGGGCTGCCGTCGTCTCTGGGTTGTCGATTGTCGACGTCGCAGAGTCACGGTCGCCTTCCTGCAGGCGTCCGCCGAACGCGTACGACAGGGTGGTGAGCATCCAGCCGCCGGTGTTGTCCTTCGTCATCTGGGCGTAGCCGGCCTGGCCAGTCTTCTCGGCGATCGCCTTGGCGTATTCGCGCACCTCCTCCCAGCTTGCTGGCGGCTGGTCGGGATCGAGGCCCGCCTGCTCGAACAGCGTGCGGTTGTAGTGCAGGCCGATGCCGTAGCCCTCCTTGGGCACGGCGAAGATGTTGCCGCTGTCGTCCTGCCCCGCCTCTGCGACGTTGGGGTTGAGCGAGCCGGACCAGTCGTACTCGCCGACGTAGTCAGTCAGGTCCGCGATCTGCTCGTTCTCGATCAGCGTCTTGCCGTCCGTGAACGGGATCTCGAACACAGTCGGCAACGTGCCGCCAGCTAGCTGGGCGGCGAAGGTCGGCGCCTCCCACTGGTACTCGACGCCCTCGATGTCGATGTCCGTGTTAGCGGCCTCGAACTCCTCGACCTGCTGGTCGAACGCCTCGAAGGCGGCCGGTTCGCTGCCCGGCTTGAGCGAGACCACGCTCAGCTTGAGCTTTTCGCCGCCCTCGCTGCTGGTGCCGTCGTCGTCATCGCCGCCGCACGCGGCGAGGACGCTCGTCGCGGCCAGCGTGGCGAGGACTGCCAGCGCTGTCTTCCGATTGGTGGCCATCCGTGTCGCTTCCCCTCTTCTTTGAGTTGACTCTTGTAGGTGTGGTGAGTGCTCAGACCCGCAGCCAGGCCGCGGTGTCAGGTGGGAGCTGCCCACCCGCCAGCGGTGCGCTGGCGAGCAGGACCTCCTGGTGGACGGGCAGGGCGACCGGCTGGTCGCTCAGGTTGACGGCGCAGACGAACTCGTCGCTGCGCCGGAAAGCAAGGACCCCGGCGGGTGAGTCGATCCAAGTGAGCGTGCCGTCGCCGAGCGCCGGCTCGTCGCGGCGCAGCCGTAGCGCTGCCCGGTAGAGCGCGAGGATCGACTCGGGGTCGTGCAGCTGGGCGTCGACGTTAAGCCGGGCCCAGTCGGCGGGCTGTGGCAGCCAAGGCTCAGCGGCCGAGTCGGGGAGGACGAAGCCGTACGGCGGGCGCTCGCCTGACCACGGCATGGGCACGCGGCAGCCGTCGCGGCCAGGGTCACTGCCGCCGGAGCGGAAGTACATCGGATCCTGCAGGAGCTCCGCGGGGATGTCCTCGACCTCGGGCAGCCCGAGCTCCTCGCCCTGGTAGAGGTAGAAGGACCCAGGCAATGCCATGGCGAGCAGCGCCGCTGCGCGGGCCCGCCGATTCCCGAGCTCGAGATCGGTCGGAGTGCCCACCCGCTTGTGCTTGAAGGCGAAGGACGTGTCGTCCCGGCCGTAGCGAGTGACGGGTCGGGTGACGTCGTGGTTGGACAGCACCCACGTTGCCGGCGCTCCAACCGGCGCGTGCGCAGCAAGCGTGGTGTCGATCGACGAGCGCAGCCGTGCCGCGTCCCAGGGGCAGGCGAGGAAGTCGAAGTTGAACGCGGTGTGCAGCTCGTCGTCACGCAGATAGAGCGCGAACCGCTCGGCGTCGGGCAGCCAGATCTCGCCGATGAGCACCCGGTCACTGCCGTACGACTCCGCCACCTGACGCCAGCTGCGGTAGATGTCGTGCAGCCCGTCGCGGTCGGTGTGCGGGTGCTCCCCTGGCCCGTAGCTGGCGAGGAGATCCGGCAGCGTTTCGTCCTTGACGAGGAGAGCGGCAGAGTCGATGCGCACGCCCGCGGCGCCTCGGTCGAACCAGAACCGGAGGATGTCCTCGTGCTCGGCCCGAACCTCGGGGTGATCCCAGTTGAGGTCCGGCTGCTCCGGCGCGAACAAGTGCAGGTACCACTCCCCCGGCGTCCCGTCCGGATTCTTGGTGCGGCTCCACGCCGAGCCGCCGAAGATCGATGCCCAGCCGTTCGGCGGTTCGTCGCCGGCGTCTCCCAGCCCGGGTCGGAACCAGAACCTGTCACGCTCGGGCGCACCCGGCCCGGCGGCCAGGGCGGCCTGGAACCAGGTGTGCTGGTCGGAGAGGTGGTTGGGGACGACGTCGACGATGGTGCGGATGCCGAGCTCGAGGGCCTCGGCAATGAGAGCCTCGGCCTCCGCGAGCGTGCCGAAGACAGGCTCGATGGCACGGTAGTCGGCGACGTCGTAGCCGCCGTCGGCCATCGGCGAGGCGTACCACGGGTTGAACCAGATGGCGTCGACGCCGAGATCGTGAAGGTAGGGCAGCTTGGCCCGCACCCCTGCGAGGTCGCCCGTGCCGTCACCCGTGCCGTCGGCAAAGCTGCGGACGTAGACCTGGTAGATGACCGCGCCGCGCCACCACTCGGCGGAGTTGGCGACGGCCGTGGGGTGCGTCACGAACGGCACTCCTTGTTTGTAAGGAATCGGTCCGGAGGATGACGGGTGCTGACTCAGGACGCTAGCGATGATCTACCGATGTCCGCAAGGTTTTGACGGCATGTTGCAAGAACTCGATTTGGTAACGAGCCGTTCACGCCCTGGGCAGGGCGGTCCGCCCGGGGTGCAGGAAAGGCGCCTAGGCCGACGCAGCGACCGGACCTGTCGAGCCCCGCACAACCAGCTCGGGCTCGAACAGCAGCTCGTCGGTGGCGATGGAGCCGCCGTCGATCTGCGCGACCAGGAGGTCGACGGTCGCACGGCCCATGGAATCGATGGGCTGGCGCAGGGTGGTGAGCGGCGGGTCGGTGCAGTTCATGAGCGCGGAGTCGTCGTAGCCAACCACCGACACGTCGCGGGGCACCGACATGCCGGCCCGCCGCGCAGCCCGTATGGCACCAAGGGCCAACGGGTCACTGGCGCACACGACGGCCGTCACACCGCGGCGAAGCAGGCGCGACGCCGCCGCCTGCCCACCCTCGAGGGAGAAGAGGGTGTGCTCGACCTGCTCGTCGGTGAACGCCAGCCCGGCTCGGGTGGCAACCGCGTGGGCCGCCTCCAGCTTGCGGGCCGAGGGAACGTGGTCGGGAGGTCCGAGCACCAACCCGATCCGGGTGTGCCCCAGCGAGATCAGGTGGCCCATCGCTTGCTCGACCGCTACAACGTCGTCGCAGGAGACTCGGGGGAAGTCGAGCTCGTCGATCGCCGCATTGACAAGCACCGCGGGCAACTTGAGCTCGGCCAGGCGGTCGTAGTGCTCGTGTGGCGCGTCGGCCTGGGCGTAGAGGCCGCCGGCGAAGACAACTCCTGATACCTGCTGTTGGAGCAGCAGCTCGACGTAGTCGGCCTCGGAGACACCGCCGGCGGTTTGAGTGCAGAGCACAGGGGTGAACCCCTGCTGCGCCAGTGCACTGCCGACCGCGTCGGCGAATGCCGGGAAGATCGGGTTCTGCAGCTCGGGCAGGACGAGCCCGACGAGCCGGGCGCGCTCACCCCGGAGCTTGGTCGGGCGCTCATAACCGAGCACGTCGAGCGCGGTCAGCACCGCGTCACGAGTGGCGTCAGACACTCCTGGCTTGCCGTTGAGCACCCGGCTCACGGTCGCCTCGCTGACACCGACCTTCTGCGCAACTTCCGCCAAGCGACGAGCCATGAGCGCAAGCATAGAGCATCCAACGCAAACCGCTTGCAAGACTTGCAGGGCAGTTGTGTCGACCCGCCGATACGTGTTGATCATGGCGTAAACGTGATCATTTATGCTACATGATCACATCTTTGCCATGATCAACGCCTTGGGGCGGCTCAGAGATCGAGCTGGAGCAAGTCGGGACGGCCCCTACGCGGCGGACGACGTACGCCTCGGGACTCACGCGTCGGCGAGCACGGGGGCCGGCGAGCCGACGACTGTCAGCGGCAGCAGCTTCTGGCCGGTCGGGCCGACTTGAATCTCGGTCCCCATCTGCGGGCAGACACCACAGTCAAAGCAGGGTGTCCAACGACAGTCGTCGACCTCGACGGCTCCGGCCGGGTCGATGGCGTCCTGCCAGTCCTCCCACAGCCAGTCGCGGTCGAGCCCGGCGTCGAGGTGGTCCCAGGGCAGGACCTCGGCATAGTCGCGCTCGCGGGTCGTGAACCAGTCGACATCGACGCCGTACGGGGCCAGCGCCGCTGCCGCGGCGTCCGTCCACCGCCGGAACGAAAAATGCTCGCCCCAGCCGTCGAACCGACCGCCGTCGGCCCACACCGCGCGGATCACGTCACCCACCCGCCGGTCTCCCCGCGACAGCAGGCCTTCGACGATGCCCGGTTCGCCATCGTGGTAACGCAGCCCGATCGCCTTGCCGTAGTCGCGGTCGGAGCGGATTGCCTCGCGCAGCTTGCGCAGCCGCTCGTCGGTGGTCACGTGGTCCAGCTGAGCGGCCCACTGGAACGGTGTGTGCGGCTTGGGCACGAAGCCACCGATCGACACCGTGCAGCGGATATCCCGCCGGCCCGACACCTCGCGACCGGTCTTGATGACCTTGCGTGCCAGCTCGGCGATCTGCAGCACGTCGTCATCGGTTTCGGTCGGCAGGCCGCACATGAAGTAGAGCTTCACCTGCCGCCAGCCGTGGCCGTAGGCCGTCGCGACTGTGCGGATCAGGTCGTCTTCGGTGACCATCTTGTTGATCACCTTGCGCATGCGCTCGGAGCCGCCCTCGGGGGCGAACGTGAGCCCGGACCGGCGCCCGTTTCGCGACAGCTCGTTGGCGAGGGTCACGTTGAACGCGTCGACCCGGGTCGACGGCAGCGAGAGCGAGACGTTGGTGCCCTCGTAGCGATCGGCCAGGCCGTGTGCCACCTCCCCGATCTCCGAGTGGTCCGCGCTCGACAACGACAGCAGCCCGACCTCCTCGAAGCCGCTCTCCTTGATGCCCCGCTCGACCATGTCGCCGATCGTCGTGATCGACCGCTCGCGCACCGGCCGGGTGATCATGCCGGCCTGGCAGAACCGGCAGCCCCGGGTGCAGCCACGGAAGATCTCCACGCTGTAGCGCTCATGCACCGTCTCGGCCAGCGGCACGAGCGGCCGGCGAGGGTAGGGCCACTTGTCGAGGTCCATGACCGTGTGCTTGTGCACCCGCCAGGGCACCCCGGGCCGGTTGGGCGCGACGCGCTGGATGCGCCCGTCGGGGAGGTAGGAGACGTCGTAGAACTTGGGTACGTAGACGCCGCCGCTCGCCGCGAGCCGCATCAACAGCTCGTCGCGACCGCCTGGACGGCCCTCGGCCTTCCACTCCCGTACCACCTCGGTGATCGCGAGGACGATCTCCTCACCGTCGCCGAGGACGGCGGCATCGATGAACGCAGCGATCGGCTCGGGGTTGAACGCTGCATGCCCGCCCGCGATCACGATCGGGTGCTCGTCGCTGCGGTCGACAGCGTCGAGCGGGATGCCGGCCAGGTCGAGTGCGGTCAGCATGTTGGTGTAGCCGAGCTCGGTGGCAAAACTGATGCCAACGAGGTCGAAATCCCCTACGGCTCGGTGTGCGTCGACCGTGAACTGCGGGATCCCGTGCTCACGCATGAGGGCCTCGAGGTCGGGCCACACCGCGTACGTCCGCTCCGCGAGCACGCCCTCCCGCTCGTTGAGCACCTCGTACAGGATCTGCACGCCCTGGTTGGGCAGGCCGACCTCGTACGCGTCCGGGTACATCAGCGCCCACCGTACGGTCGACTCGTCCGGCCCCCAGTCCTTGATCGTGGCGTTGAGCTCGCCGCCGACGTACTGAATGGGCTTCTGCACCCGGGGAAGCAATGGCTCCAGCCGCGGGAAAAGGGACTCCACGGGCATGCTGGCGACACTCCATTGAGGGTTTGGGGAGGTCACCAGCGTACCCGCAGCCCCAGGCATGGGGACTACCCGGCGCGTTTCGCAGTCGGTCGTCCGCTCGCCGACTAGGGTCGGCTGCGTGGCAGAGATGAGCATGAACAAAGCGATCCATGGCGCCGTACGCCGCGACATCGCGCGGTTCCTCGATGCGCTGGCGGCGTTCCGCGCCGGCGACCGGGCTCGCGCCGCGCAGCTCGCCACCGCGTGGGCAAACTTCAACGACCAGCTGACCAGGCATCACGAGAGCGAGCACGAGATCGCCTGGCCCGCCTTGGAGGCAGTGGGAGTCAGTCCCGAGGTGATCGCGCAGATGGACGATGAGCACGAACGACTCGCGCAGGCCCTCGCCTCGACTGGAGCCGCGTTCGCGGCCCTCAGGAGCTCGGCGTCCGCCGCCGACGCAGCAGCTGCCCGTGACGCCGTTGCCACGCTGCAAACGGTCGCCGTGGAGCATCTCGATCACGAGGAGTCCGAGCTCGAGCCGATCTACGTCGGCAGGAAGGACGACCCGGCTATCAAGGCCATGGGCCGCCAGTTCGCCAAGGTGAGCCCACCTGTGGCGGGCACCTTCTTCGCCTGGGTCACCGATGGCGCGTCGCCGGAGGAGCTGGCGGCAATCAAGGGCAATGTCCCAGGGCCGGTCCTGGGGATCATCGGTGGCGTGTTCGGCCGGAAATATCGTCGTGAGGTCGCGACCGTCTGGCGATAGGCCGCAGCGGGCTGGTTCCGTGCTCAGCCGCTGGTCTTGTCGAGCAGCTGCAGGAGGTCGTGAGCGGCCAGCTCGATCTCCTTGTGCCGCCACTCGGCGGCTCGGTACACGCAGGCGATCAGGCCCGTCCGATGAACGCGGCGGAAGTCGCCATACACGAATGCGTATCGGGCCTTGGTGTGCTCGTCGGCCCCTTCGGTCAGTCCGAGATGCCACTCCGCGTACTCGTCCCAGCTGTGGTTCTCGAGGAAGAAGTTCTCATCGCCAGCTCGAGGCTGCACGGTGCCCCAATCGCTGTTGAGCACGTACTGCCTCGCATCAATGAGCTGCCGAGCTCGGGCCACCGCGCGGTCGTTGACCGAGTACTTGGCCATACCTCTAGTCTGCATGGCCATGGCGGAGATAGTGCTGCGTGTTCGGCTAGTCGGCGGCGAACACATGGATGTCACGTACGACGAACCGAGGACACTCGAGACCACGCAGGTCATCGAGCACGTCATCTCGACGCTTGCCGAGGACTCTGGTTCGCTGCGCACGAGACACGGCGACCGGCTGGTCGTGCTGTATGGACGGGGCGTCGCCGCGCTCGAGGTTGAGCCACGCGGCGCAATTCTGTGACCTTGCCCAAAAGGATCAGACCGCGGTCAGATCAGTCAGGCGCGCCGACTTGGGCGAGGAAGGCCGGAGTCTCGAAGTAGACGCGGCCTTCAACAATCTGGCCGTCACGGACGTCGTAGATCACAACGAGCGGGACGCGAACATCCATGCCGGTTGCCGGCACGCCCGCGAACTCGCCGATGTGTCGCCCGACGAACTCGCCTTCCAGGACTGCGATGCCATCACCCACAACGAGGCTCTTGGTCTCCGCCGTGGCGTCGAATGCGACGTGGTAGAAGAAGTCCAGCATCGCTTGGACGCCTTCCGGCGTGCGATCCCTGCCCCGTCGCCATCACTCGGAAGACCACGTCGGGCGACATCGTGCTGACGTCACCGTGGTCCGAATCGACGTACTGCTGGATCACCTCGCGCGTCGCCTCGACGCTCGTCTGCCCGCCGACTGTCATGACCGCCGCCCTTTGACGCTACTCGCCCGCCCCGACGTGCCACGAGCGTACTCCGCCACGGACATCGGTCGTGCGGATGAGATCTGCCGGTGGCAGAGACCGATGAATCCCCCGAGGCGCCGGGGTCATGATTGCGACGCCGTCACAACGCACGAGGAGTACAGAGATGCCGCAGACCAGCGTGGTCGTCAGCCTGCCGATCGCCGACCGACAAGATTCGTACGCCTTCTACCGCGATGGCCTCGGTCTGAAGGCCATCGGAGAGCCGGCCGAAGACGGGGTGCCCGAGCCGCTGCAATTCGCCTTCGGCGATGCGCGCCTGATGCTGGTCCCCACGGGGGGCTTCGGGTGGGTGCTTGGCGGTCGTGAGGTCGCCCCACGGGGGCAGAGCGAGTGCATTTTGAGCCTCGGCGCCTCAACCGACGCGGACGTGGACGAGCTGGTCGAGCGGGCACGCAAGGCCGGCGCCGAGGTGCTCACCCCGCCTGGGTCGCAGCCGTGGGGCTACACGGGCACCTTCGCAGATCCCGACGGCCATGTCTGGATGGTCACGTCAGCACCAGCGTGACCTAGCGGCCCTGCCCCTTGAGCTTGCGCCAGCCGCCCGCACGGTTGTTGGCGATGATCTGCTTGAACATTGCGAGCAGAGCGGGCGCATTGATTGGCTCGTCGCGCCGGATCGCAACCGTACGAGCCGTCTCGTTGTCGTGCCCGCCCGTGATGATGCCCTCGGGATCGGGCACGATCGCGCCGTCGTACAGGAACACGTTCACGTGATCCTTGGCCCCTAAGAGGGCACAGACGTTGCCCCGCAGCACGAAGTACGGACGGTTCGTGAACTTGATGGTCTCGGTGACCTCCGGATCCGCCGCGTGGATCAGGTCGCGGACCTCGCGGCAGATCGCCTGCTGCCAGTCGGGCAGGGCGTCGATGTACGCGTCCACGCGCGGGTCGGTCGGGTAGGCCATCGCGCTCCACCCTAGCCACCTGGGCGTGGCCGACATGGCAACCTCCATCCTCGGCCTCAACCACCGACACGGGCCTGGAGTCTGGCACGCCCGCTAGCCTGCGGCCGTGGATCCACGCGCAGAGATCGGGGTCATCGGAGGGTCGGGGCTGTACGCCCTGCTCGACGATGCGGAAGAGGTCAACGTCGAGACGCCGTACGGCACGCCGAGCGACCCGATCGCCGTCGGCACCGTCGCCGGACGCGCGGTGGCGTTCCTGCCGCGGCATGGCAAGGACCACCGTTTCCCCCCGCATCGCATCCCCTACCGGGCCAACCTGTGGGCCCTTCGCTCGCTCGGCGTGCGGCAGGTGCTGGCGCCGTGTGCTGTCGGCGGGTTGCACCTCGACCTTGGCCCGGGCACGTTCGTGGTCCCCGACCAGCTGGTCGACCGGACAAGCACGCGCGCGCAGACGTACTACGACGAGGGTGCAGCGCACGTCCCGTTCGCCGATCCGTACTGCCCCACGGGCCGCGCAACCGTGCTGGATGAGGCGGAGTCTCTGGGCATCGAAGCGGTCGACGGCGGCGCGATGGTGGTCATCGAGGGGCCTCGCTTCTCCACGCGCGCGGAGTCGCAGTGGTACGCGGCGCAGGGCTGGTCGCTCGTCAACATGACCGGCTACCCCGAGGCTGTGCTAGCCCGCGAGCTCGCACTCTGCTACACGAGCATCGCCCTCGTCACCGACCTGGATGCCGGCATCACCGTGGGTGAGGGCGTGACGCAGGCGGAGGTGTTCGAGATATTCGCGGCCAACATCGACACGATGCGGCGACTCGTCTTCGCCGCGATCGAGCACCTTCCGTCAGAGCGCACCTGCCCATGTGTCCACGCCCTCGACGGCATCACTCCGCCGTTCGAGCTTCCCTAGAGCGCGGCGCGGACGTCGTCTTCATCACCAACGACCCCCTGGGGCGTTGCCGCCGCCGCGCTCATCCGGTCCCGCCGCCGGCCGACGTCATTGACGCCCGAGGAGGCGTCCCGTACAAGGGAACGGTGAGCACCGAGTGGTTCACCCGTGACCGCGTCCTCATCCCGCTCGCAGTCGTCTTGCCACTGGCGGCTTGCGCGCTGCTGGCGTTGTTCCGGGACGACTTCGCCAACACCAATGCCGCGCTGCTTCTGGTGCTGGTGGTGGTTTCCATCGCCGCGGCCGGACGCCGAATCCCGGGCTGGATCGCGGCTGTCTCCGCGGCTGTCTGGTTCGACTTCTTCCTGACGCAGCCTTACAACCGGTTCACCATCGACAACCGGAACGACGTCGAGACGATGGTCTTACTGCTGCTCGTCGGTGGCGGCGTCACCGAACTGTGCGTGTGGGGCCAGCGCCAGCGTGATCTGGCCCAGCGCCAAGCGGGCTACCTCGAGGGCATCCGGTCGGCGGCCGAGGTGGTTGCTACGACCGAGTCGTCCCCGTCCGTCCTGGTCGAGAAGGTCGGCGCTCAGCTGGCCACATTGCTCGGGCTCGAGCGAGTGCGGTTCGACTACAACACCGGGCTCGACTTCCCGCGGCTGAAGCACGACGGATCAGTCATGCGCGGACACTCGGTGTGGGACGTGGAGCGCAACGGGCTGCCCACCGACAAGGAGATCGAGCTGCTGGTGGAGTCGGGCGGCGGGTTCCGCGGTCGGTTCCTGCTCACCGCCACGGACGACTCCCGCCCGTCGCGGACCGAGCGCCTGGTGGCGGTGTCTCTTGCCGATCAGGTGGGCGCCGCACTCACGGAGTACGACGCACGCAGCTGACCCGCGACTCGCGTCAGGCGAGCTCGGGGAACCAGAGCGCGACCTCGCGCTTGGCCGAGTCGACCGAGTCAGAGGCGTGCACGAGGTTCTCCGACTTGGAGAGCGCGAAGTCGCCGCGGATGGTGCCCTGCAGCGCGACCCGGCCGTCGGTGGCGCCATTCATCTGCCGTACGACATCGATGGCCTGGTCACCCTCGAGCACAAGTGCGACCAGCGGGGCCGACGTGATGAACTCCCGCAGCCCCGGGTAGAACGGCTTGTCCACGTGCTCCGCGTAGTGCGCGTCGGACAGCTCCTCGGACACGACTCGCAGGTCCATCGCCACGATGCGCAGGTTCTTGCGCTCGTATCGGGCCAGGATCTCGCCGGCCAGCCCGCGGGCCATGGCGTCAGGCTTGATGAGGACGAGCGTGCGCTCGGACACGGTGGTGCTCCAAGGTCGTACGGGTTCGGTCTCGGAAGGTTACCTGGCGCTGCCCCAAGATCCACAGCCTGCTCCGGGGCAACGCGCCCGTAGCGTGTCGCTTGCGAGGATGCTGTCGATCAAGGGGTGGGGACGACGATCATCCGGTAGCCGGAGCGTCACACAGGGTTGACACCCCCGAAACACACGGACGACGATAGGCCCCGAGTCGTCAGTGAGAGCGCTCCCAAGCCCCGAGGAGTACCCCGTGACACCCTCCCCCGCGTCCCTACGCCGTCGCCTCGGCGCCACAGTCGCCGCCGCCTCCCTCACGCTCACCGCGGTCGGCGTCACCGCCGGCTCAGCGCAGGCGCAAGAGCCCGTAGAGCAGCTCGTCAACGGCAGCCTCGACGCTGGGCTGGCTCCGTGGTTCGTCGCGGGAGCGACCTCGTTCAGCGTCACCGATGGCACGCTGTGCGCTGAGGTGCCAGGCGGCACCACCAACCCGTGGGACGTGATCGTGGGGCAGAACGACGTCGCGATCATCGCCGGCGAGACCTACGATTTCTCGTTCACTGCAAGCGCCTCGGCCACGCTCAACGTGCGTGCCCTTGTGGGCAACTCCGTCGAGCCGTTCCAGGTCGTCACCGAGATCAACCCGCCACTGGCCACCGCGTCGGCAACGTTCGGCAGCAACTTCACGTCCACGCTGGATCTGACGCAGGGACAGGTGGCGTTCCAAGTGGGCGGCAAGAGTGCTGACCCGTGGACGTTCTGCCTGGAGCAGGCGTCGTTGCTCGGAGGCACCGCGCCGGAGCCCTACGTCCCCGACACCGGCCCGCGCGTCCGCGTCAACCAGCTCGGCTACTTCGCCGACGGCCCCAAAGGAGCCACTCTCGTCACCGCCGCGACGACGCCATTGCCATGGGAGCTGCACAACGCCAACGGTCGGGTGGTCAAGCGCGGCGTCACGACGCCGGCTGGCACCGACGCCTCGTCCGGGACTCAATGTGGCGACGATCGACTTCAGCTCGTACGAGCGCAAGGGCTCCGGTTTCACGCTCGTCGCCGACGGCGAGACCAGCCACCCGTTCGACATCGGGCTCGAGGCCGCCTACGAGCAGCTGCGTACGGACGCGCTCACCGTCTTCTACACCAACCGCAGTGGCATCGCGATCGACGACGCGATCGTGTCCGGCTATGCCCGTGCTGCCGGCCACGTCGGCGTCGCGCCCAACCGCGGCGACACCGCCGTGCCGTGCATGGCGGTGAGCGACGTCGGCCAGGGTCTGTACGCCGAGCCATGGACCTGCCCCGACGGCTACACCCTCGACGTGACCGGCGGCTGGTACGACGCCGGCGACCACGGCAAGTACGTCGTCAACGGCGGCATCGCCGTCGCCCAGTTGCTGCAGACCTACGAGCGCAGCCTGCGCGCCCGCTCCGCCGACAAGGGTTCGCTCGGCGACTCGACCTTGCGGCTGCCCGAGACGGGCAACGGGGTGCCCGACATCCTCGACGAGGCCCGCTGGGAGCTCGAGTGGATGCTGAAGATGCAGGTGCCGGCCGGCTCGGCCCCGCAGGGGATCGACGGAGCGCTGGTTGATGTGTCCGGCATGGCGCACCACAAGATATCCGACGCCGACTGGACCGGACTGCCGCTCGACCCAGCGGCCGACCCGCAGTTGCGGCACCTGTTCCGGCCGTCGACCGCGGCGACGCTCAACCTCGCGGCTGTCGCGGCGCAGGGGTCTCGGCTGTACAAGAAGTACGACCGGGCGTTCGCGGCCGAGCTGCTCGATGTGGCGCGCACCGCGTACGACGCGGCCAAGGCGCACCCGGACATCATCGCTCCGGTGGCCAACGGTGCGATCGATCCAAGCCCGGGCTCGGGCCCGTACGACGACGCCAACGTCAGCGACGAGTTCTACTGGGCCGCGGCCGAGCTCTACCTCACCACTGGTGAGAGGGGCTACCGCAACGACGTCACCGGCTCGCCCCTGCACACCGCCGACATCTTCACGCCGGGCGGCTTCGACTGGGGTCACGTGGCACCGCTCGCACGGCTCGACCTGGCCACCGTGCACAACAACCTGCGCGACCGAGACGAGGTGCGCGACTCGGTGCTGCGCGCGGCCGATCGCTATGTGGCGGACGGCAAGGCGCAAGCCTGGGGGCAGGCCTACGCACCCACCGACGGCAACTACGCCTGGGGCTCTAACAGCCAGATCCTCAACAACATGCAGGTGATGGCCACCGCGTACGACCTCAGCGGCAAGGACCGTTACGCCGACGGTGTCGTACGCAGCCTGGACTACCTGCTCGGGCGCAACGCGCTGAACATCTCGTACGTCACCGGCTACGGCGACGTCTACGCCAAGAACCAGCACAGCAGGTGGTACTCCGACCAGCTCAACGTCAACCTGCCCAACCCACCCAACGGCACGCTCGCCGGCGGACCCAACTCGACCACAATCTCGACCGGTGACCCGGTGGCGGCGCAGTTCCTGCAGGGCTGCCGACACCAGTTCTGCTACATCGACAACATCGGATCGTGGTCGACCAACGAGCTGACCATCAACTGGAACGCACCCACCGCGTGGATCGCGAGCTTCGTCGCTGACCTCGACGACGGGCGCTCCGGCCACGGCCACGGTCACGGTCACGGCCGCTGACCCCACGCGCGTTGGGGCGCCCCAACGTTGCTATAGCGACCGATCCGCGCCCCAGCCGCGAGCACCCCTCCGATGCTGGGGCGCCCCAACGTTGCTATAGCGACCGATCCGCGCCCCAGCAGCTAGTGCTCTTGCTGCGCGCGCTGGGCGGCCTCGACCTGCTTGCCCACGCGCAGCGTGAAGAACCAGAGCAGCGCGAACAGGCCGCCGAGCACGAACATGGCAGGCACGACGAAACCCATGGCGACGGCAAGCGCCTGGACGAGCCACCCGAGCCACCAGCCGATCGGCTTGCGCAGAAGTGCCGCCGCGACAAGAGCAAGCAGGGCGACACCCAGTCCGGTCGGCACGGCCAGCTCGGCGTCGACATCGGAGATTGCGATCGCCACGGGAATGGCCAGGAAGATCACGATCGCCTCGAACGTGAGCACCGTGGAGGCAACCCTGCGCAGCGACATCAGCGGTCCTCGGGGGCGCCGAGCAGGCGCCGCGCGTCGGCGACGGTGATGACCGACCCTGTGACGACCACTCCGGTTCCTCCGCCGTAGAGGTCGGCCTCGTCGGCGAGCCGTACGGCCTCATCGATGGCGTCGTCCAGCCGTGATGCCGCCAGCACGCGATCGGCGCCGAAGACCTCCTCGGCCGTCTCGATCAGCTCATCGAGCGGCATCGCCCGCGGCGACGAATTGACGGTCACGACCACATGCGACAGCACGGGCTCGAGCTCGTTGAGCAGCCCGTAGGCATCCTTGTCGCCGAGCACGGCCACCACGCCGACCAAGCGGGTGAATGTGAACGACTCCTCGAGTGCTGCGGCGAGGGCCTGCCCGCCGTCCGGGTTGTGGGCGGCGTCGACCAGGATCGTGGGGCTACGCCGGACGATCTCGAGCCGCCCGGGTGAGGTCGTCCCGGCAAACGCAGCGCGTACGGCGTCGACGTCGAGCTGGTACCCGTCGCCGAGGAACGCCTCCACCGCGACGAGCGCGCACGCGGCGTTCTGCGCTTGGTGCGCACCATGCAGCGGTACGAAGATGTCCTCGTACAGCCCGCCGAGGCCCTGGATCGCGACGACTTGACCGCCGACGGCGACGTCGCGATGTCGTACGCCGAACTCGAGTCCCTCACGCGCGACGGTTGCCGCCACCGCAGCTGAGCGCTCGAGCAGGACGACCGCGGCCTCTTGCTGCTGGGCGGCGAGGACCACCGTGGCACCGGCCTTGATGACACCGGCCTTTTCTCCGGCGATCTGCGTGAGCGTGTCGCCGAGGTAGGCCTGATGGTCGAGGCCAACGGGCATGACCACGGCAACTCGACCATCGGCGACGTTGGTGGCGTCCCAGGTGCCACCCATCCCGACTTCGAGCACTATGGCGTCGACGGGGGCGTCAGCAAAGATCGTGAATGCCATCGCGGTCATCGCCTCGAAGAACGAGATCGGTGTCTCCGGGAACTGCTGGTCCACCAGGTCGAGATAGGGCCCTATTTCCTCGTACGCGGCCAGGAAGCGCTCCTCGTCGACCTGCTCGCCGTCGAGGGTGATGCGCTCACGCAGGCTCTGCAAGTGCGGGCTGGTGAACCGCCCCGTGCGCAGCCCGAACTCGCGCAGCAGCGCATCGATCATGCGGCTGGTGGAGGTCTTTCCATTGGTACCCGCGACGTGAATGACGGGTGCGGCATGCTGTGGCTGGCCGAGCAGATCCGTCAGTGCCCTGATGCGGTCGAGCGACGGCTCGAGCTTGTGCTCGGGAGTGCGGGCGAGCAGCGCCGCCTCGACCTGGAGGTAGGCAGACGGGGAGACGGACACGGCGCAACCCTAACCCCGACCGGATCAGCGGCCGCCCGTGCCACTTCGACATAGGCCCCGTCGACTCGGTCATGTCACCAGCATGACCGCTCGCGCGGAGACCTTGCTGCGATTGTCCACAGCCCCTTCGTCAGGCGTCGGGCAGTGCGGCCAGCTGGCCTTCGAGCCGGATGATATCGGCTTCGGCGGCGGTCTGACGGGCGCGCATCTTCTGGACGACCTGCTCTGGCGCCTTGGCCAGGAACTGCTCGTTGCCAAGCTTGGCGGTCACCTGAGTGAGCTCCTTCTGGGCCTCGGCCAGGTCGCGCTGCAGCCGCTTGCGTTCGGCGACGACGTCGATCGTGCCCGACAGGTCGAGCTCGACCGTCAGTCCCTCGATCGGCAGGCTCGCCGTGGCACCGAAACCGTCGCCCGGCGGTGCCAGTCGCAGAAGCTGCCGGATCGCCGCCTCGTGGCCAACCAACGCAGTCGTCTCGATGCCGGTGAGCCGCGCGACGACTCGCTGGGTCGGTTTGACGCCCTGGTCGCTGCGGAACCGGCGCACCTCGGTGACAAGCGCCTGCAATGACGCGATCTCCCGCTCCGCGGCACGGTCTGCGTAAGCGGTGTCGGCGCGCGGCCACTCCGCGATGACGACCGACTCACGTCCGGTGAGCGCGGTCCAGAGCGACTCGGTCACGAACGGCACCACCGGGTGCAGCAGGCGGAGCAGCACGTCGAGCACATGCCCGAGCACAGCGCGGGTGCGGTCGGCTGCGGCGCCGCCCTCGGCAAGTGGTGTCTTAGCGAGCTCGACGTACCAGTCGCAGAACTCGTCCCACGCGAAGTGATAGAGCGTCTGGGTCGCCCGACCGAACTGGAAATCCTCGTAGAGCGCATCGACGTCAGCCACAGTCTGCTGCAGGCGTGACAGGATCCACCGGTCGGCCGCGGCCAGCTCGTCCCGGGGCGGGAGTGCGGCGGACACGGTGGCGCCGTTCATCAGCGCGAACCGCGTGGCGTTCCACAACTTGTTGCAGAACGCGCGAGCGCCCTGCACCCACTCCTCATTGACCGCCTGGTCGGCGCCCGGGTTGGCGCTGCGGGTCAGTGAGAAACGCACCGCATCCGAGCCGTAGGAGTCCATCCAGTCGAGAGGGTCGACCACGTTGCCGCGCGACTTGCTCATCTTCTTGCCATACCGGTCGCGAATGAGCCCGGTGAGCACGACTTGGTCAAAGGGCTGCACGTCATCGCGAGCGTAGAGGCCGAACATCATCATGCGGGCGACCCAGAAGAAGATGATGTCGTAGCCCGTGAGCAGCACGGAGGTCGGGTAGTAGCGCCGCAGGTCAGCGGTGTCCTCGGGCCAGCCGAGAGTGGAGAACGGCCACAGCGCAGACGAGAACCAGGTGTCGAGCACGTCTGGGTCCTGCTCCCAGCCCTCGCCCGGTGGCTCCTCGTCGGGGCCGACGCAGACGACTTCGCCGTCAGGCCCGTACCAGACCGGGATGCGGTGCCCCCACCACAGCTGGCGCGAGATGCACCAGTCGTGCATGTCGTCGACCCAGTCAAAGTAGCGCGGCTCCATGGACCGGGGCGAGATCGCAACGCGCCCGTCACGCACGGCGTCGCCGGCCGCCTTGGCCAGCGGCTCCACCTTGACGAACCACTGCTTCGACAGGCGCGGCTCCACCACGGTGTCGCAGCGCGAGCAGTGCCCGACTGCGTGGACGTACGGCCGCTTCTCGGCCACGATGCGCCCCTCGGCCCGCAGGTCAGCGACGACGGCTGGACGAGCCTCGAACCGGTCAAGCCCCTGGAACCGTCCGGGCGCCGTGATGACACCACGCTCGTCCATGATGAGCAGCGCCGGGAGGCCGTGTCGCTGGCCGATCTCGAAGTCGTTGGGGTCGTGCGCCGGTGTCACCTTGACGGCACCAGTGCCGAACTCAGGGTCGACGTGCTCGTCGGCGACGACCGGGATGCGCCGGCCGGTCAGCGGCAGCACAACCTCGGTGCCCACGAGGTGGCGGTAGCGAGCGTCGTCAGGATGCACGGCCACCGCGGTGTCACCGAGCATGGTCTCGGCCCGAGTCGTCGCCACGACGATCGACGCGTCGCCGTCGCCGTAGCGGATCGAGATGAGCTCACCGTCGTCGTCGCTGTGCTCCACCTCGATGTCGGACAGTGCCGTCATGCAGCGGGGGCACCAGTTGATGATGCGCTCAGCGCGGTAGATGAGGCCGTCGTCGTACAGCATCTTGAAGATCGTCTGGACGGCCTGCGAGAGTCCCTCGTCCATGGTGAACCGCTCGCGCGACCAGTCGACGCCCTCGCCGAGCCGACGCATCTGGTCGAGGATCTTGCCGCCGTACTCCGCCTTCCACTGCCACACCCGCTCGACGAACGCCTCGCGCCCCAGGTCGTGGCGGGACATACCCTCCTTGGCAAGCTCGCGCTCGACGACGTTCTGCGTCGCGATGCCTGCGTGGTCCATGCCCGGCAACCACAGCACGTCGTAGCCCTGCATGCGCCGGCGCCGGGTAAGGATGTCCATCAGCGTCTGGTTGAGGGCGTGCCCGAGGTGCAGGCTGCCGGTGACGTTGGGTGGTGGGATGACAATGCAGTACGGCGGCTTGTCGCTCGCGTTGTCGGCCGTGAAGTAGCCTCGCTCGACCCACCGGGCGTAGAGCGGTCCCTCTACCTCGCGCGGCGCGTACTGAGTCGGCAGCGGCGTGCGGTCAGAGGGGCTCGCGGTCATAAGAGGGATTGTACGGAGGCAGCCGCCGTCGCCGACGTTCCGGCGATGGCTACCAAATGCGGACGCGGTCGTCCTCCGGCAGCCAGAGGTCGTCGCCCTTGTGCACATCGAACGCCGCGTAGAACTCGGTCAGGTTGCGGACCACGGCGTTGCAGCGGAACTCGGCCGGCGAGTGCGGGTCGATCGCGAGCCGCCGGATTACCTCCTCGTCGCGGCCCTTGGACTGCCAGGACTGCGCCCAGCCGAGGAAAAGACGCTGCAGGCCGGTGTAGCCGTCGAGCTCGGGCGCGCCGTTGCCGTTGAGCGAGAGCAGGTAGGCCTTGTGGGCGACGGTGAGGCCGCCGAGGTCGCCGATGTTCTCACCGACGGTGAGCGCACCGTTGACCTTGTGGCCGGGCACCTGCTCGGGCTCGAGCTCGTCGTACTGCGCGATGAGCGCGTTGGTCCGCTTCTCGAACTCGCTCCGGTCGGCGGGTGTCCACCAGTCGACGAGCGCGCCGTCGCCGTCGTACTTGGAACCCTGGTCGTCGAAGCCGTGCCCGATCTCGTGCCCGATGACCGCGCCGATGCTGCCGTAGTTGACCGCATCGTCGGCGTGCACATCGAAGAACGGCGGCTGCAGCATCGCAGCCGGGAAGACGATCTCATTCATGCCGGGGTTGTAGTAGGCGTTGACCGTCTGCGGAGTCATGAACCACTCGAGGCGGTCGACCGGCTGGCCGATCTTGGCCACGTTGCGGTCGATCTCAAAAGCGTGCGCCCGATGCACATTGCCGACCAGGTCGTCACGCTCGATGACCAGTGACGAGTAGTCGCGCCACTTGTCGGGGTAGCCGATCTTGGGGGTGAACTTCGCGAGCTTGTCGAGCGCGCGGACCTTGGTTTCGGGGCTCATCCAGTCGAGCGCCTCGATGTCCTCACGGAAGGCCTCGATGAGGTTGTCGACGAGGACGAGCATCCGCTCCTTGGCCTCCGGCGGGAAGTGCCGGGTGACATAGAGCCTGCCCAGCGCCTCGCCGAGCGAGCCCTCGACGACCGACACGCCCCGCTTCCAACGCTCGCGGTTCTCCGGGATGCCGGACAGCGTCCGGCCGTAGAAACCGAAGTGCTCCTCGACGATCTCCTTGCCGAGGTAGGGGGCGTAGGCGCGCAGCACGTTGCTGGCGAGCCAGCTGCGCCAGACGTCAGTGTCCACCGCACCGACTGCCTCGGCCATGGCGGTGAAGTAGCTCGGCTGGCGGACCACGACGTTGTCGAGTACGTCGTCGCGCTCGGTGAGTCCGACCAGGAACCGAGGCCAGTCGAAGCCCGGTGTCGCTGCCTTGAGCTCCTCGATAGTCATCGAGTTGTAGGTGAGTGACTCGTCACGGCTCTTGACTCGGTCCCAGTGCGCCGCAGCGAGCCGGGTCTCGAGGGCCATGACGTCATCGGCGCGGCGCGGTGCGTCATCGACTCCGGCCAGCTCGAGCATCGCCGTGAGGTGGGCGACGTAGGACGCGCGGACCGCCGCGTAGCGCTCCTCGCGGTAGTAGGACTCGTCCGGCAGCCCAAGGCCACCCTGGACGAGGTTGACGATGTAGCGGTCGGGCTGCTTGGCGTCGGTGTCGACGTACATGCCGAACACCCCGTCCACGCCCTTGCGGGCCAGCCCGCCCAGCAGCAACGGATCCGGCCCGTCGGCGGCGAGTGCCCGGGCGAGGTCGGCTTGCACCGGCGCAAGCCCCAGCTCGTCGGCCCGCTGCTCATCGAGGAAGCTCGCGTAGAGGTCGCCGACCTTCTGCGCCTCCTCCGGCGACCCGTCGGCCTCGCCGGCAGCGCACTCCTCGATGAGTACGCGCAGGTCGGCCTCCGCCTTCTCCCGCAGGTGGTAGAACGCCCCGTCGAACGCCCGGTCGGCCGGGATCTCTGCGGTCTCGAGCCACGCGCCGTTGACGTAGCGGAACAAGTCATCCTGCGGCCGCACTGCGGTGTCGAAATGGGCGCGGTCGATCCCGGACTTCATCGTGGATGCTCCTCGGAGGCGGTCCTGGCTACGTGTCCCGACCGTACCTGAGGTGGGAATCGCTGGGCTCAGGCGCTCTTCTCGCGCCGCTCGCGCTTGCGCTCGGTCTGGTCGCGCGGGACAAGCGTGGGGTTGACGTTCTTGAGGACGACCTCGCGGTTGATGACGACGCGGGCCACGTCGGAGCGGCTCGGCACCTCGTACATCACGTTGAGCAGGACCTCTTCCATGATCGCCCGCAGGCCACGCGCCCCGGTGCCGCGCAGCAGTGCCTGCTCGGCCACCGCCTCGACCGCGTCTTCAGTGAACTCGAGCTCGACGGAATCGAGCTCGAAAAGCTTGTGGTACTGCTTCACCAGGGCGTTGCGCGGCTCGGTCAGGATGCGGATGAGGGCGTCCTTGTCGAGCGGGCTCACCGTGGTGATCACGGGCAGCCGCCCGATGAACTCGGGGATGAGGCCGAACTTCAGCAGGTCCTCGGGCATGACCTCGACGAACAGGTCCGACTGGTCACGCTCCTCCTTGCTGGGCAGGTGCGCACCGAAGCCAAGCCCGCGCTTGCCGACGCGCGACTCGATGATGTGGTCGAGGCCCGCAAACGCGCCACCGACGATGAACAGCACGTTGGTGGTGTCGATCTGGATGAACTCCTGGTGCGGGTGCTTGCGCCCGCCCTGCGGCGGCACGCTAGCCGTGGTGCCCTCGAGGATCTTGAGCAGCGCCTGCTGCACGCCCTCGCCCGAGACATCCCGGGTGATCGACGGGTTCTCGCTCTTGCGGGCGATCTTGTCGACCTCGTCGATGTAGATGATGCCGGTCTCGGCCTTCTTGACGTCATAGTCGGCGGCCTGGATCAGCTTGAGGAGGATGTTCTCGACGTCCTCCCCCACATACCCCGCTTCGGTCAAGGCCGTGGCGTCGGCGATCGCGAACGGCACGTTGAGCATCTTGGCCAGGGTCTGCGCGAGGTAGGTCTTGCCGCAGCCGGTGGGCCCGATCAACAGAATGTTGGACTTGGACAGCTCGACTGGTTCGTCCTTTTGGTGCCGATTTCCGGCGGCACCCGCCTGGATGCGCTTGTAATGGTTGTAGACCGCAACCGACAGGGCCTTCTTGGCGACGTCCTGGCCGATGACGTACTGCTCGAGGAAGTCGAAGATCTCCCGCGGCTTGGGCAGCTCGTCGAAGCCGACCTCAGTCGTGTCGTTGAGCTCTTCTTCGATGATCTCGTTGCAGAGGTCGATGCATTCGTCGCAGATATAGACCCCGGGACCCGCGATGAGCTTCTTGACCTGCTTCTGGCTCTTTCCACAGAAAGAGCACTTGAGCAGGTCTCCGCCGTCGCCGATGCGTGCCACGCGGTCTGTCCCTCCGATGACGAGCCCGACCCCGAGGTCAGGCGTCCAGGTTTCGGGGCCGGTTCGACGGTACCCCGAATGAGGCCCGCATGGCCCGCCGACGCACCATTATCAGTGAGCCGATAGGAAACCGATCGCGGCGACGGCGATCAGGCGCTCGCTCCGATGAGGCTCGCCTTGCGGGACTCGATCACGCCGTCGACCAGACCGTAGTCGACGGCCTCCTGCGCGGTGAGGATCTTGTCGCGCTCGATGTCCCGTCGCACATCTTCAAGGCTGCGGTTGGAGTGCCGAGCAATCATGTCCTCGAGCATGGCGCGCATCCGGAGGATCTCGTTGGCCTGGATCTCGATGTCGCTCGCCTGGCCGTAGGTGCCCTCGGTGTAGGGCTGGTGGATCAGGATGCGTGAGTTGGGCAGGGCGAATCGCTTGCCCTTGGCGCCGGCGCCGAGCAACACCGCAGCCGCCGAAGCCGCCTGGCCCATGCAGACCGTGCGGATGTCGGGCTTGATGAACTGCATCGTGTCGTAGATGGCAGTCAGGGCCGTGAACGACCCTCCCGGGGAGTTGATGTAGATCTCGATGTCGCGGTCTGGGTCCATCGACTCCAGCGAGATCAGCTGCGCCATCACGGCGTTGGCGACATCGTCACCGATCGGCGTGCCGAGGAAGATGATGCGCTCCTCGAACAGCTTGGTGTAGGGGTCGATGCGGCGGAAGCCGTAGGAGGTGCGCTCCTCCCACTGCGGGATGTAGTAGTTGGCCTGTGGGCTGAGGTCGGACCTGAGATCAGACATGTGCGGGCTCTCCAAACGAAATTGAGTCAGCGGGCAGGAGCATCGGCGATCAGGCGATCCCGCCACCCTCGGAGACCTGGGAGGCGCTGCGGACGACCTGGTCGACCATGCCGTAGGCCTGCGCCTCGGACGCCGTGAACCAGCGGTCGCGGTCGGAGTCGTGCTCGATCTCATCGACCTGACGCCCCGTGTGATTGGCGATGAGCTCGGCCATCTGCTGCTTGACGTAGATCATCTGCTCGGCCTGAATCTTGATGTCGGACGCCGATCCGCCGAGGCCGCCCGACGGCTGGTGCATCATGATCCGCGAGTGCGGCAGGGCGTAGCGCTTGCCCTTGGTGCCGGCGCACAGCAGGAACTGGCCCATCGACGCAGCCAGGCCCATAGCCACCGTGGCGACGTCGTTGGTGACGTACTGCATGGTGTCGTAGATCGCCATGCCGGCGGTCACCGAGCCACCTGGGGAGTTGATGTAGAGGTAGATGTCCTTGTCGGGATCCTCGGCGTTGAGCAGCAGCATCTGCGCACAGATGGCATTGGCATTCTCGTCGCGGACCTCGGCGCCGAGGAAGATGATCCGCTCGCGAAGCAGCCTGTTGTAGATGTGGTCGTCGAGGCCCATCGGCCCGGCGGGCGCTGGCGCGCGCAGCTCCGGGCTCGGAACGACGAGGCGTGGCGTCTCGAGGGTGCTCACGGTTCACCTGCTTGGGGCTGGAAGGAGTCGTTGCTTATTGACCCTAACCACAACCCCGGACGCGACCATCCCGGACCTACCGCTGTTCGCTCACGGCGCAGGGTGCCCATTACCCACCTCCGAGGCACTGGCGACGACCGCATCGATAAGGCCGTAGTCCCTCGCCTCGGCGGCGGTAAACCACTGGTCGCGGTCCGAGTCGCGCTCGATCTCCTCGATCGTGCGGCCGGCGTGCAGGGCCGTGAGCTCGGCCATCTGCTTCTTGACGTGGATCATCTGCTCGGCCTGGATCTTGATGTCCGATGCGGCGCCCTGGATGCCACCAAGTGGCTGGTGCATGACTATGCGCGAGTGCGGCAGCGCGTACCTCTTGCCGGGGGTGCCCGCCGAGAGCAGGAACTGGCCCATCGACGCCGCGAAACCCATGGCCACAGTGGCGACGTCGTTGGTGACGAAGCGCATGGTGTCGTAGACGGCCATGCCGGCCGTCACCGAGCCACCTGGGGAGTTGATATAGAGGTAGATGTCCTTGTCAGGGTCCTCGGCGTTGAGCAGCAGCATCTGCCCACAGATGGCATTGGCATTATCGTCGCGGACCTCGGAGCCGAGGAAGATGATCCGCTCGCGAAGCAGCCGGTTGTAGATGTGCTCGTCGAGCCCGGTCGCCTGCGTGGGAGCGTCGGTGCGAAGCGTGGTCACAAGTGTCACCTGCCTACCGGTCGGGATACGTCCTCCCTTCGACAGTAGGCAGCCAGCGACCCCTTCGGGCGTTCGTTCGCTGCTGGCAGAGAACTGCGCTCAGTCGCGCAGGAACGCCAGAATCGCAGCCGCGAACGTGTACGGGTCGGTCAGGTGAGCCATGTGCGCCTGGCTGGCGAGCACGTGCATGGTCGCGTCTGGAAGCGCGTCGGAGACCACGTCCGGGTCGGCCTGTATCTCTGCGGGACTGTCCCCTCCAACGAGCAGCAGGACGGGTACGAGGATCTGGGCTGCCCAGCGAGCATCGAAGGCCTGTCCGCCGAAGGCGCGTATCTCGCGAGGAACGGTGTGGGCCGCGGCCACCCGTGCCAGCCAGGTCGGCCCCGACTTGATGGAGTCGATCTCGCGCTGGGACATCCTCACCATGTCGCGATAGAAGAGCTCCAGCATCTGCTCGGGTCTGCCCTGCGCGAGCAACGACTCGAGGTGCTCGAGTTGCCCGTGTGGGAGCGTGCGGTGCGCGACGTTCGGGACCGGCCAGCCTTCATAGAGAGCAAGCTTGCGGATGTTCGGAGTCCGGAGGGCAGCGCCGAAGGCGACGTTGCCGCCGTACGAGTGGCCGAACAGGTCGACGGGTGCGCCGAACGTCTCGGCCGCCCAGTCGACCACTGCGGCGACGTCCTCGTATTCCTTTGCGAGGGAGTAGTCAGCACTGTCACCACTTCCACCGCGGCCGCGGCGGTCCACGGCGTACACCGTCACCTCACGCTCGAGCAGCGACGTCGCAAGACGCCAGGTCGTGTGGTCGGACGTGGTGCCGTGCACGACCACGAGCGGCCTTCCCTCGCCGGAGGCGAAGACGGCGATCTCGGTGCCATCGGCGGACACCACGGATGTTCTGGTCGGTTGGACTGTCTCGGTCATTGCGCGCTCCCCTCGTGGAGAGCATCAGGCTGGCGCCGCTCGCGCCACGCCCGCATCGGTACAGCTACCCATCCCTGCCGAGAAGGTGGTGCTCGACCGCGAACAGGGTGACCGCGGCGCGGCTTGAAACGCCGAGCTTCGCGTAGATGTGCTGTACGTGGTGCTCGGCCGTACGCCGGGAGATGACCAGCCGACTGGCGATCTCGGTATTGCTGAGGCCGCGCGCCACCAGTGCCAGCACCTCGACCTCACGGTCGGACAGTCCGTTGGGCCGTCGTGGACCGGTGATGGGCGGCGAATGTCCCGCGACGCTGAGGACGGCCCGCACGGCGTCCATGTCCAGGGTGCCATTGGCCGCTTGGTCGAGGAGGTGCTGCGTTGCGTGCTCGGGCTCGAGTGCTGCTCGGTGTGGTCGTGGCTCGGTGAGGGTCCGGTAGCAGTCGGCGGCCGCGAGGATCCTGGCCGAAGTGGACAGGTCCTCAGCCGTGGCGCCGCGGTGATAACCCGTGCCGTCCAACCGCTCGTGATGCCGGCCGGCGAGCGGTGCCACAGGCGCCAGCGCCGACGAACCAGCGAGGATGCGCTCCGAGTGATACGGGTGCAGCCGTACGAGCTCCCACTCGTCGGTGCTGAGCGGTCCGGGCTTGTCCCACACGGCGTTGGAGATGGCCACCCGGCCGACGTCATGCAGGAGTCCGGCAATGTCCAGATCGGTACGGGTCACAGCGGGCAGGCCGATCAGATCGGCGGCACCGCGACCGAGGGTGGCTACCGCTCGCGAATGGCCAAGCAGGTAGGGGCTCTTGAGGTCGACCAGGTCCGCGAAGACCTCGGCGACCATCCGGATGTCCGGCACCATCACGACTGGTTGGGGTTCGAGGTCGAGTACGGCGGTGCGCGTGTCGCTTTCTGCGAGGTGGGCGAACCACTCGGTGGCGTGGTTCGCGAATCTGTCCGCCAGGCCAGGGTCGAGCATGCCGCCTGCTCGTCGTCGTACGGCTTGGACGGCCATGTCTGGACCGCCGATCGACTCGAAGATGACGGCGACGCCGGTCAGCCGCGCGATCCGTGCACCCACCGGGATGTCGTCGCCGCTCAGCTCGTCCGGACGTGCCTTGCCGCGCCACAGGTCGTACACGTGGAACACGCTGGACTGGACGTTCTCCGGAAGGAGCAGGCGCCGGGCCGCATCACGGCCCACTTCGCACGCGGTGGTCGTGTAGGCCGCGCCCCAGCTGGCGCCTTTCGTCAGGGCTGCAACCGAAACGCGAGCCCGCTCGAGGGGCGGCTTCCCCCGTGTCAGCGTGGGCAGGAAGGTGGCGAACAGGTCCCTCGTGGACGCGGCGTCGGTGCGGCCGCCCGCGATGTTGGCAAGCAGCTCGTCGCCGAAGAGCTGGGCCGTCTCATGGGCGTACCCGACGCAGCCGACATGGTGCAGCAGCGCGGTGTAGAAGGCAGCGCGTACGTCGTCGTCGGGCAGGTCGAGCGAGCGAGCGAGGTGAGTCGCCAGCACGCACGACCGTAACGCCGAACCAATCTCGAGCCCGAACCCGATGTCGGCGATCCGCGACAACCCCGTGAGCGGCTCGGCAAGCCGCACGGCTCCCACGCCCGCGAGCCTAGGGGCTCGGGGCGACCCTCAGCCTCAGCTCTCCGTGGCTGGCTCGGTGGTCATGACGGCCTCCTCGAGGGTGCCGTCCTCCTGGAGCCGCTCCAGGGGGATGACCTCGCCGGAGGGGTCGACGACCTTGGCGCCCTCGACGACGAGCGCCAGTGCCTTGGCCCGGCGGCAGCCAGCGGCGCCTGGGGGCGTTCGTTCGCTGCTGGCGCAGTGGTGCCGCCCAGCGAGGGATGCTGGTGACGAAAGGTTGTGCGGCGCGTCGAGAAGATGGCATCTGCAACGACCTATGCGGGACACTCGCAGCCACGCCTAGGGAGGGCACACCCATGGACTGGACTCTGGAAGTCGTCGTGCTTCCGGTGAGCGACATCGAGCGCTCGATCGCGTTCTATCGCGACGGAGTGGGCTTCCACCTCGATCACGACACGGAGAACGAGCACATGCACGTCACGCAGCTCACGCCGCCGGGCTCGGGATGCTCGATCGTGTTCGGCGACCTACCAGCGCAGCGGCAGATGGAGCCCGGGTCGATGAAGTCGCTGCAGCTCGTCGTGGCCGATGCGCACGCCGCGCGGCAGGAGCTGCTCGATCGGGGGGTCGAGGTCGACGAGATCACCGTGTTCGCCGAGGGCGACGGCGGTACCTTCTTCGGCTTCCGTGACCCAGACGGCAACTCGTGGGCGGTGCAGGAGATCAAGGCGCGCGGCACGAAGCCGCTCATTCCCAAGGACGACGCGGCGCGGGAGTGGGCGGAGGGTAGGGCGGCAGCACCCGACCTCGCGCGTTGTACGTGCGCCGCAGACCGACTTGGTGGCCGAAACCGCACGTCTAGCGCGCGAGGTCGCGGGAAGGCTGCGCGGTCAGCTCTCCGTGGCTGGCTCGGTGGTCATGACGGCCTCCTCGAGGGTGCCGTCCTCCTGGAGCCGCTCCAGGGGGATGACCTCGCCGGACGGGTCGACGACCTTGGCGCCCTCGACGACGAGCGCGAGTGCCTTGGCCCGGCGGACCTCGGCGAGCAGCATCGGCAGGTTGCCGGCCTCGACAACCTGCTGCGCGAAGGCGTTGGGGTCGATGCGCGACTGCGCCGCGCGCTGGATGACGTACTGCGTCAGCTCGTCCTGACCGACCTGGAGCTCTTCGCGCTTGGCGATCTCGTCGAGGATGAACTGGGTCTTGATCGAGCGGGCGACGTCGGCCTCGACCTCGTCGCGGTGCCCCTCCTCGCCGTGCTCACCACCGGAGAAGTGGTCGGCGATCTGGGCTTCGATGAACTTCTCGGGCAGCGGGATCTCGGTCTGCTCGAGGAGCGCGGCCAGCGCCTTGTCCCGGGCCTCGACGGCCTGCTCGAGCCGCTTGAGGCGGATCACCCGCTCCCGCAGGTCGGCACGCAGCTCATCGAGCGTGTCGAACTCGCTGGCCATCTGGGCGAACTCGTCGTCGAGCTCGGGCAGCTCCTGCTCCTTGACCGAGGTGACGGTGACGTCGCACAGGACCTGCTCGCCGGTGTGCTCACCGAGCAGCGAGGTCTCGAACGTCGCGGAGTCCCCGGCCGAGAGCCCCACGAGCGCCTCGTCGAGGCCGTCGATCATGGTGCCGCTGCCGACCTTGTAGGACAGCCCGGTCGCCTGCGCGTCCTCGATCTTCTCGCCGTTGGCGTGGGCGGACAGGTCGATGACCACGTGGTCGCCGTCGGCCGCCGGGCGCTCGACGGTCACGAGCGAGCCGAACCGCTCGCGCAGCGACTCCAGCTGGTTGTCGACGTCCTCATCGGTGGCGGACGCCTCCCCGACGGAGACCTCGACGCCCTGGTAGGAGGGCAGCTCGAAGTCCGGCTTGATGTCGACCTCGGCGGTGAACTTCAGGTCGGCGCCCTCGGAAAAGTCGGTGACATCGACCTCGGGCTGGCCGAGCGGTTGGACGTCGGCCTCGGTCACGGCGGCCTGGTAGAGCTCTGGCAGCGCGTGGTTGACCGCCTCCTGCAGCACGGCGCCCCTGCCGACCCGCTGGTCGATGATGCGCGGCGGCACCTTGCCCTTGCGGAAGCCGGGAACGACGATCTGCTGGGCGATCTCCTTGTAGGCCTCGTCGAGGTGTGGCTTGAGCTCCTCGAAGGGGGTCTCGACGCTCAGGCGGACCCGCGTCGGGTTGAGGTTCTCGACGACGCTCTTCACGCTGACGTTCTCCTGTGGCGGGTGTGGAGGTACGAAGACCGCACGCGGCGTCGGACCTCGTACGGTTTTGGCTGGTCGGGGCGGGGAGACTCGAACTCCCGATCTCCTGCACCCAAAGCAGGTGCGCTAGCCACTACGCTACGCCCCGCGGCGCCTGCGTCAGTCTAGACGATTGCGATGCCGTACCCTTACCGGCCGGGGCGGTTCGCTCGTCGACGCCCACGCGGGTGTAGCTCAATGGTAGAGCCCCAGCCTTCCAAGCTGGTCATGCGGGTTCGATTCCCGTCACCCGCTCGCTGCACAAAGCGCCAGGTCAGCGGCCGTTCCGCTGCCTTCATGATCCGTGGTCGAGTGCACGCAAGTCCTCGACGCTCTCGTCGAGAAGCCGAGCCGATGCGCCGAGTCTCGCGCCGATACCTGCGTCGAGCTGGCTCCGAGTGGGCCTGCGCCCGAGTGGCCGGACTCCAGTCGTGATGGCGTTCGGTTCGTGACGCGATGGCGGCGTACGCGGCGGCGTTGGGTGGTCCGCAGGCCTGCCAAACGACTGCGGCATGAGCAGCACCGATCCTTCGACGGTCAGCAGCCGGATCCCAAGGAGACGAGCGACGAGCGCCGTGCGCACAACCGCGCCGCCCGATAGGGACCTACTCTCCGCCCGGCTCCGCCAAGAAGCTGTCGATGTCGGCCATGTCCTGAGAAGACTTGGCTGGTTGTCGTCTGCGCTCGTCGAACCGCTGCGATGCCTTCTGTGCCGCCTCGACAATCTGCGCATAGCGTTCACGTCCTGCCTTGGCGCCCAGCACGTACCCCGCACCGAACAGCGCGAGGCTGCGCAGCTTCACTTCTTGTCCCGCCGCCGCACCGCCGAGACCACAGCGCTTGCGACACTCACGCCTACCGCAGCACCTGCGGCCGCGAGGCCGCTCCGTACGGCGCCCCGATGGGTGGCGCTCGTCACTCCGATGGCGATCGGCTCGATAAGCCGCTCCCACCGACTCTTCCTGTGAAACAGACCCATGATCGTCCTCGACTCCCGGTTATCGTCGTTGGCTGGCGCGGGCTGACCGCTTGAGCGCGGTCACCAGTTCGGCCTTGCTCATGGCCGTCCTGCCCTTGATGTCTTCGGCCATGGCGAGCTCAAGCAGGTCCGCCCGGGTCATTTCCTTGAGCACCTCGGCAGTCCGGCTCCGCCCGTTCCGATCACGGGATGCTCGCGGGTGAGAGTTGGCAGCGCGCGAACGGACTTGTTCAGCCGCGGCAACACGTTCATCCGCGCTCCTGGCCTCACGCTCGGCGTCCGCGGTCAGCTGGGCCGCCTGCAGATGAGCCTCCTCGGCGGCCGCCTTCGTGGCCTGGGTGGCCTCATCGGCCAGCCGTCGTGCTTCCGCCAGACTGGCCGTCGCCTCACCCATCGACTGCTTCGCCTTCGACTGCGCCGCTTCTGCCTCTTCGCGGGCCTTGGTGACGCGATCATCCGCCTCCGACTTCGCCCGTTGCACCACCTTGTCGGCGTCCGCCTGAGCCGCCGCACGCGCTCGCTCAACCCGCGCATCGGCCTCGTGCCGCGCCTCAGCGACCTTCTCGTCGACCTCTTGGGCCTGCTGGCGTTCGACCTCTCGCACGTACGCGCGACACCGCTCGGCAACCTGACGTGCCTCGTCGCTTCGCGCCTTCGCCTCCTCGGCCTCGCGCACTGCCTGCTCCTCAGCCTGCTGAGCTTCATCGGCCGCGGCTCTGGCCCTTTGGAGTCGATGTTCGATGGAGTCACCTACTGGAAGCACGTCCATCACCGAGGCCCCTGCCTGGCGTGCCATGTCCGCCAGGCTGCTGCCCGCCGACTGGGTGACATTGCCCGCGACGTCCTTGGTCGCTTCCAGCGGTGTCATCGCCTTCGACAAGAGCCAGGTCGTGTTCCGCGGCAACTCCTTGACCCCCACACCCCATGCCTTCGCAATCCTGGTTGCGGCGTTTTGTTTGGGCATATCGGTGTCTCCTTCGTCCTCATGACGCCTCGGACGATGTCGTCAGGGGCTCAAGCCATTCGCTCCCGGTACCCGCAGAGACCGCTCGCAAACTCTCGCAGCAACAGCGAGGGCCGGGGCCTCGCATTCGGGCACCTGAGCCACGCAACAGCCGTCCATGCGGGATCGATTCGTCACCCGCTCGCCCGCACCTTTCGACAAGCCGGCCTCGACATCGGGGTCGGCTTTCGCTGTCCGCGTACCCATTCACCGTTGCCAACACGACCTCATCCGGCGTACGGTCTCGATATATCGGCGATAAGCACGGAACGATCGAGGAGGACCAAACGCGATGAACGACAGCTCTGCTGCACAGCTGCCCTGGGAGGGTCCGTGGCGGCGCCGGTCGGCCCGCAGCGCCGGCGCTCGGATGGGCAGGGACGACAGCGGCCACGGCTGGGGCGGCCCGGGGCGCGGCCACGGCGACTGGGGGCACTTCGGCCGGCAGGGGTTCGGATTCCTCTTCCCGGGGTTCCCGTTCGACCCGCGCGGTGGACGCCGCGGAGGCGCGCGCCGCGGTGATGTCCGCGCGGCCGCGCTCGCACTCCTCGGCGAGGAGCCGATGCACGGCTACCAGATCATCCAGGAGATCACCCGTCGCAGCCACGGCGTCTGGCGGCCGAGTCCCGGCTCGGTCTACCCCGCACTGCAACAGCTCGAGGACGAGGGCCTCGTCCGGGTCGGCCAACAGGGTGGGCGCAAGGTCTATGAGCTCACAGACGAAGGACGTACGTACGTCGCGGAGCACCAGGACGAGGTCACGGCGCCCTGGGACGCGGTGAGCGAGTCGTTCCCGACCGCGGCGTTCGACGCCAAGGCGCAGCTCGCGCAGATCGCGATGGCCTATATGCAGGTGCTGCACACCGGCGACAAGGCACTCATCGAGCGCGCCGGGCAACAGCTTGCCGACACGCGGCGCGCGCTCTACCGGCTGCTCGCCGACGAGGAGACCAACGAGGCCTGACCCGGACGCCGGCTGGACCCGTCCAGCGCGGCTTCGCGCCCTAGGTCCGCGTCTCGCGAGCGTTTTCGAGGCGTTGGCGCGGAGGTAGGGCGCGAAGCCGCCAGCCGAGCCGCCGGGAGTCAGTCGCGGGTCGGCTCCGAGGGCTGTTCGGGCAACGGATGGATGCGCAGGCGGCTGGTCGCAGCCGGCGGCGCAGCCGAAGCTCCCAGCAGATACCGGGACCATGGCGTGGTCGGATCCGCCGGCTCCCGGTGCTTGTGCGGGACTGCCCGGTTGTCCATCTCGTCGAGCGCACGGTCCGCGGCCGCCCACATGCGGTGCTCCCAGCGGGCCAGGCGGCCGGAGTGCTTGATGAACGGATGCGGGCGAGTTGGCGCACGCTCGACTGCGGCCTCGAAGTCCATGACGCGCGAGATCTCGACCTCGGCCGAGAGTGTGAGATCGGCCAGCAGGCGACGCTCGCCCGCCGCATGCTCGTCGAACAGCGCCTGCAGCTCGTCCCAGATCTCGGCCCGGTCGACGCCGCGCGCCTGGCCATCGCCGTAGTAGGAGCCGAGCAGCAGGTGCACGTACCGCTCGAGCTCGCGCGTGACATGTGCCTCCTGGGCGACCCGGTGCCGACCGTCCGGCAGCCGGTGGCGGGCAGTCGCGTAGACGACGTCCTCGACCGCGGCGAGGTGCTGGCTGAGCAGCGCGATCAGCTGATCACACGCCGGTGTGGCGCGGCGCGGATCGTCGACCTGTGGCGATGCCGCACGCGCGGCGTCCATCAAGACACGAATCTGTGCGTGCGCGTCGAGCACGACTCGCTCGAGCGACGCGGCGACGGGGCCTGGCGAAGTGGGCTTCATGGTGCGCCTCCGGCGTGCGGTCACGGTGGCTCCACTGCCTGCTCTCATCGTGTCACGACGCGGGCCACGAACAAGGGGACGAAACCGTCAGAGTGACCAGGGACCAAGCTCCAGGCGGCGGATAAGCACGAGTGCCTGGTCGTCCTCGGCGCTGCGGGATGCCGCCCGAAGCAGCCTCTTGGCCGTCAGCCGACCGTCCTGCGTGACCAGCCGCTCCGCCTGCCCAAGCATCCGGTCGATGCCCTCCGACATGTCTCGACCGGCCACCTCGACGAGCCCGTCGGTGAAGAGCACCAGCGCGTCGCCCGGCTCGAGCTCGCCGACGGCAGCGACGTGCGCCCCGGACGGCATGACACCCAGCAGCCCGCCTGTCGTCTCGAGCGGGGTCCAGCGGCCCGAGGCGGCCCGGTAGCGCACGGGCGGCGGGTGGCCCGCCGTGCGCACTTCGTACGCCCCGGTGCGCAGGTCGAGCGCCACGTGGACCGCGGTGGCGAAACCCTCGCCCCAGTCGCGCCGCAGCAGGTATTCATTGGCGGCGGGAAAGAAATCGGCGGGCTGCAACGCGCCGAGAAGACCGCCAAAAGCGCCGGAGAGCATGAGGGCTCGAGTTCCAGCAGCCACTCCCTTGCCCGACACATCCACGAGCACGAGCTCGAAGTGGTCGCTCTCCGGTGCCTTGGTTGCCACGATGAAGTCACCGGAGAACTGGCCGCGGAAGGCGGGCTCGTGCGCCACGTCGACCTGCCACGCACGCGGCAGCGGCGGGACCTCGCCCTGGGCGGTCAGCCGATCCCGCAGGTCGACGAGCATCGTCTCGCCCCGCAGTCCCGTCACCCCGAGGCGCGCGCGCGATCGCGTCGAGCTGAACAGCAGCACGCCCGTGATCACGACGACCACGTAGGCGAAGAACCGCGGGCTGTTGAACGGCAGGGCGACGGCGATCACGACCAGCGCTGCCGCCACCACGACCATGAGCGCGATGTAGGCCTGTGGTCGCAACCAGAGCCCACCCAGCAGCAGGGGCAGCACGAGCGCAGATATCGGGAGAATCTGCTCCGAGGCCACCGCGCCAACCGTGATCAGCACAACCGCCACGCAGAGCGCGACGAGGATCACCGGCTCGGAGGTCAGCAGCCGCCCCACGCGGGTCCAGCGGCGTCCGCGCCGGGACCGGCTAGTGATCATGTGGTGGACCCTAATCGTTGGGGCGAATCCGGCAAAGGTAACCCGGATCGGGCACCCACGGGTTGAGCTCTGCGCCAAGGTCGTGGATCGTGGATTGATCAGGCACGTGCCACTCCGGGAGGAAATCGCAATGACCCAGCCGGAGCGAACGGAACCCCGCAGCCCGACCGCGTCGGCGGTCGGCACCGATCGGGCCACCCGCGCCCGAGACGTCTCCCGTCCGACACCACGCGACGTGGCCGAGGCCCTGGCCCGCGTCGGGAAGGTGCCGACGCAGCGGGCGGCTCAGCCCGTGGTCGACGACGTCAGCGGCGGCAGCTCCCCCGCCTCCTCGTAGCGGGCCAGCTGCGCGATCCGGCGGATGTGTCGTTCCTCATCACTGAACGGCGTGGCGAGGAACAAGCGCACAAGCCGCAACACCTCGTCCGCAGCGTGCTGGCGAGCCCCGACCGATACGACGTTGGCGTCGTTGTGCTGCCGGGCCAGGCGCGCCGTGTCGTCGTTCCACGCGAGCGCCGCGCGGATGCCGGCGACCTTGTTGGCGGCGATCTGCTCACCGTTACCTGAGCCGCCAAGCACCACGCCGAGGCTGCCCGCGTCGGCCACGACCGCCTCGGCCGCGCGCAGGCAAAACGCCGGGTAGTCGTCCTCCGGGTCGTACTCGAAGGCCCCGTGGTCGACGACCTCGTGACCGTCGCCGCGGAGAGCCTCGACGAGCGCGTTCTTGGCCTCGAAGGCGGCATGGTCGGCCCCGACGTGGATGCGCATGGCCGCCAGTCTCGCAGCCGCCAAGTCGGGCGGGCGGGACGGTGGGGCATCCGCCGCATTGATGTACCCCCAGCGGGTGGCGTCTGTCAGGATGCGTCCCATGCCTGGCCAAAACCTCACCCGTGACGAGGCGCACGAGCGCGCGGCTGCGCTCTCCGTCGAGTCCTATGCGGTCGCGCTCGACCTGACCACCGGCGGCGAGACGTTCACGTCCACGTCGACGATCCGGTTCCGCAGCGCAACGCCCGGCACTCCGACGTGGGTCGACCTGCTGGCTCCACGAGTATTGGAAGTGACCCTCAACGGGGAGTCGCTCGACCCGGCAGTGGTCTTCGACGGCGCTCGCGTGGGTATTGCCAACCCGGCAGAAGACAACGAGCTGCAGATCGTCGCGGAGTGCGCCTACAGCAGCAGCGGCGAGGGTCTGCACCGGTTCGTCGACCCCGTCGACGCCGAGGTCTACCTATACACGCAGTTCCAGGTTGCCGACGCACGTCGGATGTTCGCCTGCTTCGAGCAGCCCGATCTCAAGGCGACCTTCGCGTTCACCGTGACCGCTCCTGCCGGCTGGGAGGTCATCTCCAACGCCCCCACACCCAAGCCGAGGGCGGCCAGGGGCGGCGCGGCCGTCTGGCGGTTCGATCCGACCGCGCGCATCTCCACCTACATCACCGCGCTGGTTGCCGGGCCGTACCACGCGGTCCGCGGCTCGTACGAAGGCAAGCACGGCACCATCCCGCTTGGTCTCTTCTGCCGCGCGTCGCTCGCCGAGCACCTCGACGCCGACGCCATCATCGAGGTCACGCAGCAGGGCTTCGCGTTCTTCGAGGACGTGTTCGGCCTCGCCTACCCGTTCGGCAAGTACGACCAGCTCTTCGTGCCGGAGTTCAACGGCGGCGCGATGGAGAATGCCGGGGCCGTTACGTTCCGCGAGGAGTACGTCTTCCGCAGCCGGGTCACCGACGCCGCCTACGAGCGCCGCGCAGAGACGATCCTGCACGAGATGGCGCACATGTGGTTCGGCGACCTCGTGACCATGCGCTGGTGGGACGACCTGTGGCTCAACGAGTCGTTCGCCACCTGGGCCTCGGTGGTGGCCGAGGTCGAGGCGACCCGCTGGACGGACGCGTGGACGACGTTCGCCAACTCCGAGAAGCTGTGGGCCCTGCACCAGGACCAGCTACCGACGACCCACCCGATCGCTGCCGAGATCCGCGACCTCGAGGACGTCGCCGTCAACTTCGACGGCATCACCTACTCCAAGGGCGCGAGCGTCCTCAAACAGCTCGTGGCCTGGGTGGGCCGGGAGCAGTTCCTTGCCGGGCTGCGCCAATACTTCGAGCAGCACGCCTATGGCAACACCGAGCTGCGCGACCTGTTCGACTGCCTGGAAGACGCGAGCGGGCGAGACCTCGATGCGTGGGGCGAGCAGTGGCTCCGCACAGCTGGCGTCAACACGTTGCAGCCGGAGCTCGAGGTTGGCGACGACGGCACGTACACCTCGGTCATCGTGCGGCAGCAGGCAGCTGCCGAACACCCGACACTGCGAGCGCACCGCATCGCCATCGGTCTCTACGACCGCGACGGTGACGGTCCGCTGCGCCGCCGCACCCGGGTCGAGATGGACGTGGACGGCGAGGCAACCGAGGTCCCTGAGCTGGCGGGCAAGCGCAAAGCCGACCTGCTGCTGCTCAACGACGAGGACCTCACGTTCGCCAAGCTGCGCTTCGACCCCGACTCGTTCGACACCGTGATCTCGTCGATCGCGGACATCGACGAGCCGCTGGCACGCTCGCTCTGCTGGACCGCGGTCACCGACATGCTGCGCGACGCCGAGCTGCCGACGCGGGTCTATGTCGAGCTCGTGCTAGAAGGTGTCGGCCATGAGCGGGAGCTGTCGGTCGTACAGCAGCTCCTGATGCGCGCCCGGCACGCGATCGACGTCTACGCCGACCCGGCCTCGCACCTCGCGGTCTCCTCGTTGTGGGCGAGCGGCCTGCACCGCCTTGCGCACGAGGCAGTCCCGGGCAGCGACCATCAGCTTGCGTTCGTACGGGCCTGGGCGTCGTCCGCGGCGAGCCCCGAGCATGTGGTCGAGCTCGGGGAGCTGCTGTCCGGGGAGCAGCAGCTCGACGGGCTCGTGGTCGACACCGACCTCCGCTGGCACCTGCTGCAGTCCTTGGTCGCGCTCGGCGAGGCCAAGGATGCCGACATCGAGGCCGAGCTGGCCCGCGACAGCACGGCAAGCGGCCAGCGGCAGACGGCGCAGGCCCGCGCGATGCGACCCACTCTCGCCGCCAAGGCAGAGGCGTGGCAGGTCGCCGTCGAGGCACCGGAGACGACCAACGCCATCCGGTCCGCCACGCTCGCCGGCTTCGCGGTGCCCGACCAGCGTGAGTTGCTGCGCCCGTTCGTTGACAGGTACTTCGAGTCGCTCACCGAGATCTGGCAGACGCGCACGCTGGACACCGCGAGACAGATAGTCATGCGGCTCTATCCGCGCCTGCTCGTCGAGCCGGAAACGATCAGCCGCACCGACGAGTGGCTGGCCGAGGCGGAGCCGCCGCCGGCACTGCGTCGCCTCATCATCGAGGGTCGCGCCGACGTGGAGCGAGCCCTCGCCGCGCAGGCGCGCGACCGGGCCGAGGGCGAGACGGGGCCGCTGGTGCCCCACGTTGAGCTGCCGACTGCCGACTCGCTGGCGGAGCCGGCCCCAGGCCCGGAATGACCACGTTCAGCAGGAGATCCCCCGCACCACTAGGCCGGTAGCCCTAGCAGTGCGGGGGTAGTCCTCGTTATGGGCCAACGTCGGCGTATCTGCGCAGTGGCCAGGTTGCTCTTCCCTGCGATAGATCGGCTCAACCGAGCGATCCAACGTTCTTGGTGGCGATCGCAATGCGTTCGGTCAGGTTGTTCGGGGTGGCATTGGTCCTGCTCGCCGCTGCCTGCGGTGGAGGCGTGAGCCTGGACGACGCCGCGGTCACCCCCGCCGCGGATACCGAAGAGACCTTCACGGTGCCGGTGCCCGAGGGCACGGAGACTGAGGAACCGCAAGAGCCCGACGCGAACCCAGTGGTCCAGATCGCAGGCCCGTCCATCGGACCCGGCGACTCGCAGATCTTCTCCATCGACGGACTCGGCCACTGCGTGCGAATCGTCGCCTCCGACGAGTTCCCATTCGAGGCCCGTGTCGTCGGTGTCGCGGTCGGCCCGGGTGACGCCTTCGTCCATGACGACAGCCTGTGCTCATCTCCACCGGCACACTGCGAGGGGTACGTGTTCCCGGCCGGCACACTGGGAGTCTGTCGTGTTGGGCGTCGATCTGGAACCCCGACTCGGGGGTGTTCGTCGGGGCCGTCACGCTGTCGTTCCGGGCGACCTGCTGGGACCGAAAGGGCCCGTTCTGCGAGAAGCTCGAGGCGGATCCGCCTGCAGGTGGCACAGCGGTGACGTGGCAGAGCTCGCTGGCACTGACCGCCGAGGAGTCGACCCGACAGCGACGACTCGCCCAGCCCTGACGAGGACGCGTCGCCGGACGAGAACGCCTCGCCTGACGAGGAACTGAGTCCACGCCCAGCCCCGACCCGAATGCCTCGCCGTCTGCACAACAGACAGGCTGACCCGGCATGGCCAAGGAGTCCGGACGACCCGCCCATCGAGCGATGGATCAGTCTTGGCGCCAGCATCGTCGCTCCGGTCACGCTGCTGTCCGCCCTGCTGTTCTACTTCGGGTACGCGTCGACGCGCGCCACGTACGAATTCTTCGGTGTTGATGTCGACACGGTGGGACTGGGCACGCGCGACTACGTCATGCGCAGCCCGCAGCCGCTTCTCGTGCCGCTCGTCGGCCTGCTGCTCCTGGGGCGCTCGGGGTCTGGTTGCACATGTGGGTGCGCTCGAGCCTGCGCCGGCGCGACCGGCGACTCACCGAAGCGATTCGGCGCAGCGCCTGGGCGACCGCTGTCGTCGGAGGTCTACTCCTCGGCAGTGTGGCCGTCCTAGTCGTCATCTTCCCGGCGTTGGGCGACTGGGACGCGTACGACCTGGTGACCCCGGTGGGCCTCGGCGTGGGGATCGCGCTCCTCGCGTACGGCCGGCACGTCCTCGCCCTGTCTCAGCCGCACGACGACAATCCCGGCCGCGATGACGAGGACCAGCAAGGCGTGTGGCTGCGACGGCTGTCGACGATCCTCGTCCTGGGTGTCATTGCAGGCAGCATCTTCTGGGCGACGGCGACCCTGGCGGAATGGTCGGGGCGGGGGCAGGCAGTGCGGATGGCGGACAGGTTCAAGGAGCTGCCCTTGGTCATCCTCGACACCAAAGAACGGCTCTACGTGCACGATCCGGTGATCGAGGAGACGGAGCTGCCGCCCGAGGAGGGGCAGGAGTTCCGGTACCGCTACCGGCAGCTGCGGCTGCTCATCGAGGGCGGCGAGCGGATGTTCCTGGTGCCGAACCAGTGGTCGAGGAGTGGTACGACGCTGGTGGTGCCGTTCGACGAGTCGGTCCGCGTGCAGTTCCAGTTCGAAAACCCTGGCTGATCCCGCACAACGAGACCTGCCAACATGAGGGGCCATGGGGATCCTGACCGGCGAGACGCCCACTGAGACTGACCCAGACCCGTGGACCGCTGACTGGTTCCTGGACTGGCTCGTCGGGACCCCGCTGCGCATCGCCTTCATCGTCATCGGCGCCCTCCTGCTGCGACTGGCGCTCCACCGCATGATCGACGGTCTTGTCCTGCGCGCGAAAGGCAAACCACGCAGGCTGTTCGGCAGTCGCAAGGCGGCTCGGATGATGGAGAGCTCGTCGGCGTTGTTCTCCGACCGGCGCTCTCAGCGTGCTCGCACGCTCGGTTCGCTGGGGCGCAGCGTGGTCACTGCCGTCGTGTTCACCGTCGCGGCCATCATGATCCTCCAGGAGCTCGGCTTCGACGTCGCCGCACTCATCGCGTCCATCGGGATCGTCGGCGTGGCGCTCGGCTTCGGAGCGCAGAACCTCGTCAAGGACTTCATCTCGGGCGTGTTCATGCTTGCCGAAGACCAGTACGGCGTCGGCGACGTCATCGACATGGGCGAGGCGAGCGGCACCGTCGAGGGCGTCGGGCTGCGGGTCACCAAGCTGCGCGACGCGGACGGCGCGATCTGGTACGTACGCAACGGCGAGGTCATCCGCATCGGCAACAAGAGCCAGGGCTCGTCCCGAGCATTGGTTGACGTCGAGGTCGCGGTCGACGAAGACGTCGCCCGTGTCCGCGAGCTATTGCTCAGCGTCGCGACGGAACTGGCGGAGGACCCAGAGTTTCGTGACCGGATCATCGATGCACCCGAGGTCTGGGGGGTCGAGTCGGTCTCACCCGACTCGATGACGATCCGGGTGGTCGTGATGACCAAGCCGTTGGAGAGCGGGCCTGTGGCGCGCGCGCTGCGCGAGCGGATCCAGGAACGGTTCGAGCAAGAGGGCGTACGGCTCCCGCCGCCGCGGGCCGCGCTCTTCGGCCGCCAGGTGCCACCCCCGGGTGCCTGATCCGTCACGCGGGGTAGTTTCCGTCGCATGCATGCCCTGACCTACGCGGCCCGGCGCGTGCGTCCCCGCGCGGGCGTCCTCGCCGTCTCGGCGGGGGTTGTCTTCGTGGCGGTCGGGCTGCTCACGGTTGTGGCCGCCTATCTCGCGGTCGTCACCGACGACGGTGCGCTGGCGTCGCTCCGTGAGGAGGACCCCGAGCGTCTGGTCACAGTTGCCACGCAGCGACTCAGCCCGGACAGGCTGGCCGCGGCAGACGCGGCCCTCACGAAGCAGTTCGACGCCGCCCTCGGTGCGGGCCATCAGCAGTGGATGGCGCTCCAGTCCGAAGCCTACGGGCTCAGTCGGCCGTGCCCCCGACGAGCACACGCGCCTCGTCGCCTACGACGAACCCGAGCGCGTCGGGCGGCTGGACAGGGGGGCCTGGCCCGCATCGACCTCGACACGCATTCAGGCAGCGCTCCCTGCGCGAGCCGCTCACGCGCTTGGCGTAGGGCCGGGCGACAGCCTTACCGTCCACTCGCTCACCGCCGCTTCGGCGGCCGACGTTGTCGTCGAGATCACCGGCGTGTACGAGCCGACGCAGACGGCCGGGCTGCCAGACGGGCTCGAGCGGCTCGGCCTCGTACAGACGGATTTTCGTACCTACGGCCCGTTGGTCGTCGACGCAACCGCGCTGATGGAGCTTGCCGGCAAGGGCAACCTCACAGCGCGCTGGCGTGCCATGCCGGCGCTCGAGGACATCGGCACCTCGGCTCTCGGCGGATTGGCGTCCCGTGTCGAAACGTTGAGCGCCGCCGCCCCGACCAGGCTCGGCGAGTCCGAGGCCGAGGTGATGAGCGACCTCCCACAAGTCCTGCGCGCCGTCTCCGCCCGGGTCGCGGCAGCCCGGGCGGAGGTAGCACTGCCCGGGTTCGCCCTGTCGATTCTGTCCGGGGTCACTCTGGTCGTGGTCGCCGGCGTCGTCGGTGACTCGGGTCGCCGCGAGCGCGCCGTGCTGCGGGCGCGTGGCGCCTCCCGCGCCCAGCTCGTAGGGCTCGGTCTCGCGGACGCATCCCTCGTCGCGCTGCCCTCGGTCCTGCTCGGGCCAACGCTGGCGACGGCCCTCGTCGCCCGGTTGACCGGCCATTCGCCGGGACTGCCGGCTGCGGGCACGTGGCTGGTCGCCGGGGTGGCCGCGGCCGGCTGTGTGGCCGTGCTGGCGGCGCCAGCCGCGCGTACGTCCATGTACGTCGAGGAGTCGGCGGCGGAGGCGCGCCCATCACCCCGCTCCGGTCTGGCCCGAGGCGGGCTTGATATCGCGGTGCTCGCCGTGGCCGCGGTCGCACTGTGGCAGCTTCGACAGTCGGCTCCCGGCAGCGTCGATCTCGCTCTCGTCATCGCCCCGGCGCTCGGGGTCCTCGCCGGGGCCCTACTCACGCCGCGTCTGGTCGGCTGGCTTGCCCGGCTGGTCCAACGACGGACTGCGCGCACCGCTGCCCTCCCCGCCGCGGTCGCGGCCCGAGAGGTTGCCCGGCGGCCACACCGATACGCGGGCACGGTTGTCCTCATGGCCACCGCTCTCGCGGTCGCGGTCCTCACCGTCTCGTACGAGTGGTCGTGGTCACGAACGGCACACGAACAGGCGCAGGCAAGGACCGGTTCCGACGTGCGCATCATGCTCGCGGAGGGTGTGCAAACCGCTCCGCCTGAGCTCGCCGATCTGGGTGTTGCGATGGCAGTCAACCGTTCCTCCGCTCGCCTGGGGAGCGAGTCCGTGGAACTGCTTGCCGTCGACGCCGGCGCCTACCCCGGCGGCGACCCGGCGATCGTGGCCCTGGCCGACGAACCCACCGACCCGCAGAACAGGGATGTCGTGCCGCTGATCGCCACGGCCGCGTTCGCAGAGACCACCGCGGCGACGGCGGACTCGACTCTGTTGCTCACGCTCGGCGACAGGTCGGTCAAGGCGCGAGTCGTCGAGCGTCGCGGCAGCCTGCCGACCGTCGACGTACGAAAGGCGGTGGCGGTTGCAGACCGGGCGCTGCTGCAGCGGGCAATCGACGCGGCAGAGGTCCCGGGCACCGATCCCGATCAGCCGCCGCCGGCGGCGGCGAGGCTGCTGGCGGAGGAGCTGTGGCTCGACGCCGACGGTGACAGCTCGCGGGCCGCGGCCGGCGCCCGGGACCTCTTCCCCGGCGCCGCGGTCGTGGACAGCTTTGCCCTGGAGCACGCGATGCGCACCGACCCGCTGGCCAGCAGTGGCCGCAACGCCGGTTGGGTCGCGCTCGGCGCGGCAGCAATCCTCGCGGTGACCGGGTTTGCAGGGCAGGTGGTCATCGGTGGCCACCGGAGGATCCCGGAACTGGCAGTACTGCGGGCACTCGGCCTGCGACGGCGCCAAGCGGTGCGGGGCTACGCGGGAGAGCAGATCGCGCTCGGTGCGACATCGGCGCTGTGCGGCGCCGCCTGCGGCGCGCTCGTCTCCGTGATCGTCCTGCCCGTGCTGCTGCGCTCGCCCCCTTCGGCTCCCCGGCGAGCTGAGCAACGACACCGGGGTGCCGGCGACAGTGGGCGTGCCTTGGTCGGCTGTCGGCGCCATGCTCCTGGTCGCCGTCGTCCTGCTCGCGCTGGTGGCGCGGCTGGCCGCCGCGCTCGTGCAGCGCGACCGCCTCGCGACGGTGCTGCGAGAGCAGGATGGCCGGTGACCACGCGCGCACTACTCGCCCGGCTGACCCGCCACGACCGGGTGCCGCTCCTGCTCCTGGGGACGCTCGTACTCATCACGTCCCTGGCCACTGCCGCGGCGGTGCGCGGCCTGAGCCGAGAGTCGGACGCGGCGCTGCGCGAAACCATCGCCGCAGCTCCGGCCCGCGCGTCAGGCGTGTCGGTCCAGTTCATGCCGATCGAGTCCAGGGCCACGATGTTCTCCCCGGAGCGTTTGTCGAGCCAGGGATCAAGCCTGCGTGAGCTGATGTCGCGCCGGCTGCAGAGCGCCCTGGCAGCCCCCGTCTGGGCGACGTCCACGACGAGGGTCGAGCTCATTCCGCCACGCGACGCGTTGGGGCTGGCGCATTACTACGTCAACCTCCGCGCCCAGCAGGATCTCGCCGAGCACGTGCGCGTGGTCGAGGGCGCACTGCCGGGACGCGGCGTGGGTGTGGCGGAGCCCGGCGGACCGGTCTTCGAGGCAGTCGTCACTCGCAGCAGCGCCGACACGCTCAATCTCCGCGTTGGCGACGAGATCACCCTGCTGCCGCCGCCCGTCGGCAGCCGCTTCGTGTCCACGGTTGGTGCGCCGCCACGACGTGACGGACGACTCGAGATAACGGGGATCGTCGACCTGGTCGACCCGGAGTCCGGCTACTGGGCGCAGTCGCTGTCCGGCGGCGGCGGCTGGGCCGTCGACGATGGCTCGTCGCCGCCGGAGTTCCACGGCGTCGCATTCGTCTCTTCCGATGCGGCGTCCACCGTCACGGCCGGCGGCCTGGGGACCCGCCCGGAGATCAGCTGGTGGATGCCCGTCGCGGAACAAGGTGCCGACAGCCAGCCAGGCGGCGAAGGGTTCCCGTCGGCTCAGCTGGAGACGCTGGCCCGGGACCTGCGGGTTTTCGCGGGTGCCGTTCCTGCGGCCGTCGCAGTTGAAGGATTGCGCGCACCGGCCACGGCGACGTCGGGGCTGGATGGGCTGCTCGACCGGTTCACGGCAGCGAGGAGCGCAATCCGTGTGCCGTTGGCCGTGGCTGTGTCGGGCGTCGTCGGGGTGGCGCTGCTGGTCCTGCTGTTGGCCGTGGCACTGGTGACCGAGCGGCGCGCCGCCGCCGTTTCGCTGGCGAGAGCGAGGGGCGCTTCTCGGCGACAGCTCGCGGTCGTGGCCGCGACCCAGGCACTGATGGTGTGCGGGCCGGCCGCGGCCCTGGGCGCCCTCCTGGGCGGAATGCTGTTGCCGGCCGACGTCGGGCCGGTCTCCTGGGTGCACGCGGGACTCGTGAGCGCCCTCGTCGTGGTCGCCGCAGCCGTCGGAGCCGCCCACATATCGCAGGCGGGCCAGGCGGTGACTCGCACTCCGACATGGGCAACACGCCCGAGCGCAAGCCGGCTGATCGCCGAGGCAAGCCTGCTCGTGATCTGCCTCGGCGCAATTCTCCTTGCCCGTCGCCGCGGCGCCCCCGCGCTCCCGCGCGACGTGGACCCCTTGCTCGCGTCGGTGCCGTGGCTGCTCGGCATCGTTGCATCGCTGATCGCGGTGCACCTCGCCGGCCCGCTCGTGAGGTGGCTGGCGGCCAGGCTGTCCAAGCGTCAGGGCGCCGTGGGCTTCCTCGGGCTGGCGCGAGCGAGTCGATCCGAAACCGGAACGCGGCTCGTCACCGTAGCCGTCGTGACAACCGTCGCCACGACGTTGTTCACCGCCACTGTCGCCGGGGCTGTCGGTCGAGGGCAGGAGCAGGCTTCCTGGGAGCAGGTCTACGCAGATGCACGGGTCGACGACATCTCCGCGGCACCCGCGGCGGTCGAGCGGGTCCGAGGTCTGCCCGGTGTCGACGCGGTCGCCGAGGTCTTTGTCGAGGAGGCGGCGCGTATCAGCACGGTCCAGTACGCGAACGCGACCCTCGTTGCGGTGCAACCGATCGACCTTGCGCGGATCGTTTCCGGTTCGCCGCTGGCCGGATTACCCGCGCTAGCGGCGTCGACCGAGGACCCACTCCCGCCCGCAGTCATCAACTCCGCAGCCAGCGACCTCGGCGACAGTGACACGGTCACCATCAGCACGCCGGACGGTGTGATGGAGGCGCGGATTGCGCAAGTGGTCACAACCCTCCCGTTCGTCGACGACCCTCGCGAGCCGGTGGTGGTCGTTCCGTTCGACGCCCTGCCCGAGGCCGACCGGCGGTTGGAACCCGCCAACCAGCTGCTGTTGCGTGGCACCTTCGGCCCCGAGCAGGTGGCATCGTTGCAGACCGTTGTCGGCGGTGACATGACGCTCCGCGCCGACGTGCTCGACAGCCTGCGCGACTCCGGGATTCTCCCGCCTGCTGACCCGGGCGTTCATGGCGACCACCGTGGGTGCCATGGTCTACGCGCTCCTCGCGATCGTCATCTGGCTCGTCGTCACTGCTGCCGCCAGGGGTGCGTTCCTGTCAGTGCTCCGCACGCTCGGACTGACCACTCGACAGGCCGGACGACTGGTGTCCGTCGAGCTGGCGCCGACCGTGCTCGTTGCGGTGCTGACCGGAGGTCTCTGCGGCTGGGCGCTGACCTGGCTCGCCGCGCCGGCGCTCGACCTTCGGCAGCTGACCGCAGGCATTGCCGAACACCCCTGGGGACGCAACCCTGGGTGGCGATGGCGCTCACGCTGAGCGCTGCTCTGATCACTCTTGCTCGCGGTCGTCGCAGTCGTCGGCTACCAGCGACGCCGCTCCCCCACCGACGTGCTCCGCCTTGGAGGCGAGACATGAGCCCCTACCTCATCTCCTGCGACGGTCTCGTCCGCATCTTCAAAACCGAAGGCGTCGAAGTCGTTGCCCTGCAAGGGCTCGACCTGCACGTCGAGGAAGGCGAGCTGCTCGCCGTCGTCGGGCGCCTCCGGCTCCGGCAAGTCGACGCTGCTCAACATCCTGTCAGGGCTTGACGTCCCCGTCGGCGGGCTCCGCCCGCGTCGCCGGTTCCGACCTGCTCGCCATGGACACGCAAGAGCGGCTCGCATTACCGCCGTGAGGTTGTCGGCTTCGTCTGGCAGCAGACTGGCGCGCAATCTGTTGCCGTTCCTGACCGCGGAGGAGAACGTCGCGCTGCCGATGACGATCGCCCGGTCCCGCAGCGGACCGCCGCGCGCGGAGCGATGGAGCTCCTCGACGCTGCTCGGTGTCGCGCACCGCGCCGACCATCTGCCGCGCCAGCTCGCCGGCGGCGAGCAGCAGCGTGTGGCGATCGCCGTCGCCCTGGCCAACTCGCCCCGGGTGCTGCTCGCCGACGAGCCGACGGGTGAGCTCGACACGCACACCGCCGCAGAGGTGTTTGCGGCGCTGCGTCAGGTCAACGGGGAGCTGGGGGTCACCATCGTCATCGTCACGCATGACGACCAGGTCTCGCGGCGAGGTTCGCCGCACGGTCGCGATCCGCGACGGCCGCACCGGCGAGCGAGGTGCTGCGTCGTGTGGAGACCGACGAGTTCGGCGTCCAGACGCACATCGCGCGAGGAGTACGCATTGCTCGACCGGGCCGGGCGACTGCAGCTGCCCACCGAGTTCGTCGACGCGTTGCAGCTACAGCGGCGCGTGCGGCTAGCACTCGAGCCCGACCATGTCGGCGTGTGGCCCGACGCTGCGGCGGCCGCCAGCGGCACGACAGGAGGAGCGCGGTGACTGAGACGTCGCGGGGGGTCGTCATGCGCGACGAGGTGGCCATGGCTTTGGTCGGCAGCAACCTCGTACGCAACTTCGGCAGCGGCGAGCACTGTCGTGCACGCGCTGCGCGACGTCTCCCTCGCGGTGCCCCGCGGTCGGCTGGTCGCCGTGACCGGTCGCTCGGGTGCCGGCAAGACGACACTGCTCAACCTGCTCGGCGGCCTCGACAAACCCGACTCCGGGTCGGTGCACATCGAGGGAGTCGACCTCGCGTCGCTCGACGACGATGGTCTCGCGGCCGTGCGGCGCGACCAGGTCGGGCTTCGTGTTCCAGTCGTTCGGGCTCCTGCCCGTGCTGTCCGCTGCGGAAAACGTCGGCGTCCCGATGCGCCTTGCCGGCGCCGACCCCGACGCGCGGGAGTCGCGAGTGGCGGAGCTGCTCACGCTCGTCGGGCTCGCGCCGCACGCCAACCAGCGTCCCGGCGAGCTGTCCGGCGGCCAGCAGCAGCGGGTCGCAGTGGCGCGGGCGCTCGCCAACCGCCCGGCTCTGCTGGTGGCTGACGAGCCCACGGGTCAGCTGGACTCTCGTACCGCTCGCGACGTGATGGCGCTGCTGCTTGACGCCATCCGTCTCGAAGGCGTGGCGGCGATCGTCGCCACCCACGACCGGACGCTCGTCGAGCTCGCCGACGAGGTGCTCGAGCTCCAGGACGGCCGGTTGGTGGGTTGAGCGCGGGTTGCTCAGGCGAGCGCGGCATCCAGCGTGATCGTCGTGCCAGTGAGCGCCTTGCTCACCGGGCAGTTGGCCTTCGCGTCCGCGGCGAACTCGGCGAACTGCTCAGCTGTCACCCCGGGAACTGAGCCGCGCACGGTCAGCACGATCCCGGTGATCCCCTCGCCCGGCTGGAACGTCACGTCAGCGCGCGTGTCGAGCGCCTGCGGGGGGGTGCCGTTCCTCGCCAGCTCGCCCGACAGCGCCATCGAGTAGCAGGACGAGTGCGCGGCGGCGATGAGCTCCTCCGGGCTGGTCCGACCGGCCGGGTCCTCGGCGCGGGACGCCCACGTGACGTCGTACTTCCCCAAGCCGGACGAGTCCAGCGAGACCTGGCCGGCGCCCTCGAGGAGCGAGCCCTCCCAGTGCGCGTTGGCGGTGCGGACGGTTGCCATCGGTGTTTCCCTTCGTCGGACGTACGGGATACGTGTCGTGCCAATCCTGCCCCGCGTGACCCCGGTCACGCTCCCCCGGTCGCAACCCCTGAGACAATGGAGCACGTGAGCCAGCCAGCCAGCACCACACCCGAGCCGACGAGCAGCCCGTCTCAGAGCTTCTACGACGCCATCGGTGGTCACGAGACGTTCGTCAGGCTTGTGCACCACTTCTACCAGGGCGTCGCCGGCGACCCGGTGCTGCGACCGATCTACCCCGAGAGCGACCTGTCCGGCGCCGAGCGGCGGCTCACGATGTTCCTCGAGCAGTACTGGGGCGGCCCCACCACCTACTCCAACGAGCGTGGGCACCCGCGACTGCGCATGCGACACGCACCGTTCAAGGTCAACCCGGCGGCTCGCGATGCCTGGCTGGGGCACATGCGCGAAGCCGTCGACTCGCTGGGCCTCGCGCCCATGCACGAGGCGACGCTCTGGGACTACCTGCAGCGGGCGGCGCACAGCCTCGTCAACACGTTCGAGGAGTGACCGTGAAGTTCCTCAACGACGTCCGGCCGCCGCACGACCTCACCTACGAGGACGTGTTCATGGTGCCGAGCCGGTCCAACGTCGAGTCGCGCTTCGACGTCGACCTGTCCTCCCGGGACGGCACCGGCACCACCATCCCGCTCATCGTCGCCAACATGACGGCGGTCGCCGGCAAGCGGATGGCCGAGACTATCGCGCGGCGTGGCGGTCTCACGATCATCCCGCAGGACATTCCGAGTGAGGTCGTCGCTGACGTCGTCGACTGGGTCAAGTCGCGAGACCTCGTCTATGACACTCCTGTCACTCTGGACCCGCACGAGACGGTCGGCCACGCGATGGCGTTGCTGCACAAGCGCGCACACGGCGGAGTCGTTGTGGTCGAGGCCGGCCGCCCTGTCGGCGTCGTGACCGAGGCAGACTGCGTCGACGTCGACCGTTTCGCGCAGGTGCAGAGCGTCATGACTCGCGAGCTGCTCACGCTGCACGCAGGCACCTCTCCTCGCGAGGCCTATGAGGCGCTGACCGCTGGCCATCGCAAGTTCGCTCCCGTCGTCGACGACGCTGGTCGGCTCGTCGGCATCATCACCCGCACGCAGGCGCTGCGCGCCACGGTCTACTCACCCGCCGTCGACTCCGATGGGCGGTTGCGCGTCGGTGCCGCGGTCGGGGTCAACGGGGACGTCAAGGGCAAGGCGCAGGCGCTGCTCGAGACAGGCATCGACGTGCTGGTCGTCGACACCGCGCATGGGCACCAGGAGAAGATGCTCGACGCGCTCGACGCCGTACGCAGTGTCAACCCGTCCGTCCCAGTCGCGGCGGGCAACGTCGTGTCGGCCGCCGGTGTCCGTGACCTGATCGACGCCGGCGCCGACATCGTCAAGGTCGGGGTGGGCCCCGGCGCCATGTGCACCACGCGCATGATGACCGGTGTAGGTCGCCCGCAGTTTTCTGCAGTGCTGGAGTGCGCCGCCGAGACGACGCGGCTCGGTCGGCACGTGTGGGCAGACGGTGGCGTTCGGCACCCACGTGACGTGGCGCTCGCCCTCGCCGCCGGCGCCTCCAACGTCATGATCGGCTCGTGGTTCGCCGGCACTTACGAGTCCCCCGGCGACGTGCACGTCGACGGGGAAGGCCGCCAGTTCAAGGAGAGCTACGGCATGGCGTCTGCGCGCGCGGTCCGCAACCGCACCGCGGCGGAGTCGTCGTTCGACCGGGCGCGCAAGGCGTTGTACGAGGAGGGCATCTCCTCGGCACGCATGTACCTCGACCCGCTCCGCCCGAGCGTCGAGGACCTGATCGACCAGATCACCTCGGGTGTGCGCTCGGCGTGCACCTACGCGGGCGCACCGACCTTGGCGGAGTTCCACGAGCGTGCGGTGGTCGGGCTGCAGAGCGCATCGGGCTACGCGGAGGGTCGGCCGCTGTTCGCCAGCTGGTGAGCAGCGCGCGACGTATCGCGCAGACCGAAGCGGTCTGCGCGACACGCCGACGGAGCGTCGTGCAGGGCGCTTCAGTTTCGGGGGCGCTCGAGTCAGCCGATCAGCAGGTCGAGCGCAGAACCCGTACGCGCCAACGTGACACCGTACGGCGCATCGACCCGCCGCCAGCGCCCAGACTCAAGCACGCGCACCTCGCCGGTCTGCTGCTCCCCACCGAGGAACTGATGGGCCTCGGCGGCGTGCAGCATCCGCACAGGGACACCTGACACCTCGCGGTCCCAGATGTCGGCCGCGATCGACTCGAGCACCGCTCGGGTGCGATCACCGTCGGGGACGCCGTCGATGCGGCGGCGGAACTCGGAAACCCCGTTCGCCACAGCATTCCTGGCATCGGCCAGGGTGAGCGAGCCGGTCTGCTGCCAACCCGACAGAGGCGGCAACGCGCCGGCCCAGCGCAGCGCGGGCACCGGTGGGGGCAGCTCCAGCAACCCGTCGAGGGACGAGCTGGCCCGGGCCGCGAGCGTCCCCGCCTCGACCACTTCATCGACCTCCGCTGTCTCAGCCAGCGCGGTAGCGCGCATCACCAGCACACCGAACGAGCTGTGCGCAAAACACGCGAGCGTCGCCTGATGCCCGACCACGCGGATCACACTCTGCGCGTCGTCACCGTTGATCCGCAGTGCGAACGAGCTGATGTCGGCTGCGCTCACAGGGTTTGCGAGCCGTACAACCGTCACTCGGGTGCCTCGAGGTAGGCCGCGAGCAGCTCACGCTCACGGTCGCTGAGCCTGCGTGTCCGGCCTTCGCGCAGGTTGTACGCGATGTGCGAGGACGTGCCTCGTGCATAGAGCGTTTCGCCGTCGCGCACCTCGTAAGCGATCGTGTACGACGCGCTGCCGATCGCCACCACCCATACGTCGACGACGAGAGGCTCGATCCGGAACGGCACCGGCTTGCGATACTCGATCGACTGGTGGCCGACCAGAGTGGCCTCGTGCGCGTCAAGCAGCGAGAGCTTGGTGGCCAGGGCGAGGTCGATGCGGGCCTCCTGAAAGAAGGTCAGGAACACCGTGTTGTTGACGTGCTTGTAGGCGTCAAGGTCGTCCCACCGCACCGGGCATAGATAGGAGTGCCGCTTGCCGGCTGCGCCCATCGAGCGCGGGACCTTGCGCACTGCCGGGCTATCCGGATCAAGGTAACGCTCAAGGACTGCCCGCTCCTCGGGTTGTACGCGTCGAGGGCGCTGCGCTTCCAGCTCGTACGGAACCAGCCTTGTCGACGCGACCGCGTAAACCGTGCGCGACCCGTCTTCCGCGACATCGACGATCTCGTACCCGAGCTCAAACTGCGACGCGCTCACCGACCGCAGCCACGTCTCCACCCGAACCGGTTCTGGCCGGAGCAGCATCGGCGTGCGGTACTCGATCTCATGTGCAGCGACCACGATGCCGTCGACCAGCCGCTCCGCGCCGTGCTGCGGCGCGTGCACGAAGAGCATGTCGACGCGCGCCTCCTGCAGATAGCGGAGGAACACGACGTTGTTGACGTGCTGGTAGGCGTCGAGGTCGGCCCATCGCATCGGGATGTGGCTGATGTGTCGTGTCACGAGGGCCATCGTCCCAGTCGCTGTGGATGACCTCCGCAGCGGGCGGCGGCGTTCTGCCAGGGTGACCCGGTGCGACTCGGGAGGCATGATGACTGTTGTGCTGAAGTTGCCCTGGGGGCGGCCGCTTACTGTGGCGGATCTCGAGGCGATGCCCGAGGTCGGGCGTCGTTACGAGTTGATGGACGGAACACTGATCGTCAGCCCGCAGCCGGGTGCACGGCCCTTGACTCGGGCGGACCTCGCGTTGATGCCCGATGATGGGCACCGGTACGAACTGCTTGACGGGACGCTAATCGTGACGCCGGCGCCGTCGTACGAGCACCAGAACGTGGTGGGCGCCCTGACCCAGCAGCTGCGCAACGCGTGCCCGCCGGATCTCCGAGTCCTGCCAGCTCCGTTCGATGTCGTCTTCGACGACGAGTCAGTCCTGCAACCGGACGTGCTCGTCGCCCGGCGTGACGACCTAGAGGCTCATGTGGAGCCGCTGATCCCCCTGCTCGTGATCGAGGTGCTGTCGCCGAGCACCAAGCACATCGACAAGGGGTACAAGCAGTCGCGTTACATGGAGGCCGGGATTCCGTCGTACTGGATCGTCGACCCGCTCGAGTCGTCGGTGACCATCTACGAGCTGCATCAGGGCGCGTACGTCGAGACGGCGCTGCTTTCGGCCAACGATGTGGTCGCGGTGACCGAACCGTTTCCGGTGACCTTCTCGCCCACCCGCGTCAGGCCACCGGCCCCTCGGTCAGGGTGACACTGGCCAGCTCGGTGACCCCGTCCGCAGTGGTCCAAGTGAGCGTGACGGTGTCCCCTGGCTGATGGGTGGCAACAAAACCGACAGGTCGTCGGCCGATCCGGTGGCGGTGCCGTCCACTGTCGTGACGACGCTTCCCGCGGTGAGGCCGGCCTCGGCGGCGGGGCTGTCCACGACCACGCCCACGATTCCGACACCGCCCGTCGAGGTGTTGCTCATTTGGACACCGAGGAAGGCCGGGTAGCCCAGGTCGACAGTGCCAGACTCCTCGCCGGCCACGATCTGGTCGACGACCGCCAGCGCGTCGTCGATGTCGATCGCGTAACCGCTGGTGTCGTACGAGCCTGTCGTCGCAGCTGTGGTGAGGCCGACGACCTCACCCTCGGAGTCGAGCACCGCGCCACCGGAGTCTCCGGACACCACGTCGGCGTCGAACATGACGAGGCTGGAGAGTGGTGTCCCAGACCCCAGGGCGCCTGCGGCTGCTCGTCGACGGGGTGGAGGTCCACTCCGCCGACTGGTGGGACTACGACCAGGGGATCGCTGCGGCCGAGCTGGTCGGCCTGGCCCACGAGGCCGAGCTCGATGCGAAACTGGGCCACGGTGACCGTGCCCGTTGTCCCGGAGTTCGTCACGGGAGAGTGGGCGGTCGCTCTCACGGAGTCCGCGGGAGGCTGGGTCACGGAGGGCTAACACCGCTCGCCTCATTGATCGGGGCAGCCTTGTCCGGCGCCTGGGACACGCGGTCTGAGCTGTGACGCCGCGCGGCCTAGAGGTCGAGCAGGTACCGCAGCACCCTCTGCACGTCGTGCATCACGGTCTCGTTGACAGCACCGATGTAGCCGTTAAGGCGCTCCACCGAAGTGGCGCGCGACTGTTCGACCTGCACGTAGGACCGCCTGGGCATCGGACTACCAACCTCGACCCTTGTCGGATAGGGCTTGTAGGTGGTCGTCAGCGGAGCGGTGACGAACAGTTTCGATCCCGCGGCTCGTTCAGCAGACACAACCAGCCCCGGGTGCCGGAACCCTTGTTCGTGGCCAACCGGATCGCCGTAGTCGACCCACCAAATCTGCGCACGCTGAGGCGTCACCGGTGATACCCGGGCACGTCACTCCAGTCCTCGTCGGGATCAAGGCCGTCCTTAAGGGCACCCGCGAACCTCTCACTCTCGGCCTTGAGGTCAGCCTGTGCCTCCGGGGTGCCCATCGTGCGCTCTACTGCCTCCCAAAACGCAGCCTTGTCGGCCTCGTCCAGCGCCGCCTCGATGACCTCGGCTTGGGTGACGTGCTGACGACGTGCCCGCTCGGCGATGCGGCGTTGCAGCGTCCGAGGCACCTTGATGGTGGTCACGTCGTTCATACCCGCGAGGATACTCGCGGTAGCCCTGGATGTCAGCCTCGATGCCGGAGGATTCTTAGTCGCGGGTGAGCTTCCGGTAGGTGGCCCGGTGCGGGCGCACGGCGTCGGGGCCGAGCCGCTCGACCTTGTTGTCCTCGTACGCCTGGAAGTTGCCCTCGAACCAGAACCACTTCGAGTCGCCCTCGTAGGCCAGGATGTGCGTCGCTACTCGGTCGAGGAACCACCGGTCGTGGGAGACGACGACCGCGCAGCCGGGGAACTCGAGCAGCGCGTTCTCCAGCGAGCCCAGTGTCTCGACGTCGAGGTCGTTTGTGGGCTCGTCGAGCAGCAGCAGGTTGCCGCCGAGCTTGAGCGTGAGCGCCAGGTTGAGCCGGTTGCGCTCGCCACCGCTGAGCACGCCGGCGGGCTTCTGCTGGTCGGGGCCCTTGAAACCGAATGCCGACACGTAGGCGCGCGACGGCATCTCCACGTTGCCGACCTTGATGTGGTCGAGCCCGTCGGAAACGGTCTGCCAGACCGACTTCTTCGGGTCGAGGTTGCCGCGGCTCTGGTCGACGTAGGCGATCTTTACCGTCTCGCCGACCTTGATCGTGCCTGCGTCGGGGGCCTCCTCGCCAATGAGCATCTTGAACAGCGTGGTCTTGCCGGCGCCGTTGGGCCCGATGATGCCGACGATGCCGTTGCGCGGCAGGGTGAAGCTGAGGTCGTCGATCAGCAGTCGGTCCTCGAAGCCCTTGGACAGATCGTTGACCTCGACCACGACGTTGCCCAACCTCGGGCCTGGCGGGATCTGGATCTCGTCGAAGTCGAGCTTGCGCATCCGATCGGCCTCGGCCGCCATCTCTTCGTAGCGCTGCAGGCGGGCCTTCGACTTGGCCTGCCGGCCCTTGGCGTTGGACCGCACCCAGTCGAGCTCGTCCTTCAGCCGCTTCGCCAGCTTGGCGTCCTTCTGACCCTCGACCTTGAGGCGTGCCTGCTTGGTCTCGAGATAGGTCGAGTAGTTGCCCTCGTAGCCGTGTGCCCGGCCACGGTCGAGCTCCATGATCCACTGGGCGACATTGTCGAGGAAGTAGCGGTCGTGGGTGACGGCGACAACGGTGCCCGGGTATTTCTCGAGGTGCTGTTCCAGCCACTGCACGCTCTCGGCGTCGAGGTGGTTGGTCGGCTCGTCGAGCAGCAGCAGGTCGGGCTGCTCGAGGAGCAGCTTGCACAGCGCAACGCGGCGCCGCTCACCGCCCGACAGGATCGTGACGTCAGCGTCGCCCGGCGGACAGCGCAGCGCGTCCATCGCCTGCTCGAGCTGGCTATCGAGGTCCCACGCGTTGCGGTGGTCGAGCTGCTCCTGGAGCCTGCCCATCTCGTCAAGCAGCTCGTCGGAGTATTCGACCGCCATCTTCTCGGCGATCTCGTTGAATCGCTCGAGCATCGCCTTGGTCTCGGCGACGCCCTCCTCGATGTTGCCCAGGACTGTCTTGTCCTCGTTGAGCGGCGGCTCCTGCTGCAGGATGCCAACCGTGTAGCCCGGGGACAGGAGTGCGTCGCCGTTGGACGGGTGGTCGAGCCCGGCCATGATGTGGAGCACGGTCGACTTGCCGGCGCCGTTGGGACCCACGACGCCGATCTTCGCCCCCGGATAGAACGCCAGGGTGACGTCGTCAAGGATCACCTTGTCGCCGTGCGCCTTCCGTGCCTTGCGCATGGTGTAAATGAACTCGGCCATGCCTTCGAGAGTATCTGGCGGACCCGCCGCGACCCGAATCCGAGTCGGCGCGCGGCTCCGGCCGCGAAGCACGGGATCACCCGCGACCGGAGCCCTCCTCAACCGTCACGCAGCGCGGGATGCCGCCTGCTCCTCGGGCTCCCCGGGCGCCGACTCCACCCAGTCGGGCCCGCCCTCCGCGATGATCTTGTCGCCCGCCTCCTCCTGCTCCGTTTGGGCCCGCGCCACCTCTTCCGCGCGATCGCGCTCCCGACTGCGGGCGCTCTGCGACCGCACGAACATGCCCGTGCCGCCATTGAAGTCACAGCCGATGTAGGTCGCGTGCACTTTGTAGTCCGTGACCCTGATCCCGTCGTTGCGCGTCCACTCCTGGGACTCCAGCCGACCCTCGATGATCACGGGCTGCCCGATCTTCAACGAGATCCCGACGTTCTGCGCGAGCTGCCGCCAGCAGTCCACGGAGATATAGGTCGTCTTCAGGTCCTGCCAGACGCCCTGCTCGTCGCGCCTGCGTGGCGTGGCCGCCACCCGGAAACTGGCCACCGGCCCGCGATCGGTTGCCTTGAACGCGACGTCCGTGGCCACGTTGCCGGTGATGAACACCCGCATCTCTTGCTTCATGAGGCACCTCCGATTCCCGGCTCGGCTCACCCGATGCCGTCTGTCGCCCGCGGCGTGCGTGGCGGTTGACCTCGAGATTTCCCGGCGTACGACGGGTTGGACAGCGCCACGCATAGATCTGTGGACGACCTTGGGGGGTCAACTTCGGATGTGGACAAGCCTGCGTCGCGAGCCACCGCAAGGCCTTCCCCCGCACCGACAGGGCTGCCGGCCTAGTGGTGCGGGGCAAGCCCTGCTTAACGTGGTCATTCGCGGCCTCAGCTCACCGCGCCCGGTCGAGCGCCGCCCGCAGCTCCTCGAAGGCCGCCAGCTCCGCCCGCACCGGCTCGACCACGACCTCGTCAGCGACGCCCGCCACGGCTGAGCGCAGCTGCCGCTCCGCGCGTCGAGCGGCACGCCGCGCGCCGATCTTCGCCCACCAGCGCGACAGCAACGACACCAGCAGCCCAACAACCAGACCGCCCAGCAACAGCAGCGTCGGCAACGGCACCACCCCGACAGACGGCGGGTCAGGATCGGGCAGCTGCAGATAGCCGAGCACCGCGAGCGCACCTAGCCACACCAGGCCAGCCACCGACGCGACCAACGCCACCCATTGCAGGATCCCGACTACCCGCCACCAAGACGGCGTACGCGCCGTGTCGATGTCCGTGGCGACCACGGCCTGGTCCAGCCGATCAGGCAACCGCCGCTCCGCGTCGCGCGCCACGCCGCGAACCGACTCGACGACCGCACTCGACGCACCCCGCGACGCGCCGTCGCCCAGCACGCGCACCGCCGTCGCCGCCGCGGCGCGCGCGGCCGGAGTCGGAGCGGGCAACGAGGACCGGACAAGCTCGGCCGGCACCGATTTCCGGTCGATGCGCAAGCGGCGCAACGGATCGGGCCGAAACCGCGACACCCACCGAGTCACCGGCCACCCGGTGGCCTGCCGGCTGCGCAACAGGTACGAGTGCCGTACGGCATCGACAACGGCAGGCACGCCGGCCGAGTCCGCCAACGCAACCACCAGCCGATCACGATCGGCGTCCCGCACACCAGCGGCCTTAGCACCATCGAGCGACGACTGCATCGCCGCCGCCGCACCGGCGACGTCCGCCGTCGTCCGCGCATCGGCAGCCCGTCGATCACGAACCACCTCCTGCAGCCGCTGACGCAGTGCTTGCACACCCTCACCCGTCGCCGCCGACGTCGCCAGCACGTCCACGTCGGGCAGACCGTCCTCGGACAACAGGCCGCGCAGATCGTCGAGGCACCGTTTCCGCTCACGCTCAGGCAGCCGGTCGATCTGGTTGAGCACGACCAACACCACGTCGGAGTGCTTCGCGAGCGGTTTCAGGTAGCGCGTGTGCAATAACTCGTCGGCGTACTTCTGCGGATCGACGACCCACACCAGCAGATCCGCGAGGGCGACGACGCGGTCGACTTCCAGCCGGTGTGCCAGCTGTGTGGAGTCGTGGTCGGGCAGGTCGAGGAGTACGAGCCCATGCATCGCGTCCTGCGCTCCCGCGACGTCGAGCGGCGACTCCCGTACGACCTGGTGGCGTGTTGGCACGCCCAGCCAGTCGAGCAGCTCACCCGCACCCGCCGCCCCCCAGACGCAGGCGAGCGGCTCCGCGGTTGTCGGTCGGCGCACGCCAACCCGAGCGAGGTCCAGGCCCGCAACCGCATTGAACAACGACGACTTGCCACCCCCCGTCGCTCCTGCGAACGCGACCACGGTGTGCTCGCCAGAGAGCGCGCGCCGCCGACCGGCGCGGTCCAGCACGCGCTGCGCCGCCTCGACCGGACCGGAGGGCAGCCGACCGGCAGCGATCTCCACCGCGCGCTGCAAGGCCACGATCCGGGCACTCAGGTCAGGACCGCGTCGGATCACCGGGCTGCCTCCACCACCGCGGCCGCGGCATCCAGCGCACGTCGCGCATCCGGGTCGACGGCGGCCGCGTGGAGCAACACCACGAACCGCTCGCGCTCGCTGTCGAGCAACCTGTCCAGTCGCGCGTGCAAGTCTCGTCGCGCCTTGTCCGCGAGGCGTCGTACGGCCTCGTCGCCGAACACCGCCTCCAGCAGCCGTTGGCCGACAACCGCCGTGCCGCCACCCACTGCCAGCTCCGCTCCTGTCGGGATGAACGCCGTCGACGCAAACACCAGGATCATCAAGGCCACAGCGAGCCCGTTGAAACCAAGCGCAAGGGCCCGCGCAACGCCCTTGCGCTTCGCGCCTTCCTCCCGGACCAGGTCGAGCACGGCGCCTTGCCACGCACGGATCTCAGCCGTCGTGTGTTCGTGCAGGTCCGCCGCGCTTCGCGCGAGCTCCTCGTCGGTCGACGCGAGCAACGCCGCGCCCGCCGGCTCGCCGGCCCACTGCCTGGCGGTCCGTTCGGCCGCGCGGTCGGCGGCGTCGATGACGACCGACTCCACACCCACCCCGATCGCCTCGGAGACTTGCTCGGCCGGAGCCGGTTCGCCCCGCAGTGCGGCACTGATCCGGTCGCGAAGCTTGCCGACCGTCGCCTCCAGCGACCGCAGGAACTCACCCGTCCCGACAAAGTCCTGCCACCGCGCGAGCACCTCGCCGCGCAGCAGCGAGCCGTCGGCGGTCGCGTCGTGGATGGCCTCCTCCGCGTTGTCGTACGCCCCGTCGACCTCTGAGCGCAGCCGCTCGTACGTCGTGGCTTGCTCGTCGGCTGCCTCGGCGAGCAGAGGTACGCGACGCAGCATTCCGCCGATCGCGCCGGCGAGCGTGCGCCGTACGACCTCGCGTCGAGTGCCCGCGTCTGCGGCGAGATCGGCCAGCCAGTCACGCAGCGGTTCCATGGCCGCATCCCGGATGAGGCCGTCGGCCGCGAGCTCAACCTCGGGCACGGTGAACAGTGGGGCATCACCGAGGCCGTGCGAAGCCAGCATCTCCGCAAGGTGCGTCATCACCTCGGTAATTGCCTTTGGGGGTACGCGGTTGAGGACAACGGCGACCACGGCACTGCGCTCCGCAGCCTCGCGGAGGAAGCCCCAGGGGACTGCATCGGCGTAGCGAGCGGCTGTCGTGACGAACACCCACAGGTCGGCCGCGGCCAGCAGCTCGGCCGCGAGCCGACGGTTGTCGTCGACCACAGAGTCGATGTCGGGGGCGTCGAGCAGGGCAAGTCCCGCGCCCAGCTGCTCGTCGCTCACCAGATGCAGCGCACCGGGATCGCCGGCCTCGCCCGTTACGCGCGGCAGTGACGGCAGCACGCGATCGCCGGCGAACCACGTGGTGTCGTCGGGATGGTGCACGAGAATCGGTGACCGCGTGGTCGGCCGGAGCACCCCGGTTCGACTGACCACGCGGTCAACCAGCGAGTTGACGAGCGTCGACTTGCCCGCTCCGGTGGAGCCACCCACGACGGCGAGCAATGGCGCGTCAATCTCGCGCAGGCGCGGAAGCACATAGTCGTCGAGCTGTGCAACGACCTGGTCGCGCACCAGCGACGCATGCTCCGCACCCGATGTGGCGAGCGGGAGTCGGAGTCCCGACACCCGTTCACGCAGGGCCTCGACCGCCTCGACAAGGCGTGAGGATCCTGCGGTGATCGTCACAGTCAAGATCCTGCCCGCCGTTCACGCGGACGGCTAACCGGGCGCGCCGTGTCGCACGTCCCCAATGTCACAAGGACAGGTACGGCGCGGATCCCGGCGGCACGGCCGGAATGTACGCACGGCGCCGACGGTCAGCCAGCACAGCGAGAAGCTCGTCCTGGCGGGTCGCCACATCGGCGCCCGCGGTGCCGTGCAAGATCCGCTCGCGGAGGAACGCCAGCTCGGTCGCCGCGTCGTGATATTCCTCGGTCGCCTTGGCCATCTCCGGTCCTCCGTATTGCTCTGCCGCGGCGCGCAGCCGGCGGCGTGCCGGCAACGACCCGAGCATTGGGATCTCGTAGTAAGCCAGCCACCCTGCTGCGGCGTAGGCAGGCAGATTACGCTCGACGATCCGTCCCTCGCGCTGTCGTGACCACGTGGCAACCCAGACGGAACCGAGGAAGACAGGCACCATGACGAGCGGATAGATCACGAGGAACGACGTGCCGCCGAACAGAGTTGCCGAGCTGTTCCACAAGCCGTGCAGCGTGGCTGCCGCAAGGTAGCCGGCGACAGGAGCGACCAGCTTTACCCATGGAGTGCGCGTTGTCGCCGCAATCCCCACCCCGATCCCGATCATCGCAGTGAAGAGCGGGTGCGCAAAGGGCGACAAGATGCCGCGGAGGACGAACGTCGATGCTGATGCGACAACGCCACCGGAGAGAGCACCGGTCTCCGTAATCCCGTCGACGAAGGCGCGGCCGAAGTAGAGGACGTTCTCGGTGAAGGCGAAGCCGAGAGCGGAGAAACCGGCGAGCACGATGCCGTCGACCACGCCGTCGAACTCGTGCCTGTGCAGCAACGCAAAGCCGACGACGAATGCGCCTTTCATGAACTCCTCGGAGTTCGGCGCGACAACGATCGCGGTGATCGCCTCCCCCGTCTCCTCGCCGTATGCGGCGTTGAGCGCGACCGCCGCGGTGGAGTTGATGACGATGGCCACGAGCGCGGCAACGGTTGCACCCCAGGCGAAGGCCAGCATCAGGAGTCGCGGCGGCTCGGGCTCCCAGCGGTCAACCCAGAGCAACGCCGCCGAAACGGGGATGACGGGCAAGAGTGCGAGCAAGGTGCCGACGGCCAGGCCCTGCTGGCCGACTGCCCCCGCAACTATCCGCGTGATGACCAGCCCGGCGACCGCGACGAGCACGATCAGGCCCATGCCGAGCCCCATCGCGCGGCGACGAGTCGCCCGCACCGACCGGTACCCGGGGTGCGTCATTGGCAGCGGGTCGCTCACACGCGTGAGCCTATTGAAGGTTGGCGGCGGATATCCTTGCCGCCGAAGAACCCGGCGCCCGTAGCTCAGCCGGATAGAGCAGGTGCCTTCTAAGCACTTGGTCGGGGGTTCGAGTCCCTCCGGGCGCGCATCTACAAGCGGATGATCCCGACCTCGGGCACGTCGGGGTCGTCGAACCAGTGGCCACCGGAGCCGAGGTAGCGAAACCGCAGCACCTGCCCAGCGGGAACCCGCACCGCCACGCTGCGGGTGCCGTTGCGGCGTTTGACCAGCAGGTGACGACCGGGAACCCAGTCATTGAAGCTGCCGACGACCGAGACCGGGCCGTCGTGGATGTCCCCGGGAAGTACGAAGTGGACCTTGGCCACGTCTGGCGCACCGTCTGGGGCCACCCGAACTGCCATCGTGCTACCTCCATCAGTCATGCCTGCCATCGGCGACCGTAGTGACTCGGCGACGGCTGCCGCAGTCCGGCACGCGCGATGAAACCGGAACTTCATCGGTGGTTCACACTGGTCGTCGGCCCTGGTCGCCGAGGCGCATTCGATATCGTTCTGATATGCGCGGAGTCGGGATTCTTGGTGCGACTGACGGACGAGGAGCGCGAGTCGCTTCGTGCCCAGGCCGAGCGCGAGCATCGCTCGATGCAGGAAGTCGCTCGTCTCGGCCATTCGTCGATCGCACCCACTCCGACCGTCGCGCCGCGCTGCTGCGCGAGGTGGTCGATGAGGTGCTGGTCGGAGGACGCCGAGCTGCTCGACCGGCTGTCGCGGTGACCGACTACCTCACCCTCGAGGACGCGCTGGTCATCGCGACGAGGCGGGCTTCGTCGTGCGTGATGTTGGGCTGCTCGAGGCCGCGATCGCCCGCCCAAGGCGACCGTCTTTGGCGAAGACGCCTACGCCGACATCGACGCAAAGGCTGCCGCGCTCTGCGAGTCGATCAACAGGTCACACCCGCTGCTTGACGGCAACAAGCGGCTGTCCTGGATCGCCGACCAAGGTCTTCTACCGGCTCAACGGCTACCGACTGGTTGCCGCCGACGTCGACGACGCCGAGCGGATGATCCTGCGAGTGGCCGCCGGCGATGCCGAGTTCACCGAGCTCGCCGGCTGGCTCCGCGAGCACCGTACGAAGACCGCGGACTGAGCGTGGCAGGTCGTCGTTCCCGCCGCTCGCGCGCGCGTTCCAACCGTCAGCACTCCCCCATCGAGCTCGGCGTCTGGGCGATCCTCGGCGGTGCCGGAGCCGGGTGGTTGCACCATGCCGGCGGGGGCAGCAGGCCCGACGCGATTGCCCTCGGCGCATGCGGCGCCGCCCTGGGCATCGGCCTGGCGTGGCTGGTCAAGAGCGGCCGGCTGCAGCCGCCCGTACCTGTCGAGCATGAGCCCGCACTCCCCGAGCAGCAGGGGACCCAGGCACCCGATTTCGAGCCGACCGACGTTGTGACAGCCGCGCCGCCTAAGGTTGTGCCTCGTGGCGAACGAGCGACTGGTATGGATCGACTGCGAGATGACCGGCCTGGACCTGGAAGCCGACGCGCTGGTCGAGGTCGCCGTGCTCGTCACGGACGCCGAGCTGCAGGTGCTCGGCGATGGCGTCGACGTCGTGATCAAGCCCCCGGCCGACGCCGTCGAGCGGATGGGTGACGTCGTCCGGCAGATGCACACCGCGTCGGGGCTGCTCGAGGCGCTCCCCAGCGGCATCACGATGGACGAGGCGCGCGAGCAGATCCTCACCTACATCAAGACGTACGTGCCGGAGCCGCGCAAGGCACCATTGGCCGGCAACACGGTCCACATGGACCGGCTGTTCCTCGCCCGCGACCTGCCCGAGGTCGAGGCGCACCTGCACTATCGCAATGTCGATGTCTCGTCGATCAAGGAGCTGGCGCGGCGCTGGTACCCCCGGGCGTACTTCGCCTCCCCCACCAAGACGGGCAACCACCGCGCGCTCGGTGACATCAAGGACTCGATCGAAGAGCTCCGCTACTACCGGCGCACGATCTTCGTCCCGCCGCCGGGACCAGACACCGACACGGCACGGGAAGCGGCGCGCGAGATCGTGGCCGGGCGCCCACCCGACAGCTCGATCCAGGAGCCACCTGTCGTGCCGGATCCCACGTGAGCGTCGGGTACACTCTTTCGGCACCCTGAGGTCAGGGTGTTGCTCCATGGTGGCTGTAGCTCAGTTGGTAGAGCACCTGGTTGTGGTCCAGGTGGCCGCGGGTTCAAGTCCCGTCAGTCACCCCAATGTCTGAGGCCCCGGTGATTACCGCCGGGGCCTCGAGATTTGTCGGACCGCAACTCACAGCGAGCCGCGCGGCACGACCCACTCGACGGGCTGCTTGGTGACCGCACTGATGACGTCGAAGTCGCTGTCATAGTGCAAGACGATCCGACCGGTCCGCTCAGCGACCGCAGCCTGCAGCAGGTCCGCCAGGCCGGCGGCGCGATGCTTGCCCCGGCGAGCAAGGCTGCCCTGCACGTCGAAAGCGCGCTCCCAGTCGGCCGGCAACACGCGCTCGACCGGCAAGGCCCCGAGGACGCTTGACAGGCGCTTGTGGTCCGCCAGGTTCCGGGCTGAGAACCCGGCCTCGAGGGCAAGTACACCGCAGTAAGCGACGCGGCCCGCGGTGATCACTGGCTTGACGACGGCCGCAACGGCTTGCGACGTTGCGATGCGAGCGAATGCGCTCTTGTCGATCAGGTAGTTCCTACTCAGGTCCGCCACGCGCGGTCCTCGAAGCCTGGCTCGATCAACTCAGCTAGGAAGTCCAGGCCGACCAGCGCATCCACAGCGGACTCGCGTCGACGTCGGTCGGCGACCTCGCGCAGCGCCGCGTTGACCGTGTCCTTCTTGGTGGTCGTGCCGAGGATCTCCCGTGCACTATCCAACAGGTCTTCGTCAATATCGATCACAGTCTTCGCCATAGTCACCTCCACTGCCAGAGTATATCCATGGATCTGGTCCTGTATTCAGCACCAACTGGCAGATGCATATACGTGCCTGCTCCGTGGCGATCCACTAGTCTCTCGGTGTGTCGCGCGGCTTCATGATCGTCCACGGCTGGCAGAACCGCCGGCCCGAAGGCCACTGGCACCGCTGGCTAACGGGCGAGCTCAGAGCGCGCGGCAAGCTGGTGTCGTACGCGCAGTACCCGTCCCCCGACGAACCGGTGCTCGATGACTGGCTCGAGCTGTTCGATGCCGAGCTGCGACTGCTGGGTCCCGTCGAGGAGCGGGTGATCGTCGCCCACAGCCTCGGGGCGATCCTGTTCCTGCACGCCGCAGCGCGAGCCGCACAACCGCTGGCTGACCGGGTGCTGCTCGTCTCGCCACCAGGGCGCTGGCTGGCTGAGGAGGTCGCAGCGGTGGCTTCGTTTGCGTTCGAGACGTTCCCGCGGGAACGCGTGGCCGCCGCGTCGCGCATCCAGATCAGGATGGTGTGCTCGGACAACGACCCCTACTCGCGCATCGGCGCCGACGTCGAGTTCGGCACGCCGCTCGGCTTCGACACCGAGGTACTTCCCGGCAAAGGTCATCTGTCGATGGACAACGGGTACGGACCGTGGCCGGCGGCTCTCGACTGGTGTCTCGACTCGACAACACGCTTCGCACTCGCACCATCGAGCCCCGCATGAGCCACGTCCTGGTGATCGGTGAAGCTCTCGTCGACGTGATCCGCCCGCAGTCACGGCACAGAGCAACGCCATGCCGGGGCAGCCCGGCCAATGTCGCGTACGGTCTCGGCCGGCTCGGACGTCCGGCGCGGCTACTGACCCGACTCGGCGACGATCAGACGGCGACCTGCTGCGCAGCGCACCTCGCCTCGGTCGGACGTGCAGACTCGACACCGGTCCGCAGCCATTGGACCGTACGTCGACGGCAATCGCCACGATCGGCGCGACGGCTCGGCGACCTACACCTTCGACCTGGAGTGGGCGCTCGACTGACGACACTCGCGCTCGGTGAGCCGCTCGCGGTGCACACCGGATCGATCGGGGCGCTGCTGGCCCCGGGCGCGGCTACGGTCGAGCGGCTCGTCGAGGCCGCCCGTTCGCGCAGCACCATCTCGTACGACCCGAATATCCGCCCGATGCTCGTGGGTTCGGTGGACGAGACACGGCCTCGCGTGGAGCACTTCATTGCGGCCAGTGACGTGGTCAAGGCCAGCCAAGAGGACATCGAGTGGCTTTACCCCGGTGTCGAACCGACTACCGTGTCGCGGCGGTGGCTCGAGCTCGGCCCGGCGATCGTCGTTGTGACGATGGGCCGCAGCGGCTCGGTTGCCGTCGCCCGTAACGCATCCATCGATGTGCCGGCGCCGCGTGTTGCGGTGGTCGACACAGTTGGTGCGGGCGACTCGTTCATGGCTGGGCTGCTCGACGGCTTGTGGCGCGAAGGTCTGCTCGGCGCTGCCGCACGCGATGACCTGTCGCGGATCGACGCTGTGCAGCTGCGACGCGTCGTAGAGCATGCGACTCGCGCGGCCGCCATCACTGTGTCCCGCGCAGGTGCGCTGCCACCCACCCGGTCGGAGCTCGCTGAAGTGCAGATCTGATCAACCTCGGTTACGTTGCCGACAGCCACGACGACCACTGAAGGGATCGGGACGTCATGACCGGGACGTACACGGTTGTTGCCGGCGACACGCTGTCGGAGATCGCCGCCAAGCTTGGCATCCCGATGGGCTCGCTGGTGGAGTGGAACGACATCAAGGACCCGTCGCACATCGTCGTCGGACAAGAGCTTGTGCTGAGCGACCCCGACGCACCTGCATCCAAGGGTGAGCCCTACGTCGTGCAGCCCGGCGATACCTTCTCCGAGATCGGCCAGAAGTTCGGCGTGCCGTACCAGGAAATCATGCAGGCCAACGGCTACACCGATCCCACGAAGCTCCAGGCCGGGTCGACCATCACGATCCCGTACCGCACATACACGGTCGTGGCTGGCGACACGTTCTCCGAGATCGGCCAGAAGTTCGGTGTGCCGTACGAGGCGATCATGAAGCTCAACGGCTACGAGGACCCCACCAAGCTTCCTGTTGGCGCCGAGCTTCTGATCCCCTTCCCGTAGGGGCGCACGTCAGTGCTGCTGCGGACGGCCTAGCCGGCGCTTGGTCTCCTCGACGTCCATGCCGTGCAGGCGGAGCAGGTTCTCACCGAGGATCTTGCGCTTGGCCTGCTCGGTGAGCTGCGGGTAGCCGTAGCCATCGATGAGGTCCTGCGGGATCTCGAACTCCCAGAACGCCTTGAGCGCCCACTGCGGCTGCCAGATCGGCGCCTCGCTGCCGTACACGATCTTGTCCTCGCCGCACCAGAACAGCAGCTTGCCCATGGTCTCGGCGAACATCCGCGGCGCGCGGACGACGAAGTTGAGAGTCGCCGCGATTGAGGCGTACAGGTTGGGATGGCGGATGAGCTGCCAGCAGACCTCGTCGAGGAACGGCAGCCCGACGTGGAAGATGACGAAGTTGAGGTCGGGGAAGTTGGCCGCGGCGCCGTCCATGTCCCAGGTCTGGGTGTGCTCGATGGGCTGCGGGCCGAGCGGCACGCCCTTGTGCACGCCGATGAGGTTGATGCCCAGCTCTTGCGCCTTCTCGAACACCGGGAAGGCGACGCGCGGGTCGTCCATCCGCCACGGGAACGGCGATCCATAGTCGTAGCGGACGTTGTAGAACTTGAACGCCTTGGCGTTGAACTCGCCGACCTGGCGCTCCATGAGGTCCAGCGCCTTGCGCCCCTCGAGCGGGTTGACGGAGCCCCAGAACACCGTCCGGTCGGGGTCGCGCGCGGCGAGCTCGGCGCACTCTTCCCACGGAGACAGACCGTCCTTGTAGAGGTCGGTCAGCGGCAGCGGCATCGCGACCAGCATGTCGGTGTCGGACCCGTCGTAGACCATCTGGCGGATGTCGTTGACCGTCCATTGCCGGAGGAACTCCTCGGGCGGCAGCACTGTCTGGCCTTCCGGCGTCAACGCCTGGTGGAAGGCGTAGAGATGCTGCGAGAACATCTCGCCCGGTCTTCCGTACGGGTTCTTGGCGTCGAAGTTGAAGACGTGGGCCACCCCGTCGAATACGAACGCATCACCAATCACGACCGGCCTCCTTCGTGTGCCGTGACGTACGCATCGCGGTCTTGGATCGTTGACGGCGCCGGTAGCCAGCTCAGCTTGCGCGCCGCGGACGGTGACAGGCGGTCCGTGGTCCACGCCTCGTCCCACACGAGGTCCACGTCCGCGTCGGTTACTTCGGGTAGAGAGCTGATCCGGTCGTGCACCTCAGTGACGACGCGGGCGGCGAACGGGCACCAACCAGAGGTAAGCATCAGCTCCACGCGGGCCCGCCCGTCGCGCACGGTAACCGAGCGCACCAGCCCCATGTCGACGACAGAGATCCCCTTCTCGCGGCAGCAGGGGTCGAAGACGTCGCGCAGCGCGTCGATGTAGCGGTCCGGTGCGTCTTCCATGACGGCCTCCGTGAACTGCACACTCGTACGGAGACGCTGCCACCACGCTCGGCGGGCTGCAACCTGCGGCGTGCGCCTGCCTAGACGGGCTCGCCCAGCGGGATGTCGCACCACGGCCCCCCGACCCGAGTGAGGTCGGGATCCGAGTCGAAGTCGGGCTCCCCGTGCTCGGCGATGAGCGCTGCCGCGTACGACTCGGCGTTGTCCTGCGGGACGTAGCCGATCTCCTCGCCCGCGGCGAGTGACCACCAGCCGCGGCTGTTGCGACTGACACCCCAGACAATCCGGAAGCCCCGCTGGTCCGTCGCCACGCAGGCCTCGATCAACCGCGCACCATCGTCGGGCGAGAGCCAGACGGCCAAGCCGCGCAGCCCAAATGGCTCAGGTGACCACATCCCGATGCGCAGGCAGGTCACGTCCATGCCGAACCGGTCGGCGTAGAGCCGACCCAGGCTCTCCCCCGCCGTCTTGCTCCAGCCATAGAGGGTGTCCGGACGTGGTGACGCATCTGCGGGCAGGCCGGCGAAGTCAGACGGATCACGCCGGTGGAATCCGACTGCGTGGTTGGACGACGCGATCACCACGCGCGTGACCCCAGCCCGGCGGGCTGCCTCAAACACGCTGTAGGTGCCGAGAACGTTCCTCGCCAGCATTTCATCCATGGTTGCCTCTCGGCTCTGCCCACCGAGGTGCACGATCGCGTCGATGTCTCGGCAGGCGTCGACCAGCCGGTCCGTGTCGGTAACCGAGGCGACGACGACCTCCTCTGCACCCGGATCCCCCGCTGCCGGCTCCGGCTCGCGAACGTCCAGCAGGCGCAGGGTTCGGCCGGGACGTGCGAGACGTGGACGCAACAGCGTGGCGACGTTCCCAGCCGCTCCCGTGATGAGGATGCGCTCCTGCGTCATCGGCCTACCCTCCCGCGGGGATGAGGTTTGCGGGAGCGTAGCGCGCCGGTGCGTCGTACGGACTAGGGCTCGATCGTCACCTTGATGCCCTCGCCGCGGGCCACGATGTCAAAGCCACGCAGCACGTCGGCAAGCGGGAGCCGATGCGTGATCAGATCCGACACGGGCACCGCGCCCGAGGCGATGAGCTGCAGCGCCTGCTTGTTGTGAGCAGGGCTCGACCCGTTGGCGCCGACGACGGTCAGCTCGCGGTAGTGCACGAGGTTGGAGTCGAGCGTGATCGTCGGCTTGTCCTTGGGCAGCCCGCCGAACAGGCTGATGCGGCCGGACCGCGCAGCCATCGAGATGGCGTTCTCCTGAGCCGCCCCTGAGGCTGCGGCCGTGATCACGACGTCGGCACCCCGACCGTCGGTCAGCTTGAGGATCTCGTCTACCGGATCGGTCTCGGCCGCACAGATCGCCGCGTCAGGGTGCACGACGTTGGCGGACAGGTCCAGCCGGGCGCGGTTGAGCTCGACGAGGAAGACACGCCGGGCACCCCGTGCGCGGGCGACGCGTACGTGCAAGCAGCCGATCGGACCGGCGCCCACGACGACCACATCGTCGCCCTCGCCAACGCGGGCGAGCCCCTGCCCGTTGATGACGCAGGCCAACGGCTCGGCCACCGACGCTTCGGCGAACGACACGCCATCGGGGATGCGGTTGAGCCCATCCACCCGCAGGACGGCGTTGGGGACGACGAGGAACTCCGCGAACCCACCGTCGTAGTGATAGCCCACCGAGGTCTGGTTGGGGCACACCGTCATGCGCCCTGCCTGGCAGTCGGCGCACACTCCGCATGGAACGGCCGCGATGACCTGCACCCGATCGCCGACAGTCCATCCTTCGACCTCGGCGCCCACCTCGACGACCTCGCCGGCGACCTCGTGGCCGAGCACGCGGGGCGGGTGGATGTGGTGATGCCCGAAGTTGAAGATCTTGACGTCGGTGCCGCATGTCGAGCAGTTGCGGACGCGAATCTTGACCTCGCCCGGCCCGGCCTCAGGCTCAGCAGCATCCTCGATGCGCACGTCGCCGGGTGCATAGAAGCGGGCCACCTTCATGTGGATGACTCCTTGTCCGCCACCGTGTGCAGGAGCGCCAGCACTTCGTCGGGATCGGTCGCCGTGCGCAGCCGCTCGGCCTGCTCGGGGACGATCAGGATGTTGGCCAGCGCGGCCAGCAGCGAGACGTGCTCGTTGGAGTTGGACGCGATGGCGATACATAGCATCACCGGTCCATCGCCCCAGTCGACGCCGTCCGGAAACTGGAGTACGGCCAGGGCGGTGCGCTTCACATACGTACGGCTCGCATCGGTGCCGTGGGGAATAGCGACGCCTTCGCCTAGGTAGGTCGACACGGACTCCTCACGCTCGAGGATCGCGTCGGCGTACGGCTCCTCGACCGCTCCGATCTCGACGAGCAGCGCGCCAGACTGGCGCAGGGCATCCAACTTGTCGGTCGCGTGCAGGCCGAGCCGGACCGCGTCACGACTGAGCACCGCCCCCGCGGTGTCCTCAACCATCGAGCACACTCCCGTCCCTGATCGCCGCCTCGACGCGGTCGAAGGCTGGATCACCTAGGAATACCTGGAAGGGGATCACGACGGCCTGCGGTGCGATGCCCTTCGCCCGTTCGGCCAACCCGCTGTGGCACAGCACAACCTGGGCATCGCCCGGGATCGAGTTGGCCGGCACGTGCTCGACGGCAACGCCGTACTTCTTGAGCCGCTTGCGCATCTGCGAGGCGAGCATGACGCTGCTGCCCATCCCGGCGTCGCACGCAACGACCAGCTTGGTGACCTCGTTTCCCACTACTTGTGTCATTGTTGTCAGGCCTCCGATTGTGCGGTGCGCGGTGCGCTCGCGTCTGCGCGGTCAGGGTTTGGTGTGCCAAGGATGTGCGTAGCTGCCTCTTCCGGCGTCTCGTATCCCATCGGCTCCTCTGCGCGACCGAGCCCGAGCAGCAGTGACCCGACCACGAACGAGACCGCAGCAGCGACCGCGACAGCTGACAGGACGGAGAAGTACTCGCCACGTGGCGTCACGGTGAGGTAGGCGAAGATGCTGCCCGGCGACGGCGGTGAGAGGAGGCCGGCCCCGGTGATCATCGCCGTGCCAACCCCAGCCATGCCACCCGCGATCGCGGCGAGGATCAGGCGTGGCTTCATAAGGACGTAGGGGAAGTAGATCTCGTGGATGCCGCCCAGGAACTGGATGATGATCGCGCCGGGCACGGTCGGTCGCAGCGCCCGTGGCCCAAAGAACATGTAGGCCAGGAGGATGCCCAGCCCGGGACCAGGGTTCGTCTCAATCATGAACAGGATCGACTGGCCGTCCTCGGCGGCCTCGGCCACGCCGAGCGGTGAGAGCACGCCGTGGTTGATGGCGTTGTTGAGGAAGAGCACCTTGGCCGGCTCGACGATGACTGACACCAGCGGGAGCAGGCTGTTGTCGACAAGCCATTGGACACCCTCGCCGGCCCACTCGGTCAGGTTCTCGACCACCGGTCCGATTCCCCACCACCCGAAGATGGCCATGCCGGCGCCGATGATGCCGGCGCTGAAGTTGTCGACGAGCATCTCGAAACCGGCTCGGATGCGGTCGGCGGTGAACGCGTCAACAAACTTGAGGATCAACGCGGTGAGCGGGCCGATGATCATCGCGCCGAGGAACATCGGGACATCGGTGCCGACTATGACGCCCACGGTGGCGATCGCGCCGACGACCGCACCGCGCTGTCCATGCACGAGCCGCCCGCCCGTGTAGCCGATGAGGATGGGTAACAGGAACGTGATCATCGGACCGACGAGCTCGGCGAGGTCCGCATTGGGGAGCCAGCCGGTTGGGATGAACAGCGCGGTGATGAGGCCCCAGGCGATGAACGCGGCGATGTTCGGCATGATCATGCCGGCCATGTATCCGCCGATGCGCTGGACCTTGGCACGTACCCCCGCGCCTTCGAGATGCTTGTTCGTCGAGATGTCGGGAGGTGTCATCGGATCTGCTCCGTTCGAGATGAGCGCGTGGTTGATCGGCTGGGGGCCGACAGCTCCTGTTCGCGCCGGGGATGGGGAGACACCTGTACGTGTATTGCGTCGACGTGCTCTGGCCCGGGCATCTGGCTACCCGGTAGTGCGACTGCCGCCGAGCCCCAGGCGAGGCCGGCCGCGAGGGCGCTCGGTCCATGGGCGCCCGCGGACAGGAATCCAGCGAGCATCGCGTCACCCGCACCGACCGAGCTGGCCGGAGTGACGTCGGGAGCCGCGCCATAGCTCACGCCGTCGTCCTCGACGAGAACGGCGCCGTCGCGCCCGAGGCTGGCCAGGACCGTACGTGCCCCGCGCTGCCTGAGCAGCTGGGCGGCGTCGATGACATCACCGACGGTGCGCAGCTCGACGCCCGTCGCCTCCGCCAGCTCTTCGCCGTTTGGCTTGACGAGGCTGGGCGCCGCCGCAACTGCGGCGGACAATGCCGGCCCGCTGGTGTCGATCGCGATGCGCGCGTCGGAGCGTCGCAGGACGTGGCCTAGCAGTCGATAGAAGCCAGTGTCGACACCGGGTGGCAGGCTGCCGCTGGCGACGACCCAGTCGGCGCCATTGACACCGGCGCACAACCGCATCGACGAAGGCGGCGACATGCTCGCTGTCGATGAACGAGCCGGGCTCGTTGAACTTCGTCGTCGTGCCATCGGGTTCGACGACTGCAATGTTGGAACGCGTGGCACCGGGCACCGGCACCGGCACGATGTCGATGGCTTCCTTGGCGAGCAACGCGATCAGGTGATCTCCCTCGGCGCCCGCGCTGGTGACGACGGCGCGGGTCTTGATGCCGTGTGCTGCCAGAGCGCGCGACACGTTGATGCCCTTGCCGCCGGCATCGACCTGGACGCTGAGCGCGCGGACGACGGCACCCCGGTCGAGTGACTCGACCAGGACCGTACGGTCGACGCTCGGGTTGAGCGTCAGTGTGACGATCATGCGAGCACCACCCGGGGTCCGGCCGAGCGGATCTGCTCGACGAGCTCAGGCTCGGCGGCGGAGTCGGTGATGACCGTGTCGATGTCTGCCAGGCTGACCAAACTTGGCGAAGTGGTCGTTGCCGAGCTTGGTGTGGTCGGCGAGCACGACCGCGCGGCGCGACGACTCGATCATCGCCCGTTTGACGGCCGCCTCGGTGGCGTCTGGAGTCGTGAGCCCGCGCTCGACCGAGATGCCATTGGTGCCGAGGAACGCGACGTCGACGTAGGAGTCGCGCAACGTGCGCAGCGCCCAGATGTCGACAGCCGCTTGGGTGCGGCCGCGGACGCGCCCACCCACCATGAGCAGCGTGATCATCGGCCGGGTCGACAGCGACATCGCAACGGGCAATGAGTTGGTGACCACCGTCAGCTCGCGGTCGAGCGGCAGGATGTCGGCCAGCCGGGCGGTCGTCGACCCCGCATCGAGCAGGATCGAGCCCTCGTCCGGGACCTCCGCCAGGGCGACCTTGGCGATGCGTTCTTTCTCCGCAGTGAAGACTGCGTCGCGTGCCTTGAGGCCCGGCTCGAAGCCCAACCGCCCGGCGGGGATGGCTCCCCCATGCACCCGTCGGAGCAGCCCGTGCCGCTCGAGCACGGTGAGGTCACGCCGCACCGTCTCGGCCGTCACGTCCAGCGTGCCGGCGAGCTCAGCGACCTCGACCCGACCCGATGCACGGGCCTGGTCGACGATCCACTGCTGACGCTCCTCGGCGTACATGTTTGTTCGCCTCCGGGTCGGTTGGTTTTTGCTTTGTATCAGTCTGTTTCTGTGGAAGTCAAGAGGCAGAGTCGACGGACATGTCCCACCCAGACCCGACTTGTCAGGTTGTCCGACCCGCCGAGCTAGTCGGCCTCGACCACGGACATGCTGATCGGGAAATGGTCGGAGAAGCCGTCGGTGTTGACCGGGTTGCCCATCCCGCCGAACGGGATCGGTTTGGGATAGGTGCCGCCGCTGACCATGCCAGGCAGGCGCACAACTGTGACCGAGTCGGGGACCGCCTGGATGGGCGCGGTCGCCCGCACCATGTTCTTGTCCACGAGGAACTGGTCGAGCACGTTGGCGAAATTGTCGAAGTAAAAGGTCCCGACCCCGGTGCCGAGGATCTCCCACATCAGATTCCACAACCGCGGGCTGGTGCCGCCCAGGACTTTGTCGCGTTGGCGAGTGCTCAGGGCGTACTGCGTCAGTGACAAGTCGAACGGCTCGTCGTTGAAGTCGCCCATCGCGAAGACCGGGGTCTCATCGCCGTGGACCTCCCAGACGCGCTGGTGGAAGTAGGCCAACGTCTCCCCCGCTATCGCGCGGTAGCCCGCCGACTCCCACTGGCCGCCCGTGCGGGACGGCCAGTGGTTGCCGAACACCGACCAGGTCCGTCCCCGGTGCGTGCGGAAGTTGACCTGGAAGATCTCCCGGGTCGCGGTGCGGCGCATGACCACGTGTTGGAAGCGTTCGTCGAGCGGCGCGGTGAACAACGCTGGGTCGTAGAGGAACGCGATGTCGATGCCGCGCTGGTCAACGGTGTCCGCGTGCACGACCTGGTAGTTGCGGCCGGGCAGCCCCGCGTTGACCGCCTCGGCGAGGCGGCTGACGACGTACTCGTTCTCCACCTCGCAGATGCCTAGTCAGGTCCGGGCCGGAGCCGTCGTTCAGCTGCACGATGACGGACGCGAGCTGATGGATCTTTCGGTCGCGCAGCTCGGGGGTCCAGCCGACGATCGAAGAGCCCAGAGCCCTGGCCACCTTGTCCGTACGCCGCGGTGAGTGCTCCTCGTCGAACAGGTTCTCGACGTTCCACCACGCCACGAAGTACGTCGACGGCAAGTCGTCCACCCCCGTCGGAATCGTACTCAGCAGAGATCAGCGACGTGCACGTCGATGGCCGGCTTGTCACCTGCCGCAAGCCAGACGACTTGCCTGCTTTCAACAAGGCCAGGTTCGCGGAGTTCTCCCGGACGACCGCCCCCGCCTAGTCCGATCTGGCGGCCCGGTCAGCCAGACGCTGCAGTCGCAGTTCGTCGACTCCGCGGAAGCCGGCATGCAGCAATGTGGCCAGCGGGCCGTGTCGATCGCTTTCATGCGTGACGTATGTGTCGAGTCCGCGATCTTCGAGCCGCCAGGTGGCTCGCTCGGTGAAGCCAGGCACCTGCCACGTCGTGTCGATGCGAGCATGCTCGATCTGCACGTATTCGAAGGACCCGTGGAGCCGTCTGCGCATGGTGATCGGGTGACGCACACCAACCGCTGCGTGCGGCGGACCGGCGAGGCTGGTCAGCGCAGGGTTCCACTCCGGCAGCCGGAGCGGGTCAAGGAGGACGCTCAGCACCATGGCACGGGGCGCGCGAATGAGCCGGCCCGCCATCAGTGCACACCAGGATGAGACGTACGGACCGAGGCGTCGGTCAGGCGCTGAGCGGCGCCTGGGTCGTGGGCGGGCAGGACGACCAGGCCCGGGTGCCGGGCGCGGAGATCGTTGACGAGATCAGCCGTCCGTCGAAGCTCTCGCTTGTTGCCCACGCCCGGGACCTTCCTCGCTACGAGCAGGTCGTCGTCGTAGGTGAGGTCGCCCACCAGCAACAGCGGAGGCGCGCCCGTTCGGGTGACGAGTAGCGACATCGACCCCGGCGTATGGCCCGGAGTCGGCAGCAGGACGAGCGACCCGTCGCCGAAGATGTCGTGTCCGCTGGTGAACGGGGCGAGCGCCGCGCTGCTGATCGGCTCGGGGTCGATCGTTGTCCAGCGCAGGCCCGGAAGCTCGATGTGCGACCGCAGCAGGCCGCGCAGCTCGGCGAGAGGGCGCTGCAGGCTGTCCCACTCACGACCGCTCACCAAGATGTCGGCGTGGCTCAGCTCCGGCAGTCCGCCGATGTGGTCCTGGTGTAGGTGCGAGAGCACGGCGACACGGACGTCCGCAATGTCGTGTCCCAGGCCGCTGATCTGTGCGCTCAAGGTCTGAGCCGGCGCGATGTCGAACCTGGCAAGCCGGTCATAGACAATGCTGCTGGCGACCGCCCGGGAAGTAGTCCGGGTCGGTGACCGATGCGATGTCCTGCCCGGTGTCGAACAGCACCAGCCCTTCACGGTGCTCGATGACATAGGCATTGATGGGTCGCGGAGGGGTCCAACGGCGCGAAGTCATGAGCCAGACGTAGGTGTTCTTGCGGGTGGGTCCCACGTGCTCCGGTCGTATCTGCACAGAGCCGGTGCTCACCACCGAGACGCGCGCTATGGGGTCGGTGTTCCCTGCTGCCGAGGATGCTTTGTTCAATGTCATGGCATTATGTTACGCGTCATCTAATCTCTTCGTCACTCGTTGCCACGTGGCTTGCATCACACGATGCTCCGCCTGAATTGTATGTCGTGTAAACTATTGGCGAGTCATAGACGAGACATGGAGGCACGGCATGGATGCTGTGGAGGAGCTGCGCTTCCTCATCCTTGCGGCTCAACGGGAGGGCAACCGTCAGCTGGCGCAAAACCTCCGACCGCTGGGCGTGACACCGTCACAAGCGGAGGTTCTACGGCTGCTCGCCGACCATCAGCCGTTGACGCTGTCGGGACTGGGCGACCTGCTCGTGTGTGAGAGCGGATCCAATCCGAGCCGCCTCGTCGACCGACTCGTGACCGCGGGACTGGTGAACCGCGTCGAGGCCAGCGGCGATCGTCGCCAGGTCGAGCTGACCCTCACCGCGGCTGGGCGGCGCATCGCGCGGAGGATCGGCGCCGTCGAGAAGGAGCTCTACGGCACGCTCGAAGCCGCCGGATCGGATCGTGAGATTGCGGCCACGATCGGCTACCTGAGGAGCCTCGTCGCCGACCAGCCTGCGGGGCAGGCGGTTGCTCGCCGCGCGGGCTGGTAGAAGCGGTCCCTGCTGCCGCGTCCTCAGACGCGGCTAACGACAACCTTGCCGACGTTGTGGCCCGTCTCCACGAGGCGGTGCGCCTCGCGGAACCGCTCGGCGGTGAATGGCGTCAGTGTCGTGGTCAGCGTCGTGCGCAGGACTCCTCGATCGACGAGCTGCGCAACGCGGTCGAGCAGGTAGTGCTGCTGGATCATGTCCTCCGTCTCGTACATCGACCGGGTGAACATGTACTCCCAGTGCCAGGTGAGGCTCTTGCTCTTCAGCGTGGAGATGTCCGCAGAGCCGGGGTCGTCGATCACCGTGATCTGGCCGAATGGCTTGGCGATAGGCGCGAAGACTGGGAAGTTGCCAGGGGTTTGCGGGCTGAAGATGTAGTCCACGCCATCGGGCGCGATTGCCAGCACCTGAGCGGCAAGGTCCGCGCTGTGGTCGACGACGTGGTCGGCGCCAAGATCGAGGACCCAGCGTTGCGACTCTGGTCGCGACGCGGTGCCGATGACGGTAACGCCAGTCAGCGTCTTGGCGAGCTGTATCAGCACCGATCCCACTCCCCCGGCCGCGCCCAGCGCGAGCAGCGTGCCGCGGCTCTCTGGGCCGAGCCTGAACCGCGTGAACAGTGCCTCCCAGGCGGTGATCGCCGTGAGTGGGAGGGCGGCAGCCTCGGCGTACGACAATGTCGTTGGCTTGTGCCCGACGATGCGTTCGTCGACCGCCTGGCGTTGTGTGTTGGCGCCAGGGCGCGTGATGCTCCCGGCGTAGTAGACCTCGTCGCCGACTCGGAACAGCGCGACGTCGCTGCCGACCTCGACGACCGTGCCCGAGGCGTCGTATCCGAGGATGCTGTCCGCACCGCCTGGATCGACGTTCACGCGTCGCTTGACATCCGCCGGGTTCACCGATGCGGCCTGGACCTCCACGATGAGGTCGCGTGGCCCAGGTGTCGGGCGCGGCACCTTGGCGTCGAGCAGGCTGTCTGGGCTGCTGATCGGCAGGTTCTTTCTGTACACAACGGCTTCGACGAGCTCGGACATGCGGCCTCCCCAGGTGAACGCGCGGTCCAGTCTCCCGCTACCTCTCACGCCAGTCGAAAACGGTAGGTTCCACACCGTGACTATGGAGGAGCCGCGCAGCCTCCCACAGCGCAAGGCAGACACGCTGGCCAAGCTGCGTACGCCGGCGCTTGACGCATGGGTTGCGTCGGCCTCCGTCTCCGAGAGTGGCTCGCCAAGCGCCCACGTGGTCCCGCTGTCATTGGTTTGGCTCGATGAGCGGGTGGTCATCGCAGTCGCGGCGGACAGCGTCACCGCCCGCAACGTCCAGCTGCACCGGACGGCCAGGATCGCGATCGGCCCGACGCGCGATGTCGTCGTCATCGATGCGGTGCTCGACGACTCCGTAAGCGTGTCCGCTGCGCCCGCGGAGATTGCTGAGGCTTATGCAGGCCAGGCCGACTGGGATCCGCGCACCGCCGGCGGCGAGTGGATCTACATGGTGCTTCGACCCGAGCGCATCCAGGCGTGGCGGGAGAGCAACGAGCTCACCGGCCGGACGCTCATGCGTGGCGGTGTCTGGGCGGTGTGAGGCGCGGCCCGCCGCTTGCCGGAGTTTCGGCCGAGTTCCGTCCGGGGTCCCGGTTATGGTTCGCCCGTGTCGGATGGCGCCAGGACTGGACGATCAGCCACGCAGATCGCCTGCGGCTGGAGTCGCTGCGCTATGCAACGGTCCCCGAGGCGGCGGAATACCTCGCGATCATTCGCACCTTCGCGGGCGAAATGTCCGGGTTGCTGTCCGACCAGTCCGCTTCGGAGGTTGCTGCGCGCCTGGTCGAGCAAGGTATCGACATCGACGTCGACACCGCCGAGGCTCCACGAAGAGTCGGTTCTACCCACACTGCTGGAAGCGGCCGCGTCGCTGGTGCCCGCGAATCGTCGGCGCGTGGCCCGGACACCGGGAACACGGCCTTGACGCGTCAGATGACGGCGAGGTTCGCGGGGGTGGCACCCCTGACCGCCTTCGCCGGTACCGCGCGGTCGAACGTCACGAACCGACCGCCCTGGCTGGTGGCCAGGGCGAGTAGGTAGGCGTCGGTCAGGTGCCGAGGCCCGAGGATGTGCGACCGGACAACAATCTGCTCGTCGAGGATCGACACGGTGTCCGCCCAGAACGCGTGATGCTCGGTGGCCGTAGCACCGGCAAGCAGCGACATCGCCTGGTTCGGGGTGACCGAACTCGGATAGCGCGGTTGGCTGATGACTCGTACGAACCCGTTCTGAGTGAGAGGGCACGAAGCCCAGCCGTGCTCGATGTTGGACTCGAGCCAAACGCGGGCGCGTGAGTGATCGATGTGGGTCTGGTCGAGCAGCGCGAGAAGGACGTTGATGTCGAGCAGCGCCCGAGTCACTCCGGACCTTCTTCCCGCAATCGGTCGATCAGCTCGTTGGACACCGCACGACCGCGGCGCGGCAACGGTCGGAAACCGAAGAACTCCTCGGCACCCGGCGCCGGCTGAGGCGGCGCTGTCATGGCCTGCCGGGCGAGGTCGGAGAGGACCTGTCCAACGGTGCGCCGCTCCCGGCGAGCCCGCTCCTTGACCGCATCGAGAACGTCGTCGTCGATGGAGAGCGTGGTGCGCATGCATCTGATGCTAATGCATCGAGATCAACATTCATCGAGACGACAGTCGGCTTGTCGGTCGCGCCGGTGAATCAGCCTCCGCAAGCATGAGAAAGCGTCGACGCTCCAGGCCATGGCTCACGTCGGCGTTGGCCCGCCATGCCTGGACATGCTCGGGTCTGGTAAGTCTGCGCATGGCTTCGGAGAGCACGCGGTCGTCGCGGAGCGCCACGCCGGCGTGGTAGGCCGCGGCCGGGTTGGCCTTGCCAAGGACCTCGAAGGCCAAGAGAGCAATCTCAACCGTCGCGAGGGCCTCAGCCACAAGGTGAGTCACACCCTCGCCCATGAGCTCCTGAACTCGCGGCGAACTGGGCTCCCGGTCGTCGCCCCTGGGATCAACAAGCGGTGGACGCTCATACGGGTCGCCTGACCGCACCGCGGCGCCGAGCGCAGCACACCAGTCATCCACAGAGAGCGGAGAGTCAACCTTCGTTCTCGCCAGCCGCTGGGCCGCAAAACCGTCGACGACGATGGGTGGCAGGGCGAAGACCCGGCCTGGCTCGCCGGGGACGTCGATGACGTGGCCGTACACCAGGTCGTCCGGTCCCAGACCCGCCGCCTCACCCAGATGACGCACGGTGGTTTCGGCGCCGTCTGCGTGGTCATACAGCGTCAGCGTTGCTACAGCAATGTCGCCGAGGCGATAGACGAGGCCAGGTGATGTGGCCCAGTCGCGTCCGCCGCCTGCGCGAGTCGCGAGCTCAGGAGCGACCTGGACGAGGAAGACCTCCATGAATAGCTCGTCGAACAGGAGCACGCCGTCGATTGCCGAGCGGACCGCGGCTCGGCCAGCAGTCCAGCCGCGGTATTCGCGGAACAGGGGCCCTGGGGCACCCTCGGCCGCCTCCCCGATGTTCCGGTGGACCCGTGCCACTAGCGGATGCTGGACGGTCGAGAGCCAGCGGCCGGCTGCCTCCACGCTGAACCGAGCCCACTGCCACGACTCCGCATCCGCTCCCAGCTCGATCATCTCCATGAGCTGGTACTCCCAGCTCCACGGGTCGTCAAGGATGCGCGGGACGCCCCGTAGCCGGCTCAGGGCCCGCTCGAGGTCGCCCTGCTGCTCGGCAACCATCGCCTCGGACATGCGACGCAGGTCGCGGTTGGTCAAGAGCTTGGGGAGTTCCGACGCGGGCAGTGTGAGGACATCCGTGCCGGACGATCGAGCCTGGCTGACTCGACGTTGGTGACGGCGCTTGCGAGTACGGGACTGCGGCATGCCGCCACCCTGCCTGGCGCACCGGTCGAACGGGGCGTGCGTTCAAGATCTGTGGACAACGGCGCGGGCAGGTCGGGTTGCGTGGACAACGCTGTCTGGGAGGCTGTGGCGCGAGCCACAACCAGGCTGGGGATTTCATGATCATTGGCCGCGGCTGGTACCTTCTAGGTCGCGCGCCGTTAGCTCAATTGGCAGAGCAGCTGACTCTTAATCAGCGGGTTCGGGGTTCGAGTCCCTGACGGCGCACCAAGATCGAAATCCCCCTGACCTGCAGGAACACACCTTTGCAAGATCTATCTTGTGGCAGGCCAGGATGCCGTGGTTTGTCGCGGCCGTGACCACCAAATGCTTCCCCCGTGACCACCGTTACCGCCCGGTACCGCAACACGACCCAACATACGAACGCACGCGGCGGGCCGCGACGGATGCCGAGCTGCTGACTCACGGACACCCGCTGATTGCGGCCGCATGCCCACCGTGTCAATCCGTGCCGTCGAGAACCGCTCGGTGCCGCGCACGGGTTTCGCGTCCCGCCACCGAATCCAGCGGGAGGTATCCGGTGCCGGCTGTCTGGTTCGGTCGGCCACCACCTCGCGGAACGGCTGGGGTGCGGTCTGGTCGTCATACGAGCCAGCCTTCGTTCCTGTCACGGGTCGGCCTTGTTGCCGCTCTCGGTGCCGTGCTTGACAGACGACGCGACCGAGGCAGTCGATGCCGGTCACGATCCGTCTCGCCGCGCGACTCGACACCGGTGTCAGCGGCTCGGTGCAGGCGGGGGCAGGCCAGACGTCGGGCGTTGCCTCACCGCGTGTCACGGCCGCATCGTGGCTGACGCGGGCGCGGACCACGAGTTTCATCAGGCCTCTTGGTTTCTGGCCACCTGCCGGTACTGGGGGGCAGCCGGATTCCAGTGCGGCGGCACGTGGCACCCGCCCAACCGTCGGATGCCTCATGGAGGAGTCACACGAACCGGGTTCGATGTCCGCACTGCAGCCGGTACCTGCCGAATCAGATATTGCATCAGCTCATCGAGCTACACCCATCGCACCCTATGTCAACGGCCAGGTTGCAGTCCCCACTGGTGGCCACTTGAAAGTCCCCACTCTTCGCGTTGCTCAGGTTCGTTTGGTGCGGCGGCTCCTTTCGTGTGCTCGGGCCTCGCGCATGCGGAACGATTCGCCGTCGGTGACGACGACGTGGCAGTGGTGCAGGAGCCGGTCGAGCATGCTGACCGCGGTGGTGTGTTCGGGGAGGAAGCGTCCCCAGGATTCGAACGGCCAGTGTGATCCGATGCCCAGTGCCCGGCGTTCGTAGGCGGCGGCGACGAACCGGAACAGCAGTTGGGCGCCGGTGTCGTCCAGCGGGGCGAAGCCGAGCTCGTCGACGATGACCAGGTCGTTGCGTAGCAGGGTGTCGATGACGCGGCCGACGGAGTTGTCGGCGATGCCGCGGTAGAGGGTTTCGACCAGGTCGGCGGCGGTGAAGTAGCGGACCCGGTGCCCTTCCTGTACGGCGGCGACACCGAGAGCGACGAGCACGTGGCTCTTGCCGGTGCCGGCCGGCCCGATGAGGCACACGTTCTCGTGTGCGCGGATCCATTCGAGCGAGGTGAGGTAGTCGAAGGTGGCCTTGGGCACTGACGACACGGCGACGTCGAACTCGTCGAGTGTCTTGACCACCGGGAACGCGGCAACCCGCATGCGGGTGCGGGTGTTGGATTCGTCGCGGCTGGCGATCTCGGCCTCGATGAGGGTGCGCAGGAACTCCTCGGGGTTCCATCGTTGGGTCTTGGCGGTGACGAGCAGCTCGGGGGCCATGCGGCGGACCGCGGCCAGCTTGAGCCGGCGCAGCCCCGCGACCAGATCCGGTGCGAGCGGCGGCGCGGCTGCCGCCGTCATGACGGCACCCGCCGGTCTACTGCGTAGGCGTCCAGCGACCTCGTGGGCACCGTGGGCAGCTCGAGCACCAGCGCGTCGCCGGCATGCTGCGGCTTCGCGACGCCGGTGCCGGCGGCCAGGATGGAGCGCACGTCGGCGGCCCGCCAGCGGCGGAAGGCGATCGCTCGTTCGAGCGCGGCGATCAACGCCTGCTTGCCGTGGGCGGCCTCGAGCGCGGCCAGCTCGTCGAGTTCGGGTCCCAGCCGGGTGTGGCCGGCCGCGGCGGCGCCGGTGATGAACGCTTCCGCTGCCGGGCCGAGCGCGCAGAACCGTTTCTCGGCAAGGGTTTTCGGCCGCACCGCACGCCTGGGTGTCGGTCGCGGACCACCGTAATGCTCGTCCATGATGGACGTCTCGCCTGGTGCGACGAGCGCGTGGTCGGCGACGACCTCGCCGGTGCCCGGCTCGACGACGAGCAGCCTCCCGTCGCTGACGCGGACTTCGGCAATCGCTGCGATCAGTCGGGTGGGCACCGAGTAGCGGGCCGATCCGAACCGTACACACGACAGCCGGTCCACCTTGCGTGTGACGCTCGTGCCGGTGCTCAGTCGCAGCGACGGCAGCGGCCCGAGCAGTTCACGCTCGACCGTCAGCCGTTCGGCCGGGACCGCGCAGATCTCTGAATGGACCGCGGCGTTGACCTCGTCGCACCAGTCGCGGGCCGCGGCGTTGGCGCCCCCGAGGTCGCCGAACGGGACCTGCGGCACCAGCAGATCGCGTTTGGCGTAGCCGACCAGGTGCTCGACGATGCCCTTCGACTCCGGGTCGTGGGCCTCGCACCAGTCCGGGCGGAACCCGTAATGGGTAGCGAACCTGACGTAGGCCGGGGTGGGCACCACCTTGTTCGCCACAACCCCGCCTTTCAAGCAGCCCATCCTGTCGGCCAGCACCGTCTTGGGTACCCCACCGAGCGCCTCGAAGCATTCGGCCATCAGCCCCAGCGTGGTCTGGGCGCGCTCGTCGGCGGCGAACCGCACGAACCGAAACCGCGACCACGCCAGCACGGCACAGAACACGTGGAGCCCGTGCTCGGCGCCCCAGTCGATCACCAGTGTCTGGCCCGGCGCCCACACCCCGGGCCGGCGGCCACGGTGGTGATCCCGACGCCACCGCTGTTTCTGCTCGGCCACCAGCCGCCGGAAGTTGCGCGCCGACCCCACGTAGCCGGCCGCCCGCGCCGCCGGCAGCAGCCGCTTCGCCGAGATCCGCCCCGACGTCTTGCGCACCCTATCTGCGACCAGATCGGTGACCGCGTCGAAGTTGTGGCCCCGAGGGCCAGGCCGCGAGCCGTCTCGCTCGGCGCCGCCCAGCTGCGCCTGCACGACGCGCTTCACGGTCTTGTGCGTAGTGCCGCAGATCGCGGCGGCACCCCGATAGCTGCCCACCTCCCGGTAGGCGGCCAAGATGTCCATCCGTTCCCTCGCGTTCTTCAATGAACCCCCTGCGCGGTGACCGGCGAATGGTTGGCACCACCACCGTCACCGCGCAGGGCTAACGGCTCCCGCTCGACACGACGAGCGAAGAGTGGGGACTTTCAGATGGCCACCGGCGGGGACTTCCTACTGGCCACCAGCGGGGACTTTTCCATGGCCACGGACACCCTAGTGTCCACCGACGGCGACTCCTGACGTGATCCGGTACACGAAGTATTCCAAACTCTCATCAGCGCAAGTCGTCTTGGGTCAAGGATTTGGTCGGTGCCTCGTCCGTCGTCTGTCTCTGCATTGCGGTGATGGGTTTGTGTCCCAGCAGCGTGTCATCGGGTTGGTGAGACGACGGCGGGGCTGCCCCGATGAGGGTCGGATCACGGTGTGTCTCAGCGCCGCGCAGGGCTCGCTGCGACCGCCGGCTTGAAGCGCCACGATCGGATGCTCAGGCGACGATGGGCGTGTCGAGCCTAGGCCGTGTGCCGTGGGTGGTGGCGGTGGACGGGTTCCACGCCCGGCCGGTGGTGATGCCGGGGTGCATCTGTCGCAGGATCGTGGTTGTTCAGGCCGCCTTCACTGCTCGTTCAGCGCGGCGGGCGATGGCGCGGAGGAGGTCGCCGCGGATGAGTCCGCTTGGGATCCGGATGATGGTCCAGTAGGCGCCGAAGGCGCGGCGGGCTTTGGCGTCGGTGGTGAGCACGCGCGTCTCGGTGGAGATGCGGGTGCCGCCGCGCTCGGGCTCGAGCCGAAAGTCCGCGGCCACCTTTGCCCAGCCCGGGTCGGCGAACGCGACGAACTGGGCCAGCTGTGCGACCGTGGTCCGCTCCGCGCCCGCGGGCTTCCATGGGCGGGCGATCGAGCCGGTTACGACCTGGCGCCCGGGCTCCTCGGCGAACACGACGTAGCCGCGCGCCTTGAAGCCGGCGAGGAATGGGCCGGCCGGCGCCGGTTCTGCGCGGCCGAGAAGCCGGGCGGGCAACCCGCGCAGGGCGAGTCCCAGGCGCATGACCGACAGTTCGTCGAAACTGACGGCCTGGAGAGCATCCCAGACGGCCTGGGGTGGCGCGTCGATCCAACGGTTGTGCTGCTCGCGGTGCTGGAACGAGGGCAGGATCTGGTCGAGCGAGGTCACGGGATTTCCTTTCTTGCGGAGGCCGCCTGGAGCGCACCGGCGACATGGTCGGCGATCCGGGCGGCCAGCCCGCGCTTGACTGGGTTGCGGGCGAGGATGATCCAGCAGAAGACCGGCCCCAGCAACAGGGCGTGCACGAGGTCGACGTCTGGCCGCTTGGCCAGCTCGCCACGCGTGACGGCACAGTCGAGGATCTCGCGGATCATTCGGCGCTCCGAGTCGATGAAGGTGGCCCGCAGCCGCGCGGCCAGCTCCGCGTCACGCGTCGCGTCCTCGAGGAGCCCGGGAACGACGCTGGCCGCGGCGGGACGGCCAAAGATGTCGAGGATGCGCTGGGTGAGCGCGGTCAGGTCTTGCTGCAGTGACCCGGTGTCGGGCACCGGGCCCAGCTCGGGCCCGTGAATGGCATGGGCGAAGACCAGCTCCGCCTTGGAGCCGAAGCGCCGGTAGATGGTCGGCTTGCCGACGCCCGCACGGGCCGCCACGGCCCCGATGCTCAGGCCGCCGTAGCCCACCTCCTCGAGCAGCTCCAGCGTTGCGCGCCGCACGGCGTCGTCCGCCCGCTGCTCGCGGGGCCGTCCTCGCACTGGGTCGTTGGGCACCATCCCGCAATACTATACGTCACGTAACGATTTGTCAGTTTGGATCCGTCCCGAGCCGGGTTGTCGGCATCGCCGTGGCAAACACACACCACAGAAGAAGCCCAAAGCCGCCTCGCGGCCGTCCATCACCACCTGCGTGGTCTGCCGGAAGCTCCACCAGACAAAGCATTGACGCTATTTGCAGGCGGTGAAGATCAACGCCAGACGGTGCGAAGTAGGCCGGCGTCCCGCGGCCCGGCAACCGACAGACGGCAAGAAGGGCATGAGACAGAGCTGCTCCTGGGCGGCGAGCCAGGCCGCGAGCGACATCAGTCGAACTGGTCGAGGTCGCCGGGCTGCCGGCCGGGCTCATCCAGCGCGACCGCTCGCCGTCTATCTGGGGTCGGATGAGGTGTATGCGGTCTGACCTGGTCTTCGGCGTTTTGGACATGTCCACGAAAGCGGTTCAGAGCCCCACCCCTGCGCAAGCAGTTTGCTCGGACAACGGGTCCTCCGCTCTGCCGGCAATGCCGGTCACGGTCTGTCGCAGCATCCGGCTAGGTGTCGCAGAAGCTTGGGATGGCGACGCTCGGGCATGGCGATGGGGTGGTGTAACGCCCGTGGACGATGCAGCCCTGCGCGCCGACGAGCGCATCGCGCGTGTCCGGAACAACTCGGCCGGCCGCTACCGGCTGGCCCGGGCGTTCGGCACACGGTTGTCACCACCATGCTGTTGCAAAAGGGAGCGCCTCGTCGACCAGGAGGTCGAGGACCAGCCCGTCACCTCTGGCTATGACAGATACCGCCTGCGGGATCAGTCGCCGGATCGGATGTCGGAGATGAGCCAGTGGGGCACCGTCGTGCACGGTCTCCACCTCGACCGAGCTTTCTGGTCAACTCGACGAAGAGTAGGGCCTCGTAGTCGCCCTCGAGCACTGGTTGCATGTCGAGCACCAGCAAGCGCCGTGCTGCGTGAGCGAATCAGCACGCTGGACGTGAGGTGACGCAGGAGGCGCTGGCGATGGGCATGCTCAGCTCGGACGCGCTTGTGCGTCGGCAGTTCGTGTCCGAGACGCCTGCGGCTTCGGCCGAGAGGACCTAACAGCGGCCCTGGTTGACAGCGTCAACCTTGCGGCGTAGGTTGACACTGTCAACCTACCAGAAGGGTACTGATCATGGACTCTCCGTCCGGCAACCTCGACTCCGTCAAGACTTTCTTCGATGCACTAGAGAAGCACGACGTCTCTCTGCTGACACCGCTGCTGGCCGACGACATCGTCGAGACCATTCCGCTGTCCAACACCGGCGCTTCGGAGCCGTTCGCAACTTACGAGGGTAAGGAAGCCGTAGTCGGCTACCTCGGCACTATCGTGCAGAACTTCTCGCGAACCGTGCTGGTTGACAAGGAATTCACGGTGAGCGAAGACGGTGGCAAGGTCTTCGTCGAAAGCAAGGGAGACCTTATTCAGGCAGGTACGGAGGCTCCCTACGAGAACCGGTACGTCTTCAAGTTCGTCTTTCGGAACGGTCTCATCACACACATCCGCGAGTACGCCAATCCCATCACGTTTGCCAAGCTTGTCGGCATGCCTGTGGGCTGAACACAGGAAATCCGGGGCAAGGCGTTGCTGCGCTTGTCGACCGTAGGGTTGTGGGCCGGCGGACAACCGCTAGGGATTTGAACGTCGTCTCGGGACAGGAGGGCAGTCCGTGACTACCACGCGGGACAGGCTCGTCGACGTCGCGGCGGGACTTCTCGAGGAGGGCGGTGCGGACTCCGTCACGCTTCGTGAAGTAGGCAGCCGCGCCGGGGTTTCTCACAACGCGCCGTATAAGCATTTCGCAGACAAGGAGGCCCTGCTCGCGGCTGTCGCCGCCCAGGGCCTCCGCCGTATGAGCATCGCGCTAGCTCAATCGCAGACAACGGCGACACCGGTCGAGTGTGTCGAGGCGATGGCGCAGGCGTACGTTCGCGAGGCGATGGAACGGCCTCGACTGTTTAACATAATCTATGGCGCGTGGCGCACCGGATCAGCTGAACTTTCGGCGGCTGCGGACGACGCGCACTCACGGTTCGTCGCGACCGTGAACGAGGCGCAATTATGCGAGGAACTGCCGGCTGGCGACGCCGAACGGCTCGCTTTCCTCATCCTCTCCTTAGCGCACGGCGCTGCGCACCTCGCGCTCGCAGGGCACCTGTCCGCTGGTGGAAAGGGACATGCCGACCCGGACGATCTCCTCAGGGATCTGTTCAGTCATCTCAGGCCTTAGCCTGGCCTGATACGGCGAGGCGGGCCGTATATCCCGGACGGCGATATCAGCCGTGATGAGTCAGCCCAGGTCTGATGGAGGACGCGCAGAGCTCCTCGACGCACACGGTACCGAGATTGACGGCTAATTGAGGCTAAGTCGTCGGCAAGCCGCTCGAGCAGGAAGTCCTTAGTCGGATCAGCAAAGCGGTGTCGACGGCACGCCAAAACTGGGACTCCTCGGCTTTCCGTGGGTGATCGCTTCCGTATTCCGAGCGGCAGTGCTTGATCTGTAGGGCGTTGGTGGGGTCGGCGGCCGGGTTGCAGGACGCGCACGCGTCGTCCTCGTAGGTTTCGGAGCTGCCAAGCAAACCGGAACCGTCCTTGGAGCGACGCGTGCGCGCCACTGCCGCATTCAACAAGATGCTCGTTGTCCCTGGTGCCGACGTGGTCGGTGTGACGTTCACGCCGGCGGGGATCGTGGTCGACGTGCGGCGTCGTGCCCGGCGGTTGACCTGCCCGTGCGGCTGGTCGACCCGCGCCGTCTACGACCGGACGACACGCCGCTGGCGGGGGTCTGGATCTGGGGACCGCTCGGCTGTTCCTGCAGGCCGAGATCCGCCGCCTGGACTGCCGCGGGTGCGGGCAGGTCCGCACCGAGACGGTGCCCTGGGGCGCGACCGAACGCCAGGTTCACCCCGACTTCGAGGACGTGGTGGCGTGGTTGGCGCAGCGGATGGACAAGACCGCGGTCACCCGGCTGCTGCGCTGCTCCTGGGAGGCCGTCGGGAGCTGTCAAGTTTTCTGTGTAAGAAGTTCTGTTGATAGTGCGGTTAGAGGACGTGTTCTGGGATGCGTCCGGGGTAGGCCAGAGCGAGCGCGTTGAGTGCTTGTTTCCAGCCTTGGGTGACGACACCTTCGACGAGCCGCGCCGGCGCTTTGCGTTTGTGATGCGGCACGCCTCGGTCGCGTTCGCGTTGCCGCTGCCACTCGCGTTTGTCCTCGATGTCGAGGATCGCCAGCCACAGCAGCTTGACCACCGCGTCGTCAGTCGGGAACAGCCCCCGATTCTTGATGATCTTGCGGAGCTGGTAGTTCAGCGACTCGCTGGTGTTGGTCGTGTAGATGATCTTCCGCACCTCGGGGGCGAACGCGAGGAACGGCACGAACCGCTCCCAGGCCCGCTCCCAGGCCTGCACCGCGCCCGGGAAGCGACGGCCCAGGTCGGAGTCGGCGAACTCGAGCAGCGCCAGCTGCGCGGCCTCCTCGTTGGCGGCGGTGTAGATCGGGCGCAGCGCCGAGGCGAGCGGCTTGCGCTTGTCGTAGGACACGTAGCGCATCGCCGACCGGATCAGGTGCACCACGCAGGTCTGCACCACGGTGCGCTCGAAGGTGGCCTCGATCGCCTCGGGCAACCCGCCCAGCCCGTCGCAGCAGGCGATCAGGATGTCTTGCACCCCGCGGTTGCGTAGCTCGGCGAGCACCTGCGCCCAGAACTTCGCGCCCTCACTCTGCTGCAGCCAGATGCCCAGCACGTGCTTGACGCCGTCCAGGTCGACGCCGACCGCGATGTGCGCGGCCTTGTTGTGCACCACGTTCTGGTCGCGGACCTTCACCACCAGCGCGTCGAGGTAGACGATCGGCCACACCGGGTCCAGCGGCCGCGACTGCCACGCCCGGACCTCGTCGAGCACCGAGTCGGTCACCTTCGAGATCGCCTCCGGCGACAGCTCGGTGCCATACACCTTGTGCAGGTGGAACTGGATGTCGCGCACCGTCATCCCGCCCGCATACAGCGAGATGATCATGTCCGACAGGCCGCCCAGGCGGCGCAGCCCCTTGGGCACCAACAGCGGCCGGAACGAGGCGTCCCGATCGCGCGGCGTGTCCAACCGGACCGGCCCGAACTCGGTCTGCAGCGTCTTCGGCGTCGACCCGTTGCGCGAGTTCGGCGAGCCCCGCCCGGCCGGGTCACCCTTCTCATACCCCAGGTGCTCGGTCAGCTCGGACTGCAACCCGCGCTCGAGCACCGAGCGCACCAGCTCCGGCAAGAACCCGCCCGGCCCGGTCAGCTCCACCCCGGCCGGCCCAACCGACGCCATCAACCGGTCCAGCAGCTCGTCGTCGATCAACGCCCGCGCCGAGCCTCCATCGTCTGCGCCGTTCGCGTCCCGGCCGGGAAGGCTGGCACCGCTCTCGTCCGGGCCGCCAAGCGACGTCGAACCGCGCCCCTCGTCGTCCATCACCAACATCGATTCCGCGTTCGAGGACATGACCGCTCCCTCCGGTCAGCGAGGCACAGGTGTCACACCCGTCACCTCAGACTCTCAGGTCACTCCTCTTACACAGAGCATTTGACACCCTCCGGTAGATCGCCGTTGAACATCGGCACCCGGGCCGGTGCCTCGTCCCAGCCCCACTCGTCGATGCGGACGAAGAACATCCGCAGCGTGCCGAGCCGGTGCGCCATCGTCGCGGGGGTGACCCGCGGCTTGTTCTGCCCGGGACGAGCCGCCAGCCACGGCTTGTAGTCCTCCACGTGCCGGCGGGCCACGTCGGCGACGGTGTGCACGTCGGGAGCGCACTCGACGAGGAACGCGGCGAACGACCGCAACGCGAGGTCGGCGCCGACAACGCTGCCCGGTCGCAGCACGCACGCGACCTGCTCGCAGGTAGCGGCGCATCGTGGCCACCACTTGTGGCTTCGTCGACCGCCAGCTGCTCCCAGGTGGGCAGCAGCAGCGGCCCGCTCATCGCGCACCGCCTGCGTGCCGGTCTGTCGGCGAACAGCTGCGCGTCGATGACCTCGGCCGCCCTGCGGTACTGCGACGCCAGCCAGTCGTCGGCCAGGTGCAGGTAGATGCCGGGTCGACTCGATCGAGGCGTGACCGGCCTGGGCCTGCACCGCCTCCAACGCCATCCCCGCCTCCCGCAGCCGGGTCAGGCAGGTGTGCCGCAACTCGTGACAGGTCGCATGCGCCAGCCCGGCGCGGCGACGCACCGCATCGAGCAGCTCGTCCAAACCGTTGGCAGTCAACGGTTTCCCACGGTTGGGTCCCTTCAACACCACGAACACGTAGTCGGTCGCGGCGCCGGCCGGACGCTCGCAGTCGAGGTAGGCGGCGACGTGGTCGAAGAACCGGCGCGACACCGGTATCAGCCGCTGGTGCCCGCCCTTGCCCTCGGCGACGAACACCCGCCGCTCCGCGACCCGCAGATCCTCCAGCCGCAGTCCGAGGACCTCGCAGCGGCGCAACCCGCCCAGCACCATCGCCGCCACCATCGCCCGATCCCGATGGGTGCGCAGCGCACCCGTCAGCGCGTCGACCTCGGCGGGGGTCAGGATCCGCGGCAACGTCCGCGACCCCGCGGACCAGCGGAACCCCCTGCTGCGGTCGCAGCCGTTCCCGCCGCGTCGGCAGCCCACGCGGCACCGGGTTGGTCGGCACATCGCCGCGGGCGTGCAGAAACGCGTACAGCCCCGACACGCTCGACAACCGGCGACGCACCGTCGACAACGACACACCCGCCGTCGTCGACAACCGCCTGCAGCACACCATCGATCGACCTTGACTCGGACGATCACGAACTGTAGGGACGAAGCTCGAGGGTGGGGCCAAATCAAGCCAGCGACACACCCCCAAAGTGGGGCCAGAATTAGGCTGTCATTCCCGACCGGCACTATCACCGGCGAAATGTCCAGGAAGATCCAGCGCATATCAAGCAAATGAGTGCGTTCTTTGGCGGGTACTCCATGTATGCACGGTCGCGGTCACCGGCTGGACTGCGCGACGTCTTCGGTGGCGTCTGGTGTCGGGGAGACTGAGGACATGCCGAGGGGTCTGTATTGCCTGCGCGACCAGGAAGGGACGGTGGTCGCGTATGAACGGTTCTCCTGCGCGCCGGGTCCGGTGGGCTGGCGCTACAACGCGCAGGTGCTCGCCCCCGACGGTCGCACCCCGACGGGGCTCGTCGACGTCACGACCGATGCGTCGGGGTTGCAGATCCGGGTCGAGGTGCGGGCCGGCGGCTGGGTTGTCCGCGGGGGGGTCGCTGACGGCGAGACGGTGTGGGTCCGAACGGGGGCATCGGGCTTGGACGTGGGCGAGGACACGGCCCCGGCCGCGGGGTTCACGGGCCGGTCGCCGGGGTTCCTCGTCGCGGTCGCGCGGCTGCTGGGACTTCGCGTCGGGGCGTCGTCGCGCGTACGGCTGGTCGCCCTCACCGATCCGGCGCTCGCGCCACGTCCGGTCGATGTGGCCTGGTCGCTGACCATGGTGGAGGAGTATCCGACGGAGGTCGGTCCGCTGCCTGTTGAGCTGTACGAGACCGCTGACCTGGCGAGCGGCCAGCGGGCCGCAGTCCACCTCGCAGGTGACGTCGTGCTCGCCGCGACCGGGGTCGAGCTCGACGCGCTCGACACGCCACCGACGCCTCCGTCGGGGAAGTCGAAGTGAGTCGGGTCGGATGGGCGTCCGAAGGCCGACAGGGTCCGCTCATCGCCGGGGCCACTTCGGGCCCGCGGCGTACCCGCATCGGCAGAGCCGCGCCACCAGCGGCATGTCCGGACCTCGCGGATCGTGAAGGTGGGCTGTCGGCACACCCGGATTCGCGCGCAGGGCGCGGCCGCCGGGTACGAGCCCGACATCTGGCGGTGGCATGGGACAGAACAGTCACGTCGGGGTCGGCGATAGCTCAGATCATCGAGTGCCTCCCTGTCGCCGAGTCGACGGCGGCGCGGGTCGAGCCTGAAGCGACCGCGGCCGGCACGGGTGCCGGCCGATGGCGTTGACAGCCCCGTTGGCCGGGCGCAGCCTGGGTGCAGCCAGGGCGAGTGGAGACGCCGATGGAGCATCCCAATGCCGAGCTGTACCGGCGGCTGACCGCGGCATTCCAGTCGGGCGACGTCGACACCGTGAAGGCTGCCCTCGCCCCGGGCTTGCGGTGGCACGAAGCCGGCAACCCCGAGGTCATGGGGCGGGAGGCGGTCCTCCAACAGATGAGCGGTGCGATCAAGCGGATCGATGGAAACATCGCCGTCCATGACGTGCTGGCCAACGATGAGCACGTCATCGCCCTGATCAACGTGGCACTCCGCAAGCCCGACGGGTCGGAGGTTGCCTACCCGGCCATCGAGGTCGCCCACATGAGCGACGGGCTCATCACCGAGAGATGGTCCTTCATGGACTCGTGTCCTGCTGATGTGAACGCGTTCTTCGCCGACCTTGGATGACGTCGCCGTGCAGAAACCTTGTCGGTCACGGCAACGTGCGCTAGTGCCGAGAACTCGCGGCGATGTGCGGATCTGGCGCGGGCGACGGCATGGGGTCAGGTGATAGCCAGCACCTACAACGCTTCCACCCGACGCAGGAACCCGCGCAGATCCAGGAAGTCGGCGAGTGACTGTCGGTGCTCTTCGCAGGCCACCCAGGTCTTTTCTCGCTCCGGCGCGTGGACTTTCGGATTGTTCCAGACCAGGGCGTACGACGCCCACGCCCGGCAGCCCCTCGCCGAGCAGACCACGGGGTCGCTCATCTGCTGCGCGCGTCTGCGTCTGACACGAAGACAAGCCGGCAGTGCGCCCCGTTGTCGGCCCAGCCCTGCTTGAGAACCGTGAGTCGTAGCCTCGCAACGTCCACGTGGTCAGCCTGTCACCTCCCCGTGACCCGGGGACAGCGCGCTTCGTGTCACCCGGTATGCGGCTACCTGTTGAGGACGCTCTAGAAGGTGAACTCTTTGGGTGCACCTTCGCCTACGCGGCCATCCACTGCTTCACGAAGGATGTCGGCGTGGCCCGTGTGTCTGGGTCAGTTTTGGGGTTCTCCTCACCTTCCTGTGGGCAGTGTGATGGTCAGTCCGGAGCAGCAGAGGTAGATCATCGCGATGACCGCGACGGCGCTGTGGTGGCCGTAGCCGCGGTGGTTGATGAGTCGGATCTTCGAGTTGATGCCCTCGAGCTTGCTGTTGGACAGGCCAAGCTCGACGGCGGCGAGGATGTGTTCGCGGTGCTTGCGGACGGTGCGCGAGAGGTCGGCATCGCCGGGACGCGGGACCGGCTGGCGTGGGCGAGCCAGGCGTCGAGGTGAGCGTCGGGACGCCGTCCGGTGGGAGCCGGTAGAGGTCGCGTAGCTCCTCCTTGAGCACCCAGGCGCGGAACAGCACGTGGCGGGTGCGGCGCAGCTGCGCCATCTGCTCGCGTTGATGCTCTGTCCAGCTGTCGGGGTCTTTGAGCAGCGCCCACCGGGTGTGCTTGATCAGCTGCGCGGCGGGGTCCTGGCGGACCCGGGCCAGCGGGCTCGGCCGGCCGATCTTGGCGGCCTTGCGGGCGGTGTTCCACTCGGTGCGGCGGGTCTCGTCGAGTGCGGCGTTGGCCAGCTTGATGAGGTGGAACGGGTCGGGCACACGGTGGGCGTCGGTGCGCTCGGCGATGACGCGGGTGTAGGCGCCGTGCAGGTCTGCCGACGCGGCCTGAACCCGTTGGCACCGTTGAGATCCGAGCGTGTCGAAGAACCGGTGCAGGGTGGCGCCGGACTTGCCTTCGCCGGCCCCGATGACCGCGCCATCACGGTCATGGTCGGCGACCACGGTCAGGTAGCGGTGACCCTTGCGGTAGGACACCTCGTCGACCCCGATGCGGAAGACCTCGTCGAGCCGGGCGTCGTCGAGATGGTCGGTGACGACGCGGGCGACAATGCCGGCGACGGCCGCGCCAGGACCATCCGCTGCCCGAGGCGCTCCGCTGCCCAAGGCGCTCGACGACGCGGCCACAGCAAAACTCCTGCGCGCCGCCCAAGCCGACCGCAGCTACTCGTCAGGGTGACGGTGGAAGTGTTGCTGCGCACCGGATTACGGGTCAGCGAATACACCACGCTGCCGGCCGACGCAGTCGTGCAGATCGGCGCCGCACCCTGGCTGCACGTGCCCGTCGGCAAGCTCCACGACGACCGCTACCTGCCGCTGCACCCCAACCTCGTCACGCTCATCGACGACTACCGGACCCAGCACGTGCCGGCAGAGCATCCACTGCTGCTGCCGCGGCCGAACGGCACCGCCCTGGACCGGCACGCGGTCACCCGGATGATCAACCGCGCCGCAGACCGCCGGACTCCCCCACATCCATCCGCACCCGCTCAGGCACACCCTCGCCACCGAGGCGATCAACCGCGGCATGTCACTCGAGGCGATCGCTGCGATGCTCGGGCACCGCAGCATGGACATGACGCTGCGCTACGCCAAGATCGCCAACCGCACCGTCGCCGACGAGTACTTCGCCGTCACCGACAACGTCGAAGCCCTCTACGGCCAACCCCAGCAGCTGCCCGCCGACGCGATCGGACCAAGATGGCCCGGCTCCGGCGCGAACACCACCGACTGCTCGGCAACGGCTACTGCACCCGCCCCGCCGAGCTCGACTGCGCGTTCGAGTCGATCTGCGAGAACTGCGCGTTCTTCCAGACCAGCATCGAGTTCCGCCCCACACTCCAAGCCCAACACGACGACGCCGAAACCAAGGGCCAACACCACCGAGCCGACCTGTTCGGCCGCCTACTCAACGACCTTGAGAGCCCTCAAGCATCATGATCCACTTGACGCGGATCCCCCGCATAATGCCGCGATCCGGGCGTTCTCACTTGGTAGGTCTGGAGAGCCGACACCCCGGTCGCCGGCAGCGAGGAGCGTGCGGACCGGGGCGGCGTAGCCCGCCTCGAGGGTAGCGGTCCATCTCGATGAGCCCGGACCACCGCACTGATCTACGGCGGCGCCGGAGCGCACGTGCGAGTAGCCGGTCTGTCGAGCCGCGGCAGACTACACCGCCCTCGGCTCGGCGATCCACCGAGCCGTCTGCTCGTCCCACGTCGGCGCCCGGCCGGGCAGCGAGCCGTCGGCGCGGGAGGAGATCCCGTCGACGATGACCGCGAGGTATCGCTGGCGGAGCTCGGCGTTGCGATCGGCGTCCCCAAGCCGGGTCGTCGAGACCAGCTCGAGTAGGAGGCTGACGTCGACGAACGTGAGCCCGGGCCGGAGCGCGCCAGAGGCCGCGGTCCGTCGGACCAGCCGGGTGCCCAGGCGCTGCATCCGCTCGGCCCGCTCGAGGTGTCCGGCGTCGGGTGTGAACGTGCCGGCCAGGCGCACCGTCAACGCGTGCGTATCGGCATCGACGATGCGCTGGAGCCAGTCCACGAACACGTCCCATGGGTCGCCGTCGTCGGCTAGCGCACGCTCGACCTCGGCGAGGTACGTCTCCTGACCTTGGGCGCACAGGCGGCCGAGCAGGTCCTCCTTGCTCGCATACCGCCGGTACAGGGCGCTTATGCCGACGCGGGCGCGCTCAGCGACCGCGGCGATCGGAGCGGTCGCGTCGGCGACGAACACCTCGCGCGCGGCCCGCATGATCACTTCGTCGTTCGTGGCGGCCTGCGCACGCCGGCCGCTCAGAGGACGGTCGTCCGTCACACGCACCCCTTTCCCTCTGGAACAGAGCGTTCCGCTCTGCTACTCTCGAACGGAATACTCCGTTCCGACACAATACCAAGGGAGCCGCCGAGATGACGACAACGACAGCCCCGTTCCTTATCGACATCCCCCAAGCCGACTTGGATGATCTGGGTGACCGGTTGGCCCGCACGCGCTGGCCCGACGAACTGCCAGACGTTGGCTGGAGCCGAGGCGTACCGCTGGGCTATCTGAAGGAGCTGGCCGACTACTGGCGCAACGGATACGACTGGCGGAAGTACGAAGCGGAGCTCAACGAGTTCTCGCAGTTCACCACGACCATCGACGGGCAGAACATCCACTTCATGCATGTCCGCTCCCCCGAGCCGGACGCCCTTCCGCTGTTGCTCATCCATGGCTGGCCCTACACGGTCGCGGATTTCACCGGCGTCATGAGAGCGTTGACGAACCCGCGTGAGCATGGCGGCGACCCAGCCGATGCCTTCCACGTCGTGGCACCCTCCATCCCCGGCTACGGATTCTCGACACCGTTGAGCAGAGCAGGCTGGAATCACAATCGCAACGCCCGGGCCTACGCCGAGTTGATGGCCCGGTTGGGTTACAAGCGCTACGGGACTCAGGGTGGCGACCACGGCTCCTTCGAGGCGCCGGAGGTCGGACGTATCGACCGCGACCATGTGGTTGGGGTGCATCTCAACGCCTTGCTCACCTTCCCATCCGGCGACCCTGCCGAGCTGACCGGCGCCACCGAAGCCGAGCAGGCCCGCCTAAGGGGGCTCGAAACGTTCGAGATGGGCTACATCCAGATCCAGAGCACCCGCCCGCAGACACTCGCCTACAGCTTCGCTGACTCCCCGGTCGGCCAACTCGCTTGGGTCGTCGAGAAGTTCAAGGAGTGGGCGGACCCGGCTGTGGAGCTGGATCGTGACCGTGTGCTCACCGACGTGACGTTGTACTGGTTGACCAACACAGGCGGGTCATCTGCCCAGCTCTACTACGAGGCAGCGAACGACCCCAGCATGTGGGGTCCGAAAGAGCGCGGCACGGTGCCCACCGGTGTCGCCGTGTTCACCCAGCACGACATCGCCATTCGGCCGCTCGCCGAGCGCGATCACAACGTGGTGCATTGGTCAGAGTTCGACCGCGGCGGGCACTTTGCCGCCCTGGAGGCGCCCGACCTGCTCGTCGACGACGTGCGCGACTTCTTCCGTGTGATCCGGTGACTGGTGCGGCAACCCCGGATCAGGACTTCGGCGGGGCGTCCCGCCGGAGCCCGGTGGCCAGCGGTGCCCTCGTGGGCTCGATGGCTTCTGTCCGGAGGCTGGTGTGATTGTCACGTTGCTACGGGTCGAGTGCCGCGACAATGCTGCGGCCGCTGAGTTCGACAAGCTAACGGCAAAGGTGTTTCAGCAGGTGAACGACCATGAGCCATGCACGCTCGTCTTTGCCAGCCACGGAGTGGAAGGCCAGCCGCTTACCCGTGTGTTCTACGAGGTCTACCGTGATCAGGCAGGCGCCAACATCCATGCCCGAGCCGAGCCCCTCCGCGAACTCCTCGCAAGGCAGAACTCGTTAGTGGCCGGCGTCCAGATAGAGCAACTCACCCTTGACCAAGCCAAGGGCCTGCCATTTGACGCCGGCTGAGCGTGGCGCGACGCTGGACCCGGTGGGTTCGTAGTGTCTGGGCCCCCATGCCTGTCGCAATCGCAGGCAACCTGCGCATCGGGCTAGCGAGGCGTACCGAACGAGTCCTCTGGTCGCATGCACGACGACGATGGGTAAGCTTGAAGCTCGGGGAGTCCTTCCGCCCCTCGGACCTCACCGACCACCAGGCGGTCGGGACGCATCCGCAACGCATGCCGGACGAGATCGTCGAGAACCACCCGCCCGGCCCGTCGACGTTCGGCGGCCGTGCCTCGAGCCGGACCACGTGGGGGTGCGCCGGGGCCAGTCGTCAGCCCGGATACGGCGGAGATGCGGCGGCAGGTCGCCGCCCAGGAGGCCGCCCTGGATGCCGCCCGCCGCGAGGTGGCGGACCGCAAGAAGGCGCTCCCCGAGGCGGAGCGGCGGGTGCGGCAGCTCCGCACTGGCAAGTGAGCGAGAAGACCATCGGATATCCCCCAGCGAGCACGCTGGTACGACCTGGGTGACGGTGGGTGGTGTCGACCATCGGTGTGTCATGCCCATCAGTCGGAGCCAGTCCCGACGACGGCCGACGTCCTTTGAGATGTTCAGTCGATCGGCTCCGGACCTTCATTCGGGTGACCGGCCAGGCCCGGCCGATCGTGGGGGTCCAATCGGCCGGGCCTGGCGGTCGAGGCCGCCGGTTGCCGGTGGGGCCGGAGCGGTATCCGCTGCTGTGCCGGCTCGCGCCTTGTCGGCTTTCACACAGTCGCGTCGACCTTCGAGGTGAACGCGAGGACGGCGTCGGCGAGCTTCCCCGGCGCCTCGAGTGCCACATAGTGCCCGACGCCGTCGAGAAGGACGGAAGTGACCTCGCCGTCGGTGATGTTGGCGACGGTGCCTGCGGTGAACGGGCCGCCGAAGCCGCCGACGGCCAGCACCGGGACGTTCAGCTTCTGTGTCTTCGCGAGGTGCTGAAGTTCCTCGCCCTCGGTCAGCATCGACCGGTACAGGCCGATGGCTCCGTTCCAGCCGTCCTGGCGGGCGTAGCCGCGGGTGAACTCGTCGACGTCGCCGTCGGTGATGGAGCCGGCGACGGCGGTCATCGACGGGAACGCCCACTGGCCGAGTACCTGGCGCTCGCGGCCGGTGAGCAGCAGCTGCGGGATGCCGGGCGCTGCGAGGACGCCGATGTGCCAGGACCCGCCGTGGGTGACGTCGGCGAAGCCTTCGAGCCCGTACCCGGCCAGGCCCATCTCGATGGCGGTGAGGCTGAGCACGTCCTCGGGGTGGGTGGCTGCGAGGCGGAACACGGTGCCGCCGCTGATGTCCTGCCCGGTGAGGTGCACCGGGCCCACCGCGAGGTGCTCGATGAGCCGGTGCAGGTCCTCGGCCGCGGTGGCGCTGGTGAAGGTGTCGTCGGCGGCCCGCGAGTCGCCGAAGCCGCGCAGGTCGACGGCGAACACGCGGTGGCTTTCGGCGAGGCGGGGGATGACGTCGCGGAAGGCCCACCAGCTCTCGGGGAAGCCGTGCACGAGCAGGACGGGTGAGCCGTCGGTGCCGGCGGAGACGTAGTGCAGCTGGGTGCCGTTGACGTCGGCGGCGTGGTGGGTGACGCCGTCGATGGTCGCGCCGGCCGCGGGGATGGTCGGGTCGACAGCCGTGGTGGGCATGGTCTCGTCCTCTCAGATCGACAATCGCATTGTCTAAATTTAGCCAACCGGGTTGTCGATGTCAAGTCAGTTCCGTACCCTCGTACTCCGTGACTGGACGTGGCGCCGAACCTGGACTTGGACGGGGACCCAACTTGGCCCTTCTGCTGCTCGGCAGCTACCGCCGGCTCGTCGACGCTGTGGTCGTCGAGCTGGAGGCGCGCGGGTACGCCGACGTGCGGCCGAGCCACGACTACGCGATGCGGGCCATCCAGCGTGGTGCGGACAGCGCCTCGGAGCTGGGACGAAGCCTGGCGGTGTCCAAACAGGCCGCGGCGAAGACGATCGAGGTGCTGCTGGAGCGTGGCTACGTGACGCGGGAGCCAGACCCGGCTGACGCCCGGCGCAAGCGGGTCCAGGTGACACAGCTGGGGGCGCAACTACTCCATGACGGCGAGCTGGTCTTCGAGCGGCTCTACCGCCAGTTGGCGCGTCAGCTCGGCCGGAAGGAGCTGGCGGTGTTGGAGCAGCAGCTGGCCACGATCGTGGAGGACCAGCCGATCCGGCTGGAGGCCCCCGGCTGGGTGGCACAAGACTCCGGCTGAGGTCCCCGCGGAGGCCGTCGGGCCGGTCGCGCTGCTGCCGCAATCAGCGACGTCCCGGGCGATGGTCGGCCGGACGACCGTCATGGCGAGTGCCGACCGGCCGCTTGCTCTCGTTTCGATGCGAGCGGACAGTGCGATTCCGAGCGCCACGACCGCAGCACCCATCACTGCGTCCAGTATCCAGTGGTTGCCGGTGGCGACAACGACGAACGCCGTGCCGAGCACGTACAGGCAGCCGAGCACGCGCCCGACCAGCCGGGTATGGGGCCACAGAGCCCAGGCGACCCACACGGTCCATCCCACGTGCAGGGAAGGCATCGCCGCCCGCTCGTTGGTCATGTTCCCGAGCCCGGCCGGGGCCGATGCGTGGGTGCCCCACCAGCCATAGCGTGCGGTCTCGGCCAGCACGTCGACATACCGTTCGGCAGGCATGAGGCGGGGTGGCGCGGTCGGGATCAGCATGTGGGCGGCCAGCCGATGAGGGTGCCGACCAGGAGGGCGTTCCGGGCCCGGGGGTAGTCCTGAGGTGCGCGGAAGTAGAGAACTGCGAGCACCGCGGGGGTGACGAGGTAGTGCAGCAGGGCGTACCAGAAGGACGTCGCAACGGCGATCTGCGTTACCGGCGCCACCGCCGACTTGAGCCACGACTCGATGTCGAGATGCATCCGGGCTTCGAGGTCGAGGACATCGCCTGCTCGGGCGCGGGCCCTGGGGAGGTCGTCGTTGGCGAGCAGGCGGCTCGCGCTGTAGACGACCCAGAGGGTTGCCAGCAGGCCAGCCTCACGCAGAGCCCGGCGACCCGGAAGTACCGGGACACCTTGGCGGAAGGGTGGTCCAGGGACGGGGCCGCAACCAACGTCTTCGGTGACGGTCGTGCGGTTGACAGGCCCGGAGTCGGGCGCTGTGCGGTGTTGCTGGAAACGACTCCGGGCCCGTCTTGTCAGTGTGCGGCGACGGGGGCCGCGTCGGGATCGAGCGCGATGGGGCCGCTCCTGAGCAGCGCACCGCACATCACGGCACCGACCGCGAAGATGCCGGCGGCCCACCAGAACACCGTCGTGTAGCTCTCGAGCGCGGCGAGTGCCTGGTTGGCGGCAGAGGCAGGCTTGCCGTCGAGGTAGTTCGTTGCCGCGCTGGCTGCGAAGGCGCTCAACACCGCGATGCCGATCGAGCCACCGACCTGCTGGACCACGTTGACGAACGCAGACGCCACCCCGGAGTGCTCGGTGTCGACACCGGAGGTCGCGGCGCTGAGGGCCGGCGCCACTGCGAGTCCGATACCAATGCCTGTGATGACAAGCCCAGGGAGGATGTTCGTCGCATCAGAGCTGGCGAGCTCGAGCTGGGCGAACAGGACCATGCCGACCACGGCGAGGAGCAGCCCCACGAAGATCGGGATCCTGGGCCCGATGCGTGCCAGCCCGGACGAGCCTGTTGCGCCGAGCATGACCGCGAGGACCATCGGCACGAACGCGAAGCCGGTCTTCAACGGGTCCGCTTCGTCGACAGGACCACGGGCCTTCCGTCCACCGCGACGATCACGCAGGCCGTCCTGGGCCTGCAGCCGGTCGACCTCCTCTGCCGCGGGGAGGCGCGAGCGGACCAGGCGCTCGGCGACCTGGACGAGCGCATCCTTGCGCGGCTGCACGCGACCGAGGACGTGAGCTACGCCGAGCCGATCACCATCCGGCATACGACACGAATCTCTGGGTCGATCACGTTCTTCGAGCTCGAGGGCTTGCTGCACAGCCTCCGGCGGCTCCTGATCGGCGCGCGCCCACCGCGACCGTCTGACCTCGTGCGACAGGGCGACGCGCGCACGGGCGACCAGTCCACGTCCACCGTGCCACTCGCCCGCCTCACTGACGTGCACCGACCTCAGCGACACGCACCTGCCTGCCCTGGCCACGCTGACGACGCGCATCGCGGACACGACGCGCACCATCGACCAGGTCATCGCCGACTACGAGGCGGCCGTGTCGCCGCTGGCCGCGTACCGGCTGCCAGGGTCAGGCACGGGCTTCGCGCTGGAATGGCGGGCGGCCACGTACGTCTCCCTGGCTAAGGCCCTCAAGGACCGCGTCGACGCCTGGGACGACCGGATCACGTCGTTCAACGCGGTCATGACGGACTACGGGGCGCTGCCCGGCACGGCTACCGCCGATGAGCGCCTGCAACTCCTGCGCACCGCCGAGACGCTGGTGAGCACGACCGTCAGCTCAGGTCTGGGAGTCCCTGCGCAGCTGAATATCGTGAACGCCGCACGCACCGCGTTCGGGATCCGGCGGGCTGACTGCGATGCCGCGATGGGAGATGGCCGTTGCGCCAGCGCGACAGCTGCGTCATTCCGCCGCGATTGACGCGGATCGCGAGCTCGCTGGGAGAGACGGCGACGAACGCCCTCATCTGACCCGACCAGCATGATCCACTTACCGGATTTGCCGCAGAGCGACTATTGGGTTCCACCGCGGAGACCGGGTGCCCGAGGCGGTCACGGCATCCTCCCGTTGGACATGTGACCGCGACCCACGGAGCTTGTCAGAGGCCCTCTCGGGCCTCGAGTCTTCCGCGCTGTATGGCGCCGACAAATTCTTCGTAGTCGCGCTCGTTCTGGTCCCCGTAGCGCTTCGAGAAATCGGCGATCGCCCGGTCGAATGCGTCGCTCCCACCGAGATACTCGCTGATGGCGATCGCGTCGCCCGACCGTGCATGCGCTCGAGCAAGCGTCCAACCGCAAAGGCCGGCATAGAACGCCAGCGCATCGGCTGACATGGCCTCGACGAGTGCCGAGCCCTTCATGTCTCGAAGCTGGCGCCAGTAGAAGTAGCGCCCGGCCTGCGCGCCCTTGGTCCAGCCGAGGTAGATATCGCTGGTGGCCTGCATGAGTCGCTGTCCCTGCACGACCCGCTCACCGGGCTGCCGGTATCGGCTCTTCGGGAGGTGGTCTTCAAGCACGGAGCTCGTAGCCTCTTTCACCTGAAGGAACAGCGGATCGTCCTGGTCGCGTCCCTGCAACAAGACGATCAACGCCCGCGTCCCGACACTGCCGACACCAACAACCTTCCGCGCGACGTCGACGATCTGGAACCGCTCCAGCAGCTGCCGCCGATCATCCTGCAGAGTGGCGCGATAGGCCCGGAACTGGTCGATCAGCACCTTTTCGAGTTCGTCTGGTGGCATTCCGTACGTTGCGGCCACCTCGCGAATCGGAACGACGATCGGCGGCTGCCGGACGATCCTGTATTTCCCATCGACGAGTTCACCCAGCTTCGATAACGCCTGCAGGCTGTCACGCGTGCGCGCCTTCTCGATAGTCTTCCTGCCCCGCTTCAGTTCCTTCGCATGCTGCTTGGTGGTCTGGGCAGCCTGCGCGGCGGCCAGTATGTCCTGCTCGGAAATGCGCGAGTACCACACCTCCATCGTGCGCATCTGCGCGAAGTCGGCCATTCCCTCGCGGTAGGCCCGCACCGACGCACGCGTCGCTGCCTTGGCATCGGCCTTCGACAAGCCGTTGTTCCGGGCGGCGATCGTGAAGCTCGCGGCCATCCGTTTCACGTCGTACTCGAACGGGCCAGGAAGGGTCTCGTCGAAGTCATTGAGGTCGAACAGCAACGTTCGTTCGGGCGAGGCGTACCCGCCGAAGTTCGACAAGTGAGCGTCCCCACAAAGCTGGACGATCAGGCCGGCCGTTGGTGAGTCCTTCAGATCGGCCGCCATGATCTTGGCTGTCCCGCGGTAGAAGGTAAAAGGCGAAACCTTCATCCGACCGTGGCGCACTGGCACTAGGTCCGGCTCTCGGGTCACGTTCTGCTCTTCGAGCAGGCCGATGGGGTCTGCGCGATCCAGAGCCGGGGTCCACCCGTCGTGACTCGACAGCGGCACCCTGCCAGCGGCGGCTCTTCCCATCGCCTTTCGGTCGTCAACGGTCGGGTGCGCAACCCGTCGCTGGGCCATCAACTCCACCTCCCGTCAGCACGGCAGCGACTGCCCTCGGGGGCCCTGCGCCGTGCCAGCAGCATCGCTGTGACCGCCACGCCCGTGACGGCGACGATGACGAGGGCGCCCCACGCCAGGTTCATGACTTGATGGCGCCATCCCGGTACGCGCCTGCCTGGTGCTAGGCCTTGGCGAGGATCTTGGCCTTCTGCGCGTCGAACTCGTCCTGCGTGATGCTGCCGGAGTTGCGTAGCTGCGCGAGCTTGGCGATTTCATCCGCGCTGGACGCCCCGTCGTCCGAGGCCACGGTCTGGACGTATTGACGAGTCGCCTTCTCCTGCTCGGCGGCAGCTTGCATGCTCCGATCTTCCATGGACTTGCCGCGGACGATCAGGTAGATCAACACTCCCAGCCAAGGGATGAACACCACGAACAGCGTCCACAACGCCTTTGCCCAGCCAGACAGGTCACGACTGCGGAAGATGTCGCCGAAGATCGTGATTACCAGCCAGATCCAGGCGAAGAACAGGAAGAACCACAGGGTGGCCCAGAACAGATCCAGCAGCGGCATGTCACAGCTCCTTTGCTTGATGTGCCCACTGACAAGCGGGATGGATCGTCATTGCCTGGCCGTGGCGATGCGGTGTGTGCTGATCGGTCGCCGAACGCGCTCGACGCCCCGGAAACCGATACCGAGCAGCACCACGAGCAGGTTCGGTGCGCCGGCGGGCGGCGGCGACATCGGCACCTGCCTAGTCGCGGCGGTCGGTGCGGTCGTCTCTGCGGTCGTCTCTGCGGTCGGTGCGGCGGTTGACACCGTGGGCCACCACCGCGGCCGTGCCAACTGTTGCGGCAGTCCGGGCGACCGGCGCGGGTCCGATCACCGAGGCGCGACGCATGCGTCGACGTGCAAGCGGCATGATCAAACTCCTTCTTCGAGGCTGTCTTCTGCCTCGTCGGCCTCGACGGCGGCGAGGAGGGCCTGGATGGGGATGCGTCCGCCGGCGACCAGCTGGCCACCCGACTTACGCACCGCACTGGCGAACGGCGCGGCCCAGGCGTTCTCCCAGACCAGGACGCCGGCCGAGGAACCCGGCTCAAGAGCGGCCGCTACCGCAGTGACATCGTCCTCACTGAGCAGCATTGCCAGCTTCGACTCGTACGAGCGAATCACGCCGAGCTCGTCAGCGCCGAGGTCGGACAGCTCGAAGGCCTCGACCGAGCCGTCGGTGTCCTTCTTCAGGATCAGCAGGTCGAGCACCCGGACCAGGCCGCGATCAACCAGGTCGGCCAGCGCCGGGGCCATCTCCCCGTTGAACCTGCTGCCGGGGAACTCGACCACGATGTAGTCGACGGGGCCGAGCTCGTCGACCGCGATTGCCTCGTCCATGTGCACCGTCCTTTCCTCGCCCTGAATCCTGAACGCACCCCGGGTGAGTGCGAATCACCCGGCTCGGGGTGAGCAGTCGTCACCCTGCTCGGGGGCACGATGCGTTCAAACCAATGCGAGCGGTTGGGGCCTCCATGGCACATGTGGTCTACGAGTTGTCCTTCAAAGGAGCCGCCAGTGAGTCGGTGTTAGCGATGTTTCCTGACTTCGACGTGGTGCCTACCCACGGCTCGACGACACTGCGTGGGGCCCTGCCCGACCAGGCCGCACTCCATGGCGCCATCTCCCGCATCCGCGACCTCGGCCTCGAGCTGCTCGACGTCCGTCTTGTCGCTCAAGGGAACGACCAGGACGCCGCGGAATGGTGAAGGGTCAACAAATTGCCCACGCGTGAGGGGTTATGACGTGTCCACGAAACAACACGAGGCTCCGGGACTGTCCCACGAACAACTAAGAAGGCACAGGTCGAGAGAAGGGGCGCGTGCGCGAGACAGGGAGGAGCCCCCCCCAGCGCGCGAGGGAGGGACCCGCGGGGGGCACAGATACCCAGGGGGGGCGAGCGGGGGGGGGAGGGGTGGGGAGCTCTTCACCAAAGAGCAGCGCACCTTCAACACAGAGCACGTCACCGAGGCACCCGGGCTGGAAGACCGACCGCACTGGGGCCGACAATGTCCTGAAGCTGAAGCCCGTGGACCGCGGCCCGCGAATTTGCCCTGTCGAGGGGACCGGTGGGGATCGCTGATGGATTGGTCGGGGAGAGCAGCGAACCGACTGTCGGCGTCGTCGTGGCCTCGTGCGAACCCGGAGGAATGAGATGAGCGGGCCAGACCGCACCAAGCTCCCCATCCGACGCCCGAATTCAGCGGGACCGCGGCGCGCACGTTGGACGGTTCCGAGCCGGACTGGAACCAGATCGACCACGTCCGCCCGCCTGTGGGCGCGCCCAACATCCTGCTCGTACTGATCGACGATGCGGGCTCGGCAACCCGAGCACGTTCGGCGGGCCGATCGACACCCCGAACTACTCGCGGATGGCCGAGCGCGGGCTGCGGTACAACCGCTTCCATGTGACTCCGCTCTGCTCGCCGACGCGGGCCTCGCTGCTGACTGGTCGCAACAGCCACACCGTCGGATTCGGATCCATCGGGGAGCTGTCCAGCGGCTTTCCCGGCTACACCGCCCTGCTGCCGCGCGACTGCGCGCCGCTACCCCGGATCCTGCAGGAGAACGGCTACATCACCGGCGTATTCGGCAAGTGGCACCTGACGCCGGACCACCAGCAAGGCGCCGCCGGCCCCTTCGAGCGCTGGCCGAGCGGCTGGGGCTTCGACTACTTCTACGGAATCCTCGGCGGCGGCGCCAGCCAGTGGGACCCCTGCCTTGCCGAGAACCAGAAGATCATCGGCACCGACCCGGCCTTCTACGACCCGGACAACCCCTACTACCTGCCCGACGCCATGGCCGACCACACGATCCAGTGGCTACACAGCGTGCGAGCCCAGGACCCGACCAAGCCGTTCTTCGCCTACTTCTCCACCGGCTGCGCCCACGCGCCGCACCACGTCGCGAACAGCTGGGCCGACAAGTACAAGGGTCGCTTCGACCAGGGCTGGGACCGCCTGCGCGAGGAGGTCTTCGCCCGGCAGAAGCAGCTCGGCGTCGTGCCGCCCGACGCGGAGCTGACGCCGCGCAACGAGGCGTTCCCCGCATGGGACGACGTACCGGACCCGCTCAAGGCGTACTACGCCCGACAGATGGAGGTCTACGCCGGCTACTCCGAGAACGCCGACTACAACGTCGGACGGGTGATCGACGCGATCGAGGACCTGGGCGAACTCGACAACACCCTGGTGCTGTGGATCTGGGGTGACAACGGGGCGAGCATGGAGGGCGCACCCACCGGCTCATTCAACGAGCTGACCATGCAGAACGGCATCCCGCTCACCGACGAGATGCAGATGCAACTCGTCGAGCGATACGGCGGGTTGGACGCCTGGGGCGGGGCGATGACCGCCCCGCACTACGCGGCAGCCTGGGCCTGGGCCGGCAACGCGCCGTTCCAGTGGGGCAAGCAGGTGGGCTCACACCTGGGTGGCACCCGCGACCCGCTCGTGGTGCAGTGGCCCTCCCGAGTCCCCGAGGGCGGCGGCCTGCGGTCGCACTTCACGCATGTGATCGACGTCGCGCCGACGATCCTCGACGTGTGCGGGATCCCCGCGCCGGACGAGGTCGACGGGATCGCGCAGGAGCCGATGCACGGCGTGACATTCGCAGACTCGTTCACCAACGCAAACGCGCCGGAGCGGCGAACCCAGCAGTACTTCGAGGCGGTCGGCAACCGAGCCATGTACAAGGACGGCTGGTGGCTGGCGATGCGCACCGACCGCATCCCCTGGGTCCTCACCCCTGCCGCGCTCGAGCCGTACCGCCCCGGCGTGTGGAACCCCGACGACGACCCAGTCGAGCTCTACTACCTACCTGACGACTTCACCCAGATCCACGACCTGGCCGCGACCCATCCCGAGAAGGTCCAGGAGCTCCGCGCCCTGTTCTGGGCGGAGGCGGAGCAGTACAAGGTGCTGCCGCTCCTTGCCCCGCTCAGCGTGTTCTTCGGCATCACCCCTCCGCTGCCGACCGTCACGACGTTCGAATTCCGGGGTGACGTCGAAAACGTCCTGTCGGGCATGATCCCGCGCGTCTACAACCACTCGTACACGATCACGGCGGACCTGGTCGTCCCCGAGGGCGGCGCCGACGGTGTGATCGTCGCTGAAGCCGACCACCTGGGCGGGTTCTCGCTGTGGGTCGATGCCGGCCGGCTCACCCACACCTACTCGATGATGGGCGTCTTCGTCTTCCGCCAGCAGGCAGAGGAACTACTTCCGGCCGGCGATGTCACCGTCCGCATGGAGTTCACTGCCGACGCCCCCAAACCCGCCACCGGCGGCGACGTCACCTTGTACGTCGACGACAACCCCGTCGCCAAGGGGCGGATGGATCACACCGTCCCCATCCGGTTCTCCGCCTACGCGAGCATGGACATCGGACGCGACAACGGCGGGGTCGTCGACCTGCGCTACGAGGACCGCAAGCCATTCCCCTTCACAGGAAAGATCAAGCGGGTCGTCTTCGACGTCAAGCCCCACCTGAGCCAGGACGACGAGGACCAGGTGGAGCAGGCGCGGCGACACGGCGACACCGTGAATGCAGTCTCAGCCTGAGCCGAAACCACGCAGCAGGAAGGTCGGCAGCATGGCGTTCGACGAAGAAACGATCGACGTCCTCATCGGCGGCTACCTGTCCAGGGACGCCGCGATGGAGGACTACGAGTCCGTCCTCGGCAGCGGCGGCTACCTGCACGGTGCGGTCGTCGTGACCAAGGACCTCAAGGGCAACCTAGAAGTGCAGCAGACCGACAAACTCGTCCGCAAAGGCGCGGCGGGCCTCGGCTCCGTCGGATTCGTCGTCGGCCTGTTCGCGCCGCCGCTCCTCGCGGCGACAGCCGTCGGTGCCGTCATCGGAGCGGGCGCCGGCAAACTCGTCCACCACCAACTCGCCGCCAAGCTACAGGAGCAGGTCGGGGCGACCATCCCGATCGGAGGCGCCGGCCTCATCGTGGCCTACCCGCAGTCCGCAGCCACGAAGGTCGAGCCCGTCGTGACACGGGCCATATCCAAGGTGGTGGGCGAGGCAGAGGGCCGCCACGTCCAGGCCCTCAAAGACGCCATCGCCGACGCCCAGGCCAAGCTGAAGGAGGCCGAGAACTGACACTCCCCCAGGACGCGACGACCCTTCGACCGGCCCGTCGCCAAAGTCGCCAGACGGTACGCCGACCAGAACGAGCGCGACCGTCGCACAGCTCCCGTGCGCTGTCGAGTCGGGCTTGTGCGGGAGGAGGCGTGAAACGCCGCCGTATCGGTCCCCGGCGCAACGCGATTGCATCACAAAGGTCAGTCCGGCCCGGGAGTAATACTGACGTCCGTCCACCCAGACGGATGCGATCTACCCGAAGGAGGACGCGATGAGCCAAAGTCATCTCACCATTGACTTCCCGATCAAGGCGCCCGCCAGCGCCAGGGCGCTACCCGAAGAGCTGCCCTCGCTCATGCCCGATCTCGCGAAAGCGCAGGACGACCTCGGTGACGTGCATTTCTCCCGTTTCATGGTCAAGGGAGACGAGAAACTTCTCTTCCTTTCGGACATTGACGGCGAGATCGACCAGCATATCGAACGGCTCGTCGAGAGTGCCGGCCCGGTGTTCGACGCCATCTTCGAACACGTGGACGACCCTCCGGCCACGCCCGTGGCTAGTAACCCTCAGGGGGTCATCAAATGGCTGAAGCATCATGTCCGCGAGCCTCTCGATTCGTATTTCGCCTACGAGGACGCTTCGGTTCAGGACGTCAAGGCGAGCGCGCGTGCGGCGGGCTTCACGGGCAATACCTCGCAGGGCCCCTTGTTGACCTACATGTCCATCAAGTCACGTCTGGAAGCGTTTTCCCTGAAGCTGGTCGGGAGGCGCATTAGAGACGAGTCCTACAAAGAGTCGGATTCGATCGGGACACTTCATGTCGCCCATTGGGTGCCCTTTGAGAAAAGCCACATAGCCTTCTTCACAATCTACGACGGTGATTTCGCGAACTACATCCAGGACTTCGCAGAAAAGAACTCGCTCGTTTTCGATACTGTCTTTCCACATATCATTGGCGCGCCGCCAACCCCAGTAGGAAAGAACGCCCAGGCGTTCTATCAGTGGGCATTGGAAAACAACTACCCGGCCATCGGCTTCTACAGTGCCTATCCAGGCCTCGGGGTTCAAGACGTCCGAGCTCTGCTGGCCGATCGCAAGTCATCGGATACCGGTGGATAGCGGTGGTGTCACATGGTTACGAACCATGATCGATCCGGAGCCCGGCGCTACTCTGACGTCCGTCCACCCAGACGGATGCGATCTACCCGAAGGAGGACGCGATGAGCCAAAGTGCTCTCACCATTGACTTCCCGATCAAGGCGCCCGCCAGCGCCAGGGCGCTACCCGAAGAGCTGCCCGCGCTCATGCTCAATCTCGCGAAAGCGCAGGACGACCTCGGTACTGTGCGTTTCTCCCGCTTTATGGTCAAGGGAGACGAGAAGCTTCTCTTCCTTTCAGACATTGACGGCGAGGTCGACCAGCACATCGAGCGGCTAGTGGAGAGTGCTGGCCCGGTGTTCGACGCCATCTTCGAACACGTGGAAGACCCTCCGGCCACGCCCGTGGCTGGAAACTCTCAGGGGGTTATCAAATGGCTTAAGCATCATACCCACGAGCCTCTAGGCACGTACTTCGCCTACGAGGACGCTTCGGTTCAGGACGTCAAGGCGGCCGCGAGTGCGGCGGGCTTCACGGGCAATACCTCGCAGGGCTGCTTGCTGACCTACATGTCCATCAAGTCACGTCGGGAAGCGTTGTCCCTGAAGCTGGTCGCGATGCGCATTCAAGACGAGGTCAACGAAGCGTCGGATTTGCTTGGGACACTGCATGGCGCCCATTTTGTGCCTTTTGAGGACCACCACCTGGGTTTCTTCACGGCCTACGACGGTGATTTCAAGAAGTACATCCAGGACTTCGCAGAAAAGAACTCGCTCGTTTTCGATGCCGTGTTTCCACACGTCGTTGGCGCGCCGCCAACACCGGTAGGAAAGAACGCCCAAGCGTTCTATCAGTGGGCATTGCAAAACAACTATCCAACCATCGGGTTCTACAGCGCCTATCCAGGCCTCTCGGTTCTTGACATTCGAGCCCTGTTGGCCGATCGCAAGTCATCGGATACCGGTGGATAGCGGTGGTGTCACATGGTCACGAACTATGATCGATCCGGAGCCCGGCGCTGGCCAGGGAACACAACACGCAACCAGCACCGGCGATGAAGGGCCCGAGGTTTCTTCAACGGTTGCGTGGCGGAAGGCGGCATGAACGCCTGGAGGCCGAGAGCGATTCGGGGGCCATGGAACGGTCCGCGCTCGACCTCGCGGACATCCAGGGGTTCGTCCTCCGCGCATACGCGATGCCGATGGTGCGGCATTTCTTGTTGACGGTAAGCACTCCGGGACAGGCGCGCAGGCAACTTGGACGGCTCGTAAACGGCGACGAATCCGATGCCCCGCAGATCACCACTGCCGAGGACTGGCACGTAGGGTTCGCGCCCGGACCGGGAGACGACCCTGCGGCTGCCCCGCGTCGCAAGCCCGACCATTGCCTCAACATCGCCATTACGTGGTCCGGACTGGTGGCGCTGGAGATAGAAGAACGCGTCCCAACGCTGTCGTTCGAGTCATTTGGTGCGTTCGTCGAAGGAGCCGCGCAAAGGGCGGAGCTGGTCGGGGACACCGGAGCAGGTTCGCCCCCTAACTGGATTCCCGGCTTTGGACAGGGGCGGGATCACGTCCTGGTGACGCTGCACGCCATAGGCCCGGAGGCGATGGAGAGCTATAGCGACAGGCTGTGTGCCTGGTTTGCCGAAGGAGATGCGTTTCAAGAAATCTGGCGGCAAGACGGGATGGCGTTGATGGAGATGCAGAATGGCCAACCCGTGCCGACCCCCAAGATTCACTTCGGATACACCGACGGCATCTCTACGCCCACCATCCGAGGCGGTCCCGAGGGATATCACCCCGATCATCAGGAGCCGTGCGAGCCATGGCTCTTCGTCCTGCGGGACGACGCTGAGAACTACAACGTTCCGGCGCCTCGGAGCCTCGGCCTAAACGGGAGCTTTGCGGTTTTCAAGAAAGTTGAGACGGACGTCGCTGGCTTTGAGGACTTCTTGCAGTCGAACAGGAAAACTATCGACCCCGAACTGCTCGCCGCAAAGTTGTGCGGACGATGGCGCAACGGCGTCCCTCTCGCATTGTCACCGGACACGGATAGTCCTGCGGGGATGTCGCCCGAGCAGTTAAACAACTTCGGGTATGTAGAGGCTGATGGTTCGGGGGATCCCAAGGGGATCCACTGTCCCGTCGGTGCACACATACGCCGTGTCAATCCACGAGGTCAGCCAATCGCGGGCCAGGGCCAACCCGGCGGCAGCAATAACTCTCACCGTCTGATTCGTCGCGGTCTGCCTTACGGGCCAACTTATGATCCGACGAAACCCTACGATGGCATCGAGCGTGGGATGCTCTTTTATTTCATCAACTCAAACATCGAAAACCAATACGAGTTCGTGTTACGACGTTGGGTCAATGACAGCGAGTTCGCCGGTGCCGTCCGGCTCCACCCAAAGTCAAAAGACCCGCTGATCGGCACCCAGAACCCCAAAGAAAGCATCTTCGTGATACCGCAGGCAAATGTTGCGCCGATCGAGGTCACAAGTTTCTTGAGCTTTATTACCACCAAAGCCTCTGCGTACGTGTTTCTGCCAAGCATCACAGCAATCAAATTTATCTCCAACCTGTGAGAAGATTTGTGATTGCTTCCGCGATTGTCCGAGGCTGCTCGTGCAGGAAGGCTCACCGGTAGTACGGCCGCGGTAACCGCAGTGCGATGCTGCGCTTGAGTGGCGTGAACGGCGCATCGAAGGCATATGTGTCGCGCGCCAGGACTTGCCCATACCGGATGAGCGCTTGGAGGCCGATCCGGCGGCGGGGCTGACCGTCGAAGAGGCCAACTCCGGGGGCTCATGCAGTCCTGGGCGATGCCATGGCTGGTTGGCGGGTCTCGACCAGGGACGGCGAACGCCGGCACGGGCGAAGTCGATGCTGGCGGCTAACTGACGTAGACAAGCAATTAGACGGCGAAGGAGCAAATGCGGCAGTTCGAGACTGCAGTCGTGATGCTGGCAACACGAGCTGTTCCTGTGGTCTGCTTCGGACGAGTCGTGACCCTGCCGCCCGCCCAGGGCAGAACCTGATGGCTGGCCCCTGACACGGGTGTAAGCCGCCGGCGTGAGAGGCGTCCGGACGTCGCTGCCCCTCGTGCCCGAGTTGTCGCGGAAGCTGGCGGTGAAGGCAGGGGCAAGACAGCTCACACGTCCTTGCGGTACCACTTGGTTGACGTGCCCGCCGGGCAGTCGTCAATGACCCCAACGGTCCGGTAGCCGAGCTTGTCGTAGAAATCGCCGGTCAGCACCTCGTAGGCGAGGCCCATGACCAGCCGGCAGCCTCGTCGCCGCGCTTCGGCTTCAGCTTCCGCCATCAGCGCCCGTGCCAGCCCACGACCCCGCAGCGGCGTGTCGACCCACACGGCATGCACCTGGCAGCAGCCACCCCAGATGCTGCCGGAGGCGCCGGCGACCACCCGTCCGTCGTCGTCGCGTACGAAGATCCCGAACTCCTGCTCTTCGCCGACGCCGGCAGCCGCAACAGCCGCAGCTGCCAGACGCTCTTCCAGCAGAGCGAGATCTAGTGGATCGGGTTCGGCCTCGACGACGAGGTGGTACGAATCGTCCACCGGCTGGCTCCTCGCAGTCAGGCCCCGCCCTGCACCTCACTTTTCGGCCAGCATCTGCTCCAGCAGAGTGGCGTCGTCGAAGTAGACGCGAACTGCCTTAATCTTTGCGCCGTCGAAGTCGGCCACAACCGCGGCCCCCAGCAAGAGTTGGTGGCCGTTGGGGTCGATGGCCACCTCCCTGTCGATCACGAATGGACCGGTGAACGTGGCGGTGACGCGGAATTCGGCCACGCCTTTGTTCCCGAAGACGCCCAGGGAGTCGACCTCGACCTCGACGTCGGACAGCGCCGACTCGCGGAACGCGAGGTTCTCGGCCAGGTCGGCGACACCCGTCGCCAGCATGTTGGGTGACCAGACGCTTACATCGTCCGTGAACAGATCGCCGAGGTTGGCGATAGCCTCGTCGGTGGGCCGGATGCACGTCTCGATCGCGCGACGCAGGACGTCGCCTCGAGTGTTGTCAGCCATGAATGCCCCCTCGTCGGTGGATCGGCGGTGCTAGATGCCGAGGATCTTCGCTTTGGCGGCCGCGAACTCGTCGTCCGTCAGGGCGCCCGAGGCATGAAGCGACGCGAGCCGCTCGATCTCGCTGGTCGCATCATCGGCCGGCGCCGGGGGCGGCGGGGCCGGCGGCGGGGGTTCTTCGTCGGACTGGTCCGCGGCATAGGCCTGGTCCTGAGCGGCCTGTGCGTTCCTACCTCTCTCGTACGCGAGCCCGCCGGCGACCAGCATCGTCCGGCGGCGGGTTCGCCGACGTACCACTCCCATGGCTGACTCCTGTCTCCCTCAGCGATATGCACCGACGGTTCTGACACACGCAAGACCACGTCAATCTCGACGCTACTGCCCACGACAGCGCCCGGCATCACCCCGAAGGGGAGGATCCGCGAGACTCTGCCGGATCCACGCGCTTCAATCGCTCCAGGCCCCGGCTGCTCTGCTGGCGCCGAGATCGACGACCGCGCAGGTGAGCCCGTCCGGTTTGCCAGGAACACGGTGGTGATACTGCACCCGCAGCGCCGATTCCGGGCCGACCTGCACCGGGTCGGGCAGAACCCACACGGAGGTCGCCCAGCTGGACTCCGGCCACCTCCAAGGATCGACGGTGTGCCCGATGCTCCCGTGCAGGTCGGCGCGGAACGTGACGGCGATGGCGTTGGCCAGACCCGGTGGTTCGACGACGAGATCCGTGTACGCGCGCACAGACGACTCCACGAACGTGGTGAGATCGACCGTGGCAAGCACCACTGTAGGGCCCACCTGCGGCCACTTGGCCACGGTCTCCCCCTCCGTGACGGTATGGACCGGGCGGGGGGCCGCGGCGTCCAGGAGCGGCTCGAAGTCGATGCCGTAGAGCTCTCGCCAACGCGTCACGGCGGCCCGTCCGTAGGCCCGCTGCCTGAACTCTCCCTCCGGGAGCAACACGGGGCGGGCCAGCAGGGTGAGCGCATGCGGGATCAGCCGTGCCTCCGGCTTGAGAAGCCGGCGACGAGCATCAAGTGTGGTCTCGAGGATCTCCTCCTCGAGCGGCTCGTTGCCGATGACCTCGGCCACCAAGAGGTCGACCTTCTCGGGGAGCTCGATCTGCCTCGACCAGCCGGGTATGAGCCTCACGCGGTCCTTTACCCCGTTTGCTTCAAACACTCGCTCGGCGACGAGGGCGATGTCGGTGGCCTCGACTGCGTAGACGCGTCGGGCACCCGCTCGGGCTGCGGCTACGGCGAGGACCCCGGTTCCGGTGCCGATGTCGAGCACGACGTCACCCGGTCGCACGCCGGCGGCCAGCGCGGACAGGTAGTCACGGGTCCTGCGGTCGTCGTGGAGCATGCGGGCATGCTCCACGGGGTCGGCCCAGCCGCTGATCTGAGCTCGGCCGGCGTCCGGCCGCACCAGGCCGCTCTCCTCGATGAGCATGTTGACGACGCTCATCGTCGGCGCGAAGTCGGTGGAGCCGCCCTGCTCGGCTTCGAGCCGGGCGATGGCATCCCCCAGCCTCTGCGGCTGCGAAAAAAGCGCGAGGATGGCGAAACCTCCCGGCCCGATGTCGACGATCGTCCCGACCGGCGAATCGACCAGGACATGGCCAGCCGCGTCCAATCGGGTGCGGATCCCGGGCGCGAGCTGCAACACAGCGTCCGGAGAGAGGCCCACATCGCGCACGGTCTTCGAACCTCCACGTACATGGCGACCTCGTAGCCGTCGCGACGAGATGCCACGGCTACTGGCCCGCCAATACTTCAAGCACACAGTGGACCGGCAGCTCGGTGTGCGCAACTGTGTCTTGATCGAGGGCCCATTTAGGGAACCTGAACGGGAAGCCGTGCGCAGCCCCACCGGGCACGTGGCTTCCGATGCATCCTGCGGTGACGACTCCGTGATCAGCGTCGTTCGTTCCGATCAACTGTCAACCCCGGTTCAGTCCTGCCGAACTGATGCAGCCCGAGCGTGACCGTTGTTGACATCCAAGAGACCACAGGCGAGGGATCAAGCTGTGCGATCCCAGCGCGTGGTCCTGTTCACGACTGCGTAGACGAGGGAAAGGATGCACAGGCCAATCACGAGGTTGGTGAGGCTGGTGGCGACTTGGCCTTCCGTCGTGCCATCCAGGGTGTAGGGGATCGCGAAGCCGACAATCGTGGCCAGCGCCATTATCCACGCGAAGAAGGACAGGGGGCGCGGTGCAGCGATCACGAGCAGATGGGCCAAGCCGGTGGCCGCTAGCGCAAGGATGGCAGCGGTGACCGCGTATTGAAAGGCGAACGACTCGCTGATCTCGAGCCTGGGCGGGCGAACCATCACTACGTCGAGGACCTCCTCCCAGATGAGAACGCCCACCAGCGCCAGGAGGGCGGCGACAATGGCCGTTGCCACTCCGCCGGCCCACAGCCGGGCGGCGTCAACAGTGGGGCGTGGTGGACGTTCGGCGGGGACTGGTTCGTAGGCAGACATGTGCGTGCGACCTCCGCTCGGAAACCGGGTCGTGGTGGCGCCATCCGAGCACCTCACGTCACGCTAGCGATGGTGGACGCGTACGGCCCCCCCATCATGGTGAATGCTTGCTCGGCGTCGACCAGACGTCCACGTCTAGCCAGAATGGACGGGCGATTCGCCCAGCCCCAGACTTGTCGGCGGTGACGGCGTGCGGAACACACGCAGCGCAGCGAAGGAGACCCCGATGCGACGGTCGGGCGGCCAACGATGACCGGTGCGTTCGTCTGGGGACTCGTGGCGGGGCTGTCGTTCGTCATCGGCGGGGCCATCGCCGTTCGCAAGCCCGTCAACGACGTGGTCCTAGGGACAGTGATTGGCTTCGGCGTCGGGGCACTGATCAGCGCAGTCGCGTACGAGCTTGTCGCAGAGGCCGGTCAGTTCGCGGGTGCAAGTGGTCGGGTCGCGATCGGGCTCCTTGGTGGCGCTGCCGCCTACGTCGCCGTCATCAGCGGTCTGGAGCACGTACACGGCCACGGCCACCTGACTGCTCGGCAGGTGGGCGTCCATGCCATGAGCGTGGTTCCTGAAGCGATCATCATCGTCGGCGGCCTGCTTGCCGGACATGGGATCGAGGTCGCCGTTGTCGTGGCGGTCTTCATCTGCGGTGTACCGGAGGCGCTGGCTCGCACAACCGCGCTGCTAAAGAGGCACATCCCGGCAAGCCACATCATGGCGATGTGGGCTGGGCTGGCTGCCCTGTGCGGGGGCGTGGCCTTTGTCGGCTACGGACTGCTCCATCATGCCTCCGACGGGGCCGTTGCGGTTACGCTCGCGGCGGCCGGAGGAGCCGTCTTGTGCAACCTGACGACGGGGCTTGTGCCCGAGGCCTACAAGCTGGCGGGTGTCAGAGCGGGGGTCGCGACGGTCGCGGGTTTCGCGCTGTCGTTCGCGCTCATCGAGTTTGGCTAGCGCGGCCGAGCCGGCTGCTCGGAGCCCGGCGACTAGAGCAGGGACCTGGCGTGGCACTGCGGTTGGGCTGTCTCCTGTTGCCTGGGATCTTTGCCACGGTGGAACTCTGATCCCTGCTGCGAAAGGGACCGCAATGGCAAACCCGTTGACGGCTGACCTAGACCCACGTAAGCGTCGCAGGCTGGTCACCGGCGTGCTGCTGCGCTCAGCGCTGAGCGCGACTCTGCTGGTGGGGCTTTACTACATCCTGCCGTTTGACGATCTCGAGCACCTCAGCGGATGGGCGCGCCTGGTCGTCGGCCTGTTGGCGGTGGCCGGAGTGATCACCTGGCAGCTCCGCGCGATTCTCAGCTCGCAGTACCCGGGGATCCGGGCTATAGAGGCGCTAGCGGTCTCGGTCCCGCTGTTCCTGTTGTTCTTCGCGTCCACGTACTTTCTGATGTCCAGCACAGACCCGGTGAACTTCAGCCAGGCGAGCCTGACCCGCACGGACTCCTTGTACTTCACCGTGACCACCTTCGCCACGGTGGGCTACGGGGATATCACCGCGACCACCGAAGGCTCTCGCTTGGTGGTCACAGTTCAGATGCTCCTCGACCTGCTGATCCTGGGTCTCGGCGTTCGCGCCTTCCTGGGCGCCGTTCGGGTGGGTCAGCAGCGGCGAACCGCCAGCACCAAATAGTTGAATGCCTTACTGAGACTCCTGCATTGCGTCGAGACTTTCCTGCGTGAAGAGACGTGTCCTGGCGGTCTCTCGTTCCTCGAGTGCAGCTTCGACGCGGCGCAGTTGCTCCTCGGACGCCGGAAGGCCGAATACTTCGGCAACGAACCGTGTCAGGTCTGGGCGATAATCATGCCCTGAAGCCAGGTAGGCGCCGGGGATCTGTGCGTTCTTCATGTCTACCAACGTCTGGAGGAAGGTAGTGATCGGACGCCAGCGCATTCGCCCGGACACGCCGCGGGGACTAGCGCCGGGAATGCCGTGGACTGGTGGCCGCTGCGCCGCGAGCCATGCCGGGGGCGAGGCGATCAGGTCGGCACCGAACTTGCATACGCCGTCGTTGTCGTGGCTCACCATTACGTATCGCAATCGCGACCGCCGGTCCGGCGGCATGGCCTCGATCTGGCCGAAGTCGTTGACGACCGCTACCAGGTCTGGGTCGACGTCAGGTCGGGGCGGGCCGGTGACCTGGTGCAGCCAGCCGCTGGCGTGTGGCGTGCCGATCCACAACGCTCGGTCGATGCCAAGTGCCTTCGGGCCGAGCGTGCCCCAGTGCATCAACACATCCTGGCTGGTGTGCGCTCCCAGGCTCTCGCCGAACAGCACGACCAACGGCCGCGGCCCGGTCCGATCGCGGAGCCGGCTGCTGATGGCGAGCCACAGCAGGCGGTTCTGCTCGCGCGCGTCCTTGACCTTGAACAGGGACAGCGGTGAGGGCCGCTTGGAGTACTGCAGCGTCACGGTGGCGATGTCGCCGCGACTCAGGTACTGCGCGGCGGCGGTTGCGCAGTAATTGACGTAGCCGGTGCCGGTGGGGGAGATGAGCATGAGAATTGAGCGGTCCCACGCCCCGGTGCGGTCCATCTCGGCGAGCGTCAGGTCAACCCGCTCTCGCGGTGTCGGTGCGCTGTCGAGCCCGACATAGACCTGTACGGGTGTCGCCTTCGCCGGCTTTCCCATCACCGTCTCGATCGACAGGTCGGGCATTCCGGCCGGGCGGTCGATGACCGGCTGCGGCCGCACGTAGGCCGCCGCGTGGCGCCGTCCTTCGCGGCCCAACGTTGCCCACGGCACGAGACTTTCGGTGGCTCCACTCACGGTGGGATCCACGAAGCGGTGCGCGGTCTCATCGGTGAGCACGGGTTCGACTGCGGTCGCCCCCGTCTCAATCTTCTGCATTGCGCGGTGGAAAAGCACGCTTCCGCCAAGCGCCACCCCACCCAAGCACACCGCGTGACCGGCCAGCCGCCACAGCTCGGCCGGGCCCGGAAACACCCGAGACAGCAGCGACCCGCCAGCGTTGGCGAGCAGCTGCTCGCCGTACGCTGCTGCTGTCAACCCGCCGGCCACCCCAACACTTGTCGCGGTGGCGCGCAGCGGATCAACCGCCGACGTGTCCTCCGGAAGCGCCTCGTCAGGGAGGCCCCTGCGCACTCGTGCCTCGATCGCCCACCCGAGCGCGAGCCCCGTTGGCACCGCGACCGGGAAGCGCACAAGCCAGCCGCGCGCTCCGAGAGACTGATCGAGCCGCTGGGTGCCTGCCTGGGTCAGCGCGAAGACGATTCCGCCTATGCCGGTGACAGTCGTGCGCCAGGCCGACTGCCGGATCAGGCCGCGTACCACCGGTTCACCCGGGCGGCGCGTCAGGGCGCGTTGGGCGGCCAGGCCGGCCGGGATCACCGCAAGGTCGAGCAGCACAACCGCTGCCCGTTGCCTGGTCTCCGGCGAGGTGCCAGGCATCCTAGGCGCGAACGTGGACGCAGCCGCCTCGAGGGTGTCTTGACTGGCGAGGGTCAGCAGGTAGGACAGGGTGGTGGCTAAACCAGTCACGACACCCTGGTCCGCCGAGCTCCGCGGCACAAGTGACGGCTGGAACGTGCCCGGCGCCACTGCGGTGGCGACGAGCAGACCGGTCTGCTGCCCGCGTCCGGACAGCCCTGGCGCGCCGCCGTTAGCTCCCATCCCGCCTCCGTTCCCCAAACATTGTGGGCCGCAGATCCGAAGCCTGCCTCTTCTGAGCAATCCACCCCGCTCTGGGTGAGGCACGATCACCCGAACACTTGGTGTCCTGTGTGCGTCGCCGCGATGGTCCAGACCTAGGGAGCTTAGGACCGCGTCCGGAAGGGGTCGAGATGACGGATGTTGGCGTCTCGACGGTGGGCTGTTGGGCTCGGCGTGCCGCTCACTTGGGCGTTGCCGACAGGTCGCGGTTTGACGGTGACGAGCCGCGCGATCGCGGCCTCTGGTGACTGGGACACCGCCCGGCCGATCAGGCCCCGCGCAGATCATCGCCGGGCTGCAGTCTTGGGGACGTTCGATCAAGCCCGACCGGCGGCATTTCGGCAGGGACGTCGTGGCGGGGCTGCCGGGCGCCATCAGCAGCGTTCCCGACGGGATGGCGTCGGCCGTGTTGGTGGGCGTCAACCCCGTCCACGGTCTATATGCCAGTTTTGCCGGCCCGCTTGCCGGCGGCCTGACATCGAGCACCCAGCTGATGGTGATCACGACCACGACCGCCGCGGCACTCGCCGCGGGATCGGCGGTGTCAGGTGTCGCGTCCGACCAGAGGCCGGAGGCGCTGATCTTGCTCACTGTGCTCGCCGGGCTGGTGATGGTCGCGGCCGGGCTGCTGCGGCTGGGCCGTTACACGCGGTTTGTCTCCCACTCGGTGATGACCGGGTTTCTCACTGGGGTCGCGGTCAACATCATCTGTGGCCAGCTCGGCGACCTGTCCGGGGTCGCCGCGCAGGGATCGAATGCGCTGGCCAAGGCGTTGGACGTCATCACCCACCCGGGGAGCGTCAATGTCGCGTCGCTGTTGAGCGGGCTCGCCGCTTTGGTCATCCTGTTCGGCTTGGCCAAGACACGGTGGAACATGGTCAGTGCGTTGGTGGCGCTGATCATCCCGACGCTCGCGGTGGTCGTCGCCGGCGCCGACAGCGTCGCCCGGGTCGAGGATGCGGGTGCGATTCCGAAACTGATTCCCGCGCCTTCACTACCCGACCTCAGCCTCATCTCCTTCGACCTCATCGTTAACGCATTCGCCATCGCGGTGATCGTGCTGGTGCAGGGAGCCGGAGTGAGTGAGGCCGCCCCGAACGCTGATGGGCGACCGTCGAACATGAACCGCGACTTTCTCGCGCAGGGCGCCGGCAACATAGCCTCCGGGCTGTTCCGCGGTCAGCCGGTGGGCGGTTCGGTTGGCCAGACCGCCGTGAATGCCGCGGCGGGAGCGCGGACGCGGTGGGCGGCGATCTGGTCGGGCATCTGGATGGTGGTCATTCTCGTCGCGTTCGGCGGGTTGGTCGGCAAGGTGGTCATGCCGACGCTGGCCGCGGTGCTCATCTTCGCGGCGATCAGCTCGCTTCGACCGCATGAGCTGGCGACCATCTGGCGGACCGGGCGCATCTCGCAGGTTGCGATGGCGGCAACCTTCGTCGCGACGCTATTCCTGCCGGTCGCGGCGGCTGTCGGCCTTGGCGTCGTCCTGTCACTGCTGCTGCAGCTCAACCAGGAAGCCATGGACCTGAAAGTCGTCGAGCTCGTACCAACCGACGACAATCAGTTCCGCGAGCAGCCCGCGCCGCGCACGCTCACCAGCAATCAGGTCATCGTGCTTGATGTCTACGGCAGCCTGTTCTACGCGGGCGCCCGCACCCTGCAGGCACGGCTGCCCGAGGTAGCCGGAGCCGAGGCGCCAGCAGTCGTGCTCCGGCTGCGAGGACGTACGTCACTAGGCGCGACGTTCTTCCGGATCCTCGGGGCTTACGCCGAGCAACTCGATGCCGCCGGCGGACGCCTCTACCTCTCGGGGCTCGACCCGGACATGGCCCAGCGGTTGGCCAGGACCGGACGCGTCTCGGTGACGTCCCCAGTCCGTGTCTTCGGGGCGACGCCAGTCCTCGGCGAGTCGACTTGGGCGGCGCTCCACGACGCCCAAGCCTGGGTCGTCGAACCCCATCCCAAACTTAACGCAGACTGAGAGTCGGTGAGCCCTTTGCTGGTCGCACTGTTGGCCCTCCTGGGCGTCAACTTGATCGTCATCGTCGTCTACCTCGGCGGAATCGTCGCTCGGCGACGTTGGCTGAGCCACCATGCCGGGGCCTTTCGCGGCATCGCACACCTCGTCGAGGGCGAAGCCCACGGGCTCGGCAGCCGCCCACGGCGCGGCTACGGTCGATGGGTCCGCGACGTTCTCGTCTGGACCCCTGCGCCGCTCTATGTGCGCAACGCCCTGATCCCGGTCGACCGTGTCGAAAGCACCCGAAGCGCTGTAGGCAAGGCAAAGCGGCTGGGGGACCACCCTCAGGTGGTGACGCTCGCAGCGGGCCCGTCTCGGATCGACGTCACGGCCCGCGGGGAGGATGTGGCACTGGTCTCTGCACCCTTCGTTGAGGCAGGAGGCCCGACGACCAACACCACGCAATGACCGTCCTCATCACACCCGCGAGGCGTTACTCGACAGGTCCCTCGTGCCTGGGCCAACCCAACGCTGTCAGCACGCCAAGAATCGCCCAGGCCACCGCGTAGGCCGGGACGAACGCTTCTGCGTCGGCCCGTGTCGCGAGGTCTGCCAGCAGCGGCGCCGTACCGCCGACGGCCCCGCTCGAGACGCCGAACGCTAGTGCGACGCCCGCGGCGCGGACCCCCACCGGCAGCCGGTCGGCGATGGCCGCCGGCAACACGAACTGGGCGAGGGCCACCCCCATGAGGACACTCGTCAGCAGCAGGCCGACCCGGTGCCCATCCAGGGCGAACGGATAACCGACCGCCCAGGCGACCGCAAGGAGGGACGTTCCACTGAGCAGCAGCGGGCGCCGGCCGACCCGATCTGAGAGATGTCCGAACAGCGGTGCCGTCGCCCCGAACGCGGCCACTCCGGCGAGGGTGCTGCCGAGTGCAGCAGCCAAGCTGTATCGATCCGTTGTGACCAGGTGCGCCGTGAGGAAGACGAACCACAGGCTGAACGCGCAGCTGAAGGCGGCCGCGAGGATGAATCCGCCCCTGAGCGCATCGAGATGGCCGCGGACGAGTTCGCGCAGGGACGTGTCTTGCACACCCGCGCTGCTCATCCTCTCGAAGGCTGGCGTTTCTGTGGTCTTCCAGCGTATGTAGACACCCACCATGCCCAGGGGCAGTGCGACCAGGAACGGTACGCGCCAACCCCACGACGCCATCTCGTCCGCGTCCGTTGCCCAGTCAACCGCTGCAACAACGCCGATGCCCGAGCCGACTCCGAGACCGAGGGTGGCCAGGTGGTAACCGCCGTACCGGCCGCGACGCCCCGGTGGCGCGTGCTCGATGACGTACGGGATCGACGCCGACAGTTCACCACCTGTCGAGAAGGCCTGTGCGGTGCGAAGTGCCAGCAGCAACAGGGCAGCCGCCGCCCCAATTGCTTCGTACGGTGGCAGTAGGCCGATGGCCGTGGTTGCCGCAGTCATGGCAAGGAGCATCGCGGCGAGCGTTCCTCGGCGCCCGAGTCGGTCGGCGCGGAGGCCCACCAGCACGGCGCCAAGTGGTCGGACGAGAACGGACAGCGCGAACACGGCGAAGATCGCGGTCAGCCCGGCGTCCCCGCCTTGAGTGAGCACGTCAGCCAGCACAGTGGCCGAGGCGCCGTAGATAGCGAAGTCGTACCACTCAACGAAGTTTCCGATGGTGCCGGCCAACGCGGATTGCTGCGCGGAGGTCCGGATCGGTCCCAGCGCACGAGGCAATTCGGCCGGCCCCCAAAGGCCCCTTGATCGTCAGCACCGACGTGCCGACCAGACGGATTCAGGCTAGGGCGGGCATCTCATGATCGCTCGCCCGCGAGCTCGATCGGGCTCAGATGAGCCGGGCGTCACGAGCCGCTTGGACGGCCTCGGCCCTGCCGGTTGCGCCGAGCTTTCGATAGACCGCCTTGACGTGAGACTTCAGTGTGTTGACCGAAACATGCAGCTCGCGGGCCACCTCCGGATAGGTGAGACGGCTGGCGAGGTAGCGGAGGACGTCCAGCTCGCGGTCGCTCAGCCCGTCGACTTTTCGGGGTATGCGCTGCCTGGGGAGCGCCGGCCGGCGATGGCTCGCGTCGACGACCCGGCTGGCGAACGTATCAAGCCCCGTACGTGGGGAAATGGCCTCGAGCAGGGAACGCAGCGCGGGGCCTTCGTCGACGAACGGGCGCACGAGACCAACTGGCTCGGCAAGCTGCAAGGCTTGCTCGAGTTGATCGAGCGCGCGGGCTCGGTGGTATGGCGCCAGGGCGCGTGCGGACAGCAGCCCGTGTTCGACGCGCAACCGGCGAGTCGACATCATGCCCTGAGCCTGATCCAGAACTTGCACGGCCGTGCTCGGGTCCTCTCCGGCCAACAGCAACCGGGCCTCCAAAAGTGCCCGGTGCGCCGTCGGCCGCAGCCCAGCGACGCGTTCGGGCACGCTGGGTCTGCCGAGGTCGATTGCGAGACGCGCCTCGAGTCGGTCGATGTGGTCGCGTACCACTGGGGTCGCCGCGGGCATGACTCGTCTGGAGCGCTCGATGATCGACGTCGCGTCGTCGGTGGCGCCCCGAGTCATGGCGAGCCGGGCAAGCTCCAGGAGGCACAGCAGCGTCAAGGGCGGGCGGCTTGCGATCTCCGCGGCCTCGGTGGCCAGCGAGGCAAGACGCTCGGCCTCGTCTAAGTCGTCGCGGTCGCGCGCCACGACTGCTAGCGACAGCCACGGGAAGATCCACCCCAGATTGGTGGCGGCGAGCTCCAGGGACCGGGCCCCCTCCAGGGCGAGCTGTGCTTGATGTTCCGCCTCCGACAGCTCTCCTTCGACCACGGCGGCCCAGGCCAGATAGCCAGGTAGCCGCACGGAGTCCACGAATGTTGAGGGCAGGGCAGGCATTCTTGCCTCGGCCGCCGCCGTCTTCGCCGCCGCCGGATCATCCAGCCACAGATGCGCCTGGCAGGCCACGACCGGCCATTGTGAAACCCAGAAGTCTTTCGCAACATCCGCGCCGAGGATGCGTCGGGCTTCGTCCACGCGCTCCAACGCCGCAAATGGATCGCCGCGATGCAGCAGGTGCAGCCCCCAGATACCGGTCAGCATGGCTGCGGCGGGCCGCTCGAGCCGGGACGATCCGCTCTGCTCTACGCGGCGCAGCCAGAGCTCGACGTCGGGGGCGCCGACGGCGGCAAGGACGAGGCAGCACTCCAGGAGCACACGAGGCTCGGCCCCCAGCTGTTGGGCGCCGTACTGACGGAGCCAGGCGCGAACGGTGTCGACGGCGACATGTCGGCTTTCAACGTCCCCTTGGCTGGCGGCAAGCCCACGCAGAAGCTGGAAAGCACCTTCCACATCGCCCGCGGCCATGGCGTGGTCGACGGCGCTCATGATGTCGCCGCGTGCGGCGTAGGCGCGGGATGCCGACGCATGGGCTGCTCGTAGCCGATCCGGGGAGCGTGTGCGCAACCGTGCCCGAAGGAAGGAACCGAAGAGATGATGGTAGCGGTACCAGCCGGCACGACGATCCAGCTCGATCACGAACATGTGCGCCTCGCGGAGCCGGTGCAGGACCTCGCCCGCGTCGTCGCGGTCGGTGACCGCAGCGCAAAGCGCGGCGTCGAAGGACTCCAGCACCGACGTCTCCAGGAGGAACCTCGGCAATCTCAGGCTCCTGAAGGTCAAGCACCTCGTTGATCAGGAAGTCTGCGACACCCCGATCACTGTCCGCGAACTCGTCGAGGAAGCCGGCGGGATCGGACCGGTTCATCATTGAGAGTCCAGCAAGCTGCAGACCCGCGGGCCATCCCTCGGTCAGTACAAGAAGTCGCTCGAGAACGGGATCGCTCACGTCGATGCCCAAGCGGCCGAACAGCCGGGTTGCCTCGACCAGGCTGAACCGCAAGTCCTGGTCCCGGATCTCCAACAGCCGTCCTTGGGCGCGCAGCCTGCCCAGGGGGACGGTGGGATCCCGGCGCGTCGTCAACACCAGTCGAACCTCGGGAGACAAGGAACGTACGAAGGCAGCCACCGTCGCCGGCGACGACCCCACGTGGTGGAAATCGTCGAGCACAATCGCCAGCCCCGGTGTCGAACTGCAGTCGGTGGCGAGGCTGGCGACCGCGTCGGGGGTTTCGTGGCCCTCTTCATCGAGCCGCCGCAGCGCGTCCCGCCCGGCGCCGGGGATAACGCGGTGTACGGCGACCGCCACTGCCGACCAAAACCTGACCGGGTCGGCGTCGGTGGGGTCACAGGACAGCCACACCGTGCGGCCGGTTCGCTGCGTCACCCAGGAGCCGACCAGCGCGGTCTTGCCCGCGCCAGGTGAGCCCACGACGATCGTGACAGGCGCTCTCGACCGGTCAAGGCGATCTACCAGCTCGGCGCGGGCCACAAACGCCAACGGCGGTGCTGGCACCCGAAAGCGGACCGGGGAAACGAACCGTCGGATCGGAGTCTGTTCTGGCGGCGACACTGCTCGTAGCGTAGCCTCGCCCACCGATCCGGCGAGTCGGCTGGGGAAGTGGTCGCTAGAGAGCCAGCATGGACTGCATGATGGGCCAGCCCCCGGAGGGCAAGCCCGGTGTCCCGGGGCTGACTACCTTTGGATCACACTCGACCTGCTCCGCCGCAGACTTGCCGAGCATCGGGATCCCCTCCGAGCAGGTCGTCCCCGCCTCCTATCCCGAGTGTCGGGACTCGGTTGTGCCGCTCCGGTTGTTATGGCATGCCACGTTTGGGAACGTCCCCATGTGGGATCGGCTCCGCTTCTAGAGATCGCAGTCCGGGACCGACGTGGTGAGTGCCTCCCAGGATGTGCTCACGGCAGCGAGCGAGTCGCCGATTGCCTGCGCCGACGCGGAAGTGACGTCGCCGGTCGCCTGAACGGCGTCGAGGTCCGTGGACAGGGCGTCGAGCGAGGTCTCGAGATCTGAGATCGGTTCTGAGAGCTCCGCCTCGGCATCCCCCTTTACGGCTTCGACATCGGTTCGGATCGAGTCGAGCGACTCCTCGATGTCAGCCACGGCTCCTTCACCGACCTGTGGGTCGAGGTCCTGCAATTCGTTGACACTCCCACTCAGGGTCTCGAGACTGTCACAGACTTCGGGCGTTTCGCTGCCACCGCAGCCGGCAAGCACGCCGACGGCACTCGCGAGCAACAGCGCCTTGACGAACTTCAGCCGTCCCGGCATCGCCCAGACGGGCTCGTGAGAGGTCATCGTGCTCAACGGTCCTTCCCCTTAACGGGCGACGGATTCTGTTGGAACCTTGCCCGCTTACGCTCAGCTTGAACAAGGCAAGGATGTCGGGCGTGTTCGCAGAACTCCCAAGTCCGGGGCGGGCGGTGCGCGCAGGTCGCGAATCTCGACGTGCGTATCTGAAGCCTCCGCCTCCTGGGCGAGCAACCGAGATGCACGAGATTGTCGTCCCGATCTCGGCTCTCGACGCGATAGCGGTCCATGGATCGTCGGTCATCTCAGCGGTGTCCAGACCCGCAGAGCCTCATGAGAACTCCTGCATTCGTTCGGCGGCGATGATGCGTCCGGCCGCCTCGAGCAGCGCGAGGTGCGAGAACGCCTGCGGGAAGTTCCCGAGGTGGCGGCCGGTGTCGACGTCGAACTCCTCGGCGTAGAGCCCTAGCGGCGAGGCAACCCGCAGTAGGCGTTCCATGAGGTCACGGGCCCGCTGCATCCTCCCCAATGATCGCGAGCGCCGAGACGAGCCAGAACGAGCAGATCAGGAACGTGCCCTCCTTGCCCGACAGCCCGTCATCGGTTTCGCCGGTGCGGTAGCGCAGCACGAACCCGTTCTCGGTCAGATCGTCGGCGATGGCGAGCACCGACGCGCGCAGCAGCTCGTCGTCGTGCGGGAGGAACCCGAAGATCGCGGCCAGCAGCGTGGACGCGTCGAGGGAGTCGGTGTCGTAGTGCTGACGCAGCACCCCGCCGCTGGCGCCATGCGCGAGGATGTCGGCCTTGATCTCGTCGGCCGTGCTTCGCCACGTCGCGGCCTTCTCCATGGAGCCCGCGTATCTCGGCCAGTTTGGCGGCCCGGTCCAGCGCCACCCAGGTCATCAGCTTGGACGACACGTAATGCTGCGGTTTGCCGCGGGCCTCCCAGATGCCCTGGTCGGGCTCCTGCCACACCGCGGTGGCGCACTCGGCCTGCGACTCGACGATCGGCCACAGCCGCCGCGGCAGCCGCTGGCTGCGCCGGGAGTGCAGCAGGATCGAGTCGAGCACGGCGCCGAATACGTCGTTCTGCTGCTGGTCGAAGGCGCCGTTGCCGATGCGCACCGGGCGGGCCCCGGCATAGCCGGACAGCTCGTCTCGGGTCGACTCGGTCAGGTCACGCCGCCCGTCGATGCCGTACATGATCTGCAGCGCGCCGTCCTGGTTGGGCTCGAGGTCGGCGACGAACTGCATGAACTCGTCGGCCTCCCAGTCCAGGTTCAGCATGTGCAGCGCCTGCAGGGTGAACGTGGTGTCACGCATCCACGTGTAGCGATAGTCCCAGTTGCGCTCACCACCCGGCGTCTCCGGCAGGGAGGTCGTGAGCGCAGCCACCGTGGCCCCGGTCGGCATGTACGTCAGGCCCTTCACGGCCAGCGCCGCACGCTGGATCGGGTCGCGCCAGCCGTGGTCCGGGATGCGAGCGGTCCCCAGCCAGGCCCGCCAGAACCGGGTCGTGGTATCCAGCCGACGCGTGGCCTCCTCCACGTCACCCACCGAGGCGAGACCAGCCGCCCAGGACAGCGAGCAGTAGCGCTGCTCACCCGGCTCGAGCACGGTGCCGGGCTCGGGCCCGGTTGCCCTCGATCCCGAGCGCCATGTCGGTTGCCAGCCGGATCGTGTGACCCTCCGCGGTCGCGTCGGCGACATGCCGGCTGCCATCGACCAATGCCCACTCGGCCGGTGCGCGGCCGTAGTCGAACATCGGCTCGCAGACCAGCTCGATCTCCATCGTGCCCTCGATGCAGCGCACGGTGCGCACCAGCATGTGGTCACAGTCGTCGTCCGCCGGCGGCCGTGTGTGCGGTGTGATCTCGTCGTCCTGCTCTCGCGGCCCCATGGTCAAGGCGTCGCGGACCACAGCCCAGCCGGTGGGCGTCTTCCAGGTCGTCTCGAGGACGTTCGTCCCCGGCTCGTACGCCCGAGCACTGGGATGGTTGATCCCAAACGGTCCGAGCCGGAAATAGCCCGCGCCCCGGTCGAGCAGGGTGCCGAACACGCTGGCTGAGTCAAAGCTGGGCACGCACAACCAGTCGATCGCCCCGTCCAGGGCGACGAGCGCGCCGGTGTGACAGTTGGACAGGAACGCGTAGTCGGCGATCGGCGGGAACGGCGAGGGCGCCGCGGCGCTCTGCTCACGTGGTCGCGAAGTGGCGGTGCTCATGACGTCACCCGGCACGTGAGCAGGCCGCAGGATTCAAGCCGGTCGAGCGTCCGGCAGGTCATCACGTTAGTCAGGTGAACCGTGATGCCGAAGACCATGAGGACGTGGGCAGGGCTCTGCGGAGCAGACGCGGTCGTGATTCGCATTTCGGTCTCCGTCTCATCGTTGGTCTGTCAACGAAGAAGGTGGACGCCGCCGGCACGATCGAGTGTGACGCCGCCATTTCAGTTCACGAGCCGGCCAGCCAGCCCGATCACTCGCGGTGGAGCCGAGAGAAGTGCTCGAGCGCGGTGCGCGTCTTGGTTTGTTGCTGCCGGAGAGGTTGAGGCCCTTCTCAGCCAGGAAGCCCCCTTGCCTCTGCCGCGACCTGGAAGTCCTCAGTTGGCGAGCACTTTGTGGACAATTCAAAGATGCGCGAACCGTCGGGGTAGAACCAGACTTCGGCCACAACGCGCCGGCCAAACTCTCGCGGTCCACGGGCTTCAGGTTCAGGACATTGGTCGGGCCCAGTGCGGTCAGGTCTTCCAGCCTGGGTGTCTCGGTGACGTGCTCTGTGTTGAAGGCGCGTTGCTCTTTGGTGAAGAGCTTCCGTGCCGATCGTTTCCCGGCCAGCCCCACTTGACGTCGGTCTGCCCAAGCGTGGCGTTCAACCAGCCAGCGCGTGTGGAAGAACACGACCTGGTGGATCTGTGCCTGCAGCGGGTCCATCCCTCGCGCGGTGGCGGGGGGCTGCTGATCGGTTTCGGGCACGGTCAGCTTGGGCTGGACACTGTCGGTGCCCTTGGGCGGCTGGAGCAGCTTTGGTAGTTGTTTGTGGGACAGTCCCGGAGCCTCGTGTTGTTTCGTGGACACGTCATAACCTCCTCACGCGTGGGCAATTTGTTGACCCTTCACCATTCCGCGGCGTCCTGGTCGTTCCCTTGAGCCACAAGACGGACGTCGAGCAGCTCGAGGCCGAGGTCGCGGATGCGGGAGATGGCGCCATGGAGTGCGGCCTGGTCGGGCAGGGCCCCACGCAGTGTCGTCGAGCCGTGGGTAGGCACCACGTCGAAGTCAGGAAACATGGCTAACACCGACTCACTGGCGGCTCCTTTGAAGGACAACTCGTAGACCACATGTGCCATGGAGGCCCCAACCGCTCGCATTGGTTTGAACGCATCGTGCCCCCGAGCAGGGTGACGACTGCTCACCCCGAGCCGGGTGATTCGCACTCACCCGGGGTGCGTTCAGGATCCAGGGCGAGGAAAGGACGGTGCACATGGACGAGGCAATCGCGGTCGACGAGCTCGGCCCCGTCGACTACATCGTGGTCGAGTTCCCCGGCAGCAGGTTCAACGGGGAGATGGCCCCGGCGCTGGCCGACCTGGTTGATCGCGGCCTGGTCCGGGTGCTCGACCTGCTGATCCTGAAGAAGGACACCGACGGCTCGGTCGAGGCCTTCGAGCTGTCCGACCTCGGCGCTGACGAGCTCGGCGTGATTCGCTCGTACGAGTCGAAGCTGGCAATGCTGCTCAGTGAGGACGATGTCACTGCGGTAGCGGCCGCTCTTGAGCCGGGTTCCTCGGCCGGCGTCCTGGTGTGGGAGAACGCCTGGGCCGCGCCGTTCGCCAGTGCGGTGCGTAAGTCGGGTGGCCAGCTGGTCGCCGGCGGCCGCATCCCCATCCAGGCCCTCCTCGCCGCCGTCGAGGCCGACGAGGCAGAAGACAGCCTCGAAGAAGGAGTTTGATCATGCCGCTTGCACGTCGACGCATGCGTCGCGCCTCGGTGATCGGACCCGCGCCGGTCGCCCGGACTGCCGCAACAGTTGGCACGGCCGCGGTGGTCGCCCACGGTGTCAACCGCCGCACCGACCGCAGAGACGACCGCAGAGACGACCGCACAGACCGCCGCGACTAGGCAGGTGCCGATGTCGCCGCCGCCCGCCGGCGCACCGAACCTGCTCGTGGTGCTGCTCGATATCGGTTTCCGGGGCGTCGAGCGCGTTCGGCGGCCGATCAGCACACACCGCATCGCCACGGCCAGGCAATGACGATCCATCCCGCTTGTCAGTGGGCACATCAAGCAAAGGAGCTGTGACATGCCGCTGCTGGATCTGTTCTGGGCCACCCTGTGGTTCTTCCTGTTCTTCGCCTGGATCTGGCTGGTAATCACGATCTTCGGCGACATCTTCCGCAGTCGTGACCTGTCTGGCTGGGCAAAGGCGTTGTGGACGCTGTTCGTGGTGTTCATCCCTTGGCTGGGAGTGTTGATCTACCTGATCGTCCGCGGCAAGTCCATGGAAGATCGGAGCATGCAAGCTGCCGCCGAGCAGGAGAAGGCGACTCGTCAATACGTCCAGACCGTGGCCTCGGACGACGGGGCGTCCAGCGCGGATGAAATCGCCAAGCTCGCGCAGCTACGAAACTCCGGCAGCCTCACGCAGGACGAGTTCGACGCGCAGAAGGCCAAGATCCTCGCCAAGGCCTAACACCAGGCAGGCGCGTACCGGGATGGCGCCGTCACGTCATGAACCTGGTGTGGGGCGCCCTCGTCATCGTCGCCGTCACGGGCGTGGCGACTACGGCGATGCTGCTGGCACGACGCAACGCGCCCGAGGGCAGCTACTTCGCTGACGGCGATAGGGCGTCCGGCGTGTTCGGCGTCCTCGCGGCCGGGTTCTCGATCCTGCTCGGCTTCATCATCTCTCTGGCATTCAGCAGCTTCGACCAGTCACGGGTGGGCGCCGAGACCAAGCCGCGGTGCTGGTGCAACAGGTGGCGCAGCTGTTTCCAGCCGACACAGGTGGCGAGCTGACCGGCGAAGCCATCTGCTATGGAAGGTCGGTCGTCCACGACGAGTGGGATCGGATGCGGGCAGGTGAGCTTGGCGACACCGTCAACCCGTGGGCGTCGAGATGTTCCGCACAATAGGAGTCCTGGAGCCCGAGACCGCGAGCGAGCAGTCCGCGTACGACAAATGGCTAGAGCTGACCTCCGCACGCGAGGAGGCGAGGCTCGATCGAGTGCACGGCGCCGTCGGGGTCATCCCGTCGCCATTGTGGGTTGCGCTGTTCTTCATCGCGACCGTCATCTTCGTGTACATGCAGTTCTTGACCGACAGCGGTGAGCGCGCCATCGTCCAGGCTCTGCTGATGGGAGCAGTCGTCGCTGTCATTGTCACGTTGTTGCTATTACTGAATGGATTGGACAACCCGTTCCACGGCGGCGTCGGCGGCCTCGACCCAGTGGCGATGGAACGATCACTGCGACTCATCGACGAGGCGATGGGCGCCGTCGATCTACAGGTACAGATCCCTTGCGATGCTGAGGGGGTCGCGACGTGACCGTCGGGACGAGCAGGACCACCGGCCTGCTCGAGCTCGTGGCGACCATCCCGCTGGCGGTTGCGACGGTCGGAACCGCCTGGAGTAGCTACCAAGCGAGTCGCTGGAACGGCGAGCAGGCCACGGCGTTCAGTCGCGCCGGGGCGTCCCGTGTCGAGTCGAGCAAGTCAGCCTCGGTCGCCAACTCTCAGACCCAGATTGACGTGGCTACGTTCACTCAGTGGGTCGACGCCTACGCACAGAACCAAACCGAGCTCGCCGACTTCTACGTCATGCGGTTTCGCGAGGATTTCCGGCCGGCGATGGACGCATGGGTCGCCACCCGACCGCTGATGAATCCTGATACACCGCTCACGCCGTTCGTGCTGCCCGAGTATCAGGTTGAGGCGAGGGGGGAGGCCGACCGGCTCGAGCCTGAAGCGGAGGGCTGGTCTGCGACGGCAAGGCGGAACATACAGCGGGCCACGAACTACGTGCCGTGTGTTGTGCTGTCTACCGCCGTCCTCTTCTTCTCCGGCATGAGCACGAAGCTCGAGTCTCCGCACCTGCGCTGGGTTCTGCTCGGCCTCGGCGTCATCATCTTCGTTGGCACTGTCGGCGGCTCGCCACCTTCCCGATCAGCCTCACGGTCTGAGACATGTAATGGGGGTTCGGAATGTCTGACACAAGACCAGCGCCGACTGTCGAGACGGCCGTTGCGGAGCCGTCCGGCAGGGGGAGATCGATTGCGGCGCTGGTCTGCGTGGTGTTGGCGGCGCTGCTGACGGTGCCGGCGGCGCTGGCGTACTGGGGGCAGCGGACGCTGAACGACACGCAGCGCTACGTGGACACGGTCGGTCCGCTGGTGGAGTCGCCGGAGGTGCAGTCCGCCATCGCGACGACGGTCACCGACGCGATTCAGGCGCAGGTCGATGTCGAGGCGGTCCTGAACGAGGTGTTCGCCGGCGTCATCACCGAGCGCCCCGGTTGCAGCAGCTGGTCGGGCCGATATCCGGCGCCGTCAACGGGTTGATCGAACGCGAGGTCCAGGCACTGGTGGCCTCGGAACTTTTCGCCGACTTTTGGGTCCGGGCCAACACCAGGGCGCAGCAGGCCCTGGTGCGCGTGCTGGAGGGGGACGAAGGTGGTGCGGTCTCGGTGCAGGGTGACCAGGTCGTCCTGGACATGGCTGAGGTCATCGCCCAGGTGCAGCAGCGCCTGGTCGAGCGCGGGCTCACGATCGTCGAGAACGCTCCGATCCCCGAGGTGGACCGGCAGATCGTGCTGCTCACCGCGCCGCAGCTGGAGCAGGCCCGCACGATCTACGCGTTCGGCAACCCGGTGGCCCGATGGCTGATCGTGGTGGTGGCGGCGCTCTACCTCGCCGCCTTCCTGCTGTCGCGCCGCAGGCCGCGGATGACGGTGATCATCGGGTTGGCGCTGGTGGCGAATGCGCTGTTGGTGGCGCTGGCACTTTCGGTCGGCCGTCAGCTGTTTGTCAACGAGCTCACCGGCACCGTGTTCGGCCCGGCCAGCGAGGTGTTCTACGACCAGCTCCTGACCTACCTCGAGCGTGGCTGGCAGGTGCTCCTCGGGTTGGGTCTGATCCTGGTGGTCGCGGGTTGGTTCGCCGGGCCCAACGCCTCCGGTACCGCCGTCCGCACCTGGCTGGCCGGCGGACTGGAGACCGCCGGCACGGGTCTTGCCGGCGAGCCGGTCGGCGGTGTCGGCCGGTGGGTTGCGGCCAACGCTCGATGGCTGCGGATCGCTGTGGGTGCGCTCGGTGCTGTCGTCCTGTTGTGGGGCAATCAGATCTCGGTGTCGCGGCTGTTCTGGGCGGTGCTGCTCACGGTTGTGCTGTTGGCGGCCGTACAGGTATTGATCGGGGCTGGACGTGCAACACGCACCCCCAGCCCCGCTCTGGCAGCCGCCGACCATCCATAGGCGGCAACTCAAAGCAGCCGAGATTGCGCGTCGGTGGTAGGTCAGGCCCTTCACCGCCAGCGCCGCACACGGGATCGGCCGAGCACGCCGAAACCAAGGCGGCCTGAAACGCAACAGCTCCGATGGCCCGTCTCGCCACGTTAGCCAGCCTGCCCATTGCAGCGCTGCTGACGCTGGTGCTCCTCGTGGCGCCGAAGGCAAGTCAGAGCGCTGGTGCATGCAATCTCACCTTGGGCGAGCAGCGGACCGAGGAGCTGTCCGCCGAGCCGGTCGCCAACGCCCGCATCATCGTCGGCGTCGCGCTCCAACGCGAGCTCCCGGCGGGTGCGGCAGTCATCGCGGTCGCGACCGCGCAGCAGGAGTCCCGGCTGCGCAATCTCACCTATGGCGACCGCGACTCTCTCGGCCTCTTTCCAGCAGAGACCGTCCGCGGGATGGGGGAGCAGAGACCAGATCCTCGACCCGGTGTACGCGTCGACGAGGATCGACCAAGCCCTCGAACGGGCCCGGGCTGGCATGCGAAGCCGCTCACTGTCACCGCGCAGGTTGTGCAACGCTCCGCCTTCCCCAAACGCCTACGCCAAGTGGGAATCGTTTGCAGCGCGCATCGTTGCGGCCCTGACCGGGGCCGACGCGGACCTGCTAACCTGCCCGACCGACGAAGTCGAAGTCAACGAGCAGACCGACGGCCTGACGCCAAGAACACGACGCGCGATACACGCGGTCATGCAAGCCTTCGGCGTCACCAACGTCGGCGGCTTCTGCCCCGGCGGCTGCCGCACCGGCCACATCCCTAACAGCGACCACTACACCGGCCACGCCGTCGACTTCATGCTCACCCCGATCAACGACGCCAACCGCCAACTCGGCGACGCCATCGCCGCCTGGCTCGTCGCCAACGCCAACCGACTCGCGGTCAACTACGTGATCTGGAACGAGCGCACATGGAATAGAGGCCGCGCATCCGAAGGCTGGCGAATCTACACACATCCCAGCGGTTCATCTGGAGACACTGTGAACCGCCCCGGGATTGATGGAGGCTCCCGACCCACGGGAGGGTGGGAGTCATGCCAGCGCCGAGGAAGTATCCGGACGAGGTTCGAGCCCGAGCGATTCGGCTGGTGCGTGATCTTGTCGAGGACGACCCGGACGGCATCTCGGTCACCGCGGCCGCGCGGCGGGTCGGCGAACAGTTGGGGATCAGCGCCGACACGCTGCGGAACTGGGTCAAGCAGGCCCAGGTCGATGACGGGGAGGCGCCCGGGGTGACCACGTCGGAGAAGACCCGGATCGCGCAGCTGGAGCGTGAGGTGCGTGAGCTGCGCCGGGCGAACGCGATCTTGAAGACGGCGTCGGCTTTCTTCGCGGCGGAGCTCGACCGCCCACAGCCACACTGATCGGCTACATCGACGAGCACAGGCAACGGTTCGGGGTCGAGCCGATCTGCCGGGTCCTCACCGATGCCGGCGTCAAGATCGCCCCGAGCACCTACTACGCGGCCCGCGCGAGGGCACCGTCGGCAGCGGGCGGTGCGCGACGCGCGAGCTGACCGCGCAGATCGCGCGGGTGCACGACGACAACTACGGCGTCTACGGCGCCCGCAAGGTGTGGCGGCAGCTGCACCGCGAGGGCATCCGTGGTGGCCCGCTGCACGGTGGAACGCCTGATGCGGCAAGCGAATCTGCGCGGCGTGGTGCGCGGCAAGACCCGGCGCACCACCATCCCGGACACGGCCGCGGCCCGGCCGGCCGACCTGCTCGACCGCGACTTTCACGCGGCCGCGCCCAACCAACGCTGGGTCGCCGACATCACCTACGTGGCCACCTGGTCCGGGTTCGTCTACGTCGCGTTCATCTCCGACCTGTTCTCCCGCCGCATCGTCGGCTGGCGCGCCTCCACCCTCGCTGCGCGCCGACCTCGCCCTCGACGCGCTCGACCAGGCGCTGTGGCAACGCGCCTGCGAAGGAGCCGACGTGGCCGGGCTGATCCACCACTCCGACCGCGGCGTGCAGTACCTGTCGATCCGCTACACCGAGCGGCTCGCCGAGATCGGCGCCATCGCCCAGTGTGGGCAGCGTCGGAGACTCCTACGACAACGCGGCCGCCGAATCGCTGATCGGCCTGTTCAAGACCGAGCTGATCCGTCGTCGCGGTCCCTGGCGCGGGCTCGACCAGGTCGAGCTAGCCACCCTGGAATGGGTCGACTGGTTCAACCACCGACGGCTGCACTCCGCCTGCGGCGACGTTCCACCAGCAGAGTTCGAAGAGCAGTACTACCGTCACAACAGCGGCCCCGAAGTCGTCGAGGCCGAACAACTGAGCCTCCACTAAAGCCGGGGCGGTTCACTTCGAGGAATCGAGCTCAGCGCACGACCTTGAGCCATCGCCCAACACCGGTCCGGCCCGACCGTCAGCGGCAAGAGCGGAAAGTTGATCAGGCCGTGGCGGAAAGTCCTGGGATCATGTGCACGCGGCAGTAATCGACTGTCGGACTTCCGTGGTGGTGACACAACCGGACTCGTCGTTGACATGACGAGGCCCTTGCGACGATCACTCGAATTCGCCCGATGTCCATAGCGACCCTTCGTTTCCGAGCCCCAGATCCTTAGCACCCGCGCTGTGATTAGAAACCACCCTGCTCCGGGTGAGCAACCATCACCCGGGCCGAGAATAAGATCGAGAGGTACCAATTAGAGCGGCTGAGACGCCATTTGCAGGTTCGGCTTGGCCGGTGGCGGCGCCATCTCGCTCTAGGAGGCTCGCAGTGCCGGACCTACCGCCCACGCAGGCCCGAGACGACGGTGGCGGAGCGTCCCACTGGACCGCAGGCGTCCGAGCAGCATCAAAGGAGGATCTGCAGATGACTCATCAGGCATACTCGACGCCGTCGTCAGACGCGGGTAAGGAGCCCAGTGGTGTGGCATTCGGGTTCATCCTGTTCGCCGCGATCATGATGCTGATGGCCGGCTGCTTCCAGGCATTTGCCGGCCTGGTGGGCATTTTCGAGGACGAGTTCTACGTCGTCACCCGCAGCTACCTATTCGAGTTCGACGCCACCACCTGGGGCTGGATCCACCTGATCCTCGGGCTCATCGTGGCCTTCGCCGGTTGGGGCCTGCTGTCGGGGCGGACCTGGGCCCGGGCGGTGGGGATCACCGTGGCCGTGCTCAGCGCCTTGGCCAACTTTCTGTTCATTCCCTACTACCCGTTCTGGGCGTTGACGATCATCACCGTTGACATCTTCGTCATCTGGGCACTGGCCGCCCACGGCGGAGAGCTACGCGACGCGGCCTGATAGCGGTCTGGCGGAGGCGTGAGATGGGCGGTAGGCGCCACGACGAGGGGCGCGTGTGCCTCTGCGACCGGCCCGACGGGACCTGCGCCCGCCTCGCGGTCCAACGCCTGAGCGGCGAGCGGGTGCGGGAACTGGTCGAGGAGATCTGGACCGCCTCGTCCGGGTACCTCCCCACGGTCAGCCCCCTAGGCGACCCCAGGTCCAGCCGGGCCGGCGCCTCCGCCGACGCGGCTTACCGCCGCCGCCGCGAAGAGGACCGTGCGGCCTGGCGCGCGGGATGGGCGTGGCGGTCGTCGGCGGTGGCCAGTGCTGCTGTAGCCATGGGGCTGCTGATCGGCCTGATCTTCGGCGCCTGGCTGGGCTGGCCGATGGCCATTGCGGCGGGCGGAATCGCCTGGTCGCGGCTGCGCTTTCGCCTGTCCCCAGGGGCCGATGTCTGGAGGCGGCAGGCCGCCATGCAGCGGCGCACCGCCGGGCTGCTGCAGGCGCTGGAGCACGATGGCCACCTCGTGCTGCACGACATCACTTTGCCGGGCTGGCTGGACAGCCTCGATCACGTGGTGGTGGCACCGACTGGTGTCTGGGTGATCGAGTCCTGGCAGCGCCGGCGGTTGCTGCCGGGCGGCGGCCCCCCACCCGCGATCGTTCGCGGCTTGCGCGGGCAGGCCGCGGGCGTGGCCGAGGTCCTGGCCCGGAGGGGACGGGTCCCTGTCCGGCCGGTGCTGTGCCTGCACGGCTCCCGGCCGGCCCCATCGCACGCCGTCAACGGCGTCCTCCGGGCGGCGCCGAGTCAACTCCTTGACGTTGTCCGCGACGGGTCGCCAGCGGCGTCCGGCGAGGTCGAGCGGGCCGCCGACCGGCTGCTGGAGATGCTGCGACCGGCAGCCTGATCCCTGGACCGACAAGCCCGAATACAGGGGCCCGTCGGATGCAGGAAATTGGGGGAGTCGGCGGATGCGATCGAGTCGATGAGCGGCACCCATGTCGCACTCGACAGTGGCTGCCGTCGACCCACGGCTGGCGGGTAGGGCCAGTTAGCCGCGCTTTGCCCGTCGCGGGTTCAAAATGCGTACCCCTTGCACCACCAGAAGGATGCCCGCAACAAGGCCCCAAGGTGTCCCGCGTCGCCGTCTGCGGTTTCTCGCCACCGCAATCGCCAGGGGTATTGCCGAGCAGACCGCCACTGATGGTCTTCCCCGGGTTTCGTGGAGTCGCGTAGTTGGATTCTCTGGCTGCCCGACCGCAGGAGAACAACGTGGGGAGACGTGGCTATCCGCCGGAGTTCCGTCGCCGGGTGCTCGACCTGGTCGAGTCCGGGCGCAAGGTCGACGACGTGGCACGCGACCTGGGGATCAGGTCCCAGTCGATTGATACATGGCGACGCCAGGACCCCATCGACCGCGGCCTGGTGCCGGGTCTGACCAGCGCGGAGAAGGCGGAGCTGGTCGCCGCCAAGCGACCGTGGTCTCGGTCCTGCTGGGGTTGCTGGTCCCGGATTGGAACTATCCGCTGGTGGTTGGGGCGCTGCTGCTGTTCGGGATCGGCTTCGGGCTCATGTCGACCCCGGTGTCCGATGCCGCGGTGGGCCAGGCCAGCGGCGTCCCCGAGCCCTTGGCCGGGATGGCCTCGGGGTCTTCAAGATGAGCTCGATGCTCGGCAGCTCCCTCGGTGTCGCTCTGTTTGCCGCCTCCACCAAGCTTTTCGCGACGAACACGGGCGTGGACCAGGCGCGGGCCGCAGGCCTCTCCGACCAGCAGATCACCACACTGCGCGACGCGCTGGTCGACTCCAAGCTGGCCCAGCGCATCCTGTCAAGCCTGCCTCCCGACGTGCGTGAACGGGTCACCGATGCTGCCCACCAGGCGTTCACCAGCGGGGTCGCAACCACGATCAAGGCCGCAGGCTTGGTCGCACTGGTCGCCGCCGGGTTGGTCATGGTTTTGTGGCCGCGACGAGCCGGCCACGAGGCAGGGGCCGGTCCAGAGCCAGTTCGCCAGCCGGCGAACGACCATGAAGCGGTCACGCAGACCACCGGGCAGTAACCGCCGTGCAGAGTCGGAGTAGCCATGGCGTGGGGAACGCGGGACATCCCGAGCCTGCAGGGCAAGACCGCGGTTGTCACCGGAGCCAATGGGGGACTGGGCCTCGAGACGGCAACCTCGCTTGCGATCGCCGGCGCACATGTCGTGCTCGCCGCGCGCGACCCGGCAAGGACAGCGGCGGCCGTGGACACGATCCGTACGGCGGCACCGGGCGCAAGCCTGCAGGTCGTTGTCCTTGATCTTGGGTCGTTGGAGTCAGTACGGGAAGCGGCTGCCGCCATCACCGCCAGCCACGATCGGCTGCACATGCTCGTCAACAACGCCGGCCTGATGGCCATCCCCGAGGCCACGACGTCGGACGGGTTCGAGATGCAGCTCGGCGTCAACCATCTCGGCCACTTCGTCCTCACGGCCAGGCTGCTGCCGCTGCTCGTCCGCGCCCGCGGGCGGGTGGTGTCGGTGACGAGCACAGCCCATCACTTCGGCCACCGCATCGACCCGGCCAACCCGCATCTGCACGGTCGGTATGGACCTTGGCGGGCGTACTCCCAGTCCAAGCTGGCGAACTACCACTTCATGATCGGCCTGCATGAACGATTGACGGAGGCAGGCGCCGGCGCGGCGAGCCTGTTGGCTCATCCCGGGCTGTCCCCGACCGAGCTGCAGACGCGCAGCGTCTCCGCCTCCGGTGGCGGTTCAAGCCAGCGAGTCTTCGAGTGGCTGGCGGCGACCACCGGGTCGACTCCCGCCAAGGCTGCCCTCCCGCAGCTTCGCGCCGCGACGGATCCCGCCGCGCGCAGTGGCGAGTTCTACGCCCCGCGCTTCGTCAACAACGGACCCCCGGTGCGGCGTCCCATCCTGCGTCGGGCCGGACTGTCCCGGTCGGTCCGGGTGCTCTGGGCGGTGTCCGAGCAGCAGACGGGTGAGGTGTTCGACGTCAGCGCGGTGGTGCGTGACGTGAAGTGACGCGCTTGACTACCGCTGGTTTCCGGCTGCGTGCGTCAGATCACCAAGGCCCGCCAGAGGGTGTCCGGGCTCACGGAACGGGTTCCTTCCAGATCCCGTCGTAGTTGTGTCGCTGTCCGCTTGGCGGGCGGCGACGCCCCTTGTCCTGCGACTGAGTCCCGTTGACAGGCAGCCATGGCCGGCGTTCGGCCGGTGGCTGACCTGACGGCGGTCCGCACCTAGCCCTAGGAGCGGCAGGGCATCGACGCACCCAACTTGCAAGGAGATCACTGTGCCCCGCCGCCGGAACCCTCGACGGAAGGCCATTCGGCTCACCCTGATCGCTGCGCTCGCGGCGGCCATTCCTGTCTCGGGAGTGGTTGTCGCCGGCACTGCGGCCGCCGCGCCGGTCGCCGGAGCGGTAGCCCCCAGCGCGCCGGCCGAGGCACGCGCCGCCGCGGACGCAGCGGCCGCGGTCGCAGCGTCGGCCACCGCTGCCGCCGCACCGTTGGAGGCCGAGTACGCCAAGTTTGCCGGCGAGGTCGCGGCCGCGCAGGCCACCATCGCCGAGGCGCAGGCCAAGATCGACACCGCGGCCGCGGAGGAGAAGGCCGCCCGGCAGGAGCTGTTCCGCGTCGAGGAACCGATCCGGCAGGCGGAGCGCAAGGTCGACGCCGCCGACGACAAGCTGATCAGCACGTTCCGCGACCGGCGGGCGCTCGACAACCCGGTCGTGAGGGACGTGAGCGAGCGGAAGGCCGCCGTCGAGAAGGCGGAGGCCGCCGTCTCCAGGGCGGCGGGCCGGGTTGCCAAGCCGGCTAGCTACGCTCTGGCAAAGATCGAGACCGCGGAAGCCATCCAGGACGAGCAGGAGAAAGTGCGCTCGGACGCGGAAGCCAAAGCTGCAAAGAACCAGGCCCAGGCAGACACCATTGCCGCCGGCGAGCTCAGCGGCCTGCGGGCCAGCAAGGCTGCGGCGGACGCAGCCTCGGCCACTGCGGCTGAGCATGCACAATCGGTGGCCGACACGAACCCCTGGTTCAACCGGCTGGTGCTGCCGGCGACTGGGCGTGTGACCAGCCCGATGGGCATGCGCGTCCACCCGGTCCTCGGCGGCCACCGGTTGCACGCCGGGATCGACTTCGCGACCGGGGATGGCACGGTGTACGCCGCCGCCAACGGCATGGTCGTCGGCACCGAGGCCACCGGCGCCTACGGAAACCTGACCACGATCGACCACGGCGTCGTCAACGGCGCGCATCTCACCACGAGGTATGCGCACCAGTCGGCGTTCGGGGTCGCAGTCGGCCAGCAAGTGACCGCCGGGCAGCCCATCGGCGCCATCGGCGCCACCGGCCGGGTCACTGGCCCGCACCTGCACTTCGAGCTGCGGGTCAACGGCAACCCGGTCGATCCCGCCGCCTTGGCTGGGAGTCTGAGACCGAAGGCGGCCTACGGCCCGGACGGCGTCACGATCTCCGCAAGTGCGATCGTGATGTTGTCCGGGCCGCCGCCGTTGATGGCGGCCTCCCAGAGCTCGAAGACCGCGGGCGCGCCACGCTTCTCGCTGAGCACACCCTCGATCTCCGGATCGGCCACCACGTCGCTGAGGCCGTCGCTGCAGATGAGCAGCTGCTCGCCCTCGTCGAACGGTCGGCGAGAGACGTGGGCGTCAAGCCGTTCGGCCGCACTGAACCCGCCCAGGATCTGCGTCACGACCACGGTGTGCGTCTCACCCGGCAGCAGGGGCGGGCTGTCGTCCACGCTCAGCTGGGCCAGGCCGTCGGCGCCGTGCACGTACACCCGGCTGTCCCCGACGTTGAACACCAGAGCCGACCCGTCGCCGAGGACGACACCTGCCACGGTCGTGCCCATGCCGAATCGGGCGGAGTCGGCGGCGGCCGCGTCGAAGACGCGCTCGTTGCACAGCTCGATGGCTTGGCGCACCGATTTCTCGTCGCCGAGGGTCGGCCCGACGCTGGCGAGGGTCTGCGCCACGACCGAGCTGGCAACGTCACCAGACGGATGCCCGCCCAGGCCGTCGGCGACAGCGACGACCACCGGGTCGCGCAGCGGCAGGATGAACGTCTGCGGCGCGGGCGTTGAGGTCGCGCACGTGGTCCACGGGCCGACGACGGTGCTGTCCTCGTTGTGGTCCCGGACGAGCCCGTCGTGACTGACGACGGTGACGGACGCGAAGCGCAGAGCCACGTTTCCAGGATGCTCTGTGCCGAGAGTGACACGCGCCACGGAACCCCAGCAGCCGCTGTGCGTCGAAGTACGTGATGTGGTACTGACCGCGCCACCGCGGAATGGTCAGGACCGCTCGCGCGTTAGGACATTTGTACGCCCGTCCGGGCCGTGACAACGAACGTCGGCCGGCGGTTGCGTACACACCTCACTCGCCACCATACCCACGAACGGGGGACGACCATGCCTGTCACCACGCCAAGCAAGCGTGCCGTGAGTACCCACCGGCCGGACCACGTCGAGGACCCGGTGCGCCAGTACCTGGATGCCATCGGCAAGACGCCGCTGCTCACCGCCGCCGAAGAGGTCGACCTCTCTCGGCGGATCGAGGCCGGGGTCTTCGCCGAGGAGCTGCTGCGCCGGGCCGACTCCGGCGAGGCCAAGATCAACGCTGACCGCCGAGCCGACCTGGCCCTCGTCGCCGACGATGGCCGGCAGGCCCGCGACCACATGATCCGTGCCAACCTGCGCCTTGTCGTGTCTGTGGCCCGCCGCTACGCCGGCGACGTGCCGCTGCTCGACGTCGTGCAGGAGGGCAACTTGGGCCTGATCCGCGCGGTCGAGAAGTTCGACTACGCCAAGGGCTTCAAGTTCTCCACCTACGCGACCTGGTGGATCAAGCAGGCGATCCAGCGCGGGCTGCCGGAGCAGATCCGCACGATCCGCCTCCCGGCCCACGTCGTCGAGCAGGTCGCGGCCATGGGTCGCGCCGAGCGTAAGCTCACCGCGCTGCTCGACCGCGAGCCCACCGTCGAAGAGGTGGCCGCCGAGATGCGGCTCACCCCCGAGAAGGTGAGCACCCTGCGGGACGCGTCTCGACACACCGTGAGCCTCGACGCCCCACTGGGTGACGACGACGACGGTTCCAGCCTGGCCGACCTCATCGAGCGTCCCGACACGGAGCGTGTCGGTGACACGACCGAGCAGCGGGCGTTCGCGGACGACGTCCGGCGAGTCGTCGAGGAGCTGCTGCCCGCCCGGGAGGCGCTCATCGTCGTCCGCCGGTTCGGCCTCGACGGTCGGGAGCCGCGCGGCCTCGCCCAGATCGGCGAGGAGCTCGGCCTCACGCGCGAGCGGATCCGCCAGCTCGAGAAGCAGGCGCTCGCCGCGCTGCGGCGCCCGTCCCAGGACCTGCTCGAGTCCTGGGTCGCGTAACCAAACGCACACCCCGACGACCCCTTGGGACTTGTTCGGTAAGGCTTGCCTAACTAGGCTGCTCCACCGTGCAGGTTCTCGAGGGGTCGTCGCGCGTTCGGACCGTGCCGTTCGTGGCGCGGCTGGCCGACCACGGCGACCAGGTCGCGGTCATCGCGGAAGGTCAGACGCTGACCTACGCGGCGCTGGCCGGACGGGTCGACGGCGTCGCCCGCCTCCTCGGCACCACTAGACGCCTGGTCCTGGTCGCGGGCCGCAACCAGCTCGACACCCTCGTCACCTATCTGGCTGCCCTGCATGCCGGCCATGTCGTGCTGCTCGCCGGCGACCTCGACGCCAAGCAGCTGAGCGCTCTCGTGAGCGCCTACGACCCCGACGTAGTCGCGAGCGGTCAGACCGGCTCGTGGGAGGTCGTCGAGCGTCGTACGGGGTCAATGCACCACCTGCATCCCGACCTGGCCCTCCTGCTGAGCACATCCGGCTCGACCGGCTCGCCCAAGCTCGTGCGGCTCTCGCAGGTCAACCTGCAGTCCAACGCCGAGTCGATTGCTGACTACCTCGACATCCGACCCACCGACCGCGCGGCGACCACCCTGCCGATGCACTACTGCTACGGCCTATCCGTGGTGCACAGCCACCTGCAGCGCGGAGCTGGGCTCGTTCTCACCGACCTCTCCGTCGTCGACAGGTGCTTCTGGGACCTCGTGGCTGAGCACGAGGTGAGCACGTTTGCGGGGGTGCCGTTCACCTTCGACCTGCTTGACCGGGTCGGCTTCGAGGATCTGGATCTTCCGTCGCTGCGGTACGTGACGCAGGCGGGCGGCCGGCTCGCGCCTGAGCGGGTCCGTGACTACGCCGAGCTCGGCCACCGCAAGGGCTTCGACTTCATCGTGATGTACGGCCAGACCGAGGCGACAGCCCGCATGGCCTACCTGCCGGCCGACCTGGCCATCTCACATCCGCAGTCGATCGGCATCCCCGTCCCGGGCGGCGATTTCAGCATCGAGCCCGTCGACGCCCAGACCGCCGGACAGCCGAGCGATGAGATCGGCGAGCTGGTCTACTCGGGGCCCAACGTGATGCTGGGCTATGCCGACTCGACCGCCGACCTGGCACTGGGCCGCACCGTCGAGCGGCTGCGCACCGGCGACCTGGCCCGTCGCACACCCGACGGCCTCTACGAGGTTGTCGGGCGGCGCAGCCGGTTCGTCAAGATCGCCGGCCTGCGCATCGACCTGCAGCGGGTCGAGAGCCGGCTGGCCAAGCGCGGCTATACCGTGGCCTGCACCGGCACCGACGAGCGGCTCGTCGTGGCCGTCGAGGGCGCCGGTGACCCCGAGACCGTGCAGCTCGCGGCCGCCCGAGACGCCGGCGTGCCCGCGCGGGCCGTACGGATTCTCTGGTGCGACACGCTGCCCCGGCTCGACAACGGAAAGCCCGACTACGCAACGGTTCTCGCGCGCGCGACAGCGCGACAGCCAGCCGAGGGCGACGCACCGACCGACCTGCGAGAGATCTACGCGCGTCTGCTCAACCGCCCCGATGCCACGGACGACGACACGTTCGTCAGCCTCGGTGGCGACTCGCTGTCCTACGTCGAGATGTCCATGCGCATCGAGCAGGTGCTCGGACATCTGCCAAGCGCCTGGCACGTCACTTCGATTGGCGACCTGCGCCGCGCACAGCGGCGAAGGCGCTGGCGGGTAACGCGCACCCTCGAGACGGGCGTCGCCTTGCGGGCTGCGGCGATCGTTCTCATCGTGGGCACGCACGCCCAGCTGTTCAATGTGCTCGGCAGCGCGCACGTGCTCTTCGCCGTCGCCGGCTACAACTTCGCCCGGTTCCAGCTGACCGGTGCCGACCGGCGGGCGCGCGTACGTCACCAGTTGAGCAGCGTCGCCCGTGTCGTCGTGCCGGCAGTGATCTGGATCGCTGCCGTGCACTTGGTGACCGGTGCCTACAGCGGCGCCAATATCGTGCTGCTCAACAGCGTCGTGGGACCGTCCGGCTGGGACTCGACGTGGCACTTCTGGTTCATCGAGATGCTCGTCTACATTCTGCTGGCAGTGGCTGCCTTGAGCTCCGTGCCGTGGCTGGACAGGGCAGAACGACAGTGGCCGTTCATTGCCGCGATGACGGTGCTCGCCCTCGGTGCGCTGATCAGGTACGACGTTCTGCCCCAAGGACTCGGGCCGATCGAGGTGCACCCACAGCCCGTGCTGTGGCTGTTCGCGCTCGGTTGGGCGGCTGCCCGCGCAACCAAGGTGTGGCAGCGGGCCCTGCTGACCGCCGTCGTTCTCGCCACTGTGCCGGGCTTCTTCGACAACCCGTCCCGCGAGGCGATCATGATCGGCGGGATCGTGCTGCTGGTCTGGTCGTTCGGTATCCCGTGTCCGGCGCCACTCGCAAAGGTCGCGACCGTGCTCGCCAGTGCCTCGCTGTACATCTACCTCGTGCACTGGCAGGTGTATGTGCCGCTCATGGACAGCTCCGCCGTTCTGGCGACCCTCGCGGCGCTCGCGGCGGGCGTCGCCTACTGGCTGTTGGTCACGGGTGTCACGCGGAGCCTGTCTCGGCCGGGCGTGCAACGGCTGCGACAGCGAGCAGCGCTAGCAGCGCAACAGCTGCGGTCGACAGGACCACTGCCCCTGTCGGGTACGGCCACACTGCCAGTACCAGCGCCGCCAGGAACAGGATCGCGAGCGTGACCGGTCGGCGGTAGCGGGCTACCCACTCCGCGACAGGCCCGGCCTTGGCTCCGCCACGTACTGCATCGAGTCCCCGGTCGAACCACCTTCGAATGGTGACAGCGACCCCCGATGGGCCCATGATGAACGCGCCCACAGCTAGCAGCAGGCCGACCGCCAACACCGCCCGCAAGGTCGTGCGAAGCGGGTGGACGATGATGTCGAAGGCGGCCGCGGCAGCCGGTTGCGACAGGGTCTCCGCGGGTACGGCAGCCAGATAACGGCTCCGCGCGACGGTCAGTGCGACCCCGACCAACGCCATCGTGATGGCGACCGTGAGGCCCATGATGAGTAACCCGCGGCGACGGTTGGGAGCGACGAAAACTGCGCACGCAGTGACAGCCAACGTGACCCAAGGCAGCCAGGTCGACCACCGGTCGAGCCGGTCGGTCACCTTCTGGGCGCGTGCAAGGTCGTCGGACTGCAGCAGCACGAACGTAGCGTTGAGCGCCGGGATCCGACTCGCGAAGTCGAAGCCACGATCGGCGAGCCGCTGTTTGGCCTCCTCGACGACCGGTCCAAGGTCGAGCGTCACCGTGCCTTTCTCGACCGAAATGGCTCCCTCGCGTCCGGTCAGAGCGGTCACCAGGACTCGGTGAGCGGCCCGGTTTGCGTTCTCCCACATGGTGGCGAATTGCTCAGACTGCGCGACCTGCAAGACAACGTTGTGGACCACCTGCTGGACCTGGTTGGCGATCAGCGGCTCCAGCCCGGCGACCAGGTCGGAGAGCCGCTCGCGGCTGATCGCCTGCGCCACTTGCTCGGTGATCGCGCCGATGTCGACGCGGTCCATGATCTGCGTGGTGACCGTATCGGCGAGCTGGGCCTGGATCGCCGGGTTGTTGGCGAGCGGAGCAACAGTCTCCACGTAGCGGTCGGTGTCGAGCAGCTCGCTACGCGCAAACCTCGCCGTCAGAGCGGCGAGCAGCAGCACCGCGGCCAAGCAGTGCGAGCACGCCAAAGGCGGCCCATCGGAGCCCTGATCGTGGACGGCCATCCCCCGCCGCTTGCGCGCTGGCCACGATGGTCGGCCCTTAACCGCTCTTGCGGCGGAACTCCCGCTTGTGCGTCGCGGGGCCGTGTGCGTCGTGCGCCTTGGAGTCGCCTTCCGAAGGGCCGCGACCTGCGTTGCGTCCCGCCTGCTGCTTGCGTTCGAGAGCCTCGCGGAACCGAGCCTTGATGTCGTCCGCGGGCTCTTTCGGCTCCGGCGCAGCCATGGTGGACCTCCGTCGATCGTCGGGCGAATACCCCTAGAGACTGTCACGCTGCGCGCCCGAACGCCCACCCGATATGCCAGGCTGGCGGCGTGAACGGGGCGCCGAGACGGGCGTGGTCCGCGCGGCTGCGTGACATGCGCGCGCGGCTCGACGCCGCGCGCGAGACCGAGCTCGCTCGCACGGTTGGCGACAGTCCAACGTCGCCTGCTGAGGTGGACGCTGTTGCCGCACGTGCCGACGACGTGGAGCCGGACGCCTCGGCCGAGGAGCCGCAGCAGGACGGGCATCCCGTCCCGGGCGCCATCCGATCTGCAGCCGAGTGGGCTTGGCGGCTCGTCATCATCGGGGTGGCGGTCTACTTCAGCATCCAGTTCCTCTGGAGCGTGCGTGTCGTCGTTTTCCCGGTGATCGCGGCGTTGTTCATCGCGGCCGGGTTGCGCCCGCTCGTGAGACGGCTGTACGGAGTGGGCTTCGGACGCTCGGCGGCGGCGGCCACGGTGTTCGTCGGGTTTCTTGTCTTCGTGGTCGGCACGCTGTCGGTGGCCGGCGGGCAGATCGGCTCGGGTTTCTCCGACGTCGCGGACAGTGCAGAGGATGGCGTCGGCGAGATCCGCGACTGGCTCATCAACGGGCCGCTCGGCATCCAGGAGGAGACGCTCGACAACTTCGTCGAGCGTGCTGAACAGACCATCAGCGACAACTCCGACCGGCTGACAAGCGGCGCGATCGGCGCGGCGACCGCCGCGGCGGAGGTCGTTGACCGGGATCCTGCTCGGTCTGTTCACGCTCTTCTTCTTTCTCTTTGACGGCGAGCGCATCTGGCGTTGGGTTGTCAACCTCTTCCCGCAGCGGGTCAAGCACGCGGGTTCAAGGGGCGGGTGACGTTGCGTGGCGAACTTTGCAGGGATACGTACGGGCCACGCTCGCGGTGGCGTTCATCGACTTCTTCTTCATCACGCTGCTGCTCGTGATCCTGCGAGTTCCACTCGCGTTCCCGCTGGGCGTGCTCGTCTTCTTCGGCGCGTTCGTCCCCGTCGTCGGCGCGTTCGTCACTGGCGCACTGGGGGTGCTCGTCGCTCTCGTGACACAAGGGCCGATCATCGCCCTTATCGTGCTCGCAGGAATCGTCGCCGTGCAGCAGATCGAGAGTCACCTTCTGCAGCCGCTCATCATCGGGCGCCTGGTGCGCATCCATCCCCTCGCGGTAGTGCTGTCCATCGCCGTGGGGTCATTGATCGCGGGCATCCTTGGCGCGGTGATCGCGGTGCCCACAGTGGCGGTGGCCAACTCAGTCACCGCATATCTCGTACGCGGTACGCGACCTGGCACCCCGATCGTCAGTGCCGAGTAGGCGATAACCGTAGGACTGGCGGTAGCGTCACGCTGTGACCGTCAACGGATCGGCGATGCACTGGTTCGGCGTGCGGTGCATCTTCCACTGGGAGGACACCAACAGTTTCGTGGAGCGCATCACCATCTGGGAGGCGCGTGACTTCGACGCGGCCGTGCATGATGGCTGAGCAGGATGCTGAGGAGTACGCCGAGGAGGACGGCTCGACCTTCCTGGGTTTCGCCCAGGTTTTCGTGATTAACGGCCCACCGGGCCAGGGCGCCGAGGTGTTCGCGCTCGCCCGCGACAGCGACCTCGACCCCGACGACTACCTTGACGCGTTCTTCGACACCGGTGCGGAGCGCGACGTCACACTCGATGAGGAGTAGGCCTCCGTCTCCGTCACACCAGCCGCGCGAGCACCTCGTCATGCAGCAAGCCGTTGGTGGCCACGGCCCCCCGCCCAAACGGTCCTGGCGTGCCGTCGACGTCGGTGAACCGGCCGCCCGCCTCTGTGACGATAGGAACCAGCGCCGCCATGTCGTGCAGCGCAAGCTCGGGCTCTGCAGCGATGTCGACGGCCCCTTCGGCGAGCAGCACGTACGACCAGAAGTCGCCGTACGCACGCGTTCGCCAGCAGTCGCCCAGCAGCGAGAGGAAGGCCTTCTTCTTGTCGACGGCCTCCCATTCATCGAGCGATGAGTACGACAGCGACGCGTCTTTGAGGTCGGCCACCCCCGAGACGGTGCAGCGAGTGGCTTTCGCCAGGCTCTTGCCCACCCACGCCCCGGTGCCCTTTGCGGCCCACCAGCGGCGACCGAGCGAGGGTGCGGAGACGACGCCGACGACTGCCTCACCGTCGACGACGAGCCCGATGAGTGTGGCCCACACTGGGACGCCGCGCAGGAAGTTCTTCGTACCATCGATCGGGTCGATCACCCATCGCCGCGGCCCCCACCCGCTCGGCGCGAACTCCTCACCGACCACGGCGTCCCGCGCCCGCGCCCGGCTCAGCGTGGACCGCAGCACCTCCTCGACCCGCCGGTCGGCGTCGGTCACCGGCGTGTCGTCCGGCTTGGTCTCGACCCGCAGGTCGAGGGCCTTGAACCGGGACATGGTCAAGGAGTCCGCGTCGTCGGCAAGCAGGTGCGCGAGGCGGAGATCGTCGTCGAACGACACTGGGCGGGGCATGATGCGGAGCGTATATGAGCGGCGAGCCGACGCACCGTTCTTTGGTGTGGAGGCGAGTGCGACCGAGAATATGCACTGTTGCCGCACAATCACGCCTGTCGTGCGCCACTATTGGTCTCGCCTTGGTTGCGTTTGGTCTGCGAAGGACAGGCGGTGCGACTCATGCTCGACACCTTCCGCGATCTGCCGGTGCACGTCCTCCTGGTGCATGCCACGGTGGTGCTTGTCCCGCTTGCTGCGCTCGGCGTGCTCGCCATGGCGCTGGTGCCACGCTGGCGAGACACCTACGGCTGGCTGGTGCTGGGGCTGACCACGGTCGCCCTCGTCCTGGTCCCGCTCGACGACCCAAGCCGGCTACAACTTCAAGCGCTCGCTCATCGAGTCAGACCAGCTGGGCGGCGACGGCCCTCGAAAAGGTCAACGACCACGAGATGTGGGGCGACCGGGTCATCATTCCGGTTTCGATCATGTGGGTCGCCTACGTCGCGTTCTTCATCGCCCACCGCGCAGGGACGCCGCGGTGGCCGCTACGGTGCTTGGGCTGGTTGGCCGCGGCCGCGGCGGTGATCGCGATCGGGTTTGTCATCGTCACCGGCGAGGCTGGTTCGACGGCAGTCTGGAACCCCACGGGCTGACCCTCAGTCGCCCGGTGCCCGCTCCCGGCTGGCGAGCAGCCTCCGGTACGACGCCACGCGCGCCGCATCGAGCACCCCGGCCGCGACGGCCTCGTCGAGGGCGCACTCGGGCTCGCCCGCCGCGTGGGTGCAGCCGCGTGGGCAGCCGCCGTCGTACGACTTGGTGATCTCGTACAGATCGGGGAATGCCCTGGATCAATTGCGCGGGTTCGACGTGCGCGAGCCCGAACGACCGGATCCCCGGGGTGTCGATGACCCAGCCTCCCTCGGGCAGCTGCAGCGCGATTGCGCTCGTCGAGGTGTGCCGGCCCCGCCCGGTGACCAGGTTGACCTCCCCGATGGCCCGGTCGGCGCCCGGCACCAGGATGTTGACAAGCGTGGACTTGCCGACCCCGCTGTGCCCGACCAGCACGCTGACCCGATTGATCAGGTAGCCGCGAAGCGCGTCGGGATCGAGGTCGTGCTGCGTGACGACGTACGGCACGCCCAGCGGCCGGTAGGTCGCGAGCAGCGGTTCCGGGTCGGCCAGGTCGGCCTTGGTCAGGCAGAGCAGCGGATCCAGGCCGGCGTCGTAGGCCGCGACCAGGGACCGGTCGATCAGCCTCGGTCGTGGCTCCGGCTCGGCGAGTGACGTGACGATCACGAGCTGGTCGGCGTTGGCGACGATGACACGCTCGACCGGGTCGGAGTCATCGGCCGTGCGTCGCAGGACCGTGCGGCGCTTCTCGACCCGGACGACCCGTGCGAGGCTGCCGGCAGCGCCCGACACGTCGCCGACAAGCGCGACGCGGTCGCCTACGACGACGCCCTTGCGGCCGAGCTCGCGAGCCGTCATGGCCGTCACGAGCTCGCCGTCGACGAGGCAGGTGTAGCGGCCGCGGTCGACCGCGATGACGACGCCGGACGCCGCCTCCTCGTGCGCGGGGCGCTCCTTGGTGCGGGGGCGAGACTTGCCGCGCTGCGGCCGGATGCGGACCCGGTCCTCGTGCCGCTCGTACCGCTCCTGGCTCACGCGATCGGACCGCCCACGAGCTCGACCCACATGCTGGGAAAGTCCGGGAACGTCTTGCCCGTCGTAGCGATGTCTTGGACTTGGACGCCTTGGACTGCGAGGCCGAGGACAGCTCCGGCCTGGGCCATGCGGTGATCGGCGTAGCACGCGAACATGCCGCCGCGCAGCGGCCGCGGATCGATGGAAAGGCCGTCGTCGGTCTCGGTGACTTCGCCGCCAAGACTGTTGAGCTCGGTCGCCAGCGCGGCCAGCCGGTCGGTCTCGTGCCCCCGCAGGTGTGCGATTCCCCGCAGCCGGCTGGGTGTCTCGGCGAGTGCGGCCAATGCGGCGATCACGGGAGTCAGCTCGCCCACATCGTGGAGGTCGACGTCGAGGCCGTGAATGACACCGGTGCCATGGATTGTCAGGGCGTCCTCGTCGAGAGCCACGTCTGCACCCATCCGAGCCAGCAGGTCCCGCAAAGCGTCCCCGGCCTGGGTGGTGCTCCGTGGCCAGCCTTTAACCCTGACGGTGCCACCAGTGACGAGAGCCGCGGCCAGGAATGGCGCGGCGTTGGACAGGTCGGGCTCGATGGTCAGGTCCAGACCTCGCAGCGGTCCGGGCTCCACGTGCCAGGTGTTGGGCTCGATGTCGTCGACCTCGGCTCCGGCCGTGCGGAGCAACGCGACCGTCATGTCGATGTGTGGGAGTGACGGGATCGGCTTGCCGTCGTGGTGCACGGTGAGGCCCTTGTCGTAGCTCGTCCCCGCCAGGAGCAACCCGCTCACGAACTGTGACGACGCCGACGCGTCGATGGTGACCGCACCGCCCGGCAGTGACCCGCTGCCATGCAGTACGAAGGGGAGCGACCCGCGCCCACCGTCGTCGATGCTGGCACCGAGAGCGCGCAGCGCATCGAGGATGCGGACCATGGGCCGTACGCGCGCCGGCGGGTCGCCGTCGAACGTGACGTTGCCAGTCGCCAGCGAGGCCGCTGCGGGCGGGACGAACCGCATGACGGTGCCCGCGAGGCCACAGTCGACCCGGGCATCGCCTTGCGACCGGCCTGGCGTGACGACCCAGTCGTCGCCGTGATCTGTGATGGTTGCGCCCAGCGCGCGCAGCGCTCCAACCATGAGCAGCGTGTCGCGGGCGCGAAGCGGGCGTCGCAGCTGGCTCGGCGACCCGGCGAGGGCTGCGAGCACGAGTGCGCGGTTGGTGACCGACTTGGAGCCGGGCAACACGACCGTCGCGTCGACTGGCCCGGTTGCCGTCGGCGCGTCCCACAGCTCGTGCGTCACGCGTTCGAGCCTAGTGGGGGCGCGTCGCTCGGCGGGGGGCTCGCGTCAGCGGGTGACGAGCTCGTGCGCTTTCTGGGCCACCTGCGCGCGGGCCGCCCGACTTGCGAACGCTGCCTCGCGGCGGGCCATCCTGGCGGCCCGCTTCGCGTCGACAGTCGCGTGCCTGGCGCGCCAGGCGAGGCCAGGTTTGCCGGCGGTGTCGAAGCCGGCGATGAGCAGCCCACCGGCGAGCGAGACGTCCTTCAGGAACTGCGTGAGCTGGGTCTTGCGCTCGGACACGCTGTCGGACTCCCAGAAGGCGTGCTCGGCGAGCGTCGTCGGCACCATCGAGCCGGCCAGCACGAGCGCCGCCGCCCTCGGGAACCAGCCGAGCGCGAGCATCGCGCCGGCAGCCACCTGGATGCCGGCGTTGACGCGGACGAGCGACTTGGTGTCGGTCGGGATCGGCACCGGGGACTTCTCCAGGACGGGCCTGACGCGTTCGGCGATCGGCTCCGACTTGGCTGCTTGCGGGCCGGGGCGCTGCAGGTTCTTGACCCCCGCCCACACGAACGACGAGGCGATCATGGGCCGCGCGACCAGGCGAACGAGACTCATGCAGTAGTGGTTACCACGATTCGAGCCGTTCGAGCGATGCGACTCGGTCGAGAGAGTGCCTTCGTTTCTGCTGGCAGAGTGGTCGGCATGTGCGGGAGGTATGCAGCGAGCCGCGACCCAGACGACCTCGCCGAGGAGTTCGAGGTCGACCGGATCGACGTACGCGAGCGCCTCGCGCCGGATTACAACGTGGCGCCGACCAAGGATGTGTACGCCGTTGTCGCGCGGCCACCGCGCGAGGATCGCTCTGCTCCCGCACAGCGCCGCCTCACCGTCGTACGGTGGGGACTGGTCCCCTCCTGGGCCAAGGACGCCTCCATCGGCAGCCGGCTCATCAACGCGCGCATGGAGTCGGTGCAGGACAAGCCGGCGTTCAAGCGTGCCTTTGCGGTGCGTCGCTGCCTCCTGCCGGCCGATGGCTACTTCGAGTGGTACGGCGAGACACGAGGCCGCAAGCAGCCCTTCTTCATCCGCCCGCGCGACGGCGGGGTGCTGGCGATGGCGGGGTTGTACGAGATCTGGCGCGACCCCACCGTCGTCGACGATGACGATCCGGCGGCGTTCCTCTGGTCGTGCGCGGTGCTCACGACGTCAGCCGAGGACGCGCTCGGCGAGATCCACGACCGGATGCCGCTGATGATCGAGGCCGATCGATACGCGGAGTGGCTCGACCCGCAACCGCGGCACCCCTCGGCTCTGCTCGACCTGCTTGTCCCCGCCACACCCGGGCGACTCGAGGCGTACCCGGTGGCTCCGCTCGTCAACGACGTCCGCAACAACGGGCCCGAGCTGGTCACACCGCTGCCGCCGGAGGAGCCGGCCCAGCTGATGTTGATCATGGACTAGTCCACCACCCGGAGAGCGGTGCGTGGTGGGCTGTTCCATGATCAACGCGGTTAGGGTGGCCGCGTGGAGGAACGGCTCGCCCCGACGCCTCTTGGGGACGCGCGCCTCACGATCCACCCCGCCCGGCGTCCGCGCGCGGTCCTCATCCTTGGCCACGGAGCGAGCGGCGGAATCGGTTCGCGCGACCTCGTCGCCGTCGCCGAGACCCTCCCCGAGCGCGGTGTGACGGTCGTACGAGCCGAGCAGCCGTGGCGTGTCGCGGGCAGACGCGTGGCGCCGCGACCGCCGCTGCTCGACCAGGGCTGGCTGCCGACCGTGGACGGCGTACGCGCGGCGGTTGGCTCGGACGTGCCACTCATCGTCGGAGGTCGGAGTGCCGGCGCCCGCGTCGGCTGCCGTACGGCGCTGTCGACGGGCGCAACAGGCGTCGTGGCGCTGGCGTTCCCGCTGCACCCGCCGGGTCGCCCCGATCGGTCCCGGGCCGACGAGCTGCTCGGATCGGGGGTGCCGACGCTGGTCGTGCAGGGGGAGCGGGACCCGTTCGGCGGGCCGGGGGAGTTCCCGGCCGGACCGTTCGAGCTGACCGCAATCCCCTCCGCCGACCACGGGTTCAAGATCCCGGCGAGCGCACCGCTGACGCAGCGCGAGGGGCTGGAGCTGGCGGTGGAGGCCGTCTCGAAGTTCGTGCTGCGGCTGACCGGCTGAACACACTGAGGGAATGTGCCCCGAGGGGCGGGTGTTCTAGGGCACGAAAAGCTCGTTCTACCGGAGGTTGTGCCCGTATGCTCGCCGTTCCCGCGCGCACCAACGCCAGCGATGTCCTCAGCTGGCCGGAGTGGGATCCAGGTAGCACGGGCCAGGTATCCTCGCCAGCGATGGCTTCCCCCACAGCAACGGAGAGCCCGGAGGCGCGTGAGACGCGTTTCGAGCGGGACGCTCTGCCCTATCTGGACCAGCTCTACAGCGCCGCGCTGCGCATGACGCGCAACCCGGCCGACGCCGAGGATCTCGTGCAGGAGACCTTCGCCAAGGCGTTCGGAGCGTTCCACCAGTTCCAGGAGGGCACCAACCTCAAGGCCTGGCTCTACCGCATCCTGACCAACACGTTCATCAACTCCTACCGCAAGAAGCAGCGCGAGCCGCAGCAGGCGGGCACCGAGGAGATCGAGGACTGGCAGATGGCCCAGGCCGAGGCACACACCTCGGCGGGCCTCAAATCCGCCGAGGCCGAGGCCCTCGAGCACCTGCCCGACAGCGACATCAAAGACGCGCTGGCGCAGATCCCGGAGGACTTCCGGATGGCGGTCTACCTCGCCGATGTCGAGGGATTCGCCTACAAGGAGATCGCGGAGATCATGGGCACGCCTATCGGGACCGTGATGTCCCGGCTGCACCGGGGTCGCCGCCAGTTGCGCGAGCTGCTCGAGGACTACGCCCGCGAGCGCGGGCTCATTCCAGCGACTGATGCATCGACCGGGCGCAGTGCCTCGGCCGCGGCCGAGGAGGCTCAGCAGGCATGAGCTTGGGCAATGACAAAGACGTCGACTGTGCCGAAGTGCTCAACCGGGTCTACCTCTACATCGACCGGGAGCTCGATGAGGGCACGCTGACCTACGCGCAGATCCAGCATCATCTGGACGAGTGCGGGCCGTGCCTCTCGTCGTACGACATCGACCGGGTCGTGAAGGCCCTCGTCGCGCGCTCGTGCCATGACCGGGCCCCGGCAGAGCTGCGTGCCCGCGTCATCACCCGCATCCGCGAGCTGCGCATCGAGATCAGCGGCACCTGAGCCGCGCGCACCATTTCGACACTTACGACACCCAGCGTCGATAGGTTCGACGCTGGGTGTTGTTGTGTCGAAATAGCTGTCAGCCTCTGGCGGTAGGGCGCTTGCCGTGGTTGGCACCGCTCTTCTTGCGAGCGCGACGCTTACGGGCTTTCCTGCCCATGGGTGGCTCCTTCGAGTTCCGGCAGACGACGTCCAAGCATGTCGTCCCTGGCCTCCATGCATTGTCCCACGCGTGACGAGGTGCCCCGTCAAACCTGCGGCGACCGCGAGCGCCACTCCTGCGGCGGCCAGGACATCGCCCGGCGTGACCACCTGCGGCGACACCGGCCAGGCCAGCGGGACGATCTCGCCGAGGAACGGCACGATCGTGGTCTGGTCGGCCACCTCGCGCAGGCGGTCGCTGGCCAGATCGGCCAGGGTGGCCTCGGAACCGGCCCAGTCGAGCGCATGCAGCGAGACCGGCAGGCCGGTGTTGAGCGCGATCACCAGCCCGTTGGCGGCGAGCCCGGCGGCCAGCAGCGGCATCCCGGGTGCGCTCCGGTTGAGCCAGCAGAACCACGCGGCAAGCGTCAAGGCCCCTACGGTGCCGGCGATATTGGCGGCCGCCCACGAGAACGACAACAGGAATCCGCCCAACCAGACCCCGACCGCGGTGCCCAGCAGGCGGGCGCGACGCAGCCGCACTTCCCGGAGGCGCCCAGGACGACCGCCGCCCACGACGGCCAGCGTCGCCGACAGCACGGCGACGATCAGGACGAGCGTCACACCCTTATCGTGGCCCGAGTACGGCCAGGCCCTGCGTAGCCACGCGGGGCGCCATGGTGAAATTCGTACGCCAGGGCACCGCCCGAGCAACCCGCACAGACGAAGGAGCGCCCCGAGTGGCCGAAGAAGTTAGAGCCGAGATGGTGGCCAACGTCTTCCAGGTCACGGTGACGCCCGGCGATCCCGTCAAACCAGGCGCCACGCTGCTCGTCCTGGAGTCCATGAAGATGGAGATCCCGGTGCTCGCCGAGAGCACCGGTGTCGTGGCCGACATCAAGGTCAGCGTGGGCGACGTAGTGCAGGAGGGCGACCTCCTCGTCGTGATCGCGTAGGGCGCGCCGTGCCGCTGCAGCCTGGCCTGTCAGCCGAGGTCGAGCACCTGGTGTCCGACGGCGACACCGCCCTGGCAGTCGGCTCCGGGGACGTCCCCGTTCTTGCCACGCCACGAGTGCTCGCGCTCGCCGAGGCGGCCACAGTAGCCGCTGTGCGTGCTGGCCTAGAGCCTGCGCAAACCAGCGTGGGCACACGGGTCGCGTTGGAGCACAGCGCGCCGACACCCGTCGGCACCCGTGTCGTGGCCAGGGCTCAGCTCGTCGCCGTTGACGGCCGGTTGCTGCAGTTCGACGTCGTACTCGAGGACGCCGCTGGTGCAATCGTCGCGCACGGCCGGATCACTCGCGTTGTCGTCGACCGCGAGCGGTTCATGGCGCGCACTCGGCGCTGAGCGACCTGCTCGCTCAGTTTCGCAACGTTTCTGCCAACAGCCGGACCGAGCTCGGCAGCCTAGCGCTGCTCGGCGCGATCAGCCTCAGGCTGCTCGGATTGCGCGAGTCAGCGGTGGAGGGCTCGGTGGTCGGCCTCGTCGGCCGGCAGCCAGACCGTGCCGTCGCGGGTGTCGGCGACCCAGCCACGCCACTCGGCGACAGCGGCTATTGCCCACACGGCAAAGAAAACCAATAGGACAGTCACATGTTCAGTGTGCGCTGGGCCACAACTGATTTCGAGTGGCAGGATTGACACAGGAGCACAAAATTCTGCCAGACTGGTCGCATGCTGCGAAATGTTGCCGTGGCGGTGCTGGACCGCACCGCGCCATTCGAGCTCGGAGTGCTCTGCGAGGCGTTCGGCACCGATCGGACGTCCGACGGATTCCCCGGGTACGACTTCGCCGTCTGTTCGCCCGGAGGGCGGCCCGTGTCGTCCAGATCGAGCTTCTCCATCACGCCGTCGCACGACCTCGACCGGCTCGACGAGGCCGACCTGGTTGCGGTCCCAGCGGTGCAGCGGGAGTACGCGGTCGCGCCTCCGGAGCTGATCGCCAAGTTGCGGGCGGCGCATGACCGAGGTGCCCGGGTGATCAGCGTGTGCAGCGGCGCGTTCATCCTGGGCCAGGCCGGGCTGCTGGATGGGCGTCAATGCACAACGCATTGGCGCTATGCCGGCGAGCTGCAGCGGATGTACCCCTCGGCCAAGGTCGACCCCAACGTGCTCTACGTCGAGGATTCCGGCATCTACACGAGCGCCGGCACCGCGGCCGGGCTCGACCTGTGCCTGCACATCATCCGCCAGGAGCACGGCAGCGAGGTCGCCACGATGATGGCCCGGCGCATGGTGGTCCCGCCGCATCGCGACGGCGGCCAGGCACAGTTCATCCAGTCGCCGCTGCCGCCGATTCCGGACACCAGCTTGCAGCCACTGCTGACCTGGCTGGTCGAACACGTCGACGTCGACCACAGCATCGAAGACCTGGCCCGCCGCGTGCACATGTCGCCCCGCACCTTCGCGCGAAAGTTCCGCGACGAGACCGGCAGCACGCCGCACCGCTGGATCGTGGGGCAGCGCGTGCTGTTCGCGCAGGAGCTGCTCGAGCGCAGTGACCATGGCATGGAAGTCGTTGCCGACCGGAGCGGCTTTGGCTCAGCCGCCAACCTGCGTCACCACTTCACTCGCGTGCGGGGGTTGACGCCGCAGGCCTACCGGGCCACGTTCCGTCAGCGGGTGGCGTGATCGATGGGCAGCGCGTAGGCCACCAGCTGGACCCCGGCGACCGGGCTCCAGTCACGCTCAGGCTGCCGGGTGAATCCCATGCGCTCGTAGAGCCGGTGCGCGCCCGTCATCTCCTGCGAGCTCGACAACACCAGTGCGCTCGCGCCGGCGGCCCGGCCGCGTTCGATGCAGGCCTCAACCAGCGCCTGCGCGACACCCCGTCGGCGCGCAGCCGGAGCCACCGCGAGCATCCGGAACTCCGCCTCGCCGGCGCGCGCAATCTGTGCATACGGTGTGCCCGACAGCGCGAAAGTGATCGTGCCCAGGAGCGCTCCCGCTTCGTCCTCAGCGACCAGCAGATCCGCGTCTCGCAGCCGCGTGGCCGCGTCGCTCAGCACGCTCGCATAGTCGCTCCTCGACGGGACAAATCCGTCGACCGCGTAGGCATGCGCGGTCAGCTCGCCGACCGCCGCCGCCTCCTCGGGCCGCGCGAGGCGCACGCTTACCGCCATCTCAGATGCCCGTGGTCGCCCGCGGGTAGGCCACGGATGGGTCGAGCAACGCGTTGACGAGATAGGGCTCTCCGGAGTCGAATGCCCGCCGCAGCGCAGCGTCGAGCGAGTCGGGGTCGGAAACCGTCTCGCCACGGCCGCCGAGTGCCTCCACGATCGAGTCGTAGCGGGTCTCGCGACGCAGATCGGCCGCGACGTCATAGCCGTACAGCATCTGCATCGGGTGCTTCTCCAGCCCCCACGAGCCGTTGTTGCCGACGACCAACACCACCGGCAGCCGGTGCCGGACCAGGGTGTCGACATCGAGCAGCGACATCCCCGCGGCGCCGTCCCCGAGCAGGCAGACCACCGGGCTGTCCGGGCGGGCGAGCCGGGCTGCGATCGATGCCCCGAGCCCGGCGCCGAGGCAGCCGTAGGGACCCGGGTCGAGCCAGCCGCCGGGCCGCGCTGGCTCGACGAGCTTGCCCGCCCACGAAACGAAGTCGCCGCCGTCGCCGATCACGACCGCGTCGTCGCCCAGCAGCGGCAGCAGCGACCCGTAGACCCGGCCAGGGTGCAGCCCGTCGACCGCCTCAGCCTTGAGCACGGCGGCGGCCTGCTCCTCGCCGCGGGCGACCGCACTGCCCAGAGTGCCGAGCCACGACTCGTACGACGACCGCGACTCGGCACCTCCCAGGCCCGCAGCAACGAGTCGAGGACAACGGTCAGGTCACCGGAGATCGACCCCGCCAGGGGCACGTGGGTCGCCAGCTGGCTCGGTGCGTCGACGATGTGTACGACCTGCGCCGGCGGGCCGGCCTTGCCGCCGAACACCCCGTAGCCGAGCCGGAAGTCGAGCGGAGTGCCGACAACGACCACGAGATCTGCCCCGTTGAACGCCGCCGAGCGACCCTTGGTCACGAGCAGCCGATGGCCGCCTGGCAGGACGCCCCGACCCATGCCGTTGGTGATGGTCGGGATGCCGGTGGCCTCGGCGAACCGCAGCGCTGCCAGCTCCGCTCCGTCGGTCCACACGTCGGAGCCGAGCACCAGCACCGGTCGTTCGGCACGCGCGAGCAGCCGTGCGACGCTCGCGACGTCGTCTGCGTCGGGGTTCCGCGCCGCCATCTCACGGGGTACCGACGGCTCCGGCTCGGACTCCGCCTCGCCGAACAATTGGTCCATGGGCACATCGACGAACGCCGGCCCCCGGTGCGCCGTCGTGGCCGCCCGCAACGCGCGGTCAACCACCGCCGGGATCGCGTCGACCGTCTCGGCCGTGCCGGCGAACCGGGTCACCGGCGCCAGCAGCGGCGGGTGATCGAGCTCCTGCAACGACCCGCTGCCCCAGCGGTAGGCCGGCGCCCGCCCGCCCAGCACGAGCAGCGGTGTGCCGTTGAAGTGCGCTTGAGCCACCGCGCTCACACCATTGGTCACGCCCGGCCCCGCGGTGAGCGCCGCGAACCCGGGCGTGCGAGTCAGCTTGGCGGTGGCCTCCGCGGCGAACACCGCCGTCTGCTCATGCCGTACGTCGACGATGCGCATCGCCGGCTCGGCCGTCACCGCCGCGTCGTACAGCGGGAAGATGTGGGCGCCCGACAGCGTAAACATCGTGTCGACGCCGTGGGAGCGCACGACGTCGAGCGCCAGCCGACCCCCGGTCAGTGCCGCCATGTCAGCTCGCCCGGAAGACCCACGGCGCGGATGCCCGAATCACCTGCTGAAGTGGCGAGCAGCAGGTCGGAGCGCACCACCGGCACGCTCGCCGCGTGCGTGGCCGGGTCGGTCGACGGCGGCTGCCGGACGCCCAGCAGCAGCTGCACGTGCAGCGAACGCACGTAGTCGGCGGTGTTCATGATCATCGGATACTCGGGCTCCTCGGGCGGCGGGAGCACGCGGTCGGCGAACCGCCCGGCCAGCCGGTCCAGCCACGCCTCCAGCGTGTCGATGGGCACGAGATCGCGATGCAGCATCGTCATCGTCGCGTAGGCCAGCCGGTCGGCTTCCTGGTGACGGAACCGGTAGGGCGTCGGGCGCAGCAGCCGGTCTGCGATCACCTCGAGCAGCACACCCAGCTCATCGGTGCCGAGGTGCCGCGACGACCCAAGGGCGCCCAGCAGGTCCGCGCCATGCGCCGCGGCATAGGCCCAGCCGCGGTCGGGCAGCCAGCTGCGCAGGTCCCGCTCCGCGGTGTACCAGGACACCGCGCGGTCGGCCCACGCCAGCACGGTCGACCGCGGCAGCAGGTGATGGATGTTGTCGTAACCGACCACCGACGTCAGCGCGAGCGCGGAGTAGGAGCGGCGCAGCACCGAGTCGTCACCGTCGCTGCCGAGGCCTGCGCGGAGCCCGATCGTCAGCCCGTCGCCGAGCCCGGCCAGCAGGGGGTCGTAGACGCCTTCCGACAACCACCTCGTGAGCACCGAGAGGGCGATGTCGTTGCGCACGTGCGCGTCGCGGTCGCCGAGCATGCTGACGAGCTCGGCCGTAAGGTCATCGAGCGGCACCTCGCCGGGAACGACGCAGCCGTCCGCGAGCACCTGTTCCCAGTAGGAGGTTCGCACGTTCTCCGATCTTTCCAGAGCGCTTGCCGTTCATGCTGTCTGGGGCAAACGACTCTAACCTGTGCGGGGCCGGGTCGTTCGGCGGCGTCCACGACAAGGTGCGTAGGCTCGCCGCGTGCCTTCGCTGAACGACGTCGTGCGTCGTCACACCGACCTCACCGAGGCCGATCTCGAGTGGCTCCACGCGCTGGTCGCCGAGTGGCAGCTGCTCGCCGACCTGTCCTTCGCTGACCTGGTGCTCTGGGTGCCGGAGCGCTCGGGCGCCGGCTTCTACGCCGCCGCGCAGATGCGCCCGACCACAGGGCCGACGGCCTACGTCGAGGACCTCGTCGGCACGTTCCTTCCGCGTGGCCGGCGGCCGTTGGTGGACACCGCGTACGACGTCGGGGTGATCCGCCGCGACGCCGACCCGGAATGGTGGGCCGACGACCTGCCGGTACGCATCGAGACGATCCCTGTGCAGCGCGCCGGCCGCGTGATCGCCGTCGTCGCCCGCAGCACCAACCTGGTCGCCGTCCGCACACCAAGCCGGCTGGAGCTGTCCTACCTGGAGGTGGCCGGGCACCTGGCCCGCATGATTGCCGAGGGCCGCTTCCCGCAGAGCGGCCCCCCGCTGACCCGCCGCGGTGCGCCCCGCGTGGGCGACGGGTTGCTGCGACTCGACGCCGAGGGGGAGGTCACCTACGTCAGCCCCAACGGCCTGTCCTGCTTCCGTCGGCTGGGCCTCACGGCGGACCTGCTGGGGGAGAACCTCGGCGAGGTCACGGCACGACTCGCGCCGACGGAGGGTCCCGTCGACGAGGCGATCCAGGCCCTCGTCAGTGGCCGGGCGGGACGCAACCTCGAGGTGGAGGCCAACGGCACCGTCCTCGGTCTGCGCGTCATCCCGCTCGACCCGGGTGGCCAGCGCATCGGCGCCCTCGTCCTCGTACGCGACGTGACCGAGGTGCGTAGGCGGGAGCGCGAGCTGCTCACCAAGGAAGCCACGATCCGGGAGATCCACCACCGGGTGAAGAACAACCTGCAGACCGTCGCGGCGCTGCTGCGGTTGCAGGCGCGTCGAGTCAGCGCCCCGGAGGCTCGGGTCGCGCTGCAGGAGGCGGTCGCCAGGGTTGGCTCGATCGCCGTGGTGCACGAGCTGCTCTCGCACACGGCTGAGGACTCCCTGCCGTTCGACGACGTCGTCGACCGGCTGCTCGGGATGGTCGTCGACGTGAGCGCCCACGAGGCTCCTGTTCGTACTCGCCGCGAGGGCAGCTTCGGCACCATAGACGCGGCCATCGCCACACCACTCGCCATGGCGCTGACCGAGCTGCTGCAGAACTCCGTGGAGCACGGCCTACGCAACGGCGAGGGATCGCTGATGGTCGACGTCGACCGCGTTGCAGGACGGATGCGGGTCAGCGTGGCCGATGACGGTCAGGGGCTTCCGGACGGGTTCGATCCCGACAGCTCAGAGCGGCTGGGGCTGCAGATCGTCCGTACGCTCGTTGTCGGCGAGCTCGGCGGCACCCTCGAGCTTGGACCGCGGCCGGGTGGCGGCACCCGGGCGGTCATTGACCTGCCCGCGGGCCGGACGCACGACGCCCCGCCGGCCACGACGGCAGGCGGGGCGGATCTTGCTGATGACGCGGGGGCGCGTGTCAGTAGTTGATGCGGGCCCGGGCGCGGGCGTTGCGCCGCTTGAGCGCACGGCGCTCGTCCTCGCTCATGCCACCCCAGACGCCAGCGTCCTGACCGGTCTCGATGGCCCAAGCCAGGCAGTCCTCGCGAACGTCACAACGACGGCAGACGGCCTTGGCCTCCTCGATCTGCAGCAACGCCGGACCGGTGTTGCCGATCGGGAAGAACAGCTCGGGGTCCTCGTCACGGCAGGCGGCATGGTGGCGCCAGTCCATGAGTTCACAGCTCCTTGTATATGTCAGTGGCTCACGGACTCATGCCGCAGCCACGCCTTATTTGTGAAGGCTTTCACGAATTGAGACGAACACCCAAGCCGATAGGCTCTCCGGGATTGCCCCAATCCGTGCGCGCGCGAACAGCGCCGTACGCGACGGCCCTCCAAGGGTGACAAAGATGTGACCTTGGCGCAAGAGGTCTGTGACCGCGAACACGTACAAATTGTTCTTCGGCCGACCGGTCAGGCCAAGACCTCGAGGGCGTGGGGCACGGAGACCAGACGGACCTCCGTGCGCTCTCCGAGGTGGTCGCCGTCGAGCTGGAACGCCGCCGCCGGCTCTGCCTGCAGCAGCACCTCGTCTGCGTCGTGCAGCGTCACCGCCTGCGAGCCGCGGAGCCCGCGCCCACGCAGCAGCTGCGCTGCGTGCCGCAGCGTGCGCACCGTGCCCAGTGAGGTCACCGCCAGCACGTCGAGCCCGGTGTCGAAGGAAGCCTCGGGCGTGGCGATGATCGCTCGTGGACCGGCGTAGGTCCACGGCGAGGTGTTGGCGACGATAGCCATGAACACGTTGCGTACGGGCTCGTGGCCAGGCAGCTTGACGGTGATCGGCCCGCGCTGCCGGTCCGTGCCGCGGTAGAGCCGCTGGGTGGCAGCGCGACCGTAGAGCAAGAGGGTCGAGCGGGCACCGTCGCGACGGCGGTCCTCGACGGCCCCGACGACGGCCGCATCGAAGCCGAACCCGGCGCAGAACGTGAACCACCGGTCGTCGGCCCTGCCGAGCCCGATCGAGCGCCGTTTGCCAGTGCGCAACGCGGCCAGCAAGGCGCCAGTGGCCTCGACCGGGTCGCAGGGGATGCCGAGGTCGCGGGCCAGGACGTTGGTGCTGCCGCCCGGAACGAGCCCGAGCGCGGGCACGTCGGGGCCAGGCCCGTCGGCGAGCAGGCCGTTGACGACCTCGTTGACGGTGCCGTCGCCGCCGATGCACACCACCAGGTCATAGCCACTCTCGCGCGCCTTGTAGGCGAGCTCGGTCGCGTGGTCGCGGTGCTCGGTCTCGACCACCTCGGTGCTGAGCCGGTGGGCGATGGCGTCGAGCAGCACGTCACGGACGCGCTCGGTGGTCGTCGTGGCTCGCGGATTGACGACTACCAAGGCGCGCATGCGGTTCACCTTAACCCGGGTCGTACGCTCTGCTGCGTGCCCGTCACTCCAACTCCGCGGTCCCCGGCGCGGCCACGCAGCCTCACGCTGGCCGCTGCGGTGGTCGCGCTCGAGGGGCTGGGCCTGCTCGGGTTCGGGGTGTGGCTCGCTGTCGAGTCCCTGCTGCGCGACGCCTCCAACGAGGACGTCGCGATGGGATCGACCGTCTACTTCCTTGTGCTGGGTGGCCTGGTGCTGCTCATCGCGTACGGGCTATGGCGACGCTCGTCGTTCACCCATGGCGCCGCCGTATTTCTGCAGCTGCTGTTCCTGCCGATCGCGTGGTACATGGCGCTGGAGGGCTTCTGGATCGGTGCCGTGCCACTGGCGCTTGGTGCCCTCGCGGCGCTTGTCGGCCTACTCCGCCCGGACGCCCGTGCCGCGCTGGGCCGCGACTAGTCCTCCGTCAGAAGCTGTTCGCGCAGACGAGCCAAGGTGCGCGCCAGGATCCGCGAGACGTGCATCTGCGAGATGCCGATGTCCTGGGCGATCTGTGACTGGGTCAGCCCGCGGAAGAACCGCAGTAGGAGGATGCGGCGGTCCCGCTCGGGCAGCTCCTCCATGAGTGGGCGCAGTGTGGCGCGGTACTCGACGCCCTCGAGGTTGGCGTCCCAGTCGCCCAGGAGCTCACCGACGGATGGTCGGTCCTCGAGCGCACCGTTGTCGGGGGTGTCCAGGGACATGGGGCTGTAGGCGTTTGCCGACTCGATGCCTTCCAGCACCTCGTCCTCGCTCACCTGCAGCTCCGTCGCCAGCTCGGCGACGGTCGGTGACCGTCCGAGCTTGTGGGTGAGCTCCTGCGTTGCAGCAGTCAGCGTGAGCCGCAGCTCTTGCAGCCGGCGTGGGACACGCACGGCCCAGCCCGTGTCGCGGAAGTGTCGCTTGATCTCGCCGAGGATCGTGGGGGTTGCGTAGGTCGAGAACTCGACGCCTCGCTCGACGTCGAATCGGTCGATCGCCTTGATCAGGCCGATGGTCGCCACCTGGACGAGGTCGTCGTATGGCTCGCCGCGGTCACGGAAGCGGCGGGCGAGGTGCTCGACCAGCGGCAGGTGGACACTGACGAGGCGGTCGCGGACCAGGGTGCGCTCCGGCCCGTCGGAGGTGCTGGCGAGCTCCACGAACAGCTGGCGGCTGAGCTCGCGCAGCTCCTCCCGGCTCAGGGCAGGCTCGTCCTGGCCAAGGCTGGCCCCGTCCGCGGCGAAGAGGATCACGCTGCCCCGCGCGTCTTGTGCATGCGGATCTCGACCCGCTGATCCGTCGCACTCGCCTCCACCTTTCCCGCGAGTGCCGTCAGCACCGCCCACGCGAACGTATCCGTTCGCGGCGGCCGCGGGTCCTCGCTATCGACAGCCACGACGATCGCGAGGTCAACGTTGCCGACGTCGAAAGTGCAGTCGAATGCCGACCCGGGGCGGGCGCGCGGCAGCAGCAACGCGCAGGCTTCGTCGACCGCGATGCGCAGGTCCTCGATCTCGTCGAGGGTGAAGTTGCTGCGCGCCGCCAGGCCGGCCGTCGCGGTGCGCAGGACCGCGACGTAGGCGCTGTCAGCTGGCAGGCGCAACGTCACGCGGTCGGCACGCGCGCCCTCGCGGCGCTCCAGGTCGTCGCGCTCGGCGTATGGGTGGTGGGGCATGTACGGAGGTACGGCGCGCGTCAGGCGGCCTGCTTGGTCTCCCAGAAGATCTCGGCAATCTCGTCGATCTTGCCGAGCAGCTCGTCAGCCTTGGCAACGTCGACGGAGCCCTTACCTCCGGCAGCACCGGCCAGCTTGGTCGCTTCGTTGAAGAGCTGGTGCAGCTGTGGGTACTTCTCGAAGTGCGGCGGCTTGAAGTAGTCGGTCCAGAGCACCCACAGGTGGTGCTTCACGAGCTCGGAGCGCTCCTCCTTGATGAACAGTGCGCGTGCCCTGAACACGTCGTCGTCCGACGCGTTGTACTTCTCGATGATGGCCTTGACCGACTGGGCCTCGATGCGGGCCTGCGCGGGGTCATAGACGCCACAGGGCAGGTCGCAGTGCGCAGACACTTCCACCGAGGGAGCAAACAGCCGCGAGAGCATGCGATCGTCCTTTCGTCACAGTCGTGGGAGGGGCGACACGAGGTAACTACCCGGGGACACTACTCCCGAACCCCACCGCAGCAGGAGGCGCCGGTGCGTCTGGGCATGGCCGTCGTACGTGGCCGCTCGATGCTGCCTTCGCTGCACGACGGGGACCGCTTGCTCGTGTCGTACGGCCGGACACCGCGCCCTGGCGATGTCGTCGTCGTACGGCTTCCAGAGCGCGACGGATTGGCAATCAAGCGAGTCACGCGCCGCGAGCCCGAGGGCTGGTGGGTCGAGCGTGACAACCCGGCCGAGGGCGTGGACTCCTGGCTGGTTGGCGCGATCCCCGACGCCGACGTGCTTGGCGTGGTGCGCCTGCGCCTGTGGCCGCCACGGCGTCGTCACGTACGACGTCGATAGGGTGCCGGACATGCTGGCTGCCTACGCCCAGAGCTTCGACCCGGACAACCCCCTCGCCGGGCTGGTGGTCGGTGAGCGGCCGGAGCCGGAGGTGCCCGACGGCTGGTCCCGCGTGCACGTACGCGCGGCGGCGCTCAATCAGCACGACATCTGGTCGCTGCGTGGTGTTGGCCTGCGGCCCGAGCAGCTCCCGATGATCCTCGGCGCCGACGCGGCTGGTGTCGACGACGATGGCAACGAGGTCGTGGTGCACGCGGTGATCCCTTCTCCGGGGTGGAAGGGCGATGAGACGTACGACCCGAAGCGAACGCTGCTGTCCGAGCTGCACCAGGGCACGATGGCCGAGCAGGTAGTCGTGCCTCGGGGCAACCTGATCCCCAAGCCGGCCGAGCTGTCCTTCGAGGAGGCCGCCTGCTTGCCGGTTGCCTGGCTCACCGCGTACCGCATGCTCTTCACGAACAGTGGCGTTCAGCCGGGTGGCACGATCCTCGTGCAGGGCGCGGGTGGTGGCGTGGCCACGGCGCTCGTCGTGCTGGGATCCGCCGCTGGCTATCGCGTGTGGGTCACGAGTCGCGACGATAAGAAGGGTGCACGGGCGGTCGAGCTCGGAGCAGATCAGGCTTTCCCGACCGGCGCTCGGCTGCCGGAGCGCGTTGACGCGGTCATGGAGACCGTTGGTGCGGCGACGTGGGACCACTCCTTCAAAGCTGTGCGGCCGGGGGGCAGGGTGGTGGTCGCCGGAGCGACGAGTGGCCGCGTCGCGCAGACGGAGCTGGCGCGCATCTACTTCACGCAGGTGAGCGTCATTGGGTCGACGATGGGCAACCGTGATGAGCTCGCCCGGTTGAGTTCTGTATGTGCGCGCACGGGAGTGCGGCCAGTCATCGACCGGGTGCTCCCTCTGTCCGAGGCACGAGAGGGCTTTGCTGCCATGGCTTCCGGTGAGCTGTTCGGCAAGGTTGTCTTCAGGCTCTGACGCGGTCACGCGGTGATGCCGGCGGGCAGCTTTCCGGTGTGGATCACGGACAACCGTTGCGTCGGGCGGGTCAGCGCGACATAGAGGTCGTGCACTCCGCGCCGGTCGGCGTCGATCAAGGCGGCCGGCTCGGCCACGATCACCGCATCGAACTCCAGGCCCTTGGCCTCGACCGGCGTGAGCACAGTGAGCGGCGTGTCGTCCCGGGTGGCATCTCCGACGATTTCCTTGCCCAGCGCGGCCTGCAGCGCAGCCAGGAGCTCGTCGAGCAGCGTGACTGGGACCACCACAGCCACGCGCCCATCGGTCGCAGCGGCGAGGTCGGTCTTTGCGCGCGTGACCACGGTGTCGACGAGGCTGGCCGGATCGGTGGCGAGCACGACGGGGTCATGTTCACCTTCGCGCACGGAGCGGGTCACCGGGAGCGCCTCCCCGGCCTCGCGCACGACCTGGCGGGCGAGCGCCATGATGCGCTCCGGTGTGCGGTAGTTGACGGTGAGCTCTTCAACTCGCCACTTGCCGGGCGCCACCTGGTCGAGCACCTCAGCCCACGTCGACGCGCCCGCCAGCGAACCGGTCTGGGAGACGTCGCCGACGACCGTCATCGACCCGGACGGCCCACGTCGTAGCAGCATCCGCCACATCATCGGCGAGAGCTCCTGGGCCTCGTCGACAACGATGTGCCCGAACCGCCATGACCTGTCGGTCGACGCGCGGTCTGCCACCGAGAGTGCTGGCCCGGACCCGGCGTAACGCTCTGCCAGTGCCTCGGCTGACACGACCTCACTCGGCACGCCGGACAGCTGCTGCACCTCGCGGGCATAGGCGAGCTCGGCGGCGCGCTCCGCGGCCCGCCGCGCCTCGTCCAACCGCGCCGCGGTGTCGTCCTCTCCGAGCAACCGCGCGGCCTCGTCGAGCAGCGGCACGTCGGCCTGTGTCCAGGCGGACCCGCGCTCGCGAGCCAGCAGGTCGCGCTCCTCGGGCGTCAGCTTGCCCCGTGCCGCATTGTCGAGGCGCCGGCGGTCGGCGTACAGATCGGCAAGCAGCCGCTGCGGGGTCACCGGCATCCACAGCAGGTTGAGCTCGCGGCGCACGTCGCGTGAGGAGCGCAGGTCTTCAAGCAGGACGGGGCGGCGGCTCTCGGTGACGTCGACCCCGCGGGCCTCGGCCAACCGCTCGACGAGATCGTCGAGCAGCGCGACGAGAAAGATCTCGCGGGCGACATTGTGCGGCCGCCGGGAGGCGCGTGCCTGCCGTCGTGCGGCGTGGACTACCGATGGGTCGAGGGACACAGTGCTGCCGTCGACGTTCATCCGTACGACTCGGCGGGGCACGCGCTGCCTTGCCCGTACGGCCGTGGCAATGACGCGGGCCATGCGCAGGTCGCCCTTGAGCGCAGCGATGTGCTCGGGCTCGTTAGCCGTTGCCTCGACATCGGCGTACAGCGCCGCCGGCGTTGCCATGACGACGTCGGTCTCCCCGAGCGAGGGAAGGACCTGGGAGATGTAGCGGAGGAACCGGTCGCTCGGACCGACGACGAGCACACCGCGGCCCGCGAGTCGGTCTCGGTAGGTGTAGAGCAGGTAGGCCGCGCGGTGCAGCGCCACCGCGGTCTTGCCAGTGCCCGGGCCGCCCTGGACAACGAGGATGCCCGGCAGGTCGGCGCGGACGATGCGGTCCTGCTCGGCCTGCAAGGTGGCAACGATGTCGCGCATCCGGCCCGTACGCGCTTCCGTGACGGCGGCCATTAGTGCGGCCTCGCCCCGGAGCGACTCGCGCTCGGTGGGGTCGATGGCAGCCAGGTCGAAGATCTCGTCCTCGATGCCGGTCACGGTGCGACCGTGCGTCGACAGGTGCCGGCGGCGCACGACGCCCATGGGGTGCGCAGCGGTGGCCTGGTAGAACGGCTGGGCCGCGGGCGCCCGCCAGTCGACGAGCAGCTGTTCTTGGTGATCGTCGGACAGGCCGATGCGCCCGATGTGCCGCGTCTCAGCTGGCTCGAGATCGAGCCGGCCGAAGCAGAGTCGGTATTCCGCACCGTTGAGGCTGGACAGGCGCCCGGAGTAGAAGGCGTCCATCGCGTCCCGCTCGGAGCGGTTCTGCGGAGTGCCGACCGCACCGGATCGGCGAACGTCGCTCAGCGCGCGTGAGCTGCGGGCACGCAGCTGGTCGAGCCGGGCATAGAGGCGGTCGAGATGCTCCTGCTCCTCGGCGACCGGATCGCCCACGCTGACCCCGACCCCCATTGGCGACTGACATTCGGACGTTCCAGCGTACGCGGGTGAGGGGGCTCTTCGCGCTTTGAGGTCGGGATTGGCGCTGGCTTGGGTGGTTCGCTGCCGCCGACGTCCTTGTGCCATCCGTGCCAGGGGCGAGTGGGACGTCTGATCGGTGGAGGGCGTCGCATCGAGGCGCCGTTCAGGGGTTGTGTCCGGAGCTGTGTGTAGATCCTTGGATCATGGAGCGCTCCGGTTCTCGGTTGGCCGGTTCCTGAAACATCAACTCGATTTGGCCCACCGTGATGGCTTGAACTGGGCCCCGCCCGTTCTTGACTCGTTGGTTGAGTTGATCTTGCTGTTGTTGCTCTTTGGGCGGCTCGGGTCGTGCGAAGCCGGTAGGAGTTCGAGCCGCTCTTCATGATGCAGGGATGGAAGGTGCGCCGGTCGACTAAGGCGGCCGCCCGTTTGCCGCACCAGCGTTCGCGCGTTCCCTGCCTCTTTGAGGACCATGTTGGCTCGGCGGTAGCCAGTTACCCGAGTGCCTTGTCGCCACCTCAAAGCGGCCAGAAACTCATGCACAAGTGGCTGCATTTAGTGGCCTGACCTGCTACTCTGGACGTATGTTCGAAGACCTGACCGGTGCTGAGCTGGCCGCCGCGATCGCCGCGGCGGCTGCCGGTCCGGCCGGCCTGTCCGCCGGTGACGCGCTGGATGTGGTGGTCGCCGCGGAGCGGCTGATCGGCTGGGCACACGCGGTGCAGGCCGACGCGGTGCGCCCGCTGCTGGAGCCGGACAACTGCCCACCGGGGTTCGACCCGGCCGTGGAGATCGGCGCCGCGCTCGGCGCGTCGATCCGCACCGGGTCGGCGAAAGGATCCTTTGCGTGGGGGCTGGGCCGGCTGCCCGCCGCGCGGGAGGCACTGCTGGCGGGTGGGCTGACCCTGGCCAAGGCCCGCCGGCTGATCTTGGAGACACAGTGCTGCGACGACGCGGTCGCCGCGGTGGTCGACGCCGAGCTCACGTCGAAGGCGGCGCGGTGGAGCGTGGCTGAGCTGGGTCGCCGGGTGGCCCGGCTGATCGGCGAGCTCGACCCCGACGGGGTGCGCCAGCGCCGCGAACGCAAGCAGACCGAGCGATGCGCCGACTTTGAGCCGGGTCCGGACGGGATGGGCTGGCTATCGCTGTTTGGGCCGACCGAGGACCTGGCCGCCGCCTACACCGCGATCACCAACAAGGCCCTCGAGGCGCGCCGTGCTGGAGATGAGTCTCCGTTAGGCGCGTTGCGGTTCGACGCGGCCATCAGCCTGCTCACCGGCCGTGATGCTCAGTCCGACTCGGGCGGCGTGCTGGTCCGGCTGACCGTGCCGGTGCAAACCATCCTCGGGCTGTCCGAGGCCCCCGGCGACCTCGACGGCGCCGGCCCGGTGCCCGCGAGCGTGGCCCGCAGGCTGGCCTCCGACGCCGACATCTGGGAACGCATCCTCACCGACGCGGCCACCGGCGCCCCACACTCGCATGACCGCAGGCGCTACCGGCCCACCGAGGCTATGCGCCAACGCGTACTGGACCGAGACCGGCACTGCAGGGCGCCCGGCTGCGATGCACCGGCGTGGCGCTGCGACGCCGACCACGACATTCCATGGCCCCGAGGTGTGACCTGTGAGTGCAACCTGACCACGTTCTGTCGCCGGCACCATAACGCGAAGACGCACGGCGGCTGGACCACCAACCTCCAGGCCGACGGCACCCTGACTATGACCAGCCCCCTCGGCCGCACTTACACCACTACGGTCGAGCCGCTGCCACACCTGCCCGGCTGGCCGCACACAGGTGAGAGTCCACCCGAGGAACCAGACGACGAGTCCCTGCAGGCCGAACACGTCCTGCACTTGATGGCCGACCCCTGGCACCTCGACCTCGCGGCCTGACCTCGGTTCTTCACGCCGAGGTGTGAGACGTGGGGTTGATGCGCGGAAGTGCCTTGTCTGGCTGGGATTCTGGGTGTGATCAAGCATTCAGGTGACAGCGGAGAAGGGGCGGCGATTGGCTGGGGCCGGTGGCACAGCGGGCGGTGCGATCCGGTTGCGCCGGGGGTAGGAACCCCATCCCAGCGGCGGCATACGCGGGCACCGAGGCAGGTTGCGCTAAAGCAATGAATGCATCACAGGAGGCGATCACATGGCTGACCATGGGCGACCGATCGAGTTCGGCTACTTCCTGATCCCGACAGCCGAAGACTGGAAGCAGCTGATCGACACGGCGCAGCGGCTGGACGAGCTGGGTTACGACCTCATCGGCATCCAAGACCACCCCTACCAGCGGCGCTTCCTCGATACGTGGACGCTGATCAGCGTGCTAGCCAGTCGGACGGAGCGGATCCGCTACTTCCAGGACGTCGCCAGCCTTCCGATGCGCCCGCCGGCGGTGCTCGCGAAGTCCATCGCGAGCCTGGACCTGATGACCGGAGGCCGGATCGAGCTGGGCCTTGGGGCCGGGGGGTTCTGGGACGCGATCGGGGCGATGGGCGGGCCCGTACGGACTCCCGGGCAGGCAGTCACGGCGACCTCCGAGGCCATCGACGTCATACGGGCCATGTGGAGCGACGAGCGGACACCGCGCGTAGACGGCACCTATTACTGGCTTTCCGGCGTCCACCCGGGCCCGCGTCCCGCCCACGACGTCGGCATCTGGGTGGGCGCATCCGGCCCGCGGATGCTCAAGCTCATCGGCTCGAAGGCCGACGGCTGGGTGATCTCCCTGGGCCGCTTTGGCCCGGACGACTTGTCTTCGCACAACCAGGACATCGACGACGCGGCCGCTAGAGCTGGCAGGGATCCTGGGGCAATCCGCAGAGTCCTCAACGTGGGTGGCGGGTTCGCTCCTAGCCCTGCAGGATCCGTCGGCTCCCTGGACCAAGGAGTTGTCGGGCCGCCGGAACACTGGGTAGACGCGCTGAGCCGGCTTGCGGTCGACCAGGGCATGGACACGTTCATCCTGGCGACGCCCCCCAACCCCGACTTCTTCGAGGCTTTCGCTTCAGAGGTTGCACCGGCAGTGCGCGAGAGGGTCAACGCCCTTCGCCGGGCCTGAGCAGGCCGGGGTCGGCGGTGCGGCGGCGTCAAGCGGCGGCGTCGTCGGGGGCGGCCAGGACCCACTCGAGGCCACCACGGGCCGACGCCGCCGATGTGCCACCGGCCACCGAGGCAAGGGCCGCCCGCCACGACGCGGCGAGGACTGCTGCAGTGGTGGCGGCGGATCGCCTGGGCACCATCCGGCGCAGCACGTCGGCGATCACATCGGGAGATTCATCGGGCCGCGGCTCGGACAAGATCCGGGCCACCCCGAACCGGACGGCGGCGTCGAAGCTCACCAGTAGAGCGGCCCGAACCGCCGGCCGTCCACGCCCTCCCACAGCCGCGGCGGCACCTTCCATTCGCTCGAACATCCGCTTGTCCATCTCGTCGCGGATTACCAGGAACAGGCCGAGCTTGGACTGGAAGTGGTGGTATAGCGAGCCGGTGGTGACCCCGGCCTCCGCCGCCAGGTCGACGACGCTGACACCGTCGTAGCCGCTTGCCTCGAAATGGGCGATCGCCGTATCTATCAGGCGGGACTTGGCCGTACCCGGGATGGGGATCCATTCGCGCACAGTCGGATCATAACCCATTGACGGTCGGGCGTAATCAGATTATGCTCACTGCCGTGAAGCTCACCTTCCTCTATCACCCGGTGAAAGACCTCACCGAAGCGCTGGCGTTCTACCGTGACGAGCTCGGCTGGGACGAGGCCTGGCGCGAGGGCGACGAGACCGTGGCGATGAAGATCCCCGGCTCCGACGTCCAGGTCATGCTTGACGCCAGCGATCCCGACCCGTCCAGCCAGGCCAGCGGGTTCTACGAGGTCGACAATGTCGACGACTTCTACGCTGCCCACCGCGATCAAGTCACGTTCGTCGACCCGCCGACGGATCTGACGCCGATCCGCTACGCGTCGTTCTCCGACCCGTCCGGCAACCTCTTCCGGATCTTCCACAATCTCGACGAGGGCGAGTCGACCTAGCCGCCACGACGGACCGGCGGCACCTTGGGCTCGGGCAGCCCGAGCCAGGAGTACCAGCCGCCGTGCAGGACCAGCCAGGTCATCAGGCCATAGCCAACCTGGTCCGGGTGGCTGCCGTCGCCGCGGCGCAGCGAATCGACGTAGTCCTCGTTAAGGGATAGGGCGTCCTGCAGACCGACAAACGGCACGTCGTCAGCCGCGCAGGCGTCGCGGACCACCGGATCGAGCGACGCCAGCGGGGTCGCGTACTCCTCATGCAGCACCGGCGGCAGGCCCACGACGAGAGGGCGCCAGCTGCGACTCCGGCAGTCGGCAGCCACGGCGAGGATGTCGGCCGACACCTCGGCAGGCGGCCGACCGACAACGTCCGAGCCCGTCTGCAGCACCACTCTGGCGTCGTCGGCGGGCGCGAGCCGCGGCGTGCACTCGGCCACAAGACGCGTGGCAAGTCCGGTGACACCTTCTCCGCGGATGCCCAAGTTGTACGCGGTCAACGCCAGCTCTGAACCCACGGTCCGGGCGACGACGCGGCCCACCCACCCGAGCGCCTTCGGGTCGCCGAAGCCCACAACCCATGAGGCGCCCAGGAAGCAGATCCGGAGGTCGCGCGCGGTGGTCACGCCGCCGAGGCTAGTCGTCCCAGTCGCGCCGCCGCTTGGAGCGCCGCCGCATGGGCAGTTCGTCGACAGCATCGGCGACGCAGCGTCCCTGCTCGAGGCCGAGCTCGATGGCAGGACGGAAGTGGATGCCTCCGTACAGCCGGGACAGCGCCGCCTCGTCCGCGGCTGCGCTGAATGAGTTGAAGTGCCGCGGCGCAAGCCCACGGTTGTCGTGGGTGTGGTCGTCGAAGGAGTACGCGTCACCGAACAGGTCCGCAAGTACTCCGAAGGCGGCGCCGGACTGCACCGAGTGTCCCGAGGTGTACTCCGGGAACGGTGGCGTGGTCAGGAGCGGCAACCAGGTCGGGTCGATGAGCCGCTGGATGTAGGTGACGGGGCGAAGCAGGTTGTAGCGGTACTTCGTGTCCCAGCACGCGATGAACGCGTCGCAGACGGCGATGCCGACCTTGGCGTAGGTCTCGGCCGCAGTCATCAACGACGCACCCTCCAACCGCAGCACCTGCGTGGCCACCGAGATGGAGTGACCCGGCGGTGTGGACGTGATGCCGGGGTCGTCGGACCAGAAGCAGCGCGATCGCCTCCTGCTCCGGCGTGCGGTTGTTTACAGCGTCGTACACCTCTCGCGCCTCGGCGAAGAAGCGCGAACGGGGGTCCTCGGAGTAACGCGTCGGATCCCCCGGGGCACACCTGCGCCCGTTGCGGATCGCGAATGTCCTGTTGCTACCCCACGTTGGTTGCAACGCGGCCTGGAAGGCCGGGGGAGTGGGAACCCACAGCCCGGCGCCCACTGGCGGTGTGTAGTCGGGTGGGAAGTTGCGCAGGTAACCCTCGTGGCCGCCATCGCTCTGCGACGACGCGAAAACAGCCCGGGCAACATCCGCGCCGCGCCGTGCCGACGCATTGATCTCGGCCCGGGACGCACGGCGGCGTGCGCGCTCCACGAACTGGGACTCGAGCGCATCGATCGCGGCCAGATTTGCGGCGCTCGTGTTGGCGTAAAGCGATCGCATGATCCCCGCCAGCGCGGCATTGGCGACTACCGGCCAGTGGTCACCCCTGCGGTCCCAGGGCAGCCCGCGCAAGCCAGGCAGCTCGTCGGCAAGCGATCGATACCGCCGAGACCCGGGTACAACGGCTTCGTAGAGCGTCACACCCGCGTAGCCGAACGCACGTGACGCCACGGGTGGTGTGAATCCAGGCGTCGTACGGGTCAGTGTCAACGCCAGGTCGAACCAGGCGGTGGGCACCGAAGAGTCGAGATCCTCCGGTGCGGACGACGTGGCTGCCGCCGGCTCGACCAGGCCGGCAACCGCCGCTCCACCGGCGACTGCCCCAGCGAGGAGCGAACGTCGCGCGATCTGGTGGTCATTCATGTCACGCCACCTCCTGTCAGGCCCCTACGTTTCGCCATTCGGCTCCCGCCGCCTCATGGATTGGAGCAGGGACGTCCGACTTGAGGCAACGGGTCAGCGCACCGCCAGCCTGACGCTGAGTGTCACGCCGAACAACGGCTTCCCGGCGACGACCAGGTCCGGGTTGTTGAGACCTAGCAGTGTCTGGGTCTGTGTCCCGCCCGCAGTCTGGGATTTCCCGGTGCCGCCGACGATCGCTCGACTCACAGGGACACCGATGTCGGCGAGCTCGAAGCCACCGGTGATGATTGTGTGCTCTCCGACCCTTGCGCCAAAGTCGTACAGCTGGGTCGAGGCCACAAGGGGACCGGTCGTGGTCGTCGCTGCGTCCTCCGTGTGAGTGCCGTAGCACGTCCAGGTGCCGATGACCCTGTCAGGAAACTCAGGCGATGGGTTCCCCTGCGCGTCGTACACCACGCCGTTGCACGTTCCGGCGGTGCATGTCAGCGTCCCCGGCTTGTAGATGTAGCCCTCGGTGACGAAGTAGTTGCCGCGCGTCGGAACGCCGTTCGCGTCAACGAGGTCGGGGTCCGGCACGAATCGGCTCCCGGTTTCCGCTATCTCAACAGTGCGAACGCGACGGTCGCCTGACGCCGTCGCCCCGACCTGCGTGGCGAAAACCGCGACGCCCAGAAGGGCGGTCGTCACGATGATGGTCATGGTCTTGCGCACGATGCCTCCCGGTCGTTGGGTGTCGGCCAACGATTCAGGAGGACTGCGTACCGTGCTGCCGCAAACGACCCTTCCGGAGTGACGAATCTGCCGCACAGCGGCACTACGCGGTCAAGGCCTGAGGGCTAGTCGTCCTCGTCGTCGAGCCGCGCGAGGTAGGTGGCGAACCGCTCCATCGGCACCTCGAACTCGGGGTTGAGGTCGACGAACTCACGCAGCCGTTCGGCCACCCACGCAAGCGAGAACGCCTCGTCACCTCGGCGCGACTCGAGCTCCTCGATGCCGCGATCGGTGAAGTACACCGGCGCTCCTCAGGCGAAGCTCTGCTCGAGCAGCGTGCGCTGCTCCGCCACGTGCCGCGAGTGCGAGCCAACCGACGGGGACGCGCTCTCCGGTCGCGAGATGCGGTAGAGCGGAACGCCACCGAGGTGCTCGGGCAGGTGCAGGGCGATGAAGGGCCACGGGCCTTGGTTGCCCGGCTCGTCCTGCACCCAGCGCAGCTCACGCAGGTTGGGGTAACGGCGCATCTCGGCCTGAATCTCCGCCGCGGGCAGCGGGTAGAGCTGCTCCACCCGGGCGATGGCGGTGCGCTCGTCACCGAGGCTGGGCGCGTTCGGTGACAAGGTCCCACGTGACCTTGCCCGAGCACAGCACGAGGCGCTCGACCCGGCCTCGGGTCGGCCGTGTCGTCGCCGATCAACGGCCGGAAGGTGCCCTCAGTGAGGTCGCCGGTTTCCGACGTCGCCTTCTTGTTGCGCAGCATCGACTTCGGTGTGAAGACGACGAGTGGCTTGTGCTCTGGCGTGAGTGCCTGCCGGCGCAGCAGGTGGAAGTACGACGCTGGCGACGACGGCTGCGCGACGCGTATCGCGTCGTCGGCCGCCAGGGCCATGAACCGTTCGATGCGCGCGGACGAATGGTCGGGGCCCTGCCCCTCATAACCGTGCGGGAGGAGCAGCACGACGCCCGAGTGCTGGCCCCACTTCTGATCACCGGACGATATGAACTCGTCGATGATGACCTGCGCTCCGTTGGCGAAGTCGCCGAACTGCGCCTCCCAGAGCACGAGCGCTTCGGGCCGGGCAACCGAGTAGCCGTACTCGAAACCCATCGCGGCGAACTCGGACAGCAGCGAGTCGTAGATGTAGAACGTGCCCTGGTCTTCGGACAGCTGAGACAGCGGCACCCACTCGCGGCCGTCGGTGCGGTCGACGACCGAGGCGAACCGCTGGACGAATGTGCCGCGCCGGCTGTCCTGCCCGGCGAGCCGCACCGGGCGACCCTCCAGCAACAGGGAGCCGAATGCGGCGACCTCGGCCGTCGCCCAGTCGATGCCGCCCTCGGTGAGCATCGCGGCCCGCCGCTGCAGCTGTGGCATCACCTTGGGGTGCACGGTGAACCCGTCGGGGACGTTGACGTAGGCATCGGCGACGCGCTTGACCACTTCGGGTGTCACCGCGGTGACCAGCTCGCCCACCGGCTGCGGCTCGGCGGGGTATTGCGGCACGGTGCGGTAGACCTGTGCCGGCTGTCCGGCAGCCTCGCGAGTCTCGGTGAACACCCGCTCGAGCTGCTGCTGGTAGTCGCGCAGTGCCTGTTCGGCCTCCTCGACGGTGATGTCGCCGCGGCCGATCAGCTGCTCGGTGTAGAGCTTGCGGATGCTGCGCTTGGCCTCGATGAGGTCGTACATCAAGGGCTGCGTGTACGACGGGTCGTCGCCTTCGTTGTGCCCGCGGCGGCGGTAGCACACGAGGTCCACGACGACGTCCTTCTTGAACTCCTGGCGGAACTCGAACGCCAGCCGGGCGACGCGCGCGCACGCCTCTGGGTCGTCGCCGTTGACGTGGAAGATCGGTGCCTGGATCATCCGCGCGACATCGGTGGAGTACATCGACGAGCGCGAGTGCGCGGGCGACGTCGTGAAGCCGACCTGGTTGTTGACGACAATGTGGATCGTGCCGCCGGTGCGGTAGCCGCGCAGCTGAGAGAGGTTGAGAGTCTCGGCGACCACGCCCTGGCCGGCGAACGCCGCGTCGCCGTGCAGCAGGATCGGCAGGACCGGGAACTCCTCGCCGCGGTTGAGGATGTCCTGCTTCGCACGAGCGATGCCCTCGAGCACCGGATTGACCGCCTCGAGGTGGCTCGGGTTGGCCGTGAGCGACACCTTGATCTTGGCGCCGGTCTGCCCGGTGAACTCGCCCTCAGCGCCCAGGTGGTACTTGACGTCGCCCGATCCCTGGACCGTGCGCGGGTCGATGTTGCCCTCGAACTCGCGGAAGATCTGGCCGTAGGACTTGCCGACGATGTTGGCGAGCACGTTGAGCCGGCCACGGTGCGGCATGCCAACAGCTGCCTCGACGAGCTTTGCCTCAGCGGCGGCTTCGATCACCTCGTCGAGGAGTGGGATCATCGACTCCGCGCCCTCGAGCGAGAACCGCTTCTGCCCGACGTACTTGGTCTGCAGGAACGTCTCGAACGCCTCGGCCTGGTTGAGCTTGAGCAGTATGCGCAGCTGGTCCTCGCGGGCCATCCGCGGCTGCGGGATCTCGACGCGCTCCTGGATCCAGCGCCGCTGCTCCGGGTCCTGGATGTGCATGTACTCGATGCCGACGGTGCGGCAGTAGGCGTTGCGGAGCACGCCGAGAATGTCGCGGAGCAGCATGAACCGCTTGTCGCCGGCGAAGTTGCCAGTCGCGAACTCCCGGTCGAGATCCCACAGGGTCAGGCCGTGCGTGGTGACGTCGAGGTCGGGGTGGCTGCGCTGCTTGTACTCCAGTGGGTCGGTGTCGGCCATCAGGTGGCCGCGCACGCGGTAGGCGTGGATCAGCTCGAGGATGCGCGCCTGCTTGCTCACCTCGTCGTCGTGGCTGACGGCGATGTCGGGCACCCAGCGGACGGGCTCGTAGGGGATGCGCAGAGCGCGGAAGATCTCGTCGTAGAACTCGTCGTCGCCCAGTAGCAACTGGTGGATCACCCGGAGGAACTCACCGGACTGCGCGCCCTGGATGATGCGGTGGTCGTAGGTGCTTGTCAGCGTGAGCACCTTGCTGATGGCGAGGCGCGCTAGCGTCTCGGGGGAGGCGCCCTGGTATTCGGCGGGGTAGTCCATCGCGCCGACGCCAACGATGGTGCCCTGGCCCTGCATGAGCCGCGGCACCGAGTGCACGGTGCCGATGCCGCCCGGGTTGGTCAGGCTCACGGTGGTGCCGGCGAAGTCGTCGATCGTGAGCTTGTTGGAGCGCGCGCGACGGACGATGTCCTCGTAGCCGGCCCAGAACTGGGCGAAGTCCATCGTGTCGGCCTGCTTGATGTTGGGCACCAGGAGCTGGCGGGTGCCATCAGGCTTCTGCTGGTCGATGGCGAGGCCGAAGTTGATGTGCTCGGGCTTGACGAGCGTGGGCTTGCCGTCGGCCTCGGCGTAGGAGTAGTTCATCTCCGGCATCGCCTTGAGCGCCTTGATCATGGCGAAGCCGATGAGGTGGGTGAACGACACCTTGCCGCCGCGGGCGCGCTTGAGGTGGTTGTTGATGACGATGCGGTTGTCGATCAAGAGCTTGGCCGGGACGGCGCGGACCGACGTCGCAGTCGGCACTTGGAGGCTGGCCTCCATGTTGACGACTACGCGGGCTGAGGCGCCCTTGAGCGGCACCGTCTCGTCACCCGACACGGGCTTTGCCGGCTGGGCGGCGGGCTTGGCCTCGGCGGGCTTGGCCTCGGCGGGCTGGGCTGGAGCCGGGTTGGCGACTGCGGGCTGGCTTACAGGGGCCGGCTGAGCTGCGGCGGGCTGCGTGGCCGCGGGAGCTGGCTGAGCTGCGGCGGGCTGCGTGGCCGCGGGCGTTGCGGTGGCATTGGCCTGGCGATCACGGAAGAAGTCCCACCAGGCTCGGTCTACGGACTCCGGATCGGCCTGCCACTGCTCGTACATCTCGTCGACGAGCCACTCATTGGGGCCGAAACCGGAGGGTGCATTGCTCATGGAGCCCTGCGGGGACACGACGGCGATCGCCTTCTTCCAATGGCCACGAACAGACAGTCCGGAAAACCAGGGTAGTTGCCCGCCCCAGCGGATCCCAACCCGCCACCTGGCCGCCCGGGGGCTGCCGCGACCGTGCGTGCTAAACATGCGTCTCAGGGTCGTTTTGGCCGCCGATTCGAACGTTTAGCGCGCACGGTCGGCTATCACCGGTCCGAAAGAGGCTCGCCGAGATAGGCGCGGGCGATCAGCTGCACCCACCGGTGGACGGCGTCCTCGTTGGGTGCGAACGGGCCGGGGCGGAAATGCGGTGACGACAGCCCGCGCTGCACGGACTCGCAGGCGCCCCAGTCCTCGCGGTTGGTGATGTCCCAGAACTCGACGGCGTACGAGGGATCGATCGCCGATGACGGGAACAGCCAGGTGCACTCGATGGAGGTCTGGTCGGGCGTGAGCGGCTCGAGCCGGTGCGTCATCACGTAGTCGGGGTGCAGCGACACGAGCAGGTTGGGGAGCAGCCCGAGGTAGAGCACCTTGCGCCGGTCGACGCCGTCGATGAACGAGCCGCCGGACCGGCCGTCGAGGGACATCGTCTCGGCATGCTCGCGCAGGTCCATCGAGCCACCCACCCACGCGCCGGGGAGGTCGAAGTTGTCTCCGCTGGTCGGTGGGGACACCGCGCAGAGCTCCGGGTGGATGAGCGGGCAGTGATAGCACTCGTGGTAGTTCTCGACGATCACCTTCCAGTTGGCGGCGACGTCGTAGGAGTGCCGGGCGGCGACCACCAGCCGCTCAGGCGCGTACGGCGCGACAAGCTCGGCCATCGCCCCGACGTGATCGGCGAACGAGCCGGCATCACCCGTCGCGTTGACGAACAGCCAGCCGTGCCAGACCTCGAGGGGCAGCGCGACCAGGCCGAGCTCCGCCGGCTCGAACGACGGGACGTCGCGGAACCCGGGTGCCCCGTGCAGCTCGCCGTCAAGGTCAAAGGACCAGGCGTGGTACGGGCACACGATGCTCTGCCGCGCCACCGAGCTCCCTTCGGCGAGCAACTCATGGGCCCGATGCCGGCAGGTGTTGGCGAACGCCGCGGACGACGCCGTCGACCCTGGTCAGGAGCACCGGGACATCGCCTACGACAAGAGCCCGCTGAGTGTCGGCGTCGCCCAGCACCTCGTCGGCGCGGCCCAGGCACGCCCAGCTGCCGGCGAACAGGTGACGCCGCTCCCAGGCGATGACGTCCGCCGAGGTGTACGCGACGCCCGGCAGCATGCGCGCTGCGCCGAGCGGCTGAAGCGACGGCGCGAGAGCCTCGGCAGGGACCGGGGATCCGGCCATCACGCGCGGCCCAGCCGTCGCCACCGGGCGATGCGCCGGTCGGCGAGCACCTGGCGTACGACATTGCGGCCGGGGATGCCCGTGACTCCGCCGCCACCATGCGTAGCCGAGCCCGCCTGGTAGAGCCCGCGGAGCGGCGTGCGCAGATCGGCGTAGCCCGCCGCAGGCCGGGCATGGAAGAGCTGCCCCGGCGTCAGCTCGCCGTGGAAGATGTTGCCGCCGACGAGGCCGTACTCCTGCTCCATCTCGTAAGGACCGATCACCTGTCGGTGCAGCACCGAATCGGTGAACCCTGGCGCGACCGCCTCAAGGCGCGCGACGACACGGTCGGCGTACTCCGCGAGCTCAGCAGCGTGCGGCTCGGCTGCCCAGGTGTGCGGCACCCACTGGGTGAACATCGAGACGATGTGGTGCCCCTCCGGTGCCAAGGTGCGGTCGAAGACGCTCGGGATGCAGATGTCGGCGAACGGCAGCTCGGCCGCCCGCCCACCAACGGCGTCCTGGTAAGCGCGCCTCGACATCGTCCAGCGACTCCGCCAGCACGATCGTGCCGCCGTGCACCTGTGGGTCGAAGTCCGGATGCGACGCAAACCTGGGCAGCCGGTTGACAGCCAGGTTGATCTTCACGACGCCGGACCTGGTCTGCCATTGCTCGATGTCGGAGACGAACTCCGGCGGCAGCACTGCCCGGTCGACCAGGCGCAGGAATGAGATCGTCGGATGCGCGGTCGTGATCACCGTGTCGGCGCCGACCTGCTCGCCGTCGTCCAGCGTGACCCCGACGGCCCGATCGTCGCGGACGTCGATCCGGGCGACCGGCGCAGCCGTGCGGATCTCGACGCCGTACGACCGCGCCGCAGCCGCGATCGCCTGCGACACCCCGCCCATCCCGCCGCGCGGGAACCCCCAAGCGCCGGCGTGCCCGTCGCCGATGTCGCCCAGGTGGTGATGCAGCATCACGTACGCAGTGCCGGCCGAGCGCGGCCCCGCCCACGTCCCGATGACGCCCGAGACCGACAGCACCCCGCGCACGGCGTCTGACTCGAACCTCGACTCGACGAGGTCGGCGATGCTGCTCGACAGGAGGCGTGTCGCGTCGAACGCGGTGCGCACGTCCCAACGGCGCAGGTGGCGGAGCAGGGCCGCCTGCTTCGCCAGGTCGGCGGGACGCTTTGACCCGAGGCGCGGCGGGATCTCATCCAGCAACGGCCCGAGCGTGCGGGCCAGCCGGCCCAGCCAGGCGTCCCACCCCTCGTAGGCATCGGCGTCGCGCGGCGAGAACTTCTTGATCTCCTCGCGTCGTCGCGCGGGGTCGTGCGGCAGCGCGAGGAAGCGCCCGTCGCGGCGCGGAGCGAAGTAAGGACCCTGCGGATAGACGTGGTAGCCGTGCCGCACCAGGTCGAGATCGCGGACCAGGTCGGGCGGCAGCAGGCTGACAACGTACGACAGCGAGGTCACGGTGTAGCCGGGCCCGAAGGGGTGCTCGCTCACCGCCGCCCCGCCGACGATCTCGCGCCGCTCGCACACGAGCACCGAGAGCCCCGCCTTGGCCAGGTAGGCGGCCGCGACCAGCCCGTTGTGCCCGCCGCCGACCACGACGACGTCGTACCGCTTCGCCATGCCCGCCTCCAGCTCAGCCCCAGGTCATGACCCGATCACCTCGACCGGGCAGGCCAGACCTCGCACTCGGTCCAACCTCGCATCGAGCGTGACCAGCGTGGCGTCGAGCGCCTCGGCCAGCGCCACGTAGACCGCGTCCCAGCCTCGCACGTTGCCGCGCAGCTCCCATGCCCGCGCGAGCAGGCTGCGATGCCCGAAACGCTCGCCCGGCCAGGCACGAAGATCCTCGACGGCCTGCCAGGCCGCGGTTTCGTCGAGTCGCCCGAGCAGGTGATCGCGCCGGACGACACTGAGAACCTCAACGTCGATCACATGGGGCGCCGCGTGGTCTTGGTCCAGCATCAGGCGCTCGCGCACCTGATCCGCGAGGGTTGCGTCGACGACCACTTCGTAGAGACAAGAGGCGTCAACGATCAGCATCGGGCCACGGCCCCCGAAGATCGTCGAGCCCCTCGATGACCTGTGCCCGGGTGATCCGCGACGGGCGTCGCCGGGTCCGGGCCAGCCACTCCGACACGGTGGGACGCGACGCTAGGCGGGCCGCCTCACGCCGAAGCAGATCGGGAACAGTGATGCCTGCCTCCGCCGCGCGCCGGGCGAGCGCAGCGTAGACCTCGTCGTCGACGTCGCGGATCTGGATGGTCTTGGGCACAGACGCACCGTACCATGCGTCAGCGCAACTGGTTGATCTTTGCTCGGAGCTCAGCGCAGCTCGCGCCTTATCACCATCTTCAGCCCCGACCACTTGTCGTCGATAGCCGCCACCTTGACATCGACCAGACCCAGCGGGAGGCCGACCTCCCGGACGACGTCCTCGGTCATGTCGGTCGGCACCTTCGAAGCCCGTTTGGGCCAGCAGACCCAGATCGTGCCATCGCTCGGGATGCGCTCGAGCAGCCGCGGGAGCCGCCGGGCGAGCAGCGCGCGCTCGGTGACGAAACAGAGCACCAAGTCGTACGGATCGCCGCCGCCGTCCCGTCGGTGGATCGTCAGCGGCGCCGGCAGGTCGGGCCCGAGGTCGAACTCGGCCGGTGCCCGCTCCACCAGGACTCGTTGCTCCGGCTTCACTCCCAGCTTGCGCGCAAGCGGCGTCCCCGAGTACCCGGCCATGGCGTGATCATGCCCCAACGCGTCCCACCAAGACGTGGTGTGCGACGCCATACCGGCGCGCTGAGTGGAAGCCCGGCGGCCACGCATAAGCCAAGCGTGTGTTGCCCGAGCCCATGTGCACCGCAGAAACAGTGGGAGCAAGGCACATTGGTTGCGCCAGTGCCTCGCTCGTACTGTTGCGCCCCAACGCCAACGGACAAACGAGGTGCGGACGTGACGCTGCCGAGCGAGCAGGGCCTGGCCCTGCGGACCGAACGCCTGGTCAAGGACTTCAGGGGCTTTCGAGCCGTTGACGGCGTCGACCTTGCCGTGCGGGCGGGCAGCATCCACGCGCTGGTCGGCCCCAACGGGGCGGGCAAGACCACACTCTTCAACCTGTTGACCGGGTTCCTCGCGCCGACCTCGGGCCGCGTCCTCCTCGGCGAGCAGGACGTCACAGGCCACAGTCCGGACCGGATCGCGCACCTAGGCGTCGCCCGTTCGTTCCAGATCACCAGCTTGTTCGACCAGCTCACCCCGGTCGAGCACCTCGAGCTGGCACTCCAGGCCAGCACCCGTCAGGGGATGGCGTTCTGGCGCTCCGAGGCGTTGCTCGGCCGGTTCAGTGACCGGGCCGCCGAGCTGCTCGCCAAGGTCGGGCTCACGAGCGTCGCCGACAAGCCGGCCGGATCGCTCGCGTACGGCCAGAAGCGCGCACTCGAGCTCGCCCTCGCGTTGAGCCTGGACCCCCGCGTGCTGCTGCTGGACGAACCCACGGCCGGCATGGGAGTCGAAGACGTGCAGCGCACCATCGCACTCGTAAGGGAGATCGCAGCAGGCCGCACAGTCGTGCTGGTCGACCACAACATGCACGTCGTCGGCAGCCTCGCCGACCGCGTCACCGTGCTGCAGGGCGGCCGCGTGCTCGCCGAGGGGACGTACGACGAAGTCCGTGCGGACGAGCGGGTCATCACCGCCTACCTCGGAAGGGCCTCGCATGTTTGAGATCCGCGGACTGTCGGCCTGGTACGGCGAGGCGCAGGCCCTGACAGAGGTCAGCCTGGACATCGGCCCCGGCGAGGTCGTGACCCTGGTCGGGCGCAACGGCGCCGGCAAGTCGACGTTGCTGCGATCCGCGATGGGTCTGCACACCCAGGTCACGGGCACGATCCGGCTCGGCGGACACGATCTCGTCGGGCTGCCACCGCAGCAGCGAGCCCGGCGTGGTGTCGGGTGGGTGCCCGACGACCGCGGCATCTACGCGACGCTCACAGTCGAGGAACATCTGCGCCTTCCGCCGCAGGTGCACTCGGACGCCTGGCCGATCGATCGCGTCTACGCGACGTTCCCCGTGCTCGCCGACCGCCGGCGGGCAATGGGCACGACGCTGTCCGGTGGCGAGCAGCAGATGCTCGCGATCGCCCGCGTGCTGCACATGGGCGCACGCCTGCTGCTGCTCGACGAACCCACCGAAGGCCTGGCCCCGGTCATCGTCCAGCAGATCGGCGAGATTCTCCGTGAGGTCAAGGCTGCGGGGGTGGCGGTGCTGCTCGTCGAGCAGAACGTCACGTTCGCCGAGGCCGTTGCGGACCGGCACTACCTGCTCGCGCAAGGGCGCGTCGTCGAGTCGTTCGACACCCATGAGCTGCGAAGTCGCGAGCACGAGCTCCTCGAGTACCTGGGCATCTAAACAACACGCATTTGACTCCGCATGCACTTGACCCGCAAGACCTGACAACAGGAGGCACGATGAAGTGCAGGACCAAGGTCGCATCGGCGACCGCTCTGTCGGGGGCCCTGCTCCTGTCCGCCTGCGGCGGCGGCGGACCCAGCTCCACTGGCGGCGGAGAGCTCACGAACGGCAAGGTCGTCCTCGGCGTGCTCAACGACCAGTCGGGCGTCTACAAGGACCTGTCGGGTCCCAACAGCGTCAAGGCCGTCGAGATGGCCATCGCCGACTACAAGGAGAAGTACGGCGACGACGCGGTCGCAACTGACATCGAGGTCGTCACCGCCGACCACCAGAACAAGCCCGACGTCGCCAACACCAAGGCGCAGGAGATGTACGACCGGCAGCAGGCCGACATCATCCTCGACGTCCCGACGTCGTCCGCCGCGCTCGCGGTGGCCACGCAGGCTGAGACCAAGAAGCGGCTGCACATCAACGTCGGTGCCGCGACAACAGCGCTCACCAACGACGAGTGCAACAAGTACACGTTCCACTGGGCGTACGACACCTACATGCTCGCCAACGGCACCGGCACGACCGTCACCGAGAACGGCGATACGGACTGGTCGATCATCTACCCCGACTATGCCTTCGGCCAGGACATGCAGAAGTCGTTCGACACCGCGATCAAGGCCGCGGGCGGCAATGTCAACGAGTCGATCGCGACACCGTTCCCCAATGACAACTTCTCGACGTTCCTGACCAAGGCCGCATCGACCGGCCCGGACGTGATCGGGACGATGCAGGCCGGCGGCGACCTCATCAACCTCGTCAAGCAGTACAACGACTCCGGACTGCGCGACCAGGGCATCGACCTGTCCGTCGGGCTCATGTTCATCACCGACATCCACGCGCTCGGTGTCGAGCAGTTCGCCGGCACCCAGTTCACCGATGCGTGGTACTGGAACATGGACGACGAGGCGCGCGAGTGGGCTGACCGGTTCCTCGAGGAGACCGACGCCCGGCCCTCGTTCGCGCACGCGGGCAACTACTCCGCCGCCCTGCAGTACCTCGAGGCCGTGCAGCGCGCCGGTGGAGACGACGCGGACAAGGTCGTCGCCGAGCTCGAGGGCAAGGAGCTGTCCGACGTCTTCCTGCGCAACGGCAAGGTGCGCGCCGAGGACCACCGGGTGATCCACGACGTCTACCTCGCCAAGGTCAAGGACGCCGGTGCCGTCAGTGAGGACTGGGACTACGAGGAGATCGTCTCCACGATCCCGGCTGAGCAGGCGTTCAAGCCCGTCGCGGAGACCACCTGCTCGATGTCGTGAGGGAGCTAGCCGGGCTCGGGGCGCTGCGCCCCGAGCCCGGCGCCGCCCTCGAAAGGACAGCATGAACGAGATCCTGCAATACACCGTCCAGGGGCTGGCGGCCGGCAGCTTCTATGCCATCGCGGCGCTCGGCCTCGCGGTCATCTTCGGAGTGCTCGGCGTCGTCAACTTCGCGCACGGCGCCTGCTACATGCTCGGGGCCGTCGTCGCGGCCGTCCTGCTCGACGAGCTGGGCCTGTCGTTCTGGCTGGCTCTCCTCGTGGTGCCCTTGCTGATGTTCGGCTTCGGCGTGCTGGTCGAGCGACTTCTGGTGCACCGGCTCATCCGGCTCGACCCGCTCTACAACTTCCTGCTCACCTTCGGGCTCACCTTGCTGCTCGTGGACCTGGTGAAGCGCAGGTACGGAGTGTCGGGCCTGCCCTACGAGCGACCCTCGGCACTCGACGGCCAGCTGTCCATCGGGAGCACCCAGATCCCGACCTACCAGGCCTTCCTGGTGCTGTGCTCCGTCATCCTGTGCACCGCAGTCTGGCTGGTGCTCACCCGCACCAAGATCGGGATGGTCGTCCGCGCCGCCACCGAGAAGCCCGAGCTCACCAGGGCGCTTGGCATCAACGTCGGACGATGGGTGACACCGGTTTTCGGCTTCGGCATTGCGCTCGCGGGCCTCGCCGGGGTGCTCGCGGCTCCGTTCCGCGCGATCACCGCTGAGATGGGCAACAACTTCGTCATCATCCTGTTCGCCGTCGTCGTGATCGGTGGCCTCGGCTCGATCCTCGGCGCCGTGCTGGCCGGTTTCCTCGTCGGCCTCGTGGAGGCCTACGGGCAGGCGTACGCACCAGCATTCGCCCAGATCCTGATCTTCGTCCTCATGGCCGTGGTGATCCTCGTCCGGCCGGCAGGGCTGTTCGGCCGTGAGGAGACCGCATGACCGCCGTGACGAGCACGACCCCGACCGAAACTGCGCTCGCGCAACCCAGGCGCGGCTCGAGGACCCGGTGGCTCGTGCTCGCCGCCGGCCTCGCGCTCGCACTGTCGCTGCCCTGGTTCGTCTACCCGCCGGTCGCGACCGACATGGCGGCCTGGGCACTCTTCGCAGTCTCCCTCGACCTGCTGCTCGGATATGCCGGGCTGCTGTCGTTCGGGCACGCGGCATTCTGGGGCGGCTCGGCCTATGTCACGGGACTCATCGCGGTGCACGCCGGCTTGCCGTTCCCCCTGGCCGTGCTTGCGGGAGCTGTCGCGGCGATGGTGCTCGCCGTACCCATCGGCCTGCTGTCCGTACGTCGCAGCGGAATCTACTTCGCGATGGTCACGCTGGCCTTCGCGCAGATGCTCTACTTCGTCGCCAACCAATGGCGTGACGTCACAGGCGGGGAGAACGGCCTGCAGGGCATCCCCAAGTCGTTCTTTGGCATCGAGGCCGTCGAGACCGAGCCGTTCTACTTCTACTACGCAGTTCTTCCGCTGATCGCCGCGGGCATGTGGGTGGCCTGGCGGGTGGTGCACTCACCGTTCGGCCGCGTGCTCATCGCGATCCGCGACAACCCGGCCCGCACACGGTCGCTGGGTTACGACGTCGACCGCTACAAGGTCATGGCGTTCGTGCTCTCCGCCGGGCTGGCGGGACTCGCCGGCGGCCTGTTCGCGGTCAGCCACGGCTTCGTCTCGTTGCAGGAGCTCAACTGGACGACATCCGGCAAGGTCGTGCTGCTGGCGGTGCTGGGCGGCATCGGCACCCTCTGGGGCGGTGTCGTCGCAGCCGTGCTCGTCGTCGGGCTCGAGGACCAGCTGGCGTCGTCCGGCTTTGAAGGCATCGGGATCATCACCGGCTCCGTGTTCGTGCTCGTCGTGCTGCTGTTCCGCAAGGGCATCTGGGGCACGCTGCGCGACCGGCTGCCCAACGCACGGACCGGGGGATCACGATGACTCTTGTTGGGACTCTTGCAGGACGCACCGCCTTGGTCACTGGTGCCGCGAGTGGCATCGGGGCGGCGGTGGCGGCGAGGCTGGCCGTGGACGGCGCACACGTACGTGTCCTCGACCTTGACGGCGAGGCGGCTTCGAAGGTGGCCGCTGCGGTCGACGGTGAAGCCATCGCCTGCGACCTCTCCGACCCGGACGCGGTGGCGCGGCTGCCGCTGCGCGACGTCGACATCCTGGTCAACAACGCGGGCCTTCAGCACGTGGCTCCCGTGCACGAGTTCCCCGTCGACCGCTTTGCGCAGATCCAGACGGTCATGCTGACAGCGCCGTTCTGGCTGCTGCGAGGCGTGCTGCCCGGCATGTACGAGCGCCGGTTCGGACGCGTCGTCAACGTCTCGTCGGTCCACGGCCAGCGGGCTTCCGCCTTCAAGTCCGCGTACGTGGCGGCCAAGCACGGCCTCGAGGGCTTGTCGAAGGTGGTCGCGTTGGAGGGGGCGGTGTACGGCGTCACGTCCAACTGCGTGAGCCCGGGCTATGTCCGCACACCCCTCGTCGAGAAGCAGATAGCGGCGCAGGCGCACACGCACGGCATCGACGAGGAAGAGGTCGTCGAACGGATCATGCTCGGCCCTGCGGCCATCAAACGGCTCGTCGAGCCCGAGGAGGTCGCCGACCTGGTTGCCTGGCTCGCCGGACCGCAGGCGTCGTTCGTGACCGGTGCGTCGTTTGCGATCGATGGCGGCTGGACCGCGCGCTGACCGGCGGCTCCGGCTCACCGCCGGAGCCGCCACGTCAGGCATACTCCACGCCGTGTCGGCAGGAGACTTTCTGGAGCTCCTCGCCCGAGACGCAACGCCGGTCGAGTTCGAGGAGCCGCTGCTGCGCGCCCGGGCGGCTGGAGCGAGCGCCGACGAGCTCGCCGCGCTCGACGACGCCAAGCAGCTGGCGCTGCGGGTCCGCACGACCCTCCAGGACCGCAAGCGTCGGGAGGTCGAGCTCGTGGCGCTGTACGAGACGGCCGCCGACCTCGCCGCCTTGCGGGACCCCGACGCGGTGCTGAGCGCGATCGTTCGCCGGGCTCGCACCCTGCTTGGCACCGACGTGACCTACCTGACGCTGGTCGACGAAGAGGCCGGCGACACCTACATGCGCATCACCGAAGGCTCGGTGTCGGCGCGGTTCCAAGCCGTGCGGCTGCCAATGGGGGGTGGGCTGGGCGGGCTCGTCGCCGAGACACGGCGCCCGTACTGGACCGCGAGCTATGGCGAGGACAACCGGTTCCGGCACATCGGCGACGTCGACGCCGCGGTGACCGACGAAGGGCTCGTCGCCATCCTTGGTGTGCCGCTGCTGCTCGGGCAGCGGGCGATCGGTGTGCTGTTCGCGGCCAATCGTGCCAAGCGCCCGTTCGCCCGTGCCGAGGTGGCACTGCTCGCGTCGCTCGCTGACTTCGCCGCGATCGCGATCGACAACGCCCGCCGCCTGGACGAGACGCGGGCCGCCCTTACCGATCTCAGCGCCGCCAACCAGCTCGTCCAGGTGCACTCCCGATCGGTCGAGCGCGCGGCCGAGGCGCATGACCGGTTCTTCGAGCTCGTCCTGCAGGGTGGCGACGTGCAGGACGTCGCACACGCTGTCGCCGAGGTCCTCGATGGCCCGCTCGTCGTGATCGACCACATGGGCGAGCTGCTCGCGACGGTCGGCGGAGCGAAGCCGCCAGACACCTCCGAGGTCGTCGCCGCGTTCTCCGCGTGGGAGGGCAGCGGGCACGCCGTTCATCGGCGTGGCTGGTGGTACGCCCCGGTGGCAGCCGGTCCGGACCGGCTGGGGGCGATGGCGCTGTCGCACGACGAGGACCTCGACCAGGGAGACGTACGGGTTCTCGAGCGCGGCGCGATGGTGACCGCTCTGCTGCTGCTCCTCCAGCGCAGCAGGGCCGAGGCCGAGCAGCGGGTCCGTGGCGAGCTTCTCGACGACCTGCTCAGCGACCGCGGGGTCGATCCAGCGAGCCTCCGCGAGCGCGCCCGGCGGGTGGGTCTCGACCTTGCGAGCCCGTACGCCCTGGTTGTCGCCCGATCCGAGGCCGCCAACCGGCGGGGGCTGGCACTTGCGGCCGCGTCTTTCGCGTCCCGGCACGGCGGCATCGCCGGTGCGCACGACGGTGGCGTCGTGCTGGTGCTGCCCGCCAGCGACCCCGGAGTGCTCGCCCGCACCGTGGCCAAGGAGGTCTCGAGCTCGGTAGGGCGACCGGTCACGGCCGGTGGCGCCGGCCCGGCCTGTGGTCCGAAGGAGATCGTCGACGCCTACCGCTCAGCCTCCCGGTGCGCGGATGTGCTCGCCTCGCTGGGCCGCCACGGTGACGGGGCGAGCGCTAAAGAGCTCGGCTTCGTCGGGTTGTTGCTGGGGGAGAACCCGAAGGTCGCGACCTTCGTCGAGGCCACCCTCGGGCCGGTGATCGACTATGACGCCAAGCGCGGCACCGAGCTGGTGCGGACCATCGAGGCCTACTTCGCCAACGGCAGCAGCCCGGCGCGGGCCGCCGCAACTCTTCAGGTGCACGTCAACACCGTGACCCAACGACTTGATCGGGTTGCCCGGTTGCTCGGCTCGGACTGGTCCGAACCAAACCGCGCGCTCGAGGTACAGCTGGCCTTGCGCCTGCACCGCGTCGCCCGCCTAGGGTGATCTAGTCACATGAGAAGGGACGTCTGCACGTGACGGAGCTCGGCCGCCTGTTGTGGGCTCCCGCGCCCGACCGGGTCGCGGCAACCGCCATGGACGCGTTCCGCCACGCGGTCGCAGAGCGCCATGGTGTCGACCTACCTGACAGCGTGGCGCTGCACGGCTGGTCGGTCGAGCACCCGGGCGAGTTCTGGCGGGCGGCCTGGGAGCTGTGCGGTGTCGTCGGCGACCTCGGTGACGGTGCGGCCTACGTCGATTCACCGGACCCGCGGGCCGCGCGGTTTCTCCCCACTGCACGTGTGAGCCTCGCCGAGAACCTGCTGCAGGGCTCCGGACCCGCGCCCGCGATCGTGTTTGCCCGCGAGGACGGAGCTCGCCGCACGCTGTCCTGGGACGACCTGCGATCGCAGGTGGCCGCCGCTGCTGCTGCGTTGCGCGCGATCGGTGTGGGCGAGGGCGACCGCGTCGCCGCCTGGATGCCCAACACCCCCGAGACCGTTGTGGCGATGCTGGCCGCCAACTCGCTGGGCGCGGTGTTCACCTCCACGTCGCCCGACTTCGGGGTGGCGGGTGTGCTCGACCGCTTCGGGCAGGTCGAGCCGACCGTGCTGATCGCAGCAGACGGCTACGTCTACGGCGGCAAACGTCACCAGCGTCTCGATCGGTTGCCGGAGGTCGTCGCCGGGCTGCCGTCAGTCAAGACGACGCTGGTCGTGGGTGAGCTCGAGCGAGCAGCCCGACGTGTCGACGGTGCCTGGCGCGCGCGGCTGGCGCGAAGCGCTCGACGAGCATGCCGGTGCAGCGCTGGAGTTCCGTACGGCTGCCGGTCGACGCGCCCGGTTTCGTGCTCTACAGCAGTGGTACGACCGGCAAGCCCAAGTGCATCGTGCACCGCGCCGGCGGTGTGCTGCTCAAGCATGTCGTCGAGCATCGGCTGCACAGCGACGTACGCGCTGGCGACCGCGTCTTCTACTTCACCACCTGCGGCTGGATGATGTGGAACTGGCTGGTTTCCGCGCTTTCGCAGCAGGCAACCGTCGTGCTCTACGACGGATCTCCGTTCGCGCCCGCGCCGACGGCGATGTTCGACCTCGCCGACGAGCTCGACTTCACCTTCTTCGGCACCAGCGCCAAGTACCTCGACGCCGCGCACAAGGCCGGGTTGCGGCCACGCGAGACGCATCGCCTGACGTCACTGCGCACCATCGCATCGACGGGGTCGCCGCTGTCGGCGGAGGGCTTTGCTTACGTCTACGACGACATCAAGGCCGACGTGCACCTCGCATCCATCTCCGGCGGCACAGACATCGTCGGCTGCTTCGTGCTCGGTGACCCGACACGACCCGTCTATGCCGGCGAGATCCAGGGACCGGCACTTGGCATGGCGGTCGATGTGTTCGACAACGATGGTCAGTCCCTTGCCCACAAGCCGGGGGAGCGGGGCGAGCTCGTCTGCACCCGGCCGTTCCCGTCGATGCCAGCCGCCTTCTGGGGCGACCCCGACGGCTCGCGCTATGCGGCCGCCTACTTCCTGCGCTTCCCCGGCATCTGGGCGCACGGCGACTTCGCATCCTGGACAGAGCACGGCGGCCTGGTGATCCACGGGCGCTCCGACGCGACGCTCAATGCCGGCGGCGTGCGCATAGGCACCGCGGAGCTCTACCGACAGGTCGAGCAGCTCGACGACATCGCTGAGTCGCTTGCCATCGGCCAGCCCTGGGACGACGACACGCGCATCGTGCTGTTCGTACGGATGGCACCTGGAAAGCGGCTCGACGACGCGCTGCGCGACCGGATCCGCCAGCAGCTGCGGCAGAACCTCTCGCCGCGGCACGTCCCCGCCCGCATCGTCGAGGTAGCCGACCTCCCGCGCACCCGCAGCGGCAAGCTGGTCGAGCTCGCAGTGGCTGACGTCGTCTCGGGCCGCGACGTGCGCAACCGCGAGGCGCTCGCCAACCCGGAGGCGCTCGATCAGTTCCGCGACATGCCGGAGCTGGCGACCTAGTCAGGCCACAGGCCCACCGGACGGTCGGAGGAGCGCTGTCATGCCGAATGTCGGATGGTTGATCTTGGTGCATTTTGTCCGCAACAGGCCCATGGACAGAGGGCTTCAAGTGCGCCACAATTGTGGCCATGAGCACTGAATCTCTGCGGGCGGTCGCGCGACCACCTCAGTGAGGTCATCGACCGCGTCGAGCACCAGCACGAGCGGGTCATCGTCACCCGCAATGGCCGCGCGGCCGCAGTCTTGATCAGCCCCGAGGACCTGGCCCAACTAGAGGAGACCATCGACGTGCTCAGCGACCCGGCCGCGCTGGCGGACATCCGCGAGGCCGATGCCGCGTACGCCCGCGGTGACGTTCTGCGTGGCATCGACGCGGTCCGCCGGCTGCGCCGGTGACCGAACGTGCCGCCTATGAGCTTGTCCTCACACCGCCGGCACAGCGAGCGATCGCCGAAAGACTCCCCGAAGCAGTCGCCATCGCCGTCATCGACTTCCTCACAACCGCCCTCGTGGCCAATCCACAGCGCGTGGGCAAGCCCTTGCGTGACGACCTCATGGCGTCTGGTCAGCACGACGCGGCACCTACCGAGTCCTGTACCGCATCAACGACGACACCCGCGAAGTAGTCGTCCTCCGCGTTGAGCACCGGCGCGACGCCTATCGCCCTCTGTGACGCCAGCACCACCCGACTCTGCCGCACTGTGTGTGTGGGGCGCTGGCCGCGCTTCTATGAGTTCAGCTGGGGAGGGTCGTGAATCGGCCGCCAGTGAGCGGCCGGAGCACATCGAAATGCCGTCGGTCCAAGGTGGCGACGGTGCGAGTGCGATACCTTGCGGCCAGAACGACGTTGGACGCGTCAGCGATGCCGATCTCCTGATCGCGGTACTTCTTGATCACCGACATCATCACGTTGAGGTCGTCAGGGCCAACAGCCGGCAGCTCCCAGGCGCCGCCCGCCAGTTCGCCCAGCACGCCCAGCTCGACCTCCACTCCCAGTCGTGTGGCGACCAGGTAGTCGAGCTCTGCAATCACGTACGGCGATACCACCAGTTCCTCCGAGTACTCCTCCAGCACCTCCGAGACTGCCCTTTGGTCGGGTTCGTCACGGTCAAAGAAGCGAGTAGTGCGCTCGTATCGACGATCAACGACGGCCGAATCCGGTCAGATACCTGTCCGTATCTCTGGCGACGCGATCTCCGCTAGCACACAGCCCACCCCGCGGGCGTGGCCGTCGCGACCCACCGCCGACCGGATCCTACTCACCGATCACCTCAGCCTCGGACACGCCTCGCCGCGAGGCCGCACGCTTCACCGCCTGCTAGAGCTCATCGGGTAGGTAAACCGTCGTCTTCTCCATGCCACCTATGGACCAGCGCTGGAGCGCAGTCACGGCGTGGAGCACTAGCGACGGCGCAGCAGGGCCGCGGCAGCGGCGAACGCCAGCAGCGCGGCTGCGGTCACCGGCACCCAGTCGCCGAGCCGGTCGTAGGGCGACCGGCCGGTCGCCAGCGGCACCTCGAAGACCCTCGTGCCCCGGCGGTCGGTGCCCATCCAGTCGCCGATCACACGGCCTTCGGCGTCGTACGCCGCGCTGACACCTGTGAGCGTCGCGTGGACGACCGGTCGCCAGGTCTCCGCCGCTCGCAGCGCCGCCAGGGATGCATGCTGCTCCGGCGTCCAGCTGCCCTGGAACGTCGAGGTCGACGACTCGACCACGAGCACGTCGGCGCCCTTGTTGGCCAATGCCCGCGCCATGTCGGGGAACGCCGACTCGAAACAAACAAGCGGACCAACGGCCACGGGTACGGTCGATGCCGTGCCTGTCTCGATGAGCACGGGGCCGCTGCCGCGCTGCCGGTCTTCGTCGGCCGCCTCGGTGACGCCGGTCAGCCAACCGAAGGCATGTCGCAGGGGTACGTACTCGCCGAACGGCACGAGTCGCGTCTTCGAGTAGCGGTCCGCGAGACCATCCTCGGTCACCAGGATCGAGCTCTTGGTGATGCCTGACCCGGCCGGGCCGCGCGCGTCGACGTTGACCAGCAGGTCGGCGCCCACGTCGTCGCGCAGCTGCACGAGCCGGTCAGTCAGGTCCTGACGGGCGGTCAGGTCAAAGCCGACGCTGCTCTCACCCCACACAACCAGGTCGACGGGTGTGCCGGCGAGCGACTGCGTAAGCGTCTCGCTGGCCACGAACCGCTCGGTGGGGTTGGGCTGCACGCCGGGCTGGACAACCGCGATGCGCACCGTCCGACCGCCAGCTCCGGCTTCCGGCCCGAGCCACCACCAGGCGAGGACACCCGCCGGGACGGCGGCGATGGTGACGAGTGCAACCAGTCGAGCGCTGGGAGCGCGTACGAGCAGCACGACCGCCACGTTGACCGCAACGATGGCGGCACTCGCGAGCCACACTCCGCCCAGCGACGCCACAGACAGCATCGCGGGCACCTGCCACTGGCTGGCACCCAGCAGGCCCCAGGGGCCGCCGAGCGACTCCCACGACCGCGCCACTTCGATGAGCACCCACGCCGCGGGGACCAGGACGACCGCGGCCACTGGCTCTCGCCGGAAGAGTCGCCACGTCAACCATCCCCACGGCGCCCACAGCAGGCCGAGAAATGCCGCGATGAAGATGAGGAAGACGTGCACGTTAGGCAGCAGCCAGTGGTGCACGGCGGCGATGTAGCCAGCTCCACCCAGCCACCCGCGCAGCGCGGCCTCCCGGCCGGACGGGGCGTCGGCGATGACGAGTATCAGGGGCACCAGGACGACGAACGCGAGCCACCACAGACCCGGCTCGGGAAATGCGAGCACCGGCAGCCCACCGGCAGCCAACGATCCGAGCCGCGGCACGACGCTGGCCCGGGTCAGCCCCCGTCGCGACACTGTCGTCACGCGGCCCCCTCCCAATCGTCACCACCGTACGTCCCTGCGCGTGCGCGGCGCGTCAACAGGACGCGTCGATCATGCCCCCTTACGATTCGGATGAATGCGGTGAAACCGCTAGCAGTGCAGGGGCATCCCATGACCAGCATCCCGTCCGAACCAACCGCCGCAGCACCAGGCGCCCACGCCACATCGAGAGCCGACGTCCGGGAGATCGGCGGGATTTGGTGGCTCACGCTGATCGTCGGCATCATCTGGACGATCTACGGCATGTTCGTGCTGTCGTTGCGGCCGACGACCATTTGGTCGCTTGCGATCCTGATCGGTATCTCATTCATCTTGGGCGGCGTCGCGCAGATCATGGTGGCCGCCCGGGTAGACAGCTGGAAGTGGCTCTTCTATGTCGGAGCCGTGCTGTCGATCATCGCCGGCATTGTCGCGTTCGCCTGGCCGGGCATGACGCTCTACGTCCTGGCGGTCTTCCTCGCTTGGTACCTCGTGATCGGCGGCATCTTCTCGGTGATCGCCGCATTCGTCGGGCCGAAGCGCGACTGGTGGTGGGTAGCCATCGTTGTCGGCGTGCTCGTGTTCATCCTCGGGGTGTGGGCGGTCTCCACGCCGGGCCGTGAGCTGCTGCTCTTCATCAACATCGTCGGGATCTGGATGGTCTTCTACGGAGTGGGCGAGATCTTCCAAGCGTTCGCGCTGCGGTCGCTCGCCTCGGAGCTGAAGAAGGCATAACACCCCAGCATCGCCAGGGGTCGACCTCAACCATTGTTGAGGTTGGAGCATGACGCCATCACCTGATGGAGGAACCCATGCCCCTTGCCCTTGTGACCGGCGCTTCCGCGGTTTCGGCCGCGCCGTCGCCGACGAGCTTGCCGCGCGCGGCTGGACTCTTGTCATCGACGCCCGGTCGGCCGATGCGCTCGCCGAGGCCGCCGGCGGGCTTTCGGCGGCGGGTGGCAGTGACTGCGATCGCCGGCGACGTGGCGGACGAGGCGCACCGCGAGTCGCTGACCCGCGCGGTTGTTGACGTGGGCCGGCTCGACCTGCTTGTCAACAACGCGGGCATTCTGGGTACGAGCCCGTTGCCGCCGCTTGCGTCGTACCCGCTTGACGAGCTCGAACGCGTCTACCGCATCGGCGTGTTCGCGCCACTAGCCCTCACGCAGCGACTCCTGCCGATGCTGCTCGCGGCCGAGGGCACGGTCGTCAACGTGAGCTCGGACGCCGGGGTCGAGGCGTACGAGGGTTGGGGCGGCTACGGCTCGGCAAAGGCGGCACTCGACCAGCTGAGCAACGTGCTCGCGGCGGAGCAGCCGAAGTTGCGGGTCTACGTGTTCGACCCCGGCGACATGCGGACTCAGATGCACCAGGCGGCCTATCCGGGCGAAGACATCAGCGACCGGCCTGAGCCACGCTTTCGTGCCTGCGTTGCTGCGGTTGCTCGACTCGCGCCCGCCCAGCGGTCGTTACCGGGCGAGCGACATTTCGCAGTCAGCGGGTCCGTGGAGGCGGCCCGATGACGCCGCTGCTCGACGTTCAACGTGACCTCCGGGCGGCTGCCACCACGTTCGACCTGCCTACCGAGCTCTCCGCGACGACGCCACCGGAGGCGCGCGGCCTCGCTCGCGACGGAGTTCGGCTGCTGGTGGCGACAGGTTCTGGGATCACACACTCACGTTTCACAGAGTTGCCTACGTTCTTGCGTGCCGGAGACCTTGTCGTCATCAACAACTCGGCGACCTTGCCCGCGGCCGTCGACGGTCGCCGCGAGTCCGGTCCCGTCACCGTCCACTTCTCCACCGCGCTTGACGACGGCACCTGGCTTGTCGAGCTCCGCCCCGGGCGCCAAGCTGATGGGCCGGTGCGAGACGCGCTTGCGGGGGAGTATGTGTGGCTGCCGGACGGCGACCTGACACTGCTCGCCGGCTACCCCGACGGCGGGCATCGCTCGGGACGCCTGTGGCGTGCCAGAGTTGACGTGCCTGGAACCGTCCAGGAGTTCATCGCCGCACATGGGCGGCCAATCACCTACGCCTATCTCACCGGCAAGCCACTGCTCGATGCCTTCCAGACCGTCTTCGCGCTCGAGCCGGGCAGCGCGGAGATGCCGAGCGCCGCGCGTCCGTTCAGCAGACCGCCTCGTCACCGAGCTCGTCACACGCGGCGTCTACGTCGCGCCAATCACGCTGCACCCGGCCGTGTCCTCTATGGAGGACGGAGAGTCCCCGTTGCCGGAGCCGTTCCGCGTGCCTTCAGCGACTGCGCGGCTGGTCAACATGACCCGGGCCGCGGGTGGGCGCGTGATCGCGGTCGGTACGACGGTGACGCGCGCTCTGGAGTCGGCCTCGCTCTACCGGACGGATCCGTGGAGCCGGCCGCCGGATGGACCGACCTCGTGCTCACGCCGGAACGCCCCGCTCGCGTCATCGATGGGCTGGTCACCGGGTGGCATGCGCCAGGCGCGTCACACCTGCTGCTGCTGGAGTCCGTGGCGGGCGCAGACCTCGTGCAGCGCGCCTACGCGGAGGCCGTACGCGGGCGCTATCTCTGGCACGAGTTCGGCGACAGCGCGTTGCTGCTGCCGACTGACTCAGCCCGGTGATCCTTCACGATCAAGAGCTCGGATTTGTGCCACGATCGGTTCCGTGGCTTACGACGAGGGGCTGGCCGAGAGAGTCCGTGACATCGTCGGGGGCGAGCGCGGGCTGGTCGAGAAGAAGATGTTCGGCGGGCTCGGGATGATGCTCGACGGCAACATGGCGCTGGGCGTGACCGGCGACAAGCTGATGGTGCGCGTTGACCCGCAGCGAGCCGACGAGCTGTTGGCCGAGCCCGGTGCCGAGCCGTTCGTGATGGGCGGCCGCGCGACGAAAGGATTTCTGCTGGTGTCGCCCGATGCCGTCTCCGACGACGCCGGCCTGGAACGCTGGGTCGACAGGGGAGTCACCTGGGCGCGCAGCCTGCCGCCGAAGTAGCGCTGCTCAGGCCGGTGCCGATGAGCTTGGAAGGTCAGCTGGCGGATCCGGCGGGTCGTCGAGGAAGTCGGCGCTGCGGACCAAGAACAGGGCGCCGGTCACGGCCGTGGAGAATCGAGGATCTGGTCGTGGCCGGCCGGCGGATCGCCGAGAACATCGCTTTAGCATCCTTTCGGTGACCGCAGGGGTGCGGCGTAGCCGATGAAGACGATTCCGAACTCGCCGCGCCCCACGGCGCCGAACGGCATGTTGCTCAGGATCTGGCGCTCGGTACCGTCTGGGTCGACGATCGTGGCGAGCGCCACGCGCCAGTCGGCCGGTTTGACCGCGTCGTCCAGCTCGACATCGGACAGCTTCCTGCGGCCGACCACCATTCCTGGGCCTCGACCGGCAGCGCGTTCCACGCCCGCAGGTCGTGCAGGTACTTCTGCACGACCACGTAGCTTCCGCCGGCGAAGGCGGGTCCTCCCCGCCGATGAGTACGGCGGCACCGGCCGCCGGGCCTACCGGGTTCTCGGTGCCGTCGACGAAGCCCAGCAGGTCCCGTACGTCGAAGTACTTGAACCCGTGCACCTCGTCGCGGACGGTCACCGCGTCGCGCAGCCGGTCCATGATCTCCGATGCCAGCGCGAAGCACAGGTCCGGCCGCTGTGCCCGGATGTGGAACAGCAGGTCACCCGGGGTGGCCACGGCACGGTGGACAGGCCCGGTCAGTTCCGGAACGGGTGCAGTTCAACCGGGCGTGGCCCGGCGAACAGCCGGTCCCAGGCCTGCGATCCGACCCGGTGACGCACTCAACGTGGCCCTCCTGCGCCCTGAACCCCACCGCCCGCGCCAATCCCGACAGCTCCGGCAGCAGGTCCCGCACTTGGGACTCGCCACCCGGGTCGACCGTCACCACGAGAAACAGCGCCGCCCTCGTCAGCGGGCTGAGCACCGCCTGCGGGGTCACTTCCTGCCCCGGCTCCGCCATCGCGTTCACTCCCAGAAGGTCTAGACCATGTACTGATCGTGTCGGGCGTAGAACTCGGTCCACTCCTCAGGCGTGAGTGTCCGACCCGACGCATGGATCTCGGCGATCTCGGTGAAGAAGTGCTCTCGCGGGATACCCGGGGCGAACAGGATGAGCATCGTCGCGACCTGCTCCTGCTCGTTGCGGAACGCGTGGATGCCGCCCTCGGGGACGTACAGGAAATCTCCGGGGTTGGCGTCCACCCACGTCGCGCCGTCGAACAGTCGCACCGTGCCGTCGAGGATGTAGAACGCCTCAGAGAAGGTGCGGTGCCAGTGCGCGCCAGGCCCGGACTGCGGCCGCACCTCGTACTTGAACAGGCCGTACTGCCCGTTGGTCACCGACCCCGGGGCCACGTACCACGAGTTCGGCGAGGCGACCGGCGGATGCTCGGCACTGGTGACGGCGACGGGCCGGACGCGGGCGCTGACCTCTGGGGTGTCATGGAGAAACGTCATGACGCGATCATGTCGCCTGCATCTAGTCGAGCTCCAGTCTGGACGTCGGAGAGCCCGCGAGTTGCGGGCGGCCCGGCCGTTCGTGCATCGCCATGACGACGACTGCGTGGGGTAGTCGCCTGCGTTTCGCCGCGAGGACGTGGTGGCGGTGCTGGTGTCGAGGCCGGTGGTTGGTTCGTCGATGAGCAGCACGTCGGGTTGGTGGCCAGTGCGCGGGCGATGTGGAGGCGTCGCTGCTCGCCGCCGGAGAGGTCGCGTCCACCGACGCCGATCGCGGTCTCCGGATCAAGGCGGCAGCGGTCCAGTGCAGTGGCGAGCAGGTCCTGATGTCGTCCTCGCTTGCGGTGGGGTTGGCGAGACGGATGTTGCTGGCCACCGTTCCGGTGAACAGGTAGTCATCTGCCAGCACGGCAGTGACCACACGCAGGCCGTCGGCCGCCGCCGCAGGTTTCCGCGACGGCGTCGAGCAGCGTGGTCTTCCCGCTGCCGGATGCGCCGGTCACGATCGACCGTGTGGCCGTTGGCAACCGCGAATTCGATTCGCGGGCGGTCGTGTCGGCGTGTCGGGCAACCGGTAGCCGGACACGGTCAGGCCGCCGCGGTCGCGTGGCTGCCTGGACGATCGGTGGTCCAGCCGGGTCCGCGTGGCGTCGTGACCGATGTCGAGGCGTTCGGCCGCCTGGCGGGCGAGGGCCCGCGCTTCGATGGCGGCGACGAGGCGCTCGGTGTTCCGCCAGTACGCCGGCGGTGAGCAGGGCAAGGAAGACCAGCGTCGAGACCGTTGCCGCCGCCCTCCCGCGAGCCGTACGACGGTGACCAGCAACGGCCGGTCACGGCCCGGGCGGCGCCCGTGTCCGCGCCGGTCTCCGCCGGGTGCGGCGGCCCTCGAAGGCGGCCAGACGACGCAGAGTGCGGTCCGCCAGCTGGTCCGCGGCGCCCAATGACGCCATCTCGGTCCAAGCCCCGACCGCGGTGACGAGTTCGGTACGCAGCAGGCCGCGCGTGCGGCTGCCGTCGTCCGTCCGACGCGAGGCGAAGACGGCCAGTGCGGCACAGACGCAGCGCCACCGGCCAGAGCCACCGCCACGAGGGGATAGCCGGCGACCGTGACGCGAGGCAGCCGCCGACGGCCATGGCGGCGGCGACGACCATCGGCGCGGTCGCCTGGATGAGCGCCATGCCCGTGGTGTCGGCGTCGGCCATGACCCGATCCAGTGCCTGCCCGGACCAGGACCCGTAGGTACGAGTTCGGCGGCAGCGCGGTCGTAGAACCGCAGCCGAGCGGCGCTGATCCGGCGCAGTGCCGCGGAGTGCAGGACCACTCGGTTGGCGTAGTTCGTCGCGATCCTGCCGACGGCGAAGGCTCGCACACCACCGCTGGGGGCCAGGTAGGAGAAGGCGCTGTACGCGCCGGCTCCGGCCACGGCCGAGCGGCGATGAACCATCCCGACAGCCCGACGAGCCCCACCGAGCAGCCCTCGGCCAGGACGGCGAGGATCAGTCCCGCGAGAGGCGACGATGGCGTTCGGCTCTCATCCGCTACCGCCCGCCGGGTCGCGTGCAGGGTGCCGCCGGTGAGCGTGAGCAGGGTGTCGGCGGCGCGGGCGAGGGCCGCCGAGTGCGTGGCCACGACGACTGTCCGGCCTCGGGTGGCCCGCCGCAGCGCGTCGATGACCTGTGCCTCGGTGTCCGGATCGAGGTGGGCGGTCGGCTCGTCGAGAAGCCAGAGCCCGGCATCGCTGAGGAACGCACGGGCGATGGCGATACGACGGCCTCGCCGGTCGACATTCCTGGCCGCCCTCGCCCAGCGGTGTGCCCAGTCCTTCGGCAGCCGCGCGACGACATCGGCCAGCCCGGCCGCGGCGACAGCCTGCTCGATCTCGGCGGCTGGCAGTCCGGTCGCCCGATGCGGATGTTGTCGCTGATGGAACCGGGGAGAAGCACGGTCTGCTGACCGATCCAGGCACAGCCGCCGAGATGTGGCGGCGAGGCCCCGGCGGGGGTGAGCCACCGCACGGTTCCGGTGGTCGGTTGGTACAGGCCGGCGATCAGGGAGAGCAAGGTGGTCTTACCGGCACCGGACGGCCCGGCGACGGCGGTCCAGCGTCCACGCCGACGGCGAGTCCACCGCCTGCAGGACCGGCTCGTCGGCGTCGGGAAAACGGAAGCCGACGTCGTCGAGGACGACCGCGACGGGTCCGGCCGGTGGGTGCTCCGCGCGCTCGCCGGTCTCCACCCGGCGTCGGCGAGCAACGCGATGATCGTCGGCACCGCCGACAGTGCCCGCTCCCTGCTGTGATAGGCGGCGGCCATGGCGCGCATCGGCTGGAAGTACATCGGGCACAGCAGCAGCGCGAGCAGGCCACGGAACAGGTCATGGCGGGCGCGGCGCCCAGCCGGACGTAGCCGAGCAGCGACAGTCCGATGTACGTCGCGTTCGCCGCGATGGAGAACGTGATGACGACGTCCATCACCGCGCCGGACAGGAACGCCCGCCGCACGACGGCCATGGTGGTGGTGTTCAGGTCGGCGGCGCGCCGGCGAGTTCGGCACGTCGGCGCGCCAGCGCTCCGATGCTCCGCAGCGTCCGCATGCCACGGAAGCTGTCGAGGACGACGGCGCCCAGTCGGGTGCTGGCGGCCGCCCGCTCGTCCGCGCCCTCCTGGGCGAACAGGCCCGCGAGGCGCATGTTCAGCGGGATGAGCAGGCTGGCCAGCAGCAGGATCACAGCGGCCGGCCATTGCACGGCAGCGGTGACCACGAGGACGACGCCATCGACACCGGGCGACAGGCGCTGGGGCAGGGTCTGCGCGTGGTAGTCGGCGACGTCGTCGGCCAGCTCGACCGTCGCCAGCGCAGCCGTGCGGCGTCGGGTTCGCGGCGCCGCCGCCGCGGGGCAGCAGGCCGGCCACGAGACGTCGCCGGATCGCGTTGGCGATCCGCCGCCGGCCGGCGGTCTGGAGCCGTGCCGCGCTCCAGCGTCGCCCCTGCGGCGAGCAGACCAGCGGCGAGCAGCATGGCGAGTAGGCGCCACGTCGGGGGCGCCCGGTGATCGAGCACATCACTGCGCGATCCAGGCCAGAGCCGCCCACTGGGCGATGGTGAACACCGTCTCGAGCGTCCTGGCAGGCGGCAGCCGAGGCGCAGCCACCGGCGGCCCGGCCTCGCGGCGGCGGCGAGCCAGTTCGGCGTCTCTCGGGGGTCGTCGCAGTGTCGTGCTGGTCAGCCGTCATCGGGATCCGGCGTTCGTCGATGATCCAGGCGATGCCGCCGGAGAGGCGATCAGGATCATGCCGAGGATGCTGAGCAGTTCGGTGTGGTACTTCGGGTAGCCGGCGAACATGCCCTGGCAGACGAAGTAGGAGAACAGCCCGCCGACGATCCGGCACGACGGTCAGGACCGCACGCGTGAGCAATCGGACGGCGTGCGGCGCGGGCGGGTGAGTGGTCAGGTGGCTCATGGCCGCTCCCGTCCGGGGTGGTCGAGCTTGCCCGGAAGGCGTGGTGGGCGAACCAGTTGTAGAACAGGATCAGCGGCACGTTGAGGCCGATGCCGACGGCGAGGAACACCATCGTGGTGTGCGGTGCCGCCGCTGTTGTCGACCGTGAGTCCCGGCGGCGCCAGCACCGGGTAGCGGGCCACCACCAGGGCGATGACCACCGACACGGTGGTGGTCACCAGCCCGGCCAGCGGCAGGCGTCGTACGCGAGACGCCGGCCGCAGCGTCACCAGAGCCATCACCACGCCGGCCGCGGCGAACAGCAACAGGCCGGCGAACGCGATGGCGCGCGCCGGGCCGTGCAGGTTCAGCGGTGCGGCCGTGCGGTTGACGGCGAGAGGCACGCCACGACCAGCACCGACGCCAGCCGGCGCTGACCGGCCGCGGCGTCCCGCCGCGCCCGCAGGTCCCCGGTCGCCTTCCACTTGGTGTAGGCGTAGCCGAGCGCGAGGTAGCCGCGGCGACAGTCACCGCGGACAGCACCGAGAACCAGCCGATGGCCCCGAACGGCGACCCGGAGAACGCGCCGTCCACCACGGTCAGATGCGCGGTCAGGGTCCCGAGGACGACGCCCTGCGCCAGCGCGGCGAGCAGCGACGCGACGCCGAAGGCCTTCTCCCACCGGGGCGCGGGCGGCGCCTGGGACGCCATCTCGACGCTGACCCCGCGGACGATCGAGCGAGAACAGCATGACGATCACCGGCAGGTAGGCGTGCGGGAGGATCGTGCCGAACGCCAGCGGGAAGCCGGCCCACAGGCTACCCCGAGCAGGACCAGCCAGGTCTCGTTGCCGTCCCAGGCTAGGGCGACCTGCTCGAGCATCTCGTGCCGGTGCGCGGCGTCGCGCTCGAACAGGGTGGCGACGCCGACGCCGAGGTCGTAGCCGTCCAGCACGACGTACATCAGCAGGCAGAGCAGGACGAGCAGCGACCAGAGGGTGGCCATCAGTCGCCCTCCCGCGACCAGGGTACGAGCTCGCCGGGCGCCGGACCGGGTCGGGGTCCGGTGGACGCCTCGGGGTCGTCGCGTCCGGGCCGATCCGCATGGTGTGCACGATGTAGGCGATGTAGGCCACCAGCATCACCAGGTACAGCAAGGAGAAGCCCGACCACGGAGAACAGGACCTCGCCGGGCGCCAGGTGCGACACCGCGGCAGACGGTGCGGAGCTGCCCGAACACCACCCATGGCTGCCGGCCGGCCTCCGCGGTGACCCAGCCGCCCAGGATGGCGAGGATGCCCACCGGTGTCGTCCACAGCAGGAACCGGTGGAAGCGTCTGCGAGGTCCACAGCTTGCGGCGGAAGCGCAGGATCGTGGCGGAGAAGACCGTGCCGAACATCAGCACGGCCGCCAGGAACATGACGCGGAAGCCCCAGAAGACCGCGGCCATGTCCGGCCGGTCGGCTTCGGGGTCAGGTCCAGCCCGGGGATGGCCGTCTTGCAGCTGAGGTCCTTGGCGATCGCGCTGCCCAGGCAGGGAATGTCGAGCTCGGCGATGTTGCGCTGCGGCCTGCTGGTCGGGGATGGCGAAGAGCACGAAGCCGGTGTTGCCGTTGGTCCAGTTGCCCTCGAGCGCCTCCAGCTTGGACAGCTGGTGACGGCAGCACCGCCCGGCGGCGTGGTCGCCGACGTAGATCTGGACCGGCATCAGCATCGCGGCGACCCCGAGCGCGATGGACACCGACCGGCGGGCGAACGGCAGCGCCCGTGCCCTTGACCAGGTAGTAGGCGCCGATGCCGGCGACGAAGAAGCTCGCCGAGATCAGCACCGCGACCACCATGTGCGGCCAGCGCCAGATGAACGACGGGTTGAAGATCGCGTCCATCCAGTCCGTCGGCTCGAACTGCCCGTCGACGACGAATCCGGCCGGCGTCTGCATCCACGAGTTCGCGGCGATGATCCAGGTGGACGACAGCAGGGTGCCGATCGACACCATCACGGTCGAGACGAACATCGTGCCCTTGCGAACCCGGCCGTCGCCGTAGAGCAGGACGCCGATGAAGCCGGCCTCGACGAAGAAGGCGGTCACGACCTCCATGCCGATGATCGGCCCGATGATCGGCCCCGTCCTCGCCCCGTACACGCCCCAGTTCAGCCCCATCTCGAAGGTGATGACGATGCCGGCGACCACGCCGATCGCGAAGCCGACGGCGAAGATCCGCCGCCAGAACCGGAACATCTGCAGGTAGACCGCCTTGCCGGTCCGCCAGTACAGGCCGTAGACGACCCACAGGAAGATCGACAGCCCGACGGTGATGGCCGGGAAGGTCATGTGGAACATCACGGTGATGGCGAACTGCCATCGCGACAGATCGAGCAGACTCACCGTCACTCCTCGATCGGTCAGGCGTCGACGACGGGGCCGTCGGCGGCGGCCGTGGTGAAGCGCGGCAGGGCGGCGGCGCCGACCGCGAGCAGGGCGACGATGCCATCTGCACGACTCGACGCCGGCGAAGGCGTGCGCGAGCTGTGCGGCGCCAGGCCCAGGTAGAGGGTGCCGAGGGTGGCCACGCCGAGGGCGAGTCCGCTCTGCTGCAGGGTGATCAGCACGCCGCTGCCGACCCCGCCCAGGTGCGTGGGGACGTCGGCCAGCACGCTGCGGAACAGGCCGGCGAACAGCATCGACTGTCCGGCGCCGACCAGGGCGAGCGGCACGGCCATCGCCCACAGGCTGACGTGCGGCCAGTTCGGACCAGGACCGCCACCAGTGCAGCCAGTCCGCGAGCTGGACGACGGCGCCGGCCGACAGCGCGGCCCGGCCGAACCGGGTGATCAGGCGGGGCGCGAACAGTGAACCGGCGAAGAAGAGCAGGGCCATCGGCAGGATCGCCAGCCCGCCGTGCAGGGCGTCGGCGTGCAGGCCGTTCTGGACGGTCAGGGCGAAGACGAACATGAACGCGCCGAAGCCGATGCTGAAGGCGAACACCATGGCCAGTCCGCGGGACATCGACGGCAGGCGCAGCAGGGACGGCGGCAGCAGCGGGACCTCGCCGCGCCGCTCGGCGCGCTTCTCCACGACGTAGGTGGCGGCGCCGAGGACGACCGCGGCGGCAAGCGGCAGCCAGGTCCACCACGGCCAGCCCAGTGAGTGTCCCTCGGTCAGCGGCACCAGCAGGGCGGTCAGGGTGGCGGCGAACAGCACGGTGCCGGGCAGGTCGACGCCGACCGGGTGGGGCGAGCGGGTGTCGGGCACGATCCGGGCCGCCACGAGCAGCACGACCACGCCGATGGGCACGTTGACCAGGAAGATCGGCCGCCAGGAGGTGCCGGCGATGTCGGCGCTGACCAGCAGGCCGCCCACCAGCTGCCCGACCACGGCGGCGATGCCGGAGGTCGCCCCGTACAGGGCGAGGGCACGGGACTTGCGCTCCTCCTCGAGGGTGTGGTGGAAGGTCGCCAGCACCTGCGGGATGAGCAGAGCGGCGGTGGCGCCCTGCACGATGCGGGCCGCGATCAGCACACCGACGGTCGGGCGCCACCGCAGGCCAGCGGAGGCCACGACGAAGCCCACGAGCGCGCCGAGGAAGAGCCGGCGGCGGCCGTAGCGGTCGCCCAGCCGGCCGCCGAGGACCAGCAGCGCCGCGTACGCGACGCCGTACCCGGCGATCACCAGCTCCAGCGCGGCGGCCGAGGCGTGCAGCGAGGCGTCGATGCTGGGCAGGGCCACGTTGGTGATGAAGAAGTCCATGATCGGCAGGAAGGCGCCGGCCAGCAGGATGAACACCCCGACCGGGTGCAGCCCGCCGGCGCGGGCGAGGCACGGGGCGAGGCCGGTCCGGCGTGCTCAGCGGGAAGGGTGAGGGTCATCTACGCTCCTGAGAGATATTATGAGATAACTATGAGCTCATAACGAGTATGCACTCATAACTATGGCCGGGCAACCACGTATGCTGGAGACGTGACGGAGAGCCAGCCAGCCAGCGCAACCGACGGCCGGCGAGCGCGAGGCCGCCAACCGCCGAGCGGCTGGGCGGAGCTGGCCGACCTCGTCCTGATCATCAGCCGGGAGATCCAGTTCCGCGGATACACCGACGAGCGGGCCTGTCCCTGTCCCAGTCGGAGGGCATGGTGATGCGCCACCTGCTCCAGGGCGACCCCGCCGCCCCCAGCCGGATCGCCGCCGCCACCGGGCTGCAGCGCACCAACCTCTCCACCGTCCTGCGCGGACTCGAGCACAAGGGTCTCATCCAGCGGCACGCCCACCCGAGCGACGGCCGCGGGGTGACCGTCCACGCCACCGAACGCGGACGCAGCAACTACGCCCTCGTCCGCCAGGAATGGGCCACCGCCGTCGCCGCGGCCGCCGGCAACGACACGACCACCTCGACGCGGCCCTGACGCTGCTCACCGCCGTCAAGGACGGCTTGCAGAGCACCCGCCCACGGAGACCTTCCGCGCACCCACGACGTAGTCTCGGGCAGCCCTGAGAACTCGACTCCTCTAGCGCGGTGGTCGGCGTGGGAAGAGCCATGGACAATGCCTGTTCTAGGCACATAGTCATGTCGTCATCCTTGCCTAGGAGTCGGCCATGACCATCACCCTTCCGGCACCGCCGAGTCAGACGGTCCGCCGAGCGGCCCCCCGGTACGCGTCTGGTTCTGGAAGTCTCCTGGGTGTTCCTCATGGGCATGGCGTTCTCCACGTTCCAGCTCCGCTGTACCCCGCTCTACCAGGCGCGGGACGGGTTTCAACGTTCACGGTGACGGTCGTGTTCGCCGTGTACGTCGTCGGCGTGCTGACCAGCCTGGTGCTGGCGGGGCAGCCTCTGACCTGGTTGGCCGCAAGAAGGTCCTGACCGTGGCGCTGGCACTTGAGCTGGTCGCTGCTGCTTTGTTTCTGGCAGAGCCCGCGCTGCCGGTGCTACTCATAGCCCGGCTGGTCACCGGCCTGGGCGTGGGCATGCTCACCCCGACCGCGACCGCATACCTACACGACCTGCACGAGGCGCAGCGGGCGGTGCCTCGGCACAACGGTTCGAGACTGTGTCGACCGCGGCCAATATCGGTGGCCTCGGCGTCGGCCCCCTGGTCGCCGGCATCCTGGCCCAGTACGTCGGCGCGCCGCTGCGCATGCCCTACCTTGTCTTCGGCGGCTTGCTGCTGCTCGGGCTGGTCGCGATCGCGCTGGCCCCCGAGACAGTCACCAGGAAGCCTGGCCACACGGCGTTTCAGCCACTGCGCATCAGTGCCGGTGCCGGCAACCCGGCCGCCTATGTTGCCGCCACCGTCTCGGGATTCGCGTCCTTCGCGGTCTTCGGGCTGTTCACCTCCTTGGCCCCCGCGTTTGTCAACGGAGCCCTGCACCACCCGTCGCACGCGCTGGCCGGAGTCGTCGTGTTCGCCGTGTTCGGCGCCGCCGCGGCAGCGCAGCCGCTCGCGGGCATGGTCGGCGCCCGGGCACGCGGGAACATCGGGCTGCTCACTCAAGCGGCCGGCCTGGCCGTCCTCGCGGGCCGGCATGCACGTCAGCAGCGTCACCCTGTTCCTGCTGGGCGGGATCGCCGCGGGCATCGGCGCCGCGGTGTCGTTCAAATCCGCCGTCGGGGCCGTGGCTGGCATGGCCCAGCCGGCCAAGCGAGGCGAGGCACTGGCCGGCCTGTTTCTCGTCTCGTTCCTCGGCTTGGCCGTGCCCGCCGTCGGGCTTGGCCTCGCCACCCGATACGCCACCGCAATCACCGCCATGACGTACTTCACCGGTGGACTCGTGGTCCTGCTGGCAGTCGTCGGCGTGCTCGCCCGCCGCTCAACACCAGCAGCAACGCTATGACCCGAACCGAATGAGGGGTCCGGTCTCACGCCCGTGTCGAGTGTGGCGGCGATGGTGTCACCGGTCCGCAGCAGGTCCAGGCGGTTGCCTGACACCCTGAACGTCGTGGCGAGGCCCAGCGCGGCGAGGAAGTCGGTCTCCTGCTTTTGGAGCTCATCGGTCGGGCAAGCTGCTTTCGTCGATGCGAGTGGTCCGATCGTGATGGCGTCCCCGTCCACCTCGTAGGGACCGTTGAACCTGTTACACCGGGCGCTGCCCGTTACTTCCAGGGGCGCGAAGGTCGTCGTCATCTCAACCCCGCCCAGCACTGAGGTGATCGCGTCCCCCGACAAGTAGCTGGTCACGATCCACTCGCCGAGGATGGCTTCCGCTCCGATCGTCGCGGCGTACTCCAGAAGCTTCTCGCCGTCACCGTCGAGCAGGGTGAGGGTGCCGCTGGAGATCCGGTACGCCGAGACCTCAGGCAGCCGCTGGAGATATGCCCGTTCCACCGCCGTCTCTGCGGGAGGGCACGCCCTCCTCGTACCAGCGATCTCAGACGCGATGGTGAGGGACGTCCCGTTGACCTCGTACGAGGTGCTGTAAGTGTTGCAGCCGCTCTCGCCGGACAGCGTGCCTTGCTGGAAGCGTGCCGTGACGACGATGTCTTCGAGCGGGGAGTCTGTCGCCAGTGCGGATGACAGGGCCCACGTCGGTCCTTCGAGCGACAGGGTCGGGCTTTCGCTCGGACTGGCGGCGGTTGCGTTGTCCCCGTCGTCCGTGCCGCACCCACCGACGACGAGGAGGACGATCAGGGCGGATTGAGGAAGCCAGCTACGACGTGTCGCCACACTCTGAACATGAATGCAGTCATGGACGAACGCATCGCCCGATGAGGGTGATTGGTGCCCCCGGTAGGATTCGAACCTACGCACCCGCCTCCGGAGGGCGGTGCTCTATCCCCTGAGCTACGGGGGCCCTGGGCGCAGTAGAGAGTACCAGCCGTGCACCCGCCGCCCAGAACCGCCTGACCTCGGCCGAAAGGCAAAATTGCCCGGTGACTCCCGAGCAGCTGTCGACCGTGATCCGTGACGCTCTCTCGGCCGCTGTCGAGGCGGGCGAGCTGAGCCTGGCTGACGGTGTGCCGGAGCGAATCACAGTCGAGCGCCCGAAGAACACCGAGCATGGCGACTACGCGACCAACGTCGCATTGCAGCTCGCCAAGAAGGCGGGTCGCAACCCGCGCGAGCTTGCGCAGCTGCTCGCCGACCGGCTGGTCGCGACGCCGGGCATCAAGGGCGTCGATATCGCCGGCCCGGGCTTCCTCAACATCACGCTCGACGCAGCCGCAGCGGGCGAGGTGGCCCGTGCGATCGTCACGGCTGGCGCAACATACGGCCACACCGAAAACCTCGCCGGCCAGTCGATCAACGTCGAGTTCATCTCGGCCAACCCCACCGGCCCGCTGCATCTCGGACACACCCGCTGGGCGGCGGTAGGCGACGCCATCGGCCGGGTGCTCGAGGCGGCCGGCGCCCGCGTCGTCCGCGAGTTCTACATCAACGACCGCGGCGTCCAGATGGACAAGTTCGGCGCGTCGCTCCGCGCCGCGGCGCATGGTCGACCGATCCCGGAAGACGGCTATCACGGCGCCTACATCGCCGACCTCGCGGCTGCGATCGTCGCAGAGGTGCCGGAGATCATGTCATTGCCGTACGAAGACCAGCTCGCGGCGTTCCGCGAGGAGGGCTACAAGCGCCAGCTCCACCAGCAGCAGCACGTCCTCGACGGCTTCAACACCCATTTCGACGTGTGGTACTCCGAGCGCACGCTGCACGAGTCGGGCGCCGTCGATCGGGGCATGGCCAAGCTGCGCGAGCAGGGGCACATCTTCGAGAAGGACGGCGCCATCTGGATGCGCACGACCGACTTTGGTGACGACAAGGACCGCGTCCTCATCAAGGCCGACGGTGAGCTGACCTACTTCGCGTCCGATACCGCCTACTACGTCGACAAGCGTGCCCGCGGCTTCGACCGGTGCATCTACCTGTTGGGTGCCGACCACCACGGCTACGTGGGGCGGCTCCGGGCGATGGCAGCCTGCACGGGCGACGACCCCGACGAGCACATCGAGGTCCTCATCGGCCAGCTGGTCAAGATTCTCAAGGGCGGTGTGGAGATCAAGCTGTCCAAGCGCGCTGGCACGATCGTCACGCTCGAGGAGATCGTCGAGCTCACCGGCGTCGACGCCGCGCGCTACACCCTGTGTCGCTACCCGGTCGACTCGCCGCTCACGGTCGACGTCGAGGTCATGACGCGGCAGACCAGCGACAACCCGGTCTTCTACGTGCAGTACGCCCACGCGCGCATCGCCTCCCTGCTGCGCAACGCGGCCGACCTCGGCATCACTGTCGACCCGGAGTCGTTCGACCCAGCTCTTCTCGACCACGAGCGCGAAGGCCTGCTGCTCGGGTCGCTGGCGGAGTTCCCGCGCGTCGTGACCACAGCCGCGGAGCTGCGCGAGCCGCACCGCGTCGCGCGTTACCTCGAGGACCTCGCCGGCACCTACCACCGCTTCTATGACGTCTGCCGAGTGCTGCCGATGGGCGATGAACAGACCACCGACCTGCACCGGGCCCGGCTTGTGCTCTGCGCCGCGACGCGCACGGTCCTCGCCAACGGCCTCGACCTGCTCGGGGTCTCCGCGCCCGAGCGGATGTAGGCAGCAGTGCCGGCACACGAGGCGGGAGCCCTGCACGCCGACCTCGGCCACCGAGGGCCGCCCTGGCTGCGCCGCCCGACCGACGTCAACGCCTTGTTCGACGGGCTCTGGCCGAGCGGAGTACGCCGCGCGGACGACGGCGTGCTTGCAGTGGGCGGTGTCCCGGTCACCCAGATCGCCGAAGAGTTCGGCACCCCGGCGTACGTGCTCGACGAGGACGACTTCCGGTCACGGGCGCGCGCGTTCAAGCAGGCCTTCGAGGCGGCGTTCGCTCCGTACGCCGGAGCCGACGTCTACTACGCGGGCAAGGCCTTCCTGAGCACGTCCGTCGCCCGCTGGGTGGCGGAGGAGGGGCTCGGGCTCGACGTCTGCACCGGCGGCGAGCTCGCGGTCGCACAACGGGCCAGCTTTCCGGCGAGCCGCATCGGCATGCACGGCAACAACAAGTCGATCGCGGAGCTCACCCGCGCTGTCGATGCCGGTGTCGGTCGGATCATCATCGACTCGCAAGTAGGAGGTCGACCGCCTCGCTCGCATCGCGGCGGCGGCCGATCGGCGGGTGCCCGTGATGGTGCGCGTCACCGTCGGCGTCGAGGCGCACACCCACGAGTTCATCGCTACTGCGCACGAGGACCAGAAGTTCGGCCTCTCGATCGCCGACGGCACGGCCGCTGCGGTGATCGCTCAGGTGCTGGCCCAGCCGTCGCTCGACCTCATCGGGCTGCACACGCACATCGGCTCGCAGATCTTCGACACCTCGGGCTTCGAGGTGAGCGCCCGACGCGCCATCGCACTCCACGCGGCGGTCTGCGAGGCGCATGGCATCGTCGCTGCCCGAGCTCGACCTCGGCGGCGGCTTCGGCATCCGCTACACGAGCCAGGACGATCCCGCAGCCTCCCGAGCAGCTCGCGGCCGCGCTAGCCGAGATCGTCGAGCACGAGTGCCGCGCTCGTGGCGTCGCGGTTCCCCGCATATCGATCGAGCCGGGGCGGGCGATCGTGGGTCCCACGGCCTTCACGCTGTACGAGGTCGGCACCGTCAAGCAGGTCACGCTCGACGCCGGCGCCAGCCGCACCTACGTCGCGGTCGACGGCGGCATGAGCGACAACATCCGCACGGCTCTGTACGGTGCCGACTTCTCGGCCACCCTGGCGAGCCGCCGATCGGCCGCCGCCCCGGTGCTTGCCCGCGTCGTGGGCAAGCACTGCGAGAGCGGTGACATCGTGGTCAATGACGAGTTCCTCCCGGGCGACATCCAGCCGGGCGACCTCGTCGCGGTACCGGCGACCGGGGCCTACTGCCGCTCGCTTGCGAGCAACTACAACCACGTGCCGCGACCGCCGGTGCTCGGGGTGCGAGAGGGCTCCGTACGCGTCCTCGTGCGCCGCGAGACGGAGGAAGATCTTCTGCGACTGGACGAAGAATGAGACGAATGTCTCGCATCCTGGACCAGAGCCGCAGGATCCGTCGGCCGTCAACAGACTGATCCGGGTCCACCCGAGCAGGAAATGAGGAGCAGGAGCGAGCAATGGGTGCGCCACGTGCTCAAGCATTGCAGCGTTGCACTGCTCGGCTGTGGCAACGTCGGGGCCGAGGTAGCCCGCCAGCTCACCACCCATGCCACTGACCTCGCGGCCCGCGCCGGTGCGCCGCTCGAGCTCGCCGGGGTCGCCGTGCGACGGCTCGGGAAGGACCGCAGCGCGACGGGAGTCGACCGGGCACTGTTCACGACCGATGCTGCCGCGCTCGTGGTCCGTGACGACGTCGATCTCGTCATTGAGGTGATCGGAGGCATCGAGCCCGCCCGGTCACTGATCCTGTCGGCGATGGAGCACGGCAAGTCCGTCGTGACCGGCAACAAGGCGTTGCTCGCCGAAGACGGTGCCACCCTCTACGAGGCCGCGGACAAGCAGGGCGTCGATCTCTACTACGAGGCCGCGGTCGCCGGCGCGATTCCGCTCGTCCGGCCGCTGCGCGAGTCCCTCGCCGGCGACAAGGTGCGACGCATTCTCGGCATCGTCAACGGCACCACCAACTTCATCCTCGATCGCATGGACTCCACGGGCGCGGGGTTCGCCGAGGCGCTGGAGGAGGCCCAGGCACTCGGCTACGCCGAGCCTGACCCGACGGCAGACGTCGAGGGGTTCGACGCCGCGGCCAAGGCGGCCATCCTTGCCAGCCTTGCGTTCCACACGCGGGTCACTGCGGCAGACGTGCACCGGCAGGGCATCGCCGAGGTGACTGCGGCCGACGTTGCCGGTGCCAAGGCCATGGACCACGTGGTCAAGCTGCTGGCGATCGCCGAGCAGTCCGCCGACCAGAAGTCGATCAGTGTGCGCGTACACCCGGCGATGATCCCGCGCAGCCATCCGCTTGCCGGCGTACGAGACGCGTTCAACGCGGCGTTCGTCGAGGCCGACGCCGCGGGCGAGCTCATGTTCTACGGGCGTGGCGCGGGTGGCGCCCCGTCGGCCAGCGCCGTGCTCGGCGATCTCGTCACAGTTGCTCGGCACCGGCTGCAGGGTGCTCGCGGCTCGAGCGAGTCCTCCTACGCGTCCCTCGACGTGGCCCCGATGGGTGAGACGATCACGCGGCTGCACGTGAGCCTCGACGTCAACGACCGGCCGGGCGTGCTGGCAACGATCGCCGGTGTGTTCGCCAAGCACGACGTGTCGATCGAGACGGTGCGCCAACGCATCCACGGCGAGTCCGATGCCGAGCTGGTCGTTGTCACGCACGCGGCCCGCGATGCGGCCCTGTCGGCAACCGTTGCCGACCTGCGGGGGCTCGACATCGTGCGGGACGTACTGTCTGTGATGCGTGTCGAAGGGGAATAAGGGGAGGACTGGCAGGCGTGTCCAAGTTGTGGCGGGGCGTGATCGAGGAATACCGCGACTGGCTTCCGGTCACCGCCACGACGCCTGTGGTCACTCTTGGTGAGGGCGGCACGCCGCTGGTCGAGTCGGGCTGGTTGTCACAGCTCACCGGCTGCCAGGTCTACGTCAAGGTCGAGGGCAGCAACCCCACCGGGTCGTTCAAGGACCGCGGGATGACTGTGGCGATTTCGAAGGCCGCCGAGAGCGGAGTCAAGGCGGTCGTGTGTGCGTCGACCGGCAACACCAGCGCGTCGGCGGCGGCCTACGCCCAGCGCGCCGGCATCAACCCGGTCGTGCTGGTGCCGGAGGGCAAGATCGCTGCCGCCAAGCTGGCGCAGGCGGTGCTCTACGGCGCGCAGATCGTCCAGGTGCAGGGAAACTTCGACGCCTGCCTCGGGTCGCCCGCGATCTTGCCGATGACTACCCGGTGGCGCTGGTCAACTCCGCCAACAAGGACGGCTTCCGGCTGGCCGGGCAGAAGACGGCCGCTTTCGAGATCGTCGACGCGCTGGGCGACGCACCCGACGTACACGTCCTCCCCGTCGGCAACGCCGGCAACATGCCGGCCTATTGGGCCGGCTACGAGGAGTACGCCGCGGCCGGGCTCGCCATGCGCAGCCCGCGGCTGTGGGGCTTCCAGGCGGCTGGTGCGGCGCCAATCGTGCTGGGTGCGCCCGTCGAGCACCCGGAGACCGTGGCGTCGGCCATCCGCGTAGGCAACCCGGCCCGCTGGGTTGACGCCGTAAGCGCTCGCGACGAGTCGGGCGGACTCATCGAGGCGGTCACCGACGAGCAGATCATGTCCGCGCAAGGGGAGCTGGCCCGCCGGGAGGGTGTTTTCGTCGAGCCGGCATCGGCCGCTGGCGTCGCCGGTCTGCTCTATGCTGCACGACGCCGGCCGCGTCGTCACCGGGCAGACCGTGGTCATCACGGTCACCGGTCACGGGCTGAAGGACGTCGACGCTGCGCTTTCGGCAAAGGGGCCGCTCGAAGCCGCCACCATCCCGGCCGATGCGGCCGCGGCGGCCGCCGTCATCGGGCTCGCGTGAGCCATGACCGAGGTTGAACAGCGGATCACGGTCCGCGTCCCTGCCACGAGCGCCAACCTCGGTCCCGGCTTCGATGCCTTCGGGCTCGCGCTGAGCCTGAGCGATGAAATGCAGGTCGAGCTGGGTGGCAGTGGCCTCACGATCAAGGTCGACGGCGAGGGTGCAGGCGACGTGCCACGAGACGCCCGGCATCTCGTCGTACGGGCAATGGACGCCACGTTCTCCAGGCTGGGAATGACTCGCCCACCGCTGACGTTGAAGGCACATAACTCGATCCCGCATGGGCGGGGTCTTGGATCGTCAGCAGCAGCCATTGTGGCCGGAGGACTGCTGGCGAGAGGCGTGGCTGGGTCGCTCGGAAAGAGCCTGACCGACGACGACCTCCTTGATATTGCGACGACCATCGAGGGTCATCCCGACAACGTGGCGGCGTGCCTGCTGGGCGGTCTCACAATTGCGTGGGTCGAAGGCAGGCGGGTGCGGGCGGTAAGGCTCGACACCGCCCGCGGCATAGCTCTTGTGGTGCTCGTGCCTCCCGTGGCGCTGTCCACGGAAGCGGCTCGCGGGCTGCTGCCCGGGTCGGTGCCGCATGCTGATGCTGCGTTCAACGCGGGCCGCGCCGGACTGCTGGTTGCGGCGTTGACCCAGCGGCCCGACTTGCTGCTAGCGGCAACCGACGACCGCCTGCACCAGCCGTACCGCGCATCCGCGATGCAGGAGACGGCGACGCTGGTCCAGGCTTTGCGAGCACGAGACATCCCGGCTGTCGTGTCCGGGGCAGGGCCTTCCGTTCTTGCCCTGGCCGACGAAGCCAGTGTCGACAGCGTGGTGGAGCTGGCTCCGACCGGGTGGCGAGCCCTCGCCGGGAAGGTCGGCGGGGGGGCCACGGTCAGCTAAGAATCGCCCACCGACATGCGGCGGGGTGTCCCGTTCCAGGAACGGGCGTGTTACCCTCGCTTCGCACCGACCCCTAGCTGGTGGGTCACCCACACGGGTTCGCTCGATCTCCTTCTGCTGAACCTGTGGCCCCTCCTTTGAAGGCTCGGTTCTCCGCACCTTCGGCACCTGGGGCAACCCGCCTAGTGGTGGAGCCTCGTGTCGTCCCGGCTTTGTCGGGATATGTAAGCGCTGCCGGACGTTCCGGCGCCTCCGGTCCAGGAAAGGACCTTTCGTGAGCGAAACAATCGACGTTGTTGATACCCAGCCCGAGCCCGCCGAGGGCACCGCGACCGCTGGTCGGTCGCGCGCGCGCCGTCGAGGGCCGGGACTGTCCGGCATGGTGCTCGCCGAGCTGCAGGAGCTTGCCTCCAGCCTCGGCATCTCGGGCACCGGCCGTATGCGCAAGAGCCAGCTGATCGACGCCATCACCGCCGCCCAGGGGGGCGCTGCCGGGGTGGCCGAGCAGCCTGCTGCTGCCAACCACCAGACGAGCCTCGACGAGGCGACCGCTGAGCCGACCGCGGACTCCGTGGGTCGGCGCGCTCCGCGCCGGGCCAGCCGCCCGACGGGTGCGCCCACCACCACCGCTGGTGAGTCCGCGGCCGTGGCCGAGGCGCGCACAGACTCCACCGAGACGGTCACCGACTCCGGTGCCGGCGACGACCGCGCTGAAGCGCCTGCCGTCGACCGGGTGGAGCGTCAGGACCGCGGCGAGCGTCAGGACCGTCGCGAGGGCCGCCAGGACAACCGCGACCGGCAGGACAACCGCCAGGGTCGCGACGACCGGCAGGACAACCGCCAGGGTCGCGACGACCGGCAGGACAACCGCGGACCGCGTGAAGACAGCCGCGCTGCCCAGTACGACGACGACGAGGACGGCCGCGGCCGCCGCCGCCGTCGCCGGGGGCGCGACCGCGGCCAGCGCGACCGCGACCGTCGTCCGGGTCGCGACCGTTTCGACGAGCCCGCTGTGACCGAGGACGACGTCCTCATCCCCGTCGCCGGCATCCTCGACATCCTTGACAACTACGCGTTCGTCCGGACCTCGGGCTACCTGCCCGGCCCCAACGACGTCTACGTCTCCCTCGCCATGGTCAAGCGGCACGGCCTGCGCAAGGGCGACGCCGTCACGGGTGCCGTGCGCCAGCCCAAGGACGGCGAGCGCCGGGAGAAGTTCAACGCCCTCGTCCGCGTCGACACCGTCAACGGTGCCGACCCAGAGGCGGCCCGGCACCGTCCCGAGTTCGCCAAGCTGACGCCGCTCTACCCGCAGGACCGGCTGCGCCTGGAGACCGAGGCCAACATCCTCACCACGCGCGTCATCGACCTCGTGGCGCCGCTCGGCAAGGGCCAGCGCGGCCTCATCGTCTCGCCGCCCAAGGCCGGTAAGACACTTGTCCTGCAGGCGATCGCCAACGCGATCACCCACAACAACCCCGAGGCCCACCTCATGGTCGTGCTCGTCGACGAGCGACCCGAGGAGGTCACGGACATGCAGCGCACGGTCAAGGGTGAGGTCATCGCCTCCACCTTCGACCGTCCCGCCGACGACCACACGACCGTCGCCGAGCTGGCGATCGAGCGTGCCAAGCGGCTGGTCGAGCTAGGCCACGACGTGGTCGTCCTGCTCGACTCGATCACCCGCCTGGGTCGCGCCTACAACCTCGCCGCACCGGCGAGCGGGCGCATCCTGTCCGGTGGTGTCGACTCGAGCGCGCTCTACCCGCCCAAGCGGTTCTTCGGCGCTGCGCGCAACATCGAGAACGGCGGGTCGCTCACCATCCTCGCCACGGCTCTCGTCGAGACCGGGTCGAAGATGGACGAGGTGATCTTCGAGGAGTTCAAGGGCACCGGCAACATGGAGCTGCGGCTGTCCCGCCAGCTCGCCGACAAGCGGATCTTCCCCGCGGTCGACGTGGATCCCTCTGGCACTCGCCGGGAAGAGATCCTCATGCCGAAGGACGAGCTCCAGGTCATCTGGAAGCTGCGCCGGGTGCTCTCCGCGCTCGACTCGCAGCAGGCCATCGAGCTGCTGCTCGGCAAGCTGCGCGACACGCGCAGCAACTACGAGTTCCTGATGCAGGTCCAGAAGACCACGCCGACCCTCAACGGCGGCAAGGACGAGGACTGAGCTGCCTCCGGAAGATTTGGGCGGGGCCGCGCGTTTATGCCCTTGCCCGGTCCTCTGGCACACTAGAGAGCGGTTCCGGTTCACGGCGGGGCGTGTGATCACGCCCACAGACCGACCCGGCGACTGCCAAGACGAGGAGAACACATGAAGTCCGACATCCACCCTGACTACGTGGAGACCACGGTCACCTGCACCTGTGGCAACACGTTCACCACGCGCAGCACGGCCAAGAACGGCGTGATCCACGCCGAGGTCTGCTCGCAGTGCCACCCCTTCTACACCGGCAAGCAGAAGCTCCTCGACACCGGTGGCCGCGTGGCCCGGTTCGAGGCTCGCTACGCCAAGAAGGCTGCGGCCAAGAAGTAGCTACACCGACGGCGCCGATCCGCGGGCATCCCGCTCGCGATCGGCGCCGTTGTGCATGTTCGGGGAGAGTGACCGACGTTCAGCACCTTGTCCACGGTCGTCAGACCTAGGGCATCTGCGCAGGTCAGCTCATCGCGGTCCACCCTGACAACCTGACAAGTCCCACCCAGCAGCGGAAAGGAGGCGGCCACCGTGTTCGAGCGGCTGGACGAGCTCGTAGCCGAGCACGCCGACCTGGAGCGCCAGCTCGCTGACCCGTCGGTGCACGCCGACGCGGGGCGGGCCCGCGCGCTCGGTCGCCGCTACGCCGAGCTCGGACATATCGTCGGCACCTATCGCGAGTGGCTGCAGACCGATGCCGACGAGCAGGCCGCCCGCGAGCTCGGCGCCGAGGACGCGTCGTTCGCCGACGAGGCCCGCGAGCTGGAGGAGCGCCGGGCCGAGCTGGCCGACCGCTTGCGCACCCTGCTGCTGCCGCGCGACCCCAACGACGACAAGGACGTCATCGTCGAGATCAAGGCGGGGGAGGGCGGCCAGGAGTCGGCGCTGTTCGCCGGCGACCTGCTGCGCATGTACACCAGATACGCCGAGCGCGTCGGCTGGCGTACGGAGATCCTCGACGCCGAGCTCTCCGACCTCGGCGGCTACAAGGATGTCTCGCTCGCGGTCAAGGCCCGCGGTAACGCCGAGCCGGGCATGGCGCCGTACGCACGGCTCAAGTACGAAGCCGGCGTCCATCGCGTGCAGCGCGTCCCGGTGACCGAGTCGCAGGGCCGCATCCACACGAGCGCGGCCGGCGTCCTGGTGCTGCCCGAGGCCTGAAGACGTTCCGACGTAGACATCAACCCCAACGACCTGCGCATCGACGTGTTCCGCTCGTCCGGCCCCGGCGGCCAGAGCGTGAACACCACCGATTCCGCCGTACGCATCACGCACCTGCCCACCGGCATCGTCGTCTCCTGCCAGAACGAGAAGTCGCAGCTGCAGAACAAGGAGCAGGCCATGCGCATCCTGCGCGCCCGCCTCCTGGCGGCGGCGCAGGAGGAGGCCGACGCGGCGGCGGCAGCCGAGCGCAAGTCTCAGGTCCGCACGGTCGACCGGTCCGAGCGGGTCCGCACCTACAACTTCCCGGAGAACCGCATCTCCGACCACCGTGTCGGGTTCAAGGCCTACAACCTCGACCAGGTGCTCGACGGAGACCTCGACGCCGTGGTGCAAGCCCTTGTCGACGCCGACACCGCCGCGCAGCTCGCATCGCAGGCGAGCGTGTGACCGCTGCAGTCCAGCTGCGTGATCTGCTCGCGACCTCCACTCGTCGGCTCGCTGACGCCGGGATCGCCTCGGCGCGAGTCGACGCCGAGCTGTTGGCGGCGTACGTGCTCCAAACCTCACGCACTCGGCTGTCTCTCGTTGACGAGCTGTCCCCACAGCAGGCACAGCGGCTGCGTCTGCTGATCGCCCGCCGCGTTGCCCGCGAGCCGTTGCAGCACATCACCGGCCGCGCCCCGTTCCGGCATCTGGAGCTCGCCGTCGGCCCGGGGGTGTTCGTGCCGAGGCCGGAGACCGAGCTCGTCGCACAGGCGGCGATAGACGAGCTGCGCTCACTCGGCCGTCCCGGCCTCGCGGTCGACCTGTGCACCGGCAGCGGGGCGATCGCCGTCGCCGTTGCCTCCGAAGTGCCAAACGCACGCGTGATCGCGGTGGAGCTCGACCCGGTCGCACACTCGTACGCCGTGCGCAACGTCGCAGCGCTGGGGCTCGCCGACCGCGTCGACGTCGTCCTCGGAGACGCGGCGGCCGCCCTGCCCGACCTCGCGGCGAGCGTTGACGTGGTCGTCGCCAACCCGCCGTACGTCCCTCTCACCCAGGCACCGGATCTCGACCCGGAGGTTCGCGACCACGATCCGCAGCTTGCGGTGTTCGGCGGTCCCGACGGTCTCGACGGGCCGCGCACTGTTGTCGCTGCGGCCCGGCGGCTGCTGCGGCCCGGCGGCCTCCTCGTCGTCGAGCACGACGACACCCACGGGGAGTCGGCGACGGCTCTTGTCGACGACCGGGTTGAATGGGCGTCGCCGAGCGATCACGCCGATCTGGCCGGTCGCCCGCGCTTCCTGACCGCCCGACGCGCACCCGGAGAGCATTCGTGAGCCGCACGTTCGACTGCAGCGAGCCCGGTGAGCGTCGCATGGGCCTCGAGCAGGCGGCGCGGGCGGTCAAGCGCGGCAAGCTCGTCGTGCTCCCGACGGACACGGTCTACGGCCTGGGCGCTGACGCTTTCAGCCCCGACGCGATCGGGGCGCTGCTGGCGGCCAAGGGCCGCGGCAGGGGCATGCCCGTCCCGGTGCTGGTCGGCTCACCCGCGACTGTCGACGGCATCGCGGCCCGAGTGCCACCCATGGGGCGAGCACTGATGGAGGCTTTCTGGCCGGGCGGCCTCACGCTCGTGCTCCACGAGCAGCCGTCACTGCAGTGGGACCTCGGCGAGAGCGGCGGGACGGTGGCCGTACGCATGCCACTGCACCCCGTCGCCATCGAGCTGCTGCGCGAGACTGGTCCGATGGGCGTGAGCAGCGCCAACCGCAGCGGGCACAAGCCGGCGCAGACCGCCGCCGATGCGGCCGAGCAGCTCGGCGACACTGTCGCCGTCTACCTGGAGGCCGGTCCCACCGAGGATGACCAGCCCTCGACGATCGTCGATGTCACCGGTGACGCTCCGCGCGTGCTCCGCGTCGGTGCGGTCTCGGTGGACGTGCTCCGCGAGGTGGCGCCCGGCATCGAGGTCGGTGGCTGAGTGCGCGAGTACCTCCTGACGCTCTTCATCGCGGCCGGCATGACCTATCTGTTGCTGGGACTCGCCGGGCGGCTGGCCTACCGCGTGGGCGCGGTCCCGGACGTACGCGACCGGGACGTCCATGCATCGCCCGTCCCACGGCTCGGCGGTGTGGCGATGCTGGCCGGAGTGTTGGCGGCCTTCGTCGTCGCGAGCGAGCTGCCACGACTGCGCATCGTCTTCGAGCAGTACGACGACGCGCGCGCACTACTCACCGCGGCCGTCGTGGTCACCCTCGTGGGCGTCGCCGACGACATCTGGGATCTCGACGCGCTCACGAAGTTCGCCGGTCAGGTGCTCGCGGCCGGCCTGCTGACTGTGCAGGGCGTGCAGTTCACCTGGCTCTGGCTGCCGGGCGGCATCCTCTCGCTCGGTCAGGCTCAGGGCGTCGTCCTCACGGTGATCTTCGTCGTCACTGTCATCAACGCGGTCAATTTCGTCGACGGGCTCGACGGTCTTGCGGCCGGCATGGTCGGCATCGGTGCGGCGGCGTTCTTCATCTACGCCTACGTCATGACCCTCGACACGAGCACGCGCATGACGACCGCAGCCCTCACGACTGTCGTGCTGACCGGTGTCTGCCTCGGGTTCCTTCCGCACAACGTCAACCCGGCGCGGATCTTCATGGGCGACAGCGGGTCGATGCTCATCGGCCTGCTGCTGGCGGCGGGCTCGGTGTCCCTCACCGGACAGTTCTTCTCCGGCGACCTGGAGGGCGAGCGGTCGAGCCTGTTCCCCGCGCTGCTCCCGCTCATCCTTCCGCTGGTCGTCATGGCCGTGCCGTTCATCGACCTGCTCCTGGCGGTGGGCAGACGCACGCGGGCTGGTCGCTCGCCGTTCGCCCCGGACAAGAAACACCTGCACCACCGGTTGCTGGAGATCGGACACTCGCAGAAGCAAGCCGTACTCATCATGTGGGTCTGGTCGGCCGTCGTGGCCTTCGGCCTCGTCGCGCTTGCGCTGCTCGGGGGGTGGGTAACGGCCGCGGTGTTCATTGGGTTCGGCCTCCTCGCGGTCGGGTTCACCGCCTGGCGGCGGACCCGCGCACTTGGCACGCCCGCGTAATCTGGTCCCGCCCGAAACGACTGGAGCACCGTGACTGATCAGCCGAACGCCCCCGCGACACCGAGCGCGGCTCTCGTTCTGCCAATGCGCCGGACGCTGCGCATCTGCGGCGCGCTCTTCGCCATCGCGCTGCCGGTTGCGGCGCTCGTGGGCTGGCTCGTGGCCGGGTCGGAGGGGTTTTGGGGGGCCGTCCTCGGCCTCGCCATCCCGGCCGCCTTCTTCGGCGTCACCGTGGTCACCGCGCTCGCCACCGCCAACGCAAGTGCCGGCGCCTTCGGCGCGATCGTCCTCGGCACCTGGGCGCTCAAGCTGGTCGCGTTCCTCGGCGTGCTGGTCCTGCTGCGGGACGCGGACTTCTGGTCGAGGCCGGTCTTCTACGCCGTCTTCGCCGTTGGCCTGGTCGGCTGGCTCGCCGCGGAGGCACTGGTTGTCGTCCGTACGCGCACGCCGTACGTCGAACCGCATCCGTCGCGGATCACATCCGACGGTTCGTAAGCATCCGAGGCGTATTGATAGCATCTGGCGCGGCATGAGCGATCAGAACGAGACCCCACCTCCGGATTCCAGGGGCGGGGACGATATGGTCTGGGCCATCACCGGGACGTTGCTCGCCGGCCCAGCCGTGTGGGGACTTGTCGGTTTTGGTGTGGACAGGCTCTTCGATACGGGCCTGTTCCTGCCGTTGGGCGTGGTCTTCGGGGCTATCGCCAGCTTCTACATCGTCTATGTGAGGTTCGGCCGTGACTGACAAGTCGAGGCCCCAAGGGTTGGAGGCGCACTGAACACGCTCGCGCTGTCCGCCGGGTCTTTCTCCGCGCAGGGTGACGACGAGTTCCACCGCCCGTCGCTAGACGAGCTCTTCCCCGGCGAGATCCTGTTCGAGGGCACGCCGTTCGCGATGACCCGCATCACGGTGGTCCAGCTGGTGCTCACCGTGGCGATAGGCCTCTTCTTCTACATCGCGTTCCGCAAGCCGCAGCTCATCCCCCGTGGTGTGCAGAACCTCGGCGAGGTGGCCGTCGACTTCGTGCAGGTGCAGATCATCGACTCCGTCATCGGGGCCAAGGGGCAGCGCTTCCTTCCCTATCTGACGGCGATGTTCTTCTTCATCCTTGCGATGAACCTCGGCGGTGTGATCCCGCTCCTCAACATCGCCGGCACCGCCGTCGTCGCGATCCCGATGTTGCTGGCGGTGATCGCGTGGGTGGTCTTCAACACGGTTGGCATCCGCCAGCAAGGGCTGGGCGGCTACCTGAAGAGCAACCTGTTCCCGCCCGGCGTGCCCGTGGCGCTCTACCTGCTGCTCACGCCGATCGAGTTCGTGTCGACGTTCATCTTCCGGCCGCTCACGCTGACGATCCGACTGCTGGCCAACATGATGTCGGGTCACTTCATGCTGCTGCTGTTCTACAGCGGCGCGACCTACCTGCTCTTCCACGCGGAGGCCTGGCTCAAGCCGTTCGGCGTCGTGTCGGCCGGGCTCGGTTTCGTCTTCACGCTCTTCGAGATCCTCGTCGCCTTTCTGCAGGCCTACATCTTCACGCTCCTCACCGCCGTCTACATCGACGGCGCGATGAGCCACCAACACTGAGACCGACATCCGAGACGGCTCGGGCGTCACCTAGGAAAGGAAACGCTGTGGAAATCCTCGCTCAGGTCGAGGGCAGCCTCGCCGGCCTCGGTGCGATCGGCTACGGCCTCGCCGCGATCGGCCCCGGCATCGGCGTAGGGCTCGTGGTCGGCAAGACCATCGAGAGCATGGCCCGCCAGCCGGAGATGACCGGCGCCCTGCGCACCAACATGTTCCTCGGCATCGCGTTCACCGAGGCGCTGGCGCTCATCGGTCTCGTCGCCGGCTTCATCTTCTCGGGAGCGGCGTGATCATGGCTTCGCACCTTTCCGGTGCTCGCCTCCGAAGAGGGCGCACCTGAGGGGATCGAGCTTTTCATTCCCCCGCTCAACGAGATCGTCTGGTCGGCGATCTTCTTCGGCATCATCCTCTTCCTCTTCTGGAAGTACGTGTTGCCGCAGCTGAAGACGGCACTGGACGCGCGGACCGAGGGCATCGAGAAGAAGCTCGAAAAGGCAGAGGCCGACCGTGCCGAGGCGCAGCGGTTGCTGGAGTCCTACCGCGAGCAGCTCGCGGAGGCTCGCGAGGAGGCCGCCGCCATCCGCGCCAAAGCGCAGAGCGACCGCTCGGCCATCGTCGCGGAGGCGCGGTCCGAGGCGGAGGCCGTTGCCCGGAACATCAACGAGCAGACCGAGGCGCGGCTCGCCGCAGACGTACAGCGAGTGCGCTCCGACCTCACCCGCGAGGTCGGCACGCTAGCGACCACCCTCGCCGGGAAGATCGTGGGCGAGCAGCTCGACGACGAGCGGGCCAACGCGACGGTCGACAGGTTCCTCGACGACCTCGAGGCGACCGCCGGCTCCGGGAGAAGCTGATGCTCGGGCCGAGCCGCCATTCTCTCGCCGAGGCCCGCGAGGCTTTCGTCGCGCACGTCCGACGACCCGGCCTTCCCGCAGGTCGGTGATGAGCTGCTCGCCGTGAGCCAGGTGCTCGGCGGCGCTGCCGCGCTGCGCGGCGCGCTGTCCGATGCCGGCACGAGCGCGGAGCGCAAGCAGGCGCTCGTGAGCGACCTGTTCGGCGCACGCCTCAGCCCGCTCACGATCGAGGTTCTGGACGACCTCGTGGCGCGGCGCTGGTCGAGCCCGGCTGATCTCAACGACGCCGTCGAGCAGCTCGGGGCCGAGGCGGCCTTCGTCGTCGCTGAGCGGGCCGGCACCCTCGACACCGTCGAGGACGAGTTGTTCCGTTTTGCTCGCATCGTCGAGGCCGAGCCGCTGCTGCGAATGGCGCTCGGTGACCTTTCTGTTCCAGGCGCTCAGCGCGCCGAGCTCGTGAACGACCTGCTGCGCGGTAAGGCTGATCCGACCACGGTCACGCTCGTGAGCCACGTCGTCGCCAACCCGCGGGGCCGGCTGATCGATCAGGCACTGGAGCAGCTGTCCGAGCTTGCCGCGCGGCGTCGCGACCAGCTCGTCGCGATGGTCCGCACGGCAATAGAGCTCACGCCGCAGCACCAACAGCGGTTGGGCGAGGTGCTGGCCCGCGTTTATGGTCGAGAGGTGCACCTACAGATCACCGTCGATCCCGGCGTCGTCGGGGGAGTCGTCGTGCAGGTGGGCGACGAGGTCATCGACGGAAGCATCGCAACCAAGCTGGAGCAGGCACGCCGCCGGCTCTCAGCCTGACACCCCAAGCACGCAGAACCGAACCACACTGAGCACGCGGCGCTCTCGTCGAGGGCGCAGGATGAGAGAGCAGGGACACATGGCGGAGCTGACGATCCGGCCGGAGGACATCCGGAGCGCGATCGAGCGACACGTCCAGTCGTACACGCCGGAGACCTCCCGCGAGGAGGTCGGCAGGGTCATCGACGCCGGCGATGGTATCGCCCACGTCGAGGGCCTCCACTCGGCGATGGCCAACGAGCTCCTCGAGTTCGAGGACGGCACTCTGGGCCTGGCGCTCAACCTCGACGTGCGCGAGATCGGTGCGGTCGTGCTCGGCGACTTCCAGGGCATCGAAGAGGGGCAACCGGTCAAGCGGACCGGTGAGATCCTCTCCGTGCCCGTTGGCGACGGCTTCCTCGGCCGCGTCGTCGGCCCGCTGGGCGAGCCCATCGACGGCCTTGGCGAGATCGCCGCAGAGGGTCGGCGCGCGCTCGAGCTGCAGGCGCCCACGGTCGTGCAGCGCCAGGGTGTCAAGGAGCCGCTGCAGACCGGCATCAAGGCCATCGACGCGATGACCCCGATCGGCCGTGGCCAGCGCCAGCTGATCATCGGTGACCGCCAGACCGGCAAGACCGCCGTCGCTATCGACACGATCATCAACCAGCGCGACAACTGGAAGTCCGGCGACGAGAAGCTGCAGGTCCGCTGCATCTACGTCGCCATCGGCCAGAAGGGCTCCACGATCGCCGCCGTACGGCAGGCGCTCGAAGACTCCGGCGCGTTGGAGTACACGACGATCGTCGCGGCGCCCGCGTCCGACCCGGCCGGCTACAAGTACATCGCCCCCTACACGGGGTCCGCGATCGGCCAGCACTGGATGTACCAGGGCAAGCACGTCCTCATCGTCTTCGACGACCTGTCCAAGCAGGCCGAGGCCTACCGCGCCGTGTCGCTGCTGCTGCGCCGCCCGCCGGGCCGCGAGGCCTACCCAGGTGACGTCTTCTATCTGCACTCGCGGCTCCTGGAGCGCTGCGCCAAGCTCTCCGACGACCTCGGGGCTGGCTCGATGACGGGTCTCCCGATCATCGAGACCAAGGGCAACGACGTGTCGGCGTTCATTCCGACCAACGTCATCTCGATCACCGACGGTCAGTGCTTCCTCGAGACCGACCTGTTCAACTCAGGCGTCCGGCCGGCCATCAACGTCGGCATCTCGGTGTCCCGGGTGGGTGGTGTCCGCGCAGATCAAGGCGATCCGCAAGGTCGCCGGTTCGCTGCGCATCGACCTCGCCCAGTACCGCGACCTCGAGGCGTTCGCCGCGTTCGCTTCCGACCTCGACAAGGCCTCGCGCGCCCAGCTCGACCGCGGTGCCCGCCTCGTCGAGCTGCTCAAGCAGGGGCAGTACACCCCTTACCCCGTCAACCACCAAGTCGTCTCGCTGTGGGCCGGCACGACGGGTGAGCTGGACGAGGTGCCGCTGGAGGACGTGCGCCGCTTCGAGCGGGAGTTCATCGAGTTCCTGGGCCGCGACCACGCCGAGATCCTCGACAGCATCGAGAACACCAAGGACCTGTCCGGCGACACGGTCACCCTGCTCGAGAAGGCGATCGCTGAGTTCAAGGGTGAGTTCGTCACCGCGTCGGGGCAGCCGCTGGTCAAGGACGAGCCGATTGCACCGCTCGAGGACGAGGACCGGCAGCAGCTCGAAATCCGTCGCCCCTCGGCTGAGCAGCTCAAGAAGGCCGTCGGCTCGGCCGGCGACGCCCAGGCTCCGACCGGCGGAATCTGACCGATGGGAGCACAGCTGCGTGTCCTGCGCCGGCGGATCCGCTCGGTCGAGTCGACCAAGAAGATCACCCGTGCGCAGGAGCTCATCGCCGCGTCGCGCATCGTCAAGGCCCAGCAGCGGGTCGAGGCGGCGCAGCCGTATGCCACCCAGCTGCTGAGGGCGCTCGAGGCGGTCGCCGCCAAGAGCAACCTCGACCACCCGTTGCTCAACGAGTCTGAGTCGCCCAAGCGCTCGGCCGTCCTGATCGTGACGAGCGACCGCGGCTTCGCCGGCGCCTACACCTCGAGTGCGATCCGTGAGGCCGAGAAGCTTGGCGGGTTCCTCAGAGAGCAGGGCCAGGAGGTCGTCACCTACGTCATCGGCCGCAAGGGCCTGTCGTTCTTCAGGTTTCGCGGACGCCAGCTGGCCGGCGAGTGGAGCGGGTTCACCGAGAACCCTGCCTACGCCAATGCCGCCGAGGTCGGCGACGAGCTGCTCAAGGCGTTCCTGCTGCCGACCGAGGAAGGCGGCGTCGACGAGCTCCACATCGTCTACACCCAGTTCGTCAGCATGGTCGTGCAGCGGCCACGAGCACGCCGACTGCTGCCGATCATCGTCACCGACGCCCCGGCCGTGCCGGGCGAGGCGACGGGGGAGCGGGAGACCGAGGTGTCTTCCGACGGCGTCGTCGACCCGCTGTACGAGTTCGAGCCGTCGCCTGAAGAGGTTCTCGACGCGCTGCTGCCCAGGTACGTCAACGTGCTCATCTTCAACAGCCTGCTGCAGTCGGCAGCCTCCGAGCACGCTGCCCGTCGCCGGGCGATGAAGTCGGCGACGGACAACGCCGAGGAGCTGGTCCGCACCTACACGCGGGCAGCTAACCAGGCCCGACAGGCCGAGATCACCCAGGAAATCAGCGAGATCGTCGGTGGCGCGGATGCGCTTGCCGCCGCATCCGCGGGGAGCGAGTAACCATATGACGACATCCACAGAGCAGAGCGCAACGCCGGCGACGGGAGCGACCAGCAGTGGCCGCGTCGCACGGGTCAACGGCCCGGTTGTCGACGTGGAGTTCCCCGGCGACGCGATGCCTGACATCTACAACGCGCTCACCATCGAGCTCGACCTGAGCGATCAAGGTGAGGGTGAGGGCAAGCACACGATCACGCTCGAAGTGGCGCAGCACATCGGCGACAACATGGTCCGCGGGATCTCGATGCAGCCGACCGATGGCCTGGTCCGCGGCACTGAGGTCGTCAACACGGGTGGCCCGATCAGCGTGCCGGTCGGCGACGTCGTCAAGGGTCACGTCTTCAACGTCCTCGGCAAGCCGCTGGACGTGGCATCGGTCGAGGTCAAGGAGACCTGGCCGATCCATCGTCCGGCCCCGAGCTTCGACCAGCTCGAGGCCCGGACGGAGATGTTCGTGACCGGGATCAAGGTCGTGGACCTGCTGACGCCGTACGTCAGAGGCGGCAAGATCGGCCTGTTCGGTGGTGCCGGCGTCGGCAAGACCGTCCTCATCCAGGAGATGATCCGCCGCGTCGCGCAGGAGTTCGGCGGCGTGTCGGTGTTCGCCGGTGTCGGTGAGCGCACCCGCGAGGGCAACGACCTCCTGACGGAGATGACCGAGTCCGGCGTCATCGACTCGACGGCCCTGGTGTTCGGTCAGATGGACGAGCCTCCGGGCACCCGGCTGCGCGTCGCGCTCTCAGCGCTCACCATGGCGGAGTACTTCCGCGACGTGCAGAAGCAGGATGTGCTCCTCTTCATCGACAACATCTTCCGCTTCACGCAGGCCGGCTCCGAGGTGTCGACCCTGCTCGGTCGCATGCCTTCGGCCGTCGGCTACCAACCGACGCTTGCCGACGAGATGGGTGTGCTCCAGGAGCGGATCACCTCCACCCGTGGTCACTCGATCACGTCGATGCAGGCCATTTACGTCCCTGCCGACGACATCACCGACCCGGCGCCGCACACGGCGTTCGCCCATCTGGATGCGACGACCGTGCTTTCGCGGCCGATTTCGCAGCTGGGCATCTACCCCGCCGTCGACCCGCTCGACTCGACGAGCCGCATCCTCGACCCGCGCTATATCGGTGACGAGCACTACCGCATCGCCACTCGGGTCAAGGAGATCCTGCAGAAGTACAACGACCTGCAGGACATCATCGCCTTGCTCGGCATCGACGAGCTGTCCGAAGAGGACAAGATCGTCGTGCAGCGAGCCCGTCGCATCCAGCGGTTCCTGTCGCAGAACTTCTTCGTCGCCAAGCAGTTCACCGGTCAGGACGGTTCCTTCGTCCCGATCGAGGAGACGCTGCAAGCGTTCGACGCGCTGTGCAACGGCGAGTTCGACGACCTGCCCGAGCAGGCCTTCCTCTCGATCGGCGGCATCGACGACCTGCAGAAGAAGGCCAAGTCGATTACGGGATGACGTCTCGTAGGGACGCCCGACTTCTGGAGGGCGGCCCGGATCGCGCCGGACCAGTTCCGACGCGGTCCGGGCCGTCTGGCACCATCGGTATCCACCCACTCGCAACCGCAAGGAGCCAGCAACCGTGGCCAAGACCCTGCAGGTGGAGGTCGTCGCAGCCGACCACCTCGTCTGGACCGGTGAGGCTGAGCTCGTCGTCACCCGCACGGTCGAGGGCGACATCGGCATCATGGCCGGTCACGAGCCGGTCTTCGCCGTGCTGGTGACCGGCCCGGTCCGGATCCGTACGACGGACGGTGTGATCGTCGCCGCCGTCCACGGAGGTTTCCTCTCCGTGACCGAGGACCGGGTCGCCGTCCTCGCCGAGGCCGCGGAGCTCTCCGGGGACGTCGACGTGCAGCGTGCCCGCGCAGCACTCGACGTGGCCGCGCAGGACGAAGAGGCACGTCGCCGCGCCGAGACCCGGCTCCGGGTCGCCGAAGGTTCCTGAGGCAGGAGGACGGCGTGCTCGACTCGTCACTCGGATGGGTGGCGCTGGTCGTTCTCGTCGCCGTACTCCTGCTGGTTCTGGGACTCGTCGTCCTGTCCGCCCGTCGCCGCATCCTTCAGCGAGACGGCGGCTTTGACCTCTGCGTGCGCCTGCACCCTGGCCAGTGGGGCGGTGGCTGGGTGTTCGGCATCGGCCGCTACGACGGTGACCGCATCTTGTGGTTTCGTACGTTCGGCGTCGGCTTGCGTCCGCGCCGCGTGTTCCTCCGGCGCGAGCTCGACCTGCTCGAGCGCAACGACCCCGACCCGGAAGACGGCCTACACGTTCCCCCCGGGCACATCGTGCTCACCTGCCGCTACGCCGGTAGCCCGATCGACCTCACGATGGACGCTCTCGCAGTCACCGGCTTCGTTTCCTGGCTGGAGGGAGCGCCACCGGGCGAGCACGTCGTGGCCTGAGCGGCGGAATGACCACGTTCAGCAGGGTTTTCCCCGCACCACCAGGCCTGCAGCCCTAGCCGTGCGCGGTGAGTCCTAGCGGTGGCTAGTCGATGAGGCGCTTCCGCAGGCATCCGCGGCGCGTCGTGGTGCGTACGCGTTCCTCTAGGGCGCGCGGCGTGTCGAAGTCGTCCCAGACGATGCGGGTGAACTCGGGTCCAAGATCCTTGATCCGGTCCTCGCGGAGCTTCTCGCGGAACACGATCTGGCTAGCCTCGTTCGGGCTGGCGCCCTCTGGCACCTTGTACTTGCGCCTGCCGTCGAACTCGATGACGGTGTTCTCCTCTTCGAGGTAGAAGTCCACTCGTCCAACGAGCCGGCCGTTCGAGAAGAACTCGTACTGCGGCTGGATGCCGACGAATCCCAGATCGAGGAGGAACAGCCTCGTACGCGTCTCGCCCACACTCTCGGTGCGGCCATCGGCGATCGAGATCACCCGACCTGCCTGTCGTGCCCCTTGCCAGTCCCGCATGAGCTCGAACCTGCCCTGGAGCTTGTCCATCGAGAGGCCACTATGCAGTGCCGCGTCAGCGACGGCGACGGCCGCCTCGAATCTGCAGGTGCGAGCGACATCGATGACCGTTCGAGCGAGGTCAAAGACCTCCAGACCGTCGATGACCAGGATCTCCTCGGGGTCAACGCCGGCTGCGTGGTGCTTGACCCCGCCCTCGGTGCGAGATGACAACAGGGAGCCGCGACTGACGTGAACGAGGTTAAGCGGGAGCCTCCACAGCGGCAGCTCCTGCATCGCTGCGGCCGACACGTGGCTGGCCACGGCGGGTTCCTTGAGCTGACGAAGCGCGGCGTGGATCGTACACACGTATCGCTGTTCGCGGCTGAGCTGTGCCCAGGTCTCCTTGTCGATGTAGGCGCCTCGCCGCACGCGCGCCAACTCTTTGCCGACGAGTCGGTCGATCTCGTTCGCGGAGTAGCCAACCGACAGGGCCTGCCGGCGGAGTATCACCCCGCCTTGCGCGTTGGCCAAGGCGGCCAGTGGTCCATCCATGCCAAGGAATCATGCGGCGTTCGCTCGTCGTTTGGACTGCGCGCCGCAGATCTGTGGATAGCGCGGGAGGCTCACCAGGTCATGCTGTGGGGGGCCACTGCGAGGATTGACCCCGCACGACTAGGGCTGCAGGCCTGGTGGTGCGGGGGAGAACCTGCTGGACGTGGTCATTCCCCGCCCGGGTAGCGGTCGCTGCCGGGCACCCACAGCACATCGCCCACCTCGCGGTTGGCGACCCGCGCGAGGACGAACAGCAGGTCGGACAGCCGGTTCAGGTAGCGAATCGCCAGCGGGTTCATCGACTCGCCGTGCACCTCGAACGCTGCCCAGGCCGACCGCTCGGCCCGCCGCGCGACGGTCCGCGCGACATGCAGGTGCGCCGCACCCACGCTCCCGCCGGGCAGGATGAACGAGCGGAGCCTGTCCAGCTGCTCGTTGAAGTGGTCGCAGCGCTCCTCGATCCATTCGACGTAGGTCTGCGTGACCCGCAGCGGGGGGTGTGGCGGCTCGGCAACCACCGGGTTGCCCAGGTCGGCGCCGGCGTCGAACAGGTCGTTCTGCACCCGCGTGAGCGTCTGCACGACCTCCTCGTCCAACCCGCCAAGGGCTAGCGCCACTCCTATCGCGGCGTTGGTCTCGTCGACGTCGGCGTAGGCAACGAGGCGCAGGTCGGTCTTCGGAACCCTGCTCATATCGACCAGGGCCGTTGTGCCCTCGTCGCCGGTGCGGGTGTAGATGCGGGTGAGGTTGACCATGACGGCAGCCTAGGCCGCCCCGTGGCGGCAACACGGATCGAGGGTTAAGCGCGGGAGGCCCTACGATTGCGCGAATGGAAATGTTCCGGGTCACTGGTGGCGCGCGGCTGCAGGGTCAGGTGCGCGTGGCGGGTGCCAAGAACAGCGTCCTCAAGCTTATGGCTGCCGCGCTGCTCGCCGAGGGCGAAACGACCCTGACGGCGGTCCCGGACATCCTCGATGTTGGATACATGGCCGACCTGCTGCAGCGTCTCGGGTGCACGGTCACACGCGACTCTCGTGACACCGTACGGGTCGCAGTGCCGGCCGAGATCGGCCACGACACCCCCTATGAGCTCGTCCGGCGGCTTCGCGCGAGCATCAGCGTGCTCGGGCCGCTGGTCGCCCGCTGCGGCCGGGCCCGGGTTGCCCTGCCCGGCGGTGACAACATCGGCTCCCGCGGCCTCGACATGCACCTGGCTGGGCTGGAGCGATTCGGCGCGACCGTCAGGGTTGAGCACGGCTTCGTCGTCGCCGAAGCGCCCGAGGGGCTCAGAGGCACGACGATCTGGCTCGACTTCCCGAGCGTGGGCGCCACGGAGAACCTGCTCATGGCGGCCGTCCTCGCGAGCGGCACAACCGTGATCGACAACGCTGCACGCGAGCCGGAGATCGCCGACGTCTGCCGGATGCTCAGCTCCATGGGTGCCAAGATCAACGGGATCGGTACGTCGACGCTGGAGGTCATCGGAGTCGACCGTCTCGAGGCGACCACGCACGCGACCGTGCCCGATCGCATCGTCAGTGGCACCTGGGCGGTCGCCGCCGTCATGACGCGTGGTGACGTCACCGTCCGCGGGGCCCGGGCTGAGCATCTGGAGATCGTGCTCGACAAGCTCGCGACCGCAGGGGCGGTCGTCGACGTCGTACCCGACGGCTTCCGCGTCACCATGGAGCGACGTCCGCGCGCAGTCGACGTGGTCACCTTGCCCTACCCCGGGTTCCCGACCGATCTGCAGCCCATGATCGTGGCGCTCAACGCAGTGGCCGACGGCACCGCGATGGTCACCGAGAACGTCTTCGAGAGCCGGTTCATGTTCGTCAACGAGCTGGCCCGGCTCGGCGCCGACGTACGCACCGACGGGCACCACGCGGTGGTCCGGGGACGCGAGCGGCTTTCCGGAGCGCCGGTCGTCGCCACCGACATCCGGGCCGGCGCCGGACTCGTGCTGGCCGGTCTCGTCGGCGACGGCTACACCACCGTGACCCAGGCGCACCACGTCGACCGCGGCTACCCCGACTTCGTGGGACAGCTGCAGGGGCTCGGCGCCGAGGTCCTACGCGAGCCGGACCCTGACAGGTTCTCCACATGACGACCATCGGCCAGGAGGAACGCCGCTCGTGGCTGGCCGCGCCAGCGGTGCGGCGGGTGACGTTCGGCGCCTACCTCGTGGTGCTCGGCTGGTTCGTCGCCACCCGCGGCCTGCCACTAGACCGTCCAGGCCTGACTCTCTGGATCGTCGCCGGCATCACAGCAGCGATGGTCGGGCGACCCCTCGCCGACTATGCACGCGTCCTGCGCGACTGGTCGCTGGTGTTCGCGGCCCTGCTGCTGTACGACCACACCCGCGGCATCGCCGACACGCTAGCCATGCCGCTGCACGTCAAGGACGTACTCGCCGGGGAGGAGGCACTCTTCGGCGGCGTCGTGCCCACGGTGTGGCTGCAAGACCGGCTCTACGTTGCCGCCGAGCCGCAGTGGTACGACGTCGCGGTCTCGATCGTCTACACCACGCACTTCTTCGCCGTGTGGGTGCTCGGCGCGGTCATCTACGTCAAGGCCAAGCAGCACTGGGGCGCCTACGCCCGCCGGGCGATCGGCCTTGCCTTTGCCGGGCTCGCGGGCTACATCCTCTTCCCTGCAGCACCCCCGTGGTACGCCGCGCGCGAGGGGCTCATCCCCGAGGTGCAACGCATATCGACACGCGGCTGGAGCGAGATCGGGCTGCACAAGGCGGCCAACGCGCTCGACTTCGGCCAGGCCGGGTCCAACAAGGTGGCGGCGATGCCGTCACTGCACGCGGCCTTCTCCCTGATGGTGGTCGTGCTGCTCTGGACGTGGGTGAAGCGCCCGTTCTGGCGCGCGATGCTCCTGCTCTACCCCGCCGCGATGGCGTTCTCGCTGGTCTACTCGGGCGAGCACTACGTCATCGACGCCGTCATCGGGTGGGCCTTCGTCGGTGGGGTGTGCCTGGCGGCAAGGGCATGGGAGCGGCGTGCGGCCCGGCGTTGGCCGCTCGGCGAGGGCCCGCCGGACATGCCGGCGGCCGAGATGCTGGACGACGCGGCCGACCAGGCGCCCCGGCGCGGCTGACGCTGTCCTAGGCTCCGCGAAGTATTGGTCGTACGACGAAGGGGTCGTCTCATGCCGGAGCGGGTTGCGGTTGTCGGTGCTGGCCTCATGGGTGGCGGGATCGCCCAGGTGGCCGCGCAGGCAGGTCTCGAGGTCCTGGTCCGTGACGTCGACGACGCAGCGCTGGACCGAGGCCGTACGGCTATCGAGAAGTCGCTTGGCAAGTTCGTGGAGAAGGGCAGGCTGACTGCCGAGGAGCGCGACGCAGCCCTCTCCCGGATCAGCTGGACGACGGATCTGGAGGCCGTCGCCGAGGCCGACGTCGTCATCGAGGCAGTCTTCGAGGAGATCGCCGTCAAGCACGACGTGTTCCGCGTCCTCGACCGCGTCTGCCGGCCGGATGCCGTGCTGGCCAGCAACACGAGCGCTCTGCCGATCACCAAGATCGCGGCGGTGACGTCGCGCCCCGAACAGGTCGTCGGCACGCACTTCTTTTCTCCGGTGCCGCTCATGGCGCTCTGCGAGCTGGTCCGCGGGCGGCACACGAGCGACGAGACGTTGGCCCGAGCCCGCGCATTTGCCGAGGCGATCGGCAAGACCTGCATCGTCGTCAACCGCGACGTCGCGGGGTTCGTCACGACCCGGCTCATCGCCGCGCTGGTCGTCGAGGCGGTCAAGCTGTACGAGTCAGGCGTCGCGACCGCCGAGGACATCGACACCGCCTGCCGGCTGGGCTTCGGGCACGCCATGGGCCCGCTGGCCACCACGGACCTCACGGGAGTCGACATCCTGCACCACGCGGCGCTCAACATCCACACCGAGACGGCCGACCCGAAGTTCTTCCCGCCCGAGCTGCTGACGCGCATGGTCGAGGCGGGCGACCTGGGCCGCAAGACGGGGCACGGCTTCTACAGCTACTGACCCGCTTAGACGCGATGGCACCCGGCGTCGAAACGGCTTCGACGCAACGACACCCAGCGTCGAACCTACCGACACGAGGTGGCGTTGCGTCGAATAGTCGGGGGGCGCTGGCACAGTGGTCGTTACGGGATCGTTGCCAGACCGTGGCCAATGTGGGAGTTCTGAGGGCAACCCCCAGACCCATCCGCGCGTCTTAGGCTGTAACTAACCGCAGCGCCTACTCGGGGGAGGCCAGGTGCAGGGACAGGTCATCGGCGCTGATGTGTGGCTGGCCGGAGTGCTCGACGTCCGGTCAGTCGCCGCAGCTCGTGAGGAGCTCACACAGGCGCTCGCCCGCAGCGACGGCGCCCTTCTCGTTGATGTATCCGCAGTTGAGGCGATCGACGCGGCCGGCCTGGGCATGCTCGTCGCCCTGCATCGACGGGCCCGCCGGCTCGGCCGCCGGGTCGTGCTCCGGGAGCCACAGCCAGCGGTTCGCCGCGTGCTCGCCCGCACGCGGCTGCATAGGATCCTGCCGGTGCAACGCGCCTCGGCCTGAGCGGTTCCATCCAGCACAAGGAGGCCGAGGTCGGGGGCGCGCGCCTGCGCGCGGACCACCACCGACCCCCTACGCTCGCCGCGTGGACCTCGTCATCGACCTTGTCGTGCTGCTGTCGGTGGTGGCCGCGGTGGCCGCCCTGGCGAAGCGCTTCGGGCTGCTGGGCCCGGTGCTGATGGTCGTGGCGGGGATTGTGCTCTCATTCGTTCCGGGGTTCCCCGAGGTCGAGCTGGATCCTGAGCTGGTGCTTGCCGGCGTCATCCCACCGCTGCTCTATGTCACCGCCCTCGAGACCTCGGTCCCTGACTTCCGGCGCAACCTTCGCCCGATCCTCCTGCTCGCGGTCGGGCTCGTGCTGTTCACGACACTGTGCGTCGGCTTCGCCCTGCATGCCGTCGTGCCGGAGCTGTCGCTGCCCGTCTGCTTCGCGCTGGGGGCGATCGTCTCGCCACCCGATGCCGTCTCGGCGACTGCAGTGGCTAATCGCATCGGCCTTCCCCGCCGCGTCGTGACGATCCTCGAGGGTGAGGCTCTCCTCAATGATGCGACGGCGCTTGTCACCTTGCGTGTCGCGGTTGCTGCGGTGACCGGTGCGGCCGCGACGTGGCCGGAGGCGGCCATGCAGTTCGTGCTGGTGAGCGTTGGTGGGCTTGTCGTTGGGTTCGTGGTCGGCCGCGCCCTCGAGTGGCTGTTCCGGCGCACCACCCAGACTCTGCTCGACAACACGCTCAGCCTCCTCGCTCCTTTCGTCGCCTTCGTCGTGGCAGAAGAGCTGGACGTCTCGGGCATCGTGGCGGTCGTGGTGTGCGGCCTGATGCTGGGACACGCGCAAGGCATCATGAGCGCCGCCTCGCGGTTGCAGACCGGGGCGTTCTGGAACGTGGTGAAGTTCCTGCTCGAAGGCGTGATCTTCCTGGTCCTCGGCCTGCAGATGCGGGGGTTGCTGGAGGACCTCGACACGCCCGCCGGAGAGGTCGCCGCGACCTCCGTGGTCGTGCTGCTGACCGTCGTCGTCAGCCGTTTCGTCGGGGTGTTCGCGTCGACGTACATTCCTCGCCTCGTGCCTAGCATCCGGGAGAGGGATCCGTACCCGCCGGTGTCGTTCCCGATCGTCGTCTCGTGGGCGGGTATGCGTGGCGCCATCTCGCTTGCCGCCGCGGCGTCGCTGCCGGCAGACATCGAGATGCGCCCATTGCTGCTCTGGGTGACGTTCGTTGTCATCCTCGGCACCCTGGTGGGCCAGGGTCTGACCCTCGCGCCACTCGCCCGCTGGCTCAAGGTGCCACCTGACGACCTGACCGAGCTGGCGCTCGCCGAGGCGTCCGTGCAGTACGAGGCCACCCAGGCTGGTCTCGCGGCGCTGGAGGAGATTGCGCCGACCTTGCCTCCAGAGATCGTCGAGGAGCTGCGATACAAGGCCGAGCTGCGGGCCAATGCAGCATGGGAGCAGCTGGGCCGGCAGGACCGGGAGCCACCTTCGGCGGCGCGTCGCCGTGCCCGGCGTGCGATGATCCAAGCCGAGCGCGACGTCTTCACCCAGGCTCGTGACGAGGGTCGACTGCCCGAGCCGGTCCTGGTTCGCGTGCAGCGGCAGCTCGACCTCGAAGAATCCCAGCTCGGGAGGGACTGACCCGATGGCGTTGTGCAGCCACCTCGAAGCGGCCCCCATGGACATCACGCCGCTGTCGCGGGACGGGTGCATGGACTGCCTTGCTCTCGGCCGCCACGACTGGGTGCACCTGCGCCTGTGCTTGTCGTGTGGCCGCGTCGGCTGCTGCGACTCCTCGCCGTTGCGACACGCGACGGCACACTTCCGCCAGGACGGGCATCCGGTGATCCGCTCGTTCGAGCCGGGCGAGACCTGGCGCTGGTGCTACATCGACGACCGGCTCGGCTGATGCCCGTCACCGGCCGGGCGGCGTGAGGATGCCCCGCTCGTAGGCCACCGTCACCGCGTGTGTCCTGTCGTCGACGCCCAGCTTGGCGAACGCTCGCAGCAGGTGCGTTTTCACAGTGGCCTCACCGATGAACAGCTGCTCGCCGATGGCACGGTTGGACAACCCGCGTGCCACCAGGGAGAGCACCTCGCGCTCCCGGTCGGTGAGCTCCTCCCCGGCTGGCCGTCGCATTCGCGAGACCAGCCTGGCGGCCACTGGCGACGCGAGCACTGTCTCACCGCGCGCCGCCGCGCGGACCGCGTCCGCTAGCTGTGCCGGCGGCGTGTCCTTGAGCAGGTAGCCGGCTGGCGCCAGCCTCGACCGCCCGGACGATGTCCGCGTCGGTGTCGTACGTGGTCAGAACCAGAACGCGCACCGACGGGAGCTCGCCGCGGATCCGCTCGGTCGCGGTCGCACCATCGACCTTGGGCATGCGCAGATCCATGAGTACGACGTCTGGCCGGAGCTCGCGTGCCATCGTGACCGCCGCGTCGCCATCGGCGGCCTCGCCCACAATCTCGACGCCATCGGCGTCTGCGAGCAGCATGGCGACCCCAGCACGCACGACGGGGTGGTCGTCGACGAGGAGTACGCGGACCGCCACGACTTGCGAGGCTACTGGGTCACCTCGGGGCAAGGGAGCGTGAGGCGTACGGTCGTGCCGCTGCCGGGCCGGGACTCGATCTCCAGCCGCCCGCCCGCCTGTTCGGTCCGCGTTCGCATGCCACGCAGCCCGAAGCCATCGACCGACTCCGGGTCGAACCCGCGCCCGTCGTCGCGGACTTCGAGGATGGTGTGGATGCTGCCGTAGACGAGCGTCACCGAGACGGCGGCCGCCTTGGCATGACGGAGAACGTTGGCGAGCGCCTCCTGGGTCGCCCGGACAAGCACGACCTCCGTGTTGGGTGGCAACGCACGTGGCGTGCCGACGACCTCAAGGTGCGCGGGAATGTCCGCCTCGTCGCTGAACCTCGCCACGACACGGTCCAGCGCCGCGCGCAGGCTCGCACCGTCGAGGTCGGCCGGCTGCAGCGCCGCGACCAGCGCACGAGCCTCCGCGAGGTTGTTGCGCGCCACCTGCTGCACAAGGCCGATGCGCTGACGCGCCACGTCGGGTTGTCGGTCGAGACTCGCCTCGGCCGCCTGCGCGAAGTTGAGGATGCTGGTCAGGCCCTGTGCGAGGGTGTCGTGGATCTCGCCCGCCAGTCGCTCGCGCTCGGCGAGCACACCGCGCTCATGCTCGGCCGCGGCGAGGTCGGCCTGGGTGGCGGTCAACTGCTTGATGAGCTCGGCCCGTCGCTCACTCTCCCGGATGACCCCGGTGATGAACAGACCCACGATGATCGACAGGCTGAGGTTGATGCCGCTCTCCACGAGCGTCTCCGTCGCGTCGCGTCCCGCCGCGAGCCAGGTGATGGTGAGTGTCGCCATTGCCAGGCACATGGCGCCGATTGCGGCAAGCGCGGGCAGCATCGCCCACGTGAGCGGGATGAGGGCGAAGAACATCATGTACGCGGCGGGGCTGACATGCACCACCAGCCAGATGAGCGCCGCCCATGCGGGTACGAGAAACCCGGCGCTGCGCCACAGCGTGCAGCCGCCGAAGGCGCCGATGCCGACCACGACGTACAGCACCCCGATCAGCGCCAGGACCGCGACTGACGTGACCTTGGTGCTCGTCGAGAGCGCGTCGTCGATCGCAATGACCAGACCGGTGAACGCCGCGGTCCCAAAGAACACCACGTGGAAGCCGATGATGACGCGGCCCCAGAAGGTCTCGTCGTCGGCCTCGATCGCTAGCCCTTGGCGCAGGGCCGGTTGTGCGGTCACGGGCGGTCCTTGAGCCAGCGGAACGTCTTGAGCGACAACAGCAGCCCGATCACCGTCCATGCGACCAGGATGGCCGCCGTGAGTCCCAGCTGCCATGAGCCGGCCATCTCGGCCGCCTTGAACTCGTCGGGCAGGAAGACCGAGCGCATGCCCTGCGCCAGCCACTTGAGCGGGAACACGGAGGCGATCCACTGCAGCCAGGTCGGGAGCAACGGGAAGGCGAAATAGATCCCGGAGATGAACTGGAGGAGCAGCAGCGGTCCGGGCACGACCGTTGCTGCACTCTTCGCGGAGCGCGGCACGGCGGAGAACGCGATCCCGATCACAGTCCCAGCCGTCGTCCCCAGCACGTAAAGCCAGGCAAACGTGCCCCAGGCGGAACCGGACGGGAGGTCGACGCCCAGCAGCAGCACGGCGGTCGCCAGCAGGAGCGCAGTCTGAGACAGGCTGGTGACCAGGACCAGCCCGATCTTGCCGAGGAAGTACGCCACCGGCGGCATCGGCGTCCCGCGCAGCCGCTTGAGCGTCTCGTCGTCCCGCTCGACCGCGATCGTGATGGCCAGCGACTGGAAGCTGGTCAGCGCGATGCCGGACGCGATCATCGCCGGCGTGTAGTACTGGGCCACTGTGACCTCGGCGCCCGCCTCGGTGAACGGGTCGTCACCGAACACGACGGCGAACAACCCCAGCAGGAGGATTGGGAAGGCGAAGCCGAAGATCACCGCGTCGCGCTCCCGGAAGAACGCCTTGAGCTCGAGCTGCGTGCGAGCGACGCCGAGCGCCACGACGTTGCGTGGACGGCTGCGCGTGGTGGCAGTGCGAGGGAGTGTCGTGGTCATGCCTGCGTGTCCGATCAGGTCGAGGTAGACGTCTTCGAGAGTTGGCCGTACGACACTGAGCTGCGGCACCTCGCCACCGAACCGCGCCGCCAGCTCCTGCACGACGCGGGTGGGGTGCTCGGTGCCCAGCGAGCGCGGCTCGCCGTGCTCGACCCAGCTGACGGTGGCCTCACGCGACGCTCGTCCGCCGAGCTGCTCGGGCGTGTCCACTGCCACGAGCCGACCCTCGGCGATGACTCCGACGCGGTCGGCGAGGTGCCCGGCCTCGTCCAGGTAGTGCGTAGTGAGGATGATCGTCGTTCCCTCGGCCGCCAGCTTCTCGACCAGTGTCCAGAAGGCTCGCCGCGCCTGCGGGTCGAAGCCAGTCGTCGGCTCGTCGAGGAACAGGAGCTCGGGGCGGCCGAGGATCCCCAGTGCTACGTCAAGCCGCCGCCGCTGGCCGCCCGAAAGATGCCGCGTACGGGTCCGCTGCTTCTCCACCAGCCCGACCGACTCGATGACCTCGTCCGGGTCGCGCGGGCTTGGGTAGAACCGCGCGAAGTGCCGAACCAGCTCCGACACCGTCAGCTCGCCCTGCCCGCTGGACGACTGCAGTACGAGACCGATCCGGTCGCGCCACCCGAGCGGGTGGGCTGCCGGGGTCGGCGCCGAGCACGCTCACCTCGCCGGCGTCGCGGCGGCGGAAGCCTTCGAGGATCTCCACGGTCGTGGTCTTGCCGGCGCCGTTGGGGCCGAGCAGGGCGAAGACCTCGCCGTGCGTCACGTCCAGATCGAGCCCGTCAACTGCGCGCTTGTCCCCGTACGTCTTGGTGAGCCCGCGGATCTGGATCGCTTTGTTCGTCATGCGTCCAGCCAATCGCGTCGCCACGCCGAGCGGGACCACCGGCAGACGGTCATCGTGTCCACCGTTCGGTGGACGGCGTCAGAACAGCCGGCTGGTCGGGTCGTCGAGGCCGCGCAGCAGGTCGTAGTCGACGGTGCGGCACCCGATGCCTCGATCGGTTGCGAGCGTGCGGGCCTGCGGCCTGATCTCCTGCGCGACGAACAACCCGCGTACGGGCGCCAGGTGCGGGTCGCGGTTGAGCAGCTCGAGGTAGCGGGTCAGCTGCTCGACACCGTCGATCTCGCCGCGCCGCTTGATCTCGACAGCCACGGTCACGCCGGCGGCGTCTCGGCAGAGCAGGTCGACCGGGCCGATCGGGGTCGGGTACTCGCGACGGACCAGGGTCCATCCGTCGCCGAGGTTGTCGACGTGCGCGGCGAGCAGCTCCTGCAGGTGTGCCTCGACTCCGTCCTTGACGAGGCCGGGATCAATGCCGAGCTCGTGGCGCGAGTCGTGCAGCACCTCGTCGATGCTGATCACGAGGCGCTCGCCGGCCGGGTTGCTGACCGTCCACGTGTGGTCGTTCTCCTCGAGCCGGCACGGCGGGCTCATCCAGTTGAGCGGCTTGTAGGCGCGGTCGTCCGCGTGGATAGATACGGATCCGTCCGCCTTGACGAGGATGAGCCGAGTTGCCATCGGCAGGTGCGCGGTGAGCCGCCCCACATAGTCGACCTGACAGCGGGCAATGACAAGGCGCACGGCGGTCACCGTAGTCCGCCACCACCCAGCAGGCGGTATGCGGGGGAGAATCAGCGGGTGTACGAGCGCATCGAGCCGTGGGGTGACGTGGACTGGGTGGTCCGCGAGGTCACCGGCTCGTCGACGGGCAAGGCGTACCGCTGTCCCGGCTGCGACCAGCTGATCCCTCGGGTCACCCCGCACATCGTTGCCTGGCCCGTCGAGGGGGCGACGCTTTCGGGCGGTGGCCTCGACGAGCGGCGGCACTGGCATCGTGCCTGCTGGCGGGCACGCGAGCGGCGCCGGCCCGGCTGAGCGCCGCTGTCCGCGTGGGGACCAAACCTTTCGTCCGTTCCGGCGCGTAATTACCACAGGGACCGGTCATACTCGAATGACTGGCTCGGGTGGCGGAGGCCTTGTGCATGGTCGACGGCTGACACGGACGACGTTCGCAGTGGCCATTGCCGCTGCGTCCGGTGCGCTGTTGGCCTCGTGCAGTGGCTCCGACTACACCTACGTGTCGTCGCGCGACCACAACACGGTTCTCCGAGTGCCGGCCGACTGGACGAGGTTCGAGGAACAGGACCTCGAAGACCGACTGTTCGGCTCCGAGAGCGCCACGAGCCAGGTGCTGGCAGCGAGGTCCTGGACAGTGGGGTTCGATGCAAGCGAGGACCCTGCGATCGGCAACGTGGTCGGCCTGACGGCGACCGAGCCCGTCGTCTACATGTTCGTACGCGAGATCGACCCAACCACCCAGGGGCGGGTCTCGCTCGACGCGCTACGCGACCTGCTACTCCCGGTCACCGCGACGGCTCGGCAGGCGGCGGCGCAGCAAGGGCAGCTGCCTGAAGGCTTTGAGCTCTTGCTCGACGACACGGTCGAGGAGGGCGACGGCCTGCGCGGCGTACACGTGTCGTTCAACTACGACATTGGACCGTCGCTGCAGACGTTCGAGCAGAAGGTGCTCGTCAACCAAGAGACCAGCAAGATCTACACCCTCGTCGTCCATTGCACCGCGAGCTGCTTCACCGATCGCGAGGATGAGCTCTCCGACGTGGTCGACTCCTTCACCGTCAACGATTAGCGAGAGGCGGGCCCACCGTGACGGATGACCCAGGTCAAGGGACCGTCGCGACTCGCGACAGCCAGGTGCCGGGGCTGACCGCGCCAGAGGAGCGTCCGCGCGACGACGAGCGGCCCACGCGCAAACCCCTTGCCCTATGGGACAGGATCAAGTTCCTGCTGCTGCTCACGATCATCTTCTTCGTGCTCGTGTGGGCGCGGATGGCCGAGCTCTCGCCGGTGCAGTCGTTCAGCGAGGCAGTCCGCGAGCAAGCGGCCGCCAGGTCGTGGATCTTCGTGCTCTTCGGGATCGAGCTTCTACGCCAGGTGCATTTCCTCGTCAGTGAGCACTGGGCGGCCTATCACCGTTTCTGGTCGAAGCGGGTCTTCGGCGGTCTCGACCGGTGGTACCGGGGACACTTCGGCGACTGGACGCGGTTCCGGCTCTCGCGCGTGGCCCGGTGGTTGTTCTGGATCGCCGTCCTGGCCATCGTGCTCGGTGCGATCTATGACGAGGCGCCCGTCGTCGCGCTGTTCAAGGCACCGCAGGCGCTCTTCTCGGCGTTGCCGTTCATCTTCCAGTTCCTCTTCTTCGGCGCACTCGTCATCTTCCAGTTCGCTGCCATCTTCTGGTTTCTCTCGCGTGGCGGCGTCGACGTCTACTACCCCGACGACATCAAGACGCGGTTCAGCGACGTCTGGGGCCAAGACCATGTCCTGGCCAAGGTGAAGGAGAACATCGTCTTCCTCGAGAACCCCGAAAGCATCGAGGATAAGGGCGGATTTGTCCCAGGCGGTGTGCTCTTGTGGGGTCCGCCCGGAACCGGGAAGACGCTGATGGCCGAAGCAGTCGCTGGTGAGACGGGCAAGCCCTACGTATTCGTCGATCCCGGTGCGTTCATCCAGATGTTCATGGGCGTCGGCATCCTCAAGGTGAAGTCGCTGTTCCGCAAGCTGCGCAAGCTCGCGCTGCGCTATGGCGGCGTGATCGTGTTCTTCGACGAGGCCGACTCCCTCGGCAACCGCGGAACCGCCGGTCAGGTGGGACCCGGCGGGGCCCAGGGCATGCGCCCCGCGCCTTGGGCCGACGCCGGCTGCAACGGGTTTGCCCATCTGACACCACACGACCCGCGAGCTCCTGGCATGGGAGTCGTTGCGGCGCGGTCTCGATGACGACGAACCAGCCGGTCGGTCCCGCTTCATCATGGGTGGCATGGGTATGGGCGGCGGTGGCATGGGCACGCTGCAGGCACTGCTCACCGAGCTGTCCGGCCTGAAGAAGCCGCGTGGATTCGTCAACCGCGTGGTGCGGCGTGCGTTCGGCATGCGTCCGAAGCCGCCGCCGAAGTACCGCATCCTCGTGATGATGGCGACCAACATGCCGGAGGCGCTCGACCCCGCGCTGCTGCGGCCTGGCCGGATCGACCGGATCTACAAGGTGGGCTACCCCAGCAAGGCCGGCCGCGTGCGGACGTACGAGGGTTATCTCTCGAAGGTCCGGCACGACCTGACGCCCGAGGAGATCGACAAGCTCGCGATCATCACTCCGTACGCCACCGGCGCGACCATCAAGGACCTCGTCAACGAGGCGCTGATCAACGCAATCCGTGACGGTCGCGACGTCATCGAGTGGCGCGACGTCATCAAGGCCAAGCAGCTCAAGGAGCTGGGGCCTCCCGAGGATGTCGAGTACATCGAGCGCGAGCGGCACGCTGTTGCCGTGCACGAGGCCTGCCACGCGGTCATGGCCTACCGCATCCGTCGGCACATGGAGATCGACATTGCGACCATCGAGAAGGGGTCGGACTACCTCGGCATGGTTGCGTCGATCCCGCCCGAGGACCAGTTCACCCGGTGGCGCACGGAGTACGAGAGCGACGTCCTCGTGAGCCTGGCCTCTCTTGCTGGGGAGCGCATGTTCTTCGCGGGCGACAACTCTTCGGGTGTCTCCGGTGACCTCGAGTCGGCGACCGCGGTGGCCACCTTCATGGAGGGCTTCTGGGGGATGGGATCGACCGTCTCGTCCTTCGCGGCGTCCCGGCGCTTCGAGGTCGGCACGCCGGGAGGCAAGCCCGGCAAGGAGACCGAGGAGAAGGAGATCCGCGCCGCACTGGCCGACCGCATCGAGGACAAGCTCTCCACCTTGCTCGAGGAGGCCGAGCGGGTGCTCAAGGAGAATCGCAGCGATGTGCTCGCCCTGGCGGCTGCCCTGGAGCATCACAAGACGCTTGCGGGCGAGGATGTCATCGCCGTCATCGAGGGCCAGCAGGGGCCGCTCGTCGACGGACGCGGCTATGTCGACGAGGACTTCCGCCGGTCGCTCGATACCTACCACGAGGCCGCTACGTCAGCACACCGTGATCACGCCCGACTGAGCTCCGAGCTGCCGCTTCCGGCGGAGCCGGTCGTCATAGAGGCGACAGAGGAGCTGGGCAGCAACGCGGGCTAAAGTCGGCGGGTCATGGTCGAGATCCGATCCAACGTCATCCTGCCTGCTCGCCGCGAGCCCATCACGCTGCACACCGCCGACGGACTCGCGCTCGTGGGTGAGCTGGCCGCACCCCTCGACCGCGAGCCCGTCGCGACGCTCGTCACGCTGCACCCGTTGCCGACGCATGGCGGGTTCATGGACAGCCACGTCTTCCGCAAGGCCGCGTGGCGGCTGCCGGCGTTGGCCGGGATCGCGGTGCTGCGGTTCAACACCCGCGGCACGTCGAGCGCGGCAGGGCGCAGCGAGGGGAGCTTCGACGAGGGTGTCTCCGAGCGACACGACGTCGCCGCGGCCATCGAGTTCGCCGAGTTCCACGACCTGCCACACCCGTGGCTCGTCGGCTGGTCGTTCGGCACCGATCTGGCGCTCATGTACGGCGCCGACCCGGTGATCGAGGGACTCATCCTGCTGTCGCCGCCGCTGCGTAAGGCAACAGACGAGCACCTCGACACCTGGGCAGCCACCGGGAAGCCGGTCGTCGTGCTCGTGCCCGAGCACGACGACTACCTCAAACCGCCCGAGGCCAAGGAGCGCTTCGCGCGCATCCCGCAGGCCGAAGTCATCGGCGTCGACGGCGCGCGGCACCTGTGGGTGGGCGAGTCCGCTGTGCGCCGTGTGCTCGACGAGATCGTGTCCCGTGTCGCACCGGCCGCAGCGCCGCTGCCGACGGAGTGGGACGGCCCGTACGAGATCTTTGAGCAGGACGCCAACGCCACGCGCGCGTAGCGTACGGGCCGTGGCTGTCGATCTCGCTTACACCGAAGCCGGGAGCGGGCCACCGGTCGTGCTGCTGCACGGGTTTCCGCTGTCGTCAGCGATGTGGGAGCCCGCGCGGACGCTGCTGTCCGACCGGTGGCGCATCATCACACCCGACCTGCGCGGCTTCGGCGGGTCGCCCGTCGGCAGCGCGGAACCGTCGGTCGAGGTCATGGCTGACGACGTGGTGCGGTTGCTCGACCGGTTGCAGCTCGAACGCGTTGTGCTCGGCGGCTTGTCGATGGGTGGCTACGTCGTCATGGCGATGCTGCGCAAGCATGCCGACCGAGTCAGCGCCGTACTCCTGATGGATACCAAGGCATCCGCCGACTCTGCCGAGGCGCGTGGGAACCGCACCAGGATGGCCCAGCGGGTGCTGGCCGAGGGACAGGACGTGCTGCGTCCGATGGTGGACACTTTGCTCGGCGCGACGACGCTGCGCGACGCGCCGCCGGTGGTGGCAAAGCTGCAGCGGTGGCTCGACGAGACGCGGCCGGACGGGGTGTCGTGGGCGCAGTACGCGATGGCCGGACGGCCCGACTCGATGGACACGCTGCGCGCGGTCCACGTGCCTGCGGCGGTCCTCCTCGGTGAGGAGGACGCCATAGCCTCGCACGACGACGCGCTGGCGATGTCGTCGGCGTTCGAGCCGCCGGCAGTCGTCTACGTGGTGCCGGGCGCGGGACACCTGTCGATCGTCGAGCAGCCCGACCGCACGGCCCGCGCGATGCGCGACGCGCTCGTGCACATGGAACGCAGCTGATCTGGGTCCACTGCCGCCCCGGAGCGGCTCAGCCGGCGTCCTTGGCCTCCGCCGGCGACTCCTCAGCCTTGGCGTCCGCCTTGGCCGGCTTGGGCGCAGCCTTGCCGCTGTCCGGCTTCGCCGCCGGCTGCTCGACGAGTCCGGGGACCGCCATGCTGCCGAGCAGGTTGCGCAGCTGCGTGAGGTGGCTGGTGATGCTGTCGCGCTGGCGGGTGAGCTCGTCAACCTGGCGCTGCGCTGACGTGCGGACGCGCTCGGCCTCCGCCCGCGTGTCGGCGAGCAGGGTCTCCGCCTGAGCCTTGGCGTCGGACGTGACCGACTCCGCGGCGCGGCGGGCCTTGTCGACTGTGGTCCGGGCCTCGGCGTCCGCCTTGCGGCGGCTCTCCTCGGACCTCTTGTGGATCTCGGCGGCGCGTGCCTCCGCTGCCGCCGCGCGCGACTCCGCCTCCGACACCAGCTTTTGAGTCTCGGCCACCGCGGCCTCGTGCCGCTCCGCGTCCTGCCGCTCGGCTTCCTCGCGCTTGGTGGCCAGGGAGATCTCGACCTCGGAGGTGAGCTGCTCGGCGCGCCCCCGAGCCTCCTCGAGCACAGCGCTCGCCTGGGCCCGCATCTCGTCAGCCTCGCGGCGGGCGCTGACCCGCATCTCGTCGGTCTCGCGTTTCACTCCGGCCCGCAGCTGGGCGGCCTCGCGCTCAGTGGTCGCGCGCAGCTTGGACATCTCCCGCTCGGTGGTCGACCGCTTCTCGGCGACGTCATGGTCGACAGCCGAGCGGATCTTCGCCGACTCACGCTCCGCGGTCGACTGCAGCTCGGCCGCCTCGCGCGCCGCTGCCGAACGAAGCTGGTCGCTCTCGGTCCGGGCTGCGTCGACCATCTCGTCGGCACGGGCCTTGGCGGCTGTGAGCCGCTCGGTCACCTCAGCCTCGGTGACCTGCCGCAGCTCTGCGGCGTCGACTCGGGCGGCGGCGCGCACCTCGGCTGCATCGGCCGTCGCAGCGGCGATGACATCAGCCGCCTGCTCCTCGGCGAGCCGCAGCAGCTGCTCGATGCGCGCGCCAAGACCTGAGTACGAAGGGCGCTCGACCTCCTGTAGCTGGCCCTGCGCATCGCCCAGCTGGGACTCGAGCTTCTCGAACGAGACCTCCAGGTCGTTGATGCGGGCGGTCGCATCGCCCAGCGCCTGCTCGAGCTGGCGGATGTGGGTCTCAACCTGGATGCGGTCGAACCCCCGCATCACCAGGGTGAAGCCACCTGTCGGTTGAGAATCGAAGATGGAACGCACGCGGGTGCCCTGTTGCTCCATGAGATCCCTGCCTGGCGAGCGCCGATGCATCGGCGCAACATGACTGGTGGACGCTGCACAGCGGACTCGCGACGCCCCCGTCTGCCAAGCGCGATCTTCCTCGTGCAACCAGCACCCTACCTGGCTGCGCAGGGAGATGTGGAGCGGGCCTGGCTCGGGTTACCCGGCGGTCTTCCGGCTGGGCCGCTCCAAGGGCGGCAGGCGCATCTCGCGCTCCTCGGGTGTGAGACCGCCCCACACGCCGTACGGCTCTCGCACGACGAGCGCATGCTCGCGGCACTGCCTGATCACGGGGCAGGCGAGACACACCTGCTTGGCCGCGAGCTCCCGGCGGCGACGCGCAGGACCGCGCTCACCTTCCGGGCAGAAGAACAGACTGGGATCGGAAGTACGACACAGCCCATCGAGCTGCCACTCCCACAGATCCGCCCGTGGGCCTGGCAACCGCGTAATGACCGTCATGACAACCTCCCCCGTCGTCGGTGATCAAGCGATCATGGGCAGCACACACCATGAATGATCGAAATATCCAATCCACAGTTCCTTGATCACATAGACAGTGCCTATGACCCGCTAGGCTGCGGGCATGGAGCTACGGCACCTGAGGTATTTCCTCGCGGTGGCGGACGAGGGAAGCTTCACCAACGCGGCAGCCAGACTGCACGTGACGCAACCGTCGCTGTCCCAACAGATCCGCCAGCTCGAGCGCATGCTCGGAGCCGAGCTCTTGTTGCGTGCCAAGGGGCGCCGCGGTGTGGGTCTCACCGACGTCGGTCGAGTGCTGGAGAAGGAGGCGCGGGGCGTCCTCGAGCACGTCGACCGCAGCATGCTCCTCGTCGAGCGTGCAGTCGCACGGCGACCCAGCCTGCTTCGGGTCGGCGTGCCGCCATGGATGCCGCCTTCCTTCGTCGCCGACATCGCTGACCAGATGGTGCGCCGGCTGCCCGACGTCGAGTGTGAGCTCGAGGCTGCGACATCGGCCGACACCTTGCGCCACCTGATCGAGGGCGACGTCGACCTCGGACTCGTACGGCTTCCGCTCGACGTCGGCGACCTTCATCACATCCGAGTGCTGCGCCAGCCGGTCGGCATCTGGCTGACGCCAGGTCATCCGTTGCGTCGTTATCGCACCGTGCCGGTGGAGCGGCTCCATGGCGTGCCGCTGGGGCTCTTCGAGCGCAGCGCGGCGCCCGAGCTGGTCGATGCGGTGCAGGCGGCGTTCGCCGAGCGCAGGGTGTCGCCCGACTGGCACGAGGTGAGCTCGTCGGACACCGCCGTCCTGGCGCAGATGCGGGCGCGCGGCTTCGCGCACGTCGGGCCGCGTGAGCTGCCTGGGCCGGTTCGTGGGATGACATGGCGGGTGTTGCGTGGTCTGCCGGTCGAGCTCGAGACCGCCGTGGCGTGGCGCGGCGAGGCGACTGACGTCGTCCGTGCCGGCGTTGAGGTGATCACGGCGGTGGCCTCGCGGTTTACTGCAGTGCGTCTGGTGCAGGCGGGCTAGCCACCGAGTCAGCATGCTCGACGAGCTCGACGAGCACGCCACCCATGTCACGCGGGTGCACGAAATTGATGCGCGAGCCGGCCGTACCCCGCCGCGGTGCGTCGTACAGCAGTCGCACACCCCGCTCACGCAGTGCGGCGCTCACCGCCTCGATGTCGTCGACCGCGTAAGCGACCTGCTGCAACCCCTCGCCGCGCTTCTCCAGGAAGCTCGTGATCGGTGAGTCGTCGGACAGGGGCGCAAGCAGCTGAACGTACGTATCCGAGTCGCCGATGGCCAGCATCGCCTCCCGGACGCCCTGCTCCTCGTTGATCTCCTCGTGCGCCAGCCGCAGGCCGAACACTTCGCGGTAACGGGCGATCGCTTGATCGAGGTCGCGGACCGCGATCCCGACATGGTCGATGCGGGTCAGCAACGGGGACATCACGTCGTCCATGGGGCCCAGTCTCACCCACCCGCGGTCCGCGCCGCGCGGCCGGTCGGCGTTACTGTGACGACACAGTTCGTTGTCCAGAATGTCTCGAGGGAGGCGCAGTCGGATGGCTGGATCCGTGATCGTCGCTGGAGCGCGGACCCCGATGGGCCGACTGCTTGGCGGGCTCGCCGACCTGTCAGCGGTCGACCTCGGCGCAGTCGCGGTCAAGGCGGCGCTGGCCCGCGCGGGCGTGGCGCCCGACCAGGTGCAGTACGTCATCCTCGGCCAGGTGCTGCAGGCTGGCGCTGGGCAGATCCCTGCCCGCCAGGCCGCAGTCAAGGCCGGCATCCCGATGACCGTGCCAGCGCTGACCATCAACAAGGTATGCCTGTCCGGACTCGACGCCATTGCTCTAGCCGACCAGCTCATCCGCGCGGGCGAGGTCGACATCGTCGTCGCGGGCGGCATGGAGTCGATGACCAACGCGCCGCACCTGCTCCCTGGAGCCCGCAAGGGGTTCAAGTACGGCTCGGTCGAGGTGCTCGACGCCATGGCGCACGACGGGCTCACCGACGCCTTCGACCACGTGTCGATGGGCGAATCGACCGAGGGGCACAACCCTCGGCATGGGCTCAGCCGCGAGGCGCAGGACGAGTTCGCGGCGCGCTCGCACCAGCTGGCCGCCGCCGCGCAGAAGAACGGCGTGTTCGCCGAGGAGATCGCGTCGGTGGAGATTCCGCAACGCAAGGGCGACCCGGTTGTTGTCACCGATGACGAGGGCATCCGACCTGACACGACGGTGGAGACCCTCGCCCGGCTCAAGCCAGCGTTCCGCGCGAACGGCACGATCACCGCGGGCAGCTCGTCGCCCATCTCCGATGGAGCCTGCGCCGTGGTTGTCATGAGCAAGGCCAAGGCCGAAGAGCTCGGCCTTTCCTGGCTCGCCGAGATCGGCGCGCACGGCAACGTGGCCGGCCCCGACAACTCGCTGCACCTTCAGCCGGCCAACGCGATCCGCGCCGCGATCGCGCGCGACGGCATCGACGTCGACGACCTCGACCTGGTCGAGATCAACGAGGCGTTTGCGGCCGTTGGCCTCGCTTCGGCTGCCGACCTCGGGCTGCCCCTCGACAAGGTCAACGTCAACGGTGGGGCGATCGCACTGGGCCACCCCATCGGCATGAGCGGAGCTCGCTTGGCTCTCACGCTTGCCCTCGAGCTGCGTCGGCGGGGCGGCGGCGTTGGCGTGGCCGCGCTGTGCGGTGGTGGCGGCCAAGGCGACGCGCTCGTTCTTCGCGTGCCGAAGGCCTGATCCGTTGACACTGACTTCATCCGGCGCGGCTGAGCTGGTGGCCGCGGCGCGCTCCGGTTCGCACCGCGCAGTGGCCCGGCTCATCTCCCTCGTGGAGGACGCCTCGCCGATGTTGCGCGAGGTGATGGCGGCGATGGCGCCGTACGCGTTCTCCGCGTACGTGATCGGTATCACCGGCGCACCCGGCGTCGGGAAGTCGACGCTCACCTCCGCCCTCGTGCAACGGCTGCGGGCGGACGGCCGCACCGTGGGCGTGCTGGCCGTCGACCCTTCGTCACCGTTCACCGGTGGCGCCCTGCTCGGCGACCGCGTGCGCATGCAGGAGCACGCCACTGATCGCGGTGTCTACATCCGCTCGATGGCGAGTCGTGGACATCTGGGCGGGCTGGCGTGGTCCACTCCGCAGGCCCTGCGGGTGCTCGATGCGGCCGGGTGCGACGTGGTGCTGCTGGAGACCGTCGGAGTCGGTCAGTCCGAGGTTGAGGTCGCGTCGACGGCAGACACGACACTCGTGCTGCTCGCCCCGGGGCTCGGAGATGGCATCCAGGCTGCGAAGGCGGGGCTGCTCGAGATCGGCGACATCTATGTCGTCAACAAGGCCGACCGGGAGGGCGCCGACCAGGTGCGCCGCGACCTGCGGGCGATGCTCGCTCTCGGCGAGCGTGCCGAGGGCAGCGTGCGACGTCCAGTGCTGACCACGATCGCCGACCGCGGCGAAGGGATCGCCGAGCTCGTCGATGCGATCGAGAAGCATCACGCGCGGCTGGAGGAGTCGGGTGAGCTGCAGCGGCGCCGCGTTGCCCGCGCACGGGGTGAGGTGGAAGCCATCGCGCTGGCGGGGCTGCGTGCCCGATTTGAGCAGTTCCACGGCTCCGTACGGCTCGACGAACTGGCGGCAGACGTGGTCGCGGGGACGCGCGATCCGTACGCTGCTGCTGATGAGCTCGTAGCGTCGATATGACCCTAATCGGCGCGCCCCCTGATGCCGCGCCGCGACATGCGGTAGAAATCAGGAGAGCCGTCTTGATCCACTCCACCCACGAAGGGACCAACCGCCGATGAAGAAGTTCTTCGCCTTCGTCGGGTTCGCGTTCCTGATCTACTTCATTGCGGTCGACCCCGGCGGCTTCACCGACATCGTCAACGACATCGGCACGTTCATCGCCGACGTGTTCGAGAGCGTGGCCAACGCGGTGTCGGATCTGTTCTCGTGACGCAGCCCCGGCGGCAGCTGGGTGAGCGCGTTGAGGGTGCGCTGCACTCGCTGGCCGACAGGGCCGAGAAGTTTCCCCCGACCGCTCGACATGGCCCGCGGTTTCGTCCACTGGCTTGGTGGCTTTGTCAACCCGCGCGTGCGGCAATCGCTGGTCTCGCGGGAGCGGGTCATCGATGAGGTTCCGCACCACTGGATCGTCCACGTCATCCCTGGGTCGATCATGCTCTTCGCGCTGTTCCTCGCGTTGTTCTGGCTGCCGCGCACCGAGGTCGAGCTCATATGGGTGCCCGTGCTCATGGTGGTGGCCATCTTCAGCTTTGGCGCCTACCGGTCGCTGTGGGAGCACCTGGACCGGTTTGTGATCACCAACATCCGCGTGTTTCGCGTGTGGGGGGTGTTCTGGCAGCGTCGCGCCTCGATGCCCACATCGCGGCTGCTCGACGTGACAGTGCGCAAGCCGTTCACGGGGCGCATCTTCGGGTGGGGTCACATCGTGCTCGAGACTGCGGCGCAGGAGCAGGGCATCCGGGAGATCCGCTTCATCCCTCACCCGGACCAGCGCGACCGCATCATCCAGGAGGTGCGCACCGGACTCGAGGCCCAGGCGGCGAAACCCGGCAAGCACAGCCACCCACACCGGCCTTACCGGACCGCTACAGGCCCGGTACGCGTTTCGACCGTGTCGGAGCACGGAGCGCAGCCGACGCAGCCCCCACACAGCTAGGTCGGTTACGGTGACGGCGTGTCCAAGCCCCTCGGTCTAAGTTTCGACCCTATCGAGCGTGCCGCGGCGACGTGGCAGGAGCGGTTCGGCCCGTCTCAGGCGATGGCGGCAGCGACGTCGGTGATGCGCGTGCACCAGTTGTTGCTCGGGGAGTTCGACGCGATCGTACGGCCGCACGATCTCACGTTTGCTCGCTACGAGGCGCTGGTGCTGCTGTCCTTCTCGCGCAAAGGTGCGTTGCCGATGGCCAAGGTGGGGGAGCGGCTCATGGTCCACCCCACAAGCGCGACCAACATCGTCGACCGGCTGGAGCGATCGGGCTATGTCACCCGCGAGCCCAATCCCCGCGACGGACGCGGCACACTCGCGCGCATCACCGACGCCGGGCGCGATGTCGTCGAGCGAGCGACGAAGGCCTTGATGGCCGCAGAGTTCGGGCTCGGCTCGCTCGACGATGCACAGCGGAGGTCAGTGTTCGAAGTGTTCCGCAGCGTGCGCATAGCTGCCGGAGACTTCGACGACGGCTGACGCGCGGCGTGCGGCTCCCCGAACCGTGATCGCTGGGGCGCCCCAGCGTTGCTATGGCGACCGATTTCCGCCCCGTGTCAGGCAGCCGACGATGGGCTGGGGCGCCCCGACGTTGCTATGGCGACCGATTTCCGCCCCGTTCTCAGCCGATCCGTTGGAGGTAGGCCTGCTCGATCTCGCGCAGCACCGCATCGGGCTCCTCTCGGAGTCGGCGCGGCGAGATCGGGATGACGCGCCAGCCGAGGCGGGCATACAAGGCCCGCCGGCGCTCGGTCTGCTCCGGGGCGTCGCCGAATCCGTGCCACTCGAGGGAGTCGATTTCGATCACCAGGCGCACCTCTGCCCAACAGGCGTCTGGGTAGACGTTCGCGCCGCCCGCGTCCGGGAGCGGCTTGTTCCACTGAGGCTCGGGGAGGATGCGGCTGGTCAGCACGAGGTCGCGGAGCTCGCACTCAGGCGCACTGCGGCAGCCAGCGATCACGTCATCGAGTGCACGCTGCGCGAGCGCGGCGCCGGGGCTCCGCCGCGCGACTGCCAGTTGCTCAGCGAGTGCCTCTGGAGTCGTACGTCTCCGTTGCACGGACTCGCAGAGCAACGCGCGCACATCGCGGAGGTTCGCGTGCTCGCCAACCGCGTCAATCGAGCACCGCGCCACCGGCGCCAGGCGCCAACGTCTCTCCCACATCAGCGGTTCTGTCGGCAGGTGCCTTGTGCGGTGCAGCCGCACGAAGTCACGCGAACGCTTGCCCGCGGACCTCGACACGAGGAGGTCGACGATCCCGTTGTGCTTGGGGCCGTACTTAAGGCCGCGCAAGGCCACACCCAGCGGACCCGTCAGCATCGCGTCGTCCCCGGCGTAAAGCATCGCCGCCGCAATGCGATGAGCGAGTGAGGTGCTCCCGGTGAACGTCGCGTACACATTGGGCAACATCCGTTGCCACCGACGTCCCTCACCCAATGCATGCCGGATGGCTGCGGGTGTCATGCCACACGCAAGCGCCTGTGCGCGGGTGATGATGCCGTTCTGATTGCGAGCGAGCCGCTCAGCTTCCATCCGCATAGCGAACGAGGATGACGGAGTTCGCCGCCACCGCGTCGCCGGCTATCCACAGGGGCGTGACGGCAGGAGCAACCAGCCGGCGCGTTCCAGGGAATCGCTGGGGCGCCCCAGCGTTGCTATCGCGACCGATTTCCGCCCCGTGTCAGGCAGCCGGCGATGCGCTGGGGCGCCCCGATGCTGCCATAGCGACGCCGGGGCGCCCCAGCGCGGATGAGCGGCGCGCGGTGGCGAGACGTGCGTGGGAGGACGGACCCTCAGCGGCGTACCCAGGCATCCGGCTCAGCCAGCAGCTCGACGACCGACGACGGCAGCACCCCCGCCGCGACGTCGGCAACGGTCGTCGTCTCCAGCACCTGTCGCAGGCTGGCGCGCAGCGCGACCCAGACCTTGGTGAGCGGCTCGGCCGCACCGGGGTAGGCGGTCTCCTCAGGGGACTCGCCGCGCACCGCGGCGAGCGGACCTTCGACGGCGCGGATCACGGTCGCCAAGGGGATCTGCTCTGGCGGTAGCGCCAACCGAAAGCCGCCACGTGACCCGCGCTGCGCCGACAGCAGCCCAGCTCGACGCAGGTCCGTGAGGATCGCCTCGAGAAACTTTCCCGGGATCTGCTGCGCCTCCGACAACTGCTGGCGGGTCGCCAGTCCGTCCGGCGACGCGGCCAGCTCGACCATGGCACGTACGGCATAGTCGGCGCGAGCAGTCACGTGCACAAGGGAAGACTAGAGCCGCAACGCCCCCAGCCCGCGACGGCGACGCACGCCGTTGGTGATGAGCCCGAACAGGGCATCGATGACCATGCCGACCACAAGGATGACGATCATCGTCGCGATGAGCGCAGGTATGTCGAAGTACTCGCGGTCGTTCTGCAGTAGCTGTCCGAGCGAGGCATGTCCGGGCACCGTCGCGATGATCTCGCCGGCCATGAGTGAGCGCCACGCGAACGCCCAACCCTGCTTGAGGCCGCTCAGGTAAGCCGGCAATGCCGCGGGGACGATCACGTACCGGTAGAGCGACAGACCACGCGCGCCCAGCACGGTGCCGGCGCGCACCAGCGACGGCGGCAGATCGTCGACACCGGAGATGATGCCGTTGGCGATCGAGGGCGCTGCACCGAGGACGACGACGAAGAGGATCGCCTGCTCGGACAGCTGGAACAGCACGATGGCCAACGGGAACCAGGCAATCGACGGCATCGTCTGCAACCCGGTGATCATCGACCCGACGGCTGCCCGCAGCGTCTTGAACCTCGCCACGGCAAGGCCCAACAGCGACCCGATCACGAGCGACAGACCGAAGCCGACGGCAGCTCGCAGCAGAGTGACGCCTAGCGGCTCCCAGTAGGTGCCGTCGGCCAGGCGTTCGCCGAGCGTCGACAGGGCGGTCGCCGGGCTCGGGAACGAGTAGTCCGGCCGCCAGCCGCTGAGGTAGACCAGCTGCCAGACAGCAAGAGCCAGGCCCACCGCAGCAAGTGGCGGCCACGTCCTGTCCCAGACGCGCCTGCTCAGTGGGGACGCGTAGGCTCCTCGGGGGCGTCGGCCGCGTCCAGTCGCTCGATCGCCGTGGTTGTCGCCGTCATCGGTCATTCTCCTCTTGCCGATGCAGGCGGTCGGTCAACGCAGCGGCGCGCTCGGACACGTCCGTGGAGTCGAGCCGCCGAGGCCGCGGCAGGTCCACCTGTGCCACCGTGTCGATCCGGCCCGGTGAAGGCGCTAGCACGACGACCCGATCGCCGAGCCGTACGGCCTCGCGGACGTTGTGCGTGACGAACAGCACCGTCAACTGTCGCTCGCTCCAGATGCGCTCGATCTCGTCGTGCATCGCGTCGCGGGTCAGCGCGTCGAGCGCACCGAACGGCTCGTCCATCAGCAGCACCTCGGCGTCCTGCGCGAGCGCGCGGGCAAGTGCTACGCGCTGGCGCATGCCACCGGACAGCTCGTGCGGGCGCTTGCGCCCCTTGCCGTCGAGCCGTACGAGCGAGAGCAGCTGTTCGATCCGGTCGGGGCGGTCCCCGCGGGGCACTCCGCGAAGACGCAGCGCGAGGTCGACGTTGCCGGCCACGGTCAGCCAGGGGAAAAGTGTGGCGTCCTGGAACATCAGGGAAACCCCGCGGCCGCCGAGATCGATGCTGCCGGATGTCGGGAGCTCAAGGCCGGCTACCAGTGACAGGAGTGTGCTCTTGCCGCAGCCCGACCGGCCGAGCAGGCAGACGAACTCGCCCTGGCGGACATCGAGCGAGAGGTCTTGCAGGGCGATCGTGGAGTGTGCGCCTCGGCCGTAGCGCTTCGTGAGGCCGCTGATCCGGACCGCGGAGGCTGTCCGGCCTGGCGGCGTCTCGCGGTCGGTGCTCGCGGGCACTACATCGACTTGCTGTGTCACTCCTCGCTCACCTCCTGCTGTCCGGCTGCGGTTAGGACCTCGTTGAGCGCAGTGAGCTCGTAGATGCCGTCGAGGTCCACGCTCGTCGAGTAGCCCGACCTCTTCGGCGTGCTCAGCCGACTGGCGGAGAGTGGGCGGGAGCGGGTCGCTGGTGAACGTCACCTTGTCCCAGGCGGCGGCCAGCAGGTCATCGGCGATGCGCTTCTGGGTGACGGCCTCGATGCCGTCGTTGGTCGCCGTCTGCGCGGCAGCGGGGTCTGACTCGATGAGCTGCAGCGCCTGCCGCTCGCCCTCGATCAGCTTCTTGACCGTGTCGGGGTGGTCCTCGAGAAACTCCGTCGCCACGATCAGGTGCGTGATGACGAACTGGCCGTCCAGGCCAGAGCTCGGACTCATCGAGGAGCACCTTGCCACCGCCCTCATTGACCAGCCGCGTCGCCCATGGCTCCGGCACCCAGGCTCCGTCGAGCGCGCCTTGCGAGAACGCCTGCAGGATCTGCGCGTTCTCCTGCGGCAGGATGCTGACGTCCCCACCGCCTTCGGTATCCGTCTCGAGCCCCTGCTCCTTGAGCCAGTAGCGCACCGCGACGTCCTGCGTGTTGCCGAGCTGCGGCGTGCCGATCTTCTTGCCCTCAAGGTCCTCGGGCCCATCGATCTCGGGCTTGACCACGAACGACACGCCGCCGGAGGCCGCGCCCGACACGATGCGCAGCGCCTCCCCGTTGCTCTGCGCGAACCCGTTGATGGCCGGGTTGGGGCCGATGAAGGTCGCGTCGATCGCTCCGGACAGGAGAGCCTCGATCGCCGCCGGCCCGGCGTTGAACGCTGTCGTCTCGAGTGTCGTCTCCGCTCCGAGGGCGTCGGCGAAGTAACCCTCCTCGATCCCCACGATCGCCGGTGCGTGCGTGAAGTTGGGGAAGTACCCCAGTCGCACGGTCTCGGGCGCGGAGGCAGCCCCGGCATCGCCGCCCGCGGACGCCGTATCGGCGTCATCGCCGCCGCACGCGGCCGCTAGGGCGAGGATCCCGGCCAGGGCAGCGGCGACGAGCGAGCGGGCGGATCGGGCTCTGGTCACGATGGTGGGTCCCTCCGGCAATTCCCTGCTAACTGGATAGGAAACAAAACCTAGTGAACCCATGGGATTAGCCGGATGGGCCGTCCAGCAGTTGGGACGCCGCGGGCCGCACCGCGCCGCTGCGCTTACTTGGACGTCCAACTATCGTGGGGCTGGCACGACGACCCGCCGACCGAGGGAGCCCCACCGTGCAGCCGGACGAGATCGAGGCGGGCCGCCGCCGCTGGCAGGAGCGCTACGACGCCTCGCGGAAGCGCGACGCCGACTTCACCACGCTGAGCGGATCCGAGCTCGACCCGGTCTACGGGCCGCCCGAAGGCGCCGAAGACCCGCGCATGGAGGGCATCGGCTGGCCGGGCGAATATCCGTACACCCGTGGTCTCTATCCCACCGGCTACCGCGGCCGCACCTGGACGATCCGGCAGTTCGCCGGCTTCGGCAACGCCCAGCAGACCAACGAGCGCTATCGCATGATCCTCGCCCACGGTGGCGGCGGCCTGTCGGTCGCGTTCGACATGCCGACCCTCATGGGCCGTGACTCCGACGACCCGCGCTCGCTCGGAGAGGTCGGGCACTGCGGCGTGGCGATCGACTCCGCCGCCGACATGGAAGCGCTCTTCGACGCCATCCCGCTCGGCGACGTCACGACGTCGATGACGATCAGCGGGCCGGCGGTGCCGATCTTCTGCATGTACGTCGTCGCGGCCGAGCGCCAGGGCATCGACCCCCGACGTGCTCAACGGCACCCTGCAGACCGACATCTTCAAGGAGTACACCGCACAGAAGGAGTGGCTGTTCGCTCCGGAGCCGCACCTGCGCCTCATCGGCGACCTGATGGAGTGGTGCGCCGAGCAGGTGCCCGACTACAAGCCGCTGTCGGTGTCCGGCTACCACATCCGCGAGGCGGGCTCGACGGCCGCGCAGGAGCTGGCGTTCACGCTGGCTGACGGGTTCGGCTACGTCGAGCTCGGGCTCTCCCGAGGGCTCGACGTCGACGTCTTCGCGCCCGGACTGTCGTTCTTCTTCGACAGCCACGTCGACTTCTTCGAAGAGATCGCCAAGTTCCGTGCCGCGCGCCGCATCTGGGCTCGCTGGTTGCGTGACGTCTACGGCGCCAAGACCGACAAGGCGCAGTGGCTGCGCTTCCACACCCAGACCGCCGGCGTCTCGCTCACCGGTCACCAGCCCTACAACAACGTCGTACGTACGGCCGTGGAGGCCCTTGCCGCAGTCCTGGGCGGCACCAACTCGCTGCACACCAACGCGCTCGACGAGGTGCTTGCGCTGCCGACCGAGCAGGCCGCCGAGATCGCGCTGCGCACGCAGCAGGTGCTGATGGACGAGACCGGCGTCGTCAACGTCGCCGACCCGCTCGGCGGCTCGTGGTACGTCGAGGCGCTCACCGACCGCATGGAGGCCGAGGCGGAGGCCATCTTCGAACGCATCCGGGCGCTCGGCAAGGACGAGCGGCGCTGGCAGGACACCTACGGCCCGATGACCGCTGGCATCCTGCGCGGCATCGAGGACGGCTGGTTCACCGGCGAGATCGCAGAGGCCGCCTTCCAGTACCAGCAAGCACTCGAGAAGGGCGACAAGAAGGTCGTCGGCGTCAATGCGCACACGCAGACCGTCACTCACGACGTCGAGATCCTCCGCGTGTCGCACGAGGTGGAGCGGGCCCAGCGCGCCGAGCTCGGCCACCGCCGCGCCGCGCGCGACCAAGGCGCGGTCGACGCGGCGCTCAAGGCGATGGTCGAGGTGGCCCAGGGCGACGGCAACCTGGTGCCCCCCGATGCTCGACGCCGTACGAGTCGAGGCCACGCTCGGCGAGATCTGTGATGCGCTTCGCGGCGTCTGGGGCAGCTACACCGAGCCCGCTCGCTTCTGACGGCCGGGTCGAGCACGAAACTGATCGACCGGTCCGGCGCGGTCATTGCAGGCCGTGCAAGGACCGGCTAGCCCTGCACAGCCCCCAGGAGCCCCGGGGGCACCGGCGCGGACGCGCGGCGGCGATGCAAGGATGGAGCCATGACTTCGCAGAGCTTCTCGCGACCCGGGGCGGTGGACCTGTCCGGCATGGCCGCGCAGACTCCGCCGCCCGGCGACGGGTCCGCTGTCACCGCGCGGCTGGCCGGCCAGGCACCGGCGGCCGGCGGGTCGTATGTCATTGACGTCACCGATGAGACGTTCCAGCAGGACGTCGTGCAGCGGTCGCTCTCCTACCCGGTCGTGATCGACCTGTGGGCCGACTGGTGCGAGCCATGCAAGCAGTTGTCGCCGATCCTGGAGAAGCTCGCCGGGGAGAACGAAGGACGCTTCCTGCTCGCCAAGGTCGACGTCGACGCCAACCCGCAGATCAGCGCCGCCTTCCAGGTGCAGTCGATCCCATCCGTCTTCGCGCTGCTGCGCGGCCAGCCGGTGCCGCTGTTCCAGGGCGCGCTGCCCGAGGCACAGGTCCGCGACGTGGTCGACCAGCTGCTGCAGGTCGCCGTCGCCAACGGCGTCTCGGGGCGTGCGGAGCCGGTCGGCCCCGTGGCCGCTCCGGTCGAGGGCGAGCACAGGAGCCGACGCACGACCCACGATTCGACGACGCGTACGAGGCGATCGAGCGCGGCGACTTCGACGCGGCGGCCGCGGCCTACCGGAGCGTGCTCAGCGAGTCGCCGGCCGACGCCGACGCCAAGGCGGGGCTCGCTCAGGTGGAGCTGCTGCGGCGCACCGCCAGCCTCGACGCCCAAAGCGTACGAGCCACCGCCGACGAGCGCCCCGACGACATCGAGGCGCAGCTTGCCGCGGCGGATCTCGACATCACCGACGGCCGGGTCGACGAGGCGTTCAGCCGACTCGTCGACACGGTCGCGTCGCACGAGCGGCGACGACCGCGACCGCGTGCGCACGCACCTCATCGAGCTGTTCGAGGTCGTCGGCGCCGAGGATCCCCGTGTCACCAAGGCGCGCGCCGCGCTGGCCCGGGTGCTCTTCTAGGACCACGCCGCGCGGCTTGCGGGCATACCGCTAGCGCCGTCGGCCGCGAGTCGCACGCCGACCACCTGGACGATGCCGATGCCGCCGTCGTCGAAGCCCAGGGCCGAGCCCGTCATGTACAGCTGCCATACCCTGGCCCGCCCCACACCCGCAGATGCGACGGCAGCGTCCCAACCGTGTTCGAGGTTGGCGACCCAGGAGCGCAGGGTGCGGGCGTAGTGCTCGCGCAGGTTCTCCACGTCGCGCACCTCGAGCCCCGCGTCTTCGAGCAGCGAGACGATGCGGCCGGCCGGGAGCAGCTCTCCGTCGGGGAAGACGTAGGCGTCGATGAACGTGCGGCCCTCACGGGGTGGCCCCGGCCGCTCGACGATCTGGTGGTTGAGCAACCGGCCGGTGGGGACAAGCAGGTTGCGCAACGCCCGCGCGTACTCGCCGTAGCGCTCCTCGCCCACGTGCTCGGCCATGCCAATGCTGGCAATGGCGTCGTACGGCCCGTCGTCCACGTCGCGCCAGTCCTGCAGCCGGATCTCGACCTGACCTTCGAGCCCGGCCTCGGCCACCCGCTTGCGGGCGAGGTCGGCCTGCTGCTCACTGAGCGTGATGCCAACGGCTTGCACGCCGTGCTCCGCTGCGGCGTGGATGACGAACGACCCCCAGCCGCACCCGACGTCGAGCACCCGCATGCCCGGCCGCAGACCGAGCTTGCGGCAGACCAGCTCGAGCTTGTCCCGTTGCGCCTCGATCGAGCCCGTACGTGTCGTCGGCGGGCTGCGCCCAGTAGGCACAGGAGTAGACCATCGACGACCCGAGCACGACCCGGTAGAAGTCGTTGCCGACGTCGTAGTGGTGGCTGATCGCCTGCCTGTCGCGGTCCTGTGAGTGCTTGCTCCCGGTGAGCGCGACCTCCTCCGGCGGCGGCGCGGGCTCGCGGCCGATGGCACCGAGCGTCACGCCTCGGCGGAACAACTCTGCTTGTTCGCGCGGGCTCAGCTTGCGACGAACGGCGAGGTCGCGGCCTATCGATTGCAGGGTCCGAAGCCCCGCTTCGAGGTCGCCGTCGATGTCGATCTCCCCGGCTACCCAGGCTCGTCCGAGGCCGACCTCGTCCGGGCTCCGGACCAGGCGCCGCAGCGCCCTTCTCGAGTTGACGACGAGCACCGGCCCGCCGCCAGGCCCGGCCTCACTGCCATCCCACGCCCGCACTCGCAGCGGCAGCGGGGCACCCAGCAGGCGCTCGACCAGGTCGACAATTCGCTCGGCAGAACTGGGCACGGCGGGCCTCCCGTCTCGTCCCTACGAGTCTGCCGCCGATCCGACCTCCGCGCGCGGTTCGTGTGCGCGCGCGTAGTGCTGAGCGAGCAGGTCGTCGCCCCAGTCGTGTCGCAGGTCCCGCCAGACCGAGTGAATGTGGTTGGCATTGCCTTGCGTGTTGTCGTACTCGAGCAGGAATGTCGGACCGCGCACCGCGTAGTAGTGCCCGCGACGTGGCTGGTCGGGTCCAGCCCAGCTGAAGTGGACCGCGTCGAGGTCGGCGGTGTCAGCGTCGTGCCAGGCCACCTCGGCCACCTCGAGCGGCGCCCGGTCGAGGTAGGTGCGGACCAGCCGCTGCAACACCTCGCGCTGCTCTGTCGTGCATATCGCCGTACGACAGACCGTCGGGCACCACACTCGCGTCTGCCACCGGGTCCCATCGCGTCAGGATGTCCGCAGGCGCAGTGTCGGACACAACGGCCACCTTCCGCTGCTCGGGCAACAGCAGCCGGAGCAGCTCACGGGCGACGTCCTCTTCGTCGGGCAGCGTGCGTAGCCCACGGTGTGGACCGCGCATCACCTCCGCCGGCTCGGCGCCGAAGAACTGCGGTGTCACCGAGACCGCGTCATCGACCACCGTCACTTGCACCGCGAGGTGGTGGCCGTTGAACCGCCACGCCCACGGTGCGGACCCGCCCGGCTCGCCGAGGACCCGCACCCAATAGCGGTGGTCGGTGGGATCCGGCATGCGCCCTCGTGGCGCGGACAGCTCGCGCTCGATCATGTCGAGCTCGATCACAGCCCGAGCGGTCTTGGCGCCGCCCGCGCTGCAACCCGTGTCGAGCAGGGCTAGCGCGAGGTCTTGCTGAGCCGGGGTCAGCTCGCCCAGCCTCAGCCCCGGTCGTGGACCGGGGAGATAGCTCCAGCGCCGCCGATCGGGCGTGGCGAACGCTGCCGTGGCCTGCGCGCGCTGCGCGTCGTCGAGACTGCCCAGCAACGCGCGCGCGGCATCGGTCATGTGGGTGACAAGCGTGCGGTGTCCCATCGCAGCACCGTACGACGGCGGGCGTTCTGTTCGCTGCCGTCAGCCCTCGTAGCGCAGCCACAGCGACCCGAGCGGCGGCAACCACAGCTGTGCCGAGGCTGGCAGTCCGTGCCAGGGGTCGTCGATTGCCTCGACTCCGCCCAGGTTGCCGACACCCGAGCCGCCGTAGGTCTCCGCGTCGGTGTTGACCACTTCGCTCCAGCGACCCGCCAGTGGCAGGCCCAGCTGGTATCCGCCGTGCGGGACGCCGGAGAAGTTGGAGACACAGGCAAGCACGCTGCCGTCGGTGCCATAGCGCAGGAAGGAGAACGTGTTGCCCGACGCGTCGTTGGCGTCGATCCAGCGGAAGCCGGCGGAGTCGGAGTCCAGCGCCCACAGCGCCGATGTCTCGCGGTAGACGCGGTTGAGGTCGCTGACCAGTCGGCGAAGCCCGGCGTGCTCGGGGTGGTCGAGCAGCCACCAGTCGAGCTCGCGCGACTCAGCCCACTCGGCCTCCTGCCCGAACTCGCTGCCCATGAAGAGCAGCTGCTTGCCCGGGTGGGCCCACATGTAGGCGTAGAAGGCGCGGAGGTTGGCGAGCTGCTGCCACCGGTCGCCCGGCATCTTGCGCAGCATCGACCCCTTACCGTGCACAACCTCGTCGTGCGACAGCGGTAGCACGAAGTGCTCGCTGTAGGCGTACATCATCGCGAAGGTCATCTGGTGATGGTGGAACTGTCGGTGCACCGGCTGGTGCTGCATATAGCTCAGCGAGTCGTGCATCCAGCCCATGTTCCACTTCATGCCGAAACCGAGACCGCCGAGGTGGGTGGGGCGGGTGACGCCGGGCCATGAGGTCGACTCCTCGGCGATGGTGACGATGCCGGGGACCTCGCGATAGACGGTGGCGTTGGTCTCCTGCAGGAACGACACGGCCTCGAGGTTTTCCCGGCCACCGTAGATGTTGGGCGTCCACTCGCCTTCCTCGCGCGAGTAGTCGAGGTAGAGCATCGACGCGACGGCGTCGACGCGCAGCCCGTCGACGTGAAACTCGCGCAGCCAGTAGAGCGCGTTGGCCACCAGGAAGTTGCGCACCTCGTGCCGGCCGAAGTCGAACACGAGCGTGCCCCAGTCGGGGTGCTCGCCGCGGCGCGGGTCGGCGGGCTCGTACAACGGCGTGCCGTCGAATCTCGCCAACGCCCACGCGTCCTTGGGGAAGTGCGCCGGCACCCAGTCGATGATCACTCCGATGCCGGCCTGGTGCAGCTCGTCGATGAGGTAGCGGAGGTCGTCGGGGTGGCCGAACCTCGCGGTCGGGGCGTAGTAGGACGACACCTGGTAGCCCCACGACCCGCCGAAAGGGTGCTCCGCGACGGGCAGGAACTCCACGTGCGTGAAGCCGGTGTCGCGTACGTAGTCGGTGAGCTCACGGGCCAGGCTGCGGTAGGAGCGACCGCGGCGCCAGGAGCCGACGTGCACCTCGTAAATGCTCATCGGCTCGGCGTCCGGTTGGCTCTCGACCCGACGTTGCATCCAGTCGCCGTCGCCCCACTCGTACGAGCTCTCGTTGACAACCGAAGCGGTCTGCGGGGGCTCCTCGGCTTGGCGGGCGAGCGGGTCGGCCTTCTCCCTCCAGGACCCGTCGCGGCCGAGCACCGCGAACTTGTAACGCGTGCCGGCGCCCACGCCCGGCACGAACAGCTCCCAGACCCCCGACGAGCCGAGCGTGCGCATCGGGTGTGCCCGGCCGTCCCACTGATTGAAGTCGGCGACGACGCGGACGCCGCGGGCATTGGGCGCCCACACCGAGAACGAAGTGCCGGTGACCTGGCCTAGTGCGCCGTCGTAGGTGCGGACATGCGCACCCAGCACCTCCCATAGCCGCTCGTGCCGGCCCTCCGCGATCAGGTGCAGGTCGACCTCGCCGAGGGTCGGCAGAAATCGGTACGGGTCGTCGACTCGGCTGGTCTGCTCGCCATAAGTGACGTCGAGGCGGTAGTCGGAGACCTCCCGGGTCGGCAGGGTTGCCTCCCATACGCCGTAGGCCACATGCTCGAGCGGCTTCGGCGCCTTGTCCCCGGCAACGAGCTCCACCCGGTCGGCGAGCGGCCGCAGAGTGCGCACGACAACGGCGTCACCGACGGGGTGCGCACCGAGGATCGAGTGCGGGTTGCCGTGGTCGCCAGCGACGAGGTGCCGCAGCTCGCGCGACCGAGATGTTGGAGGCGACGCCGGTCATGTGGCGAGCCGATCGATGGCGCTCAACGGGATCTGCAGCCAGCTGGGCCGATTGCGTGCCTCGTAGACGAGCTCGTACATCGCCTTGTCGATCTCGTGGGCGCGCACCAGCACCTCTTGGTCGCGGGGATCGCTGCCGGCCACCGCCGCATAGCCGTCGCAGAACGCGGTCGAGTTGCGCACCCGCCACTCCTCGGCGCGATAGGCGAGCTGGCCGTCGCCGGGATGGTCGGCAATGAGAAGGTGCTGGGCGGCGTAGTCGAACGAGCGGAGCATTGCACCGACGTCGCGCAGCGGCGACGCGAGCGCGACGCGCTGCTCCCTCGGCTCGTGTGGCTCGCCTTCGAAATCGAGCAGCTTCCAGCCGAGCACGGTGCGTAGCGTCTGGCCGAGATGCAGGTCACCATGGACGCGCTGTACGGGAACCGGATCGGTCAGCGTGGTGAGCCGGTCGATGGCGGCTGCGAGTCGAGACGCGTAGGAGGCAATCTGCGGCACCTCGCCGACCGAGAACTCGAGCCGTCGACGCATCTGCTCGGCCAGGGCGGCCAGCCCGTCGGGACCCAGCTCGCCGGTCTCGAGCGTCTCGGCAAGGTAGCGGTGCACGGTGGCCGTGGCCTCGCCGAGCCGATGGGACTCGCCGGCGAAGTCTCCACCGACCTCCTCGGCATGCAGGTCGGCCTCGGCGTAGAGATCACGCACGCTCGTGGTCGCCAGCTGCCACCCGTCGGTGGCGGTGACGAGGAACCGCTGGAGCATTGCCAGGCTGCCGGTGACCTCGCTGCCGGTGTCGGGGTCGGTCCACCTGCCGTCGACCCACCCCAAGAGGGCGGCGACGTTCTCGCACCCGGCTTCGGTGAGCGCTTGGTGTATCTCCACATCGGGGTTGATCCCGGGTTGCAGCCGCCGGTAGGCCTTCAAGAGTGCGGCGTCGCCGAAGGCGAGCGACGTGTTGCTCTGCTCGACCGTGAGCACAGTCGAGAGCTCGTTGACCGGCAGCTCGTCGTCGCCGACCTTGTGGAAGCTGACGTTGCCGTGATCCTCCGATTTCTCGATGGCCGCGAGGAGGCCCGTCGTCGCGTCCTTGTCATGCAGTGCGTCATAGACGTAGCGCTCGCCGAGCTGGCCGACGAGGACGTGGTCCATCCGCGCCTCAGGCTCATGGCGGATGCTCACCCATACCTGGTAGGCGGATTCGTGCGAACCCTGACGTACGCCAAGGACGAGGTGCTCGACCCGAGGGTCGGCCTCCCGCAGGACTGTTGCGGTGAGGATGCGTGCCCGGTCGACGGGTTGGTGCTTGCCGCCGAACCAGCGCTGGTGGGGGATCCAGGCGGCCAGCAGCTCGGGGAGCTGCGCGCGCTCCTCGTCGGTCAGCATCGACGTGCTCTGGTCGCTCATGCGTGCACCTCGTCAGCGTCGACCGGCAGCCGGAACCAGTAGAAGCCGTGCGACCCTAGCGTGAGCAGGTAGGGCAGCTCTCCGATGCGTGGAAACCTCGTGCCGCCGAGCAGTTCGATCGGCTCCAGTCCCTCGAACCTGCGCAGGTCGAGCTCTACCGGCTGTGGGAAGCGGGACAGGTTGTTGACACACAGGACGATGTCGTCGCCAAACTCGCGTACGTAGGACAGCACGGAAGGGTTACTACCCCCGACGTCGTGGAACGTACCCAATCCGAATGCGGGATTCTGCTTGCGGACGTGGACCATCCGCCGCGTCCAATGCAGCAGCGACGACGTGTTCTGCATCTGCGCCTCGACGTTGGTGACCTGAAAGCCATAAACGGCGTCCATCACCACGGGCAGCGTCATGCGACCGGGCTCGGCTGCGGAGAACCCAGCGTTGCGGTCGGGGGTCCACTGCATCGGCGTGCGTACGCCGTCGCGGTCGCCGAGCCAGATGTTGTCACCCATGCCGATCTCGTCACCGTAGTAGAGGACGGGCGAGCCCGGTAGCGAGAGCAGCAGCGCGGTGAACAGCTCGATCTGGTTGGTGTCGTTTTCCAGCAGCGGAGCCAGCCGGCGGCGGATGCCGATGTTGGCCTTCATGCGCGGGTCTTTGGCGTACTCGGTCCACATGTAGTCGCGCTCGTCCGCCGTGACCATCTCGAGCGTGAGCTCGTCGTGGTTGCGCAGGAAGATGCCCCACTGGCAGTGCTGCGGGATCACCGGCGTGCGCTCCATGATCTCCGAGACGGGGTAGCGCGACTCGCGCCGGACGGCCATGAAGATGCGCGGCATCACCGGGAAGTGGAAGGCCATGTGGCACTGGTCGCCACCGGTGTCGGGGTCGCCGAAGTATTCCACGACGTCCTCCGGCCACTGGTTGGCCTCGCACAGGAGGACGCGGTCAGGGTATTCGTCGTCGACGATCTTGCGGACCTGGCGCAGGAACTCGTGCGTCTGCGGGAGGTTTTCGCAGTTGGTGCCCTCGGACTCGAACAGATAAGGCACCGCGTCGAGCCGGAACCCGTCGATGCCGAGATCGAGCCAGAACCGCAGGGCGTCGAGGATCGCCTCCTGCACCGCGGGGTTCTCGAAGTTGAGGTCAGGCTGATGCGAGAAGAACCGGTGCCAGAAGTACTGCTTGCGAATCGGGTCGAAGGTCCAGTTGGACACCTCGGTGTCGACGAAGATGATGCGCGCGTCGGAGTAGCCCTCATCGGAGTCCGACCACACGTAGAAGTCGCCGTAAGGCCCGTCGGGGTCGCTGCGCGATGCCTGGAACCACGGGTGCTGGTCGGATGTGTGGTTCATGACGAAGTCGATGATGACCCGGATGCCGCGGGCGTGGGCCTCGCGGACAAGCTCGACGAAGTCGTCGAGCGTGCCGAACTCTGGCAGCACCTTCTTGTAGTCGGAGACGTCATAGCCGCCGTCGCGCAGCGGCGAGGCCATGAACGGGGGAAGCCAAAGACAGTCGACGCCGAGCCACTCGAGGTAGTCGAGCTTGCTGCGCAGCCCCTGCAGGTCACCGACGCCGTCGGCGTTGGCATCGCAGAAGGAACGCACGAGCACCTCGTAAAAGACCGCGCGCTTGAACCAGTCGCGGTCACTGCCCGCCACCGGGAGCAGCACCTGCGCGTGCGTCATGCGCTCCACCGCCGCACCGACAGGATGTGTGCCGGCTCGATGCCTGGGTCTAGCCGGACGAAGTTGCGCTCGCCCCACCGGAACGTCCTAGCCGAGAGCTCGTCGTGGGCCGCAAACGTCTCGTGCCAGTCGAAGCCCAGCAACGGCATGTTCAGGTGCACCAGTCCTTCTCGCGTCGCGTGCGGGTCGAGGTTGACGACCACGATGACCACGTCATCGCTCCCGTCGGGTAGCCGCCGGGTCTTGGAGAATGCCAGCATGTCGGCGCCTTCGACGCCGTGGAAACGAAGGTTTCGAAGCCATTGCAGGGCGGGGTGGGCGCGGCGCAGCTCATTGAGACGGGTGATGTAGGGCGTGAGTGACTGCCCCTCCTTGGGCCCGCCGGGCTCGTAGGCGGACCAATCGCGCGGGCGGTACTGGTACTTCTCCGAGTCGAGGTACTCCTCGCTGCCCGGACGCACGGCGACGTGCTCGAAGAGCTCGTAGCCGCTGTAGACGCCCCATGTCGGCGACAGCATCGCGGCCAGCACGGCGCGGATCTTGAATGCCGCCGGCCCGCCGTACTGCAGATACTCGTTGAGGATGTCGGGGGTGTTGACGAAGAAGTTGGGCCGCATGTAATGCGCCGCGGCGACCAGCTCCCGCGCGTATTCCCTGAGCTCCCAGTCCCGGTTGCGCCAGGTGAAGTAGGTGTAGGACTGCTGGAAGCCGACCTTGCCCAGCGCGTGCATCATTGCGGGCCGGGTGAATGCCTCGGCGAGGAAGATGACGTCAGGGTCGGTCTTGCGTACTTCGCCGATCAGCCATTCCCAGAAGTTGATTGGCTTGGTGTGCGGGTTGTCGACGCGGAAGATGCGCACCCCATGCGCCATCCAGTGCCGGACGATGCGCAGGACCTCCTGGTAGATGCCCTCCGGATCCCGGTCGAAGTTGATCGGGTAGATGTCCTGGTATTTCTTCGGCGGGTTCTCGGCGTAGGCGATCGTGCCGTCGGCCCGCACCGAGAACCACTCGGGGTGCTTGGAGACCCACGGGTGGTCGGGGCTTGCCTGTAATGCCAGGTCGAGCGCGATCTCCATGCCCAGGTCGCGCGCGCGGGCGACGAGCGCGTCGAAGTCCTCGATGGTGCCCAGGTCGGGGTGGATCGCGTCGTGGCCGCCCTCAGGCCCGCCGATCGCCCACGGGACCCCTGGATCATCGGGGCCTGCGTCGAGGGTGTTGTTAGGGCCTTTGCGGAATGTGCGTCCGATGGGATGGATCGGAGGCAGGTAGATGACGTCGAAACCCTGCGCCGCGAGCGCGGGCAGTCGCTGCATCGTCGTGCGGAAGGTGCCGGACACCCAGTGACCGTTCACGTCTCGGTGGGCGCCCTCGGAGCGCGGGAACAGCTCGTACCACGACCCGAACAGCGCCCGCTCCCGCTCGACCAGCAGGGGATAGGGGCCTGACTCGGTCACAAGGTCACGCAGCGGATGCTGCTGCAGGATCTCGGCGACCGTGGTGTCGTGGGCAGCCGCGAGACGTACGGGATCGGGGCGGTGGCGGTCGCGCATCGCCTTGGCGGCCGAGCGCAGCACGGCCTTCTCCTCCGGAGTGCCGCGCGGCAAGCCACGGGCCGCGCGGTCGAGCAATGCGGCACCATCCGTGAACACCAGGTCGACGTCGATGCCGGCCGGCACCTTGATCTCCGCCGTATGCAGCCAGGTGGCCCAGGGGTCGCCCCAGCCCTCGACCGTGAACGACCAGGCGCCTTCCTGGTCGGGGGTGACTGTCGCGTGCCAGCGGTCGGTCCCGATGGCGCCGGGGGTCATCGGGATCGGTATCGGGTCGCGGTCGCCCGGGGGGCGCAGCACGACGGTGGCGTTGACTGCGTCGTGACCCTCGCGAAACACAGTCGCGGAGGCGTCGAACTCCTCGCCCACCACGGCGTGTGCGGCGTGCCGGCCGCACTCCACGACAGGCTGGACATCAAGAATAGGGATGCGTCCGGTCATCGCTCCAACCGTACCGACAGCTTCGAGTGAACAACTCGTTACGTGACCGGGTTGAGGAGCGGGCCCACCGACCAGGTCTGGGGTCGCCATTAGGGTGACACCGTGCGAGCCATCCGACGACTGACCGTCCGTACGGTCCTGCCCCCCTCACTGGCCCCTCTGGGTCAGCTGATCACCAACCTGCGCTGGTCCTGGCATCCCGAGACGCAGGACCTGTTTGCCGCCGTCGACCCCGAGGTGTGGGAGGCCGTGGGGCACGACCCGGTGCGGCTGCTGGGGGAGGTGCCGGCCGATCGGCTCAATGAGCTCGCCAACGACCGCAGGTTCCTGCGTCAGGTCCGCGATGCCGCCGATGATCTCAACGACTACCTCATGGGTGCGCGCTGGTATCAGACTCTCGGTGCCGAGTCTCCGACCTCGATCGCCTACTTCTCGCCGGAGTTCGGCCTGACGCAGGTGCTCCCGCAGTATTCCGGTGGCCTTGGCATCCTCGCCGGCGACCATCTCAAGGCTGCGAGCGACCTGGGTGTGCCCATCATCGGGGTGGGCCTGCTCTACCGGCAGGGCTACTTCCGGCAGACCCTTTCGCGCGAGGGTTGGCAGCAGGAGCGCTACCCAGTCGCCGACCCCGACGGCATGCCGATCAGCCTGCTTCGCGAGGCCGACGGCGCACCAGCAGTCGTCGTGGTCGGGCTGCCTGACGGGCAGGCAGCGTCGCGGCGCACATCTGGGTCGCCGAGGTCGGCCGCGTCCCGCTCCTGATGATCGACAGCCACGTCGAGGAGAACGCCCCCAGCGAGCGCGACATCACCGACCGGCTCTACGGCGGCTCCTCTGAGCATCGGCTCGAGCAGGAGATGCTGCTCGGCATCGGGGGTGTGCGGGCCTTGCGGGCCTACTGCCGCATCACGGGCGCACCCGAGCCGGAGGTCTTCCACACCAACGAGGGTCACGCCGGCTACCTCGGCCTGGAACGCATCCGTGAGCTCGTCGTCGGTGCCGGCGTCGACTTCGACACCGCCCTCGAGGCGGTGCGCGCCGGGACGGTCTTCACGACGCACACTCCGGTGCCCGCGGGCATCGACCGGTTCTCCCGCGAGCTCGTGCTCCAGCACTTCGGCGGCGACAACGCAGCCGAGGGAATGCCGGTGGAGCGCATCCTCGAGCTTGGCGCCGAGACCTACGAGGGCGGCGACCCGACCGTTTTCAACATGGCCGTGATGGGCCTACGCCTCGCCCAGCGGGCCAACGGCGTCTCCCGCCTGCACGGTGAGGTGAGCCGGGAGATGTTCGCCGGTCTGTGGCCGGGCTTCGATCGCGCCGAGGTGCCGATCGGCTCGATCACCAACGGTGTGCATGCGCCGACGTGGGTCGCGGAGGAGTTCCTCGCGCTGGCCGAACGACACGCCGGGCGCGCCTTCGTCGAGCAGGGCGACGGCTGGTCCGAGGCGATAAGCAAGATCCCGGACGCGCAGATGTGGCGGGCCAAGCGCGTCACGCGTGCCCGGTTGGTGGATGACGTCCGTCGCCGGTTGCGCAAGTCCTGGCTGCAGCGTGGTGCGAGCGAGCCCGAGCTGGGCTGGATCGACCAGGTGATGGACCCTGACGTGTGCACGATCGGCTTCGCGCGGCGCGGTGCGTCGTACAAGCGACTCACCCTGATGCTGCAGGACCCGGAGCGACTCACGAGGCTGCTGCGCGACCCCGATAGACCGGTCCAGATTGTCATCGCGGGCAAGGCGCACCCTGCCGACGACAGCGGCAAGAAGCTCATCCAAGACATGGTGCGGTTCTCCGACGACCCGGCCGTGCGGCACCGCATCGTGTTCCTGCCCAACTACGACATCGGGATGGCGCAGACGCTCTATCCGGGGTGTGACGTCTGGCTCAACAACCCGCTGCGCCCCCATGAGGCATCCGGCACGTCGGGCATGAAGGCCGCCCTCAATGGTGGTCTCAACCTGTCGATCCTCGACGGGTGGTGGGACGAGTGGTTCGACGGCGACAATGGCTGGGCCATCCCGTCGGCCGCCGGTGTCGACAACACCGAGAAGCGCGACGACCTCGAGGCCTTGGCGCTCTACGAGATCATCGAGAACGAGGTCATCCCGCGGTTCTACGACACCAACGACGACGGGCTGCCCAGTCGCTGGCTGGAGATGGTGCGGCACACGCTCACCACTCTCGGGCCCAAGGTGCTGGCCACGCGCATGGTGCGTGAATACTCGCAGAACCTCTACATCCCGGCCGCGGCCGCGGCGCGCTCGCTCGACGCCGACTTCACCGGGGCAGCCGAGCTGGCGCAGTGGAAGCGCAAGGTGCGCAAGGCGTGGCCGAGCGTGCGGGTGGAACACGTGGAGACGGTGTCGGCGCCCGAGTCGTTCGAGATCGGGCAGTCGGTCAACCTGCACGCCTTCGTGTCGCTGGGCGATCTCACGCCGGAGGACGTCTCGGTGCAGGTCGTGCACGGCCGGGTCGACGAGTCCGACGAGCTGCTGCACCCCATGACGTCTGCACTGACGGTGGGAGAGACTTACGAGCCGGGGCGCTATCGCTTCGACGGCGATGTTCCGCTCGACCGCACCGGTGCGTTCGGCTACACCGTGCGCGTCGTGCCTACCCACCCGCTCGTACCTACCGTCACCGAGCTCGGCCTCGCCACCCTGCCGTAGTGCCGGAATGACCACGTTAAGCAGGACTCACCCCGCACCACCAGGGCTGCAGGCCTGTCGGGGCGGGGGAAGTCCTGGTGGTGGCTCGGCTCAGTAGACCCAGACGGGGGTGCCCTTGGGCAGCTGGTCGTTGGCCCACAGCCAGTCCATGGCCGCGAGGGTCACGCGGACGCAGCCATGTGACGCGGGATAGGGCGGCACGCTCTCATAGCCGTGTACGGCGATGCCCTGGCTGTTGAAATACTTGGGGCGGTAGAGCCGGCCGAGCTCGCCGTCACGCCACCCGTCGACCTGGCGGAAGACCTCCCACTGCCCCTCGGGGGTGTCGGCCAGAAGGCGCCGGCCCTCGTGGGTGTAGTGCTTGAAGGTGCCGGTCGACGTGTTGAGGATGTGGTCCACCCGACCGTCGTTGACGAGCAGCAACAACTGATGCTCGCGGTCGACCTCGACGACGTGGCCGCTCGTGCTGCGCGCTGACGGGCGCGTTCCGGCATCGAGCGCCGCGCGGGTCTTGGGGCCTACGACACCGTCGGCGCCCAACCCCGCGGCTTTCTGCAGGGCATAGACGGCCTGCTTGGTGAGACCACCAAAGGTGTCGTCCGGGGTGCCGAGCCAGTAGCCCAGCTCGGAAAGGCGTTGCTGCAGCGCGGCCACCTCGGGGCCGCTGTCGCCGGCTCGCAACGACGGAGGACCGGTCGGCGCCGGCGCCGGCTCGGGTGCCGCGGGCGCGGGTGGCGGGGTCGCCGGCGGCGGCGGGGTCGCCGGGGCGGGTGGCGGAGTCGCCGGGGCTGGCGCCGCGGCGGAGCTCGTGGGCGTCGGTGGCGGCGTCTCGGGAGCCGTGGCCGAGCTCGCAGGCGGGTCGGACGACTCCTGCGTTGATCCAGCCGCCGCCGCACCGCCGGGTGCCGCATCGGACTGCACGTCGCCCTGCCCGCAGGCAGCGGCCGTCACGGACAGCAGCGAAAGCATCACTGCGAGTACAAGCATCTTCTGCGGCCGGCGCACGGTCGTCATGTTACGGAAGACGCGCAACGGGCCCGACCGGTTGCGTGCCGATCTGCCGAAATGCCTCGTCACCCGTCATGGGCGCGGAGGAGGAGCGTGCTGCGGGGCTCCATTCTTACGGCAGTGCTGGCGAGGACGGTTTCCCCGCCGAACGCGGGCTCGTACGACTTCGCCCAGGCACCGTCCGGGAGGGTCACATCGACGGCGTCCTCACCGGCATGCAGCCAGAGCAAGTAGGAGCCGCCGACGATGGGCTCGCCGTGCGCCGACCGACCGCGGATCGCGTCGCCGGACAGAAACATGCCCAGCGTGCGCCGCCCCTGGTCGAACCACTCGGCGTCGGTCAGTTCCGTGCCGTCCTCGCGGAACCAAGCAATGTCCTTGTGGCCGCCTTCGACCGCCGGCCGACCCTCGAAGAAGTGCCGCTGCCGGAACACCGGCTCCTCGCGACGCAGCCGGAGCAGAGTCCGTACGAGCTCGAGAACGTCGCCGTACGGCACCCGCACCGACCAATCGACCCACGACGTCTCGTTGTCCTGGGAATAGGCGTTGTTGTTGCCGCCCTGGGTGCGCCCCATCTCGTCGCCGGCCACCAGCATCGGAACCCCGGTGGAGAGCAGTAACGTCGACAACAGGTTCTCGAGCTGCCGATGGCGCAGCGCATTGACTGCCGCGTCGTCGGTCTCGCCCTCCACGCCACAGTTCCACGAGCGGTTGTTGTCGCTGCCGTCGCGATTGTCTTCGCCGTTGGCCTCGTTGTGCTTGCGCTCGTACGAGACCAAATCGCGAAGGGTGAAGCCGTCGTGCGCGGTGATGAAGTTGATGGAGGCGTACGGGAGCCGGCCGTCGTCCGCATAGAGGTCGCTGGAGCCGCTCAGCCGGTAGGCGAGGTCGCGCACCCCTGGGGCCTTGCCGCGCCAGAAGTCGCGCACCGTGTCGCGGTACTTGTCGTTCCACTCACACCACAGGTGCGGGAACTCGCCCACCTGATAGCCACCGGAGCCCACGTCCCACGGCTCGGCGATGAGCTTGACCTCGCTGAGCACCGGGTCCTGCTGGATGACCTTGAAGAACGATCCCAGCATGTCGACGTCATGCATCGACCGCGCCAGCGCCGATGCGAGGTCGAAGCGGAACCCGTCGACGTGCATCTCAGTCACCCAATAGCGCAGCGAGTCCATGACGAGCTGCAGTGGGTGCGGGTAGTGCAGGTCGAGCGTGTTGCCCGTACCCGTGTAGTCCTGGTAGAACCGCCCGCCGTCGCGCACGCGGTAATACATGTCATTGGCGATTCCCCGGAAGTTGAGCGTCGGGCCGACGTTGCCGCCCTCACCGGTGTGGTTGTAGACGACGTCGAGCAGCACCTCGAGCCCGGCTTCGTGCAGGGCGCGCACCATCGCCTTGAACTCGCGCACCTGCTCGCCGCGGGACCCAGACGACGAGTACGCCGCGTGCGGCGCAAAGAAGCCGACTGAGTTGTAGCCCCAGTAGTTGGTGAGCCCGCGCTCTGCGAGATGCAGCTCGCTGATGAAGTGGTGTACGGGAAGCAGCTCGACGGCTGTCACGCCGAGGCTCGTGAGGTGCTCGAGCACGGCGGGATGCGCGAGCCCGGCGTACGTGCCGCGGAGCTCCTCCGGCACATCCGGGTGGCGCTTGGTGAAGCCGCGCACGTGCAGCTCATAGACGACCGTGTCGGCCCAGGGCACCTCGGGCCTTGGTTCACCGGTCCAGTCGAAGTCGTCACCTGCGACGACAACCGACGTGGGTACGTACCCGGCCGAGTCGATGTCACTCTGTACGAGGTCGTCGCCGGCGACATCGAGGCTGTCACGGCGGTGACCGAACACCGCCGGGCCGTAGGTCAGGTCGCCGGTGATCGCCTTGGCGTAGGGATCGAGCAGCAGCTTGGCTGGGTTGAACCGTTGACCGTGCGCGGGATCCCAGGGACCGTGGACGCGAAACCCGTACCGCATCCCAGGCTTCAGGTCGGCAAGCTGACCGTGCCAGGTGTCGAAGGTCCGGTCGATGAGGTCGAAGCGGCTCTCGGTGCCATCGCTGAAGACACAAAGCTCGACGCGCTCTGCCCGCGGCGCCCACAGCGACACGTTGGTCGCCTCGCCGTCCCAGGTGGCACCCAGCGGCGACCAGCGTCCTGGCCACGGTGCGGGCTTGGGCGGCGTGGGCTTCTTGGGCATGGGGACAGATTGTGCCAGCGACCCTCGCCGGCGTCCGGTCAGCGGCTGCTTTCACCGAGGTGGACGGCCACGTGCTGGTGCGTTCCGACCGGCCGAGTCCGCCGATGTGGTGCGGCGCGAGGGCCGAGCGGTACCTGCTCCCCGTCGCTCGGTCAGCGTGGCCGCGCGGTAGCCGATCAGCCGTGCACCGGCCAGTAGGTGCCGGACCATCGCGAGTCAAGGCCATAGGTGCGCCGTACGACCTTGTGGCGCACCCCACAGACGCGCTGCGCTACCGGCGAGTAACATTTGCCCATCGTGACGTTCCACGGCCTGTTGGCCGGCCCGATCTGGGCGCCTGGCAGGCTGTGCCGAGAAATCCACCCGCAATCAGGAGGTCGTCGACCGGCCATGAACATCGTCGTTCTCGTCAAGCACGTGCCGGATGCCACGGCAGATCGTGTCTTCAATACGACCGACCACACGACCGACCGGGTTGGCGTGGACGGGCTGCTGTCCGAGCTGGATGAGTACGCGGTGGAGGAGGCGCTCAAGATCGCGCAGGCGTCCGGCGGCGAGGTCACCGTGGTGACCATGGGCCCAGACGGCGCTGCCGACGCGATTCGAAAGGCGCTGCAGATGGGCGCGGACGCGGGCGTGCACATCCTGGATGACTCGCTGCACGGGTCGGACGCGCTTGCCACGTCGCTCGTACTCGCCAAGGCGCTCGAGAAGCTCGGGTCGTACGACCTGGTGCTGTGCGGCATGGCCTCCACCGACGGCGGCATGAGCGTCGTCCCCGCGATGCTTGCGGAGCGGCTCGGGCTGCCGCAGGTGACATTCGCCGCGGAGGTGACCGTCGGCGAGGGCGTCGGTGACGATCCGCCGAGATGGCGACACGGCGTCGGAGACGATCGAGGCATCGCTGCCGGCCGTGGTGTCGGTGACCGACCAGATCAACGAGCCGCGCTACCCGTCGTTCAAGGGAATCATGGCGGCGAAGAAGAAGCCGGTGCAGACGTGGTCGCTGGCTGACCTCGGAGTCAGCGGTGACGAGGTCGGCCTGGCGCACGCGTCGACCGTCGTCGAGACAGTCACGGCGCGACCGCCGCGCACTCAGGGCACGATCGTCACGGACGAGGGCAACGGCGGCGTTCAGCTGGCCGAGTTCCTCGCCGCGCAGAAGTTCATCTGACAGGAGCAGTTGTGGCGCAGATCCTCGTCCTCGTCGACCACGTCGACGGTTCCGTCCGTAAGACCACCCTCGAGCTGCTCACCATCGCGCGGCGGCTCGGCGAGCCGGCAGCGGTTGTCGTCGGCGCCGGCGCGCCGGATGCGGTGCCGACGCTCGCCTCGTACGGCGCGGCGACTGTGCACGTCGCCGACGATGCGTCGCTCGGGGACTACCTCGTGGCACCCAAGGCAGAGATCCTCGCCGGGGTCGCTGCGACTGTCGAGCCGGCAGCCGTGCTCGTGCCCGCCACCTCGGAGGGCAAGGAGGTCGCGGCGCGGCTCGCGGTCAAGCTCGGCTCGGGCATCATCACCGACGCCGTCGACGTGACAGCCGGTGACAACGGTCCGGTGGCGACGCAGTCGGCGTTTGCCGGCGGGTTCACCGTGACGTCGCGGGTCAGCCGCGGGGTGCCGGTGATCGCGGTCAAGCCCAACGCCGTCACCCCCGAGGAGGCCCCCGTCGAGGCCAGCGTCGTGCCGGTGACCGTAGAGCTGTCCGACACCGCCAAGGCGGCGCGCATCACAGCTCGGGCGCCGCGGGAGGCGTCGGGTCGTCCGGAGCTGACCGAGGCGTCGATCGTGGTGTCCGGTGGGCGCGGCACGGCCGGTGACTTCAAGCCGGTCGAGGCGCTCGCCGACGCGCTCGGCGCGGCCGTCGGTGCGTCCCGGGCCGCGGTCGACTCCGGCTGGTACCCGCACGCGCACCAGGTCGGCCAGACCGGCAAGACCGTGTCGCCGCAGCTGTACGTCGCCGCCGGCATCTCGGGTGCGATCCAGCACCGGGCCGGCATGCAGACCGCCAAGACGATCGTCGTGGTCAACAAGGACGCCGAGGCGCCGATCTTCGCGATGGCCGACTTCGGCGTCGTCGGCGACCTGCACGCCGTCCTGCCGCAGGCGGCCGAGGAGATCCGCAAGCGCAAGGCCTGACGGACGTCCGCGGGTCGCGTCGCTGGCCACGCGGCCACGGTACCCCTGCTTACGTGGTCATTCCGGCCACGTCTGATCCTGACGCGCGCCTACCTCGACCACGCCGCCACCACCCCGGTCCTTCCGGAGGTGGTGGCGGCAGTCACGTCGGCGCTGCGCGAGACCGGCAACCCGTCGTCGCTGCACACCTCCGGCCGGGCCGCCCGGCTGCACGTCGAGGAGGCACGCGAGCGGGTCGCCGCCGCACTCGGCGCCCAGCCCACCGAGGTCGTCTTCACCTCCGGCGGCACCGAGGCCGACAACCTCGCGGTCAAGGGCCTCTACTGGGGCCGCCGGCAGGCCGATCCACGGCGCCGCCGCATCATCGCCAGCAGCATCGAGCATCACGCGGTGATGGACTCCCTGCAGTGGCTGGCCAGCCACGAGGGCGCCGAGGTCGAGTGGCTGCCGGTCGACCGCCTCGGCCGCGTCCGGCTCGACGCGCTCAACGCAGCGCTCGACCGCGACCCGGAAACCATCGCGCTCGTCACCGTGATGTGGGCCAACAACGAGGTCGGCACCGTCCAGCCGATCGCTGAGGTCGTCGAGGCCGCCCACGCGCACGGCATCCCGGTGCACTGCGATGCCGTCCAGGCCGTCGGCCAGCTGTCGATCGACTTCGCCGCCAGTGGTCTCGACACGCTTGCCCTGTCCGGGCACAAGATCGGCGCGACGATCGGAGTCGGTGCTCTTCTCGCGCGCCGGGACGCGCCGCTCGTACCCGTCATGCACGGCGGCGGTCAGGAGCGCGACGTCCGCTCCGGCACCCTCGACACGGCGGCGATCACCGGGCTCGGGCTTGCCGTGACCATGGCCGAGGAGCGCCGCGCCGCCGAGGTCGTACGTCTAACGCGGTTGCGCGACCGGCTTGTCGACACCGTCCAGCGCGAGGTGCCGGATGCCGTACGCAACGGCGACCCGGCCGGGCTGCCTGGCATCGCGCACCTGTCCTTCCCCGGCTGCGAGGGCGACAGCCTGCTCCTCCTGCTCGACAGCCTGGGCATCGACTGCTCCACCGGCGCAGCTTGCGCGGCGGGCGTTGCCGAGCCCTCCCACGTCCTAATGGCCATGGGGGTCGACGAGTCCCTGGTGCGTGCGTCGCTCCGCTTCTCCCTCGGACACACGACCACCGACGCCGACATCGACGCGGTCGCCACACACATCGGCCCGGTCGTCGAGCGCGCCCGCGCCGCTGGTCTAGTCAACGTCGCGGGGGTGAGCTGACGATGCGCGTCCTGGCAGCGATGTCGGGTGGCGTCGACTCCGCAGTTGCGGCTGCACGCATGGTCGACGCCGGGCATGACGTCGTCGGCGTCCACCTGGCACTGTCGAGCAACCCGCAGTCGTTCCGCAGCGGCGCTCGCGGCTGCTGCACGATCGAAGACTCGCGCGACGCACGCCGCGCCGCCGACGTGCTCGGGATCCCGTTCTACATATGGGATCTCGCCGAGCGATTTCGCGCCGACGTGGTCGACGACTTCGTCGCCGAGTACGCCGCCGGTCGCACGCCCAACCCGTGCCTGCGCTGCAACGAGCGCATCAAGTTCGCCGCCGTGCTCGACCGCGCGCTTGCGCTCGGGTTCGACGCCGTCGCCACGGGCCACTACGCGCACGTCGTCGAGGGCCCGCACGGTCGGGAGCTGCACCGTGCCGTCGACCCGGACAAGGATCAGTCGTACGTCCTCGGCGTGCTCACGCGCGAGCAGCTCGCGCACGCCGAGTTCCCGCTCGGCGTCAGCCACAAGGCGGATGTACGGGACGAAGCAGCGCGGCGCGGGCTGGCCGTTGCCCGCAAGCCCGACAGCCACGACATCTGCTTCATCGCCGACGGTGACACGGCCGGTTTCCTGCGTGACCGGCTGGGCGCGGCCCCCGGTCAGATCGTCGACGAGTCGGGTGCACAGCTCGGCGAGCACGACGGCACCTTCGGCTTCACAGTCGGCCAGCGCAAGGGCCTGCGCATCGGCACGCCCGCGTCCGACGGCAAGCCGCGCTACGTGCTCGACATCTCACCGGTGACGCGCACCGTCACGGTCGGAGCCGCCCCACGGCTCGAGGTCACCACCCTTGTTGGCACATCGCCGCGATGGTGCGGCCAAGAGCCCGCGTCCGAGCTGCGTTGCACCGCCCAAGTGCGAGCGCATGGTGAGCCTGTCGCTGCCCGTGCCAAATCCGATGGCGACATAGTCCACGTCGAGCTCGATGAGCCGTTGCGTGGCGTGGCGCCGGGACAGGCTGTCGTGCTCTACGACGGCTCCCGGGTCGTCGGCTCGGCCACGATCGACAGGACTTCGGCGGTCCGCCGCGCTTCCTGACCGCTAGTGTCTGCGCGCGTGACCCTCTCCACGGACCGCCCACCGTTCGTTGCCGACGAGCGAACGCAGTTGGTCGGCTGGCTGGACATGCAGCGTGCGCTCGTGCACTGGAAGTGCGAAGGGTCGTTCGACGCAGACACTCATCGATCCGTCCTTCCCACGTCGCCGCTGATGACAATGGCGGGCGTCGTCTCCCACCTCCGTTGGGTTGAGCACGGCTGGTTCGAAGTGCTTTTCCTCGGGCGGCCGGCCGTCGGGCCGCGATTCGACGAGGGGCCCGACGACTCCGACATGAGGGTCGAGGGGATCGCGCTCGACCAGCTCCTTGCGGACTACGAGATGCAATGCGCTGTCTCCAACGAGATCATCGCGGCGCACCCGCTGGACGAGCTCGGCAAGCACCCCGACTACGCCGCTGCCGGCTCCACGCTGCGGTGGATGTTGCTCCACATGCTGGAGGAGACCGCTCGGCACCTCGGTCAGCTGGACGTCATCCGGGAGCTGCTAGACGGCAGGAAGGGTTAGCGCCTAGGCGGGCTCGATCCCGCAGTTGACGCTACCGTCGGGTTCATGGTGGTCGGCAATGACGACGACAGGCGCTGGCTCAACCGCGCGGTTGAGCTGGCGGCGCACAACGTGTCCCTCGACGGGGGGCCGTTCGGCTCGGTGGTGGTCAGGGACGGAAAGGGGATCGCGGAGGCAGCCAACCGCGTTATCCGTGACCTCGACCCGACCGCGCACGCCGAGATGATCGCGATCCGGGAAGCATGCAAGGTGCTGCAGACGCACGACCTGTCCGGCTGCGTGCTCTATTCCTCCTGCGAGCCGTGCCCGATGTGCCTGACGGCAGCGATGTGGGCGCGGGTCGACCGCGTCGTCTTCGCCGCCGACCACGCCCAGGCTGCGGCGGCGGGGTTTGATGACGAGCTGTTCTACGAGATGCTCGCGAAACCGCGGGAGGGCTGGGCAGTGCCACTGGTGCAACAGCTTCCGCTACCCCACGACAACGCGCCGTTCGACGCCTGGTCGGCGCACCCCGGTCGCGCGGAGTACTAGGCCCCGACTCAGGCGCTTCCGCCTGACGAATGGCCCGGAAACACGTGCGCCGAGGGGTCGATAGCGACCGCCGCATTGTTGACTGCCGTCGCGGCCTCGCCGAAGCCGACGCTGATGAGCTTGACCTTGCCGTCGTACGTGACGATGTCGCCTGCGGCGAACACCCGCGACAGCGACGTACGCATCGCAGTGTCGACCACGATGTGCCGCTTCTCCTGCGCCAATCCCCAGGTCGTGAACGGCCCGAGGTCGGCCTTGAACCCCAGCGCCGCAACCACAGCCTGCACATCGAGCGTCTCGCGTTCCTGCGTGACGTTGTGGAAGATCTCGACCGCGTTGACGGTGCCGTCACCGACGATGCGGGCGACCTCGTACGGCGTCAGCACCCGCACCGACGACCCCAGCACTGCATCGACCGTGGCCTTGTGTGCGCGAAACGCCGTCCGCCGGTGGATCAGCGTCACCGAGCGCGCCCGCGGCTCGAGGCTCTGCGCCCAGTCGAAGGCCGAGTCGCCACCGCCGACGATGAGAACGTCCTGGCCGGCGAGCTCGTCGAGCCGCGGCACGAAGTACATCAGGCCGCGGTTCTCGAAGGCCTGCCCGTCGGGCAGCGGACGTGGTTCGAAGGTCCCGATGCCACCGGTGATGATGACCGCCTTGGCGCTGACGACGTGGTTGCGGTGGGTCGTGACATCGACATGGTTGACGGTGACGGTGAGGTGCTCGGCCCGGTGGCCCAGCACGTAGGTCGGGTTTGCCGTGGCCGCCTGCTCGGCCAGCGCGTCGACGAGATCCTGCCCCTTGATCGCCGGAAAGCCGGCGACGTCGTAGATGAGCTTCTCCGGGTAGAGGGCGCTCACCTGCCCGCCGAGCTCGGGCAACGAGTCCATCACCGCGACCGAAAGGCCACGGAACCCCGCGTAGTAGGCAGCGTAAAGACCGGCCGGGCCAGCACCCACGACGAGCAGGTCGACCTTCTCGGTCATGGCACCTATCCTGACTCATCCTGCCGCTGCCCGACCCGTGCACATATCCTCACGAAGCGATGACTGACCAGCCATGGGCGCCCGGCGCCGCGACCGGAGTGGGCTCGCTGCCGCTCGAGGATCCGATGGAGGCGGCGCGGCTCGTGTTCGGGGAGCTGCCCGACCTGCCGCACCTGCCGGAGCTGCCGGCCCGTGGGGCAGGCGCCGACATGATTGGCCGTACGGCGGGGCTGCTCGTCGACATCGCGGTCGACCTGCAACCCGCGGGGTGGCGGGTGACCGACCGCCCCGGCCGTGACTCACGACGCGCGGTGTCCTTCCTGCGCCACGACCTCGACGCCGTCGAGGAGATCGGCGCCGGCCTTGCTGGGCCGTTCAAGGTGCAGGTGGCCGGGCCGATGACGTTGGCGGCATCGCTGGAACGGCCTCGCGGCGACCGCGTCCTCGCCGACCACGGTGCCCGCCGCGACCTGGCGCAGTCGCTTGCCGAAGGTGTCGCGGTGCATGTTGCCGAGGTCCGGCGGCGACTCGCCGACGCTACGGTCCTGCTGCAGGTGGACGAGCCATCGTTGCCGGCGGTGCTGGCTGGTGCGCTGCCCACGGCGAGCGGCTTCGGCCGGCTTCGCGCCGTGCAGCAGCCCGAGGCAGAGCAAGCGATTGGCGCCGTGTTCGCCGCTGCCGGCGCGTACGGGGTTGTGCACTGCTGCGCCTCCGCTGTGCCGATAGGTGTGCTGCGAGCCGCGGGCGCGCAGGCGGTCTCGTTCGACCTGGCGCTCGTGGCGGCGGCCGAGCTGGATTCTTATGCGGAGGGGGTGGACGCCGGTCTCGCGCTCTGGGTCGGCGCCGTTCCCTCGGTCGGTGGTTCGGCCAACGAGACCGCCGATGCCGTTGCCAGGCGGGTGTCTGGGTTTTGGCAGCGGCTGGGCTTCGACGAGGGGCGCGCCGCGACGCAGACCGTCGTCACGCCCGCGTGCGGGCTGGCCGGGGCCGACGCTGTGTGGACCCGCCACGCGTTGCGGCTGGTGCGCGAGGCCGGCCGCAAACTCGCCGGCTCCGGTGGATAACGCGGTGGGTAACTCGCCAAGTCTGGGGGCAACCACCGTGTTTCTGTGGACATCCCCGACGCCTGAAAAGAATCATGGAAATCCTATGGCTCGGCTCTTGCGCGACGCCCGCCCCGTCGATTAGAAATGCGTTCACGTCGCCAGGAACGGAGACCGAGCTCAGGAGAAATCCAGAGCACGAGGGCATCGGGCAACCGGAGTTCTCGAGGTCACCAGGATTGGCAACGTGCCTCGCCGAACCGGGTGGCCGAGCAATCGGAGACTGCAGGTGACGCGTGGCTGAAAGGCCCCTCCAACTCATACTTGGAGGGGCCTTTCCCATGTCTGCATTATCGCGGCGCTAACCCTGCCTACCCGGCAACGGCACGCCGTCAACCCGCCGACAACCCAATGAACACCTGGTTTCGGGTCTACCATCCCGGACATGACGGCGGAGCCAGCGCAGCTGGGCAATGCCTTGATTGAGCGGATTCGTGCCGGAGTGATCGGCGACGACCAGGTCATGACGGGGCCCTACGGTCCGCGCCGCGTCACCTACGCCGACTACACCGCGTCGGGGCGGGCGCTCGACTTCATCGAGGACTTCATCCGCGACGAGGTGCTGCCCCGCTATGCCAACACTCACACGGAAAGCTCCGGCACCGGTCTGCAGACGACGCGCCTCCGCGAGGATGCTCGACGCATCATCCGCGACGCCGTTGGCGGCGACGACGACGCGCTCGTCATCTTTTGCGGATCGGGCTCCACCGGCGCGATCGACAAGCTGATCAGCATCCTCGGTCTACGCATCCCGTCCGCCCTCGACGATGCTTACCACCTCGTTGATCAGATTCCACTCGATGAGCGCCCGGTGGTGTTCGTCGGGCCGTTCGAACACCACTCCAACGAGCTGCCCTGGCGCGAGTCAATCGCCGATGTCGTACGGATACCCGAGGACCGCGACGGGCACATCGACCTCGACATGCTGGAGAAACGGCTGATCGAGTTCGCCGAGCGACCGTTGCGCATCGGGTCATTCTCGGCGGCCTCAAACGTGACCGGCATCGTCTCCAACACCTACCGCATCGCAGCCCTCCTGCATCAGCACGGTGCCCTGTCCTTCTGGGACTTCGCCGCCGCGGCGCCGTACGTCGACCTCGAGATGCGACCGCCCGGCGACCCACTTGCCTACAAGGACGCCATCTTCATCTCGCCGCACAAGTTCGTCGGCGGTCCCGGGACACCGGGGGTGCTTGTGGTGCAGCGCCCGCTCGTACACAACCGTGTCCCAACCGTCCCCGGTGGCGGGACCGTCACCTACGTCAACTCGGCCGAACACCGCTACCTCGAAGACCCGGTGCATCGCGAAGAAGGCGGCACCCCAGCCATCATCGAGTCGATCAGAGCCGGCCTGGTGTTCCAGCTCAAGCTCGCCGTCAGCGTCGACGTAATCCGAGCGCAGGAGGAGCGGTTCCTCCGCCGGGCCGTCACGTCATGGCGTACTAACCCCAACATCGAGATCCTCGGCAACTTGGAGGCCGAGCGGCTCTCGATCGTATCCTTCGTCGTGCACCGCCCGGATGGCCACTACCTGCACCACAACTTCGTCGTCGCAGTGCTCAACGACCTGTTCGGCATCCAGTGTCGCGGTGGCTGCTCGTGTGCTGGTCCCTACGGGCACACGCTGCTCGGCATCGACATCGAGCGCTCGCACGCCTACGAACGCGAGGTCGTCCACGGGTGCGAGGGCATCAAGCCGGGATGGACACGGGTCAACTTCAACTACTTCATCTCCGACGCCGTCTGCGACTACATCATCGAGGCCGTAAACCTCGTGGCCACCCAAGGGTGGAAGCTGCTTCTCGACTACCACTTCGACCCGGCCACCGGGCTCTGGCGGAACCGGCTCGGTCACCCCGAGCCGCCGCTGCGTCTCGATCAGGTCTCGTACGACCACCTGGGCCGGCTGAGCTATCCGCGTCACCATGAACGCGCCCCCGAGACCGCGCTCGCGGGGTACCTGGAGGAGGCTCGACGCTTGTTCGCGGACATCAAGCGCGAGCCGCCCTTCGACGAGCACCCGCCGGGCGTCAGCAGCGACTTCGAGCAGCTGCGCTGGTTTGACCTGCCCGCCGAGTCCATGCGCTGAGCTCGGCTCTAGCTGTATCAGGCGCGCCATCCACCGCTCTTCGTCGTGAGCGGGGGAGTGAGCCATGACTGCGAAGTTGAAGGCCGACCTTGTCCTGGAAGGCGGCGGCGTCAAGGGCATCGCCCTGGTCGGCGCCGTGTCGGTGCTCGAAGAACACGGGTACGCGTTCCCGCGGATCGCCGGCACGTCGGCCGGGTCGATCGTCGGGGCGCTGCTCGCAGCCGGTAAGACCGCCGAGCAGATGTACGAGATCATGAAGGCGACGGACTTTCGAAAGTTCCAAGACCGGTCGCTCCTCGATCGGATTCCGCTGCTGGGCAATGGCGTCTCGCTGCTCGGCGACCAGGGGATCTACGAGGGGAAGTACTTCAAGCAGTGGCTGCGCGAGCAGCTGCCCGACGGCCGTGAGACGTTTGCCGGGCTCAGACTTCCAGCCGATCCGGCAAGCACTCTGGCCGAGCACGAGCGCTACCGCCTGGTCGTCATGGCCTCGGACGTCTCGCTGCGCCGCGTCGTACGGCTGCCCTGGCACTACAAGTCCGTGTACGGCCTCGCGGCCGCCGAGCAGTCGGTCGTGGACGCCGTGCGTGCCTCGATGTCGATCCCGTTCTTCTTCGAGCCGGTCTATCTCGAGCACGCCGTCGATCGCGACAACGCGGTGAGACGGTCGACACTCGTCGACGGAGGCATGCTCTCCAACTTCCCGGTCGAGGTGTTCGACCGCAGCGACAGCGCAGCTCCGCGCTGGCCCACATTCGGCATCAAGCTGTCGTCCCGGCCGTCCGCGCGTCGCATCCCCAAGGTCACCAACGGCCCGCTCTCGCTGACGCTGGCCATGATCGCCACGATGACGTCCTGGTACGACGGGATGCACATCGACCGGCCGGACGTGTGTGCGCGGACGATCTTCGTCGATACGTTCGGGATCAGTGCCACCTCGTTCGACCTCACGGCCGCGCAGCAGGAGCGGCTGTTCCAGAGCGGTCGCGCGGCCGCAACCAAGTTCCTGGCCTCTTGGAACTTCGACGAATACGTCGCGAAGTACCGGACGCCTGCCAGATCCGTGCCCGTGGTGGCCTAGCTGTCGGCACGAACCGGCAAGATGGGTCCATGGCTGATGAGGCGACCGGCACCGTGCCGACCTCCGAGGACGTCCCCGCTGCCGAGCTCGACCGACATGCCGAGGTTGCCGAGCAGGTCGAGGACGCGCGCTACCGCTACTTCGTGCTCGACCGCCCGACGCTGTCCGACATCGACTACGACAGCCTCATGCGCGAGCTCGAGGCGCTCGAGGAGCGCTGGCCTGCGCTGCGCACGCCCGACTCGCCGACGCAGAAGGTCGCCGCCGCGATCAGCTCTGACTTCGCTCCCGTCGACCACCTCGAGCGCATGGAGAGCCTCGACAACGTCTTCACCGACGAGGGCCTCGAGGGCTGGGCCGAGCGGGTCACCCGCGAGGTGGGCGATGCCGCCGACTACCTGTGCGAGCTCAAGGTCGACGGCCTCGCGGTCAACCTCCTCTATGAACGCGGTCGCCTCGTCCGAGGTGCCACGCGTGGCGACGGCCGCACGGGGGAGGACGTCACCGCCAACGTCCGCACCATCGACAACGTGCCGTCGCGACTCACCGGCACCGACGAGTTCCCGGTGCCCGAGCTGGTCGAGGTCCGCGGCGAGGTCTACTTCCCGGTCGAGGGTTTCGAGGCGCTCAACGCCGAGCTCGTCGCGGCCGGCAAGCCCCCGTTCGCCAACCCGCGAAACACCGCGGCCGGCTCGCTGCGGCAGAAGGACCCGCGGATCACCGCGTCGCGCCCGCTGCATCTTGTGTGCCACGGGCTTGGCGCGCGTCGGGGATTCGAGCCAGAGCGTCAGTCGCACGCCTACGAGGCATTGCACGCATGGGGCCTTCCGGTCAGCGACCGGGTCAAGGTGGTGCGCACGCTCGACGAGGTGCGGGCGTTCATCGCCTACTACGGAGAGCACCGGCACGATGTCGAGCACGAGATCGACGGCGTCGTGGTCAAGGTCGACCAGGTCCCGCTGCAGAGGCAGCTGGGGTCGACGTCGCGCGCTCCGCGATGGGCGATCGCCTTCAAGTACCCGCCGGAGGAGGTCAACACCAAGCTGCTCGACATCCGGGTCAATGTCGGCCGCACCGGGCGCGTGACTCCGTACGGCGTCATGGAGCCCGTCAAGGTGTCGGGCTCCACCGTCGAGATGGCCACGCTGCACAACGCCAGCGAGGTCAAGCGCAAGGGCGTGCTCATCGGCGACACGGTGGTGCTGCGCAAGGCGGGCGATGTCATCCCCGAGATCGTGGGGCCAGTGGTCGACCTGCGCGACGGCACCGAGCGCGAGTTCGTCATGCCGACGGTGTGCCCGGAGTGCGGCACCGAGCTGGGCCCGGAGCGGGAGGGTGACGCCGACATCCGTTGCCCCAACGCGCGATCCTGCCCGGCGCAGCTGCGTGAGCGGCTGTTCCACGTGGCTGGTCGCGGCGCGTTCGACATCGAGGTGCTGGGCTACGAGGCGGCCATAGCGTTGCTGCAGTCCGGTGTCGTGCAGGACGAAGGCGATGTGTTCACCCTCGACGAGGCCAAGCTGCTGACGGTGCCGCTCTTCACGCGAGCCGCGACGCGCAAGGAGCGCGACCAAGGGGCCGAGTGCACGTGTCTTGAATGCCAACGGAGGCCGGTTGCTCGACAACCTCGACAAGGCCAAGAGCCAGCCGCTGTGGCGCGTGCTCGTCGCGCTGTCGATCCGACACGTGGGCCCCACCGCGGCCCGCGCCCTGGCACAGGAAATGGGCTCCCTCGACCGCATCGAGGCTGCGTCCGCCGAAGAGCTGGCGGCAGTTGAGGGCGTCGGCCCGACGATAGGCGCGTCGGTCCGCGCCTGGTTCGACGTCGACTGGCACCGCGAGGTCGTGCGCAAGTGGCGCGCGGCCGGTGTCCGGATGGCCGACGAGGTCGACACCTCATTGCCGAGGACCCTCGAGGGGCTCACGGTGGTCGTCACCGGGTCTCTCGCGGAGTTCTCCCGCGACGGCGCCAGGGAGGCCATCATCGCCCGCGGCGGCAAGGCGGCCGGATCGGTGTCGAAGCAGAGCGACTTCGTCGTCGTTGGCGACAACGCGGGCAGCAAGGCCGACAAGGCCGAGCAGCTCGGTGTCCCGATGCTCGACGAGGCCGGATTCCAGGTCCTGTTGGCCGAGGGGCCGGAGGCCGCGGCCAAGGTCGCCCGTACCGGCGGCGCCTAACCCGATGATCATGAAGGATCACCCGTGTCCGAGCACGGAGGATCCTTCGACGATCACCGGAGCGAGGGCCCCGCGCTCAGCGGCCGTACGTGGACACCTCGATGAGGTTGCCGTCGGGGTCGCGGAAGTAGACCGAGGTGATCGGGCCGAGCGTGCCAGTGCGCGGCACCGGGCCTTCGACCACAGACACGTCGTGCTTGCGCAGCCGCTCCAGCACGACGTCGATCGGCACCGACGCGATGAGGCACACGTCGGCCGAGCCGGGTGTCGCCTTGTTGGCGTGCGGGTCGACCTCGTTGCCCGCCTCGTGCAGGTTGATCTTCTGGCGACCGAAGACGAGGGAGCGGCGGTTGTCGCCGTACGTGACCGCGCGCATGCCCAGCACGTCCCGGTAGAAACGCACGGTGCGCTCGATGTCGTGCACGGTGAGTACGAAGTGGTCGAGGTGCTCGACGAGCTCGGTGCCCTCGGCTGGCTCCGCGGACGTCTGCACCGAGACAGCCAGGGTCGCGAGGTGCCACAGCCGGGCGACCTCCGAGTCGAGCATGTCCGGCCCGCCGTTGCGGCCGACCACGATGGCGCGGTCGCGGTGCCCGAGCGGGGCGGCTGCGACCGATGAGTCGCGCCAGGGTTCGGGTGCCCATGCGGCAGCGGTGTCAAGCGCCGTCGCCCGGGCGATCGGCAGCCAGGGGACATCGAACTCGTCGACGCTTGGGCTGCCGGGTCCGGCGTGCACGATCTTGAGCGCGCCGTGGGCACGGCGCACGACGAGCGCCCAGTCGGCGTGGAAGACCTCCGGGGCAACCTTGACCAGGGTGCGTTCGGCCTGGTCCGGCTGGTCGGTCAACGCCTCGACGGCCTCGAGGTCGCGGTGCAGCCCGTCGCCGGCGAGATAGTGCCCGACGTACTCGACGCGTACGCCCTCGACCTGGTGGCATGCACTCACCAGGCCGTCGGGCATCCGCCCGGGCGGCAGGTCCACCACGAAGTCGTCGACCGCTGTCCCGTCGTCGAGGTGCTCGACCACGTCGACCGCGTGGATGTCGGCGTCGGCCTTGCCCAGCGCGGTCGCGATCGCGCCGAGCGCGCCGGGGCGGTCGGGGACGACGACCCGAAGGAGGTAGGACACAGCGCCCATCCTGCCGTGTGCGTGTTACGCGGCCGTGTCAGTGGGGTCGACACATCCTCAGGCGCTGCCGCGGAGCCAGGCAAGCACGGCGAGCACGCGACGGTGGTCCTTGTCGGCCGGCAGCAGGCCGAGCTTGGAGAAGATGTTGGATACGTGCTTCTCGACCGCGCCGTCGCTGACGACGAGGCGTGCGGCGATGGCGGAGTTGGACCGACCCTGCGCCATCAGCTCGAGCACCTCGCGCTCCCGCGGAGTCAGCGTGTCGATGGGGTCGCTGGCGCGACGGCGGACAAGCAGTTGGGCGACCACCTCGGGGTCCAGGACCGATCCGCCGGACGCCACCGAGGTGAGCGCGTCGGTGAGCGCGTCCAGGTCCTGTACGCGGTCCTTGAGGAGATACCCGACACCGCCGCGGCCGTCGGCCAGCAGGTCGTCCGCGTACGACTCCTCCACGTACTGCGACAGCACCAGCACCGCGAGGCCCGGGTGCTTGGCGCGAGCCTCGACTGCGGCGCGCAGTCCGTCGTCGGTGAAGGTCGGCGGCATCCGTACGTCGACCACAGCGACGTCGGGCGAGTGCTCGTCGACCGCCCAGAGCAACGACGGTGCGTCGGCCACGGCGGCGATGACCTGGTGGCCCGCCTCTTCGATGAGGCGGATGAGTCCTTCGCGAAGCAGCACCGAGTCCTCGGCAAGGACTACGCGCACCTGGCCCTCCTCGGCGACGTCATCAGGCGGTCAGCGGGATGTCGGCGCGCACGATTGTGGGCCCGCCGTCGGGGCTTGTCACCGTCAGGGCGCCGTCGACGCCTTCGACGCGGTCAACGAGTCCGGCCAGCCCGTGGCCCTTTGCCGGGTGCGCGCCGCCCTGCCCGTCGTCCTCGACTTCGACGTACAGCATGTTGCCGTCTCGGGTGACCCGGATGTGCACGTGCTCCGCAGTGCTGTGCTTGGCGACGTTGGCCAGCGCCTCGGAGACCACGAAGTAGGCGGCGTTCTCAACGCTGGCCGGCAGCCGCTCGCCCTCGGGCAGCCTGACGTCGAGGTCAGCGCGGACGGTGCTTCGGGCCGCCACCGCGGCGAGAGCGGGACGCAGGCCCCGGTCGGTGAGGATGGGCGGAGCGATGCCCCGCGACAGCGCGCGCAGCTCGGCCAGGGCCTCGGCCGTCTGAGTACGCGCCTCGGCCAACAGGTCTCGTGCCTTCTCCGGGTTGTCGGCGAGGCGACGCTCGGCGATCGACAGGTCCATGCCGAGCCGGACCAGCCGTTGCTGCGGTCCGTCGTGGATGTCGCGCTCCAGCTTGCGCAGCGAGGATGCCTCGGCTTCGACCACCGCGGCGCGGCTGGCGGTCAGCGTGTCGACGCGCTCCTGGAGCTCGCGCATGTGCTCGTTGCCCAGGTGGATCCGGCCGAATCCGGCCTGCAGCACGGCCATCGCATGGATCACGAAGGGCAGGGTGACGAGCAGGACGGCGCCGATGATGGCGTTGAGGGCGCTGTCGGAGACACCCCAGTTGAGCAGCTCTGCAAGTGTCTCGCTGTCGGCGTCGTCCTCGGGCAGCCACTGGCTCCAGAACCAGTACGTCAAACCACCCGCCGCGCCGGCCCACCAGGTGACCGTTACGACGAACGTGAAGATGGCGATCGGGAAGATGAGCAGTCCGTGCAGCGTGTCGAGCCAGGATTGCGGGTCGCGGAGAGTGCCAAGCCAACCGCGCCAGCCCGGCTGGACCCGCCGGTAGTAGGCCCGGGGAATGTCCATGCCCAGTGCACGCAGCCGCGACCGCTCGATGGTGGCGAACACCCTCGCCACGGCCAGCGTCAGCACAGCGAGCGGGACGCCCACCCAGATGATGAGCAGCGAGACCGAGGTGACGAGCCCCGTGAGCAGGATGACGAAGGAGGCAATCGCCAGCGGGAAGCCGGTGAGCAGGTAGCCCGTCTCGCGCCACATCCGAGACAGCCAGCCAGTGGTGCGGATGGCCGGCGTGGCGTCGGGTGCGGGCGCGTACATCTGTTGGGTCATGCCTTTAATGTGCGGGAGATGGTCCTCCGGGGACATCCGGAGCGCTGGCGTCTCCACCGTAGGGTTAACCGTAGGACGGCCGCTCGCCGCCCTATTACCCGATCGGTCGTGTCGCGGCCCGACCGTAGGATGGGCGGCGTTCCCGTCGCCGACGAAGCAGCAGGTGCCCATGATCACCCGCGAGGAGGTCGCCAACCTCGCTCGGCTTGCCCGGCTGGCGCTCGAGCCAGCCGAGCTTGACCACCTGGCCGGCCAGCTCGACGTCATCCTCGGTGCTGTCGCGCAGGTCTCGCAGGTCGCCGCGGCCGATATCCCTCCGACGTCGCACGCGCTCCCGCTCACCAACGTGTTCCGCCCCGACGAGCCGGTGCCGTCACTCGGCGCCGACGCGGCACTTGCGGCCGCTCCCGCGGCTGAGCAGCAGCGGTTCCGGGTGCCGCGGATCCTGGGGAGGAGGCATGAGCACACGACCTCACGCGCATGACCGCGGCCGACCTCGCGGGGCTCGTCGCCAAGGGCGAGGCGAGCGCAGTCGAGGTCACGCAGGCGCACCTCGATCGCATCGCGGCTGTCGACGGCTCCGTCCACGCTTTCCTGCATGTCGACACCGAGGGCGCGTTGGCCGCCGCTCGCGGTGTCGACGAGCGGCGCGCTGCGGGCGACGAGCTCGGTCCGCTTGCCGGCGTGCCGCTGGCTCTCAAGGACGTGTTCACGACCAAGGGCGTGCCCACGACGGTCGGCTCCAAGATCCTCGAGGGCTGGATTCCGCCGTACGACGCCACGGTCACGCGTCGCCTCAAGGCGGCCGGCGTCGTGATCCTCGGCAAGACCAACATGGACGAGTTCGCGATGGGCTCGTCGACGGAAAACTCCGCCTACGGCCCGACCGGCAACCCGTGGGACCTGCAGCGCATCCCGGGTGGCTCCGGTGGCGGGTCGAGCGCGTCGTTGGCGGCGTACGAAGCGCCACTGGCGATCGGCACCGACACCGGTGGGTCGATCCGACAGCCGGCCGCGGTGACGGGCACCGTCGGGGTCAAGCCGACCTACGGCGGGGTGAGCCGCTATGGCCTTGTGGCGTTCAGCTCGAGCCTCGACCAGGCCGGACCGTGCGCACGTACGGTGCTTGATGCTGCGCTGCTGCACAGCGTCATCGGTGGCCACGACCCGCTCGACGCGACGAGCATCGACCAGCCGGTGCCACCGGTGGTGGAGGCGGCACGAGCCGGCGATGTCCGCGGCATGCGCGTCGGCGTCGTCAAGGAGCTCGGTGGCGAGGGCTACCAGGCCGGCGTGGAGCAGCGGTTCCACGAGGCTGTCGAGCTGCTCGCATCGCTGGGCGCTGAGGTCGTCGAGCTGTCCTGCCCACACTTCGTCTACGCGCTGCCGGCCTATTACCTCATTGCACCCAGCGAGGCCTCGAGCAACCTGGCACGGTTCGACGGGATGCGTTATGGGCTGCGGGTCGGCGACGACGGCGAGCACAGCGCCGAGGAGGTCATGAGCCTCACGCGGGGCGCGGGGTTCGGCGCCGAGGTCAAGCGACGCATCATTCTCGGCACCTATGCGCTGTCCAGCGGCTACTACGACGCCTACTACGGGCAGGCGCAGAAGGTCCGTACGCTCATCTCGCGTGACTTCGAGCGCGCTTTCGAGCAGGTCGACGTGCTCGTGTCACCGACCACTCCGACGACGGCGTTCAAGATCGGCGAGAAGGTCGACGACCCGCTCGCGATGTACAAGAACGACCTGTGCACGATCCCGTCCAACCTTGCCGGCAACGCTGCGGCGTCTTTCCCGTGCGGGCTCGCGCCCGAGGACGGCCTGCCGGTCGGGCTGCACGTCATGGCGCCTGTCATGCATGACGATCGGCTGTATCGGGTAGGCGGTGCTGTCGAAGGGGCGCTCGTCCAACAGTGGGGCGGTCCGCTCCTCGCCAAGGCTCCTGAGCTGGAGGTCACAGCGTGAACCCCAAAACTCGCCAGATGACTCGTGTCGCGACGCGGGCACTCGCCATCACGACAGTCGCCCGGCAAGCACGCAAGGCTCAGCAGGACGGCGACCGCCTTCGCCTGTTCGACGCGATCGTCAACGGGCTCGCCATCGTGACCGCGATTCTCATTCTCGTGCGGCAGCTGCGCGAGCAGGGTGGCGACGCCGAGCAGGCTGTCGAGGAGGCGCCGCTGTGAGCACGACCGTGTCCGACCTGCTGCCCTACGACGACGCGGTGACGGCATTCGACCCGGTGCTCGGGCTCGAGGTGCACGTCGAGCTGTCTACGGTGACCAAGATGTTCTGCGGCTGCCCGACCACGTTCGGCGCGGAGCCCAACAGCCAGGTCTGCCCGACGTGCCTGGGGCTGCCCGGCTCGCTTCCCGTCATCAACGAGAAGGCGGTCGAAGCGGCTATCCGCATCGGGCTCGCGCTCAACTGCGAGATCGCGCCGTGGTGCAGGTTCGCGCGGAAGAACTACTTCTACCCCGACATGCCGAAGAACTTCCAGATCTCCCAGTACGACGAGCCGATCGCCTACAACGGCTTCCTCGACGTCGAGGTCGAAACGCCCGACGGGCCGCGTACGTTTCGCATCGGCATCGAGCGCGCGCACATGGAGGAAGACACCGGCAAGACGCTGCACGTCGGAGGCGCGACCGGCCGCATTCACGGGGCCGACTACTCGCTCGTCGACTACAACCGCGCCGGCATCCCGCTGATCGAGATCGTCACCAAGCCGATCGAGGGCGCGGGGGCGCTGGCACCCGAGGTTGCCCGGACCTACGTGTCGGAGATTCGCGAGCTCATCCGTGCGCTGGGCGTGTCCGACGTACGCATGGAGCAGGGGTCGCTGCGGTGCGACGCCAACGCGTCTCTCCGCCCGTCGGTTGATGCGCCGTACGGGCTGCGCACCGAGACCAAGAACGTCAACTCGCTGCGCTCGGTCGAGCGTGCCGTGCGCTACGAGATCCAGCGCCAGGCGGCGTTGCTCTCGTCCGGTGGTCGGGTGCACCAGGAGACGCGGCACTGGCACGAGGACACCGGCGTCACGACACCCGGGCGCAGCAAGGAGCAGGCCGAGGACTACCGCTATTTCCCCGAGCCCGACCTGGTGCCGATCGCGCCGGCGCACGAGTGGGTCGCCGAGCTTTCGACCACGCTTGCCGGAGAAGCCCGGCGAGCGCCGGCGGCGACTGCAGGGCGAGTGGGGGTTCAGCGACCTGGAGATGCGCGACGTCGTCAACGCCGGGGCGCTCCCGCTCGTCGAGGCAACAGTGGCGGCTGGTTCATCGCCCGGTGGCGCCAAGAAGTGGTGGCTCGGTGAGGCCGCCCGGCGCGCCAACGAGACGGGCGCCGAGCTTGACGCGGTCGGCATCACGCCGGAGCAGGTGGCCCGGGTCGAGGCGCTCGTCGCCGAGGGCCGGCTCAACGACAAGCTCGCCCGGCAGGTTGTCGAGGGTGTGCTCGACGGCGAGGGCTCGCCAGACGACGTCGTGGACAAGCGCGGCCTGGCCGTGGTGTCCGACGATGCAGCGCTCGGCGCCGCCGTCGACCGCGCAATCGAGGCCAACCCTGCTGTCGCCGCCAAGATCCGCGACGGCAAGCTCAATGCGGCCGGCGCCCTTATCGGCGCCGTCATGCAGGAGATGCGCGGGCAGGCCGATGCTGGTCGCGTCCGCGAGCTGATCCTCGAGCGGCTCGCCCCAAAATGATCACGGCACCGTTGCTTCCTGGGGGAGTGCAAGGCTTCTGAGCCCTGCAAACCCCCCAAACGCCTTGCACGGTTGGGACTTCGCCGCCGTCCGGGCCTCAGCCGGAGGCCGGCTCGAGCTCCGGGACCTCGAACCGGATGTCGCCTGACGTCGTACGCACGACCACCTTCGCTGGACTGGCTGGATCGCTGAGGATCTCGTCGTCGGTCCTGATCGTGCCTGAGTCGGAAGTCGCGTCAACCGCGTAGGTGCCCGGCGGCAGGATCAGCGAGACGTCACCCTGCTGCGATGTGACCGACAGCTGCGCCAGCGGCGTCGAGACGGTCGCCTCGATCGGGCCGGACACGCTGCGCAGGTCGGCCGTGTTTCCCTGCAAGTCCTGCACGCGTAGCGGCTCGCCCTCGGTGCTGGCCTGCAGGTCGCCGGCCTGCGAGTCGATGCGTACGCCGCCGTCGATCGAGCGCAGCCTGGTCGGGCCGGCCAATCCGGTTGCGGCGACGTCGCCATGGATCACGATGACGTCGATGGTCGCGGTGGCCGGCACGGTCAGGATGAGATCGGCACGGCATGGCCCCAGCGTGATCGGTAGCACCCGCTCCTGGCAGCGGGACTCGATCTCCAGCCGCTGCCCCTCGGTGCGGATGTCGACGAACGGCTCCGCGAGCGGGGACGACCTGCGACTCACATTGACTTCGACGTCGGTGCGGTCCGCGGCTACGAACTCCACGTCACCGGTCTCGACGCGGACAACCACCTCGGTCACGTCTGGGACGGTGTCGGTGTTACGGCTCGTGTCGGTGAACAGCCAGATCCACGACACTAGTAGCAGAGCAAGCAAGGCAAGTACGCCGAGAACCTGCAGCGCGATCCGTACCCACCGGCGAACCGGATCGGGCCGCTCCTCACCGAGGAATGGCACCTCGGTCTGCTGCTCCTGATCACTCATCCGAGAGCCACCCGCAAGATGCGGTCGTCGCCGCCGCGCGGAGCACCACGGCCGTCGGTGTTGCTCGTCACGAGCCACAATGAGCCGTCGGGCGCAATGGCCGCCGTACGCAGTCGGCCGTACTGGCTCTCGAAGAACGCTTCGGGTGTGCCAACCTGCGCGTCGGGCACGGGGATCACCCAGAGCCGGGCTCCGCGCAGTGCGGCCATGAACACCACTCCGTCCCTGAGCGCGATCCCGCTCGGCGAGGCGTCGTCGGTCGACCACTGCACGACGGGGTCGACGAACTGCGGATCCCCGGCCGCACCCTCGACCTCCGGCCAGCCGTAGTTCTGGCCGGGCTCGATGCGATTGAGCTCGTCCCACGTGTTCTGCCCGAACTCGCTCGCCCACAGCCGGCCGGCATCGTCGAAGGCGAGGCCCTGCACATTGCGGTGACCCAGACGTCCATACCGGCGAACCGGGGAAGGGGTTGCCCGCCGGGACGCTCCCGTCCGGCGCGAGCCGGAGGATCTTGCCGTTGGGTGAGTCGATGTCCTGGGACCTCGGCCGCTCGCTGGCGTCGCCCGTACCGACGTACAGCATGCCGTCAGGCCCGAAAGCCATGCGGCCGCCGTTGTGGATGCCCGCCTTGGCGATGCCGTCGAACACGACCTCGGCCGGGCCAAGCTGTCCGGCTTCGAGGCGCATGCGGACGATGCGGTTGTCGTCGACGGCGGTGAAGTAGGCGTAGACCCAGGCCTCCTGAGCGAACGTCGGCGCCACGGCCAGACCCAGCAGGCCGCCCTCGCCGCCGTGTGCCACGCCATCGACCTCGCCGACTTCGCTGACGCTGCCGTCCGGTGCGACCAGCTTGACCAGGGCGGTGTCACGTTCGGAGACGAGTGCCGACCCGTCCGGTAGGAACGCCAGGCCCCACGGACTGGTGAACCCGGTCGCGACGTCAGTGGCGCCGGCGGGGCGGAGCACACCCTGCGGCGGTCGGGCAGGTGCCGCTGGAGCAGCCGGTGGTTCCGTGCTCGGCTCGGTGGTCGTGTCCGCTCCGGCCGGACTTGGCACCTGCGGAGACTGCGGGCCGTCGCCGCCGTTGCAGGCAACGAGCGCCAGCGTGAGCGTGGCCGCGGTGGCCGCGCGTACGGACCGGTCAGCGAGCGCCCGTACTGCCATGGCGCGCATCGTGGCAGATCCGGCGGCCGCGCGCCGGTCGAACGCGGATACGGTGAGCGCCGTGCCCACTGTGTCGCCGCGCGTCGTTCTCCCGTACGCCCTCGACGGCATCCCGGGCGGGCTCGATGTTGTCGTCTGGGACGGGTCCGGCCCGCTACCGCCGGAGGCCACAGAGGCGCGGCTCTACGTCGTCCCGTACATGTTCGGCCGGAACGTCCTGGAACCGATCCGGGAAATGCCTGAGTTGGAGGTCGTGCTCACGCAAACCGCGGGCTACGAGCATCTCCAGCCTTATCTGCGGCCCGGCGTCGCCCTGTGCAACGCACGCGGCGTGCACTCGGCGAGCACCGCGGAGCTGGCGGCGCTGTTGATCCTGGCGTCGCTGCGCGGGCTGCCGAACTTCGTCCGGAATCAGGACCGGGGCGAGTGGATGGAGGACGCTCGCGACTCGTTGGCCGACAAGCGTGTCTTGCTCGTGGGGTACGGCTCGATCGGCGAGGCGTTGGACGCGCGGCTGCAGCCGTTTGAATGCGAGGTCGTACGGGTTGCACGCACGGCGCGGGATGGCGTGTACGGGTTCGACTCGCTAGCAAGGCTGCTGCCGACGGCCGACGTGGTCGTACTCCTCGTGCCGCTGACCGAGCAGACGGATCGCATGGTGGATGCGGCGTTCCTGGCTCGGATGAAGGACGGCGCGCTGCTCGTCAATGTCGCGCGCGGCAAGGTCGTCGATACCTCGGCGTTGCTGGGGGAGCTGTCGTCCGGCCGGTTGCGGGCGGCGCTCGATGTGACGGACCCGGAGCCGTTGCCGCCCGACCATCCGTTGTGGCGCGCGCCAGGTGTTCTGATCACGCCTCATGTCGGCGGCAACAGCACCGCCTTCCTCCCACGTACTCAGGCGTTGGTACGTGAGCAGCTGGCGCGGTACGTCGACGGGCGGCCGCTGCTCAACGTTGTCGTGCCCGGCGGTTCGAGGCAAGATGCCACCCATGCCTGAGGTCGTGCTCCTCATCGGGACTCGCAAGGGATTGTGGATCGGGCGCAGCGATGACCGTGATTCGTGGCGGCTCGACGGTCCGCACTTTCTGATGCAGGGCATCTACGCCGCCGCGATCGATACCCGGGGAGAGCGGCCGCGTGTCCTGGTGGGTGCGACCAGCGAGCATTGGGGACCGACGGTGTTCCACTCCGACGACCTGGGTGCTTCCTGGGTCGAGCCGGTGCCGGGTGCCATCAAGTTTCCGCAGGACACCGGGGCCAGCCTGGAGCGCGTCTGGCAGCTGGCGCCCGACACGGCCGACCGACCGGGAGTCATCTGGGCCGGCAGCGAGCCGTCGGCGCTGTGGCGGTCCAACGATGGCGGGGTGTCGTTCGAGCTCGTCCGCGCGCTGTGGGACCACCCGCACCGGCCCGAGTGGGGAGCGGGGTTCGGTGGCCAGGCCATCCACACCGTCCTGCCGCACCCGACGGACGACGACTCGCTGCTCGTCGCGATGTCGACGGGCGGTGTTTACCGCACGGATGACGGCGGTGCCAGCTGGTCGCCGTCCAACACCGGCATCCGGGTCGACTTCATGCCCGACCCATTCCCGGAGTTCGGTCAGTGCGTACACAAGGTGGCGCGGCACTCGTCGCGTCCCGAGCTGCTGTTCGCGCAGAACCACGGCGGCGTCTTCCGATCGGACGACGGTGGGTTGTCGTGGACGTCGATCGCGGACGGCCTCCCGGCCGACTTCGGCTTCCCGGTCGTAGTGCACCCGCACCGACCTGAGACCGCCTACGTTTTCCCGGTGGTGTCCGGGAGCGAGCGCATTCCACCCGACGGCAAGGCCCGCGTGTGGCGCACGGACGATGCGGGCGAGTCGTGGCGTGAGCTCGGTGCAGGCGAATTGCCTGACGGCTACTACGGCGTTGTGCTGCGCGACGCGTTCTGCGCAGATGACGCCGATCCCGCCGGGCTCTACCTCGGGACACGCGATGGTTTGGTCTACGCCAGCCGCGACGAGGGGGAGTCGTGGTCGGTCGTCGCGGAGCACCTGCCTGACGTGCTGTGTCTGCGGGCCGCGACGCTGCCCTGACTGCCCGCGTGAGCCCTCCACTTAGGGGTGGGGTCCGGCGACGGCGTCCGGGTGCTGGACCAGCCGTCCCACGCCTCGGACGCGGTCGTAGAGCTGCGGCCATGACGGAGACCCTCCCCGACCTCAAGCCACGCTCGCGCGACGTCACCGACGGCATCGAGAAGACGGCCGCCCGAGGGATGCTCCGCGCGGTAGGCATGGGTGACGACGACTGGGAGAAGCCGCAGATCGGCGTCGCGTCGAGCTGGAACGAGATCACTCCGTGCAACCTCTCGCTCGACCGGCTGGCCAAGGCGGTCAAGGACGGCGTGCACGCGGCGGGCGGGTTCCCGCTGGAGTTCGGCACAATCTCGGTGTCCGACGGCATCGCGATGGGGCACGAGGGGATGCACTTCTCGCTGGTGTCCCGAGAGGTGATTGCCGACAGCGTCGAGACGGTGATGCAGGCCGAACGCCTCGACGGCAGCGTGCTCCTGGCCGGGTGCGACAAGAGCCTGCCCGGCATGCTCATGGCCGCCGCCCGGCTCGACCTCGCGTCCGTCTTCCTCTATGCGGGCAGCATCCTGCCGGGCCGCATCGGCGACCGAGACGTCACGATCATCGACGCGTTCGAAGCCGTCGGCGCCTGCGCCGCGGGCAAGATCACTCGCGAGCAGGTCGCCGAGATAGAGAAGGCGATCTGTCCCGGCGAGGGCGCGTGCGGCGGCATGTACACCGCCAACACCATGGCCTCCGCCGCCGAGGCGCTCGGCATGGCATTACCCGGCAGCTCCGCCCCGCCGGCCGTCGACCGGCGCCGCGACACGTACGCGCGTAAGAGCGGCCAGGCCGTCGTCAACATGCTCCGTCAGGGCATCACAGCCCGACAGATCATGACCCGAGACGCGTTCGAGAACGCCATCGCCGTCGTCATGGCCCTCGGCGGCTCGACCAACGCCGTGCTTCACCTGCTCGCAATAGCGCACGAGGCCGAGGTCGAGCTCGATCTCGACGACTTCAACCGGATCGGGTCGAAGGTGCCGCACCTCGGTGACTTCAAGCCGTTCGGCCGCTACGTGATGAGCGACGTCGACCGCGTCGGCGGCATCCCGGTCGTGATGAAGGCGCTGCTCGACGCGGGCCTGTTGCACGGTGACGCGCTCACCGTCACCGGCAAGACCGTGGCCCAGAACCTCGCCGACATCAACCCGCCCGACCCCGACGGCAACATCATCCGCGAGCTAGCCAACCCGATCCACGCAACGGGCGGTCTCACGATCCTGCGCGGGTCGTTCGCCCCCGAAGGCGCGGTCGTCAAGACGGCCGGCTTCGACGAGACGGTGTTCGAGGGTCGGGCGCGAGTCTTCGACGGCGAGCGCGCAGCGATGGACGCGGTCGAGAAGGGCGAGCTCGAAGCCGGGCGATGTCGTGGTGATCCGCTACGAGGGCCCGAAGGGCGGCCCCGGCATGCGCGAGATGCTCGCCGTGACCGGCGCCATCAAGGGCGCGGGCCTCGGCAAGGACGTACTCCTCGTCACCGACGGGCGGTTCTCCGGCGGCACGACCGGGCTCTGCATCGGCCACGTCGCGCCCGAGGCGGTGGACGGCGGGCCGATCGCGTACGTGCGGGACGGCGACGCGATCCGCCTCGACGTCACCGCGCGTACGCTCGATCTGCTCGTCGACCCAGCCGAGCTCGCGACCCGCAAGCAAGGCTGGGCGCCGCCCCCGCCGAAGTACACCCGCGGGGTCCTCGCCAAGTACGCCCGGCTCGTCCAGTCCGCCGCGCGCGGCGCAGTCTGCGACTGATCGCCATGGGCACCGGCTTTCGACGTCGATCCAGCATGACGGTCACGGCCGGGACGGCACACTAAGGGGCATGACCGCCACGGCGCCCATCTCGCCCAGCAAACCCCGCTGGGCGAGGCATGCGCTGCTGGCGGCGCTCGCGCTGCTCGTCGCCGGACTGGCCTTCGGGTTCGTTGTGCCCGACGGCTGGGCCCACGTGGGCCTGGCGGGGCTCGCGGTCTGGGCGGGCGTCGGGTTCTGGCGGCGGGTCAGCCATCCCGCAGGTTGGCTCATCGCGCTGTGGGCGTTCCTGACCGCCGTACGCGAGCTGCAATTTGCGTGGTTCTTCTTTTCCGACGACTACTCCCGCCCATCCGATGTCCCTGGCAGCGTGGCCACGTTTGCGGCAACGCTAGCCATCGGCGCGGCCGGTGCGGCGGCGGCGCTGAAGGCCCGGCACTCACCCGGCGGTCTCTGGCGTGCCGCGCTCGACGGATGGGTAGCCACTGGTTCGCTCGGAGCGGTCGCCTGGACCTTCCTCATCGAGCGGACCGGGTCCGACGCGGATCTCCAGATGCACGTCGTGCTCAGGCTGTCCGCCGCCATGGTGGAGATCGGGCTGCTCGTCATGGTCGGCACTGTCGTGCTGCTCGGATCGGCGCCCCTGCGGCTGCGCGCGGCCACCCGCGCACTGGGCGTGGCGGGGCTTCTCGTCCGTGACCTGATGTTCGTTGCCGCCGACAACCGCCCGGAATCGTGGGCACCCCAGCTGTCGATGGCCGGCGCGTTCGTCGCGTACGTCGCGTTCGCCGGCGGCAACCAGATCGACGAGGTGCCCGATCGGCTGCCGCGACATGCGCAGCGCGGCGACGTCACCCGGCTTGCGCTGCCGTACGCGATCGCGGGTGGCTGCGGCATCGTTCTCGCCGTCGCGGCGTTCGCCGGCGACACGCTCGGTGCAGTGCCGCTGGGCCTCATGGTCAGCGTGGTCGTCGTGCTCGTGCTGCGGCAGGCGACCTCCATCCGCGACACCGCAGACCTCATGCACGAGCTCACGGCCAGTGAGGACCACTTCCGGTCGTTGGTCCTCGGGTCGAGCGACGTGATCATGGTGACGGACGATGAAGGCCGTGTGACGTACGTGAGTCCCGCGGCGCAGCGGGTGCTCGGGCAGCCCCCGGCAGCGCTGGTCGGCGCCCACGTGCTCGACTTGCTGCACCCCGCCGACCGCGAGGCCGTGCGCCGCCGCATGGAGCGCATCAGTGCGCACGGCGGCGTCGCCCACGTCGACGCGCGCGTCGCCACCGGTGATGGCGGCTGGCGCTACACCGGGTCGACGGTCACAAGCACCGAGCGAGGGCTGCTGCTCAATCTCCGCGACATCACCGAGCGGATCCGTTTGCAGGATCGCCTCAAGCACCTCGCCTACCACGACGCCCTCACCGGACTGCCCAACCGGTCGCTGCTGCTCGAGCGGCTCACAGCCGAGCTGCAGACCAACTACGCCGACGGTGTGACCGCCGTGCTTTTCCTCGACCTCGACAAGTTCAAGAACATCAACGACACGCAGGGCCACGACGCCGGTGACGGTGTGCTCGTCGAGGCCGCGCGCCGCATGCGCCGGCTGGTCACGCCGGTGGATCTGGTCGCGCGCTTCGGCGGCGACGAGTTCGCCATCCTCATCGCCCGCCGAGCCGGGTCGGAAGACGTCCTCGCCACGGCGAAGCGCCTCTCGGAGGCCATGGCGCGGCCGTTCACCGTCGGCGGCCGGCCCGTCCCCGTGCCGGCGAGCATCGGAATCGCCTTTGCGGAGCGTCCGTACGACGCGGAGGGACTGCTCCGCAACGCCGACCTCGCCATGTACGCCGCCAAGCAGCGGGGCGTGCCCGGCATCGAGACCTACCGGCCAGAGCTCCTCGCCGACGCCGTCGCCCGGGCCGACATCAGCTCGCTGCTGGCCCAGCCGCTGGGGGAGGAGAGCCTCGCGCTCCTGTACCAGCCGGTGGTGGCGCTGCGTTCCGGCCGGGTCGTCGGGCTGGAGGCGTTGGTCAGATGGCGTACGGACAGCGGTGCACTCATGACGCCGGCCGAGCTGGTTCAGTTCGCGGAGTCGTCGGGCCAGATCGTGCCGCTGGGTCGGTGGGTGATGCAGCAGGCGCTCGGCCAGGCTGCGCAGTGGCGGGCCAAGGGCCACGACATCGGGATCGCCGTCAACCTCAGCGTCGGCCAGATCACCACGGGCCTCGTCGAAGCCGTCCGGGAGGCACTCAACGAGAGCGGTGTCCCGCCGAGCGCCCTCACCCTCGAGCTCACGGAGAGCCTGCTCCTCGAAGACGTCGAGACGGGCACGGAGCGGCTGCTCGAGCTCAAGTCGCTCGGCGTGCGGCTCGCCCTCGACGACTTCGGCACGGGCTACTCGTCGCTGTCCTACCTGCGCATGCTTCCCGTCGATGTCGTCAAGGTCGACCGCAGCTTTGTCAACGCCATCGGCGACACGCAGGCTGACGCCGTGCTGTCGGCCATGATCCGGCTGGCCCTCGAGCTCGGACTCGGCGTGACGGCCGAGGGAGTCGAACGCCCAGACCAGGCCCGCCGGCTGGCGCGGATGGGTTGTCACCGGGGCCAGGGCTTCCTGTTCTCCGGTCCGGTGGACGCCGCCGGGGTCGAGCACCTGCTGACGCTCGGCCGCATCCCGTACCCGGAGGTTGGGTCCGTCCGTACCGCATCGCGGACGCCAGTCCCACATCCCGAGACGCCGGTCACATCGTCTTGACGCGCCCGCGGCCGGACGGAAAGAGTTCAGCCATGCCGCAGAGCATTCTCGTACTTGTGCAGCGCGACGACTGAGCACCGAGTCGTCGCGCGCCCCTCGTTCGCCCACTGGGCCGAGGGGCATTTCTTTTGAGTGTCACAGTTTTATTGGTGCAGGTGTCTGACGTGGGCAGTCCGTACGACCGACGAAGAAGGCCGAGATGACCGAGCGACACGCGAGCGCCCAGGTGATGACCGGCGCGCAAAGCCTCATCCGCGCGTTGGAGGAAGCCGGTGCGGAGACCGTCTTCGGCATCCCGGGCGGTGCGATCCTGCCGGCGTACGACCCGCTGCTCGACTCGCGTCGCATCCGGCACATACTCGTCCGGCACGAGCAGGGCGCCGGACACGCCGCGCAGGGGTACGCACTTGCCACCGGCCGGGTCGGTGTCTGCATGGCCACCAGCGGTCCGGGGGCAACCAACCTCGTCACGCCGATCACCGATGCCTACATGGACTCGGTCCCCATCGTGGCTGTCACGGGTCAGGTGCCGAGCTCGGCAATTGGCACTGACGCCTTCCAGGAGGCCGACATTCGGGGCATCACCATGCCCGTCACCAAGCACAACTACCTCATCACGGACGCCGCGGAGATCCCGCGCGCCATTGCTGAGGCCTTCCACATCGCGGGCACTGGCCGACCCGGCCCGGTGCTTGTCGACGTGACCAAGGACGCCCTGCAGGCCACGACCACCTTCAGCTGGCCGCCGGAGATCGATCTGCCGGGCTACCGGCCGGTGACGCGTCCGCATGCGCGGCAGGTGCGAGAGGCAGCCCGGCTGCTGGTCGATTCGCGTCGGCCGGTGCTCTACGTGGGCGGTGGCGTTGTCAAGGCAGGCGCCTCGGCCGTGCTCCGCGAGCTGGCCGAGATTTCGGGCGCACCGGTGATCACGACGTTGATGGCGCGCGGCGCGTTCCCCGACAGCCACCCACAGCACCTCGGGATGCCCGGCATGCACGGCACGGTGGCCGCGGTGGGGGCCCTGCAGAAGAGCGACCTGATCGTCGCGCTGGGCGCGCGCTTCGACGACCGAGTCACGGGCAAGCTGTCGACCTTCGCGCCCGACGCGACGGTGGTGCATGCCGACATCGACCCGGCCGAGATCTCTAAGAACCGTACGGCTGATGTGCCGATCGTCGGCGACTGTCTGGAGGTCATCTCCGACCTCGTGGTGGCCTTGCGCGCCGAGCACGAGGTTGGGCGGCGCGGCGACTATGGCGCGTGGTGGCGGCAGCTCGACGAGTTGCGAAGCCGCTATCCGGTCGGGTTCTCAGAGCCGGAGGACGGCAGCCTGTCGCCTCAGTACGCGATCCAGCGGCTGGGCAAGATTGTCGGGCCGGACGCCTACTACGTCGCCGGGGTTGGCCAGCACCAGATGTGGGCTTCGCAGTTCATCTCGTTCGAGAAGCCAGGTCACTGGTTCAACTCCGGCGGTCTGGGGACCATGGGCTTCGCCGTGCCAGCCGCGATGGGCGCCCAGGTCGGCCGACCGGATGCGACCGTGTGGGCGATTGACGGGGACGGCTGCTTCCAGATGACCAACCAGGAGCTTGCCACCTGCGCGCTGGAAGGCATCCCGATCAAGGTCGCCGTCATCAACAACGAGTCACTCGGCATGGTGCGGCAGTGGCAGACGCTGTTCTACGGCGGTCGGTACTCCAACACCGATCTGCATTCGGCGCGCATCCCCGACTTCGTCAAGCTGGCCGACGCGTACGGGTGCGTTGGCCTTCGCTGTGACACCGCTGCCGACGTCGACGCGACGATCGAGAAGGCGATGGCCGTCACCGACCGGCCGGTGGTGGTCGACTTCACCGTCCACCGCGATGCGATGGTGTGGCCGATGGTGGCCGCAGGAACGAGCAACGACGACATCCAGTACGCCCGCGGCCTAGCGCCCGAGTGGGACCGTGAGGAGAGCTAGCCACATGAGCCAAAGCACGCATACGTTGTCGGTCCTGGTCGAGAACAAGCCGGGTGTCCTGGCGCGCGTGGCCGTGTTGTTCGCCCGCCGCGGGTTCAACATCGACTCGCTTGCTGTCGGGCCGACCGAACACCCCGCGGTCAGCCGCATGACGATCGTCGTCAACGTCGACGAGCGCCCGCTTGAGCAGGTGACCAAGCAGCTGAACAAGCTGGTGAACATAATCAAGATCGTCGAGCTCGACCCGGCGACATCGGTGCAGCGCGAGCTGCTCCTGGTCAAGGTCAAGGCCGACGCCGAGACCCGCTCGCACATCCTGGAGACCGTGCAGCTGTTCCGCGCTCATGTGGTCGACGTTGCGCCGGACGCGGTCACGATCGAGGCCACCGGGTCGTCGGACAAGCTGGAGGCGCTGCTGCGCGTCCTGGAGCCGTACGGCGTCCGCGAGCTTGTGCAGTCCGGCATGGTTGCAGTCGCACGCGGTTCGAGGTCGATGACCGACCGGGCTTTCAAGTCGCTCGACAAGTCCGCCTGACGCCCGCTCCAGCCCAACCCGTGATCATGAAGGATCGCCCGTGCTCGGGCACGGAGCATCCTTCATGATCACCAGACAATGACAAGGAGACAGCCCTCGTGGCAGAACTGTTCTACGACAACGACGCCGACCTCTCGGTGATCCAGGGGCGCGTGGTCGCGGTCATCGGCTACGGCAGCCAGGGCCACGCCCACGCGCTGTCGCTGCGCGACTCCGGCGTCGACGTGCGCGTCGGCCTGCCGGAGGGATCGCGGAGCCGCGCCAAGGCGGAGGCCGAGGGCCTGCGCGTCGTGACGCCGGCTGCGGCGGCCGCGGAGTCCGACGTGATCATGATTTTGGCGCCGGACCCCGCGCAGCGTGACCTGTACAAGAACGAGATCGAGCCCAACCTGCAGGACGGCGACGCGCTGTTCTTCGGGCACGGCTTCAACATCCGGTTCGGCTACATCAAGCCTCCGGCCGGTGTCGACGTCGCGATGGTCGCGCCCAAGGGACCGGGTCACCTGGTCCGGCGCGAGTACACGGAGGGCCGGGGGGTGCCCGTGCTCGTGGCGGTCGAGCAGGACGCGTCCGGGCGGCCTGGCCGCTTGTGCTGTCGTACGCCAAGGCCATCGGCGGCCTGCGCGCCGGCGGCATCAAGACCACCTTCACCGAAGAGACCGAGACCGACCTGTTCGGCGAGCAGACGGTTCTCTGTGGTGGCGTGTCGCGGCTCGTCCAGAGCGGCTTCGAGGTGATGACCGAGGCCGGCTACCAGCCGGAGATTGCCTACTTCGAGGTGCTGCACGAGCTCAAGCTCATCGTCGACCTGATGTACGAGGGCGGCATCGCCAAGCAGCGCTGGTCGGTCTCCGACACGGCGGAGTACGGCGACTACACGACCGGCCCCAAGATCATCGACGAGTCGGTCAAGCAGCGGATGCGCGACGCGCTGACCGCGATCCAGGACGGCACCTGGGCCGCCGAGTTCATTGCTGACCAGGACGCCGGTGCGCCGAAGTTCAAGCAGTACCGCGCCGAGGGCGAGGCGCACCCCATCGAGGCCACCGGGCGCGAGCTGCGCAAGCTCATGAGCTGGATCAAGCCCGCAGACGACGACTACGTGGAGGGCACCGCCGCGCGCTGATCAGCCCGCCTGGGAATGACCACGTCCAGCAGGAGATACCCCGCACTGACAGGGCTTAAGGCCTGTCAGGGCGGGGTGAGACCTGCTGGACGTGGTCATTCCGGCGCCCCCAGCGACTCGCGCCGCCCCACGAGGAACCGCCGCTCGACATCGTTGGCAGTGAGCTCGATGGCGCGGTCGTACGCAGTCGCCGCCTCGACCGACCGGCCGACTCTGCGCAACAGCTCGGCGCGGGTTGCCGGCAGCAGGGCATAGCCGCGCAGCGACTCGTCCAGCCCATCCAGTAGCTCGAGCCCTTGCTCGGCGCCGTACGCCTCAGCGACGGCGACCGCCCGGTTCAGCCGTACGACTGCCGACCCAGTCAGCGACTCGAGCCGTTCGTAGCGCTCCGCGATCAGCGGCCAGTCGGTCGCCTCAGCGGACACTGCATCCGCATGCAGGGCGGCGATCTGCGCCTGCAACAGGTACGGTCCAGGCTCGTCCACGCGCCGAGTGAGTCCCCGCACGATCTCGAGCCCCTCGGCGATCTCGGCGACGTCCCACCGCGAGCGATCCTGCGCGGGCAGCAGTACGAGCCCGCCGACCTCGTCGACCCGCGCCGAACGCCGGGCGTGCTGCAGCAGCAGCAACCCCAGCAGCGCGTGCACCTCTGGCTCGTCGGGCATGAGGTCGACGAGCAACCGGGCGAGCCGGATCGCCTCACCAGCCAGTTCATCGCGCAGCAGCCGGTCGCCCTCGGACGCCGCGTAGCCCTCGGTGAAGAGCAGGTAGATCACCGCCAGCACCGCCTCCAGCCGGTCGGGAAGCTCGGCGTCGCTGGGTACGCGGTAGGGGATGCCTGCCTGAGCGATCTTGTGCTTCGCCCGCGTCAACCGGGCCGCCATCGTGGGCTCCTGGACGAGCAACAGTCGCGCCACCTCGGGGGTGCGTAGCCCAGCGACGTAACGCAGCGTCAGAGCAACCTGCGCTTCCGCGCCGAGCGCAGGATGGCAGGCCGTGAACACCAGCCGCAGCCGCTCGTCCTGCACCGTGCTCACGAGGTCATCGCCATCCTCGCCGGGTCCCGGAATCTCCGTTGCGCGAGCATCGACCACGAGCAGTGGCAGCCGGCGCTCGATCGTGGCTGCGCGTCGCGACCGGTCGATCGCGCGCCGTCGCGCGGCGGTCAGGAGCCAGCCGGCCGGGTTGCGCGGAGCACCAGCGCGTGGCCAGCTGCCCGCCGCTTCCGCGAACGCGTCGGCAAGCGCATCCTCTGCCGCGTCCAAGCTGCGCAGCTCGACGGCGAGCAACGCCAGCAGGCGCACCCAGTGCTCGCGGTGCGCCTGCTCGAGCGGCTCGGAGGACTCACCGGAGTGAGAGACGTCGGTGCTCACATCTCCACGATCGGCCTGACTTCGACGATGTCCTCGGGAACCGCGTGGGCAAACTCCAGCGCCTCGTCGAGGTCCTTGGCCTCCACCAGGTAGAACCCCCCGAGCTGCTCGCGGGTCTCCGTGAACGGCCCGTCGGTAGTGCTCACCGAGCTGCCGTTCTTGCGGATCGTCGTCGCCGTGTTGGGGAGTGCCAGCTCCTCGCCACCGCGGATCGCGTCACGGGAGCGGAGCAGGTCAGAGAATGCCCCGTGCGCCTCCATGTCCTTGGCCCGTTCCTCTTCGGTCCGGTTGGCCCAGTCGTCGGGCGGCCCGTACAGCAACAGCGCGTACTTCACGATGACTCCTCGTGCTCGCGGCTACCCGATCGGCAGCCTCTCACGACCATGTCGCACGGGCCAGGCTCGAATCGACAGCCGTCGGGTACTGTCAGGCCGGAAACCAATGACGGCCGGGGTGCCCCGAAACGGGCTGAGATCACACCCGCCGAACCTGATCCGGGTCATGCCGGCGCAGGGAGCCGCACGGTCGCAAGGCCGCAGGTGAGCGACCGACGGGCTCCCGTCGGAGGGAGTTCGCATGGTTACGAGCGCCGAGGTTTGGGCCGCGTACGAAGCCGTACGCGCGCAAGGCCCACTCGTCCAGAACATCACCAACTACGTCGCGATGGACGTGTCCGCCAACGTGCTGCTCGCCGCGGGGGCGTCGCCGGCAATGGTGCACGCCCCAGAGGAAGCGGCCGACTTCACCGGCATCTCGTCGGCGCTGGTCATCAACATCGGCACCCTTTCGCCCACCTGGGTCGAAGGCATGCGCGCGTCGATCGAGGTAGCCACACAGCGCGGCATCCCGTGGGTGCTCGACCCGGTCGGGGTCGGCGCGACGCCCTACCGCACCAAGGTCGCCGCCGAGCTGCTCGGCCTGCGGCCGTCGATCGTACGGTGCAACGCGAGCGAGGCACTCGCCCTCGCCGGGGCGACGTTCGGTGGCAAGGGCGTCGACTCGACCGCCGATGTTCACGATGCGTTTGAGGCGGCAACGGCGATCGCGGGCGCCACTGGTGGAGTGGTTGCAGTGACCGGTGCGATCGACCTGGTGAGCGACGGGACGACCAGCCTGCGTGTCGAGGGCGGTGACCCGATGATGGCCAAGGTGACTGCCCTCGGTTGCGCGGCGAGTGCGCTGGTGGCTGCGTTCGCGGCGATCGACGACGACACGCTGCTGGCGACAGCTGCGGCCCTGGCCGTGTTCGGGCTGGCCGGGCAGCGGGCGGCCGCCGACGCGCCGGGACCGGGCACGCTCCGGTTGCGGCTGATGGATGAGCTGTACGGCCTCGACGAGGCGGCCGTCAGTGCTGGAGTACGAGTGTCGTGACGCGACACGCCTTTGGGCTCGACCTTCGGCTGTACCTCGTCACCGACCCTGACCTCATCGGCGGGCGGCCCATCACCGACGTCGTGGCGGCGGCCGTACGCGGCGGCGTCACGCTCGTCCAGCTGCGCGACAAGCGCGTCTCCTCGGAGCAGCTGGAGCAGACCGCCCGTGAGCTGTTGACCGTGCTCGAACCCGCGGGCGTCCCGCTCGTGGTCAACGACGACGTCGCAGTCACAGCCGCGGTCGGTGCGGCCGGGGTCCATGTGGGCACCAGCGACGCGCCACCGTCCAAGGCCAGGGAGGAGCTCGGCCCCGCGGCCGTGGTCGGCTGGTCGGTCGAGAGCCTGGACCAGCTCGACGACCCCCAGCTCGGCTCGTGTACGTACCTCGCGGCAAGCCCGGTCTGGGGCACGCCGACCAAGACCGACACCGCGGCTCCACTGGGGCTAGAAGGGCTGCGGGAGATGACGCGACTGACCCGGCTGCCGGTGGTCGCGATCGGCGGCGTCGACGCCGGCCGAGCCGCCGAGGCTGTCACCGCTGGGGCCGCCGGTGTCGCGGTCGTGTCGGCGATCCTCGCCGACTCCGACCCCGAACAGGCGGCGCGCCGGCTGCGTACCGCCGTCGACGAGGCGCTCGCCAGACGGAAAGGAGCACGCCGATGACCCCGACCGCACTCAGCGTCGCCGGCAGCGACCCGTCCGGCGGCGCCGGGATCCAGGCCGATCTCAAGACGTTCAGCGCACTGGGTGTCTATGGCGGGGCGGTGGTCACCGCGCTGACCGCCCAGAACACCCAGGGCGTGCGTGGCGTGCACGGGGTGCCCGCCGACTTCGTCGCCGACCAGCTCGAGGCCGTGCTCGACGATCTCGACGTACGCGCGGTGAAGACCGGCATGCTCTGGTCGGCCGACGTCGTCGCTGCGGTGGTCGACGTGCTCGGGCGCCACCAGGTCCTCAACCTCGTGGTCGACCCGGTCATGGTCGCGACCTCCGGGTGACCGGCTCGTCGACGAAGGCACGGTCGAGGCGATCCGCGACCTGCTCCTCCCGATCGCGACGGTCGTGACGCCCAACCTGCCGGAGGCGGCCGCCCTTGCCGGCGGACCGGCGCCGGCCGACGAGGAGGCGATGGCCGCCGCCGGCGCGGCGCTGCGTTCCACTGGAGCGCAGGCGGTGCTCGTCAAGGGTGGCCATCTCGACGGGCCTGAGTCGGTGGATGTGCTGGTCGACAAGGACGGTGTGCTGCGCCTGCCCGCACCGCGCGTTCGTACGGCCAACACCCACGGCACCGGCTGCACCCTGTCGTCGGCAATTGCTGCCCGGCTGACCCTCGGTGACGAGGTCCGACCCGCGGTCGTGGCGGCGAAGGACTACCTGACGGGCGCGTTGCAGGCCGGCGCGGAGCTGCAGATCGGGTCGGGCGCAGGCCCCGTACACCACTTTCACGAGCTCTGGGCGCCCCGCTGACCTGGGCTGCCGCGGATGCGACAGCCGGACGTAACATGACGGCTACACTCGACTCGGACCCGGTGCACAGCGCGGTGCTGGAGGCGGCCAGCCGCCGCCCGACCGGGGAGACGCTCCCACCAGCCCACCGCGAGGTAGTCCTGTGAGCAAGCCCGTCGTCCTCATTGCTGAAGAGCTCTCGCCCGCGACGGTCGAGGCACTCGGACCCGACTTCGAGATCCGTCAGACCGACGGCGCCGACCGTGAGCAGCTGCTCTCCGCGATCGTGGATGTGGACGCCATCCTCGTGCGCAGCGCCACCAAGGTCGATGCCGAGGCGCTGGCGGCCGCCAAGCGGCTCAAGGTCATCGCCCGGGCTGGGGTCGGCCTCGACAACGTCGACGTGAAGGCGGCGACTCTCGCGGGTGTCATGGTCGTCAACGCGCCGACGTCCAACATCGTGAGCGCCGCCGAGCTGGCCGTCGGTCTGCTCATCGCCACCGCGCGCAACATCCCGCCGGCTAACGCCGCGCTCAAGCAGGGCGAGTGGAAGCGCAGCAAGTTCGGTGGCGTCGAGCTCTACGAGAAGACGGTGGGTGTCGTCGGCCTCGGCCGCATCGGCGTCCTCGTGGCGCAGCGGCTGTCCGCTTTCGGCATGCGGGTGATCGCCTTCGACCCGTACGTCGCCGCTGCCCGCGCCGCGCAGATGGGCGTACGGCTGGTGACCCTCGACGACCTGCTCCAGGAGAGTGACTTCATCACGGTGCACCTGCCCAAGACGCCGGAGACCATCGGTCTGATCGGCGACGAGGAGCTGCACAAGGTCAAGCCGTCGGTGCGCATCGTCAACGCGGCGCGCGGCGGCATCGTCGACGAGCAGGCGCTCTACAACGCACTCAAGGAGGGCCGTGTCGCGGGCGCGGGCGTCGACGTGTTCGCCAAGGAGCCGATGACCGACTCGCCGCTGTTCGAGTTCGACTCGGTGGTCGTGACGCCGCACCTCGGCGCGTCGACGGAGGAGGCGCAGGAGAAGGCGGGCATCGCCGTCGCGCGCTCGGTGCGCCTGGCCCTGGCGGGCGAGCTCGTGCCCGACGCCGTCAACGTCAAGGGTGGCGCCATCGCCGAGGACGTACGCCCGGGCATCCCGCTCGCCGAGAAGCTCGGCCGCATCTTCACCGGTCTGGCGGGCGGCGTTGCCGGCCAGCTCGATGTGGAGGTCCGCGGCGAGATCTCCGCGTACGACGTCAAGATCCTTGAGCTTGCTGCTCTCAAGGGTGTCTTCACCGACGTGGTCGAGCACCCGGTGTCCTACGTCAACGCGCCGGTGGTCGCCGCCGATCGTGGTGTCGAGGTGCGGCTGGTGACGAGTCCCGACAGCCCTGACTACCGCAACCTCATCACGGTGCGCGGCACTCTCAATGACGGCCGTTCGGTGTCGGTGTCAGGCACCCTCACGGGCCCCAAGCACGTCGAGAAGCTCGTCGAGGTCGACGGCTTCGACATCGAGGTGCCGCCCGCCGATCACATGGTGTTCCTGCGTTACGTCGATCGGCCTGGGATCGTCGGCATCGTCGGTCGGATCCTGGGCGATGCCGACGTCAACATCGCCTCGATGCAGGTCAGCCGCGACACGCAGGGCGGCCACGCCCTCGTCGGCATGACCCTCGACTCGGCGGTGCCGGCGGCGGTGCTCGACGAGATCGCCAGCGAGATCGGCGCGGAGAGCGCGCGAGCGGTCGACCTGTCCGACTAAGCCGGCAACGTCCGAAGCGCTGCTCCATGGCGCACCGTTGCTCGGACGTACCGCGTATGAACCAACCCTTGACAGGGTAAGCCACACCTGGTCGACTGACTTAGTCATTCGACTAACGCTCTGGGGGGCCACATGTCGACGGCGACGGACGTGGAGCAGATCACCCAGGTCGCGCTCGACTACTTCGAGGGATGGTTCGACGGAGACGTCGCCCGCATGAACTCCGCGCTGCATCAGGACCTGGTGAAGCGCTCGTCCGGTCACGCGGATGGGTCCCTCGGCATCATGACCAAGGAGCGGATGCTCGAGCTCACGGCAGCAGGGGCGGGGGCTGCCGATGCAGCAGACCGGCGGCTGGACGTCGCGGTCCTCGACGTCTTCCAGGAGATCGCCAGCGTGAGAGTCCGTTCGGCGCCGTACTACGAGTACCTGCATCTCGTGCGTACGCGCGACGGCTGGAAGATCGCCAACGCGCTCTACTGCACGCCATGAGTGAGCTGCGTCAGCAGACACCGGCTCGGTCAGCAGCCGAAACGGCTCTGCTGGACGCGGCAGAGCAGTTGCTCGTCGAAGTCGGCTACGCGGGCATCACTACTCGTCGGCTGGCCGAGACGGCGGGCGTCAATCACGGACTCGTCCACTACTACTTCGGCTCCAACGAGAACCTGCTCCTCAAGGCGCTGGAGCGATTCACCGACCGGCTCATCATCCGCCAGCGAGAGCTATATGCCGAGGACGTGCCGTTCGTGGCGAAGTGGCGCACGGCAATGAGCTATCTGGTGAGCGAGGACCTCAACTACGAGAAGATTTGGCTCGAGCTGCAGGCGCTGGCATGGAACAACCCCGAGTTTGGAGCCCGCCTGGCCCAAGTCAACAGTGAGTGGCGCGCCGTACTCACCGAAGCCTTTGCAGAACCGCACCGGGAGCTCCAACTCGACATTCCGCTTGGAGCGCTCGTGTCACTCGTCATGACGTTCAACCTCGGCATCATCGTGGAACGGCTCGGCGGCATCGACGCGGGTCATCAGGAACTCCTCGATTGGATCGACACATGGGTGTCCAGATGAAGGCGACGCAGGAGCAGACCCGGGCCCGCTACCCAGACGACACGGGCTACGTCGAGCGCGACGGCGTGAGGTGCGGCGCTGGTCGCCGCATGGACTCCGAGTCCGACGGCCCCGTCGAGATCGCCACCGCGATCGCCCAAGAGATCGGTCGCCCCGTCGAATACCGGCCGGTCGAGACAGACGGTGCGGCCCGCGCGGCGCGGCTGATCGCCAACCTGCTTTGACGCACCCCGCCGCATGCGACGATGGCGCGATGTTGGAGGGACAACGGGTCCGACTGCGACCAGCTCGTGAAGCCGACCTCGACGAGCTCTACGAGGCGCACACCGCCATCCGTACGCGCGGCTCTTACTTCCCGCTCGGGGTCATGTCAGAGCCCGCCTTCCGCCGCGAGTTCGCCGAGAACGGCTTCTGGCAGAAGACCGAGGGGATGCTGCTGATCACGACCCTCGAGGGCGAGATCGCCGGGCACATCGAGTTCTTTCGGCCGGTGTCGTACTGGGATGCGTTCGAGCTCTCATACCAGCTCTACGACGACCGGCATGCCGGCCACGGCTACGTGACGGAGGCGGTGCAGCTGCTCGTCGACTACCTGTTCGGAGCCAAGAAGGAACACCGCATCCACCTGGTCATCGTTCCCGGCAACGCCGCGTCGCGGCGGATCGCGGAGAAGTGCGGCTTCACGCTGGAGGGGACGGCCCGCGGGGCGTTCTTCAACGACGGCCGCAACCACGATGTGTTGCTGTACTCGTTGCTGCGAACGGATCCGCGGCCGTGGCGGCCCTGAGCGCTCAGTCTCCGCGCGTCCTCCGCCACTCCTCGATGAGCGCTTCGACATCGACGCGGCGTGGCGGGTAGACGCTTGTCTCCTGCGGTCGGCGCCACTCGGCGAGGATGAGCTGGTTGAGCGCCTCGGCCCGTTCTCGGAGCTGCCGCTCGGAGGTCATGGCTGGCAGCGACTCGTGCAGCCGCTCGACCTCGCGGCGGAGGGCGAGCGCCGGCGGCGTGAAGGTCAGACCCTCCTCGCGCACCTTGCGCTTGATCCACCAGAGCTCGTCGTAACCGTCGCCGTCGTCGGCGAGCGGCTTGCCGGCCCCTGGCAGGTTCTCGAACGCGCCGCGCTCCTGTGCCTCGCGGATCTGCCGCTCGACCCACGACTCGAAGGTCATCCCGGGTGGCTTGCGCTCGGTCACGGAACCAGTCTAAGAAGGCGCTGCCCGCGGCTGCCCGTCCTTCTCGTTGCGTCCGAAGGTCCCTGCGCGAGACGCTCGGTCGCTCGGATGTTGCGGCGGCGGCGTTCCCGCGGGAACGCCACGGCGTCAGTCGTCGAGGGTGGCGGGGAGGCCAAGGGCCGGAAACATGGTGTCGTCGAAGGACGTGATCTCGGCGATCAGCCCGTCGAAGAGGCGCAGCACGTCTATCGCGAAGGACCGGTACGCCGTATCGCCAGGTAGGCGCTTGTACATCGCCACCGCAGGCTGGCCGTTGGCGGAGCTCAGCAGGCTGCGGATGTCGCCGAACGCTACGGTGCCGAAGCCCCCGTCGGCCCAACTCTTGACAGCCTTGTCGCGCCCGACCCAGACCCCTGGCTGGGGCGGCATGGACCAGCGCAGGTCCTCGCGCAGCAATGTCGCCAACGCGTCGAGGTCTGCCCGATCGTTCGCATCCATATAGGCATTGACCAAGGCGCGCTCGTCTACGGTCAGCTCGATGCGCGTGCGTGCTCGCCAGTCGAGGCGGGCGTCTGGGAGGTGCTCGCGCATGGTGACCCGGGCCCGTTGCAGGGCGCTGTTGGCCGAGGCCAAGGTCAACTCGAGTGCGTCAGCGGTGCTCTTGGCGGGCCAGCCCAGGACGTCGCGCAAGATCAGCACGGCACGCTGCCGCGGTGGCAGGTGCTGCACGGCCACGATGAACGCGAGCTCGATGGTCTCCCGCGCCACGGCGGTCTCATGCGGGTCCTCACGAGACAACAGGCTGTCCGGGTAGGGCTGTAGGTAGAGCACTTCCGTCCCGGCCTGCGGGTTCTCCGTTGGCAGAGGCACGCGGTCGCGGCGCTTGTCCAGGAAGTCCAGGCAGGCGTTGGTGGCGATGCGGTAGAACCAGGAGCGAAGCGATGCCCGCCCCTCGAACGACTCCCTCCGGTCCCACGCCCGCAGGAACGTCTCCTGCGTCATGTCCTGGGCGTCGTCGTACGACGCAAGCATGCGGTAGCAATGCACGTGCAGCTCGTGCCGGAACCGCTCGGTGAGCAGGGCGAACCCGCCGGAGTCCCCGGCGCGGGCCACCTTCATGAACTGAGCTTCTTCCGCGCCAATAGGCCGGTTCTCGGTGGTGCTCACAAGAGTTCACCCGCCGTCGGCCGATCGTCCTGTCCACTGTAGAGACGGCCGGAAGACAGCAAACACATCGGCGCCAGTCTCGGCCGGTGAGATCTGAGGTTTCCACTGCTCGGACATCCGAGTAGTTTGGCCGCATCATGCCGCGGATGGCTCTCGTAGTTCGCCGCCGCGACGGGGCCCGCTAAGCGGCCGGCTCCCCGTCGCGGTGTCTGGCGTTGCCGGCCTCCACAGCGGACGAGGAGCGCCCAGTGACCGACATGCAGACCACGCCGTCCAATGACTGGCAGCTCGAGCAGATCACCTACGCGGGCGGCACCAACGCCGGACCGCGCGCCAGCGTCCAGCTGTTCCGGCCGGACGAGACGGTGACGGCCGAAGGCGACGGGACCGGCTTGGTCGACGCGGTGTGCCAGGCGATCGCCGAAGCAACCGGTGTAGAGGCGCGTGTCGTGGCCTTCCGCGCCTACTCGGTCGGGCCGGGCAGCGAGGCGCTTGCCGAGGTCGAGCTCGACGTCGAGGTGCCGCGCCGCCGGGTGGCCGTACGTGCTTCGTCGACCGACGTCGTCGAGGCCTCCGCCCGCGCCTTCCTCGCCGCGATCAACCAGTACGAGTCGAAGAAGTCGAGATCGCGATCATGACCCAGGAACAACAGAACGCCATGACCGCCGTGCAGGAGTCGATGGACCGCCGCGACAATGGCGGTGAGACCGGCCACTGACGAGGCCATCGCCGATGATCATGGCGTAGTGCACCACGCCGGGTGCGCGCGGTCGTTGACTACGCCATGATCAACGAGAGCCAGACCTTCAATCGCCGGGGTCGGATTGTGAGACGGCCGTGTCGACATACGGACAGCGCAGCTAGGCTCGGCGACCATGCCGCAACACGTCCGCCTTGCAGTCATCGCCGGCGACGGCATCGGCCCCGAGGTCGTCGCGGAGGGCCTCAAGGTCCTCGAGGCGGTTGCGCCCGCGCACGACGCCAAGGTCGAGGCAACCCACTACGACCTTGGCGCCGGCCGGTGGCACGACAGCGGAGAGACGCTGCCGACCTCGGTGCTCGACGAGTTGCGAGCGCACGATGCGATCCTGCTCGGCGCGATCGGCGACCCGACGGTGCCATCCGGCGTGCTCGAGCGCGGGCTGCTGCTGCGCATGCGGTTCGAGCTCGACCAGTACGTCAACCTGCGCCCGTCGCGGCTCTTCCCAGGCGTCAGCTCACCGCTCGCCAACCCCGGCGACGTCGACTTCGTCGTCGTCCGGGAGGGAACTGAGGGGCCGTACGTCGGCAACGGCGGCGCGATCCGGATCGGCACGCCGCACGAGGTCGCCAACGAGGTCAGCGTCAACACCGCGTACGGAGTCGAACGGGTCGTGCGCGAGGCATTCCGGCGCGCCAGCGCCCGGCCGCGCAAGAAGCTCACGCTCGTGCACAAGCACAACGTCCTCGTCCACGCCGGGCATCTCTGGCGGCGGACCGTCGAGGCGGTCGGCACCGAGTTCCCCGATGTCAACGTGGACTACCTGCACGTCGACGCCGCCACGATCTTCCTGGTGACAGACCCCAGCCGGTTTGACGTCATCGTGACCGACAACCTGTTCGGCGACATCCTGACCGACCTGGCCGCCGCGATCACCGGCGGCATCGGGCTGGCGGCCAGCGGCAACGTCAACCCGGACCGCACGGCACCGAGCATGTTCGAGCCCGTCCACGGCAGCGCACCAGACATCGCCGGCCAGCAGAAGGCCGACCCCACCGCCACGGTGCTTTCGGTTGCACTGCTGCTCGAGCATTTGGGGCTCGCCGAGGCGGCCGCGCGCATCGAGCAGGCGGTCGCTGACGATCTGGCGACGCGCGGGGTGATCCCGAGGACGACAGCGCAGATCGGCGACGCACTCGCATCCAGCGCTGCGGCCGCCAACCCCTAAGGGTCCGCGAGGGCCAAATCAGGGCAAACTCGCCGACCCTCCTGACGTCAGGGCGTGACCCCCGCCCATACGCTGCGTGCGTGCCTGTCATCGAGACCGAGAGTCTGAGCAAGAGCTATCCGCGCGTGACCGCGCTCGACCAGCTGACGATCGATGTGCCCCAGGGCGTCACCGGGCTGGTCGGCGCCAACGGCGCGGGGAAGTCCACGCTGATCAAGATCTTGCTCGGGCTCACCGACGCCAACGGCGGCCACGCGCGCGTCCTGGGCCGCGACGTTGCCACCGACGGACCACAAATACGCGAGCGCGTCGGCTACATGCCCGAGCACGACTGCCTGCCACCTGACATGACAGCGACGGAGTTCGTCGTCCACATGGCGCGGGTATCCGGCCTGCCACACACTGCCGCGCGCGAGCGGACGGCCGACACGCTGCGGCACGTCGGTCTCTACGAGGAGCGCTACCGCCCTATGGGCGGCTACTCGACGGGCATGAAGCAGCGGGTCAAGCTCGCCCAGTCCCTGGTCCACGCCCCCGAGGTCGTGTTCCTCGACGAACCCACCAACGGGCTCGACCCGGTCGGCCGCGACGACATGCTCGGCCTGATCCGCCGCGTACACACCGACTTCGGCATCTCCGTGCTCGTGACCAGCCACATGCTCGGCGAGCTGGAGCGCATCAGCGACCACGTCGTCGTCATCGACGCAGGCAGGTTGCTGCGCTCCTCAGCCACGACCGACTTCATGCACGCCACGCAGTCGCTCGTCGTCGAGGTCGGCGAGCCCCGCGACGGCCGATCGGTGGACGTCGTGCAGGCGCTGGCAGCCCGACACCTCCAGGCACGCGCCGACGGCCGGTTGCTGCTCGTCGACGTCACCCCCGGGGCGTTCGACCAGACCGTCGACCGCATCCGCGACACCGTTGCCGACCTCGGGCTCGGTCTCGTACGCATGGAGCAGGGCCGCCACCACATCGCCGAGATCTTCCGAGACGAGGAGTCGTCGTGACCGCTGGACCGCCCGTCGCGCAGCACAGCGACGTCATCCACGACATCGGCTACCGGTCGTACGAAGGGGAGCGGCTCGGCCGCACGTACGCCGCGCGCAGCCTTCTCGTCGACAGCCTGCGCGGCGCCTACGGCCTCGGCCGGTCCGCGAAGACCAAGGTGATGCCGATGCTGCTGCTCGGGGTCATGGTGATCCCGGCGCTCGTCGTCGTGATCGTGGTCATGGCGACGCAGGCCGACGAGCTGCCGCTGGACTACACCAATTACGTCGTCTTCCTCATTGCCGCCGTGTCGATCTTCGTATCGGCGACGGCGCCCCAGCTGGTCTCCAAGGACCTGCGGTTCGGTGTGCTGCCGCTCTACCTCGCCCGCCCGATCACCCGCGGCGACTACGTACGGGCCAAGTTCCTCGCCATGACGGGGGCGGTCTTCATCCTGCTCGCGGCGCCGCTGCTCGTGCTCTACGCGGGGGCACTGCTCGCCAAGCTTGACTTCACCGACCAGACACTCGGCCTGCTCGGAGGGCTGGTCGGCGCCTTGCTGTTCGCCGTGCTCTTCGCTGGCCTGAGTCTCGTGATCGCGTCCGTCACCCCACGCCGCGGGATCGGCATTGCCGCCATCATCTCCGTGCTGATGCTGAGCTATGGGTTCGCGAGCACATTGCAAGGCATCGCCGAGGACTCGGGTGAAGCGGCAGGCCACACCGCCGCTCAGTGGTTCGGGCTGCTGTCGCCCGTCACCCTCGCCGACGGGGTGCAGAGCTGGCTGACCGGCAACGATGTCGCGGGCATCGCCGGGCCACCGGGCACCGTGGGCGGCCTGGTGTTCACCGCCGTGCTGCTCGGCTCGGTGGCGCTGTCCTACTGGCTGCTCGTCCTGCGCTACCGGAAGGTTTGAGCGATGGCGACCCTCGAGATCGACCGCGTCTCCCGTTGGTTCGGCAACGTCGTCGCAGTCAACGACATCAGCATGTCGATCGGCCCTGGGATCACCGGGCTGCTCGGGCCCAACGGTGCCGGCAAGACGACGCTGATCAACATGATGAGCGGGTTCCTTGAGCCGTCGGCCGGGACCGTGACGCTCGACGACACACCCGTCTGGCAGAACGAGCGGATCTACCGCCAGATCGGGCTCGTGCCCGAGCGGGAGGCGATGTACGACTTCCTCACCGGCCGGCAGTTCGTGGTCGCCAACGCTGAGTTGCACGGGCTGGCCGATCCGGATGCCGCTGCTGAGCGCGCACTGCGTACGGTCGAGATGATCGATTCGCAGGACCGCCGGCTCAACACCTACTCCAAGGGCATGCGCCAGCGCGTCAAGATGGCCTCCGCGCTCGTCCACGACCCCGCCGTACTCCTGCTCGACGAGCCGTTCAACGGCATGGATCCACGGCAGCGGATGCACCTCATGGACCTGCTGCGCAGGTTCGGGTCCGACGGCCGCAGCGTCCTGTTCAGCTCGCACATCCTCGAAGAGGTCGAGCAGCTCGCCACCCACATCGAGGTCATCGTGGCGGGCCGGCACGCGGCGTCCGGTGACTACCGCAAGATTCGCCGCCTGATGACGGACCGTCCGCACCGCTACCTCGTCCGCTCCAGCGACGACCGGGCACTCGCGGCGGCCCTCATCGCCGATGGCTCTACTGCCTCGGTCGAGCTCGACACCCGGGAGCCCGCCTTGCACGTGCAGGCCGTCGACTTCGGGCGATTCACCGAGCTCCTCCCGCAAGTGGCACGCGATGCCGATGTCCGGCTGCTGCAGGTCTCGCCGGCCGACGAGTCCCTCGAGAGCGTCTTCTCTTACTTGGTGGAAGCATGACCGCGACACAGCCCATCTCTGCTGCGCCCACTCGTGGGGGCGTCGTCGACTCGACCGTTGTGCGGCTCACCCTGGCGGGTCTTGCCGGCCGTCGCCGCGGCTGGTGGCTCCTCGTCCTGCCGGCGCTGCTGCTGGCGCTGGCCTTCGCCGTACGAGGCTTTCTCGGTGTGGACCACGACGCGGCGGTCGGCGTACTGGCCAACTTTGCCCTGGCCACGCTGCTGCCGCTGGTCGCACTGATCGCCGGCACGGGCGTCATCGCGCCCGAGATCGATGACGGCTCGATCACCTACCTGCTCGCCAAGCCCATACCGCGGAGCCGGATCGTCCGATCCAAGTTCGCCGTGGCTGCTGTTGCGGCGGCGGCGACTGGCACGCTGGCCATCCTTGTCGCCGGCCTCGTCATGGTTGGTTTCGACCGCGGCATCGCGGTCGCGTTCGGAGTAGGCGCGGCGCTCGCAGCTGTCGCCTACGCCGCGCTGTTCGTCCTCCTCGGCGTCGTGAGCCGGCACGCGGTGGTGATCGGGCTCGCCTACGTCCTGCTGTGGGAGGGCCTCATCGGGGGGTTCGTCTCCGGCGCCCGCACGTTGAGCGTGCAGCAGTGGGGGCTCTCCGTGGCCGAGGCGGTAGCCGAGCCCGGCGCGATCGAGGCGGACGTGCGACTGCCCGTTGCGGTGGTGCTGCTCACGGTCGTCACGGTCGGGGCGACGTGGTACGCGGGGCGGCGACTCCGCGCCTTCAGTCTCGTCGGCGAGGAGTGAGGTCAATCCCGCGCGCGCTCTCCCGCGTATTACGTGCTGCCGAGTGTGTGGATCGGCCCGACCTTCACGGGAGTGATCATGCGACGCGTTCTCGTCATCGCTGTGCTCGCATTGTTCGGATGGCTGCTCATCACCCCGGCGCCCGCCTCCGCCGCGGGCTCCATCTCGCACCTGTCCGTCGCGCCCTCGATGGTCCGCGACGGCGCATCCGCGACCGGCACGGTGTTCATCATTTCCGACACGACCCCGACGACTGTCCTGCTGTTCAGCAGCGATCCGGACGTCGCGTCGGTGCCGGCCAGCATCGTCGTGCCGGGCGGTCAACCGGGGCAGGAGGTCCAGGGCACGTTCACGATCGCTACAAATGCGGCAGCGCCGGAGACGATCGTCCAGATCATGGCCGCCGTGGGCAATGTGCCTCGCACCGCCAACCTGTCGGTCAACGCCGCGACACCGGCCGGACCGCAGCTTGCGGCGGTCGCGGTTACTCCGTCATCCCTGACAGGAGGCAGTGCGGCGACGGGACGGGTGACGTTCAGTGGAGCCACCAACGGCGCCAACGTCCAGCTGTCAAGCAGTAACCCTGCCGTGCTCCAGGTCCCGACCGACGTAGTGGTCAGCGGTGGCGCGTCCACCGGAGACTTCCCGGTGACGACGACGGCGGTCGGCCAGAACACCACGGTGACTATCACCGCTTCCTGGTTTGCCATCACGAAGACGACCACGGTCACCGTCACGCCCGGGGCACCCGCACAGACCGACACGGTGCGCATCACGAAGGCCAAGTGGGACCGGGGTCTGCTCGAGATCCAGGCGACCAGCACCAATCCCAACGCGATCCTGAAAGTCTTCTCGCGGTCGGGAGCCGAGTTGTTGACCTTGAACAACAATGGCGGCGGGCGCTACTCGATCAAGCGTGGCTGGGTAACCAACCCGGAGTTCATCACCGTACGCAGCAACTTCGGAGGCTCGGCCAGCGCGACTCTGAGCAGGTAAACCTCCCGGGCCGGTGCGCTGCTAGCGTTTTCGTAGGACGCCCAACTACCTGCCCCCGGGAGCCTGCGACATGAGCGCGACGACACCTGCCACGACCCGCCTGGAGTTCGCGATCCAGAGGTCCCAGCAGGTCGTATCCGCTGATCGTCGGGCCGAGATCCTCGCCGCCCCCGGGTTCGGCAAGTACTTCACCGATCACATGGTCACCGCCATGTGGACCTTCGACAGGGGTTGGCACGACGCGGCCGTGCGACCGTACGGACCCTTCCAGGTCGACCCGGCGAGCGCGGTGCTTCACTACGCGCAGGAGATCTTCGAGGGCATGAAGGCCTACCGGCACGCCGACGGATCGATCTGGACCTTCCGTCCGTGGGCCAACGGTGAGCGATTCGCGCGGTCTGCCCAACGGCTTGCCCTGCCGCAGCTGCCGGTAGACGACTTCGTCGCCTCCATCGACGCCCTGGTGCAGGTCGACCAGGAATGGGTGCCGAGCGGTGGCGAGGCGAGCCTCTACCTTCGGCCGTTCATGTTCGCCTCCGAGGTGTTCCTCGGGGTGCGCCCGGCGCAGCAGGTCACCTACTGCGTGATCGCCTCGCCGGCCGGCGCCTACTTCGCCTCCGGCGTCAAGCCGGTCTCCATCTGGCTCTCGGACAACTACACCCGAGCGGCCCGCGGCGGCATGGGCGCGGCCAAGACCGGTGGCAATTACGCCGCGAGCCTGCTCCCACAGCGGGAGGCGCTCGAGCACGGCTGCGACCAGGTCTGCTTCCTCGATGCGATCGAGGGCCGCTGGGTCGAGGAGCTCGGCGGCATGAACCTGTTCTTCGTCTTCGACGACGGGTTGATCGTCACGCCGGAGCTCGGCACCATCCTCGAGGGCGTAACCCGCTCGTCGATCCTGCAGATCGCCGGCGACTACGGCCACAAGGTCGAGGAGCGCCGCTTCGACATCGACGAGTGGCGCGAGGGTGTGCGCAGCGGACGCATCACCGAGGTGTTCGCCTGCGGCACCGCCGCCGTCGTCACGCCGGTCGGCCGCCTGGTCTGGCGTGACGGCGAGGTTGGCTCAGGCGACGAGGTGGGCCCGGTGACGACCGCGATCCGAGACACTCTGCTCGACATCCAGTACGGCCGGGTCGAGGACACCCACGGCTACCTGCACCGCGTCCTCTGACGTACGCGCCGGGGCCATCAACAGGCTTCCCCCCGCACCACCAGGGCTGCATGCCTAGTCATGCGGGGCGAACCCTGCTTAACGTGGTCATTCCCGCGACCGGCCCATCAGCTCCACGGCGTGATCGGCCGCGGCAGCCGCTCACCATCGACGACCAGGTCGACGTGCTCGTTGAAGAAGCAGAACAGGTTGCGGATGTCCGGCACCTCGCGGATCGGGTCGCAATAGCTCCACACCAGATCCGGCATGTCGGTGTCGCCTGCGCGCACTGACCAGTACGAGGCGACGCCCTTGTACGGGCACGCGGTCACGGTGCGGCTCGGCTGCAGGAGGTCCATGCGTACGTCCTCGCGCGGAAGGTAGAAGCGAGGAGGCAGCCATGTCTCGAAGAGCAGCGTCGGGCGCCGCGACTCGGCGACAACCTGTCCCGCGACCTCGACGATCACGTGTCGTGAGCTCGGCAGCACGTCCACGCGCTTGTACGGGTCGCGGGCGTGGAGGAACACCCGCTGCTCCTCCTCGAACCAGCGCAGCCGATCCCAGGAGAAGGAGACGTGGCCGGCAAGCTCCGGCATTGTCGGCGAACCAGTCGTCAGATATCCGTACGCGGCGTCGTCAGCAACCCGATTCTCGGCACGGACCGACCAGCGGGTTGTGCCGTCCGGCCCGTCGTGCTGGTCGACGAGCGCACTCGTGTCGACGTCCTCGAGCGGGAGGTAGTAGGTCGGAAGGACCCCCGGGCCATAGTCGACGTGCAGCATGGCCCGTCGGCTGTCGGCGATCAGCTGATCACCCAGTCGCACCCTGATCCAGCGCTGCGTCGGCTCGACCAGCGGGAACCACGCGGATGTGCCCTTGTCGGCGAACAAGCTCTCGATGTCCCATGTGGTCATTGCTGCCCCCTCGTGGACCGCGCGCGCATCGCCCACATAGGCGGTACCACGCCGGTGATCGGTAGATAAGGCCCGGATGTCAGCATCCGGGCGAGCATGCGCAGCAGCCAGCCGCCATCCTCCGGAGGGCTTCCCCCGGCGCGCGCCTCGACTGTCCTGGCAGAGCGTCGCATCATTGAGCCTTTCTGCTTGGGCTTCATTGCGTCGTTAGACTGCGCGCGTGGACCCGCGGTCCGGTCGCGGTTCGGTAGCGGCCCGCTCGGCGACCGGGGCGACTGACACCACCCCGGTCGAGATCCGCGTGCTCGGTCCGCTCGAGATCCAGGTCGGCGGTGAGCCGCGGACGCTGCCCGGTCGACAGGAACGCGCCGTCCTCACGCTGCTCGCAGTGCAAGTCGGCGAGCCGGTCTCGGTTGACCGGTTGTCGAGCCTCCTGTGGGCCGACGATCCGCCGAGGACGGCGGACAAGAGCCTGCAGACGTACGTCTCCCGCATCCGGCAGGTCATCGGAGGCAACGGTGCGGTGGCGCGCCGCGAGTCCGCGTACGTGCTCACACTGCCGCGTGGAGCAGTTGACGCGGCACGGTTCGCCGATGAGGTCGCGGCGGCGCGGGACAGCGAGCGCTCGGGTGACGAGGGGGCAGCGCTGGAGGGCTACCACCGGGCCCTCGCGCTGTGGCGTGGCGCGGAGCCGGCGGAGACCTCGGACACCCCAGAGGCAGTCGCGCTGCGCGAGCAGCTGGTCCGTGCGCGTCAAGAGGCGCTGACCGCGCGCCTGCGGCTGGAGCTGCGTACCGGCAACGAACCGCCTGTGGCTCAACTCGAAGCACTGGTCGGCCAAGAGCCGCTGCGTGAGGAGCTGTGGGCCCTGCTTGTGGAGGGCTACGCCCGGGCGGGCCGGTCCGCGGAGGCGCTCGGGGCTTACACGCGAGCCTGCGCGCATCTCGCCAACGAGCTCGGACTGGATCCCTCACCACAGCTGCAGGACCTGCAGCGCCGGATTCTGGCGCGCGAGATCCCGCAGTCGGCGGCAACAGCTGATCGCCGCGGGACGCCCGTGCCAGCGAGCGTCTCCCGGCTGATCGGACGAGATGCAGACCGCGAACGGGTGCGGTCCGCGCTCTCGTCATCGCGACTCGTGACAGTGGTGGGCGTCGGCGGCGTCGGGAAGACAACGCTGGCGGTGGACACGGTCGCCGACCGGTCCCCACCGGCGGTGTTCTGCGACCTGTCGTCGGTGGACGCCGGCGACTCGGTCGGTCACGCGATGGCGGCAGCCTTCAGGACCGAGCCGGAGCCGGGCGACGACCCCGTGCAGACACTGGCCGGCCGCGTGGGGGCCGAGTCGGTCGTCCTCATCCTCGACAACTGCGAGCACCTTCTGCAGCCCGTACGGCGCATCGCGCACATCCTGCTCGGCCGGTGTCCGGGGCTGCGCGTGCTGGCGACCAGCCGGCAACCCCTCGGCATCGCAGGGGAGACGGTCATCACGCTTGCACCGCTGGCCGTCGACGATGCGGAAATGCTGTTCGTCGAACGCGCCGCGGAGGCGGGCGTCCAGGTCGGGGCGGACGCAAACGACCGTGAGCTTGTGCGTTCCATATGCACGGCACTGGACGGTTTGCCGCTCGCCATCGAGCTTGCCGCTCCGCTGACCCGGGTCATGACCATGGCCGATCTGCGACGGCAGCTCGGCGACCGGCTCGCACTGCTCGGCGAGCCGCGGCTGCTCGGCGGTCGGGAGCGCAACCTGCTGGATGTCGTCAGGTGGTCGTACGACCTCTTGGAGCCGGCGGCACAGGCGCTGTTCCGGCGGGTGTCGGTGTTTCACGGCGGGTTCGAGGTCGACGCGGCGCGCAGTGTCTGCAGCGATGATGGGTTGGCCGAGCGTGACATCCCACGCCTGCTGGCGGGACTGGCGGAACGCTCCATGCTCGAGCGCCTCGACACGGGTCCGCTGACTCGCTACCGGCTGCTCGAGACGATGCGCGAGTTCGGCTTGCAGGCGCTCACACCCGAAGAGGCAGCGGTGACCCGTCGCGCCCACGCTCAGTGGGCGGTGGCGCTCGCCCGTGCGCTCGACGCCGGACAGTTCACCGCGGATGAACCAGTCGTGATCGAACGGTTCGAGCGCGAGCTGGACAACCTGCGCGCGGCGATGCGGTGGTCCCTCGACGAGGGCGACGCCGACGTGGCGCTCGCGCTGGTGTCGGCACTCCACCTGCTCGCTTCGTGGTGCCTGCGGTCTGAGGTGTACGGCTGGGTGCAGGAGACGGTCGACCGCTTCGGCGACAGCGGGCATCCGCTTGCGAGCGAGGCGCTCGGCGCGCTGGCCGCGTGGCGCGGCATCTCCGGCGACCGCGATGACGTGGAGGCCCTGGTGAAGCGGCTGCGCGTGATGGAGCATCGTGGGCAGCCGCTGGGACCGGCCGCGCTCGAGGCTTTCATCTGGTTCGCCGCCCGGTCGGGTGATGTCGACGCAGTCGACCGCTACCTGGAGCGGCTGCGCGAGCTGGACCCGCCGGGGCTCCGCACGATGGAAGCCATGGGCGACGCCGCCGCCATGCGCTTCTACATGGGAGACGTCGAAGAGGCGCGGCGGCGGACGGCGGCCCTGGTCGCGTTCGCCGAGCGGTCGCCGATCCCGACTGCGCAGGCCTGGGCGGAGGTCGGCCGTGCGATCGTCATGCACTCCGACGAACCCGACGCCGGGCTACCGGGCCTCCGGCGGGCGATCGCACTGGCTCGTACCAGTGGACGACGGCTCGTCGAGCGTGTCGCCATGTCCGCGGTCGCCGCGCAAGCGGCCCGCGCCCGTGACCCGGCCAACGCATTGGCTGCCTTCGGTGACGTCCTCGGCGCCTGGCAACGTGACGGCGTCTGGCGCATGGAGTGGGGGACCCTGCAGTCGTTCATGGAGCTGCTCGGGCGGCTCGACCGCCATGAGGAGCTCCTGGTGCTGTACGCCGCCGGCGCCGCGTCGGCAACGGCACCGCCGCTGTACGGCGACCAAGCTACTCGGCTCGCGCAGGCTGTGCAGCGAGCCGAGCAGGCGGTCGGGGCTGACGCCGCGGAAGCGGCGCGGGCGCGAGGCCGTGCGCTGTCGGACGCGCAGGCGGTCGCGTATGCCCGGTCACTCCTGTCTCGGCCTTGACTCTCGCGGCTCTCCGTCGCCGGCATCGCGAGGGGGCAAGACACGCATGGTGGCCGGACCGGCGAGCGATGCCTCGACGTGCCAGGGCCTTGTGTCCTCGAGCCCGCGCATGGCGGCCTCCGGCACGACCGCGGTCAAGGTTCGCCCCTCCCATTCGGACAGCAGGTCGCGCCAGCCTTCCACCGGCCGCACCGCCAGAACCTCGACGCGCACCTGCGACCACCCATCGGCAGGGCCGGGCTCAGCCGCCGATACCGGGTGCAACAGCACCTCGGAACGGTTGGGGATCGGTCGGACCATCCGCTGCCCTCAGTCGTGTGTGCCGGCCGGGCACCGCACCTGCACACGCACCTTCATGGCGTCGCCCGGCGCCGGGATCTCGCTGACGGCGACGCAGGTGTGCTGGCCAGCGTACGAGGTCGACGCCGGCGTGCTGGTCTCGTCGAAAAGCACAGCCTGGGTATTGCCGGGCCATGGATCGCCCGCATCCCCGTCGTTCGCGTCGCGCTCGAGGTCGCGGCGACCATCGGCCTGCATCAGCGCCACCTTGTAGTGCCGCTCGTCGGTGTTGGCGTCGACGTCATCGTCGATGTGCCAGATGAGCAACCCGCCGGATGGCAGCGACGCGTCATAACCCGACTGGCCGCGGTTCTCCACCAGGAAATGCTCGGGCAGCTCCGTGCCCTCGCGCCAGAGCCGGTAGATCCGCCCCGTCCCCTTGATGTCGCGCATGGTCACCGCCCCGTTGCGGCTCGGCGCCGACACTGGCACCCACGCCTGGGTCACCTTGCACCACGCTGACGGGTGCACCGGGCGGAGACCGCCGAGCCCCCACGAGCCGGCCGCCATGAGGCACCATTCCCCGACGCCTTCGGACGAGTAGTCGGTGTCGTACAGATCCGGCCAGCCAAACAGCAGGTGCCCGAGCTCGTGCGCGCACACACCGAGCCGCGCATCCTCCGGGATCGTGAGGTAGCCGTAGACGTTGGTCCCATCGACCGCACGAGCCTGCGGGAGCACCCACTTGTGCGACCAGATGTCGCCCGGGCTACCTGTCTGCTCGGCGCCTCGACCTGCATGCACGACGATGAACGCGTCGACGTACCCGTTGTCGTCGTTGTCGTATGGGTCCCAGTTGATGTCGGCGCCCACGTCTTCAATTGCTGCGGTCAGTGCGTCGTCGGCGAGCGTGCGGGCGTTGGGCTGCGCACGCTGGGTGCCGTTCTCGCTACCGACGTACTCACTCAGTGGTCGAGGCATGGTGTATGGGCCCACGACCTCGCCGTCGATCCTGATCTTGCGGCGGCTGACGTCGGTGAAGTACTCCCGGACGCTGCCGTGCTCCATCTCGCCCGTCGAGAAGAACAGCTGCTGCATCCGGGCAGCGGTAGTCCGCTTCATCTGCTTGTCCGGGAAGTCGACAAGCACCACGAGCACGCGCACAGTGCCACGCAGGGGTGCCCGCCGCAGCGCCGCCGTGCGCACAGTGCTCTCTGCGGTGCCGGCGGGGAACTCCGTTGGCGGCAGGATCGTGCCGTCGTTGAAGCCTGGTGGTTGCCGCTCCACGACGCGTAGCCGCGGCCCGACGAAGTCGCCGGCGGCCTCGCGTAGCCTGGCCAGGTCACGCATCATTCGAGACCTGACCCGCGGTGATGGCGGCATGCGGCAGAGATCCTCGGTGCGGTGCTCCTTGATCAGCATGATCGTTCCCCCCTCGCTCGTGAGCTACCCCAACGGTGACGCATCACGGTCAGGTGTGCCAGACTGCCAGTTGATGACCACGTACTGCATGATCATTACGTAGGCGCGCCGGGAGCAACACCACCGAGCGCGCAACCTCTCGCACCTGCGAGAGGCTTTTTTGTTTGGGCACGACTGTTTTTCGGGGCAGGAATCGGACTGCACAGGTGGCAGGCATGGCAAGCAGCGACCAGTTTCACGTCTACGACACGACGTTGCGCGACGGCGCTCAACAGGAGGGCCTGACGCTCTCCGTCGAGGACAAGCTCGCCATCGCGCGTCACCTCGACGAGCTGGGCGTCGGGTTCATCGAGGGCGGGTGGCCGGGCGCCGTGCCCAAGGACACCGAGTTCTTCCGTCGCGCGGTCGAGGAGCTGACGTTACAGCGCGCGACGCTCGCCGCGTTCGGCGCCACGCGCAAGGCCGGGGTCCACGTCGAGGACGACGCGCAGGTGCGGGCGCTGCTCGACTCGCGCGCTCCGGTCGTGACGCTCGTTGCCAAGAGCCACGTGGGACACGTACGGCTGGCGCTGCGCACCACCCTCGACGAGAACCTCGCGATGGTCCGCGACACGGTGGCGTTCCTGCGGGCCGAGGGCCGGCGCGTCTTTCTCGACGCGGAGCACTTCTTCGACGGCTACCGGCTAGACCGCGCCTATGCGCTGGAGGTGCTCGGGGTCGCCGCCGAGGCCGGCGCCGACGTGTTGACCCTGTGCGACACCAATGGAGGCATGCTTCCCGACGACGTGACCCGCACGGTGCGCGACGTCATCGAGTCGACCGATGTCCGCGTCGGCATGCACGCCCACAACGACGCCGGCTGCGGTGTCGCCAACAGCGTGGCGGCCGTCGACGCGGGCGCGACCCATGTCCAGGGCACGCTCAACGGCTACGGCGAACGTACGGGCAACGCCGACCTCGTCACAGTCGTTGCCAACCTCGAGATCAAGCGCGGCCTGTCCCTGCTGCCTGATGGCGCGTTGCAGGAGGCCACCCGCATCGCGCACGCGGTCTCCGAGATCACCAACGTGGTGCCCTACTCGCGGCAGCCCTATGTCGGGGCGAGCGCGTTCGCACATAAGGCAGGACTGCACGCCAGCGCCATCAAGGTCGACCCCGACCTCTACCAGCACGTCGACCCCGCGTCGGTCGGCAACGACATGCGGATGCTCGTCTCGGAGATGGCCGGGCGGGCGTCGATCGAGCTCAAGGGCCGCCAGCTGGGCTATGACCTGACCGGGGACCCGGAGAAGGTGGCCCGCGTCGCGGCGCGGGTCAAGGCGCTGGAGTCGGAGGGCTACACCTTCGAGGCGGCGGACGCGTCCTTCGAGCTGTTGCTGCGCGAAGAGGTCGACGGAGTCCGGCCGGCGTTCTTCGAGGTCGAGTCGTGGCGGGCGATCACCGAGTCACGGCCCGAGGTGCCGTCCGAGGCGACGGTCAAGCTGCGCGCAGGTGGTGAACGAGTCGTTGCAACGGGGGAGGGCAACGGTCCTGTCAACGCGCTCGACCACGCGCTGCGCGTAGCGCTCGGCACGCTCTACCCGGAGATCGACAAGCTCGAGCTCATCGACTACCGCGTACGCATCCTGGACGCCGCGCACGGCACCGACGCGATCACCCGCGTGCTGGTCGAGATGAGCGATGGAAAGACGTCGTGGGAGACCGTTGGCATCGGACCCAACATCATCGAGGCGTCGTGGGAGGCGCTCGTCGACGGCGTCACGTACGGGCTGCTGCGGCAGGGCGAGGAGCCGCCGCGCTGACGGCCCGCCACCGCAGCAACGGCACCCTGCGTTGGTGGGTTTCACGCAGGGTGCCGTCGCGTCGAGAGCGTGCTAGGCCTCGCAGCTGCTCATCCGCTGCTCCCCACTCACGCAGGTGTCGCGACCACCGTCGCCTCGGATGCTGTCGTTATGCAGCCCACCGTCGATGAAGTCGTCGCCGTTGCCCCCATTGAGGTCGTCAGGGCTTGCACCCCCGTCGATCCAGTCCTTGCCGTCACCGCCGTAGACGGTGTCCGGACCGTCGCCGCCGCAAATGACGTCGTCGCCGCCCAGACCGTTGATCGTGTCGGCGCCTGCGAGCGCGACGATGATGTCCCGGCCGCTGGTGCCGGTGATGGCGTTGTTCTGCCCATTGCCGAGGATCGTCGGGGCAAGTCCGTTGCACGGCGGGATGACGACCTCGTACGGGCATGGGACGGTCGTACGGTGTCCCGCGCGGTCGGCTCCGGTGACCGACACCGCGAAACTGCCGGGCGTGTTCGTGTTGCCCAGGCCGTTGGCGGCCGGGGGGCTGGACCGCCCGGACGTCGCATCGGTCACCGTCGCCTGGACCAGCGCGCCGAGCTGGTAGATCTGGAACACCGGAGTCGGGGACGGGCACGTCACGGTAGGTGGCGTGACGTCGCGCGTTACGACCGTCGACGCGCTGGCCGTGCCACCACTGGATGTCGCCTCGCACGTGACTGTGGTGCCGGGTGTGTCGGTGGCGATCGTGGTGGGGCCGCAATTGGATGTGGCCGTGACCTCCGACTCGGCGTCGCTCACCGTCCAAGTCACCGTGGCGTCGGAGACGTACCAGCCGTTGCTCCCGAGTGTGCCGGAGACTGTCGGGGTGATGGTTGGCGGCGTGATGTCCTCACCTGCGGGACGCCACAACCAGGCGCCCGTTCCCAGGGCTTGGCTCGGGGGAGTGGCCACCACGTGGAAGCCGCCGGCGATCGGATACCAGCCGAAGCTCGCGACGCCCCGGATCGGCACGCCGCCCGCGTCTTTGTACGCGGTCCACCCAGCAGCCCAGCTGGTGTGGAAGTTGTAGCCCGTCACCGAGAATGTCGGGCGCATGTCCGTCAAGAAATCGTTCGCCGTCCCGAACTGATCAGGGCCGGACACCGACGGCGGGTCGGCGGTGAGGATGGCTGGCTCGTACAGACCCAGCACGTCCACGACCTGCTCCGGCGTGGCCCAGATCCAGCCGGTGAGATCTTTGCCGCCGACTGTTCCCGAGCACCGCGACACCCCGTCGCTAGGGCAGACCTGCGCGACGCTGTCCCAGCTCAGACCGACGGTGTCGGACAGCTGCCGCCAGCGATGGCCTTGGCCGTCGTCGGTGAGGTCTGTCGGGGGCTGGGCCCCCGCCGGCACCACCACCGTCATTGCCAGCACCAGACCGGCCGAGAGAAGAAGTACGCGTCGTGCTCGCCGTCCGACCATGACCCCTCCTTGGGTCGGCACTGCCGATGCGCCGTCCGTAGTACGTGCGAGACCCCCCGATGGATGGCGCGGCAGCCGAGATTTCGGCTTCCCCTGTGCCGCCGCAGAGGGCACTCTGGTGTCCTCGGGCCTTGGGCAGCATCACCGCGCGAAGGGATGTGGGCAGATGACGGCCACGATCTCGCGACTCACGGACCGGCAAGCGCCCTGCGGCAAGGTAGGCAGCGTCGAAGTCCTCACCGACGAAGACCAGCAAGGCTTGGTCTCGGAGGAGCGGCGCTTCGGCTGCGGCTGCCGCAGCAATCGCGAGGAGTACCACGACGGGAGCGTCGAGCATCGCGTCGTACGCCATGACCGTCGGGTGCTCGACGACGGACACGACGGCGAGCACCTGGCCTAAGCAGGCATAACCGGCCAAGTTGCCGGGTACACCAGACGTGGCAGGATCACTGTCGGGCTGACGACCTGTCTGCGGGCTGGTGATGACGAGCGGTCACGACATCGTCATGGTCGGCGGTGGCGCAGCGGGCCTGCGGGCGGCGATCGCCATCGCCGAGGTAGACCCTCGCCTGGATGTGGCGGTGGTCTCGAAGGTGTACCCCATGCGCAGTCACACGGTGTCCGCCGAGGGCGGCGCGGCGGGTGTCATCGCCGCGGACGACAGCTTCGAGGAGCACTTCCACGACACCGTCGCCGGCGGAGACTGGCTCTGCGACCAGGACGCCGTGGAGGCGTTCATCGACGAGGCCCCGCGCGAGCTGCTGCAGCTCGAGCACTGGGGCTGCCCTTGGAGCAGGGAGCCCGACGGGCACATCGCCGTACGGCCCTTCGGAGGGATGACCAAGCAGCGCACCTGGTTCGCAGCCGACAAGACCGGGTTCCACATGCTGCACACGCTGTTCCAGACGTCGTTGCAGTTCGGCAGCATCACCCGGTACGACGAATGGTTCGTGACCCGGTTGCTCGTCGACGACGGCCGGGTGCAGGGTGTCGTGGCGATCGAGCTCATGTCCGGCCGCGTCGAGACGATCGCCGCCAAGGCGGTCATCCTCGCCACCGGTGGCTGCGGGCGCGTCTTCCCCTTCACCACCAACGCCGCCATCAAGACCGGTGACGGGATGGCGCTTGCCCTGCGGGCCGGCGCGCCGCTCAAGGACATGGAGTTCGTGCAGTACCACCCCACCGGGCTGCCCTTCACCGGGATCCTGATCACCGAGGCGGCGCGGGCCGAGGGGGGTCACCTCGTCAACAAGGACGGCTACCGCTACCTGCAGGACTACGACCTCGGCACGCCCTCGCCCACGCCGGTGCTGCGCAGCATGGAGCTCGGACCGCGTGATCGGCTGTCGCAGGCGTTCGTCCACGAGCAGGAGAAGGGCCGCACGATCGAGACACCGTACGGCGACGTCGTGCACCTCGACCTGCGCCATCTCGGCGCCAAGGTGATCAACACCAAGCTGCCGTTCGTGCGCGAGCTGTGCCTGGACTACCAGAACATCGATCCGGTGCGTGAGCTCATCCCGGTGCGTCCGGTGGTGCACTACATGATGGGCGGGGTCTCCACCGACATCGATGGCGCGACGCCGCTGGCGGGTCTGTACGCAGCGGGTGAGACCGCCTGCGTGAGCATCAACGGCGCCAACCGGCTGGGCTCCAACTCGCTGCCCGAGTGCTTGGTGTTCGGTGCGCGGGCCGGCCGCGCCGCCGCGGAGTACGTGTCGACCGCGCCCCCCGTGTCGCCGGACATCCTGGCACAGGCACACGATGAGGAGCGGCGGCTCGCGGCGCTCGTCCGTACGACCGATGGCACCGAGCGCATCGCCGACCTGCGCACGCAGATGCAGGAGTCGATGGAGGAGGCGGCGGGCATCTTCCGCACCGGTGAGTCGCTCGAGAAGGGCGTCGAGGCATTGGCCGACATCGTGGCGCGGCTGGGCTCGGTGCGCCTCGACGACCGCAGCCGGACCTTCAACACTGAACTGGTGGCCGCACTCGAGCTGTCCAACATGCTCGACGTGGCGCAGTGCATCATCGAGTCCGGTCTGAGTCGGGAAGAGTCCCGCGGTGCCCACCAGCGCACTGACTTCCCAGCGCGCGACGACGAGCAGTACCTGGCCCACTCGCTCATCACCCGCGACCGCGAAGGGGCTTACGACGTCACGTACCAACCCGTCACCATCACCCGTCTCCCCCCGGGGGAGCGGGTGTACGGGAGAATAAGGTGCCAGACGCATGCCAGAAACCATCACGCTGCAGGTCACCCGCTTCGACCCGGAGCACGACGCGGCGCCGCGGCTGCAGGAGTACGACGTCCCGTTCCGGGACGACTGGGCGGTGCTGGACGGGCTGAACCACGTCAAGGACCAACTGGACGGGTCGCTCGCCTACCGGTGGTCGTGCCGCATGGGCATCTGCGGCAGCTGCGGCATGACGGTCAACGGCGAGCCGCGCCTGACCTGCTCGTCGTTCCTCGTCGACTACGCGCCTGGCCCGGTGCGGGTGGAACCGTTGGCCAACTTCCCGGTCGTACGCGATCTCGTTGTGGAGATCACCGACTTCATGACGAAGCTCGTGGAGGTCAAGCCTTGGCTGATCCGTGATGACGAGAAGCCCGTGGATGAGGGGGAGTATCTGCAGACTCCGGAGGAGCTCGACGCCTACAAGCAGTTCAGCATGTGCATCAACTGCATGATCTGCTACTCGGCGTGCCCGGTGTACGGGCTCGATCCGGAGTTCGTCGGCCCGGCAGCGATCGCTCTGGCGCAGCGCTACAACCTCGACTCGCGTGATGAGGGTGCGTCGAAGCGGCTCGATGTGCTCAATGTCGATGAGGGCGTGTGGGGGTGCACGTTCGTCGGCGAGTGCACTCGCGCGTGCCCCAAGCACGTCGACCCGGCGGGCGCGATCCAGCGTTACAAGCTCACGGCCGCAACGTCGTCTCTCAAGTCCATGCTGCTGCCGCGGGGCGCGCGGTGACACGTCCGGTTGGGCACGCCGGGAGTCCTGGGTCGAGCGACTACGTCGACTCGGAGCGCTATTACGCGCGGTACGCGCCGAAGCTGTCGCTGTTGTGGTGGCTGAGCAAGCCGTCGTACCTGCTGTTCATCCTCCGCGAGCTGTCGAGTGTCGCGGTGCTCTGGTTCGTGATCTTCCTGCTGCTTCTCGTGCGCGCGATCGGGCGGGGGCCCGCCGCGTACAACGACTTCCTCGACTGGGCAGAAAATCCGGTCGTCATTGTCATCAATGTGATCGCTTTCGCGTTCGTGCTGCTGCACGTCGTGACGTGGTTCGACCTGACGCCGAAAGCCGTGGTGGCCCGAGTCGGCAGCTGGCGGGTGCCAGGCTGGCTGATCCTGGCCTCGCAGTACGTTGCATTGGCCGCCGTCTCTGGGTTCGTCTACTGGCTGGTGGTGGAGGCGACGTGAGACGGCCGGCACTGCCCTCGTCGCTCCTAAACCGGCTGCCGCCTTCGCCGGAGCCGTTCCTCTGGCTGTTGTTCAGCGGCGGCGGCGTTGCGGCGGCGTTGTTCGTACCGTCGATCCTGTTCCTTTTCGGGCTGGCGTTCCCGCTCGGCTGGATCGATCCGCCGTCGTTCGACCATGTGCAGTCGGTGGCGCAGCATCCGCTGACGAGGCTCGTGGTGTTTGGACTCTGCGTGCTGTTGCTGTTCCACTTCGCGCACCGGTTCCGCTACACGCTCTACGACGGCCTGCGGATCAAAAGCCGGGCCGTAGCGCTCGCGTGCTACGGCGTCGCGCCGTCGCGTCCATCCTCGTCGGCATCGCCGTCCTCACCGTCTAAGTCATGGGCAGCTAAGCGGTCCTAGACTGCGAAGTGTACGAAACGTACACTTGGCACGTGTCTACCCACGTGGAGCAGTTGCCCTTGACGAAAGCCCGCACGCGTTGGGCTGAGACGATCAATAGTGTCCGGACGCGGCGGCTGCAGCTGACGGATCGCGGAAAACCCGTAGCCGTGCTCATGAGTGTGGAGGACTACGAGGAGCTGACCCAGCAGGCGAGCGCCGTTGCCGAGGCGCAGTACGCCGCTTACGCCGCTGCCGAGACTGCTGAGGAGCGTGCTGAGCGCCGAGCTGTCACTTCCAGCCGCAGGGCGCGGCGTGGTTGAACCAAAGCGCAACACCCTCTACTGGGTGCTTCTAGACAACATGACCGAGCGCAAGCCCTACCTCGTCGTCTCCAACAACGAGCGAAACCGGGTGCTCGACAGCGTGCTCGCCGTCCGCGTGACCACGTCCGTGAAACCCCCGATTCGCAGCATTGTGGTTCTGGAGAATGGGGAGCCTCTGGTGGGCCGCGTGTTGTGCGACGACATCGTCGAGGTCTACAAGGACGAGATCCGCGAACCACTCGGTGCCCTGTCGCCTCGCGCGATCGTCGAGGTCAACAAGGCGTTGAAGTTCGCTCTTGCCCTGAGCTGAGTGGGTGCGAGCGCGCCAAGTACGCCTCAATCGCAAGCGTCGATGAGCAGCTCGCGCAGAGCCGAAGGCCCTACCAAGGCATGCTGCAGATGGGTACGCAGCGTCGGAGCGATCTGATAATCTGATTGTATGAAGTTGATGACTGCCACCGAGGCGTCGCGCGCCTTCGCCACCGTGCTCGACGAGGCTGAGCGGGGTCAGACGATCGTGGTCACCAGGGGCGGTCGCCGCATCGCCGTGATCGGCCCAGCGCCGCGAGGATCTGGTCGCGAGCTCAAAGCCCTCTTCCACAGCCGTCCACGTGATCTTGGTGACGACTGGGCCGATGATGTGCTGTCGGCACGCGAGGTGACCGCCGACAAGATGCGTGACACGTGGCCCGACGCCTGATCATCGACACGGGGGTCCTCGTGGCCGCCGAGCGGGGTTTGGTTTCTCTCGACGATGTCGTCACCGACGACGATGATCCGGCGCTGGCCGCTGTGACCGTGGCTGAGCTGCTCGTGGGTGTGGAGCTTGCGGACGACGCTCATCGGGTGGCGCGCCAGACCTTTGTCGATGACCTGCTCGCCGTCGTGCCGGTCGAGGACTACACGATGGATGTGGCCCGAGCACACGCCCGGTTGCTCGCTGACGCGCGCCGCACTGGCCGCACCCGGGGGGCATACGACCTGCTGGTCGCTGCCACTGCTATCGCGACGGCGCGCGTCCTGGTGACAACGGATGCATCGGCCGGGCTTGGCGACCTGCCTGGTGTCGACGTCGTGCTTGCGGCTATCCCGCGTCGCCGACAAGCACGTCGCAAGACTTGATCAACTGCTCGCGCAGTGCGGCCGCACGCGTTGCGAAGGCGCGCTGTGCGGCGACGTACTCCTGCTTTCCCTCAGGGGTCTCGATGCGCACGGGCTGCACGCCGAGCGCGCTGAGGTCGTAGGGGCTGGCGCGCATGTCGAGCTCACGGATCTCACGCGCCAGCTCGAAGCAGTCGGCGACAAGCTCGGTCGGCACGAGCGGCGAGAGCTTGCTCGACCCACTTGTAGAGGTCCATGTTGGCGTGCAGGCACCCGGGCTGCTCGAGATCCACCCGCTGGTCGAGGGTGGGGCGCAGCGCGTTGCGCGGCGCGGCGTCGGGGGTGAAGAACCTGTAGGCGTCGTAGTGCGAGCAGCGAACCTGATGAGACTCGACGACCGCGTCGGTTCCGTCGGGGCCGAGACGAAGCGCGTACGCGCTGTGTCGCAGCTGCTCGGCCGGCTGGCGGTAGACCATCGCCCACTCGTGCATGCCGAAGCATCCGGTTTGCGCCGGCCGTCCCGCGGTCGCCGCGAGCAGGCGGCGGACGAAGCGCACGGTGTCGATTCGGCGCGCGTCGACCCCGCCAGGTCGAGCTCGGTGCCCGCCGAGGTCGTCGCGTAGCCGCGCCAACCGCGATGCGGTGCGTCCCCGGTTAGGACGACGCCCGGTCCCGGATGCCACCGGCGCAGCTGGGCCGGTCGGTAGGAGTAGTAGGTCCAGAGGAAGTCCTCGACCGGATGCTTGCGGCCTTCCGCTCGGCGGGCGAGGTGCGGCCGGATCCAGCCGTCCACACGGGTCTCGTGCGCCCGAATGCGCTCGCGCCACTCGTCCTCGGACAGGACGAGAGCGGCCCCAGCATCGAGCGTGGTCACGCATTCGAGAGTAAGCGCCCGCTCTCGCTGATCCGGGCCGTGGGTAGAGTCGACGACGTGCGGATCGCGAGGTTTACGACGGGGGAAGAGCCGGGCTTCGGCGTTGTCGAGGGCGCGGCCGGCCAGGAGGTGGTCGCCGCGATCGAGGGCGACCCGCTCTACCGCCCGGTGCAGTTCACGGGTGAGCGGGTGGCGCTCAAGGACGTACGCCTGCTGGCCCCCGTGATTCCGCGGAGCAAGGTCGTGTGTGTCGGGCGCAACTACGCAGAGCACGCCGTCGAGCTCGGCAACGAGGTGCCCAAGGAGCCGCTGCTCTTCCTCAAGCCCAACACCTCGGTGGTCGGCCCGGACGACGGCATCGTCTATCCGACGCTGTCCAAGGACGTGCAGCACGAGGCTGAGCTGGCGGTCGTGATCAGCCGGCTCTGCAAGGACGTCCCCGCGGAGCGCGCCAATGACGTGATCTTCGGCTACACCTGCGCCAACGACGTGACTGCGCGCGACCTGCAACGCACCGACGGCCAGTGGGCGCGGGCCAAGGGGTTTGACACGTTCTGCCCGCTCGGGCCGTGGATCGAGACCGACATCGACGCGTCCGACCTCGCGGTCACCTGCACTCTCAACGACGAGCTCCGTCAGTCCGGGCGTACCAAGCAGATGATCTTCGACATCCCGACGCTGGTCAGCTACATCACCCAGGCGTTCACCCTCCTGCCTGGCGACGTCATCCTGACCGGCACGCCGGCTGGCGTCGGCCCCATGGAGCCGGGTGACGAGGTCGCCGTCACCATCGAGGGCATCGGCACCCTGAGCAATCGGGTCGTCGCCGCCCGCTGACAACCCGGCCGAGCAACCTGACAGGTCGCGGGGCGGGGGCGGTAGGCAAGAATGGGTGGCGATCGCTGCCCGACCCCGACAACGAGGTGTCCTCCCGTGGCCAAGAGCCCCGACCCGGTGCTGGGCGACCTGGCTCCCGCTGACGTCCGTGTGCGATTCTGCCCGTCGCCCACTGGCAACCCGCACGTCGGCGTGATCCGTACGGCGTTGTTCAACTGGGCATTCGCCCGCCATTACGGCGGCACGTTCGTCTTCCGCATCGAGGACACCGACATCGCACGCGACTCCGAGGAGTCTTACCGCGCCATGCTCGACTCCCTGCACTGGCTCGGTCTGCACTGGGACGAGGGCCCGGAGGTTGGCGGACCGTACGGCCCCTATCGGCAGTCGCAGCGCTACGACATCTACGCCGAGGTCGCCGACAAGCTGCGCGCGGCGGGCAAGGCCTATTACTGCTACTGCACGCAGGCCGAGCTCGACGAGCGGCGCGAGGCGGCGCGGGCCGCGGGCAAGCCGAGTGGCTACGACGGTCGCTGCCGCACGCTGACCGCCGAGCAGATCGCGGCGTACGAGGCCGAGGGCCGCAAGCCCGTGCTGCGCATGCGCATGCCCGACACGGCTCTGACCTTCCACGACCTCGTGCGCGGGGACATCACCTTCCAGGCAGCCGATGTCTTCGACTACGTGATCGTGCGGGCCAACGGGCACCCGCTCTACACATTGGTCAACCCGGTCGACGATGCCCTCATGCGCATCACGCACGTGCTGCGGGGTGAGGACCTGTTGTCGAGCACGCCGCGGCAGCTGGTCATGCACGAGGCGCTGATCGATCTCGGCATCTCAACTGGCCCGCTGCCCAAGTTTGGCCATCTCCCGTACGTCATGGGGGAGGGCAACCGCAAGCTCTCGAAGCGCGACCCGGAGGCGTCGCTCGGGCTCTACCGCGACCGAGGTTTTCTGCCCGAGGGTCTGCTCAACTACCTCGCGCTGCTCGGCTGGTCGATGGGCGAGGACCGGGAGATCTTCACGCTGGACGAGATGGCGAAGGCGTTCGAGATCGGACGGGTCAGCCTCAACCCGGCGCGGTTCGACCTGAAGAAGTGCGAGGCGATCAACGGCGTACATATGCGGGCACTCTCGCCCGACGATCTGGCCCGGCGCCTGCTGCCTTACCTGCAGGAGGCCGGGCTCGTCGAGGCCGACCCGGAGCCGGAGGTCATGCAGATCCTGCATGCCGCGGCGCCGCTGGTGCAGGAGCGCATGACCGTGCTCGCCGAGGGCGTCGAGATGCTGACGTTCCTGTTCGTCTCCGACGAGGACTTCCGCATCGACCCGGCGGATGCGGCCAAGGTGCTCACGGTCGAGGCGAAGCCGATCCTCGAGGCTGCCCACGAGGCCCTCTCCGCCATCACCGCCTGGGAGGCGCCGGCCATCGAGCACGCGCTGCGCACCGCCCTCGTCGACGGTCTCGGCCTCAAGCCCAAGAACGCGTTCGGCCCGGTGCGGGTCGCCGTCACCGGTCGGCGCGTGTCGCCGCCGCTGTTCGAGTCGATCGACCTGCTCGGTGAGGAGCGCACGCTCGCCAGGCTGCGCAGCGCGCTGGAGCAGATCGGCGCCTGACGGCCTGCGCCGGAATGACCACGTCCAGCAGGACTTCCCCCGCACCGCCAGGCCTGTGAGCCTGTCGGGGCGGGGGAAGTCCTTGTGATGGCCTCCCTTACGACGTCGAATCCGCCTCGGTCAGCACCCTGCCTTCTTCAGGTGGTCTCCGCGATCAAGCGGCTGCGACGGCGGCTCTCGGTCGCCGACGGGCTGCGGGTGGTGTCGGTGCGCGGGGTCGGCTTCCGGTTGGTGGTGCGGGAACGCACCGCGCCGGTGACCACCCTGCCCCGGCAGCTGCCGATCCAAGGTGCGGCCGGCGCAGGCGTCCATGGGGAGTCGGCGGTTACGCTCCCCGCGTGAGCGACCCGTACGCGGTGCCGAGCGGCAGTCCCGAGCAGCCCTGGGGCGCCCCAGCGGTTCCAGGGGCACCGTGGGGCGCCCCAGCGGCGCAGGCACCGCGCCCGGAGCCGCACGCTGAACCGCAGCCGTACCACCGCATCCTGCGGACCCGTGACTACCGGTGGTGGCGGCCGCTGGTGGGCCTGGCCGTGCTGGTGGTCACCTTTGTGACCCTGACGATTGCGGCGACGATCATCGGCCTCCTCATCGAGTCGGCGGCCACCGGCGACCCGTTCGACCGGGTGCTCGACCGCTACGGGACCGACGTGACGCCCTGGGCGCTTCTGACGACCAACCTCATGCTCGCGATGCTCATCCCCGCCGCGATGCTCGCCCTCCTCGCCGGTCACCGGCTGCGCCCAGGGTGGCTCGCCTCAGTGGCGGCGCGGATGCGCTGGTCGCTGCTCTGGCGGATGGGGCTGCTGGCGCTGGGCGTCCTTGTCCTGTCGTACGCCGGGTCACTTCTCCTGCCCGTGGACGAGGGGGCTGCGGAGGTCGACTCCGTGGCGCTGTCGACCTGGTTGGGCTTCGCGGTCGTGGTGCTGCTGACGACTCCGCTGCAGGCGGCGGGGGAGGAGTACGCGTTCCGCGGCTACGTCATGCAGGCGCTGGGCGCGTGGGTGCGTACGCCATGGTTCGCGGCGGCGGTCACGTCCGTAGCCTTCGGGTTTGCGCACGGTGCGGGCCAGAGCCCGGCACTGTTCATCGACCGGACCGCGTTCGGGCTGGTCGCCGCGTTTCTGGTGATCCGCACCGGCGGACTCGAGGCGTCGATCGCCATGCACGTCGTCAACAACGCGGTGGTCTTCCTCGTGGCGGCGGCCTTCGACCAGGTCGACGACGCTCTGACGGTCACGGACACGCCATGGTCATACGTCGTGTACGACATCGCGACGATGGTGCTGTTCGCCTGGCTGGCCCTGCGCCTGGCCAGGCGGCGCAAGGCGGCCACCGTGACGTCATACGCCAAGCCCGAACCGCCGAGACCCTGGTGATTCGCGTCACCTGTGCCGCGGCTGGATGCGGTTTGGTCGGACTGCCGGGGTGCGGCTATCCTCATACCCGGTCAACAGCCCGGCAGGGCTGAAGCCCTTGGGGTATGGGGTAATTGGCAGCCCGACGGATTCTGGCTCCGTTAGTCTAGGTTCGAGTCCTGGTACCCCAGCGGAATTGGGAGCTACCGCACGCCATGCGGTAAAGTTCCGGTTCGCGACACTGCGTCGCACGGCCCCGTTGTGTAGCGGCCTAGCACGCCGCCCTCTCAAGGCGGTAGCGCCGGTTCGAATCCGGTCGGGGCTACGGGTCAGGGTCTGTCTGGTCGGAGGCTGCGCCTCCTTCCCGACAGGCCCTTCGCTATGTCTGCCGGGGGCAACCCCCCGGACCCCCCGGCCGTCCGTAGGTCAGGCTGACTCGTCCAGCCGACGCATCGACTCCGTGAGCCGGTCGGCGGCCGACAATATCGAGTGGGCGTGCAGGCGCCCGGGCTGCCGAGTAAGCCGCTCGATCGGTCCGGACACGGAGACCGCGGCGATCACCTTGCCACTCTGCGAGCGGATGGGCGCTGAAACCGAGGCGACGCCAGGCTCGCGTTCGCCCACGCTCTGCGCCCAGCCGCGCCGCCGTACGGCAGACAGCATGGTCGCGTTGAAGCGGGCGCCGTGCAGACCACGGTGCATGCGCTCCGGCTCCTCCCAGGCGAGCAGCACCTGCGCAGCCGAGCCGGCGAGCATGGTGAGCGTGCTGCCGACCGGGATCGTGTCGCGCAGCCCGCTCGGTCGCTCCGCAGCGGCGACGCAGATGCGCAGGTCCCCTTGGCGGCGGAACAGCTGCGCGCTCTCGCCGGTCTGGTCGCGCAGCCGGGACAGCACGGGGCCGGCGGCGGCCAGCAGGCGGTCCTCGCCGGCGGCGGCGGCGAGCTCCCCGAGCCGCGGTCCGAGCACGAACCGGCCCTGCAGGTCGCGACTCACCAGCCGGTGGTGCTCGAGGGCCACCGCGAGGCGGTGGGCCGTCGGACGGGCCAGGCCGGTGGACTGGACGAGGTTGGCGAGGGTGGCCGGTCCGGCTTCGAGCGCAGAGAGGACGAGGGCAGCCTTGTCAAGGACGCCGACTCCGCTAGAGTTGTCCATGGCTTGATATTGCCGTCTCGGGATGCGAGACGCAAGTCAGATCATCGGACACTTCTGAGACGGTGTCGGAAGGAAGCGACGACGAATGGCAGGCCAGGGCAGGACGCTCGCCGAGAAGGTCTGGGACGCGCACATCGTGCGCCGCGCCGAGGGTGAGCCCGACCTCCTCTACATCGACCTGCACCTCGTGCACGAGGTGACCAGCCCGCAGGCGTTCGACGGACTTCGGCTCGCCGGCCGTGGGGTCCGTCGCCCCGATCTGACCATCGCGACCGAAGACCACAACACCCCGACGCTCGACATCGACAAGCCGATCGCCGACCCTGTCTCGCGCACGCAGATCGAGACGCTGCGCCGCAACGCGACCGAGTTCGGCATCCGGCTGCATTCGCTGGGTGACGTCGACCAGGGCATCGTGCACGTCGTCGGCCCACAGCTGGGCCTGACCCAGCCCGGCCTCACGATCGTCTGCGGCGACTCGCACACGTCGACACACGGGGCGTTCGGCGCCCTGGCCTTCGGCATCGGCACGTCCGAGGTCGAGCACGTGCTCGCGACACAGACGCTGCCGCTCAGGCCGTTCAAGACCATGGCGATCACGGTCAACGGTGGGCTCAAGGAGGGCGTCACCGCCAAGGACATCATCCTGGCGGTCATCGCCAAGATTGGTACGGGCGGTGGCCAAGGCTACGTGCTGGAATACCGCGGCGAGGCGATCCGCGCGCTGTCCATGGAAGCCCGGATGACGATCTGCAACATGTCGATCGAGGCAGGTGCACGGGCAGGCATGGTCGCGCCCGACGACACGACGTTCGACTACCTCCAAGGCCGCCCGCACGCGCCGCAGGGCGACGACTGGGACGCGGCCGTGGCCTACTGGCGCACGCTGGTTTCCGACGATGACGCCGACTTCGATGCCGAAGTCGTCCTCGACGCCGAAACGCTGACGCCCTACGTGACATGGGGCACCAACCCTGGCCAAGGCGTCCCGCTCGGCGCCAACGTCCCTGATCCGGCCGAGCTGGCCGACCCAGTCGCGCGGCACACCGCCGAGCGCGCGCTCGAATACATGGCGCTGACTGCTGGGACTCCGATGCGTGAGATCGCGGTCGACACCGTCTTCCTCGGGTCCTGCACCAACGGTCGCATCGAGGACCTGCGCGCGGCCGCTGCGGTGCTGCACGGCCGTCACGTCGCGGACTCCGTACGCATGTTGGTGGTGCCGGGATCCGCGCGCGTGCGGCTGCAAGCCGAGTCCGAGGGTCTCGACAAGATCTTCCTCGACGCAGGTGCCGAGTGGCGGGCTGCCGGCTGTTCAATGTGTCTGGGCATGAACCCCGACCAGCTCAGCCCCGGCGAGCGCAGCGCGTCCACGTCCAACCGCAACTTCGAGGGTCGGCAGGGCAAGGGTGGTCGCACGCACCTCGTGTCTCCGCTTGTTGCCGCAGCAACTGCTGTGACCGGACATCTGGCGGCTCCCACCGATCTGCCCGAGCTCGTCACGACGGAGGCCTGACCCCCATGCAGCAGTTCGTCAGCCACACGGGCACGGCCGCACCGCTGCGCCGCAGCAACGTCGACACCGACCAGATCGTGCCGGCGGAATACCTCAAACGCGTGACGCGTACGGGGTTCGCGGACGGCTGTTTCGCGGCCTGGCGTCACGACCCGACGTTCGTCCTGAATCGGCCGGAGTACCAAGGCGTCTCGGTGCTCGTGGCCGGACCGGATTTCGGCACCGGGTCGTCGCGGGAGCACGCGGTGTGGGCGCTGCAGGACTATGGGTTCAAGGTCGTCCTCAGCTCACGGTTCGCCGATATCTTCCGCGGCAACTCCGGAAAGGCCGGTCTGCTCACCGCCGAGGTGTCACAGGACGTCATCGAGCTGCTCTGGCAGATCATCGAGGCGGATCCGAGCACCCCGGTTACGGTCGATCTGACTGCCCGGGAAGTCCGTGCAGGCGAGCTGATCGCGCCGTTCGAGATCGATGACTACACCCGCTGGCGCCTCATGGAAGGCCTCGACGACATCGGTCTGACTCTGCGCCACGAGGATGCGATCACCGCATTCGAGTCGTCGCGACCCTCGTTCAAGCCAGCGACCCTGCCGGTCCGCACGGCCACCTGAGCACTAGCTTCCCCCTGCAGGGCATGCCAAACCCCGCCCCAGCAACGGTTTTCGGCTGCCGCAGCGCAAGAAATCCGTACGACTTCTGCGAAACACAGCCCAAGGTCGTTGTCATGACGTGCGGAAGTGCATAGCGTGCGAAAGGATCGAGCGCCGGCCTACGCGTTCCGGAGGGGAAGCTGTGAACAAGGCCCAGTTAGTGGAAGAGCTGTCGAACAGATTCGACGGCAACAAGCGAGAGGCCCAGAGGGCGCTCGAGCAAGTACTCGACGTCATCACGCGGTCTGTCGCAACAGGCGAGAAGGTCGCCATCACCGGCTTCGGTGTCTTCGAGAAGGTCGAGCGGGCGGCCCGCACCGCGCGCAACCCGCAGACCGGCGAGGCTGTGAAGCTCAAGCGGACCTTCGTGGCAAAGTTCCGCCCGGGTGCCGACCTCAAGGCGGTCGTGAGCGGCGCCAAGAAGCTGCCTCGCGTCGCAGCGTCGACCGCCAAGTCCGCGGCTGGTGCCGCGAGCAGCGCCGCCAAGAAGGCCACGACCAAGCGCACCGCCAAGAAGGCGGCGCCGGCCAAGAAGACCACGGCCAGGAAGACGACGGCCAAGAAGGCCACGGCCAAGAAGGCCACGGCCAAGAAGGCGCCGGCCAAGAAGGCGCCGGCGAAGAAGACGGCCAAGAAGACCACCGCCAAGAAGACGGCGAAGAAGGCCTGAGCGTTCGGCACGACCGAAAGCACGTCTCCGCTCAGGGGCGCACTGCGTCCACACCAGCGTGTGTGGCAGGTGTGCCCCTGGGCGTCGCCGTGCCGCCTAGTCGGGCAGCGGCAGCGTCACGAGGGTGAGCCCAGTGATCCGCAAGGCCTCGCCGGACCCTTCGGTGCGCAGCCGCACACGCTGACCGAGCCGCACGTGCCGCAGGCCACCTACAGCGAAGGCGGAGGAGTCGAACGGGATCTCCGCCCCGTCGTCGTCGAGCAGCACGGTGCCCGACTGCGTAACCGGATCGTAGGTGCGTACGGTTGCCTGCACGTCCGGCAGCCTAGACTCCGGCGATACAGCAAGACGGGAGCCCGGCCGGCGACGGCGGGCCCGGGTGACGGGAGTCCAGGTGCCGCAACCGAAACGGGTGCCAGTCAGCGGGTACTACAAGACCGTCGTGGCGATCCTGCGCCCGCCACTCATGGTGATCACCAAGCGCGACTGGCGGGGCGTCGAGCACCTGCCGTCCGAGGGCGGGTTCGTCGCGGTCGTCAACCACATCTCGTACGTCGACCCGGTCTTGTTCGGGCACTTCCTGTGGGACAACGGCATCGTGCCGCGCTACCTGGCGAAGAAGAGCCTGTTCACGGTGCCAGTGCTGGGGCGCATCGTCGCCGGCTGCGGCCAGATCCCGGTGGAGCGGGAGTCGTCCGGTGCGGCGCACGCGTTCTCGGCCGCCGTCGCCGCGGTCAAGGCGGGGGAGTGCGTCGGCGTCTACCCGGAGGGGACGATCACCCGGGACCCGGATCTGTGGCCAATGGTCGGCAAGACCGGCGCGGCTCGTATCGCGCTGGCCACCGGCGCGCCGGTGATCCCGATCGCGCAGTGGGGTGCACAGGATCTGCTCCCGCCTTATGCCAAGTTGCCGCACCTGGTTCCGCGCCCGACCATCCGCATGCTCGCCGGACCGCCGGTCGACCTCGATGACCTGCGCGACAAGCCGGTCACCAGCGAGCTGCTGCGCGCGGCAACGGATCGCATCATGGATCGCATCACCGGTCAGCTCGAGATCCTGCGCGGTGAGAAGGCGCCGGCGGTGCGATTCGACCCGGCCCGTGCCGGAGTTGCCCGCACGGGGCGCCCCGATCGCAAGCCCACCCAGGCCGACTCCGGCGACGCGGCGGCAGGGCAGTCCTGATGCGCGCAGCGGTGTTCGGCGCCGGGTCCTGGGGCACGACGTTCTCCATCGTGCTCGCCGACGCCGGCACCGACGTGATGCTGTGGGGGCGGCGACCGGAGCTCGTGGAGCTGATCACCTCGACGCGAGAAAACCCCGACTACCTGCCGAAAATCGAGATCCCAGCCGGCGTGGTCGCCACCAACGATCCCCGTGCAGCACTCGACGGTGCCGACTTCGTTGTGCTTGCGGTACCCGCCCAGACATTGCGCGCCAACCTGTCGGCATGGGCACCGCACGTGCCGCCGTCGGCCGTGCTCGTCAGCCTCATGAAGGGCGTCGAGCTCGGCAGCCGCGAGCGCATGAGCGAGGTGATCCGCGAGGTGACAGGTGCACCGCCCGAGCGGGTCGCTGTGGTGTCGGGACCCAACCTCTCCCGGGAGATCGCCGAGCGCCAGCCCGCCGCCTGTGTCGTCGCCTGCGTCGACGAGTCGGTGGCACAGCTGCTGCAGAAGGCCTGCCACACCCCGTACTTCCGGCCCTACACCAACACCGACGTCGTTGGCGTCGAGCTCGGCGGCGCCACCAAGAACGTCATCGCCCTCGCCGTCGGCATGGCCGACGGGCTCCGCTTCGGCGACAACGCCAAGGCGTCGGTCATGACCCGCGGCCTGGCCGAGACGACTCGTCTCGGAGTTGTCATGGGCGCCGATCCACTGACCTTCTCCGGGCTGGCAGGACTTGGCGACCTCGTCGCCAGCTGCAGCTCGCCGCTCGCCCGAAACCGGACGTTCGGCGAGCAGCTCGGGCGAGGGATGTCCGTCGCGGAGGTGCTGGCCGGGACGCGCCAGGTTGCTGAAGGCGTGAAGTCCTGCGAGCCGATCCTGGCTTTGGCGCAGCAGCACGGTGTGGAGATGCCGATCGTGGAGATAGTCGTCCGCGTCGTACGCGGTGAGATCACTCCGGGCGATGCGCTGGGCCAGCTTGTCTCGCGGTCAGCGAAGCCGGAGCGACACGGGCACTGAGCTAGCCGGCGTGCGCCACGCTGAGAGCCCGGTCGAGGTCAGATCCAGAGGTCTTCGACGTCCTCGACGCCGACGCTCAGGCGGATCAGTGACTCGGGCACCGTCTTGGGTTCGGACGGCCAGCGCCGGCGGCGCTCCCAGGACGACTCGACGCCGCCGAGGCTCGTGGCGTTGATCCAGAGACGGGACGCGCTGGTGGCGGCATCTGCTGCTGCGGCGCCACCCCTCAACTCGATGGAGACGATCGAGCCGAAGCCTTGCATCTGGCCGGCGGCACGTGCGTGGCCTGGGTCGTCGGGTAGGCCGGGGTAGCGCACCCGCGCGACCGCGGGGTGTTGGGTCAGGCGGCGGGCGAGCTCGAGTGCGTTGGCGGCGGAGCGTTCGACCCGCAGGTGCAGGGTGCGGAGACCGCGGAGCGCCAGCCAGGTCTCCATGGGGCCGGGGATCGAGCCGTCGAGCTCGCGACCGTCGCGGAGCCGGGCGGCCAGCTCTGCATCGGACGTCACCGCGACGCCCAGCAGCACATCGGAGTGCCCGGACAGATACTTGGTCGCGCTGTGCACCGCGACGTCGGCGCCGAGGCGCAGTGGCTGCTGGCCGAGCGGTGTCGCAAACGTGTTGTCGACGGCGACCAGGGCACCGGCGGCATGACCGGCGGCGATCACCGCGGGCAGATCGGCGACACCGAGGAGTGGGTTGGTCGGCGACTCCACCCACACCAACGCGGCACCCTCCGCGGCAGCTGCGACGGACTCGGTGTCGGTGATGTCGACCTCGCGTACGACGACTCGCCCCGAGTGGTGCAGCCGCTGCAGCTGGCCGAGCGTGCCGCTGTAGGCGCCGTCCGGTGCGACGACCACGCCACCGACTGGCACCGTGGAGAGCATCGCCGTGACGGCCGCCATGCCGGAGGCGTACGCGACAGCCTGCCCGCCTTCGAGGCCGCCCAGCACCTCCTCGTACGCGCTCCACACCGGGTTCTCGTCTCTGGCGTACCCGTAGGCGCCACCGGCGTGGAACGTCGAGCTCAGCGTCACCGGGACATTGACCGGCGCACCGGGCGCACTGTCAGGGCGACCGGCGGACGACGAGGCGGGTTGCGGGAGTCAGCTCGTGCGACATGCCGCGATCCTGTCAGCCCGACTCACTCTGGCCGGCCACGGCACATCGCTTACGGGTGTGAAGTCGATGCCCATCGCGGACCAGCGTGGCCCGTGCGTCGCGAGCCGCCCGGCAAAGTCGTCGTAGTCGCGTTGATCCTGCAGCGCTCCAGCCCACCTCGGCAATGCGCCGGGAGCCGCGGGAACGCCATCTGCTCAAGGTCGTCGGACTCGTCGAGGGTCTCCGTCCAAAGCGCCGCCTCCACACCCAGGACGGCTCCTGGCTCGAGGTTCCCGAGATGGGTGGCCGGATCCCACTCGTAGGCCTTCGCGACGTCGATCGTGCCCGCCCAGACTGAGGCCAAGAGTCGTGGTGGCGTTGTACTTCATGTCGAGGTAGGCGTGGTCGGCCGGTGTCATCACGACTCTGGCGCCCGCCTCGACCGCCGCCTTGACCGTGAAGAGGTCGGCGCTCTGCACGCCCCAGTACTGCAGCACCGCACCAGGTGCGGGCTCGGCCTCGCCGATCTGGTGCCAGGCCATGACGGTCTTGCCGTGCCGACCGACCGCCTCCTGGGCTCGTGCAATGAACGACGCGTACTGCTCGGCGGACAGCGTCTCGACCTCGTCGCCGCCGATGTGCAGGTACGGCCCGGGAGTCAGCGCGGCGAGCTGGCCGAGGACGTCGTCGATGAAGTCGTACGTCTCCTCCTTGTCCGTGCAGACTGCACTGAAACCGACCTGGATGCCGGTGTAGGGCTGAGTGGCCTGCCCGTCGCAGCTGAGCTCGCCATAGGCCGCGAGTGCGGCGTTGGTGTGGCCCGGCAGATCGATCTCGGGGACGACGGTGATGAACCTCGACTGCGCGTACGCGACGAGCTCGCGGTAGTCGTCCTGCGTGTAGAAGCCCCCTGCTGTGCCGCCGACCTCGGTCGCGCCACCCACCTCGGTGAGCCGGGGCCAGCCGTCGATCGCGATCCGCCAGCCCTGGTCGTCGGACAGGTGGAGGTGCAGGTGGTTGACCTTGTAGAGCGCGACTTGATCGATGAGTTGTTTCACCTCGTCGACCGTGAAGAAGTGCCGTGCGACGTCCAGCATCATGCCCCGGTGCGCGAACCGCGGCTCATCCTCGATGTGCACGGCGGGCACCGTCCACGGCCCCTGCGATGCCGTGTCGGCCTCGATGGCCGGGGGCAACAGCTGGCGGAGCGTCTGCACACCGCGAAACAGACCCTCGACCGTGGCTGCGGAAAGGCTGACGCCTGTCGAGTCGACGCTGAGCTCGTACGACTCCGGCGGCCCGCTCTCCGTCACCTCCAACCGGATGCCGTCGGACTCGGTCACTCCTGGTTCGACCGGCAGTGGGTATCCGGTCGCGGGGCGGAGCAGCTCCGCGAGATAGCTGGCCACGCTTGACGCCTCGGGGGTGTCCGTGTGCCTGATCACGGTGTCCGCGTCGATCACGTACGGCTCGTCGCCGCTAGTCACGCTGGCGGGCAGCGGCACAAGCCCGAGCGCTGCCGGGCTGCTGCTGGCGGCCGGCGCCTCGTCGCGGCTGAACCACCAAGCACCCGCTCCCGCGACGAGGAGAACGGCAAGGAACGGGATGGCGAGGCGTCGCGGCATAACTGGAAATGTTCTTAAGAGATCGTCTCCGTGTCTAGTGCAATCCCAGGTGGCGGACCGGCCGCACTGTAGGGTCGACCGCGATGAACGCGCAGCAAAAGCCCCGAGTGGCAGTCGTTTTTGGCGGTCGTAGCTCCGAGCACGCAGTGTCCTGCATCACTGCGGGCAGCGTGCTTCAGGCGATCGACCGTGACATGTACGACGTGGTGCCGATCGGCATCACCCGGCAGGGCAAGTGGGTGCTCGCTCCCGACGATCCGACGCGCCTGGCGATCACCGAAGGCCGGTTGCCGGCGGTCGAGGACGTCGCCCGGTGAGCTTGTCCTGTCGTCGGGTCGCGAGCTCGTCGTGCACGAGGCGGGTGACGTTCCCCGAGCGCTGGGCCAGGTCGACGTCGTCCTGCCGTTGCTGCACGGACCCTATGGCGAGGACGGCACGTTGCAAGGGCTGCTCGAGATGGCCGACGTGCGATATGTGGGGTCCGGTGTGATGGCGAGCGCCGTCGGCATGGACAAGCACTACATGAAGCTCGTGCTGGCCGGGCAGGGCCTGCCGGTGTGCCGTTACGTGGTCGTCGACCCGTACGAGTGGAAGCACGACCCCGCTGCCGTCGTCGATGCCGTCGAGTCGCTGCACTGGCCCGTCTTCGTGAAGCCCGCCCGCGGCGGTTCGAGCATCGGCATAAGCAAAGTGGCAGGCGTGGAGGAGCTGGCGACCGCCATCGCGACCGCGCAGGAGTTCGACCGGAAGGTGCTCGTCGAGGAGTTCGTTCCTGGGCGAGAGATCGAGTGCGGCGTCCTCGAGGGGGCCAACGGCTCGCCTCCCGACACGTCGTTGCTCGGCGAGATCCGGGTCGACGAGTCGCGCGAGTTCTACGACTTCGACGCCAAATACCTGCCTGATCAGAACACCTCACTCGACATCCCTGCCGACATCGACGCGGGCAGCACCGCGGAGATCCAGCGACTGGCCGCGCGAGCGTTCACCGCGCTGTCCTGCGAGGGCCTCGCGCGCGTCGACTTCTTTCTGCGCCGCGACGGGTCGATTGTGGTCAACGAGGTCAACACGATGCCGGGGTTCACTCCGACCTCGATGTTCCCCATGCTGTGGGCAGCCAGCGGTATGCCGTACCCCGCGTTGGTCTCGCGGTTGCTGCGCACCGCCCTCGCCCGGCCGACCGGCCTGCGCTGACGGGGCCCCGGTACGGTCACTCCACCGCGGGCACGGTGTCCTGGATCGCTTCCGCGAGGTCGGTGAGGACGGTGGCCTCGGGCGCGTAGTCGTCCGGAACCGCGACCTCGACGTAGACCTCGCGGTCGATCGTGGTGAAGAAGTAGCCGCCGTCGCCCTCTACCGGCAGCCATTCAACGCCGTCGACGTCGAACACCTGCGCGTCCGGCCGGTACTCGGCGGGCGCGGGAACCCCGCATCGGAGGATGACGGCGGGATCGCCCCACGCCGCGGTGAGTCCGTCGTCGGGGTCTACGTCACGGGCAACGGCATCGCCCACGAGGTCGGGAAGCGCCTCGACTAGCGCGTGGCAGACCTGCTCGCTGCCCGCTTGTGCTTCGTACGGCTCGATGTCGACGGCACCCCACGAACAGCCGGCCAGCGCGACGACACCTAAGACAGCGCGAAGCAGCCGTGTCAGATGTGCACCACCGGGCAGGTGAGCGTGCGGGTGATCCCGGGCACGCCCTGGACCTTGGCGACGACCAGCTTGCCGAGCTCGTCGACGTTGCGTGCCTCGGCGCGGACGATGACGTCGTACGGACCGGTCACGTCCTCCGCAGTCGTGACGCCATGGATCTCGGCGATCTGGCGGGCGACGTCGGCGGCCTTGCCCACCTCGGTCTGGATGAGGATGTAGGCCTGAACAACCACGTCCGCCCTCCCGACGACACAATGTGCGTTGCGATTCCGGGGACAACCTACAGCCTTGATCCTGAAGGTGGGAAAGCACGTGCAGCAGACAATCGGCGGATTGGGCGAATTCGGTCTCATCGACGCGGTGACCGCCCGGCTGACGCAGGGCGATGTGGTGCAGCTCGGGCCGGGTGACGATGCTGCGGTCATCGCGGCCCCCGACGGCCGTGTCGTCGCCACCACTGACTTCATGATCGAGGGGCGGCACTTCCGGCGAGCGTGGTCCGAGCCGTACGACATCGGCCGCAAGGCAGCCGCCCGCAATCTGGCTGACGTCGCGGCGATGGGCGGCCGAGCAACCGCGTTGCTCGTCGCGTTCGCAGCACCCGGCGAGCTGGAGTCGTCGTGGGCGTTGTCGTTCACCGACGGGATGCGCGACGAGGCCGACCTCGTCGGGGCGTCGATCGTAGGTGGCGACGTGTCGTCAGCGGATGTGATCGTGGTTTCCGTTACTGCGCTGGGGACGCTGGACGGTCGTGCGCCGGTCACGCGGGCGGGCGCTCGCGTAGGCGATGTCGTGGCCGTTCGTGGTCGGCTCGGCTGGGCGGCTGCTGGGTTGGCGGTGCTCGCTCGCGGGTTCCGCTCACCCCGTGTCGTGGTCGAGGCGCACCGTCGCCCGGAGCCTCCGTACGACGCGGGCCCGCAGGCGGCCGAGCTCGGCGCCACCGCGCTCATCGACGTGAGCGACGGGCTGCTGGCCGACCTGGGGCACATCGCGGAGGCGAGCGGCGTGGCGATCGACGTCGACGCGGCGGCCTTCGAGGTCCCGCAACCGCTGCGCGATGTTGGCGCTGCCGTCGGGTCCGATCCGCTGCAGTTCATCCTCACCGGCGGCGACGATCACGCCTTCGCGGGCTGCTTCCCGCACGGACGGCGCTGCCGGAGGAGTGGCTCGTCGTCGGCCGGGTCGCCGAGGGATCCGGGGTGACCGTCGACGGCACCTCGTACGAGGGGGCGCCAGGCCACGAGCACTTCCGCTGACTGCCGGGTCGATCACGTTCGGTAGGCGGAGCCGGACTGAGCAAGTCCTGCAGGCCGCGCTCAGACCGGGTCGATCACGTTAACGTGATCGACTCCGGGCCTGCCGGACGACGAAAAGCCGGCCCACCACGAGGTGGACCGGCTCCGACGGCCTCCGAAGGCCGGGCTAGTAGGTCAGCGGGTGACCTTGCCGGCCTTGAGGCACGAGGTGCAGACGTTGAGCCGCTTCGGCGTGCGGCCGACCATGGCGCGCACACGCTGGATGTTGGGGTTCCAGCGACGGCGCGTGCGGCGGTGCGAGTGCGAGATGCTGTTGCCGAAGCCCGGCCCCTTGCCGCAGATGTCGCAGGTGGCAGCCACGGGAGACTCCTTCTGAGCCGAAATGATGGGGTACGGACAACCGTGCCCGGGCTTCCCCCGAGGCAACCCCGAAAGAATACCCGCTGATCCACCGGGGCCCAAAACGGCGCCCGACCTGGGACCGGCGGGCGGCAATCCGTCCGGCCTGCCGACTACCCTGCGCCCAGGGATCAACCTCCTAAGGAGGGAGCAGCCGGTGCGCAGAGTCCTCGACGGGCAGCTGGTGCGCCGGTGGTTCGTTGCCTCGCTGGCCGCGCTGGGCACGGCCCGCGAGGAGATCGACGCCCTCAATGTCTACCCGGTGCCCGATGGCGACACCGGGACCAACCTGTTCCTCACCGTCGAGGCCGCGGTCCAGGCGATCGAGCCGGTCGCCGACGACGACGTGCCGGGGCTGGTTCGGGCCGCAGCGCGCGGCGCGCTGCTGGGTGCCCGCGGCAACTCCGGGGTGATCCTGAGCCAGTTGCTGCGCGGCATATCGGAGTCGATCGCGCGCACCGCGTTGGCAGGGAGGCGTGCCCTGACGCCCGCCGACTTCGCCAACGCACTGACCGAGGCGGCTGAGCTGGGTTATGCCGCCGTCGCGCACCCGGTCGAGGGCACGATGCTCTCGGTTGCTCGCGCCGCGGCGGCAGGCGCCGACGACACCGCCACCGCGGGCGGCTCGCTCGTCGACGTGGTCTCGGCCGCGGCCCGCGAGGCGCGAGTGGCTCTCGACCGCACCCCCGACCAGCTCGAGATTTTGCGCCGCGCCGGTGTCGTCGACGCGGGGGGCCGAGGGGTTTGCGTCATCCTTGACGCGCTGGAGAGCGTCCTCACCGGACGCCGCGCCCTCTGGGCGCCGCGGCCGCTCGCCAGCCACGCGATCCAGGTCGCACATCACATCGAGGAGTCCACCGGCGACGGCCCGGCCTACGAGGTCATGTACCTCCTGCATGCCGACGACGACGCCGTTCCTGCGCTGCGTGCCGCGCTCGAGCCGCTCGGTGACTCGCTCGTTGTCGTTGGCGGTGACGGGTTGTGGAACGTCCACGTCCACGTCGACGACGCTGGTGCCGCGGTCGAGGCGGGTCTGGCGGCCGGGCGCCCGCACCGCATCCGCATCACCGGATTCCCCGAGCGGCTCGGCGGGCACGCCGACGTCCTGCAGCGTGGAGGGCTGCGGCGCGTCGTCGCAGTGGCGGCCGGCGACGGGCTGGCCAAGCTGTTCAAGGAGGCCCGCGCCGAGGTCGTACGCACTGCTCCGACTCACCGACCGTCCACGGGCGAGATCCTGGCTGCGGTCGAGGCCGCGGGAGCTGCCGAGGTCGTGGTGCTGCCCAACGACCCGCACGTCGTCGCGGCGGCCGAGGCGGCGGCACGCGAGGCGGCTGCCCTCGGCATCCGGGTGGCCGTGCTGCCGACCCGCGCACAGGTGCAAGGGATAGCCGCCCTCGCCGTGCACGACCCGGGTCGCTCTTTCGACGCCGACGTCGTCGCCATGACCACAGCGGCCGGACTCGCCCGCCATGGCGGGGTGACGATCGCGACCAAGCAAGCAGTGACGAGTGCCGGCGTCTGCCAGCCGGGCGATTCGCTGGGGGCAGTGGGCGGCGACTTCGTCGTGATCGCCAAGACACCACTCGATGCCGCCGCCGAGGTGCTCGAGCGACTCCTCGCCGGTGGCGGCGAGCTCGTCACAGTTGTGTGGGGTGAAGGCGCCGACGACGAGCTGGTCCGTGCCGTCGAGACGCACGTCCGCACTCGACACCCCGAGGTGGACGTCGACGTGCATGAGGGCGGGCAGCCGCGCTACCTGCTGTTGCTGGGAGTCGAGTGATGGATCTCGACCAGCCGGTCCGCCGGGTCGTCGGCGGCGGCACGGCCAAGGCGTTGAGCGCCCTCGGAGTCGACACAATCGGCGATCTGCTGCGGCACTATCCGCGCCGTTATGCATCACGCGGCGAGCTGACCGACCTCTCCCACCTAACCGTCGGAGAACACGTCACCGTGATGGCGAAAGTGGCAAACATCGAGACCCGGACCATCCGCCAACGCTCTCGGGGCGGCACCCGCAGAGGGCCCTTCGAGGTGCTCGAGGCGATTGTCACTGACGGTCGCGGTCGCCTCAGTCTCACCTTCTTCAACCAGACATGGCGGGCCAAGGACTTGCAGCCTGGACGGGTCGGGTTGTTCAGCGGCAAGGTCGGCGAGTTCCGGGGGACCCTCCAGTTAACCCACCCCGACTACCTCCTGATCCCCGGCGGAGGCGATCTCGACGCTGACGCCACGGCCGCAGAGTCCTTCACCCGCAGTCTCATCCCGGTCTACCCTGCGACGGCCTCCCTCGCGTCATGGAAGATCGCCCAGTCCGTACGCATAGTCCTCGACCAGCTCGGCGATCTGCCCGATCCGCTGCCGGAACCTCTTCGTGCGGCCCGAGGGTTGGTGGGGCTGCGCGAGGCGTTCGAGGGCATCCACCGGCCCGACAACCGCGCAGAGCTCTACGCGGCGAACGAGCGGCTGCGCTATGACGAGGCGTTCGTGCTGCAGGTCGAGCTTGCTCGCCGCCGGCACGCCGCCTTGGCGCTCCCCGCGGTGCCGCGGACTGCACTCGACGAGGGACTGCTCTCGTCCTTCGACGCGCAGCTGCCCTTTGACCTGACCGACGGGCAGCGCCGCGTCGGCGCCGAGATCGCAACCGAGCTGGCACAGGCGCACCCGATGCATCGCCTGCTGCAGGGCGAGGTCGGTGCCGGTAAGACCGTGGTCGCGCTGCGCGCCATGCTCGCCGTACTCGACTCAGGAGGGCAGGCCGCGTTGCTCGCGCCGACCGAGGTGCTGGCGCAACAGCACTACCGGTCGATCTCTGAGCTGCTCGGGCCGTTGGCTCAGCGGGGCCTGCTGGGCGGGTCCGACATCGGCACTCAGGTGGCCTTGGTCACTGGCTCGCTGCCCGCAGCGACGCGTCGCAGGACGCTTCTCGATGTCGTTTCCGGCGACGCCGGCATCGTCGTCGGCACGCACGCGCTGCTCGAAGACCGCGTGAGCTTCGCCGACCTCGGCCTCGTCGTGGTCGATGAGCAGCACCGCTTCGGGGTGGAGCAGCGCGCTGTGCTCACCGCCAAGTCGCTCGATGACCGGCGCCCGCACGTGCTTGTGATGACGGCCACACCGATCCCGCGCACGGTGGCGATGACCGTTTTCGGCGATCTCGAGGTGTCGACGCTCACCGAGCTGCCGGGCGGCCGTGCCGCGGTCACCACGCACGTCGTGCCGGTCGGCGAGAAGCCGCACTACCTCGATCGTGCCTGGCAGCGCATCCGCGAGGAGGTGGCGGCAGGGCATCAGGCGTTCGTCGTCTGCCCCCGCATCGGCGACGCGGGCGATGTCGAGGGCGGTGGTCCCGGTGACGACGACAGCGACGCATTGTTCGACGTCGAGTCCACGCGCCGCACGGTCTCCGTGCTCGAGCTCGTCGAGCTGCTCCGCGACGGGCCGCTGCACGGGCTGCGCATCGAGGTCCTGCACGGGCGGCTGCCGGCCGACGCCAAGGACCTCGTGATGCGCCGTTTCGCCGCCGGCGAGATCGATGTGCTCGTCGCCACCACCGTCGTCGAAGTAGGGGTCGACGTCCCCAACGCGTCGGTCATGGTCGTCATGGATGCCGACCGGTTCGGCGTCTCGCAGCTGCATCAGCTGCGGGGGCGCATTGGGCGCGGGGACGTGCCCGGCGTCTGCCTGCTGGTGACCGAGGTGCCCGCCGGCACGGTCGCGCGCGAGCGGCTCGATGCCGTCGCGGCGACCACCGACGGTTTCGAGCTGTCTCGCGTCGACCTCCAGCAGCGCCGCGAGGGCGATGTGCTCGGTGCGGCCCAGTCGGGCACCAAGTCGAGCCTGCGGCTGCTGTCCGCGCTGCGTGACGAGGACGTGATCCGCGACGCTCGCGCCGACGCGACCGAGCTCGTGGCCACGGACCCCACGCTGCGCGCCCACCCGCTGCTGGCCGCCGCCCTTCGGTCGTTGGTGGGTGAGGACCGGGCCGACTACCTGGAGAAGGGATGACCCGCATCGTCGCCGGCACGGCTCGCGGCCGGCGGCTCTCCGTGCCGACGGGGCAGTCGACGCGGCCCACCTCCGACCGGGCGCGCGAAGCGCTTTTCTCCACGGTCGAGTCGGTGCTTGGGCGGCTCGCCGGGGCGCGTGTCGTCGACCTCTACGCCGGCTCCGGCGCCGTCGGGCTCGAGGCGCTGTCGCGTGGCGCGGCGCACGTGCTGTTGGTGGAGAACGACCCGAAGGCCGTACGTGTGATCAAGGCCAACATCGATGCCGTCGGCCGGCCCGGGGCCGAGCTTCGCGCGCAGGCCGTTGGGTCGGTTGTCGCGGCCCCGCCGCCTGAGCCGTACGACCTCGTCTTTATCGACCCGCCCTACGCGTTGCCCGAAGGCGAGGTTCAGCACCTGCTGGAGACACTGCGCGACCGGCAGTGGCTCGCGCCGCACGCGCTGGTCGCAGTCGAGCGGGCGACCAGCGGGCCTGAGCTGTCCTGGCCACCCGGCTACACGGCAGACCGGGTACGCCGCTATGGCGAGGCGACGCTTTGGTACGGTCGCCCGGCCAGCGATCGCGATGGTGCGTGAGGGAGCCAAGGGAGGCTGCGTGCGCCGCTGTGTATGTCCAGGTTCCTTTGACCCGGTCACCAACGGGCACCTCGATGTGATCGAGCGGGCCGCGCACCTTTTCGACGAGGTCGTGGTCGCGGTGCTCGTCAACCGCAACAAGCACGAGTTGTTCAGCGTCGACGAGCGGCTCGAGATGCTCGAGACGGTCACCAAGGGCCTGCCCGGTGTGCGCGTCGCATCGTTCGAGGGTTTGCTCGTCGACTTTTGCCGCGCTGAGCAGATCCCGGTCATCGTCAAGGGACTACGGGCGGTGACCGACTTCGACTACGAGCTGCAGATGGCGCAGATGAACCATCGGCTGAGCCAGATCGACACATTCTTCGTCGCGACCAACCCCGACTACTCCTACCTTTCCTCGAGCATCATCAAGGAAGTCGCCCGCTACGGGGGCGATGTGTCCGGTCTTGTCCCACCTCTGGTGCTGGATCGGCTGCGTGACCGCATGGCGGGTACGTAGGATTTCCGGCGTACGGGGGACGCTGGGCACCAGCCCGGCGCACGCGAGAAAGGGCGCGATGGACGTCCACGACAAGATCGCCGAGGTTATCGCCTTCGTCGAGGCGGCACGCTCCGTGCCGATGTCGTCGTCTGCGGTGGTCAACCGTCCGGAGCTGCTGGCAATGCTGACCGAGCTGCATGAGCAGCTGCCTGAGACCCTGTCGTCGGCTGACCAGCTGCTTGCTGACCGTGACAAGGTGCTTGCCGAGGCCCGCGAGGAGGCCGAGGTCATCGTCGAGGAGGGCCGCATCCGGCAGGGCGAGCTCATCAAGGCCCAGGCAGTCGTCGTCGCCGCGGAGGCTGAGGCGGTGCGTGTCCGGGCGACGGCAATGGCTGAGGCCGAGGTGATCAAGCGGGAGGCGGACGACTTCGCCGATGCCCGCCTGGCCAACTTCGAGGTGGTGCTCGCGCGCCTGCTCGAGGCCGTCCGTGGCGGGCGCGAGCACCTCGCCAACACCGAGTACCTGCCCGATCTCTCGGCGGATCTCGAGGGCGACACCGTCCCTGCCGAGTCGACCTCATCCGACGCCGCGCAGGACGCCTCGGCACCGACCGCACCCGGGGACCGAGACAAGTCCCGCATCGAGCTGCCGCCGATGCGGTCGAGCTCGCCACGGGCGCCTGACACCACGGGCTGGACGCCGCAGTCGGCCTGACCACGGGTTTGGGCGCCCGCTCGGCCGTCGAGTACCCTGTGGTGTCGGCCTCCGCGCGAGGTCGGGATCGTCATGCCCGCGTCATGCGAAAGCAGGAACCCTGAGCACGCTCAACCCGCACGCGCCGCTCGTGCTCGACACCCATGAGCTGGAGCGTCGTCCGGGGACGATGCGCAGGGTCCGGCTCACCGTGCCGGCGCCCGCCGATCTCGGCATCGAGGTGGTCGGCGTGCCCGAAGGCGCTGACATCGAGCTGGATCTCCGGCTCGAGTCGGTGATGGAGGGCGTGCTCGTGTCGGGGACGGCACGGGCGCCGCTCGCCGGCGAGTGCGCGCGTTGCCTGGACCTGACCGACGGAGACGTCGAGGCGGACATCCAGGAGATGTACGTATTCGACGGGGACGACGCCGACGAGGAGGAGCGCCGGGTCGAGGGCGAGCTGATCGATCTCGAGCCAGCGCTGCGGGACGCGGTGGTGCTCGCACTGCCGCAGGCTCCGCTGTGCCGGGACGACTGCCCGGGCTTGTGCTCCGAGTGTGGGGCCCGGCTCGCGGACGATCCCGACCATAGCCACCAGGTCGGCGACCCCCGTTGGGCAGCTCTTGCCGGGCTGGCCAACAAGAACGACAACCAGTCAGATCATGCCGGGCAGACCGGCCAGAGCGAGGAGAGCTAGTCGTGGCGGTTCCCAAGCGGAAGATGTCGCGCAGCAACACGCGCCACCGCCGTTCGCAGTGGAAGGCCAAGCTGCCGCAGGTGCAGAAGCGCATCCAGAACGGCCGCGTCACCTGGGTCGTGTCGCACCGTGCAGCCGTCGTCGAGGACTCGCAGGGCACGCCGCTCTACCTCGAGTACGACGGCCGTCACGTCGGCGACGTCTGACCCGGGACCGGACGTGCCAGCCGGGTCCTCGACGTCGTACTCGACGCTTGAGGCCCGGCTCGGGCTCGCCGTGGATCCCGAGCTGCTCGAACGGGCGCTGACCCACCGGTCGTACGCGTACGAACATGGTGGCCTGCCAACCAACGAGCGGCTGGAGTTCCTCGGTGACTCCGTGCTGGGCCTCGTCATCACCGACACCCTCTTCACGCGATATCCCGATGTCGCTGAGGGACAGCTCGCCAAGCTGCGGGCCGCCGTCGTCAACATGCGCGCGCTCGCCGGGGTCGCCCGTGGCCTCGGGTTGGGTGAGTTCATCCGCCTCGGCAGGGGCGAGGAGACCACCGGCGGCCGCGACAAGTCCTCGATCCTCGCCGACACCGTCGAAGCGGTGATTGGCGCCGTCTACCGCGAGCACGGCTTCGCGATCGCCACCGACCTCGTGCACCGCATGTTCGACGGGCTCATCGATGCCGCGGCCAAGCTCGGCGCCGGCCTTGACTGGAAGACCAGCCTGCAGGAGCTCACCGCCGCTCGGTCGCTGGGTGTGCCGGAGTACCACGTCGTCGAGGAAGGCCCCGACCACGCCAAGGTCTTCACCGCGACGGTGACCGTCGGCGGCGTCGCCTACGGCAGCGGCACGGGGCACAGCAAGAAGGAAGCCGAGCAGCAGGCCGCGTCCGCGTCGTTCGCCGCGATCGAGCCGCTCGTGGGGGACGACGGCCACACGGGGGTCTAGCTGTGCCGGAGCTGCCAGAGGTTGAGGTGGTCCGGCGCGGCCTGCACACGTGGGTGTGCGGACGCCGGATCGTCGCGGTGGAGGTGCACCATCCGCGCGCCGTACGGCGGCACCTCGCTGGTGCCTCCGACTTCGCCGATCTGCTGGTCGGACGGGAAATCGTCGATGTCCGCCGCCGCGGCAAATACCTCTGGCTGCCCCTTGACTCCGGTGACGCTCTCCTTGGTCACCTCGGGATGAGTGGGCAGCTGCTCATGCAGAAGGCCGATTCTCCCGACGAGCCGCACCTGCGTGTGCGGATTCGGTTCGCCGACGGTGACCCCGAGCTGCGGTTCGTCGATCAGCGCACATTTGGCGGCCTGTCGATCTCGCGCGGCGGTGCCGAGCTGCCATCCGAGATCGCGCACATCGCCCGCGACCCGCTGGAGGACGACTTCGACGTCGAGGCGTTCTGGCGGGCACTGCGCCGCCGCCGTACGGGCCTCAAGCGCGCCCTCCTCGACCAGTCGCTCATCTCCGGCGTCGGCAACATCTACGCCGACGAGGCGTTGTGGCGGGCGCGGTTGCACTATGCCCGGGCCACCGAGACGCTGACCCGTGCCGAGGTGGCACGCGTGGTCGACGGCGTACGCGATGTCATGGGCGGTGCGCTGGCCGCAGGTGGCACGTCGTTCGACAGCCTCTACGTCAACGTCAACGGCGACAGCGGCTACTTTGACCGGTCGCTGGAGGTGTACGGCCGCACCGGCGAGCCCTGCTCGCGATGCGGCACACCCATCCGGCGCGACTCCTTCATGAACCGCTCCTCCTACACCTGCCCGCACTGCCAGCCCCGTCCGCGCAACCCGCACTGGTGATGGTGGCGCGAATGACCACGTCCAGCATGATTGCCCTCGTGAGGCCAGGCTTGTAGGCCTGTTGAGGCGGGGTATGGCCTGGTGCTGGACCTCGAGGGTGTTCGTCGATAAGGCGTCGACGAGGGGGGCGGAGTGGCTGACACCGAGCGGGTCGTCGCGCTGGTATCCGGCTGGGTCCAGGGAGTCGGCTTCCGTTACGAGACTCGGGCGCGTGCCCGGGCCCTCGGTCTCGCCGGCTCGGCGCGCAACCTGCCCGACGGGCGGGTCGAGGTGATCGCTGAGGGACCGGCCGGCGCGTGCGCCGAGCTAGTGGCCTGGCTGCGTGGACCGGACGCCCCCGGCCGGGTCGAGGCAGTGAACGTACGTTCGGAACCGGCGCGAGGTCAGGCGGGATTCGCAGTCGGGTGACCCGGGAGCATTGACCCATCGGCGGCTGCGGTGCGACCCTAGTAGATGGACTGGTGCAATCAAGCGCCACCAATAGATCAGTTCTACAGCTGACACCCGGAAGGACCCTCGATGGCGAAGGCGCTCCTTGGGTACGTCGGTGGTCCCGACCCCAGGCTCATGAACGAGGTCCGGCGTCTGCAGCAGCGAGTGCATGATCTCGAGGCGGAAGTCATTCGGCTACAAGCCGAGCACGACCACCTTGAGGCACTCGTCGACGCCGACCATTTGGGCGACAGACTCCCATCGGAGTTCGTGTCGTCCGAGCCTGTGCTGGCCTGACCCCACAACCCGCATCGTTTCCACCCCCGGCGGGCCGGTTATCCGGCCCGTCAGCATGTCTGGACCCCGGTTGTCTGGTCGCGCTCGCCTCCACACCAAAGAACGGTGCGTCGGCTCGCCGCTCCGGGGCGCGGCGATGCCGAGGCCCTCGTTGGTCCGCAGGTAGGCTGGCCACGGCTTCCCCAGTGACATGCTGCGCAGGCTGGCTGGACAACTGAGAGACCGATGACTTGTACCTGAAGAGCATCACCCTGCGGGGGTTCAAGTCCTTCGCCTCGTCGACGACGCTGCGGTTCGAGCCCGGCATCACCTGCGTCGTCGGACCCAACGGGTCCGGGAAGTCCAATGTCGTCGACGCGCTCGCCTGGGTCATGGGCGAGCAGGGCGCCAAGAGCCTGCGCGGCGGCAAGATGGAGGACGTCATCTTCGCCGGCACCGCCGGCCGTCCGCCGCTGGGCCGCGCTGAGGTCGTGCTGACCATCGACAACTCCGACGGCGCTCTGCCGATCGACTACACCGAGGTGACGATCTCCCGCACGCTGTTCCGCAACGGCGGGTCGGAGTACGCGATCAACGGCCAGGCATGCCGGCTGCTCGACATCCAAGAGCTGCTGTCCGACTCCGGCATCGGCCGGGAGATGCACGTCGTCGTTGGTCAAGGCCAACTCGACTCGGTGCTCTCGGCCGGACCCGAGGAGCGGCGGGGGTTCATCGAGGAGGCGGCCGGCGTCCTCAAGCACCGCAAGCGCAAGGAGAAGGCGCTCCGCAAGCTCGAGGCGATGGAGGCCAACCTCACGCGCATCCAGGACCTCACGGCCGAGCTGCGCCGCCAGCTCAAGCCGCTCGGCAGGCAAGCCGAAGTCGCCAAGCGCGCCGCCGTGATCCAGGCCGATCTGCGCGACTCGCGGCTGCGACTGCTGGCCGACGACCTCATCCAGCTGACCGCGACGTTGGAGCAGGAGGTTGCCGACGAGACAGCGCTGCGCGAACGGCGGACGGACGTCGAGCAGGCACTGGGCACAGCTCGCGAGCGCGAAGGCCAGCTCGAGCAGGCCATCCACGACCTCGCTCCGCGCCTGGCTCGGGCGCAGGAGACGTGGTACCGCCTGTCCAGCCTGCGCGAGCGCCTGCGCGGCACGGGCAGTCTCGCGGCCGAGCGCGCGCGTCACCTGGCCGCCGAGCTCGAGGACCAGCGCGCCGCTCGTGACCCGGACGAGATCGAGACGGAAGGGCGGCGCGTCCGCGCGCAGGAGGCCGAGCTTGGCGAGCAGGTGACGGCAGCCCGCGACGCCCTCGTGGCGGCAGTGGCCGCGCGCGGCGCTGCAGAGGCTGCGGCACAGGCCGAGGACAAGCGCCTCGCAATGCTCGTCCGGGCCGCCGCCGACCGGCGCGAGGGGTTGGCCAGGCTGGCCGGCCAGGTCGCCACTGTGCGCAGCCGCACCGCATCCGCCGATGCCGAGATCGGCCGCCTGACGGCCGCCCGAGCCGAGGCGCAGCGCGGCGCCGAGCAGGCGCAGCGCGAGTTCGCCGCCCTGGAGACCACTATCGCCGGCTTGTCCGCGGGCGAGGAGGGACTTGACGCCGCGTACGAGTCGGCGCAGCGCGCTCTGGCCGACATCGAGCAGGAGCTTGCGGCCGCCGTCGACGAGGAGCGCGAGGCCGAGAGGGAGCGGTCCGCACTGGGCGCGCGACTTGAAGCGCTCGAGCTCGGTCTCGCCCGCAAGGACGGCTCGGGCAGTCTGCTCGCAGCCGGCGACCAGCTGTCTGGGCTGCTGGGTTCCGTCGCGGCGCTGCTTGCCGTCGAGCCGGGCTGGGAGGGTGCGGTTGCGGCGGCCCTGGGCCTGGCAGCCGATGCGGTCGCCGTCGGCGGCTGGGACAACGCGTTCGCCGCCGTTGACCTTCTCAAGGTCGAAGATCTCGGGCGTGCGAGCTTGCTGGTCTCGGGTGGCGCCTTCGACGACGAGGTCTCGCCCTGGCCCGAGCTGCCCGCAGGGGCGCGCTACGCCCTCGACCTGGTCACGGCGCCAGGGGATCTTCGCCCCGCGCTGACACGACTGCTCCGGCACGTCGCGATCGTCGAAGATCTGAAGGCCGCCCGTGCGCTCGTCAAGGACCTGCCGGACGTCACCGCCGTCACGCGTGCGGGCGACGTGATCGGCCGCGACCTCGTTCATGGCGGCTCGTCATCGACGCCCAGCCTGCTCGAAGTGCAGGCCGCGGTTGACGAGGCGCGTGATCGGCTCGTGTCGGTCGAGCGTCGCGCTGTCAAGCTGCGCACGCGCATCGATGAGCTCGGCAGTGCCCGGCAAGCGGGTGCCGAGCACGTCTCGGTGGCACTGGCCAGGCTCAACGAGTCCGACGCGGCGCTCGCCGCGGTTGCCGAGCAGCTGGGCCAGCTCGGCCAGGCGGCGCGCAGCGCGACCGGCGAGGCGGACCGACTGACAGCGGCGATGGCAAAGGCGCAGGAATCGTCCCGGCAGGCGACGTCCGGGCTGGCCGAGCTCGAGCAGCGCCTTGCCGCAGCCGAGCAGGCCGGAGACAGCGACGCTGAGCCGCCGACCGACGAGCGCGACCGGTTGCACGCCGCGGCGAGCCAAGCACGGCAGGCCGAGACAGAGTCGCGGCTGACCTTGCGCACGCTGGAGGAGCGCGCCCGCGCGCTGGCCGGACGCGCCGAGAGCCTGGAGCGCGCAGCAAGGCTGGAGCGCGCGGCCCAGGCCGCGTTCGTCGCCCGCCAGGAGCAACGCACCCGCGAGAAAGCCACGGCCGCGTCGGTGCTGCACGCCGTCGACGTCGTGCTCGCCCGGCTCGAAGGGTCGCTGGCCGCCGCTGCCGAGCAGCGCCAGGAGGCAGACACCGCCCGGGTCGAGGCCGACGCCGAGCTGATCGAGCTGCGCGCGCGGCTGCGCGGGCTCAGCGCCGATCTCGACGAGCTCACGTCGACAGTGCACCGCGACGAGATCGCCCGCGCCGAGCAGCGCATGCGCATCGAGCAGCTGTCCGGCCGCGCCATGGAGGAGTTCGGCATCGACACCGAGGTGCTTCTCGACGAGTACGGCCCGCACGTTCTCGTACCTCCGTCACTTCCCGCACCCGGGGAGGAGCCGAGCGACGAAGAGCCGAAGCCCTACGTCCGCGCGGTGCAGGAGAAGCGGGCTCGCGCCGCGGACCGTGCTCTGGCCCTGCTAGGCAAGGTCAACCCGCTGGCGCTCGAGGAGTTTGCGGCGCTCGAGGAGCGTCACCAGTTCCTCACCGAGCAGCTCGAGGACTTGCGCAAGACGCGCCGCGACCTGTTGGCGATCGTGCGCGAGGTCGACGAACGCGTCGAGGAGGTGTTCACGGCCGCGTTCAACGACGTCGAGCGCGAGTTCGCCGGCGTGTTCGCACGGCTGTTCCCCGGCGGCGAGGGCCGGCTGATCCTCACCGACCCTTCCGACATGCTCGCGACCGGGGTCGACGTCGAGGCACGCCCACCGGGCAAGAAGGTCAAGCGGCTCTCGTTGCTCTCCGGCGGCGAGCGAGCCCTGGTTGCCGTGGCGTTCCTCGTGGCCCTGTTCAAGGCACGGCCGAGCCCGTTCTACGTGCTCGACGAGGTCGAGGCGGCGCTCGACGACATCAACCTCGGACGCCTGCTGGAGATTTACGAGGAGCTGCGCGACAACAGCCAGCTGATCGTGATCACGCACCAGAAGCGGACGATGGAGATCGCGGACGCGTTGTACGGCACCTCGATGCGCGGTGATGGCGTCACCGAGGTCATCAGCCAGCGGCTCCGCGAGGCCGAGTCGGCCTGACGACACGGGCCTAGGGCAGGATGGCATTGCATGGAGCTCGTTGGCGGCTATCCGGTGATCGTCACCGAAGAGTTGCGTGCATGTCGCGACTTCTATCGCCGGTGGTTCGGCTTTGAGGTGGCCTTCGAGGCCAGCTGGTTCGTGCTTCTGCAGCGGGCAGGCGGCCAGTGGCCGATGGCTCTGGCGTTCATGCATCCCGACCACCCCTCCTCGCCACCGACGCCCGGTGCCTACCGCGGCGACGGAGCGTTCATCACGCTGCAGGTAGCGGACGCGAGGGGCGAGTACGACCGCCTGCTAGGCGCTGGGCTCGACTTTGCGCTACCCCTCACCGAGGAGCCTTGGGGTCAGCTGCGCTTCGGCGTACTTGACCCGGCGGGGATGTGGGTCGACGTTGTCGAGCAGATCGACCCCGTCGCCGGGTGGTGGGACCCCTATCTGTAGATGCCCTCCTTACGTCCGAATGAGCGAGCGCGATAGACCACTCCTTCGGACGCCACGGGCGGACCCATCGAGTCACCACTCGAACCGTGGCGACGACTGGGTGAGGATCGCGGACTTCGGCGTGACCGACCAGGTGGCGCTGAGCTCAGCGGCAAGGGCTGACGTCAGCCGTCGAACGTCAGCATCTGCGGTGTCGTGCATGGCTTCAGCGACGACAAGCACCGCGGTCGTGTTGTCTCGCACCGCAGACAAGCCACTCTGCCGATTGGTCCATCGCCGAGCGTGAACGTACCCCGCGCCGTCGGCGAAGATGACCTCGCCTCGGTCCGGTGTCTCCGACTCGCCGGAGAAAGCGAGATAGGTCTCACCGACCCCGGTGGCACGCCGCACCTCGAGGTAACCCGCAATCTCGGCAACGTCGAATACCGCCACTGGGATTGCAAAGGCCAGTGACACGGCGTTGCAGAGGTCGATCAGCGGGTGGATCTGCGGGATCGACCCCTCCTTGCGGAACCGCCGCAGCAGCGACTCCGAAGCGCATCGGTACTGCGTCGGCTTGAGACCCATCATCGCGAACGTGCGCCGCCACGCCCTGATCTCCGGCAGCTCGCTCTCGCTCGCGCTTGCCAGTCGCGTTTTCGCCGTTTCGAGGTACGGGGCGAGCTGCGGGGCGACCGAAGCATCGCTGGTGATCCCGTCGGTGTAGAGGACGCCCGGGACAAGCTCGGGGAAGTCCGTCCAGACGTCCGCCGAATGCTGGAAGTACACGTCGCTGAGTCTGCCAGCGCCGTCGAACGGCGCGTGAACATATTCACAAGAACGGCGACACGCCCCCATAACTCCAGCGCGACGGCGGCAGGTTGTGCGCATCCTGGATCAATGACTGCACTGATCATTGGTTCAGGCCTTGCAATAGCGGTCGCGCTCGTGGTGATGCTCTACGTCGCGTTCCCCGGCCGCGGCAGGCGCGCAGCTGGCCCGGCAGGCGCGGCTACCGATGCTCTCGGTCGGCTCGTCGACACCGTGGCGCCGGAAGAGGAGGAAGTGCCCCGGCACGGTTTGCTAGGCAATCCTGAGACCGACGAGGCCATGCGCCAGCGGGTCAATGCCGTCGGGCGCGGCGCGGCGGCGCCATTCACCAAGATCACGTCGGTGATCCGTGAGGTCAGCTCAGGACGCTCGTCACCCGAGCAATCCAAGGAACCGCCACAGTGACCGTGGGTACGACCACGACTAGCGCAGCCGCGGCGTAGGCAGCAGACGCCAGCGCCGCTTTGGCCACGGGGGATACGGGCTGCATGCGGCGCAGCCGGGCGACTGTGCCACTCTCGTCCACTGCACCCAGCGCGCACGCGGGGACGGGCGCGTCGGCAAGCCGTACGAGCGCGCGGGCAAGTGGCACAGATCCTTGTCGCGCCAGGGCCGCATCGTCGGCGACCATCTCCACGAGCAGTGCCGCCGACCGCAGTGCTGCGCGGCTGCGTACGACACGAGGGAAGGCGCTGGCCAGCGCATTGAACCCTTCGAGCACGAGGTCGTGCCGCTGGCGGGCGTGCGCCTGCTCGTGCTGCAACACCGCTGCGAGCTCTCCTGGTGCGAGCACCTCGAGGGTGACCGCGCTGACAACGACGCGTGGCCGGCTCCCTGGCACGCAATAGGCGAGCGGATGCGGTGCGTCGAGGACGCGTACGCCCGGCGCGCGCGCATCGGACCGACAGACGAGGTCGACAAGCTGGCGGTGCGCGCGGCGCCGCGTCCGCGTCGTCACCGCGAGGCGACCCATCGTCCAGGCGAGCCGGGCGGCCACGACGACGGTCACCGTCAGAGCCGCCGCATGCACCAGCAGCCCGACCGGGCCGGCCTCTCGGCCGAGCATCGGCTGCAGTCCCACAGCAAGCCCGGCTCCGAGCGCGGCCAGAACCGCCGCCAGCGCCAGCGCCTGCCAGAGTACGAGTGCGGCCCTTGGCGCCTGCCACGTCCACCGGGCACGGGCGAGCAGCGCGGGCACGGGTCCGGCGAAAGCCAGCGCGAGCACCGCGAGGATGAGTGGAGCCTGGTCAGTCATGAGCTCGACCTCGTGCCCGCTCTCGACCGCAGCGAGCGCGTCGCGCAGCGCCGCGGCCTCTGCCGCCGACACATTGCTGACGAACCGCACGAGTGCTGCCGCCCGGTCGTCGCTGTCATCCAGCTGGTCGAGCGCGTCGTGCATGAGGTCGGCGGTGATCGACTCGCGGGTGCGGGCCGGTGCGTAATGGAATGCCCGGCCGTCGCGGATCTCCTCAACCATCGACTTGCGCGCGAGCCGCTGGAGCACTGTCATCACTGTCGTGTACGCGATCGGTCTCGAGGCGGCGATGTCCTCGTATACCGCGCGCACGGTCATCGGGCTGCCCTCTGCCCACAGCCGCTCCATCACTTCGCGCTCGAGCTCGCCGAGTCGCGCGCGCCCGCGCTCTGCCACGCTCAGGATCCTACCGACACGACGTAGTACGACCAACGATAGTAATGTCTACGACAGCCCGTCGTAGAGGGTAGTACCACCTACAACAGTCCGTCGTAGGACGCCAACGCCCGCGGGACGACGACCGAAGGAGGGGCCGTGGATGCTCTCGAGATCGCCCGATGGCAGTTCGGCATCACGACGGTCTACCACTTCCTTTTCGTCCCTCTCACGATCAGCCTGGCCTTTCTCGTCGCGGGGATGCAGACCGCGTGGGTGCGCACCGGGCACGAACGCTGGCTCCGGCTCACGAAGTTCTTCGGGAAGCTCTTCCTCATCAACCTCGCGATGGGCGTCGTCACGGGCATCGTGCAGGAGTTCCAGTTCGGCATGAACTGGAGCGACTACAGCAGGTTCGTCGGTGACATCTTCGGGGCACCGCTGGCGATCGAGGCGCTCCTCGCGTTCTTCGTCGAGTCGACCTTCATCGGACTGTGGATCTTCGGATGGGACCGGCTGCCCAAGCGGATCCACCTGGCCACGATTTGGATTGTCGCGGTCGCCTCGGTCCTGTCGGCGTACTTCATCCTGGCGGCCAACTCGTGGATGCAGAACCCGATCGGCTACCGCATCAACGAGGAGCGTGGCCGTGCCGAGCTAACGGACTTCGGGGAGGTGCTCACCAACAAGGTGGTGCTCATCACCCTCCCGCACACGATCACCGCCGCGTTCCTCACCGGTGGCGCGTTCGTCGCCGGCGTTGCGATGTGGCACCTCATCAGGCGGCGGGGCCAGGACGTCGAGGCGTTCCGCTCGGCGCTGAAGGTCGGCGCGGTGACCACGCTGATCGCCGCGCTGGGTGTCGTCGTCACCGGCGACATCCAAGGCAAGGTCATGACCGACGTGCAGCCGATGAAGATGGCTGCCGCCGAGGCGCTGTACGAGACTGAACAGCCCGCGTCGTTCTCGCTGCTGACAATCGGCTCGCTCGACGGCAGCGAGGAAGTCTTCGCGATCAGGATTCCCCGGCTGTTGTCCTACTTGGCGACCGGCAGCTGGGATGGGGGGGTCCAGGGCATCAACGACCTGCAGGCCGAGTACGAGGAGAGGTTCGGTGCCGGGGAGTCGTACAAGCCGAACATCCCCGTCACCTACTGGTCGTTCCGACTCATGATCGGGCTTGGGCTGCTCGCCGCGGCCATCGCGCTATGGCAGCTGTGGCTGATCCGTCGTGGCCGCACACCCACGTCCGCCTGGGTGGTGCGTGCGGCGCTGCTGTTGCCCTTGTTGCCGTTGGCGGCCAACTCGTTCGGCTGGATCTTCACCGAGATGGGTCGCCAACCCTGGGTAGTCTTCGGGCTCATGCCCACGGCGAGCGGCGTCTCGCCCAGTGTCTCTGCCGGCGAGGTTGTCACGTCGCTCACCGTGTTCACCCTGCTCTACGGTGCGCTCGCCGTTGTCGAGGTCGGCCTGCTCGTCAAGTTCGTACGGGCGGGTCTTCCGGAAGTCGCCCCTGAAGAGGTCACACCGAGCGACGACCCCGACAAGCCCATGGCCTTCGCCTACTGAGGAGCATCCGATGGACCTGTACGTCGTCTGGTTCTGCCTCATCGCGGTGCTCTTCACCGGCTACTTCGTGCTGGAGGGATTCGACTTCGGGGTCGGCATCCTCACCAAGCTGCTCGCTCGCGGCGAGCGCGAGCGCCGCGTCCTCGTCAACACGATTGGTCCGGTCTGGGACGGCAACGAGGTATGGCTGCTCACCGCCGGTGGGGCGATGTTTGCCGCGTTCCCGGAGTGGTACGCCACCCTGTTCAGCGGGTTCTACCTGCCGCTGCTGCTCATCCTCGTCGCGCTCATCGTGCGCGGCGTCGCGTTCGAGTACCGCGGCAAGCGCGACGACCCTGTCTGGCGAGACCGGTGGGACGAGGCCATCTTCTGGGGATCGCTCGTACCCGCGTTCCTGTGGGGGGTCGCGTTCGCCAACATCGTCCGCGGCGTCCCGCTCGACGATGACTTCGAGTTCACTGGGAACCTGTTCACCCTGCTCAACCCGTACGCGCTGCTCGGCGGACTTGTCACGCTCACGCTGTTCGTCACGCATGGCGCGAACTTTGTGGCGCTCAAGACCGACGGTGACATCCGGCAGCGGGCCAACACGCTCGCCGCTCGGGTCGGCTGGTTGGCCGCCATCGTGGCTGTCGCCTTCCTGGCGTGGACCCAGGCGATCCGCGGTGACGGGTGGACTGCGGTGCTCTCCGCCCTGACAGTCCTGGCCTTCCTCGGCGGTCACGCCGCCAACCGCGTTGGGCGCGAGGGGTGGGCTTTTGTTGGGACGTTCGCGACGATTGCGCTGGCCACGGTGACCCTTTTCGTGGCGCTCTACCCCTACGTGATGCCCGACATCGACAACGGCGGCCTGACCGCTCAGGCCGCGGCGTCCACCCCGTACACGCTGCGCATCATGACGTGGATCGCTGCCTTCCTCACCCCGATCGTCATCGCCTACCAGGCGTGGACCTACTGGGTCTTCCGCAAGCGGATCGGCCTGCGCCACATCCCGGAGGACCAGCCGGTGGCGACCCAATGACCACGGCGTCGCTGACGCCGGGGACCCGAGGTCGTCGGTGAGACCGGTCGACCCGCGGCTGCTGCGGCGGGCACGAGCGAGTGCCGCGTACCTCGGCGTGCTCGTGGTCATTGGCGTCGGGCAGGCCTTGCTGATCCTTGTCCAGGCCGGGCTGCTGGCCCACGGCATCGCGGGCGCGTACGTCGACGGCGCGGGCCTGGACGACCTGCGTGGCACGCTCGATCGCACTAGCTGTCGTGGTCGCGGCTCGCGCGGCGCTTGCCTGGCTGACCGAGTCGGCTGCGCATTCGGCTTCGGCGGCAGTCAAATCGCAATTGCGTCAGCAGCTGCTTGCGCACATCGTGCAGCTGGGTCCGCGTTGGCTGGTCGGGCGTCGCTCGGGTGAGCTTGCCACGCTCGCGACGCGGGGCGTGGACGCGCTGGACGGCTACTTCGCGCGCTACCTCCCGCAGCTGGTGCTCGCTGTCCTTGTCCCGGTGGCGGTTCTCGCTCGCATCGTCACCGAGGATCTCGTCGCCACAATCACGATCCTCGTGACGTTGCCGCTCATTCCGGTGTTCATGGTGCTGATCGGCATGGCGACGCAGGCGCACAACCGTCGACGTTGGCGGGCATTGCAGGTGCTCTCGCACCACTTCCTCGACGTTGTGACTGGCCTGCCGACGCTCAAGGTGTTCGGGCGGGCCAAGGCGCAGGCCGAGCGGGTGCGTCGCGTCACCGACGACTACCGACGCGAGACGATGCGTTCGCTGCGCCTGGCCTTCATGTCATCGGCGGTACTCGAGCTGATGGCCACGATCTCGGTCGCATTGGTAGCGGTCGGTGTCGGGCTGCGGCTGGTCGACGGGCGGCTCGACCTGGAGACCGGGCTGCTAGTGCTCATCCTGGCACCCGAGGCGTACCTGCCCCTGCGCCAGCTCGGCACGCACTATCACGCCAGCGCGGAAGGCATGGCGGCGGCCGAGGAGGTCTTCGCGGTGCTGGACGCACCGTTGCCGGTGCGTGGCACGTCGTCGGCGGTCCCTGATATGCGACATGGCGAGGTGCGCGTCGTCGACGTACGCGTCGAGCATGAGGGCCGCGATCTGGCGGCACCCGACGGCGTCACGTTGACCCTGCGACCCGGGCGCGTCGTGGGGCTGGCAGGCCCGAGTGGGTCGGGAAAGACGACTCTCCTGCACGTCTTGCTTGGACTCGTCGTGCCTTCGTCTGGACATGTGGTGGTCGCCGGGCCGCTAGGGGCAGAGGTCGAGCTTGGGTCGCTCGATCCCGATGGCTGGCGAGAGCGGGTTTCGTGGGTGGCGCAGGACCCGTACGTCGTCACCGGCACGCTCGCCGACAACGTGCGGCTTGGTGCGCCGAACGCGTCGGACGAAGCCGTACGCGATGCACTGCGATCGGCTGAGCTGGAGCTGCCGTTGACATCGCCGATCGGCGAACGGGGGAGCGGGCTATCTGTCGGGCAGCGCCGGCGCATGGCATTAGCGCGGGCACTGGTGCGGGACACGCCGGTGCTGCTCCTCGATGAGCCGACGGCAGGGCTCGACCCGGAGACCGAGGCAGCCGTGCTCGCCACGATCCGCGCGGCCGCGGCCAATCGGCTGGTGCTGCTTGTCGCCCACCGTCCGTCCGTGCTGGCTGCCGCCGACGAAAGAGTGACACTGGCCGCCGCGGAGGTGGTCGCGTGAACCGCATGTGGCTTGCCGGTGCCGCGGGGGTCGGTGCTGCCGCCTGCGCGGTTGGGCTGATGGCCACCTCGGCTTGGCTCATCTCGCGGGCGGCGCAGCAGCCGCCGGTGCTCTATCTGATGGTCGCGATCGTCGCCGTGCGCGCCTTCGGCATCGGCCGCGGCGTGCTGCGATACGCCGAGCGGTTGGCGAGTCACGACGCGGCGTTTCGCCTGCTGGGTGAGCTGCGAGTGCGGGTCTATCAGAAGCTGGAGACGCTGGCCCCCTCTGGGCTTGCGGCGTTTCGCTCCGGCGACCTGATGTCCCGGCTGGTCGCCGATGTCGACAGCTTGCAGGACCGGTGGTTGCGGGTGCGGTTGCCGTACACCATCGCGGCCATCGTCGGTGCTGCGTCCGTCCTGTTGGTGGGTTGGCTATTGCCCTCTGCCGGGGCGGTGTTGGCCGTCTCATTGGTAGTCGTGGGTCTGCTCGGGCCAATGCTTTCGATGTGGGTCTCGCGGCGCGCGCAGCTCCGGGTGGCGCCGATGACGGGAGAGCTCACGTCGGGCGTCGTCGACCTGCTGCATGGCGCGCCTGAGCTCGTCGCCTGCGGCGCGGCCGAAGCGCGACTGGCCGAGCTCGACGAGTTGGATCGCCGACTCGTGCGGGCACATCGCCGCACGGCCATCGGTGCCGGCCTCGGTGCGGCCCTGGCTTCGCTGGCGGCGGGTGCCGCCGTATGGCTTGCACTGGTGTTAGGCGTCAACGCGGTGCGTGATGCGCGGCTCGACGGCGTTGCGCTTGCTGTCGTGGTGCTGACGCCGCTCGCTGTGCACGAGCTGTTTGCCGGGCTCGCGGCCGCGGCGCAGCTGGTGCCTCGGGTGCGGGCCGCGCAGGCCCGTGTCGACGACGTGCTCGCGCGTCCCGACCCGGTCGCCGAACCGACGACGCCGGAGCCGGTGCCCGCGGGGCCGTACGGACTCCGCGTCCGTGGCCTCGTCGCCGGCTGGCCCGATGGGCCCGACGTGCTGCACGGCGTCGACCTGGAGGTGCGCCCGGGCGAGCGTGTCGCTGTCGTCGGCCCGAGCGGGGTCGGCAAGAGCACGCTTGCCTTCGTGCTGCTGCGGTTCCTTGATGCGCGTAGGGGGTCGGTGGAGCTGTTGGGCGCGTCGGGTGCGGTGCCGCTCGGGGCTCTCGACGGTGACGCCGTACGCCGCGTTGTCGGACTCTGCGCTCAAGACGCGCACCTCTTTGACTCGACGCTGGCCGCGAACCTGCGGATTGCCCGGCCGAGCGCCAGTGACGCCGAGCTGCGCGACGCGCTTGGCCGAGCGCGGTTGCTCGACTGGGTTGACTCGCTGCCGGACGGCCTCGACACGACCGTCGGCGAGCACGGGCTGGCGGTGTCGGGTGGGCAGCGGCAACGCATCGCGCTCGCACGTGTGCTGCTCGCAGACTTCCCCGTGCTCGTGCTTGACGAACCCACTGAGCACCTCGACGAGCCGACGGCTGTTGCCCTCCTCGACGACCTGCTGTTGGCGACAGCCGATCGCGCCGTGGTGCTGGTGACGCATCGCGAGCGTGAGCTTGCCTCGTTCGACTCGGTCGTACGGCTCGACGCGGTCGCCGTCAGCTGAGCGCTGGGGCGCCCCAGCGCTGCTATAGCGACCGATTCGCGTCCCGTGGCTCGGCTGCTGGTAACCCGTGGGCCCCCCAACCCCTCACGACACCGAAACCGAGCCCCCACCGGGCACCAGCGCGAGCCAGGTGCGTCCAGGAGCCAGAGCGATTGGCGTGCCGTCGGGCAACGAGAGCTGGAGCGGCTCGGCCGGACCGCCCTTGCTCCAGTGGCCCGTCACGACGGTCGGGCCGGTGAGCAGGGTCGCATCACCCGACCCGGTCAACACAACCTCGGGCACCACGGACCCGGCCGCGTCGCGTTGCCCCGTGTCGCGCAGTGCCACGCGTAGCACCAGCACGTTGGTCGCGGCGAACCGGTCGGGAGGCGGGTCCCCATCACGGACCCAGCCCGCTGCCGGGTCATACGTCCACCGCGTACGCCCCGAAGGCCAGCCAACCTCGGCGGCGGACGCGGGACTTCCGGCAATCGGTGCAACCGTTGTCGCCCACGGCAGATAGGGCCCGCCTGGTGCCGCCAGGCCGCCGAGCGCTGCTCGCGTCTGGGGGAGCGACACGAGGACGTTGTACGGCGCCCGCCGGCCGCGGTCGCGCGCATATCCCGATCCGCCATCGAGCACCTGCGTGCCGGCGCCGCGCAGCGTCTGCAAGGTGATGCCGCTGCCCCCGGATGCGACCAGTACGCCGTTCGCTGGAGCGACGACGGACAGATCGCTCGTACGCACTGAACGTACGGGGCCAACCGCCGGGGGATCGGTGGACTGGAAGAACACGGCCAACCGCGTCAAGCCACCCTCCACCGGCTCTTGCACCACAAGGTCGGCGCTGCCGAGGCCGATCTGCGGGCGTCCGGCAGACGTGTCGTCGACCTTGGCGACAAGCACCCCGCGAGACTGCTCGAGCCCCTGGGACGGGAGCCCCGTCAGCGGCCAGACCGCTGGTGGGGGAGGCGGCGGAGGCGGTGGCGAGGGCAATGTGGGCAGGGGGCCAGTCGTCACGTGGGGGCCGGCGGCCACGCGGACTTCACGGGGCCGGTCTTCCCCGCCGCTGTTGCACGCAGCGAGGGCGAGCAGAGCCAAGACAGCCGCGGTGGCATGGACTCCCCGGCGTACGGTCACGCTGGCCCCTCTCCCTCGGTGACCGCAGGCTAGCGGTACGTGCTGGCGCAACCGGATGTTCTGGGAGGATGAATCCCCGTGGAGTACCTGATCCTCGGCATCGTCCTCGCAGTCGTGATCGTCGTCGGCGTCGTCGCCTTCGTCCGGCCAAGGCGTCGGCGCGCACCGGAGGCACCCGCGCCGCGCCCCGGAGTCGACTACGCACCCGGCGTAGGCGACGATGCGGCGGCGCCGGTCGACGCGCCCAAGCGGCCGCTTGACACGGTCACGCTCCCAGAGGAAGTCACACCGGAGCCGGTCGAGGTGCCGGTCGAGGAGACACCCGAGCTTCCCGAGATCGAGCGGCCCGCGCCCGCGGCCGGGCGGCTCGAACGGCTGCGATCACGGCTGTCCCGCTCGCAGAGCACGCTCGGCAAGGGCCTTCTGAGCCTGCTCTCCCGCGAAACGATCGACGAGCAGACGTGGGAGGAGATCGAGGACACGTTGCTCGCCGCCGACCTCGGCGTCGCGCCTACACAGGACCTGGTTGAGCGGCTGCGGGCTCGCGTGCGCGTAGAGGGAGTCAAGTCACCCGAGCAGGCACGCGCCATCTTGCGCGAGGAGATGCTCGCGCTCATCGGCCCCGACACAGACCGCACGCTTGCGATCGAGCGCAAGGGTGAGGTGCCGGCCGTCGTGCTCGTCGTGGGTGTCAATGGCACAGGCAAGACGACGACGGTCGGCAAGCTCGCCCGCGTGCTTGTGGCTGAAGACCGCGATGTGTTGCTGGGCGCGGCCGACACGTTCCGCGCCGCGGCAGCCGACCAGCTGCAGACGTGGGGTCAGCGAGTTGGCGTGCCAACGGTCCGAGGCCCCGAAGGCGGCGACCCCGCCAGTGTTGCGTTCGATGCGGTCAAGACTGGCATCGAGGAAGGCGTCGATGTCGTCATCATCGATACGGCTGGGCGGTTGCAGACCAAGGTCGGCCTGATGGACGAGCTCGGCAAGGTCAAGCGGGTCGTCGAGAAGCAAGGCCCCGTCGACGAGGTACTGCTGGTGCTCGACGCGACGACTGGTCAGAACGGTATGGCGCAGGCCCGCGTGTTTTCCGAAGTCGTCGACGTGACCGGCATCGTGCTCACAAAGCTCGACGGCACGGCCAAGGGCGGCATCGTCGTGGCGGTGCAGCGCGAGCTCGGTGTACCGGTCAAGCTCGTCGGACTCGGGGAAGGGCCAGACGACCTGGCGCCCTTCGACCCCGAAGCGTTCGTCGACGGCATCTTGGGCTGAGACCCAATCGCGCTCAAATGTCCGACTAGCAACCAACCTCGAGACCCTCACGCCGCGCCGGACAGAGAATAAGCGGGCGCGACTCGCAACCTGCTGCGCCTAGGCTCGCGCCGGGAGGTGGCGCATGCGGTATTGCGTACTCGGGCCACTCTCGGTGCTGGATGCGCAGGACGAGGAGATAGACCTCGGCGGCCCACGGCAGCGAGCTGTTCTCGCCAGGCTGCTCGTGAGTCGCGGGCGGGTCGTGCCGGCCGACCGGCTCGTCGCAGACCTATGGAACGGCGAGCCGCCGCCCCGCGCGCTCGGCGCGTTGCAGGCGTACGTGTCGCACCTGCGGCGTGCACTGGAGCCGGACCGGGCCCCGCGCTCACCGGCGACGACGCTCGTGAGTGTGCCTCCTGGCTACGCGCTGCGCGCTGCCGCTGACGACATCGATGCTCGTGTCTTCGAGGCAGAGCTGAGTGCGGCCGCCCAGGCGGCCGACCCTCGTGACGCCCTCGCGCTGCTGGACAAGGCGCTCGGACGGTGGCGTGGTCCGGCCTACGCCGGCATGGCAACCGAGCCGTGGGCGCAGCCGGAGGCCGTACGGCTGACGGAACTGCGTGACCACGCTCGCGAGCGGCACGCGGCGGCGCTGCTCGACTCGGGTCAACCGGCGGCAGCTGTTGCCGACCTGGAGTCCCTCGTTGCCGTCCGAACCGCTGCGCGAGGAGTCGTGGCGACTGCTCGCGCTCGCCCTCTACCGCGACGGTCGACAAGGAGATGCACTCGCTGCACTGCGGCGGGCTCGCGCGATCCTCGACCAGGAGCTGGGCGTCCGTCCCGGCCCAGTGTTACGCGAGCTCGAGGCTGCGATCCTGCGGCACGACGCCTCGCTGGCCGCCCGGGTGCCGACGGTCGCCGCTGTGGGCATAGGTCAGCCGGGCATGGCCGCGTCCGCCGCCACACCGACGGGCGCCGTCATCGCCATCCCCGGCCAACGGGCCAACGAGCCGGCCGAGGGTGCCGGGTGGGCTGAGATCAAGGTGGGCATCGTGGGCCGCGATGCCGAGCTCGCCAAGCTGCGCGCCGGCGCGGACACCGTCCTCCTCACCGGCACCCCGCGGCTCGCGCTCGTCAGCGGCGAGGCCGGAATCGGCAAGACCGAGCTCGTCGCGACACTCGCGGACGGCCTCGCCAAGGCGGGCTGGCGCACGGCGTTCGGACGGTTCCCCGAGGCCGAATGGTTGCCCGCGCTGTGGCCGTTGATCGAGCTCACGCGCGGACTGGTGGCCGATTTTGCCCCTACCGACGCCGAACGTGCCGCCGCGGCACCGCTGCGCGACATGACGGCCGCCGACGATCTCGCCGGCGCGGCTGAGCGGTTCCGCATGCACGAAGGGCTCGCAAGCTATCTCGCGCGGTTCAGCCACCAGACTCCGCTGCTTGTCGTGCTCGACGACCTGCACCAAGCCGACGAGGGGTCGCTCGCGGCGCTGCGCGATGTCGTGGCGCTCTTGCCGGAGGGGCGGCTGCTGATCATCGGCACCTACCGCGACGACGAGGTCGGGCCGGGGCTGAGGGAGACACTGGCCGTCATCTCGCGCCACCAGGCCGCGCGCATCGGGCTCACTGGCCTCGCCCTCGACGACGTCGCCGCCGTCGTCCGTGCGGTGTCTGCGAGCGAGGGCGTGTTGGCCGTCCCGTCCGACGACGTGGTCGCCGCGATCGCCGATCGCACCGGGGGCAATCCGCTGTTTGTCCGGGAGAGCGCCCGATTGCTGGCCGGTGAGGGTGAGCTCGTGGCGATGAGCGAGGTGCCCGCAGGCGTACGCGACGTGATCCGGCGGCGAATTGATCGGCTGCCGCACCGCGCGCGGCTCGTGCTCCGTACGGCTTCTGCACTCGGTCAACGAGCCGCGATCGACGTGCTTGTCGAGGCAGGCGATTTCACCGAGGACGAGGTGTACGACGCGCTCGAGGCGGCTCTTGTGTCCGGCGTCCTGACCGAGCCCGCTGTGGGGGTCGTGGCGTTCTCGCACGCGCTGGTCCGCGACACGCTCTACGACGACCTGTCCAAGCTCCGTCGCGCCCGCATCCACACGCGCCTCGGCATCGCGCTCGAGCGGCTGCAGCCCGACGACCCTGCCGCATTGGCACACCACTTCGGCGAAGCGGCCTCGCTCGGCTATGCCGAGCGGACCGAGCGCTACGCGCGCGCGGCCGCGCAGCAGGCAGAGAGCCGGTTCGCCTACACGATGGCCATGGACCTTTGGCAGCGTGCAGCGGACGCCTGCACCACTCGGCGGATGGACGAAGCGCCGCGCAACCGCGTCGAGATACTGGCCGGCCTGGCCCGCGCGCAGCAGCTGGCAGGTCGCTGCCAGACCGCACGGTTCACGCGCAACGAGGCCGTGAAAGCCTCTGTGGCCCTCGGCGACGCCGAGCTCACGGCCCGCGCGATCGTCTCAACCGACGTGCCGATGCTGTGGAACGCGAAGGAGTACGGCACGGTCGACGACGAGCTCGTCGGGATCATCCGCGACACGCTGGATGCGCTGCCCCACGACGACTCGCCGCTGCGCTGCCGGCTGCTCGCGATTTTCAGCACGGAGGTTGCCTTCTGGGCCGGCGTGGATGCGACCGTACCCGCGCATGACGCCGTGGCCATGGCCAGGCGGCTCGGAGACCCCGCCTTGCTCGCGGTGGCGCTCAACTCGCAGTACTACACGTTGCGCGCGCCGCAGACCCGGACTATCGCGCTGCCAGTCGCCGAAGAGCTTTGGCGACTAGGGCCGCGATCGTGGCATGCCGGGCGTCGAGGTTCTCGGCCTGCTTGGTCAGGTCACCGAGCTCGGTCTGTACGGCCGGGTCGACGAGGCGGCTGACTTGGTTGACGCAGCTGAAGCGCTGGTCAAGCAGTTCGAGCTGCCCATCTTCTCGGTCCAAGTGGAGTTGTTCCGTGCTTATCGCGACGCGGTGCAGGGAGACCTCAACGAAGCTGCGGCCGCGTTCATACGCATCGGAAAGTTGTCCGAGGGCGCGGAGATGTGGGACCTCCCGGCGATCACCGCCTACGGCGCGATGGTCGCGCGCTACCAGCAGGGCCGCATTCTGGAGCAGGCGCCGGTCGTCGAAGGCCTCGCCCGCGCCTACCCTCGCAGCGCGGGACCATCCTTGGCCGCACTCCGGATCGCCCAGGGCGACCAACGCGCCGCGGCCGATGTTCTCGTCAACGCACCGCCGTTGCCCTACGACTACCTGTGGTTGCTGCAGTCGACGATGCGCGCCGACGCGGTCGTGACCACCGCCCCGGTTCTCCCGCGAGTGATGGTCGAGCAGGCGTACGCGGACCTGCTGCCGTTTGCCGACCTCGTTGCCGGCGGCGAGACCCTCTCGATGGTCATCGGCCCAGTCGCCACCCGGCTGGCCCGCCTCGCGGAGGCGCTCAGCCGTGATGGTTACGCCAAGGAGCACTGGGAGCAGGCGGTCGAGGTCGCGCGCCGGGCACGGTCCGCCCGGTGGGAGGCCGAGGCGATGGCGGGCCTGCGCCCGTTCACACGCACGTAACACGACGCGCGCAACGTCAACACGGCAGAAACACGACGGACGACCGCGCGCAACAGCCTGGGCGGAGAGTCTCCCAAAAGTAACCGGTAGGGCCACCACTGTTCGCCGGCACCGAGGCCGCGGCCGGTGGCTGTCCTCCAAGACCCTCTAGGGAGTCTGCGATGCCTGAGCTAAGTGCGGGCGATACAGCCTGGGTGCTCACGAGTGCCGCGCTCGTCCTGCTCATGACGCCCGGCTTGGCCTTCTTCTATGGCGGCATGGTGCGGGCCAAGAGCGTACTCAACATGCTCATGATGAGCTTCATCACGATCGGGATCGTGAGCATCCTCTGGGTGCTGTTCGGCTTCTCGGTCGCCTTCGGTGACGACGGCAACGCCTTCTGGGGCGGCCTGTCACTCGCCGGGCTGCAGGACGCGGTGGGGGAGCTCGCGCTGAACGGCGGCGTGTACCCGATCCCGATGCTCGTGTTCGCGATGTTCCAGCTGATGTTCGCGATCATCACCCCGGCGCTCATCAGCGGCGCGGTCGCCGACCGCGCCAAGTTTGTGTCTTGGGGCGTGTTTGTCGCCCTCTGGGTGACTCTCGTCTACTTCCCGGTCGCGCACTGGGTGTTCGACTTCGGCAGTGAGGAGCTCGGCGGCAGCGGCGACGGACTGCTGGCCGGCGCCGGCGTCCTCGACTTCGCCGGCGGCACGGCGGTCCACATCAACGCAGGCGCCGCAGGTCTCGCGCTCGCGATCGTGCTGGGTAAGCGCATCGGCTGGCGCAGGGACCCGATGCGGCCGCACAACCTGCCGCTCGTGATGATCGGCGCGGGCCTGCTGTGGTTTGGCTGGTTCGGCTTCAACGCCGGCTCGGCGCTCGCGGCAGGCGAGCTGGCCGGCGTCGCCTTCACCAACACCATGGTCGCGACGGCCTCGGCGGTCATCGGCTGGCTCATCGTCGAGCGGCTGCGTGACGGGCACCCGACGAGCCTGGGCGCCGCCTCCGGCGCCGTGGCCGGTCTGGTTGCCGTCACCCCTGCGTGTGCGTTCATCGCTCCGTGGGCGGCGATCGTGCTGGGCCTGCTCGCCGGTGCGGTCTGCGCGCTGGCCGTCAGCATCAAGTTCCGCCTGGGCTTCGACGACTCGCTCGACGTTGTTGCCGTCCACCTGTTCGGTGGCATCGTCGGCTGCCTGTTCATCGGCTTCTTTGCCACGACCGAGGTCAACGAGCTCGGCCGCGACGGGTTGCTCTACGGAGGCGGCTTGAGTCTGTTGGGCGACCAGGCAATGGGCGCGGGGACGGTCTTGGCGTACTCGTTCATCATCACTGCCATCATCGGCTACGTGATCAAGGCGACGATCGGCTTCCGAGTGCCGGAAGACGAGGAGGTCAGCGGCATCGACCTCGCCGAGCACGCCGAGACGGCGTACGACTTCACCTCCATCGGCACCGGGAGCCGTCCGCAGCACGCAGCGACCACCGCGGTGGCACCACCGATCTCGCAGGGAGCGACCGACACGCCGGCCCAGCCCGCGGACGAGTCCGCGCCCACTGAGAGGAGTGTGAACGCATGAAGCTCGTCACCGCGGTCATCAAGCCGTACAAGCTCGACGAGGTCCGGTCGGCCCTGGAGCAGTTCGGGGTCCACGGGATGACGGTCAGCGAGGCGAGTGGGTACGGACGGCAGAAGGGGCACACCGAGGTCTACCGCGGCGCGGAATACAAGGTCGACCTCGTCCCCAAGGTCCGCGTCGAGGTGCTCGTCGACGACCCCGACGCCGAGGACGTCGTGGACGTGATCAGCAAGGCCGCGCAGAGCGGTCGCATTGGCGACGGCAAGGTGTGGGTGACACCCGTAGAGACGGTCGTCAGGGTCCGCACAGGCGAGCGCGGCCCAGACGCCTTGTGAGTCGAAGTCGAGAGGTCGCGCCCGCTCCGGGAATCGGGAGCGGGCGCGATCCATCGGCGCGCTTCCGCGCCGCCCGGGGGGCTGTCCTCGAGGCCGACGGGCTGACCGCCGCGCAGCGGCGGCGCGCACTGTCCGACCTCGCTGACTCGTGGCTGGGCGGGCTGCTCGGCCAGACGTCGGGTGTGGCGCTGGTGGCAGTGGGAGGGTACGGCCGACGCGAGCTCCTGCCCGGCAGCGATCTCGACGTCGTGCTGCTGCACTCGGACGAGAAGACCGATGTCGCTGGGCTCGCCGAGCAGGTCTTCTACCCGGTGTGGGACAGCAAGATCCCGCTCGACCACGCGGTGCGCACACCGCAGGAGGCGCGTGCCGTCGCGGCCGAGGACCTCAAGGCGATGCTCGGCATGCTCGACGCCCGACACATAGGCGGCGACCCGGTGCTGACGGAGGGCGTACGCACCGCGGTGCTCGCCGACTGGCGGCAGCAGGCCCGGCGGCGGCTGCCCGACCTGGCCGCGCTGTGCCGCGAACGCGCCCGGCGGGTGGGCGAGCTGGCTTACCTGCTCGAGCCCGACCTTGTCGACGCCTACGGCGGACTGCGGGACCTGCTTGCGCTGCGCGCGGTGTCGGCGTCCTGGCTGGCCGAGCGGCGCAACACCCGCGGCCTCGACGAGGCCCGCGAGTGGCTGCTCACCGTGCGCGATGCGCTGCATCTGTCGACCGGCCGCCGAGTCGACCGACTGATCCTTCCTGAGCAGGACGCTGTGGCTGTGCGGCTAGGGCTGCTGGATGCCGACGCGCTGCTGCGCCGGGTGTCGGAGGCCGGGCGCGTTGTGGCGTACGCAGCCGACGTCACGTGGCGCGACGTGAGCCGTACTACCCGCCGGCGTGGTCGCGGAACGGCCCTTCGGCAGCCCATTGCCGACGGCGTCGTCGTGCAGGACGGGGAGGTTGTGCTGGCCATGGGAGCCCGCCCCGACCGGGATCCGGTGCTGCCGTTGCGAGCGGCCGCGGCCGCGGCCCAGGCTGGGCTGCCCCTCGCCCCGCACACCGTCGCCCGGCTCGCCGCGGAGACACCGGCGCTCCCCGTGCCCTGGTCTGACGCTGCGCGCGAAGCGTTGGTCGCGTTGCTCGGTGCGGGGCCGTCGGCCGTGCCCGTGTGGGAGGCGCTCGACTCGGTCGGGACTCGTGGCTCGCTGGCTGCCGGCGTGGGAGGCCATCCGGTTCCGGCCGCAGCGCACCGCTATCCATCGCCACACTGTCGACCGGCACTGCCTGCAGGCGGCGGTCGAGGCCGCTGCACTCACCAGGCGGGTCAGCCGCCCCGACCTGCTCCTGGTGGCCGCGCTGCTGCATGACCTGGGCAAGGGTCAGCCAGGCGATCACAGCGAGACCGGTGCAGCGCTCGCTCGCGCGATGGTGACCCGCATGGGTTTTGCGGAGCAGGACGTCGACGTGATCACGACGCTCGTGCGCCACCACCTGCTGCTCCCGGAAGCCGCGACCAGACGCGACCTTGACGACCCCGCGACGATCGCGGCGGTGGCGACCGAGGTGGGCACGCGGGAGGTGCTCGACCTGCTCGCGGCGCTCACGGAGGCCGACGCCATCGCCGCGGGCCCGCTCGCCTGGACCCCATGGCGGCAGGCACTCATCGGAGACCTGGTGGGCCGAGTGCGAGCGGTGCTCGGCGGTGCCCAGGTCCCGCAGCCGGCCGGACTCGAGCCCTGGCAGCGTGACCTCGCAAGCGCCGGCCAGCTGGCCGTGGAGATCACCGACGACGGGACCATGGTCACCGTGGTTGCTCCCGACCGCACCGGCCTGCTCGCGACCGTCGCCGGGGTGCTCGCGCTGCATCGCCTCGACGTACGCTCAGCCGCAATCCACACGCAGGGCGCTACCGCTGTGCAGGTGCTCCGAGTCGAGTCGTCGTACGCCGGACCACCGCCCCGAGAGGTGCTCCGCGACGACGTCAAGCACGCCCTGCAGGGAACGCTCGACGTCGAGGCCCGCCTGCTCTCGCGGGTGCACGCCTGGCAGCCACCGGCCGTCCCCGTGCCGGCGGCGCAGGTGGCCGTCGTGCCGGGCGCGTCCGCCGACGCCGTGGTCGTCGAGGTGCGCGCCCACGACGTGCCGGGGCTCCTGTACCGGCTGGCCGGGGCGCTTGCCTCATGCGACGTCGCCGTGCGATCGGCCGTCGTAGGCACCCTCGGAGCCGAAGCGGTCGACGTGCTCTACCTGGTTGCGGGCGGGGGTGGGCCGCTGGACGAGGCGACCACCCAGAAGGCGGTCGAGGCCCTCCGCGCGGTGCTCGCGGAGCTGGCACCGGGTTGATCACGTTCACGTGATCCAGCCGGACTGAGCAAGGCCTGCGGGTCGCGCACAGTCCAGCCAAGCCTTGCTAGGACCGATCCGGGGCACCCCTCCGCAGACGTTGGTTAGGCTGGAGAGCGTCTCTGCCGCCGTCCCCCACCCCGAAGGACGTCCGTGTTCGCCACCCTCTCCGACCGCCTCGCCGCCACGTTCAAAGGCCTGCGCAGCAAGGGCCGGCTGTCCGAGGCCGACATCGACGCCACGGCGAGGGAGATCCGGGTCGCGCTGCTCGAAGCCGACGTCGCGCTGCCGGTCGTCAAGGACTTCATCGCCGCGGTGCGCGAGCAGGCCAAGGGCGCCGAGGTGTCTCGCGCGCTAGACCCGAGCCAGCAGATCATCAAGATCGTCAACGACGAGCTCATCCAGATCCTCGGCGGCGAGACCCGGCGCGTGCGCTACGCCAAGACGCCCCCGACCGTGATCATGCTGGCTGGCCTGCAGGGCACAGGCAAGACGACCCTTGCCGGCAAGCTCGCCAAGTGGCTCAAGAGCCAGGGGCACCAGCCGCTGCTCGTCGCGGCCGACCTGCAGCGTCCCAACGCGGTCGACCAGCTCCAGGTCGTGGGTGAGCGGGCCGGTGTCGCGGTGTTCGCGCCACAGCCCGGCAACGGCGTGGGCGATCCGGTCGAGGTCGCGCGCCAGTCGCTCGACCACGCGCGGCAGAAGCTGTACGACGTGGTCGTCGTCGACACCGCCGGCCGGTTGGGCATCGACGCCGAGATGATGCAGCAGGCCGCTGACATCAAGGCCGCGATCAAGCCCGACGAGACCCTGTTCGTCGTCGACGCGATGATCGGCCAGGACGCCGTGACCACGGCACTGGCCTTCCTCGACGGCGTCGGTTTCGACGGGGTCGTGCTCACCAAGCTTGACGGCGACGCGCGTGGTGGCGCAGCGCTGTCCGTCCGCAGTGTCACCGGCCGCCCGGTGATGTTCGCGTCCAACGGCGAGAAGCTCGACGACTTCGATGTCTTCCACCCGGAGCGCATGGCCTCGCGCATCCTCGGCATGGGCGACATGCTCACGCTCATCGAGCAGGCCGAGAAGGCGTTCGACCAAGAGCAGGCCGCCGAGATGGCCGCCAAGCTGCAGCGCGGCACCGACTTCACGCTCGACGACTTCCTCGCTCAGCTGCAGGCCGTGCGCCGCATGGGTTCGTTCGGCAAGATCCTCGGGATGCTGCCCGGTGCCGGGCAGTTCCGTGACGCCATCGACAACTTCGACGAGCGGGAGGTCGACCGCGTCGAGGCGATGATCCGCTCGATGACTCCGGGCGAGCGGGAGAACCCCAAGATCATCAACGGGTCGCGGCGCGCTCGCATCGCCCGCGGCTCCGGCATGCAGGTGTCCGACATCAACGGTCTCGTCGACCGGTTCTTCATGGCGCGCGACATGATGAGCCGTGCCGCGAAGGGCGGCGGGTTCCCCGGCATGCCAGGGATGCCCGGCATGGCCGGCACTCCCGGCGTGGGCTTCGGCAAGAAGAGCAAGGGCAAGCAGGCCAAGCAGGCCAAGGGCAAGGGCAAGGGATCGCGATCCGGCAACCCGGCCAAGAGGGCCGCCGAGCAGGCGGCACTTGCCGCCCGCGGCAACGCCGCGCCCGAGGCCGGTTCCGTTCCTTCGGCGTTCGGCGGCGGCGACGCGGGCGAGGACTTCCAGCTGCCTGACGAGCTCAAGGGTCTGCTCGGTCCCGGCGGCAAGTGAGCGTCTCGTCGGCTCCGGCGCTGCACGTACGCGGCGTCGTTCTTCCCGATGCCGAGCACCGCGATCTCTGGGTGCGCGACGGTTACGTGACGTACGAGCCGGTGCACGGCGCTGAGATCGTCGCCACCGGCTGGATCGTTCCTGGGCTTGTCGACGCGCACTGCCATATCGGCCTCGACGCGAGCGGGGCCGTCTCGACCGACGAGGCCGAGCAGCAGGCGCTCGCCGACCGTGACGCCGGGGTGCTGCTGGTCCGCGACGCCGGGTCGCCGTCCGACACCCGGTGGGTCGACGACCGTGCTGACCTACCGCGCATCATCCGGGCCGGCCGACACATCGCGCGGACCAAGCGCTACCTGCGCAACTACGGCTGGGAGATCGAGCCCGACGAGCTGGTGGCCTATGTCCAGCAGGAGGCGCGCCGCGGCGACGGCTGGGTGAAGCTCGTCGGCGACTGGATCGACCGTGACCTCGGTGACCTGGGGCCGTGCTGGCCGCTCGACGCGCTCAAGCCGGCGATCGACGCCGCCCACGCCCTCGGCGCCCGCGTGACCGCGCACGTGTTCGGCGAGCCCGCGTTGCCCGACCTGATCGAGGCGGGCATCGACTGCATCGAGCACGGGACCGGGCTCAGCGACGACCTGCTCGACGCGATGGCCGCCAACGGTGTCGCCCTGGTGCCCACCCTGGTCAACATCGCCAACTTCCCCAAGTTCGCCGCTCAGGGCGAGGCTCGGTTCCCGACTTATGCCGCGCACATGAGACAGCTGCACGAGCGGCGCTACGACAACGTACGTGCTGCGCACGAGGCGGGTGTTGCCATCTACACCGGCACCGACGCCGGCGGCCAGCTGCCGCACGGGCTCCTCGCTCACGAGGTGCTCGAGCTCGCCACGGCCGGGCTGTCGCCGGCCGAGGCACTGGCGGCCGGCTCGTGGCGCGCTCGCGCCTGGCTCGGCCGTCCGGGTCTGGGCGAGGGCGACCCGGCCGACTTCGTCGTGCTGGACACCGACCCGCTCACCGACCTGAGCACGCTGTTGCGCCCGGCGGGCATCGTGCTCCGTGGCCGCGTCGTCGGCTGACCCGGCCCGCGAATGACCACGTCCAGCAGGATTGCCCCCGCACCACCAGGCCTGCATGCCTGGCGGCGCGGGGTAAATCCTTGTGATGGCCGCCTTCGAGCGAGCTAACGCCTGGCCAGCTCCGGCATCGCCACGGCCTCCGGCACCGACTCGGACACCGCGATCCGCGAGTGCAGGCGAGCGAGCGGTCCGGGCAGCCACCAGTTCCACCGGCCCAGCAGCGTCATCGTCGCCGGCACCAGCAACATCCGTACGATCGTCGCGTCCAGCAGGATCGCCAGCACCAGGCCGAGACCGATCGCCTTGATGGGTGCGAACCCGCCGACCATGAACCCGGCGAACACCACCGCAATCACGAGCGCCGCCGCGGTCACGATCCCGCCGGTGAGCTGCAAGCCCTGGGCGACCGACTCCCGCGCACCGGCGCCGGCGAGCCACCGCTCCCGGATCCGCGAGAGCAGGAACACCTCGTAGTCGACCGACAGCCCGAACGCGATCGCACCGACCAGCACGGGCACCGTGAGGTGTACGTATCCCAGGCCCTCGCCGCCGAGCCAGCTCGCCAGGTTTCCGTCCTGGAAGACCCACACCACGACCCCCAGTGCGGCACTGATGCTCAGCAGGTTGGTGAGCACCGCCTTGATCGGAAGGACGATGGACCCGGTGAAGATGAACAGCAGCACCAACGTGGCGAGCCCTACCAGCCCGACCGCCCACGGCAACCGGTCGATCAGCATCGCCTCATAGTCGACGAGCGCGGCCGCATCTCCGGTGACTGAGACGTCGACTGGCGCCGTCAGCTCGCGGATCGCCGTCACGGTGCCCTTGCCAGCCGCATCGTCCGTCGCGGTAGTTGTCACGTCGAGCAGCGTGAGGTTCGGCGTGACACCCTCCGTCCCGACGGCCGTGACCTCGGGCAGCGCCGCGATGTCGTCGCTGAGTTGCTGCACGGCCGGGTCGTCAGCAGCAGTACGAACGACAACCGCGATCCCATCCGGCCCGTTCTGCTCGGGGTAGTAGGCCCCCAAGGCGTCGTAGGTCTGGCGCGCCTCGGTGCTTGTAGGCAGCATCCGCGCGTCGCCCATGGACAGCCGCATGCCCAGGAACGGAGCGGCTAGCACCAACAGGCCGGCCGTCGTGACGAGCAGGGTGAGTACGGGCTGGCGCTGCACCGCGCTCGCAACCCGGGCGAACACGCCACGGCCAGCCCGCTGCTTCGCGGGGGAGATGCGGCGGCCGACGAGGGCCAGCACCGCAGGCAGCAAGGTGAGCGCCGCGACCATGTCCACCAGCACCACGGCAGAACCGGCGAGCCCCATCGAGCGCAGGAACGGGTCGTTGAACACCATCAATCCGAGCAACGCGATCGCGACGGTGAGCCCGGAGAACATCACCGTACGGCCGGCAGTTGCGGACGTACGGGCGATGGCGCCTGGCACGTCGGCATCAACGCGCCGCTCCTCACGGAACCGGCTGACGATGAGCAGGGCGTAGTCCACGGCCAACCCCATCGCCAGCATCGTCGTGACCTGGATCGAGTAGACGGACACGTCCGAGACCAGGCTGAACGAGTACAGGACTCCGAAGGTCGCGCCGATCCCCACCACCGCGATGAGCAGTGGCAGCCCGGCCGCGATCAGGCCACCGAAGACGATGAGCAGCAGGAGCAGGACCGCCGGCATGCTGATGATCTCGGCGCGCGCAACGTCCTCCTGCGCCTGGGTGTCGAACTCGTTGTCCAGCAGCGGCCCACCTGACACCGTGACCTCGTCAGCGTCGATGCTGCGCAATCTCTCGGCAGCAGCTTCGGCAACGTCCTCCTCGTCATCACCAGGCTGCACCGCTACCTCGACAAGCAGTGCGCCCTCGCGCGCCTCGGAAGGCATCGCCTCGGACACTGCCGCGATGCCGGGCATCGTGCGAAGGTCGGCAATGGCAGCCGCCGTGCTCGTCTGGGTGGTCGAGTCGGCCCCGACGATGACGGCCGCAATGCCTTCCGGTGCGGGCGCGGTCTCCTCCAGCAGCTCCTCGGCGCGGTCGGACTCGCTGCCCGGGACCACGCCAACGTCGGGCACCAGCCGCTCGAACACGCCAATGCCGACGCCGAATCCGGCGCCGACGACCGCGACCCAGATCGCAATCACGACGAACGGTCGTCGCACAGCGAAGGCGGAGATTGTGCGGATCATGAGAGCCTCCAAGCGGTGGATCACCTGCTGTGGATGCTCGTCTCTAACGGCCAAGCCGTGATCACCGTACGGAACGGACTCCGGTCCCGCTCTCAGGAGCGAGTCGGCGGCGCCGCCTCACCCGGAAGTACCAGACCCGACTCGTAGGCCAGGACAACGGCTTGCACGCGGTCACGCAGCCCGAGCTTGCTGAGCATGCTGCTCACGTGCGTCTTGACAGTGTGCTCGGTGACAAAGAGCTCCGCCGCGATCTCGGCGTTGGACAGCCCGCGCGCGACAAGGCGCAGGGTGTCTGCCTCCCGCGCGGTCAGAGCGGTGAGCGGGCCGTCGGAGGTGGCGGCGCCGATGGGCGCGACCTCGAGAGGACATCGGCGATCAGTCGGCGGGTCACCGTCGGGGCAAGCAGCGAGTCGCCGCGGGCGACGACCCGTACGGCGTCAACCAGCTCATCGCGACGCATGTCCTTGAGCAGGAAGCCGCTGGCGCCGGCGCGCAGCGCCTCGTACACGTACTCGTCCACGTCGAATGTTGTCAGCACGAGCACCTTGGCCTGGGTGTCACGGCAGATCGCGGCCGTTGCCGCAATCCCGTCCATCTGCGGCATGCGGATGTCCATCAACACCACGTCGGGGTCGAGCCGCCGAGCCGCCGCTACCGCCTCGAGCCCGTCAGCTGCTTGACCGACGACCGCGATGTCGGGCTGCGCCGACAGGATCATGGCGAAGCCTTCGCGGACCAAGGCCTGGTCGTCGGCGATAAGGACGCTCAGGGGCTGCTCGTCAGGCACGCCCCACATCTAACGGCAGGCTGGCCCTGATCTGGAAGCCCACCCCGTCGGGCCCGCGACCTGTGCTCAGCTCCCCGCCGAGCGCAGTGACCCGCTGGCTCATCCCGATCAGTCCCCGGCCGCTCCCGTCAGGTCCGTCGGGGCCGGGCCCGTGGCCATCGTCGCGTACGGCCAGCTCGAGCACGCTGTCACGCCAGTCGATGCGTACGCGCGCTTGGCTCGCATCGGCGTGCTTGACGATGTTGGTGAGCGATTCCTGGACGATGCGGTACGCCGTCAACGCGAGGTCGGCAGGCACCGGTTGCCGCACACCGTGCTCCTCGAGCGTGACGACCAGCCCAGACTGCTCCGTGCTGGCCACCAGGGCAGGCAGCGTCTCGAGGCCTGGCTGTGGTTGCCGTTCCGCCTCATCCGACCGGAGCACGCCAAGGGCGCGGCGCAGCTGAGCGAGCGCGTCGCGGGCCGTTGCCGAGATGTTGTCGAACAGCTCGGCGGCCTTGTCCGGGTCGCTGCGTACGGCGACCGGTCCAGCCTCGGCCTGCACGACGACGAGGCTCATCGAGTGCGCGAGGATGTCGTGCATCTCCCGGGCGATGCGTTCGCGTTCGTGCGCCGCAACGGCGTCCTGCTCTTCGGCGAGCCGGCGGGCCCGTTCCTCCAGCAGCTCGATCCGGTCGCGGCGTGCCCTGGCGCTGGTGCCGAGCGCATAGGCCACAAGAAACTGGAGCGCGACAGGGGCGACGTTGAGCAGCTCATCGCCCGGGATGACGATCGAAAGCGTCACGCCGATCGCAGTGCCGGCCAGGCCGACCAGTCGCCCTGGAAGGCTGGACAGCGAGGCGAAGGTGTAGGTGGCGACCAGCTGTGCCGCTGGGAATTTGGCCGAGGACGTCCTCCGCCGCCATCCACGTCGTGGTCACGCCGCACAGCGCGGCCACGAGTACGGGGTAGCGACGTCGCCAGAGCAGCGGCAGCGCATTGGCGGCGGCCAGCACGAAAACCCACCACTCGAGGGCGCCGTCGATGAACCCGTACGTGATGACCGTGGCGAAGCAGGCGAACGCGAGCACGGCATCGACGGCGACTGGCGGGAGGTCTTGCGCCCATTCGACCAGTCGGCGAGCACGTTCGGTGAGTGCGGACACCCGTCCTGCTCCAACGCGTTGGGACCTATCTGGCCCCAGTATCCGTTGTTGTCTGGGCGGGAGTCCTCACTCTCAAGGACGAGACCGCCTGCGCCGCCTCAATCCCAGCCGTGCAGCGGGCGCAGCTTGGTCACGACGGTGTCGAACCGGGGGCGGTCGAGGATCGCGCCCTCCCGACGGATGCGCTCGCCCTCGATGCGGATCACCCGGTCGAGCCGCACCCACGACGTCCGCCCCTCGCCGTCCCACGAGCCGGTGCCGATGCGCAGCCAGTTGCGGTCGTCGTCGTGGTCCTTGCTGGACAGCATCACCCCGAGCAGGTTGGCCTCCGACCCGGCGCGGGCGACGAGCAGCACGGGTCGGTCCTTGCCTTGGGTGGGGTCGTCCTCATAGGGCACCCACGTCCACACGATCTCGCCTGGGTCGGCGTCGCCGTCGAGATCCGGGGCGTAGACCGTGTGCACGCCCTGCGGCTGGCTGCGCGCCAGGTCGGCGGGCGACGGCCCGCGTGCCTGTGTCGTACGCGTCTTCGGACGCCGCGGCGCAAGGACTTTGGACACCAGATCACGCAGCACACCCACCCTGACAGCCTAGGAGCGGACCGGCGCGCTCGGCACGGTCAACGCCAGCCTGTCCGTTGGCGCAGCCAGTCGACGCAGGCGATCCCCTGCACACGTTGGAACTCGCGCAAACTCGGCAGGCCTTTGGGCGCGGGCCTTCTTGCCCCGTCGAAGAAGTAGCCGGCCAGCGCGGCCAGGTAGGCCGTGACGGAAGCCGGGTCGGCCTCAGCACCGACCCGCGACCGGGCCAGCATGCGCTCAGGGTTGTGCCCGCCAAGCAGGTGGGCATTGACCAGCAACTGCACGGTGTCGATCCAAGGCGCACCGCGCGTGGCATGCGGCCAGTCGACGATGAGGACGCGCCCATCGGTGAGGAGGAGATTGTCCGCACGCACGTCGTCGTGCACCAGCGCCTCGCCGTGCGTCGCAGCGGGTGCGGATGCGGCCAGCTCGGCAAGAGTCGGAAGGTGAGCGACAGCCCAGGGATCGAGATCTTGCCCGGGCTCCGCCGACAGTCGTTCCCAGCCGCGGAAGTCGATCGCGCTGGCTTCGGCGTACGTCTTGAGAAAGTCGAGCGACGCCGGCATCGCCGTCGCGACCATGGCATCCAAGGCCTCGACGCAGCGCTCGAGCTCGCTGAGGAGCCATGGGGTCGCCGGGTGTCGGCCGTCGACGTCTTGGAAGATCAGCGCGATCCAGTCGCCGTCGTCGTACGACCCGAGCAACCCAGGAGCGGGCACTCGACGAGGCAGCGCGGCGGCGATGCGCGCCTCCCGGCGATGCATGCCCGGGGAGTCGGGGTTCTGCGCCGAGCTCACGGCCTTGACGAACGCCCGTCGACCGTCGGCCGTTCGCACTCGGTCGGCGCTGCCCGGGGAGAACCCGCCAGGTTGCGAGACTGCGTCGGTCACCGGGGCGCCCAGGACCTGCTCGACCGCGGCCTGCAGCTGCGCCGGCAGATCCCGCCACTGCACCCGCTGCCCGCCGCCCACGACCGTCACGGCGGCCAGTGTGATCGACTGGCTGGCTGCCCCGCGACCGCTTTTCTGGGTGCGCGCGCCGGACATGGGACCATGGAGCGGTCCCTGTCCAGGCAGCGAGGAAACTGTGCCCCCCACGTCCCACGCCCCGGCGCCGAGCGCGACGCCGCCGCAGCAGATCCGCAACTTCTGCATCATCGCCCACATCGATCACGGCAAGTCGACGTTGGCCGACCGGATGTTGCAGCTGACCGGGGTCGTCGACGATCGGCAGATGCGCGCGCAGTACCTCGACCGCATGGACATCGAGCGCGAGCGCGGCATCACCATCAAGAGCCAGGCCGTCCGGCTGCCGTGGACCGCGGGTGAGCCGCCGGAGACCTTCGTACTCAATCTCATCGACACGCCAGGCCACGTCGACTTCACCTATGAGGTGTCCCGGTCACTCGCCGCGTGCGAGGGCGCGGTCCTGCTCGTCGACGCTGCCCAGGGCATCGAGGCGCAGACCCTCGCCAACCTCTACCTCGCGCTCGAGAACGACCTGAACGTCATCCCCGTACTCAACAAGATCGATCTTCCCGCGGCGCAGCCCGAGAAGTACGCCGCCGAGCTCGCCCACCTCATCGGCTGCGACCCCTCCGACGTGCTGCGGGTGAGCGGCAAGACTGGCGAGGGAGTGGGCGACCTGCTCGACCAGATCGTGCGGCAGGTGCCGCCGCCGCAGGGCGACGCTGACGCGCCGTCCCGCGCGATGATCTTCGACAGCGTCTACGACACCTATCGCGGCGTCGTCACCTACGTACGCGTCATAGACGGGCATCTCAGCCCACGCGAACGCATCCTCATGATGTCTACCCGCGCGACGCACGAGCTGCTCGAGATCGGTGTGATCTCCCCGGAGATGGTGCCCGGCAAGGGGCTCGGCGTCGGCGAGGTCGGCTACCTGATCACCGGGGTCAAGGACGTCCGGCAGTCCAAGGTCGGCGACACGATCACCAACCAGAGCAAGCCGGCAACAGAGGCGCTGGCCGGCTACCGCGAGCCCAAGCCGATGGTCTTCTCCGGGCTCTACCCGATCGACGGCTCGGACTACCCCGCGCTGCGGGATGCGCTCGACAGGCTCAAGCTCAACGATGCCGCGCTGCAGTACGAGCCGGAGACGTCGGTCGCCCTCGGGTTCGGCTATCGGTGTGGCTTCCTCGGCCTGTTGCACATGGAGATCGTGCGTGAGCGGCTCGAGCGCGAGTTCGGCCTCGACCTCATCTCCACAGCACCCAACGTCGTCTATCGGGTGGTGATGGAGGACGGGACCGAGCAGATCGTCACCAACCCGAGCGAGTTCCCGGTCGGCAAGATCGATCGGGTCTACGAGCCAGTCGTACGGTCGACGATCCTCGCGCCCAGCGAGTTCGTCGGAGCGATCATGGAGCTCTGCCAGTCGCGGCGCGGGTCGCTGCTCGGCATGGACTACCTGTCGGAGGACCGTGTCGAGCTGCGCTACACGCTGCCGCTGGCGGAGATCGTCTTCGACTTCTTCGACCAGCTCAAGTCGCGCACGCGGGGCTATGCCTCGCTCGACTATGAGCCCACGGGCGAGCAGGAAGCGGCTCTCGTCAAGGTCGACATCCTGCTGCACGGCGACCCGGTCGACGCGTTCAGCGCAATCGTGCACAAGGACAAGGCCTACTCGTACGGCGTTGCCATGGCCGGCAAGCTCAAGGAGCTCATCCCGCGGCAGCAGTTCGAGGTGCCGATCCAGGCGGCCATCGGGACGCGCGTGATCGCGCGGGAGAACATCCGGGCGATCCGCAAGGACGTCCTGTCCAAGTGCTACGGCGGCGACATCACCCGCAAGCGCAAGCTGCTGGAGAAGCAGAAGGAAGGCAAGAAGCGGATGAAGATGGTCGGCCGCGTCGAGGTGCCACAGGAGGCGTTCATCGCTGCGTTGTCCACGGGCGAGTCGACCGCCAAGCAGCCCTGACCCTGTCCGCCTGGCTTTCAGGGAGGCACTCTGGCGCCGAGGGTTAACGGACAGGTAACTTCCACTCCACGTGTCAGGATGGGATCTGTCGCGGTTCTTCCGTGACAGCTACCGTTCCTCACGACCCAGCCAATGGTGACGGGATTCCAACGGAGGCCCCTGCATGAGCAACGCCACGACCGATTCGGCGACCTTCGTCGCGGATCGCCCTGCGTCCGTGGGGCGGATGTTCCTGGACCGGGTCGCCGCGACACCCGACACAGAGGCATTCCGGCACCCAAGTGGTGACGGCGGCTGGAGCTCGGTCACCTGGCAGCAGACCGCAGACCGCGTGTTCGCGCAGGCGGCGGGCCTCATCGCCCTGGGCGTCGAGGCCGAGCAGCGCGTCGCGATTGCGTCGTCGACACGCTACGAGTGGATCCTGGCCGACCTCGCGATCATGTGCACCGGCGCGGCCACGACCACGGTCTACCCCTCGACCGGCAAAGAGGACACGATCTTCATCCTCTCCGACTCGGGCAGCCGGGTGGTCTTCGCCGAGGACGACACACAGGTCGGCAAGATCGTCCCGCATCGTGCGCAGCTCCCCGAGCTGACCCAAGTCGTGGTTGTCGACGGCATGGGTGACGGCGACTTCGTGATCACGCTGGCCGAGCTGGAGGAGCGCGGCCGGGCTTACCTCGCCGAGCACCCCGACGCCATCGAGCAAGCCGTCAACGCCGTCGGCCCAGAGCACCTCGCCACGCTCATCTACACGTCTGGCACGACCGGCAAGCCCAAGGGCGTACGACTCGTCCACGACAACTGGACCTACGAGGGCGTCGCGATCGACGCCCTGGGCATCCTGCGGCCTGATGACCTGCAGTTCCTCTGGTTGCCACTGGCGCACTCGTTCGGCAAGGTGCTGCTGTCGGCGCAGCTGCAGATCGGCTTCGCCTCTGCGGTCGACGGCAATGTCGAGCGCATCGTCGACAACCTCGGCGTCATTCAGCCGACGTTCATGGCGGCGGCCCCGCGCATCTTTGAGAAGGTCCACGCGCGAATCATCACGATGCAGCGCGCCGAGGGCGGCGTGAAGTACAAGATCTTTTCGTGGGCCTTCGACGTCGGTCTCAAGGCATCGCGGCTTGAGCGCTCGGGACAGCAGGTCCCAGCCACCCTCGCCATGCAGCGCCGCGTGGCCGACAAGCTCGTGTTCTCCAAGATCCGGCACCGTTTCGGCGGCCGGCTGCGCTATTTCGTCTCCGGCGCGGCCGCCCTGTCGCCGCAGATCGCCGAGTGGTTCCACGCGGCCGACGCGCTCATCCTCGAGGGCTACGGCCTGACCGAGACGAGCGCATTCAGTTTCGTCAACCGGCCCGAGCAATACCTCATCGGCACCGTGGGTCTGCCGGCGCCGGGCACCGAGGTGCGCATCGCCGATGACGGCGAGGTGCTCATCAAGGGCCCCGGTGTCATGCGGGGCTACCACAACATGCCCGAGGAGACCGCTGCCGTCCTCGATGACGATGGCTGGTTCCACTCCGGCGACATCGGCGAGCTCGATGGGCCGTTCCTGCGCATCACCGACCGCAAGAAGGACCTCATCAAGACGTCCGGCGGCAAGTACGTCGCTCCGCAGGAGATCGAGATTGCCTTCAAGGCTGTCTGCCCCTACGCCAGCCAGATCGTCGTCCACGGCGACCGCCGCAACTTCGTCAGCGCGCTCATCACCCTGGACGAGCAGGCGATCACTGAGTGGGCAGGGCGCAACAACGTCGCGGCGACGTCCTATGAGGACATCGTGCGCTCTCCCGAGGTGCACGACATGGTCGAGCACTACGTGGGCAAGCTCAACGAGCAGCTCAACCATTGGGAGACGATCAAGAAGTTCACGATCCTGCCGCGCGACCTGTCCATCGAGGAGGGGGAGATGACCCCGAGCCTCAAGGTCAAGCGCAAGGCGGTCGAGAAGAAGTACGCCGACGTGCTGGACGCGATGTACGTCAGCTGACGCGCGCAGGTCAGCACAAGCGATCACGGCACCGTGGCGTGTGGGGAGTGTGCAAGGCGTACGAGCCCTGCACACCCCCACAGCCATCGGTGCCGTGATCATTTCCACCCGCGGGTGACAATGGAGCATGCCCTCGACCCTGCCCGACGGCGAGACCGCGCCCCGCGACGGATCGCTGCCTGCGCAGTCCCAAGAGGGGCTGGGCACCCGCCCGTTCGGCATCTACGTACACGTGCCGTTCTGCGCCACCCGGTGTGGCTACTGCGACTTCAACACCTACACCGCGGCTGAGCTGGGGGAGTCACCCGGCGCGTCGCGGGCAACCTGGGCGGAAGGCGCGCTGGCTGAGCTGCGACTTGCCCGTCAGGTCCTCGGCGACGTCGACCTGCCGGTACAGACGGTGTTCTTCGGCGGCGGCACGCCCACCCTGTTGCCACCAGACGACCTCGTCCGCGTCGTGCGCGCGATCGATGACGAGTTCGGCCTCGCTCCGGGGGCCGAGATCACCACTGAGTCCAACCCGGAGTCGGTGGGGCCGGCCGCGCTGGCGACGTTGCGTGAGGGCGGGTTCACGCGGATGTCGTTCGGGATGCAGAGCGTACGAAGCCACGTGCTCGCCGTCCTGGATCGCACCCACACGCCCGGCCGTCCCCAGCAGGCGGTCGCGGAGGCTCGCGCCGCGGGGTTCGAGCACGTCAACCTCGACCTGATCCACGGCACGCCGGGGGAGTCGCTCGACGACTGGCGCGCGTCGCTGCAAGCCGCGCTGACCGCCGAGCCGGACCATATCTCCGCATACGCGCTCATCGTCGAGGACGGCACACGGCTCGCCACGCGCATCCGGCGTGGCGACCTGCCCATGCCGGAAGACGACGACCAGGCCGACAAGTACGCGCTCGCCGACGAGCTGCTCACCGGGGGCGGCTTCGACTGGTACGAGGTGTCCAACTGGGCCAACACGACGGCGGCCCGGTGCCGACACAACCTGCTCTACTGGCAGGGCGGCGACTGGTGGGGCATCGGGCCGGGCGCGCACAGCCACGTCGGCGGGGCCCGGTGGTGGAACGTCAAGCACCCGGCCGCATGGGCCGCCCGGCTCGCCGCCAACGCGAGCCCGGCGTACGCGCGCGAGGTTCTCGACGCGCCGACCCGGCAGGTAGAGCGAATCCTGCTCGAGCTGCGGCTGGTCGACGGGTTGCCGCTCTCGGTGCTGGAGCCGGCCGGCCTTGCCGCTGCGGCGCGCAGCGCGGACGACGGGCTGCTGACAATCACCGACAGTCATGCCGTGCTCACCCCGCGCGGCCGGCTGCTTGCCGATGCGGTCGTGCGCGACCTAACCCCCTGATCAGCCCCCACGCGAGCCATCGCTAGGCTGTCCCCCGCACTGCCAGGCCTACAGCCCTGTCGCGGCGGGGCAACCCCTGCTGGACGTGGTCATTCCCACCCGGGACGGCCTAGGTCACAATTTGGCCGCGAGGCTATCCAGTAGGAAAGTTTCCTGTTAGTTTCACCCCCGGAGGTCGTAGGACCGCCCGGCGGACATCCGTCCCGCCCGGTCCCGGCAGACCAAGTTCACGACCACCTGGTCTACACAGTGGAGGGATCGCGTGAAGAGGAAGTTCACGATCGTCGCCGGTCTGACGGCGATGGCGCTGGCGCTCACCGCGTGTGGCGGTGACGACGACAGCGGCGACGCAGGGTCGGCCGAGGCAAGCGGCACGCTTGACGTCTGGCTGATGCAGGACGCCGAGGGCGACAAGTGGGCGCCGGTGGTCGAGGCGGCCACGGCCAAGTTCAACGAGGCCAACCCCGACGTCGACGTCGAGGTCACCATCGTCCAGTGGACGGGCGGCCAGGAGCGGCTCAACACCGCCCTCGCCGGCAGCAACCCGCCTGACGTGGTGGAGCTCGGCAACACCTGGACCCCGGCCTTTGCGGCCAACGGCGGTCTGGCTGACCTGAGCGACTCGGTGTCCGACTTCGAGAACTCCGACACCTGGGTCAAGAGCCTCGCCGACGCCGGCACCTTCGACGGCGCCGTCTACGGCGTTCCCTACTACGGCGGCTCGCGCGTCATGACCTACCGCATGGACCTGTTCGAGCAGGCCGGCATCCCGGTGCCGTTCGCGCCGACCAGCATGGCGGATCTCACTGCGGCGGCCGACACGCTCAACGAGCACTTCGCGTCCAACCCGAACTTCTCCGCCTTCTACATTCCCGGCCAGCACTGGTACCTCGGCGGCGCGCTCCTCGCCGACCAGGGCGCCGAGCCGTTCGGTGAGTTCGACGGCGACAAGTGGGTTGCCACGCTCGACTCGCCCGAGTCGGTCGCGGGTCTCGAGCTCTTCGAGGAGCTGCGCAGCAAGTACTCGAAGGCTGACCCGACCGGTGAGGAGGCCGACCAGGCCTACATCATGGGCGGCACCAACGACGTCGGCATGTTCTACGGCGCTGGCTGGGAGGCCGGCGAGGTCCTCAACGCGGAGAAGGGTGGCAACCCTGCTCTCGAGGGCCAGATCGGTCAGTTCCCGCTGCCGTCGACCAACGCCGGCGAGACGGCTCCGGCCTTCATCGGTGGCTCGCACCTGGCAGTCCCGCAGAAGTCGGACCAGGCGGACCTGGCCAAGGAGTGGATCGCGGCCTACACCAGCACGGACATCATGACCCAGCTGGTCGAGGCCAACGGCGTCATCCCCAACACGACGTCGCTGCTCAGCCTCGACGCCGACAACCCGACGTTCGCGGCGGCCGAGAACTCCTGGTTCGTCCCGACCTCGGCCAACTGGGCCGACGTCGAGGGCCAGCGGATTCCGCAGAACACGTTCGTGTCGGTGTCGACCGGCACGCCGCCTGCGGATGCCGCGGCCGATTACAACGGGCAGATCCAGGCGATCCTCGATAAGTGATCCGAACCGAAGCCCGGGTCGACGCTGCACCTCGGCGCGACCCGGGCTTCGGCCCGCAAGGGATCCCTTTAGAGCCGCAGGAGGACAGATGAGCACGCTGGGTGCGTCTACCACGCCTGGCGAGATGACTCCCGGAACCGCGGAGGTTGCCCAGTTCGGGGCCGGGCCACGACTCGCCCGGCGTCGACGCCAGCGGCCGCCGCGCAAGGGCTTGCCGTACGCATTGGTGATCCCGAGCGTCCTGACACTCGTCGCGGTGCTCGGCTACCCGGTCCTCTACCTGCTGCGAATCTCCTTCCAGCACTTCGAGCGGGCCCAGCTCTTCGGCGCACAGCCGGCCGAGTTCATCGGGTTCGACAACTACATCGAGTTCATCACCGGTGACGACTTCGTCGCCATCGTCTTCCGTACGTTGGCATTCACGGCCGCCTGCGTCGGGCTCTCGATGGTCGCCGGTGTTGGCATCGCACTGCTCATGCAGCGGCTGAGCACCTGGGTTCGCATTCCGCTGCTGGCGGCCATGATGTTCGCCTGGGCTATGCCGCCGATCGCGGCCGTCGCGGTGTTCCAGTGGCTGTTCGACTACCAGTACGGCGTCGTCAACTACCTCATCGACAAACTGCTGCCCTTCGTCGACTTCACCCCGCATCACTGGTTCCTCAACCCCGTGCAGGGCTTTGCCGTGATCGTCCTCATGATCACCTGGGGCGCCGTGCCGTTCATCGCCATCACGGTCCATGCCGCACTCACCCAGGTGCCGCAGGAGCTCGTAGACGCAGCACGCATTGACGGTGCTGGAAAGGTTGAGGTCTTCCGGTCGGTGACCTACCCCATCATCAAGCCGGTGCTCCTCATCCTCACCGTGCTCTCCATCATCTGGGACTTCCAGATCATCGCCCAGATCCTTGCGATGCTCAATCAAACGCCGCCGCCGGAGTACTTCACGCTCCCGGTCTATTCGTACATGACGTCGATCGTCGGCGGTGACTTCGGGCTCGGTGCGGCCGCGGCCGTCATTACGGTCCTCGCTCTCGCGGGGCTCACCTTCGTCTACCTCCGGCGGATGCTTGGGAACCAGGAGATCGACTGATGCAGACCGCGACTCGCTCTCGGAAGAAGGGCAACCTCGGCGCCAACATCGCCGGCATCGTCGTGTTCGTCGTCATGGCGTTCCCCGTCTACTGGATGATCAACACCGCGTTCAAGCCGGCCAGCGAGATCATTACCTCGACTCCGCACTTCTTCCCGAGTGACATCACCTTCGACGGCTTCGCCCGCGCTCTAGACCGCCCGTTCTTCTGGAGCTCGGTGCGCAACAGCCTGATCGTCGGGTTCGGGGCTGTCATTCTCTCGCTCGTCATCGGGTTCCTGGCAGCGCTGGCCATCGCGCGGTTCCGCTTCTATGGCCGGCGCGCGTTCGGGCTCACGATCTTCTTCGTGCAGATGATCCCGCTCAACGCGCTCGTGATCCCGCTCTACCTGCTGCTCGAGGACGCGGGCATGCTGGACAAGCTGCCTGGTCTGATCGTCGTCTATCTGGCGCTCACACTGCCGTTCACGATCTGGTTGCTACGCGGCTTCGTCGCCGGCATCCCGCTTGAGCTCGAGGAAGCCGCGCAGATGGACGGTTGCACTCGGATGCAGGCCTTCTACCGCGTGGTCCTGCCGCTGGTGGCTCCCGGACTCGTCGCGACGGCCCTCTACTCGTTCATCCAGGCATGGAACGAGTTCCTGATCGCCAACGTGATCCTGTCGAGCGAGGACAAGCGCACGGTCTCCGCGTGGTTGCTCAACTTCATCACCCTGCGCGGCACCGACTGGGCCGGCCTCATGGCCGCCTCGACGTTGGTCGCGCTGCCGGTTGTCGCACTGTTCCTCGTGCTCAACCGCAGGATCGCATCTGGCCTTGTCGCAGGTGCGGTCAAGGGATGAGCCAGCCCTCCGAGCTGCACCGACTCGCGGCCGCGACCGTCCTGGTCGCGTTCGACGGGACGAGTGCGTCGCCCTGGCTGCGTCACGCAGTGGCCCAGGGCGGGTACGGCGGCGTGATCCTGTTCGGCAGCAACATCGAGAGCGACGAGCAGGTTCAGGCTCTCACCGCTGAGCTGCGCGCGGTCCGCCCCGACCTCATCGTCAGTGTCGACGAAGAGGGCGGTGACGTCACCCGCCTTGCGCACTCGGCCGGCAGCCCATATCCGGGCAACGCCGCGCTTGGTGCCATCGACGATCCCGACCTCACCCGGCGTGTCTACCGGGCGATGGGTACGGACCTGCGTTCGCTCGGCTTCACTCTCGACATGGCGCCCAGCGGCGACGTCAACTCAGCCCACGACAACCCCGTCATCGGCACCCGCAGCTTCGGGGACGCGGCGGAGCTCGTGGCCCGTCACACTGCCGCGGCCGTGCACGGCCTGCGCGACGCCGGCATCGCGGCCTGCGTCAAGCACTTCCCTGGGCATGGGGCGACGAACGTCGACTCACACCTTTCACTGCCGACCGTCGACGCGCCGCTCGAGATGCTGCACGCACGCGAGCTGGCCCCCTTCCGCGCAGCCATTGCGGCCGGCGTGCCGGCCGTGATGACAGCTCATGTCCGCGTGCCCGAGCTCACCGGCGACGAGCCGGCCACGCTGAGCCGCGCCGCGTTGCACGGACTGCTGCGCACGGAGCTGGGCTTCCGGGGTGCGATCGTCACCGACTCGATGGAGATGGCGGTCATCCGGGAAACGGTGGGCATGGCCGAGGGCGCCGTGCTCGCTCTTGCCGCTGGAGCTGACCTGCTTTGCACCGGCGGCTACCTCCGCGGACCCGAGGCCGTCGAGCCGATGGTCGAAGCTATCGTCGCCGCGGTCCGAGACGGTCGCCTCGCGGAGGAGCGGCTGGTCGATGCCGCCGCCCGAGTGGCCACGCTTGCGCGGGTGTCCGGCGCCGGCACCGCCGACGAGACCGACGCGGCCGTCGGGCTCTCTGCGGCCCGCCGCGCTGTGACACTCGTCGACGGCATGCCGGAGCGGCTGGTCCGCCCGCTGGTCGTCGAGCTACAGGCCCCACCCGGCATCGCGGCCGGCCCGGTGCCGTGGGGGGTGGCTGGCTTGATTGCCGACCTTGTCCCCGGCACCGATGTGCGCCGGGTCACCGAGATCCAGGTCTCGGTCGAGGCGCTGCTGGCCCAGGCCACCGACCGGTCTCTCGTCGTGGTCGTACGGGATGCGCACCGTCACCCCTGGCAGGCAGCCATCGTCGAGCGGCTGGCTGCCGCGCGGCCGGACGTCGTGGTCGTCGAGATGGGACTGCCCGTGTGGCGCCCCAAGGCCGCCGCGGCCTATCTCGCCACCTACGGTGCCGGCCGATCCAACGCGCTTGCCGCCACCGAGCTGCTGGTGGGCAACGCCGCCGTCACGCCGCCCCGCTGGTGACGAAGTCGATCAGCTGCTCGACGCGGCCGGACAGGTCCGGCTCGAGGTCGGCATAGCTGCGTACGGCCCCCAGGATGCGGGCCCAGGCCTCGTACGGCTCGCATGCCCAGCCCAACCTGGCAATCACGCCCTCCTTCCAGGGCTGGCCCGGCGGCACGGTCGGCCAGGCTTCCAGTCGGAGCAGCGCGGGCTTGACGGCCTGCCAGATGTCGACGTACGGGTGGCCGACGACGCACACGTCGGCGCCGTACGGTCCGGACAGCACCTCGGCGGAGATGCGGCTCTCCTTGGACCCAGGTACGAGGTGGTCGACGAGCACGCCGAGGCGACGTCCGGGGCGGGGGCGAAAATCGCGCACGACTGATGGCAGGTCGTCGACTCCGCCGAGATGCTCCACAACGACGCCCTCGACGCGCAGGTCGTGTCCCCAGACCTTCTCCACGAGCTCGGCGTCGTGCTTGCCCTCGACGTAGATGCGACTCTCCCGGGCAACCCGCGCCCGGAGTCCGGTGACCGCGACGGACCCGGAGGCAGTACGAGCCGGCCGGCGCGGCGCCTGGGGGCGCGGGCGCACAAGGATCACCGGGGTGCCCTCGAGCAGGAACCCGGGGCCGAGCGGGAAGACCCTGCGCTTGCGACGCCGATCCTCAAGCGTCACGGTCTCCTTGTCCCAGGCAACGACGGCGCCGCAGAACCCGGTCTGCACCTCCTCGACGACAAGGTCGGGCTCGAGCGGCTGCTCGACGGAGCGGCCGCGCGGCGGGGCCTGCCAGTCGGTTGCCAGCACATCTTGGCCATATCGGTCGTTCCATCCGGGCACGCGCCCGACCCTAGTGGCGGCTTTCCATGATCGAGTGCGACCGTGTGCACAGACACGCCCGGCGTGTCCGGCCCCACCGCTGCACTCCGTGGGAAAGGGCGCCCAACTGCGTATCATTGGCACTCTGGACAGCGGAGTGCCAAAGGCCCCGGAGGGAGGTGCGCGATGACCGAAGAGCGGCTGGACGATCGCAAGCTGCAGGTCTTGCGCGCCATCGTCCAGGACTACGTGGCGACCCGGGAGCCGGTCGGCTCCAAGGGGCTCGTGGAGCGGCACAACCTCGGCGTCTCCTCGGCGACGATCCGCAACGACATGGCGGTGCTCGAGGAGGAGGGCTACATCGCGCAGCCGCACACGAGTGCCGGCCGCATCCCCACCGACAAGGGCTACCGGCTCTTCGTCGACCGCCTCACCCAGATCAAGCCGCTTTCCGCGGCCGAGCGCCGCGCGATCCAGGCGTTCCTCGAGGGCGCAGTCGATCTCGACGACGTCGTGCACCGCACGGTCCGGCTGCTCGCGCAGATCACCCGGCAGGTCGCCGTCGTGCAATACCCCTCGCTCGTCCGGTCGAGCATCCGGCACATCGAGGTCGTGCCGCTCGCGACGACCCGGCTGCTGCTCGTCGTCATCACCGACACCGGCAGGGTCGACCAGCGCACGATCGACCTGGCCTATGAGGTCGACGAGGCGCTGCTCGCGGATCTTCGGGCACGAGTCAACGCCGCGGTGTCCGGTCGTAAGCCCAGCGAGGTCGCCGAGGCCCTCGAGGGGTTGACCGTCGCCTTCCCCGAGCGCGAGGGGGTGCTCGTGTCGGCAGTCGTGGCGAGCATTCTCGAGACTTTCGTGGAGCGCCACGACGAGCGGCTGGCCGTGGCCGGCACCGCCAACCTGGCCCGGTTCGGGCAGGACTTCGACCTGTCGCTCCGTCCGGTGCTCGAGGCGCTGGAGGAGCAGGTCGTCCTGCTTCGCCTGCTCGGCGAGGCGACCAGCCCGACGATGCTTACCGTGCGCATCGGCCATGAGAACCCTTACACCTCGCTCGCCAGCGCATCCGTGGTCGCTGTCGGCTATGGACGCGGTGACGAGACGCTCGGCACGCTGGGTGTGCTTGGGCCGACTCGCATGGACTACCCAGGCACCATGGCCGCCGTCGGCGCCGTGGCTCGCTATGTCAGCCAGATACTCACCGGAAGCTGAGACGTGCCCACCGACTACTACTCGCTCCTCGGCGTCGACCGGGACGCGACATCCGATCAGGTCAAGCGCGCCTACCGAAAGCTGGCGCGTGAGCTGCACCCCGACGTCAGCGACGACCCGGAGACTCACGAGCGGTTCAAGCAGGTCACGGCGGCCTACGAGGTGTTGTCTGACCCACAGAAGCGCGAGATGTACGACCTCGGCCACGACCCGCTCGCTACCGGCAACGGCGCAGGCGGCGGATTCGGCACCGGGTTCTCCTTCACCGACGTCATGGACATGTTCTTCGGGCAAACCGCGCCACGCGGTCCCCGCAGCCGCACCCGGCGCGGCCAGGACGGGCTCGTCCGCCTCGAGATCGACCTCGCCGACGCCGTCTTCGGCGCCGAGCGCGAGGTCCAGGTCGATACGGCCGTGGTCTGCGAGGTCTGCGACGGGTCCGGCACTGCGGTCGGAGCCTCGCTCGTGACCTGCCCCACGTGCAGCGGCCGCGGCGAGGTGCAGAACGTCCAGCGCTCGTTCCTCGGCCAGGTCGTGACAAGCCGGCCCTGCCCGCAGTGCCACGGCTTCGGCACGATCAACCCGCGGCCCTGCCCGGAGTGCTCCGGCGATGGCCGTGTCCGCGCCCGACGCACCCTCACCATCAAGGTGCCCGCAGGCGTCGACACCGGCACCCGGCTGCAGCTGGCCGGGATGGGGGAGGTCGGTCCCGGTGGCGGGCCGTCCGGAGACGTCTACATCGACCTGATCGTCCGGCCGCACCCGATCTTCACGCGGCACGGAGACGACCTGCACGCCACACTGACGCTGCCGATGACGTCTGCCGCATTGGGCACGAGCGTGCAGCTGGAGACGTTCGACGGGAGCGAGGACGTCGACATCCGGCCTGGCACACAGCACGGACAGGTGCACACCCTTCGCGGGCACGGCATGCCACGGTTGCGTGGCGCCGGTCGCGGTGACCTGCATGTGCACGTCGAGGTCGCCGTCCCCACCAAGCTCGACGAGCGCCAGGAGGAGCTGTTGCGTGAGCTGGCCGAGCTGCGCGGCGAGGAGCAGACTCCGGCCAAGCTCGGCGGGCCGCAGCAGGGCCTGTTCTCCCGATTGCGTGACGCCTTCAAGCAGTGAGCGCACCGGTCTTCGTCGCCGACACCGCCGCTCTGGCGGATGCGCCCCGTGTGCTGCTCGACGGTGACGAGGGCCGTCACGCTGCCGTCGTACGACGGATTGGCGTCGGCGAAGAGGTCGTGCTCACAGACGGCGCCGGCCTGCAGGTGCATTGCATCGTCCGGGCCGCCGACCGGCAAGGGCTCGACTGCGAGGTCGTCACGCGCGTCCTGGAGCCGGCACCGTTCCCGCGTTTCGTCGTCGTTCAGGCTTTGGCCAAGGGCGATCGAGGCGAGCTCGCGGTCGAGACGATGACCGAGGTCGGCGTCGACGAGATCGTGCCCTGGGCGGCCGCCCGCTCGATCGTGCAGTGGCGCGGCGATCGCGGCACGAAGTCGTTAGCCAAGTGGCGCACGACGGCCCGCGAGGCGGCTAAGCAGTCGCGCCGTACGTGGTTCCCGGTGGTTTCTGAGCCCGCGTCGACCAGGCAGGTTCTCACACGGCTCGCCGATGCCGAAGTCGCGCTTGTGCTGCACGAGGAGGCAGCCGATCCGCTTGCCGCGGTCGAGCTGCCGGGCGCGCGTGATGTCGTCCTGGTCGTAGGGCCGGAGGGTGGCGTGTCGCCGGAAGAGCTGACAGCGTTTGAGTCGGCGGGTGCGCGAGCCGTACGACTCGGACCGTCGGTCCTGCGCACCTCCACCGCGGGTGCGGTTGCGGCGGGCGCATTGTTGAGCCGAACTGGTCGCTGGGCCTGACGTCGAAAAGAGCCGACCGGCTCCGACGTCCCGGGCGAGAACAGTCCAAGACAAGGAGCGCGGCAATGTCCAAGGTTTTCACCGGCGCAAGCATGTCGCTCGATGGCTACATCTCCGGCCCCAACGAGTCGGGCTTCGAGCACCTGTTCAAGTGGTACAACAACGGCGAGGTCACCGTACCCACCGCCGACCCGAACCTGACCATGCAGATGACGGAGAAGTCGGCAAACTACTTCCGGCAGCTTCAGGCGATGACCGGCGCGCTCGTCGTCGGCCGCAAGCTGTTCGACTTCACCAAGGGTTGGGGCGGGCTGCATCCACTGGGCACGCCGGTGGTGGTGCTCACGCATCGACCGCCCGAGGACGCTGCCACCGCGTGGCCCAACTTCACGTTCGTGACCGAGGGGATCGAGGTAGGGGTCGACAAGGCAAAGCAGCTCGCCGGGGACGACAAGGTCGTTGGCGTCAACGGCGGCGTCATCGCGCGGCAGTGCCTGGACGCGGGCTTGCTGGATGAGATCTACGTCGAGCTGGTGCCGGTCATCCTCGGCGGCGGGACGCCGTTCTTCGCCGAGCTGGCGAAGGTGCCTGTCGAGCTCGAGGGACCCGAGGTCCTTGAGGGCAAGGACGTCACGCACCTCCGCTACCGCGTGAAGAAGGGCTGAGCCGGCGTCGAGTTGTCAGGTTGTCAGGTTGTCAGGCAGAGCCATCAGGCCAGGTCAACGCCCTAGGCCCGTCCTGACAACCTGACAAGTCTCTCAAGGCGAGACTTGTCAGGGTCGCCGGGTGCATCCGTGCTTGTGAGCCGCCCTGACAACCTGACAACCCGCCCGCTGGTCGAGCTAGCCCGTGACGGTGATGCGCTTTGTATCGACGTACGGCGCGCGACCCTCGCCACCGGACGGGTCGTCCTCGGTCACCTCGATGATGTAGTCACCCGGCGGGAGCGTGACCTCGAAGGCGAACGGCGACAGCCGCTGGCCCTCGGCCGCGTTGGCGAAATTCTGCTCGACTACCTCACCAGTGTCGGCCCGGAGGACTCGCCAGGGCACTGTTGCCTCGAACGCCGCGGCCTCACCCGACACCCGAACGGGCGACGGGACAGCCTCACCCTCGCCGGGCGAGTTGATCTGCACCAGCATCCGAACGGACATCGGGTCGGCGTTGGCCAGCGGCTCGGCGATCGCGGCCGAGCCCCACAGCTCGGCAACGTGCTCGCCGTCGACGAGGATCTGCACCGGCAGCCGCTCACCGAACCCCGCCTGCACCGTAAACACCAGTTGCTCCACGCCAATCGACGCCTCGTCCGCCGCACGCGGCTCCGCCAATGACTCGCCGGACACGTTCGCCGTGATCACATCGCCGTCGGACGCGACCGAGTGGACCGTGACGTCATCGCCCCAGAGGGTCTGGTAGTCGGGATCGCTGGGGCCGGCGATCATGAGCTCGAGCGCTGCCTGGGCATTGTTGAAACCCGACGTCGTCGAGTGAAACTCCCGGGCGAGCTTGAGCCCGGCCTCTGTCGAGATCGCGTAATAGACCGCGACCGCCCTGCGTTCACCGGGTTGGGGGGCGGGCGGCTGCTCGGTCGGCTCTTCAGTCGGCGTCGCCGGCGGTGTCGTCGGCTCATTGCTTGGCGAGGCGGGCGAGGACGTGCCGGTGCCAGCTGGGGACACGATGTCAGGTGTGTCGTCAGGGCCAAGCGCGACCGCGACGCCGACCGCAGCCGCCGCAAGCCCGGCCGCACCCGCCAAGGCAAGGCGGATCCGCCGACGTGCCGCACCAGCCGTACGCATGCGGATGTTCTGCAACCCGTCACCGGTTATCTCGACCCGCGCCGCCTCCCGCTCCAGGCCCTGGCGCAGTGCGTCCTCCCAGCGCTCGTGGCCGTTCATCGCGCACCTCCCAAGGTCTCTCGCAGTGTTGCCGCCGCCCGCGACGTGTGGCTCTTCACGGCACCGCGGCTGATCCCCATGGCGGCCGCTATCTCCGCTTCGGACAGGTCCAGGTAGTAACGCAGCACCATCGCCTCGCGCTGCCGGTCGGGGAGAGTACGCAGAGCGGCCATGACGCGGTCCTGCTCCGCCGCCCCCATCACGTACGACTCCGCGCTCGCCGCCGCCCCTGGTGGGGGCTCCGGATGCTTCTCGACGACCGCACGGTGGCGCAGCGCCGACCGTGACCGGTTGACAACACTCGTGCGCAGGTAGGCGAGTGCCTTGTCCGGGTCGCGCAGTCGCCACCACCGGCCGTGCATCGCAACGAACGCGTCCTGCACGACCTCCTCGGCCTGGCCCACGTCGTGGAGCAGCAGGGTGGCCAGCCGCACCAGCGGCCGGTATTGCGCGGTGTAGAGCTTCGTGACCGCCTCGTCGGCGTCCCACGTCTCGCGCACGCCAGACCACCCTTCGCCGCTTCCGCCAAGTGTGGCCGCATCCATCCGCACACCTGAGGGACGCCTGACCGGCGTGTCGGGTTTACACCTCAGCGGGCGGATCTTGCCTGGCTAGGATCGTGGCCGTGACTGCCGACCCGAGCTGCTTGTTCTGCCGCATCGTGGCAGGGGAGATCCCGGCCGACATCGTCCGCGAGTCCGACCAGACCGTGGCATTTCGCGACGTCAACCCGCAGGCGCCGGTGCACGTGCTCGTCGTGCCACGCGACCATCGGCCGAACGCCGCGGCTCTCGCTGGCGCCGACCCCCGCCTCGCGGGGACACTCCTGGCCGACGCTGCCGCGGTGGCCGAGCAGGAAGGCCTGTCGGACTACCGGCTCGTCCTCAACACCGGGCCGCAAGCCGGGCAGAGCGTGTTCCACGTACACGTCCACGTCCTCGGGGGGCGCGACCTGGGCTGGCCGCCGGGCTGACGCGACATTTCGTACGGGCTGAGCAGAGGCCTGCTCGCTACCATGGGTCGAGTCCCTCGCCGTCGAGACCAGAGAGCAGCGTGAGCAGGCCCACAGCGGGCCACCCATGACCGAGACCACCACGGCCAGACACCGCATCGTCGTCCCGTCCAGCATCCCGATGGTGAGCCTGCTCGGGACAGCCGACACAAACCTCAAGGTCATCGAGGACGCGTTCCCCACCGTCGACATCGCGGTGCGAGGTGACGAGATCACTCTCACGGGGGAGCCCGGGGACATCGCTCTTGTCGAGCGCCTCGTCGACGAGCTGGTCGCCGTGGTGCGCACCGGTCAGGGTCTCTCGGCCGAGTCCGTCGATCGGGCGATAGCAATGCTGCGCGAGCGCACCCTCGAGCGGCCGGCCGACGTCCTGACCCTCAACATCCTGTCCAACCGCGGCCGCACCATCCGACCCAAGACGCTCAACCAGAAGCGCTATGTGGACGCGATCGACAAGCACACGATCGTGTTCGGCATCGGACCGGCCGGCACCGGCAAGACCTACCTTGCGGTGGCCAAGGCCGTGCAGGCGCTGCAGGCCAAGCAGGTCACACGCATCATCCTCACGCGTCCAGCGGTCGAGGCGGGGGAGCGGCTTGGCTTCCTGCCAGGCACGCTCAGCGAGAAGATCGACCCTTATCTCCGCCCGCTCTATGACGCGCTGCACGACATGATGGACCCAGCGACGATTCCGCGGCTCATGACCGAGGGCACGATCGAGGTCGCGCCGCTGGCGTATATGCGTGGCAGGAGTCTCAACGACGCGTTCATCATCCTCGACGAGGCGCAGAACACGTCGCCAGAGCAGATGAAGATGTTCCTGACCAGACTCGGCTTCGGGTCCAAGGTCGTGGTCACGGGCGACATCACACAGATCGACCTGCCCACCGGCACCTCGAGCGGTCTCAAGATCGTCCAGGGCATCTTGAGCGACATCGACGATGTCACCTTCTGTCGGCTCACGAGCCACGACGTCGTCCGGCACCCGCTGGTCGGGCGCATCGTCGACGCCTACGGGCGCTTCGACGCGGAGCAGGACGCGGGCCGCGGCGCGCAGCAGCGGCGTCCCGGGCGCCGGTCCTGACGCAGAGGCAGGCACCCGTGAGCATCGAGATCAACAACGAGACCGACGCCGCTGTCGACGAGCACGCGCTGGCGACGCTGGCCCAGTTCGTGCTCGATGCGCTCCGCATCCATCCGCAGGCCGAGCTGTCCGTGATCCTGGTCGACTCCGCGGCCATGGAGCAGCTGCACATGCAATGGATGGACGAGCCGGGGCCGACCGACGTCCTGTCGTTTCCGATGGACGAGCTGCGGCCGACGGCCGACGGTGAGGAGCCGTCGCCAGGCCTGCTCGGTGATGTCGTTCTGTGTCCGGAGGTGGCGGAGCGACAAGCGGCGCGCGCGGGGCACAGCACCGAAGACGAGCTGCACCTGCTGACGACGCACGGCATCTTGCACCTGCTCGGCTTCGACCACGCCGAGCCAGACGAGGAGAAGGAGATGTTCGGCCTGCAGAACCGCCTGCTCGCCGATTGGCGTGCGGCCAGGGGGGGTCAGCGTCGGTGACGTCTACCGACGTGTGGTTGCTGGTCGTTGGCGCGATCCTCGTCCTGCTCGCGGCCCTCCTGGCTGCCGTGGAGGCCGCGCTACCCGTGATCTCGCGATCCCGGGCCGACGGCCTCGTCCGCGACGGTCGGCGGGGCGCAGCGAGGCTGCGGCGGATCGCGGAAGACACGCCGCGCTATGTGAGCTCCCTGCTGCTTCTGCGGGTGATCTTCGAGGTCACCGCCGTCGTGCTCGTGACATTGGCTTTGCGGGACGAGTTCCGTAACGCACTGGGTAGGCGGGCTGGTCGTCGGCGCCGTCATGGTTCTCGTTCTTTACATCGTCATCGGCGTCGCCCCACGCACGCTGGGCCGTCAGCACGCCGACCGGGTGGCCATGGTGGCGGCCGGGCCTGTCATGGTGATCAACCGACTGCTCGGTCCGCTGGCCTCGTTGCTCATCATGGTGGGCAATGCACTGACCCCCGGCAAGGGCTTCCCCGAAGGTCCCTTCGCGACGGAGGCCGAGCTGCGCGAGCTTGTCGACTTTGCCGAGCGCTCCCAAGTTATCGAGTCTGAAGAGCGCAAGATGATCCACTCGGTCTTCGATCTGGGGGACACGATCGTGCGTGAGGTCATGGTTCCGCGCACCGACGTGGTCTACATCGAGCGGCACAAGACGCTCCGCCAGTTCATGTCGTTGGCGCTGCGCAGCGGCTTCAGCCGCATCCCCGTTGTCGGCGACAACGTCGACGACGTCATCGGCATCGCCTATCTCAAAGACGTCTCCCGCCGCATGTACGACCGACGCGAGGCAGAGAACGAGGAGCGCGTCGAATCGGTGATGCGCGAGGCGGTCTTCGTGCCCGACTCCAAGCCGGCCGACGAGCTGCTCCGCGACATGCAGGCGGCGCGCACGCACGTGGCGATCGTCGTCGACGAGTACGGCGGGATGGCCGGCATCGTCACGATCGAGGACATACTCGAGGAGATCGTCGGCGAGATCACCGATGAGTACGACGCGGAAGGCACGCCAATCGAGCGGCTCAGCGACGACGAGGTCCGGGTCAGCTCGCGGCTGCACGTCGAAGAGCTTGGCCAGCTGTTCGGGCTCGAGCTGAGCGACGACGATGTCGACAGTGTGGGCGGACTGCTCGCCAAGCATCTCGGCCGGGTGCCCATCCCGGGTGCCAGTGCACAGGTCGGTGGCCTGCGGCTCGTCGCGGAGTCGACTGCCGGTCGGCGTAACCGCATCGACACCGTCCTGGTCACCCGGATCCGCGAGCCCGTGGAGGACGCCCGCGGTGAGACAGGCGGCGGAGCGAGGAACGAGCGCAGCCGCGAGCGCGACCGTTCAACCGGGGAGGCTCGCACGTGACCGAGCTCGACGCGGAGGACGTCAAGATCGTCACTCTGGCGCGGGCGGCGAGAGCCCGTACGGGTGCCGCCGAGGGCGCGGCAGTCCGCGACACCGACGGTCGCACCTACGCGGCCGCCACTGTCGCGTTGCCGTCACTGCAGCTGTCCGCGCTGCAGGTCGCCGTGGCCATGGCGGTGTCGAGCGGGGCTCCCGGCCTGGAGGCCGCGAGTCTGGTGTCCGACGGCGCGCCGGCCCAGGCCGCGCTCGACGCCGTCCGCGAACTGGGAGGCACCGGGACGCCGGTCTTCGTCATGGCGCCGGACGCCACGCTGCGTGAGAGGCTCACCGTGTGACGGGGCTGTTCGACGTACCCGAGGGCTACCGGTCCGGCTTTGCCTGCTTTGTGGGCCGCCCCAACGCCGGCAAGTCGACGCTCACCAACGCGCTGGTCGGCGAGAAGGTCGCCATCATCTCCGACAAGCCGCAAACCACCCGCCACACGATCCGCGGCATCGTGCACCGTCCTGACGCGCAGCTCGTGCTGGTCGACACTCCTGGGCTGCACAAGCCGCGCACGCTGCTCGGTCAGCGGCTCAACGACCTCGTACGTACGGCGTGGGCCGAGGTCGACGTCATCGGGTTCTGCCTGCCCGCCGACCAGAAGCTCGGTCCCGGTGACCGGTTCATCGCCCAGGAGCTGCTCCAGGTCCGCCGTACGCCCAAGATCGCGATCGTTACCAAGACCGACCTCGTGTCATCTGACCGCGTCGGCGAGCAGCTCCTCGCCGTGAGCGAGCTTGGCCGCGAGCTCGGCCTCGAGTGGGCCGACGTCGTGCCGGTCTCGGCGACGACAGGCGATCAGCTGGGGCTGCTCGCCGATCTGCTGGTGGCGCAGCTGCCCGAAGGGTGGCCGCTCTACCCCGAGGGGGACCTCACCGACGAGCCCGAGGAGACACTCGTCGCCGAGCTCATCCGCGAGGCCGCGCTCGAAGGCGTCCGCGACGAGCTGCCGCACTCGATCGCCGTGGTCGTGGAGGAGATGATCCCGCGCGAGGACCGGCCAGATGACAAGCCGCTGCTCGACGTACACGCCAATCTCTTCGTCGAGCGCGACAGCCAGAAGGCCATCGTCATCGGCCGCGGCGGGTCACGGCTGCGGGATGTGGGCACCACCGCGCGCAAGCACATCGAAGCGTTGCTCGGCACGCCGATCTACCTCGACCTGCACGTCAAGGTCGCCAAGGACTGGCAGCGCGATCCCAAGCAGCTGCGCCGGCTCGGCTTCTGAGCGCGTCACACGTCAGGGTGCTCGGCGAGCAGGCGCTTGCCGGCCCGCAGGCGCCACGCGGTCGCGAGCCACTCCGCCACCAGATCGGCGTCGTCGGTTTCCTGGAAGCGCAGCGTGGTCCAACCCTGCCGCCCCCATGCGTTGGCGATCGCGTCGGCCGCAGGGGTCAGCGCGACGATCTCGTCCTGCGTCTCGGGGGTGAGCCGCAGGTTGATGGTGTCGTCGTCGCCGAGAGTGGCGAAGATCTTTCCGCCGCACTTCCACGCCGTACGGTCGAAGTGCGGCGCGCTGTCAACATCGGGCAGCTTGCTCAGCAACGACTCGACGGCAGTTCGCTTCATGCCTCTGAAGCCTGGCGCCTCACAGGTCGCGCTGCCACTCCCACCAGCGTCCGACCGGCTGGAAGCCCATAGCCCAGTTGACCCGAAGCATGTGCGTGTTGTCGGCCGCGTTGCCGGTCTCGATCCACCGCACGCTGGGCTCGCGCTCCCGCAGGCGGGCGAGGTTGGCTGTCTTGACCAGGGTGCCCAGCCGGTGTCCACGGTGGTCGGGGGCGACGACCGTGGCCCACTGGCCGGCCCACTCGGGCAGCGACGGCGCGACGATGATCTGGGTCATCGCGACCATCCGGCCGGCCTCGTTGCGCGCGATAGCGAGATACTCCCGCAGGCCGCGGCGGGCGAACTGCTCCTGGGCGACAAGCACGCGCTCCACCGACCAGTTCTCCCGCTCCCAGGCGAGGTCGCCCAGTGGGGCGTCTTCGCTGAGCGTGCTCTGGAGCGCGCCGATCTGGGCGGCCGTCTCCTCATCGGCCTGCCCACCCATGAGCAGCTCCAGGGTGTACGCCGAGGAGTGCTCGATCGCGTCCTGAAAGAGCCGTGCGAGCACGTCGTCGTCGACGTGCTGAAGGTCGAGCTGGCTGGAGTACTCCTCGAGCGCGCGCGTGAAGCCGTGCGTTTCCAGATGCTCGTACGACCTTGGCGGGCCGTCGTACGGCTCTCCGGACTCGGTGAGCAGGCGCTTGCGGCCGGCGTCGCGCGCGAGCCCCAGCGTCGCGGCAACCAGTCCGTCGCGTAGCGCCGCCTCGTCTGGTCCGGGCAGCACGATCAGGTCGGCGATCGCATTGTCGGTGTTGTCCTCGAGTGGCAGCTCGAGCGTGAGGGCAGCGCGGAAGTCACCGTCGACACGTACGAGGAAGTGGGTCGTCTCGTGCGACGGCTCCGGGTAGCGCACCGCACCGACGGTGAACTCGCGGCTGTAGGGCATGTGTGTCGGGTGCTCCGCTGCCCAGCCGTCGACCATGATCCGGTGATAACGCTCCAAGAGAACGTCGTCGTCGGCGGTGACGAGGACTAGCTCCGGGTCCATGGGGACAACGGAACCGCGTCGGACCCTGCCGTGTCGACCGGATTTCGTCTCACCTGCTGGACGAGCCGGCCACAAGTCGGCATCGGCCGGGCTAGCCTGACCGAACTATGCGTCTCGCGGTCCTCCTTCTTGGCTGCCGCGGCGAGGGCCGATAAGGCTGGCTCCCTCGTCGCGGAGACCTGGTGTTGCCCGGCCGCCCGTGACGCTTTCGAGGGGAAGCCCTGCCGTGACCACACCCGACAACACTGCGGCTATGAACGCTGTGCCGCGCTCGATGCCTAACAGCCAGCGGCCCAGCGCGATGCCGATCCGCAAGTACCGCCCGTTTGCGCAGACCAACCCAGTGCCGCCGTTCCCGCGCACTTGGCCGACGCGCACGATCACGACCGCGCCCCGCTGGCTGTCCACCGACCTGCGCGACGGGAACCAAGCGCTGATCGACCCGATGAGCCCGACTCGCAAGCGGCGCATGTTCGACCTGCTCGTCCGCATGGGCTACAAGGAGATCGAGGTCGGCTTTCCGGCGGCGAGCCAGGCCGACTTCGACTTCGTACGCAGCATCGTCGAGGAGCCTGGGGCGATCCCCGACGACGTACGGATCTCCGTCCTGACCCAGGCTCGTGAGGACCTGATCGCGCGGACGGTCGAGTCGCTGGTGGGTGCGCGGCACGCCAACGTGCACCTCTACAACGCGACCGCGCCACTGTTCCGCCGCGTGGTGTTCGGCAACGACAAGCAGCAGACCAAGGCGCTGGCGGTCGACGGCACGCGGCACGTGATGAAGTACGCCGAGGAGCTGCTGCACGGCACCGACTTCGGTTACCAGTACTCGCCGGAGGTCTTCATCGATACCGAGCTGGAGTTCGCGCTCGAGGTCTGCGAGGCGGTGATGGATGTCTGGCAGCCGGGCCCGGGTCGGGAGATCATCCTCAACCTGCCGGCCACGGTGGAGCGGGCGACGCCCAACGTCTACGCCGACCAGATCGAGTGGTTCAGCACGCACGTCTCCCGCCGCGAGTTCGTCGCGATCTCGCTCCACCCGCACAACGACCGCGGCACCGCAGTTGCCGCCGCCGAGCAGGGTCGCCTCGCGGGCGCCGACCGCATCGAAGGTTGCCTGTTCGGGCAGGGTGAGCGCACCGGCAACGTCGACCTGGTCACGCTCGGCATGAACCTGTTCAGCCAGGGGATCGACCCGCAGATCGACTTCTCCGAGATCGACGAGATCCGCCGCACCTACGAGTACTGCACCCAGATGGACGTCCACGCGCGGCACCCCTACGCCGGGGATCTCGTCTACACGTCCTTCTCCGGCTCGCACCAGGACGCCATCAAGAAGGGCTTCGAGCAGATGGCGATCGACGCCGAGGCGATCGGCAAGACGGTCGACGATCTCGTGTGGGCCGTCCCGTACCTGCCCATCGACCCGAAGGACGTCGGCCGCTCGTATGAGGCGGTGATCAGGGTCAACTCGCAGTCCGGCAAGGGCGGCGTCGCCTACATCATGAAGTCCGAGCACGGGCTGGACCTGCCACGGCGTCTGCAGATCGAGTTCTCGGGGGTCGTGCAGCGGCACACCGACGTCGAGGGCGGCGAGGTCGAGCCCGGTCGAGATGTGGCGGCACTTTGCCGGCGAGTACCTCGACGTTTCGGCGCCGTTGCAGCTCAACTCCGTGCACTCGTCGAGTGCGGAGGGCGAGCGTGATGCGCTCACTGCCGCGCTCTACGTCGACGGCGAGCGGCTCGTGCTCACCGGCAGCGGCAACGGCCCGATCGACGCCTTCGTCCGGGCGCTCGGCGACATCGGCTACGACGTGCGGGTGCTCGACTACCACGAGCACGCGTTGTCGGCCGGCGAGAACGCGCGAGCAGCGGCATATGTCGAGTGCGCCGTCGGCGGTCAGGTGCTTTGGGGCGTCGGGCTCGATGCCAACATCGTCACCGCGTCCCTCAAGGCTGTGGTCTCGGCGGTCAACCGCGCACACCGACGGGACCTTCAGTCGCGGTCGCATATCGTCCTCCACCGTTCACGCGAAACCCTTGCGGCCGGGTCCCCCGGAGAGGCAGGCTCAGCGCCGGGGGTACGCCGAGCGAGGGAGCCAGGGGTGCGCAGGCTGCAGGGTCGTCGAGCCGGAGTCGTTGTCAGCGCGGTAGTGGCCGTTGTGGCCGCCACCGCGGTCGCGCTGCCGCAGGCGGAGGGGCACGGCGGCGGCGGGGGTGGCAAGAGCGACGACCCCGTCCTGCTCTTCGCCGCCGACGGCCTGCGCCAGGACGTGATCGAGCGGTACGCCAACGAGCGAGGCCGCACGTCGCGGTCCCGGGCTTCGCCGAGCTGCTGCGCAAGGGAGCGTCGGCGCAGCGGCGGCGGCATGCTCACCCAGGCGCCGCCCAACACCGGCGCCGGCTGGTACACGATGGCCACCGGCGCCTGGCCCGGCGTGCACGGCTCGACCAACAACACGTTCCACATCAACGGCCAGGCCGTTCGCCAACCGCACCAGCCGCGTTCGACCCCGGCGTGCTCCAGGCCGAGACGATCGCCCAGTCTGCCGAGCGGGGCGGCAAGAAGGTGCTCCAGATGGAGTGGGCCGGCGGCCGCAATGGCGTCATCAACGGCCCGACGGTCGACTTCCGCACGTTCCTCTCCGGCCGCGGCGTCGCGACCAACTACGTGCTCGCCGACCGACCGACGCCGGCCTCATCGCAGTCCTTCGGTCTGCAGTACGACCAGGTCACGCCTGGCGCGCCGGCCGCCACCGGCTGGACCAACGTGCCGACGTCGTTCAGCCCGGCGCTGGAGATGCACATGCGCGTGCTCGACTTCGGCGTCGACAAGTACGGCCTGAACGCCTACATCTACGACAGCACCGACGACGGCCGCACCAACTATGACCGCGTGCTCTTCTCGCGCAGCAAGGACGGGGCGGCGAAGGTGGCCGACCTGCGCGAGGGCGAGTGGGCCGACGTCAAGGTCACCATCACCGGCGGCGCGCTCGACGGGCCTGACCGCCGGCATGCTGATCAGGTCGAGGAGCTGCACCGCGACGTCTCGCAGGTGCGGCTGTTCCACACGTCGGTGACGCGGGCCAACGCGACGTGGCCGACGTGGCCGGGCGAGCCCGGCTTCACCGGCGACTTCGCCGAGTTCGTGGCGCAGAAGTTCCCGTCCTCGCACGGCGGGCGACTTCGCCGTGCTCGAAGCCGGCATCGTCAGCGAGGAGACCTACGTCGAGCAGGGCCTCTACTGGGAGAACGGCGCACCACCCGTCCTCGAAGTACCTCGATGCAGACCTACCAGCCCGACCTGGCGCTCGTCGGCTACCCGGTGACCGACGAGTTCCAGCACCAGTTCCTCGGCGCTCGTCGACGCCGACGCGTGCCCAACGGCGTCGCCAACCCGGCCTATGACGACGTGCAGCGTCGACGGCAGCCCAGGACGGCCGCGTCGAGGTGCGCGAGGGCTTCATCCAGCGCGCCTACTCGCGGCGCCGACGCGACGATGCGGCTGGCCCAGGACCTGCTCGGCCGGCACGGCAAGCATCGACGACGTTCGTCGGCTCCGACCACGGCTTCGCCCCGCAGTTCCTGGCGGTCGACGCCAGCAAGGTGCTGGTCGACCTCGGCCTGCTGTCCGACGCCGCAGACGTCCAACTGCCGCCCGGCGACCGGCGAGACGATCGGCAAGGCCAAGGCCTGCTGGGCCGGCGGCGCCGTGCAGATCTACCTGAACCTCGCCGGCGCGACCCGGCCGGGCGGCGGCCTGCAGCAGGTGGCCGCGGCCGACGAGGCGGCGACGGTCGTGGCCCAGATCGAGGCCGCCTTCGCCGCGCTCACCGACCCCAACGACTGGACCGGCGACGGGCAGCCCGAGGGCTGGAAGGTGATCGACCGGATCTTCACCAAGGCCGAGGCCCGGGCACATCCCCAACGGGCCGACGCCACCGACACGACCGACATGGCGCACCCGACGCGCACCGGCGACCTCGTCGTGTTCGCCTTCCCGCCGTACCAGTTCGACGCGGCCACGCCGGGCACGCTGGTCGCCAAGTCGGACTTCTTCGGTCAGCACGGCTACGTGCCCGATGTCCAGGACCTGCCGGACAACGTGAACATGCGGGCGACGTTCCTCGCCGGCGGCGACGACGATCGACAGCGGTCAGTTCGACGGTCCGCTCCATCGACATCGCGCCGACGATCGCCTACCTGATGGACATCCCCGAGCCGCAGCACTCCCAGGGCCGGGTGCTGCTCGAGCTGCTCGACGGGCGCGCAGGCGTGACGCCGCTGACGATCGTCGGGCTCAACGACTTCCACGGCCAGCTCGACCCGACGACGATGCCGTTCGACGGGAGCAACGTCACGGTCGGCGGCGCGGCGCGCCTCGCCACGCTGTTCGACGAGGAGATTGCCGCGCTCGGCGACCGGCGCTGCTGCTGGCCGGCGGTGACAACGTCGGTGCCTCGCCGCCGAACTCGGGCCTGCTCGAGGACATGCCGGCCATCGACGTCGAGAACGCGTGGGGCCTGGACGCCACGTCCTACGGCAACCACGAGTTCGACTACGGCGTCGACCGGCTGCTCGCGCATCAGGACCGGGCCGACTTCCCGTTCCTGGCCACCAACATCGTCGACGAGGCCACCGGGCGAGCCGCCCGACTGGGTCACGCCGTCGATGGTCTTCGACGTCGGCGGCGTGAAGGTCGGCGTCATCGGCGTCGGCGCTCGAGTCCACGCCCGAGCTGGTCAGCGCCGGGGCCACCGCAGGGCCTGAAGTTCCTGCCGGCCGCGCCGAGCGCATCGCCGAGGAGTCTGAGCGCCTGCGCCGGCAGGGCGTCAAGGTCCAGATCGTGGTGATCCACGAGGGCACGGCGCATCGGGCTCCAACGCCGTCGGCAGCACGCCGCCGGTGCCGTGGGACGGGCCCGATCATCGCCGATCGCCGAGGAGCTCGCCGACACCGACGGTCGACGCCATCATCGCCGGCCACACGCACCGGGTCACCAACATGATGGTCGGCGACATCCTCGTCACCGAGGGCATCAACGCCGGCGCGCAGCTACTCGGTCCTGCAGCTCATGGTGAAGGACGGCGACGTGGCAGTGGGTCGGCGGCGCGACCCGCGTCGCCAAGAACCTCGGTGTGGCGCCGCGGGCCGACGTGCAGGCCATCGTCGACGACGCCAACGCGGAGACGGCGGTGCTGCGCAACCAGGTGATCGGCACGCAGAGCGACGACATCAGGCGCGACCCGACCCGGCTGAGCGAGTCGGCGATGGGCAACCTCGTGGCCGACGCCATGCGGGCGAAGTACCCGGGGGTCGACGGCGGCGCTCACCAACTCCGGCGGGCTGCGCGCTGACCTCGTCGTGTCACGCCCGCCGTCGGCCGGCGAGCAGCCGGGCGAGATCACGTGGGGCGAGGTGTTCACCGTGCTGCCGTTCGGCAACCGCACGATGCTGGTCACGCTCACCGGCGCCCAGCTGCGAGCAGGCGCTGCTCAACGGGTTCAGCCCGGTGTGCAACCCGCAGATCGCCACCGGCCGGTTCCCGCAGGTGTCCGGGCTCAAGCTCACGTTCACCTGCAACGGCACGACGCCGGTCGTCACCGGCATGTGGAAGGCGCCGGACGGCGCCGGCGGCCCGCTGACGCCGATCGGGCCGACCGACACGGTGCGGATCGTCACCAACGACTTCATGTTCACCGGCGGCGACGGCTACACGGCGTTCGCGCAGGGCACCGACGTCGAGCAGCCCGGCGACGTGCTGCTCGACGTCGTGGTCGACACATCACGGCCAACTCGCCGGTGTCTGCCGTCGTCGACGGGACGGATCATCCGCGGCTGAGCGTTCCCGCGGGGACGGCTGAGGGCCGCCCTGCGCCGAACTTATCGGCGCAGGGCGGCCCCCTGCTCTGGCTCGCTCCGCCGCGCAGGCCGTACCCACTCGGCGGAATCCGACCCGCTCGTACACCCGCGCGATCTCGTCGCTGCCGGCGGACAGGAACACCGTCTGCGCTCCGCGGGCGCGGGCATCTGCCACTAGCGCGGCCGTGACGGCAGCCCCGATCCCGCGGCGCCGCGCACTCGGCAGGGTGGCGATGCCGGTGAGCTCGGTGACCCCGTCGATGGGTTGGTGGCTGCCTGCGGCCAGCGGGCCCGAGCCGTCCTCGGCGACCACCAGGACGGTGCGCCCCGCGCCAAGGCGCCTGCGAAGGTGCGCCACGCCCTGCGCACCCGCGGCCGCGTCACGCTCCGCCGGACCCGGCGTTCCGACCGCGGTTCCCGCTGACTCAAAACCAAGCATGACGGCCGCCTGGATCCGCGGCAGCGCGGGGTCGTCGGCGGGCACGAGGCGCAGCCGTATGCCATCCGGCACCGGAGCGACCCGCAGGGTGTCGAGCACGAGCAGCGGATAAGCATGGACGGCGAGCCCGGTCCCCTCGCACGCTGCGGCGAGCGACGGCGTCGTCTCGGCAACCCACTCGATCGTCTCCGGCACCCCCAGCTCGCGCTGCCGCTCCGTGAGCGCTCTGACGTCGGACTCTGTGAACGGGCCCGCGCCGCCCAACCGTGGACGCGCGTAGTACGGCCATGAGCCCGTCGAGACATACAGCGTGAACGGACCCACCGGCTCCGGCCGCGCGCTGAACCGCGGCGCCTCGTCGTAGTACCTCTCCAGCCGCTCGAGCAGGGTCGTCACCGCACCATCCTGGCAGCCGTCATCTCGCCATCGGGCATATATGGTCAGTGTCATGCGATTCGGACTATTCGTTCCCCAGGGCTGGAAGATCGATCTCGCCGGCATCGAGACCGACCGAGCATTGGCCGACGATCACGCGCATCGCCCGGCTCGCCGAGGATAGGGGGTTCGAGTCCGTCTGGGTCTTCGACCACTTCCACACCGTGCCGGCCCCGACGCAAGAGGTCACGTACGAGGCGTGGACGCTCATGGCTTCGCTCGCCGCCGTCACCGACCGCGTGCGGCTGGGCCAGATGTGCACCTGCATGGGCTACCGCTCGCCGGCCTACCTGGCCAAGGTGGCGGCCTCGGTCGACGTGATCTCCGGGGGTCGGCTCGAGATGGGCATCGGCGCGGGTTGGTACGAGCACGAGTTCGACGCCTACGGGTACGGCTTCCCGCGAGCCGGCCTACGACTACAGGGCCTCGCCGAGGGCGTCGAGATCATGAAGCGGATGTGGACCGAGGACGAGGCTACGTACGCCGGCGAGATCTTCAGCGTGAACGGGGCAATCTGCCAGCCCAAGCCGCTGCAGCAGCCGCACGTGCCGCTGTGGATCGCTGGTGGCGGCGAGCGCAAGACCCTCCGCATCGCCGCTCAGCACGCGCAGTACACCAACTTCGGTGGGTCCCCGGAGGTCTTCGAGCGGAAGTCGGCGATTCTGGCCGAGCATTGCCGTGAACTCGGCACCGACTTCGATGCGATCACCCGGTCGTCCGACTTCGAGGTGGTGATCGGCGAGACCGAGTCCGAGGTCGCGGATCGGCTCGCTCAGCTCGAGCAGCACTATCGCAAGTACGTCCCCGCCGACGCGGCGGCCCGGCAGATGCGCAACATTCGTTCGGGCTTCCTTGTCGGCACACCCGAGCAGATCGTCGAGCGGCTGCAGGAGATGCAGGCGCTCGGCATGCCGTACGCGATCACCTACTTCTACGAGGCGGCCTACGACACGTCGGGCATCGAGCTGTTTGCGAGCAAGGTGATGCCGGAGCTGCGTGGCTGACGGGGTCTTGCGGTCCTGCGGGGGACAATGGCCGAGTGACCCTCTACCGCGACGAAGCCGTCGTGCTTCGGACGCAGAAGCTCGGCGAGGCCGACCGGATCATCACGCTTGCTGACGCGCCGGCACGGTCGGGTGCGGGCGGTGGGCAAGGGCGTGCGTCGTACGACGTCGCGGTTCGGTGCGCGTCTGGAGCCGTTCATGCTCATCGACGTCCAGCTGGCCACGGGACGCAGCCTCGACGTGGTTGCCCAGGTGGAGACGATGGCCCCGTACGCGCGGGAGATCTGCGCCGACTACGCCCGCTACACGGCGGGCACGGCGATGCTGGAGACCGCCGAGCGGTTCACTGCCGAGGAGCACGAGCCGTCGACGCAGCAGTTCCTGCTCCTGGTCGGTGGCCTGCGCGCACTGGCGGCGGGCGAGCACGAGCCGGGACTGGTGCTCGACGCGTTTATCCTGCGGTCGCTTGCCGTGGCTGGCTTCGCGCCAAGCTTTGGCAACTGCGCGCGCTGCGCGGCGGCGGGTCCGCACCGGTTCTTCTCCGTGCAGGGTGGCGGCATGGTCTGCGCGACCTGCCGGCCAGCCGGGTCGGTGGCGCCATCCGACGGCACGGTGGCGCTCCTCGGCGCGCTGCTCTCCGGCGACTGGGCGCTCGCCGACGCGAGTGATCCCGGCGACCGCCGGGCCGGCAGCGGGATCGTGGCGGCGTTCCTGCAGTGGCACCTGGAGCGTGGGCTGCGCTCGCTCCGCCATGTCGAGCGCGTCTGAGGATCCGGCGGTCGGCGACTGACAAGTCGCGAACGAGCGGACGGGCCAGCCGGGCCGTAGGGTGGCGCCGTGCCTCGCCGCCGTACGTACGCAGCCCCCACGCCGCACTCTTCCGGAGCAACGCCGCCGCCCATCCCGGCCGACCTGGTGCCGCGGCATGTTGCCGTCGTCATGGATGGCAACGGACGTTGGGCCAAACAACGTGGCCTGCCGCGCACTCGCGGCCACGAAGCCGGCGAGGCGAGCCTGCTCGACGTGATCCATGGCGCGGTCGAGATCGGCGTCAAGTACCTGTCGGCGTACGCGTTCTCCACCGAGAACTGGCGGCGCTCGCCCGACGAGGTGCGCTTTCTGATGGGCTTCAACCGCGACGTGATCCACCGCCGTCGTGACGAGCTGGACGCGCTCGGGGTGCGAGTCGTGTGGGCGGGACGACGACCGCGGCTCTGGAAGAGCGTCGTCTCCGAGCTGGAGGACGCCGAGCGCCGCACCCGCGACAACGACGTCATCACCCTTCAGTTCTGCGTCAACTATGGCGGGAGGGCCGAGCTCGCCGACGCGGTTCGCCGGATCGCCGAGGAGGCTGCGGCTGGGCGGCTGCGTCCCGACAAGGTCGACGAGAAGACGATCGCGCGTCACCTCTATCGGCCGGACGTGCCCGACGTCGACCTGTTCATCCGGTCATCCGGCGAGCAGCGGACCTCGAACTTCCTGCTGTGGCAGTCGGCGTACGCGGAGTTGGTCTTCCTCGACACGCTGTGGCCCGACTTCGACAGGCGTGACCTGTGGCGGGCGATCGAGATGTACGCCGCGCGTGACCGACGTTACGGCGGCGCGATCCCGAACCCCACGGCGAGTTAGTGCAGCTACGCGCCGCAACGCCCGCCGATTGCCGTCGATGTAGTCAGCGTCCCGTAGATACAGCAAGTCGTGGCCCAGAGCGATGTGACTAGCAAACGCGCTGTCGCCCGCTGCGGCCCGCTTGTGCATGTGTTGAACGAGGTCGTGCAGCCGTTCGACGACCGTGTCGATCAGCAGTTCTCGGTCATCAAGACCGTAGGAGTCGCAGAAGACACGAGCGCGCCGAGCCTGTTCGGCGACGGTCCCGAAGCCATCGGTGTTGTCCGGATGCGTCAGAGGCGCGAACCGATACAGCGCGTATGCGATATCCCAGCGTCGCGGGCCAGGGTGAGCGAGGTCGAAGTCGATGATGCCCACGGCGACATCACTCGTCGAGCACACAGTTGTGCGGAGCGAAGTCGTTGTGGCAGATGACCTCCACCGGCTCACGCGCCGGCAGCTGCCAACCGTCGAGCCCAGCGCTCGACGAAGTCCACAGTCGCGTCGTGGTAGGTCCGTAGCAGTCGTCCGGCGGATACGAGAGCTGTCTCCGTTGCGGCCGAAGGAGTCAGCGGATAGTTGCTGACATCGCCAGCCAGAAACGTGAGCACCTCGCGCCCGTGCTCATCGAAGCCGAGGAACTCGGGCGCGCCGGTGAAGCCCTGCCGTCGCAGCTCCGCCAGCAGCTCGTGCACCCGCGGTGACCAAACCTCGCTAGGTCTCCGGACGGTGTTGCCGATCTTGACCACGATGTTGACTCCGCCGCCAGTCAACAGCTCCTCACTAGACATTCCGGTCACCCTAATCGTGCTCGTAACCACGCCGAATGCGCTGGCTTGATCAGCGGTACGGCGAGAAGTCCGGCGGCCGCTTCTCGACGAATGCGCGGGCGCCCTCCATCCCTTCGTCTGACTGCGTGAACAAGTCGAGGCCGTCAAAGGCTAGGTGAGACAGTCCGCTCAGGTGGTCGGTGTCGGCGTTGAACGAGTGCTTGAGGAACTTGAGTGCGGTGGGGGAGTACGAAGCCATCGTGCGGCCCCACTCCAATGCCTTCGCCATGAGCTGGTCGGCGGGGACGACCTCGTTGACGAGGCCCCAGCGCTCGGCGGTCGTGGCGTCGTAAAGGTCGAGCAGGAACCAGATCTGTCGCGCCCGCTTTTCGCCGACCACGCGAGCGAGATATGCCGAGCCGAAGCCGGCGTCGAACGAGCCGACCCGGGGCCCGCTCTGCCCGAACCGCGCATGCTCGGCGGCCAGGGAAAGATCACACAAGACATGGAGTACGTGCCCGCCGCCCACCGCGACCCCGTTGACCGCGGCGATGACGGGCTTGGGGATGTCGCGGATGATGCGGTGCAGCCGCTCGATCTCGAACGTGCCCCACTCGGTCTCACCGTACGAGCCGGTCTCGGCTCGCTCCTTCACATCGCCGCCTGCGCAGAAGGCCTTGTCGCCGGCGCCGGTCAGGACGACGCAGGCGACGCGCTTGTCGGCCCACGCGTGCTTGAACGCGTTGAGCAGCTCGTCGACTGTGCGACCGCGGAAGGCGTTGTAGCGCTCGGGCCGGTTGATCGTGATCACCGCGACGCCGTCGTCGGGGCGTACCTCGTAGACGACGTCCGTGAACTCCTCGACCTTCACTCTCGCTCCTTCACTCGACTTCGACGACGATCGCCTGACCCTGTCCGACCCCGATGCACGCGCAGGCGACCCCGACCCCGCCGCCGCGCCGTCGCAACTCGCGACACAAGTCGACGACGACGCGTGGGAAAGACGCTCCCAGCGGGTGGCCGATGGCGATGGCTCCGCCGTGCGGGTTGACCCGGTCGACGTCGATCTCCGGGAGGCCGCGCAGCGTCGATAGGACCATTGCGGCGAACGCCTCGTTGACCTCCCACACATCGACGTCGCGGAATCCCAGGCCCGCCTTCGACAATGCGCGTTCGACGGCAGGAACGGGTGCCACGGAGAAGCGATCCGGCTCGACGGCCACTGTCGCCGACGCGACGATGCGCCCCAGCGGCTCAACGCCGAGCTCCGCTGCGGTTGCCCTGGAGCCGACGAACAGCGCGATCGCGCCATCGTTCAAGGGCGATGAGTTACCGGCGGTCACTGTGCCGTCCGTGGTGAATGCGGGGCGCAATGCGGCGAGCTGTGCTGCGTCGGTGTCGGGACGGATGGACTCGTCACGCCGTATGACCGTGCCGTCGGCGGCAGTCACCGGCATGACGTAGCCGTCATGCAGACCCTTCTCCCACGCCTCGTGAGCCCGGGTGTGGCTACGCAGCGACCAGGCATCCTGCTCGTCGCGGCCGATGCCGAGCTCGACGGCGACTCGCTCTGCGCACTCCCCGAGCGAGTCGGTCCAGGGCTCGGGAAACCGCGGGTTGACCATGCGCCAACCGACGGTCGTCTGGTGCAGCTGCATGCTGCGGGGCAGTGGGTCATCCGACTTGGGCAGCACGAACGGCGCCCGGCTCATCCCCTCCACGCCACCGGCAATGACCAACGCGGCGTCTCCGACTGCAACCGAGCGGCCCGCCTGGATGAGCGCTTCTCCGCCGCTGGCGCACAACCGGTTGACGGTCGTGCCGGGGACGGTCACGGGGAGCTCAGCCAGGAGGGCCGCCATGCGCGCGACGTTGCGGTTCTCCTCGCCGGCGCCGTTGGTGTTTCCGTACACCACGTCGTCGATGCGACTGGGGTCAAGATCGGAGTGACGCGACACAAGCTCGGCGATGGGGAGTGCCGCGAGATCGTCAACGCGGATCCCCGACAGCCCGCCTCGGTAGCGTCCGAAGGGCGTGCGCACAGCGTCGAGGACGAACGCGGCCTGGAGCTCAGTCATATGTCGCTATCTTGACGGTCGTCACCGCCGCTTGACAAGATGCCTGGGACATGCCTTCCAGGCTAGGAGTCGATGTGTCCGTCGATGCCCGTACCTGCCTCGTTACTGGCGCAGGGCGCGGCATCGGCCGTGCCGTGGCGCAACGCCTGTCGGCGGAGGGCCATCGCGTCGCGCTCACCGCACGATCTGCCGACCAGCTCGAGGAGGTCGCGGCCGAGTTGCCGGGCCCGACCCTCGTCCTTCCCGCGGACATCACGGCGGCGACCGCCGCCGACGACCTGTTCGCCGCGGTCGAGGCCGAGTGGGGCGGGGTCGACGTCCTGGTGGCCAACGCCGGATCGGGCGTGTCGGCCAAGCTCTCCGACACCACTGACGAGATGTGGCAGAGCCAGCTAGACCTGCTGCTTACCGCACCGTTCCGATGCGTACGGCGCGCGGTGCCTGGCATGGTCGAGCGAGGCTGGGGACGCATAGTCGTGGTCGCCTCGGTGGCGGCCAAGCGCGGAGAGCCATATATCGCGGCCTACACCGCCGCGAAGCACGGCGTGCTCGGTCTGGTGCGTGCGAGCGCGGCGGAGCTGGTCCGCACCGGCGTGACCGTCAACGCGGTGTGCCCGGCCTATGTCGACACTCCCATGACCGACGCATCGGTAGAGCTGATCGCTGCCCGGACGGGCCGCTCGCCGGAGGATGCGCGCGCGGTGCTCGCAGCCAAGCAGCCCATCGGCAGGCTGATCACCGCGGAGGAGGTTGCCGAGGCGGTGTGGTTCTGCATCGCCAACGGGGCCGTGACGGGACAGGGTGTCAACGTGGACGGCGGCGCCATCCAGTCCTGATCCACGTCACGTCACCAGCAGCCGGGAGGAGCGAGTGAGCGGTCTCGAGCGGGTCAACCCGGCGCGAGCTGGGAGCCGCTGTCGGCTTCTCCCACGCAGTGACTGTCGAGGCCGGACGAGTGGTCTTTCTCGCTGGTCAGACGGCGCTCGACGGCCAGGGGCGAATCGTCGGCGCCGATGTGGTCGATCAGTTCGAGCACGCGCTGTCCCGGCTGCTCACGGCACTGAAGGCCTGTGGAGGGGAGCCGGCTCACCTGGCCAGCCTGACGGTCTACATCGTGGACATGAACGACTATCGAGCACGCGCGAAGGAGGTCGGCGCGGTGTGGCGGCGCCTTGTCGGGCGTGACTACCCCGCGATGGCCGGCATTGGAGTGGCGCGGCTGTGGGACGCCGAGGCCCTGGTCGAGGTGCAGGGGATCGCCGTCATACCCAGCGAGTGACCGGCGCCTTCTCCGGCCGAGCCAGCAACTCAGCGCCCAGTGACCTCGCGTACGTGGTGGTGCGCGGGTTCATGCAGCCGGCCCCCCAACGCGTCGAACAAGTCCGCCGCCGAAGCGCCCGGCCAGTCGGCCGGAAGGAGTTCCGCCGGCAGCCACGGGTCGAGGAACGGGAGGCGGCGCCATTGGGTCAGCGCGCGGACGTAGTCGGCGAACGCCTGCCCATCATCGGCGGTGCGGCGCCGACGCCACCGCGTCCACACCGGCTCCCAGGTCGCACGGAACTCGTCATAGAGCACGCGCAGCTGCTGCAGGTCCCACCATTGCTCCACCGACGTCCGGAGGTCGGCAAACCCGAGGTACTCGGCTCGGAACAGGTCTACGTAGGACGCCAGGTCGAGCCGCGAGAGCACCATGCGCGCCTCATCGTGGAGGTGTGCCGGCGCTATCCACACGCCTGGCGCCGCGGACCCGAATCCGAGCCAGGTGAGCCTCGAACGCAGTATGTGGCGGCGTTCGCGTTCGGATTCCGGCACCGAGAAGACCGCCAGCACCCATCCATCGGCCAGCCTGGACACCGGCCGCTCGAAGATGCGCCGGTCGCCCTCGGCAAGGATCTCCTGGGCGGTCTGTGACAGCCAGTAGCCGGCAGCGCCGTCCATGCGTGTCGCCTCGAGGATGCCGCGCCGCTTCAGCCGCGAGATTGAGGACCTGACTGCGGGCTCGTCAACATCGAGCTCGGCCATGAACTTGATCAGTGACGCCACCGACAGCCAACCGCCACTCTCGCGAGCGAATGCGCCGTAGATGGTCATGATGAGCGCCCGTGGCTGTGGGCCGCGGAACTCTCCGAGACCCTGTAGATCGGCCGTCATCGTCGTCACGGATGCACGATATCCTCAGAACGACCATCATGGGGAGGCCCCCACAACGACGTGGGATGACCAACGAGGTGAGTCATGCAGCTGTCGCCATCGGCGCACGTTGACACGTTCTGTCGCGACAACCTCCCGCCGTTCGACGAATGGCCCGAACTGATCTTCAACCTGCCCGAGCTGCAGTACCCGGATCGGCTCAACTGCGCGGTGGCGCTGCTCGACTCGACAATCGAGACGCACGGGGGCGACCGGCGCTGCCTGCTTTCGGCGGGCGAGGTCTGGTCGTACGACGATCTGCGCGTGCGCGCCGACGGCGTCGCCCGCGTTCTCGTCGAGGACCTCGGGCTCGTCCCCGGCAACCGCGTCCTGCTGCGCGGGCCCAACAACCCCTGGCTGGTCGCCTGCTGGTTCGGCGTGCTCAAGGCCGGTGGCGTGGTCGTCACCACCATGCCGCTGCTCCGCGCCGGCGAGCTCACCGTCATCTGCGACATGGCGCAGATCGATGTAGCCCTCTGTGACCACAGGTTCTTCGACGACCTCGAGGCAGCGGCCATCCCGGGGCTGCGCGTCGTGACGTACGGGTCGGATGCGGCAGACGATCTCGTCCAGCGCGCCGCGGCCAAGCCGGCCGGCTTCTGGCCCGTCGACACCGCAGTCGACGACGTGGCGCTCCTCGCGTTCACCTCCGGAACCACAGGCAAGCCGAAGGCGACGATGCACTTCCACCGTGACGTGCTGGCCAACGCTGACACGTTCAGCCGCTTCGTGCTCAAGCCGACGAGCCACGACGTGTTCACCGGCACTCCGCCGCTGGCGTTCACGTTCGGCCTAGGTGGTCTCGTGGTGTTTCCGCTGCACGCCGGAGCGGCGACCCTGCTGCTGGAGAAGGCGACTCCGGAGAGCTTGGCCGATGCGGTGGCCGAGCACGGGGTCACGGTCCTGTTCACCGCGCCGACTGCCTACCGGGCGATGCTGGCGGCCGGAAAGGCCGACCAGCTCACGGGTTTGCGGCGATGTGTGTCGGCGGGTGAGGCGCTGCCCCGGTCGGTGTGGGAGGCATTTCGGGACGCCACCGGCGTGCGCATCATCGACGGCATCGGCGCGACCGAGATGCTGCACATCTTCATCGCGTCCGCCGACGACGACATCCGCCCCGGATCCACCGGCAAGGCGGTGCCGGGTTACGTCGCCCAGGTCATCGACGACGAGGGTCGCCTCGTGCCCGACGGCCAGATCGGCCGGCTCGCGGTGAAGGGGCCGACCGGCTGTCGGTACCTCGCTGACGAGCGCCAACGGGCCTATGTCCGTAACGGCTGGAACGTCACCGGTGACACCTACTTGCGTGACGCGGAGGGTTATTTCTGGTACCAGGCCCGGTCGGACGACATGATCATCTCAAGCGGCTACAACATCGCTGGCCCAGAGGTCGAGGAGGCACTGCTGCGGCACCCTGACGTCGCCGAGTGCGGGGTGGTCGGGGCACCCGACGAAGCGCGCGGCATGGTCGTCAAGGCGTACGTCGTCCTCCGTGCGGATGTCATCGGCGACGACGTGAAGGCCAAGGAGCTGCAGGACCACGTGAAGGCGACGATCGCGCCTTACAAGTACCCACGGCAGGTGGTGTTCATCGACGCGCTGCCGCGCACCAACACGGGCAAGCTGCAGCGCTTCCGGCTGCGGGATCTCGCCCAGGCGCAGACTCAGACGTCCGCCGCGCCCTAGCTCAGAGGGGCATGAAGCGGCCGCCGTTGATGTCGAGCACGGTGCCCGTGATGTACGACGACTCCGCGGAGCACAGGAACAAGATCGGGTCAACGGCTTCCTGGAGCTCGGGGAAGCGGCGCAGGGGGATCGCGTCGAGCACCTCGGCCCGCTCGGCCTCGTCCATCGCGTCGTACATGTCCTGCAATCGGCCGGTCATGAACAGCCCGGGTGCTACCGCGTTGACCCGCACGCCCTGGGGACCCAGCTCACGGGCCAGCCGGCGGGTCAGCCCGAGCACCGCCGCCTTGCTGGCGGCGTAGGGGACGCCGGTCACTGGCGAGGGCTGCCGCCCTCCGATCGACGATGTGGTCACGATCGCGCCACCCCCGGCCGCGACCAGGTAGGGGGCGGCCGCCTGGCAGCAGTAGAAGGTGCCCTTGACGTTCACGTCGATGACGAGGTCGAGGTGGTCGGGCTCGATCTGTGCCAGGTCGCGCGGTGTGCCGAGCGATCCTCCGGCGAGAGTGACGAGCAAATGCGGCCCACCGAGCGTGTCGTGGACGTCCCGCATGAGGGCGCGTACCTGGTCGGAATCACGGACATCCACCACGAATCCGGCCGCATCGACCCCATGCGCCTGACGGAGACCTCGTGTCGTCTCATCCACTGTTGCGCCGTTGACGTCGACCACCACGACAGCCGCACCCTCCGCGGCCAGGCCCTCGCAGACCGCCCGCCCGATGCCTCCTGCACCGCCGGTGACCACCGCCGTCTTCCCGCCGAACCGCGGCCCACGAGGCATCGCGATCTCCTGTCGCTGTCTTGACGACCGTCGAGAATGCAACATACTCTCGACCCGTCGGTACCGACAACGGGAGGGCGCCGTGCGCATCGCTGTCATCGGCGGTGGCCCGGGTGGGCTGTACTTCGCGGCCCTGGCCAAGCAGCTCGGCCCCGAGCACGAGATCACGGTGTGGGAGCGCAACGCGCCGGACGACACGTTCGGCTTCGGCGTCGTGTTCTCCGACGAGACGCTCGGCGGCATCGAGCACGCCGACAAGGCCATCTTCGACGAGATGCAGCGGGAGTTCGCCCGCTGGGACGACATCGACGTGCACTTCCGCGGCGAGGCGGAGACGAGTGGCGGACACGGCTTTGCCGCGATGAGCCGCAAGCGCCTCCTCGAGATCCTGCAGGCCCGTTGCCGTGACCTCGGGGTCGCGCTGCACTTCTACAGCGAGGCGCCCAGCGCCGACGAGCTGGCACAGCAGCACGACCTCGTCGTGGCCGCCGACGGGGTCAACTCGATGACTCGAGCCAAGTACGCCGACACGTTCCGGCCCAGCCTTGACGTGCGGCAGAGCAAGTACATGTGGCTGGGCACCGACCTTGTCTTCGACGCGTTCAAGTTCTACGTGCGCGAGACGCCGCACGGCGTGATGCAGATCCACGGCTACCCATACGACGCGACCGGGTCGACGTTCATCGTCGAGATGCACGAGAGCGTGTGGCGAGCGGCCGGGTTCGACGTTCTCGCCGCTCGCGAGCTCGCGCCGGGGGAGAGCGACGACGAGTCGATCGCGCGGGTCTGCGAGCTGTTCGCCGACATCCTCGACGGACACCAAGTGCAGGCCAACAACTCGAAGTGGATCAGTTTCGCCACCGTGCGCAACGAGTCGTGGCGGCACGGCAACGTGGTGTTGCTCGGCGACGCCGCGCACACGGCGCACTTCTCCATCGGTTCCGGCACCAAGCTGGCCATGGAGGACGCGCTGGCGCTCGCCGCCTGTCTGCACGAGCAGCCGAGCGTCGCCGATGCGCTCGCCGCCTACGAAGCGGAGCGGCGGCCCGTTGTGCTGTCCACGCAACGCGCCGCCCAGGCGAGCCTCGAGTGGTTCGAGAACCTCGGGCAGTATGTCCACCAGGACACGCCACAGTTCGCGTTCAACATCATGACCCGCAGCCGCCGCGTCACCTATGACAACCTCCAGTTGCGCGACCCCGAGTTCGTGCAGCGCATCGACGAGTGGTTCGCCGACAACGAAGCGGGGCGCCACGGGACGAGCGGGACCGTCGGCCCGCCGATGTTCCAGCCGTTCCGGCTGCGTGACCTCGAGCTCAAGAACCGCGTCATCGTCTCAGCGATGGACATGTACCGCGCGGTCGACGGTGTCGCAGGCGACTTCCATCTCGCCCATCTGGGTGGCAAGGCCCTCGGTGGTGCCGGCCTGGTGATGACCGAGATGGCCTGCGTGTCGGAGACCGGCCGCATCACCCCTGGGTGCACCGGCATGTACCGCCCCGAGCATGAGACAGCTTGGCGGCGCATCGTGGACTTCGTGCACACCGAGACCACCGCCAAGATAGGCATCCAGCTCGGGCACTCTGGCCGCAAGGGCTCGACAAAGCTCATGTGGGAAGGCATGGACGAGCCGCTGCCCGATCGCAACTGGGAGGTCGTCGCGCCGTCGCCGCTCTCGTACAAGCCTGGTGTCAACCAGGTGCCGCGAGAGCTCACCCGCGCCGACATGGACGAGATCCGCGACCAGTTCGTCGAGGCAGCCCGCATGTCGGCGCGTGCAGGCTTCGACCTGCTCGAGCTGCACTGCGCGCACGGATACCTGTTGTCCAGCTTCATCTCGCCGATCAGCAACCGACGCACGGATGAGTACGGCGGATCGCTGGCCAATCGGATGCGCTACCCGCTCGAAGTCCTCCGCGCGATCCGGGAAGTGTGGCCCGCTGAGCGGCCGATCTCCGTACGCATCTCGGCAACCGACTGGACCCCCGGCGGCATCGAATGTGATGACGCGGTCGAGATCGCTCGCGCCTTTGCCGACGCCGGCGCCGACGCGATGGACGTTTCGACCGGGCAGGTGACGCCTGACGAGAAGCCCGCCTTCGGGCGCTCGTACCAGACGCCCTACGCGGACGCGATCCGCAACCGCGTCGGCATCGCGACGATCGCCGTCGGCGTCATCAGCTCGTACGACGACGTCAACTCGATACTGCTGGCCGGACGTGCCGATCTGTGCGCAGTCGGGCGCGCGCACCTCTACGACCCCAACTGGACACTGCACGCCGCGGCCGACCAGGGCTACCGCGGCCCCGCCGCAGAGTGGCCCGACCCGTGGAAAGCAGGCAGCCGCAAGCCGCAAGCAGGGCGCACCGACGGGCCGAAGCCTCGGCTACAGCTCGTCCGCGATGGCGCGCAGGCAACCCGGCACGCCCGCTGGCGGCCGACGGCATGAGCGCCCCGACGCCCAACCCGCTCCGCGCCCTGTGGTCGGCGCGCTCCATCGCCGTCGTGGGGGCCTCCGCCCGCCCTGGCTCGCTGGGCAGGCTACCTGTGGAGTTTCTTCAGCGGTACGGCTTCACGGGCGCGGTCTTCCCCGTCCGCCCGGATGGTGGCGAGGTGCTCGGGCGCACGGCCTACCCGTCCGTCCAGGCTTGTCCGGGCCCGGTCGATCTGGCGATGCTGCTGGTCGCTGCCGACAAGGTCCCCGCCGCGGTCGACGACTGCATCGCGGCCGGAGTGCCGGTCGCGATCGTGTGCTCGAGCGGGTTCGCCGAGACCGGCGCAGCGGGAGCTCGGTTGCAGGACGAGATCGTGGCCAAGGCAAGTGCCGGCGGTCTGCGCATCGTCGGGCCCAACTGCATCGGGGCGGTCGGAGTCGAGACGGGCCTGGTGGCGTCGTTCAGTCCGTTGTTCGCGGGAGAGCAGACTTCGCTGGTGACCGGGTCGCTGGGCTTTGTCAGCCAGAGCGGGGCCCTCGGGTACGGCACGGTCAGCCTTGCCTTCGAGCGCGGCATCGGCCTGCGACAGGTGGTCACGACCGGCAACGAGGCTGACGTGAGTGCGTTGGAGGCGATGTGCGCTGTCGCCGAGGAGCCCGAGTGCGGCGGTGTGCTCGGTTATGTCGAGTCGCTGACAGACGGCCCGGCGCTCCGAAAGCTGGCGGCGTTAGGCGTCCCCGTGGCGCTGCTGAAGGCCGGGCGCTCCGAGGCCGGCCAGCGCGCCGCCGCCTCCCACACCGGGGCGCTCGCCGCCGGCGACCGAGTCGTCGATGCAGCGCTGCGGCAGCTCGGCATCGTACGAGTTGACGACGTCGACGAGCTGCTCGATGTCGCGGCTGCGTTCGCGCAGCCACGGCGCCCGGCCGGACCACGTGTCGCGGTGGTGACGACCAGTGGCGGGTCGGGCATCCTCGCCGCTGATGCGATCGAAGAGCACGGTCTCGTGCTGGCCACGCTGACAACCGACACCGAGGCCGCGTTGCGCGATGTCGTTCCGGCGTTTGGCTCCGCCGCCAACCCGGTCGATGTCACGGCGACGGTGATGAACGACCCCTCCTTGTTCGACCGAGCCCTCGACGCTGTTGTCGGTGATCCAGAGGTCGACGCTGTCGTTGCGTGCTTCTGCGTGCTCACCGGCGATGACGTCACGCAGGTTGTCTCGTCTCTGCGACGGGTTGCGGCTATCAGCGGCAAGCCGGTGCTCGTGGCGCGAACTGGTGCCGAGCACCTCGCACCCGAAGCATCCGAGGCTCTGCACGCTGCCGGCATCCCCACCTACCCAACGCCCGCGCGCGCCGTCCGGGCGGCGGCGGCGCTGTGGCAGGTGAGCCGGCCGCGGCACCCGGGTGACGCGACTCGTGCCGTCGGCACGCCTGTTACTGCGCCCACCACGGCAGCGGGAGAGGCTGAGCTCAAGGCGCTGTTCGCGACCGCTGGATTGCCCGTGCCCCGACACCGCGTTGCGACCGATCGCGACGACGCGGTCCGAGCCGTTGCGGAGGTCGGAGGTCGTGCGGTGCTCAAGGCTGTCGTCCCCGGCCTGATGCACAAGACCGAGGTTGGCGGTGTCGTCCTCGACGTCACCACATCTGATGCAGCCACCACGTTTGACCGGCTGGCCGCGCTGGGCGGTCAAGTGCTCGTCGAGGAGCAGGTCGGCGCGGGCGTCGAGGTGCTGGTGGGTGTGGCGCCGAGCCCGTTGGGTCCGGTGCTGACCATGGGGCCCGGTGGCGTGCTCACCGAGGTGTTCGACGATGTCGCGTTGCGGTTGTTGCCGGTGACCGGCGACGACGTACGGGAGATGGTCGCTGAGACTCGCCTCGCCCACTGTTCGCCGGTGTTCGCGGCCGTCGAGCAGCGGACGCCGCGGCGCTCGTCGACCTCGCGGTCAGTCTCAGCGACGCCGTTGCCGGCTGGCCCGCGGGGTTCGAGCTCGATCTGAACCCCGTCGTAGTGCTCGAGCGCGGCGCCTTCATCCTCGACGCGGCCTACGTGCCGCCGCCAGCAGAGGTCTGACGGCATGGATGTCGGTCGCATCGTCGCCCGATCCGCCCGCAGATTCGCGGACCGGGTTGCCGTCGACGGCCCGCAGGGGCGTCAGAGCTTCGCCGAGCTCGGCGATCGGGTCACGCGGCTGGCGCGCGGTTTGCGTTCCCTCGGGCTCCGCGACGGCGACCGGGTGCTGGACCTGCAGACCAACCAGAACACGTACGTCGAGACCGATCTCGCGATCCCGACCGCGGGGCTCGTACGCGTCGCACTCAACTACCGGTTGCACCCCAGCGACTGGGCTCGCATCGCCGACGACTGCGGAGCGACCGCGATGGTCTACGACGCGAGGTTCGCCGTGCAGACCGAAGAGTTGCGCGCCGGCCTCCATGCCGACCGCGTGATCGTCATCGGCGATGGCCCCGGCACGCCGTACGAGGCACTACTGAGCACCCAAAGTGCCGAGCCGTTGCTGCTGTCCTGCGACCCCGACTCGCTCTGCGGCCTGCACTACTCGAGCGGCACTACTGGGCATCCGAAGGGCGCGCAACGAAGCCACCGCAACCGCATTGCCAGCCTGGGCAACATGGTCACCGACGTGGTCGGAGCGTTGCCGGGCCGCGACGACGTCTACGTACACGCCGGTCCCATCACGCACACCAGCGGGTTGTTCGTGCTGCCCTTCCTCGCCCATGGAGCCGCACAGCTGATCCTGCCGTCCTGGGATCCCGAGTCGCTGCTCGATGCGATCGAGCACCGCGGCGGCACGCACACGGCGCTGGTGCCGACGATGGTCGCGCGGCTGCTAGCAATGCCCGACCTCGACCCGGATCGTCTGCGCGGTCTCAGGATGCTTGCGTACGCCGGTGCACCGATGCCCGTCGAGCAGATCCGGGCAGCGTTCGAGCGGCTCACCCGCAACCTCGTCCAGTACTACGGGCTCGTCGAGGCCATCCCCCCGGTCACCGTTCTCGACGCCGCCGACCATGCAAGCGGGCTGGCCGACGAGCCCGAGCTGCTTACGAGCGCCGGACGACCCGCTGCAGGTGTCGAGGTGGCCATCGTGGACGAGGCGGGTCGTGAGCTGCCGCCGGGTGAGGTGGGCGAAGTGGTGACGCGCGGCGACCATGTGATGCCGGGCTATTGGAACGCCGAGGGCCGGGGCGACCTGTCCAAGACCGTTCGCGACGAGCGGCTGCACACCGGTGACCTCGGCCGACTCGACGCAACCGAGCGGCTGTGGCTCGTCGACCGTAAGGGCGACCTGATCATCTCCGGCGGATACAACATCTACCCCCGCGAGGTCGAGGACGTCGTCGCCGAGGTGCCCGGTGTGCATGAGGTCGCGGTAGTCGGCGTGGACGACCGCGACTGGGGCCAGCGGGTCGTCGCGCTGGTCACCGTGCGACCAGGCTCAGCCGTGACGGCGGACGCGATCGTCGAGCACTGCCGAGCCCGGATGGCGTCGTACAAGAAGCCGAAGGACGTACGCATCATCGAGTCCTTCCCGCACAACTCGACCGGGAAGATCCACAAGAAGCAGCTGCGCGAACAGCTCAACGCGGAGGCCGCGGCGGCATGGAGCCACTGAAGCCCGACTACGCCCCCAAGGGTGCGGAGCGGCCGGGGGAATACCCGTACACGCGCGGCATCACGACCGAGCCCGGGCCTTGGATCATGGGTCAGTACGCCGGCTTCGGCACGCCCCGCGAGTCCAACCGTCGGTTTCGCCAGCTGCTCGACGCAGGCGTGACAGGGTTCTCCGTCGCCCTCGACCTGCCCACGCAGATGGGGCTCGACTCAGACGACCCGCGAGCCGCCGGCGAAGTCGGGCGCGTCGGGGTCGCGATCGACTCTTTTGCCGACATCGAGATCCTCATGGACGGCATCCCGCTCGAACGCATCTCACAGGTGCGCACGACGGCCAACTCGATCGGCTACGTCTGGGCCGCGCTCTTCATCGCGCTCGCGGACAAGCGCGGCGTCGACCCCGACGAGTTCGGCATGTTCATCCAGAACGATGTGCTCAAGGAGTTTGTCGCACGAGGCACACAGATCTTTCCGCCGGAGCCGTCCCTGCGGCTGTCGGTCGACGTCATCGAGCACGTTGCCAAGCACGTCTCGCGTTGGGTGCCGCTGGCGATGAGCGGTTATCACCTCCGTGAGTCGGGCGCGGACGCGGTGCAGGAGGTCGCCTTCACGTTCGCCAACGCGCGGGCCTATCTCGACGAAGCCATCCGACGTGGGCTCGACATCGACGCAGTTGCTCCGACTCTGTTCACGTTTCTTGCTATCACCACTGACTTCCTGCCCGAGGCGGCCAAGTTCCGAGCCGCGCGGCGCGTCTGGGCGCGGCTAATGCGCGAGGAGTACGGTGCCCGCGACCCGCGCAGCGAACAGCTGCGCATCTTCGCGTTCACGGCCGGATCGACGCTCACCGCGCAGCAGCCCCTCAACAACGTGGTGCGAGCAACGATCGAAGCAATGGCTGCCGGGCTTGCCGGCGTGCAGACGATGCACGTGTCCGCGTACGACGAGGCGTTGGGCGTGCCGACCGAGGCGGCTGCGACGCTGGCGCTCCGCACGCAGCAGGTGGTTGCGTTCGAGACGGGCATCACCCAGACGTGCGACCCACTTGCCGGCTCGTACGCGGTCGAGGCGCTTACCGATGACCTGGAGCGGCGAATCTGGGCGGAGCTGCGCGCGATCGAAGACCGTGGCGGCGCGCTGCGCAGCATCGAGGACGGCTGGTTTGCTCGCCAGCTCGCCGATGGCGCGTACCGGTCGCAGCGGGAGGTCGAGTCCGGCGAGCGCGTCGTCGTCGGCGTCAACCGCTGGCCCGCGCAGACCGAGCCGCTCGAGGTGTTCGCCATCGATCCGGCCATGGAGGCGCAGCAGGTGCAGGCTGTGCAGCGGCTGCGGAAGGAGCGAGACGCCGACACCGTGGAGCGTTGCCTGGCGGACCTCTCTGCCGCGGTCCGAGCCGGCGATAACGTGGTGCCGGCCTGCGTGGCGGCCGTCCGCGCCTACGCGACCGTCGGCGAGATCGTGCAGCGCATCCGCCATGTGCATGGAGCCTGGCGCCCCACGAACGCGTACTGACTCGCTGGCTTTGAGCGGGACGTCCGAAGGAGCGTGCGTGATCGCGCACGGTTGCTCGGCCGTTGCGGGGGAGGCGCGGGGAGGCGGGGGGCGAGAGCTACCTCAGGCCGTCGCCGCCAGGACGACAGGCTCGCCAGGCACTTGTGCGTACGCCCGCTGCCGCGGTACGGACCGGCTGGTCACCAGGTGCTGCGCGTACGCCGGGACGGTGAAGAAGCTCGGGTAGTCGTCGCCGAGCGCCACAAGCTCGAACAACGCACGGGCGTCGTCGAGCCGCGAGCCCGGTCCCGCCTCCGCACGCAGCAGCTCGACCTCCTGGTCGACGATCATCCGGACCATCGCCCGGGTCACGGGACCCGCGTCGGCGGTGCGGGTCCCGTACCGCACCCACTGCCAGATCTGCGACCTGGAGATCTCGACCGTGGCCGCGTCCTCCATCAGGTTGTGGATCGCGACCGCGCCGCTGCCCTGCAACCACGAGTCGAGGTAGCGCAGTGAGACCTCGACGTTGGTCCGCACGCCGGCTTCGGTGACGCGTCCGGTGCCCGGCGTGATCGTGACCAGGTCGCGTGGTCGCACGACCACATCGGGCCGCCGCCGCCACACCTGGTTGGGCCGGTCGCCGAGCTCGGCGTCGAACACCTCGCGGCACACGGGCACGAGGTCGGGGTGAGCGACCCACGAGCCGTCGAAGCCGTCGGTCGCCTCGCGCTCCTTGTCGGCCCGCACGTTGGCGAGCGCCCGCTCGGTCACCGCGGGGTCGCGCCGATCGGGCACGAACGCGGCCATCCCGCCGATCGCGTGCGCGCCGCGCCGGTGGCACGTGGAGACCAGCAGCTCGGTGTAGGCACGCATGAACGGTGCGGTCATCGTGACGTCGACGCGGTCGGGCAGCACGTAGGCCTCACCGCGCGTACGGAAGTTCTTGATGATGCTGAAGATGTAGTCCCAGCGCCCCGCGTTGAGGCCCGCGCTGTGCTCACGCAGCTCGTAGAGGATCTCTTCCATCTCGAACGCCGCGGGGATCGTCTCGATCAGCACAGTCGCGCGGATCGTGCCCTGCGGCAGGCCCAGTGTGTCCTGCGCCCAGCAGAACACTTCGTTCCACAGCCGGGCCTCGAGGTGGCTCTCGAGCTTGGGCAGGTAGAAGTAAGGCCCGCGCCCCGCGTCGATCTGCCGCTGCGCACAGTGGAACAGGTAGAGCCCGAAGTCGACCAGGCTGGCCGACACCGGCGCCCCGTTGACCGTGATGTGTTTCTCGGTCAAGTGCCAGCCGCGGGGCCGCACGACGATGGTCGGCAGCTCGTCGGCGGGTCGCAGGCGATAGGCCTTGCCCTCCGGCGACACGAAGTCGATGCGCCGGTCGAGAGCATCGACGAGATTGAGCTGGCCGTCGATGACGTTGTGCCACGTCGGTGTTGTCGCGTCCTCGAAGTCGGCGAGCCACACGTTGGCGCCCGAGTTGAGTGCGTTGATCGTCATCTTGCGGCTGACCGGCCCGGTGATCTCGACGCGACGGTTGTGCAGCCCTGGAGCCATCGGCGCGACCCGCCACGTCGAGTCGTTGCGGACCTCAGCCGTCTCGGGGAGGAAGTCGAGATCCTCGCCGGCCGCGATGCGCGTGCGGCGGTCGCGTCGGTCCGCGAGGATCGCGCGGCGACGGTCGGCGAAGGCGTTGTCCAGCCGGGCGATGAAGTCCAGTGCCTGCGGCGTCAGGATCTCGTCGAAGCGTTCCTCATGTGGCCCGACGACACGGATGCTGTCAGTGAGACTGTGCATGATCTCCCCCCTCAGAACTGCTCGGACTCGGTCGACCCGGCGAGCGCAAGCGTGCCGGCGTCGGGGTTGAGCGCGGTCGTCACGAGGTCGAAGTAGCCGGTGCCGACCTCCTTCTGGTGCTTCACTGCCGTGTAGCCCCGGTCGGCAGCGGCGAACTCGCGCTTCTGCAGGTCGACATAGGCCGTCATGCCGTCGCGGGCGTAGCCGTACGCAAGGTCGAACATCGACAGGTTGAGCGCGTGGAAGCCGGCGAGCGTTATGAACTGGAAGGCGTAGCCCATCGCCCCGAGCTCCTTCTGGAAGCGCGCGATGGTCGCGTCGTCGAGGTGGGCCCTCCAGTTGAACGACGGCGAGCAGTTGTACGCCAACAGCTTGCCGGGGTGCTCGCGGTGCAGCGCCTCGGCGAACTGCCGGGCCTCGTCGAGGTCGGGTGTGGATGTCTCGACCCAGATGAGATCGGAGTACGGGGCGTACGCCAGGCCACGTGCGATGACGGCGTCCATGCCGTTGCGCACCCGGTAGTAGCCCTCGGCGGTGCGCCCGCCGGTGGTGAACGGCGCGTCGCGCTCGTCGATGTCGCTGGTGAGCAGCGTCGCGGCGAGGGAGTCCGTACGGGCAATGATGACGCTCGGCACGCCGGCGATGTCAGCGGCAAGCCGGGCGGCGTTGAGCGTGCGGATGTGCTGCCCGGTCGGGACGAGAACCTTTCCGCCGAGGTGTCCGCACTTCTTCTCGCTGGCGAGCTGGTCCTCCCAGTGCACGCCCGCGGCGCCGGCCGTGATCATGCCCTTCATCAGCTCGAAGGCGTTGAGCGGTCCACCGAATCCTGCTTCGGCGTCGGCCACGATCGGCACCAGCCAGTCGATGTCGGGGTCGGTGCCTTCGGAGTGCGCGATCTGGTCGGCCCGTAGCAGCGCGTTGTTGATGCGGCGCACGACGGCGGGGACGGAGTTGGCGGGGTAGAGGCTCTGGTCGGGATAGGTCTGACCGGCCAGGTTGGCGTCGGCCGCGACCTGCCAGCCGGACAGGTAGATCGCTTCGAGCCCCGCCTTGACCATCTGCACGGCCTGGTTGCCCGTCAGAGCACCGAGCGCGGGGACGTATTCGCCGTCGTGCAGCTGGCGCCAAAGCCGCTCGGCGCCGCGGCGGGCTAGCGTGTGCTCCTCCTGGATGCTGCCGCGCAGCCGCACCACGTCAGCGGCCGAGTAGGTCCGCTCCACTCCCTGCCAGCGTGGGTCGCTGGCCCAGGCCTGCTCGATCTCGGCTACGGCGGTGGCCGTGCGGTCGGTCGGCTGGGTGGCGGGGGCGGTGCGGATCTCGGTCATCTCGACTCCCTGTATCCCCGCGCTGGTTGGACTCCTTGCGCGGCCGGCAGCGATTGCCGGTGACACGACGATTGGCCAACTTGGCGGCACCTTCAACGAGGAATCGCTGGAAACTTCTGCGATTCTTTCGCTAACGTGAAGACATGACGGATCTCGATGGGCAGACCGACCTGATCCTCGTCGGGCGGCGGGTGCGTCACCACCGGCGAGCCAAAGGCCTCACCCTCGAGCAGCTGGCCACCGAGGTGGGTCGGGCGCCGAGCCACTTGTCGCTCATCGAGAACGGTCGCCGTGAGCCGCGACTCTCTCTGCTGCAGGCACTGGCGACCGCGCTCGAGGTCCCGCTGAGCCAGCTGCTCGCACCCGAGCCACCGAGTCGGCGGGCCGCCCTTGAGATCGCGCTCGAGCACGCGCAGCGCGGACCGCTCTATGCGTCACTCGGTCTGCCTCCCGTACATGCCGGGCGTCGGCTGCCCAGCGAGGCGCTTGAAGCGCTGGTCGGTCTACACGATGAGCTGGCCAAGCGCATGCGGGAGACCGCCGCGACGCCGGAGGAAGCACGTCGCGCCAACGCCGAGCTGCGGCAGTCGATGCGTGAGCGCGGCAACTACTTCCCGGAGATCGAGGTGGCGGCGCGCGGCGTGCTCGACGCGGTGGGCCACACCGGCGGCCCGTTGTCGCAGCGGGTGTTGGTGGCGATGGCGGCGTACCTCGGGTTCACGTTGCACTACGTGCCCGACCTGCCGCTGTCGACCCGCTCCGTCGCCGACCTGCGCAACAAGCGCATCTACCTCCCGCACGTGCAGGCCCCAGGCAGCCACGACGTACGACTGCGTGTTCTGCAGATGCTCGGGCATGTGGTGCTCGGGCACGCCGAGCCGAAGGACTATCCCGACTTCCTACGGCAGCGTGTCGAGGTCAACTACTTCGCCGCGGCGTTGCGCATCCCGGAGGAGCAGGCGGTTGAGCAGCTGTCGGCTGCCAAGCGGGCGCGCGATCTCGCTATCGAAGACCTGCGTGACGACTTCGCGGTCTCGCACGAGACGGCGGCGCACCGGTTCACCAACTTGGCAACCCACCACCTCGGGCTACCCGTGCACTTCATGCGCGTGCACGAGAGCGGCACGATCTACAAGGCGTACGAGAACGACGGCGTGAGCTTCCCGACCGACGTGCTCGGCGCGATCGAGGGGCAGCCGGTGTGCCGCAAGTGGACGGCCCGTGAGGTGTTCGACCGGCCCGACCGCTCGGCGGCCTACCAGCAATACACCGACACACCGCGCGGCACCTACTGGTGCACCGCGCAGGCGGAGGCCACCAACGAGGGACTGTTCTCAATCAGCGTCGGCGTGCCGTACGCGCATGTGAAGTGGTTCCGCGGTCGCGAGACCACCGAGCGCGCGGTCTCGACCTGCCCCGACCCCGCGTGCTGCCGTCGCCCGCCCGCCGACCTCGCGACCCACTGGTCGGGGCAGGCCTGGCCGAGCGCCCGCGCGCACTCGCATCTGTTGGCCGCGTTACCCCCAGGGACGTTTCCGGGTGTCGACGACACTGAGGTCTACACGTTCTTGGAGCGGCACACCCCAGCGGCGGCTGACGCTGGCGGCGGTCCGATCTAGGTCGCCTGACTCACCGGGCCTAAATGACACCTGTGAGGCCAGGCCGCTCGGACCCGGTGTGTCACAGCCGAGCACCTGCTGAACCAGGGGGATGAATTTTTCATGCAGGGGCGAATGCGTCCGCTCACGCCGAAAGTCGGATAGTTGATCTTGGCTTCCGCTAAGAGGCCGGGCCTTCCCGTGGAACCCGAACCAGACTAGAATCCTGGTCTATGGCAACTACACTTCCCTTGTCCGAGGTCAAAGCCCGGCTGTCCGAGATCGCCGACGAGGTCGACCGCACCCACGAACGCGTGCACGTCACCCGGAACGGCCGCGAGTACGTGGTGCTGCTCGCCGCCGAGGATCTGGAGTCGCTGGAGGCGACGGTCGAGTTGCTTGCTGATGAGGAGGCAATGCGCCGCGTCCGCGAGGCGGACGCCGATGTCGCCGCCGGTCGGGTAAGCACGGCAGAGGAGATGGCGGAGCTGATGGCGGAGCGGCGCCGACGGGAACGCCGTGGCGCATGACCATGAGACCGACGGGCCATACCGAATCCTTCTGTCCCCGGGAGCACGTCGCGCCCTGACCGAGGTACTTCCGGCCGCCGCCGCATTCGCCGCGTGGGAGTTCATGACCGGGCCCCTCGCCCACAACCCGCACAGAGTCGGCGCGCCGCTGCGCAAACCGTTCCAAGGGCTGTGGCGTGCCCGCCGCGGCGAGTACCGGATCCGCTACCGCATCGACGAGGCCACCCGTTCGGTCATCGTCATCGACGTCGACCACCGTCGAGACGCCTATCGAACCTGACGAGTCTTCGCGCTACTGCCGCGTGTCGAACGCAGAAGCGTTCCCGCGGGAACGTCCGCTACTGGCGCGAGCAGAGCCGTTCTGTGGCTAGCGACCTGACGGCGGGTCGCGCGGAGTCGGTGGGCGGACGATGTCTGAATGCAAAGCAGAGGCCCGATGCCACCGCCAAAGTGGTTGAGCGCTGCGGACGCCAAGCACCTCGCTGACCGCGTTGCCTAAGCGCCGCTGACCCGTATTCGGCGGTATCGAGACTATGCGGCGGCCAACAGCAATGAACAGGCGGTCATCTCCCGAATAGCCAACCGGCTGGGCCTGTCCTGGGCTGGCCACCTTCAGCTTTTCGACTGGCACCTCGACGCGTTGCATCGCGCCGCGCATTCGGCGGCGCCCACGGTGGTGCCCCAGCCCGGCCAGCCGTGGCCGGGTCTGGTGACCTCGCGCCCACGGACACGTGTTGGCGTGCTGCTCATCGGTGTCAAGCCGTGGATGGAAAACCGTCGCGTGGCGATGACAGCGGCACGTCTTCGATGGACGGGACGTCAGTAGTTCACTCCGCTGCCCCGTGGAGGGCGGCTACTCTCGCCCGATATTGCCGCAGCCCGGCGGTGGTCTTCGACTGTGATTCGTGGAGTCGGGGCCTCGCGACCTGGTCACTGGCGCCCGAGCCACTCGGCGACGATCTCATCAACCCGTGATGTTGGTGCATGCCCCATGCCTGGTACGGCGACGAGTGTGGCTAGGCCTCGCGGCAGCGCTTGCCAGAGCTGATCGCCTTGCTCGGCGAGCGGGTCCTGCTCGCCGGTCACGATCAGCACCGGGGCATTGATCTCATCAGCGCGGGCCACGAAGTCGAGTCGCTCAGCCACCGCTCGCGACTGATCGCTCCAACCTTCGCCACGATCTCATTCCTCACGCAGTCGGGGTGTCCACGTCAGGGACCGGGGTCAAGCCTCAAACTCATCAAGCGCTTAGTACGCGTCGTGGTAGTTCCACCACTGATAGGCGGGAGTCTGGGGGTAGCCCTCCGGCGAGTCCTCCCACTCCTCCTGGCGGCCGAGCGCCGTGATGTCGAGATAACTCCAGGTGCTTCCCATCGCCTCGTCGCCCCGGCTGTCGACGAAGTAGGTGCGGTAGATCCGCTCGCCGTCGCGGATGAACGCGTTTGTCCCGTGCCACTCGTCCACGCCGAAGTCTTTGTCGAAGTCGTCGGTGAGCGTGTACCACGGGATCAGCTGCCAGCCCATGCGCTCCTTCAGGCCCACGATCTCGGCCTGCGGGGCGCGCGAAACGAACGCGAGCGTCGTGTCCCGCGCGTTCAGGTGGGCGGGATGGGCGACCTGGTCGGCACCTAAGGAGCAGCCCACGCAGGCTCGCTCCGGGTACGCGCCGCCGCCCCCTTCTGGGTACGTGGTGACGTCCGGCGCGTAGAAGGCGCGGTAGACGATCAGTTGGCGGCGTCCTTCGAACAGATCGGCGAGGCTCGCCGGCCCGTTCGGGCCCTCGAAGCGGTAATCCTTCTCGACTGCCACCCACGGCATCCGGCGGCGCTTAGCCGCCATCGCGTCGCGCGCTCTGGTCAGCTCCTTCTCCTTAACCAGCAGCTCCTGACGTGCTGCCTCCCACTCCGGTGGCGACACAATCTGTGGTGTGTTCATCAGGCGTCCCTCCTTCGGGTCCCACCATTCGACGTTGTCCGCTTCAGGGTCTACCGATGAGTCCCTCTCGTGACAAGCGTCAATACCCGTGGGTGTCGCTGGGTTCTTGCGGGGCTAGAAGCGATTTGATGCGGAGGTCATGGTGAGCGATCGGACGGATGCGCTGGCCGAACGGCTCTCCGTGGCGGTGGTCGGGGCTTTGGAGCTGTACTCCATCTATCTCGGCCAACGACTGGGGCTCTACAGCGCGCTCGCCCAGTCGGGGTCGGTCACGCCTGCACAGCTGGCTGCCCGTACGGGCGTGGCCGAACGCTACGCACGCGAATGGCTCGAGCAGCAAGCCGCGAGCGGGCTCGTCGACGTCGACGAGCCGCGCAGCGACCCACTTGCGCGCCGGTACCGGCTGCCACCCGAGCACATCCCCGTCCTCGCAGACACCGATGACGTCCGGTACCAGGCGCATGCGGGAGTGGAGGTCGTGCGCGCGGGTCGTCGCCTGGCGCCCCTGGTGGACGCTCTGCGCACGGGCGGCGCTCCTCCACCCCTTCCGTGGGCGCCCGAGGGTCGCGCGGATCCTAACCGGGCCCGGTTCATCAACCTCCTCGGCAGCGAGTGGCTGCCTGCCATCGCCGACCTGCACGCTCGGCTGCGTGCCGAGCCGCCGGCACGAGTTGCCGATCTCGCATGTGGCACCGGGTGGTCCAGCATCGCCATGGCCCAGGCGTACACCGCCATCGTCGTAGACGGTGTCGACCTTGACGGCGATGCCATCACCGCTGCACGTCAGCATGCCGAGCTAGCGGGAGTCGCCGATCGCGTGACCTTCTCCGTGGCGGACGCCGCTGACCTTGTGAATCAGCCTCAGCGCTATGACTTGGTCACGATTTTCGAAGCTGTGCACGACATGGCGCATCCCGTCGACGTGCTGCGCGCGGTCCGGGAGATCCTCACCGCCGACGGAATCGTGCTCGTGGTGGACGGGCGGGTCGATGACGCGTTCACCGCCCCCGCCTCACTGCGGGAACGGACGGAGTACGGCTGGAGCGTGGTGAGTTGCCTGCCCGGCGCGTTGTTTGAGCCGGGCACTGCGGCCACCGGAGCCGTCATGCGGCCCGCGACATTCCGTCAGTACGCCGTGGACGCGGGCTTCCGCGACGTGGAGATCCTGCCGATTGACACCGACTACTGGCGCTTCTACCGGCTGCTTCGGTGAGCGCTGTTTCGAGGGGTGGTGCGTTCGTCACTGGGGTGGGGGATTCCACGGCCCGACCCCGCCGAACCGCTCCGGCCTGATTCTCGTGACAAAGCCGGGTGGCGGGTTCGGCATGGGTGGAAACACCACGTCGGGCCCGAGGTAGACGTGGGCGAGCTGTTGGAGCATCTCGGCGGCACCGCCCTCGGTCACCCGCGCCGTCCCGTACACAACCAGGTACTCGAGCAAGCCCCAGTCGTTCACATGCGTGGTCGGGATCGACAGCGCGACGCGGGGGTCGCGGCGCAGGTTACGCAGCTTCCGCTGGTAGGGGATCGTGGCCAGGACAATCTCGTCGCCGTCAGCCCCGACCCAGGCCGCCGTGACGTGCGGGGAGCCGTCCTCGTTCAGCGTGACCACATGAGCCACGGCGTCGCTGTCGAGCAGCTCGCGCGCCGCGCCCTCGATTGAAATCCCCACCACCCTGCGCAGGCTACCGGTGCCAGATGTCTGAGGCCGATCCGCGAGGTCACTTGGCCTTGCGCGCTGCTCGCGAGCAGGCGGCGCAGGTGCCGAAGACCTCGACGGTGTGGCTCACGTCGGTGAACCCGTGCTGAGCGGCGACTTGCTGCGCCCACCGCTCGACGGCTGGGCCTTCGACCTCGACCGTCGCACCGCACGACCGGCAGACCAGATGATGGTGGTGACTTTCGCCGCAGCGGCGGTAGACGGCCTCACCGCTGGCCGTACGAAGCACGTCGATCTCGCCGGCGTCGGCGAGCGCGGACAGGGTGCGGTAGACCGTGGTCAAGCCGACCGACTCACCTCGTCGCCGGAGAATGTCGTGGATCTCCTGGGCGCTGTGGAACTCGTCGAGCTCGGCGAGCGCTGACGACACCGCGTTGCGCTGCCGGGTAGCACGCAGGGCTACAGGCTGGTCAGTGTTCGTCATAGTGGCTCCCGTGCGCGGCGTGCAGGTGCCCGTCGTGCAGATAGTCGACGTGGTCTTCATGGGGTACGGCGGAGTGGCCGCACTCCGTCCCGTGCTCATGCGCATGTTGCTCGGCATTCACGTGGCGCGACGCCACGAGCACGTCGTCCTCGCTCGGCAGCACCCGGGCCACGCCCACACGGCGTCGCCGCAGCGCCGCGCCGACCGGCCACGCCACCGCGAACCCGGCCAACGACAGGACGACGATGCTCGGACCGGACGGGGCGTCGACGTAGTAGGAGAACACGACGCCGAGCACAGCAGCGGCAACGCCGAGCACCATCGACAGGAGCATCGTCGACGCGGAACGATCGCGCGAGCTGTTGCGACGTCGCGACCGGCACCACCATGAGCGCGCTGACGAGCAGCAGGCCGACCGTACGCATCGAGACGGTCACTGTCACCGCGGCCAGCACGGCAAGCAGGATGCCGTAGGCCCGGACGGGCAGGCCGGCCACCCGCGCGTACTCCTCGTCCTGGCTCAGCGCAAAGAACTGCCGCCGCAGCCCGAGCACGATCACCAGCACGACCACGGCCAGCCCGGCCACGACCCAAAGGTCGGAGGTCGAGACGGTGGTGATCGACCCGAAGAGATACGTATTGAGCGTGGCGGCGCTGCTGCCCGCGAGCCCGGTGATCAGCACACCGCCAGCGATGCCGCCGTAGAACAACATCGCGAGCGCAACGTCGGCCGATGCCTTGCCGCGCTGCCGCACGAGCTCGATCGCGACGGCGCCGAGGATCGCGACGATGATCGCGGTGAGCACTGGCGCGCGCCCGGTCAGCAGCCCGAGCGCGACGCCGGTGAGTGCAACGTGCCCGATGCCGTCGCCCATCAACGCCTGTCGGCGCTGCACGAGGATACGTGCCGATCGCCGGAGCGGCCAGCCCGGTCAAGAACGCGGCCACCAGCGCCCGCTGCATGAACTCCAAGCTCAGGAAGCTCATCCGAACAAGCCTTCCTGCCTGGAGTCTGCGTGTGGGTGGACGTGCTGGTGCCCGGACTCGGCGTGCGGACCAACAGGCGCCGGTAGCGGCCCGTCATGCACGACCAGACCGTCGCGCAGCACGACCGCGCGATCGATCAGCGGAGCCAACGGACCCATCTCGTGTACGACGAGCAGCACCGTGCGGCCAGACGCCACGAACGCACGCAGCGCGCGAGCGAAGGCCTGTTGGCTGGCCTGGTCGATGCCCGCGTTGGGCTCGTCGAGGATCAGCAGGTCGGGCTCGGCCGCTGCGGCGCGAGCGATGAGCACACGCTGCTGCTGCCCGCCGGACAGCTCAGCGACGCTGTCGTCGGACCGGTCGGCCAGCCCGACGAGGTCGAGTGCCGCGTCAACCGCAGTGCGATCGGCCCGGCTGAACGGTCGGAACGGTCGCAACCGCGGCAGCCGCCCGACGGACACGACTTCGCGTACGGTTGCCGGGACCCCGCTGGCCGCCGTCGCGCGCTGCGGCACGTACCCGATGCGCTGCCAGTCTCGGAACTGCGCACGCGGCGTGCCGAACAGCTGTACGTCACCAGCCACCAACGGGAGCAGTCCGACGATGGCGCGCACAAGGGTCGACTTGCCGGAACCGTTGGCGCCTAGCAAGGTCACGACCTCGCCAGTGCGCACGGTCAGATCGACGCCTCGCAGCACCGACCGACCGCCGAGTACGACGGACGCGTCCTCGACGCGGACGGCCGGGCTGGAGTCGACGTTCATGAGCAGTGGTTTGCCTTCTGAAGGGCTTCCAGGTTGGCGTGCATGAGCGAGAAGTAATCCTCGCTCTCAGTGTCGTCGGTCAGCCCCTCGATGGGATCGAGCACCGCCGTCTGCAGGCCGAGGTCGCTCGCAATCGTCTCGGCGACCTTGGGGCTGACGAGGCGCTCGTAGAAGATCGTGTCGACGCCGTTCTGCGTGACGACGTTTTGGACCTCGGCGATCTGGGCTGCCGACGGCTCGGCCTCCGGGTCGAGACCGCTGATGCCCTGCATGTGCAGACCGTAGCGGTCGGCAAGGTAGCCGAATGCCGCGTGGCTGGTCACGAATGTGTCGATCTCACAGCTGCCGAGGCCGGTGCGGAACTCGTCGTCGAGCGCGGTGAGCTCCGCCGTCAGGTCGTCGGCGCGGGAACGGATGCCGGCTGCGTCGTTGGGAGCGAGCTCGGTGAGCCGATCGGCCACCGCTTCGGTGATCGTCGCCAGCCGGGTGGGGTCGAGCCAGACGTGCGGGTCGAGGTCACCGTGGTCGTGCTCCTCCTCCGCGTGCTCCTCACCCTCGGCGTGCTCCTCCTCGGCGCTCGCCGGCAGCAGCTCGACGACCTCGGTGACGTCGAGCGCCTTGTCGGCGGCGTTCTGCTCGACGGCGTCGTCGACCGCCGGCTGGAATCCGGCCTCGAAGACGACCAGGTCAGCCTCGGCCAGATCGCCCACCTGTCGCGGAGTGAGCTCCAGGTCATGCGGCTCGAGCCCAGGAGCGGTGAGGTTCTCGACGCGCACGGCATCGCCGCCGACGCGCTCCGCCACATACGCCAGCGGGTAGAACGCCGCCGCGACGGTTGGCGTGGCATCCGTGGCGGCGTCGTCGTCGTCGGACCCGCAGGCGGCGATGACGAGGGGGAGTGCGGCAACCAGCGCGATCGAGACAGTTTTCCGAGTCATCATGAAAATGATTATCACTTGCGATGGCAACCAGTGTCAAAGTCGTCGGTCGAAGTCGGCGGCGCCCAGCCCGGGAGATTCGAGCCGTACGCGTAGGTTGGAGCCGATCCGGCCGACTAGGAGGAGCTCGGACATGCTGGCCATCACGCGGCACCGCGTACGCGAGCCCCAAGCCGCGGGCTTCCTCGACGCCGCGCGCCGCGCTGTGGACGTGCTGGCGCAGCGGCCTGGCTTCGTGGTGGCGCGCATCGGGCGGGCCACGGACGACGGCGAACTCTGGGTGCTGGCGACGGAGTGGGCCGATGTGGGGTCCTACCGTCGGGCGCTGTCGGCCTATGAGGTCAAGATCGAGGCGGTCCAGCTGCTGTCGACGGCCATCGACGAGCCGACCGCCTTCGAGGTGCTGACGGTGGTGGACAGCACCGGCACCCGGTCGACCAACTCGGCGCGAGCGGCAGACGCTGACACGGTCGGCCGTGGGTAGGGGAAACCACCGAGCGGAGGACGTCCCAGACGTCGTCATCGCGCCAGGACCACGGCGCGCCGTGCTGCTCGCGGTGGTGCCCTTCGTGATCGCCACCGCTATCGCTCTGGTGCTGCTGTGGCCGCGCGGGGAGACGCCAAGCCTCTCGAGTGTGGTGCGCTACGGCGGCACGATCGAGTCGATAACCGACTGTCCCAGCACTCAGCCCGAGGACGGAGTCACGGAGGAGGGCCAGTGCCTGCAGGGCACCATCCGGCTCGAGGACGGACCGGACGAGGGGGAGACCGTTCAGATCCTGATCCCCGCCGGATTCGGTGCTCCTGAATATGCGGTCGGCGACGAGGTCGTATTGCGATACACGGCGGATGCACCGCCCGAGTTCCAGTACGACCTCGTCGACTTCCAGCGCGGGTCCACCTTGACCTGGCTCACTTTGGCATTCGTGGCGGCCGTGCTCCTGCTCTCCCGGTGGAAGGGCCTCAATGCACTGATCGGGCTCGGCGTCACCGGGTTGCTGTTGGTGCTGTTCGTCCTGCCGGCCGTGCTGCAAGGAAAGTCGCCGCTCGGCATCGCGGTCGTCGGGGCGGCGGCCATCATGATCTGCACGCTCTACTTGGCCCACGGGTTCTCCGTACGTACATCTGTTGCGTTGCTCGGCACGCTGGCGAGCCTGACGCTGACTGGGTTGATCGGGTCGCTTGTGCTGACTGTCGGCCGCTTCACCGGGCTGTTCACGGAAGCCGCAGAGTACATCGGCGTGATCGACCTCCGCGGACTGCTCCTGGCGGGTCTCGTGATCGGAGCCCTCGGGGTGCTCGACGACGTGACCGTGACCCAAACCGCGGCCGTGTGGGAGGTCGTACGCGCTGACCCGACGATGCCCCGGCGTCGCGCTCTGGCAGCAGGGATGCGGGTGGGGCGTGATCACGTCGCGGCAACGGTCAACACGTTGGTCCTCGCCTACGCGGGTGCGGCGTTGCCGCTGTTGGTGCTGTTCGAGGCCTCCCAGGCCCGCGTCCTCGACGTGCTGACCGATGAGCTTGTCGCGCAAGAAGTCGTACGGAGCCTGTGCGGCGGGCTCGGCATCGTCGCGGCCGTCCCGATCACCACGGGACTCGCCGCCTGGGTCGCCGCCGGTCACTCGCGGAGTGCCGGGGGATAGGCTGGTCCTTACAGCGTGACGGCGTCCGCCGCGGCCCCGTACTCGCGCCCCCCGCCGACCGCCAGCCGGATGGAGACTCCCGTGGCACCCGCGTCCGTGATCGACTCTGTCGTCAGCCTCTCCAAGCGCCGGGGATTCGTCTTCCCGACCGGTGAGATCTACGGCGGCACGCGATCCGCCTGGGATTACGGCCCGCTCGGCGTCGAGCTCAAGGAAAACGTCCGGCGCCAGTGGTGGAAGACGATGGTCCAGCAGCGCGACGACATCGTCGGGCTGGATTCCGCCGTCATCCTGCCCACGCCCGTATGGGAGGCCTCGGGCCACCTGGAGGCGTTCGTCGACCCGCTCACCGAGTGCCAGAACTGCCACCGGCGGTTCCGCGCCGACCACCTCGAGGAGGCGTACGAAGCCAAGCACGGGCGGCTGCCCGAGCACGGACTCGCTGACGTCAACTGCCCCAACTGCGGGGTCAAGGGCGCGTTCACCGAGCCGCGCATGTTCAACGGCTTGCTCAAGACCTACCTGGGCGCGGTGGAGAACGAAGAGGGCCTGCACTTCCTGCGGCCCGAGACCGCGCAGGGCATTTTCGTCAACTTCAAGAACGTGGAGAGCTCAGCGCGCAAGAAGCCGCCGTTCGGCATCGCCCAGGTCGGCAAGTCGTTCCGCAACGAGATCACGCCGGGCAACTTCATCTTCCGCACCCGCGAGTTCGAGCAGATGGAGATGGAGTTCTTCGTCGTGCCCGGCACCGACGAGCAGTGGCACGAGTACTGGCTGCAGGAGCGCTGGAACTGGTACGTCGACCTCGGGCTGTCGCCGGACAACCTGCGCTTCTTCGAGCACCCGAAGGAAAAGCTCTCGCACTACTCCAAGCGCACGGTCGACATCGAGTACCGCTTCCGGTTCGGCGGCACCGAGTTCTCCGAGCTCGAGGGCATCGCCAACCGTACGGACTTCGACCTGTCGACCCACTCAAAGCACTCCGGCGTCGATCTGAGCTACTTCGACCAGGAGAAGGGTGAGCGCTGGTTCCCGTACGTGATCGAGCCGGCAGCCGGCCTGACGCGGTCGGTGCTTGCCTTCCTGCTTGACGCTTACGACGAGGACGAAGCGCCCAACACCAAGGGTGGGGTCGACAAGCGCACGGTGCTGCGGTTCGACCCGCGGCTGGCGCCGGTCAAGGCGGCCGTGCTGCCACTTTCGCGCAACGCCGACCTGTCGCCCAAGGCGCGCGACCTCGCGACGGCGTTGCGACGCTCGTGGAACGTCGAGTTCGACGACGCCGGCGCGATCGGCCGGCGCTACCGGCGGCAAGACGAGATCGGCACGCCGTTCTGCATCACTGTCGACTTCGACACGCTCGACGACCAAGCAGTCACGGTGCGGTCGCGGGACACCATGTCGCAGGAGCGCATCGGGCTTGACGCCGTCGAGGGCTGGCTGAGCGCGCAAGCTGCTCGGCAGCTGAGCCCGACGCCCTTCTGGCTTTTACCGCTAGCAGGCACTTCCCTTTGGCGCTGGCCTCGATGACACCCGCGCCCCCACGGCTTGATCGTTGGACCATGCGTCTGCCTGCGACAGCCCGCCCGGGAGCGACCGGGCATGACAGCTGTCACGGATTCTTCACGACGACCAACACTGGGGCCACCGGCCGGTCAACGGGAGCGTTGTACCCATGACGCATGACAGCACGTTGCAGATGCCCGCCATTGCGCTGAGGGGTCTGCGAAAGAGCTTTGGATCCACACTGGCAGTCGACTCGATCGACCTGATCATTCGCCCTGGCGAGGTTGTCGCACTCCTCGGTCCCAACGGCGCCGGCAAGTCGACGACCATCGACATGATGTTGGGGCTGCTTCGGCCGGACGGCGGTCAGGTCGAGGTTTTCGGCGACTCGCCGGAGCGGGCCACTCGGACCGGCAAGGTGGGAGCGATGCTCCAGACCGGCGGGCTGCTCCAACAGCTGAGCGTCCGAGAGCTCGTCACGATGATGGCTTCCCTCTATCCCGACCCACTCGAGGTGAGTGTCGCGCTCGACACCACCGGCCTGGCTGACATCGCGGATCGGCGTACGGACAAGCTCTCCGGCGGCCAGGTCCAGCGGGTGCGGTTCGCGGTCGCACTGGTGAGCAACCCCGAGATCCTTGTTCTCGACGAGCCGACGGTTGCGCTCGATGTGGAGAGTCGGCACGCCTTCTGGCAGACCATGCGGCGTTTCGCCGCGCTGGGCAAGACGGTGCTGTTCGCAACGCACTACCTGGAGGAGGCGGACAGCTTCGCCGACCGGATCGTGCTCATGGCAAGGGGACGGATCGTCGCAGACGGATCCGCAACCGAGATCAAGTCTGTGGTTGGCTGGCGCACGATCCGGGCGACCCTGCCCGCCGTGCCGCTCGACGACCTCGTTGCGCTCGATGGTGTCCAGGCGGCCGATCGGCATGGCGACACGGTCACCCTGCAGTGCATGAGCTCGGACGCGGCGATCCGGGCACTTCTCGCCGCGTACCCAGCCGCACGAGACATCGAGATCAGCGGCGCCGGCATCGAGGAGGCGTTCCGCCAGCTCACCGGGGACAGCCAGGACGTGGCGGCGGATGTCGCCGGCGCGCAGCAGGAGGTGCGGGTATGAGCTCCGCCACGTACGTACGCCTCGAGCTCCTACGAACTATGCGCAACAGACGGTTCTTTGTCTTCTCCCTCGCGTTCCCCCTCATCCTGTTCTACGTCATCGCTGGGCCAAACAAGAACATCGACGACTTCAGCGGGTCCGGTGTGCCGTTCCCGCTGTATTTCATGGTTGGCATGGTGTCGTGGGGCACGATGGCTGCGGTCATCGCCGGCGGTGCGCGCATCGCGGCCGAGCGATCAATCGGCTGGAACCGGCAGCTGCGGCTGACGCCGTTGCGCGTCCGCACCTACTTCACCGCCAAGGTGCTGTCCGGATACCTCGTGGCTCTGGTGAGCATCGCGCTGCTGTATGCCGCAGGCCTCAGCCTCGGGGTCTCACTGCCGATTTCGGCCTGGGTGCGGATGACGCTGCTTATCCTCATCGGACTAGTGCCCTTCGCGGTGCTCGGCATACTGCTTGGCCACGTGCTGTCCGTGGACTCGATGGGCCCGGCCCTCGGAGGCATCACCGCCCTCATGGCGCTGCTCGGCGGGTCCTGGGGACCGATCGCCGGCGACAGCGGCTTCGTGCACGACCTCGTGCAGCTGCTCCCGTCGTACTGGCTCGTCCAGGCCGCACACTCGGCGTTCACCGGCGTGGGCTGGCCGGCCGAAGCTTGGCTCGTCCTCTTCGTGTGGACAGCCGTCCTCGGTGTGTTCGCGGCCCAGGCCTATCGCCGTGACACCGCGCGCGCATGACGTTGTCGGGTCGAGCCTTGTCGCGATGTGGCCCGGTAACGTCGATGCCATGGCTACGGGGCCAGACCCGGCACCGGATAGGGGTTCGGCGCTCAGCGCCATTCTGAGTCCCACACCCGGCGCTCTGGGCCGGCCCACCGGCGCGCGCTGGCGCTGGCGCTGGTCGGTCTGGGGCTCGGTCTGGCTCGTCTTCCTGGCCGGCGCGTTCCACGACGCAGTTGTTGAGAACGACCTCGCGTGGGAGCGCGTGCTCGGCGTCAGCGGACTCGCGGTCTTCTGCCTTGCGTACGCCTTCGGCCCTCCGCTGCTGGTCAATCGGTCGGGCCGCGACCCGGTCAGGATTGCCTTCCCGTTCGCGTTGTGGGCCCTTGCCACGGCGCTGCTCCCGCTGACGGGCTTCTCGGGGCTGACCACGTACGTCTTCGTCGCAGTGATCATGATCATGATCTGGCCACCGAAGTGGGCCCTGGTCGGGATCGTGAGCCTCATCGTCCTGACAGTGCCGCTCTCGTTCCTGGTGCCCGGAGACGACGACCCGGCGGGCACGATGCTGTCGATCGCGCTGGCGTCGATTGCGGTCTGGGGCCTCGTCAGTGTCATCCGACGCAACCAGGAGCTTGCCAATGCGCGCGACGAGCTCGCTCGGCTTGCGGTCGAGGAGGAACGGCTGCGGTTCTCGCGAGATCTCCATGACATCGTCGGTCACAGCCTCACATCCATCACCGTCAAGTCAGAGCTCGCGCGCCGCCTGATCGGCGTCGACGACGCGCGGGCGGTCGAGGAGCTTACGGAGGTGGAGCGGGTATCCGCGACGCGTTGCGCGACGTACGGTCGCCGTTCAGGGATATCGCGAGGTGACACTCGCCTCCGAGCTTGCCAAGGCGCAGCTCGATCCTTGCGGCGGCGGGCATCGACCTCAAGCAGGTCGGAGCGGTCGACTCCGTGCCGGTGACCTGCGGGAGGTCTACGGGTGGGTGGTCCGTGAGGGCGTGACCAACGTTGTACGACACAGCCAGGCCCACTCGTGCACGATTCGGGTCGAACCCACAGGCATCACCGTCGTCGACGACGGCATGTCCAGTGCCATCGGCAAGACGAACGCGCGAAACCGGGTGGAGGCGCTGCAGGTAGCCGACGAGAACGGCTGGCTGTATGCGCCCGGCCGCAGGGTAGAACGGTGCGCGCCAAACGTGTGTTTCTGCCCGGGATTCCGACGATCGGCGCACGTTTAGCACGCACGGTCGGGCCTAGACAGATTGGTGGGCCTGAACGCGAGTGCGCGCTCGCCCACCAGGCCCGCACAGATAATGACGCGTCCAGGCGGCCCTGAAAAGGGGTCGCGGCAGATCAACTTCGGTTGGCGGTCGGCGTGGGCATCTCGGCCAGCCGGCGCAGACCGTCGAGGTCTCGTACGGTGATCTGTCGACGCCCAGTTTCCACCAGTCCGCGATCCCGCAGCCTCGTCAGACTGCGGACGACCGAGTCACGCGACGCGGAGATCAAGCCCGCGAGCTCGTGCTGAGTCAGAGGCAAGGGGATGACCATCGGGTCGCGACCCGGCCCACCTTGTTGGTCCGCGATCTCGACCAGCAGGCGGGCTAGACGGTGGACCGTGTCGCTCACGCCGACATCGATCCGCCGCCGGTCGGCGGCCTCCAACGCCACGGAGCAGCACCAGGACCGTGTCACTGTGATCTCCTTGCACGATGATCGACGTGCCACGCCTGAACCTGCGCCTGCGACGCAGTGCATGAGTGCCGCGCGATCGGCCTCGTCCAGCTGATCCAGGAACCGCGTGGATCGGGGCCCGGCGGCGATCGGCGTTGCCGACGTCACGCTCGCGAGCCAACTGCTCGCTCGACGGCGTGCTGACGCCAAGCGCCTGTAGCGCCCTCACGGACTGAGGCCGGAGCGAGGGCCCGTCTAGGGGACAATGGACACGCTATGCCGACCTCCAGCACCACCGCATCGCTGCGCATCGGCAGCCTGGAGCTGCCCACGCCGGTCGTCCTCGCTCCCATGGCGGGGGTGACGAACGCCGCGTTTCGCCAGCTCTGCGCGGAGCAGGGGGACGGGTTGTACGTCTGCGAGATGATCACCTCGCGCGGCATCGTCGAGCGCGACGAGAAGTCACTCAAGATGCTCGCGTTTGCCGACATCGAGACCACGAGATCGGTGCAGTTGTACGGGGTCGACCCGGGTTATGTCGGGCAAGCGGTCGAGATCCTCGCCGGCGAGTACGGCGTCGCCCACGTCGATCTCAACTTTGGCTGCCCGGTGCCCAAGGTGACCCGGCGCGGCGGCGGCGCGGCGCTCCCTTGGAAGCGAGGCCTGCTCCGCGCCATCCTCCGATCCGCCGTCGCCGCAGCGGAGCCGTACGGCATCCCCATCACCATGAAGACCCGCAAGGGCATCGACGACGACCATCTCACCTATCTCGACGCCGGCCGGATCGCCGAAGACTCGGGCGTCGCCGCGATCGCCCTGCACGGGCGCACGGCGGCACAGCACTACTCCGGGGTCGCCGACTGGGACGCTATCGCCACCCTCAAGCAGGCGGTTGCGACGATCCCGGTGCTCGGAAACGGCGACATCTGGGAGGCATCCGACGCGCTGCGCATGGTCGAGCAGACGGGCGTCGACGGCGTGGTGGTCGGGCGCGGCTGCCTCGGTCGCCCGTGGCTGTTCCGCGATCTGGCGGCAGCCTTCGGCGGCGAGCGCAACACTGCGCTGCCGACCCTTGGCGAGGTGTCCGCCGTCATGCGCCGGCACGCCGAGCTGCTCGCGCGGCTCATGGGCGAGGACCGTGGCCTTCGCGACATGCGCAAGCACATGGCCTGGTACCTCAAGGGGTTCACGGTTGGGTCGCAGACCCGATCCGCGCTCGGCCTGGTCGAGTCGATGGCCCAGCTCGACACGCTGCTCGCGACCCTCGATCCCGACCAGCCGTTCCCGGTCGCGGAGCTTGGCACGCCCCGCGGGCGGCAAGGCACCGAGCGCACGGTCGCGCTCCCTGACAAATGGCTAGAGGACACCGACGGTGTTTCCGAGGACCTTATGGCCGCCGAGATCGGGATCTCCGGCGGCTGATCCGCGTCGCTCGTCCCACGTGAGTGCGGCTTACAACAGGGGTACGGTCGAGAAGCGCAGCGACGATCGGAGGGCTGACAGGTGACGGAGCCGCACACCGACGTGAGGACCGTGCCGAGCATGCGAGGGGCGGAGAGCGGGCTGGAGCCCAGCACGCAGACGAAACGCAAGTTCGTCTACGCCTTCGCCGATGGCAACAAGGACATGAAGGACCTGCTCGGCGGCAAGGGAGCCAACCTCGCGGAGATGGCCAACCTCGGCCTGCCGGTCCCGCCGGGTTTCACGATCACGACCGAGGCTTGCCGCGCCTACCTGGAGACCGGCGCGGCGCCGGAGGAGCTTGAGCAGCAGGTCGCCGAGCACCTTGACCGACTCGAGCAGATGCTCGCGCGAAAGCTTGGCCAGCCAGACGATCCGTTGCTCGTGTCGGTGCGCTCGGGGGCGAAGTTCTCCATGCCCGGGATGATGGAGACGGTGCTCAACGTCGGCCTGACAGACGAGTCAGTGCGAGGGCTCGCCGAGCGGTCGGGGGACGAGCGTTTCGCTTGGGACTCGTACCGGCGGCTGATCCAGATGTTCGGCAAGACGGTGCTCGGCATCGACGGTGAGCACTTCGACACGGCACTCGACCAGGCCAAGGAAGACAAGGGCGCGACGAGCGATCTCGACCTCGACACCGACGATCTGCGCGCCCTTGTGCAGACCTACAAGGGGGTCGTCCGAGAGCACGCCGGTCGCGACTTCCCGCAGGACCCTGCCGAGCAGCTCAAGCTCGCCATCAACGCCGTCTTCGAGTCGTGGAACACCGAGCGCGCGCGCCTCTATCGCCGCCAGGAGCAGATCCCCGACGATCTCGGCACGGCCGTCAACGTGGTGGCGATGGTGTTCGGCAACCTGGGGCCGGACAGCGGCACCGGCGTTGCGTTCACCCGCGACCCGGCGACTGGCGAGCAGGGGGTCTACGGCGACTACCTGCCCCACGCGCAGGGCGAGGACGTCGTCGCCGGCATCCGCAACACGCTGCCGCTGGCCGACCTCGAAGGGCTCGACAAGAACGCCTACGACGAGCTCCTCAGAGTCATGGAGTCGCTCGAGAAGCACTATCGCGACCTGTGTGACATCGAGTTCACCATCGAGCGCGGCAAGCTGTGGATGCTCCAGACCCGGGTGGGCAAGCGCACCGCAGCTGCTGCATTCCGCATCGCGACCCAGCTTGTCGACGAGGGCCTGATCGACGAGACCGAGGCACTGCGCCGCGTCACCGGCGCACAGCTGGCCAGGCTGATGTTCCCGAGCTTCGACACCACCGCCGACCGCACCGTGCTCACCAAGGGGATGAGCGCCTCTCCGGGTGCCGCAGTGGGTCAGGCGATGTTCGACTCTGCAGCAGCGGTCGCGGCACATGAGAAGGGCGAGCGCGTCATCCTCGTACGCCGCGAGACCAACCCCGACGACCTGCCCGGCATGATCGCGGCGACAGGGATCCTCACGAGTCGAGGCGGCAAGACGTCGCATGCCGCGGTCGTGGCACGTGGGATGGGCAAACCCTGCGTCTGCGGCGCCGAGCAGCTTCAGGTCGACACCCGGCGGCGGCAGTTCGTTGCGCCGGGTGGGGTAACCGTCAAGGAGGGCGACCTCATCTCGATCGACGGGTCCGATGGCTCCGTCTTCCTGGGCGAGGTTCCGGTCGTCGACTCCGCCGTCGTACGCCACTTCGAGGGTGCCCCAGACCAAGCGGAGGACGAGGTCGTACGCGCCGTCGACCGCATCATGAGCACTGCCGACGCGGCGCGTCGCATGCAGGTGTGGGCCAACGCCGACACCCCTGAGGACGCCGTTCGCGCCCGCCGGTTCGGCGCCGCAGGGCATCGGCCTGTGCCGCACGGAGCACATGTTCCTCGGCGAGCGCCGCAAGCACGTCGAGCGGCTCATCCTCGCCGATGACGAGGCCGAGCAGGACGAGGCGCTGCAGGCGCTATTGCCCCTGCAGCGGTCCGACTTCGTCGGCATCCTGGAGGCGCTAGATGGCCTGCCCGTCGTGATCCGTCTGCTCGACCCGCCTCTGCATGAGTTCCTGCCTGACCTGACCGACCTGGCGGTGCATGTGGCGCTGGCCGACGAGCGCGGCGAGCCCAACGAGCAGGACCATCGGTTACTGGCCGCGGTGCAACGCCTGCACGAGCAGAACCCGATGCTCGGGCTGCGCGGCGTACGGCTCGGTCTCGTCGTCCCTGGGCTGTTCATGACGCAGGTGCGCGCCATCGCCGAGGCGGCGGCAGAGCGCAGGCGCGCCGGCGGTGATCCACGTCCCGAGGTCATGATCCCGCTCGTCGGAGCGGTGCAGGAGCTCGTGCTCATCAGGGCCCAGGCCGAGCAGGTCCTGGCCGAGGTCGCCGCCGAGCAAGACGTCGATATCCACTGCCCGATTGGGACGATGATCGAGCTGCCGCGGGCTGCTCTTACCGCGGGGGAGATCGCGGGTGCTGCGGACTTCTTCTCGTTCGGCACCAACGACCTGACCCAGATGACCTGGGGCTTCTCTCGTGACGACGTCGAAGCCTCGTTCTTCTCGGCCTACCTCGAACAGGGCATCTTCCCGGTGTCGCCCTTCGAGACGCTGGACCGGTCGGGTGTCGGGCGGCTCGTCCGCCTCGCGTTCGACGAGGGCAAGGCGGCCAACCCCGACCTCACCATCGGCATCTGCGGAGAGCACGGCGGCGACCCCGACTCGATCCACTTCTGTCACGACGTCGGGCTCGACTACGTCTCCTGCTCACCGTTCCGGGTCCCCGTTGCAAGGCTCGAGGCAGGGCGCGCTGCCATGGCCGAGAGCACGAGCGACACGCGCTAGGGCATCGTTGGATTGGCGCAGGGGCGCACTCTGGCGAACCTCTTGGCGAGGGGCGCCCTCTGGCAAACGGGTTTGGCGCCACGCCGCATTGGGGATCAATAGTGACGAACGGCGTGGCACGGAGCCACGCCCGTGTTGCGAGGTGACCTTCACCATGGCGCGCACAGCGACCAGGTACTCGGTCGGAAACGTCGTCCTCGGTGTGACCGGTGCGATCGCCGGCATCATCGTCCTCGGAATTCTCCTCGTGCTCGCAGGCGCCAACCAGGGCAACACCATCGTCGACCTCGTCCTCGACATCGGCCGGTTCTTCGCCGGGCCGTTCGACGACCTCTTCCCGCAGGCCGACCCCAAGGAGAACATCCTGGTCAACTGGGGCATCGCCGCGTTGTTCTATGCGGCGGTCGGGCTGCTGGTGGCACGGTTCGCCAGGCGGTGATCCGCGCTCGCCCATGATGACGCGGCGGTGGGTACGCTCGCAGTCGCGATGGTCTCCGTCCCGTACTCCGACACCGACCGTGAACGCTGGGCGACCGAGCCGCCCAAGCGATCCGAGCGCACGCCGTTCGAGCGGGACCGGGCGCGTGTGCTGCACAGTGCCGGGCTGCGGCGGCTGGCGGCGAAGACGCAGGTCGTCGGGCCCGGCACCGACGACTTTGTCCGCAACCGGCTCACGCATTCGCTGGAGGTCGCCCAGGTCGGCCGTGAGCTCGGCAAGTCGCTCGGCTGCGATCCCGACATCGTCGACACCGCGTGCCTGGCGCACGACCTTGGCCATCCGCCGTTCGGGCACAACGGTGAGTCGGTGCTCGACGAGATCGCCCGACCGGCGGGCGGCTTCGAGGGCAACGCCCAGACGCTGCGCGTGCTGACCCGGCTCGAGCCGAAGGTCACCAGATCGGACGGCTCGAGTGCTGGGCTCAACCTGACCCGGGCGAGCCTCGACGCGTCGACGAAGTATCCGTGGTTCCGCGGCGGGGCACCCGACGGCGGGGCCAAGTTCGGTGTGTACGCCGACGACGCCGCCGCGTTCCGCTGGCTGCGAGAGGGCTCCCCGCACGGCCGCCGCTGCATCGAGGCCCAGGTCATGGACTTTGCCGACGATGTCGCCTACTCGGTCCATGACGTCGAGGACGCGGTGGTCGGCGGTCGGCTGGAGCTCAAGGGGCTGCGAGACGCGGAGGTGCGTGAGCGCGTCGCCGCGACGCTGCGCGCCTGGTACCTCGCAGACGCCGAGCACGACGAGGTCGAGGAGACCATCGACCGCCTGCGCGATCTCCCCTACTGGGTCGACTCGTACGACGGCGCGCGCCGCTCGCTCGCGGCTCTCAAGGACATGACGAGCCAGCTGATCGGACGGTTCTGCGGTGCCGCCGAGCGAGCCACACACGCTGCCTTCGGCAAGGGTCGGTTGACACGCTACGGCGCCGACCTGGTCGTGCCGCGGCAGACCGTCGTCGAGGTGGCCACGCTCAAGAGCATCGCCGCGGTGTACGTGATGACGGCCGAGGACCGCCTTCCCGTCTACCGCAAGCAGCAGGACCTGCTGCACGAGCTCGTCGCCCAGCTGCGGCTGCGCGCGCCCGAGCATCTGGAGCCGCCGTTCCGGATCGACTGGGAGGCGGCGCCGGACGATGCCTCGCGGATGCGGGTGCTCGTCGACCAGGTGGCGTCCCTGACCGACGCAAGCGCGGTTGCCTGGCACACTCGACTCGCGACCGGCTAGGGAGCAGACGTGGTCACGGCTGCGGACGTACGCCGCCTGGCGGCATCCTTGCCTCGCAGTTACGAGGCGATCGTGCGCGACCGCATCAAGTTCCGGGTCGGCCGCATCGTCTTCCTGGCGTTCTCCCGCGACGAGGCCACGATGGGGTTCGGGTTCCCGCGGGACGAGCGTGCCGACCTGATCGCCGCCGAGCCACACAAGTTCTTCGCGCCGGACAAGGTCGATGAGCGCTACAACTGGGTGCAGGTGCGGCTGGACGCGCTTGACGCCGACGAGATGCGCGAGCTTGTCGTCGACGCGTGGCGCATGTGTGTGCCCAAGTCGGTCGCGGCCGCATACGACGCGACCCGAGCAGGGGAGGGCTGATGGCAGAGCAAGAGACGTTCGTCATCGTGGGCGCGAGCCTCACGGGAGCGAAGGCCGCGGAAACCCTGCGGGCTGAGGGGTTTGCCGGGCGGATCGTGCTCATCGGGGCAGAGCACGAGATCCCGTACGAGCGCCCGCCCCTGTCCAAGGGCTACCTGCTCGGCAAGGAGCCACGCGGCAAGGCCTATGTGCATCCCCGCGAGTGGTACGCCGAGCAGAGCATCGATCTTCACCTCGGGACAGTGGTCGAGGCATTTGACACGAGCACGCACGTGGTGACGCTGGTGGGTGGCGTGCGGATGCGCTACGACAAGCTGCTGCTCGCGACCGGGTCGACCGTGCGTCGGCTGCAGGTGCCGGGTGCTGATCTCGAGGGCGTGCGCTACCTGCGGCAGCTGCCCGACTCCGATGCGTTGAAGGCAGCGTTCGGTGAGGGCGTGCGCGTCGTCGTGGTCGGCGCCGGCTGGATCGGGCTCGAGGTCGCGGCCGCGGCCCGCCTTCATGGCTGTGAGGTGACAGTCATCGAGGTTGCGGAGCTGCCACTGCAGCGCGTGCTCGGTGGCGAAGTTGGGCGCGTGATCGCCGATCTGCACATCGAGCACGGCGTGCGGCTCCTGATGGGCGCGGGCGTCGAGGAGGTGCGGGGTGACGGCCGGGTCTCGGGCGTCCGTACGACCACGGGGGTGGACCTGCCGGCCGATCTGGTCGTCGCCGGTGTCGGGATCAAGCCCGCGGTGGAGCTGGCCGAGGCGGCTGGGCTGGCGGTGGGTGACGGGGTGGAGGTCGACGCGTCCCTGCGGACCTCCGACCCCGACGTCTTCGCGGCAGGCGACGTCGCGAGCGTCCCGTACGCGGCCTTCGGACGCCGGCTGCGGGTCGAGCACTGGGCCAACGCACTCAACGGCGGACCCGCGGCGGCGAAGGCGATGCTCGGCCAGGACATGACCTACGACCGGCTGCCGTACTTCTTCAGCGACCAGTACGACCTGGGGCTGGAGTACGTCGGGTGGGCCGACCCGCGGGACAGCCAGGTTGTCCTGCGGGGCGACGTGCCGGGCCGGATGTTCCAGGCCTACTGGCTGCTCTCCGGCACTGTTCAAGCGGCCATGCACGCCAACATGTGGGACGAGGGCATCGAGCCGCTGAAGGCGCTCGTCGGGCGCAAGGTCGATCCGACCCGGCTGGCCGATCCGACGGTAGCGCTGAAGGACGTGTGACGGAGGCGTGATGAGCATCAGTGTGACCAGCTCGGCGTTTGCGGAGGGCGACCCGATCCCGACGGTCTACTCCTGCGACGGCGACGAGACCTCCCCGCCGCTGGCGTGGACCGGGGTGCCGGCTGACGCGGCCGCGTTGGCCCTCGTGGTGGACGACCCCGACGCCCCGCGGGGCACGTACGTGCACTGGGTCGTGCTCGACATCCCACCCAGCACCACCGGTGCCGCCGAGGGCGAGGTGCCGGCCGGCGGGGTCCAGGCCAAGGGCAGCAGCGGGCGCGCTGCCTGGGCGGGGCCGTGCCCGCCGAGCGGGACCCATCACTACCAATTCACCGTGTACGCCCTGTCGGAGCCGACCGGTCTGCAGGAGGGCGCTGCCATGGACGACGCATTGGCGGCGGTGCAGCGGTTGTCCACAGCCGAGGGTCGGCTTGTCGGCACGTACGCCCGCTAGTCCGGCCTAGACTCGGCGCGTGGCTGGCCGGATCCGTGACGAGGACGTCGCCGCGGTCCGCGATCGGGCCCGGATCGACGAGATCGTCCGCGACTACGTCACGCTGCGCGGCGGTGGTGGCAGTTCACTCACCGGGCTCTGCCCGTTCCACGAGGAGAAGAGCCCGTCGTTCAACGTCGCTCCGGCCAAAGGCGTCTGGTACTGCTTCGGCTGCGGCAAAGGCGGCGACGTCATCGACTTCGTCATGGAGTTCGAGCACCTCACGTTTGCCGAGACCGTGGAGCGACTGGCCGAGAAGGTCGGCATCCAGCTGCGCTACGAGGAGACGTCCACGGGGGCAGCTCCGAGTCGCAATCGCGAGCAGCGCACGAGGCTCATCGACGCACATCGCGCGGCCGCGGAGTTCTTCGCCACGACGCTGGGCTCACCCGAGGCAATCACGGGCCGGCAGTTCCTCGACGAGCGTGGCTTCGACCGCGACGCAGCGGCACACTTCGGAGTCGGCTACGCGCCACGCGATGGCGAGGCCCTGCTGCGCCACCTGCGCGGTCGCGGGTTCTCCGACGATGAGCTGGTGACGAGCGGGCTCATCGGCCGTCGCGGGTCGGACGGCAAGCCGTACGACAGGTTCCGCGGCCGGCTGCTCTGGCCTATCCGCGATCTCATGGGCGACGCGGTCGGCTTCGGCGCACGCCGGCTCTTCGACGACGACAAGGTCGAGGCCAAGTACCTCAACACGTCCGAGACACCGATCTACAAGAAGAGCCAGCTGCTCTACGGTCTCGACCTCGCCAAGCGAGCCATCGCCACCCAGCGGCAGGTGGTTATCGTCGAGGGCTACACCGACGTGATGGCCTGCCATCTAGCCGGCGTGCCGACCGCGGTGGCGACGTGTGGCACCGCCTTCGGCGACGAGCACACCCGCGTGTTGCGCCGGTTGCTCGCCGACCACGACCAGCTCCGCGGTGAGGTCGTGTTCACGTTCGACGGCGACGCGGCCGGGCAGAAGGCGGCGATGCGCGCCTTCGAGGGCGACCAAAAGTGGGTCGCACAGACGTTCGTCGCGGTTGAGCCCAACGGGTTGGACCCGTGCGACCTGCGGCTGCAGCAAGGCGACGAAGCCGTACGATCACTCGTCGCCGACAGGCAGCATCTCGTCAAGTTTGCCCTGGAGACCATGCTCCGCGAATTCGATCTCGACTCGGCTGAGGGCCGGGTGCAGGCACTCGACCGTGCGATCCCCGTGGTGGCGCGCATCCGCGACGCGTCGTTGCGCGACGAATATGCTCGGCGCCTTGCAGGCTGGGTCGGCGCCGCCGACGAGGCAGTCGTGCTCGGACGCGTGCGCGCCGCGGCGGGTCGTCGGAGTTCTGCTACGCCCCCCGCACCCGTCGCCACTCCGGCTAACGGCCACGGTGACGTGCACCCTGTCGTGCTCGCGCTCGAACGGGAGGCGCTCAAATCCGCAGTGCAGCGGCCTGACTTGGCCAGTGCCTTCTTCGATGAGTTGCCGGACGACGCCTTCCTGTCACCGGTGCACCGCGAGCTGCATCGGGCCGTTGCGGCTGCCGGAGGATGCAAGGCAGCCCCCGAGGGGCCGGCCTGGGTGCAGGCTGTGGCCGCGCACTGCCCTGATGACAGTTATCGGCGACTGCTCACCCAGCTCGCGGTCGAGTCCGTTGCCAGCACGCCCGAGCAGCTGCCGCGCTACGTCGACGGTGTGATCGCGCGGCTGCACGAAGCCTGGGTCGCCCGTCGGCTCGTGTCGGTCAAGGCGCAGCTGCAGCGCACTGATCCCGACGACGAGTCGTACGTCGGTGTCTTCGGTGAGCTGATTTCGCTCGAGCAGCGACGCCGCGAGCTCCGCGACCGCGCCATCGGGGCGTGAGGCCACGGCGGGGTGCTTTTGACTTGTCCGGCCGAGTGGATCCACGCCAGTGGCACCGAGACTATTGAGCGGGTCGGAAGCATCCGACTCTGCTTGATATGCGGAGGTTGCCCGCACCGCATGTGTAGGGACTCGGCGAGGGGCATGGATGCAGGCATGACGGATCCTCTTCGAATCCGGACAGGTCAATGGAGGGTGGGTCGGTAGATAAGCTCTTGGGTGTGACCGTCGAGCGTCCGGCACTCGAGCAGCTCCAGGTCGAAGTCGGCCGCATCCTGGAAGATCGGTTCCAGCCCGGTCTGACCGGTGATGACAGGGAAGAGCGTCACCTGCACGCGGTCGACTAGGCCGGCGGCCATCAGCGCCCGGTTCATCGACAGGCTGCCGTGCGAGCGCAACGGCACCTCGGACTCCTCCTTGAGCCGGGCGACGACGTCGACGGCGTCACCGCTCACGACGGTCGCGTTCGGCCAGTCGAGGGGGCCTTCCAGCGTCGTCGACACCACCGTTGCCGGCATGCTCCTCATCCGAGTGACCCATGGGTCACGCACTTCGGACTCCTCGGTGCTCGAGGCCAGCATCCGCGCGAATGCCCGATACGTGTTGGCCCCGAAGACCATCCGCTGCTCCGCGCCATACAAGGCAAGGCGGTGGTCGAGCAACTCGGGCCCTTGCTTACCCCAGTAGCCGCCCCAGTTGGCGCCTTCGCTGACGGAGCCGTAGCCGTCGAGGCTGGAAAAGACGTCGAAGGTGTAGGTAGCGGTCATGTCGTTCTCCTCGAGTGCGGTTGATCGGTGTGCGTACAGACTGGGACCACTGCCGAGACTCATCGCCGACGGGCTGGTCAGAGCGTTGTGCAGGCGCTTCCACTTCATCACGCCAGATGACCTCGCGCGGTGCCTATCCGACCGACGTAGAGGATGCGCTGGCCAAGGGAGGATCAGCGCCTCGGTCCCGCGGCAAAGTCGGACGCACCCTGCATCAAGATCGACAGGACCCTCCGGGGAGACACGCCTGCGGCGCGTCGTACGCGGGGAGGCTGTAGATCTTGCACGCGCCAACTTGTCGAGCTCGCGCACGACTAACCATGTCTTGGCGTGGCACCATCACGCTGTGGCGATAACACTGGCGGGCCGCGCCGAGACGCCGACCCAGGCACGCATCCTCCGGCTGCTTCGCGACGAGGGACCGCAGCCGCGCGTCGAGCTGGGTGACCGGCTCGGCGTCTCCCGCACGACCATCGCGGCCGAGGTGGGGCGCCTCGTGGACCTGGGGTTGGCCGCGGACGCGGGTCCTGCCGCGTCGCGTGGGGGCCGCAGGTCGACCCTGGTTGATCTCGCTCCCGGGTTGCGGTTCGTGGGTGTCGACATCGGCGCCACATCGATCGATGTCGCGGTGACCGATGGCCGGCTGTCCGTGCTCAACCAGCTCTCCGAGGACAGCGACGTCCGGGTGGGTCCGGAGCGTGTGCTGGCACGCAGCCTGGAGATGACCCGCAAGGTGCTGGAAGAGCTCGAGATCGAGCGGCCGGCAGGCGTGGGGATCGGCGTACCCGGGCCGGTCGACTTCCACAGCGGCGTCCCCGTGTCGCCGCCGATCATGCCCGGCTGGGACCGCTACCCCGTACGCGATGCAATGTCCCGCGAGCTCGGCTGCCCGGTGCTCCTCGACAACGACGTCAACGTGATGGCCCTCGGCGAGCAGCACGCTGGCGTCGCCAAGCGGGCGCGCGACTTCCTGTTCGTCAAGATCGGTACGGGCATCGGCTGCGGGATCGTCGTCGACGGCGAGCTATACCGCGGCGTCGACGGGTCCGCAGGCGACATCGGCCACATCCGGGTCGAGGAGTTCGGTCCGACCTGCGCGTGCGGCAACACGGGCTGCCTCGAGGCGTTCTTCGGTGGGGGTGCCCTCGCGCGAGACGCGATGGCGGCGGCACGTGGCGGCCGCTCGACGATCCTCAAGACCCTGCTCGACGAGCGAGGCACGCTCACCGCAGCGGAGGTGGCCGTCGCCGCTCAGCAGGGAGACGCGGTCGCCGTCCAACTCGTGCGCGACGGCGGTCGTCGAGTTGGTGATGTGCTGGCGAGTCTCGTGTCGTTCTTCAATCCGGGTCTCATCGTGATTGGTGGCCGGGTGTCTCGTCTCGGGCATGCGCTGCTCGCCGAGATCCGCTCCGTCGTCTACCGCCGCTCGTTGCCGCTGGCGACGGGCAACCTGCCCATCGTTCTATCCGAGCTCGGCGACAGCGCCGGCGTGATCGGGAGTGCGCGGCTCATCAGCGACGGCGTGTACGCAGCGAACTGACGCGACTTCGTCGAGCAGCGCTTCCGAAAGTCAACGGCGAAAGTTCGCTGACATCTATTGCAACGTTAGGTAACGGAGCCGTAACTTAGGCCCAGCGCGACGACGAGGGGCCTTACGGCATGCGAAGTTTGTTGCACTGGTCGGCAAAACTCGCAGTCTCTTCACGCTTTCACTGCACCGGCTCAAAGCCGGATCCGTCAGCGTGCCTCGCGGACAGGTCGCTCCTAAGAGTGACGACCTGCCACATATGCGTCGCGTGTCCACCCCACCGGCGCTTGTTCGGCGCCACCAGCCACGCAGGAGGGTCACCATGCGTGCACACAGATCGAGGGATTCCGTATCTACGGAGTCTGAGGTTGGTCGCGGAGCGGGGCTGAGCCGTCGGCGGTTCCTGGCCGGGTCCGCTGGGCTCACAGTCGCTGCCGCGTCCGGATCGGTGCTCGGGCCGCTCGCCGGCACCGCCGTTGCCGGGAACGGGCGGCTGATCCCGGGCGGCAAAGTCGGCACCATCACGTTCACCCAGCGCGACGTGCCCGGTCGGCTCGGCATTGCGGCAAGCGCCGCTGCCGGTGTGGCGCCGACGATGGGATTCCTCGGAGGTGCCAACTTCCCGGAGGACCCCACCGACTTGGGGCCGCTCGTCCCGCTACCCGGTGGCTGGCGCGAGCTTTTCGAGTTCCTCGCCGACGTCGGGATCAAGCAAGTCGAGTTCGCCGGTTACGGGCAGAACGCTGCCAACCCTGGTGGCGCGGCCCCCAACCCGGCCCCCGGCGGTATGACGACCCCCGAGTCGCGCGCTGCCTATCTCGCCTACGGCCGCACCCTGCGGGGGTTCCTCGACGAATTCGACCTCGAGGCGATCGGCAACCACGGCTTCATCCCGAACACGTGGCTCGGCCCCAACAGTCCCGGCGGCGACGATGTCGACGAGGCTGACCAGATCGCCTGCGGACCGAGCTCGAGTTCGCGGCCATCCTCGGCATGCCGTACATGGGCACCGGAAACGATCCGACCAGCGCTAACAACCGCAACATCGAGCCGTGGACGATCTCGACGGAGAAGTGGACGGCACTTAACAAGATCAGCGTCAACGAGTTCGGCATCCAGATGTACACCCACAACCACTCGCCTGCCTACAACTTCCTGCAGGACGGCCCCATGGTGACGGTCACGCAGGACAAGGTGACCGGGGCGCCGATCGCGCCGACGCAGGTGCGGGGTGAGTCGGGCAAGCGGCTCATGCAGCACTACCTCGACAACACTGACCCCGACCTCGTCGTGATCGAGCTGGACATCTATTGGGCGCATGTCGCCCAGCACCAGTGGCGCTGGCGCTACGACTGGGAGGGCAACCGGGTCGAGGACATCTTCGACCCGCTAGCGCTTGTCGCCCAGCAGACCAAGCGCTTCGCGTTGTACCACGCCAAGGACGGTGACCGCACGGTCGACCCGCCGGGCGTCGGCAATGGCTACAACTTCGTCCCGTTCGGAGACCCAAGCAGCGACATCGACTTCGAGACATTCTTCAAGAACCAGGGCGCGAAGGGCTTCCACAACCCCAACTACGAGCAGGACAACGCTCCTGGCGGCAGCGCGGACCCCGGTCAGTCGCTGCGCTTCACGCGCGTTCAGCGCCTACAACATGAACAACCTGCGCGGCTGACACATCGCGCCGGAGACAGGCGCAGCCAAAGCTCCGGTCGCAACTCGATTGGCCTCGACGGCGACCGGAGCCGGCACGGAATCCCCACACACGGGGCTTCGCCCCCGTGCACCCCCGAGGCGGAGGAAGAGGACTCCCATGAAGCAACGTATCAAGCGCGTCCCCAGACGGCTGGCGGCCGGCGCCGCCGCGCTCGGCCTCGTCAGCGGCCGGCCTTGCCGCCGCTCCCGCCGAGCTCGGCTGCTGCGCAGCTCCGCACCCGGCAGCGACGGCAACCAGTTCCGCGTCCTGGTGTTCACCAAGGCGGCTCGGCCGGACAGCACGCGTCCACTGCCGCCGGCGTAGCCGCCATCAACCGCTGGGCAAGCAGCACCGGTTCACAGTGCAGGTCACCGACGACGCCCGGAAGTTCGACGAAGCACACCTGAAGCAAGTACCGCGCTGTTGTCTTCCTCAACACTTCGGGCGACGTACTTAACGCCGGGCCAGCAGGCTGCATTCGAGGACTACTTCTTCGACGGCGGTGGGTTCGTCGGCATCCACTCGGCGATCGAGACCGAGCCCGACTGGGGCTTCCTCACCGACATCATCGGTACGCGGGCCAACGGCTCGTCCCCGGTGACCGAGGCGACGATCAAGGTTGCCGACCGCGTCCACGTGGCCAGCGAGAGCCTCCCGGAGTACTGGGAGCGCACCGACCAGTGGTACAACTTCACGTCCAACGTCCGCGGCAAGCAGCATGTGCTCGCAACGGTGGACGAGAGCACGTACGCGGGCGGCACCATGGGCTTTGACCACCCGATCACCTGGTGCCAGGACTACAAGGGCGGTCGGTCGTTCTACACCGCCGGTGGCGACACCGTCGGCAGCTTCGCGGAGCCGGAGTTCCGTAACCACCTGGCCGGCGCCATCCAATGGGCGGCCGGTGTCGGCGACGGTGACTGTGGTGCGACCGTCCTGGCCAACTACCAGTTCACACCGGTCACCACGCAGCCCAATCTCAACGAGCCAATCGGCTTCGATGTTCTCCCCGACGGCCGCGTCATCCAGACCGACCGCCGCGGCGGCGTACGGCTGCATGACCCGGTCACGAACACGACGACGCTGATCGCGCAGATCCCGGTCTACATGGCGAGCGAGGACGGCATGTACGGCCCGGCGGTGGACAAGGCAGTTCGCCACCAACAAATGGGTGTACCTCTACTACTCACCGCTGACGATGGAGCCGCCGTATCCCGCGACGACCCCGACGGCCAACGCGCCCAACACCGGCGCAGACCCGTCTGTGTGGGACCCGTGGCTCGGCTACTTCCAGCTGTCGCGGTTCAAGTTCGTGGACGCGACCGAGTCGCAGCCGGCACACCTGGACCTCGCCAGTGAGCAGAAGATCCTGAAGGTGGAGGTCAACCGCGGAGCGTGCTGCCACGTCGCCGGCGACATCGCCTTCGACTCGCAGAACAACCTCTGGATGGTCACCGGCGACGACACCCCCGCGGGTGGTGGCGGCTCCGGCGGCTTCGCACCGTTCAACGACATGATCACGCCGGCCGGGCTGTTCAACGCACCGCATGTGGACGCCCGCCGGTCCGCGCTCAACACCAACGATCTCCGCGGCAAGATCCTGCGCGTCGAGGTGCAGGACGACGGGTCCTACACCATCCCGCCCGGCAACCTGTTCGACGAGACGGCTGACGTCAATGACAAGACGCGGCCGGAGATCTACGCGATGGGCTTCCGCAACCCGTTCCGCATCAGTCTCGACGAGAACGACGTCGCGTACATCACCGACTACTCACCCGACTCGCAGACGCCGCAGAACTTCCGCGGCCCGGCGGGCACTGGTCGAGTCGAGATCGTGCGCAAGCCGTCCAACTACGGCTGGCCGGTGTGCTACGCGCCGGACCTGCCCTACTACCAATGGAACTTCAACACCGGAACGCCGCTGCATGACCCGCCGCAGCAGTTCGAGTGCGACAACCCGACGAAGGGGCCGGACAATACGTCGCGATGGAACACCGGGCTAGTGGAGACGCCGCCGATCACCGCTCCCGAGATCTGGTACTCCTACCGCGACAACACGCCGGGTGCTGCGCTCGGCACGCCGTGCCTCGCGTACTACGACGGCTCCGGTGGCACCTGCCCGCAGCTGTTCCCCGAGCTCGGGACCGGCGGGGTGGGGCCGCACGGCGCAGCGCCGTACAACTTCGACCCCGACAACCCGAACCCGACGAAGTTCCCGGAGTACTGGGACGGCGCGTTCATCTTCGGCGAGTTCACCCGGGACTACCTGCGAGAGATCCGGCTCGACTCCGAGGGCAACGTTTTCAAGATCAACAACACGCTGCCGTGCGGGCCGGCACCCACGACCCCGGAACGGCCGTTCGTGTGCGACAACCCCATGGACATGGAGTTCGGCGAGGACGGCAACTTCTACCTGCTCACGTACGGCGATGGCTTCTTCAACATCAACCCGGACGCCGGCATGGTGCGTGTCGAGTACGTCAAGGGGCTGCGGGTGCCTGAAGCCGTCCTGGCGGCGTCGGTGACGAGCGGTCCGGCGCCGCTGACGGTGCAGTTCTCCAGCGAAGGCTCGCGGGACGCGGACCCCGGTGAGTCGATCAGCGTTCGCGTGGGACTTCGACGGCAACGGCTCGACCGACTCGATCGACCCGAACCCCACCCACACGTACACGACGAACGGCGTCTACACGGCACGATTGACCGTGACTGACTCCAGCGGCAAAGCCACGTCGGCCAACACGACGATCACCGTGGGCAACACCGCGCCCTCGGTCGACGTCACGGTGCCGCTCGACGGCGGCACTTTTGCCTTCGGCGACGTCATCCCATTCGCGGTCACCGTGAGCGACCCGGAGGACGGCCCGATCGACTGCAGTCGGGTCGAGGTGACGTTCGTGCTTGGTCACGACACGCACGGACACGCAGGTGCCACGACAACCGGCTGCACCGGCACGTTGCCGACCGATCCGGACGACGTCTCACACGGCGGCAACGTGTTCGGCGTGATCAGCGCGTCCTACACCGACAACGCCGTTGGTGGCGTGCCTGCACTCACCACCGTCGACCAGCACCAGATCCGGCAGAAGAAGCAGGAGGTCGAGCACGCCGTCGAGCAGCAAGGCACCAACACCGCCGTGAACACGGACGGCGGCGCCGGTGTGCATCGAGGCAGTCTCGGCAACGGTGACTGGATCAAGCTCAACGGCCCGTTCAACCTGGTCAACATCGACTCGTTGACGTTCCGCACCTCGGGCGGCAGTGGAGCGGCGGGCACCGGAGTCGTGGAGGTCCACCTGGACGCAGTGGACGGTCCGCTGCTCACCAGCGTGACAATCTTGCCCACGGCAAACGCAGACACCTGGGCAAGCCAGACCTTCCCGATCACTGATCCGGGCGGGCGGCATGACGTGTTCCTCGTCTTCCGGCCGGTGCCGGGCGGGCCGGGGAACAACTTCTTCAACCTCAACTGGACGGAGTTCGGCGGGGCCGGAATCGGCGCGCCAGCCTGACCTGTCCCGGTGCGATCTTGAGACATCTGCGGGCCCCCGTACCGCGGATGTCTCAAGATCAACCTGGGACGCCAGCGATCAAGGAGAGATCGGGCACTCAGCCCAAGGAGAGTGCCCGATTTCTCCTTGATCGCCGAGTCGAGCACGATTCGCCACGGGTCGGTCCATGGCAATCCCGGCATTTCGGTTGAGCCGCCTGCTCGCCGCAAGAGTGACTTCGGCAGTCGATCAGTCACACTTCTGCAACTGATCTGCAAAAGTTGGCTCGAAACCCTTGCGTAACGCCTAGCCGCTTCCCTAGTTTGTCGTCCCAACACACCTAACACCGTGTTCAGTCACATCGCGGCAACCCGGACGCAACAGAAGCCGAGGCGAGGGGAGCACCTGTGGTCGCACAGCAGGCAAGCCCCGCCGGCTGGACACCTGGTCGGTCGGCCGACCAGCTGCGCCTGCGACGGGACAACTTGGCGACGGTGTTGGGCCTGCTGCGGACCGACGGCCCCTGGTCCCGAGCCCGGCTCGCCGAGCACACCGGCCTCAACCGGGCGACCGTGTCGACCCTGGTGAGCGAGCTGTCCGCGCGCGGCCTGGTCACCGTGGGCGACGCCCACCCCGACGGCTCGCCTGGCCGCCCCGGACAGTCGGTGGCCGTCGACGGGCGCCGGCTCTGGGGGCTGGGCATCGAGCTCAACGCCTACCACGTCGCGGGTGTGGGTCTTGATCTCTCCGGTCGCACGGTCTTCGACCGCCGCGTCGCGGTGTCCGGATTGCTGGATCGCGAGGACGTCGTGGTCGACCGGCTGGCCGACCTGATCGAGTCCGCGTCGTCGGCCGCCGAGGCGGTGGGCGCACGCATCCTCGAGGTGCACATCGCCCTTCCTGGTCTGGTCGACGAGGAGGGCGGACATGTTGTCGTCGCGCCCAACTTCGGGTGGCAGAGCGTCCGCGTGGTGGATGAGGTCGCGGCGCGACTTTCCGTACCGCTGCCCATCCGCGTGGGCAATGACGCCAACCTGTCGGTAGTCGCCGAGCACGCCTATGGCCGTGGCGTCGGGATGACCGATGTCGTTCACCTCACCGGTGAGCTCGGCGTGGGCGCCGGTGTGATCGTTGGTGGGCAATTGCTGCGTGGCGCCAACGGCTTTGCCGGCGAGGTGGGACACCTGCAGCTCGATCCGGCCGGCCGCGACTGCCGATGCGGTCGCCGCGGCTGCTGGGAGACGATGGTCGGCTTCGAGGCGGTGCTGCGCGGTGCCGCTGCGGGCAACGACCCATTGCATGACCGCACGGTCGACGTCGAGGCACGCGTCGACCACATCGGCGGTCGCGCGGCCGCGGGCGACCAGCGCACCCTCGACACGTTGCACTCCGTCGGCGTCGGTCTCGGCATGGGCGCGGCCGTGCTCGCCAATCTGTTCAACCCGCAGCTCGTCGTCCTCGGTGGCTACTTCGCCCCGCTGGCGCCGTACCTGCTCGATCCCATGCGTACGGAGATGGCCGCGCGCATCGTGGCGCCCGGGCTCGGCGGCTGCGAGGTCGTCGCGTCCACCCTCGGCTTCACTGCCGCGGCGCGCGGGGGCGCCCACCTGGCCTTGCAGTCGGTGTTCGCCGACCCCACTCATGTCGACGTTCTCAGTGGAGGTGACCGATGACCGATCCCATCCTGCACATGACGGGGATCGTCAAGCAGTTCCCGGGAGTGCGCGCGCTCGACGGGGTCGAGCTCGAGGTGCTGCCTGGTGAGGTGCACTGCCTGCTCGGGCAGAACGGCGCCGGAAAGTCGACCCTCATCAAGGTCCTCGCCGGAGCACACCAGCCCGATGAGGGCACGATCACCTGGCAGGGCGAGCAGGTGCGGCTCGCCAACCCGTCCGCGGCGACGCGGCTCGGGATCGCCACGATCTACCAGGAGCTCGACCTGGTCGACGGCCTGTCAGTCGCCGAGAACATCTTCCTCGGACACGAGCTCGCCACCGCGGGCTTCGCACGGCGCGGCGAGCTGAAGCGCACCACCGCCGCCTTGCTCGCCCGGCTCGGGCACCCGGAGATCTCACCGGGCATCGAGTTGGGTCGGCTGTCCGCCGCCGGCAAGCAGATCGTCAGCATGGCGCGAGCTCTGTCCCACAACGCACGCCTCATCGTCATGGACGAGCCGTCGGCCGTCCTCGACGAGGGAGAGGTCAGGCGGCTGTTCACCGTCATCCGCGACCTCACCCGTGACGGTGTCGCCGTCATCTACATCTCGCACCGGCTGGAGGAGATCCGCGAGATCGGCGACCGAGTCACCGTGCTCAAGGACGGACGCACCGTCGCCACCGGCCTGTCGGCCAAGGACACGCCGACCGCCGACGTCATCCGTCTCATGACCGGCCGCACGGTTGAGTACGTCTTCCCGCCCCGGCGCACCGAACCCGCCGGAGGCGAGGCGGTGCTGTCCGTGCAGGCACTGAGTCGCCCCGGCGAGTTCCGAGATGTCTCGTTCGATGTCCGTCCGGGCGAGATAGTCGGCCTTGCCGGGCTGGTCGGCTCGGGTCGGTCGGAGATTCTCGAGACGGTCTACGGCGCCAGGCGTTCGCAAGCCGGCAGCGTGTCAGTCAGCGGTCGCAAGCTGCGCAATGGCTCGGTCAGCATGGCGGTCTCCGCCGGCGTCGGACTGTGCCCCGAGGAGCGCAAGAGCCAAGGCCTGATCCTCAGCGAGTCGGTGGTCAGCAACATCACGCTGGCGTCGCTCTCACGGTTCGCCAACGCGGGCTTCCTAAGCCGCTCGGCAGAGGCCGCGGCAACCACGGAGCAGGTCGCTGCGCTCGACATCCGACCGCACAACCCGCAGCGTGAAGCGCGCACCCTGTCGGGCGGCAACCAGCAGAAGGTCGTCCTCGCGCGCTGGCTGCTCAAGGACTGCCGCGTGCTCCTGCTCGACGAGCCGACGCGCGGCGTCGACGTGGGCGCCCGCAGCGAGCTCTACACCCTCATCCGCAAGTTGGCCGACAGCGGTGTCGCCATCGTCCTCGTCAGCAGCGAGGTGCCCGAAGTCCTGGGGTTGGCCGACCGCGTGCTCGTCCTTCGAGAGGGCCGCGTCGTGCACCAAGGCCCAGCCGCCGAGATAGACGAGCACAAGGTGCTCGACCTAGTCATGGAAGGAAGAGCCGCGTGAGCGAGCCCAACACCCCCACGACGGCGCAGCCCTCGGCCGTGCCACCCCCTGACGAGCATCAGCGGGTGGAGGCGGAGGCGGCTCGGCCGGCAGCACAGGAGTCGAGACTCGTTCGCGTTCTGGCGAGCCCCGCAGGTCGCAACCTCGGCCTGGTCATCGCGCTACTCATCCTCGTAATCGTCGGCGTGGCCACCGCGGGTGACCGGTTCGCCAGCGTCGACAACGTCGAGACCATCCTGCGACTGGCCTCGGTCATCGGCGTCATCAGCGTCGGGATGACGTTCGTGATCATCGGTGGCGGCATCGACCTGTCCGTCGGCGCCATCACCGCGCTGGCGTCTGTCTGGGCGACCACGGTCGCGACGCAGACGATGGCCGAGGACACGCACTGGATCGTCATGGTGTTCGTGGCGCTCGCGGTCGGGGCCGGATGCGGCCTCGTCAACGGTGTGCTCATCGCCTACGGCCGGATCGCTCCGTTCATCGTCACCCTGGCGATGCTCGCAGCGGCGCGCGGCCTCGCGGAGATCATCTCCGAGCGGCGCACGCAGATCGTGACCGTGCGCGAGTTCGTCGACTTCTTCAACGGCGAGGTGCTCGGCGTCGAGCGGCTCGTGATCATCTTCGCGCTGGTCGCGATCGCCGGCTGGATCCTGCTCAACCGCACGACCTTCGGCCGCCGCACGATCGCCGTCGGCGGCAACGCCGAGGCGGCCCGGCTCGCCGGCATCAAGGTCAAGCGACACACCGCACTTCTGTACGTCCTCGTCGGAGTCGCGTGCGGCATCGCCGCCGTCATGCTCGTCGCGCGCACGACGACAGGCAGCTCGACCCACGGTCAGCTCTACGAGCTCGACGCCATCGCCGCGGTCGTCATCGGCGGCACCCTGCTCAGCGGCGGGCGGGGCACCATCGTCGGCACCGTCCTCGGCGTGCTGATCTTCACGACACTCACCAACGTCTTCACCCTCAACAACCTCGACACGTCGAACCAGGCCGTCGCCAAGGGCGCAATCATCATCGCCGCAGTGCTGCTGCAGCAACGCGTCCAGCGCTCCAGCAGCGCATAGCTCACCCGCACAACGCAACCAGTGTCGACCCACACCAAGGAGACAGGGATGTCTAGCAACACGCTCGGACCGAAGCGTCGGTTCCTCACCATCGTCGGCACTGTCGTTGCCGCCGGACTGATCGTGACCGGATGTACCAGCAACGACCCGGAGGAGGAAGAGCCCGCGGGCGGCAGCACGCAGGCAGCGGGAAGCAGCAACGACGAGCCCGGCGAAGAGGTCACCATCGGCTTCTCCGGACCGCTCGCCGACCACGGCTGGCTCGCCGCGGTGAACTCGTCCGCCCTCGCCGAGGCGGAGCAGTACGAGGACATCACGCTGCGCACGGCGGAGGCGACCAACGACGCAAGCCTGCAGATCAGCCAGATCGAGACCTTCATCAACGAGGGCGTCGACGCGATCGTGCTGCTGCCGACCGATGGCGCGCAGCTGACGGAGGTGGCGACGCGCGCGATGGACGCGGGCATCATCGTCGTCAACGTCGACCGCGAGTTCTCCAGCCCGTTCGCGGCGCGGACGACCATCCTCGGTGACAACTACGGGATGGGCGTCTCTGCCGGCACCTATGCCTGCCAGGTCATCGAGGAGAACAACATCGCCGACCCGGTGATCGCCGAGATCCAGGGCATCGCGGCGCTGCCGCTGACCCAGGATCGCTCGCAGGGGTTCGCCGACGCGCTCGAGGCCTGCGACCAGACGGTCGACAACCAGGTGTCTGCCGAGTTCACGGTGGAGTCGGGCGAGGAGCAGGCGTCCAACCTGCTGCAGGCCGCGCCGCAGCTCGACATCGTCTGGAACCACGACGACGACCAGGGTGTCGGCGTCAAGCAGGCGTTCGACAACGCCGGCCGCGACGAGTTCGCATTCATCGGCGGTGCGGGATCGTGCAACGCCATGCAGTGGATCCAGGATGGCGAGATGGCGGCGACCATCCTCTACCCGCCGACGCAGGCTGCTGACGGCATCCGGCTCGCCCGCCTGCTCGCCCAGAACAAGGGCATGTCCGACCTGGTGCAGGTCGAGGTGCCGCGCCGCATCGTCCTCAACGCTCCGGTCGTGACGGCCGACAACGTCGCGGACTACGAGCCGCTCTGCTTCGAGTCCTGACCGTTCCCCCCGAGTTGTCAGACTGTCAGACCCGCTGCTCTGCCCTGATGCGGCGCGACGGTCTGACAACTCGGGACGGTCAAGCATCGCGAAGCTGAACGTCGAGGGGAATGCACCGATGACTGAACCGAACAGGCCCGCGCTGCGCGTGGGCATGGTGGGTTACGCCTTCATGGGCAAGGCCCACTCGCACGCCTGGCGCACCGCCAACCGCTTCTTCCAGCTGCCGCTCGACGTCGACATGCGGGTCGTCAGCGGACGAGACGCGGAGGCCGTGGAGGATGCACGGCGCACGCTCGGCTGGCAGGAGAGCGAGACCGACTGGCGACGTGTCGTCGCCCGTGACGACATCGACCTCGTTGACGTGTGCACGCCGGGGGACACCCACGCGGAGATCGCGATCGCCGCGCTCGAAGCGGGAAAGCACGTCCTGTGCGAGAAGCCGCTCGCCAACTCGGTCGAGGAAGCGGAGGCCATGACCGCTGCCGCCGTCGCCGCACAGGCCAACGGCATACGGTCGATGGTCGGCTTCACCTACCGCCGCGTCCCGGCGATCGGGCTCGCCCGACGGCTCGTCGAGCAGGGCCGCATCGGCACCATCCGGCACGTCCGCGCGCAATACCTGCAGGACTGGATCACCGACCCTGAGGCACCGCTGTCCTGGCGGCTGCAGAAGGACAAGGCCGGTTCCGGCGCGCTGGGCGACATCGGGGCGCACATCGTCGACCTCACGCAGTTCATCACCGGTGAGCAGATCACCGGTGTTTCGGCAATCCTCGAGACCTTTGTCAAGGAACGGCCGCTGCCCGCGTCGTACAGCGGGTTGTCTGGAGTCGCCGGCACCGAGCGTGGCGAGGTCACGGTCGACGACGCCGCAGTGTTCTTGGCCCGGTTCACCGGCGGGGCGATCGCGACGTTCGAGGCGACGCGGTTCGCAGCCGGTCGCAAGAACGCCATCCGCATCGAGATCAACGGGTCGGAGGGCAGCCTTGCGTTCGACTTCGAGGACATGAACGTCCTGCACTTCCATGACCACACCGAGGACCCCGAGATCGCCGGGTTCAGCCGGATCTTGGTAACCGAGCCGGTACACCCGTACGTGGCTGCGTGGTGGCCCCCGGGACACCTGCTCGGCTACGAGCACGCCTTTACCCACCAGGTCGTCGACCTCGTCGAGGCCATCGCCGCGGGCACCGACCCGCTGCCGTCGTTCGCCGACGGGCTGCAGGTGCAGCGCGTGCTCGCCGCGGTCGAGACCAGTGCGGGCAAGGACAGCGTGTGGACGGAGATCCCGACATGAGCTCGTACACTCCCACGCGCGACGACAAGTTCAGCTTCGGTCTGTGGACCGTCGGCTGGCAGGGCGTAGATGTGTTCGGTGGAGCGGTGCGCAAGCCGCTCGACCCTGTCGAAACCGTGCACAAGCTAGCCGACCTGGGCGCAGCCGGCGTGACGTTCCACGACGACGACCTCGTGCCGGACGACGCCACGCGCAACGCGATGCTCGAGCGGTTCACCAAAGCGCTGGCTGAGACTGGCCTCGTCGTCGAGATGGCGACGACCAACCTGTTCAGTGCACCCGTGTTCAAGGACGGCGGCTTGACGGCCAACGACCGTGACGTACGGCGCTACGCCCTGCGCAAGGTGCTCCGCAACATCGACCTCGCTGCCGAGCTTGGCGCGAAGACGTACGTCCTGTGGGGCGGTCGTGAGGGCGCGGAGTCTGGTGCGGCCAAGGACGTCAACGCCGCACTCGACCGCTATCGCGAGTCGATGAACATCCTCTGCGGCTACGTTCGCGACCGGGGCTATGACATCCGGTTCGCGCTCGAACCCAAGCCCAACGAGCCGCGCGGCGACATTCTGTTGCCGACCGTGGGGCACGCTCTCGCGTTCATCGGCGAGCTCGACGAGCCGGGACGGGTCGGCCTCAACCCGGAGGTCGGCCATGAGGAGATGGCGGGGCTCAACTACGCGCACGGCATCGCGCAGGCGTTGTGGCACGACAAGCTGTTCCACATCGACCTCAACGGCCAGCACGGCCCGCGGTTCGATCAAGATCTGCGCTTCGGCGCTGGCAACCTCCGCGGCGCCTTCTGGACCATCGATGTGCTGCTCGGCGCCGGCACCGGAAAGCCGTACGACGGCTTTGTGCACTTTGACTACAAGCCGCCTCGCAGCGAGGACGTCGAGGGAGTCTGGGAGACCGCGCGGGCCTGCATGCGCAACTATCTGATTCTGCGGGACAAGGTCCGTGCGTTCCGGGCGGACCCCGAGGTCGGCGAGGCCCTGAGTGCTGCGCGAGTGGACCAGCTCGCAGTCCCGACGCTTGGCGAGGGCGAGCCCTTGGCCGATCTCCGCGACGAGGTGTTCGACGTCGATGCCGCCGCCGGTCGCGGCATGCACTTCGAGCGGCTCGACCAGCTCGCCATGGAGCATCTGCTCGGCGTCCGCTGACCCCCCGACAAGCCCAAACCCCCAGAGTCCAAGGAGGAGCACCGCATGCCACGTCCCGTCACTCTGTTCACCGGGCAGTGGGCCGACCTGCCACTCGAGGAGGTCTGTCGGCTGGCGTCCGAGTGGGGCTACGACGGTTTGGAGATCGCCTGCTGGGGGGACCACCTCGACGTCTGGAAGGCGGTCGAGGACGACTCGTACGTGCAGGCAAAGCTCGACCTGCTCGAGAAGCACAACCTCAAGGTCTGGACCATCTCCAACCACCTCGTCGGTCAGGCGGTCTGCGACGATCCGATCGACGAGCGGCACAAGGACATCCTGCCGGCGCGCATCTGGGGTGACGGCGACCCTGAGGGTGTCCGGCAGCGTGCCGCCGACGAGATGAAGATGACGGCCCGGGCCGCCGCCAAGCTCGGTATCAGCACGGTGGTCGGGTTCACCGGATCGTCGGTCTGGAAGTACGTCGCGATGTTCCCGCCGGCGACACAGGCGATGGTCGACGCGGGCTACCAGGATTTTGCCGATCGCTGGAACCCCATCCTCGACGTGTTCGACGAGGTGGGCGTGCGGTTTGCGCACGAGGTACACCCGAGCGAGATCGCGTACGACTACTGGACCACGGTCCGCACGCTCGAGGCGATCGGGCAGCGCGAGGCGTTCGGCCTCAACTGGGACCCGTCGCACTTCGTCTGGCAGGACCTCGATCCCGTCGCCTTCCTGTGGGACTTCAAGGACCGCATCTACCACGTCGACTGCAAGGACGCGAAGCGTCTCGTCGGCAATGGCCGCAACGGACGACTCGGCTCGCACCTTGCGTGGGGCGACCCCCGTCGTGGGTGGGACTTCGTGTCGACCGGTCGCGGTGATGTGCCCTGGGAGCAGTGCTTCCGCATGCTCAACACCATTGGCTATGACGGCCCGATCTCCGTGGAGTGGGAGGACGCCGGCATGGACCGGCTGATCGGTGCCCCCGATGCGCTCGCGTTCGTCCGCCGAAACGCGTTCGATCCTCCCGCGTCAGCGTTCGACGCGGCGTTCAGCACCAAGGACTGATCCAGCACCAGCCATCCGACAGACAGGGAGTTGCTTCGCACGTTGAAACCACACCTCCGATGCGACTCCGCTCAACACCGCCCAGGTCGGCTACGACCACCTGCGTCGGCTGCGGTTCTGACGAGCGTCAGATGGCGCGCATCCGATTGCCTCGCGCATTGTGCTCAACCTCGGCGAGGCCGAGGTGCTCCATGAGCGGCGGGAGGTACATCCCGAACCGGCCGCGCATGCCCTTCTTGAGTCCGTACCATCCACCGATCGGGTTGTCCGGAGATCGACCCCAGGCCTCGACGGTGCCGTCCTTCGCCGGTTTCTGTTCGTCGGCCGAGCCCAGCTCCACCCAATCGCCGACTTCGGTCAACATTGTGTGGAGGTCGTCGATGCATCGCGCGTGGTAGAAGAGCACGGACTTGCCAACCGTGCAGACGAGCACGTCTGTGCCGTCCCTGACGTCTCGGTGCATCTCGAAATCTGAGCTCAGGGGTGGGGTCTTGAGCCGCCAAGGGTCTTCGGGCGTGCCCGAGCCGTTGCTGATCGGTGCACTGGTCATCGGGGTCTCCGGCTACGTCTGCGGCGTCGGCGATCGTTAACAGTGTGACCCGCCGCTCCAGGCGTAGCGAGCCAACGAGTGCCCTGGGTCGACGTTCGACCCGGGGCACTCGTCACTCGCGGAGCGTCAGCCGAGAGGCTCTACCTTCATCTCCTCTTCCGCAGTCTGCGGTGGGGCATTGATCAGAGTGATCGTGAGCACCAGCCCGACGATCAGCATGAACGCGCCGACTAGGAACGCCTGGGTGTAGCCGTCAGTGACCGCGGCCACGATCGCATCCATCGCCCCCGGCTCAGTCGGCTCAGGCACCAACCCGGCGCCTATGCCGGCGTAGAGATCCGCAGCACCGGAGAGCGCATTGTTGGTCGCGGTGGCCGCAATGGTTGCCAAGACAGCGAGGCCGAGCGAGCCGCCGACCTGCTGCATGGTGTTGAGCACGGCGGATGCGATGCCGGACTCTTCATGCCGCACCTTGGTGAGCGCGGTCAGCGTGAGTGGCACAAACGTGAGACCCATGCCGATCGACATGATGAGCATCGGCACGAGCAGGTCGGGCCAGTAGGTCGACGACGGCTCGAGACGAGCGTTGAGGAACATCGCAACGGTCGCCATGGAGATACCGACCCCCGCGATGAACCGTGGCGGGACACGGATCGACAGTTGGCTCGCGATGCCCGCGCCGATAACGATGCCCAGCGTGAACGGCAGGAATGAGACACCAGCCTTGACTGGGCTGTACTGCAGGATGCCCTGGACGAACAGCGACAGGAAATAGAACATCGAGAAGATCGAGGCACCGACGATCAGCATCACGAGGTAGGTGCCCGCACGGGTGCGATCGGCGAACAGGTGCAACGGCAGGATCGGGTGTTGATGCACCCGCTCGATCTGCACGAAGGCGACCAACAGCACGGCAGCAGCCACGAAGCAGCTGACGGTCAGCGAGTCGCCCCAGCCGGCCGCGCCGCTCGCACGGGTGATGCCGTAGACCAGGATCGTGAGACCCGCCGTGCCCACGATGGCGCCCATGATGTCGATGCGACCCGGCTCGGGCTTGGACTCGCCGAGCACTCGCGGTGCGACGAACGCGATGAACAGACCGATCGGCAGGTTGACGAAGAACACCAAGCGCCAGTCGATCTCGGTGAGCAGGCCGCCCGCGATGAGGCCGACTGCCGCGCCCGCACCGGACATGGCCGCATAGACCGCCATGGCTCGGTTGCGTGGCGCGCCCTCGGGAAACGTCGTGGCGATGAGCGCGAGCGCCGTGGGCGAGGCGATCGCGCCACCGAGGCCCTGCAGAACCCGTGCCGCGATGAGGAAGAACTCGCTGGTGGCAAGACCGCACAGCAGCGAGGCAAAGGTGAACAGCAGGATGCCGATGATGAACATCCGGCGCCGGCCGAACAGGTCGCCTGCACGGCCACCCAGGAGCAGGAAACCACCGAAGGCCAGCGTGTATCCGTTGATCACCCAGGTCAGGTTCTCGGGGCTGAACTCGAGCTCCCGCTGGATGCTGGGCAGCGCGATGTTGACGATCGAAGCGTCCAGAACGATCATCAGCTGCGCCGTCGCGATGACCAGGAGCGCGAGGCCCAGATGGGAATGACCGTGGTCGTTCACATGGCCGAGCGCAGGCTGCGCTGGCTCGCCTGCAGAGCTGGCAGTCACGAAGCCTCCAGTTGAGGTGGTGGTGCGGGCTCACACATCAACGGGCGGCCCAGGACGAGGAGATCGGCTTCACCGTATCGAGCAGGGCTGACAGCCCGCGACGCGGTTTCGTTCGCAGCGTAACCAGGCGTGAACAGTCCGTGTCATCACTGCGCAGTTCCCCGCAAAGGGGACATCGGCTCGCGCTCTCGTGCGGCGCATCGGGAAGGGTTTGGACCGTTCGAACCGTTGAGCCTGGGGAAACCGGCAAGACGATGTGGCTGGGGTACGGGCAGACTGTCCTCACGCCCTACACGGGGAGGTGGGTGCGTTGGGGGCAGGTACGTTGAGTGAAGCGCGCGTGCCGGAGCAGCGTCGAGACGCCGCGATCGACGTCGACGAGGTAGACCTCGCTCCGGAGACTGCCCTCGATGAGGCCGAGCCGAGCGTCGAGGAACTGACGACGCCCGAGGCCGCCCAGCCCGCCGAAGACGAGGAAGAACCCGTCACGTCACTCGACGAGGCGGATCGTACGACCGACTTGGTCAGGCAATACCTTCGCGAGATCGGCCGCGTACCTCTGTTGACTGCAGCAGACGAGGTCTCACTTGCGCGCGCTGTTGAGGCCGGGCTGTTCGCCGGGGAGCGACTAATCGAGCGCAACGACCTCGACCCGAGACTGCGCGCCGAGCTCGGCGAGGTCGTTCGTCGCGGCCGCGAAGCCAAGGCCCGCCTCATCGAGGCCAACCTTCGGCTGGTCGTGTCAGTGGCCAAGCGTTATGTGGGGCGCGGACTCCCGATGCTCGACCTGATCCAGGAGGGCAATGTCGGGCTGATCCGTGCGGTCGAGAAGTTCGACTACACCAAGGGATTCAAGTTCTCCACCTACGCGACGTGGTGGATCCGGCAGGCGATCTCGCGTGCACTCGCCGACCAGTCCAGAACCATCCGCATGCCCGTGCATGTCGTGGAGACCATGAACAAGGTGCTCCGCGTCCAGCGACGCATGCTGCAGGAGCTGGGCCGAGAGCCGCTACCGCAGGAAGTGGCCAAAGAGGTCGGCATCGAGCCCGACCGTGTCCTCGAGCTGCTCGCGATGGCACCCGAGCCGGTCAGCCTGCACACGCCCGTCGGCGAAGCGGATGAGAACGAGCTCGGCGACCTGATCGAGGACGGCGACAGCCAGGCGCCCGCCGAGCTGGTCAGCAGCCGCATGCTCCGCCAGGACCTCGACGTCGTACTCAAGTCGCTGGGTGAGCGTGAGCGGGCGGTCGTACGCATGCGGTACGGACTGCAGGACGGCGAGCAGCACACCCTCGAAGAGGTTGGTCGAGCGTTCGGCGTGACCCGCGAGCGCGTGCGGCAGATCGAAGCCAAGACACTCGCCAAGCTGCGGCACGGGCGCGCGTCGCAGGGGCTGCGGGACTACCTGTCCTGAGTGGCGCGGTCAATGCGCCGCATAGAGTCGACCAATGCCGATGTGGAGCCGACAGCCGCGCCCGCCCTCTGAAGTTCTGGCCGGCCTCGCACTCGCCCCCGATGAGCGCGTCCTGACCAGTGCGGTGACGTCGACGGGCGCGTACGTGGTGGCGACCGACCGGGCGATCTTCCTGCCACTCCGTGACGGGTACCGCCGCATCGGCTGGGAGTCGGTGGACAAGGCGGGGTGGGACAACGACCAGCGGTTGTTGTGGGTGGTCGAGACCGCGCCCCTCGGTGCGCGCCCGCTGCGTTTCGGCGAGCACATCGAAGCCCCTGGTGCACTCGCCGACGTCGTCCGGGAGCGGGTCAACGCGGCCGTGGTGATCAGCCAGGAGGTGCCGGTCGACGCTGATCGCGGCGTGTTGGTGGTCGGTCGGCGCGCCCCCGGCACCGACCGGCTGACCTGGACGGTTTCCGTCGACGCCACGGTCGATGTCTCCCGACCCGAGATTCAGGCGGCCGTCGAGGCGGCGGTCGCGTATGTCCGCGAGCAGGTGGGGGAGTAGGGATCCAAACCCCGCGGGTACAGGGTGCAAGGGTCGACCGCGCGCGCTAGACGTGCGAAATTGACGCGCCGAAGGCTCCGAAACGCACGTTTAGCGCGCACGGTCGACCGCTCAGCTCACGGATCGCGTCACGCCAGCCTTAAATGATCACAAGCTCGGGCAATGGGGCGGGCCAGTCGTGCTCGCTGAGGGAGGGCGGAGTGAGCCGAACGGGTTTCGGCGAGGCCCGCCCCATTTGCTACTCTTGCTCGCGCCCCGGCCGCTGGCCGGCGATCCCGCGTAGCTCAATTGGCAGAGCGTCCGGCTGTTAACCGGCAGGTTACTGGTTCGAGTCCAGTCGCGGGAGCAGACGACGGCCCCGGTTGATCAACCGGGGCCGTTTCGCGATCTAGATCCCATCACCCAGTGGATCATCCGACATCCCCGAGGCCATGAGCCCGCCGATGTCGGATCCTCGCCCGCGCGCGCCTCTGAAGGTCAGCGGGCGCCGAGCAGGTGGTCCATGGCGAGCTGGTCGAGCCGCTCGTAGTAGGAGCGGCGCTTGGCCGCCGCGTCCGGGTCGAATTCCTCGTACGCCGAACGATCCGCAACCAGGTCCTGCCAGGTCTCGCCGTCAGCGACGGTGGCCTGCGCCAGCTGATCGGCGCGCGCAGCCGCGTAGGCCTCAGCCACCTCCCGATCAGCCCGGAACGCTGCCGTGCGCTCCTTCAGCAGCAGGTAGGTGCGCATGTTGGCCGCAGCCGACTCCCACACCCCGGCGATGTCTTCGGTGCGCATCGGCTTGTAGTCGAAGTGCCGTGGCCCGTCGTAGGCCGGTCCACCGTCAGCGCCGCCGTGCTCGAGCAGGTCGACGAGGAAGAACGCGGACTTGACGTCGCCGTGACCGAAGACGAAGTCCTGGTCGTACTTGGGTCCGTGCTGACCGTTGAGGTCGATGTGGAACAGCTTGCCGTGCCAGAGCGCCTGCGCAATGCCGTGTACGAAGTTGAGCCCGGCCATCTGCTCGTGCCCGACCTCCGGGTTGAGCCCGATCATCTCGCGGTGATCGAGCGAGTTGATGAACGCCAGGGCGTGGCCGATGGTTGGCAGCAGGATGTCGCCGCGCGGCTCGTTGGGCTTGGGCTCGATGGCGAAGCGCAGGCCGTAGGACCTGTCGGTCACGTAACCGGCGAGAAAGTCGATGCCCTCCCGGTAGCGGTCGAGGGCAGCGCGGATGTCCTTGGCGGCATCGGTCTCCGCGCCCTCTCGTCCGCCCCAGAACACGTAGGTCTGTGCCCCCAGCTCGGCCGCGAGGTCGAGGTTGCGCATGATCTTGCGCAGCGCATAGCGGCGGATGTCGCGGTCGGGCGACGTGAATGCGCCGTCCTTGAACACCGGGTGAGTGAACGTGTTGGTCGTAGCCATCGGGACGACCAGTCCGGTGGCGTCGAGCGCTTTCCGGAAGCGCGCAATCGTCTCGGCCCGCGTCGCGTCGTCGGAGCCGAACGGGATGAGATCGTCGTCGTGGAAGCTGACGCCATAAGCGCCGAGCTCGGCGAGCCGCTCGACCGACTCGACCGGATCGAGCGGAGGCCGCGTCGCCTCGCCGAACGGGTCGCGCGCCGGCCACCCGACGGTCCACAACCCGAAGCTGAATTTGTCGGCCGTGGTGGGCGTCAACGAATCGGCCATGACGCTAAGCCTCCTCCGTTATTGGCGGTGCCGTGCTCTCGCGCACGACCAGACTTGTCGCGAGCTCGCCCCGATCTCGACCGCCCAACGGCGGTGGGCACCAAGACACCCGCCTCCTCGGCGAGGCCGCGAATCGTCACCCTGCCGTGAGCGCATGTGGCCACCGACCGCTCTCCTTCTCGGCTTGCCTTCATTCAACGCGCACTCCGGCGATGCCTGCCAGCCTGGCTAGCCGCTGACTGCGGCTGCTGGAGATCCTGGATGACCGCAGGTGCCACCGTCTATCCGCGCCCCTTCGGCACCGCGTTCGTGCGCGGCCTCCAGTTGGCTGCCTGATCTCGCCGGTGAAGCACTTCCGTGGGTTACTCGGCCTCGGTCGCGGGGCGTAACCTCAGCCCGGTATCGACCGGGCCACGCGAGTTCGCCGACGGGTTGCTCCCGCCGTTGAGATGGCTATGCGGACGGGGGGCGAGCACCAACACCGGAAATGCGCGGCAGCCGGGTCGTCCAGCTATACCTCCACAACCCGGTGGCGCAGGTCAGCCTGCCGCAGATGCGGCTTATCGGGTATTGGCGCGTGTCTTTGGACCCTAAGCGAATCGGCGTCGTCCGACACACATGCGGATTGTCGTCGTTCACTGGGCGGTCCGGGCAGCGCGTTGTCTGGCCTGGTGAGCTGGAGCTGCGCCTTCGTCGGTCGTCGACGGACATCGAGTCGACCGTCAAGGTGACCCGGTCGGCCAGGAGGTAGCGGGGTCGCGGCCTGGGCTGGCGAGCCCGCGCGTGTGACGACCTAACCTGTCGACTAACGTTCCCGCGGGAACGCGTCGGGGCGGTAGCTCAGCCGGTTAGAGCAGGGGACTCATAATCCCTGGGTCGTGGGTTCGAGTCCCACCCGCCCCACAAATTGCCCGTGACCTTCAGAAACGTGAGGGAACGGGTTCGCAGGAATCCCGCACACCGCGCGAACAGGATGGGTGATTCCGATCGAGTCGGTGGGCGCCGAGCTCGAGCGCGGCGGTGCCGACCCGATGCTGACACCGAAGACGTACGCGCCGATGCCAACGCACTGACCGGTCAGGCGCGCAGATCAGGTCCTTGGGCCGGGTGCCACCAGGCGGGCAGTCCAGGTCGATGTGGCAGTCGCCGTCGCGGATCGAAACCGACTAGCGCCACCGGCGGCGTCAGCCGGGGGCGCTGCTGTGGTGCTGTGGATCGGGCCTTGTTCGGTAACGGTGCTGGAACGCGGAGTGGGCCGCCACCGGCGTCGCCGGTGGCGGCCCACTCTGTTCGGTGCCCTGCTGCTGGTGTGTCGGGCGGCTAGGTCATACGGCCGTGTGGCTCCCGCTATCGGGGGCGAGGAAGTCGACGAGTAGGTGGTTGACGCGTTCGGCCTCGTCGTGGTGGACCCAGTGCGACGCGTTGGGCAGTCGCTCGACCCGGTCGAGGTTGGGCACGTCCTCGTGGTGCGGCTCGGCGAGCTTGGGGCCGAGGTAGCGATCGCCCTGCCCCCAGATGACCAGGGTGGGCGCCGAGATGGGGCGAATCTCCTGCTTCGACCCCAGCCGCACCGCGGCGCGGTAGTAGTCGATCATCGCCTTCGCCGCCCCTGGCTTCGACCACGCCTCGACGTAACGATCGATCTCCTGCTCCGTGTACGGCGGGCGGGCATCGCGCAGGAAGCGCTGGAAGAACCGCCAGTGCCGGCGGCGCGCACGGCGCTCGGGCAGCCTCGGGAACTGGAAGTAGAAGAAGTACCAGCTCCTCAACAGCTGACGCGGGTTGCGCAGCCCTTCGTTCAGCCGGCGCGGATGGGCCGCGTTCAGGATGACGAGGCGGTCGACGACCTCCGGATGATTCATCGCCAGGGTCCACGCGACCGATCCGCCCCAGTCGTGACCGACCACCATCGCGGACTCGGCACCGAGCCCGCGGATCGAGACCACGGACGTCGGCGGCAAGTTTGTCGGCGGTGTAGTCGGCGAAGCCGCCCGGCTTCGACGACAGGTTGTAGCCGCGCAGGTCGGGCGCGACGACGCGGAAGCCCGCCTTCACCAGCGGTGCGATCTGCTGCCGCCAGCCGTACCAGAACTCCGGGAAGCCGTGCAGCAGCAGGACCAGCGGCCCGTCGCCGGCCTCGACGTAGTGCAATCGCACGTCGCCGACCTCGGCGTATCCCTCGTGAAGGCCGGTGCCGGCGTCCGTCGTCGGGCTGGTGAAGGTATCGGGTGTCGTGGTGGTCATGACAATCTCCTCTCAAGAGATCTAGTTGTGCGTACAACCAGACCTTGCGCCTCTCGCCTCCGCATCGCGCCCATGAAATGCCCTGGTCTGCAGCCCCCGGGCGCGCCGGGGAACACCTGCCTACACCGACGCGCCGCGCGTGAAGCCAAGCGGCTCGACCAGGATTGCGCGGAAGTCCACGGTCGAGTCAGCGTCGTGGTTCTGCAGACCGAGGTAACCCTCCAGGCCGCGACGCGAATTCGTACTCACGAATTGGTTGACCAACACGTCGTTCAGCCAGACCGCGTATTCGCGGCCGGTCACCCGGATGCGGTAAGAGTTCCACTCGCCGGGCGGGTGCGAGGCAGTCGAGTTGGGCGCGCGGAAACCGTAGATTGCGCCGGTCGTTTGGGGGTCGCGATTGGGGTCGTCGTTGATTTGGACCTCGTACCCATTCTCGATCGCTACGCGTGGATCGTCGTTCGGATCGGGAAAGCGGAGGAAGACCCCGGAGTTGTCCGTCCGGTCGGACGTCCGCCAGTCGAGCCGGAGTTCGAAGTCGCCGAAGCTCTGCCCGGAAAACCACAGCAGGCCCAGGCCGCCGTGCGTACGCAACACACCATCGTGCAACTCGAAGTGACCGGGACCGGCGTGTGACCAGCCACGCATTGAGCTGCCATCGAAGAGCACCACTTCAGCCGAGTCCCGAATGGCCGCCTCGTCGTCCCCAGCGCCATCGGAGCAGCCCAGAAGCGAGAGCACCAGGACGGTCAACAGGGCCGTGTGCCACCGAAATTGGCGTCCGCCATTCACTGCCACCCTCGTAATGCTCGCAGCAGCATGTGGCCTGCTAGAAACATCTCCGAGCACAGGGAGGGGGCGCCGTCTGGAATAGCGCCCCCTCATCGGTGTCCGGCTACGGGTTGGGGACGAGGACCACCTCGTCACTGCCCGTCAGTGCCGGAACGCCCGGGCCGCCGAGGTCGGTGTACTGCGCCACGAACACGGCGCTCAGGTTTCCGGCACCTGCATGGCCGGGATCCAGGAAGGTCGTCACGGAGCCAGTGCACCCAGCAGACGTCGACAGCGGGTGCCCGTGCTGGTCGTGACCCAGGATGTAGGTCACGCTGACCTGGGAGCAGTCGATCTGGCCGTCCTCGGGGTCGGTCACGCTGACTTGGTAGGTCACCGTGTCGCCGAACGCGAACGGCTGCCCCGGAGCCGGCGAGGTGGTGAGCTCGACCACCGGCGCGGTGTTACCGACGATGATCTGCACCGAGGCGGACGCTGAGCGGCCAGACTTATCTTCCACCTTGAGTGTCGCGTCGAACAGGCCGTTGTTCTGGTAGGTGAACGTAGGGTTCGGCTGCTTGGAATCCACCTTGCCGTCCGCGTCGAAGTCCCAGGCGTACTTGAGCGTGTCCCCATCGGGGTCGCTCGTCCCCGCGCTTGAGAACGCGACCGTTAGCGGTGCAGCGCCGTTAGTCGGCGTTGCCGCCACCTGAGGCGCCGGAGTGCGACCGCCGCGTACGAAGTTGATGCGCGCTAGCTGGGCCTCCTCGGTCTCGAAGAAGAACCCATCCCCATACTCCAGGACGTAGAGTGCGCCGTCCGGGCCGAACTCGATTGACATGGGGTTGTCGAAGACGAACGATGGCAGAACCGGAATGATCTCCGCGAGGTTCCCCGCCTGGTCGAGCCGGAATTCCTTCACGAAGTCGCGGGTCCACTCGAAGAACAGTGGCACGCCGTCGTAGTACTCCGGCCACTTGTACGGTGACTTGTTCTTCGGGTCGAAGTCGTATGCGGGGCCGCCCATGGGGCCGACGCCACCGGTGCCAAGCTCGGGGAACTCCGGCGACAGAGAGCTGGGGTACCAGACCATGGGCTGCGTCACCGGCAGCAGCTCGGTAAGGCCCGTGTTGTTCGGCGACTCGTTCACCGGGTTGGCGCAGTCGAAGGGCTCCCCGGACACCCCGTGGCGAAGTCGTAGTCGACGTAGGGCAGCTCGGCGGTCGCGCAGTACGGCCAGCCGTAGTTGGCCGGTTCCCGGATCACCGTCCACTTGCCGTGGCCGGCTGGGCCACGCAGCGGGTTCGGCTGCGGGTTGTCCGGCGAGTAGTCAGCAAGGTAGATGTCACCGTTCTCCCGGTTAACGGCGAACCGGAACGGGTTGCGCAGACCCATTGCGTAGATCTCGGGCTTGGTGTCCGCCGTTCCGGGCGCGAAGAGGTTGCCCTCAGGGACCGTGTAACCGCCGTTCTTTCCGACGCGGATCCGCAGGAGCTTGCCGCGCAGGTCATCGGTGTTGGCGGAGGTGCGCTGCGCGTCGAAGGCGGGGTTGCGGTCGGACCGCTCGTCGATCGGCGTGTAGCCGTCGGACTGGAACGGGTTCGTGTCGTCGCCGGTCGACAGGTACAGGTTGCCCTGCGCGTCGAAGTCGATCTGGCCGCCCATGTGGCAGCAGATGCCGCGGTCGGCCGGTACCTCGATGATCAGCTGCTCGGACCCCAGGTCCAGCGTGTCGCCCGTGAGCTTGAATCGCGACAGGCGGCTCACGCCGTGGAAGGGCGCAAAGTCTGCCGGGGTGCCGAACTCGGGCGCGTTGCCCTCGTTGACGCCGGGGGTGGACGGGTCGTCCAACGGCGTGTTCAGCGGTGGCTGGTAGTACAGATAGATCCACTTGTTGCTCTTGAAGTTCGAGTCGATCGCGATGCTCTGCAGGCCTTCCTCGTCGTGCGAGTAGACATCCAGCGTGGCCGCCAGCGTGTTCAGCCCCGTTTTCGGGTCGTGCATCCGCACTTCGCCATTGCGCGTGGTGTGCAATACCCGCAGGTCGGGCAGGACCGCGAGATCCATAGGCTCGCCTGGACGGTCCTCGAGAATGACCTTCTCGAAGCTCGAGTCCGGTGGCGGCTGTGCGACCTGCGCGCTGGCCGGCGATGCGGACAAGCCGCCAAGCGCCACGACCAGACACGCCGCGATGACCGAGATAGCTGCCTTGCGCATGGTGACGTCCTCCTCTATTGGTTCAGCGCAGAGGACCCGCCGGGTCTCCGGCGGGGGACGGACTAGAAGCGGATCGCCGCGAGGAAGTCGTAGCCGACTTCTGCCGTGGACAGGGCGTCGGCGGGCGACCGAGGCGGGGTGCCGGCGTCGTCGCGCTCGACGATGTACTCGACCACGCCCGCCGTCTTCGAGTCCTGGAAGATCCTCGCAAAGTCGAGGAGGCCTTGACCGGGGTCCTCGAAACTGCCGGCCTGGTTCATGTCCTTGACGTGGTACTGCAGGACCCGGCGCTTGTTCTGCTTGAAGAGGTCCACCGGGTCGCGCGCCCCCCGAACGGCCCAGAACAGGTCCACCTCCAGGTGCACGAGGTCGGGATCGGTCTCGTCGGTCAGGACGTCGTAAGCGGTGCGCGACGGGTCGTCGGTCAATCGGAAGAACTCCCAGTTGTGGTTGTGGTAGCCGAGCTTGAGCCCGGCGTCTTGGGCCATGCGGCCTGCCAAGTTCATGTCGCGCGCGAACGCCTGCCACGCCGCCTTGGTGCGAGTCACCTCACCGGTCCCGAAGTTGATGCCGAAGAACGGGTGCACGATGTAAGTCGACCCCAGGAGGTTGGCGTCGGCGAGCGAGGCGCTCCAAGCGGCAGTGTTGAACGGCTGCGGGATGAGGACATGGCCGGAGGTCGACACGATCTCGTTGGCGTCCAGCACCGCCTTGAACTCCGCGGCGGTTCGGCCGACGAAGCCCGCGTGCTCGACCCGCGTGTAGCCGATCGCGTGGAGCGCGGCGATTGTGCCCTCGAAGTCGATGGCGAGCTGGTCTCGCAGAGTGAACAGCTGAATGCTGATCTGATCAGCTGGAACCCTGCCTTTGTCGCGCCCACGCCCGCCTTCAGCGGCGAGCGCCGGCGTTGCCACCGCCGCAGGGCCGCCGACGGCAGCGACGGCGGCGGTGGCGGCCACCCCGCGCAGGAATCCGCGCCGGTCGACGATCGGGATTTTGTCCTCAAGGCTGCTGGGGTCAAATTCACCGGTGCACATCCTCGATCACCTCGCCTCTGGCTGCAGGTGTCGGTCGGGTTCGTCCCCGCGGGAGCAAACGAGGCGGCGGACCCGCCGCTGGTGCCGCTGAACCTAGTGGTGACCGTGGGCGAACGCCAGCGGTAGGGCCAACTTGTGGTTTTGCTATTTTCCAGCGGAAATTGGCGTCTAGCGCGGACACCGTTTGGCTTGGCAATTGGCAAAATGTGTTCGAGATCTCGGCGGCCAGCAGTGCGTCGCCAGATCGCGGCGAACCGTCGCGGCGGGAGGTGCCGGAGCCAGCAAACCGGTGCGCGTCAGCCGGTTACGAGCTCCCAGCTGTCGCAGACTCGCATGCAACGATGCTCTTGGCAGGGTCGTGATGTTTGCCATCATCACCGGCACGTGTTTCCTGCCGACCATCGTTGCTGCATGCGGAAGATGCCGAGCCTGATCGACGTGTCCTGGCTGGTCAGCAGAACACCCCCACCATGACGATCACGACGCAGGACAGCGCCCCGCTGAGCTACCAACCGGCGACAGCGTCAACGGTCACATCCTCGGCAAGGACGGACCTGGCGCCGGCTACCCCGGCCGCATCCCGGGGCTTACGGAGTCGTGAACGTGACGCTGCCGATCAATGCCTTGGTATCGGCATTGATCTGATCCGTCTTCGGGTCGATGAGCCTAGGGCGCCTGCGCTCAGGGTGTAGGCAGTGTCTCGAAACCGTTGCGGCTACGAAGCCGGTAGACCTGGAAGTCGGCGTCGAGCGTGAAGTTCCTGCGCCGACCGCCATGCCTGACATGTCGGAGAGGACCTCGCGGCCTCTTTCGGCCAGAGTTTCCTTGGGCCTGTTCGCTGCTGCGTGACGGATGAACTCGGACACCAAGTCACCCTCTTGACTCGAGACGGTTCAGGTCTATAGTACTAGGAAACTAGATGAATGAAGGTTGAGGGTGATCGAGTTCCACTTGGACGGTCGCTCCGGCGTCGCCCCCTACATGCAGCTCATCCAGCAGGTCCGCCAGGCCATGCGGCTGGGGCTGCTGAAAGAGGGTGACCAGCTGCCCACAGTCAAGGACGTGGTGGCGAAGGTGGCGATCAACCCGAACACCGTGCTCAAGGCGTATCGGGAACTCGAGTACGACGGTCTGGTCTCAGCACGTCCGGGGGTGGGCACCTTCGTCACCCGGACGCTGACCGACAAGTCGCTGGCCGCGCACGGTCCACTCCGCGAGGAGCTCCGCGCTTGGCTCGACCGGGCACGAGCCGCCGGGATGGACACCGAAAGCATCGAGGCCTTGTTCGTCACCACATTCCGAACCCCGACCGAGGAGACCGCATGAACAGCCCCGTGCTGCAGGCTGAGGGCCTGTCCAAGCGGTACGGGCGACGCACCGCGTTGTCCGACTGCAACCTTGCCATCCCACCCGGCCACGTCGTGGGTCATCGTCGGCCCCAACGGTGCCGGCAAGACGACCTTGCTGCACATCGCGGTGGGCCTGCTGCCACCAACGTCCGGCAGCATCGAGGTGCTCGGCGGCCAACCCGCGTCCGGTCCGGCACAGCTGGCCAAGGTGGGCTTCGTCGCCCAGGACACGCCCGACCTACGCGGGCCTGTCCGTCGCCGACCACCTGCGCTTCGGTGCCCACACCAATCCTGGCTGGGATCAGCAGGTCGCTGAGGACCGGATCGCCAAGGTCGGTCTCGACCCCTCCCAGAAGGCGGGGAAGCTCTCCGGCGGGCAACGCGCCCAGCTTGGTCTGACCCTCGCCATCGCGAAGCGACCGGAGCTGCTCATCCTCGACGAGCCTGTCGCCAGCCTCGACCCACTCGCACGGCGTGAGTTCCTGCGGGGCCTGATGGCCTACATCGCCGAGCACGGCGGGAGCGTGATCCTGTCGTCGCACCTGGTCTCCGACCTGGAGCGCGTCTGCGACTACCTGATCGTGCTCGTCGCCTCCCGGGTGCGCATCGCCGGCGAGGTGGACGAGCTGTTGGCCACTCACTTCCGGCTCACTGGCGCGCGCCGCGATCCGGCCGACATGCCCCCAGGCGTCGAAGTGATCGAAGGCAGCCACACCGACAGGCAGTCAACGCTGATCGTGCGCAGCAGCGCTCCCATTGACGATCCGTCGTTCACCGTCGAGCAGATCACCCTCGAAGACCTGGTCCTGGCCTACATGGCGCAGGTCTCCAACCCTGCGCCAGTATTGGAGACGTCGCGATGATCTGGTTCACCTGGCGCCAGTTCCGTACGCAGACCTGGATCACCGTCGGCCTGCTGGCTGCGGTCGGCGTCCTGCTACTCATCACCAGCGGCAGCATCAACGATGCGTACGCCAGCGTTGCCGCCTGCCAAGGCGACTGCACCGCCGAGATCGAGACTTTCCTCAGAGAAGTCCGGGAGGGCATCAACGGCCCCGTCTACGACCTGGCCATGGCGCTCGTTGTACTTCAGTCCAGTCGTGATCGGCGTCTTCTGGGGCGCCCCACTGCTGGCTCGTGAGCTCGAGACCGGCACCCACCGTCTCGCCTGGAACCAGTCGGTCACCCGCACCCGCTGGCTGGCCACCAAGCTGGCCATCGTCGGCGCAGCGACGGCAGCCACCGTCGGGCTGCTCAGCTGGGCGGTTACCCTCTGGGCCGACCGGATCGACAACGCCAGCGGCAGCCTGATCACACAAGACGTCTACGACGCCAGAGGCATCGTGCCGATCGGCTACGCCATCTTCGCGTTCACCCTCGGCGTCACTCTCGGCATGCTCATCCGCCGATCCATCCCCGCGATGGCAGCCACTCTCGCCGTCTACGCGGTCGTGATCTTTGCCATGCAGGGATGGATCCGCGAGAACCTGGTGTCCGCCGAGCAGATCACCCGGCCGCTGGACCTCACAGCAGGCATAGACAGGCTGTTGATCAATGACACTGACAACAGCATCGAGGTGGTCGGCAGCGACAACCTGCCCGACGCTTGGGTGCTGACCAACCAGTCCATCACCGAGTCCGGTGAGGTCTTCAGCGGACCAGTCGACCTTGCGGCCTGCGGGCCCCAGGCAAACTTCAACCAATGCGAGCAATGGATCGACAGCCTCGGCCTACGCCAAGACCTCACCTACCACCCCGCCAGCCACTTCTGGCCGCTGCAACTGACCGAGACCGGCATCTTCGTCGGCATCGCGGTGCTGCTCGCCGGGTTCTGCTTCTGGTGGACCCGCCGGCGCCTGACCTGAAGATCGGGCAAGCCGACGCTAAAGAGTCCGACATCCAAGCGGCCATGGCGGCTTAGATGTCGGACTCTTCGTCTTACTTGTCCTTGAATCCCGGGAGCGGCAGGACGCGGCGCCATACCGGGGCTGCTGGCCCGTTCCCTTGCACTTCGAGCAGATGCGGTGCGAATACGAGAACATCGCGCCCGGCTTCTTTGGTTTGCCTTTGCACTTCGAGCACTGAGTCCAGGGCGACCTGTATAAGGAGCCCGACGTAGAGAGCAGCGTCACAGCAAGCACGCACAACAACCACCACAAATGATCACCCCGCTCCGGCGCGAACCTACCGCAGCGGAGAGCCGGGGCAAAGATGCCAATTACCGGGCAACTCACCAAGCCACAGTGTTGCCCACTGCCCGACCCCGTTCAGGTGAGGTCATGCCCAGTGGTGCTGTCGACGTAGTCGGGGATCTCGCCGGTGTGCCGGTCACCGGTGCTCCTGGTCTCCCGCGGCTCGAACATCAGGATCGAGCCGCCAGTCGATGTCGGTTTGTGCTCGATGCCCTGGGGTACGACGAACACGTCACCCTGGACCAACGACACGGTGGATTCAACGCCGTCGGCATCACGAACCGCAATGTCGAACTGACCGTCGAGCACGAGGAAAAACTCATCGGTCTGCTCGTGGACATGCCATACGTAATCGCCGAGGACGTGGGCGATCTTGACGTCGTAGTCGTTGATCCGGGCGACGATGCGTGGGCTGTAGACCTCCGAGAAGGAGGCCAATGCGGCGGTGATGTTGACAGGCTTCGCGTCCATAGGATCGATTGTGCATGAGCGCTGACGTCGAAATCTCTCCGCCGGATCCGACGTCTCAAGCGAGGGCGCGCGCCCACTGACTAGAGGAGGTCAACGATGAAGTACCTCGTGCTGCTGTACGGCAACGACGACAGCTGGGCCTGGGAGAAGTGGCCGAAAGAAACCCTTGAAGCCATGAACACGTCCATGAACACCCTCATGGAGGACCTGAGCAAGTCCGGCGAGCTGGTCGGGGGAGAGGGGCTCGCCAGTCCAGCACGGACCAAGACCGTGTGGTTCCGCAACGGCACCTCCGTGGTGACCGACGGGCCGTACTCGGAGGCCAAGGAAGTCCTCGCGGGCTACTTCCTGGTCGACGTCGAGAGTGAGGACCGCGCGCTCGAGATCGCGAAGCTGATCCACGCCATGGACATCGACCTGCCACCGTCGCAGTACGAGATGCCGATCGAGGTGCGCCCGGTCGAGCAAGAGGCCGGGATGGAGATGTGACGGTCCCTGCAGGTCTCGATGACCTGCTGCGCACACTGGCACCGCAGGCGCTCGGGGCTCTCGTTCGGAGGTACGGGCACTTCGACCAGTGCGAGGACGCCGTCCAGGAGGCGCTGCTCGCCGCCGCGATGCAGTGGCCGCGCGACGGGCTGCCGGACAACCCCCGGGCCTGGCTCATCTCGGTAGCGTCCAGGCGGCTTGTCGACCAAATTCGCAGTGACGAGTCGCGGCGTCGGCGCGAGGCTGCGGTCGCCGCGGGAGCGCTGCCACACTGAGCAGGTCAGCCAACCCGCAGACGCGGGGCTGCCGGCCTCGGACGACACGCTGATCCTGCTCTTCCTGTGTTGCCATCCTGTCCTGACGCCAAGCTCGCAGATGGCGCTCACGCTCCGCGCGGTAGGTGGGTTGTCGACCGCGGAGATCGCACACGCGTTCCTCGTGCCCGAGACGACAATGGGACAGCGCATCAGCCGTGCCAAGCAACGCATCAAGGAGACGCAGACGCCGTTCCGGATGCCGGCACCGGACGAGTTGGACGACCGGCTGCAGGTTGTCCTGCACGTCCTGTATCTCATCTTCAACGAGGGCTACACCGCCACCTCGGGCACGGCGCTCGCCCGCGTCGAGCTCAGTGCGGAGGCCATCCGATTGACCCGTCAGCTGCACCGGCTGCTCCCCGACGACAGCGAGGTGGCGGGGCTGCTCGCCTTGATGCTGCTGACCGACGCACGGCGCATCGCCCGCACGACACGGGACGGCAGCCTGGTCCCTCTTGCCGAGCAAGACCGCACTCTCTGGGACAAGGACGCCATCGCCGAGGGCGTCGACCTGGTGACCGCCGCATTGCCGCGCGGGCCTGTCGGCCGCTACCAGCTCCAGGCGGCGATCGCGGCGATCCACGACGAGGCGACCACAGCGGAGGAAACTGACTGGCTGCAGATCCTGGCGCTGTACGACCTGCTCGACCACGTTGCGCCGGGACCCATGGTGACGCTCAATCGTGCGGTCGCAGTCGGGATGGTCAGCGGCCCACAGGCGGGGCTCGACGCGCTGTCCGGGCTCGACGGCCAGCTCGGTGACAGCCATCGGCTGCTCGCCGTACGGGCCCATCTGCTCGAGCTCGCCGGAAAGCGTGACGCGGCAATCACCAGCTATCTCGAAGCGGCCCGCCGCACGACCAGCCTCCCGGAGAAGCGTTATCTGAACGCGCAGGCCATGCAGCTGCAGGAGTCCCAGCGGAATACCTGACTCGCACGCGACGCTTGACCGTCAGGTCCAACAGTCAGGGAGCCAGCAATGCCAGCCATCACCGTGGACGACGTCACGGCACTGCCTCGTATCCCCGTCCCTGAGTCAGCGAACAGCCAACAGCGGCCGGTGCTCGTTGTGACCACGGCGCCCAGCGGCCTGGAGGGAGAGGGGTTCCCCGTTCGACGTGCGTTCGCCGGGGTGGACCTGCGCTACCTGGATCCGTTCGTCCACATGGACCAGATGGGCGAGGTGGATTACGCGCCTGGAGAGCCCAAGGGAACCCCGTGGCACCCGCACCGCGGTTTCGAGACCGTCACGTACATCATCGACGGCACGTTCGAGCACGCGGACTCGCACGGCGGCGGGGGAGTCATCACCAACGGTGACACTCAATGGATGACGGCCGGGGCAGGCATCCTGCATATCGAGAAGCCGCCTGAAGCGCTGGTCGTGAGCGGTGGGCTCTTCCACGGGATCCAGCTGTGGGTCAACCTTCCGAAGGCTCAGAAGTGGTCTCCGCCGCGCTACCAGGATCTGCGCAGCAACGCGGTAGCACTGCTCACGACACCCGACGGTGGAGCGCTCGTGCGGGTGATCGCCGGTGACGTCGCGGGACACGTGGGACCTGGGCGGACCTATACACCGATGACCATGCTGCATGCCACGGTCAGCCCCACCGCCCGTGTCGTCCTGCCGTGGCGACCCGACTTCAACGCGCTGGCGTACGTGCTGGCCGGGCAGGGCCTTGTCGGTGCGGAGCGCCGGCCGATCAGCACTGGGCAGCTCGCCGTCTTCGGCCCGGGCGAGGCGCTGACCATCGAGGCGGCCGCCGGGCAGGCGAGCCGGACTCCAGCGCTGGACATCCTCGTGCTGGGCGGCGCGCCGATCCGCGAGCCCGTCGCATGGGCAGGGCCGTTCGTCATGAACACCGAGGCGGAGGTCCTGCAGGCCTTCGAGGACTTCCAGGCCGGCCGCATGGGTCAGATCCCGGCTGTACACGGCGCACCGACCGAGATCGTCGAAGGCTGAGGGCGCCGGCTACGCGGCGTGGTCAGCCCGCGGGCGGTGGCAGGGTCACGCCGAAACCCGCCACCGCGAGACGCAGCAAGACCTGGCCAGGCTGCAGCAGGTCGGCGATCTTGGCTGCACTGAGCAGCTCCAGCTCCGCCAGCCGGACCCGGTAGGCATCCGGCCCGGCCACGCGCGCGGCGTGCAGTTCGTACGTGTTGTGCCACACCTTGCGCCGAGCCTCCCTCAGGAACCGCTTCGTGCCCAGTCGGTTCAAGGGGGTCAGCAACCGGTCCACCAAGGACCGGGCTCCGAGCTCCTGGTCCTCGGCCGTGACCCGAGACGCCAGAACGCCGTCGATGCGCTCATGGTCGCGGCGCCGACGCTCCATGAGCGCCTCGTCGCGGAACTCCTCGACGGAAATCACGCCCAGCAGCGCCTGCGGAAGGTCGTAGTTGACGTGTGCGTTAACACCCAGCAGCACGTGCCGCAGCGCATGCAGCTCGGGTGGTGCGTCGAACGCGAGCCGCCAGGGGCGTGGAACCGACTCGCCGACACGATCGGCGTCGTGCGCGTCGAGGTAGAGCTGCGCGAACACCACGTCCCACTCCTCGACCCACTCCGGGTCCTCGAAGCGCCCGTCCTCAATCGCGTGGCCGACCGCGGCGGTGGTGCGCTGGTACGTGCTGAGGAACGTCCGCCGACTCGAGTCGACGGGAAGTGCGTCGAGGCGCTGCTGCATCTGTTCGAGTACGCCGGCCACACCAGCAGGCTCCACCGTCCGCTCGTCGGCGGTCATCGCAGTCCTTCCTGAGCCGGTCAATCTGTCGGTTCGTTCGGAGCAGGCACGTGAATCGATTGCGAGCGGCGGCAGTTTCGACGCAACGACACCCTGCGTCGAACCAATAGACGCAGCGTGTCCTGCGTCGAAACCACTAGACGGGTACGAACCCGGGCATCCACCGTGTGAGCTCGGCGCGCACTGCGACGTTGGAGCGCATCTGGCAGAGCACCCCGACGCCGCCGAGCCACACCCGCTGGGTGAGAAACTGCTCGGCTGGCAGGGTGAGCCCGTCTAGGACGGACAGCTGCTTCTCGTGCCGGCCCCGGGTCGCGCCGAACACGCTGCGCAACCAAGCGGGCGAGAAGGGGAACACCTCAACGTCGGCCGGCTCGGCGAACGGCGCCAGAAACTCGGCCAGGTCGGCCGGATCGATGTCGACGCCGTGCTGCAGGAAACGCTCCTCGCGCAGCCCTTGCATGATCGCGCGGGGCTCTCCGCGGAGGACGATCGAGATGAGTCGCCCGAAGCTGCGCGGCCACCCACCGGGCAGCGGGAGCACGGCTCCGTAGTCGAGCACACCTAGCCGCCCGTCCGGAAGCCGCCGGAAGTTGCCCGGATGGGGGTCGGCGTGCAGCAGACCGGTGCGAGTGGGGCCGGAGAGCAGGAAGCGCAGATAGGCCACGCCGATCTCGTCACGGATGGTCTGGTCGGCCTCGGCAGCAAGCCGTACGAGCGAGTCCCCCGTCATCCAGTCGGTGACGAGCACTCGGGGCGTCGCCAACCGCACATGCGGCACGAATACCTCGGGGTCGCCGTCGAACACGTTGGCGTATCGCTGCTGCCGCTCGCCCTCCAGCACGTAATCGAGCTCTTCCAGCAGCCGCCGCCGCAATTCGCCGACGAGCGGGCGGAGCACCCGGCCGGTCCGCGTGAGACCGAAGATGCGGGCGGTGGCGGAGAGGGTGTGCAGGTCGGCCTGCACGGCCTCGCGTACGCCCGGGTATTGGATCTTGACGGCGACGAGGCGGTTGTCGACGTACGCCTGGTGCACCTGACCGAGGGAAGCCGCTGCGACGGGCGTGGGATCGAGCCGGCGGATCGTGCGCTGCCAGCCGTGGCCGATCTCCTCGCCGAGCACCTCCTCGATCTCGCCGAACGGCAGCCCCTGCACCCCCTCGGCGAGGCCGGACAGCGCTTCCCGCCAGGGGGAGTCGGGGTCGTACAGCGCGGCATCGACAGTCGACAGGAACTGGCCGGCCTTGAGAGCCACGCCCTTGAGATCGCCGAGCACGTGGGCCGCGTGCTCGGCGTTTCCCTCCTCGACCCAGTGGTCGACCTTGTCGGGGTCGGCGCCGGCGAGCTTGCGGACCCGGCCGACGGCCGAGCGACCGACCGCACCTGCCGAAAGACCAGCCAGCCGCGCGACGCGGCCGAACTGGTGGGAGGGCAGATGCGGCACGGTCGAATTGTGACTGGTCCTGGTGACGGATGCCGCCCAAGGGTCCGGTGTCGCGTTGCTCGTGGTGCCGAAGTGATCCGTGTGGCAGGATGTGACTCGTCATCTGGGTTCCTGTGCGTTGGCCGAGGCCGCTGGGGAAGGCGCACCTCGAGCCGAGCAGGAGGATCCGGTGACGACTCGTGGCGTTCTTTTCGTCCACGCCGCACCGTCGGCGCTCTGCCCGCACGTCGAGTGGGCCGCCGCCGGTGTCCTTGGCGTACCTGTCAACCTCTCCTGGATCCCGCAGCCTGCCGCGCCGGGGACCTATCGCAGCGAGCTGTCATGGCAGGCGGACGCCGGCACTGGAGCCCGCCTCGCCTCGGCACTGCGCGGCTGGCAGCTGCTGCGCTTTGAGGTGACCGAGGAACCGGGGGCCGGCAACGAGGGGTCGCGGTACAGCTACACGCCCGAGCTCGGCATTTTCCACGCGATGACGGGCGCGCATGGCGACATCCTCATCCCGGAGGACCGCCTGCGAGCGGCCGTGCTTGCCGCCGCGGCGGGCAGCACCACCCTGGAGCTCGAGATCGACAAGCTGCTCGGGCGGGCGTGGGATCAGGAGCTGGAGCCGTTCCGGTATGCCGGGGAGGGCGCTCCGGTGCGCTGGCTGCACCAGGTGGTGTGAGGCGGGCGAGCGAGGGACGCTAGGAGCACGGGGGATTGTTGCGCTATGCGTGTTGGCTGCCCCCGCAGCTGGGGCGCCTCGGCGATCGCGCGAGCGAGCGCACTGCGCGTGAACGCCGGGTCGACCACCTCGTCGACGACACCAATCTCGACGGCCTTCTCGACACCGCCGGCGATCTTCTCGTGCTCGGCGGCAAGCTCGAGCTCGACCTGCGCACGGTTGTCGGGGTCGACCTCGGCGAGCTTGCGCCGGTGCAAGATGCGTACGGCCGCGACAGGACCCATCACAGCGACCTCCGCGGTGGGCCAGGCGAGCACCTTCGTTGCCCCGAGGGACCGCGAGTTCATTGCGATGTACGGCACCGCCGTAGGTCTTGCGGGTCACCAGCGTCACCCGCGGCACGGTGGTCTCCGCAAAAGCGTGCAGCAGCTTGGCGCCGCGGCGTACGACGCCCTCCCACTCCTGGCCGACACCTGGCAGATAGCCAGGCGTGTCGACCACGACCACGAGCGGCACTCCCAGCGAGTCGCACAGCCGCACGAACCGTGCTGCCTTCTCGGCCGATGGTGAGTCGAGGCAGCCGCCGAGGCGCAGCGGGTTGTTGGCGATGACACCGACCGTGCGCCCACCGAGCCGACCGAACGCGGTCACGATGTTTGGCGCCCACCGCGCATGCAGCTCGACGAGCGTGCCCTCGTCCAGCAGGTCGGTGACGAGCGGGTGTACGTCGTAGGCGCGGCGCTTGACGTCGGGCAGGTGACCGGCGAGCGGCCGGTCGACAACCGCGTCGACGTCGAGGCTGCCCTGGTTGCCCAGCAGCGCGGCGAGTGTCGCCGCCTCGTCGAGCGCGGCTCGCTCCGACTCGGCGACGACATGTACGACACCCGACCGCCGGCCGTGCGGCTCCGGGCCGCCGAGGCGCTCCATGTCGACGTCCTCACCGGTCACCGACCGGACGACCTCCGGACCGGTGACGAAGATCCGCCCGGCCGGACCGAGGATGACGATGTCGGTGAGCGCGGGCCCGTACGCAGCGCCGCCTGCCGCCGGCCCGAGCACCACCGAGATCTGCGGGATCTTGCCCGACGCACGGGTCATGATCGCGAAGATTTTCCCGACCGCGTGCAGCGAGGTGACGCCCTCGGCCAGTCGCGCCCCGCCGGAGTGCCAAACTCCGATGATCGGTACGTCATCGGCGAGCGCTCGCTCGTAAGCCGCCACCACGACGGCGCACCCCACCGCACCCATGGCGCCGCCCATGACCGTGGCGTCCGAGCAGAACGCGATCACTGGCGTGCCTTGCACTCGTCCGACCGCGGCGAGCATGCCGGAGTCGTCGTCGGGGCTCATGAGCTCGCAGGTGCCGTCGTCGAGCAGCGCCTCGAGCCGGGTACGCGGGTTGCGCGGGTCCTCCTCGCGAGGCAGCTTGGCCGGCTTGCCGGTGGGGCGTTGGTCGACAGCGGTCATGCTGTGCTCCGGTTCTAAAGGGTGCGGAAAGCGACCGACACGTTGTGCCCGCCGAAGCCGAAGGCGTTGTTGAGCCCGGCAATCGGACCGTCGGGGAGCCGGCGCGGCTCACCGCGGACGATGTCGACATCGACGGCGTCGTCGAGGTCATCGAGGTTGGCGACTGCCGGGGCGAGCCGCTCGGTGAGCGCCTTGACCGTCGCGATGGCCTCGACCGCACCGGCCGCGCCGAGCAGGTGCCCGGTCATCGACTTGGTCGCGGTCACGGCCGCATGGTCGGCTGCCTTGCCCAGAACCGTGCGGAGGGCCTGGCTCTCGGCGACATCGCCCGCTGGTGTCGAGGTGGCGTGCGCGTTGATGTGGTGGATCTCGTCGGCGGCGATGCCGGAGTCCTGCAGAGCCAGCTGCAGGGCGCGGATGACGCCCTTGGAGTCGGGATCGGGCTGCGCGATGTGGTGCGCGTCGGAGGTGATGCCATAGCCGGCGAGCTCCGCATAGGTACGGGCACCGCGGCGCTCCGCATGCTCGGCCGTCTCCAGCACCAGGATGCCCGCGCCCTCGCCGAGCACGAAGCCGTCCCGGCCCTTGTCGAACGGCCGCGACGCGCGCTCCGGCTCGTCGTTGCGTGTCGACAGCGCAGTCATCTGGCCGAACGCCGCCATCGGCAGCGGGTGGATGACTGCCTCGGTGCCGCCGGCGACGACGACGTCGACAGCGCCGCTGCGGAACAGGTCGAGCGCGACGGTGAGCGCCTCGTTACCGGAGGCGCAGGCGCTCACCGGCGTACGTGCACCGCCCCGCGCGCCGAACTGGATGCTGAGTGCCCCCGCGGACGCGTTGGGCATCAGCATCGGGATCGCGAGCGGCGAGATGCGTCGCGAGCCCTTCTCCTTGAGGACGTCGTACTGGCTCAGCAGCGTCCACAGACCGCCCATGCCCGTCGCGATCACGACGGCAACGCGGGTCGGGTCGAGTCCTGCCTCCTCGGCCTTGCCGGAGAACCCAGCGTCGGCCCACGCCTCGCGGGCAGCCACGGTGGCGAGCTGGCCCGACCGGTCGAGGCGGCGGGCCTCGACACGCTCGAGCACTTCGGTCGGCTCGACGGCGACGGGGGCGCCGATCCGTACGGGGATCAGCTCGACCCAGTCGTACTCGAGCTTCTTGACGCCGGACTGTCCGGCGAGCAGTGCCGACCAGGTCGACGCGACGTCGCCTCCGAGAGGCGTTGTCGCGCCGAGACCGGTGACGACGACGCGTGCCTGGGTCATGTCGGTCAGGCCTGCGCCTTCTCGATGAAGGAGACCGCGTCACCCACGGTCTTGAGGTTCTTGACCTCGTCCTCGGGGATGGTCACGGCGAACTTCTCCTCCGCGGCGTACACGATCTCGACCATGGAGAGCGAGTCGACGTCGAGGTCGTCGGTGAACGATTTCTCGAGCTTGACGTCGTCGGCGGGGATGCCCGCGACCTCGTTGACGATCTCGGCCAGGCCGGCGCGAACCTCTTCAGTGGTAGCCATCTGTGCTGTTCTCCAGTGGGTTGGGGGTGGGTGGCTCGGTCCGTGCAGACCGTATGACTGACGGTGCTGTCAGCTCAGGGCAGGGTGACGACGTTGGCGGCGTACACGAGTCCCGCGCCAAAGCCGATGAGCAGTGCGAGGTCGCCGCTCTTGGCGTCGCCGTTCTCGTAGAGCCGCTCGATCGCGAGCGGGACCGAGGCGGCGGACGTGTTGCCCTGCTCGGCGATGTCGCGGGCGACGACGACGTGCTCGGGCAGCTTGAGGGTGCGGGCCATCGCGTCGATGATGCGCATGTTGGCCTGGTGGGGGACGAAGACGTCGAGCTGGTCGGCGGTGATGCCCGCCGCGTCGAGGGCTTGCTGCGCAACCTTGGCCATCTCGAACGACGCCCAGCGGAAGACCGGCTGGCCGTCCTGGCGCAGGTGCGGCCAGAAAGGCGCGCCCTCGCCGTGCAGCGCCTCCATCCAGCTTTCCTTCTGCGAGATCAGTGCCGCCTTGTCGCCCTCGGACCCCCAGACGACCTGGCTGATGCCGGGCTCTTCGCTAGGCCCGACGACGACCGCACCCGCGCCGTCGGCGAACAGGAACGCGGTCGACCGGTCATAGCTGTCGGTGAGGTCCGACAGGCGCTCCACCCCGATCACGACGACATACTTCGCGCTGCCGCCGCGGATCATGTCGTTGGCGAGTGACACCCCGTGGACGAACCCGGCGCACGCGGCGGAGATGTCGAATGCGGCGGGCTTGTCCATGCCGAGCTCATGCGCGATCTGCGGTGCGATGCCTGGTGTCTGGTAGAAGTGCGACACCGTCGCCACGATGACTGCGCCGACTTGGGACGCGTCGACTCCGGCCTGCGCCAGTGCCTTGCCGGCTGCCGCCACTGACATCGTGAGCACGGTCTCGTCTTCGGTGGCCCAGCGGCGCGACACGATGCCGGAGCGGGTGCGGATCCACTCGTCGGACGAGTCGATGTTCTGGATGATCTCGTCGTTGGTGACCAAGCGCGAGGGACGGTAGCCGCCGACGCCCAGGATGCGCGCGTGCGGTGCGGCCTGCGGTGCGGCGATCCGTGCGGTGCTGGCGTCGGTCATGCGGGTACTCCCTCGGGGTGGAGGCGGAGCAGCGGCTGGCCGGGGGCGACGGGATCGCCGTCCTCGACGAGCCACTCGATGACGGTACCCCCGTGCGGCGCAACAACCCGTACGGAGTCACGGAGCGAGGCGACGGTGCCGATCATCGTGCCTGGGTCGAGCGGCTTGTCGGTGGGCACTGACGACTTCGCGAAGGTGCCCTTGATCGGGGACACGATGAGGCGCCAGGTCGGAGCCACGTCGAGCGGGTTGTGGGTCGAATGCCGCTCGACGAACGCGCGCGCTTCGTCGAGGTCGCCGGGCGTCTTGAGTGCGAACGTCTCGACGCCGGGGAGGGCGCGCTTGGCAAGTCCGACCAGGGTGCCGGCGGGCGGCATCTCCAGCAGCCCGGTCACACCGATGTCGGCCATGGCCTGCATGCACAAGTCCCAACGGACCGGGTTGCTGACCTGCGCGACGATGCGGTCGAGCACCTCGCGACCGGTCTGCATGACCGCGCCGTCGCGGTTGGACAGCAGACGGGCCCGGGGGTCGTGGGTGGACACCGCCCGGGCATAGCGGCCGAGGGTCTCGACCGCGGGTGCCATGTGGTGGGTGTGGAATGCGCCGGCGACGGACAGGGGTACGAGTCGCGCGCGCGTCGGCGGATCGGCCTTGAGGGCGTCGAGCTGCTCGGTCGTACCCGCCGCGACCACCTGACCGGCGCCGTTGATGTTGGCCGGGGTGAGGCCGTGCTCTTCGAGCTTGGCGGCGACCTCGTCGGCGTCGCCGCCGAGCACCGCAGTCATGCCGGTCGGGGTCACGCTCGCGGCGGCCGCCATCGCCTTGCCGCGCTCACGGACAAGCACCATGGCCTGCTCCGCGCTGATGACACCGACGCCGGCCGCGGCCGTGATCTCGCCGACGCTGTGACCCGCGGTCGCCCCGAGCACGCGGAAGGCATCGGCCGGGTGCGGAAAGAGTGCGAGTGCGGCGACCAGGCCGGCGCCCACGAGCAGCGGCTGGGCGATCGCGGTGTCGCGGATCGTCTCTGCGTCAGCCTCGGTGCCGTAGTGCAGGAGGTCGAGGTCAGCCACGGCGGACAGCCACCGGAGGCGGTCTTCGAACGCGGGGACCTCGAGCCACGGGCTGAGGAAGCCGGGCGACTGGGCGCCCTGGCCGGGAGCGACGATGACGAGCACCTGTCCACCTTGGCGGGTTGACGGGGTGGACCGCGGCATAGCCGCCGACGAAGTTGCGGGGCGGGGCTTTGTGCATGTCCTACAAACGGGCGGACTGCTGCCCGGTCGGGAATGACCACGTTAAGCAGGTTTCTCCCCGCCGTGACAGGCCTGCAGGCCTAGCAGTGCGGGGGAGATCCTGGTGGTCACTCCACCGGCGAGGCGACCCAGGGTGAGCGACAGCCGCAGTGTGTACGAGTCGCGGGGGTCATTCGGGGCGTACCCGGTGATCTCGGTGACCCGACGCAGCCGGTAGCGGACGGTGTTGGGGTGTACGAACAACGCCCGGGCCGTGGCCTCGACCGAGCCGCCGTGCTCGAGGAAAGCCGACAACGTCTCCAGGAGAACGGGGCCAGCGGCGGCCACTGGCGCGTACACCTCGGCCACGAGGGCACGGCTGGCCTCGGCGTCACCCGACAGCGCCCGCTCAGGCAGCAGCATGTCTGCAGTCGTGGGGCGCGGGGCCTCGGGCCAGCCGGCGGCCGCCCGGAGCGCCGCCGTCGCCGCCTGCGCCGACGCGCTGGCCGCCGCGAGGTCGGCCACGACAGGGCCGGCCACGACCGGCCCAGGCCCGAACTGCCCGACTACGGCGTGCGCGGCGGCGAGCGGATCGGGTGCGTTGCCGAGCACCGCGACGAGCCGGTCGCCTTGGACCCCGGCGAGGACGTCGAGCTTGGCGTGCCGCGCGGCCCGTCGTACGGCATCCACCACGGCCTCGGGCGCGGCGCCCGCGGGGGCCGTACCGACGACGACGCTCACGTGGCCGGCCGCGTCCCAGCCGAGCGCGGCTGCTCGCGAGCGGATCGACTCGTCGGCGTCGCCGCGCAGCAAGGCGTCGACGACCAGTGCCTCGAGGCGGGCATCCCAGGCACCGCGGGCCTCCGCGGCGCGCGCATAGATCTCGGCGGCGGCGAAGGCGACCTCTCGCGAGTAGCGAAGCAGTCCTTCGCGTACGACTGGCGCCTCGTCGGGCTCCACGATCTCGTCGATGCGCTCCTCGGCCACGACGATCGTCACGCGCACCATTTCTACGGTCTGCTGAAGCGTGATGGCCCGGGTCAGCTCGCGCGGCGCGGTGCCGAAGACGTCGGCTGTGACTTTCGGATGGTCGTCGGGGGAGCGGAACCAGCTAACGAACGCGGCAATGCCGGCCTGCGCCACTAGACCGATCCAGGACCGCTCGTCGGCCCGCATCGCGCGGAACCACGGCAGCGTCTCATCCATCCGGGCTCAGCGCGGCAGACGCAAGCTGACCGGTTGCCCGCTCGAGCTTGCGGACCGTGACGTCCCTGTGTGGGGCGGAGGCGGCAGCCGTGGACATGGGTGAGAGCGTACGGCTTCGCGCCCTCAGCGCTGCAGGCCGAATGCAATGCCCGTGGCGCACATCGTCACTCCGGCCAGCGTCAACAACGAGGCCGTCGTCGTGCCGATTGCCAGGCCGGCGACCACACCCGCCACTGGCATCACGCCACAGAACAGACCGGCTCGGTCGGCGCCGAGAATCGCCACGCCGCGGTACCACAGCAAAAATGCGACGGCCGTCGTGAGCACGGCCATGTAGCCGAGCGCCAGCAGCTCTGCTGGTCAGTCGGAACCTGCAGGTCAGCCCCCGGCTGCAGTGCCGCCAGCGCGGCGAGGAGCGGAACCGCGGCGAGGCATACGGCCGCCGTCAGCTGCAGGGGCGAGATGCGCCGCAGCAGGGGTACGGCGAGCAGGGTGAAGGCGACCTCACAAACGACAAGCCCGATCGCGTACGGGATCGCGGCCGCGGCGTGCCTGTCGCTCCGTGGACGAACACGATCCCGCTGGCGACGACCGCCCCGGCGACGACGGCGCGGAGCTCGACCCGCCGGCCAGCGGTGCGCGCGCCGGTGATCGCCAAGATCAGCGGAACGGACCCGATGACCGCCCCGAGGAGGGCCGGGTCGGCGCGGCGAGCGCCCTCGATCAGGCACCAGTTGAATCCGGCGAGGCCGGTCGCTGCGATGAGGACGAGCCGTGCAATATCGGCGATCGGGAGCCGCGGCATCGGGCGGCGGTGGCGAGCAAGCAGTGGCACCAGGACCAGGCCGGCAAGCAGGTAGCGCCAAGCCTGCCCGGCGAGCACTGGGTAGTCGGCGAGCACCGGCGCCATCGCGACCGACGCGCCCACAAGCGACATGCCGATGGTGCAGGCGATGGCGCCCGCTGTCGTCGGGCTCAGGGTGGAGGTCTGGAGAGCTGGTCACGGCCCCACGGTGCTGCCGAGTCTGGCCTATTCACAGAGCCAGTTGAGACCTGCTTCACTAGGCCAGTGACCGACGAGGCGGTGCGCGAGCTCACGGCCGGCTGGGGTGTCCCGCCGGCCACCGGCAAGGGGATCTGGCTGCGCGCCCGCATCATTGAAGCCGTTCACACTCGCGCCCTCCCGCCCGCGTCGTCGTTGCCGGGTGCGCGGTCGTTGGCTGGCGCGCTGGGCATGTCCCGCGGGCTTGTCGACAGCGTCTACACTGGGCTCGCCGCCGAGGGTTTCCTCCGTTGCACCCGCGCCGCCGCCCCGTCGTGCTGCCCCGGCCAGCCGGTGGCCCGCCGGCACTGGACGCCGTACGGTCGACTGCGCCGCCGCCTTCGCCGGGCGTACCGGATCCCAAGCTCTTTCCGCACCGCGCCTGGGCCGCGGCAACACGGGCGGCGTTGCAGCGGCTCAGCGACCGCGATCTGGGATACCCGGATCCGAGCGGTCATCCCCGGTTGCGCGCCGTCCTGGCCGAGTGGCTCGGCCGCACGCGCGGTGTCGCGGCCGAGCCGGACCAGATCCACGTGACGACGGGTGTGTCGCAGTCTCTCGTGCTGCTTGCGCAGGCACTCGGCCAGTCGGTTTGGGCTGTCGAAGATCCTGGTTCGACTGGCGCGGCGTACGTCTTGAGTCAGACGGTCACTTGCCGCCGGGTGCCGATCGACGAGCACGGCCTGGTCCCGGAGCTCATCCCCGACGACGCCGGTGCGGTGCTGTCCACGCCCAGCCACCAATATCCGACCGGCGTATTGATGCCGGCAGAGCGGCGTCGTCGCTTGGTGGACGACTGCCGGGAGCGAGGTCGGTGGCTGATCGAGGACGACTACGACTCACATCTCGCCGAGCCTGGCGTGGTTCCTGCATCGGTCCAGGCGCTTGCCCCGGACATCGTCATCCACGTCGACTCGCTCTCGAAATTGCTGGCGCCCGGCGTCCGCATTGGGTGGATTGTCGCGCCTGCCCCTGTTGCCGATCGATTGCGCGCGGTGCGCCTCCAGACGGACCTCGGAGGCTCGGTGCTCACGCAACTGACGGTCAGCGAGCTGATCGCGTCGGGCGCACTCGACCGACACCTTCGCGAGGCTCGTCGCGAGTACGCCCGACGAAGGATGCGGCTCGCTGCCGATCTTGCGCCGGAGTGGTCCCTGGCCGGTGCGCCCGTGGGCGTCCATGCCTTCGTCCCTACGGCGGAACCCGACCCCCTGGTCGCCCGGTTTGCGGCGGCCGAGGTGCCGGCGCTGGCCGTGGCTCACGGCGAGTGGCCCGGCGTCGTTGTTTCTGTGGCGGCGTATCGCTGACTGCCCTGAGGGCGACATTCAGAGGTGTGGATCTGAGGCAATTGGGGGTTGCGGGATGCGGAGATCGGCGTACTGTATCGATTGAGATACTAGATCGATGCAGAAGGGAATTACGGTGCCCACGATGCAGACGGTGGCCGACGCGGTGGGCGTCTCCCGCAGCACCGTTTCCAACGCCTACAGCCGCCCCGACCAGCTGTCCCCGGACCTGCGGGAACGGATCATGGAGGCGGCTCGGTCGCTCGGATACTCGGGTCCCAACATCGCCGCCCGGTCGCTGCGAGGAGGGCACGTCGGGACGATCGGTGTGCTCATGACCGTGTCGCTGTCGTACGCGCTGACGGACCCGTACGCGATCCAGTGGTTGCACGGGCTGGCCCACGCCGCAGAGCGCAAGGGCACCGGCATCTTGCTGATCCCGCTGGACACCGAGAGCGATGCAGCCGTGGCCACGGTCAAGAACGCCGTCGTAGACGGGTTCTGCGCCTACTGCGTGCCCGATTGGCACGAGTCACTGGACGCGGTGCAGGAGCGGGGTCTACCGATCGTGTTCGCCGAGCAGCGGACCGAGGTCGACCCCAACGCGATGTACGTCGGCATCGACGAGGCGGCGGCCACCTACGCGGCCGGACAGCACCTCACGCAGCTCGGGCACCGCCGCATCGCAGTCATCTCCGACTACTTGAGCCGCGGCATGGGCGAGGGCCTCGTCTCCGTGGAGCCGGAGGAGGTGCCCTACTACATCCCACGCGAGCGGTTCCGCGGCTTTCGCGACGCGTTCGCCGAGGTCGGGGTTCCGTGGTCTGACGTACAGAAGGTGAACGCCACGGGCAACAACCGCGCGGCTGGGGCGTCCGCAGCGGCGTACGTGTTGGATCGCGCTCCTCGCCCGACCGCCATCGCCGCGGTGACAGATCTCTTGGCACTCGGAGTGCTCGACGCGCTGGAGACGCGCGGCCTGCGCCCAGGTGTCGACGTCTCGGTCGTCGGTTTCGACGACATCGAGGCAGCCGCAACTGAGCGGCTCACGACCGTCCGGCAGCCGATCGTCGACAAGGGTCGACTCGCCGCCGGTCTGCTTCTCGACACACCTGAGGAGATCGCCGACCGGCAGATCGTCCTTCCTACCCAGCTTGTGGTGCGCGCCTCCACTGGGCCCGCGCCGATCTAGGAGTCAACGTCATGGAACCCATCGCCTTCATCCTCGCGGTGCGTCGTACGCGCGATGACGCGCAGTCTGCTCTGCCGGACGCGCCAGTCATCCCCGACACCCCCGCCCCTCGGCCGGTTCGGCTCGCTCGCACGCGCCTGAGCGCCGCCTCCGTCCTGCACAAGATCGCCGACCGGGTCGAGCCACCCCGCGTGCAGGAGTGCATGCCGAGCACCTAGTGCGTGCCGGCAGCCCGCCGATCATGAGACATCTCCGGTGTAGCCGCACCGACGATGTCTCATGATCCGTTGGAGAGTTGGCTACGGTGAGGCGTCGTGGACCCCGTCGAGGCGCTGCGCCGGATCGCGTACCTGCTGGAGCGGCAGCATCAGCCGACCTACAGGGTCCGTGCGTATCGCAGGGCGGCAGAAACGCTTGCGCGGGTGCCCGCGGACGAGTTAGCCGAGCGGGTGCGCAACGGAACGCTCCGGGATCTGCCGGGCGTCGGCGAGAAGACTGCCGCGATCGTCGTCGAGGCGGTCAGCGGGAAGACTCCGACCTACCTGCAGGAGCTCGAGGCAACACTCGACGAGCCGGTTGCCACCGGTGGTGCTGAGCTCCGAGCGTTGCTCCGTGGCGACCTGCACGTCCACTCCGACTGGTCTGACGGCCATGCACCCATCGAGCAGATGGCGCGGGCGGCGCGCGAGCTCGGACATGAGCTACTTCGCGCTCACCGACCACTCGCCGCGGCTCACCGTTGCCAATGGCCTGACCGCCGAGCGACTGCGCCAACAGCTCGACATCGTGAGCAAGCTCAACGACGAGATGGTGCCGTTTCGGATCCTCACCGGAATTGAGGTCGACATCAACGAGGACGGCACGCTCGACCAGACCGACGAGCTGCTCGGCGAGCTCGACGTCGTCGTTGCCAGCGTGCACTCCAAGCTGCGCTCGCCGTCCGACGTCATGACGGAGCGCATGGTGCGAGCCATAGCCAACCCGTACACCGACATCCTGGGCCACTGCACCGGCCGGCTGATCATGGGGGAGCGGGGGAGGCGCCCCGAGTCGGAGTTCGACGCCGAGATCGTCTTCGAGGCGTGCCGGCAGTTCGGGGTCGCGGTCGAGATCAACTCCCGGCCGGAGCGTCTGGATCCGCCGCGCCGGTTGCTGCGTCAGGCGGTCGAGACGGGTTGCCTCTTCTCCATCGATACAGACGCCCACGCGCCCGGCCAGCTCGACTGGCAGCCGTACGGGACCGAGCGCGCGGTCGACTGCGGCGTACCTCCCGAGCGGATCATCGATACCTGGGCGCTGGACGAGCTGCTGACCTGGACCCGACGCAAGCGGCCCTAGTCCCAGCAGAGGCAGAACGGGTGGCCCGACGGGTCGGCGTAGACCCGGAACTCCTCGTCGTCGGCCTTTCGCAGCAGGCGCGCCCCCAACGCCAACGCCTTGGGCTCCGCCGCCTCGATGTCATCGACGAGCACATCGAGATGAAACTGCTGCGGATATGCAGGGTCGGGCCACCGTGGCGGCTGATGGTCGGGTGCGAGCTGGAAGCTGAGCGCTCCCGAATCCCGGTCACCGATGGTGACCCAGTCGTCCTCCACCCGGGTGATCCGCTTGCCGAGCAGTTCTGAGTAGAAGGCGGCCAGCCCATTGGGATCTGGTGTGTCGAGAACGACGCCAGACAGTCGACCGATCATGAGCAGCTCCCGGGTGATGGAGGGGTGCCACTGATGATGCCCGGCGGCTCCGACAGAACTCAGTCGGCGGCGATCGTCAAGGAAACGTCAAGGAATCATCAGGGCCGGCCGCTGCCGCGTCAGAGCCGCGTACGGGCCCTCTGAGATCGAGGCGGAGGCTTCCTACCCTCGCACCCATGGCTTCGGTCTCTGTCTCTGCGTCACGTACCGGCGGCGTGTCTCATCTGCGTGGGGTGGGCGCGCTTTGCTTGGTGGCGTCCGCCCTCGTATCCATCGTCGTGCTCGCCTCGGGCGTGTCACTTTCCGCGCCCACGAACGACATTTGGCTGGTCGCCGGCGTGCTGCTTGCCAGCATCGGCCTGCAGCGCATCTCCGACGCTCTGGTCGAACCCCTCCCGGCGACGGTCTCGCCTGATGTGCTCGCGCGGCTCGCCGACCAAGCAGTCATCTCCGCGACGCTGCGTCGCCTCGCGCTCATCACGCTGACCATGCTCTTCGTCGCGGCTCTGTCCATCCATCACGGGTCGCTGACGCTGTACGCCGCCTCATGGCTCGTGCTCGGCCCGTCGTTTGCCACCGCCTACCCAAACGCCTGGCGGTTGGGCGCCCTCCGCCAGCAGCTCGAGTCGGGTGGCGCGCGGGTCCCTGCGACAGCGCTCGTCGGGCAGCGCGACGCTATGCTGCGCCGTACGCGTTGAAGGCGCACCAAGCGACGAACTGCTTGGGGTCGCTGGGGTCGAGGGTGGCCCGCGCGCCGTGGAGTGCCTGCGTCAGTGTCTGACCATCAATGATCCTCTTGTGCAGCGCGGTCATGAGCGGCAGCAGATCTTCGTCGGGAACGAGAACTGCGCTGGCGACCACTCCGGCCGCCCCCCTAGCCATGAGTGTGCTGACAAACCCCAACAGCTCGTTGCCCTCGTACGACACGTCCTGACCCGATTCGCAAGCCGCGAGAATCACCCGGTGGGGCACGTCGCTGCGTAGGTCAAGCTCGTGGACGGTCAGGTAGCCGTCGCTTAGCAGCAGCGATGAGAACGTCGGGTTGTCACCGCGAATGAAGCAGTGGCAGGCGATGTGAGCGAGGGTCGCATCGTCGAAAGCCTCGGCGACGGCGGCCATCGTGCCATGGCCGGAGCGGAGGAGGATCGGGTCGGCGTGCAGCTCGGCCAGCGTTGCGACTTCCTGCTCGGCGCCCGGAAGTTCAGGGCCTGCAACAAGAACAACCAGGCCGGCTGCTGACTTGGTGGCGCTGCTGCGTGCCCACATGGAACCGGACGCAGACACCGCAACCGGTCCGTCGTGGAGGGCTGCCCATGGCAGGGCGTGCAGCTTGCTCACCGGTACGACGACGAGCTCGGTGCCTGGGGCGAGGCTGAGCGGATCAAGTAATGCCGTGCGGAGCCGATCCAGCAAGATTCGTGCCGTCTGATGCATGCCGCTGGCGGCTGGCGACTCAGCTCTCGCCGAGAGGAACCGCAAGTTGAAGAGCAGCGACTCAACGTCCTGCTGCACGGTGTCGAGCTCTCCGAGGTGCACGATGCGCGTGCGTCGAGGCTCGAGGACGGCGGCGACGAGTGAGTCGCCGAGCAGGTCGAACTCGACGAGCGTGCGTCCACGCAGGGCTTGACGGAGCTTCGGTGTGGATAGCGCAGCCGTCGCGTGTGCACCCGACACACTCTTGCGCCAGGTAGCGGCTCTAATCCGCTGTTCGACCCTGGTCTGGCGGTGCCGCAGTTCCGGCGGTTCGGTCCCTGTCTCCTGGCGAGCGGCCACCAGCTCCGCGTAGATGGCGCGGAGCTCGCCGATCTCGTCCTCGATGTCTTCGGTGTGCGGGTCTTCAACGATCGAAAGCGCGGCGGCCCTAGTGAGTTCCATCCAGTTGAGTACCCGTGAAGCCGGCTGCTTCTCGACACGCGCAGCAAGCCCAAGCCGTCCGAGCTCTTCTCCGTGCCCGCTGGCGAGTGACCGGAGCTCGGTCGACGGAAGCGCCGCGCGATGCTTGGCGAGGTCTTCGATCGCCGCTTCGGTCATCGACCGCACCCGGTCTGGCTGCCCTCGTTGCTCTGCGGCGAGCGCGCCGGCGACCATTCCCTTGAGCCGGATGAGGAAGGGCAGGCCCGCGCTAAGGTCGTACGCGCGGGTCCAGCAACGGACTGCGGGGATCGCCTTGCCGAGCGCCTTGGCCACCCGACCTGCGGTCAGGTAGGCATCGACCGCGTGGGACCGCATGCCTGCCCGTGCAAGCGACGTCGCTGACCGGATGGCACTGGCGTAGTCCGTGCTTTGCGCGTCGCCAAGTGCCAAGCGTGCCTGCACTGCAATGAGCGCTGCTCGAGCAGCCCACGATGACCGACGTTGCCCCTGGAACTGCTCAGTCGCCGACCTGGCGGCGTCGATGGCCGGGCCGAAGTCGCCGGAGAGTAGGGCCAGCTGCGCGACTCGAAGCGTCGCCTCAGCGGCCATCAGGCCGGCTCCTTGCGGGGCAAGGTTGTCGACCGCCTGCTGCGCGGCTCGCCGAGCTTCCGGAAGCAACCTGAGATCAGTGAGTGCGTCGGTGTACTCGGCGTACAACTCGCCCGGCTGCAGGTTGGCGCTCTCGTATGCGTGCACCGCCTCGTCGAACTGGCGGATCCCTTCGGTTACCAGGCCGGCCTGGACGGTGATCCACGCACGCGTCTCCGACCCGCGGGCCACGAGGTTGGGCCCAATCGTTCGCGCGACCGAGATGGCCGGCCCGATCGCGGCCAGAGCCTCGTCGAAGCGGCCACGCCAGGCCAACGTCATGGCGAGGTTGTTGCCCGAATGGAAGCGCACCTCGGGGCTCACGTGCGGATCCTGGAGTACATGCTCGTATAGCTGCCCTGCCTCCACCAGCCGGCCGGCGTTGGCCAGCAAGGTGGCACGCTGCTGGATCAGCTCAGACTGTGCCCACTCTGGAACCAGATGCTCAGCCTGCTTATAGTCCCGCTCTGCGGCTTGCGTCCGGCCGAGCTCGAGGTTCACGGCGCCCCGGGTGATGAGCAGCTGCCCGAGCGTTTCGTGAAGTCGGTGGCGGCGAGCGAGACGAACCGCTTCGTCGAGGGTGGCCTTGGCGCTCCGGTGCGCAAGCCGGTAGCGCTCGGACCAGCCGTATGCGCGGAGCGCGAGGCAGAGGGCCTCGGGCTCCCCGGCTTGCCTCGCTTCAGTGACGAGGTCCTCGATCTGGCGACGAGAACCCTCGGGATCCTCGACCACATACCGATAGGCTGCCCGCGCACGTATCAGAAGGTTAGTTGTCGAATCTTGGTTCATCGAAGCGCCATCGTTCGTCCTGTTCGCCGACATTAGCCACAACTGATCCGAGGAGGCAGCACAATGCCTGATCAGCCACGTGTGTTCGGGCAGCCCGACCCCCGAAACGCGGCGCGACGACTGGAGGATCTCAGACGCGTGCAGCGTCAGGTCCTCGGGTTCCTCGCGGGACAGGCCGACGCTTCCTTTGGTGAGCGCCTGCTCGCGTTTGTGCAGGACGGTCGTGAGGCGCGCGGACTCGACATACGTTTCGGCGAGATCCCCAGCAGGGATGGTGGCACAACACTCGCCCGTGACGCGGAGCTGCTCATCCGGCGGGAGTCGCTGCCGCAGATCAGCGGGATCCTCGATATGTACCAGCTGCAACCCGTCGCCATCGAGGGTCCCCTAGATGGCCGGGTCTACAGGTTGACCGGCTCCGCAGGTGCACGCGACGAACTTGCTCAGGTTGCGTCGAACCTGCGCACTCGGGGAATTGCCATCTCGGCGAACTATGTGACTCCGCTTGGCGCCCTCACCAAGTGCCTGGCTGGTCCCGAGGAGACATCTGGAAGGGCTCCGGTGTGGCCCTTGCCGGAGAAGACCCGGCGACGCAAGCGATCTCCGGTTCGGGTGGTTCTGATCGACACCGGTGTCATGGGTGATCGCACGGACGGCTGGATCAACGATCTGGTGAGCGGCGACAACGGAGAACTCTTGGATGCTGCGCCGCCCGTGGGCTACCTCGACCTGGCCGCGGGCCATGGCACGTTCTGTGCCGGCATCGTCCAGCAGATCGCGCCCGACGCGGAGATCGTCGTGAGGTCCGTCGTCGAGAGCGACGGCTTCGCCGACGAGGTTGCGGTCGCCGAAGCTATCGTGACCGAGGCACAGCAGGGGATTGCCGCGGGCCAGCACACCATCCTCAGCCTTTCGCTCGGCACAGAGACCGCCGATGACGAGCGTCCGGTTGCCTTCGGCGTCGCGCTCGAGATCGTCGAGGAGATGCAGGCGGCAAGTGACCGCGAGGTCTTGGTCGTCGCCGCGGCCGGGAACTACGGCCGCGACAGACCGTGCTATCCGGCCGCGTTTCCCAGCGTGATCGCGGTCGCAGCTGTGACCCAGGGGCTGCTTCCGGCGAGTTGGTCGAGTCGCGGCGCGTGGGTGGATGTCTCCACGATCGGTGAAGGCGTCCGGTCGACTTACGTCCCCGGCAAGGAGTCGCCCGCCTTCGACCCCGATCCGGACACGTTCGGCAGGAACGCCTGGGCTTTGTGGACCGGGACGTCGTTTGCGGCACCACAGGTCGCGGGTGCGCTGGCTCGCATCGCTATCGAAGATGGGATCTCCCCGAGCGCGGCGCGCCGGGTTTTGACACAAGACGCGCCCGAGATCCCCCTGTATGGCAAGCGGGTGGAAATCCTTCCGCACATCTGATCCGGTGCCTGGGGCCGACCGCATCGAGCCTGGCTCGCTGTTGGTCTGTGCGAGGCGCACCTGGTCCGTGCTAGGCCTGCATACCTAGCACGGACCCGATCGACCACGTGAACGTGATCGACCCGGCGCCAACCTCAGGTCTCGCCGCCAGCCTCCTCAGCGGTGGTGGCGTTGACGTCGTCGAGCCGGTAGACCTCGTGCGCCTTGCGGACGATGTCCCACGACACCTCGCCGCGCTTGGCGAGCTGGGTCAGCACCGAGATGACGATCGACTGGGCGTCGATCTTGAAGTGCCGGCGGAGCGCCGCCCGCGTGTCCGACAACCCGAAGCCGTCGGTGCCGAGGGAGGCGAACTCCTGCGGCACGTACGGCGCGATCTGGTCCTGCACCGCCCGCATGAAATCGGACACGGCGACGACGGGGCCGGGCGCCTCGGCGAGCCGCTGCGTGACGTACGGGGTGCGCGGCTCCTCGCCCGGGTGCAAGAGGTTCCACTCGTCGACGGCGAGCGCCTCGCGGCGCAGCTCGTTCCACGACGTCGCGGACCAGACGTCGGCCGCAACGTGCCACTCGTCGGCCAACCGGTGCTGCGCCTCGAGCGCCCAGTTCATCGCCGGCCCGGACGCCAGGATCTGCGCGTGCGGCACCCGGTCGCCGGGCGCCACCTCCATCGACTTGTACAGGTACAGCCCCTTGAGCAGCCCCTCGACGTCAAGCCCCTCCGGCTCGGGCACCTGCACGTACGGCTCGTTGTAGACCGTCAGGTAGTAGAAGACGTTCTCGGCCTCGTCCCCGTACATCCTCCGCAGCCCGTCGCGCACGATATGCCCGATCTCGAAGGCCCATGATGGGTCGTAGTGCACCGCCGCAGGGTTGGTCGACGCGAGCAGGACGGAGTGGCCGTCCTCGTGCTGCAGGCCTTCGCCGTTGAGCGTGGTGCGGCCGGCGGTGGCGCCGAGCACGAACCCGCGCGCCATCTGGTCGGCGGCCGCCCAGAGCCCGTCGCCGGTGCGCTGGAACCCGAACATCGAGTAGAAGATGTAGACGGGGATCATCGGGATGCCGTGCGTCGCGTATGACGATCCGACGGCGGTGAACGACGCGGTCGAGCCGGCCTCGTTGATGCCCTCGTGCAGGATCTGACCCTTGGTGTCTTCCTTGTAGGACAGGAACAGCTCGCGGTCGACCGACGTGTACTGCTGGCCGTGCGGCGAGTAGATCTTCTGCGTCGGGAACATCGCGTCCATGCCGAAGGTCCGCGCCTCGTCGGGGATGATCGGCACGATGCGCCAGCCGAGCTCCTTGTCCTTGAGCAGGTCCTTCAGCAGGCGGACGAACGCCATCGTCGTCGCCACCGACTGCTTGCCCGAGCCGCGCTTCGAGATGGCGTACGCCTCATCGCCGGGCAACTGCAACCCGGAGGCCAGCACGCGACGCTCGGGCAACCCACCGCCGAGCTTGCGCCGGGTCTCCAGCAGGTACTGCACCTCGTCGGAGTCCTTGCCCGGGTGGTAGTAGGCCGGCATCTTGGCGTCGAGGTGGTCGTCGTCGATCGGGATGCGCAGCGTGTCGCGGAAGCCCTTGAGGTCGTCGAGCGTGAGCTTCTTCATCTGGTGCGTCGCGTTGCGGCCCTCGAAGTGGCTGCCCAGCGTGTAGCCCTTGATGGTCTTGGCCAGGATGACCGTGGGCTGGCCGGTGTGCTCGGTCGCAGCCTTGTAGGCGGCGTACATCTTGCGGTAGTCGTGCCCGCCGCGCTTGAGTCCCCAGATCTCGTCGTCGGACATGTGCTCGACCATCTTGCGCGTGCGCGGGATCGCGGCCGAAGAAGTGCTCCCGTACGTAGGCGCCGTTCTCGGCCTTGTAGGTCTGGTAGTCGCCGTCGCGGGTGACGTTCATCAGGTTGACAAGCGCGCCGTCGGTGTCGGCGGCGAGCAGCGGGTCCCACTCGCGGCCCCAGATCACCTTGATGACGTTCCACCCCGCACCGCGGAAGATGGCCTCCAGCTCTTGGATGATCTTGCCGTTGCCGCGGACCGGGCCGTCGAGTCGCTGCAGGTTGCAGTTGATGACGAACGTGAGGTTGTCGAGCTCCTCACGCGCGGCCAGTGACAGCGCGCCGATCGACTCGGGCTCGTCCATCTCGCCGTCACCGAGGAACGCCCACACGCGCTGCTGACTGGTGTCCTTGAGGCCACGGTCGTGCAGGTAGCGGTTGAACCGAGCCTGGTAGATCGCGTTGAGCGGGCCGAGGCCCATCGAGACGGTCGGGAACTCCCAGAAGTCGGGCATCAACCGGGGGTGCGGGTAGGACGGCAGCCCGCCGCCGAAGCCGGCGTGCGAGAGCTCCTGGCGGAACCCGTCGAGCCGCTGCTCGTCGAGTCGCCCCTCGAGGAAGGCCCGCGCGTACATGCCCGGCGAGGCGTGCCCCTGGTAGTAGATCTGGTCGCCGCCGCCCGGGTGGTCCTTGCCGCGGAAGAAGTGGTTGAAGCCGACCTCGTACAGCGTGGCACTGGACGCGTACGTGGAGATGTGACCACCCACGCCGATGCCCGGGACGCTGCGCGCGGTGGACCATGATCGCGGCGTTCCACCGGATCGCGCGCCGGATCGTGCGCTCGAGGTCCTCGTCGCCGGGGAACCACGGCTCCGCCTCGGGCGGGATCGTGTTGATGTAGTCGGTGCCGATCAGGCTCGGCACGCCGACCTGCCGCTCGCGAGCATGCTGCAGGAGGGCGAGCATCAGGTAGCGCGCGCGGGTACGGCCGCGCTCGTCAACCACCGCGTCGAGGGACTCGAGCCACTCCCGCGTCTCGTCAGGGTCGATGTCCGGCAGCTGGCTCGGCAGCCCGTTGCTGATGATCGGGGGGCGCTCTGCGACCACGGCCGTCCTCCATCAGGCGCCTCGTGGGCGCCGTTCGTGCTGTTCGGTTGAGGTCTATCCTCGCCTGTTCGGGGGACGACGTCATCTGGCACCCCTGATTCCTTGAATCGTCGCCCCCAGGGGTGGAATCTGCAGGCAACTCGCGGCAGGCTGGGCTTGAAGCGGGCACTGTCGGCGGAGGTGGCCATGCAAGCGCAGATCGGTGACAAGCTGCACGTTCACGGCGGCAAGGTCGGGATACCTGACCAGCGGGGAGAGATCATCGAGGTGCGCGGCTCGGAGGGTCAGCCGCCCTATCTAGTGCGGTTCGACGATGGGCACGAGGGGCTCGTCTTCCCAGGCCCGGACGCTCAGGTCGAGCACCCCGAAGCGCGCTGATACCGCCAATTTGACGGGTCGACACGCGACTGGTCCAGGTCGGTACGTGGTCACGAAACGGGCGTGCCACTTGCGCGCGGGCCTCGACTTGGATGGACTGTCCGGCACAACCCCCGGCGAGGGCCGGCGGGATTGACGACGGGAGTTCACGGGTGGGCCAGTCCGCGGGTGACGCGGGGCAGGGCGGACCGGCGAGCCGACTCGGGTTTGAGTCGGGCCAAGTGGTCCAGGAGCTCGGCTGGGACGAGGACTGCGACGACGCGCTGCGCGCGGCGATCGAGGACGTCACCGGCCATGAGTTGGTCGACGAGGAGTACGGGGACGTCGTTGACGCGGTCATCCTCTGGTGGCGAGATGAGGACGGCGACCTCGTCGATGCCCTCATCGCTGCCAAGACCGATCTCGCCGACGGCGGCGCGATCCTCTTGTTCACGCCGAAGGTCGGGCGCTCCGGCTATGTCGATCCGGCCGATATAGCCGACGCCGCACCCACGGCGGGTCTCGCGACCACCACAAGTGCGACCGCGGCCCCCGACTGGTCCGGCACCAAGCTCGTGACGCCAAAGGCCGCCCGGTCGGGAAAGCGGTGAGCGCACCGGTCGTTGGTGAGGCGATCCCGGTCGGGTCCGTGGCGCCCGACTTCGACCTGCCGGACCAGCACGGCGTGCGCACGCGGCTGTCGTCGTACCGCGGTGACAAGACGGTCGTGCTCGTGTTCTACCCATGGGCGTTCACCCGCGTCTGCACCAGCGAGCTGTGCGCGATTCGTGACGCGCTGCCGACGTTCCAGAACGACGACGTGCAGATGCTCGTGGTGTCCTGCGACACGCATGTTCTCCTTGCGCGTCTTCGGCGACCAGGAGCGGTTGGACTTCCCGCTGCTCTCCGATTTCTGGCCGCATGGGGCAGTAGCGCAGGCGTACGGCGTCTTCGACGAGCAGCGGGGCTGCGCGGTCCGCGGCACGTTCGTCATCGACACGCAGGGCTTGATCCGGTGGAGCGTCGTCAACGCGATACCTGACGCGCGTGATCTTGCCGAATATCGACAGGTGCTCGACGAGCTGGCGGTCTGACCGGAGGGGCGAGATGGCCTGCTTTCGCTGCGGCGCGCGGCAGGTGGATCCACGCAAGGGGGCTAGCCCGTGGCGACGAGGCGTAGCCACTGGACAGCAGGTGCTGGTCTGCCCCGACTGTCAGACGAGCCCGGCGTGGCAGGAAGGTCTCGACCGGTGCCCCGAGTGCGGGTCGGTCGACCTCGTGGCCCGGCTCGGTGAGGTCACCTGCCGCGGCTGTGGCCGTACGTGGGCCGCGGCCAACGACGCGCACTCGGGCGATCCCGCACTCGCCGCGGAGGTATCGGCGGCGCTTGACCGACTCTTTGGACGATCCGGCCAACAAGGTTCACAAGGTGCGGATTTGGCGTGAGCGCTCCCACGGGTGTTATCTAGATCACAGGCCGCCGCCGCCGCAGGCCCGAGACTCCGGCGGCTGCGGCCGTCCCGACGCCCGTGGCCGGACCTGGCTGATGCGGCGCGGGAGCGCTCAGCGGGTACGCTGGCTCGTCGCAATCCGGGGCGCATAGCTCAGTGGAAGAGCACTCGCCTTACAAGCGAGGGGTCGCTGGTTCGAACCCTGCTGCGCCCACCAACAGTGCGGGCAGCGTCGACATGTGACTTTGGTGTTAGGCACTGGTCGAGGTCCCCGCTGCGGGTTCCAGTCGTAGAACTCGACGATCGTCAGTTCGATGGTCAGGCAGTCCTCACGATGACCGCCCGACCATGGTTGATGGCTTCCCACTCCGCGGGTAGCTCAGGCTCCGCGCGTCCGCAACGCATGCAGACCATCGCCTGCGACGGATCCGCAGCCATGCCAACCCGCCGCCTCCCTCGTGCGCCCTTCCTTGCCGTACTTATCGGCAGGGCGGGCCGGTTCCTTCTGTTCGATCGTGGTCCGGTTGCGCCCTGGATCTGCCTGCGGGCTAGCGTTCGCGGAACGGAGGGTTGATCTGACGGTCGCGCAGCGCGGTCATTCGGGCGAGGTAGGCCCGTTCGGCGCTCATGGCAGTCATCAGCGCATCCCGCTGCTCGGGGGTGAGCGGTATCTTCCGTGACGACATCGAGCTGCGGTCGGATGGCCTCCCACTCGTGGTAGGTGCGCACCAACTCGGCTCGGAGCTGGCTCAGTTCCTCGTCGAAGTACCAGTGACGCGTCATGGCGGGGAGGCTAGACGAGAGAGCCAATCTGAGGCCAGATGACTGTCCCGTATCCAGACGGACGTTGGCCAGCATTCGTTTGGCTGAAAGTCATTGCGCACTACACCAACGACCATATCCGAAACAGGCCTCGGCGCTACCCCTCCGACGGCTAATCTCAGCCCTGGGGGACTTGGGGGAGGCGTTGTTCAACCATGTCGCGAGCCGGTAGGCAAGACAACGCCAAAGCGCAGAGTTCCGACGCAACTACGACTACATCACCAGCGTGACGCGCGTGCAGACCACAGTCACGCCGGAGCAGCTTGCCGTCAACGTCGCAGAACTCCACCGCGCCGCCTTCTGGCCGCCTACACGTTGGATCCACGCCGCAATCAGCGTGTCGCGGCAGGCGATGTGGTGTTCGACGAGATCGACGCACTGGAGGACCTGTGCATGCGCTACGGCTTTCCGCAGGAAGCCATCAGCGCGACCCTCAAGGAGCAAGCGGCCCGGGCAGAATCCGCCGATGACCCGTCGCAATGCACGCCGCTTGGTCTGGCGCTGCTCGACGGCCTGTTGCGCTTTGAGCCCTGAGCCCCACCTGCGCCCGACACTTGCGTTCGCGCTCTTAGCCACCGTTGAACAGGCCCTCGCCAGAGGCGGAATTCTCGTCGTCGTCGATCGCTTCTCGATCGCGCGCTCCGGGGTGGACCCGAAGCATGCCGCCGTCAAAGAGCCCGGACGCGCTAGCGGGCGCCGCCGTCACAGCGAACACGGTGAGCGACGCCGCCCCCGTCGTGAGAAGGACACCGATCCGCCCGGCGTCAGTACGCAGGTTCATGGCCATCTCCTTCCCTTCCGAAACGCCCGGCCACTCCGTATACGTGTCCCAGCAAGAGATGGATTGCGCTCGACAGCCAGCGACCGGCAGTGAGTCTCCTCGATACGCGCTGGTCGCGTCGTTTGTGCGGTGGGACGATGGCGGGCGACGGTGGATCCCCTCCTCTGAAGGCGATCTGCCCATGCCCCGCCAGCTGATCCCCTTCAGCGGCGGGGGCCGCCAGTTTGTGATCTTGGTTCAGTCCGCAGACAGTCCGCAGAACAACGAGAAACAGCGGACAACGACGGGTAGCGACAGGCAGGAAGCTCCCAGGTCGGACGCGGTGTCGTCCATCTTGCCGCAGGTCGGGGCACCCGCGAGTATCGACTTGCGCTAGTTCGTCGTGCGCGCCGCGCCCCTCGACGACCTCGTCGACTTCGGCTCTCTGACGGCGCCTTAGTCGCGCTTCCAGCGAGGCCTCGGTCGCCGCGGGGCTCAACATCCTCGTTGCCAGCGGCACGCAAAACTGGCAAGACAAATCGGCTCATCTGCCTGGCCGCCGCCGACACGGCTCGGGAGCGGGTCATCACCGCTGAAGAGGTCTTCGAGGCTTACCATGCCGGGATTGTCTCTCACCTGACAGCGTGGCTCTCCATCGTCCGACAACCACCGTGCTGCAGAGCTAGCGACTTACTTGTGCGGTGCATGCGTCGGCCGAGGCGAGGCTGCTGCCTCATGCCCTTACATTTCGGGCGATGCTATGCCAGGTGGCCGTACACCCAGCCCTGAGCTGCTTGGGCTTCCCGTGGCACTTCGAGCAAGGTCACCCACGGGTTGAGGATCAGCGACACGAAGTAGCCGACGAGCAGGAGGGCGATCACGAGCCAAACCATCGGTGAGCCCTTCCCTCGATGTGGGTGGCGCGTGGCTCTCCCATAGTGGCGGAGAGATTCCTGCGCCACCCGAGCACGTTCGACCTCTCCAGGCGTGGCGTCCCGCCGCGGGCCAAAGGTCATGCCCGGGTGATCGGCACTTCCACCACTGGAGGCGTTGCGCGGGTCAACCGGCTGTCACAACGAAGCGGTGGGAGCACGTACGCGCGATCTCGTCGCCGACAATGCGGCAGGCATGCCTTTCAACGCAGATGACGAGCAGCTGGCAGTTCGGATGCTGTCAGCGCTCGTGCGTCTCGGTAAGCACAAACGTGACAGAACAGCAGCCGGTAGTACGGCTTCGCTGCGAGCCACCCTGCATCCCGTCGATGAGGATCATCCCGTCCAGATGACCTGGTCGCGACGCTTTGGGACGGACGTGTACGGTCGCGGACTTGACGTTCTTCGGCACCAAGCGCTGCCCTGCCCTCGAGGTGGCGCCAAGCACGCCTCCACCATGGAGGGCCTCACCGGCATCGTGACCACCCTCAACGCCGTCGCGACCATCGCCGCGTTCGTGGTCGCCGGGAACGCCTTCCCAACGACGACCGAGAGCGTGCTCTCCGAGGAGACCTTCGGTGTCGGGGCCGCCTTCGCGGCCGGCGCGGTGGCGCTGCTCGCCACCATTGTCACGTGGGCGGTGCTGCATTCATTGACGCAGCCGCTGCGCGCGGCGGCCGATCAGTCGCAAGGCTGACTGCGCGCACTTGCTCGCCGCGCCAGCCAAGTGGTGTAGCGAACCCTGGCTTCACCGAGTACCGCACGAAGGCTCGCCAGCCGTCACCGTCGCGGCGCCACCAGTACAGGAAGCCGGCGATCCACTCGCCCTCGTGAGCACTCGACGGGCTGGGCAGGGTCTACGGGGACGTTGCGGCTTGGGCACGGGTCGAGGTCCTCGTTTCCGGTCTCCTCGACCTGTCTCGAAGGCCACAACCCGTTCCCGTAGCCCGCGCTCCGCGGGTAGTCCGTCACCGGGCCGGACCTGTCCTACGCGGCAGCTGTCTCGGGTTCTAGCGTCGGCGCTGGATGAGGCAGGCGATAGCGTTGGCAGCCGTGACCGACCCGGTCTACGTAGCGTCGATCTTGTGGAACTGGGGCGCCCTCCGCATGGAGTGCTTCGTGGAGGCGCCGCCCCGACCTGGACGGCGAGCCGATCGACGTGATGGGGCTGATCGCAGTCGTCGAGCACCCGGAAGGCTTCGTGCCGTTCGCGGCCGTGCGAACCGACCTGCCCGACCGGGAACTGGCGCTGTTCTGTCGGGCCGCGGCGATCCGCTTCGAGCGGCTCCACCGACGTCGGCCCCGAGGCCGACGGATGGATCGTGCGCCGCAACGGCAAGGGGATAGAGATGACCATCGGTTGGTCCGACATGCCGGCGCTCGACGACTAGCAGCTCGGGCCCCGCGGGCGCATCCTTGCTGTGCGTGGCCGTTGCCTTCTGCGTGCTCACCCCGACCCTGGCCGGCTGGCGCTCGTGATGCTCCTGCTCGGTGAGCCGCTCGCAGCGACCGCGCTCACGGTCCTGGCGGCGGTCACCGCGAAGCGCCGCTGAGTAATCGGACGTGTGGGGTCGATTCGTGTCGAGCTTGCTGGCCGCGTCCAGTAGCAAGCTCGGCCAGCCGCTCGCATCAGTCGTGGGCGAGGTGCGGCAGCGGACTTCCCGATCTAGTCAAATGCACGATCGAGGAATTGGATCCGCTAAGCGCGCCTCGGCCGGACAGCGGTCGCACCCGATCAGCCGGCACCCAGGTCACGTACCCCTGACCCCGCCAGATCGTGTCGCAAGGGTGGGCCGCTCCCGTTCGGCGGCGGTGTCGGCTGCGCGGTGCATCAGTACGCCGACCGGCCGCACCACGGTACGTGCTCGCCGATCGGACCGACGAACGGCAGCGTGAACGCAGCGGCGACGTCTTCGGTGACGGGCTCGTCGTGCGGTGGCATGATGTCGGACGACGGTGGGTCCCCCCCTCTCAAGGCGATCTGCCCAGGCCCCCGCCTGCTGTTCGCGCAGCGGCGGGGGCCGCCATTTGGGGATTGCTATTGCGCTGCGGCCTTCCTCCGGCTCGTGGTTTTCGGCTTGTCGGCTTTGATCGGGGTTACGGTGCCGTCTGCCATGTCCGACAGGGCGTCAGCAATGGCGCGGTCCCGGTCTTTCGCGGCCTGCTGGTAGCGCAGCGCCGCACCCGGGGTCGGGAGTGACCCAGGCGGGCCATCAGCTCGGCGAGCGTGGCTCCTGTGGCCGCTGCGAGCACGGCCCCGGTGTGCCGTAGGTCGTGGAAAACGCAGATCCGGCCGCCCGGGTGTCTCCTGCGCGGGGTAGAACACGCGGGCCCTGCGTGGAACCACCCCCGGACGCGCAACAGGAAGTGCGAACCGGGGTGGCAGTTCGAGGATTCGTCAGCGGTTCTGCTCCGCATCGGGATCGAGGAACTGGACGCTCGATCGCTCAAGGTCCCAGGTGATCAGCGCGAGCAGTCTGCCAGCCATCGCGTCTTCGCCTTCTGCGACGTGCGCGCAGTGCAACAGATCGGCTGCGAGCTCACGGGCGAACGCTGGCGTCAACGCGTCGACGTCCCAGCCGTGCTCGTTGGCGATGCGGACGCGCCCACGAGGCCGGTCCAGGTAACGCTAACAGCGTGTTCACGACGTCTCCATTGGGCGTGCCTCCCAGCAGGTTTGTCCGGTTACCGTTCACGCGGTGTCGGGGACCGCGTGCACTCCCAGCAGGCTCCGCGAACGGCCCTTGGCAAAAGGTCTCAGCACGTCTTCTGTTTTCAGCAGCGGCGGGGCTGCCATTGTTTTTGCTCAGTCCCCAATCAGTCCGCAAACGCCCAGCCCCTGCGTCCAACACTTGCCAACTGTTCCAAACCTCATAGTGCCTGTTCAAGAGTCTTATTCCGTCCATGACCAACTGTTGCCAACCATGCTGTCTGTTGCTCCAACTTCCACATCCATGACGCTGCTTATCAGCTGAGCTGAAGAATTGGCCGTGGGTTCTCTTCGCTGGCGATGGTATGCCGTTCGTGCCGTCACGGTCGAACATTTTCCAGTTCTCAACAATCGCGACGAGGATCTACGATGACCTCAGGTGTGCTCGTCGCCGCTTGATCAAGCCGCCTCGCAGCCGATCCCGTCGTTGTCCCGGTCGAGCCGGTAGGGGTCGGCACCGACGACGGTCACCGGGTTCGGCACCTCGGCGCAGTCCAGGTCGGCGACGATCGGCAGGCACGCGCCCGCGTAGTTCGGGTGGCAACCCGCCGGCGCTACGGAGCCGGGGCCGGGGGCGGCGGCGGCGGTGCCTGTGTGGGCGCTGGCTGCGCGGCCTGGCACGTGAAGTCCGCGGCCGCCTGGTCCGCGGCGATGTACTGCTGCTCGCGCGGGTGCGCCCCGTAGCCGTCGCGCGAGTCGTAGCGGGCGATCGCGAAGCCCTTGTTGATCTGGTCCAGGCCGGCGTCCACACCGGCCACGTCGACGTAGCGCAGCAGCCGCCCGTACCTATCCACGTCGTCCTTCGCCGGCGCCGCGGTCAGCGTGACCGACTTGCCCAGCACCAGGGCCTCCATGTTGGCGGTCGCCTCGGAGTAGCCGCAGACGCCGCGCTCCGGTGTGTCGATGCCGATGACGCGGATCGTCTCGCCCGTGCTCACGTCGACCGTGTCACCGTCAACCACGTCGGTCACCGTCACCGTCGCCGCTACCACCGCGGGTCAGCCGGTGCGGGCTCGGCGGTCGCGGTGCGCTGTCGGCGACGGGCTCACAGTTGGCGTCTCGGACGCGGTCGCCGTCGGTGTCTCGGCGACGGTCGGCTCCGGCGACGCGCTCATCCGACGGGCTCGCGGACTCGGCTGGCTGCGAGCTGTCGTCCTCGTCTGCCAGGCTCGCGCTCGCGGCACCGCCGATCATCGCGGCGACCAGCGCGCCGCCGACCACCACGCCGCCGACCTTGCGGTTGGCGATGAACGCCCAGCGGGCACGGCCCACGATCAAGCGCGCGCGATGCCGACACCCAACGCGAGCAGCGCGGCGGCTATGACGACGCCGGCGAGGCCCTTGATGCTGCCGAGCAGGATCCACAAGCGCGGAGGCCGCGTAGGCGATCTTCAGCGCGAGTCGGCATGCCGGTGGTGGGCTGCGGGTCGTTCAAGGTGGTGATCCCCTGGTCGTGTTCGAGCGCGCTCGGACACTCACCGAGGGCGGCACAGCGAGAGTAGGAAACGGTGCTTCCCGGTTTCAAGAACGATTGGCCGAACGTCTGCAAGCACGAACCACCCGAACGGCCATCACGCCGCGACCAAATGGGTGGCCGGCTTCAGGTACTGGGTCGCGATCGCCGACGATCCGCACCCATGCCCTGGTCCCGCCGCGTCGCCCCCAGCGCCTTCGCGCGTGTACTGCTTTGGGTGGGGCTCTCGCTCGGCCAGCACCTTGGGACGACTCGACTCGCGGGGGAGGCTCTGGAGTGGACGCTGCTAGGTAAACTCATATGCCTCAGCGGAGGCTGTCGGACGACTTGAAGCGCCAAAGCTTACCGCCGGAGAAGGCTCGTGCTGAAATAGTCATCTAATCGGGAAAGGCCTTCAAAAACACTTACACGACGACCGGCACGATGAAGCATGCGAGGTGCTCACTCGATCTACCCTGTCGTGAGCTGCTGGCAGTCGTTAGTCCCGCGACATCCTGGTCGTTTCAAGCGATCTTGCGCGTTTCTCCGCGAAGTTCAAGACGTAGTTCGTCTATGGCGTGTACGGTGAAGAAACGCATGACGCCGAATCACGACTCGGTGTCACAGGAGTGTGAGAGATGTTCATAATCTTTCTACGCGAAGGTAGAACGTTTGCAACATAGCCAAGCATCGACCAGTCTCGAACATGATGCGCACCAAGCCATCGAATACTCGCCAGGCGGTGATGAACGGGCTGTCGGGGTTATCGGCGCCAACAGTGGCCTCCACGCCGTCCCTCTGCATCGACAAGCAGCTCGGCTGGTTGACTCGACTACAACCCGGTCTTCGCGCCGCGAGTCCGCAAGGTATTCGACGGGCTCGTGAAGCTCGGCTATCTGCCGACGCTGCCGAAGTCAAAGAAGGACCCGCTGCCGAGCTACATCTCGTTCATCGACCCGGCGACGGGCGTCAACTTCGGCAACATCAACAGCGAGAAGTTCTATGTCGTGCGCGGCGACCTTCTCGCCGAGCTCGGGGCCATCAAGCACTTCGGCGCGGACTCTCGCTACGCGCATGTCCACCTAGTCAGCGACGACGCCGTCGAGGCGCTGCTCAAGATCGCGAAGCGAGAAAGAAGTAGGCGGCCCACTGGGTCACCCTGGGCCTCGTTGCCGCTCGCAGCCGCGGCAGCGGGGCCCATTTCTCGTTGCGGGGGTGCGCCACTCACACTTCCAGCGCCAAAGGCAGACATATGTCGACTACGCCGCGAGCTGTACAGCGCACGAGCGCCCGCGGCCCGTTACGCGTCACCGGTCATTCTGCGAATGAACGCAGATGGCCCGATGGATGGCCAGGTGATCGCGTGCGTCGAGGCCGGGCGCGGGAAGTAGCGTGTCCGCTGTCGGCAGAGCCGAACGGAGTCTTCGCAGGCAGCGCAAGCGGGACTCGTCGTGATCGGCGACGATCAGCACATCCGCCTGGCCGAGCACGGCGGCGATCCTCTGGGAGCGGCGGCGTTTCTGCCCCGCCGGCCCAGTTGTGCTGTAGACGCCGGCGCGGCACAGCGCGTCGGCGCTGGACTCGGACTCGACGAGAACAACGCGCTCGCCGGCGGCGACTGCCATGCGGATCTCGGGCTCCCGGTACAGCGGAAGGTCGGATGTGCGGGTGCCCGCCAAGTCCGGGGATCCAGCAGCCACTCGGGTGCTTCCGCTCCCACAGCAGCTTGCTTGACGTGAGTGACACGCATGTCGCAAGCGCAACAAACGGTACTGGTCCCCGTAGGGGTGGATCGCTTCGAGCCGATGACCCGCGTCGGCCGTGCGACGGTCACGCCGAACCGCCTCGGGGTAGGTGATTGCTGGCGGGTATCGGTTGACGTACACGGCCGGATCGACGTCCGGTATGTGATACAGAAATGTCGCTGGGACTCGGAGTGCCTTCAGGATGTCTCTGAGCGAGCAGCCGGCAAAGTCATGAACGAGAGTCCTGCCATCTCGTCCCTTGCCGACGGACAGACTCGGTGCTCGCGTCCGGGTGTGCCGGGCACTGCCATGTCTTGCCATCGAAGCTGCTCGAGCCGGTCGCTGTGAGGATCGCGCGGAACCAGACGACAGGTTCGGTGTTCCGTCGACGCAACAACGTCGGTCCACTGTGGACAAGTGTGGACGCGGCTGAGCGGCTGTCCTGGGCGGCGCCAGTCCCACGGCTGTCCACCGTGGACCACTGTCGTGAGTCGCTTGAGCGCGTAGCTCACGGTTGGAGCCCGATCCCGTCGTAGGTTGCGACTCGATCGTCGGCTCGGGACGGCGCTTGCGCAGCCCCCGGAACCGCAGCGCGCAGGTCCCGGCCGAGTGCCTCCTTGGTGCCCGGATCCTTCATGCCCTCGTTATCGCACCATGTCGACCAGGCCGCGAACAGCGCATCGGCAGAGACGTGGCGGGCGGGGCCGACGACGCATCGTTCCTGGCGAAGGTAGCGACTGGCGAGGCCAGGTCCTCCAGCGCCTGAAGAGCCTCGGCTCCGCTGGCGGCCTGCGTGAAGTGGCCGCGGGCATACAGACGGTCGAGTCCTTCTAGCGACCACCTGAAGATGTCGGCGGCCTCGGTGAGCAGCTCTTCGGTCAGCGCCGGGTTCTCCCGGCCATAGAAGTCGCGTTCGGTGACCAGCACGATGAACCGCGATGCCAGCGCGCCGGAGGTGTCGATGAACCGGGGGAGCTCGTCGGTGCAGCATCAGAATCCGCGACGGCAGCCGCCCAGTCCTAGGGCTCGCTCAAGAGATCGAAATGGCCCCGAACCCTCATTAGGTTTCGGGGCCTCGCCGTTAGGGGTCTAGGCCGCGCCGCCGAACCGACGGAGGTGGATCCGACTCCCGCGTTAGGGTCCAAACCATGACCGCCACGTTCGACCGCACCCACACCGATGACCTCGCCGCCTTTGTCCACGCTGCACCGACGCCTTACCACGTCGTCGCTGAGGCGACGGCCAGGCTGAGAGCTGCGGGGTTCACCGAGCTTTCGGAGACGGACGCCTGGACCGACGGGGTGGCCGGTGGTCGTTATGTCGTACGCGGCGGCGCGATCATCGCCTGGTACGTGCCGGAAGGGGCCGACGCCCACACCCCGTTCCGCATCGTCGGCACCCACACCGACTCGCCGAACTTCCGCGTCAAGCCCCGGCCAGACACCGGATCGCTGGGCTGGCGTCAGGTCGGCGTCGAGGTCTACGGCGGGCCGTTGATCAACAGCTGGCTCGATCGCGACCTGGGTCTGTCCGGACGACTCGCGCTCAGGGGAGGCGAGACGGTCCTCGTCGTGATCGACGACCCAGTGCTGCGGATCCCCCAGCTGGCCATCCACCTCGACCGCGGCGTCAACGACGGACTCACCCTCGACAAGCAGCGGCACCTGCTGCCGGTGTGGGGACTCGGGGCAGTCGAGGAGGGCTCGCTGGTCGAGTACGCCGCCGAGGCGGCCAAGGTCGACGCGAACGAGGTCCTGGGCTGGGACCTGATGGTCCACGACGTCCAGCCACCTGCCTACCTCGGCCGCGACAGGGAGCTGTTTGCCTCCGCGCGGCTGGACAACCAGCTGTCGACGCACGCAGCGGTCGCCGCCCTTGTCGCCGCTGCCGAAGACGGCGCCAACCACATCCCGGTGCTCGCGGCATTCGACCACGAGGAGACCGGCAGCGAGTCCGACACCGGCGCACAGGGTCCCCTGCTCGGCACGGTGCTGGGGCGGGTCGGGCGGGCGCTCGGTGGGGCCGAGGATGAGCTGGCACGCGCGCTGGCTGCCACCTACTGTCTCTCCTCGGACGTCGGGCATGCCGTCCACCCCAACTACAGCGACCGGCACGACCCCGGCCACCAGCCGCTGCCCAACGGTGGCCCGATTCTCAAGGTCAACGTCAACCAGCGCTACTCGACCGACGGTGCCGGCCGCGCCATCTTCGCCGAGGCCTGCGAGATCGCTGGAGTGCCGTGGCAGCCCTTCGTGTCCAACAACGCCATGCCATGCGGCAGCACGATCGGGCCGATCACGGCCGCCCGGCTCGGCATCAAGACGGTCGACGTCGGCGTGGCCATGCTGTCTCTGCACTCTGTGCGCGAACTGGCCGGAGCAGACGACCCGCACCTGCTTGCCTCAGCGCTCGCCGCCTTCCTGCGAAGCTGACCGCCAGCTCCGCGCCACTCCCGTGACGCAACCAGACTACTTCCCACCTGGCCCGGCCGCCTCCACCGTGCTGGGATTGAGCGCGAGAGCAGCGCGTCGCGGGAGGTCCTTGTGAGTGCTCGGGTGCAAGTTGTCAGCGGACTCCTGGCGGGCCTGGTGGGGATGGCGGGACTCGCGGGCAGTGCGACCGCCGCGCCGGGCAACCCTGGTGGGCCGAGGTTCACCGCCGGTGCCGCCGGCGCCGGGGACGCCTATTTCCCGTACGCCGGCAATGGCGGCTACGACGTCGGGCACTACGACCTGGACATCACGTACACGCCGCCGGCACCTGCGCCAGCGCCGATTGTCGGCCAGCTGCAGGGTGTCGCGACCATCGACCTGGTGGCCACGCAGGACCTTGACCGGTTCAACCTCGACCTGCGCGGCATGCAGGTGCAGGCAATCACCGTCAACGGCAAGCGTGCCGGAGTTCTGGCAGGTCCAGGACGACGCGGCCCGCGTGTGGGAGCTCACTATCCAGCCGCGGCCCAAGATCAAGAAGGGCGACTCCGCGCGGGTCGTCGTCACGTACGGCGGCGAGACCACCCGACCCGAGGACATCGAGGGTGCCCTCTACGGCTGGGTGACCATGCGCGACGGCGCCATGGTGGTCGGCGAGCCGGAAGGGTCGATGACCTGGTATCCGGTCAGCGACCACCAGACGGACAAAGCCAGCTACAGCTTTGAGCTCACCGTGCCGGAGGGAAAGACCGCGGTGGCCAACGGGCTCCCCGCGCGGGACCCGGTCACGGCCAACGGCTGGACTACATGGTTCTGGGATGCCCCGGACGAGCAAGCCAGCTATCTGACAACCGCGTCAGTCGGCGACTACGACCTGCGCTTCTCCGAGACGGACAGCGGGCTGCCGATCATCGACGCGGTCGACGACAGCCTGACTCCGGCCAACGCCGCCGCGACCGAAGCAAGCCTTGCCCTGCAGGACGAGATGATCGCCTTCCTCGAGAACACCTTCGTGCCGTACCCGTTCAACTCGTACGGCGCGATCGTGGACGACGACACCGTGGGTTACGCGCTCGAGACGCAGACTCGGCCCGTCTACTCGCGGGTCGCGCGCGAGTCCACCGTGCTCCACGAGCTTTCGCACCAGTGGTTCGGCAACGCGGTCAGCCCGGGCCGTTGGCAGGACATCTGGCTCAACGAGGGCTGGGCCACGTACGCCGAATGGCTGTGGGCCGAGCACTCCGGTGGCGACTCAGCCCAGGCAAGCTTCGATGCAGTCATGGCGATCCCCGCCGACGACCCGTTCTGGAACCACGTCATCGCGGATCCCGGACCGCTGGGCCTCTTTCACGACGCGATCTATGACCGTGGCGCGGCGACCCTGCACGCGCTGCGAGTCAAGATCGGCGACGAGGCGTTCTTCGCGGCCACGCAGCATGGCTGCAGCGCTACAACGACTCCACCGGGACGACCGAGGACTTCCAGGCGGTCTACGAGGAGGTCTCCGGCCAGGACCTCGACGCGTTCTTCGACGTGTGGCTGCGGACGCCGAGCAAGCCGACGACCTGGTGACAGAAGCGCTGAGGCTAGGTGCCGAGAGCTCGCGACAGCAGCGTCGGGCGATTGCGCACGCCGGCCTTGGCGAAGATCGACTTGAGGTGGTCCTGCACGGTGTGTTCCGACAGGAACATTCGGCGGGCAATTTCTCGAGTGTCAACGCCGGTCGCCAGGTGGCCGAGAAGTTCGCCCTCACGGACGCTAAACCCAAATGCGCGCGAGAACACCCCTACACGCTCGGCGGGTGCGGTCTCCTCGATGCTGACAGCGATGTTCGGCTCACCCGACGAGTCAACTTTCCCAATCCTGGCAGCACGCAAGGTGACCCAGAGGCCATCAGAAAGATGCACTCTGGCCAGCGGCGGGTTCTTGTCGATGTCGGCTTCGACTGCTAACAGCTGCGCCGCGACGTTGTAGGCACTCGCTGGGATCGGCGGCTTGCCTTCCTCCGGCGGGACGAGCAGTTGGAGGTACGCCTGAGTTTCGGAAGTCTGCTCGAGCACATCGAGATCGGGTGACACCACCAGCACCAGGGGCCCGAGCCGACCGGCATCGCGTGCCCGATGGGTCACGAACGTGTTGGCCTGTGATTTGCGCAGCGACCTGGTAATGGGGTCGACAATCCCAACCAGGAACCCAGCGTCCGTTCTGCTGAACGGAGCGGAGTCGCTCGACCGCCACAGGTCGAGAAACCCCCAACACCCGAATCGATCCTTGAACACCAACGACGCCACGTCGATGACGCCGAGCTCGCCGAGCAGCTCGCGCCACAGTCGACTCCGCGACAGGTCGCCTCGAGTCACGTCCTGCAGGAGCGCGACGTGCGTGCCGTCCAACGTCGTCCACCGATTGACGGTGGTCAGGTACTTGAGACGGATGAGTCGAGGAAGCTGCCGAGGCAGCTCCGGCAGGACTGGAACGTCGGCCAAAGGCGCGGAGCCTACTGACGTCTCGGGATCGGTCAACAGCCAGGCATAGGCGTCGAAGCCAACGGCACGACCGATCTCGTTGACAAGCCGCAGCCGCAGCGTCAAAGCATCTGCGCCTGACTCGCAGATCCGCACGACGCGCTCTCGCGATCGCGCGTACGCCGTGGGGCTTGCCACCTTTGAAGCGTACGCAGCCTCCAACCGCCCGCCTTTCATGAACGGGCACGCTGGAAGACCCCAAAGATCTGGGATGGGCGTTCGACGCTCTGCTACCTAGCGTCAATTAGGTCAGCAGAGTCCAAGAACGGAGTTCCCACCATGCCAACACTTCACATTGAGCACGCCGTCACGGACTTCGAGGTTTGGAAGGCGGCGTTTGAACGCTTCGCCGGTGTCCGTCAGCAAGCGGGGGTGCTCCAGCACCGCATCCAGCGACCAGTCGATGATCCGCGGTTCGTCGTCATCGACCTCGACTTCGAGAGCACCGGTGACGCGGAAGCGTTCCTCGAGCTCCTCCACACGAAGGTGTGGGCCTCCAGCGAGAACGCCCCGGCCCTCATCGGCACGCCACACACCAAGATTCTCGAACCCGCCGGGTGAGGGAGCGGCAGCGTTCGTCGCAGCCCGGAGGTGCATCACCGCATCTTGGCCAGCCGCGGGCGACTGCGCTTGCCAGCCAAGGCCATCACAGCACCCAGTCCGACGCACACGATGCCGGCGAATCCGACTGTGGTCAGATCGGCACCAGTCATGGGGAGGTTCGGCGGCGGTGGTGGCCTCGGCGGTGGCGCCGGGTCGTGGGTGTTCACGAAGGTGCAGACCACCTGCTCACCGGCGGCCAACGTGATGGTGACACCCCTTGCGGTCTGGACCACGCCCGTTGAGCCAGTGCAAGCCGCCGGCGAGAGCGTGAACCCGGAGGCCGGCGCCTCGGTGATTGTGTACGTGCCGGGGGCGAGGCCGCTGAAAGTCTGCGTATTGGAGAACTGGTTGGTGGCAACACCGTCGTCGTCGAGCGTGAAGCTCGCCGGGGTTAGTGGCGCGGAGGCGGTGAAGGCGAACGACCCTGGTCCGTCCGGCACCGCGTCCTTCACGATCGTGATCGAGCTCAGCTCGGTGTTGACGAATGTGCAGACGATCTCGTTGCCCGCAGTGAAAGTGATCGCGACCTGATTGTTCGCCAGGTCGACAACCGTCTGGCCGCCCACGCAGTTGATCGCGGTGAGCGCGAAGCCTGACACCGGAGTCTCCGTCACGGTGTATGTCGTGTCCGTCACGATCCCGTCCAGGACCTGGCTGTTGGAGAACGGTGTCGGGCTCCCGTCGTCGTCCAGCGTGAACGTCGACGGCGTGACCGTGTCGGGCGTCACCGCGAAGTTGAACTGGGCCGGGCCGTCGGGCACCGAGTCCTTCACGATCGTGATCGAGCCCTGCTGGATGTTCGTGAACAGACAGATCACGTCCTGGTCCTCTTCCAGCGTGACCGCCACTTGGTTCGGGGTCGCCCCGACGAGGGGAGATCACGGAGCACGGGATGTCGAGCGACGAATCCCGGCGTCGGGTTCTCGGTGAACGTGTACACACCGGGCGCAAGTCCGGTGTAGGACTGAATGTTGGAGATCCCGTCGTTGGGATCGCCGTTGTCCTGGAGCGTGAACGTCGCCGGCACCAACGGCGTCGCTGGCGGCGTCGACGACGCCGTGAAATTGAACGTCGCCGGCCCTTCTGGGTCCGCGATCTTCACGATCGTGATCGAACCGGGAGTGCACACCGGGCACTCCTCGAGGGTCCCGACGTATGCGGGGAGCGTCGGTGCTCCGCCACACATGACGCCGGGGTTGACGAACGCAGGTGTGGACGTCCCCGTGTACGTCACTCCCGTGCAACCTTGCAGGGTGACCGCGCCGGTGGCGGCCGGAGCCGCATTCAGCTCGCCGGGCGCCGTGCCGGTGACCTGCACCGTTGAACGACCGGGCGCTGATGTCTCCCGCCGGTGGGCTGGTTGCCCGAGGTGCCGCCGAGCGCCTGGATCGACGCGGCGTCGAGGTCGACGGTGGTGGTGCCGCCCGACTCGACCACAACTGTGCCGCCGTCGCCGCCCCCGCCCACGCCGTTCGCGGAGATCGCCAGACCAGTCGTGGAAACGCTGCCCGAGACCGATTTGACGGTCACGGTGCCACCCATGGAACCGTTGCCCCCGGTGCCGGTGTTCTCGTTGGCGTGCACCGCGTACGGTGACCGCTGGCCCAGGCGTATCCGGTCGATGACGATGTCTCCCGCGGCGAACAGGTCGATCCAGGACGTCCCGTCGGTGCCGCCCGCGCAGCACAGGTCGGCGTTGATCTCGCCGGTGATCGTGAGCGTGCCGTGCGCCCACACCTCGACGCAGCCGGTCGCGTTCGCTGGTGTCTCGCGGCAGTGCACGCCACCGGGCGGGCCGTGACCGTCGCCCGTCGACTCGACCGTCCGCTGATCGTGACGTCGCAGCCTTCGAGGTGGACGAGGTCGGCACCGGGGTCCTGGCCGCGGCTGCTCACGTGCCGCTAACCGTGAGAGTCGCATCCGGCGACCACACTGATCGGCCCGCCGCCCGGTACGGGAGGCGAGCCCGCGCCAGTCATGCCGCTCTGTGACAGCACATTGCCGTCGAGCGTGATCGTCCCGTTCGGAGCCTGGATCTGGATGCGCCCGCCGGGCGGGGGCCAGCACTGACCGTGATGGTCGAGCCCGCTTCGGCGGTGATGTCGCCGCCCGCAAGGATTCTGATCCTGCCGCCGGTCGCGCTTCCGGGGCTGCCGCCGCCCTGCGTCGCCGAGACCAGCGCACCGCCGACGAGGGTGACGTCGCCCCCAGGGGTGACCAAGATGTCCCCGCCGGAGCAGGGGCTGCCGTTGGCGGTGATCGCGCCCGTCGCGTCGATCGTGACGCCGGCTATGGCCCCGACCCGTATCGTCCCGGCGCTCCCACCGGTGCAGCTGCCGGCCGCCTGATTGCTACTGACCGATCCCGTTCACCGTGGCCGGTCCGCCAGTCGCGAGGAGCCTGATGGTCGCTCCGACGCCGCTTGTCGTGGTGGCGTTCCCGGTGACCGTACCGCCGGCGTCGATCACGATGCCGTCCGGCCCGGGCACCCCGAGGTTGAACGTGACGCCAGGGGGCACGGTGATCGACCCGCCCGCCACGATGTGCAACGACAGCGGCGTGCCCAGCGGGTCTTCGAGCACGACGCTCACTGGCCCAGGGCCGGTCACGATGAAGTCTCCCGAGAGCTCACACGCCGGCGCCGACCTGAACCGCACCGATCGCCGCGCACGGGGCATCCGTGAACGTCGTCGATGCGAGCTCGACGTCGTCAGCACCGAGGACCGGATCGTGTAGAGGCCGAGGATGCCGTCGAGGATGTAGTCGTACGCCAGATCCCCGGCGGGGGTCGTTGTGACGCTGTCGACGCCCGGTGTGAAGGAACCGTCGCCCTTGACCACTGAGCCGTCCGGACGTGTCACCTCGACCTGCACCACGCATGACGGGCGTAACCGGAGCCAGTGACGTGGACGGTCGACTCCGGTGCGTAGTCCGCCTTGTCGGTGGTGACGGTCTCGCTACCCAGCTGCGGGCACGCAAGTGGGTCAGTGCCGGCTGCCACTGCGACGGGTGCCGACCCCGCGATCACAAGGGCGAGCAGGCCGACCACAAGTCCGGCGGCCGTGTACCTGCTGCGCACCTGGCACCCCCTGCGTGGAGCAAGATCGCGGGGTCTGACCGGCATAACCTACCGAAGATTCAACGTGCTGGCCCATCGGCGTCGACCGTTCACGCGGGCGCTAGTCTCCGGCGCATGTCTGCGCCACCGACGCTGGGTCAGATCGTCGAGATCCTCGAGCGCCGGTACGAGCCGCGCTGGGCGGAGTCGTGGGATGCCGTCGGCCTGACCTGCGGCGACCCCGACAACCCGGTCGAGCGAGTCGTCTTCGCCGTCGACCCGGTCGCTGCCACGGTCGAGGAGACGATCGACGTGGGCGCCGAACTCCTCGTCACGCACCACCCGCTATTCCTCCGACCGGTCCACAGTGTCGCCGCCACAACACCCAAAGGCCGGCTCGTCCACCGGCTCGTCAGCAACGGCGCTGCGCTCTTCACCGCGCACACCAACGCCGACGCCGCCGACCCCGGCGTCTCCGATGCGCTCGCCGAAACGCTCGGCCTGACCGACCTCCGCCCGCTCGACCCGCAGCCGGCCGACCCGCTGGACAAGCTCGTCGTGTTCGTCCCGGACAGTGACGCCGAGCGGCTGCTCGACGCCCTTGCGGCCGCTGGGGCCGGCACGATCGGCGCGTACGAGCGGTGCGCCTGGACAACCACCGGCGTCGGCACGTTCCGGCCGCTCAGCGGCGCGAGCCCCACGATCGGCTCCGTCGGCGCAATTGAGGCCGTGCCCGAGATGCGCATCGAGATGGTCCTGCCGCGGTCGCGCCGCATCGACGTCGTACGGGCTCTGCTCGACACGCATCCCTATGAAGAACCGGCGTACGACGTGTACGAGCTCGCCACCCACCCCGGCAGCCGCGGCATCGGCCGCATCGGCACGCTCGACAACCCCGAGCCGCTGAGCCGCTTCGTGCAGCGCGCCGCCGCCGCACTTCCCCCGACTGCCGCGGGCGTCCGCGCATCCGGTGACCCCGAGCGCACCATCCGTACGGTCGCGGTCTGTGGCGGAGCCGGCGACTCCCTGCTGGCCGCGGTCCGCGCCGCCGGCGTCGATGCCTACCTGACCGCCGACCTGCGCCACCACCCCGCCAGTGAGTCCGGGGAGGACGGCGGACCAGCCCTTGTCGACGTCTCGCACTGGGCGAGTGAGTGGCCTTGGCTGCGGCAGGCCCAGGCGGCGCTCCTCGACGGCCTGACCAAGCTCGGCACTACGGTGGAGACTCGAGTGTCGACCACCCGCACCGACCCGTGGACGCTCCACGGACGATCCGAGGGGAGCACGCCCTGAACGCCGATCCTGCTCACCAGCTCCGACTGCTCGACCTGCAGGCGCTCGACTCGCGGCTGGACGCGCTCGCCGCCAACCGCGCCGGCCTGCCGCAGATCGCCGAGCTCGCCGACCTGGCCACCGAGCACAAGCGGCTCGGCGAGGAGCTGGCCGCGACCCGCGCCGAGGTCGACCAGCTGAGCAAGGAGCAGGCCAAGGCGGACGTGCAGGTCGACGCCGTACGCACCAAGCGCGCGCGCGACCAGCAGCGCCTCGACGCCGGGTCGGTCGGCAGCGCACGTGAATTGCAGGTGCTGCAGTCAGAAATAGCGTCGCTGGCGCAGCGGCAGGATGAGCTCGAGGACGCCGAGCTCGAGGTTATGGAGCGGCTGGAGGAGGTCCAGGGTCGCCTGTCGGTGCTCGAGCCAGAAGTGGCCGGCATCGCAGCGCGCGGGCGGGCGGCCCGCGAGGCCCGTGACGACGCCTGGACGCAGATCGACGCCGATGCCGCAAAGACCGCTGAGGAGCGCGCCGACGTCAGCGCCGAGCTGCCGAGCGACCTGCTCGCCCTCTACGACAAGCTCCGAGCACAGATCGCCGGCGGCGTCGCCGTAGCCACGCTCAACCGCGGCCAGTGCGGCGGTTGCCGTCTGCAGATTTCACCGACGGACCTCTCCCGGCTACGGTCGGCGCCCGACACTGCGGTCGCCCGCTGCGAGGAGTGCGGCCGCATCCTCGTCCGTTCAGGAGACGCAGTGCAGTGACCCGCCGCCTCGTCGTCGAAGCCGACGGGGGGTCGCGCGGCAACCCCGGCCCGGCTGCGTTCGGTGCCGTTGTTAGCGATGCCGACACCGGCGAGCTGCTCGCCGAGCTTGCCGAGACGCTCGGCATCGCGACCAACAACGTCGCGGAGTATTCCGGGCTCATCGCCGGGTTGCGAGCGGCCGCGCACGTCGATTCCAGTGCGCAGGTCGAGGTGCGCATGGACTCCAAGCTCGTCGTCGAGCAGATGTCGGGGCGCTGGAAGGTCAAGCATCCGGACCTGAAACCGCTCGCGCAGGCGGCTCGTGAAGCGTTCCCGCCAGATCAGATCACCTGGACGTGGATCCCGCGCGAGCAGAACACCCACGCCGACCAGCTGCTCAACGAGGCGCTCGACGAGGCGACCGGGCACCCACGCCGGCTCGTGGCTCGCGAGCCGATCTCGGTCGACGAGTCCGAGCCGCAGCCCCCGACGAGCAACGTGCTGGTCGCGTGGAGCGAGCTGGGACCCCCGACGACTCTGATCCTGCTCCGCCACGGCGAGACGAGGGCCACCGTGGAGAAGCGGTTCAGCGGCGCCGGTGGTTCCGACCCTGGGCTCACGACCACCGGTGAGGCCCAGGTGCAGGCAGCCGCCGAGCTGCTCAAGCGCCGGGACGAGATCGGGGCCATCGTGGTCTCGCCGCTTCGCCGGACCCGCGAGTCGGCGGCGATCGTGGCAGACGCGCTGGGACTCGACGTGAGCGTCGAGGACGGGTTCCGCGAGTCCGGGTTCGGAGAGTGGGACGAGCTGACCTTCGAGGAGGTCCGCGAGCGATGGCCCGACGAGCTCGAGGCGTGGCTCGCCGACCCCGGTGTCGCACCGCACGGCGGCGAGTCGGCGCGAGAGGTTGCGCGGCGGGTCGAGCGTGCCAAGGACGCGACGGTGGCACGGTTCGCTGGTCGCACGGTCGTTGTCGTCACGCACGTCACGCCCATCACCACGCTCGTACGGCTTGCGCTCGACGCCCCGGAGCACGCGGTGTGGCGCATGCGGCTGCAGCCCGCGTCGATGACCGAGATCGACTACTACGCCGATGGCATCTCGTCGCTGCTCGGCTTCAACCGCGGCGGCTGACCCGGCGGGGACACGCGCACCGTCCGAGAGAGCGTGCGCCGTGTCGCGCGCTTGATCGGGCGTACGCAGCGGCCGCCTGGCCACTAGGCTCGCGAGGGTGCCGAGCCGTTACCTGCGCCTCAAGCCCAAGGCGCCTACCGCCGCCGACGATGTCGACGCCCGCGTCCTGGAGGGCCTCGCTAAGGTGCGGGCGGAGCTCGAGGTGCCGGGAGCGTTTGCGGAGGACGTGGCGGCGGAGGCGGCGGCCGTGGAGCGCGGGCCGCAGATGCCGGATCTCGACAAAACCCAGATCCCCTTCGTCACGATCGACCCGGCCGAGTCGATGGATCTCGACCAGGCGTTGCACATCGAGCGGCGCGGCGACGGCTACCGGGTGAGCTATGCGATTGCCGACGTCGCCGCCTATGTTGCGCCAGGCGGCGCGATCGACCGCGAGGCGTGGGCGCGCGTGTTTACGCTGTATGGCCCGGACGAGCGCACCCCGCTGCACCCGTTGAACCTGTGCGAGGACGCGGCAAGCCTGCTTCCCGATCGCGTCCGGCCGGCGCTGCTGTGGGAGATCGACCTCGATGCTTCCGGCGTACAGACCGCGGTGCTGGTGCGGCGAGCCCGGGTCCGCAGTCGCGCCAAGCTGTCGTACGAGCAGGTGCAGCGGCGGCTCGACGCGGGGGAAGCGGACGGACTGTTGCAGCTGCTGCGCGAGGTCGGCGAGCTTCGTCAGCAGATCGAGCGTGACCGGGGTGGCATGACGCTGCCCGGCCCGGAGCAGGAGGTCCTCCGCACGGACGGTGAGTGGGCGCTGGTCAACCGCGGCGTTCTCCCGGTCGAGGAGTGGAACGCCCAGATCTCGCTGCTCACCGGCATGGCCGCCGCCCAGCTGATGCTCGATGCCGGCGTTGGCGTCGTGCGCACGCTGCCACCGGCCGACCACCGCGACGTGGCGCGGCTGCAACGATCGGCGCGCGCGCTGCACGTGGAGTGGCCGGACGACGTCTCGTACCAGGAGTTCGTACGCGGTCTCGATCCCACCGACCCGGCGCACGCTGCGCTGATCGTGGATGCAACGTCGCTGCTGCGCGGCGCGGGCTACGCCGCCTTCGACGGTGCGCCGCCCGCGGCCATCAACCATGCCGCCATCGGTGCGCCGTACACGCACGTCACCGCGCCACTGCGCAGACTCGTCGACAGGTACACCGGCGAGATCTGTCTTGCGCTGTGCGACGGCGGGCAGGTGCCGGGGTGGGTACGCGCCGCGCTGCCGCTGCTGCCCGAAACCATGGCGATGGGCGATCGGCGAGCGGGCTCGTACGAGCGTGCCTGCATGGACGTCGTCGAAGCTGCCCTCCTTGAGCCGCGCGTCGGCGAGGAGTTCCGCGGTGTTGTCGTCGATGTCGACGCCGAGCGGCCGCGCGGCACGGTGCAGCTGGACGCACCCGCCGTCCGAGCGCGGGTCGTCGGCGACGGGCTGCCGCTGGGGGAGGAGCTCGCGGTGCGGCTGGTCAAGGCGTCGGTGCGTGACCGGGAAGTTCTGTTCGAGCCGGTGCGCTGACATAGAGTGAGCGTGGACGAGTTGGGCGGGCGACCGCGTCGTGCACTCTCGAGTGCGCGCCGAGGAAAGTCCGGGCTCCGAAGGGCAAGGTGGTGGGTAACACCCACCCGGGGTGACCCGCGGGACAGTGCCACAGAAAGCAGACCGCCGTCCGCGGCCTTCGGGCCGTCGGGCGGTAAGGGTGAAACGGTGGTGTAAGAGACCACCAGCGTCCTCGGTGACGGGGACGGCTCGGTAAACCCCACCTGGAGCAAGGTCAGACAGGGAGCGTTTGAGGGCGGCCCGCCCGAGCTCCCGGGTAGACCGCACGAGGCCACCGGCAACGGTGGCCCTAGATGGATGGTCGCCGCCTCGCTTCGGCGAGGTACAGAACCCGGCTTATAGCCCGGCTCGTCCCCCTCCGGCTCGAGCCGCCATGGGCACGCGCCGACGCTGGGGCGCCCCAGCGATGCCTGGGCGACGCCGGGGCGCCCCAGCGGGTGGCGGCGTGCCTGGCATGGGGCAGAAATCGGTTGCCCCAGCATCGCTGGGGCGCCCCAGCGATGCTGGCCGCGCAGGACTCGCAGCTATCAGCTCCGCCTCGCGGGCACCAGCCCGCCGCGGTAGGCCGTGACCACAGCCTGGACCCGATCGCGTGAGCTTGTCTTGGTCAGGATGCTGCCGATGTGCGTCTTGACGGTGCCCTCGCTGATGTGCAGAGCGGCGGCGATCTCCGCATTGGTGCTGCCACCCGCCGCCAGCAGCAGCACTTCGCGTTCGCGGGGCGTGAGCGCGGCGAGTGCGTCGGCCGCACGCGCGTCAGCGGCGGGTCGTCGAGTGAACTCGTCGAGCAGTCGCCGCAGCGCCGCAGGATGCATGAGCGCCTCTCCTGCCGCGGCGGCCCGGATGCCGCGGACGAGGTCGTCGGCGTCACCATCCTTGAGCAGGAACCCTGCTGCTCCGGCGGTGACCGCGCCGAACACGTACTCGTCGAGCTGGAACGTGGTCAGCACGACCACGGCGGTTTCCGGGTGTCGCTGCCGGATGCGCCGGGTGGCTTCGACGCCGTCGAGGCCGGGCATCCGGATGTCCATGAGTACGACATCGGGGCTCAACGCGTCCACGGCGGCGAGCGCGGCGTTACCGTCGCCTGCATCGCCGGCCACGGTGATGTCCGGCGCGGTGTCGAGCAGTGCCCGCAGGGCCGCCCTGATGAGGGGCTGGTCGTCGACGATGAGGACGCGGATCGTCACACCATGCTCGTTTCCGCCGTAGGAGCGGGCAAGGTCGAGCGGACGACCCACGATTCGCCGTCACGTGACTGCTCGAGACCCGCGTGGAACTGTCCGCCGAAGAGTCGCGCCCGCTCCCGCATGCCCACGATGCCGTGGCCCTCGCGAAGCGCGCCGGCCGGCGGTGCAGTCGGGTTGCGGACGGCAAGGTCGATGCTGCCCATGTGCCACCGGAGCACCACGTCGCATCGGCCGGGTAGTCCGTGTCGGCGAGCGTTGGTCAGCGCCTCCTGGACGATCCGGAAAGCGGCGAGCGACAGCGCGGGCGGCAGCCGGCGCGGATCGCCGATGACGTCGAGGCCGACATCCTGCCCTGCTCGCCGGCACCGTTCGACCAGTGCCGGCAAGCCTTCGACACCGTCCTGCGGGTGCATCTCAGCGGCAGCCGAGGGTTGCAGCACGGCAAGCAGTCGGCGCAGGTCGGCCATGGCGTCCTGTGCCGTGAGCTCGATCTGCCGGAGCTCGGCGACGCCGACGTGCTGCCCGGATTCCGCGCGCCGCCGGCTGAGCTGTGCCTGCAGGGACAACGCGCTGATGCCATGAGCCACGACGTCGTGGAGTTCCTGCGCGATCCGCAGCCGTTCCTCGCGCGTCGCTTCCTCTAGGTCCGAGTCGCGAGCTGCCGCCACGTCGCCTGCGTACGCGACGGCCGCTTCGGCGCGCGCATGCGTGACCCGTACGACCAGGCCGAGGAGCCACGGGACGGCAGTGAACAGCACCGGGAACACGACATCGGCGACGGCCACATCGTCGTCCGGACCGACGAGGTTCGACGAGAGCAGGAAGAGAGCACCTGCCGCCGCCCAGGGTTGACGTTGGACGGCCGCATAGCGACCAACGCCGAAGCTGGCCCACAAGACAGCGGCGATGTAGGGGTCGTCCGGACCGGGGAAGCCGGCGACCTCCACCACACCGAACGTTCCTGCGAAGGCGGCGGCCAGCGCGACGATCGGCCATCGACGGCCGAGCGCGAGGCACGCGACAACGCCGAGCCCGATCATTGTTGCGGTGAGTGGATGGGTCGCACCCCCGGACACGGCGGCCATCCACAACGCGAGCAATGCGAGGGCGACCCAACGGGCGATCTCAACCGCCCCTCTCCATCGACCGGGCTCGCTCACAACCATGGCCGGAGAATACGGGTGGGTCGCCTGATCCATCCGCCGATCGAGGGATCAGGTGACGTCGCGACTCCTCCCACCGGCATAGTCCCGCCGGGCAAAGTCCGGCCCGTGGCCCGATGTGCACTCCCGGGTCCCTGCTGGACAGTCGCTGCATGACGAAACCACTCGAAACACCGGCCCGGCACCGGATCCTGGCAACATCGAGCGACGCAGGGGTGATTTCCGCTGCTGGCCTGTCCGCCTTGGCGCTGGCGCTCTACCAGGTGGCGACACCTGGTTCGCCTGAGGCCAGCTACGACAGCGTCCTCGATTGGACGAGGGAAGCGCTGTTCCTGGCTTACCTTCTGGCCAGCACCGCGGCGATAACGGTCTCGCGACGCCTGGGTTGGGCAAGCAAGGCGGCCCACCTGCTGATCAGCATCGGCTATGGCGCGATCGCGCTCGGCGTGGTCGCCGGCATGGTTGCCCGTGAGGACCCGGAGTGGTTCTTCGTGGTGGGTGGGCCAGGCAACCTGGCGGCCGCCATCGGGTTTGTGGTGTTCGCCGTCCACCTGCGTCGCAAGGTCCGGATGCCGCTGTGGGTGGCCCTGCTCTGTGGGATCGGCGGTCCGCTCGCCGTACTCATGTCCGAGTTCGGCACGAGCGTTCTGATCGGCGCCTTCTGGCTCGTGATGCGCGGGCGCACCCGCGATCAGGTGTGACGGCGGCGTGGTGCTTCCGTCAGCCCGCGGCGTTGCCGTAGACCGTGACGTGCACGTGGTCGTAGTGGTTGGCCGTGGCCGAGCCGCGGTCGGACATCATGCTCCAGCCGTCGGAGGCACGCGCGACCTGCCAGATCCGCTGCTCCCAGATGAGGTACTCGACACCCAGCGCCGCGTGGTTGGCCTGCAGCCACGCGGCGACCTCGTCGCCGAGCTCTCTGCCGACCATGATGTCGAGCGCCAGTCCCTGACCGTGCTCGCCGTCGCCCCGGAGTCCGCCGTACGACGTGATCTGCGGGAACTGCGCGCACACTGCGCGGTGGACCAGCACCGTGTCCGGCTTGAGGCCCCGCTCGACCTCCGAGCCGTGGACGCAGGCCGCGGCGGAGACGCCGCCGGTTGCGGCTACCGCCTCGGGCTCTGGCTTGGTCTCGGCGAGGTAGGTCGCGTTGACCCAAGCCGCTGCGCCCTCGTGGATCACCTCGGCCCAGCCGTCAGCCACGACGCCGGTGATCGGCAGCTCGGTGCCGAGCTCGACGGTCGCGAGCACGTCGTGCTCCTTGCTGGGGCCGCCGCGCACGTTGAGCTGCGCTGTGGCGAAGCGCGATCCAACTGGGGTGGGCACGGCGGCGGCGGTCGGCGTGGCCGCGGGAATGGGAGCGGGTGCAGCGACTGCGTCCGGGGGCGGCAGGGTGGCTGCTGGCACCGGCGCGCGATTGGTGGACCGCGACACCCGTGCTTGGGTCTCGCTGCGGTTGGTCGCGAACGCGCTGGCATCGCCTGTGCTCAGCACAGCTGCGACGTCGCTCGCTGGCTGCTTGTCGAGCTCGACAGCGCTCGCTGTCGTCACCAGAAGCAGAGCCCCCGCTGCGCCGGGAGCGACGAACCGCTTGACCCGGGATGGTGCGCGATGTCGGCGCGATTTGGTCCGTGTGTGGCGCCCACCTGCCACAGACGATCTACCTCCGGTTGGATACCAATTCGTTACCGAGCAGGCAGTCAAGCACAAGTCGGGCCAGAGGTCACGCTTCGTTGCACAGCGTGACGGGCCGGACGGTGACGCATCTCACGCCTTGCGTGCCCGTGCCGGCGACATGGTCCCCACCGCGGACTGCTCCGCCGCCAACAGCGCTGCACCCACGATGCCCGCGTCGTTGAGCAATGCGGCCGGCACGATGGGCGTACGGATCTTGACCAACGGCAGCCACCGGTCAGCCTTCTTGCTGCCTCCGCCACCCACGACGAACAGATCCGGCCAAAACAGGTCCTCGAGGTGCCGGTAGTACCTGGTGAGTCGCTTGGCCCAGTCGGTCCAGGAGAGGTTCTCGCGGATGCGGGCGACCTCTGAGGCTCGCTTTTCCGCGTCCTCTCCCTTGATCTCCAAGTGCCCGAGCTCCGTGTTGGGAATGAGCTTGCCGTCGAGGATGAGCGCCGATCCGATCCCTGTCCCCAAGGTCGTGACGATGACCAGCCCCTTCGTGTCGCGCGCCGCGCCAAAGCGTGCTTCTGCAACGCCGGCCGCGTCTCCGTCGTTGACCATGTGCGTGGCAAGTCCAAGCCGCTCGTCAAACAGGGCATCGGCGTCGAAGTCGATCCACGACTCGTGGACGTTGGCAGCCGTCCGTACGACACCGTGCTGGACCACGGCGGGGAACGTGACCCCCACCGGGCCAGACCACTCGAAGTGCTTCACCACGTCGACGACTACGTCGGCAACGGCCTCGGGCGTCGATGGGCTCGGCGTCAGGATGCGCAGTCGCTCCGCCAGCAGCGCTCCGGTGCGCAGGTTGACGGGCGCGCCCTTGATCCCGGTCCCGCCGATGTCCACCCCGAACGCCTTGGTCGCCATCGCCATGTTGCAAACCTAACGAGAATTCGAGGCTCAGAGGCCTAGCGAGCGGTTGACGGCACGTACGGTTTCGGCGGAAGCGCGCAAACCGGCGAGTTCCTCGTCCGACATCGGGACATCGAGCACCTGCGCGACTCCAGTCTGGTCGAGCACAGTCGGCACGGACAGGCAGACGTCACTCACCCCCCGATAATCCCGCAGGAGTGAGCTCACCGGCAGCACCCGCCGCTGGTCGTCGAGGATCGCCTCGACGATGCGGGCGACGGCAAGCCCGACCGCGTACCACGTCGCGCCCTTGCCCTCGATGATCTCGTACGCGGCGTTGACGACGCTGTCCTTGATGGACGCCCGCTCCTCGGCAGTCAGCGGATCGCGGCCCTCAGGCCGAAACTCGGAGATGGGTACGCCTCCGACGTTCGCGATCGACCAGAGTGGCAGCTCGGAGTCGCCGTGCTCGCCGACGATGAAGGCATGCACGTTGGCCTCCGCAACACGGCACTGCTGGGCCAACAGGAACCGGAACCGGGACGAGTCGAGCACCGTGCCAGATCCCATGACACGCCACGGCGGCAACCCGCTGAACTTCAGCGCCGCGTAGGTGAGCACATCGCACGGGTTGGACACCACGAGATGCATCGCGTCCGGCGCCACTCTGAGGCAGCTGTCCATGACCGACCGCATGATGGCGACGTTGGTCGCTGCGAGGTCCATGCGGGTCTGCCCGGGATCCTGCTTCGCGCCGGCGGTGGTGATGATGATGTCGGAGTCGCGCACGACCTCGTAGTCGTCACTTCCGAGCACCTCGACCTGGGCGAACTGCCGGCCGTGGTTGAGGTCGAGCACCTCAGCGCGGACCTTCTTGGCGTTGGTGTCGACCAGTGCGATGGACTGCGCGACGCCCTTGATCTGGCAGGCGTAGGCCACAGTGGCGCCGACCGAACCCGCGCCGATTATGGCGATCTTCGTACGGCGTGGCGAGATCATGTCTCGGACGCTAGCGCGCCGTCCGGCGCATGTCGTGCGGCGATCAGGGCAGTGTGAGGATGTCCGCGCCGTCGTCGGTCACGGCGATCGTGTGCTCGAACTGCGCCGACCGTTTGCGGTCCTTGGTGACGACGGTCCACCCGTCTTCCCACATGTCCCACTCGTAGGTGCCGAGATTGAGCATCGGCTCGATCGTGAACGTCATGCCCGGCTCCAGCACCGTCGTCGCTCGCGGGTCGTCATAGTGCGGAACGATCAGTCCGGAGTGAAAGCTGGAGTTGATGCCGTGGCCGGTGAAGTCGCGGACGACGCCGTAGCCGAACCTTTTCGCGTACGACTCGATGACCCGGCCGATGACACTGATCTGCCGACCGGGCCGGACCGCCCTGATGCCGCGCATGAGCGCTTCTTGCGTGCGCTCGACCAGGAGGCGCGACTCCTCATCGACCTCACCGACCAGGTAAGTCGCGTCGGTGTCGCCGTGCACCCCGTCAAGGAACGCCGTGATGTCGATGTTGATGATGTCGCCATCCCTGAGCACAGTCGTGTCCGGGATGCCGTGACAGATGACCTCGTTGACGCTGGTGCAGAGCGACTTGGGGAACGGGCGGGCGTGCCCGTTGCCGGGGTAGCCGAGTGTCGACGGGTAGGCGCCGTGGTCGAGCAGGGACTCATGTCCGATGCGGTCCAGCTCGTCGGTCGTGACACCGGGCTTGATCTGCTCGGCGACGGCCCCCATGGCGCGCGCTGCGATGCGGCCGGCGACCCGCATGCGCTCGATCGTCTCGGCGTCCTGCACGTCTGGCCCGGTGTAGCGCGGCGCCGAGGTGAGTCCGACGTAGTCCGGCCGCGCGATCGTTGTCGGGACTGCGCGGAGCGGTGAGATGATGCCGGGAGCCACGGTCGCCATGGGCACGAGTCTAGGTGGCCGGCTGGTGACCGGGCCGGCGAGAGGAGCCGCAGGTGGCCTACTGGTGGTGCCTCACCCACAGCCGCGTCGAGGGTGACAAGGGTTGCCCCAACATCGAGCGCATGGGGCCGTACGACACCGAGGAGGAGGCGCTCACGGCCGTGGAGCGCGCGCATGAGCGCACGAAGGCCTGGGACAAGGCCGACAAGGAATGGGCTGACGGCGACGACGCGTAACGGCGGATAAGCCTGGAGGCTGTTGACCAGAGCGCCCGCGGCCAGTCCCGGCGTTGATCAGGGGCGCCCGCGTCCAAACTGACTGGACACGAGCGCCCCTGATCGGTTGCGGACGTGCTGCGCGCGGCGTGCCGCACGCGTCCCGGCTAGCGGGTGGTCTTGCGGGCCGGCGTCCGGGTGCTCTTGCGAGCTGTCGTCGCCGTCTTGCGAGCGGTGGTCCGCTTGGCCGTCGTCTTGCGAGCCGTCGTCTTGCGCGCGGCAGTCTTGCGCGCTGGGGCCCGCTTGGCGGCGGTCTTCTTGGTCGCCCGCTTTGTCGCGGTCCGCTTGGCCGTCGTCCTCTTGGCGGCGGTCTTCTTGGCCGTCGCCTTCTTGGTGGTGCGCTTGGCAGCGGTCTTCTTGGTCGCCCGCTTTGCCGTGGTCTTCCTGGCAGTGGTCTTCCGCGCCGTGGTCTTGCGCGCGGTGGACTTGCGGGCAGTCGTCTTCCTTGCCGCTGTCTTACGCGTGGCGGCCCTCTTGGTGGCCGTCTTCTTCGTTGCCGCCTTCTTTGCTGGTGCGCGCTTTGTGGTGGTGCGCTTAGCGGCTGTCTTCTTGGTCGCTGCTGCGACCTTCTTTGTCGTCCGCTTGGCGGCGGTCTTCGTCGCCGCGGACGCTCTCGTGGCGGTGGCCTTTGTCGCGGCCATCGTTTCCCTCCCCGCAAAGAGACGATGTGTTCGACTTCTCGCCGAACTTCTCAAGGCGAGCATGTCACTGTCACTCACAAGTGTGTGGTATCTGTGTCAATTCGGCGCGCCGAAACTCGCAGGTCAGAGCGTGTGACGACACGAAGTGTGTGTGCAGCAAAGCAGCGCGAGTTGTCACTGGACAAAGCACGGTGGCAACGACACATTGTCGAAAACCCAAGCAGCACAAGGGAAATGACGGAGCTGTGCGAATGCTCTCGCACAGCTCCATTGATGTGGTGTGGACTTGCTGACCGTGCCGATGACGGCCGCAAACTCGTCGGAAAAATTTAGCCGTACGACTCGTCGAGCGACGGGTAGGCGCCCGTTGAGACGTCCTGCGCGTAGGCCTTGGCGGCACGTGCGAGCTCGCCGCGCACGTCGCCGTACCTCCTCACGAACCGCGGAACGCGACCCGCACGCATGCCGGCCATGTCCTGCCAGACGTTGACCTGCGCGTCGCAATGCGGCCCCGCACCGATGCCGATGGTCGGGATGGTGAGCTCCTCTGTGATGCGTTTCGCGACGTCACTGGGCACCATCTCCAGCACCACTGCGAACGCCCCTGCGCGCTCCAACGCCTTGGCGTCGAGGACGACGCGCTCGGCGTGGTCGCCGCGGCCTTGCACACGGTAGCCACCCAGCATGTTCACGCTCTGCGGCGTGAAGCCGACGTGCCCCATCACGGGGATTCCGGCCTCGACGATCGCCTCGACCGACTCGGCGACGCGCTCGCCGCCCTCGAGCTTGACCGCCTGCGCACCGCCCTCCTTGAGGAACCGGATCGACGTGGCGAGGGCCTGATCAGGCCCCAGCTGATAGGACCCGAAGGGCAGGTCGCCGACGACGAGCGCGCGTTTGGTGGCGCGTACGACCGCGCGCACGAACGGCAGCAGCTCGCGCACGGTGACGGGGATTGTGTCCTCGTAGCCCAGCACGTTGTTGCCAACCGAGTCGCCCACGAGCAGCACCGGGATGCCAATCTCGTCGAAAATCTCCGCGGTGTAGACGTCGTAGGCGGTGAGCATCGGCCACCGCTCCTTGCGCTCCTTGGCCAGCTGCAGGTCACGGATGGTGACGCGACGGTTGAGAGTGCCGCCGTAGAGCGGTGCGGTCTCTGTCGTTGCGGATGCCGGCGTCTGGCCGGCTGCGTCGTGTGGGCGCGGCTGCGAGCTCTGCTCCATGGCGAGCCTCCTTCAATGCCTCGAGGCCAATCTGGTCCCCGGACGTCTCGATCCTCGCACTTCGTCTGACGCAATGACACCCCGCGTCGATAGGTTCGACGCTGCGCCGCATCGCGTCGAAATCTTCAGCGAACGGGCTCGCGCCACGCGCTGGTGATCGGCAGCCGCCGGTCGCGACCGAAGTTGCGGATGGAGATCTTGGGGCCTGGCGGGTACTGCCTGCGCTTGTACTCCGCCCTGTCGACCATGCGCAGCACCCGCTCGACAAGTGCCGGGTCGAAGCCGGCAGCGACCAGCTCGGCCGAGCCGCGATCGAGCTCGACATAGTCATCCAGCACGTCGTCGAGCAACCGGTAGTCGGGCAGCGAGTCAGTGTCGAGCTGGCCCGGGCGCAGCTCGGCCGACGGCGGCTTGTCGATGCTGCTCTGCGGGATGGGCGCAACCTCGCCGCGGCGTTCGGCGACTGCGTTGCGCCAGCGCGACAGCTCCCAGACGAGTGTCTTGGGCACGTCCTTGATGGGCGCGAACCCGCCGACAGCGTCCCCGTAGATCGTCGAGTAGCCGACGGCGAGCTCAGTCTTGTTGCCGGTGGCCAGGACGAGGTGCCCCTCTTGGTTGGAGATGCCCATCAGTGTCATGCCGCGAACTCGCGCCTGGAGGTTTTCCTCCGCGATCCCGGTGAGCTCCACGTTGTCGAGGAACGCCTGCACCATCGGCGCGATCGGGATGACGCGGTAGTGCAGACCCGTACGCCTGGCAAGCTCGGCTGCGTCGTCCTTGGAGTGCTCGCTGGAGTAGGCGCTGGGCATCGAGACGGCGTGCACATGCTCTGCGCCCAGTGCGTCCGCCGCGATGACTGCGCACAGCGCCGAGTCGATGCCTCCCGAGAGGCCGAGCACGACGCTGGTGAATCCGTTCTTGCGTATGTAGTCACGCAGACCAGTCACCAGTGCGGCATAGGTGACGGCGGCATCGTCGAGCGGGGGAGCGATGGACGCGCGGCACGGCGTCGTAGGGCTCGATCGGGTCCTCGGAGATGACGGCGCGCTCGATCACAATGTCGCCGTGCTGCGCCACGCCGGTGTCGGTCTTGGCCGGCAGGTCGAGGTCGACGATGAGGCAACCCTCCTCGAACTGCGGGGCTCGTGCGATCACCTCGCCATCGGGGGCGACGACGATCGAGCCGCCGTCGAAGACGAGCTCATCCTGGCCGCCCACCATGTTGACGTAGGCCAGCGTCGCGCCGGCCTCGGCCGCGCGGCGGCAGCTCAGGTCGAGGCGGGTATCTTCCTTGGCCCGCTCGTACGGTGAGCCGTTGATGACGAGCAGCAGACTCGCGCCGACCGCGCCGGTGGCGGCCACTGGCCCGCCGTCCTGCCAGATGTCCTCGCAGATCGTGAGCGCGACGTCGATGCCATGGATGCGAACGACGTCGAGGGTGTGGCCGGGCACGAAGTAGCGGTACTCGTCGAACACGCCGTAGTTGGGCAGGTGGTGCTTGGCTGCTCGGGCGACCACTGCGCCCTGGTGCAGCACGGCCGCGGCGTTCTGCGGCGAGCCCTTCGGCCGGCCGACCCGCTCGAGGTCCTGGGCGTCCTCGGCACGGTCGAGGAAGCCGATGACGACGATCAGGTGCCCCAAGCCCTCGGCCTCGAGCCGCTCGGCAAGCGCCTCGAGGGCGGCCCGGGAAGCGTCCACGAATGAACGGCGCAGCGCGAGGTCCTCCACCGGATAGCCGGTGAGCATCATCTCCGGGAACTCCACCAGGTGCGCACCGCGCTCCGCGGCGTGCCGGCTCCACTGGACGACGAGGTCGGCATTGCCGGCCAGATCGCCGACGGTGGGGTTGACCTGGGCAAGGGCGAGGCGCAACTGGGGCACGAAACCAGCCTAGTCAGCGCTCGCCCCGGAGGTTGTTGATCATGGCGAAGATGTGATCATTCCGCGCAAATGACCACATCTTCGCCCATGATCAACGCGTGGAGTGGGGCTGTTGGCCAAGTTGCCAAGAGATCCTTGCAAAGGAGTCTTTGCAAAGATATGTTGGCAACATGGTCGAGCAAGACAGCCGAACTGACCGCGCGTCGACACGACACGGGTTTGACCCCACCCGCGACGTTGCTCCCGACGCCACGACGCTCCGGGGCATCGCCCACCCGCTTCGGCTGCGCATCCTCGGGTCGCTGCGGGTGGACGGTCCGCAGACCGCCACCCAGCTGGCCGAGCGGATGGGGGAGTCCAGCGCTTCCACGAGCTATCACCTGCGGATGCTGGCGGCGTACGGGTTCGTGGCCGACGCTCCCGAGCTCGGCAAGGGCCGCGAACGTTGGTGGCGGGCGATACACCGCTCGACGTACTTCGAGACGCCGGCAGATGACTCGCCCGAGGCCGAGCTGGGTGCGGTCTACCTGTCCACGGTGGGCGACCTCTACTCACGGAACATCCAGGCGGCCATCCGCCGCGGCCCAACACTCTCCGAGGAGTGGCGCCGAGCGTCGGACATGAGTGACTACGTGCTGACGCTTACGGCAGATGAGGCCACCGAGCTGACGCGACAGTTGCACGAAGTGGTGGTCCAGTGGCGCGACGAGACGCAGGGCCGCACCCCGCCCGCCGAGGCCCGCCACATCACAGTCCAGACCCAGGTCTTTCCACGGATCGAGGGGACGCCATGACCGGCGCGCGCAGCCGCACCGGGCTCTACGGCCTGCTCGCGGCCGAGCTGATCTCCGTCAGCGGCACCCGCATGTCCGTCATCGCGGTCCCGTGGTTCGTCCTGCAGAGCACCGGCAGCGCAGTGCAGACGGGTGTCGTGACCTTCGTCGAGCTCGGCGCCCTGGTTTCGGCGCGCATTCTCGGCGGTCCGATCGTCGACCGGTTCGGGCCGCGCCGCACCAGCATGACGTGCGACTCGATGGCCGCGGTCACCCTCGGGCTAGTGCCGGTGCTGCACGTGCTCGACATGCTGACCTTCCCGCTCCTGCTCGTCCTCGTTGGCCTGACCGGCTTGCTCCGTGGGCCTGGCGACAGCGCGAAGTACGTGACGATCCCGGATCTGGCCGAGCAGTCCGGCATGAGCAACGAGCGCGTCTCCGGGCTCGTCGACGGCACCTTCCGATTGGGCACGTTCATCGGAGCGCCACTCGGCGCCCTGCTTGTGGCGACGTTCGGCGCACCGACCGTCATCGCGGCCAACGCTGTCAGCTTTGCCATCGCCGCACTGCTCGTCGGCACGTTCGTTCGGCTGGCGGCGCGTCGGGCGGCGGCGACCTCGGGCTCGCGCGTGAAGACCTACGTGCGCGAGCTGCGTGAGGGCTTCTCGTTCGTCCGGCTCGATCCGCTGCTGTTGGCCATCGCCACGATGGTCTTTCTCACCAACCTGCTCGACCAGGCACTCATCGGCGTGCTGATGCCGGTGTGGGCGGACGAGCGGTACGGGTCACCGGCGGTCCTGGGCGCGATCGGGGCGGCTTTCGGTGCGGGCGCGTTCGTGGGCACCCTGATCTTCTCCGCCATCGGAGAGCGGCTGCCGCGGCGTCGCACCTACGCCTGGGCGTTCCTGCTCGGCGCGGTGCCGCGCATCTTCGTGCTGGCCCTGCCCGTGCCGCTCTGGGTGATCATTGTCGTCAACCTCGTCGGCGCGATCCTCGTCGGCGCCATCAACCCGCTGCTTGCCTCGGCGGAGTTCGAGCGGATCCCGGAACACCTGCGTGCGCGCGTCATCGGCGCCGTAGGTGGCCTGGCGTGGGCCGGGATGCCGATCGGAGGGCTGCTCGGGGGGTGGCTGACCGAGTGGGTCGGCGTCACCGCAGCGATCACGGTCGTCGGTGTGGCGTACTTCCTCGTGACTACTGGACCCGTTCGTTCGGCGAGCCTGGCGATTGATGGAGCGGCCCGCCGCCGAGCCCGCTGTGGTGTCGCAAGGCGTGTAGCGGTCCGTAACCTCCGCGGGGGAGGATGCCGTTATGGACAAGCAGCAGGAGTTCGTGCTCCGGGCGCTCGAGGAGCGCGAGATCCGCTTCGTACGGCTGTGGTTCACCGACGTCCTCGGCTACCTCAAGTCGGTAGCGGTGGCGCCAGCCGAGCTCGACAGCGCGTTCGACGAGGGCATCGGTTTCGACGGGTCGGCGATCGAGGGATTCGCCCGGGTGCACGAGAGCGACATGCTCGCGAAGCCCGACCCGTCGACGTTCCAGGTGCTGCCCTGGCGCGGCGACCTGCAGGGCACCGCGCGCATGTTCTGCGACATCCTGATGCCCGACGGGTCGCCTTCGTTCGCGGACCCGCGCTATGTCCTCAAGCGGACGCTGACGCGCGCGGCCGACCTCGGCTTCACGTTCTACACGCACCCCGAGATCGAGTTCTTCGTGTTCAAGGGTGAGCCGACCGCGGGCCGGGAGCCCGAGCCGGTGGACGCGAGCGGCTACTTCGACCACACGCCCCACGGCGTCTCACACGACTTCCGCCGATCTGCGATCACCATGCTCGAGTCGATGGGCATCTCGGTGGAGTTCAGCCACCACGAGGGTGCCCCGGGGCAGCAGGAGATCGACCTGCGTTACGCCGACGCGCTCACCACAGCCGACAACATCATGACGTTCCGCCTTGTCATCAAGGAGGTCGCGCTCTCACAGGGGCTCTTCGCCTCGTTCATGCCCAAGCCGTTCACCAACTTCCCGGGCTCGGGCATGCACACGCACCTGTCGCTGTTCGAAGGCGACCGCAACGCATTCCACGAGGCCGGCGCGGAGTACCAGCTGTCGAAGGTCGGCCGGTCGTTCATCGCCGGTGTGCTCCGGCATGCCCCCGAGATCACCGCCGTCACCAACCAGTGGGTCAACTCGTACAAGCGGCTGTACGGAGGCGGCGAGGCGCCGGCCTACGTCTGCTGGGGCCACAACAACCGCTCCGCCCTGGTGCGCGTGCCGATGTACAAGCCGCAGAAGGGCCAGTCGACCCGCATCGAGTTCCGCGCGCTCGACTCGGCGTGCAACCCCTACCTCGCGTTCGCCGTGCTCCTCGCGGCCGGGCTGGAGGGCATCGAGCAGTCGTACGACCTGCCGCCGGGCGCCGAGGACGATGTCTGGGCGCTCACGCACCAGGAGCGCCGCGCACTCGGCATCGACCCGCTGCCCGCGTCCCTGGCCGATGCGATCGACGTGATGGAGCGCAGCGAGCTCGTCGCGCAGACGCTGGGTGAGCACGTGTTCGACTTCTTCCTGCGCAACAAGAAGGCCGAGTGGGAGGACTACCGCCGGCAGGTGACCTCGTACGAGCTCGAACGCATGCTGCCCGTCATGTGAGGCCGTCGAGGGTGGCGGTCCCTGCGGCAGTGGTTGCGGTCCGGCGCTCCACGCCTGTCTTTCGGCCGGCGGCTGCGCCGAATGCGCCCACCGTGCGCGCTCGACGTTCGCGAATCCAGCGGAAAGCGCCCTCAGACGAACGTTGAGCGCGCGCGGTCAGTCTGAGGGCGAGCGGACGCTGCACGCGGACCCGTTCCATAGCGGTCAATTTCGTGACCTCAGTGGAACTAGCCCTGGAGCCATGCCTCCCGCGGAGGGTGTGCACATGGAGTCAACCTTGTAGCGCACGGCGCACGCCCCGCAGCGCGATGCGCCCGCTGGCCCTCCAAGCGCGTGCCGCCGCGCGTCCTCGAGGCGCTCGGCTCGCGCAGCTCACGAAATCCAGACCTTCTTGGCCTCGCGAGTCGGCCACACTGGCGGGGTGAGCAACCTCGTCGCTGGTGCTGGCGCAACCGAGGACGACTCCGCGCCGGTCACGATCTTCGATATGCAGCCGGACCCGAAGGCCAAGGTCGCCGTCCGTCAGCTGCCGCGGCTGACTCGGGCGGCCCTGGCAATCGCCTGGCAGGCCGGTCGCGGTGAGTTCGTCGCCTCGACGGCCCTGCAGCTCGTCGGTGGCCTGGGCATCGCGGCCATGCTGCTGCTAGGCCAGCAGGGTCTCGATGCGTTGCTGGACGCGGTCGCCGACGGTGACTCGCTCAGCGCCGTCGTCCCCTGGGCACTCGCCATAGGCGGCGTTGCGACCCTGCAGTTCTTCGCCGCCGCGGTGCAGCGTGAGCGCCAGGAGATCCTGGGCGAGCTGATGAGCCGGCACATCGAGCAGCAGGTGCTCGACGTCTCGGCCGCAGTCGACCTGCTCGCGTTCGAGACACCGTCGTTCCACAACCGGATCCAGCGGATGCGCATGAGCGGTCCGCAGCCTCTCAACCTTGTCTTCGGCTTGTCCGGACTGGTTCGCGCCGGAGTCGGCGTTGTCGGCGTACTGATTGCACTTGTCGCCATCGAACCACTGCTCGTGCCGCTCATCTGCCTCGTCTTCCTTCCCGCGTGGCTCGTCGCGTCGCGCCGGGGGGAGGCGTTCTACCGGTTCTTCTGGCGCATGACACCGCGCGACCGGGAGCGCAATTACCTCGCGTCGGTGCTCACCGGGCGAGATGAGGCCAAGGAAGTGCGCGCCTTCGGGCTCGCTGACTACCTGCGGGCGCGCCATGACGCGCTCTACGACGAGCGCATTGCCGAGCTGCGGACCGTCGCACGACGCCAGCTGCGCAACTCGCTCGTGGCCAACCTCGGCATCGGGCTCGTGCTGGTCGCCACGCTCGTGGCGGGTTCGTGGTTCACGTTGAGCGGCGGTGTCCCGCTGTCCTCGGCGGGCATCGCGATCGCGGGCATTGCGGTGGTGGGTGAGCGGCTGACGACCGCGGGCTTTGCCGCCGGGACGTTGGCCGAGGCCGGGCTCTATGTGGACGACTACCTCGCGTTCACGGCGCTGCTTCCGGAGGTGCGCGACGCCGAGCCGAAGGCTCCTGCTCCGCGCGGGTTCCAGGCGCTCGAGGTCGACAACGTGTCATTCCGCTATCCGACAGGCGATACCGCGGCACTCGACGGGGTCTCGCTGCGTGTCGATGCCGGCGAGATCGTGGCATTGGTGGGGGAGAACGGGTCCGGCAAGACCACCTTGGCCAAGCTGCTCGCTGGGCTCTACCACCCGGCCACGGGCACGATCAGGTGGGACGGCGTCGATATCGCAACGGTCGACCCGCACGAGCTGCGCCAGTCCGTCGCGGTGATCTTCCAGGACTTCGTACGATTCCACGTCAGCGCCCGCGACAACATCGGGCTCGGCCATGTCGAGGCCATCGACGATGACGCAGCAATCCGTGTGGCGGCGATGCACGCCGACGCCGACGAGTTCCTGACCGGGTTGCCACAGGGCTACGACACGGTGCTCGGGCCGGAGTTCATCGGCGGATCCGATCTCTCGGTCGGGCAGTGGCAACGAGTCGCACTGGCGCGCGCGTTCTTCCGTGGCGCGCCGTTCGTGGTGCTTGACGAGCCGACCGCGTCGCTCGACCCGCGAGCGGAGCACGACCTCTTCGAGCGGATCGGGTCCCTGCTCGAGGGGCGCACGGTGCTGCTGATCTCGCACCGGTTCTCGAGCGTGCGGCACGCCGACCGGATCTATGTGCTCGACGGTGGACGTGTCGCCGAGACCGGCACGCACGCGGAGCTGATGGCTCACGGTGGTGTCTACGCCGAGCTGTTCGCGTTGCAGGCGCAGGCCTACCTGACGGACGCCACAGACTGATCTGACGGCGCTAGGCACTCAGGAGGAGTCGCTCGGGTTCGAGGCCGACATGGTGTGCATGTCGCTCTACAACGAGGACGTCGCGGGCGCTGGGTAGGTTGGACGGCGTGACGCTCGACGGTGCCCGCACGCCCTCGCCTGCGGCGCGGCTGGCGCGACTCGGGTTCAGCGATCCGAGTCGCGCACAGGCGACGCTCGACGCGATCGGCGTGCGGGACTACGAGGACTCCCTCGTCCTGGCCATCCGGGAGGCCGCCGAGCCTGACCTCGCGCTCGACGCGTTGGCCAGACTGCTGGGGGCCGCGCCGGACCGGGATGCGCTACGGCGGGCACTCCGCACCGACGACGGTCTGCTGGCGAGACTGGTCGCCGTGCTCGGCTCGTCCACCGCGCTCGGCGACCATCTCGTACGGCATCCGGAGCATTGGCGGGATCTGGTCGGCGACGAGCTCACCGCCCCCGGGCCGGGTGAGATCGCGCGGGGCATGCTGGAGGCGGTCGGGGCCGACCCGACAGTTGACGATCCGGTCGCCGCCGCCGACGACGAGACGATGCTCGTGACGCTGCGTGTCGCGTACCGTCGTCGCCTTCTGCATCTCGCCGCGCGCGACCTCGCTGACAACATGCCGCTCGCGGCCGTCGGTGCCGAGTTGGCCGACCTCGCTGCCGGCACGCTGCAGGCGGCGCTCGCGATAGCACGCGCCGGTGTGCGGGCGGACGCGACGCCGTGCCGGCTCGCCGTGATCGGGATGGGTAAGTGCGGAGGGCGCGAGCTCAACTACGTGAGCGACGTCGACGTGGTGTTCGTAGCCGAGCCGGTGGATGGTGCAGACGAGCACGCAGCGTTGCGCACGGCGACCCGGCTCGCGAGCCGAGTCATGCAGGTCTGCTCGAGCCCATCGCCCGAAGGCAGCATCTGGGAGGTCGACGCGGCGCTGCGGCCGGAAGGCAAGCGCGGGCCGCTGGTCCGCACACTGGCCAGCCACGTCGCCTACTACGAGCGCTGGGCTAAAACATGGGAGTTCCAGGCGCTGCTCAAGGCGCGACCGATCGCGGGCGACGCCAAGCTGGGCGAGGCGTACATCGACGCGGTGGCACCGCTCGTGTGGGCGGCCGCTGATCGCGATGGCTTCGTCGAGGACGTGCAGGAGATGCGACGGCGGGTGGAAGCGCACGTACGCCCTGCCGAAGCCGACCGACAGCTCAAGCTAGGGCCGGGGGGTTTGCGCGACGTCGAGTTCGCGGTGCAGCTCCTGCAGCTCGTCCATGGACGCTCGGACGAGGCGCTGCGTTCGCCCAACACCCTCGAAGCCCTGGCTGCGCTCGCCGCCGGCGGGTACGTGGGACGCGCCGACGCGGCGGAGCTCTCGGCGGCCTACGTGTTCCTGCGTCGCGTCGAGCACCGCGTGCAGCTGCACCGCTTGCGACGTACGCATCTCATGCCGGAAGCCGAGGCCGACCTGCGCCGGCTCGGCCGCTCGCTCGGCTATCAGGCAGGATCCGGTCGCCGAGCTCACGACGACGTGGCGACAGCACGCCCGGGAAGTGCGCCGACTGCACGAAAAGCTCTTCTACAGACCGCTGCTCGCCGCAGTCGCCCGCCTGCACGGCGACGACGCACGGCTCACACCGCAGGCAGCGCGCCAGCGACTGGTGGCGCTGGGTTACGAAGATCCAGTGGGCGCCTTGCGGCACATCGAGGCGCTCACCTCGGGACTGTCGCGTCGCGCGGCGATCCAACGGACGCTGTTGCCGGTGCTGCTCGGGTGGTTCGCCGATGCACCCGACCCTGACGCGGGCCTGCTCGGGTTCCGCCAGGTCAGTGATGCGCTGGGCGACACGCATTGGTACCTGCGGCTGCTGCGCGACGAGGGTGCGGCCGCGGAATACATGGCCCGCGTGCTGGCATCCAGCCGCTACGCCACGGATCTGCTGCTCCGCGCGCCGGAGGCCGTACAGATGCTGGCGGATCCTTCCGAGCTCACGCCGAGGCCGTACGACTCGCTGGCGGCGGAGATGCTTGCGGCCGCGACGAGGTACGAGGACCCGGTGGCGGCCGCAGCGGCCGTACGTGCTGTGCGGCGGCGCGAGCTGTTCCGCACCGCCGTGGCAGACGTGCTCGGGCTGCTCGCACCCGATGACGTCGGCGCGGCGCTGTCTGCGGTCGCGCGGGCAACCCTGCAGGGCGGGCTTGCGGCCGCCACCAACGCCGTCGAGTCCGAGCGCCGATGGGACCTGCCGACGCGCATCGCGCTGATCGGCATGGGCCGCCTTGGTGGGCAAGAGATGGGGTACGCGAGCGACGCCGACGTGCTCATCGTGCACGAGCCACACCCGGCAGCGCGCGAACGAGACGCGGCTGACGCAGCACTTGCAGTCGTCAACGAGCTGCGCCGGTTGCTCTCGATCCCAGCGCCTGACCCGCCGCTCGCGGTGGACGCCACACTGCGCCCCGAGGGCAAGAACGGTCCACTCGTGCGGACCTTCGCGTCGTACGTGGCCTACTACCAACGCTGGGCCCTCGGGTGGGAGCGCCAGGCGTTGCTCCGGGCCGACGCGGTTGCCGGCGATGCCGAGCTCGGCGAGCGGTTCGTCGCCATGCTCGAACCGCATCGTTATCCCGTCGAGGGCCTCGGCGCCGAGGACGTCCGTGAGATCAGACGCATCAAGTCGCGGATCGAGGCCGAACGGCTGCCGCGCGGCGCCAACCCGGCGACCCACACCAAGCTCGGCCGCGGCGGTTTGGCCGACGTCGAGTGGGTTGCCCAGCTGATCCAGCTGCGGCACGCCGGATCCGTGCCGGCGTTGCGGACGACCGGCACTGTCGCCGCACTCGACGCGGCCGCGGATGCGGGTCTGTTGGCCACTGCCGATCGCGACGACCTGGTCGCCGCCTGGCGGCTGGCCAGCCGGGCCCGCAACGCCGTGCTGCTTGTCCGTGGGCGGCCGAGCGACTCGCTGCCGACCAGCCTCCGCGAGCTCCACTCAGTCGCGCGGTTGCTCGGGTTTGGGCCGGGGGAGTCGGAGCTGTTCATGGAGACCTACCTGCGGGTGACCCGCCGGGCGCGCGGCGTCGTGGAGCGGGTGTTCTACGAGGGCTGAGCGGGCCGTGGAATGACCACGTCCAGCAGGTTTCACCCCGCCCTGACAGGCCTCAAGCCCTGGTGGTGCGTGGACACTCCTGCTGGACGTGGTCATTCCGGTATGCCTTGACAGGCATATGCCCCTGGGAGCATATTGCGGAGCATGCCAGTGACCGACGGCTTTGCGGTCATCGCCGATGCGTCCCGCCGGCAGATCCTCGATCTGCTCCTGGACGACGAGCGCGACGTGTCGGAGCTCGTCGACGAGCTCGGTGTCGCCCAGCCCAACGTGTCCAAGCACCTGCGGATCCTGCGGGATGCCGGCATCGTCGCCGCACGCACCGACGGTGCGCGCCGCGTCTACCGGCTCACCGGCCAGCCGCTGGATGACGTGGAGGCCTGGCTGCAACCGCACCGCGAGCTCTGGACTCGACACTTCGACGCCCTCGAGCGGCACCTCGGCATCGCCGCCGCGGCAAGACGAAGGAGAACCAATAATGAGCAGCATCCTGCCCACCCATCGTGTCGACGCGGCACTCGCCGCCGACGGTCAACGCACTGTGCTCACGATGGAGCGCGAGCTGAGCCATCCCATCGACGCAGTCTGGGCCGCGCTGACCAAGGCTGATGAGGTCGTGACCTGGGCGCCGTACCGTCCCGACCGCGACCTCGACACGACCGGCGCCGTGCAGCTGGCGCACAATGCCGACCAGCCGGATGTGCCCGAGGCGGTCGGTGGTGCTGTGCTCGTGGTCGAGCCGCCGCGCCGGCTTGTGCTGCGGTGGGGCGACGACGATCTGACGTACGAGCTCACGCCGACCGCATCCGGCACCTTGCTGCAGTTCACGCATGTGTTCGACGATCGAGCGTACGCGCCGGACTACGCGGCAGGCTGGCACCTCTGCTGGTCTGCGCTCACGGTCCACCTCGACGGCGGCGACGTGCCACCCGTGCACGGCGACAATGCCAAGGCGCATGGTTGGGACCGTCTCCGGCAGGAGTACGACGCGCTGCTCGCGTAGCCCTCGCCGCAACGCAACGATCCGACATCGGCAGTGCGATGGCACCGCCGATGTCGGATCCTTGGGCCCGTCGGGTGGGAAGCGCTACCGCTGGTCGAGCGGGATCGCGACGTCCACGACGGTCCAGCCGCGGAGGAACGAGCCGAGCGACTTCGCGTTGCCGGTCAGCAGGTCGACGTCGAACAGACGAGACCGGCCGTCAGCCTGCAGGACGGCGAGAGCGGTGTTGTCCACCGTGACGCCCTGCCGGACCTCGCTGTAGATGTCGAACCCAGCAGGCGCGCTCGCGTCGACCGTGAGCTTGCCCGTGGCCGCGAGCAGGCCGGCGTTGGCCGGCGACTGCACGACAACCTGGTCGAGCATGACGTCGATGTCGTACAGCGTCGTCGCTGTGTTGGCGTCGAGGTCATTGTTGGTGTACGCCGCCGCGCTGACACCAGTGGCCGTCGTGGCCGGCGCCGTCGGCGTGGCGGGGTACGTGAGCGTCGCCGTCCACGGCCGTCACACCGGCTGCGGGCGCGCCCATCGGGTCGTCGATGTTGTGGCGCAGGTTCTGACCGGTGTCGCTGACAACGCGCAGCCGGTTGGCGGCCGGGTTGAAGTCGACCCCGAACTGGGTGCCGCTCAGTGCGACGGAGAGCTGGGAGACCTTGGTGGCCCGACCGTTCTGGCGGTTGATGGTGTAGATGCCACCGGCGTCGCCGACTCCGTACAGCTTGCCGTCCTGTACGCGGAAGTCGACCCCGACCAGCTTCTTGTCGCCGTCGAGTCCCTTGACCCGCTCGATGTCGCGAGGGAGGTTAGGCCGGTCGGCCCGGACGGTGACCAGGCTGCCATCGTCGGCGAGCGCCACGACCGTCAGGCCGCGGCTGTCCTCGGTGCGGCGGTCGCTGCTGGCTACCCCGACCGCGGGGACAGCCAGGGCTGCCGCCATCACGGCTGCGACAGCCGCGAACCGTTCACGTCGTTTCATGCGTGTGACCCCTTCCAGTGCACGGGCGCCACACGAACGACTTGCGTGCGGCGCAGTCGTGTGGGAGTTCGTTGCCCGGTCGGGGGACGGATTGGGCCAGCTGCATTGCGTTGAAACTCAGCACTCAACGAGACCGCCGACCGCACACAGGGTAACGTGCGATCGGCGGCGCCGTCCATCACGGCGGCATGGGGGCGATGGTCACCACGCGGCCGTACAGCTGTCGTTCGGTGCCGACAACGGCGTGGATGGCGGCCTTGCCGTTCCGCGTCGACTGCGGCACGCGAGCGCGACGATAACGCTCAGCACGTGCCGCGTATCTGTGGCTGGTCGACGATTACAGACAGAGACCTTTCAGTCGTTCTGCTTGCCAGGTTCTGGAATTTGCTGATAGTGCTGGTTGTGGTGCTTGCGGTGCTTGCGGTCATGACCAGGCCGCCTCGAGGCAGCACGCGGGGCGTGACCACCACGGAGCAGTCTCCAAGGAGGCCTTGTGAAGACCCGCCTGCTGCCCGCCGCACTCGCCGCACTCGTCGCGCTCGTCACGCTCGCGGGGTTCGCGGTGGCCGGTCGACCGAATACGAACAACGCGTGGGCGTTCGCGCGCACGCCGAGCGTCCATACCGGCGCCGCATCGGCCCTGACAAGCGACTCGGCCACCCTTAAGGGCACCGTGAAGTCGCACCGCTCGAGGACCACGGCGTACTTCGAGTGGGGCAAGAGCGCCACGTACGGCTCGTCGACGCCGGCCCGGCGTGTCGGCTCGGGCCGCTCGACCGTGGCCTTCGCAGCGACTCTGAAGGGGCTCACGGCCGGCACCACGTACCACTATCGGCTCGTCGCCAAGAACTCGAGGGGGAAGTCGTACGGCGCTGACCGCGCGTTCACGACCTCGGGTACGCCGACCCCCACGCCGACGCCGACCACGACTTCGCCCAGCCCAACCCCTTCGCCGACGCCGACGACGACTTCGCCGAGCCCAACTCCCTCGCCGACGCCGACGACGACTTCGCCGAGTCCAACTCCCTCGCCCACGCCGCCGCCGCCCGGGGGATGCACCAACGGGATCACCATTAATGAGGGCGGTGGTCGCTCGTTCTTCGAGCCGGACCGCAGTGAGTACTTCGTCCATAACAACAACTGGAACGACAATGCTGGGGGCAACTCCGTCATCACCGCCTGCAACTACAACAGCTGGTCCCTCGTGTCGGACACCCCAGACCACTCAGACCTGTCGGTGCAGACCTATCCGAACGTGCACCGCGACTACAACGACGTCTCGCTGTCGCAGATCCAGTCGGCCCGATTCGCAGCCACCGGGCCACATTGCAGCGGCTGCATCTGGAACATCGCGTTCGACATCTGGATCGGCGACGGGTTCTCCCATGAGCTGATGATCTGGACCGAGAACTGGGGCCAACGGCCCGCTGGCAACCAGATCGGCACGACGGCCATCGGCGGCCATCAGTACCAGGTGTGGCGCTCCGGATCCGGTGACGGCGGCATCATCACCTACCTGTCGGTCACGCCGCAGACGTCCGGCACGATGCCGCTGGCTGCGTTCTTCGCCGATGTCCGGGCCCGCGGCTGGACTCCAACGACAACGTGGCAAGTGGACTACGGGGTGGAGATCGTGGACACGAACGGTAACCCGGAACGGTTCGATTTCACGGACTTCTTCATCAACGACTGACGACATCTGAATGGGTGCGTTGCCGATAGCTTGGATTCAAGATCTACCTCGCTTGATGTGACGCTAACCACGTACGCCCACATGTGGCCCGACACACATCATCCGCACGAGCCGCGATCACGGGGGAGATCACGGCTCGTGCGGACTGTCTGCGGGCTTTGCCCTTAGCGGTGCCTAGATGTTGAAATAGAGCTCGATTTCCCCCGCGTGGTTGAGAGTTGTCAACGGCAGCCGAAAACTGGGACTCGTCGGCTTTCCGTGGGTGATCGGCCGGGTTGCAGGACGCGCACGCCGTCCTCGTAGGTTTCGGAGCTGCCAAGCAAACCGGAACCGTCCTTGGAGCGACGCGTGCGCGCCACTACCGCATTCAACAAGATGCTCGCCGTGCCCGGTGCCGACGTGGTCGGTGTGACGTTCACGCCGGAGGGGATCGTGGTCGATGTGCGCCGCCGTGCGCGGGCCGAACGCGTGAACGAGCTGCTCGTCGACTTCCTCGCCCCCGATAGCGGGAGCCACCACACGGCCGTATGACGTAGCCGCCCGACGCACCGGCAACAGCAGGACACCGGACAACGTGGCCGCAACCGGCGACGCCGGTGGCGGACCACTCCGCGTTCCAGCGTCATTCGGAGATGCGACGCTCTCTCATGTCAAACCCATGTCAGGCCCGGCGGCGCGAGATATCGTCGCACCGCTCTGACCTGCGCGAACGCGGGTCCGACCGCTCAGATATCGTAGTAGAGTTCGAACTCGCCCCGCGTGGTTGGAAACCGTTGGTTGGGGACGGTCGCCGCCGCTGACCTGCATGTTTGTCGTTGACATGCGTTGGCAAGGCATGGGCGTTCACGGACGTTCTGCGGACTAGTTGCGGACTGAGCAACCAACAATGCCGGTCCCCGCCGCTGCTGAGAACAGACGACGTGCTCAGCCCCCTTGCCAGGGGGCCGTTCGAGGAGCCTGCTGGGAGTGCACGCGGTTCGGTCCCGGACACCGCGTGAACCGTAGCCGGACAAACCTCATGGGAGGCACGCCCAATGGAGACGTCGTGAACACCCTGTTTGCGTTCCTGGACCGGCCCCGTGGGTGCGTCCGCATCGCCAACGAGCACGGCTGGGACGTCGACGCGTTGACGCCCGCGTTCGCCCGTGAGCTCGCAGCCGATCTGTTGCACTGCGCGCACGTCGCAGAAGGCGAAGACGCGGTGGCCGGAAGATTGCTCGCGCTGATCACCTGGGACCTTGAGCGATCGAGCGTCCAGTTCCTCGATCCCGATGCGGTGCAGAACCGCTGACGAACCCTCGAACCCGCCACCCCGGTTCGCTTTTCCTGTTGCGCGCCCGGGGGTGGTTCCACTCAGGTCGCGGCGGCGGTGCCGTGGTAGGGCGTGATGGGTTGCAGTACCCCGGCGCGCCACGGCGGGCAGCTGGCACCGTCGACACTGGCCCGCGTGTTTTACCCCGCACGGGAGACACCCGGGCGGCCGGATCGGCGTTTCCACGACCTTCCGGCACACCGGGGCCGTGCTCGCAGCGGCCACAGGAGCCACGCTCGCCGAGCTGATGGCCCGCCTAGGTCACCTCGACCCCGGGTGCGGCGCTGCGCTACCAGCACGCCGCGAAAGACCGGGACCGCGCCATTGCTGACGCCCTGTCGGACATGGCGGAGCGCGCCGTAACCCAGATCAAAGCCGACAAGCCGAAAAGCCATGAGCCGGAGGAAGGCCGCAGCGCGATAGCAATCCCCAAATGGCGGCCCCCGCCGCTGCGCGAACAGCAGGCGGGGGCCTGGGCAGATCGCCTTGAGAGGGGGGGACCCACCGTCCCCGACATCGTCCCACCGCACGAACCACCCGACCAGCGCGTATCGAGGCGACTCACTGCCGGTCGCTGGCTCCCTAGCGCAATCCATCTCTTGCTGGAACACGTATACGGAGTGGCCGGCCGTTTCGGAAGGGAGGAGATGGCCATTAACCTGCGTGCTAACGCCGGACGGATCGGTATCCCTCTCACGACGGGAGCGGCGTCGCTCACCGTGCTCGCTGTGACGGCGGCATCCGCCAGCGCGTCCCGGCACTTTAACGGCTGCAGCTTCGGGTCCAGCCCGGAGGGCGCGATCGAGAAGCGATCGACGACGACGAGAACTACGCGTCAGGTGAGGGCCTGTTCAACTGTGGCTAGAGGCGCGAACGCAAGTGTCGGGCGCAGGTGGGGCTCAGGGCTCAAAGCGCAACAGGCCGTCGAGCAGCGCCAGACCAAGCGGTGTGCATTGCGACGGATCATCAGCGGATTCTGCCCGGGCCGCTTGCGTCTTGAGGGTCGCGCTCATGGCTTCCTGCGAGAGGCCATAGCGCATGCACAATTCCTCCAGTGCGTCGATCTCGTCGAACACCACATCGCCTGCCACGACAGCCTGACTGCGGCGTGGATCCAACATGAAGGCGTGCCAGAAGGCGGCGCGGTGGAGTTCTGCGACATTGACGGCAAGCTGCTTCCGCGTCACGGCGGTCTGCACTCGCGTCACGCCGGTGATGTAGTCGTAGTTGCGTCGGAACTCTTCGCTTTGGCGTTGTTGCCTGCTGGCTCGCGCCATGTTGAACATGTCCCCTTCCCCCAAGGGCCCCTAGGACTGAGATTAGCCGCCGGAGGGGTAGCGCCGAGGCCTGTTACGGAGTAGTCGTTGGTGTAGTGCGCAATGACTTACAGCCGAACGACTATCGGCCAACATCCGTCTGGATACGGAATAGTCATCTGGCCTCAGATGCGCCCTCTCGTTTAGCCTCCCCGCCATGACGCGTCACTGGTACTTCGACGAGGAACTGAGCCAGCTCCGAGCCGAGTTGGTGCACACCTACCACGAATGGGAGGCCATCCGACCGCGGTTCGATGTCGTCACAGAAGTGCCGCTCACTCCCGATCAACGCGATGCGCTCTTGGCTGCCATGAGCGCCGAACGGGCCTACCTCGCCCGCATGACAGCGCTGCGCGACCGTCAGATCAAACCTCCGTTCCGCGAACGCTAGGCCGCAGACGCACCCAGGGTGAACCGAACCACGATCGAACACAAGGAACCGGCCCGCCGTGCCGATAACAGGAACGGAAAGGTGCACGAAGGGAGGTGGGTTGGCATGGCTGCGGATCCGTCGAAGGCGGTCGTCTGCACGCGTTGCGGCCGCGCGGAGCCTGAGCTACCCGAGGAGTGGGAAGGCATTAACCACGGTCGGGCGGTCATCTGTGAGGACTGCCTGACCATCGAACTGACCGTCGCCGAGTTCTACGACTGGAACCCGCAGCGAGGCCCTCGACCATTGCCCAGCACCAAAGCCCATGTAGACGCCGCACGCCCCGTCGAGGTGCTGCACGAGGGCTGGTGGTCCGCCGGCTTCCTGTACGCCTGGCGCCGCGACGGCGACAGCTGGCGGGCGTTCGTCAGGTACTCCGTCAAGCCTGGATTCGGGTTCACCACATGGCTTCCGAGCGAGCGTGTGCGGTCTGTCAGTAGTGGATCCGAGTAGGTTTTCGGCCATGGAAAGCAGAACGGTCAGAAGGCTGACAACGGGCCTGCTCGTCGTCGCCTCCCTGATCATGGCGTTGATGCCGACGCTGGAACCCGAGACAGCTCAGCCGAACTGGGGGCCGCCGCCTCCGGTGGACAGGTCCGGCCCGGTGACGGACTACCGGTCGGGCACGCGTTCCGGGGACGGACAGTAGCGTTCGAGACGGGTCTAGGAACCCCGATGAGAGGACTCGGCTCGTGCCCAGCCGCAACTTCTCTGTAGACCCTGCCAGCCTTGTTGAGGTGCTGCACGAGGGCGAGTGGTTCGCCGGCTTCCTGTACTGGTGGCGCCGCGACGGCGACGGCTGGCGGGCGTTCGTGCGGTACCCGGTCAAGCCTGGTTTCGGATACACGACATGGGTACCCGCAGCTCACGTGCGCGCTACCTCTGTCGCCGGCTTAGCACCCCCGAGCTGGCACGATCGACGCAGCCCGCTGGCCGCGCGCGTCCCACTAGATCAGTTCGAGACCGCCGACTGAGCGCGCCCGGCGGGTGCTTCCGATCCAGCTACTCCCGGCCCCCGTGTCCGGGCCAGCAGCGAGAAGGGTGACCTTCGCCGGGCGCGCACCGGGACACTTCCCCCGATGCCGGCTCCCCATGCGTCGCGTCGTCCAAAAGCCGCACGATCGGCCTCGAGAGCAGCTGGCAACTGCCGGGCCCGGACGAGCGGCCCCTATTTGATGCGTCGGGCCGGTCGCCGCAACCCCTGCTGCGGCGACCGGCCCCCCTCACTAACGCGTGATAGTGGGTTTGGTACCTCGCATTCCACAAATTTCCGGCCAACTTTCTATAACAATGCGTGACCGTTCCGGCTTACGCGGCATATGCCGTCACTGTTCGCTCTGACCGTGTTGAAACGAAGCCGTTGACAGGAGCCAGATGCGGAGCGATCTGCACGTAGGACGGCGCCGCGTACGGGGGTGACGCGGCGCCGCCCAGAGGGGAGGCCAGGCCCATGTGGGCCACGCACCGGAGCGGCTTTCCGCACCCCGCCCTTGGGCAGGGTAGACCTGAAATCCGGTATTGCAAGGGGTGAGCAACGGAACGTGACATGCGTTGAAGGAGCTCGGCCCGTACTGGCGGCTCGACTGCTCCCTCGGTGCGACGTCGAAGACCGCGCCGCGAGAGGTCGCCGACCCGGTGCTTGCCGTGCAGTATCTCACCGCACAAGGCGCCACTCGCCGCGGCACGCGACAGTTTCGGATGGTCCCGCGCAAGCATCTGGCACACCTCATGTCACCTTGCGGCGCTTCGCTTGTGAGACGCGCTGCGAGAAACGATCTTGTCGGGAAGGTGTCCAAGATCACCCCCTACCCAACCCATTTCGATCATGGCCACCTGGCGCACATGGGACCCTGCCACTGGGCGCTATTCGGATCATGCGGAAATGATCTTGTTCGACACCTGTTCACGCTGTTCAGCCACTCCTCGCGAGCGTCAACACGCCATGATCGCCGATCGGCCGGTGCTCGCGGCCGCGGCTAGCTACTTCGACCTGAAGAAGTCTGGCCGCTGAGTTGCGGGGCCGAGACGTTTCCGCGGGAACGTCGCGTTTCTGGGGCGGCGTCCGCCACTCGCAGGTGGTTAGGCGCCAGGGCGCTGATCTTGACCAGGTTGTGGGCCAGGACTCCGTATCCGACCCAGATCCGGGCGCCTTCGGTGCCGTCGATCCGGGTGCGGTCCCATCCGTATCCGCGTTTGAGGGTGCTGATCCGGCCTTCGCTGCCGGTTCGCCATTTCACCGTTCGTCGGAACGCCGGGCGGTGTTCGCGGCTCGGCGGTGCGCGCCAGGGTCTGCCCTTGCGGGGGATGACGACGTTGCGCACGCCCAGGTCGTGCAGGTCGTCGTCGACGCTCTTCTCGCCGTAGCCGCGGTCGGCGGTGACGGTGCGCGGCGTGCGGCCGGTCCGTTTGGTGACCCGCTCGACCGCCGGGGCCAGCTGGGGTGCGTCGGGCGGGGTTACCGGGCTCGACGTTGTGGTCGAGCACCACGCCGTCGTCGTTGTCGACCAGCTGGGCCTTGTGGCCGAACTCGACCGGCTTGCCCAGCCGGCCCTTGGCGATCGGGCGGGCATCCGGGTCATGCAGGCTGACCCGCCGGGTCGAGCCGTCCGGGGTCACCCCGGCCAACCGCTGACGGGTCTGCGCGGCGATCTGGCGGGTCGCGTCCAGCAGCTCGCTCAGGTCGTTGACCGCCCGGGCCAGCCGGCCGCGGCGCCGCCCGGCCGCCGCATCGTGCCCGCCGCAGGCCTTGCACGTCGGCGGCCTTCGCCTCGGGCCCGGCGCAGCGCCCGCTTGGCGTTGGCCAGCAGCCGCTCGGCGTCCTCGGCGGCGGTCTCGGCCAGCTCGGCCAGCTCACCGGTCAGCCGGCGCACCGCGGCCTGCGCCTCATCCCTGCCCGCGGCGGCACGCATCCGCAGCTTCGCGCCGATCGCATGCGCCCGCTTGCCGGCCGCCCGGGACCGGTCCCGCACCCTGGTCCGGGTCGCGCCACCGGCGGCCTGGATCCGCCGCCCGGTCGACCGCGATCCGCCGGATCGCCTTGGCCAGCAGCCCCGAGTCGGTCGGGTAGGCCACGTTCGCCGGGCACCACCGTGGTGTCCGCGCGCAGCCTGGTGGTGCGCAGCAGCTTCGCGTCGGCCGCCTTGGCCAGCAGCGCCTCGTTCAACCCCTCCACCGCCGCCGAGCCGCAGCGGGTGGTCAGCTTCATCAACGTCGTCGGATGCGGCACCGACCCCTCCAACGGGATCCGGCAAAACCGCCGCCAGGTGATCGAGTCCGCCACCTCCCGGCACAGCCTCTCGTAACCCAGCCGGTAGCGGAACTTCAAGAACATCAGCCGCAGATAGATCTCCATCGGGGTCGACGGACGACCCATCCGCGGGTCGAAGAACGGCACGAACGGCGCGAAGAACACCGGGTCATCCAGCAACGCGTCGACCCGCGCCAACTCCTCCGGAAGCCGCAGCACCTCCTCCGGCAGCACCGACTCCCACAACGACTGCTGATCGCCTACCGTACGAAACACGATGGCCTCGATCCCTTCTAGCCCAAGGGTTCGAGGCCATCCTCTCGATCACGCACGACCTCGACGACCCACGACACGCCCGACTTTTTCAGGTCGAAGTAGCTAGCCGTTGACGCCACCGCAGTCCGATGTCGAGTAATTGCATTCCTCGTCGATCTCAGTAGTTCTCACGGATGTACGCGTAGGCGTTGTCAAACAGTCGCCCAGTGATAGGCAGCGCGTACTTCTTGAGCACTCCGTGGAGTTCCTTCCGAACTTCACGGTCACCCGGCTGGGACTCGTTCCAGCCGGTAAAGGCTGCCTGGCGGACAATGGTGTCGATGTCCCGAACGACGTCATCAACGATGACTCGGGTGTCGGCTGGCTTGTACTGCTCAACGATCTGAGTCAGAGCACCAATGTTCGGGTCAAGCAGCGGCGCGATCTCGTCGAGGTGGCCTTCGGCCTCGAGTCGCTCGGCGCGTACGGCTGTGCGGGCGACCTCGAGGGCCTTCTTTAGGAACTCGATGGAATCCTCGGACTTCCGGATACCCTGCTGCCGCAGCTTGCCGTTCCGGGCCCCGCGCGGCCCGCACTAAGGCACTGGCACTAGCCCCGCGCTGGGGAGGCATCGCTGACGACGGTGGCAGGCCACGTCAAAAGTGTTGATTTTCGGTCGATCACGAGTATGGGCTGCGTAAGGTGGGCCGCCAGCGGCAGATCGTGCCGCCCACTCTCAAGGGGGAAGCTAGTGCGCAAACTACTCGTAGGTGTGGCAACGGCGATTGCCGTTGTGGGGCTGGGCAGCGGGACGGCGATGGCGGTCCCGGCTGGCCTGGAGCAGGACAAGAAGGCCGAGGCGTGGACCTGTGAGGGCGAAGATGTGACGATCTTCGTCGCCGGTCGCAGCGGCTGGATCGGTGACACGCACTACCTGGCGTCGTCGTTCACGTTCGAGGGCACGTTCACCCCGAGTGACGGCAGCGAGCCGCAGACGGTCACCCAGTCCAAGAACTGGGGTCCTGCCCACATCGGTCCTGATGCCATCACGTGCACCATGCACATCGAGGAGACCGAAGAGGAGACAGAGGAGGACGGAACCTTCGTGGGCGACGCCACGATTATCGCGTTCCCCGTTCGCTGATGTCACATCACAGCCAGGTGCGAGGGGGCTCGACCGGTGAGAATCGGTCGGGCTTTCTCATGCTTGCTCTCGGCCGCGTGACACGACCAGTCTGCGATCCGTAATACATATCAGCGATCGGGGGGCCGTCCCAGCGGGTGATCCTGAGTCGCGACGCTGCGACCACTGCGGTGCGCCAACCATGCCCGAACGCCTCAGGACGCGCATGTTTCAGCTCAGCATTCCTTGGCCCCCGGAAGATTTCTCTGACCGCCGTCTCATTGAGGCGCCCGGATCGCTGGGGTGGCGAAGCAATGGCCGATTCCGAGACGGAACGATCAACGCTCAACAGATCCTGTTGGGAGAAGCGCTGGCAGAGCGAGTCGAGGGGCGGTTCCCAGCCACAACCGACTGAGTCGGCTTAACGGTGGAAGTCCAGCGCCCCGATGACCCAGCCCGATCGAAGACGTCCAATCGGTAATGAGCACAAGATCAAAGACCGGAGAATCGACCTAGCGACCCTCGGCATGAGCGGGCGCTCATGCGCTTGAGGCTGGGATCTTCGCCATTTCTGCTTGCGAGAGCGGGAGCAGCCGTTGAAGACGGAGACGAGCCGCACGCCCATCCCGATCGGCGACGAACTGGCGCTCGAGCTGGCCGCGCACGTGGAGGCGTGGCCGGGGGAGTGGCTGCTGACCGACGAGCTCGGCAAGCAGGTTGGCCCGTGGGCGCTCGAGCGCGCTGTGCGTGCTGCTCGGGTGAAGGTGGACGGGCTACCGGCGGGCTTCCGGTTCCACGATCTGCGGCACTACCTGGCGAGCCTGCTGATCTCAAAGGGGCTGGACGTCAAGGTCGTCCAGCGCCGGCTTCGGCACGCCAGCGCGACGACGACGCTCAACACGTACGCGCACATGTGGCCCGACGCAGACGAGTCCGCACGAGCCGCAATCACGGGGGAGATCACAGCTCGTGCGGACTCTCTGCGGACTAAGCGATCTTCAACTGGGCTCAGCCGCAGGTCAGAGGGGTAATCGTGCCTAGATGTCGAAGTAGAGCTCGAACTCGTGCGGGTGCGGACGCAACCGGATCGGGTCGACCTCGTTGGCGCGCTTCCAGTCGACCCACGTCTCGATGAGGTCGGACGTAAACACGCCGCCTTCGACGAGGTAGTCGTGGTCGGCCTCAAGTGCACCGAGCACCGCCGGCAGCGAGTCGGGCACCTGCGCGATGGCGGCGTGCTCGTCGGGCGGCAGCTCGTAGAGGTCCTTGTCGACCGGGTCGGCCGGCTCGAGCTTGTTCTTGATGCCGTCGAGGCCGGCCATGAGCATCGCCGAGAACGCGAGGTAGGGGTTGCTCGCCGGGTCCGGCACGCGGTACTCGATGCGCTTGGCCTTCGGCGACGTGCCAGTCACGGGGATGCGTACGGCCGCGGAGCGGTTGCGCTGCGAGTAGACCAGGTTGACCGGAGCCTCGAACCCCGGCACCAGCCGGTGGTAGGAGTTGACGGTCGGGTTCGTGAACGCCGCCAGCGACGATGCGTGCGCCAGCAGACCGCCGATGTACCACCGCGCTGTGTCCGACAGTCCCGCGTAACCGAGCTCGTCGTAGAAGAGCGGAGAACCGTCCTTCCACAGCGACTGGTGGCAGTGCATGCCGGAGCCGTTGTCACCGAAGAGTGGCTTGGGCATGAACGTTGCCGTCTTGCCGGCAGCCCACGCGACGTTCTTGATGACGTACTTGAACAGCATGAGCTGGTCGCCGGCGTGCAGCAGGCTGTTGAACCGGTAGTTGATCTCGGCCTGGCCGGCCGTGCCGACCTCGTGGTGCGCACGCTCGACCTCGATGCCCACGCGCCCCAGCGCTGTGACCATCTCGTCACGCAGGTCCGAGTAGTGGTCCATCGGCGAGACAGGGAAGTAGCCGCCCTTGTAGCGCGGCTTGTATGCCTGGTTGCCGCCGTCCTCGACGCGCCCCGTGTTCCAGGCGCCCTCGATGGAGTCGACGTAGTAGTAGCCGGCGTTCTGCTTGGTCTCGAACCGTACGTCGTCGAAGACGTAGAACTCCGCCTCCGGGCCGAAGTAGGCGGTGTCGCCGATGCCGCTGCTCTTCAGATAAGCCTCGGCCTTGGCCGCGATGTTTCGCGGGTCACGGCTATAGGGCTCGTCAGTGAAAGGGTCGACGATCGAGAAATTCAGCGCGAGCGTCTTTGCCTTGCGGAACGGGTCGATGTAGGCCGTCGCAGCGTCCGGCAGCAGCTTCATGTCGGACTCGTGGATTGCCTGGAAACCGCGGATCGACGAGCCGTCGAACATGAGCCCTTCTCTGAACGAATCCTCGGTGAAGGACGACGCCGGCAGCGTGAAGTGCTGCATCACACCCGGCAGGTCGCAGAAGCGGACGTCGATGAACTCGACACCCTCGTTCGTGACGAACGTGAGGAGTTCGTCGGAGCTGGAAAACATTCACCCTCCTCAACAGGTTGCAAAGAACGTACGAAGTAGGGGTTTCCCACCCGTGTCTCCACTGTTTCGAGCGTGTTACGCAGAGCCAGGTAGCGTTTCCGGCGTGACTCACGGTTCGCAGGAGCCTGCCCACAAGGCCGGTTCGGACTCGCCAACAGCAGCGTCTCACACGGCACCCGGAGTGCGGCTTGGTTTACCGGCCGACGGTCCGGGCTCGGTGGCCGGTTGGGGTCGGCGCATCGCCGCGCTCCTGATCGACTGGGCGCTGGCCAACTTCATCGCACTCGTTATCGCCGGCTCCGAGGCGTTCAGTGGCTCGGCTCGATGGCTGCCGCTAGCCGTGTGGTTCGTCATGGTCTGGCTGCTCACCGGGCTTACCGGGGCCAGCGCCGGCCAACGCCTGCTGCGGATCACGGTGCTTCGGCTCGACCACCGGCCCGTGGGACTGGCCAGGGCCTTCGTACGCACCGCACTGATCGCGCTGGTCGTGCCGCCGTTGGTGTTCGACCGCGACGGCCGGGGGTTGCATGACATGGCCGCCGGCACCGTCGTGGTGCGCGGGCCGCGCTGATCCGAATCCTTCCCCCGGCCCCACGGGAATCGTCCCGCTCCTTGTCGCGTTAGCACTCACAAAGACAGAGTGCTAAGTGGGCTGTGGGGGATGTGTCCCGCCGGCCCGCGGAGCGGAAGGAGGGAACACATATGGCGATCATGCGATGGGACCCGTTTACCGCGCTCGCTCGGCTCGACTCGGATTTCGACGAGCTCGTCCGACGCGCCTGGGGCCCGACGATGGGCAACACCCGCACCGTGACCGGCTTCGTGCCGGCAGTGGATGTCGTCCGTGACGGTGCCGACGTCCTGGTGACTGTCGAGCTGCCCGGCGTCGACCTCGAGAACGACGTCGAGGTCGAGGTCTCGGCGGGCCGCCTGGTTATCTCGGGTGAGCGCAACGAGCGCACCGAGCAGACCAGCGAGGAGGGCCGTGTGCTCGTGCGTGAGCTGCGGTCGGGGTCGTTCCGGCGTGAGTTCGCGCTGCCGGAGCACGTGACGTCCGACGACGTCGAGGCCACGTACGACAAGGGTCTGCTGACCGTTCGAGTCCGCAACGTCACCAAGCCGGAGTCGTTGCCGAAGAAGATTCAGGTCCGTAAGGCCGAGCTGCCTGCCGTCGAGGAAAGCTGACGGCGCTCGCGCCGTTCCGACAGGGGCTCTGGGGCGCCCCAGCGTTGCTTAGGCACCGCTGGGGCGCCCCTTTGTCGTCGGAGCCCAGGGACCGGCCGCGCTCAGGTGCGCGGGAAGCCACCCTTGGGCATGCGCGCGTTCTTGGGCAGCGGGCCCTTGGGGACCGGCACCGGCATGGTGGTGAGTGCCCGCAGCCGGTTGTTGAGCTCGGTCACCTCGGCTGGCGCGATGCTGCGCGGGAGCTTGTTGACGTGGCGTACGAGCCGACGCAACGGCACCTCGTCAGCACCGTTGCCGACCACGATCTCCGTCACCGGCACCTCATAGGCGACCCGCGCGTGCCGCTTGCGCTCCTGCGCCAACAGCTGGCGGACACGCTGCGGCTGGCCCTCGCCGACGAGGATGATCCCTGGACGGCCAAGGACGCGGAAGACAAGATCCTGGTTGCGAGTGACGGCGACGGGTGTCTGGTTGAAGATCCAGCCACGGCGCAGCGTGCCCAGTGCTGCGGCGGCGCGGCCGGGCTGCCCCTCGAGCTGTGCGTAGGCAGCCTTCTCGGCGCGGCGGCCGAAGAAGACCGCGCTGGCGAGCAGGCCCATCGGAATACCGAAGATCAGCCACACCCACCAGGTCCCGAACAGCAGGCCGAGACCGGCGAACACACCGACGACAACGAGGAAGATCCCGAGGGTCAGCCAGCCAATCCAGCGGTCGGACCGCCGGGTCATCCGGTAGGTCTGTCTGATCTGCGCCAACCGCTTGGGCTTGTCGGGTGCTGCGTCGCGTGCCATGCCGTCAAGGGTACGGGCCCGCACGCGCGAGCCGTACGCGAGAGTGGTGGTCAGGCGGGCACTGGCGCGAGCAGCGAGGCGAGGTGCTGCTCGACGACCGGGACCGCATCGCGGACGCTGACGCGCCGGCCGAGCTCAGCCGTGAGCGACGTCACTTCGGCGTCTGGCAAGCCGCACGGCACGATGCGCGTGAAGGCGGCGAGGTCGCAATCGCAGTTGAGTGCGAAGCCGTGCATCGTCACACCCTGCGCCACGCGGATGCCGATCGCACCCACCTTGCGGTCAGGCGCGCCGTCGGCTCCAGCGACCCAGACTCCGCTGCGTCCCTTGATGCGGGTGGTCTCCAGCCCGAGCTCGGCGCAAGACGCGATCAGTGCCTGTTCGATCCGGCGTACGTAGGCGACGACGTCGACGGGTTCGCCGAGCTGCACGATGGGGTAGCCGACCAGCTGGCCGGGGCCGTGCCAGGTGATCTTGCCGCCGCGGTCGACATCGATCACCGGCGTGCCGTCGAGCGGGCGCTCGTGCGGCTCAGTGCGCTTTCCGGCCGTGTAGACGGGCTCGTGCTCGAGCAGCAGGACCGTGTCGGGCGCCTCGCCCGCGACCCGAGCAGCGTGGACCCGGCGCTGCTCCTCCCAGGCTCGCTCGTAAGGCACGAACTCGGGGTCCAGACCGAGCTGGACGAAGCTAAGTGAACTCACGTCGGCAGCGTACCCGCGGCGGTTTCGGAGGCGCTCGGGTGTGACATGAGGCATCCCTGTGCACAGGATGCACGCACCATGCCCCGGTATCGGTGACAATAGGCGGCGATGTTCGGTCCGCCTTTTCTTCCCGGCTTCGTCGTCGAGGGCCCTCTGGGCCGCGGCGGCGAGGCCTCCGTCTGGGCTGCCGTCGAGGAGTCGACGGGGCGACAAGTCGCGTTGAAGCAGCTGCTCACGCCGTCGGCCGCCGACCGCCTCCGGCTGCATCGAGAGGCGGCCCTGCTCTCCGGCATCGACCACCCGCACGTCCTCAAGCTGCTCGGCGTCCACGACGGGCCGGAAGGCGTCGTGCTTGTGCTGGAGCGGGCCGCGGGCGGGAGCCTCCTCGACTCCGTGGTCGCGCGCGGGGCGTTGCCGCCCGGCGAGGTCGTCACGGCCACCGGGCCTATCGCCCAAGCGCTGGCCATGGCACATACGACCGGGTTGGTGCACGGCGACGTGACGCCCGGCAACGTGCTGTTCAGCGCCGACGGTCGGCCCATGCTTGCCGACCTAGGCCTGGCGCGACGTGGCGGGGGAGCGGCCGGGCCAGCTCGGCGGCACGCATGGTTTCACTGCGCCAGAGGTGCTGGGCGGCGCAGCACCCACACCTGCCTCCGACGTCTACAGCCTTGCCGTGACCGTGCGCACCGCGCTCGTGGGCGTCCTGCCGGACGATCCGCGGGCGGCGTTGGTCAAGTCGCCGCCACTGCCAGCGACACCGGTCGGCGTCGTCGAGAGTGCCCTAGGCGTCGAGCCTCGCAACCGGCCATCGGCCGCCGAGCTCGCCGACGCACTCTTCCGGCTTGCGGCGCCGCGTCCGCTGCGGTTGATGCCGGCTCCGGTCCCGCCTTCGGCGCCGGTCCCGCCACGAGTCGAGACACCCGCCCCGCCGGTGACCCATCGCACCGCGCCCGCTGCTGAGCCACCCCCGGCGCAGCACGGCGGTGGCGCGGCGCAGTCCTACACGGGCCGGCGGGTCCGCCGTGCGCCAGCACGCAACCAGACCCCGCCGATGCCCGCGCCGAGCCCGCGGTCAGGCCCCCCGATGCCAGCGCCAGGCGCGGCGACGCCCGCGCCGAGCCCCTCGATGCCAGCGCCAACCCCGCCGAGGGCCGCATCGACCCCGCCCAAGCCCGGGTCGTCCCCGCCGATGCCCGCGCCGAGCGCGCCCATGCCGCCCACTCCTCGACGGAGCGCCGCGCAGCCTGGGCCTGATGTTTCCGCCCGGAGGCAGACCGGGCTGCCGCAGCGGCAACCGCGGGTGGCGTCGTCGGAGCCGGCCCGGCGCGGCAAGCCGTCGCTTGCACCCGACGACATCCGCCAAGTGCCCGCTGCTCCGCAGACGCACCGAGTGCGACGTGAGCAGCCGGCCGAGCGCCCGCCGCGCGACGACGATCGCGTCGACAGCACCGAGCATCACGACGTGGGGCGGTTCGCGGTCCTGCTGATCGTCCCCGCGCTCATCATCGGCGCTGCCTTCCTCGGGTGGAACTGGTGGGAGGCCCGGCAAAGCGCAAACGAGGCGCCGCGCCTCGACATCAGCCGCCCGCTCGGCGAGGGCGAGGGTGCGTCAGCGGCGCTGTGCGGAGGCACTCCGTCCGCAGTTCCGGCCACTGCTCCGCCCGTGCCGGAGGACTGGACGGTTGTGGTCGACGATCTCTACGCGCAGATCGCCGCCGCCTACACCGATGCCGATCCCGCCGAGCTCTGCCTTGCCTACGTGCCCACGAGCAAGGGCCTCGAGGTCGATCACGCCAAGATCAACGAGTACGTTCGCGTCGGCGCGCACGCGCAGGGCATGGACTTCACCGTCTACTCGGCCGACGTGATCACTGTCGAGCCGACTCGGGTCGTGCTGGAGATCACCGACGAGCTGCCCGCCTATGACATCGTCGACCAAGACGGCGTCGTTCGCGGCACGGGCGTCGAGTTACCCCGGCAAACCTGGAAGGCGGAGCTGCTGCCGTCAAGTGACGGCACCGCTTGGCGATTCGGCTGAGCCTGCTCAGTCCAGCGCCGCAGCGAAGATCTCGTCGGCGGTGCGGTGCGCGAACTCGAAGCCGGCCGCATGCAGTCGAGCTGGCACTGCACGCATGCTGCCGAGCACCGCGTCGGCGAACTCGCCAAGCACCAGACGGATCGCCGGTGCGGGGGCAGCGAAGACAGCTGGTCGATGCACGGCGCGGGCAAGCGCAGCTGTGATCTCACGGTTGGTCGCCGGCACCGGCGCGGTGACGTTGTACGGGCCGCTGGCGGTTGGCTCGACGATCAGGAACGTGATCGCGCGCACCGCGTCGTCGAGTGACACGATGCTCCACCACTGGCGACCATTGCCCATTCGACCGCCGAGGCCGAGCCGGAACAGCGGGAGCAACCGCCGCCCGAGCGTCGACCCCGACTTGTCCATGACGATGCCGCTCCGGGTGCTGACCACTCGGATCCCGGCCAGGCGAGCGGGATCCAGGGCGGCTTCCGTGTCCTGCACCGCCGTGGCAAGGAATCCGTGGCCCGCCGGAGTGTCTTCGTCGACGATCGTGTCGCCGCGGTCGTTGCCGTAGTAGTTGATGCCCCCCTGGCCGATGATGACGCGCGGTCGTGGCTCCAGCGCCGTAGCGGCCTCTGCGAGAACACGCGTTCCGCCGACGTGACTGTCATAGAGCTTGCGCTTGTAGCTCTCAGTCCAACGTCGGTCGCCGACCCCCGCACCTGCCAGGTTCACGAGCGCCGTCGACGCCCGGCGAGACCCGTGAGATCGACCGTGCCTGTCATCGGGTCCCAGCTGCACTTCGTCGCGAGCCCGTCGGCGCGCGGCGCACCAGTCGTACGACTTCGTGGTTATCGGCGCGCAGCGATGCCGTGAGTGCGGTGCCGATGAACCCGCTTGCCCCGGTGATCGCGACCCGCACAGGGTCAGCCTGCCCTGCGGATAGCGCCGTCGCGGGTCACAGACCGAGTTCGGCCTCGAACGCGCCTTCCTCGAGCCGCTGCTTGACGGTGGTGAGGAAGCGGGCGGCGTCAGCTCCGTCGATCAGCCGGTGGTCGTAGGTCATCGCCAGGTAGACCATCGAGCGGATAGCAATGCTGTCGGCGCCGTAGGTGTCCGTCACCACAACCGGCCGCTTGACCACTGTGCCGGTGCCGATCATCGCAACCTGAGGCTGGTTGAGGATCGGGGTGTCGAAGAGCGCGCCGCGGCTGCCGGTGTTGGTGAGGGTGAACGTCCCACCGGACAGCTCGTCCGGTCCGATCTTGTTGGTGCGGGTGCGCTCGGCAACGTCGGCGATCTTGCGAGCGAGACCCGCGATGCTGAGGTCGCCTGCGTTCTTGATGACGGGCACCATGAGGCCCTTGTCGGTGTCGACCGCGATGCCGAGGTGCTCGACGTCGAAGTACGTGACCTCGTTAGTCTCCGAGTTGATCGTTGCGTTGACTTTAGGGTGCTGCTTGAGCGCGTCGAGGGCCGCCTTGGCGAAGAACGGCAGGAATGAGAGTTTGACGCCCTCACGAGCCTCGAACGCCTTCTTGGCGCGGTTGCGGAGGGCCGCGATCGCGGTCACGTCGACCTCGACGACGGTCGTCAGCTGGGCGGATGTCTGCAGCGACTCGATCATGCGCTTGGCGATGACCTGGCGGATGCGCGACATCTTCTCGGTCTTGCCGCGCAGCTCTGCGGCCTCTGGCGAGGGGGCTGCGGCCGCCGCCGGAGCAGCAGCCGGTGCCGCAGCCGGTGCAGCTGGCGCCGCGGATGCCTGCTTGGCCGCCTCGGCCGCGGCGAGCACGTCCTGCTTGCGGATCCGGCCACCAACACCGGTGCCCGACAGCTGACCGAGGTCGACGCCGTGCTCGGCGGCGAGCCGGCGGACGAGAGGCGTCACGTATGCGCGGCCGTTGCCTTCGGCGGTCGCCGGCTGCGCCGAGGTCGTCGCAGCGGCTGCCGGGGCGGGCGCCTGGGCGACGGGCTGCGGTTGCGGCGCGGCTTGGCGGTTGTGGTGCGGCCTGGGGCTGTGGTGCGGCCTGCGGTTGCGGTGCGGCCTGCGGTTGCGGCGCAGCGGCCGGAGCTGCCGGGGCGGGCGGGGCCGCTGCCGGAGCAGCCGCCGTGCCGCCACCGATGACGGCGAGTACGGCACCGACCTCGACGGTCTCGTCCTCGGCGACCTTGATCTCCAGCAGCGTCCCGGCGGCGGGCGAGGGGATCTCGGTGTCGACCTTGTCGGTGGAGATCTCGAGCAGCGGCTCGTCGACGGCGACGGTGTCGCCGACCTGCTTGAGCCACCGTGTCACGGTGCCCTCGGTAACGCTCTCGCCGAGCGCGGGCAACGGCACTGGGACGCCGTCGCCGCCGCCCTGACCGGCTGCAGGAGCTGGCGCCGCAGCGGGGGCTGCCTCGGCCGGCTCTGCAGCGGCTGCCGCAGGTGCTGGCTCGGGCTGCGCGGCAGGCGCGGCCTGCGGCTCGGCGGCGGCAGGGGCCTCCTGCTCGGCAGCAACCGTCGCTGCCTCGGGCTCCGGTTGCGCATCGGCTGTGGCCGCCGGCTGGGTGGCTGCCGGTGCGGCGTCCGCGCCAGCCGACTCGCCGGCCTCGCCGATGACGGCGAGTACGGAGCCGACCTCGACGGTCTCGTCTTCGGCGACCTTGATCTCCAGCAGCGTCCCGGCGGCGGGCGAGGGGATCTCGGTGTCGACCTTGTCGGTGGAGATCTCGAGCAGCGGCTCGTCGACGGCGACGGTGTCGCCGACCTGCTTGAGCCACCGGGTCACGGTGCCCTCGGTGACGCTTTCGCCGAGCGCGGGCAGAGCGACGGAGACCGCCATTGGTTGTCCTCTCTCCAGTCCGGGGCCAACCCCCGGGGCTCAGGCGTGTGCGTGCAGCGGCTTGCCGGCCAGCGCCAGGAAGGCCTCGCCGAGTGCTTCGTTCTGGGTGGGGTGGGCGTGCACGAGCGGCGCGACGTCGGCCGGGAACGCCTCCCAGTTGTAGATGAGCTGCGCCTCGCCGACGAGCTCGCCGACGCGGGCGCCGACCATGTGTACGCCGAGCACCGGGCCGTCTGCGAGCCGTACGAGCTTCACGAAGCCCGCCGTACGCAGGATCTGACTCTTGCCGTTGCCGCCGAGGTTGTAGTTGTAGGTCTCGACCTTGTCGGCGCCGTGCTGCTCCTTGGCGGCAGCCTCGGTGAGACCCACTGACGCGACCTCGGGGTCGGAGTAGGTCACGCGCGGAATACCCGCCTCGTCGATGGCAGCCGGAGCCAGCCCCGCGATCTCCTCAGCGACGAAGATGCCCTGCTGGAAGCCGCGGTGCGCAAGCTGCAGCCCGGGGACGATGTCGCCGACCGCGTAGACACCTGGCAGGTTGGTGCGCAGCCGCTCGTCGGTGAGCACGAAGCCGCGGTCCATGGCCAGGCCCTGCTCCTCATAGCCGATGCCGGCGGTCGACGGGCCGCGCCCGACGGCCACGAGCAGGACCTCGGCCTCGAGGGTCTCGCCACCGGCGATGGCGACGCGTACGCCGGACTCCGTGTGCTCGACGGACTCGAACGGCTTGCCGGTCTTGAAAGCGATGCCACGCTTGCGGAACGCCCGCTCGACGACCTTAGAGATCTCCTCGTCCTCGGCTGCGACGAGCCGGGGGAGCGCCTCGACGATGGTGACCTCGACACCAAGCGACTTCCACGCGCTGGCGAACTCGACACCGATGACGCCGCCACCGAGCACGATCGCCGAAGCGGGCAGCCGCTCGAGGTCGAGCGCGTGCTCGCTGGTGATGACGCGCTGGCCGTCGAGCTCGAGGCCGGGGAGCGATTTGGAGTAGGACCCTGTGGCCAACAACACGTTGCGGCCGGTGAACCGCGCGCCGTCGACCTCGACGGCGTCGGGCGAGACCAGCCGGCCGCTGCCTTGGACGTACGTGATCTTGGCCGCGCTCACCAGGCCTTGCAGCCCCTTGTAGAGCTTGGCGACCACGCCGTCCTTGTAGGCGTTGACCCCGGCCATGTCGATGCTGACCAGCTCTGACTTGATGCCGAACTGCTCGCTCTCGCGGGTCTGGTCCGCCACCTCACCGGCGTGCAACAGCGCCTTGGTCGGGATGCAGCCGCGGTGCAGACAGGTGCCGCCCAGCTTGTCCTTCTCGATCAGCGCGACACTCTTGCCGAGCTGGGCGGCCCGCAGGGCGGTCGCATAGCCACCGCTGCCGCCGCCGAGAATGACGATGTCGAAAGTTCCGCCGGACGTCTGGGCGTTGTCCGCCACTCTGCGCTCCCTATGGGCGTTGGTACTTAAGACAGCATCTTTCCACCCAAGGTTGTTCCTGCGACAACCGGGCGGTCTGCTAGGGCAGACTTGATTACAGCGGTCGATTGCATGGCGGAAGGGACATTCGATGGCGTGGTGGCGACGTCGCCGATCGGCGTCGGCAGGCAGTGGTCGACGGCAGGCCCAGGGCAGCCTGGACCGGGCCGCGACATCGGTCGATCGCGAGCACCTCGAGGAGTTCGTGCGTACGCGTCGCGGGGTGGAGGCCTACGTCGAGCCGCCGACGACGGTGACCTCGACGACTGTGATGCTGATCGCACACGACGGTGAGTGGACGCGTCGACGCGTGCCCGACGCAAGTGCGGCAGCCGACCTGGCGCGCAGGCTGGGCATCCCGATCTACGACGCGCGCATCGTCGGCTACCCGCAGCGCATGCGCGACTTCAACGCCCGGCGCAAGGCCGGCGGGGTCTGACTCGTCGGTGTCCTGGTTTGACGATGCCTATACGAGCGGCGTCCCGCCGTGGGACATCGGTCGCCCCCAGGAGCCGTTCCTTCCCCTCGCTGAGGGACGGCTCGTTTCCGGACCCGTACTCGACGTCGGGTGCGGCACGGGCGAGCACGCGCTGCTCTTCGCGTCATACGGCTATGACGCGGTTGGCGTCGACGCGAGCCCACGCGCGATCGAGCTGGCACGGGCCAAGGCGCACGAGCGGGGGCTGTCGGCGACCTTCCTGGTTGGTGACGGGTTGGCGCTCGAGCAGCTCGGGCGGACGTACCGGACAGTGGTCGACTGTGGCGTCTTCCATGTCTTCTCAGATGACGAGCGCGTTGCGTACGTCACATCGCTCGGGCGCGTGCTGTTGCCCGGCGGGCGCTACTACGTCCTCGTGTTCAGTGACGCGGAGCCGACAGACTGGGGTGGGCCGCGGCGGATCAGCCGGGCCGAGCTCGTCGAAGCCTTCAGCGACGGCTGGGAGATCCGCAGCATCGACCCGGCTCGCATCGCGACGAACATGCCGAGCATCCGGGGGCACGCCTGGTTCGCGGAGGTCGAACGGATCAGGGGCACCCGCGCTAACTAGCTGTTGGCAGAGGGCGGCCCTGCTCCAATGGGTTGGTTAGAGAGTGCCCCTGCGCCAATCAGGTCCCGAGCCCTGACGGTCAGAGCGCGCCGTCGGCGGCTTCCTCGGCGAGCTTGACGAGCGTGCGCACCGCAGAGCCGGTGCCGCCCTTGGGCGTGTAGCCGTGCGGCTGGCCTTCGTTGAACGCCGGACCGGCGATGTCGAGGTGTGCCCACCGGATGCCCTCGCCGACGAACTCCTTGAGGAACAGGCCCGCGGACAGCGCGCCGCCCCACCGCTCACCGAGGTTGGCGATGTCGGCAACTGGGGAGTCCAGCTTTTCGCGCAGCTCCTCGGGCAGCGGCAGCGGCCACATCTGCTCGCCAGCATCGGCCGAGATCGCATGGATCGTGTCACGCAGCTCGTCGTCGTTGGACATGATCCCGGCGACACGCGTGCCGAGCGCCACGACGCACGCACCGGTCAGGGTGGCGACGTCGACGATGATGTCGGGCTTGTCCTCCGAGGCCCGGGCGAGGGCGTCGGCCATGACCAGCCGGCCCTCGGCGTCGGTGTTGAGGACCTCGACGGTCTTGCCCCCGTACATCGTCAGCACGTCGGACGGGCGCTGCGCCGTGCCCGACGGCATGTTCTCGGCCATCGCGGCGTAGGTAGTGACCGACACCGGGATGCCTAGCCGCGCAATGGCCAGCGTCGCGGTGATGACTGCGGCCGCCCCGGACATGTCGCACTTCATGGTGACCATGCCGTCGGCCGGCTTGATCGACAAGCCGCCGGAGTCGAACGTGATGCCCTTGCCGACGAGCGCGATGTGCGCCTTGGCGCGCTTGGGGCGGTAGGTGAGGCGGACGAGGCGTGGCGGGTTGACCGACCCCTGGCCGACGCCGATGATGCCGCCGTACCCGCCCTTGCGCAGCGCCTTGTCGTCGAGCACCTCGACCTCGACCGGCGCATCCTTGACGGCCGTCGTGGCGGCAGTGGCGAACGTGGCTGGCGGAAGGTCACTCGGCGGGGTGTTGACCCAGTCGCGGGTCAGGGAGACGGCCTCGCCGAGGACGGCCGCCCGCTTGAGCGCTGCCTTCGCCGCCTTGTCGCGGGCCAGCGGCGTCACGACCGTGGCGCTGCCAAGGGGCGCGTCGCCCTTCTTGTAGCGGTCGTACGCGTACGCCCCAAGCGCAAGCCCTTCGACGACCGCGCCCACGGACTCGCTGTCGGCCGCCGGAAGTGCGACGACGGCCTTCTTGCTGCCGGCGAGCGCGCGGGCCGCCGTGCCGGCTGCGCGGCGCAGCGACTCGGGCTGAACGGCGTCGGCGACGGGGCCGAGACCGACGGCCAGCACGACCTTGGCAGCAACACCGTCGACGGCCGCCAGCTTGGTGACCTCACCCGCCTTGCCCTTGGCGCCGAGCGCCGACAGGGCCGCGGCGAGCCGCCCCTCGAAGGCGTTTTCGAGATCAGCGGCGTCGGCGAGGAGCACGGGCGCGTCGCCGTCCTGCGCCACACCGACGACGAGCGCGTCGGCGGTGAGCTCTGCGGCATTGGCGTTGCTGAGGTTGATGGTCGCCACGGTTCTCCACATCGTCGGGGTGGCTTGGATCGCAGTCGATCGTACTCACGTGGTGACAGCGGCTGTGACGAGCGCTGCCACAGTCGCCACCTCGCAGCAGGCCCCCAGAACGTCGCCGGTGATGCCGCCGACCCGACGCAAGCACGTCACGAGCACGAGCGCGCCGCCGGCAAGGCCCACGAGCACAGTGACGACCCCAGCCGCACCGGCCACCGACAGCCCGAGCAGCACCGCGACGGCGAGCCAGCCGAGTGCCCCAGCGCGTGGAACGACACCGGCAACCGCGGCGCCCAGCCCGTCGGGGCGCGCGGCCGGCACGCCACGTACGCACGCCAGAACGATCGCCACCCGACCCACCAGCACCGGCAAGGCGAGCCGAGCGATCGAGTTGTCGAGAGCGACCAGCTCAGCCGCGGCGGTCGTCTGCAGCAACAGCACGAGGACAAGGGTGACCGTGCCAAGCGCACCGATGCGTGGGTCGCGCATGACGTTGAGGGCATCGTCGCCACGGCGGCGCGAGCCGAGCCCATCGGCCACGTCCGCGAGCCCGTCGAGGTGCAGCCCACGAGTGAGGTAGGCCAGCGCACCAATCGCAAGTGCGGCGGCCAGGATCGGCGAGCCGTCGAGTGGGTCGTACACGAGCCACGCGATAGCCCCGGCAGCGAGTCCGAGCACTGCCCCGATCAGCGGGCCGACGAGGATCGCCGTCCGCGCGACGGCGCTGTCGACCCGGCGCGGTGCGGGAACCGGGACGACGGTGAACGTCCCGACTGCCAGCCGGAGACCTTGTCCCATGATCATGAAGGATCGCCCGTGCCCTGGCACGGAGGATCATTCATGATCACCGGAGCAGGGCGTCAGCGCCAGCGGCACCGAGCACCTCGTCGAGCGTCGACATCTCCGCGAGCAGCGCGGCCGCCGCTTTGAGCACCGGCACGGCGATGAGCGCGCCGGTCCCCTCCCCGAGCCGCATCCCGTAGTCCACCAGCGGCTCCAGTCCCAGCCGCGCGAGCGCCGCGTGGTGCGCCGGCTCGGTGGAGCGGTGGCCGGCGAGGAACCAACGACCGACCCGGTACGAGACACGCGCCGCGACCAGCGCAGCGGCTCCGGACACGACACCGTCGAGCAGCACCGGCGTGCGGCGGACTGCCGCCTGCGTCAGGAAGCCCGCAGTCGCGGCGATGTCGGCCGAGCCGACGGTGGCCAGCAGCTCGATCATGTCGCCGGTCTTGGGTCGCCCGCGGCGGGCGGCGTCGCGGACGGCCGCGGCCTTGCGCATCCACGCGTTGTCGTCCACGCCCGTGCCCCGGCCGACCAGAGAGGCGACATCCTTGCCGGTCAGCAGCACCGCGAGCACGGTCGCCGGTGTCGTGTTGCCGATGCCCATGTCGCCAGCGATAAGCAGGTCGGCGCCGGAGTCGACCTCTTCGTCGGCGATCGTGATGCCCGCACGGAAGGCCGTCTCTGCCTCATCCCGAGTCAGGGCATCCTCGATGTCGATGCGGCCACTGCCGCGGCGCACCTTGTGCTTGGTTACGGCTGCGGGCAGGTCGGAGAGGTCGGCATCGACTCCGAGGTCGAGGACGCGCACGCTGGCGCCCACCTGGCGCGCGAGCACGTTGACCGCCGCGCCACCGGCCACGAACGTGCGAACCATGAGACCGGTGACCTCACGTGGGTACGCGGACACGCCCGCCGAGGCGATCCCGTGGTCGCCGGCGAACACGACGACACGTACGTCGTCGAGCGGGCGCGGCGGGCACGTCCCCTGCACCGAGCAGATCCAAGCCGCCAGGTCCTCGAGCCGACCGAGCGCACCGGTGGGCTTGGCCAGCGCGGCGAGCCGCTCGCGGGCGGCCTCTGACTGCTGCTTGTCCGGCAGCGGCACCTGCCCGGCCAGCTCGGTCAGGTCGAGCGTCATGCGGTCCTCTCGGGGGTGAGGTCGAGCGGTCGTCCGGCGACGAGCAGCACGACCCGGTCGGAGACGTCGGCGAGGCGCATGTTGAGCTTGCCGAGCTCGTCGCGGAAGCGGATGCCCGAGGGGTACGAGGGTACGACCCCGGAGCCGACCTCGTTGCTGACGGCGACGACGTAGCGCGGGGTGTCGCGCCACGCAGCGACCAGCGACTCGATCCGCACCTGTACCGCGTCGCGGCCACCGTCGTCCCAGGTGGCGTCCTCCCACGCACCGACCTCATCGAGCACGCGCCGTCAGCCACAGGGCGAGGCAGTCGACGAGGACGGGTGGGCCGGGTGTGGCAAGGACGCCTTCGATATCTGTTGTCTCGAGAGTGCGCCATGTCGCGGGGCGCCGGGCGCGGTGTTCCGCAACGCGTTGCACCCAATCGGGGTCGTCCGGCCGCTCGCCGCTGGTGGCGACATAGTCGACCGCCGGCTCGACTGCGAGCAACCGCTCAGCGTAGGTGCTCTTGCCGGACCGCGCCCCGCCGAGCACCAGCACCCGCCTGCCTCCCGCCGGCTCGCGCTGCTCGGTCCGCGCGCCGACCGCGACGACGTCGGCGGACTCGGCGACTGCCCCGCGATCGCGCAGCACTTCGAGCGTCGCCGCGAACGCCGGATCGTCGGCGGGTGCGTTGAGGAGCACGAGGTCGTACGCCCTACCCGCCAGCGCCTCCAGAGTGTCTGCACCGAGTGGGCCCGGATCACCGACATACAACAGGCGTGCACCCTCGGCGCTGGTCACCTCCCACAGCAGCGCCCCCAGAGTCTCGACGCGCATCAGCGGGTCACCGGCTGAAACTCGATCGGCGCGTCGAACGCGGCCTTGCGCACCGCCCTGCGCAGCGCGGCAAGCACCGGCCTGCCTGCGAGCACGCACAGCACGCCGGTTACCGCCGCGCGCGAGATGTCCCAGGCCATCGAGGTCGTCAGGTGGAAGACCACGAACCGCGCGAGGTTGTCCCACACGGGGTCGCCTGCGACGAAGGTCACCGACGTCGTCAACGTGGTGAACGGCCAGAACCACATGTTGAGCAATGCGCCGTAGAGCAACGCGACGATGGCTCCGTACGCACCAAGCATCAGCACCTCCGCACGACCGCGCAGCGGCGGCAGCAAGCCGGCGCCCATCGCGGCCCAGCCGCAGCCGAGCATCTGGAACGGTAGCCATGGCCCCACTGCGCCGATGACGAACGCCGACGCGAGCAGCGTGATGGCTCCGAGCGCAAAGCCGAAACCAGGGCCTAGCACCCGGCCGGCGACAACGAGCAGGAAGAAGATCGGCTCGATGCCAGCGGTGCCGGTGCCGAGCACTCGCAGGCCGACGCCTACGGCGGCGAGTACGCCGAGCAGGGCAACTGACTTGGCATCGGCCTGCCCGTCGGCTAGCTCTGCGAGGCAGACGACCAGCAGCAGCGGGAGCAGCAGCGCGAACAGCCAGGGCGCGTCCGCGCTGTGGGCCAGCCCGGCACCGGCGTCGATGAACAGCGGCCAGGTGAAGGCGACCAGACCCACGAGCGACACGAGCGCGATCGCCAAAGCCGAGCGGGTGCCCAAGCGCAACTGACTAGCTGTCCGGGTCGAAATCGTTTCGCTCACGAAGCCACCTCCAATGCATCGGTGACGTCGTGCACGGTCAGCCACGGCTGCGGCGCGAGGATCTTGGCCACCTGTGGCGCGAACGCGGGTGAACCCACGACCACCTCGGTGGTGGGCCCGTCCGCGACGATCTCTCCGTCGGCGAGCACCACCACGCGGGTCGCCACCTCCGCCACTAGCTCGACGTCGTGCGTGGCCAGGACGACGCAGTGCCCGTCGCGGGCGAGGTCGCGCAGGATCGCCACGAGGCGACGCTTTGCGGTGTAGTCGAGGCCTCGTGTCGGCTCATCCAGCAGGAGCAGTGGAGGAGCGGCCGCCAGCACGACCGCGAGCGCAAGGCTGAGCCGCTGCCCCTCCGAGAGATCACGCGGATGTTGCTCGTCGAGCACCTCGGGCGCCAGATCCGCCAGGATCGCTCGCGCCGTGCCGGGCTGGGCGCCCGTGTCGCCGTCGGCGTCACGGCACTCGGCCGCAACTGAGTCGGCATAGAGCAGGTCACCCGGGTTCTGCGGCACCAACCCCACGGCGCGTACCACTCGACCTGGGTCGGCGGTATGTGGCGCGAGCCCGAGCACGTCGACCGTGCCGGAGGACGGTGCACGCAGCCCGGTCAGCGCCGCCAGCAAGCTCGACTTTCCGGCGCCGTTGCGGCCCATGACGGCCACGACGTCACCGCGGTGCAGCGACAGGTCGACGCCGCGAAGCGCGGGTACGGCGCCGTACGACACGACGAGCCGGCGAGCCCGCGCGAGTTCCGCGTCAAGCGGCTGGACGACTTTTAGCGGAGGGGTTCGCTCGGCCAGCCGGCGGCGAAGGAGGGTGGTGCGTCGTCGCGCATCGCGTACGGACAGCGGCAGCGGGGACAGTCCCGCGACCCGGCCGAGCTCGACTACTGGCGGCGCGACCGCCGACACAGCCATGACCTCGGCGGGGTCACCAACTACGAGCGGGGTGCCGGCGCCGCCGAGGAGGACGACACGGTCGGCGTACTGCACCACACGCTCCAGCCGATGCTCAGCCAGCAGAACCGTCATGCCCAGGTCGTGGACGAGCCGCTGCAATGCGGCCAACACCTCCTCCGCGGCCTGCGGGTCCAGCGCTGACGTGGGCTCGTCGAGTACGAGCACGCGGGGGTGCGCGGTGAACGCTGCGCCGATCGCCGCGCGCTGTTGCTGGCCGGCAGACAGCGTGCCCAGCGGCCGGTCCCGCAGATCCGCGAGCCCGAGGAGGTCGAGCGTCTCCTCGACCCGGCGTCGCATGACCTGCGGGTCGAGCCCAAGCCACTCCATCCCGAAGGCGAGCTCGTCCTCCACGACGTCCGCCACGAAGCCCGACCCCGGGTTCTGCCGGACGATACCGACGACGTCGGCGAGGTCGCGGGGGGCGTGCGTCCGGGTGTCGCGGCCATCCACCAGCACTCGTCCAGAGAGCGTGCCGCCGGTGAAGTGCGGGACGAGCCCGTTCACGGCGCTCAGCAATGTCGACTTGCCCGAGCCGGTACGTCCGACGACAAGGCAGAGCTCGCCCTCGGGGACATGCAGGTCGACGTCGACCAGCACGGGGGCTTCCGCGTCGGGATAGCGGATGGTCACCGACTCAAACCGGATCACGCCGGCACCTCCATCGGGGTTCGCGTCGAGACGTCGGTCGTCGCCGGGGCCCGATCGGGCGGCAGCGGTGTGATCCAGGCAGGCAGCAGCGCGGCCACGAGGCCGATCAGCGGGAGCAGCGGCAGCTGCGGCGGAACGAGTGGTACGACCAGCAGGTTCATCCCCGGTGTGCCCCGCGCCGCGGCGGCGGCAAACGTGCCGGCGACGATGATCGCGCAGCCGGTCACCGCCCACTCCGGCCAGCTCCACGGGTCGGGCCGGTACCGGGTGCGGATGCTGGCCCGGCCCGCGAGCGCGAAGCCGCCCGCGGCCAGGGCCAGCCCGGTCAGGACCAGGGCGGGCCCGAACCAGCCGGGCAGGCTCTCGTCGAGCAGCCCGTACACGCCGACGCACACCCCCGCCAGCCCCGCGACGACGAGCACCCCCGTCGCTCGTCGTCGCGAAGCCGGGACGGCCGCGGCGCGGCCGAAGCCGCGAGCGTCCATAGCGGCGGCGAGGTCGAGCGCACGCTCGAGCGAACCCTCGAGAACGGGCATCGCTATCCGGCCGAGGCTTCTCACCCCTCTCGCCGAGCGCCCACGCAACCTGTGGGCCGCGCGGACGCGCGCCGCGTCCTCGACGAGCCGAGGGGCGAACGAAAGTGCGACGACGATCGCGACACCCGTCGCGTACAACGCCCCGGGCACCGAGCGCAGCAACCGCCGGGGATCCGCGAGTGCGTTGGCGGCGCCTACACAGGCAAGCATCACGGCGAGCCGCAGGCCGTCGTACACCGCCAACATCACGGCCTCGAGCGTCACCGCACCGCCGATGCGGACACCGGCCGCCCACCCGGGCAGGTCAAGCGACGGCAGCCGGAACAGCACGGTGGTGCCGCCGATCGCCGTACCGAACAAGGCCTGGAAGACCACCCGTAGCCCGATCACCAGCAGCCCCAGCTTGAGGAATGCACTGAACGACTTGGCCCACGGTGTCGGGCTGCGTCGGGCTGCGACGACATAGCCGGCGACCGCCACCAGCAGTGCGAGCAGCACCGGGTTGGTGGTGCGGCTCGCCGCCACCGCAAGGCCGAGCGCCCAGAGCCACCAGGCTCCGGCGTGCAGCCGACGGGGGAGCGGGTGCAGGCTCATGTGTCGGCGTTTCTCCGGTTGAGTCGTACGGCGCCGACCCCCAGCGCGACCACAGCTGCGGCGCCCGACGCCGATGAGGACCCAGGTGCCCGGTGGCGATCCCGTCGTCGGATTCCGCCGCTGCCGTGGCGGTGTCGTCATCACCGCTCTCGGGCAGCTGAAGCGTGACGAGTTCCTCCTCGCCGGTCGGTGCGGCACCCTCGACCTGGTCGCCGCAGCCGGTGGACGGCCAACCATCCAGGCCACAGACGAACGCGTTCTCGTCGACGCGCACTTCGGCGACGGCGGAGAGCACGACGCTTCCGGTGGCATCGGTGGGCACGACCGCGCACTCACCGCGCGCTGCCGGCGGCTCCGCGCCGTCGGCGTTGTCTTCCGGGGTGCCGTAGTCGATGACGACTGCGACGCGCTTCTCGCCAGAGCCGGCTTCGGTGTCGCCGCAGATCGCGTCGAAGTCGCCGGCCGCGCGCGGTTGTCGTACGGACTGTTCGTCGGTGACCGCAAACCGCCAGCCTTCGACTGAGCCTTCGGCCGGCGTGGTCTGGTCAGGCGCGGCCTGGCCGAAGACCCAGGCGTTGTCCTGCCACTGGTAGTAGCCCCAGTAGCTGAAGGCGGCCGCGTTGGCAGGGGTGACGATGAGGAGCATGAGTGCGGCCGCGATTGCTCCGGAGAGCCCGATGCGCAGGCGGCGCAGGCGAGAGTGGGACATGACAACCCTTCACAGCAGCGATCCCGCGACGGTGACGGGTCGCGCCAGCGCAACGCCCCCACCGGTTCGCGCTCGGTTGAGCGCACGGTGAGGGCGTGGGATGGGTCATCGACCCGGCCCCGCCCCGTAGACCTCGACGGATACGTGGAGCCGCTCGTACCGACCGGGCGTTCCGGCTTGCCGCCGCACCTGGGTGAGCAGGTGGTACGGCCTACGGTTGCGGGTCAGCGTCGGCATCGGACCGACTTCCCCCGACCGGTACGTGAGGTGATCGACACGCTCCCATGCGCCAGGTGTCGTCGTCAAAGCGGGGTGTGGCTAGGCGTCACTCGGGCGGGCGCAGGCTCATCGGCCCGTACACCTCTCGGCCGTCCTCGACGAGCACGACCGACTCGACGCCGGCGTCGAGCAGCTCACGCCAGTGCTCGCCGATCCACGTCTCCGCGTCAGCCTGCGCCGGAAAGTCGACCGCCGCGACGCCCGCCACAGTTGCGTCAGCGCCCTGCTCGTCGACGTACCGCCAGCTCCAACCCATGACGCGTGAGCCTAGCGGCGTCGATCGAACCGTCAGACAGTCGCGCCGGGCTTGACGCGTGCCTTGGGCAGTCGCATGCGGCGGATCATCGTGGCGCGGCTCACACCGTAGAAGGTGTTGCCCCGGGACGTGTCGTCGGGGAACCGCTCGCGCACCTGCCGCTTGAGCCGCCGGCTGAGGAAGAACAGGTCCGCGACGCCCAGGATCAGGATCACCAGCATCAGCGTCGTGCTCATCAGCACGATCTGCGGGTTGGGAATCCAGCCGAGGATCAGGACGAGCAGCATGAGCGGCAGGAAGTATTCCGCCAGCGATCGCCGCGAGTCGACGAAGTCACGGATGTACGCGCGGACGGGCCCGCGGTCCCGGGGCATGTAACCGCGCTCATCCCCCTTGTCCATCGCCGATCGGACGCCCTCGCGCTCCGCCCGGGTGGCCGCTCGGCGCCTGGCGGCGGCTTCGCGGCGCGTGAGGACTGGCTTGACTCGCTGCCGGCGGGCGGCCTCGGCTTCCTTGCGTGAAGGAGTCGGGCGGCCCTTGCCCTGGGCGGTGACAGCGTCCTCGGAGGCGGCGGGCTCGGTCGCCTCGGGGGTCTGGGTGCGTCGGAACACGCTCTCTAGAGTACGGCGCCGGGGGTGAACCTCCCGAACTGCGGCCGAGGCGCATAGGCTGGAGATCTCTACTGAAGACATCACGGCCAGGCGGACCTGGCGTGGGAGAAGGGTCAACCAGCACCCATGGGCATTCTCAAGCGGATTTCGATGATCTTCCGGGCAAAGACCAACCAGGTGCTCGACAAGGTCGAGGACCCGCGGCAGACGCTCGACTACTCCTACCAGAAGCAGCTCGAGCTCCTCACCAAAGTGCGTCGCGGGGTCGCCGACGTGGCGACGAGCCGCAAGCGCATCGAGCTGCAGATTGCCCAGCTGAACGAGCAGTCCGACAAGCTGAACAACCAGGCGCAGCGCGCGCTGGGGGCCAGCCGGGAGGATCTCGCCCGTGAGGCACTGACGCGCAAGTCTGGGCTCACCCAGCAGATCTCGAGCATGCAAGCGCAGCACGCCGCACTTCAGGGCGAGGAAGAGAAGCTGACGCTCGCCGCGCAGCGGCTGCAGGCCAAGGTCGAGGCGTTCCGCACGCGCAAGGAGACGCTCAAGGCGACGTACACCGCCGCTGAGGCGCAGACCAAGATCGGCGAAGCCTTCTCCGGGCTCTCTGAGGAGATGGGCGACGTCGGGATGGCCGTGCAGCGGGCCGAGGACAAGATCGCGACGATGTCGGCGCGGTCCGGCGCCATCGACGAGCTGCTCGCCTCGGGCGCGCTCGACGACCCGACCGGGCTGGCCCAGGACGACATCACCCTCGAGCTCGACCGGCTGGCCTCCACCAGCGAGGTCGAGGACGAGCTGTCCCGACTCAAGCAGCAGATCACGACCGGCGCTGAGCGGCCCGCCATCGAGGCCGACCCCGGCATCGCCGCCCCGGGTCAGCCGGCTCCGGGCTCGACCGGCTCCCAAGCCGCGACGCCGCCGCAGAGCCAGCCGGGCACCGGGCAGCCATGATCGTACGCATCCTCGGGGAGGGGCAGGTTGACGTCCCCGACGAGGCGGTCGACGAGCTCAACCGGCTCGATGACGAGCTGGGGGCCGCCATCGAGGCCAGCGACGAGGAGCGGTTCCGTGCCGCACTGCACGCGCTCATCGGTGCTGCCCGCGAGCTTGGCTCGCCGGTGCCCGACGACGCCCTCGTCGAGAGCGAGCTGGTGCTGCCCGAGTCCGACGCGTCGATCGACGAGGTCCGCGCGTTGCTGACGGGCGAGGGGCTCATCCCCGGCTGACCTCGGCCGACCTCCGGCGCAGGCGAGGGCAGGCAGCTGCCTGGCGACGCGGGCGCGCTGGGGCGCCCCAGCGTTGCTATAACGACTGATTCGCGCCCCTGCAGCGGCGCTATCCGCCCCGGAGCCGGTCAGGCAGCAGGCAGCGCGAGCATGCGATCGAGCGCGACGCGCGCCCAGTGCGCGGTGTCCGGGTCGACGCTGATCTGGTTGACGACCCGCCCGTCGACAAGCTGCTCCAACGCCCACACGAGGTGCGGCAGGTCGATGCGGTTCATCGTCGAGCAGTAGCAGACGGTCTTGTCGAGAAACACCACCGACTTGTCGGGGTGCGCGTTGGCCAGCCGGCGTACGAGGTTGAGCTCGGTGCCCACTGCCCAGGCCGTCCCCGGCGGCGCCTGCTCGATCGTCTTGATGATGAACTCGGTCGACCCGACCAGATCGGCCTTGGTCACCACGTCGTGCTGGCATTCCGGGTGCACGAGCACCTGGACGCCGGGGATGCGAGCCCGTATGTCGTCGACGCACTGCGCCGTGAACCGGCCGTGCACCGAGCAGTGCCCCCGCCACAGCAGCATGCGTGGCCGCGCGCAGCTGATCCGTTGTGACGCCGAAGCCGGGCTTGTGCGGGTCGATGACCACGCAGTCGTCGAGCGACAGCCCCAGCTTGAGCACCGCAGTGTTGCGGCCCAGGTGCTGGTCGGGCAGGAAGAGCACCTTCTCGCCGCGATCGAGCGCCCACCGCAGTGCGGTCTCGGCGTTGCTCGACGTGCAGACCGCACCGCCGTGCCGCCCGGTGAACGCCTTGATGTCGGCCGAGGAGTTCATGTAGGTCAACGGCACCGTCACGTCGGCAACCCCGGCATCGGCCAGCCGCTCCCAGGCGTCCTCGACCTGGCCGAGTCGCGCCATGTCGGCCATCGAGCAGCCGGCTGCGAGGTCGGGCAGCACGACCTGCTGGTGGTCGCCGGTCAGGATGTCGGCCGACTCGGCCATGAAGTGCACACCGCAGAACACGACGTACGGCGCATCCGGTCGCGCTGCCGCATCGCGTGCGAGCTTGAACGAATCGCCGGTGACGTCGGCGAACTGGATGACCTCGTCACGCTGGTAGTGGTGGCCGAGCACGAAAACCCGGTCGCCCAACGCCGCCTTGGCAGTCCGCGCCCGCTCGACCAGGGTGGGGTCGCTCGCTGCCGGCAGGTCACCCGGACAGTCGACGCCCCGCTCGCTCGACGGGTCGTTCCGCCGTCCGAGCAGGAGGAGCGGCACCGGCTGCGGCTCGGTCATGGTCACGGGCTTGCCTTTCGATTTGCTCGTCGCGCTCGACAGACGGGAATCCACAGGATGGCACGCTTGCGCCATGAAGGTTCTCGTCGCCACCGACAAGTTCGCCGGCACCCTCACCGCGCCAGAGGCTGCGGTCGCCATCGCCGAGGGTTGGCGGCGACACGCGCCTGACGACGAGATCGTGCTTGCGCCGATGGCTGATGGCGGGCCCGGTTTCGTCGACGTGCTGCACGCGTCGCTCGGCGGCGACCTGCTCGCCGCGACGGTCACTGGACCGCTCGGCGAGCGAGTCCCCGCCGCCGTGCTGCAGGTGGGGGAGACCGTGTACGTCGAGTCGGCGCAGGCGTGCGGCCTTGACCTCGTACCCCCAGACAAGCGCGACCCGTTGACCGCGACCACGTACGGCGTCGGTGAGCTCATCACGACGGCACTCGACGCCGGAGCGAAGAAGATCGTCGTGGGGCTGGGCGGCAGCGGCACCAACGACGGCGGCGCCGGCCTGCTCGCCGCGCTGGGAGCGACGAGCGATCCGGAGGGCCTGCTGACGAGCGGGCCGGCAGCGCTCGCGAGACTCGAGAGCATCGACGTGGCGGCAGCACGGAACCGCGTAGCCGGCGTAGAGCTGCTCGCAGCAAGCGATGTCGACAACCCGCTGCTGGGTCTGCGCGGGGCAACCAACGTGTTCGGCCCGCAGAAAGGGCTCACCCGAGAGCAGCTGTTCGAGGTCGACGGCGCGCTGACCCGGCTGGCGCACGCGGCCGGGCGCGAGGCCGCCGACGAGAAAGGCGCCGGCGCGGCGGGCGGCCTGGGCTACGCGCTGCTGCTGCTGGGCGCGAGCAGGGTCCCCGGCCTGGACACCGTGGCCGACGCGGTGGGCCTGGCCGATGCCGTACGCCGCGTCGACCTCGTCATCACTGGCGAGGGAAAGATCGACCCCACCACCGTGTCGGGCAAGGTCGTGATGGGCGTGGCAAAGGCTGCCGGGTCGGCCGCGCGCCCCTGCCTCGCCCTCGCTGGCCGGGTCGACGTCAGCTCGCGCGAGCTGCGGGCCCACGGGATCGAGTCCGCCTACTCGATGGTCGACCTTGTCGGAGAGGAGCAGGCCCTCGGCCGCCCGGCGGAAAGCCTGGCTGCGCTGGCCGAGAGGGTGGCCCGCACGTGGTCCCCGCGCCGCTAGGGCGTCTCAGGAGTGTGGCGTGTGTCACGATGGTGGGGCAGGGCTGCGTTCACCGCTTCGCGCGCTGGCCGCGTACCGTATTAGGCAGACCGACGCCGACCACACCCGGGAGCCATCACATGACGGTTCAGGACCAGACCACTCACGTTGTCACCGAGGGTGTTGTCCTCACTGACACCGCAGCGGCCAAGGTCAAGGGCCTCCTCGAGCAGGAGGGGCGCGACGACCTCCAGCTGCGGGTTGCCGTGCAGCCGGGCGGCTGCTCGGGCCTGCGCTACCAGCTGTTCTTCGACGAGCGTCACCTGGACGGCGACGACGTGCACGACTTCGGCGGCGTCCACGTGGTCGTGGACCGCATGAGCTCGCCCTACCTGCTCGGCGCGACGATCGACTTCGTCGACACGATCGAGAAGCAGGGCTTCACGATCGACAACCCCAACGCCACCGGCTCCTGCGCCTGCGGCGACTCGTTCCACTAGACCGCTCACGATTCGACGCAACGACACCCTCCGTCGACAGGTTCGACGGAGGGTGTCGTTGCGTCGAAACCTGAACAGGTAGGCTCCGCAGGTGCGTATCGCTGTAACGGGGTCCATCGCGACCGACCACCTCATGACCTTTCCGGGCCGCTTCGCCGACTCGCTGGTCGTCGAGCAGCTCGACAAGATCTCCGTGTCCTTCCTCGTCGACGACCTCGACGTGCGGCGCGGCGGGGTGGCGGCCAACATCGCCTTCGGCATGGCCAACCTCGGCCACTCGCCGGTGCTTGTCGGCGCGGTGGGGGAGGACTTCCTCGTCGACTACCGCTCCTGGCTCGAGCGCCACGGCGTCGACTGCTCGGGCGTCCACGTCTCGACGATGCGGCACACTGCGCGGTTCGTGTGTACGACCGACCGCGACCACGCCCAGATGGCGTCGTTCTACCCCGGTGCGATGAGCGAGGCCCGCGAGATCGAGCTGCAGCCGATCGCCGACCGCCTGGGCGGCCTCGACCTGGTGCTGATCAGCGCCAACGACCCCGACGCGATGCACCGGCACACCGACGAGTGCCGTACGCGCGGCTTCGCCTTCGCCGCCGACCCCAGCCAGCAGCTGGCGTGGATGGAGGGCCCCGGCATCCGGCGACTCGTCGAGGGCGCGGCCTACCTGTTCACCAACGAGTACGAGGCCGCCGTCCTCGAGCAGAAGACCGGCTGGAGCGGCACGGACGTCATCAAGCAGGTCGGCACCCGCGTGACCACGCTCGGCAAGGACGGCGTGCGCGTCGAGTCGGTGCACGCAGACCCGGTGCACGTTCCGGTCGGCGCGCTCGTCGATGCGGTCGACCCGACCGGTGTCGGTGACGCATTCCGCGCCGGGTTCCTGTCCGGCATCGCCTGGGAGCTCTCCCACGAGCGTTCAGCCCAGCTCGGCTGCCTGCTGGCGTCGTACGTCATCGAGACAGTCGGCACGCAGGAGTACGACCTCGGCAGCGACGACTTCCTCAGCCGGCTCGCCAGGGCGTACGGCGACGACGCCGCCGCCGACGTGCAGCCGCACCTGCACACGTTGCACGTCTGACGGGTTCACCGTGGCCGCCGACCTGGTGCTCGACTGCCTTGGGGAGCGGTGCCCGCTGCCGGTCATCCACCTGGCACGCGAGATCGGCTCGGTGCCGATTGGCGGCACGATCGAGGTGCAGGCCGACGATCCGGCCGCCGGCAACGACATCCGCGCCTGGTGCCGGATGCGTGGGCATGAGTATCTGGGCGAATCCGGCAACAGCCACGTCGTCCGCCGCGTCGGCTAGAGCGGGCGCCCAACGGGCAGGAGGGTTGGTCCGCGGGCTGCTATGCACTTGCTGGTCCCCAGCCCAGCAGTTGCATAAAGGCCAGCGACCATCACCCCAGACCCTGCACTAACCCTGCACTAGAGCCCTGTCGCGCCCAACTGCGCGCGCACCTCCGCCACGACCCGTGGCAGCACATCGAGGAACCGGTCGACGTCTGCCTCGGTGGTGTCGCGCGCCAGGGAGACGCGTACGTTGCCGTGGCTGAGCACCCCCATTGCTTCGAGTACGTGGCTCGGCCGCAGCGCGCTCGACGTGCATGATGACCCGCTCGACACCGCGAAACCCTCGCGATCGAGGGCGGTCAGCAGTGCCTCGCCGTCGACGTACAGGCAGGAGAACGTCACGAGGTGCGGCAGCCGCTCGGTTGGATGGCCGACGACCTCGACATCTGGCACGAGCTCGGGCACTCGCGAACGGATCCGGTCCACCATCGCGGCGTGCCGGGCGGCGAGCTCGGCCTGCTCGGCGAGGCGGGCCTGCAGCGCCGCGGCGGCCGCGAGCGCCGACGGTACGTCGGGAAAGCCGGGCAGGTCAGGCCGCTCGTCCTCGGGCAGGGTGCTGCGCAGCCGTACGCCCTTGCGTACCGCCAGGAAGCCCACTCCAGCCGGCCCGCCCCATTTGTGAGCACTTGCGGTGAGCAGCGACCAGCCGACCGGTACGGCGGCCCGACCAAGAGACTGGGCCGCGTCGACGAGCAGCGGTACGCCCCGCGCAGCGGCCACCTCCGCGGCCTCGGCCAGCGGCTGCAGGGTCCCCACCTCGTGATTGGCCGACTGAACGCACAGCAGAGCGGTGTCGTCAGTGACCGCATCCGCGAGCTCGGCCAGGTCGAGGCGCCCAGTCTGGTCCACCCCGACGCTGGCGACAGAGCCGCCGGCCGCCTCGTGCGCGGCCGCGGCCGCGAGCACACTCGAGTGCTCCACGGCGGAGTGCACAAGCCGCGAACCCACACGTTGACGGCCGCCGAGTGCGGCCGCGATGCCGTGGTGCACCGCCTGCGTTCCCGAGCGGGTCAGCAGCAGCTCGTCCGGGCGTACGCCGACAGCGGTGGCCAGCACCTCCCGCGCGTTGTCGAGCAGCATCCGGGCCCGTCGGCCGGCGTGATAGAGCCGCTGCGGGTCGGCCCAGCCCTCGTCAAGCGCGGCCAGCAGAACCTCGCGCCCGGCAGGGTGCAGCGGCTCGCCGGAGGCCGCGTCCAGGAAGCCCGACACGCCGAAACCGTACGTCCGGAAGTGTTGTGCCACCTCGCCGGGTATGCCCCCCTGGGCTGCGATACGGTTGCCGCGAAAGTCAGAAACGATGGCCACTCCGGCGTCGTGACCCGACCTCCGAGAGGGCCGGGTTCGCAGCGCGGAGACGTACATGTCGAAGGGCGAGGCGTGGGTCCGTACGGCACGAAACACCCGGCCACAGGTCGGCCCCGCCGATCACCGCGGCCGCGCCTGGTCGCGATCGTCGGTGTCGCAGCGCTGGCCCTGACCGCCTGCTCCGCCGAGCGGCAGGAGCAGTGGAGGCGTGGCGGCCTGCCGGAGAGTGCATCTGCCGAGACTCATCTCGTCCAGGATCTCTGGAACGGCTTCTGGATCGCCGCACTTGCCGTCGGTGTCCTCGTATGGGGGCTCATCCTGTGGGCGTCGTTCGCCTATCGGCGTCGCCACCCAGAGCTGCCGCCGCAGACGCGCTACAACATGCCGATCGAGTGGCTCTACACGATCGCGCCGTTCTTCGTGATCGCCACGCTGTTCGCGTGGACGGTCAAGAACCAGAACGAGCTGCTCGAGCTCGACGATGACCCCGACGTCCGCATTGGCGTCATAGGACAGCAGTGGTCCTGGACGTTCAACTATCTCGACGAGGACGTCTATGACGTCGGCACTCCAAACAGCATCCCGACCCTCGTGCTCCCGGTCGATCAGCAAGTCGAGTTCACACTTGAATCGCCCGACGTCATCCACTCGTTCTGGGTTCCCGCGTTCTACTTCAAGATGGACGTGATCCCGGGTCGGGAGAACACTTTCCAAGTGACGCCCAACAAGATCGGCGTCTTCAAGGGCAAGTGCGCCGAGCTCTGCGGCACCTACCACTCACGCATGCTGTTCGACGTTCAGATCGTGTCGCAGGCCGACTACGAGGCACACATCAACGACCTCGAGGAGCAGGGCCAGACCGGCGTGATCGAGGCACCCTTGCGCGGCGCCTTTAGCACCGAACCACTGACCCCCGAGGTGGGGGAGAACCAGCGATGACCACAACCCAGCCACGCCCGACCGCTGCTGCGGCGGCGGCACGCCCGCATCGCAAAGGCAACATGGTCGTCCGCTGGATGACCTCCACCGACCACAAGGTCATCGGCTACCTCTACCTCATCACGTCGTTCGTGTTCTTCCTGTTCGCCGGCCTGATGGCGATGATCATCCGCGCCGAGCTGTGGAAGCCGGGCAACCAGTTCGTGAGTGACGCTGTCTACAACCAGCTGTTCACGATGCACGGCACGATCATGCTGTTGCTCTTCGCCACCACGACGTTCATTGGTTTCGGCAACATCATCGTGCCGTTGCAGATCGGCGCGCCCGATGTGGCGTTCCCGCGCATCAACATGTTCAGCTACTACCTGTTCCTCTTCGGTGGGCTGATGGTCGTTGCCGGCTTCATCACGCCGGGTGGGGCCGCCGACTTCGGCTGGTTCGCCTACACGCCGCTGTCCAGCGTGCAGTACTCACCCAACGTCGGCGGCGACCTGTGGGTGATGGGGCTGGCGCTCAGCGGATTCGGCACGATCCTCGGTGGCGTCAACTTCGTGACCACGATCATCACGATGCGGGCGCCCGGCATGACGATGTTCCGCATGCCGATCTTCACCTGGAACATCTTGGTGACGAGCCTGCTCGTCCTCATGGCGTTCCCGGTGCTGGCCGCCGCGCTGTTCGCCCTCTTCGCCGATCGCAACTTCGGCACACACATCTTCGACCCGGCCAACGGTGGGCCGATCTTGTGGCAGCACCTGTTCTGGTTCTTCGGCCATCCCGAGGTCTACATCATCGCGTTGCCGTTCTTTGGCATCATCACCGAGGTCATCCCTGTCTTCAGCCGCAAGCCGTTCTTCGGCTACAAGGGCATGGTCGCTGCCACTATTGCGATTGCCGCACTGTCGATGGCGGTGTGGGCGCACCACATGTACGTCACCAACGCCGTCGCGCTGCCGTTCTTCGCGTTGATGACGATGCTCATCGCCGTACCCACGGGCTTCAAGTTCTTCAACTGGATCGGCACGATGTGGCGGGGGTCGATCACCTTCGACACTCCGATGCTCTGGGCCGTCGGGTTCCTGGTCACCTTCCTCTTCGGCGGGTTGACCGGCATCATCCTGGCCTCGCCGGTGCTCGACTTCCAGGTGTCCGACAGCTACTTCGTCGTGGCCCACTTCCACTACGTGGTGTTCGGCACGGTCGTGTTCGCCATGTTCTCCGGGTTCTACTTCTGGTGGCCCAAGTTCACCGGCCGGATGCTCAACGAGCGGCTCGGCAAGATCCAGTTCTGGACGCTGTTCATCGGCTTCCACACCACGTTCCTGGTCCAGCACTGGTTGGGTGTCGAGGGCATGCCGCGCCGCTACGCCGACTACCTGCCCGGCGATGGCTTCACGTTCCTCAACCAGGTGTCGTCCGCCGGCTCCTTCCTTCTCGGTGCTTCCACGTTGTTCTTCTTGTGGAACGTGTGGATTACGTCAAAGAAGGAGAAGGTCGGAGTCGACGACCCGTGGGGCTGGGGCAATTCGCTGGAGTGGGCAACGTCGAGCCCGCCGCCCCGGCACAACTTCACGTCGCTGCCGCGGATCCGCTCGGAGCGTCCGGCGTTTGACCTGAAGTACCCCGACATCGCCGCGGTGGGTCAGCCGGTCCGCGTTGGGATCAACACGAGCGGCCAGGCCGCAACAATGACGACACCGCCACTGACATTAGAGGGGACGTGCAGCCGTGAAGACTGAGGCTCGGCTGTTCGTGGTCCTCTCGGTGTTCTTCCTGATCGTGACCCCCGCCTACTGGTTCGCTTCTGATGACCCGACCGGCACGACCGCTCTCACGCTGACGTTCGGGCTGTGCTTCCTGATCGGGTTTTATCTGGTCTTCACGTCGCAGCGGATGGAGCCGCGTCCCGAGGACCGAGAAGACGCAGAGATCGAGGACGGGGCGGGGGAGTACGGCTTCTTCAGCCCGCACTCCTGGTGGCCGCTCGCCTGCTCGAGCGCAGCCGCGCTCATCTTCCTGGGTCTGGTCGTCGGCTGGTGGCTCGCAATCATTGGTGGCGGCTTCGGCGTCATCGCGGTCATCGGCATGGTCTTCGAGTACTACCGGGGCGAGCACGCCCACTAGCGCCCCACAGAGTCGTCGCCGCAGCGCAGGCATTTCACGGCTTGCGGAATCTCTTTCGCCCGATTGCACGTAATTACATTCATGACGGCGTCGGACGAGTCGCTGCTTGCGGGTATGGCCGGTGGCGACCCGGAGGCGGCGGCCGCGTTCGTCCGGCGGTTCCAGGCGCGGGTCTACGGACTCGCGCTGATGATCACCGGTGAGCCGGCGACGGCCGAAGAGGTTGCCCAGGAGGCGTTTCTGCGCGCCTGGCGACACGCGGAGGCGTATGACGTCCGACGGGGGCGCGTCGCTACCTGGCTGCTTACGATCGCGCGCAACGCCGCCGTCGACGTTGTCCGGGTCAGGCGCGAGCAGGCGGTCGATCCGACCGCGCTGCTCGCGCTTGTCTCGACACCGGAAGAGGGAGACGCAGACGTCGACCGTTTCGTGAGCGCGGAAGGGCTGCGCGTTGCGCTGCGCGAGCTCCCGCGCGAGCAAGCGGTCGCCGTGGTGCTGGCGGCGTTCTACGGGATGACCGCGCGGGAGATCTCCGAGCGGGAGTCCGTACCGCTCGGAACGGCGAAGACGAGGATCCGCACCGGCTTGATCCGGCTGCGCGACCGGTTGGAGGTGAGCGATGACTGAGCACGACGACTGTGCGTCCATCGCTGACTCGCTGGCCGAGCTGGCTGCCGGTGCGGCATCTGGCCCGGACCGCGCGCGGGTGCTGCGCCACGTGGCGAGCTGCCCGTCGTGCCGCCGCGAGCTCGAGGAGCTGTCGCGCGTTGCCGCCGACCTGCTCCTGCTCGCGGCGCCACGTGAGCCGCGGACCGGGTTCGAGGCCGATGTGCTGGCGGCCATCGCCACTGGCTCCACACCGCCGCCGGCAGCCAAGACTCCGCGTTCGTGGCGTCGCATCGGCGTACGGGTCGCCGCCGTTGCAGCGTCGGTTGCTGTCGTCGCCGGACTAGCCGCCGGCGCGGTCTGGCAGGCCACCGAGTCGGATCGCACCCTCGGGCAGCGCTACCGGGAGACCTTGCAGGTCGCCAACGGGCGGTACTTCACTGCCAAGCCGATAACCACTACCGATGGGGCGGACACGGGCACGGTCTTCGCCTACCAGGGCGAGCCGTCCTGGCTCATGGTGCTGGCCGAGCAGGTGCCGGGCGACGGGCCGTACGAGGTCACGGTTGTCACATGGGACGGCCGGGCACTCGATCTCGGCACCTGCGAGGTCGTCAACTCGACGTGCAACGTGGGGTCGACCATCGACATCGATGTGCCGGACATCAGCGAGGTGCGGCTGACCTCGCCCGGCAGCCACACGTTGATCGCGCGGTTCTGAACCGGGACCAGGCCCCAGGTCAGATGCCGCCCGACAACTGCCAGCCTTCGGTGACGACGGCGTTGATGGCCACGAAACCGATATGCAGTAGCGCGACCAGGACGACGGACGCCGCCGCCGTGCCAACCCAGGCGGGTGTGCTGTTGGTGCGCCCTCTCAGCGCGAGCCACGCCAGCACGACCGGGACCAACCACCCGAGCACCACCGCGGTGAACGAGACCCACGCTGCGCTGGTGTTGAGCTGGATCGGCGAAGCCTGCAGTCCGAGGTAGGCGGCGGTCGTCCACGGCGCGGATCCGAACATGTTGACCGCGGCCGTCGCAGCCGCAGTGGCCGCGAGCGTCTGCGAGCTGCGCAACCCGGCCGCTCGCTGGGCGAAGACGTTATCGGACACGCATCTGCTCCTCGGATCGGGTGTTGCCACGAGTTGTCAGGTGGCTGGCGGAATCCTTGCAGGTCAGCCGGTCTGACAACCTGACAACTCGCTGCGGGGGCGGTCGGAGCCCGACTCAGTGGCCGCGGGTTATCTCGCCTGGCCCCTCGACAGCTTCCTCACCGCCGGCCTCGAGCTCCTCCACGGCGTGGTGATGCTGCGCGGCGTTGTATTCCTCGACCGTCGGCTTCTGTACAAGATCGCCGTAGTAGGCCTCCGACAACTTCGCGCGGACACCTCTCGACGCGGCGGTTTGGTGCCGGGATGCCGCGCTCGTCGGTGGCCGGCCCGACCTCGTGCGGCACCTCGCGCGGATGCGCCGCGAGCACATAGGCCTCCTCGGTGTCCAGCGGCCCGTGCACCTCGACGAACTCGCCATGCGGCAGCCGCTGGACCACGCCCGTCTCGTAGCCGTGCAGGATCTTCTCCCTGTCGCGGCGCTGCAGACCGAGGCAGATGCGTTTGGTCACGATGAACGCGATCAGCTGGCCCGACAAAGATCAGGATCCGTAGCGCCCACGTGATCGTGTTGATCGGCACGTGGAAGATCAGCGCGATGAAGTCGTTTCCGCCACCGAACAGGCCCAGGATGATGAACGTCGCCAGCGCTGCGATGAGGCCCGTGCGGACCGGTTGGTTGCGCGGTCGCTGGAGCGTGTGGTGCTCACGTCGGTCGCCGGTGACGAACTGCTCGATCCACGGGTAGGCCAGCAAGACTCCGATGAGGATGCCCGGGATGATCTGCGCCGGGACCAGGATGTTCCAGCTCCAGGTGAAGCCGAACCAGTGCGTCTCCCAGTTGGGCATGATGCGTAACAGGCCGTCGAGCCAGCCCATGTACCAGTCCGGCTGGGTGCCGGCACTGACTTCTGAGGCGCTGTACGGCCCCCAGATCCACACCGGGTTGATCTGGAGGAATGCCCCCATGGCCGCGATGACGCCCCAGACGATGAACTGGAAGCCGCCGGCCTTCGCTACGTAGATCGGGAAGAACGGGGGTCCGACGACGTTGTGCTCCGTCTTGCCCGCGCCTGTCCAGTGGGTGTGTTTCTGATACCAGAGGATGATCAGATGCAGCGCTACCAGCGCGAGCAGCATGCCTGGGATGAGCAGCACGTGCACGATGAACAGGCGCGGGATGATTTCGTCGCCCGGAAACTCGCCACCGAACAAGAAGAACGACATGTAGGTGCCGACGATCGGCGTCGCCAGGATGATGCCATCCGCGATGCGCAGCCCGGATCCCGACAGCAGGTCATCCGGCAGCGAGTAGCCGGCAAAGCCTTCGACCACGCCGAGGATGAGCATCAGAATGCCGATGGTGTAGTTGATCTCACGCGGCTTGCGGAACGCACCGGTCAGCAGGATGCGGGTGGCGTGCACGACCATCGCCGAGATGAACACCAGCGCCGCCCAGTGGTGGATCTGCCGCATGAGCAGGCCACCTCGGACGTCGAACGAGATGTCGAGCGTCGACGCGAACGCCTCGGACATCTGCACGTCGCGAAGTGCGGCGTACGACCCCTCGTACGTCACCTCGGCCATCGAGGGCTTGAACCACAGCGTCAGAAAGGCGCCCGACAGCAGCAGCAAGATGAAGCTGAAAAGCGCGATCTCCCCGAGCAGGAACGACCAGTGGTCGGGGAAGACCTTGCGCATATTGCGCTTGAGCCAGACGGAGATGGTGAGCCGGTCGTCGACCCCGCCGACGACCTTGCCCGTGGCGTCGTACAAGGCGCTCAATCCCGCTCCCAGAAGCTAGGGCCGACGGGCTCGGTGAAGTCGCTCCGCGCGGCGAGATAGCCCTCGTCGTCGATGAAGATCGGCAGCTGCGGCAGGCTGCGGGCAGCCGGGCCGAAGATGACCTTCCCGTTGTCGGCGAGGTCGAAGGTGGACTGGTGGCACGGGCAGAGCAGGTGGTGTGTCTGCTGCTCGTACAGGTTGATCGGGCAACCGACGTGGGTGCAGATCTTGGAGTAGGCGAGGATGCCGTCGACCTGCCAGTTTTCCCTGCCCGGGGCGATGCTCAGTTCGTCCTCCTCGATGCGCACCAGGATCACCGGCACCTTGCTGCGGGCGATCGCGCGGTCGGGGCCGTGCTCGGGCAGCTCCTCGAACGTCTCCGGCATCACGTTGACGATGGCGCCCAGCTCGACGTCGGCCGGGCGGACCGGACGGAAAGTGATGTCGGTGACCATGCGCACACCCTCCTCCCAGAGGAACGTATGCGACTTGACGTTGCCCGGCAGCGGGCCGAGATCGCGGAGCAGCACCACCGCGGGCAGCGGAAGCAGTGCCATCGCACCGATCAGCGAGTTGCGGATCATCTTGCGGCGCCCGAACCCCGACTCCTGGACGCCGGCATCCCAGGCGGCGAGCGCCTGCTCGCGAGTCTGCGGGTCGGACGCGAGGACATGCCGCTCCTGCACCAGCTCCGGGCTTGTCATGATCTTCTTCGCCCAGTGGACGGCACCAAAGCCGATGCCGAGCATGGCCACGGCCAACGTGCCACCGAGCCACAGGTTGGACATCTGGGTCCGGCGTACGTCGCCGTCGATGAGCGGCAGTGCGAAGTAGGCGACCAGGAAGCCAAGCGTCGCGAGGGTCGCGAGGCCGAACAGAGCTGCGACCTGCCGCTCCGCGCTCTTGTTGGCGACCGGGTCGACGTCCGTGAGCCGCGGCTCGTGCGGCGGCAGCCCAGGGTCGGGGATCGGGTCGCCGACCTGGCCGGCCTGCTCCAGCTCTCTGGAATCGGTGCTCATCGCTCGCTTCTCATGAGTTCCGCGAATGGTGTGGTCACTAGTGCTTGGCGGTGATCCAGACGGCAGCGATGACGAGGCCGCCGATGCCGACGATCCAGCCCCACAGGCCCTCGCTCACCGGTCCGGACCGGCCGATGCCGAGGCCGCCCGGGTTGGGCTCGTCCTCGATGTTGGTGAGGAACGCGATGATGTCCTGCTTGTCCTCGGTGGGGAGGCTCCGGTCACTGAAGACCGGCATCCCCTGCGGACCGGTGATCATCGCTTCGTACATGTGCTTCGGGTCGACACCCGTGAGCTTCGGCGCGAACTTGCCGAACGAGAGCGCGCCACCTTGACCCGAGGTGTTGTGACAGGCGGCGCAGTTGGTGCGGTAGAGCTCGCCGCCCACGGACGGGTCGCCGGCCGCTGGGTCGTACTGGTCGGCGTTGGGGATCTGCGGACCTGGGCCGAGTGAGGCAACGTACGCAGCCAGCGTCTGGATCTGCTCGTCCGTGTAAGCGACGGGCTTGTCCGGGATCTGTGCGCTGGGTCCGGTCGCCGGCATGCGGCCCGTACCCACCTGGAAGTCGACGGCGGCGGCGCCCACACCGACCAGCGTCGGACCGAGGACAGTGCCGTCAGCGAGGCGGACACCTTCTCCGTTGAGTCCGTGGCACGACGCGCAGCCGATGGCGAACAGCTTCTTGCCTTCCTCGACCTGAGTCGAGGTGGCTGCGGCGGTGTCGGCCTTGCTCGCGGGCGCAAAGGCGGCGTAGATGCTGCCGAGCGCGACGAGGCCGAGCAGGAGGACGACGATCGCCGCTGCCGGATGCCGGCGCCTGGCAGAGACTGCGGACACAACAGGCCTTGTCTGCTCGAGACTCAACGGATGATGTAGATGGTCAGGTAGAGCGCGATCCACACGACGTCGACGAAGTGCCAGTAGTAAGAGACGACGATGGCGCCCGTGGCTTGCTCGTAGGTGAAGCGGCGCGCCATATAGGTGCGCCCGAGCACGAGGAGGAACGCGAACAGACCGCCAGTGACGTGCAGTCCGTGGAAACCGGTCGCGAGATAGAAGATCGAGCCGTACGGGTCGGAGCTCAGGGTGAGCCCCTCGCCCACCAGCTGTGCGTACTCGTAGATCTGGCCGGCGATGAACAGCGATCCCATGATGAACGTCAGGATGAACCACTCACGCAGACCCCAGCGCATGAAGTCCAGCGGACCGCCGAGGCGACTCACCTGGCCGCGCTCAGCGGCGTAGACGCCGGCCTGGCAGGTCACGGACGACAGCACCAGGATCGTGGTGTTGGTGAGCGAGAACGGGATGTTGAGCAGCTCGGGGTCGGTGTCCCAAAGTTCGGGTGCGACCTGCCGGATCGTGAAGTAGATCGCGAACAGCGCAGCGAAGAACATGAGCTCGGAGGCGAGCCACACGATGGTCCCCACGGCGACCATCGCGGGGCGCCCGGGGAGCTCCGCTGCGTTGGGTCGGTCGACTGCCGATGCGGTGGCCACGGGCGTCATTATGTCGGTCCCCGGCCGCGCTGACACCCGCACCCCGGATTCGGCGTTTCCGGTCCTTCTCTGAGGGTTCGCGACACCGTCGCCCGACCCACGTCGCAGAGGTCCAGATCCCGCCTCGGCGCAGACCGCCGGTAGCATCCCGACGTACCTGATCGAAATGCGAGCACACTGGCCCAACCAGGCGCGATCGCGCCGACTGGGCGACGGCCGGAACGAGGATCTGGATGGACAGCCACGCCGGCGCGAACGCGCCTGAGCAGACGATGACGATCCTCGTCTACAGCGACGATCGGACGACTCGCGAGCAGGTCCGGTTGGCGATCGGGCGGCGTCCGGCCCCCGACGTGCCGCGGGTCGAGTTCGTGGAGTGTGCCACGGAGCCGATCACGCTCAAGGAGATCAGCTCGGGGCGCATCGACGTTGCCGTGCTCGACGGTGAGGCGGTGCCCGCGGGCGGCATGGGCATCGCCAAGCAGATCAAGGACGAGGTCTACCAGGCGCCGCCGGTGCTGCTGCTCATCGGCCGCGCCGATGACGCCTGGCTGGCCACGTGGTCGCAGGCGGAGGCGGTTGTGCCCTACCCGCTCGACCCGATGGCCATTGCCAACGCGGTCGCCGACCTCATGCGCGGGCGGCTCGGCAAGAGCGGGTTGACCGCTCGACCATGACGCTTCGTGACCGACTGATTGACTCGCTGACGGCGTGAGTGGAGGCCCCTCGTGGGGGAGCGATTCGACTGGCCTACCGTGCTCTCCTCGCTGATCCGGGGGGAGAGCCTGGCGGCTGACGCCACGGCCTGGGCGATGGACGTCATCATGCGCGGCGAGGCGACATCGGCGCAGATCGCCGGCTTTGCGGTGGCCCTGCGGGCCAAGGGAGAGTCGGTCGAGGAGATCGAGGGCCTCGTACGCACGATGTACGCCCACGCCACACCGCTAGAGGTCCCCGGGCCCGCCGTGGACGTCGTGGGCACGGGTGGCGACCGCGCGCACACGGTCAACATCTCGACGATGGCGGCCCTGGTCGTCGCGGGCACCGGTGCGCGGGTGGTCAAGCACGGCAACCGTGCGGCCTCGTCGTCGTGCGGGACGGCGGACGTGCTCGAGGAGCTCGGCGTGCGGCTGGACCTGACGCCGGCTGACGTCGCGCGCCTGGCGGTCGAGGTTGGGATCACCTTCTGCTTCGCGCCGGTGTTCCACCCGGCATTGCGGCACACCGCGGTGCCGCGGCGCGAGCTGGGTGTGCTGACACCGTTCAACTTCCTCGGGCCGCTGACCAATCCGGCGCGGGTATCTATCGCGGCCATCGGTGTGGCCGACCTGCGCATGGCGGGGATCGTGGCCGGAGTCCTTGCGCGGCGCGGCGTGTCGGCGTTGGTGTTCCGCGGTGACGACGGGCTCGATGAGCTGACGACGACCACTACGTCCCGCGTGTGGGTGGTGCGGGACGGCTTGGTGACAGAAACCGTGCTCGACCCGGCGGACATTGGCATCGCGGCGGCGGAGCCGGCCTCGTTGCGAGGCGCTGACGCGCCCTACAACGCCGACGTCGTACGGCGGTTGCTGGCGGGGGAGCGCGGACCCGTCCGGGACGCGGTGCTGCTAAACGCCGCGGCCGCGCTGGTCGCGTACGACATGTCGGTGACGCCACAAGCCGGCGACCTGGGCGCGCAGGTAGCCGGTGTGCTCGAGCGGGCTGCGGACTCGGTCGACAGCGGCGCCGCCGCCGATGTGCTGGACCGATGGGTGACGGCCAGCTCAGCAGCCTGAGGCGCCCCGGCGCTGGGGCGCCCCAGCGTTGCTATAGCGACCAATTGCGCCCCGTGGTGCCGCAGCCCGGGTGTGCTGGGGCGCCCCAGCGTTGCTATAGCGACCGATCCGCGCCCCGTGGTGCTAGATCCCGGGCGCGCTATGCCGTTTGCGCGGCGGGCTGACTCAGTCAGCGGCCTCGGCGCCCAGCGAGAACGCGGCTTCCAGATCGTGCCGCGAATACGTGCGGAACGCGATGTGCGTCTCCGTGTCGATTACGCCGGGCACCTTGTTGAGGCGGTCCGCGACGACTTCGGCGACGTCTTCATGGCTGCGGACGCGGACCATGGCGATCAGGTCGAGCTCGCCGGTCACCGAATAGACCTCGCTCACTCCGTCGAGCCCCGCGATTGCCTCAGCAACCTCGGGGATGCGGGCGACATCGGCCTGCACGAACACGATGGCGGTGATCACTCGCGGTCCTCCCAGCGCTGACTGCTCGGCGCGAGCCTAGCGGCGGGTGTGGCCGCGCGGGAGTCGACGGGGCCACCTGTCTAGCGTCCGAAGATGCGAGCGCTATCCAGCAGGTGGCTCGGACGTTGCGGGCAAAGCCCAGAGGTGCGCTGGCTTAGCGGGCCGGCTGGTGTGTCGGGCGCAGGCCGCGCCGGTCAGCGAACGGGTCGGCGGCGCGACGGTCGGTCTCGACCGCGTCGATGATGCCGCGCTGCGACCCGGCACCATGTGCGGGCACCGTCCAGTCGCCGGACACCTCGACGAGCCGAACGCCGGCCGTGTCGAGCCAGCGCAGGATGCACTCGGCCTCCTCGACCGTGGCAGCGGGCAGCGGGGCAGGTGCGGGCCGTACGGCTTCGGCGGTCGCGCGGAGTGTGTCGACATAGGGTCGGGGATCGGCGCCGTGAGGGACCATGCTGGCGCCCGCGAGCCGCCCGTGCCGGACGACGTGCAGCTCCCACCCCCCCTCGGGTCGGCGCAGCGCGGCGACCAGCTCGGACAGCCGGGACAGGGCTCCCACCCGCTGCACCCGGTCGGCCGCGCGGATGAACGCCGCGAGACGGTCGCGGTGCAGCGCCGCATCCTCGAACCGCTGGCCGGCCGCCAGCCGCCTGATGCGGTCGAGCAGCCGGGTGACCAAGGGGCGTGCGTCCGAGGTCAGTGCCTGCCGAGCGGCGTCGGCGACCAACGCGTAGTCGTCGACGGACTGTGCGCCGGTGCACGGGGCACCGCAGCGGCCGAGCTCGGCGAGCACGCACGCGCTGCCACGGGTGGCGGCCGTGAGCCGCGTCGTGCACTGCCGTAACGGCAGCGCCTCGTGGACGGCCGTCATCGCCTGCTCGGCTTGCCGCCGGGAGTTGAACGGCCCGAGGTAGGTGGCGGCGTCCTCTCGGACCTCACGCACCAGCGACAGGCGTGGGAACGGCTCGTCGGTGAGCTTGACCCACATGGCGCGCTCCGGGAACCGGGAGCGGCGGTTGTAGCGCGGCTTGTGCTCGGCGATCAGCCGCAGCTCGCGAACCTCGGCCTCCAGCGGTGTGGCACAGACGATGCCCACCACCTCAGTGGCGAGGCCGACCATCTCGGTCATGCGCGTGCGGGTCTCGGACGCGGTGAAATAGTTGCGCACCCGTGTGCGCAGGTCGCGACTCTTGCCGACATAGAGCGGGCGTTGCTCGGCGTCGCGGAACACGTAGACCCCCGGCGCGTGCGGAAGTCCCTCGGCCAGGTGGCGCTTGCGCCGCTGGGCCGGACTCACCGCGCTCTGCCACAGGCTCAGCTCCTCGAGCGTGTGGACGCCCTGGTTGCCCAGGCGCTCGATGAGGCCGTGCAGCACGTCGACGGTGGCCTGCGCGTCGGTCAGCGCCCGGTGGTTGGGCGTGACACGGGCACGAAACACCCGGGCCAGGGTCGACAGCTTGCAGTTGGGCGCCTCGTCGCGCAACAGCACCCGTCGAGCGAGCCGCGCTGTGTCGACGACGTCGAAGCCGGGCCAGTCATGCTCGGTCGCGATGGCGGCCGCCCGCAGGAACCCGACGTCGAACGGCGCATTGTGGGCGACCAGCACACTGCCCTGTGCGAACTCGAGGAAGGCCGGCAGCACGGACTGGATGCGGGGGGCCCCGGCCACCATCGCGTCGGTGATGCCCGTCAGCACCGCGATGAACGGTGGGATCGGCTCGCCGGGCCGCACGAGGGTCTGAAACTCGCCGAGCACCTCCCCGCCGCGGACCTTGACCGCCCCCACCTCGGTGATGCCGGCCCCTGCCGCAGGCGACCCACCCGTCGTCTCCAGGTCGACGACGACAAACGTGGTCGCCGCGAGGGGCCGGCCGAGCTCGTCGAACGTGCCCTGCCGGAACGTGCCCTGCGCGCCCGGAGAGTCGAGGACGATGCTCATGGTTCGGACGGTAGGCCGGGGGGCGGACAGAACTCGCGCGCCGCGCCGCCGCCTCGGGCCATACCCTGAGGCTGCGACCCGTACGACGATCTTCGAGGAGCGCGCGTGACCGTCTCGCGACCGACGCCGTCGACTCGCTGGCGCTGCCGGCAGTGCGGCAACCTGACGCGCTTTGACATCGTCCGTACGAGCCGAGTCAGGGAGTACGTCCACGTGAGCTTGGCCGGCGAGCCGACCGTGGATGAGGCGTACGTGCTGGGCGAGGTGCTCGAGTCCGTGACGTGCCGGTGGTGCGCGGGCGTCGACACGGTCGAGCTGGTCGACCGTGTCGATGCGCCGGCTGCCGAGCTGCCGACCCCGCGGGTGACCGGAGGCCGGTGAGCAGCGAGGCCGGTGAGAGCGCGCTGCCGGAGGCCGTACGGCAGCGGGTAGTGAGCCTGGCCGCAGAGGTCCTCGGAGCGCTGCCACCCGCCCAGGTGCCGACTGCTCTCAAGCGCGTGGCGCAGTTCACGCCCGCCCGCCGCGCACGGATGGGCGCCACCCAGATCGCCACGGCGCTCGCGCAGGACGCGGCGTTCCGCCATGCCGTCAGCGAGCGCGTGCGTACGGATGCGCCGGAGCTGACCGAGAGCCTTGCGGGGGGCACCGTGCCGGCGGCGGCCGACCCTGTCGACGTTGCCACAGTGGCGTACCTGTCGCGCCCGCCGGGATGGCAGTCGTACGTCGATGCGGCGCGGGCAGAGCTGCTCGCGGTGGCCGAGCGTGCCGAGGCCGTCCGTGAGTCGACGGAGCTCGTACGCCTGCGCGAGCAGCTGGACCAGGCCCGTCAGGACCAGCGCGCCGACCGCGAACGGTTCAAGGCCGAGATCGACCGTCTCAAGGAGGAGAACGCCGGGCTGCGTCGCAGGCTTGCAGATGCGCGTAACCGGGCCCACCTGGCCGACCAGGCGGCCGCTGCGGCGGACGGGGCAGTTGCGGCGGTCCGTGGTCGCGCCGACTCTGACCGTTCTTCGTTCGAAGCGGAGATCCGGCGATTGCGTACCCGATTGGCCGAGGCCGAAGCGGCAGCCGAGGCCAACCGCCGCGCCGACCGGGAGGGACGCAGCCTCGATGAGATGCGCACCCGGCTGCTGATCGACACGTTGACGGAGGCTGCCGCCGGGCTGCGCAGGGAGCTTGCGCTCCCTCCCGGCGATGCGCGGCCGGCCGACAGCGCCGGCGGCCGGGAGCCCGGCGTCGGGGGTGCCGACACGGCGGCGCGTGCGCAGGCGGCCGACGACCCGGCCATGCTGGAGGCCCTGCTGGCGCTTCCGCGTTCCCATCTGGTGGTCGACGGTTACAACGTCACCAAGCTCGCCTGGCCCGCGCTGCCATTGGAAGCGCAGCGCAGCCGGCTGGTGTCGGCACTGGCGCCCGTCGGTGGTCGTACGGGCGCCGAGATCACGGTCGTGTTCGACGGCGCCGACCTGCCGGTGGTGCCACCGGTGCCGACACCGCGTGCTGTCCGGGTGCGGTTCAGCGAGCCGCAGATGTCGGCCGACGAGCTGATCAGGCGGCTGGTGCGGGCCGAGCCCGCGGGTCGCCCGATCGTGGTCATCTCGTCCGACCGTGAAGTCGCCGACGGCGTCCGTCGACCAGGCGTACGGCCGCTGCCGGCCGAGGCCCTCGTACGGCTTGTGACGCGCTGAGCCGCTCTAGGCCGGGTCCCTCCACCGAGTTGTGTCCGGGGGTGTCCCTAGCGTCGGCGACGACTGGGCGACGGGTCGGCCGGCAGCGGGCCGGGCGAGACCGCCGCGTGGAGGAGGCTCGACCATGCTCGTCGACTGCGATCGCTGTGACGTGCGCGGTGACGCCTGCGGTGACTGCGTCGTGACCGTGTTGCTAGGCCCGCCGCCGGGGTTGTTCGAGATCGATTCCGCAGAGCAGACTGCGCTCGCGGTCCTCGCCGACGCCGGGCTGGTGCCACCGCTGCGGCTGGTCCCCGGTGACGGTCGGCAGGCGGCCGGCCGGATGAGTCGGCCGCGGCGACCGGTTGACCCCGGAGTCGCCGGTTTTGGGTTTTTCGGCGGGGGGAATTGCCACTTTCGTGTCGAGGTGGCTAGGGTCGTCACCCGAGTCTGCTCCGCAGTTGGCTGAATGGTCGACGGCAGAGTCCCGCCGAATCCGGCTGCGGCCGGAACCGGGGAACCAGTTTCCCCAGGGGTGAATCGGCCGTGACACCACGTGCGGCCGTAGGGCACCTTCCCGCCCGAACCCGTCAGCTCACCCGGTAGGCGGCACGGAAGGAAGGATCTGCGACTCGTGCCGAGTGGCCGACGCACGTCACCCGCCCGACTCATTCTCGCTCTTGCTACTGCGGCCGTGATGGCTCTCGCCCTCCCCGGAGCCGTCGACGCCCAGCCCAGGCCGTCCATCGCCGAGGTGCAACAGCAGGTCGACGACCTGGAGCACCAGGCTGAGCAGGCCGCCGAGCGCTACAACGCGGCCGAGGACCAGCTGGCCGAGGTGCAGCGCCGCCTCGACACCGCGGTGGCCGATGTGGCCCGCCAAGAGGCCAAGGTCCAGGAGCTCACCAAGAGCATGGGCGGCTTCGCCGCCGCCAGCTATCGCACGGGCATCATCGACCCCACGATGCAGCTGTTCCTGGCCGAGGAGCCGGACGAGTTCATCGCCCAGGCCTCCGTCGTCGACGCCTACGCGTCCTCGCAGGTCGGCGCGCTGCGGGCGGTCGCGGTCGAGCGGCAGAAGCTCGAGGAGCAGCGTGCCGCGGCCGACGAGGAGCAGGCCCGGCTGCAAGCGATCGAGCAGCAGCTCGCCGCCGAGAAGGAGGCGATCGACGACAAGGTCGCCGAGGTGGAGCGACTGCTCGGCAGGCTCCAGGCCGAGGAGCGCATCGCACTGGAGCGGGCTCGGGCCAGCGACACTACGTCGCGCGGCACCACGCGCGATGCTGCGGTGGCGGTGGCCGCCCCTGCATCCGGGCGTGGCGCAATTGCCGTCCAGTACGCGATGGACCAGCTCGGCAAGTCTTACGTCTACGGCGCCGAGGGCCCCAACAGCTTTGACTGCTCGGGCCTCACCATGATGGCCTGGCGAACTGCCGGCGTCTCCGTTCCGCGCAGCTCGCGCGACCAGATCTCCTCGCTGCCTCGTGTTTCCAAGGCCGAGCTGATGCCGGGAGACATTGTGGGTTTCTACAGCCCGGTCAGCCATGTCGGCATCTACATCGGCAACGGCAACATCATCGACGCGTCGCGCCCGGGCAAGCCGATCAGCGTCCGTTCGATGTCGATGATGCCCTATAGCGGGGCCGTGCGGCCGGGCTGACCTACGATCGAGCACGTGCTGACGAGAAGGGCTGCCCGCGGGGCGGCCCTTCTCGTCGTTATGGCCGCTGCGGTGGCCGCCGTGGCCACAGCCACGCCCGAGGCCGAGGTACGGCGACTTCGGCGGAGACGGCCGTCGCGGGCAGCGCCACCACCGCCGCCGCCGACCAGCAAATCGACCGGCTGCTCGCCCACCGCGCCACAGCGCTCGCGGCCGGTGACGAGGCAGGCTGGCTGGCACCCCTCGACCCCGCAGCCGAGACGCTCCGTGCCGACCAGCGGGCGGCCTTCGAGCGGCTGCGCGCGTTGCCGCTGCAGACGTGGGCGTACGCGCGGGACGGCGACCGTTGGGTCGTCCGCTACCAGCTTCGCGGCGACCAGCAGATGAGCGAGGTCGCCGTCACACCGCGGCTCGACCGCATCGACGGCCAGTGGCGCCTGACCGCGCTCGACCAGGCCAGCCCGGCGCTGTGGGACCTCGAGGGGCTCCGCCTGGTCGAGGGAACGCACAGCCTGGTGCTCGGAGCGGCCGACGCCAGCTCCCTGCAGGCGTGGGCGGACGCCGCCGACCGCGCGGTCGCGACGGTGGACTCAGTGTGGGGGACCGAGTGGTCTCGCCGACTCGTACTCGTCCTGCCGCAGGAGTGGACGCAGGTCTCGGGGTTGCTCGGGGGGCGGGCCTACCCCGGGTATGCCGGTCTCACCACAAGCCTTGACCCGGCCGGCCGGGGCGCCGGCCAGCGCATCTTGCTCAACCCGGATGAGACAGCGCGGCTGAGCCAAGAGTCGAGGGCGCTTCTGGTGGCCCATGAGGCGACGCACGTTGCCACGGAGGGGCTGCCCGGCGTGCCGCTGTGGGTGGCGGAAGGCTTGGCCGAGTACGTGGCCTACGCCGACTCGACCAACTCGGCCCGCGATGCCCTGCCCGTGCTGCTGCGAGCCGCACGATCGGGCAGCCTCCCGGCCGAGCTGCCCACCGACTCGCATTTCGCGGCCGGAGGTGACACGGCCGAGGCCGCGTACGAGGGCGCGCATCTGGCCGTACGCCTGCTCGCCGAGGCGCACGGCGACGCGGCCCTGGTCGCCGCGATCCGCGCGATTGCCGAGCGGCCCGCGGAGCTCGACCAGATCCTCACCGAGCAACTCGGCATCGACCTGGCTCAGCTGACCGCGGCGTGGCAGACCCGCATCCGGGACCTTGCCGATGCGTGAGCCGCGCACGGCTGCACTGTTCGCCGCGGCTGTGCTGTTCGCCGCCCTGGTGGTCGTCGTCGTGGTCACGACTCCCTGGCGCGGCGGTGGACACGTGACGCCCGACTGGACCCGCGACTTCACGCCCGCCGAGCACGAGCGCTCGGAGGCCTACCTGGCCGCCGTCCGGTTGCCCTCGTACCTCGCGATGGGGCTTTCCCTCGATCATCGGGCTGGTGCTCGCGCTGACCCCACTGGGCGCGCGGCTCGTGGGGTGGGCCGGCCGGCTTGCCGGAGGTGGGTGGGTCGCCACGGTGCTGCTTGGCGGGCTGGCCGTGCTCCTCGTGCTGCGCGTCGCCACGATCGGTCTGTCGGCCTGGGCGGAGTCCGTGCGCCGGTCGTACGGCATCTCGACGCGCACGTGGCTGGGCTGGCTCGGCGACGTCGGGCGGTCGTTCGCGGTCGAGGCCGGCCTGACCCTTCTTGTGCTGCTCGCGCTCTTCGCGATCGTCCGCCGGTTCGGAGCCTGGTGGTGGGTGCCCGGTGCTATCGGGGGTGCGGTGCTGGTCGTCGTTGCGTCGTTCCTCTACCCGCTGGTCATAGAGCCGGTGTTCAACAAGTTCGAGCCGCTCGAGCAGGGTGAGCTGCGGACGGCCCTGCTGGACCTGGCCGAGCGGGACGGCGTGCATGTCGACGATGTGCTCGTCGCGGATGCGTCGCGGCGTACGAGCACGCTCAACGCGTACGTGTCTGGCTTCGGCGCGACCCGGCGCATCGTGGTCTACGACAACCTGCTTGAACAGGCCTCACCGGAGGAGGTCGAGCTGATCGTCGCCCACGAGCTCGGGCATGTGAAGAACAACGACGTGCTGTGGGGGACGCTGATCGGCGCGCTCGGCCTGGCGGCCACGGTGTGTCTGCTCGGATGGCTGCTCGGGTGGCGCGACCTGCTGAGCCGCGCGGGCGTGGAGCGACTGGCCGACCCGCGTTCGCTGGCGCTCGTGCTTGGGGTCGTCGCGGTCCTCATGTTCGTCGCCGGCCCGGTGCAGAACCTCGTCTCCCGCCACATCGAGGCGCGCGCCGACCGGCACGCGCTCGACCTCACCGAGGACCCGGAGACCTTCACGCAGATGCAGCGGTCGTTGGCGACGACGAGCCTGTCCGACCTCGATCCCAACCCGGTCGTCTATGCGCTGTTCGCCAGTCACCCCAGCGCTCCGCAGCGAATCGCCATGGCGCGCGACTGGGCGGACGAGCACGGGGTGCCCGAGCCGCCGGATCTAGTGCCTGTGGAAGGCCCATGAAATGAAAGGCTTCGTCGGATGACTCGAACCCTCGTGGTCACCAACGACTTCCCGCCTCGGCACGGCGGCATCGAGACGTTCGTCGAGGCGCTGTGCCGCGGTCTCCATCCGGCCCGAGTTGTCGTCTACACGTCGACCAAGCCTGGTTGGCAGGAGTACGACCGCACGCTGCCGTTCCCGGTCGTGCGTGACCGCGCCGGTGTGCTGCTGCCCACTCCGCGGGTCGCCCGGCGGGCTGAGCGCCTGCTTCGTGCGTACGGCTGCGACTCGGTGCTGTACGGAGCCTCGGCGCCCCTAGGGCTGCTCGGTTCTCGGCTGCGTCGGGCTGGTGCGCAACGGCAGGTCGCGATCACACATGGCCATGAGGTGTGGTGGGCTAAGGCGCCCGTGGTCCGGCAAGCATTGCGGCGCATCGGTGATGGCACCGACGTGATGACGTACGTGTCGGAGTGGTGCCGCGAGCGGATCGCGCCAGCGCTGTCACCGAGTGCCGCCGCCCGGATGCAGCGACTATCGCCGGGCGTGGACGTCCATCGCTTTCGCCCAGGGGTGGGCGATGGCATGGTCCGGGCACGGCACGGGATCGCTGCCGACGCTCCGCTCGTGGTGTGTGTTGGTCGGCTGGTGCCCCGCAAGGGTCAGGACACGCTGATCCGCGCGATGCCGCAGGTGCTCGCCGATCTGCCGGATGCTCGCCTTGCTGTTGGTCGGCAAGGGTCCGTACGGCGACGATCTGCAGCGGCTTGCGAAGTCGACGGGTGTGCAGGAGTCAGTCGTCTTCACGGGAGCCGTGCCGGGGGACGACCTGCCGGCGTACTACGCGGCGGGCGACGTGTTCGCGATGCCGTGCAGGGCGCGGCGTGGCGGCCTGGAGGTCGAGGCGTGGGGCATCGTGTTCCTCGAGGCCCAAGCTTGCGGCGTGCCAGTCGTTGTCGGCGACAGCGGGGGAGCGCCGGAGTCGGTGCGTGACGGGAAGACGGGCGTGGTCGTCGACCCCGAGGATCCGGCAGCCACCGCTCAGGCTCTTGTGGAGCTGCTCAGCGACGACGCCCATCGGAAGTCGATGGGCGTCGCGGCGCGTGAGTGGGCCGAGCAGTGGACTTGGGAGTCAGTCGTGACTGAGGCGCGCGCCCTGCTGGTCCTCGAGTCGACCCGCTGACCTAGCACTCCTGGGTTGCCTCCGCGTCAATGGAATCGCAGGCGTCGTTGAAGAGACCGCCGGTGGCTGTGCCGATCGCGAAAACCACGGCGACGATGATCGCGGCGATGGCCGCCACGAGTAGGCCGTACTCCACGGCGGAAGCCCCGCGGTCCGATTGGGTATTGCGGATGCTGACGTTGCGCATGGTTGCCTCAGGGAGTTGGAGCGGGCGGGTTGGGGTTGCACTCAGCCGATGACTGGGCGTCGATTTGGTCACAGGCGTCGTCGAAAGCGCCCTGGACGAATCGTCCGATTGCGAAGACGACGGTGACGACGATGGCCGCGATGGCTGCGACGAGCAGTCCGTATTCGACAGCGGACGCTCCGTCATCACGACGGGCGCGTATCCGCCAGATCCTCGTCACAGCGTCGGGCTCCTTCCAGGGCAAGGCGCAACACGGTCCATTGCGCCTGACCTAGCCAGCCTCCCCGCAAGCTCCGTGACTCTCTATCGGGCAACAAGCCACACTTGCATCGTCCGTTCGGATGGTGGCCCATGGCCCGAACGGTCGCTACTCCGAGTGCATGCGCCGTTACTGCTGCGGCCCCCTATGGGCGAGCCTCCGAGCCAGGCAAGAGCCCCAGACGCAGCGCGGCCATGAGGGCTTGGGCGCGGTTGCCGGCCCCCAGCTTCTCGTACAGCTTTGACACGTGGGTCTTGGTCGTCGACTCGCTGATGTAGAGCTTCTTGGAGATCGCGGCGACCCCGAGACCGTCGGCGAGCAGCGCGAGCACTTCCCGCTCCCGCGGTGAGAGCTGCGGCCCGCTGGGCGTGATGCGCCGCCGCATGGCCGCCGCGAGATCGGCCGCGGCGAAGGCTGTCGGCGTCGCTGCGGCATGCCGCGCCGCGGCCACGACATCACCCGCGGGGGCATCCTTGGCCACGAACGCCGAGGCGCCGGCGTCGAGGGCGGCGAACAGCTGCTCGTCGCCGGCATACATCGTCAGCACGACGATGCCCATCGATGCCGACTGCTTGCGCAGTGACCGCACGAGGTCGAGGCCGTTGCCGTCGGGCAGCCGCACGTCGACGACGATGACCTCAGGAGAGTGCTGCCGGGCAAGAGTGAGCGCCTCCTCGACCGCGCTGGCCTCAGCGACGACGTCGAAGTCTTCCTCGCGCTCGAAAGCGCGGCGCAGACCCTGGCGGATGAGCTCGTGGTCGTCAACGAGCAGAACTGTTGTCACGTGATGCCCTCCTCAGTGAGAGCGTTATCATGCAACGAGCCCTGGACGGAACTCCTGTCGGTGGTCTTCTCGACGAGATCCGGCCCGATGCGGGCGTCGACGATGGTGCCGCCGCCGGGCCGGGCTCCGATCACGAGACGGGCTCCCGGCGCGCTCGGCCCGCTCCGCCATGATGCCAAGCCCATAGCTGTCGGACCGTCCCTTGCCGAGCCCACGACCGTCGTCCTCCACGCGGATGTGCGCACGTGGCGGGTCAACCTGACAGCTCACCCAGAGGTTCCTTGCCTGGGCATGTCGACGCGCGTTGGTCACGGCCTCCTGGGCGATGCGCAGCAGCTGCGCCTCCGACCGTGGCCGGCAGTCTGATGCGGACCCTCGTCGAGCACCAGATGGACCGTCAGGCCGGACCGCCGCCCGACCTCGCGAACGTAGTCGGAGAGCGCCTCGCCGAGGCCGGTCGTGCCGGAGACCTCGTTGCGCAGGTCGAAGATCGACAGCCGGAGCTCGCTGACTACTCGGCTGATCTCGCCGCGGAACAGGGCGAGGTCCTCGGTGAGCGCCTGGTCGGCAGATTCGACGGCCATTCCGTCGACGAGATAGCCGAGCGAGGCCAGCTCTTGGGCAATGCCGTCGTGAATCTCTCGGGCCAGGCGACGTCTTTCCTCGGCGGTTGCCAGTGTCCGGACATCCTCGAACATCAGCGCGGTCTCCAGCCGCAGGGCGTCCTCGGACAGCGTGGGAGCCAGCGTCTCGACCCGCGTCGCATCGGCGGTGGACGCCACCACCATTGCGATCGTACGGTCGGCGACGCGCAGCGGCAGCCACGCCGTTCCGTCGACGAGCGTGGGTGAGCTCTGCTGCCACGTGCTCGTTGAGTCGATGGCGTCGAGCGCCTGGAGGCTGCCATCCTGCATTGCCCCGGCCCGGGCCAACGGCACGAGCACGCCGGAGTCCGATCGCGTCACGACCACGGCAGGGACACCGAGCTTGTCGCGGGCGTGCTCGGCGACGTTGGTGGCGACGCTGGCGGGCTCCAGGCCGCCTGACAGGTGCCGGGACACAGTGCGCAGCTGCTCGAGGAGTCGATAGGCCTCGGAGTACGCCGCCACATCGGCGGATGGCTGGTGCAGCAGAGCGACCACGGCGTACCCAGGCGGCGAAAAGCCCGACGCCGAGCGAGACGAGAACCCACACAGACAGCTCGTTGAACTCGTCGGTGTCCAGCTGGCCGATGTGACTGACAATGATGACCGCGCCGGCAAGGCCCGCCGCCAGCACCGCACCCGTGACGCCGTACGCCAGACCGGCCGCAAGGCCGGTAATGAGCAGATAGGGCAAGAACTGCGTGGCCAGAGGTTCGGCGACTGAGACGACCGCGGCTGCGAGCACGGCTTCCACGACGGGCTGCCAGCGCGCCATCAGCGGGGTTAGGGGCGGGACGCTCCCGACAACTGCAACGACGGCGAGGCCGACTGCGCCCGGCAGGTAGTCAGCGGGGTGATCCTCCATGAGGAGGAACACGAAGATCATTGCCACCAGGGCGAATCGGGCGATGACGAGGACCCGGCGGTCGCGGCTACCCGCCTCGAGCTCGCCGACGGCGCTCATGGGCGGAACGACCGGGTCAACTCAATCGCCGCTGGACCGATCACGACGACGAGGAGGGCGGGCAGAATGCACAGCACCAGCGGAAAGATGATCTTTACCGGCAGCTTTTGCGCCTGCTCCTCGAGTTTCGCGCTCCGGGCCTGCCTCAGCTGCGTCGACTGAATGCGTAGCACCTTGGCGATGGGCACGCCGAGTGTGTCGGCCTGGCTGAGCGCGGATGCGAGGGTGCGGGCCTCGGCTAACCCGACTCGCTCACCGAACGCGCGCAATGCCGCTGGCCGGCCGAGCCCGAAGTCCGTCTCGTGCACCAGCCGGCCGAACTCGCCCTCGCAGCGGCCCCGATGTTGAAGCTGCTACCTGCCGCAGCGCGCTGTCGAACGGCATCCCTGCGTCGACTGAGATCGTGAGGAGGTCGAGTGCGTCGGGCAGGTCGGCGCGGATGCGCTCGGTTCGGTCATAGGCGAGCTGATAGAGCACGAGCTCAGGTGTGAAGTAGCCGGCGATGCCCACGAGAACGGAGACCAGCAATGCCAGCACCGGGCGTACGCCGATCGCCAACGCCACGGTGAGGCCCACCAGCCACCCAAGCCCGAGGCCGATGAGCTTGCCGGCGATCACCCGGTCGACCGTCCAGCCCTGCGGGGACCCGGCCGATGCGATGCGGCGGCGGAACGTAGCAGCCGCGTCGTCGGGCAGCAGCCGCAGCCCGAGGCCGGAGAGCCGCTTGACAGCCGGACCGGCAAGGCGCGTCGTGAGTGGCGCCTCGAGATGGCTCGTGACCGTCGCCGGGCTGGCGGCGCCCTCACGGATGGCGCGAAGCGTCCGAGTCGTGCGGACCCGGCCGTAGACCGTGTCGGCGACCGTGGTGGCGAGCAGTGCTCCGGCTACGGCGAGACCGCCGATGCCGAACACGACGAGCAATGCAGAGACCACAGTCACACCTTGAGGTTGGTGAGTCGGGACAACCAGAAGATCCCGCCGACGAACAGGGTGCCACCGCCGAGCAGCATCGCCCACCCCAACGGGTCATTGACCAGCGGCTCCAGATAGTCCGGTCGCGTGATGAGCATGTAGGTGACGAAGGCGATCGGCAGCAGCCCGACCACCCACGCCGAGATGCGCCCCTCCGCCGAGAGGACACGGACCTGACGGCGCAACCGGTCACGTTCGCGGAGAGTCGCTGAGACCAGGCCGAGCAGCTCGGGTAGGTTGCCACCGACTTCGCGCTGGATACGCATCACCATCACGATCCAGCTGAAGTCCTTGCTGTGCATGCGTTCAGCAACCTCATCGAGGGCGTCCTCCAGCGGCATGCCGAGCCGCGCCTGCGCCAGAGCACGACGAACCTCCTCGCGCACCGGCGGGCGGCCGTCCTCGGCAACTGCCTCCACCGACTGTCGCAGCGTGAGCCCCGCCGAGAGACCGCCGGAGATCATCTGCAACGTCTCAGGGAGCGCGCTGGTGAACTCGTCATGCCGGCTCTGCCCACGACGCTCCAAGAACGCGAGCGGGCCAAGGACACCGATGACGACACCCACCAGGGCAGCGAAGGCATTGCCGGTGAGCGCGAGGAACAGAATGCCCAACCCGACCGCCGCGAAGACGTGCAGCAGCACCCACTCGGCCGGACGCAGCGGCAGCCCTGCCCACTCCAGCCGGTCCGCGAGCGTCTTGTCCAAGCCGCGGGAGGAGAGCACCCGCCCCGCCAGGTCGGTAGCCCGGTCACGCAGGTGCAGCTGCGGTGGCGGTGGTGCGTCCGCGATCGGCTCGCCGCCGATCAGCGCGGCAACTCGGGCGCTCCGGGTGTGCTGCCTTGTCACGGTGACCGCGGCGATGGCGAGGATAGCGGCGACGGCTGCGAAGATCCCGCCGAGCGACACCCAGAGAAACGGGGTGCCCAGGGCACTGGGCGCCGACACCGGGCGCGGGGCCGGCGACCTCCTCCGCCGGAGCGGTGAGCTCTGCCAGGGACAGCGCCGCCTGGTCGGCGAGCCGACCGACCGGCGACTGCACTGATGCGCTCACCTCGACGTTGTCGCCGTAGAACTGCGGCGGCACCTCGGCGCTCACGGACAGCACGCGGTCGAGCGCTTCGGCTGCAGCGGTGAAGGGGGCCGCCAGGTCGTCCGCCGACTCGGCCCCAACCACCTGGCCCTTTCCGGCCTCGGCAACAGCATTGAGGTCGCCGGCGAACGCGGCGTAGTCACCCAGGGCGACGACATCGACACGCACGCCGGCCTGGGTGATTGCGTCCACGGCGGTCTCCACCGTGCTCGGCGAGTCGGAGTCGTTCTCGCCGTCGGTCAGCACCAGAACCGAGCGGGTCCCAGAGGAAGTGCTGGCGACCTGGACCGCGTGTTCGATGCCGGACCACAAGGCGGTGTCGCCATTGGGAACCGCCTCGATCTGATCGATTGCCGCAGTGATCTCGGCGCGGTTGTCGGTCGGCGCCAGGAGCGTTTGCACCGTGTTGTCGAACGTGACCAGACCGATTTTCGTTTCAGGAGGAGCGGCCTCAACGAAGGCCGCTGCCGCGCTGCGCGCCTGCTCGATCTTCTCGTCGCGCAGCATGCTGCCGCTCGTGTCGATGGTGAGCACGGCAACCTGCTCGATCGGCGTCTCGGCGGCAGAGCTCACCGTCGATGGCACGGCCAATCCGTCGAGAGAGACACGCACCGTTTCGGGGTCAAGCTCGGCGCCCTCCGGGAGGCCGCCGGCCGACAGAGTGAACGAGATTGTGAGCGTGTCCGGGTGCGCCGAGAGAGCCTGCATGTCGACCTGCGGTGAGGTGCTTTGGGTTTCGCTCGCCATGGCTGGGACGACACCGAGCATCAAAGCGCCAATTGCTGCCATCAGCGCGACGCCGAGCCGGCGCGCAAGCCTCATCCGCCCGGCCCGCTCTCGAATACGTCCCACCGGGAGTTCGACGCCGTGCTCCGAGAGCTGCTCGAGGAAGTGCGGGACCGTGCCGGTGGGCTGCAACTCGCCGACGACGAAGCCATTGCGGTCGAAACCTCGGTGGTCGAAGCGAAACAGGTCCCGCGTGGTGATCGTGTCCAGCTCGAACCCGGCGACCTCGGTGATATGGGTGATGCGGCGGCTGCCGTCCTTGAATCGCGTGAGATGCACGACGAGGTCGACCGCGCTTGCCAGCTGCTCGCGGATGGCACGTACGGGCAGATCCATGCCCGCCATGAGAACCATGGTCTCGACACGGGCGAGCGCGTCCCTGGGCGAGTTGGCGTGCACCGTGCAGATTGAGCCTTCGTGCCCGGTGTTCATCGCCTGCAGCATGTCGAGGGCGGCCGCGTCACGGATCTCGCCGACGACGATGCGGTCGGGCCGCATGCGGAGCGCGTTGCGTACGAGCTCGCGGATGCGGACCTCACCCTTGCCCTCGATGTTGGCGGGGCGAGCTTCGAGGCGGAGCACGTGGTGCTGGTGGAGCTGGAGCTCGGCGGCATCCTCGATGGTGATGACGCGCTCGGTGGTGGGGATGAACGACGAGAGCGCGCCGAGCAGTGTCGTCTTTCCGGCACCCGCACCGCCTGAGACGAGTGTCGTGATGCGTCCCTCGACGCAGGCGCGCAGAAACTCCGCGGCGCTAGGTGTCAAGGTCCCGAACGCGACGAGATCATCGACGTCGTATGGAACCGCCGAGAACTTGCGGATCGTGAGCAGCGAGCCGTCAATGGCGAGCGGCGGGACTATCGCGTTGACACGGCTGCCGTCGGGAAGCCGTGCGTCGACCATCGGACTCGCCTCGTCGATGCGACGACCGACCTGACCGACGATCTTGTCGATGGTGCGACGCAGATGGGCCTCGTCGAGGAACCTCGTCTCGGCCTGGTAGATGCGGCCAGCCCGCTCGACGTAGATCGCCTCAGCGGTGTTGACCATGATCTCGCTGACGTCTGAGTCGCGGAGGAACGGCTCGAGGGGGCCGAAACCGAGCACGTCGTCGGATATGTCCTGCGCGATCCGGGCGCGCTCAGTCCCAGTGAGGGGCGTCTCCTGCGTGGCGAGCACCTCGTGCAACGTGCGTTGCACCTGCCGGCTCAGCTCGCGCTCGCTGACCCGCGACTCGTAGAGCAGTGGGCCGAGGCGCGCAAGAAGCGCCTCGTGCACGGTGCGGCGCAGGTCGACGAACGAACCCGCCTGTCCGGCGGGGGACGGCTCGTCGGCGGGTCTCGCCGGAGCGCGGTCGTCGCGATCGCGCCGGGCGCGGGCGATGCGGTCGGAGAAGCTCACGGCAGGCGCACCCGCCAGCGGCCTCGGGCCGAGGACACCGGCTTAGCCGGGGCCTTGCCGTCGCCGGCAATCGCAACACTGCTCGCATATTCATCGGCGAACGCCTGGATCGCCTGTGACACCGGGTGCCGGGGGTCGTCGAGGACCAGAGCGACACCGCGATTGATCGATGCGGGTACGTCGCGGGAGGACGGCACCCGAGCCGTCAACGGGGTGCCCAGTGTGTGCTCGATGTCCTTGAGTGACAGACCCACACGCGAATCGGACCGGTTGACCACGACGCGCCGAATGTGCTCTGGGTAGTTGAGCAGGTTGAGCGTGTCGAGCGTGAGCTTCAAGTTCTTGAGTGCCGGGATGTCGGGGGTCACGAGCAGCACCAGGAGCTCGCTGCGGTCGAACGCCTGAAGGACGTGGTCCTCGAACCCCGGCGGCGTGTCGCAGACGATCCAGTCGAACTCCGAGGACAGCACGTCGAGCACCCGGCCGACGAGCTCGGCGGGGATGACGTCGCGCAGGTAGGGCTCCATCGGCGCGGCGAGCACCGACAACCCGGACGGATGGGTCGTGAGCAGCGAGACGGCCGCGCCGGGGTCGAGTGTCTCCGCGAGCGGCACCGCGTCAGCGATCGTGTGCTGCGGCTGCACCTGCAGCGAGATGGCGACGTCGCCGAATGCGAGGTCGAGATCGACCAGGCAGACGCGGTCGCCGCGACGGTGCAGTGCTGTCGCGAGGTTGAGGGCAAACGTGGTCTTGCCACAGCCGCCCTTGGCGGAGAACACCGTGAGCAGCCGCGCGCCGCGTCTCGGTCCCGCGGCTTCGCCGAGGCCTTGCCGGAGCGCCCGAGAGAGCTCGGCGGCTCGACGAACGGCGGCATTGAGGCCCGCAAGGTCCCGTTCTTCAACGACCTCGCGTACGCCGGACCGCAAGGCATTGGTGAGGATCGAGTTGTCGATGCGGCGCCGCACGAGCACGACGCTCAACGAAGGGCGGCCGATGCGCATGCGCTCGCTGAGCCGCAGGGCGGCCTGCAGCTCGACCGAACTGCCGAGCACAACGACGTCCTCGTCGGCGCTTGCTTCCAGGTGACGGTCGAGGTCTTCGAAGGTAGGAACCGCGTGGGCGGACCCAAGCACCGCCACCAGCGCAGCCGCGCTGGTGGGCTCGTGCTCGACGACGGTTGTCACGGTTGGCCTTGGAAGAGGTTCTCGTTCGTGGTCGGCGGGATCGTCGTGGGCACGTACTCCGGGCCTACTAACGCTGCGTACAGGGTGCCGTTGGCCTGGGCGTGCACCACGCGCTGGGCGTCGTCCTGCGTCAGCGCAAGCGTCACGAGTGTGCCGTCGTCCGACCCGTCGGCGCCCACCGACAGAACAGTGGCGCGGCGAAGCAGAACCCGCGTCTCGGCACCGCTGAGCGTGACGTAAAGCGCTATCTCGCTGGTGGGCATGATGTTTCCCGCCACCCGGGCCGGGTCAGAGAGCTGGACTGCCACCGCGACCTGATCAGGAGGGATGCCAAGGTCGGACAGCGGTGTCTCACTGAGCTGACTGCGGAGGATGATCTCGTCCTCGACGATGCCCGTAATGAACTGTTGTTCGCCGAGGTCCGCGAGTTGTGCAATGTTGCCGATTGCCCCCTCGGGTACGTCGTCCTGAGGTCTCGCCTCCTCGATGAAAGCTCCCTCGGTCTGCGCATCCGCAACCGTGGTTCGCGCCTCTATCGGATCCGCGGCTACCAGGACCCCCACAAGGTCATCTCGAGCGTCGGCCCGGGCCTCCGCGCCGCGCACATATATGGCCAGCAAGGCCGTGCTCACGGCGGCCACGAGCACCGCCGCGATGACAAGAATGGCCCGCCGGCTCAATGGGACCCCCTGGGAAGCGTGTGGTTGTTGTCACACGAGTGTGCGCGCTCCGCGCTCCTGGTCAAAATGTGTGGGCAGTATACGAGCCAGGCCCGCGGACGTCCCTGATGATCCAGTAGCCTCCCGACCATGGCCGACCAGACCACCTCGAGCATCACGGTCAACGCCACCCCCGAGCAGGTCATGGCGGTGATCGCCGACGTGGCTGCCTACCCCGAGTGGACCGGCGCGGTGAAGTCGGCCGAGGTGATCACGGAGTACGAGGACAACGGTCGCCCGGCGGACGTCCGCTTCGAGCTCGAGGCGGGGCCGATCAAGGACGCCTACACCCTGACGTACGAGTGGGATGACGATCACGAGGTGCGCTGGACCCTGGTCGAGGCGGGGCTGCTCAGGGCCATGGACGGGTCGTACACCTTGGACGATGCAGGCGACGGCAGCACCGAGGTGACCTACGCCCTCTCGGTCGACGTGTCCATCCCCATGCTCGGCATGATGAAGCGGAAGGCCGAGAAGGTGATCATCGACACCGCGTTGCGCGGGCTGAAGCGTCGCGTCGAGGGCTGAGCACGGACAAATCGGGGGAGGCGCGCCGCGTGGCGCGCCCGGTGGCGCGTACGGTTCATGCGCGCGTGGTTCGACGGTGAGGGTGGGGCGATATGGGACTGACGATCGGCGTGGACGTCGGCGGCACGAAGATCGCAGCCGGTGTGGTCGACGACTACGGCAAGATCATCGCGCGCACCCGCCGGGACACCCCCGAGGGAACCTCCCCGGCCGTCGACGCGATCGTCAGCATCAGCACCGAGCTGGCCAGGACACACGAGATCGACGCTGTCGGGATCGGCTTCGCCGGCTTTGTGGACTCCAAGCGTTCCACCGTGCTCTTTTCGGCGAACCTCGGCTGGCGTGACGTCAACCTCGCTGAGGCGGTGTCCTCACGGTCGGGCCTGCAGACCGTTGTCGAGAACGACGCCAACGCCGCTGCCTGGGGTGAGTTCCGCTTCGGTGCTGCCGCCGACACGGAGGACGACATGCTGCTCGTCACCGTGGGCACCGGCATCGGGGGCGGCATGGTCGTCGACGGAAAGCTGATGCGTGGTGCCTACGGGATCGCGGGCGAGATCGGCCACGTACGCATGGTCCCCGGCGGGCTGCGCTGCGGCTGCGGCAACAAGGGCTGCTGGGAGCAGTACGCCAGCGGCAGCGCGCTGGTCCGAGAGGCGCGGGCGCTCGTCGAGACGGGCAGTCCCCTCGCGGCGCGGCTGGCCGAGCTCTGCGGCGAGGAGCCGGGAGCGCTGATGGGCCAGCACGTGACGCAGGCGGCGGCCGAGGGGGACGAGGCAGCCATCGGCCTTCTCGAGGAGCTGGGGCAGTGGCTGGGCGAGGGCCTGGCCCAGTTGGTCGCCGTCCTTGACCCCGGGGTTCTGGTGATCGGTGGTGGCCTGTCCGAGGCCGGCGACCTGCTGCTCGGGGAGACCCAGCACGCGCTGCGCCGCAACCTGACCGGGCGCAGCTACCGACCGGAGGCGCAGCTGCGTACGGCGACGTTGGGCAACGACGCCGGCATCGTCGGAGCCGCTGACCTCGCGCGGGTCTGAGTCGCCGTTCGTTTCGGCCGTCGGGCGCCTGCGGCGTATGGTTCCGCGCATGGCGTACGGGTCGCCGCCCGGCCGTCGGCCGGGCGGGGGGATGAGGCGCGGCCCTCGGGAGCGGGGCGCTGCGGCGGTCGAGTTTGCCCTCGTACTGCCCCTGTTGCTGCTGCTCGTGCTCGGCGGCATCGACTACGGGATCTACTTCAGTGACTCGATGGCGCTGCGGGATGCCGCGCGGGCGGGGGCGCGGACGGCGTCGCTGGAATCCGGCGCCACGCTCGGCGAGATCGCCGAGGCTGTGCAGGACCGATGCTTCAGGCGCCACGGGTGATGCCTCCGTCCTAGTGAGGTACGAGACTGGCGGAACGCTTGGGCGACCGGGTCGTCGTCTGCGCCGAGCTTGAAGATCGCGCCGAGATCGGCCTCGTCCCGCTGCCCGACGGCGGGACGGTGCGTACCCGGGTCGTGTTCGCGATCGAGCAGGAGACGGCCGGTGGGCGAACCACCGGTCGGGTCGGCTGGCCCAGCGACGACTGGGACTTGGTGTGACTAGGCGGCTGTCGGAGGAGCGCGGGGCGATCGCGATCTTGATGGCCATCGTGCTCGTTGTGCTGTTTGGGGTCGCCGCACTTGGTCGTCGACCTCGGGATGGCACGGGCGACGAAGGCGCGCGCACAGGTGGCGGCGGATGCGGCCGCGCTGGCAGCGGCGGAGCTACCTGTCGAGACGACGACCCCATCGACTTGGCGGTGTTTGCTGCAGCGAGCGACCGGCGCCGTAGACCTCGCGAACGAGAACCTCGCCCCGAGCCCCAGACTGGGCGGGCTGCATCGACGACGACGCTCTGGGCGTCCCGTCGGACGCCGCTTGCGTGTCGTTCGACGACGCGGAGCAACCCAAGCCGGGTTCGCGTACTCGTCGTGCCGGACTCGCAGCCGGCGCTGTTCGGAGCCCTGTTCGGGGCCGACGAGTACACGGTCGCGGGAGTCGCTGAGGCACGGATCGCTCGAGCGAGCACGACCGCCTGCGATGGCCCCTGCACGTCACCTCGACATCTGCGGACTTGACGAACCGACATCGACCTCGGTGCGGCTTCGGACGACGTGCTCGCCTCGCTCGTTCCCGACCCGCCACCGGTGCCGCCGGCGGCCGATCCGCCGCCGGCGGACGTAGCAGGTGAGTGTCCCCGCGCCAGGCGTCTACCTGTCCGTACAGCTTCCCGGGACAGAATGCGTGCTCGCATCCGGCACGTACGTGATCTTGCGCGAACTCGAGGTGCCTGCGGAGGCGAGCGTGACCGGCGAGGGCGTGACAGTCTATCTCGGTTGCGGTGATGTCGCCGACTCGCTTGCGGCGTTGCCTCCCAGGCGGCGGAGACGGTGGCCGAGTCATCGGGCGATTGGGTTCGTCGGTGGACCTCGACCGGGAACCCAGACTTGGCCAATGGGCTGGCGCTGCTCACCGACCCTGACAACGCCGCTCGCTCGCACCTCATAGTCGGCATGGCAGATCGACGAACACTGGATCGCGGTCGGAGAGCGCGAGTCCCCGCCGGGCAGCAAGGCCTGGTCAAGTGACCGAAGCCGACACGGGTGTGCCGCTGCGCGTGCTCTCGTACAACGTCCGCTCGCTGCGTGATGACGTGCCGGCCGTCGTACGCGTGATTCGTCGCATCGCCCCCGACGTGGTGTGCGTGCAGGAGGCGCCGCGGTTCTTCCGCTGGCGGTTCAAGATCGCAGACCTGGCCCGACGGGCCGGGCTGGCGTACGTCGCGGGCGGCCGGCCGGCCGGCGGGACTGCGATCCTCGTGGCGCAGCGCGTGGACGTCCGTGACCGAGTCGAGCACCGCTTCAGCAAGACGTCGGGGCTGCACCAGCGCGGCGCGACCCTGGTCAGGCTGCAGGTTGCCGGCGCGGAGCTCACCGCGACGAGCATCCACATGAGCCTCGACGCCGACGAGCGGTTGCGACACCTCGCCGAATTGCGGTCCTTCGTCGAGTCGCTGCCCGCTCCGCACTACCTCATCGCGGGTGACGTCAACGAAACGCCGGACAAACCGGCCTGGCGGGCACTGGCTGATGAGCTGAATGACGCGTACGTGTCCGCTCCCAAGGGCGGCGAGCTGACCTACTCAGCTGACCGGCCGCGCCGCCGGATCGACGGCGTGTTCGTCTCGCCCGACATCGCGGTGCTCGGGTGCGGAGTGCCGCAGGAGCCGGACGCGCTTCGCGACTACCCCCGGGCGACCGACCACCTGCCTGCTCGTGGCCGACCTGCGCATCCCGCGCTGAGTCCAGCTCAATGGTCTAGACCTGTGGTCTAGACGACCGTCTCTGCTCGTCACTAGGGTCTAGGCCAAAGGTCTAGTAGGCACTCGACGAGGAGGCACCCCGGGTGAGACGAGGACGGACGACGATCGCGGCGACATTGCTCAGCGCGGTCGCACTGCTCGGCCCCGCCGTGATGAACAGCCCAGCCACTGCGACCGAACCGCCCGAGGAGCAGTGGCGCAGCCTGTGGGTTGACGCGTTCAACGAGGGCATCTACACCCCGGCGCAGGTGAGCAAGCTCGTCGCCAACGCCGAGGCGCTCAACGCCAACGCGTTGGTCGTGCAGGTCGCCCGCCGCTATGACTGCTTCTGCAACCGCGCGGTCTACCCGCGGACCGACGCGGCGATCGCTCCTGCGCCGTACGACCCGCTCGACGAGGTCATCACGCAGGCGCACGCCGCCGGCATCGAGGTTCACGCCTGGGTCAACGTCGGCACGATGTGGAACTCCGCCACCCCGCACTCGTCGCCGGAGCACGTGTTCAACAAGCACGGCGTCAACGCGACGGGCGCCGACCGCTGGCTCAACAAGCGCTACGACGGCGCCGAGCTGATGGGGGCCAACGCCTACATCGACCCGGCCAACCCGGCTGCGCGCGACTACATCGTCGGGGCGATCCAGAGCATCGTCCGCGAGTACGACGTCGACGGCATCAACCTCGACTACATCCGTTACCCCGACTTCAACTCGACGCAGACGCACAGCGACTGGGGCTACAGCGAGGTGTCGATCGCCCGGTTCCAGGCGGCTACCGGACGCACCGACGTGCCGCTCCCGTCCGATCGCGCAGTTCAGCGACTGGCGACGCGAGCAGATCACGTCGCTCGTGCGCCGGATCTACCTCGGCATCTTCGAGCTCGACCATGACGTACGGCTCTCGAACGACGCGATCACCTACGCTTACGGGCCGCAGACGATGGGCAGCTGGGAGCAGACCCGCCCGTACGCCGAAGTCATGCAGAACTGGAAGGGCTGGCTCGACGAGGGGATCATCGACACCGTCATCGCGATGAACTACAAGCGTGACTGGAACCCTGACCAGGCCCGCATGTTCGACGAGTGGACCGAGGTACTGGCCGACTGGCAAGGCGATCGACAGACGGTCAACGGGCCCGCGCTCTACCTCAACGATGTGGAGCACAGCGTCGCACAGCTGCACGACTCGGTGACGCCGTCGGCTGCCGGGAACACGGTTGCGGGGTGGAGCGGCTACTCGTACGCGAGTCCAAGCCGTACGGGCACCGGCGCTGGCACGGTCGTCGCCGACGCAGAGCGCGACAAGCTGATCCGTGCGCTCACGGCCGAGGACCCGACGGGGGCGGCGCCGGTGTTCGCCGAGGATGCGGCGGTCCCCGACATGCCGTGGAAGCAGTCGGAGGGCCACATCGACGGTCGCCTGGCACTGCGGGACGGCACGGCACTTGCCGACGTGACGGTGACCGCGACCAACCTGCTCGACCGGTCGCAGCAGTGACCCGCAACAGCGACGGTTCCGGGTGGTTCGGGCTCGTGGGGCTGGACCCGGGGATCTGGTTGGTCGAGGTGGACCTGCCGGATGGCGTTGTGGGCAAGCCCGTCGACGTCGTACGGGTCAAGCGCGGCGAGATCAGCGAGGCCTCGTTCAAGCCGCTGATCCAGCTGCCCTGACGCGCTCGCAGCTGATCCCCGGCCGGCGGGCCGGGGGTCAGCGGCGGAAGTCGGGCACCAGCTCCAGAGCCAGCTGCTCCAGGAACAGCCCGATGTCGGTGACGATGCCACGCGCCTGCGAGGAGCCGCGGTCAGCCAACTTGGTGACAGTCGCCGGGTTGATGTCAACGCAGACCAGCGGGATCGACGCCGGCAGGATGTTGCCGGTCGCGACAGAGTGCAGCATGGTCGCCACCATGATCGCGAAGCCGACGTCCTGCAGCTGCGCCCGCATGGCGCGTTGCCCCTCGACCACATCCGTGTAGACGTCGGGCAGCGGGCCGTCATCGCGTACGGAGCCGACCAGCACGAACGGCTTGCCGTGCTTGACGAGGGCGTACATCACCCCGCTCGTCAGCAGCCCGGACTCGACCGCAGCGGCGATCGACCCGGCTCGGCGGATTTGGTTGATGGCGCGGATGTGGTGCTCGTGGCCGTGCTCGACGCCGCGCCCGCGTGACAGGTCTACGCCGAGGGACGTGCCGTAGAGCGCCGACTCGATGTCATGCGTGGCGATCGCGTTGCCGCCGAACAGCACGTCGACGTAGCCGGCTTCGACCAGGGCGACCATGGCCGGCGCCGCGCCCGTGTGCACGACGGCGGGCCCGGCCACCCACAGCACCCGTTGGCCGTCGGCCTTGACGGCGCGCATCTGATCGGCGATCTGGCGGACGAGCAAGGCTTGCGGCTTTTCCGAGGAGACTTCGGAGTTCATGAACTCGAATACCGGGGCCGCCCGCTCGCCAGTCGGCACGACCGGGACCACCCGTACGCCCGCGGCGCCGCAGATCACCCGATCGCCACGGCGTACGTCACCGACGGGAATCGTGCGGATGCGTGTCGCCGCGCCCTCACCCGTGACCAGCAGACCGCAGTCCATCTCGGGCTGCTCGGCGTGCACCCAGCGGCCGTCGAGCCGAACCCACGTTTCGAGGTTGGTCGTCGAGTAGAAGTCGTCGGGGAAGACACCGTCCAGGTCGACGATCCGCACGGTGGCCTCGCCCGGGTCGAGCAGGTTGGCGCCGTGGGTCTGAAGGCGCATGAGCAAGCGCTGTAGTCCCGCGTCGTCGGGGGTGCTGACTGTGACAAGCGCGTACGACTCGTCGCCGGCGTCCTTGCCGACATCGAAACGATCGATGGTGAAGTCGCCGCCGTATTCGCGGATGTCGTCGAGGACGCGGGAAAGCTGTCCGGTGTCGACGAGGTGTCCGGTCAGCTCGACCTTGTCGCTGACGGACACGGCATCACACCACCGCGCCGTTGCCGCCGTCGCCGTCGTCGCGGAGCCGACTCACCAGCACGAGGAACCCCGCGACGAACGCGGTGATCGCGAGCGCAGCTGCCCAAGCTGGGACCGCCCAGCTCGTGAGCACGGCAAGGAGCAGATATCCGGGCCCACCGACGACACCGGCCCACGCGAACCTGCTGACTGTGTCGCCGGGCGAGATCGGCGGGGGTGTAGGCGGGACGAAGTGCTCCTCGACCTCCGGGGCAGCCTCCTCAGCGGCGGGCGCCTCGGACTCCCATGGCTCCTCCTCGGCGGGCGCTGGCACCGGCGGCTCGGCACGGCGCACCAGCCTGCCCGGCCGAGGCCCGGCATCGCGGGCTTCGGGCACGTCCTCGGCCTCCGGCCAGCCGCCTGGCTCGGCCGGCTCGGCCTGGAAGGCTGCCACCAACTGCTGCCAGGCCGCCTCGTCATCCGCGCCGAGGCCACCGTCGGCCGGCAGGGGTGGTGCCAGATCGGACTCGACACCGTCGAGGGCGGCGAGCACCGTGCGGGCCAAGGCGACCGCGTCGCCGTCGACCCAGAGCCGCCTGAGGTCGGGTTCTTCGGTGCCGGCCGACGCTAGGTGGCCTGGCTCCAGCTCGCTGGGCGTGGCCGCCACGTACGCCGCAACGCCCTGCTCCCGCAGGGCCTGCAGCACGGCAAGCGCATCGTCGGTCGCCACGTCGGCGACCGCGACGAAGCTCCTCGCCGGCAGTCCGTTGTGCTCCACCCAGCCATCCCATCTCGCCGGTACCCAATTGGAATGGTCGCATTTATCGCGACGAAACGTCGAGTTGCCCGCCGCCTTGAAGTAGTGTGCCGCCGTGCTCTATTGGCTTCTCAAGCGGATATTCATCGGGCCAATCCTGCGGGTGCTCTACCGCCCGTGGGTCGATGGCATCGAGAACGTCCCTGCTGAGGGCCCAGCGATCATCGCCAGCAACCACGTGTCGTTCTCCGACTCGATCTTCCTGCCGCTGATGGCGCCGCGGCGGATCACCTTCCCTGCCAAGGCCGAGTACTTCACCGGCCACGGCCCGAAGGGCTGGGTCTCTCGGGCGTTCATGGCCGGAACCGGCCAGGTGCCGATGGACCGGTCCGGGGGCAAGGCCAGCCAGCCGGCGCTGGACACCGCGCTGCGCCTGCTGGGCGAGGGCCAGCTGTTCGGCATCTACCCGGAAGGGACGCGCTCGCCGGACGGGCGCCTCTACAAGGGCAAGACGGGCATCGCGCGGCTCGTCCTCGAGGCCAAGGTGCCGGTGATCCCGGTCGCCATGATCGGGACTCGTGACGTCCAGCCCCCCGGCAAGGTGATCCCGTCGATCGGTCGGGTCGGGATGCGGTTTGGCAAGCCGCTGGAGTTCAGCCGGTACGAGCACCTCAAGACCGATCGGTACGTCCTCCGGGCGATCACCGACGAGATCATGTACTCGCTGATGGAGCTGTCCGGCCAGGAGTACGCGGACATCTACGCGCAGACGGCGAAGGAGCAGATCGCCGCAGCCAAGAAGCAGGCCAAGGCCGAGGCCGCGGCCACCTCCGGCGAGTCTGCGGCCCCCGCCGCGCCCGCCTGACGATGATCATGGCCTAGTGCACCACGTGGTTCGCTCGTGGTGGTGCACTCCTCCATGATCAACGCTGAAGGGATCAGTGCGGGGCAGCCGCCACCGGCTCGCCCTTCGGCTGGCCGATGCTCTCGAGCAGCGCGTCGAACCACGCCACGGACGTGTCGAACGGCTTGCCGCCCTTGATGCGGTTGAACTCGATCGCCCGCAGGCGCCCGCCCTGCTCCTCGTCGTGGCCGATCACGCCGCCCTCACGGCGCAGCGCCACCTCGACCGCGAGGTCGGTGCAGGACTTGATCAGCCGCAGGTCGTCGGCGTTGGCCGCCGCTGAGCGACTGAAGTAGCCGCTCTTCTGGACCATCGTCTTCTCCGCCCCCAGCAGCTCGGCGAACTGCTTGGCGAACCAGGCCCCCGGGTTGACCGTGTCGAGCTTGACGTGCCCGAACGGGTCCCGCTGCACCTCCTCGCCGCGCCGCTCCAGCTCGGCGACGATCGTCTCGAGCCCGGCCCCCTCGCTCACGAACAGGTTGACGCAACCGACCTCGTCCATGACGGTGCGCAGCCGCTTGGCCTCAGCCTCGACGTCGAACCCGAGCTCCGGCACGTACACGCCGTGCACATCCCAACCACGTGGGTCGTTGCCGATCCCGGGTACGAACTCCTGCAGCAGCAGCCACTCGCGGTACTTCGCCGCGGCCGCGGCCGTCAACCACCCGCAGTTGCGGCCCATCACCTCATGCACGATGAGCATCCGCGGGTTGGAGGTGTGCTCGGCGATGATGTTGTGGGCATAGAGGGCGGACTGCTCGGCCGCGGTCCACGCGCCGAGGCTCTGCCGGATCGGGATCACGTCGTTGTCGATCGTCTTGGGCAGCCCCACCACGGTCAGCTCGTAGCCGTTGCTGTGCAGATAAGCCGCCAGGTCGGCGGCAGTGGTGTTGGTGTCGTCGCCACCGATGGTGTGGAGTACGTCGATCCCGTCACGTGTGAGTTGCTCGGCCGCGACGTGCAGCGGGTTCTGGCCTTCCTTGGCGAGCCCGCGCTTGACGACGTCGGCGACGTTGGTGAGCTTGACCCTGCTGTTGCCGATGGGGCTGCCGCCGAACCGGTGCAGCAGATGCGCCTTCTCGCGCACCTCGGGCGTCACAGTGATGGAGCGACCCGCAAGCAGCCCGGCGTAGCCGTCGAGGTAGCCGATGATCTCCACCTCGGGCGCGATCTCCGTGTAGCGCTCGATCAGCCCGCCGACGGCGGACGACAGGCAGGGGGCAAGGCCTCCCGCGGTGAGCATCGCGACCTTACGGACCGACATAGTTGATCTCCCGTGCGACATGACCGGACGACGCCTGCCGCCACACCCTAAGCCGTGTCTCTTGGCGCGGAGATGTGAGGATGCCGCAGGCGTCGTGCCCGCCGGACGGGGTTCTCATCACAGTCGGAGCTACCGACGCCGCGCTTGGTTTGCGCTACCAGGCGGTTGACCTCGTCAACTGCGGCATCGAGCCATACGAGTTCAGCGGCTACCCAGCGCCTGCAACCGACGTACGTCTTGGACTTCGGCACCACGGGGACGCTCGACCTCACGGCGTGGCAGCAACCGGCCGGATGATCGCCGGGTGGGAGGCGGATCGTTTCGGGCCCCGTTCCATTCAGGGCACGAAGTTGACCGCAGTGGAACGGGTCCCGGAGGCGACCACTCCTCCGGGCCGCCCAGCCGTCTCGATGGGCAGGACGATCAGCCGGGGCCGAGGCGGCCTCGTACGCTGGTCCGGTGACCGCGCGACCCGACTCGCCTGCCATCCTCGCCGAGCTGCACGAGGCCGTGGCCGCCCGCCCGGCAGCCCAGCAGCCGGAGTGGCCTGATGCCTATGCGGCGAGCGAGGCTGTGCGCGAGCTGTCACGCGTTCCCCCTCTCGTCTTTGCCGGTGAGGCCGACCAGCTCCGCGACCGGCTCGCCACGGTGCAACGGGGCGAGGCGTTCCTGCTTCAAGGTGGCGACTGTGCCGAGAGCCTGGAAGCCAACTCCGCCGACAACCTGCGGCAAAAGCTCAAGACGCTCCTGCAGATGGCGGTCGTGCTGACCTATGCGGGCAGTGTCCCCGTGGTGAAGGTCGGCCGCATCGCCGGGCAGTACGGCAAGCCGCGGTCCAACGGCAAGGAAACCCGCCACGGCGTCACCCTTCCTGCCTACCGGGGCGACATGGTCAACGGCTTCGAGTTCACCGAGGCGTCGCGCACCGCCGACCCGCAGCGGATGCTGCGCGTCTACAACGCCTCGGCGTCGACACTCAACCTCACCCGCGGGTTCACCAAGGGCGGGTTCGCCGACCTTCGGCAGATCCACGCGTGGAACACCGACTTCGTCCGCACTAGTACGGCCGGGCTGCGCTACGAGCACATGGCGACGGAGATCGACCGCGCCCTGGCGTTCATGCGTGCCATCGGGGCTGACCCCAACGAGCTGCACACCGTCGACCTCTACTCGAGCCACGAGGCCCTGATCCTCGACTACGAGCTGGCCCTCACCCGCGTCGACAGCCGCACCGGCACCCCGTACGACGTCTCCGGGCACTTCGTCTGGGTCGGGGAGCGCACCCGCGCTCTCGACGGCGCGCATGTCGAGTTTGCCTCGCACATCCGCAATCCGATCGGGGTCAAGCTGGGACCCGGCACGGCGCCCGAGGACGCGGTCGCACTGGCCGATCGGCTCGACCCGGACCGCGAGCCCGGTCGGCTCACCTTCATCACGCGGATGGGGGCGGGCAAGGTACGTGACGTGCTGCCGGCTCTCATCGAGAAGGTGACGGCAGCGGGCATCCAGGTGGCCTGGGTGTGCGACCCCATGCATGGCAACACGTTCGAGGCACCGAGCGGCTACAAGACCCGTCGCTTCGATGACGTGCTCGACGAGGTGCATGGCTTCTTCGAGGTGCACCGCGAGCTGGGCACCTGGCCGGGCGGCATGCACATCGAGCTCACCGGCGACGACGTCACCGAGTGCCTGGGTGGCGGCGACCCGATCCTGGAGGGCGGCTTGGGCGACCGGTACGAGACCGTGTGCGACCCGCGGCTCAACCGCTCGCAGTCGCTCGAGCTGGCGTTCCTCGTGGCCGAGCTCCTGCAGAGCGCTCCGGCGCGCTCGTGACGCCAGTGATGATCGACCTACGGAGCGACACGGTCACCGCGCCGACCGACGGCATGCGCAAGGCGATGTACGACGCCGAGGTCGGCGACGACGTCTACGGCGAGGACCCAAGCGTCACAGCTCTGGAGGAGCGCGTCGCGGCGTTGCTCGGACACGAGGCCGGACTGTTCACCGTCACCGGCTCGCTCGCCAACATGCTCGGCGTACGGTCCCTCGTCCCTCAGGGCGGCGAGCTGCTCTGCGAAGCCCGCGCCCACGTTGTCAGGGCCGAGCTCGGCGCCCACGCGGTGCTCGCGGGCGTGACGACCCGCACCTGGGCACACCCGAAGGGGCACATCGACTTCGCCGCCCTCGACGAGCTGCTCGAACCCAACGCCGGCCCCTACTTTGTGTCGACCGCCGCGGTCACGGTGGAGAACACGCACAACTTCGCCGGCGGCACCGTCCAGCCGCTCGACTCGCTCGTCAAGCTCACGCGCCGGGTCGACGGCACCGCAGTCGGCCTGCACCTCGATGGGGCGCGGCTGTGGAACGCGCATGTCGCCAGCGGCGTGCCGCTCGACGCCTATGGTCGGCTGTTCGACACGGTGTCCGTGTGCTTCTCCAAGGGCTTGGGCGCCCCGGTCGGCTCGCTGCTCGTCGGCTCGGCCGAGCGCATCGCCGCCGCACGCGTGTGGCGCAAGCGCAGCGGTGCTGGGTGGCGACAGGCAGGCGTGCTCGCGGCTGCGGCGGCGTACGCAGTCGATAACCACCTGGCGCGGCTGGCTGACGACCATGGCAATGCGCGCAGCATCGCCGAGCTCGTGGCAGACGCGGCGCCCGACGTTGTCGACCCGGCAGCCGTGGAGACCAACATCGTGGTGCTCGACCTGGCACAGCGCGGTGTGGCCGCGGGGGACCTTGTCGCCGCACTGAAAGAGCACGGCGTGCTCGCGGGCGCCGTGGGTGCGAGGTACGTACGACTCGTCACGCACCTCGACGTCACGGCGGCCGACTGTCGGGCTGCAGGGGAGAAGGTTGCCCGGCTTCTCGGAACTGCGGGGGCGTGACGGGCACGCCGGCGTTCTCGCCGCCGGCCGGTGGAGCAGACGGTCGCAGCTCGACGAGGTACATCGCGGCGAGCACCAGCCCGCCACCAAGGATCGTGCGCAGACCGAGCTGCTCATCGCTCAGCGCGACGGCGAAGCCCGCGGCAAACACTGGCTCCATGGTCATCACGATCGCCGCGCGGGTCGCGGTCATGTGCGCCTGCGCCCACGTCTGCACGACAAGCGCCAGGGCTCCGGACACCAGCGCCATGTAGAGCAGGGCAGCCCAATCGCTGCCGGTCGACGGCAGGGTGAGCCCGTCGGGAATGGCGCCCACGCCGCAGACGAGCGCGATGACCACCAACTGCACCACGGCGAGGCCGTACGCGTCCTCAGCCCGCGACCAGCGACCCAGGCCGACGATGTGCAACGCATAGAACCCCGCTGAAAGCAGAGTGATGGACTCGCCGAAGCCGAAGGCGAAGCCGCGCAGCGACATCACACCCAGACCCGCGGCGGCCAACCCCACAGCGACCCAGGCGGTCACGGGGATGCGCTGGCGGAAGATCAAGGCCGCCAGCACCGGTGTGAGCACGATGTACATGCCCGTGATGAACCCAGACACCGACGCGGCGGTATGCGCCAACCCGTACGTCTGGAGCAGCTGCGCGACGCCGTAGACGAGCCCGAGCCCCGCACCGTACGCGCGTTGCCGTGGTGTGAGCCGTACGACGGCCCGCGGCGCGATGATCGCCAGCGCAACCGCCGCAATCGCGAACCGCACGGCGAGGAAGTCGGCCACGGGGACCCGCTCGATCAGGTCCTTCATGATCGGGAACGTGGAACCCCAGACCGCCGTGACCCCGATGAGGGCGAACGTCGCGGCCCGGTGGTGCGGGATACCTGTCTGGGTGCGGCTCAAAAGACCCAGAGGCGGACGCTGCTGCCGGGCTCGGCCTGGCGCCCGCCTAGCGGCTGCTGGCGCAGCACAGTGCCCGTGCCGCCGTCGAGCACCCGGTTGACCTCGACGTCGAACCCGGCCTCCTCGAGAATGTCCCGGGCGTCGTCGAGCTGGCGGCCTTCGACACTGGGCACCTCAACCTGCTGCGGGCCCTTGGAGACCACGACGGTGACCTCCTCGCCGCGGAACCCCGACCCGCCGGCCGCCGGCTCGGTGCGTATGACGCGACCCTCGTCCACGGTGTCGGAAAACTCCTCGCTGCGCGCCACCTCGAACTCGGCGTCCTCGAGGTCGTCCTCCGCCTCGCGCAGGCGCTGGCCGGTCACGTCGGGGATGGTCAACGGCTTGCGGCCCAAGCTCACGACGAGCGCCACCTCTGCGTCCGGCCGGACCTCCGTGTCCGGCTCAATGCCCTGCGAGATGACAGACCCTTCGACGACGTCGTCGCTGTGCTCCTCGGTGACGGTGCCGACGACGAGCTTGATCTCGCCGAGCATTGCTGTTGCCTCGTCGAGGGTCTTGCCGGTGAGGGTGGGCATCGGGTAGCGCTCGGGACCGCGCGAGACGATCAGGCCGACCGTGCCGTCCTTGAGGATGCGCTCGCCCGGCCCGGGCTCGGTGCGCACCACCGTGCCGACCGGCTGGACCTCGGAGAAGGCCTCTTCGGTCTGTCGCGCGTCAAGCCCCGACTCGTGCGGCCTTGGCCTGTGCCGCATCCACGGTCAGCCCGAGCAGTGACGGCGCCTGCGTGTAGCGGGCCGCGCCGTACCACCATGCACCGACGCCCGCCCCGACAGCGAGGACGAGCACGATGATGAACCACACGACCGCCCGCCGGCTGATTCCACCGGGCGGGGGTCCGTCCCGCCGCGCGCCGCCCGGTGCCATGTCGCGCGCCGTCGCCCGCATCGCCGCGACCGACCGGCGAGATGACCGAGGTGTGTTGGTGGTCGTCGGCGGTGCCGGTGTCCGGGTCGGCGGCGCTGCGGTTGAGCGCCTCGGCCGCGGCCGCGTTGCGGACCACGGTGGTCGATGTGTGCGGCTCAGCATGCAGGTCTGGGGACGCGACTCTTGGACCGCCCAGCGCTTGCGCGCTCGACACGCCCGCCGTCTCCCACGGCTCGACGTCGTAGGGCACGCCGTCGAGCACCCGCCGCGCCCGGCGTACGGCGGCAAGCAGCTCGGCCGCGTCGGCGTAGCGCTGGTGCGGGTCGCGTGCGGTTGCCCGGCGTACGAGCTCGTCGACGAGCGGCGGCAGATCGTGGATCTCCGCGGACGGCGCGGGAACGTCCTCTTCCGAATGCTTTCGCGCGACGACGAAGTCGGTAGCCCCGGTGTGCGGCGCGTGCCCGGTGAGCAGCTCGAAGAGGACGACTCCGGCTGCATAGACGTCGGAGCGAGGGGTGGCGACCTGCCCGAGAGTCTGCTCGGGTGATACGTAGGCGACAGTGCCCAGCAGCACCCCGCGGGTCAGGGTGGACGACGCGTCGACGGCGCGGGCTAGCCCGAAGTCGGCCACGCGGACCCGCCCGTCAGCGGATAAGAGGATGTTCTCGGGCTTGATGTCGCGGTGCACGATGCCGGCGCGATGGGCCGCGGCGAGCGCGTCGAGCGCCGGGTCAAGGATCGCGAGGGCGTCGTCCGCGCCGAGCTTGCCGTTCTGCCGCAGCAGCTGCCGCAGCGTGTGGCCCTGGACGAACTCCATCGCGAGATAGACCACGTCGCCGTCGGTGCCCTGGTCGAAGACGGCCACGATCCCCGGGTGCGACAGCCTCGCGGCGCTGCGTGCCTCGCTGATGAACCGCTCGACAAACTCGGGGTCCTCGGCGAACACCGGGTGCATGACCTTGAGCGCGATGTGCCGGTCGAGCCGCTCGTCGACTGCCTCGTAGACCGTGGCCATACCCCCGCGCGCCACCAGGCCGACAACGCGGTAACGGCCGTCGACGAGACGGCCGACAATCGCGTCGGTCAGGGGCGTGTCCACGCGGGAAGTGTATGGCGGCAGGGCATCGCGCCCGAATCCTGACACGACCGCCCAGCCTGCTGATCATGGCTAGGGTTGCCGCCGTGGACCGGGTCGTGATCGTCGGCGGCGGGCTTGCTGGCGCGCGCACGGCGCAGTCGTTACGCGCGCGGGGCTTTGCCGGTGCGATCACGATTGTGGGGGCTGAACCGGATCTCCCGTACGACCGGCCGCCACTCTCTAAGACGGTTCTGCTGCACGATGAGCCGCCTGACACGACGCTGCCGATCGGCTGGGCGAGTCTCGACGTCGACCTGAGGTTGGGTGTCACGGGTCAGCGGCTGCGGCCGGGAGTGGTGGAGACCACGTCGGGGAAGTTTGCCTATGACTGGCTGGTGCTGGCGTGCGGCGCGGTGCCCGTACGGCTGCCTGGCGACGACGCGGCCATCCATGTGCGCCGGCGTGCGGATGCCCTCAGGCTGCGCGCGGCGCTGACGCCGGGTCGGCGGGTCGTGGTCGTCGGTGCAGGCTGGATCGGGGCCGAGGTCACGACTGCGGCGCTGCGGCATGGCTGCACGGTGACGGTGGTCGAGGCCGGACGGCAGCCGCTCTCGGCCGCGCTGCCGCTCGAGATCGGGGCGCTGCTACGCCCATGGTGGTCGGACGTCGACCTGCGGACCGGCTGCACAGTGACGGCCGTCGAGCTCGACGGCGTCCTGCTGGAGACGGGGGAGCGGTTGCCGGCGGACGTCGTCGTCGTCGCGGTGGGCGTGCGCGCGGCGGACGCCTGGCTGGCCGACTCGGGTCTCGACGTCGACCGTGGGGTGATCGTCGACGAGACACTGTCCGCGGGTCCCGGGGTATGGGCGGTAGGCGACCTGGCGGCACGTTGGTCGCCGCGGTACGGGATGCGGGTGCGCGGCGAGCACTGGGACGACGCACAGCACGCACCCGAGGTGGTGGCCGCCGGCATCGTCGGGACGCCAGAGGTCTATGACCCGGTGCCCTACATCTGGAGCGACCAGTTCGGCACGACCTTGCAGTGGTGCGGCATTCCCGGCCCCGGAGTCTGGATCCTCCGCGGCGAGCCCGCTGGCCCGTCGTGGAGCGCGGTCTGTCTCGACGAGGGCCGCATCCGGGCGCTGCTGGCCGTGGCGAGGCCGCGGGACTTCGTGCAGGGGCGACGGCTCGCCACCGCCGGCGTCGAGCTGGATCCGGCGCTCGTACGGGATCCCGGCGTCCAGCTCAAGCAGGCAGTTGCTGCCTAGTCGGTCGCCGAGGCGGTCTCGACGTCGTACGCCGCCAGCCTGGTATCTGTGGTGAGCAGGATGAGCTGCTCCAACTGCGCTTGAGCGACCAGCATGCGGTCGAACGGATCACGATGATGGGCCGGAAGATGGCCCGCCGCGCGGGCGTGCTCGAAGGTGACCGGCAGTGGCTCGAACCCCTCTTCCTCGACAACGGCGCCGAGTTCGTCCGTGGGCACGGTCAGTTTGCCGAGCGCCGTCTTGATGGAGATCTCCCAGGCCGTGGCCGCGCTGACACACACGAGTCCAATCCCGTCGGTGATCTCGGCTCGGGCGCGCGGTCCGAGCCGGGCATCATCCGTCAGCCACCAGAGCAGCGTCTGCGTGTCAAGCAGGAGGTTCATCCGTTGCCCTCGAAGGCATCGATGAGCTCTTGCGGCGTGTCATCGAAGTCGTCCGCGGTCGACACCTGGCCTGCCCAGCGACCGGGAGAGCGCGGCGTGGGCGAAGGGCGATAGGGAATCAGCCGGGCCACAGGCGCCCCAGCCCGCCCGATGATGATCTCCTCGCCGGACTCGACGCGGCTCAGCAAGCGTGAGAAGTGGGTCTTGGCCTCGTGGACGTTGACCAGCATGGACTAAGTCTAGTCCGACTAGACCCTCACGGTTCGGTGTTAGTGGTATCAACAGTGGTAGCATTCCGACATGGCCATGACACTACGGCTGGAACCACAGACGGAGCAGGCGCTCGATACCGCCGCCAGCCGCACCGGCAAGTCCAAGCAGCGGATCATCCAGAGGCGATCAACGCCTATCTGGGCCTCGTACCCGCGCTCATCTCCGAGGCAGACGCCCTGGCCGCCCTCGGAGTTCTCGACAAGGCCCAGGGGGGATACCGCGAGATCCACGACGCGACGCCCTGGAGTTACCGGCGGGCAAGTCCAGCCTCGATCTCCTCGAGCGGGCTGACCGGGTGTGACGTGAAGATCTACCTGGACACATCGGCTTTGATCAAGCGGATCTTCCGAGAGGAGGGCGCTGCTGAGCTTCGCAGCTATCTGCACGAGCTCGCGGAGCAGGGCGAAACGCTCATCACATCTCGGCTGACTGACCTGGAGCTGGGCGTGCGCTCCTTGCTAGCGGCGTCGGCCAGCCGAAGATGACGAACTTGCTGATGACGTACTCGCCGGCATCCACCTGGTGCCGCTGACGGAGCGGGTCCTGCAGGCGGCCGGTGCGCTGCCGCCACCGTTGCGCACGTTGGATGCGATCCACGCAGCTTCGGCGCGAGTGACCGCAGCCGATGTGGTTGTCGGTTATGACCAGCGACTGCTGGCGGCAGTCCAGCAGCTGAGGATTCCGACTGTCTCGCCCGGAGCAGATTGAGGCCGAATGAGCGGGTGACGGTCTCGTCGCCTAGGTCGTACGAGTTGTGGCGGCGTCCATCAGTGCATCCAGCACGCCACGCGCCGGCTCCGCGACGCAGGGCGGCCAACGCCTCCCGTGCCTCGTCCACCAGTTCGTCGATCATCTGCTCAACCGCGGCGAGCGCGCCGGTCTCGACGATCACCTTGCGCATGGCCTCGATGTCGTCGGCGCTGAGCGACCGGTCGCCGAGCGCGCCGAGGACCTCTGCCTGCGCCGGAGACGCCTTCGCGAGCGCATGCGCCACGAGCACGGTCCGCTTGCCCTCGCGCAGGTCGTCCCCGGCCGGCTTGCCGGTCCGCTCGGGTCGCCGAACACGCCGAGCACGTCGTCGCGCAGCTGGAAGGCCTCGCCGAGCGGAAGACCATACGCGCTGTATGCCGCGAGCAGCTCCGGCGACGCGTCCGCGAGCAGCGCCACCGATCAGCAGCGGATGCTCGACGGAGTACTTCGCGCTCTTGAAGCGGATCACCTGCCGCGCCGACTCGACCGTGCCCTCGCCCCCGCGCCTGCTCCAGCACGTCGAGGTACTGCCCGCCCATAGCTGCGTGCGCATCAGGTCGTACGTCGGACGCGCCCGCAACAGCGCTCCACCGGAAGGCCGGAGCGCATCAGCATCTCGTCGTTCCAGACCAGGCGCGAGGTCGCCGAGCAGGATCGCCCCCGCCGCCCGAACGCCTCGGACGGGCCGCGCCACCCGCCCGCGTCGTGGAGGGCCGCGAACCGTCGGTGGATGGACGGTTGCCCGCGGCGTGAGTCGAGTCGTCCATCAGGTCGTCGTGGATCAGCGCGGCCGCCTGGAACAGCTCGAGCGAGGCGGCCGCGGCCACCGACCGCGTCGGCAGTCGGCGCCGCCGGCTCCGCGCCAGCCCCAGTAGCAGAAGGCCGGCCGCAGCCGCTTGCCGCCGGCCAGGAAGGCGGCGACGGCGTCGACGAGGGATACCAGCTCGGGGCTCGCCTCCGCCAGCAGGTCGGCTTGGTCGCGCAGGAACGCGTCCAGGGATGCCTGCACGCGATCACGAAGCCGTACCACGTCGAGCACCGACCCGCCGTCCCGCATCACGGGCAGTGAGCCTACGCAAGGATGCCCGGTCTGTACCCTTGCGGGCGTGACGATGGGCATGCCGACGACGCTTACGGGTGATGCGACCACTATCCGTGACCTGTTGGCGTCCGGCCACAAGTCGTACTCGTTCGAGTTCTTTCCCGCCAAGACCGACGAGGGCGAGGCTCAGCTGTGGCAGGCGCTGCGGCAGCTCGAGGCGCTGCAGCCGACCTTCGTGTCGGTGACCTACGGCGCGGGCGGGTCCACCCGCGATCGCACGGTCGAGGTCGTCAAGCGGATCGCCACCGACACCACGCTCACGCCCGTGGCACATCTGACAGCCGTCAACCACTCGGTTGCCGAGCTGCGCAACGTCATCGGCCAGTTCGCCGACGCGGGCATCCGCAACATGCTGGCGCTGCGCGGCGACCCGCCGGGCAACCCGCAGGGCGAGTGGGTGGCGCACCCGCAGGGCTACTCGTTCACCTCTGAGCTCATCGGTCTCATCAAGCAGTCCGGCGACTTCTGTGTCGGAGTCGCGGCGTTCCCCGAGACGCACCCGCGGTCGCCCGACGAGGACGCCGACACCAAGTTCTTCGTCGAGAAGTGCCGCGCGGGCGCTGACTTCGCGATCACGCAGATGTTCTTCCACGTCGAGGACTACCTGCGGCTGCGCGACCGCGTGGCCGCAGCCGGGCTGCGACGTGCCGATCATCCCGGAGATCATGCCGGTCACCAACGTGCGGCAGATCGAGCGGTTCGCCGTGCTGTCCGGCGCCGACTTCCCGGCCGACTTGGCGGCCAGGCTGTACGAGGTGGAGGACGACCCGGCCGCCGTACGCGCCATCGGCGTCGAGTTCGCCACGGCGATGTCCGAGCGGCTGCTGGCCGAGGGTGCGCCGGGCCTGCACTTCATCACGCTCAACCGGTCCACTGCGACGCGCGAGATCTATCGCAATCTCGGTCTCGCTGCACGATGATCGGGTTCCGTGACGGAAGTCGAAGGCATCACGGTAAACGGGTACGGGTCTGCCGGCGCGGCGCCTGACGTCGTACGACTATCGCTTGCTGCTGAGGCATCTGATGTGTCGGTGCAGCAAGCCATCGATCGTGCAGCGGCAGGGCTATCCGCGATGCGGCAGGCGTTGCTCGATGCCGGGGTTGCCGAGCGGGACTGTCATGTCGACGGAGGCGTCGGCCTACTCCGATGGCAGTACGCGTAGGCAGGTCGCGCGGTTCGGGTTGACCGTGACCGTTCGTGAGGACGGGCGGGCAGGCGAGCTGCTGTCGGCAGCCCTTGCTGCCGCTGGCGACACCGGGCGAATGAACGGCATGTCCTTCGCGCACGCCGACCCGTCGGCGCTGTTTGCCGAGGCGCAGGGCAAGGCAATGGCGGATGCGCACGATCGCGCCGTGCGGTTGGCCGCCCTGACGGGGCGGCAGCTGGGCCCGGTGGTCGAGGTGATCGAGGGTGGATCGCGACCGCCAGTGCCGGTGCGCGACTTTGCACGGGCGGCGATGGCCATGGAGGCGGTGCCGATCTCCCCGGGGGAGCTCGACGTGTCCGCGGTCGTCACGGTGCGCTACGCCTGGGCCTGACAAGTCGCGGTACTGGCTGTCAGGCCGGGCCGATCAAGTTGGCCACTGTGCTCGCGGACATCCCCACATTGGCGAGTCCGGCTCCCGGGTGCGCCCCTGCTCCCGCCTGATAGAGGCCGAAGACATCGCCGCGGTTTGGCGCGCGACCGAGCACGCCCTTGAGGCCGTGGCTGGGGGGCCCGAACACAGCACCGCCGGGTGTGCCGGTCTCGCACTCGATGTCGTACGGCGTCCGCACGATGTGCCACAACAGCCGATCGTCTACCGCGAACCCGCGTCGTTCGAGCACCTTGAGGATCCGCTCTGCGTAGGTCTGGCCCTCGGTAGGGCGGGACCAGCCGAAATTGCCGTTGGGTGGCACGAGCGCCGTCACGGACCAGCTCTCGTGCCCGGCCGGCGCGGTGTCCGTACGACGATCGATCAGGAGAATCGGCTCGTGCGCAAGGCGGTCACTGAACACCTCGTCGAGCGAGTGCTCGCGGTCGTCCGGCAGCGACAGGATCTGCGCCGGCTGGTCATCCGTCGTGCCACGCAAGGCCAGGTGCACGGTCAAGAGGCCAGCCGAGTAATGCTCCTGTGGCGCTCGACCCCATGGGTCGCTTGGGGCGGCCCAGACAACGACGTGTGCCGGAATGGCTGAGCCGTCGGCCAGCTGGACGCCGCGAACCGCCTCGTTGGTGACGACGATCTGCGCGACCCCGGTGCCGGTCCGGATGTCCGCGTGCGCCTGCACGCGGTCCGCCAGGGCGGCACCGAGCCGATGCGTGCCGCCCTCGACCTGCCACAGGCCGAATGTTTGCTCGACGTACGCGCCCGCCGCGAGCATGGCGGGTGCCTTCCCAGGATGGGATCCGACCTGCCATGCCTGGTGTTCGACCATGGCCTGCAGATGCGGGTGTCTCAGCATCTTGGTGCCGAACCGCCGCAGGGACGTGGGCAGCGCGAGGGTGGTCACGTCTCGTGGTGGCACCTGATGCAGCAGCGCGTGCAACGTCGGGGTCGGGGCCTCGGGCACTCGGTCGCGGAGAATGCGCCACATCTGCTGAGCGCGTCCAATCAACGCGTCCCAGCGGTCGCTGGTACCCGCGCCGAAGTGCTCGTTCAGCACACGGTTGGTCGCGGCCCGCGACGCGTTGGGCAGGTCGACGTCGGTGCCGTCGGCGAACGCGTACCGTCTGGCTGGCTCGACCGGCGTGAGCTCGAGCTCGTCCTCCAACGGCTTGCCGCTCTTGCGGAACAGGTCTCGGTAGACAGCAGGGAGCGCGAGCAATCCGGGGCCGTTGTCGAACGTGAACCCTTCGCGCTCAGTGGGGCGCAGTGCGCCGCCGAGCCGGTCGGACCGCTCGCATACGACGACGTCATGCCCAGCGCGCACGAGCCGGGCCGCTGCAGCAAGCCCGGCGAACCCTGCGCCGACGACGACGACGCGGGCCACCGTCAGTCGCCGTCGTCGCCGATGTCGGCTGCGGTGCCGGCAGTGAGGGTGAGCAGCTCGTCGTAGGTCGTCGGAAAGACGGTGTGCGGATGCCCGGCGGCGGCCCAGACCTGGTCGTACTGAGCGAGTGCGCGGTCGACGAGGGTGCGTACGGGCTCAGGGTGGCCCACCGGGGCGACGCCGCCGATCGGCTGGCCGGTGTGCTCTCGTACGAAGTCCGGCGTCGCCCGCCTGAGCTCCGCAACGCCGATCTCTTGCGCGACGCGCGCGGTGTCGACGCGGTGTGCGCCGCTGGTCAGCACGAGCAGCGGCTGGCCGTCGGCATCGAACACGAGCGAGTTGGCGATCGCGCCCACCGGGCAGTCGAGCTGCGCGGCTGCCGCGGCAGCGGTGGGCGCCGGATCAGGGAGGACGGTAACCGCCCCGTGGGCGCCGGCGGCTTCGAGCGCCGCTGACACTCTCTGGACGTTGGGATGCTGTGCCGCCATGGCGCCGACTTTATCGACTGCGGTGGCTGCTCGGCTGTCGACGCGCAGTCAGTCGGTCCCGCGGCTCACCTTGTGCGCTCGAAGGATCCGACAATTCCGGGCTCATATAGCGCCGTAGTTGTCGGATCCTTCGGCTGAGCTGTTCGCCGTCAGTCTTCGTCCTGGACGATGACGAAGAGCATGAATCCGTTGCCGTCGGCGATCAGCGCAGACTCGAACGTTGCGTGCGTCAGGCCGCCCTTGCCTCCCCAACGCTTCGTGAGGTCGAGGTTGCCTTCCTCGTCCAGCCATCCGCCGTCTGTGCGAACGCGCGGAGACCCACCGAGGAGCCGCCACGTCTCGTCGACCAGGTCGCGGATCTTGCGCGCGCGCTCGATCGGAGCGAAGGAGGCATAGGCCATCCAGCGCGTCAGGATCGCAGTCAACACCTCGCGCCCGAGGTCGTTCGCCACCTCCTGCCGAAAATGGTCCTCGAACTCTTGTCGCGTCTTCACCGTTTGGTTGGGAAGCTCATCCTCAGGGTGGCCGCTCGCCTCGAGTCGACCCCAAGCCCGCTCGAACACGGGACGGTCATCGAGGGCGACAAGGTGAACTTGAGCCCACGGCCCGTCCTCTCGGCTGATCCGATCCCACCGTTCGGCGAGCGCTTTGGCCGCACCCGTCAGCGGTCGCTGATCACGCGACCTCGGGGTGGTCAGGATCCAAGTAGTACGTCGGCCCACTTTCGCCACGTGGTGGAGGGCTGGGACGGAACAGCCTTCCTTCGGTGCGCTCCACGCGCCACGCCGGCCCTAACTCGTCACGAATGCGTTGGATGAGCTCGTCTCCACGTGCGGAGTGCTCGTAGGAGTCGCGCAGTGGGCCGAGAGCGACACCATGATCCGGGTAGACCTCTGCCTTAATGTCTTGGTACTCCTGCACCCATGAATTCACGTCAGTGGTCAGTCCCGAGCTGAGGCCCAGAGTCTCTGTTGGGACCCGATTCGCATAGTCACCGGTCACGATGGCCAATGGCTCGCCGTAAGCGTGGTCTGGGTTGAGCAGTAGTCGTTTCTCAGACTGGTCGGTGTCGGTCATCGCGCTGCTTCCAATTCCGTGTTTGCTGGTTCGAAGACTCGTCACGGGTTCACGTAGGCCGTCTCTATGAAGAGTTGACCCTTCTTGATGTTCAGCGTGACTACCGCGCTCCTTCCCAGCGAGAGCTGGCCTTCGGGGTTGGCAGTCTCCAAATAGTGTCCGAGGCTGTTGCCGAAGCGTTGGTCCAAGGTCAAAGGCCTACCGTTCGGGTGTGTTCTCCAGTGCTCGATCGCCTCACGATTCGCGCGGAGGACCTCGGTAATCGTCCGCTCGGCGATTGCTTGACTGTGCCAGGCAGATACGACGTCGGGCTTGTGTCCGCGCTTGCCGCTGTCCTCCAGCGTGCCGTGCCGAGCGCGGTCGCGTAGATAGGCGATGCTGACATCGACATGGCGGCGGAGGACGTGGCCGAGGTGGTAGTGCTCATGCCTCGTCAGGTCAACGCCTTCGAGCATCTCCTCCCAGGTTTGCACGACGGGTCTTGGCGCATTGGCGTCCGCGACGTTGTGCGGGAACTTCCTGAGGGCGGCGTGATCCTTGAGCCTGCCGGGGAGCGCAGCCATCGACAGGATGGATCCGCCAGCCTTGCCCCACTCGCCGGCTGAGAACTCGTCCCACGCGACGGTGGCCTTGCCCGTCTCAACTGCAGTGTCGACGGGATGAGTTGCCGCATGCCGCGCGCCGTCCCACAGCCCGCGCCAGTTGGCCTTCCACTGACTGCTGTCGCTGAATCCCTGACCGCTGAGCCCCCACGCCAACGCAGCCGGCTCGACGAACCCGTTGCGCCAGAAAGCCTCAACGCCGTGCTCTAGGTGGTCGCGCGCGGCGAGCGGTCGATCAGTGACCTGTACCCGGAGCCGATCGAGCGCATCGACGACCCGCCGGGCGGCGGCAACGTACTCGTCGTTGATCTCGCGCGCCTGATCGCTGGTGGCGCGGACCATCGCCGGCGCCGGGTCGGGGATGTTCGACTTGTAGGCCCAGACCTGCCCGTCCCACTCGGCGTGCGCTTCGGCCGCCGCCCGACGTGCGGCGGTGACTCGGGCCACGGCTGGTGCGAGATCGGCGACGACGCTGGCCAGCCAGCTGATGGCCTCGCCCGCTTCCGCGCAGGAGGTGCGAGTGAGGGCCGCCCGCGCGCGTAGCTGTTGCCGGGCCTCGGTCGCAGCGGTGGCGGCGGGCCCGGACCAGCCGTCGAGCTCGATGCCTGTGGTGACGGCTTGATCGGCGCATGCGGCCACCCGTCGCAGTCGGGCAGCCAGGTCGCTGAGCTCCTCAGACCGTACGGGCAGCAGGTCGGTGCTCACCCGAAGCCCTGCGCAGCGGCGGCGATCTGTGTCTCGGTCCTGCGGTACTCAGAGTCGGCGGAGCGAAGGTCGTGGACCAGTTCGGCGGCCTGGGCTGCGCCCTCACGCGCCGCCCAACGGATGGCTGCCGACCATCTTTCGAGTGCGGTGCTCAGGCGCGGGTCACGGCCGAGCAGGTCGAGCCGAGCACGGACGAGGTCGAGGTCTTCTGCCGCCCGGGCGAGGGCGGTGGCACAGGTCAGGGCGTCGAGCGCAGCTGCGTGCAGGGCGCCGTCTGCCACCTCGATCGTCATGCTGGCCGAGAGTAGTGATCCAAGGCGCTCCGCCTCGTTCGTTGTCCACATGCGCTGCTCGCTGCCGCGGTTATCCCCAGGCGTGTCTTCCGCGTTGACGTTCTGTCGGGGGAGAGGTTTACTCTTATTACGAGTCGAACATCTGTTCGATCTTGCTGGAGGGGTACCCCGCCCCTTCAGGAAAAGGCGGATCCGCCGGGTGCGACTCCTCGACCCGCACCCGGCGGGCCCGGTGGCCGACTGGGCGTGGGGAAGCGCCTAGCCGGCTGCCGGCCGCCACCGCCGTCTTCCCCCGGTGGTTTGTCCGTACGAGCGATGTCGTGCACCCGACATCCCGGCTGGAGGCAAACGATGGCACGGCGGTATGACGAAACTGCCCAAGTCCAGCGCGGGCTGGTGGACGAGCAGGAGGCTCCTGCCCGGATCATCTGGCGCGGCCGGCTCTACGTGGTCCGCGCTGTCCTCGGTCACTGGGTGCAGACAGCGCCATGGTGGCGACCCTCGGCGCTGCAAGGCGTCTACGGCACTGATGCCGCCAACCCTTCTGACGCGCAGGGCACGGAGGACAGGCCAGTGGCAGTCCTCGACGTTGGCCAGCGCGAGGTGTGGCGGGTCGAGGTCCGGGCCGGCCGGATCGCGCCTCGAGTCGTCCTCGATCTCGCGCTCGACAGATCGACCGGCGACTGGTGGGTGCTGCGCTCCCACGACTGAATCCCACCCTCACTCGCACTGTTCTCGCGCACTGATCACGCTCGTTGTCTGCAAAGGAGACCTCATGCCAGTCCTGTCCCCACCCCGAGCCCCAGCGCCTCTCGGGCACCCGGCGATCGATCTGCTGAGCCAGGCACAGGCCGGGTTGGTGGTTGCGGCGACCGCGACTACGGCCGGCCAGCGTTATGTCGCCGCCCATCTCGCCGCGCTGCGCGCGGGTGCGGCGGTGCTGGCTGGGAAGGCACGACCTGGGCAGACAAGGGGGCCACGCAATGTGTGGACGCTGCTGCCTCGCGTTGCTCCCGAGCTCACCGAGTGGGCGGCGTTCTTCGCCGGGTCCGCGACCAAGCGGGCTGCGGTCGAGGCGGGGCTCACCCGGAGTGTCACATCTCGCGAGGCAGACGACCTGCTTCGTGACGCCGAAAGCTTTGTGAAGTGCACCGCCGAGGTGCTGGGGCTTCCGCAGCATGCCATGAGAGGTGTCAGCAGCACCCTCACACCGGGCGCCTAGGACCGGTTAGAAGACCAGCTCAGCCGATGAACAGCGATCCCTTCGTCCATCTGCACGTGGCCTCCGGTTACTCGTTGCGCTACGGCGCATCCTTGCCACCCGTTCTCGTCGAGCGTGCAGTCGACCACGGCATGGACACCCTTGCCCTCACCGACCGCGACGGCCTGTATGGCGCAGTGCGCTTCGCCAAGGAATGCCTCGCCGCAGGCGTCCGGCCGGTCCTCGGTGTCGATCTCGCCGTCCCCACGACGGGACTGCTCGAGGGCGCAGGCGCCGACCAGCGTGCTGGCGCAGACGCTGGCCGCGGGGCGACCAGCGCCAGGTGGGGTGCACGTCGTTCTCCCGTTCGGGGCGGGGCCACCGTCGACGCACGCCTGCCCCGGGTCACGGTCCTCGCGCAGGGCAGACAAGGTTGGACGGCGCTGTGCCGGCTCGTCTCGGCCACCCACCTGGGCGGGGAGCGGGGCAAGCCGATGAGCAGCCTCGAGCTCATTGCGCAGCACGCTGCGTCAGGCCACCTCGTCGTCCTGCTCGGTCCCGACTCCGAGATCGGGCGTGCACTGGCACTCCGCCGCACCGATCTCGCCCGTGCAGTGCTCGCCCGGTGGCGTGCCGTGCTCGGCACCGGCGACCTCTACCTGGAGATCGTGTCCCAGCGAGCAGGCGGCAGTGCGCCGGGATCCACGACGCACGCTGCCCGCATGCTCGGGTTCGCTCGCGAGGTCGGTCTCCCCGCAGTGCTCAGCAACGCGGTGCGCTATGCCGACCAATCCGACGCACCGGTCATCGACATCCTCGACGCATCCCGGCGTCTGGTGGCCCTCGACCCGCGACACGTCGATCGGCTCAACGCCGAGGGCTACCTCAAGCACGGCAAGGAGATGGCCGAGATCGCCGCGGAGGTGGTCCGGGCCGCGGGCCTGGGGGAGCGCGAGGCAGCACAGTTGTTGGTTGCCACCCGCCGAGTTGCTGACCGCTGCGCTCTCGATCCCCACGCTGATCTCGGCATCGGTTCGGTCCACCTTCCCGAGTTCGACGTCATCGACAGGTCACACCTGAGCACTGCGGCCAGCGATGCAGGGCTGCACAGCACCGATCAGCTGCAGCGTGCCAACGCGCTGCTGCGGGAGCGCTGTGTCGCCGCCCTCGCTCACCGCTATGGCGCGGCACCGTCGACCGAGGTGCTGACCCGGCTGGAGGAAGAGCTTGCCCTCATCCGCGACTGCGGCTACCCAGCCTATTTCCTCACCGTGGCCGACGTCTGTGACCTCATCCGGGAGATGGGCGTCCGGGTGGCCGCGCGTGGGTCAGGTGCCGGGAGTCTCGTCTGCTATCTGCTCGGCATCTCCGGCGTCGACCCGATCCGCTACGGGCTGATCATGGAGCGCTTCCTGTCCTCACAGCGGGTCGCGTTGCCCGACGTCGACATCGATGTCGAGTCCGCCCGCCGGTCGGAGATCTACGAGGCGATCATCGCCCGCTATGGCACCGAGCGGGTCGCCTGTGTGTCGATGATGGACACCTACCGCGTCCGCCATGCGATCCGTGACGTCGGCGCGGCGCTGGGTCTGCCGCCGGGGGAGATCGACGCCATCGCCAAGTCCTTTCCCCACATCCGCGCCCGCGACGCCCGGGCCGCCCTCACCGAGCTGCCCGAGCTGCGTGCCTCGGGCATCAGCCAGCCTCGCCTCGACGTGCTCTTCCATCTGGTCGAGCGGCTCGACGGGTTGCCGCGACACATCGCGCTGCACCCGTGCGGTGTGCTGATCTCCGATGCGACGCTGCTCGACCGCACACCCGTCGAGCAGAGCTTCCTCGGCTATCCGATGAGCCAGTTCGACAAGGACGACGTCGAAGACCTCGGGCTGCTCAAGCTCGACGTTCTCGGCATCCGCATGCAGTCGGCGATGGCCCATGCCGTCGCCGAGATTCAGCGCGTCGACCGTGTCAGCGTCGACCTCGACGACCAGACCTCCGTGCCGCTCGACGACCCGGCCACCTTCCGGCTCATCCAGTCCACCCGCACGCTCGGCTGCTTCCAGATCGAGTCACCGGGGCAGCGTGAGCTGGTCGGCAAGTTCGCACCGGAGACCTTCGACGACATCATCATCGACATCTCGCTCTTCCGGCCCGGCCCGGTCAAGAGCGACATGGTGACGCCCTTCCTCGAAGCCCGGCAGGGCTGGGCCGACATCGACTACCTGCACCCCGACCTGACTCCGGTGCTCGCGCAGACCGCCGGTGTCGTGGTCTTCCACGAGCAGGTCATCGAGATGATCGCCATTCTCACCGGGTGCAGCCGGGCCGAGGCTGACGAGGCCAGACGCGCCTTGGGCGACCGCGAGGGAAAGGAGGAGGTGCGCACCTGGTTCCCGGCCCGTGCCCTTGCCAAGGGCTACGACCTCCCCTTCGTCATGCTGGTCTGGGAGGTGCTCGAGGCGTTCGCCTCGTTCGGTTTCTGCAAGGCGCACGCGGCTGCCTTCGCCCTGCCGACCTACCAATCCGCCTGGCTCAAGGCACACCACACCGCGGCATTCCTCGCGGGAGTCCTCACCCACGACCCAGGGATGTATCCCAAGCGGCTCATCCTCGACGACGCCCGCAACTTCGGCATCGCGGTGCTGCCACTCGACGTCAACGCGTCCGACGACGTCTACCGGGTGGAGAAGGTGGGTCTGCTCGACGAACCACCGCCCGAGATCTTCGGCCAGCCGCCGCGTCAGGCGCCGCCCGCAGGACCTGCCCGATGCGAGGGCCTACGGCATCCGACTCGCACTCACCGACGTCAAGGGCATCTCCGACGAGGAGGTGTCCCGCATCGTCGCGGGCCGGCCCTACCACTCGCTCACCGACTTCTGGCACCGCGCGCGGGTGTCTCGTCCGGTCGTCGAGCGGTTGGTGGTGGCCGGAGGGTTCGACTCGCTCTACGGCATCGGGTCACCACTTCCCGTCCGCCGTCGTGGCAAGGTGACCCGCCGTGACCTGCTCCTCCAGGTCGCCGACCTCGACCGTTGGGGTCGTGCCGTCCGACGGAGCACCAAGGGGCGCAGCCCCGTGAAGAGGTCAGCCGGCCGAATCCCCATACCGGGATCGAGCGACCAATCGATGGCCACAGCCAACTCGCCAGTTGCCGCAGCCAGTCCGCCAGCGCAGCTTGCGTTCGATCTCGGCGATGCTCCCATCGAGCGGGCGACTGGGCTGCCCGAGATGACCGGTCCCGAGATCGTCCGCGCCGAGCTCGAGGTGCTCGGGCTGGATGCAAGCCGGCACGTCGTCGACTTCTACACCGAGTTCCTCGATGCGCTCGGCATCACCCGCTCGCGTGACCTAATGCGTCGTCGGTCGCAGTCCGAGCTGCTCGTGGCCGGCATCAAGGTCGCTACGCAGACTCCACCCGTACGGTCCGGGCGGCGGGTGATCTTCCTGACCCTCGACGACTCCACCGGGCCGGTCGATGCGACGTTCTTCGAGGACGCACAGGGGCCCTATGCCGGGACGTTGTTCCACTCCTGGCTGCTCGTCGTCCGCGGCATCCTGCGGCGGACCGGGCCGCGCGGGGTATCGCTGCGGGCGACCGGGTGCTGGGAGCTGACCGCGCTGTACGACGCCTGGCGCGAAAGGGGCCCGGCGGCGGTGGAGGCGCTCATGGACAAGCCGGGGGAGTTCTCCGCGGAGGCAGTGTCGGGCATGGCGGAAAGCCGGTCCACCCGCCCGGTGATGACTGCTCCGCCCGTCGGCCTCGGCGCCGGCACTGCCGCTGGAGGTCCGTCACGTGCCTCCGTGCACGGCAGTGCCGACCCCGACGACACCGGTGCCGGGCCGACCGCGGGTGGCATGGGCCGCCGTCGGGTGCTTGTCCACCCCAGTGGTTTCCGCCAGTCGCCCTACGCCGACCTCAAACCACCCGGCGACGACGTCAAGAAGGCACCGCGCAAGCTCTGGCACTCCAGCCCGGGGAGCTCGGGCGGATGACAACTGACCGTGATCGCGGAGCGGCGAGCCGACGCACCGTTCTTTGGTGCGGAGGGGAGCGCGACCACCAGCATCGACACGGCTGGTGGTGGTCATTGCAGCAGCCGGCACCTCTAGGGTTGGCCACGTCCGCACCTCCACGGCGAGGAGATCATCTGTGGCCGACCGCCCTCGTCGCCCGTTGCGCACTGCCATCGCCTGGGACCAGCTGTCCCGCGCGCTCGATGCGCACATCCAGGCGCTGGGTCGTGGGACGCTCGAGATCCTCGACGCCGGCGGCGGCACAGGAGGGTTCGCCGTCCCGCTCGCCGAGCGCGGGCACCGTGTCACCGTCGTCGACCCGAGCCCCGATGCCCTGGCCGCACTCGACCGCCGCAGCGCCGAGGTCGGCGTCACCGACCGGGTGCGCGGGGTGCAGGGGGACATCGGCGGGCTGCTCGAGGTGGCCGGTCCGGAGAGTGCCGATGTGGTCCTCTGCCATGGCGTGCTGGAGTACGTCGACGACCCGCAAGCCGCCACCAAGGGAGTGGTCGCTGCGCTGCGGCCCGGCGGTCTGGCCAGCGTCCTCGTCGCCCAACGCATCGCGGTCGTGCTGGCTCGAGCCGTGGCCGGTCACTTCGACCAGGCCCACCATGCCCTCACCGACCCCGACGGGCGATGGGGAGAGCATGACCCGATGCCGCGGCGGTACGACAGCCAGTCGATCACACAGCTCCTTGCCGGCAACGGCCTGCAGATCCGAGAGGTCGCCGGTGTCCGGGTGTTCACCGATCTCGTCCCGGGGGCGCTACTCGACTCCGAGCCACGTGCCGCTGAGGCCCTCCTGGCGCTGGAGGCAGCCGCGAGCAGCAACCCGGCGCTCGTCGGCGTCGCCGCGGCGCTGCACGTGCTCGCCTCCCGCGAGCCCTGAGCCTCGCGGCCCTCGGGATCTTGAGACATCCGGGGTGCTTCCGCCCCCCGAGCGCCTCAAGGTCCGCGCCCTGGGAGGCCCGCGATGAGCCGGGCCACCAGACAGCTCGCAACTGCACAAGTCGCCGGCCCGACCGTCGACGACACCGGCTGCACGATCCTGCATGTCGACATGGACGCCTTCTTCGCCTCGGTCGAGCTGCGTGACCGGCCGGAGCTCCGTGGCAAGCCGATGGCCGTCGGCGGTGGCCAGCGGGGGGTTGTGCTCTCGGCAACCTACGAAGCCCGGCGCTTCGGCATCCACGCGGCCATGCCTGTCACCCGCGCCCGGCGGCTCTGTCGCGACCTGGTCATGGTCCCGCCGCAGTTCGAGGCCTACACCCAGGTGTCCGCCGGTGTCCGGGCGATCTTCGACGACGCGACTCCCCAGGTGGAGCCGCTCTCGATGGATGAGGCCTTCCTCGACGTCACGGGCGCCAGCCGACGGCTCGGCACGCCCGCGGCGATCGCCGAGCTGATCCGGGCCCGCGTCCACGACGAGCAGGGCATCACCTGTTCGGTGGGGGTGGCGCCGACGAAGTTCGTGGCCAAGCTTGCCTCGGGTCGGTGCAAGCCCGACGGCATCCTGGTTGTCCCAGGTCGGGAGGTGGTGCCCTTTCTGCACCGGCTTCCGGTGGGCGCGCTGTGGGGAGTGGGTGACAAGACCGAGGAACAGCTCGTACGGCTGGGGCTGCACACCGTCGCTGACATCGCGCACACTCCGGCCGAGACGCTGGTCCGGGCGTTCGGCAACGCGCTCGGCACCCACCTGTCCGCCCTCGCTTGGGGACGCGACGAGCGAGCGGTGGTGTCGGCGGCGCGGGAGCGTTCAGTCGGTGCGCAGGAAACCTTCGCACGCGACGTCGACGATCCGGTCGTGGTCCGCCGAGAGTTGCTGCGCCTGGCCACCAAGGTCACCACGCGGATGCGGGCGGCCGGGTTCCAGGGGCGCACGGTCACCATCACAGTGCGGTTCGCCGACTTCACGACGATCACCCGGTCACGCACGATGCGCGACCCCACCGATGTCGCCCAGGACGTCTATGCAATGGCTGCCGAGCTCTTCGCCGCCCTCGGACTGCAGCGCGCGCGACTGCGACTCGTGGGCGTCCGGGTGAGCGAGTTGTGCCCGACTGACAGCCAGCCGCGGCAGCTTGCGTTCGACGAGCCAGAGCACGGCTGGCGCGAGGCTGAGCGTGCCGTCGACCGGGCTGCACTGCGGTTCGGCCCAGGTGTCGTACGGCCTGCGGCACTGCTCACGGACGAGCGGCGCCGCCACTCACCGTAGCCCGGGCAAGAAATGTCCGGCCGGCCTGCGGGAATGGTGATCTGGGCAACAGTGCTGCCCGGGTATCGCGGCACCGCGCAGATGCATATGCTTGAGGGAGCGCCACCTCGTCGTCCAGTGTGGTTGGAGGGATCAGGTGCCTCTCTCCGAGCACGAACAACGCTTGCTCGAGCAGATGGAGCGAGCCCTCTATGCCGAGGACCCAAAGTTTGCCTCGGCCATGCGGGGTGCCGACCTGCGCGCTCGCTACCGTCGTCGCGCCGTCGTCGCAGGGTTCGTCTTCGTCATCGGTGTCGCCATGCTCATGACCGGGGCGATCATCCCGATCGTGCCGCTGAGCGTGGCCGGCTTCGTCGTCATGCTGACATCGGCGTGGTACGCCGTGATGAGCTGGCGCCGCGTGCCCACCAATGCCGACGGGACGCCGATGCCCGTGGCCCCAGCTGGAACCACCAAGCGCGCGCGCCGCAACAACCGCGCCTCGTTCATGCAGCGCATGGAAGAACGCTGGCGCCGCCGTCGCGAGGACCCGGGCCGCTAGACCAGAGGCACAACTCCCGCGGACACCGGCCACCGACTGTGGGTGGCCTGCGCCAACCGCGATTGGCTGAGGGCGGCCCTGCGCCAATCAGTTCGTCAGAGGGTGCCCCTGCGCCAATCGGGTTTGACAGAGGGCGGCCCTGCGCCAATACCACGACGATCCTGGCGGCAGCCGCCGCACAGCTCAGCGACCGCTGCGGTGCATCCAACCCGTCAGCCCGCGCCGGATCCGGCCACCGGTGGCGTCCAGCCAGTCGAAAGCGTCCGCCATCCGGTCACTCACCCGGGTGAACAGCTCATGCGTCGCGGCCGGCCAGGCCTGGGCCCGCAGCCGCCGCCACCGTGAGACCGAGCCGAGCAGCATCTGCCGCAGCATGGTGCTGTCCTCGCGCAACCCGTCGGTGTCGGGCGGATGCGGTGCATACCGTGCCCGCTCCGCCAGGGTGGCAACGTGCCCGACGAGGTCACCCTGCTCTGAGCTGAGTCCGGCGTCGACGCGCAGCCGCCGGGCAGCCACCCGTGGCGTTGCCGCGGGGTCCCAGGGCAGCCCGACGTCGCGGGTGGTCTCGCGCAGGTCCTGCCAGGCTGCCTCCGCCTCGAGGACCGGGTCGCCCTTGGCTCGCCGCCAGCGGGTGCGCCGGCTCACCACAGCCGTCACCGCGGGGATGGCCAACGAAAGCAGCGCCGCCGCTCCGGTGATGATCCAGCCCCACGGAAGGTCACGCGCACCCGCGTCAGCGCCTCCGGGGATGGCCTGCTCGTCCAGCGGATCGACCGCTGAGTCCTGCGGGGTCGTCTCGGGCTGCTGGTCAGAGGGAGTCGGAATGTTTGGCTGGCCCGCCGAGGTCTGGGGGATCGTCCAGGCCGGGGCCGGCCCAGTGCGCAGGCTCGGGGTCGGCTCGAACCGTACCCAGCCGACTCGGGTGAAGAACAGCTCCGGCCAGGCGTGCGCGTCCTGACCGGTCACGACCCACGTACCGTCGCTGTTCTGTTGATCGTTGGGCAGGAATCCCACCGCAACACGGGCCGGGATCTCAAGCGCGCGCGCCATGATCGCCATGGTGGCCGCGAACTGCTCGCAATAGCCGGACTGGTCGTTGATGAAGTCGAGCAGCGCGTCGGCTGAGTTGCCGGGATCGCGGGCCAGCGAGTACTCGAAGTTGTCCCGGAAGTACCGCTGCAGCATCGATGCTCGCTCGAAGTCGTTGGTCGCACCCTGTGTCCAGGCCCGCGCAAGAGTGGTGATCTCGTCGGGGAAGTCCTCCGGCGGCAGCTCGACCAAGCGCTGTGTCGATTGCTCGGGGACGGAGTCGCGCAACTGCGCTGCCGTGGGGTTGACCCGCAGGCTGGTGACGTCGTAGGACACGCCACGGGTGTCGCCGTCGCTCGCGACGACATCGAGCGTCGACGCGTCGAAGCGCCAGTCGCCGTCGATGTCGATCTCCGACGCGGGGTAGGGCAGCGGCAACCAGGTTGTCTTGAAGTCCTCCGAAACGTCGATGCTGTATTCCACGGGCTCGGTGTCGATCGCGGCGCTCAGGCCTGGCGGTGACGGCAGCGGCCCTTCGGAGACCCGCGTCGACTCGGGAACCGGCCGGCTTGACGACTGCCACCGCTCGCCGTCGAACTCGTCGAGCGTCGCGACCTTGATGTATTCCGGTGTTGAAGCTGAGGTCGTGAACGTCAGGATGTCCTCGTCACTCCGCTGGGTGAGGTCTCGCATGAGGTCGACCATCGGGTTGTCGGTGGTGATCGTCCTTCCGCTGCCGCCACCGCGACCGAACGTGTTCTGGTTGAGCAGACCCTCGGAAAGCGCCGGCAGGACGAGCGGCACCGCGACGGCGAACGTCACCGCGGCCGCCCCAACGCGCTCTCCGCTGCGGATGAGGGTGGACGTCTCCGATCCGGTGGACCGCCGCGAGGATGTGACGTGCCGACCCCACAGCATCACGCGTACGCGCCCATCGGCCACTAGCAGCGCAAGGTAGCCGACGGCCATCACCACGAAGGCGAACCATGGCGCACCACCAGAAACCACCGCCGCGGCCACTGTGTAGATCGCGACAAGTGGGACGCCAGCGAGCGGCGCCAGCCGTAGCTGTGTCGCCCACAAGTCAACGAGCAGCGCGACGATGATCACGCCGGCGATGCAGAGCGCATTGATCCCCGCGTTGGCGGGGGTGGGCGCGGCGTACTGGCTGACCGCGTCGAGGCCACCTCGCAGGACGTCGCCGAGGTCGCCGATCGCGGTCGGAGTCGGGATGACGCGCAGGAAGGCGTTCTGCCCGGCAGTCGCGATCATCAACCACCAGGCGCCGGCGAGCAGCTGCGCCAGGGGCACTGCAAGTACGGGAGCGCGCCACCGCTCAAGCAAGCGCCCGACGAGCACGACCACCGCGATGCCCACGATCGCCGCCGGAATCCACGAGTCGGGACCCGTGACGGCCATCAACGACACGCTTGCCGCTGCTGTGGCGAAGCCCACCTGCGACGCTGAGCCTGCCCGTCGGCGTCATGCTGCACCATCCACCGTGACCGGCTTGGGGGAGGCGGCCGCGCTGGCGCCGATAGCCAGCCGCTGCCAGACCCGGGCAATGGGCTCGTCGCGCACGGCTGTCGTCACCCGCCAGCCTGCGTTGTGGAGTCGGGCGACGGCCTCGTCACGCTCTGCCGCGCGACGCCCGTCCGGCCCGGTCCAGCTCGTCACGTCAAGTACTACGGCGATCGCGGGCGTGCCGCCGGTGCGGACCCGGACCACTTGCTCGGCTTCGGCTGCCGTCAGGTGCCCGAAGACGCCGACGATGAGCCCGGACGCGGACTCGGCGCCGGCCAGCGTCGCCGGGAACCGTGCAACCGATGAACCAGGCGACGTGACAGCCACCGCGAGCGCGTCGAGGATGACGCCCTCCGCAGCGCCGGGCCCGCTGCTGACGTCGTGCCAGGTGCCGCTGACGACACCACCTTGACCCGTCACCAGGCGCAGCGCGTAGCCGCGGGCCAGCAGGTGGGTGGAGATCGAGGCGGCGGCCCGGACGGCCCATTCAAACGACGACTGCGGTCCCTGGCCCACGTGCCCCGCGACTCGGGTGTCGAGCAGCACCGAGCAACGGCTCTGCCATGGCTGCTCCTCCCGCCGCACCATAAGTTCCCCGTGGTGCGCGGTCGATCGCCAGTGCACCCGGCGCATGTCGTCGCCCTGGAAATAGCTGCGTACGGTGACGTCGTCCTCACCGGCCGACGCGATCGACCGCGGGCGGGTCTCGCCGCTGCCGCTCCACTCTCCTGGCAGCCGTACGTGGGGCAGCGAGGACACCTCGGGCGTGACGACGAGTGTTTCGGTGGCGGTGAAGCTGCGCCGCAGCTCGACCAGCCCGAACGGGTCGGTGACACGCACCGACAACGGCCCTACGGTGTAGTGCCCGCGCGAGTCAGAGCGCACGGAGTAGGTGACTTCGCGGTGCCAACGCGACCAGACGTCGTCGATCACGAACCGCGGACGACTACCGAGTGAGTACGGAAGCTCGTCCTGCACCAGCAGCACCCCGGACGGCATGCGGGCGAGGTTGGCCAGCGCGAGCTTGACCGTGGCCGGCCGTCCGACGGGCACGCGGTGCGGCTCGATGCTGCGCCGCGCCGACAGTCGTACGCGGCTGCGCAGCACCGCGAGCAGGCTGAACACCGGCAGCGCCAGCAGCAGGAGCGCCACGCGCAGCAGGTCACGCTGCCCGACGGCCGAGGCCAGCAGGAACGCGGCGACTCCCCCAGCGAGGAAGGCCTTTCCTCGAATCGTGAGGGCGGACAACCACGCCGACAGGTTCACGGGCCGGGGACCCGCTGAGCACCCGCGCGGTAGTCCGGGACCGGCACGCGGGCGATGATCTCGTTAACGATGTCGTCGGCGACGCGCCGGCTGATCTGTGCTTCGGCGGTCGGCAGCAACCGGTGGGCCAGCACCGGCGCAGCGAGCTGCTGCACGTCGTCGGGCAGGACGTACTCGCGGCCCGACAGCGCCGCCCACGCCCGCGAGGCGCGGACCAGGTGCAGCGCCGCGCGTGGCGATGCACCGAGCCGCAGCTCGGGCGACTGGCGGGTCGCGCCGACGACGTCGACGACGTACTGCTTCACGGCAGGGGAGACGAAGACCGACTGCACGGTCAGGGTCAGCTCGGCAACACGGGCGCCATCGGTCACCGGCTTGAGCCGGTCGATGACGCTGCTGTGCCCGTGCGTCTCGAGCATGTCGATCTCGGAGTCGGGCGACGGGTAGCCCATGGACAGCCGGATCATGAACCGGTCGCGCTGCGCCTCGGGGAGGGGGTAGGTGCCCTCCATCTCGATCGGGTTCTGCGTCGCGACAACCATGAACGGCGGGGTCAGCGGGTAGGTGTGGCCGTCGACCGTGACCTGCCGCTCCTCCATGCACTCGAGGAGAGCGGACTGCGTCTTGGGCGACGCTCGGTTGATCTCGTCGCCGACGACGACGTTGGCAAAGATGCCGCCGGGCTTGAACTCGAACTCCCGCTGTTCCTGGTTGTAGACCGTCACACCAGTGATGTCGCTCGGCATCAGGTCCGGCGTGAACTGGATGCGGTGCACGGACGCGTCGAGCGATCGCGCCAACGCCTTGGCGAGCATCGTCTTGCCGACGCCTGGGACGTCCTCAATAAGAAGGTGCCCCTCGGCGAGGAGCACCGTGATGGCCATGCGGACAGCTTCTGGCTTGCCCTCGATGACTGACTCGATCGATGCCTGGATGCGCCCGACGGTGTCGGTCAGATCGGCCAGGCTCGGCACCTGTGCGGGTGCCGACCGCCACCCGCCGGGTCCGAACGATTGTGCTTGCGAACTCACACGCCCTCCCTGGTCAACCCCGCGCAACCCTGCGGACTCCGTGTCGGGAACCTACCCCGCCCGAGTGTGCCTGGACCAGATTCTCCACTGTGACGGCCCCCTCGGCTTAGTCAACGCCTGATCAACGCCCTGGGTTGGGTGGGCGGTTCCTCTCATGACTACTGGTTCGCTGCGTCTTTCGGATTGCGCGGTCGGCCCCAAAGGGGAGCGATTTGAGTTGACGAGGGTGGAGAGTGGGGTACGGTGGAGCGAAATGGAGCGAGATCGTCGGTGACTGGGGGTGGCGGGCGTGCTTCTCGGCACCCACAGCCCACGTCTCGACGAGAAAGGCCGGATCTTCCTGCCGGCCAAGTTCCGGGACGAGCTGGCGGAGGGCGTCGTGATCACGAGAGGACAGGAGCGCTGCCTGTACGTGTGGCCGCGCGACGAGTTCCTCCGCTTCACCGAGCAGTTCCGCAACGCACCGCTGACCAACCGCGGGGCACGTGACTTCCTGCGGATGCTGTTCGCCGGCGCGAGCGACGAGACGCTCGACAAGCAGGGCCGTGTCACTGTGCCGGCGACGCTCCGCGACTACGCCGGACTGCAGAAGGAATGCGTCGTCGTCGGCGCGATGACCCGCGTCGAGCTCTGGGACCCGCAGGCCTGGGCGACATACCAGGCCGAGAAGGAGCCCGTGTTCGCCGATGTGTCCGAGGAGGTGCTGCCAGGGCTGCTCTGACCGACCCGGAGATACGTACGGCGAGGTCTCCACCCGCGCGGACCTGTTCTCTGGCGCACCTTCCCCGGCGCCAGAAAACGGCGACACAGCAGGGGTGCGAGCGGGCGGGGACCTTGCCGTACGTCCCACGGGACACCGCGTTACCAGGTACGGAACCGGGCAACCGCCCGGCACACGGGGGTCGAGGGACAGATGCACGATGGAGCGGCGAGCCGACGCACCGTTCTTTGGTGTGGAGGCGAGCGCGACCAAAGGCGGGTGGACGCGCCGCGTCGGGCACGATGGCGGCCGCAATGCGTCCGGCGCTGGGGGGCGCCTGGGCGGCTGGTGCGGCATGAGTGACGAGCTGCACGTCCCGGTCTTTCTCGATCGCGTGCTCGAGCTGCTTGCCCCGCCGCTGCAGCGGGAGGGCGCGATCGTCGTCGACGCCACCCTCGGCTTGGGCGGGCACAGCGCCGCGCTCCTCGAGCAGCACCCCGCCGTGCGCCTGGTCGGTCTCGACCGCGACCCGCAGGCGTTGCAGATCGCGGGGGAGCGGCTTGCGCCGCTATGGGGACCGGGCCACCCTCGTACACGCCGTCTATGACGAGCTGCCCGATGTGCTGTCGCGGCTAGGCCTGCGCTTCGTACACGGGATCCTCTTCGACCTCGGCGTGTCCTCGCTGCAGCTCGACGCGCGCGAGCGCGGCTTCGCGTACGCGCAGGATGCACCGCTCGACATGCGCATGGATCCGACTGCCGGCCTGACTGCGGCCGAGGTGCTCAACACCTACTCGATCGACGACTTGACTCGGGTGTTGCGCGACTACGGCGAGGAGCGGTTCGCGCGCAAGATCGCCGCAACAGTCGTACGGGAGCGGCAGCGGCAGCCGTTCGCGTCAAGCGCCCGGCTGGTGGAGCTGCTGTACGCCGCGATCCCGGCCGCGAGCCGGCGCACCGGCGGGCACCCGGCGAAGCGCACCTTCCAGGCGCTCCGCATCGAGGTCAACCGTGAGCTCGCAGTGCTCGAGAACGCGGTGCCGCGCGCGGTCGCGTCCCTGGCGGTGGGTGGGCGCATCGTCGTCCTCGCGTACCAGTCGCTGGAAGACCGCGTCGTGAAGCGCGTCCTCGCTGAAGGCGCGACGAGCCGCACTCCGGCCGGGCTCCCGGTCGAGCTGCCGGGGCACGAGGCGACGTTGCGGCTTCTCACGCGTGGTGCAGAGAAGCCCTCCGAGGCGGAGATCGAAGCCAACCCGCGGGCCGCGTCGGCCCGGCTGCGGGCGGCCGAACGGGTGCGGGAGGCGGCGTGAGCGCGCTCAGCCAGCCGAGCCCCGATCCCACCCCGGTTGCCCCGGCCCGCAGCCCGGCGCCGAAGTCGCGCCCATCCCGGCCGCGGCTCTCGCTCGTTCCGCGACCGGTGCGCCGGGCAGCCAAAACCCCGTTCGCCGTCCTGGTCCTGGTGATCGCCGGGCTGGGCCTCGTCGGGCTGCTCGCCATCAACACGCATCTGCAGCAGGGCGCGCTGGAGCAGAACAGGCTCGAGAGCGAGAACCAGCAGCTGCGCGAGCGGCAGGCGTCGCTCGCGCAGACCATCGACGAGCTCGAGGCACCCGGGACACTCGCGGACCGAGCCCGCGGTTATGGAATGGTGCCGAACCCGACGCCGCTGTTCCTTCGGCTGTCCGACGGCGCCGTGCTCGGCACCCTGCCGGAAGGGACCCCGGAGTGACGGCGCGACGCGGCGGCGATCCCCGCGATCGGGACCGCCGGGCCGACCCACGCCGAGCCGAGGCGCGCCGGGTGGAGGCGCGCCGTGCCGATGCTCGCCGAGCCGAGGCGCGTCGCGGCGAACCGCGACGCACCGAGCCTCGCCGTACGAGCCGAGCCGTACCAGCGCTCGGCCACAACGCCGTGCCCGCGCCACGCCGCAACGCCGCGCCGCCCGCCCAGCGCCGCCGCGCAGCCGCCCGCGCCCACCACAGCGCCGCCGCAAGCCGCGCAGGGTGCTCCGGCTCGGCGACCCACGTCGCCGCCTGTCGATCGCCTTCATTGTCGTCTGCGTCCTGTTCTCGCTGTTCGGTGGACGGCTGGTGCAGCTGCAGGGCATCGAGGCAAGCGCGTACGCCCAAGCCGCCGCCGGAGAGCGGGTCCGCACCGTCGCCCTGCCCGCCTCGCGCGGCGAGATCCGCGACCGCAACGGCGTGGCTCTTGCCCAGAGCGTCGACGCGTACGACGTCGTCGTCGACCAGCGCTACCTCCGGCAGGAGTCGTCGCCGGCAACCGCCGCGCGCAAGCTCGCGCCCCTCCTCGACATGGATCGCGCAGACCTGCAGAGCAAGCTGATCGGCACGAAGCGCTACGCCTACCTCGTCCGCCAGGTCAGCCCCGAGACGGCCGGAAGGGTCAAGGACGCCGAGATCCCAGGCGTCTACACCGAGCGCGTGAGCCACCGCACGTACCCCTCCGACAGCGTCGCTGGCAACATCGTCGGCTTCGCCGGCGTCGACAACCAAGGCCTGTTCGGCATCGAGCAGGGGTACGACACCGTGCTTGCCGGAACGCCCGGGCAGCGCACCTACTGGGAGGCGCCCAGCGGCGCCGCGATCCCGACATCGTCGGCGCGCGAGGAGTCACCGACCAGCGGCTCGGACGTCTCGCTGACGATCGACCGCGACCTGCAGTGGTACGCGGAGCAGGTCGTCGGCGCCAAGGTCGCCGAGGCCGCCGCAGCCTCGGGCTGCGCGGTCGATCATGCACGCGAAGACCGCCGAGATCCTCGCGATGGCGTGCACTCCCACCGTCGACCCCAACGACCCTGCGGCGACCGAGCGCGACGACCGGGGCAACAAAGCGGTCGAGGAGTCGTACGAGCCCGGCTCGGTGCAGAAGGTGCTCACCGCCGCGGCGCTGCTCGACTCCGGGTCGGTCACCGTCGACACTGCCTTCACCGTGCCGGACTCGCTCGTCCGCAGCGGGGAGACGATCCACGACCACTCGAGCCACCCCACCGAGCTGCTCACGTTCGCGGGGATCATCGCGGAGTCGAGCAACGTCGGCACCATGCTCGCCACCGAGCGGATGGACAAGGCCGCGCTACGCGACTACCTCGTACGGTTCGGCCTCGGCCAGCCGCTCGACCTGGGACTGCCCGGAGAGACGGCGGGCAACCTCGGTGCCGAGGTGTGGGAGGACCTCACCCGCGACACGGTCTCCTTCGGCCAGGGCCTCGCCGTCAACATCGTGCAGATGGCCTCGGCGTACCAGACGATCGCCAACGGCGGCGTACGAGTGCCGCCCGCCCTGGTCAAGGAGGTCACCGCCCCCGACGGGACGGTCAGCACGCCGCGCCAAGGGGAGCCGCTGCGCGTCGTCAGCGAGGACACCGCTGCCTCGGTGACCTATCTCATGGAAGGTGTCATGAGCCCGGGCGGCACCGGCAAGCGCGTCGAGGTCCCCGGCTACCGGCTGGCCGGCAAGTCGGGTACGGCGCAGCGGGTGGGCACGTCGGGCACGTACGACAGCTACACGTCCTCCTTCATGGGCTTCGCGCCGGCGGACGACCCGCAGATCGTGGTCGCCGTGTCGATCCAGAATCCGCGAAACGGCAGCGGCGGTGCGGCGCTGGCCGGGCCGGTGTTCGCCGACCTGACGTCGTTCGCGCTGCAGAAGCTCGCGGTGCCGCCGAGCGGGACCGAGCCCCCGCAGGTCAAGCTCACCCCGGGGTGACCGGTAGCCTCACGGCCGTGCCCGAACTGTCCGGCCTGCGCCCTAAGCACGTGGCGCCGCGACCCCTCTCGGGAGTCGCGGCGCTTGACCGTACCGCCCGCACCCTCCCACCCGAGGTGGCCTCGGACGTCGAAGTCACCGGGGTGTCCCTCAGCTCCGACGACGGTGCAGCCCGGTGATCTCTACGCGGCACTGCCCGGCGCCCGCGCACACGGAGCGCAGTTCGCCCCTCGGGCGGCCGACCGTGGTGCGACCGCGGTGCTGACCGATGCGGCGGGGGAGGAGCTGGCCGTGTCCGCCGGGCTGCCAGTGGTCGTCGTCGACGACGTACGCGAGGCACTGGGACGCGTCTCGTCGCTGGGTCTACGGCGAGCCGTCGCGCGAGCTGTTGATGCTCGGCGTCACCGGCACCAACGGCAAGACGACCACGTCCTACCTGCTCGCCGCCGGTGCTGCGAGCAGGCCTACGGCGACGCCGGCCTGATCGGCACGGTCGAGACGCGGATCGGCGGACGAGCGGTTCAAGAGCGTGCGTACGACACCGGAGGCCCCCGACCTGCAGGCGCTCCTGGCGGTGATGGTCGAGCATGGGCTGCGCGCGTGCGCCATGGAGGTGTCCAGCCACGCCCTCGCGCTCGGCCGCGTCGAGGGCATCGTCTACGACGTCGTCGGCTTCACCAACCTGTCGCAGGACCACCTCGACTTCCACGCCGACATGGAGGACTACTTCGCGGCCAAGGCGCGGCTGTTCACGCCCGCCTACGCCCGCCGCGGCGTCATCTGTGTCGACGACGACTATGGCCGCCGGCTCGCCGACGAGTCGCGAGGTCCCCGTCACCACGCTCACGACGCGCGACGACGTCGAGGCCGACTGGCGCGTGCACGACCGCGAGGTCGACGCGGCGCCGGTAGCGCGTTCACCGGTTCTCGCTCACGGCACCGCGATGGCACGACGTACCGTGCGACGTCGCCGCTGGCCGGCGAGTTCAACGTCGCCAACGCCGCGCTGGCCACCCTCATGGCCGTGCAGGCCGGCATCGACGCGCAGCTGGCGCTGCGGGCCTGGCGCACTGCGGTGGCCCGCCAGGACGGATGGAGCCCGTGCGTCGACCCATGCTGACGCGCCGCTGGCGATCGTCGACTACGCGCACACCCCCGACGCCGTGCGCACGGCGCTGGAGGCGCTGCGCGCCACGCGCGAGGACGGGTCATCGCGGTGCTCGGAGCCGGCGGCGACCGCGACCCCGGCAAGCGTCCGCTGATGGGCGCCGAGCGCCGCGCGGCACGCCGACGTCGTGGTGGTGACCGACGACAACCCGCGCTCCGAGGACCCGGCGGCAGATCCGCGCCGCCATGCTCGCCGGCGCGCAGCGGCGTCGCCGGACGACGTACGCGCCGAGGTCCGCGAGGTCGGCGACCGGCGCGCGGCAATCGCGCGCGGCCGTCGAGCTGGCGCGGCCGGGCGACACCGTCGTCGTCGCCGGCAAGGGACACGAGCAGGGACAGGAGATCGCGGGCGTCGTGCACCCCTTCGACGACCGGATCGAGCTGCGAGCGGCGCTCGACGATGACCGCGCGGGGGCGGCCGCGTGATCGCGCTGACGCTGGCCGAGGTCGCCGACGGCCACCGGCGGGCGGCTCGACGATTCCGCGACCGGAGCGAGCGGTGCACCGGCCGACGTCGTCGTCGACTCGCGGCAGGTCGTGCGCCGGCGCGCTCTTCGTCGCGCTGCCGGGCGAGCACGTCGACGGGCACGACTTCGCGGCGGCGGCCGTCGAGGCCGGCGCGGTGGCGGTGCTGGCCGCGCGGCCGGTCGGCGTGCCCGCGGTGGTGGTGCGCCGATCCGCAGCGCCGCGCTCGGCGCGGCTCGCCCAGGCCGTGCGTCGACCGGCTGCCCGAGTCGATCGTCGTCGGCATCACCGGGTCGCAGGGCAAGACCAGCACCAAGGACCTGCTCGCGCAGGTGCTGCAGCGGCGCGGGCCGACTCGTCGCGCCGCCGGGGTCGTTCAACAACGAGATCGGGCTGCCGCTCACCGTGCTGCCGGCGACGACGCGACCCGCACCTCGTCGCTCGAGATGGGCGCGCGCGGCGTGGCCACATCGCCTACCTGTGCCGGCATCGCGCCGCCGCGGATCGGCGTCGTGCTCAACGTCGGCACCGCCCACGTCGGCGAGTTCGGCGACCGCGAGGCGATCGCCGCGGCCAAGGGCGAGCTCGTCGAGGCGCTGCCGCGCGCGACGGCGGAGTCGCCGTCCTCAACGCCGACGACCCGCTCGTCGCGGATGGCCGAGCGCACGGACGCGGCCGTCGTCATGTTCGGCGAGTCGGTGCACGCCGACGTGCGCGCCGAGCGACGTCGCGCCTCGACGAGCGCGGCCGGCCCGCGTTCGCTGCTCGTGACGCCGGCGGGCCGGCGCGCGTGTCGCTGCAGCTGGTACGGCGAGCACCACGTGCGCAACGCGCTCGCCGCCGCCGCCGTCGCGCTGACGCTCGGCCTCTCGATCGAGCAGGTCGCGGCCGGGCTGTCCGGCGGCGACGTCGCTGACGCCGCTGGCGGATGGAGGTCCACGAGCGCCCCGACGGCGTCACCGTCGTCAACGACGCCTACAACGCCAACCCCGACTCGTGCGCGCCGCGCTCGAGGCGCTGGTCGCGCTCGGGCGTGGCCGGCGGACCTGGGCGGTGCTCGGCGAGATGCTCGAGCTCGGCGACGGCGAGCACCGACGAGCACGACGCGATCGGCCGGCTCGCCGTCGCTCGGCGTCACCCGGCTCGTCGTCGTGGGGGAGGGCGCGCGAGCCGTCGCACATGGGCGCCGCGCACGAGGGCTCGTGGGGCGAGGAGTCGGTGTGCGTGCCCGACGCCGACGCCGCCTCGCGCTGCTGCGGCAGCGAGCTGCGGCCCGGCGACGTCGTGCTGGTGAAGGCGTCCCGCGGCGGCCGGCCTGCGACAGCGTCGGCGAGGCGCTGCGTCGGCCGGCGGTGCGCCAGCGGAGGAGCCGCGCCGATGATGCGCAGGTCCTGGTCGCCGGCGCGGTCGCGCTGTTCGTCGCGTTGTTCGGCACGCCGCTGGCGATCCGGTCCTGGTCCGGCAGGGCTACGGCCAGCTGATCCGCGACGACGGCCCGACCTCGCACCACACCAAGCGCGGCACGCCGACCATGGGCGGCGCGGTCATCATCTGTGCGACGCTCGTCGGCTACGTCGTCGCGCACCTGGTCCCGGCTGACGCCGCCGACCGCGTCGCGGCCTGCTCGTGCTGTTCCTGATGACCGGGCTCGGCGCGGTCGGCTTCCTCGACGACTACATCAAGATCTCCAAGCAGCGCAGCCTCGGCCTGCGCGCCGGGCGAAGCTCGTCGGCCAGGGCGTCGTCGCCATCGTGTTCGCCGTGCTGTCGCGCTGCAGTTCGAGAACGCCCGCGGCCTCACGCCCGCCGTCCGACCGCGATCTCGTTCATCCGGGACACCGACATCGTGCTGGCCCGCTGCTGCTGTTCGTGGTCTGGGCGCTGCTCATGATCGCCGGCACGTCCAACGGCGTGAACCTCACCGACGGCCTCGACGGCCTGGCCACCGGCGCCTCGGTGATGGTGTTCGGCGCCGTACATCGTTGATCGCCATCTGGCAGCTCGGCCAGACCTGCGCGTTCGACCGCCGGACCCGAAGTGCTACGAGGTGCGCGACCCGCTCGACCTCGCCGTCGTGGCCGCCGCGCTGATGGGCGCCTGCTTCGGCTTCCTGTGGTGGAACGCCTCGCCGGCCAAGATCTTCATGGGCGACACCGGCTCGCTCGCGCTCGGCGGCGCGCTCGCCGGCCTGGCGATCACGACCCGGACCGAGCTGCTGCTCGTCCTGCTCGGCGGCCTGTTCGTCCTCATCACGCTGTCGGTGATCCTCCAGGTCGGCTCCTTCAAGGCTGACCGGCAAACGGGTCTTCCGGATGGCGCCGCTGCAGCACCACTTCGAGCTCGTCGGGCTGGGGCGAGGTCACGATCGTGATCCGGTTCTGGATCATCGCCGGGCTGTTCGTGGCCGCTCGGGCTCGGCGTCTTCTACGCCGAGTGGGTCGCGCGGTGACGTGACCGGCTCGACTGGTCGGACCGCGACGCCGCGACTCGCCATGGGACCAGGCGCGCGGTCGTCGTCGCCGGGCTCGGCGTCTCGGGTTCGCCGCGGCCGACGCCTTGCTGCGCCTCGGCGCTGCGTCACCGTCGTCGACGAGCGGGACACCGACGACGCCGCGCGAGCACGCGACGCGTGCTGCGAGATCCTCGGCGTCGACGGTCCGGCTCGGGCACGGGCGCGCTCGGACGAGCCTTGCCGACGGCGTCGAGCTCGTCGTCACCTCGCCCGGCTGGCGCCCCGACAGCCCCGCTGCTCGTCGCGGCCGCCGCGCGCGGCGTGCCGGTCTGGGGCGAGGTCGAGCTCGCCTGGCGGCTGCGCGGGCCGGAGCGCCGCGCCCTGGCTCGTGCGTCACCGGCACCAACGGCAAGACCACGACCGTCGGATGCTCGCCTCGATCCTGCCGCGGCCGGGCTGCGCGCCGTCGCGCGCGGCAACGTCGGCACGCCGCTGCTCGACGCGGTGCTGCGACCCGAGCCGTACGACGTCCTCGCGGTCGAGCTGTCCAGCTTCCAGCTGCACTGGACGCGCTCGATGGCGCCGCTCGCGGCCGCGGTGCTCAACCTCGCCCCGGACCACCTCGACTGGCACGGCTCGTTGGAGGCGTACGCCGCGGACAAGGGCCGGATCTACGAGCGGCACCGAGGTCGCCTGCGTCTACAACGTCGACGACCCGGTGACCGAGGAGCTGGTGCGCGAGGCCGACGTCGCGGAGGGCTGCCGCGCGATCGGCTTCACCCTCGGCGTGCCGGCGCGTCGGCATGCTCGGCGTGGTCGACGACGTCCTCGTCGACCGCGCGTTCGTCGCCGAGCGGCAGACAGCGGCGGCCGAGCTCGCCACGCGTCGGCCGACGTCGACCCGCCGCCGGCGCCGCACAACGTCGCCAACGCGCTCGCCGCCGCCGCCCTCGCCCGCGCCGTCGGCGTCGCCGCCGGTCGCGTCCGCGACGGGCTGCGCGCGTTCCGGCCCGACCCGCACCGCATCGCCGACGGTCGCGAGCGTCGACGGCGTCGCCTACGTCGACGACTCCAAGGCCACCAACCCGCACGCCGCGGCGGCGTCGCTGCGCGGCCTACGCCGACGTCGTCTGGGTCGCCGGCGGCCTCGCCAAGGGCGCGACGTTCGACGAGCTGGTCGCAGCGGTGCGCCGACCGGCTGCGCGGCGTCGTGCTGATCGGCGCGACCGCGGCGCTGATCGCCGAGGCGCTGGCGCGACACGCGCCCGATGTCCCGGTGGTCGAGGTCGACCGACACGGACACTGGGGTGATGGACCGCGTCGTGCGGGCAGCGCGGCCGCCTGGCGCGGCCCGGGGACACCGTGCTGCTCGCGCCGGCCTGCGCGTCGATGGACATGTTCGCGACTACGCCGCGCGCGGCGACGCGTTCGCCGCGGCGGTGCGCGCGCTCGTGACCGATGCCGCGACGCGAGGGCGTCGGCGGTGAGCCGCGCCGGCGCCGTCGGACGCGCCGGTGACGCCGACGCAGGCGGCCTCGTGCCGGCCGGCCCTCGCCGACCGGTCGCGCCGCGCGCTCGACCGCCCGCTCGCGTCCTACTACCTCTCGCTCGGCGCCGCCGGCGCTGCTGCTCGGCTCGGCCTGTCATGGTCTTCTCCGCGTCGAGCGTGGTGTCGCTGCGACGCAGCACGGCTCGATCGTACTCGCTCGTTCCTGCAAGCAGGCTGATGTGGGTCGGCGTCGGGCTGCCGCGTCGCTGCTGGTCGCCGTCGCGGCTGCCCGCCGCGCGATGCTGGCGCGGCTGGCGTACCCGGCGCTGGCATCGTGTCGTGGTGCTGCTCGTGCTGGTCTACGTGCCCGGCCTGCGGCGTCGAGGTCAACGGCAACCGCAACTGGATCGACTTCGGCGGGCCGTTCCGGCTGCAGCCGTCCGAGTTCGCCAAGCTCGCGCTGGTCTCTGGGGCGCCGACCTGCTCGCCCGCAAGCGCAAGCTGCTCGACCAGTGGCGGCACCTGCTCGTCCCGCTGCTCCCGGTCGGCGGCGCTGCTGTCGTGGCTGCTCGTGCTCGGGCAGCGACCTCGGCACCGCGTGGTCCTGATCGCGATCGTCCTCGGCGCTGCTGTGGGTGGTCGGGCGCGCCGCTGCGGCTGTTCGCGGTCGCCGGCTCGCCGGGCGTGGTCGCGTCGGCTGCGTCTGCTTCGTGGCCAGCGACGCCGACCGGCATGGCCCGGCGTGACTGGCTTCACGCGACCCGTTCGCCGACCCGCAGGGCACCGGGCTTCCAGGCCGGCCACGGCATGCTCGCGCTCGCGCACCGGCGGCTGGTGGGGCGTCGGGCCTCGGCGCGCAGCCGGGAGAAGTGGGGCACGCTGCCCGAGGCGCACACCGACTTCATCTTCGCGATCATCGGCGAGGAGCTCGGCCTGGTCGGCACGCTCGGCGGTGCTCGCGCTGTTCGGCGCTGCTCGCGCTACGCCGGGCTCCGGATCGCCATGCGCGCGCGACGGACCCGTTCGTCCGGCTCGCCGCCGCGGCGTCACCGCCTGGATCGCCGTCGCAGGCGGTGGTCAACATCGGCGCGGTGCTCGGCCTGCTGCCGATCACCGGCATCCCGCTGCCGCTGGTCTCGTACGGCGGCTCGGCGCTGCTGCCGACGATGCTCGCGCTCGGCATGCTGCTGTCGCTTCGCCCGGCACGAGCCCGGGGCGGCCGAGGCGCTCTGCGGCGCGACGCCGGCAGCCTGCTCGGCGCGTTCGCCGTCCGGCCGCTGAGGCCGCGTCCGCGAGCGGAGCGGAAGCCTGAGCCGGTGCCGACGTCGTCCTCGCCGGCGGCGGCACCGGCGGGCCACGTCGAGCCCGCTGCTCGCCCTCGCCGACGCCCTGCGCCGCGCCGACCCGACGTCGGCGATCACCGCGCTCGGCACCGAGCGCGGGCCTCGAGACCCGGCTCGTCCCGGCGCGCGGCTACGACCTCGCGCTGATCCCGCCGGTGCCGCTGCCGCGCCGCCCGTCGCCCGAGCTGCTGCGCTGCCGGGCCGGCTGCGCGCGCGCGGTCGCGCCGCCGCGCGACGTGCTCGACCGCGATCGAGGCCGACGTCGTCGTCGGCTTCGGCGGCTACGTCGCGCTGCCGGCCTACCTCGCCGCGCGCCGGCGCCGGGTGCCGATCGTCGTGCACGAGGCGAACGCCCGGCCCGGCCTGGCCAACCGGCTCGGCGCGCGCTTCACGCCGTACGTCGCGGTCGCCACCCCGGCACGCCGCTGCCGCACGCGCACGCTACGTCGGGCATGCCGCTGCGCCGCGCGATCGCCACCCTCGACCGGGCCGCGCAGCGCGGCCGCGGCGCGGGCGCACTTCGGGCTCGACCCGACCGGCCGACGCTGCTGGTCTCCGGCGGCTCGCCAGGGCGCGCAGCGGCTCAACGAGGCGTGTCCGGCGCGGCGCCGCGCGCTTCCGCGCGCCGGCGTCCAGGTGCTGCACGTCGCCGGCCCGCGGCAACGACGGTCGACGTCGCCGACGTGCCGGCCGGGCGACGCCGCCGTACGTCGTCGGTCGCCTTCGTCGACCGGATGGACCTCGCCTACGCCGCCGCCGACCTCGTGCGTCTGCCGCGCCGGCGCGATGACCGTGCGCCGAGCTGGCCGCGGTCGGCCTGCCGGCGGTCTACGTGCCGCTGCCGATCGGCAACGGCGAGCAGCGGCTGAACGCGCAGCCGGTGGTCGAGGCCGGCGGCGGGCTGCTGGTCGACGACGCGGACCTCACCGCCGACTGGGTGCGCCGAGCCGCTGCCGCGCTGCTCACCGACCCGGACGGCTCGCCGCGATGGGCGAGGCCGCCGCCGCGCATCGGGCGGCGCGACGCCGACGAGCGGCTCGCGGACCTGGTGCGTGAGGCGGCCGCCGGGCGCCGGGGCGGGGCACGGTGAGCGTCCCGCTGCCCGCATCGATCCCGGCCGGCGGACGAGCTCGGCCGGGTGCACTTCGTCGGCATCGGCGGCGCCGGCATGTCCGGCATCGCCCGGCATCCTGCTGGCCCGCGGCATCGCGGTCTCCGGCAGCGACGCCAAGGACTCGCGCGCGCTGGCGGCGCTGCGGGCGCTCGGCGCGACGTGCACGTCGGGCACGACGCCGGCGCACGTCGCCGACGCCGACACCGTCGTGGTCTCCACCGCGATCCGCGACGACAACCCCGAGCTGGTCGAGGCGCGCCGGCGCGGCCTGCGCGTGCTGCCCGCGCGCCGCGGCGCTGGCCGCGTGATGGCCGGCCGGCGCGCGGTCGCGGTCGCCGGCACGCACGGCAAGACGACGACGACGTCGATGCTCACGGTCGCGCTGCAGCACTGCGGCGCCGACCCGTCGTTCGCGATCGGCGGCAACCTCAACGAGTCCGGGCGCCAACGCGCACGACGGCGCGGCGACCTCTTCGTCGCCGAGGCCGACGAGAGCGACGGCTCGTTCCTGCTCTACTCGCCCGCAGGTCGCGATCGTCACCAACGTCGAGGCCGACCACCTCGACCACTACGGCACCGCCGAGGCGGTCGAGCAGGCGTTCGCGCGCTTCGTCGACGCGTCGCCCGGGCGGCTTCCTGGTCGCCTGCGCCGACGACCCCGGCGCGCGCGCGCTCGGCGCGCAGGCCGCGGCGCGAGGGCATCGACGTCCGCACCTACGGCGACGGCCGACGACGCCGACGTCCGCGTCGTCGATCTGGCGCTGCACGGCGGCGGCTCAGCTTCGAGGTGGTCGACCGCGTCGGCCGCCGGCTGGGGCTCGCGTCACGCTGCGGCTGCCGGGCCGGCACAACGCGCTCAACGCCGCCGCGGCGTTCGCCGCCGGGCCCGGGCTTGGGCTTGCCGGCCGCCGACCTGCGTCGAGGGCCTGGCCGGGTTCACCGGCACCCGGCGGCGGTTCGAGCTCAAGGGCGACGGCCGCGCGGCGTCCGCGTCTACGACGACTACGCGCACCACCCGACCGAGCTGCGGGCCGTGCTGGCCGCCGCGCGCGACGGTCGTCGGCACGGGCCGCGTCGTCGCCGTGCTTCCAGCCGCACCTCTACAGCCGCACCCGGACTTCGCGCGGAGTTCGGCGCGGCGCTCGGGCTGGCCGACGAGGTCGTGGTGATGGACGTCTACGCCGCGCGCGAGGACCCGGTGCCCGGCGTCACCGGCGCGCTGGTCGCCGCCGCCGTGCCGCTGCCGGCCGAGCAGGTGGTCTACGAGCCGTCCTGGTCGGCGGTGCCGCGAGCTGGTCGCGCGGCGCCTGCGCCGCGGCGACCTCGTGCTCACCCTCGGCGCCGGCGACGTCACGCTGATCGGCCCCGAGGTGCTCGAGCTGCTCGCCGGCCGCCCGGCGGCGCGGCAGTGACCCGGGCCGCGCCGCGACGCACCGCGCCCCGAGCGCGGACCGCCACGGTGTCGACGACGTCGCAGGAGCGGTTCGCCGAGCGCCGCGGGCGCGGCGCCGGTTCACCGTGCGATGGGTCGTCGGCGTCAGCTGGTCGTCGGCTGGTTGTGCGGTGCCGGCTGGCGGTGGGCTGGTCGCCGTGCTCGCGGTCGACGACGTGCGGGTGAGCGGTGCGCCGAGACCGTCGGACGCTGTGCTCGCTCGCGGCGCAGCGCCCAGGGCGGCCGCTTGCTCGCGTCGACACCGGCGCCGTCGCCGACCGGGTCGCCGAGCTGCCGCCGGTCGCCGAGTCGAGGTGACCGGTCGTGGCCGCACGCTCGTATCGACGTCGAGCGGCGCACACCCGTCGCCGCGCTGCAGCTCGCGGAGGGCCGTGGCAGCTCGTCGACGCCGAAGGTGTCGTCTACGAGGCCGTCGACGACCAGCCGGCCGGCGTCCCGGAGCTGGACCTGAGCCCGGCGAGCGTGACGACCCGCTGCGTGCGGCCGCGGTCGACGTGCTGCGTCGCACTGCCGGCCGACCTCCGCGGACAGCTGGCAGGCCGTGACCGCCGAGACGCCGGACGCGTCGGCTCACGCTCGTCGAGCGGGGCCGTGGTGCGCTGGGGCGAGCGCCGAGCAGTCCGAGCGCAAGGCCGAGGTGCTCGCCGCCTGCTCGAACAGCCGGGCAGCGTCTACGACGTCAGTGCCCCGGACGCGCCCGCCGTCACGCCGGCTGAGCCGGCCCGGCAACTGGTCGCAGCGTCTGGCGTGTCGCTGCGCGGACGCTGCGCTGACGCTCGCCCCTAGCGTTGAGCTCAAGCACGAGGTTGACATAACTATAACCCTCTACTTGAGGGTGAGGGTTAGGCGTCCGGTCGGACCACCGGCGCACCCTTGCCGGCACGGGCCTCGGCCCGGGCTAGGCACCGAGGACTCGAGCGAGAGGCGAGCGTCGTGGCAGCACCGCAGAACTACCTCGCGGTCATCAAGGTCGTCGGCATCGGCGGCGGCGGTGTCAACGCCGTCAACCGCATGATCGAGGTCGGGCTCAAGGGCGTCGAGTTCATCGCGATCAACACCGACGCGCAGGCCCTGCTGATGAGCGACGCCGACGTCAAGCTCGACGTCGGCCGCGAGCTCACCCGCGGCCTCGGCGCCGGCGCCAACCCCGAGGTCGGCCGCAAGGCCGCCGAGGACCACGCGGAGGAGATCGAGGAGGTGCTCAAGGGCGCCGACATGGTCTTCGTCACCGCGGGCGAGGGCGGCGGCACCGGCACCGGCGGCGCACCCGTCGTCGCCCGCATCGCGCGCTCGCTCGGCGCGCTGACGATCGGTGTCGTCACCCGGCCGTTCATGTTCGAGGGCCGCCGCCGCGCGCAGCAGGCCGAGGCCGGCATCGAGGCGCTCCGCGAGGAGGTCGACACCCTGATCGTCATCCCGAACGACCGGCTGCTGTCGATCAGCGACCGGCAGGTCAGCGTGCTCGATGCGTTCAAGAGCGCCGACCAGGTGCTGCTCTCCGGTGTCCAGGGCATCACCGACCTGATCACCACCCCGGGCCTGATCAACCTCGACTTCGCCGACGTCAAGTCCGTCATGAGCAACGCCGGCTCCGCGCTCATGGGCATCGGCTCCGCGCGCGGCGACGACCGCGCGGTGGCGGCGGCCGAGATGGCGATCTCCTCGCCGCTGCTCGAGGCGTCGATCGACGGCGCGCACGGCGTGCTGCTGTCGATCCAGGGTGGCTCCGACCTCGGCCTGTTCGAGATCAACGAGGCCGCCCACCTGGTCGCGCAGTCCGCGCACCCCGAGGCCAACATCATCTTCGGCGCCGTCATCGACGACGCGCTGGGCGACGAGGTGCGGGTCACGGTCATCGCGGCCGGCTTCGACAGCGCCACGCCGACAGCGGCGGGACCTCGGCGGCCTGCGGCGCCCAGAGCCGGCTGTTCCGGCCGTGCCGACCGGCTCGCGGCACCTCGTCGCAACGGCTCGTCGCCGGCGGGCAACGGTGCCCGCCGCCGCAGCCGCCGCGAGCACCGCCGCTGCGACGCAGCGCCGGTGGACTCTTCCGACGGCCGGCGGCGGTCACGGCCAGGCACGCCGAGCCGGCGCGTGCCAGCTACGGTCCGCACCGAGCAGCCGGCGATGGCCAACTGAGTCACTCGCCGCGCTACGTCGACGACCCCGACGACGACCTGGACGTCCCCGACTTCCTCAAGTAGGTCACCGACGCCGCTCGCGCGATGGCGCGGTCAGGGATCGGGCACGGCACACTCGCAGCCGTGCCCGGCACCGGCCTGCCGCATGCGTCCGCGTCCGGCAGGGTCGAGCCGTGATCGCGAAGGCGCGGTGTACCGGCCGGCACGGCGGCGTGAGCGTCGGCCGTACGCCGGCCTCAACCTCGGGTCGCTAGTCGGCGACGATCCCGCGGCCATCGTGGACCGAACCGTGCCGACTGGCGACGCGCTGCGGCTTGCCGCCCGACCGGCTGGTGTTGATGCACCAGGTGCACGGAGCGCGACGTCGCCATCGTGGACGGCACCGACCGGACGAGCGTCGACGGCGTCGACGCCGTCGTCACGACCGACCCCGGGCTCGGCCTCGTCGTCCTGGTCGCCGACTGCGTGCCCGGTGCTTCTCAGCGACGCGAGCGCCGGCGTGGTCGGCGCCGCCCACGCCGGCCGACAAGGCGTCGTCGGCGGCGTCGTGCCCGCCATGCTCGACGCGATGCCGCGCTGCGGCGCCCGTCGCGGCGACATCAGCGCGCGCGTCGGCCCTCCGTCTGCGGGACGCTGCTACGAGGTGCCCGCCGAGTTGCAGGACGAGGTGGCCGCCGTTGTGCCGCGAACCGCGTACGACGACGGGCCGGCACACCCGGCCTGGACCTGCGCGCCGGTGTCTCGCGCGCCGCTCGCGACCGGGCGTCGGGTCGCCGAGGTCTGCGGCCGCTGCACGTACGAGGACCGGTCGCTCTTCTCCTACCGCCGCGACGGGGTCACCGGGCGCCAGGCGGGCGTCGTCTGGCTGGCACCGGACGTGACCGCGTGACCGACGCGCGTGCGAGCGAGCTCGCCGACGGCCTCGACGTGCGCGCGACCGGGTCGCCGCAGCCTGCCGGCGCGCCGGTCGCGACCCGGCGGACGTGACGCTTGGTCGTCGTGACCAAGACCTTCCCGGCGTCCGACGTACGGCTGCTGGCCGAGCTGGGCGTCCGCGACATCGGGGAGAACCGCGACCAGGAGGCCGCCGCCAAGGCCGCGGAGTGCCGCGACCTGGACCTGACGTGGCACTTCGTCGGACAGCTGCAGACCAACAAGGCCCGGTCGGTGGCGCGCTACGCCGATGTCGTCCACTCGCTCGACCGCCCCGGGTCGTGGCGGCGCTCGGTCGCGCCGCCGTCGACGCGGGCCGCCAGGTGCCGGCTCTCGTCCAGGTCGGCCTCGATCGATCCGCGGGACGCGGGCGGCGCCGACGCCGGACGACGTACTCGCGCTTTCCGACCTTGTCGCCGCAGACGGCAGGCCTGCGCCTGGCCGGCGTGATGGCCGTCGCGCCGCTAGGTGCCGACCCCGCCGCCGGCGTTCGAGCGGCTGGCGACCGTCGCCGCGCCGCTACGCCGACACCCCGTCGCGACCTGGATCTCGGCCGGCATGAGTGGCGATCTCGAGGCGGCAATCGCGCACGGCGCGACACACGTGCGTGTCGGCTCGGCAATCCTCGGTTCGCGCCCCCCGCACGGCTAGGGTCGAGATACGGGTCGCCAGTTGGCGTCCCCGACTCGAGACAAGTCACGAACAGCCGGAAGGGAGCGCATGGCCGGCGCGATGCGGAAGGCGATGGTTTACCTCGGCCTCGTTGAGGGCGAGGACCGCTACGACGACTACGTCGAGGCCGACGACTACGCCGACGTCGAGCGGGGATCGCGTACGCCGAGCGTGACTACGACGAGCACGCAGCGCGACCGACGACGCACAGCGCGAGCCCGTGCCAGCGCGGCCGCGGAGAGGGGCGGGTCGGTGGCGAGCATCGCCGAGCGGCGACCAACATCGCCCGCCTGCCCGGCGCTCCTCGCCGACCAGACCCGGATCACCGCCCTGCACCCGCAGAGCTACAACGACGCCCGGGCCATCGGGGAGTACTTCCGTGACGGCACGCCGGTGATCATGAACCTCACCGAGATGGACGACGGCGACGCGAAGCGGCTCGTCGACTTCGCCGCCGGGCTGATCTTCGGTCTGCGCGGCGCGATCGACAAGATCACCACCAAGGTCTTCCTGCTCTCGCCGGCCAACGTCCACGTGACGGCCGAGGACAAGGCCCGGATCGCCCGGGAGGGATTCTTCAACCAGAGCTGACCAGGGCTGTCCGGGAACTGAGTCCGGCTCCGGTAGGTTGACCTGTTGTGACGCTCGTCCTTGGTCTGCTCGAGACACTGCTCTGGCTGTTCCTCCTGTTCCTCCTGGCACGGCTGGTGTTTGACTTCGTCCAGATCTTCGCCCGATCCTGGGAGCCCACGGCGTGCTGCTGGTAGTTCTCGAGGCGATCTATCGCGTGACTGACCCGCCTCTTAAGGCGTTACGAAGGGTGATTCCGCCGCTCCGCCTGGGGTCCATTGCCCTTGACCTGAGCTTCCTTGTCTTGATCATCGCGGTGAAGATTGCCCTCCGGGTTGTTGGGTCTGCGGCATGACGGGGTACGGTGGCTCCCCGTATCGACCGATGACTCGTTGAGGTGACGACATGCCGCTGACGCCCGAGGACGTCCAGAACAAGGAGTTCACGACCGTCCGGCTCCGTGAGGGCTACGACATGCAGGAGGTCGACGAGTTCCTGGACGAGGTCGAGGCCGAGCTGGCCCGTCTGCTGCGCGAGAACGACGACTCCGGCAGAAGCTTGCCGCCGTGACCCGCGGCGGCGTCGCCGCGTCCGCCGAGCCGGTCAGCGCGCCGCACCGCGCGCCCGAGCCCGTGCACCGGCCGAGCGCCCGCAGCCGTCCGCGGTGGCCGCTCCGGTCGCCGCCGCACCGGTCGGCCGGTCCGGCAGCGGCCCCCCACGAGGCGGCCGCCAAGGTGCTCGCCCTGGCCCAGAAGACCGCCGACGAGCTCGTCGACGACGCCAAGGCCGAGGCCGAGCACATGCTTGAGCGACGCCAAGACCCGCGCCGAGCAGCTCGACGCCGACACCAAGATGCGCTCGGACAAGGTCGAGGACGACGCGCGCCAGCGCGCCGAGGCCCTGGAGCGTGAGGCACGCGAGCAGCGCCAGAAGGTCTTCGGCAGCCTCGAGGCCGAGCGCATCAAGCTGGAGGGCAACGTCGAGACGCTCCGCTCGTTCGAGCGCGAGTACCGCAGCCGCCTCAAGGCCTACTTCGAGGGTCAGCTCCGCCAGCTCGAGACCATCGGCGCTGCCCGGACAACAACCACGCTGTGACCACCGCGGCGGCCAAGAGTGCACGTCCCGTCCCGAGCCTGCTCGAGGAGAGACCAGCACTGACGTCGCGCTCACGAACGGCCCAGATCTCGACCGAGGCCTGGGGCCGTTCTGTAGCGTCAGCAGGGCGCCCCTGCGCCAACCCGGCTTTGGCTGAGGGCGCCCCTGCGCCTGCCGGGGGCAACGCCTGGTCGAGTCGGTGCCCACGCCGTCCGAGCGCCCAGGCTCAGGCTCGGGCTAGCCGGAACGTCAGGCCCAGGTCGGCGTCCTGGTGATCGGCGCATCAGGCAGGGCCGCCAGGCCCTCCGAGACCTCCACCGCGAGCACCTCGTCGGCGAGCAGGCCACCGTCGGCGCGAAGCGCCTCGGCGAGCTCACCGGCGGCCTCCCAGGCCAGCCTGATCCGGTCGGACACGTCGAACCCGGACGCCTTGCGGGCCTCCTGCACCAGCCGGATGGCTTCGCGGACGAGACCGGCCCGGACGAGCTCCGGCGTCAGCTCCAGGTCCAGCGCCACCGTCTCGCCGCGGTCGCTGGCCACCGCCCAGCCGGAGCGTGGCGTCTCGGTGACGATCACGTCGTCCGGGCCGACCTCGACCTCGCCGAGGCCAGCCACGGTCACCGTCGCGACGCCAGACTCCCGCAGCGAGGCCGCAAGTCCCGCACCGTCCGCGGCCGCGATGGCGGCGGCAACCCGTGGTGTGTCCTTGGCGAACCGACGACCGAGCGTGCGGAAGTTGCCCTTGGTCGACACGTCGACCAGGTCACCGGCCGCACCCAGGGTGTCCACGCACCGACGTTGAGCTCGTCGGTGACCTCGCGCCGCAGCTCGTCCGGCAGCGTCGGCGAACCCGGAGGCCGCGACCAGCGCCCGGGCCAACGGCTGCCGGGTGCGGACCTTCGACTCCGCGCGGGCCGCCCGCCCGAGCTCGACCAGTCGCCGGACCAGAGCCATCTGCCGAGACAGCTCGTCGTCCACCAGCTCCGGGTCGGCGACCGGGAACGACGCCAGGTGTACCGACTCGGCGGCGTCCGGCGTCACCGGGCGGACCAGGTCCTGCCATACCCGCTCGGTGATGAACGGCGCCATCGGCGCGAGCAGCCGTGTCAACGTCTCCAGGCACGTGTGCAGCGTCGCCAGCGCCGCCGGGTCACCGTCCCAGAACCGGCGCCGCGAGCGCCGCACGTACCAGTTGGACAGGTCGTCGACGAACTCGGCCAGCCGCGCGCCGGCCCGCGTGACGTCGAAGCCCTCGTAGCGCGGCATCGACGTCGGCCACCAGCCGGTGCAGCTCGGACAGCGACCCACCGGTCGAGCACCGGCCGCGCCGCGACCGCCGGCACGTCCGACCGCCAGGCGCCCAGCCGGCCGTCCGGCCGTACAGGGCGAGGAACGACGACGGTGTTCCAGTAGGTCAGCAGGACCTTGCGGACGACGTCCTGCAGCGCCGTGTGCCCGACCTTGCGGGCTGCCACGGCGATCCGGTGCCAGCATGAACCAGCGCAGCGCGTCGGCGCCGTGCTGGTCCATGAGCGGGATCGGCTCGAGGATGTTGCCGAGGTGCTTGGACATCTTGCGGCCGTCCTCGGCGAGGATCAGCCCGAGGCAGACGACGTTCTCGTAGGACGACCGGTCGAACACCAGCGTCCCCACCGCCATCAGCGAGTAGAACCAGCCGCGCGTCTGGTCCAGCGCCTCGCAGATGAACTGCGCGGGATAGGTCCGCTCGAACTCCTCGACGCTGCCCGGCAGGTGCGGGTAGCCCAGCTGCCCGAACGGCATCGCGCCGGAGTCGTACCAGGCGTCGATCACCTCGGGCACGCGACGCATCTTGCCGCCGCAGTCCGCGCAGGTGAACGTCACGTCGTCGACGAACGGCCGGTGCGGGTCGAGCGCCGACAGGTCCTGCCCGGCGTGCTCGCCGAGCTCGGCGAGCGAGCCGACGCAGACGAGGTGCCCGCTCGCCGCAGCGCCAGATCGGCAGTGGCGTACCCCAGAACCGGTTGCGCGACAGCGCCCAGTCGACGTTGTTGCGCAGCCAGTCGCCGTAGCGGCCCCACTTCACGTTCTCCGGGACCCAGTTGGTGCGCTCGTTCTCCCGCAGCAGCGCGTCCTTGACCGCGGTCGTGCGGATGTACCAGGACGGCTGCGCGTAGTAGATCAGCGGCGTGTGGCAGCGCCAGCAGTGCGGGTACGGGTGCTCGTACGGGACGTGCCGCAGCAGCAGCCCCGCGCGTTCTGAGGTCCCTGACGAGCGCCTCGTCGGCCTGCTTGAAGAACTGCCCGCCGACCAGCCGTGTGGACTCCACGAACGTGCCGTCCGGACGGATCGGGTTGACCACCGGCAGGCCGTACGCCTGAGCGACCCGCAGGTCGTCAGCGCCGAACGCGGGCGCCTGGTGGACGAGCCCCGAGCCGTCCTCGGTTGTGACGTAGGTGTCAACCACGACGAAGTGCGCCCGGCTGCCCTCGGGAAACTCGATGAGCTCGAACGGCGGCTGGTAGGTCCAGCCCTCCATGTCGCGGCCGTGGTAGGAACCGACGACCGTCCAGTCCGAACCAAGCGCGGACGCCAGCAGCGGCTCGGCGACGACGAGGCGCTCACTGCCGTCGGCGACTGCGCGACGACATAGGTCACGTCGGGGTGCACGGCGACGGCGGTGTTGGACACGAGCGTCCACGGCGTCGTCGTCCAGACCAGCAGCGCGGCGTCGCCGGCCAGCGGGCCACCGGTCAGCGGGAACCGCACGTAGACCGACGGGTCCACGACGGTCTCGTAGCCCTGCGCCAGCTCGTGGTCGGACAGCGGCGTGCCGTCGCGCGGGCACCAAGGCGTGACCCGGTGGTCCTGGACGAGCAATCCCTTGTCGAAGATCTGCTTGAGCGACCACCACACCGACTCGACGTAGGAGGGGTCCATGGTCCGGTAGGCCGTCGCGAAATCGACCCAGAACGCCATGCGCTCGGTCATGGCCTCGAACTCGTCGACATGGCGCAGGACCGACTCGCGACACCTGGCGTTGAACTCCGCGATGCCGTACGCCTCGATGTCCCGTTTGCTGGTGAAGCCGAGCTCCTTCTCGACTGCGATCTCGACCGGCAGGCCATGGCAATCCCAGCCGGCCCGCCGCGGGACGTGGAAGCCCTTCATGGTCCGGTAGCGGGGGTAGACGTCCTTGAAGACGCGCGCCTCGACGTGGTGCGTGCCGGGCATCCCGTTGGCGGTCGGCGGTCCCTCGTAGAACACCCACATCGGGCCGTCGGCGGTCTGTTCAATGCTCTTGTCGAAGATGCCAGCAGTCGCGCCAGAAGGCGAGGATCTCGCGCTCCATCGCCGGCAGGTCGACCTGGGCGGGCACGGGACGGTACTGGGCGCTCATCGCGGGCTGTCCTCCGTCGTACGGCTCTGGCATCCGTAGTGGCGACGGAGGGACGACACCTGCCGCATGTCCGGCGGGTCCCGCGGTACCACCCTCCTTGGCGACAGTCACCTGCCGCCCTCTTTCTTGGGTGCAGCCGGGTCTACTGAAAGGCGGAGCAACTCCGCCCTCGTTCTTCCGGCGGCTCAGGGGTGATCTTCACTCCGCGCACACCGCCGGGCTTCCACCGTCCCCGGCTCGCTCGAGGCTGCGTGCGGGGCTACTGGTCCCCATCAACGCCTTCGCATCGGGAAGTGTACGCCGCCGCGCGGTTCGATCCGGCATGTGACGATCACTACAAACGTGAGCGCAGTTGGCGCGGAGCGGGGACACTGAACAGATGTCCGATGCGCTGAGTTTCGCGATCCGGGTCAAACCGGGCGCCTCGCGAACGCGCGTCGGAGGTGCGCACGGCGGCGCGCTGGTCGTGTCCGTCACCGCCCGGGCCGTCGACGGGAAAGCCACCGAGGCCGCGCTGGCGGCCGTTGCGGAGGCCCTGGGAGTGCGCCGCCGAGCGCTCACTCTGGTCTCTGGAGCGACGAGCCGGGACAAGATCGTGGCGATCGATCCGGCGCCGTCTGGGCTGCATGATCGCCTGTCCGACCTCAAGATCATCGGCGAGCCGCGTTGAAGGCCGTTGCGTGGGGGCCTATCCTCGCGGCCATTCGTATTCGATCGCTGCCACGAGGGGGCCTGCGACCATGGCCGACAGCGACAGGAGCGTGACGAGGCGCGTGCAGCGCGCTGTCACGACCGCAGCGCGGCGGGCCGCGGCCAAGGTTGGCGCGAGTGCCTCGGTCGGCAAGAGGACGTCGGGAGGCTCGACGACGTCCGCGAAGGCGGCCACCGCCAAGACAGCCAAGGCAGTCACGACGGCCAAGGCGACGAAGGCCACCGCCAAGCGCACGCCCACCAAGACAGCGGCCACCAAGAAGGCCACGACCAAGAAGGCAGCCACGAAGACGTCGACCGCCAAGACAGCAGCCAAGACCACCACCAAGAACACCGCGAAGGCTGCTGCCAAGAAGGCACCCGGCAAGACCACCCCGGTCAAGGCGACTGCCAAGGCGCCGGCGAAGAAGGCCACCAAGGCTCCTGCCAAGACGACAGTCGCCAAGAAGGCGGTCGCCAAGAAAGCCGCTGCCAAGACCACTGCGAGCACACCGACGGCAGCCAAGAAGGCGGCGCGTGAGGAGGCCGTGACCAAGGCAACTGCCACGAAGGCAACGGCCACGAAGGCGACGGCCACGAAGGCGACTGCGACCAAGACCGCGGCCTCCAAGGCGACTGCCAAGGCCCCCGCGTCCGCAGAGACACCGCCCACGCGCCCGGCACCAAAGCCTGCCCGCAACGCGGGCGAGCTCCCGGTCCTGCCGGGCGAGCGCAAGTGGACGGAGAAGGAGCTCGCGGCCGTCCGCGAGGAGCTCGAGGAGGACGCCGTACGCCTCCGCGCCGAGATCTCCGACGCCGAGTCCGACATCGCCGACATGCTCCGACAGGCGACCGACACGGGTGGCGAGGACCAGGCCGACACCGGCACCAAGACGTTCTCGCGTGAGCACGAGCTGTCGCTCGCCGCGAGCCATCGGGAGATGCTGCACCAGACCGAAAGGGCCCTGTCCCGCATCGCCGATGGCACCTATGGCACCTGCGAGCGTTGCGGCAACCCGATAGGCAAGGCGCGGCTGCAGGCATTTCCGCGTGCGACACTGTGCATGTCATGCAAGCAACGCGAGGAACGCCGCTGAGCGACGATCCACCCCACGTGGTCGGAGGGCGCCGTCTCATCGGCGTCCTTCTCGTCGTCGCCGCCGTTGTCGTGCTGCTCGATCAGTCCACCAAGCACTGGGCGGTCAACTCGCTGTCCGACGGGCACATCGTCCACGTGATCGACGACATCCTGCGGTTTCGGTTGACCTTCAACCCCGGCGCGGCGTTCAGCTTCGCCACCGGGTTTACCTTCGTCTTCACGATCATCGCGGCCGCAGTGGTCGTGGTGATCCTCCGCATCAGCCGCAAGCTCGCCAGCTGGCCATGGGCGATCGCACTCGGCCTGCTGCTTGGCGGCGCGCTCGGCAACCTCATCGACCGGATCTTCCGGCAGCCGTCACCGTTCGAGGGTCACGTCGTCGACTTCATCGAGCTGCCCAACTTCCCCTTGTTCAACCTGGCCGACTCCGCGATCACTTGCGGCGCCGTGATGATCGTCGCGCTCTCCCTACTCGGCATCGAGTTCGACGGCTCGCACCGCCGCCGACCGGCGCCCGAGCAGTCCAACCAGCACGACCAGCCAGACGCCGAGTCGTGACCGGCGAGCTGCGCTCGTTGCCTGTGCCGGATGGCCTCGACGGCGAGCGTGTCGACGCCGCCCTCGCGCGGCTGTTCGGCTTCTCCCGCACCAAGGCCGCCGAGATGGCCGCTGACGGACGCGTAAGCATCGACGGCGCGACCGCCGGCAAGTCCGACCGGGTGCGCGGCGGTGCCTGGCTGGAGGTTGACATCCCACCGCCCCCGGCGCCGGTCCAGGTCGTCCCGCAGGCCGTCGAGGGCATGCGCATCGTCCACGACGACGATGACATCGTCGTGGTCGACAAGCCGGTGGGTGTGGCCGCCCATCCGAGTCCCGGCTGGACCGGTCCCACTGTTGTCGGCGGCCTCGCCGCGGCCGGCTTCCGCATCTCGACATCCGGGGCGGCAGAGCGGCAAGGCGTCGTGCACCGCCTCGACGTCGGCACGTCCGGCCTCATGGTCGTGGCCAAGTCGGAGCGCGCCTACACACTCCTCAAGCGACAGTTCAGGGAACGTACGGTCGACAAGGTCTACCACGCAGTCGTGCAGGGCCACCCCGACCCGACGCGTGGCACCATCGACGCACCGATTGACCGGCACCCGACGCTCGACTACAAGTGGGCGGTCGTCGCGGGCGGAAAGCCGAGCATCACGCACTACGACACGCTCGAAGCCTTCGCCGGTGCGAGCCTGCTGGAGATCCATCTCGAGACAGGCCGCACGCATCAGATCCGCGTACACATGGCGGCGCTGCGCCATCCGTGTGTCGGCGACCTCACCTACGGCGCCGACCCCAGGCTCGCCGAGCGGCTCGGCCTGACTCGGCAGTGGTTGCACGCCGTACGTCTGGCGTTCGAGCACCCCGGCACGGGGGAGTGGGTCGAGTACGAGTCGTCGTACCCACCCGACCTGCAGCATGCTCTGGACCTGCTCCGCGGCTGATACGGCGCGGGTCGGCCCGGAGCAGCTTCGCAGCCGGGGCGGAGGCGGCACGGAACGAAGCCGTGACCCGCTCGTCCGGGCGCGCGGTCGTCTTCCCAGGCGCGACGGAGGTCGTCGCAGCGATTGCCATCCGGGACGTGTTGCTCGCCTCGGCCATCGAGGAGATCAAGGTCGTCGGCGGCGGTCTCCTCGTCCGGAGGACATTCTCGTCGCCGACGGCTACGTGCGACCTGTGTGGATCGCAGATCGACTGGTACTGCTCGCCACGGCCCGTGCGGCTGGCACCCTCGCGCCGTTCGAGGTGCGCGACAAGGGCATGTGCTGCGGCGGTCACTAGCCCTGCCGGCAAGTTGAAGCGGTACGCGCGACACGCCGGCGGCGCGTTGCGCACAGCGTTTCGGTTTCGGGGATCGGACTGACGACGCTTCAGTCCTCGCCGTCCGGGACGGCGGAGGCGCTTCACGTTGGAGCGCCGGCGCTTCTGGGCGATCCTCCGTTCCTTCGCGGCCTTCGACGGTCGCGTCGGCCGACGCGGACGTGACGGAGGCGCGGTCGCTTGCGTCAGTACGTCGACAAGGCGTTCCTCGGCGGCCTCGCGGTTCCGTAGCTGGGAGCGGTGCTCGGATGCGGCAATTGTGAGAACGCCATCCACGAGTCGTCCGGCGAGGCGCTCCAGCGCCCGCGCTCGCAGGGTCGGCCCGAACGCTGACGAGTTCGCGAGGTCGAAGACCAGCTCGACTCGCGAGTCGGTTGTGTTGACGCCCTGCCCGCCCGGTCCCGACGACCGGGAGAACCGCCAAGTCAGCTCGGACTCGGGGATGATGATGGAGCGAACGCGAAGCGGACCCGGCACGCACCAAGCATCCCCCCACGTCACGCCGCGAGAGTCCACTCAGCCGGCGACTCGCCTGCGTTCCTCGCTCGGCGTGTCGGACTGCCGCCCTAGGATCGATGCATGTCGCGACCCGTGCGCACGCAGTACGAAGACCTCATGCGTCACGTGTTCGAGCACGGCACGATCAAGGCCGATCGCACCGGCACCGGCACGCGCAGCGTCTTCGGGCACCAGCTGCGCTTCGACCTGTCCGAGGGGTTCCCCCTGGTCACGACCAAGCGTGTCCATCTCAAGTCGGTGATTCTCGAGCTGCTGTGGTTCCTGCGCGGCGACGGCAACGTGCGCTGGCTGCAGGAGCGCGGCGTCACTATCTGGGACGAGTGGGCCAAGCCCGACGGCGACCTGGGCCCGGTCTATGGCGTGCAGTGGCGGTCGTGGCCGACCCCTGACGGGAGGCACATCGATCAGATCGCTCAGGTCGTCAGGTCCATCCGGGACAACCCCGACTCGCGCCGGCACATCGTGAGCGCCTGGAACGTCGGGGAGCTCGACCGCATGGCCCTGCCGCCGTGCCATCTGCTGTTTCAGTTCTACGTCGCCGACGGGCGGCTGTCCTGCCAGCTCTACCAGCGCAGCGCCGACATCTTCCTCGGTGTGCCGTTCAACATTGCGAGCTACGCACTGCTCACGCACATGGTTGCCCAGCAGTGCGACCTCGACGTGGGCGACTTCGTCTGGACCGGCGGCGACTGCCACATCTACAGCAACCACGAGGAGCAGGTGCGTGAGCAGCTGTCCCGCGCACCGTACCCGTACCCGACCTTGCACTTCCGTCGCCGACCGCCGACGATCTTCGACTACGAGCTGGACGACATCGAGGTACGCGACTACCAGCACCACCCGGCGATCAAGGCGCCGGTGGCGGTGTGACCCTCGGCCTCATCTACGCACGGTCGAGCAACGGAGTCATCGGCAAAGACGGGGGCCTGCCCTGGCGGCTGCCGGAGGATCTTGCGCACTTCAAGCGCACCACGATGGGCCATCCGGTGATCATGGGGCGGCGCACCTGGGAGTCGCTGTTCGTCCGACCGCTGCCTGGCCGCCGCAACCTCGTGGTCACCCGGCAGGCCGGATGGTCGGCGGCCGGGGCAGAGGTGTGCGGGTCGGTGGAGGAGGCCGTACGTCGCTGCGAGGGGGAGGACGCGTGGATCATCGGCGGAGAGCAGGTGTACGAGGCGGCGCTGCCGCTGGCCGATCTCGCGGTGGTCACGGAGATCGCGGAGGAGTTCGACGGCGACGCCTACGCACCTGAGCTCGGCTCCGATTGGAAGATCGTCTCGACCGACCCGGAGGACGGCTGGCTCGAGGCGGCGGGCGGGCTGCACTACCGGGTCGTCACTCACCGGCGATCATGAGACAGTGCGACATCCATGGTGCTAGCGAGCGCGTGGATGTCGCACTGTCGCATGATCCACCGGCGACACGCCGTACGGTCTGCGACGTCACGGATCGGCCGGAGTTCTGTCCCACCCGGCCCCTAGAATCGCTCTCGCAGGTCGTGTCGAGGAGGCGTCGTTTCTCCGTGTCCAGCGGTGAGTCGTTCGTCCACCTGCACAACCACACCGAATACTCGATGCTCGACGGCGCGGCCCGGGTCGACGACCTGTTCCGGGAGACCGAGCGCATGGGCATGCCGGCGCTCGCCATGACCGATCACGGCAACGTGTTCGGCGCCTACGACTTCTGGAAGAAGGGGCGCAAGCACGGGGTCAAATCGATCATTGGCCTCGAGGCATACCTGACGCCCGGCACCAGCCGGTTCGACAAGACCCGGGTGCGTTGGGGCAATGGCGGCGGCGACGACGTGTCCGGCGGTGGCGCCTATACGCACATGACCCTCCTGGCCGAGACCACCGAGGGCATGCACAACCTCTTCCGCCTCGCCAGCCGCTCCAGTCTCGAGGGCTACTACTTCAAACCGCGCATCGACCGCGAGCTGTTGCAGAGCTACGGCAGGGGCCTCATCGCGACCACCGGCTGCCCCGGCGGCGAGGTCCAGACATTGCTGCGGCTCGATCGCTACGACGAGGCGGTCGCCGCTGCCGCCGAGTTTCGCGACATCCTCGGGGCAGGCAACTTCTTCGTCGAGATGATGGATCACGGCGTTGACGTCGAGCGCCGCACCAGGGCAGACCTGCTCCGGCTGGCCAAGTCGCTCGACCTGCCGCTGGTCGCGACCAACGACCTGCACTACACCTATCCGCACGACGCAACCGCACACGAGGTGCTGCTCTGCGTCCAGACCGGCTCGACCCTCGCCGACCCGACCCGGTTCAAGTTCGACGCCGCCGACTTCTACCTCAAGTCGCCGGAGGAGATGCGCCAACTTTGGCGTGAGCTTCCCGAGGCTTGTGACAACACCCTGGCGATCGCCGACCGGTGCGACGTGGAGTTCGTCGAGGCGCCCGGCAAGTTCATGCCACGTTTCCCGGTGCCCGAGGGCGAGGACGAGACCTCCTGGTTCGTCAAGGAGGTCGAGCGCGGCCTGCACAGCCGCTATCCGCAGGGCATCACCGACGAGGTGCGGCGCCAGGCGGCCTACGAGACCGAGGTCATCACCAGCAAGGGCTACGCCGGCTACTTCCTCGTCGTCGCCGACTTCATCGGGTGGTCACGGACCAAGGGCATCCGCGTCGGTCCCGGTCGCGGCTCCGGCGCGGGCTCCATGGCCGCCTATGCCATGGGCATCACCGACCTCGACCCGCTCAAGCACGGCCTCATCTTCGAGCGCTTCCTCAACCCGGAGCGCATGTCGATGCCAGACTTCGACGTCGACTTCGACGAGCGTCGACGTGGCGAGGTCATCCGATACGTGAGCGACAAATACGGCAGCGACCACGTGGCTCAGATCGTCACCTACGGCACCATCAAGGCCAAGCAGGCGATCAAGGACTCGTCCCGAGTGCTCGGCTATCCCTTCGCGATGGGGGAGCGCATCACCAAGGTGATGCCGCCGGCCGTCATGGGCAAGGACGTCCCCCTCGGCGGCATCTTCGACGACAAGCACCCGCGCTACGTCGAGGCTGGTGAGTTCCGCGCCCTGTACGAGTCTGACGCCGACGTGCGCAAGGTCGTCGACACCGCCAAGGGACTGGAAAACCTCAAGCGCCAATGGGGTGTCCACGCGGCCGGCGTGATCATGTCTTCCGAGCCCCTGCATCGACCACATCCCGATCATGCGCCGCGAGCAAGACGGCGCGATCATCACGCAGTTCGACTACCCGACCTGCGAAGACCTTGGCCTTGTCAAGATGGACTTCCTCGGGCTGCGCAACCTCACGATCCTCGATGACACCCTCGCCAACATCGTGCGCAACGGCAAGGATCCGGTCGTCCTCGAGGACCTGCCGCTGGACGACAAGGCCACCTACGAGCTGCTCGGCCGCGGCGACACGCTGGGTGTCTTCCAGTTCGACGGCGGTCCGATGCGGTCGCTGCTGCGGCTCATGCGGCCCGACAACTTCGAGGACATCTCCGCCGTCGGCGCGCTCTACCGTCCTGGTCCGATGGGTGCCAACAGCCACACCAACTACGCGCTGCGCAAGACCGGCCAGCAGCCGATCGTCCCCATCCACCCCGAGCTGGCGGAGCCGCTGGCCGAGATCCTTGGCGCGACCTATGGCCTGATCGTCTATCAGGAGCAGGTCATGTCGATCGCCCAGCAGCTTGCGGGCTACACGCTGGGCAAGGCCGATCTTCTGCGCCGCGCCATGGGCAAGAAGAAGCGCGAAGTGCTCGACGCCGAGTACGTCGCGTTTGCCCAAGGCATGCGAGACCGCAGCTACTCCGACGGGGCGATCAAGACCCTGTGGGACATCCTCGTCCCGTTCTCCGACTACGCCTTCAACAAAGCGCACTCCGCTGCCTATGGCGTCGTGTCCTACTGGACGGCCTATCTCAAGGCCAACCACCCGTCCGAATACATGGCCGCACTGCTCACATCGGTCCGCGACGACAAGGACAAGACCGCGCTCTACCTGTCGGAGTGTCGCCGCATGGGCATCAAGGTGCTGCCGCCCGACGTCAACGAGTCCGAGGGCGACTTCACGCCGGTTGGCACCGACATCCGGTTCGGTCTGGCCGCGATCCGCAACGTCGGCGGCCACGTCGTCGATGGCGTCGTCGAGGCACGACGTGCCCACGGGCGGTTCGCCGAGTTCGCCGACTTCATGGACAAGGTGCCCGTCGTCGTCTGCAACAAGCGGGTCATCGAGTCGCTCATCAAGGCCGGGGCGTTCGACTCGCTCGGCTATGCGCGCCGCGCGCTTCTGGCCAAGCACGAAGAGGCAGTCGACGCCGTCGTCGAGATCAAGCGCAACGAAGCCATCGGCCAATACGACCTGTTCGGCAGCGGCGGGGACGACGAGGGGGAGCGCTTCACCGTCGAGATCCCCACCCTCGCCGAGTGGGACAAGCAGGTGCGACTGGGTTACGAGCGGGAGATGCTCGGGCTGTACGTCTCCGACCATCCGCTGCACGGGGTCGAGCATGTGCTCGCCAACGCCGTCGACACTGGCATTGCGGCTCTCGCCGAGGCGGAGGACCGCCCTACGGGGTCGTCCGTCACCGTGGGTGGGCTCGTCACCGCCGTACAACGCAAGATCACCCGCAAGGGCGACACCTGGGCGATCGCCACCATCGAGGACCTCGAGGCCGGGATCGATGTGATGTTCTTCCCGGCCAACTACCAGCTCTACGCGCTACAGCTCGTCGAAGACTCGATCGTGGTGGTCAAGGGTCGACTCGACCGCCGCGAGGACGGGCTCGCCCTGATCGCCTCCGAGCTGACCGTCCCCGACCTCAGCGAGGGGCCGCACGGTCCGGTGGTGATCACCCTGCCGCTATCGCGCTGCACGCCGCCGGTCGTCGAAAAGCTCCGCGAGGTCCTCGCCTCGCATCCCGGTGTGACGGAGGTGCAGCTCTCGTTGCAGGGACACGGACGCACCACTGTCATGCGGCTCGACGACGCGCTGCGCGTCACGCCATCGACCGCGCTGATGGGAGACCTCAAGGCATTGCTCGGGCCCGGTTGCCTTGGATGACCAGGTGAGTGCCGCCTCCCTCGCCGCTGACGCAGAGCAGGCGCGGCTGGGTAGCGTGCTGTCCGACCCGCGCCGCACGGCCCGCATCGTCGGCGTCATCGTCGGCGGGTCGCTCGCACTGGGTCTGCTCATAGGAGCCGTGTGGGCGCTCATGGCGCCGGAGGTCAAGGTCGTCGTGCAGGACGGCGGCGCGTTCCTCACCCAGGAGCAGGGCGCGCTGCTGATCGGCGTCGACGGTTGGTTCACCGTGCTCGCGATCGTCGCGGGCATCGCTACCGGCGTGCTTGCCTGGTGGCGCTTCCGGCACGACATCGTCGGCATGCTCGCCGGAGTCGCGCTAGGCGGATTTCTCGGGTCGCTCGTCGCCTGGCGGCTGGGCGGCTGGCTCGGCCCGGGGCCACTGGCTCCGCGGGTGGCTGGAGCGGCGGACGGCACAGAGCTGGCGGCTCCCTTGGATCTCGCGGCCAAGGCGGCGTTGCTGGTGTGGCCGATCGCAGCCGTGTTCGTCGTCTTCCTGCTGGCGCTGATCGAGCCGCGCCGGCAGGCGGCAGGCAAGCACGCCGGTCCGCCGCCCTCCGTCGCGTCGGAAGACGCCGGCGGCTGACACAACCATCGCAGTCAGAGTCACCCGGCAGAGCAGGCTCAGCGGGCGATCGGTGCGGTCGACGCCCGGGTCAATCCGGATGAGCTCGCCGGTGCGCCAGCCCGATGTCGAGGCCGCGCCGGCCGCCGGATACGTACACCGTCTCGAACCCGAGCGCAGTCTCGTCCACGATCGTCGGCAGCGCCTTTCGCTGGCCCAGCGGGCTGATGCCGCCGAGCACGTAGCCAGTTGTCCGCTCGGCAACAGCGGGGTCGGCCATGGTCGCGCGCTTCCCGCCGAGCGCGGCAGCCAGCGCCTTGAGGTCGAGGTTGCCGCTCACCGGGACGACCGCGACCACGAGCCGATCATCGACCTGCGCCAGCAGCGTCTTGAAGACCTGCTCGGCTGGCAGACCGAGTGCGTCGGCCGCCTCCAGGCCGTACGACGGTGCGCCCGGGTCGTGCTCGTACGGGTGCACCGTGAACGGCACTCCCGCCTTCGTCAGCGCGACCGTCGCGGGCGTGCCGGTGGACTTCGGCTTCGCCACGCGGGCAGCGTACCGACCGGCGGACCGTCGCCAGCCGACTGAGCTTGGGGCTGGTGTCAGTCCCGCAGCAGATCCACCGCCGGGATCGCGCCGAGCTCGGTGATCAGCGCGATCTCGCGGCGCAACATGCGCGCGAGCAGCCGCAGCCGAGCCTCGACGTCGGCGGCAGCGAGCAGGTGCTGCCGGTCGTCGAGGTCGAGAACCATCGCTGCCGAGACGAGGTACGACAGCACGCGCGGACTGTCTGGCATCTCGATCTCCTGGCTGTTGCCGGAGACCAGGTCGCGGTATTCGTTGAAGCGCTCCGTCACCAGCCGCGCCCACGGGAGGGCGTCTGGCTGGTTCTCCTCGTCGGTCAGCCAGTCCACCTCTCCGACCAGGTAGGGACTGCTCACGTCGTCGACCGCGAGCAGCCGAAAGCGCCGGCTGCCGGTGACCAGCAGGTCGTACCGGCCATCCGGTCGCTCGGTGATGCGGCGGATCTCGGCAGCGCACCCGACCTCGTGCAGGTCCGGCACGTCGGGGCCGGACTCCCGCCCGCGGCGGATCGCGACGACCCCGAAGTGCCGCGCTTCGTCCGCGGGCAGAGCCATCAGATCAGCAACGAGCTCGCGGTAGCGCTCCTCGAACACGTGCAGCGGTAGCACCAGACCCGGGAAGAGCACGGTGGACAGGGGGAACAGCGCGAGGCGCTCCGCCACGGCACCACCCTAGGCGGTCCACCCCAGCGAATGGCGAGGCCGAACCTGCGGCTATCCCCGCGCGACCCATGCAGCTGGCGACCGATTCGTCGCCGAAACGGTCGGCGACGTATGCGGCGCGGGCAGCGGGGTTCGGTGTGCGGGCGCTATGCAGCTGCTGGCGAGTAGCCCAGCAGTTGCGTAGCGCTTCGCAACAGCACCCCTGACGGGCCGCTTTGCAGGCAGACCCCGCTACTCGCAGCCGACTCCGTCGCTGTCGCGGTCCAGCCGGTACTCGTCGGGGCCGGTCACTGCGTACGGACCGCTCAGCTCGCCGCAGTCGTAGTCCCTGTCGGTCGGGATGCAGGGGCTGTACGAAGGGTGGCAGCCGGCGGCTGGCGCCGGAGCCGGTGGTGCGGGCGCGGGAGCCGGTGGGGCGGGCGCCGGTCGAGCCGGACCTGGTCGGGCCGCAGCCGCAGCGGCGGCGCGTGCTTGCTCATCGGCCTGGGCCTGAGCCGCCGCAGCAGCCGCAGCAGCCTGCGCGTCGGCTGCGGCCTTCGCCTCCGCGGCAGCCTGGTCGGCCGCGGCCTTGTCCGCCGCGGCCTTGTCCGCCGCAGCGCGGGCCTGCTTCGCCGGCTCGGTGCACTCGATCTGCTCGCTCCACAGGCCCCGCTTGGCGGCCGTCGCCTCCGCCTCAGCGGCTTGCACCTCGGCCAGGTAGCGGTCGTTCGGCTCGTAGTAGACCGCGGTCGCGAGTCCCTCGGCGACGAGCTCGCGGTTCACGAACGCGCCGTCGGCATCCCACACATAGAGCAGCTCGCGGTCGTAGCGGTCGGTGTGGTCCTCGTCGTACGCAAGCCAGACTTCGTTGCCGCCGATGCGCTCGGTGAGCCAGGTCGATGACTCCGGGCCGAGGCACTGCACGGGCTCGTTGGGGTGCTTCGTCTCGGGCGCGTCGACCACGAGCAGCCGGACCCGCTTGGTGTCGCCCTCGATCACCGCGTCGACGGTGTCACCGTCGACGACCCGTGACACCTCACCGAGAAAGGCATCGGCGGGCACCCCGCTCGGGTGGGACACGGCGGACGGCGTCGGCTCGCCGGGGTCGGTCGCGGCAGAGACCACGACGCCAGTGGCGGTCACGCCGGTCACGGCAGTAAGGACACCGATAAGGATCTTCACGGGCAGGATCATGCAGGGTTCATTTCTGGTGAGGTGCGAACGCGCGCGGATGCCGATCGAACGGGCCGCGGGAATGTACATCATGGCGATGGCGGCAACCAAACGGCCCGCAATGGCATCAGCCGTCCAGGATGCGGGCGCAAACCGTCCGGCACACGGACGCGCCTAAACTCGACGAGGTGATCCGCCGCATCGACCTGCGCGGCCGTACGGCCGCTGGCGAAGTCCTCGACTACCGCGCTCTCGTGCCGCGGGCGCCGCTGGACGTGGCCGCCGCGCTCGAGGTCGTACGCCCAATCGTCGAGGACGTACGGCGTCGCGGGGTCGACGCGCTGATCGAGCTCGCTCAGCGGTTCGACGGAGTCACTCTCACCGACATCAAGGTGCCACGGCAGGCGATCGACGACGCGCTGGCCGCGCTCGACGACAACGTACGCGCGGCGCTCGAGGAGTCCATCCGCCGGGCCCGTCTCGTCCACGAGGACCAGCGCCGCGTCGACGTCACGACGCAGGTCGTCCCGGGCGGCACAGTCACAGAACGTTGGGTCCCGGTGCGGCGAGTGGGCCTCTATGTGCCGGGCGGGCTTGCCGTCTACCCGAGCAGCGTTGTGATGAACGTCGTGCCCGCACAAGTCGCCGGCGTCGGCAGCCTCGCGCTCGCGTCGCCGCCGCAGCGCGAGTTTGGCGGCTTGCCGCACCCGACGATCCTCGCCGCGTGTGCACTGCTTGGCGTCGAGGAGGTCTACGCGGTCGGTGGCGCGCAGGCGATCGCGATGTTCGCGTACGGGGCGGGGGAGTGCCGCCCCGCCGACCTGGTCACGGGGCCCGGCAACATCTACGTCGCCGCGGCCAAGCGGCTGCTGCGGGGCCGCATCGGCATCGACTCGGAGGCCGGTCCGACGGAGATCGCCGTCCTCGCCGACGGCAGCGCCGATCCGCGCCATGTCGCCGCCGACCTCATCAGCCAGGCTGAGCACGACACGCTCGCGGCGAGCGTGCTCGTCACGCCCGACGAGACGCTGGCTACCAACGTCGAGGCGGAGCTCGAGGCGCAGGTCGGCGTCACTAAACACACCGACCGCGTACGTACCGCGCTGCAAGGCGAGCAGAGCGCCATCGTGCTCGTCGACGACCTCGACCAAGGGCTTGCCGTGGTCGACGCATACGCCGCCGAGCACCTAGAGATCCAGACCGCCGATCCGACAGCCGTTGCCGCCCGAGTGCGCAACGCAGGCGCCATCTTCATCGGACCGTGGGCGCCGGTCAGCCTCGGCGACTACGCCGCCGGATCCAACCACGTCCTGCCCACCGGCGGCTGCGCCTGCCACAGCAGCGGCCTTTCAGTGCAGACGTTTCTGCGCGGCATTCACGTCGTCGACTACGACGAGGCAGCACTCCGCGAGGTAGCGCACCACGTGGTGACACTCGCTGACGCGGAGGACCTGCCCGCGCACGGCGCCGCCATCACCGCGCGCTTTCCGGAGTCGGCAACGTGACCGGCCTGCCGCTTCGCGACGAGCTGCTTGGACTACACCCGTACGGTGCGCCGCAGCTCGACGTACCTGTGCGGCTCAACGTCAACGAGAACCCGTACCCCCCGAGCGAGACCGTCGTCGCCGAGATGGCGGCTGCCGTCGCGGCAACGGCACGCACGCTCAACCGCTACCCCGACCGCGACTTCGAAGACCTTCGCACCGACCTGGCCGGTTACCTGCACCGCGACGCGGGCGTACGTCTCGACAGCAGCCAGATCTGGGCGGCCAACGGCTCCAACGAGGTCATGCTGCACATCCTGCAGGCGTTCGGTGGACCGGGGCGCACCGCGCTCTCGTTCGCACCCACCTACTCGATGTACCCCGAGTACGCCCGCGACACCGCCACCGGCTGGATCACCGGTCAGCGCGCGGCGGACTTCACCATCGACGAAGCCCACGCAGTCGAGACCATCACCAGCGTCGCGCCGTCGGTCGTGCTGCTCGCCTCGCCAAACAACCCGACTGGCACCGCGCTGCGGCTCGACCTCATCGAGGCGGTGTGCGAGGCGGCGCCCGGCGTGGTCGTCGTCGACGAGGCGTACGCCGAGTTCCGGCACGCCGGCACCCCATCGGCGTTGAGCCTGCTCGACCGGTTCCCACGCCTTGCCGTGACCCGCACGATGTCCAAGGCGTTCGCGCTCGCCGGCGGTCGCGTGGGCTACCTCGCCGCATCGGCCGAGTTCGTCGACGCGTTGCGCGTCGTACGGCTGCCCTACCACCTTGTCAGCCGTTACCCAGGCCGTCGCGCGCGTGGCGCTGGCAAACGCCGACGAGTTGCTCGCCCGCGTCGCCGAGCTGCGCATCGAGCGCGACGCGACGGTTGACTGGCTGCGTGCCCAAGGCCTGACGGCCGCAGACTCCGATGCCAACTTCGTGCTGTTCGGGACGTTCGACGACAGGCACAAGGTGTGGCAGGGCCTGCTCGACCGCGGTGTGCTGATCCGCGAAACAGGCCCTGACGGCTGGCTAAGGGTGTCGATCGGCACCCCCGCTGAGATGGCGGCATTCCGCGCCGCGTTGACGGAGGTACTCGCCCCATGAGCCGGACCGCACGGATCGAGCGGGAGACCAAGGAGTCCAAGGTCCTCGTCGAGATCGACCTTGACGGCACCGGACTTGCGGACTGTGTCGACCGGTGTTCGCTTTTACGACCACATGCTTACGGCGTTCGGCCGGCACGCGCTGTTCGACCTCACGGTCCAGGCCGCGGGCGACGTCGATGTCGACGCGCACCACACCGTCGAGGACGTCGCAATCGTGCTGGGCCAGGCGCTGCGCGAGGCGCTCGGCGACAAGGTCGGCATCCGGCGCTACGGCGACGCTGTCGTCCCGCTCGACGAGGCACTGTGCCAAGCGGTCGTCGACGTGTCCGGTCGGCCTTACTGCGTGCACGAGGGCGAGCCGGCTGGCCAGGAGTACGCCTTGATCGGCGGGCACTACATCGGCTCGCTCACCCGGCACGTCATCGAGACCCTCGCCTTCCACGCCCAGCTCTGCCTGCACGTACGCGTGCTCTCCGGCCGCGATCCGCACCACATCGTCGAGGCGCAGTTCAAGGCGATCGCACGGGCGCTGCGCGACGCCGTCGCGATCGACCCACGCGAGAGCGGCGTGCCGTCCACGAAGGGAACACTGTGACGCGTCGCGTGGTCGTCCTCGACTACGGCTCGGGCAACGTGCGGTCGGCCGTACGTGCACTCGAGCGGGTCGGTGCCGACGTCACTCTCACCGCCGACCGCAAGGCCGCCCGCGAGGCTGACGGCTTGGTGGTCCCCGGTGTTGGCGCGTTCGCGGCGTGCGTCAAGGGCCTGCGCTCCGTCGGCGGCGACGATGTCGTCGACCACCGGCTCGCCGGCGGCCGTCCGGTGCTGGGCATCTGTGTGGGCATGCAGATTCTCTTCACGCGCGGCGTCGAGCATGGCATCGAGACCGATGGCCTCGGCGAGTGGCCGGGCACGGTCGAGCAGCTCGCGGCGGAGCCGCTGCCACATATCGGCTGGAACACCATCGACGTCCCGGCCCAGACGGCGCTATTCGCCGGCATCGAGAACGAGCGGTTCTACTTCGTCCACTCGTACGGCGTCCGCCAATGGGAGCTCGTCACCGCGAAGCCATTCGTCCCACCGGTAGTGACCTGGAGCGCGCACGGCGGCGACCGCTTCGTCTCCGCCGTCGAGAACGGCCCGCTCGTCGCCACCCAGTTCCACCCCGAGAAGTCCGGCGACGCAGGCGCGGCATTGCTGGAGAACTGGCTCAAGGGACTGATGTGACGACTGCCTGGAACCCCACGACGTACGACCGCGACTTCGCGTTCGTCTCCGCGTACGGCCGTGAGCTGCTCGGCTGGCTCGACCCGCAGCCGGGCGAACGCGTGCTCGACCTCGGCTGCGGCACCGGCGAGATTGCTGCCCAGATCCAGGCGGCGGGTGCCGAGGTCATCGCAATCGACTCGGACCCGCACATGGTCGAGGCGGCCCGCGAGCGGCTGCCTGGACGCAACCGTGATCCTCGCCGACGGGCACGACTTCCAGGTCGCCGACCCCGTCGACGCGGTCTTCTCCAACGCCGCTCTGCACTGGATGCCCGCGGCCGTCGAGGTGCTGGGCTGCGTGTCGGCGGCGCTTCGGGTCGGCGGCCGGTTCGTTGCGGAGATGGGCACGGTCGGCAACGTCGCCGCGATCATCGATGCGGTTGAGGACGCCTGTGCGACCGCCGGGTTGCCCGAGCGGCGATGGCCCTGGTTCTTTCCGAGCCCGGCGGAGTACGCAGCGATGCTGGAGGACGCCGACCTGGAGATCCGGCTGCTGGAGCACTACGCGCGGCCGACGTTGCTCAGTGGTGCCGACGGCTTCCGGGCGTGGCTGTCGATGTTTGCCGCCGACGTCATCGCCGACCTGCCCGATGAGGTCATCGCCGAGGCCGAGCGACTGGCGCGTCCTCAGCTCGTCCGCGATGGCGAGTGGTGGGCCGACTACCGTCGCCTTCGGTTCCGCGCCGTGAGAGTGCGCTGATGGCCGCGCTCGTGTTGCTCCCGGCTGTCGACGTGGCCGATGGACAGGCCGTCCGGCTGGTGCAGGGCGAGGCCGGCAGCGAGACGTCGTACGGTGATCCGCTCGCCGCCGCCCTGGCCTGGCAGGACGCGGGCGCGGAGTGGGTGCATCTCGTCGACCTCGACGCGGCGTTCGGCCGTGGCAGCAACCGTGACCTCCTTGCCGACGTGGTGCGCAGGCTCGATGTCGCCGTGGAGCTGTCGGGTGGCATCCGCGACGACGCGTCCCTTGCCGTGGCGCTCGCAACGGGTTGCGCTCGCGTCAACCTTGGTACGGCGGCGCTCGAGGATCCCGCGTGGACCCGCAAGGTCATCGCCGAGCACGGCGACCGCATCGCCGTCGGGCTCGACGTCCGAGGCACGACCCTGGCCGCGCGGGGCTGGACCCGCGAAGGCGGCGACCTCTGGGAGACCCTCGAGCGGCTCGACGCTGACGGCTGCGCGCGCTACGTGCTCACCGACGTCACCAAAGACGGGACGCTGCGCGGCCCCAACCTCGACCTGCTCCGCGAGTTCTGCGGGCGCACCGACCGGCCGGTCGTGGCAAGCGGGGGTGTGTCGTCGCTCGACGACCTTGCCGCGCTTCACAAGCTGGTCCCGCTCGGCGTCGAAGGTGCCATCATCGGCAAGGCGCTGTACGCCGGCGCATTCACCCTGCAGGAGGCACTGGAGGTCGCCGCGTGACACGCAAGATCTCCTCGGGCGCACCGTGGGAGCCGCTCGTCGGCTACAGCCGCGCTGTCGTTGCGGGCGACCACATCTGGGTGACCGGTTGCACGTCGATCGTCGACGGCCAGGTCGTGCACGAGGGCGATGCGTACGCGCAGACGCAGCAGGCGATCCGCAACATCGCCTGGGCGTTGGGCGAAGCGGGCGCCTCGCTGGCCGATGTTGTCCGTACTCGGATCTTCGTCACCGACATCTCCCGCTGGGAGGAGTACGGCCGTGCGCACGGCGAGGCGTTCGGCGACGTCATGCCCGCGACTTCGATGATCGGCGTGTCCGCGCTCATCGATCCGCGGATGCTGGTCGAGGTGGAAGCAGTGGCCTACGTGGGACCGGACCGTGACTGACGGGCAGCAGCCGGACAATCCGTGGCGGGCGCCGGGTGCGGTCGCCGCTCAGCCGCCGCGAGGGCATACATTCCGCCACCGCCCGGCGGTCCACCACAAAGCCCGTACGCCTGGGGGCACGCAGCGCCCGGCTGGGGTGCACCGCAGCCGCCGCCTCGCCGCGGACTGCCAGGTTGGGCCTGGGCGCTTATCGGTGGCGGCATCGTCGTGGTGGTCGGGGTGATCGTGCTCGCCGTGATCGGCTTCACGAGCAGCCCGGACAGCTATGGAGACGACGCTCGGCTGGATCGCATGTGGGACGCGTGTGCGACGGGCGACATGGCAGCCTGCGACAGCCTGTACGAGGAGTCGCCAGCCTTCTCCGAGTACGAGGAGTTTGGTCGCACGTGCGGCAACCGCATCGAGACCGACGAGTTCTGCGTCGACCTCAACCTGCCCGACGCGGCCTCGACATGAGCGTCGCGGTGCGGGTCATCCCGTGTCTCGACGTCGATGCTGGGCGCGTGGTGAAGGGCATCAACTTCGTAGACCTGCGCGATGCGGGCGACCCGGTCGAGCTTGCTCGCGCGTACGACAAGGAGGGCGCCGACGAACTGGTCTTCCTCGACATCACGGCGTCCAGTGGTGATCGGTCGACGACCTACGACGTTGTCTCCCGCACGGCCGAGCAGGTGTTCATCCCGCTGACCGTCGGCGGCGGAGTCCGTACCGTCGACGATGTCGACCGGTTGCTGCGCGCCGGTGCCGACAAGGTCGGCGTCAACACGGCAGCGATCGCTCGGCCGGAGGTCATCGCCGAGATCGCCGACCGGTTCGGCAACCAGGTGCTCGTGCTCTCCGTCGACGCACGGCGCGCGGCTGGCACCGACAGCGGCTTCGAGGTGACCACGCACGGCGGCCGGCGGGGCACCGGCATCGACGCGGTCGAGTGGGCGGCCCGCGCGGCCGGGCTTGGCGCTGGGGAGATCCTGCTCAACTCCATGGATCGCGACGGCACCAAGGATGGGTACGACCTGGAGCTCATCCGGCTGGTCCGCGACGCGGTCTCCGTGCCGGTCATCGCAAGCGGCGGAGCCGGCGCGGTCGAGCACTTCGCGCCCGCGGTCGCGGCCGGTGCTGATGCGGTACTGGCGGCGAGCGTCTTTCACTTCGGCGAGCTGCGGATCGGCGAGGTCAAGGCGGCTCTTGCCGAGGCCGGCCACCCCGTCCGCTGAGGAGCCGCGGCCAGCAGACTGAAGCGCCGTGCGCGACACACCGGCGGGCGTGTCGCGCACGGCGCTTCAGTTTGCGAAAGGCGTCGCGCTGTCAGCTCGCCTGCTCGACCGGAGCCGTCAGCGCGCCCTCGACGCTGTAGACGAGGCAGATGTAGCCCTTGTCCTGGCTCCACGTCTCCTCCAGCGGCACAAGGGCGCTGAAGTCGTACGGGTTCTCGGCGTCGTACGTGCCGTAGCGGCCCTCGAACTCCGTCAGGCACTCCTGGGCCACCTGCTCGTCGACCGCGCCCTCGCCGGGGTAGTCGTCGCCCGTGAGGTCGCCGACGAGGAACACCTCGTAGTCGTGCTCGTCGTCGCAGGCGACCGTGGGGACGGTCTCGACCTCGTCGAGCGACTCGGGTTCGTTGATGCAGTCACCGACTGCGAGATTGGCGACTGAGTCGTCGAAGTACTGGTAGATCGCGTAGCCGAGGCCGCTGAGCAGCACCAGACCGCCGATCACGGCCGCGACGATGTACTTGGTGGCGCGCTTTCGCCTCACGGGTGCGGCTTGCGCGGGAGCGGCATACGCGGGGAACGCGGGGGTCGCGAACGGCTGCTGGACGGCCTCCGGCTGTGCCGCCTGCGGCTCCGGGGCGGGCGGCTCGGAGCCAGGCTGGTCAGAGCTCGCGGACTGGGTGCTGTCGGACATGTCGCGAATCATGCCGGTCGTCCTGCTCGCCCCCAGACGGCGGGGGGCAACCGAGACCAAAACGTGACGGCACAATGGCACCCATGTCCGCTCAGCCCGCCGGAGTCCTCGATCCGACCATCGCCCAGCAGCTCAAGCGCGACGCCCAGGGGCTTGTCACCGCCGTCGTGCAGCAGCACGACACTGGCGAGGTGCTGATGGTCGGATGGATGGACGACGAGGCGCTGCACCGCACGCTGACGACCGGGCGGGCCACCTATTTCAGCCGCAGTCGACAGGACCACTGGGTCAAGGGCGAGACGTCGGGCAACCGGCAGTGGGTCAAGGAGGTCCGGCTCGACTGCGACGGAGACACGCTGCTGGTCAAGGTCGACCAGGAAGGCCCTGCCTGCCACACCGGCACCCGTACGTGCTTCGACAGCACGCGGCTCGACGCGCGCATCGGACACCGTCCGGGCTCGGGCGACGATGCCTGACACGATGACCCTCGTGCCGTCTGCAGCCGTCGCGCCGACCCTCGCCGAGTTCCGCGTCCTCGCCAAGGACCGACGCGTCATCCCCGTCGTACGACGGCTGCTTGCCGACGGCGAGACGCCCGTCGGCGTCTACCACAAGCTGGCCGCCAACCGGCCCGGCACATTCCTGCTGGAGTCGGCCGAGCACGGCGGCGTCTGGTCGCGCTACTCATTCGTCGGTGCGCGGTCCGCCGCCCTGCTCACCGAGCACGACGGCGCGCGGTCTGGCAGGGCTCGCCGCCCGTTGGCCTGCCCACCGGCGGCGACCCGCTCGAGGCACTTGCCGGGTCGCTTAAGGCGCTGCACACAGATCCTCTTCTTGAGCGGCTGCCGGGCCTGCCCCCGTTGACCGGCGGGCTCGTCGGCTTCCTCTCGTACGACATCGTCCGCCGGCTCGAGAGGCTGCCCGAGCTGGCGGTCGACGACCTGCGGCTGCCCGAGCTCGCCTTCATGCTGGCCACCGACCTCGCCGTGCTCGACCACGAGGACGGCACCGTCCTGCTCATCGCCAACGCGATCAACTGGGACGCCACCGACGAACGCGTCGACCAGGCCTACGCCGACGCCGTCGCGCGGCTCGACCGCATGACCCACGAGATCGCCCGGCCCACGCCCAGCTCGGTCGCGGCGTACGACCCCGCCGCCGACGTCACGTACGAGGAACGCACGCCACGCACAGGTTTCCTGGCGGCCGTCGAGCAGGCCAAGGAGGAGATCCGAGCAGGCGAGGCGTTCCAGATCGTCGTGGCGCAACGGTTCGAGATGCCCATCACTGCAGACCCGCTGACCGTCTACCGCGTGCTCCGGCGGGAGAACCCGAGCCCTTACATGTACCTGCTTCGGTTCGACGGCTTCGACATCGTCGGCTCCAGCCCCGAGGCGCTGGTGAAGGTCACCGGCGACCGCGCGATGACCCACCCGATCGCCGGAACCCGGTGGCGGGGCGCGACTCCGGAGGAGGATGCCGCGCTCGCCGCCGACCTGCTCGCCGACGAGAAGGAGCGAGCCGAGCACCTCATGCTGGTCGACCTGGCACGCAACGACCTCGGACGCGTGTGCGTGCCGGGCAGCGTCGAAGTCGTCGACTTCATGTCCGTCCGTAGATACAGCCACGTCATGCACATCGAGTCGACGGTGGTCGGCACTCTGACCGACGACCGCACGGCTCTCGATGCTCTCCTCGCGTGCTTCCCGGCCGGCACGCTGTCCGGAGCGCCCAAGCCGCGGGCGATGGAGATCATCGAGAAGCTCGAGCCGACCCGCCGCGGCGTCTACGGCGGGGTCGTTGGCTACGTCGACTTTGCGGGCGACCTCGACTCCGCTATCGCGATCCGCACGGCGGTGCTGCGCGGCGGCGTCGCCTACGTACAGGCCGGTGCGGGCATCGTCGCCGACAGCGATCCCGACTCAGAGGACACGGAGACCCGCAACAAGGCAGCCGCGGTGCTGCGGGCTCTCGCCGTCGCCGAGACCGTCACGCCAGTGCCGGAGGCGGGAGACGCATGAACTCGCGCAGTGAATACGCCACCGCGCTGGCCGTCCTGGCCGTCGCGGCGCTGGTGGGATACCTGGCCGCCGGCGCCGCATGGGCCACGGCCTGGCTGGAGGACCTCGCCCGCACCGCCGAGACGGCCACCGGGCGTGACCTGTTCCCCGCTGCCGGGGTGATCCCGCTGCTCGCGCTGGGCGGGCTGGTCGGCATCGTTGCGACACGCGGCGTGGCGCGCACCATCGTCGGCGGCTTCCTGGTGGCGGCCGGCGCCACCGCCGCGATCTGGATCATCGCAAGCGACGCGCTCACCGACTGGCGCAACGAGCCCGTCCGGGCCGCGGGTATCAGCGAAACCCACGCGTGGCCGATCGCGGCCACCATGCTGGCTGCCGCTGCTGTGGTCGCCGTCGGCGTGTGGACGATGCTGCACGGCTCCCGATGGCCCACCATGGGCAACAGGTACGAGCGCGCGGCACGCACTGACGGCCGTACGAGTTCGAGCCCCACCACACCGCAAGCCACGTGGGACGCCATCGACCGGGGTGATGACCCCACGGTGTGACCCGGCCCGGGCTTTCGGTTGAATGGCCTTGCCACGCGCGCATGAGGAGCTGAGATGGCAGAGCACGAGGACAACCACGGAAACACCCCCGCGGCCTGGACGGCGGTGACCATCATCCTCATCGGGTTCGCGCTCGGCGCCTGGTCGATGTGGGTCGTGAGCTGGCCGCTGTTCTGGGTTGCGTGTCGGCCTTGTCATCATCGGCGGCATCGTGGGCAAGGTCATGCAGATGATGGGCTTCGGTGCGTCCGCGCAACACCACACGCCGTCCACCGCCGAGGTCGAGCAGCGCGCTCGAGACTGATTCGAAGCCGTCGACACGCCTCACCCGCGGGGCTCAGGCCGCTGCACCGGGGTGGCCGCCAGGGGCTGGGCCGCGCGCGGCTACCCTTGGTCCGATCCAGGGCAGGTTGGCAGTCCGCCTTGGCAACGACGGCAGAACTGGAGCGCGGGTGAGCGTCCTCGACGACATCCTCGACGGCGTGCGGGCTGACCTGGCCGAGCGACAGCAGCGCACCTCGATCGAGCAGCTCAAGGAGCGCGCGGCCAAGCAGCCCGACGCCAAGGATGCCCTTCCGGCCTTCCGTGCGCCCGGGGTCTCGGTGATCGCCGAGGTCAAGCGATCCAGCCCCAGCAAGGGCGCCCTCGCGACCATTTCCGACCCGGCCCGGCTTGCCGAGGACTATGCGGCGGGCGGGGCAAGCGCCATCAGCGTGCTCACCGAGGAGCGCCGTTTCGGCGGCACCCTCGACGATCTCAAAGCGGTGCGGGCGGCGGTCGACGTCCCTGTGCTGCGCAAGGACTTCATCATCACGAGCTATCAGCTGTGGGAGGCCCGTGCCTGCGGCGCCGACCTCATCCTGCTGATCGCCGCCGCACTCGACCACAACGCCCTCGTCGCGCTCGTCGAGCGCGCCGAGTCGATCGGCTTGACGCCGCTCGTCGAGGTGCACACCGAGGACGAGATCCTGCGGGCGGTTGATGCCGGCGCCAAGATGGTCGGAGTCAACGCCCGCAACCTCAAGACGCTCGAGGTCGACCGCGACACGTTCGCGCGGCTTGCCCCGCTCATCCCCGAGGGCGTCGTACGCATCGCCGAGTCCGGCGTCCGCGGCCCGCACGACGTCATCGAGCTGGCCCGCGAGGGCGCCGACGCCGTGCTCGTCGGCGAGAGCCTGGTGACGGGCAAGGAGCCCCGCACCGCTGTGGCAGACCTCGTGGCGGCCGGCGCGCACCCGGCGCTGCGCCAGGGTGGGAGGGCGTGACGGAGCGGCGAGCCGACGCACCGTTCTTTGGTGTGGAGGGGAGTGTGACCATCGGCACGGGGGTGACCGAGCTGCGGGCGGCGACCTATGACGAGATCGCCCGCTACTTCGGGCCGTTCGGGGGACGCTTCGTGCCTGAGGCGCTCGTCGCCGCGCTCGACGAGGTCGCCGAGTCGTACGAGCGGGCGCGCCGCGACCCGGCATTCACCAGCGAGCTGCAGCGGCTGCTGACCACCTACACCGGACGGCCGAGCCCGCTGACCGACGCGCGCCGATTCGGGGCCGAGGTCGCCCATGGTGCGCAGGTGTTGCTCAAGCGTGAGGACCTCAACCACACCGGCTCACACAAGATCAACAACGTGCTCGGCCAGGCGCTGCTGACCAAGCGCATGGGCAAGCAGCGGGTCATCGCCGAGACGGGCGCCGGCCAGCACGGCGTCGCGACGGCAACCGCATGCGCGCTGCTGGGCCTCGACTGCGTGATCTACATGGGCGAGGAGGACACCAAGCGGCAGGCGCTCAACGTCGCCCGCATGCGGCTGCTCGGCGCTGAAGTCATCCCGGTGACGATCGGCAGCCGCACCCTCAAGGACGCCGTCAACGAGGCGTTCCGCGACTGGGTGGCCAACGTCGACTCGACGCACTACCTCTTTGGCACGGTCGCCGGTCCGCACCCGTTCCCGGCGATGGTGCGCGACCTGCACCGCGTCATCGGCGACGAGGCGCGCGCGCAGGTTCTGGAGCTGACCGGCCGGCTGCCCGACGCGGTCGCCGCCTGCGTGGGCGGCGGATCCAACGCCATCGGCATCTTCCACGCGTTCATCGGCGACGAGGGTGTCCGGCTGTACGGCTTCGAGGCCGGCGGCGACGGAGTCGAGACCGGGCGGCACGCCGCCTCGATCAGCAGCGGCTCGCAAGGCGTCTTCCAGGGCGCACGCACCTACGTCCTGCAGGACGAGTACGGCCAGACCAAGGAGAGCCACTCCATCTCGGCCGGGCTCGACTACCCCGCCGTCGGCCCCGAGCACGCCTGGCTGGCGGACAGCGGCCGCGCCACCTACCGCGCCATCACCGACGCCGACGCGATGACGGCGTTCCGCGACCTGTGCCGTACGGAGGGCATCATCCCCGCCATCGAGAGTGCCCACGCGCTTGCGGGTGTGGCCGAGCTCGGCAAGGAGCTCGGCCCCGACGCGGTGATCCTGGTCAACCTGTCCGGCCGCGGCGACAAGGACGTCGAGACGGCGTCCCGCTGGTTCGGGTTGGTGGACTGATGCCACGGCTCCACGAGGTGTTCGCCGCGGCGAGGGCCGACAACCGGGCGGCCCTGATCGGCTACCTGCCGGCGGGCTACCCATCGCTGGAGGGCTCGATCGCGGCCGTACGCACGCTTGTCGAGGCCGGCTGCGACGCCGTGGAGGTCGGCCTGCCCTACTCCGACCCCGGCATGGACGGCCCCACGATCCAGCGGGCCGCCGACGCAGCGCTCGCCGCGGGCACCACCACTCCTGACGTGCTGCGGGTCGTACGCGCCGTGGCCGACGCGGGCGCCGCACCGCTCGTGATGTCTTATTGGAACCCTGTCGAGCGCTACGGCGTTGGCCGCTTCGTGGAAGAACTGACGGCTGCCGGGGGAGTCGGTGTCATCACGCCCGACCTCATCCCCGACGAGGCCGGCGCGTGGCTGAGTGCTGCCCGGCCCGCTGATCTTGACACGATCTTCCTGGTCGCTCCCTCATCCACCGACGCGCGGCTTGCGATGACCGTCGACCATTGCCGCGGCTTCGTCTACGCCGCGTCCACGATGGGGGTGACCGGGGCGCGTGCCGAGGTCGGCACCGCCGCCGAGCGGCTCGTCAAGCGCGTACGCGCTGTTTCAGACATTCCGGTGGCGGTCGGCCTCGGCGTGTCGTCGGGAGCGCAGGCCGCCGAGGTCGCGACCTACGCGGACGGGGTCATCGTCGGCTCGGCCCTCGTCAAGTGCCTGCTCGACGCATCGACGCTCGACACCGGCCTGACCAGCCTCCGACGACTCACCGCCGAGCTGGCTGACGGTGTACGCCGGGCGGGCGGACGGGCCGCGGTATGAAACGTGTTCACGCGAGTGCGTGGCAGCCGTGGGTGTCCACGGTGGCGCGGCTGGTTCTGGCCGGGGTGTTGTTTGCCGCCGGCGGTGCCAAGATCGCCGACCCCAACCAGTCGGTCGCCGCGGTCAACGCCTATGACCTGTTCCCGTCGAGCGTCGCCGAGATCATCGGTTACGGACTGCCGTTCCTCGAGATCGCGCTCGGACTGCTCCTGCTGATCGGGTTGGCGACACGGTTCGCCGCTGCCGCCACGGCCGTACTCATGGTGGCGTTCATCGCCGGTGTCGCCTCGGCCTGGGCGCGCGGGTTGTCGATCGACTGCGGCTGCTTCGGCGGCGGGGGAGCGATCGACCCCGACGACACGCAGTACGTGTCGGAGATCCTGCGCGACCTTGGGTTCCTCGCGTTAGCGGTGTGGCTCGTGATCTTCCCGACGAGCAGGTTCGCGGTCGATCGTGCGCCGGTCGACGACGAGCGCGAGGCGACGCCGCCAGCGGAGGCCGATCAGCCGGCGAATGAGGAGCAGCCGCGATGAGCACACCGTCGGGCAAGAAGGCCGCACGGGAGCGGGCCGCCGAGATGCGGGCCGAGCAAGCCCGTCGCGACCGCCAACGCGAGCGCTGGTTCCGCATCGGGCTCGCCGTCGCCATCGTCGTAGCGCTCGTGATTGTCGGCGTCGTCGTGCAGATGAACCGCGCCGAGACCGATCCCGAGGCCGCGCTTCCGCAAGGAGTGACCGAGCCCGACGGCGGTGTGCCCGTCGGCTCGGCGTCGGCCCCGGTGACCGTCGACGTCTGGCTCGACCTACAGTGCCCGTTCTGTGCCCAGCTCGAGGCCGCGTCCGGCCCGACACTCGAGGAGCTCGCCGCCGATGGCGAAGCACAGGTGATCTACCACCCGCTGTCGTTCATCGGTGACGAGTCCGAGCGCGCGGCCAATGCCTATGGGTGTGCCGTCGACGAGGGTGTCGGCCAGGAGTTCCTTGCCGAGGTCTTTGCGCAGCACCCGGGGGAGAACACCGGCTTCTACACCGACGACAAGCTCATCGAGATCGGCGCCGACGTAGGCGCGACCGGCGACGAGTTCGAGCAGTGCGTCACCGACGACACGTACGGAGCGTGGGTGGGCAACGTGGCAGGGGTCCGGGAGCGATGCCGGTGTCAGCAGCACGCCGACCGTTTTCATCGACGGTGAGCAGGTCGATCAGGACCAGGTGGGCGCAATGCTCGAGGACGGCACGGTCATCCGCCAGCTCGTCGAGGAGGCGGCCGGCGCATGAGCGTCCTCGCATCCATTCCGAGCCCCAGCGACAACGTCTGGCATCTCGGCCCGCTGCCATTGCGGGCCTACGCGCTCTGCATCCTCGCCGGCATCGTCGTCGCCATCTGGCTCGGCGAGCGGCGCTGGGTTGCGCGCGGCGGCAGGTCCGGCACGGTCACCGACGTCGCCGTGTGGGCGGTGCCGTTCGGCATCATCGGCGGCCGCATCTACCACGTCGCCACCGACTGGCAGAAGTACTTCGGCGACGACGGCGACCCGATCCGCGCGCTGCAGATCTGGCGGGGCGGCCTCGGCATCTGGGGCGCCATCGCCTTCGGCGGGGTGGGCGCTTGGATCGCCTGCCGCCGCAAGGGCATCGCGCTGCCGCCGATGGCCGACGCGCTCGCACCCGGCATCGCGCTCGCACAGGCGATCGGCCGCTGGGGCAACTGGTTCAACCAGGAGCTGTTCGGCCGGCCCTCTGACCTGCCATGGGCCGTGGAGATCGACGTCGAGCACCGACCGAACGGTTACGAGCAGTTCGAGACGTTCCAGCCCACTTTCCTCTACGAGTCGCTGTGGTGCATCGGCGTCGCAATCGTCGTGATCTGGGCCGACCGCCGGTTCCGCATGGGCCACGGGCGGGCGTTCGCGTTGTACGTCGCGCTCTACACCCTCGGCCGCGGCTGGATCGAGGCGCTGCGCATCGACGACGTCAATGAGGTGCTCGGGCTTCGGCTCAACATCTGGACCTCGATCCTCGTGTTCCTGGGCGCTGTCGCCTACATCGTGATCTCGGCCCGGCGACACCCCGGTCGGGAGGAGCAGGTCGAGCCGTCTCGTGACGACAAGACGACCGACGCCCACCTCGGATGCCGACGCGACGGGGGAGTCCGAGGACGCTGTGACCAAGTCCGAGGACGACGCCAGCGATTCTGCGAAGCAGCCCCCGGCGAGGCCAACCGTGCAAGTGCTGAACGTGCGAAATCGGGGCCGAGCCAGGCCCGAGACCGCACGTACTAGCAGCGCACGTGTCCGTCTCTGACCCCGAACACCGCGATCATGCACGGCGAGGATCGACCGTACACGTCCGATTCGTTCAAGACCGCATGGGCGCCACCTCGTAGGGTCACGGACATGACTCCTACCTTCAATGCGATCGGCGTTGTGGTCGCCGACATGGGCAAAGCGCTGGCCTTCTACCGCCGCCTCGGCCTCGACATCCCGCTCTCCGCGGACTCCGAGCCACACGTCGAGGCCGCGTTGCCGGGCGGGATGCGGCTGATGTTCGACACCGTCGACACGATCCTGTCGTTCGACCCGTCCTGGACACCGCCGAAGGGCGGTCAGCGCGTCGGCTTTGCGTTCGAGTGCGAGAGTGCCGACGAGGTGGACGCGGTCTACGCCGAGCTGGTCGAGGCAGGGTACGGGGGCCACCTCCCACCGTTCGACGCCGAATGGGGGCAGCGATACGCGAGCATCGGCGACCCCGACGGCAACGGCGTCGACCTGTACGCCTCGCTGCCTACGACGTGAGCGCGCCCAGCGTCGCGCCCGTCAGTCCTTTGACGTCTCGGGCGAGATGCGCCTGGTCGGCATAGCCCGCGCTCGCCGCCACCCTGGCGAACGGCGTCCCCGCGCGAGCCAGCGCGAGCGCCCGCTGCATGCGCAGGACGCGGACGAGCAGCTTAGGCCCGTAGCCGAACCAGTCGAGGCATCGGCGATGCAGCTGCCGCTCGCTCAGGCCGACGGCGCTGGCGGTCTCGGCGACCGGGGTGCCGACCGACAACCGGCGGAGGACCTCGCCCACGACCGGATCGGGGGCAGCGCCATCCCGCCAGAGCTCGGCCGCGACGGCTTCGAGCGCCGTACCTCGGGCGTCGGCGCTGCCCACCCGCTCGCTGACCCGGCGCGCCTCGGTCGCCGGCCACAGGTCGGCGATGGCCACGCGCTGGTCGCGGAGCTCGTGCGCGGCCACGCCGAGCACCGCCGGCGCGGCCCCAGGAGCGAACCGCAGGCCGGTGAACGTCGTCCCCGGCGGGACCGCCGAGTGATGGGCGGTGGTGTCGGGGCCGGCCACGATCGAGCTGGTCATCGGTCCAGATCAGGTCCATGCACCCGTCGGGCAGCACTGGGCTGACGACGTCGCCCGCGCCGACCTCGCGCGTCCACACGTACGCGCCCGGCACCCGCGACACCCGCTCCCGGTACATGCCCGCCAGCCTGCCACCCGCACCGACGATCCCGGCCGGCAGGCCAGCACCCGGTGCGAGGGTGCCGTTCGCCGCGTTTCCACTGAAGTCAACAAGTTGACCTCAGTGGAACGCCCCTCGGCGCGACCTCCGCCCCGGGAAACCGAACCGTCACCTGCCCGACATGTGGAATATCAGTCCAGGTGCTGGGCAACTCTGCGATACGCTCCCGGCACGCAATAGTCCTCGCAGGGCCACCGCCGTCCCTCGCGCCCCCGCCTCACGACGGGAGTGCCCATGCGACCTCAGGGTCTCTATGACGGCCAGCACGAGCACGACGCCTGTGGGGTCGCGTTCGTCGCCACTCTTTCCGGTGAGCCCAGCCACGACATCGTCGACAAGGCGCTGACTGCGCTGCGCAACCTCGAGCACCGTGGCGCATCCGGCGCAGACTCGGGCGACGGCGCCGGCATCCTGCTGCAGATCCCCGATGCGTTCCTGCGTGCGGTGGTCGACTTCACGCTCCCTGAGCGAGGCTCGTACGCCGTCGGCACCGCGTTCCTCCCCGCCGACGAGGAGGCAGCCGCCAACGCCGTCAGCCGTATCGAAGAGCTCGCCGCGGAGGAGGGCCTGACCGTCCTCGGCTGGCGGGACGTGCCAGTGACCCCGAGTCTGCTCGGCGCCACCTCGCTCGCCACGATGCCGACGTTCCGACAGCTGTTCGTCGGCATCGACCACGGGCGAGACCGCGCTGCCGCTGGAGCGGCGTGTCTTCTGCCTGCGCAAGCGCGCCGAGCACGAGACGGCCGCCTACTTCGCGAGCTTGTCCGGCCGCACGCTGGTCTACAAGGGGATGCTCACGACCGGGCAGCTCGAGCCGTTCTACCCCGACCTGTCCGACCGCCGGTTCGAGAGCGCCCTCGTGGTTGTGCACTCGCGCTACTCGACCAACACCTTCCCGAGCTGGCCGCTCGCGCACCCGTACCGCTTCATCTCCCACAACGGCGAGATCAACACCGTGCAGGGCAACCGCAACTGGATGCGGGCCCGCGAGTCGCAGCTTGCGAGCGAGCTGATCCCGGGCGACCTCGGAGCGGATCTTCCCGATCGCCACGCCGAGCGCCAGCGACTCCGCGACGTTCGACGAGGTGCTCGAGCTGCTGCACCTGGGCGGGCGCACCCTGCCGCACGCCGTGCTGATGATGATCCCCGAGGCGTGGGAGAACCACGGCTCGATGGATCCCGCTCGCCGCGCCTTCTACGAGTTCCACTCCGCGGTGATGGAGCCGTGGGACGGGCCGGCCTGCATCGTGTTCAGTGACGGCACGCAGGTGGGCGCTGTCCTCGACCGCAACGGGCTGCGGCCGGGCCGGTTCTGGGTGACCGACGACGGCCTCGTCGTGCTCGCGTCCGAGGTCGGTGTGCTCGACATCGACCCGGCCCGCGTCGTGCGCAAGGGGCGGCTGCAGCCCGGCCGCATGTTCCTCGTCGACACCGCGGAGCACCGGATCATCGAGGACGAGGAGATCAAGTCGGGGCTTGCGGCCCAGGCGCCGTACGACGAGTGGCTGCACGCCGGCCTGATCGAGCTTGGCGACCTGCCCGAGCGCGAGCACATCGTGCACACACACGCGAGCGTGACGCGCCGCCAGCAGACGTTCGGCTACACCGAGGAAGAGCTGCGCATCCTGCTCGCGCCGATGGCCCGTGCCGCGGCCGAGCCGATCGGCTCGATGGGCACGGACTCGCCGATCGCTGCCCTGTCCGACCGGCCGAGGCTGCTGTTCGACTACTTCGCGCAGCTGTTCGCGCAGGTCACCAACCCGCCGCTTGACGCCATCCGCGAAGAGCTCGTCACCTCGCTCGCCGGCACGATCGGCCCCGAAGGCAACCTGCTCGAGCCGACACCGTCGTCTTGTCGAATGCTGCGGCTGCCGTTCCCGGTCATCGACAACGACGACCTCGCCAAGATCGTGCACGTCAACCGCGACGGCGACCTGCCGGGCTATGGGACGCACGTCGTCAAGGGCCTCTTCCGGGTCGATGGTGGCGGCGCAGAGCTGGCTCGGCGGCTGGACGAGATCTGCGCCGAGGCGTCCGCCGCGATCGCAGACGGCGCCCGCATCGTCGTGCTGTCCGACCGGCACTCCGACGCCACGTGGGCGCCCATCCCGTCGCTGCTGCTGACGTCGGCGGTGCACCACCACCTGATCCGCGAGAAGACCCGCACCCAGGTCGGCCTGGTCGTCGAGGCCGGCGACGTACGCGAGGTGCACCACGTCGCGCTGCTCATCGGCTACGGCGCCGCGGCCGTCAACCCGTACCTCGCCATGGAGAGCGTCGAGGACCTCGCCCGCGAGGGCGTACAACTGCCGGACATCGCGCCCGACAAGGCGGTGCACAACCTCGTCAAGGCGCTCGGCAAGGGCGTGCTCAAGGTGATGAGCAAGATGGGGGTCTCCACCGTTGCCTCCTACACCGGGGCGCAGATCTTCGAAGCCGTAGGGCTCGGCGAAGAGCTGGTGGACCGCTATTTCACGGGTACGACGTCGCGGCTCGGCGGTGTGGGGCTGGATGTGCTGGCCGAGGAGGTCGCGCGTCGGCACGCGAAGGCGTACCCACCGAGCGGCATCGCACCCGCCCATCGGCGGCTCGAAATCGGGGGCGAGTACCAGTGGCGCCGCGAGGGCGAGCCGCACCTGTTCGACCCCGAGTCGGTGTTCCGGCTGCAGCACTCGACGCGCAGTGGGCGTTACGACATCTTCAAGCAGTACACCCAGCGTGTCGACGAGCAGTCGCAGCGGCTGATGACGCTGCGCGGGCTGTTCCGGTTCAAGGACGGCGCAGCGGCCGCCGGTGCCGATCGAGGAGGTCGAGCCCGTCAGCGAGATCGTCAGGCGGTTCTCGACCGGCGCGATGTCGTACGGCTCAATCTCCAAAGAGGCGCACGAGACGCTCGCCATCGCGATGAACCGGCTGGGCGGCAAGTCCAACACCGGCGAAGGCGGCGAAGACCCCGACCGGTTGTACGACGCGGAGCGGCGCTCCGCCGTCAAGCAGGTCGCGAGCGGGCGGTTCGGCGTCACGTCGGAGTACCTCACCAACGCGGATGACCTGCAGATCAAGATGGCTCAGGGTGCGAAGCCCGGCGAGGGCGGGCAGCTGCCGGGGCACAAGGTCTACCCGTGGATCGCGTCGACGCGCTACTCGACACCGGGTGTCGGGCTCATCTCGCCGCCACCGCACCACGACATCTACTCGATCGAAGACCTCAAGCAGCTCATCCACGACCTCAAGAACGCCAACCCCTCGGCGCGGGTGCACGTCAAGCTAGTTGCTGAGGTTGGAGTGGGCACGGTCGCTGCGGGTGTGTCGAAGGCGCACGCGGACGTCGTACTCATCTCAGGTCATGACGGTGGCACCGGCGCATCGCCGCTCACCTCGCTCAAGCACGCGGGTGGGCCGTGGGAGCTGGGGCTGGCCGAGACGCAGCAGACCCTGCTGCTCAACGGTTTGCGCGACCGCATCGTGGTGCAGACCGATGGGCAGTTGAAGACGGGCCGCGATGTTGTGATTGCGGCGCTGCTGGGTGCCGAGGAGTACGGGTTCGCCACCGCACCGTTGGTCGTGTCGGGCTGCATCATGATGCGGGTGTGTCACCTCGACACGTGCCCGGTCGGAGTCGCGACGCAGAACCCGGTTCTGCGCGAGCGGTTCAACGGCAAGCCGGAGTTCGTCGTCACCTTCTTCGAGTTCATCGCGCAGGAGGTACGCGAGCAGCTTGCTGCTCTTGGGTTCCGGTCGCTCGACGAGGCCATCGGGCATGCTGAGCTGCTCGACACCACTGTGGCGGTGGAGCACTGGAAGGCGAGCGGGCTCGACCTGTCGCCGATCCTGCACGTGCCTGACCTGCCTGAGGGTGCGGCGCGGCACCAGGTCGTCGGCCAGGACCACGGGCTCGACAAGGCGCTCGACAACGAGCTCATCGCGATGTGCCAGGACGCCCTGGACGCTGGTGAGCCCGTACGCGGACAACTGCCGATCCGCAACGTCAACCGTACGGTCGGCACGATGCTCGGCCACGAGGTGACCAAGCGGTACGGCGGCGTGGGCCTGCCTCGACGGCACGATCGACCTGACGCTCGTCGGGTCCGCCGGCCAGTCGTTCGCCGCATTCCTGCCGAGCGGGATCACGCTGCGGCTCGAGGGCGACGCCAACGACTACCTCGCAAAGGGGCTGTCCGGCGGGCGAGTTGTCGTACGACCTGACCGCGCGGCGACGTTCGCGCCGGAGGACAACGTCATCGCCGGCAACGTGATTGCGTACGGGGCGACGTCGGGTGAGGTGTTCATCCGCGGCGTGGTCGGCGAGCGGTTCTGCGTACGCAACTCGGGCGTGTCCGCGGTGGTCGAGGGCGTGGGCGACCACGCGCTGCGAGTACATGACCGGGGGACAGGTGGTCATCCTCGGCGCGACGGGTCGCAATGTTGCCGCGGGAATGTCGGGCGGTGTGGCGTACGTGCTCGACCTCGACCCTGCACTCGTCAACGGCGAGCTCGTCGAGCTGGAGCCGCTCGCGGAGGCCGACGTCGAGTCGGTGCGGCGCCTGGTCGAGCGGCACGCCGAGGAGACCGGGTCGACGGTGGCGGAGAAGCTGCTGGTCGAGTGGGCGCAGTCGGTGGAGCGGTTCACGAAGATCATGCCGAGGGACTACAAGCGCGTGCTCATCGCCAAGGAGGCCGCGGAGCGCGAAGGCCGAGACGTCATCACCGCAATCATGGAGGCGGCTCATGGCTGACCCGCGCGGTTTCCTGAAGTCGACGCGCGAAGTCGCTCATCCGCGGCCGGTCGAGGAGCGGGTGCGGGACTGGAACGAGGTTTACCCGGCTCCCGGTGTCGGTCGTGCCTTGCTGCCGATCATCACCGAGCAGGCGGGGCGCTGCATGGACTGCGGCATCCCGTTCTGTCATCACGGCTGTCCGTTGGGGAACCTGATCCCGGAGTGGAACGACCTGGTCTGGCGGGGGGACTGGCCGGGCGCGTCGGAACGGTTGCACGCGACGAACAACTTCCCGGAGTTCACGGGGCGGTTGTGCCCGGCGCCGTGCGAGGCGTCGTGTGTGCTCGGGATCAACCAGCCGGCGGTGACGATCAAGAACGTCGAGGTCTCGATCATCGACCGGGCGTGGGACGACGGGGGAGTGTTGCCGCAGCCGCCGGAGTTTCTGACCGGGTTTTCGGTGGCCGTGGTGGGGTCCGGGCCAGCTGGGTTGGCGGCTGCGCAGCAGCTGACGCGGGCCGGGCACACGGTCGCGGTCTATGAGCGCGCCGACCGTCCGGGTGGGCTGCTGCGCTATGGGATCCCCGAGTTCAAGATGGAGAAGAGGCACCTCGATCGGCGGCTGGACCAGATGCGCGCCGAAGGGACGATCTTCCGTACGGGTGTAGAGATCGGGCGTGACGTGTCGGCGGCGGCATTGCGCGATCGGTACGACGCGGTGGTGCTCGCTGTTGGCGCGACGGTGTGGCGGGATCTGCCGGTGCCGGGGCGTGAGCTCGATGGTGTGCACCAGGCGATGGAATACCTGCCGCAGTCCAACCGGGCTTCTTTGGGCGAGCACGTCGTTGACCAGATCACTGCGGCGGGCAAGCACGTCATCGTGATTGGCGGCGGCGACACCGGCGCCGACTGCGTGGGGACGGCGCACCGGCAGGGGGCCGCGTCGGTGACGCAGCTGGAGATCCTGCCGCAGCCGGCGGACGAGCGGCCGGATGTGACGCCGTGGCCGACCTGGCCGCTGATCATGCGCACGTCGTACGCGCATGAGGAAGGCGGCGAGCGGGTGTACTCGGTATCGACGCAGGAGCTGGTCGGCGACGCGGCGGGTCGTGTTGAGTCGTTGCGGCTTGGTCGAGGTGCGCCCGGCTGCTGGTGGCGGGTTCGAGCCGGTGCCAGGGACCGAGCAGGTGATCCCGGCGGGGCTGGTGCTGTTGGCGATGGGTTTCCTGGGCCCGGAGGCTGGCGGGTTCGTCGAGCAGCTCGGGCTCGAGCAGGACGCGCGCAGCAACTTCGCCCGCGATGCGTCGTACTCGTCGTCCGCCGACGGTGTCTTCGTCTGCGGTGACGCCGGACGGGGTCAGTCACTGATCGTGTGGGCAATCGCTGAGGGGCGCGCGTGCGCCGCGGCTGTCGACGAGTTCCTCACCGGCGAGCGCCGGCTGCCGGCGCCGGTGGCTCCGACAGACCGGCCGCTCGTTGCTTGACCAGGTGCGACGGACGTTGCACTCGTGCCACGGTAGAACCGTGGCCAGTTGCTCGCAGATCCCCGATCGGGAGCTCCGCAACAACGTCATGGAGGTGCTGCGGCGGGTCGAGGCCGGGGAGACTCTCGAAGTGACGGTGAACAACCGTCCAGTGGCCCTGCTTGTCCCGCGGCGTGATCGGCCGCGCACCCTGCCCACCCACGCGTTCTTGGCTGGCCTGCGGCAGGCAGACAGGCGACTCGACACATTGGAGTCCGTATCCCGGCTCGACCCTGGTATTCAGGTCCGTCCGGCACGACATCGGAGCCTTCATCCGTACCCAGCAACGCCTTGACGAGGTCGACGATCTAATGGGGTACGTGAGGCTGACCGCGAGCGGCAGCTTCCTCCTGCTGCCCGGATTCGATGCCACGCGCCCATTCGGCGGCACGCTCTTCGCGTGACCTCCGTCGCCCCACTGACCCAGCCGGAGGCGAAGCCCCCTCGGCCGATACCATGGTCACTCGTGCGTCGCGCCAAGATTGTTTGCACCCTGGGTCCTGCCGTCTCCTCGCCCGAGCGGCTCCGTGAGCTCATCGACGCCGGCATGGACGTCGCGAGGTTCAACCTCAGCCACGGTGGCTATCCGGAGCATGAGGAGCGCTACCGGCGCGTACGTGAGGCCGCGGACGCCGCTGGGCGCAACGTCGCCGTACTCGTCGACCTTCAGGGGCCCAAGATCCGCCTGGGGCGGTTCGGCGAAGACAAGGTCAACCTGCAGTACGGCCAGCGGTTCACCATCACGACTGACGATGTGGTGGGCACCGCGGAGATCTGCTCGACGACCTACAAGGGCCTGCCGGGCGATGTCTCTCGCGGCGACAAACTGCTCGTCGACGACGGTCGCATCTTGCTCGAGGTCGAGGAAGTCGACGGGCCGCGCGTCGTGACCCGTGTTCTCGAGGGTGGCCCGGTGTCCAATAGCAAGGGCATCAACCTGCCTGGCGTTGCGGTGAGCGTGCCCGCCCTGTCCGACAAGGACGAGCGTGACCTGCGGTGGGGGCTCAAGCTTGGCGCCGACATGATTGCGCTGTCGTTCGTCCGGAACGCCAAGGACATCGAGGACGTACGGCGGATCATGGACGAGGAGGGCATCCAACTCCCTGTCATCGCCAAGATCGAGAAGCCGCAGGCGGTCGAGAACCTGGAAGAGATCGTCGACGCGTTCGACGCGATCATGGTGGCTCGCGGTGACCTTGGCGTCGAGATGGCGCTATGGGACGTGCCGCTGGTGCAGAAGCGGGCGATCGAGCTGGCGCGGCGTCGAGCCAAGCCGGTGATCGTGGCCACCCAGATGCTCGAGTCGATGATCCAGAACGCGCGTCCGACGCGAGCCGAGGCCTCCGATGTCGCTAACGCCGTGCTCGATGGCACCGACGCCGTCATGCTCTCCGGCGAGACGAGCGTCGGCCTGCATCCCATTGAGGCCGTACGCACCATGGCGCAGATCGTTGAGACGGTCGAGGAGCATGCGCTGTCTCGTATCCCGCCTCTGACGACGCTGCCACGGACCAAGGGCGGCGCCATCACTCGCGCGGCGGCAGAGGTGGCCGACCTGCTGGGTGCCACGTACGTCGTCGCGTTCACCCAGACCGGTGACTCGGCCAAGCGCATGGCGCGATTGCGGACCTCGATCCCACTGCTTGCCTTCACCCCCGTGGAACACACTCGTCGGCGGCTCGCGCTCACCTGGGGCGTCGAGGCTTTCCTTGTGCCGGAGGTGTTTCACACGGACGACATGGTGCGGCAGGTGGACCGGATGCTCGTCGAGTCAGGTCGCTGTCGCATGGGCGAGTTGGTCGTCATCGTGGCCGGGTCTCCACCGGGCATCCCTGGCTCGACCAACGCGCTGCGCGTGCACCAGATCGGCGATGCGGCCGCTGGGGCGGCGCCGGCCTACCGCGACTAAGCCCGTCAGTACTTCGGGCCGACGTGCACGTCGAGAATGGCGACTGATTCCTTTCGGGCCACCGAAATCATGTCTGGCCGGTTCCTGCGGTGGTCGACGCCGAGCAGGTCGAGCGCCCACTCGCAGAGCTCGAGGATGTCGCTGGACTTGTTACTGAAGAAGTAGCGCGGGTACTCGAATCGCTTGGGCCGGCCGGCAACCTTGCGAACGGTCCAGTTGGTGATGCGGCAGCCGTCCGAATGAAAGAGCCCTCGCAGGAAGCGGCCGGGGTGCTGCGTCACGATCCCACGTTGCCAAGGCTCGAGCTCGATGCGCCGCTCGTGCTTGCGGCCCGGCCCGTGCTGGGGAAACACGCATGGCCAGTGCTTCCACTGTCGTTCCGACTGCCGTGCAGCCGGGCTTGGGGCGTCGAAGCGCAACGGTCCCGGGCCGCACACGAGCAAGTGCAACTGCGATCTCGTCCAGCAAGCCTGGGTAGCGGTTGTCGCTCATCATCTCCAAGCGGTAGACGCCACTGCGCGTGTGGACTATGTGGCCGTCGCCGAGATACCAGCCGAGGAGGTGCGCGTAGGCCTCACGATCGAGCTCGGCCCCGGCGCAGCGCGGGCAGGGTGCGCCGGTGGCGCCGCGTCTCTCCCCGAAGCGCTTACTCCGCGCCGCTGATAGAGCCGGCGCCACCGACGTACGGTCTTGACTGCTACTCCGCAGATCGCCGCACTGTCGGCGTCACAGACACCCAGGTCGGACAGGTACAGGCCAAGATCGACAGTTACCTGCGACTTGATATGGCCCATAGTCCAAGGGTGGCGACAACCCAGGACAGAACCCGATCGGTGCCGGGAGCGGGATTCGAACCCGCAAGCCCTTTCAGGCGGCGCCTTTTGAGGACGCTATGTATACCGATTCCATCATCCCGGCGATGGCGAGCGGAATGGCTGCGATAGGTAGGGTACCGGCTGTGACCGAGCAGAAAGCTGCCCCCGCCCGCCGTGTCCTGATCGCCGAGGACGAGGCCCTGATCCGCCTCGATCTGAAGGAAATGCTGCAGGAAGAGGGCTACGACGTCGTGGGTGAGGCCGGCGACGGGGAGACCGCCGTCAAGCTGGCCGAGGAGCTGCGCCCCGACCTGGTCATCCTCGACGTGAAGATGCCCGTACTCGACGGGATCTCCGCCGCGGAGCGGATCGCGACCGACCGGATCGCACCGGTGCTGATGCTGACGGCTTTCTCCCAGCGCGAGTTGGTGGAGCGGGCACGCGAGGCCGGCGCGATGGCCTACCTCGTCAAGCCGTTCGCCAAGAGCGACCTCGTGCCGGCGATAGAGATGGCGGCGTCCCGCTACGACGAGATCGTCCAGCTCGAGCACGAGGTGGCCGACCTGGAAGACCGGCTGGAGACCCGCAAGCTCGTCGACCGGGCCAAGGGCATCCTGCAGACCAAGTTCGGGATGGCCGAGCCGGACGCCTTCCGGTGGATCCAGAAAGCCGCCATGGACAAGCGCACCTCGATGCGTGATGTCGCCCGCGTCGTGATCGACGAGTCCTGACTGACAGCACCAAACCGGCCATTAGGTCCCTACACATGGCACATCTAAGGCGAATAAAGCCAACAATCCGGTAAAGACGCGCTCCCTGCGCCCGTCGGGACCCTCCGACTGCTATACGTTCGCGCTACCTAAGAGTGCGAGGCGTAGACCACCCTGTGTACGCCTTGGCCACTCCGTTCGTCTTGGAGGTCATTCGTGCGAAGCACACGACTCGGCAAGATCGCCGCCGCGTCGCTCACCGTGGCGCTGCTCGCTGCCGCGTGTGGCGGGGACGACGACGACGACAGCACTGCAGGCGGCAGCGGCGACGCTGCGTGTGACCTGTCGCTCGGCATGTTCGGCGCGCTGACAGGTGACGCCTCCGGCCTCGGCATCCCGATCAGGAACGGTGTCGAGCTGGCCATCAACCAGTACAACGCGGACAACGCCGACTGCGAGGTGAACCTGGAGGAGTACGACTCGCAGGGCAGCCCGGATGCGGCTCCCGCCCTGGCCCAGGAGGCCATCAACAACGACGCCGTAGTCGGCATCGTCGGCCCGGCGTTCTCCGGCGAGTCCAACGCCGCAAACCCGCTCTTCGATGAGGCTGGTCTCCCGATCATCACGGCCTCGGCGACCAACCCTGGGCTGTCCGAGAACGGCTGGTCGATCTTCCACCGCATCCTCGGCAACGACAACGACCAGGGTCCCGCGGCGGCGAACTACATCCGTGACGTGCTCGGTGCCACAAAGGTGTTCGTGGTGGACGACGCGTCCGACTACGGCAAGGGGCTGGCGGACATCGTCCGCGAGCAGCTCACCGACATCACCGCCGACAACGACACCGTCCAGGCGGGTCAGACCGACTTCGCCGCCACGGTGACCAAGGCGCGGAGCTCCGGTGCCGACGCGATCTTCTTCGGTGGCTACTACACCGAGGCGGGTCTGCTCACCAAGCAGCTGCGTGACGCTGGCATCACGGCGACCTTCGTCGCTGGCGACGGTGTCCGCGAGCAGGGCTACATCGACGCCGCCGGCGCGGCAGCTGCCGAGGGTGCCATCCTGACCTGCCCATGCCTGCCCAACGAGGCGTCCGGCGGGACGTTCGTCGCAGACTACGAGGCGGAGTTCGGGGAGCCCCCGGCCATCTACGCGGCCGAGGCCTACGACGCGGCCAACGTGTTCCTCGCCGCCATCGCGGCCGGCAACTCGAGCCGTGAGGACATCAACGCGTTCGTCAATGAATACGACGAGCCGGGCGTCACCAAGCAGGTCAAGTTCACCGAGACCGGCGAGATCGAGGAGGTCGTCGTGTGGGCCTACAAGGTCGAGGGCGGCGAGATCATCCCCGACCAGGAGATCCCGCTGGAAGGGCAGTGATGGCTGTAGCCGGAACTGATTGACGCTAGCGGTGCGGCTGGGCTTAAATCGCCCAGCCGCTCCGCATGCTTGCACCTGTTGAGAACGGACTCGTTGCATGAGTGAACTGATCAACAACTTCTGGGAGCTCACGGTCACTGGGCTTGACCCAGGGGTCCATCTACGCCCTCGTCGCGTTGGGCTACACCCTGGTCTACGGGGTATTGCGCCTCATCAACTTCGCGCACTCCGAGGTGTTCATGGTGGGCACCTTCGCCACTATCTGGACCCTGCACCTACTCGGCTTGGAGTCCGACGGGCCGTTCCCGTCCGCCGGCGCGCTGATCCTGCTTCTGCTGGCCAGCTGTGTTGTGGCCGCCCTCGCTTCCGGAGCCACCGCGCTCGTTGTACAGCGCATCGCGTACCAACCCCTGCGCGAGCGCAACGCCCCGGTGCTCGCGTTCCTTATCAGCGCGATCGGCATGTCGTTGGTCATCTCCGAGGCGTTCGGCATCTGGCAGGGCCGCCGCATCGAGCGCGTCCCCAACCTCATGCAGCCCGAGACGGTCTTCACCATCGGCGGCTACGGCGTAACCAACAAGCAAATAATCATCATCGCCTCCGCGGTGGTGATGATGATTCTGCTCGACCAGTTCATCCGGCGCACCCGGCTCGGTCGCGGCGTCCGCTCGGTGGCCCAGAACCCCGACGCCGCTGCACTCATGGGAGTCAACAAGGACCGGGTCATCCAACTCACGTTCCTCCTGGGTGGCTTGATGGCTGGCATCGCGGCGGTGCTCTGGTGCCTGCAATTCGGCGTCACCCGGTTCAACGTCGGTTTCCTGATCGGTATCAAGGCGTTCACCGCAGCCGTCCTCGGTGGCATCGGCAACCTCCGCGGTGCTCTTGTCGGCGGGCTGCTGCTCGGGCTGGTCGAGAACTACGGCTCGCAGCTCATCGGGGCGCAATGGCGTGACGTCATCGCCTTCGTCTTCCTCATCGTCGTGCTGATGTTCCGGCCGACGGGCATTCTGGGTGAGTCTCTTGGGAAGGCACGCGCATGAGCCGCTCGCCACTGCAGGCAGTCGGGTCGGCATGGCAGTCACTCACGGCACCCGTTCGACGCTGGTACGACGGGCTCTCTCGGCTGGGTCAACTCATCGTCAAGTTTGTCGGTTTCGTGGCACTCGCTGCCTTCTTCTACACGCTGCCGCTGTGGGAGCCGCCGCTGTTCTTCACGCCCGACAGCGACTGGTCCACAGTGCTGTTCAACGTCGGACTCTTCGTGCTCCTCGCACTTGGCCTCAACATTGTGGTGGGCATGGCGGGGCTACTCGACCTCGGCTATGTCGGGTTCTACGCGGTCGGCGCCTACAGCGTCGCCGTCTTCTCGTCGCCGGAGTCCGAGCTTGCCACCGCCTACCCGTGGCTGGTCTGCGTCCCGATCGCCATCTTTCTTGCCATGGTCTCGGGCGTCATCCTCGGCACGCCGACCCTGCGGCTGAGGGGTGACTACCTTGCGATCGTCACACTCGGCTTCGGCGAGATCGTCCGGCTGACCGCGGTCAACTCCGAGTTCCTCGGCGGATCGGCAGGCATCACACAGATCCCGCATCCCCCCGGCACCAAACCAGACGGCAGGCCGCTCTTCGGTGTTTTGGACGCCAGCTATTACTACTATCTCGTCCTGACTCTTATCATCATCGTGCTGCTTCTGGTCCGGAACCTTGAGCTCAGCCGCGTTGGCCGCGCCTGGGTTGCGATTCGTGAGGACGAGGATGCTGCCGAGCTCATGGGTGTGCCGACGTTCAAGTTCAAGCTCTGGGCTTTCTCTATGGGCGCGGCGATCGGCGGGCTGGCCGGCGCGACGTTCGCAGGCAAGCCCGGCTTCATCAATCCGCAGAGCTTTCCCGTGCTTGTCTCGATCCTCATCCTGGCCGCCGTCGTCCTGGGCGGTGCGGGAAACCGGGTCGGCGTTATTGTCGGCGCCGTCATCGTCGCCTACCTCCCGGAACGGTTCCGCGAGTTCACCGACTACCGCTTCCTGATCTTCGGCGCCGTTCTGGTCCTGGTCATGATCTTCAGACCCCAGGGTCTTATTCCCAACCGACGACGGGCCCACGAGATCGAGGACCGGCTGAAAGAGGCGGAGGTCGTCAATGTCTGAGTCCGTCGAACCGACTACCGGGTCGGTGTCGATCGCACCCAAAAGGCTCCTCGAGCTCGACAACGTCACCCTGCGATTCGGCGGTGTCACTGCACTCGACAGTGTTTCCTTCCACATCAACGAGGGCGAGATCCTCGGCCTCATCGGCCCCAACGGAGCCGGCAAGACCACGGCGTTCAACGCGATGACCGGTGTCTACCGGCCGACATCGGGACGGGTGCTGTTCGATGGCAAGCCGCTCGGCCGGCTCAAGCGGTTCCAGATCACCAAGCTCGGCATTTCCCGGACGTTCCAGAACATCCGGCTCTTCCCCGAGATGACCGCGCTGGAAAACGTCATGGTGGGCGCTGACGCGCGGCACAAGACGAGCGTCGTCGGCGCCCTACTGCGGCTGCCCCGTCATCGGCGTGAGGAGGCGGAGGGCCGCGCCCGGGGTTTGGAGCTGCTGGATTTTGTCGGCATCGGTGACCGGGCTCATTCCACCGCGCGCAACCTCCCGTACGGATATCAGCGCCGCCTGGAGATCGCACGGGCGCTCGCGACCGAGCCCAAGCTCCTGTGCCTCGATGAGCCGGCAGCTGGCTTCAACCCCGCGGAGAAGGCCAACCTGTTGCAACTGATCCGCAAGATCCGCGACCGCGGCTATACCGTCCTGCTCATCGAGCACGACATGCGGCTGGTCATGGGAGTGACCGAACGGATCGTCGTGTTGGAGTTCGGACGCAAGATCGCCGAAGGACTGCCGGCCGAGGTCCGGGACAACCCGGCTGTGATCGCTGCCTACCTGGGGGAGTCCACCGATGCTGCTTGAGATCGAGAACATGTCGGTGCACTACGGCCGGATCCAGGCACTGCACTCGATCTCGCTCCAGGTCGAGGAGGGTGAGATCGTCACACTGATCGGCGCCAACGGCGCCGGCAAGACAACGACGATGAAGGCGGTCTCTGGGCTTCGCATGCCGAGTGCCGGGCGCGTCCGGTTCGACGGCAAAGACATCACCCACTTGCGTGCGGACCTGCGTGTCATCCTCGGCATCTCGCAGGCACCGGAGGGCCGCGGCATCTTTCCCGGGATGAGCGTGATGGAAAACCTGGAGATGGGCACCTACGCGCGCAAGGACCCCGGCGGAGTCCAGAAGAAGGAAGACCTGGCGCGCGTGTTCGGGCTGTTTCCACGGCTCGATGAACGCAAGACCCAGATGGGCGGCACGCTCTCCGGCGGTGAGCAGCAGATGCTCGCGATCGGCCGCGCGCTCATGGCGCGTCCGCGCCTGGTCCTGCTCGACGAGCCGTCCATGGGCCTTGCCCCGATGCTCATCCGACAGATCTTCGACATCATCAAGGAGATCAACGAGCAGGGCACTACGGTCCTGCTGGTCGAGCAGAACGCACAACAGGCCTTGTCTCGCGCGGACCGTGCCTACGTCATGGAAACCGGCTCCATCACCAAGGAGGGGCCAGGCGAGCAGCTCCTCGTCGACCCGGCCGTGAAGGCTGCCTACCTCGGCGTGGCCTAGCTCAACGCAGCCGCACGCAGCCACTAGCAGCGTGACCAGTCCCAGCCCACGGTGACTACGTCGCGCGTACGGGCCGGAAATCGGCGCCCAGCGAGGAGGCCGATGGCTGAACCCAGCACGACAGTGGCGACGTTGAGCAGCGTGCCGAAGCCGCGAAACATGCAGCTCACCTCGGGAGAATGGGGCGGGTTAAGGGGTTTCGTCACATACGCGACAAACTCGGCGTACGCTCCCCGCTAGGCCGTACCCACTCCGACCGCGCGCAGCGGCAGCCCGACCGCGCGGACAGAGCGGGCAGCCTAACGTGGTGCGCAACGACCAGATCATCAGTGGAGCAGGAGGAGCGGTGCCGCGACCGATCGTCATGGTCCGAGACGCGACTCCGGAGGACGCCCCGCTGCTGGTGCCGCTCTGGGCCGGGCTGGTCACCGACTCCGGTTTGGCGGGTCGTTCTTCGGCACCGCCCACCGCCGAGGGCGCCGTCCGTCGCATTGCGGAGGCTGCGCTGTCGCCCGACCGCCGGCTCCTCGTGGCCGAGCTCGACGACACCATCGCCGGGATGGTCTACCTCGAGCAGACGACCGTCACGCCGTTGCACGATGAGCCCGCCGTGCACGTGTCTTATCTCCACGTGGCTCGCGGGATGCGTCGACGCGGCGTCGGTCACGCGCTCATGAGCGAGGCCGTGGCCTGGGCCGCCGCCAGCGACGCCGACCACATCGTCGTGGACGTCCACCCGGCCGACCGGGAAGCACACCGGTTCTGCGCCCGGCTCGGACTGTCCCAGCTGCACGTTCAGCGCATGGGCGCGACTGCCCAGGTCCGGCGCCGGCTCGTCGCCGACACTGTGCCCGACGAGCTGACCCCACGCGCCGGGGCCGTACGCGCTCGCGTGCGTCAGGTGATCGCCGACGGACGTGCAAAGCGCGCGCTGCGCAGTCTGCAGCCCGCCGACGGCGCTTAGTGCCCTCAGCCGCGGCGCGGCCGCAGCGCGCAGGTCAGGCGGGCGGTGCAGATCCGCTGATCCTGGTCGTCGGTGATGACGATCTCGTACGTCGCCAACGTCCGTCCCAGGTGGACTGGCGTCGCCACCCCGGTCACCCAGCCACTCTGCGCCGCGCGGTGATGCGTGGCGTTGATCTCGATGCCGAAGGCGACGGCCTCCGGCGCCGCATACATCGTGGCCGCGATCGAGCCGAGCCCCTCGGCGAGCACACATGAGGCACCGCCGTGCAGCAGCCCGTACGGCTGCGTGTTGCCGTCCACTGGCATCCGGCCGACCACGCGCTCCGGGCGTACTTCATCGATCTCTATGCCGAGCCGCTCGTGCAACGCAGCGTACGGGAGCTGGGCCAGCACGGCGGCTTGATCGTCCCAGTCGACGGCAGCCGCAGCAGGAGCCGGGCGGGGGTCATGTGTCATAGCGGCAGACTAGGGTGGCGCGCGTGGTGGACTCCCCCCGGACCGCTGACGGCGGACGCGATCGGCTGCTCCTGCTCGACGGCCACTCGCTGGCTTACCGGGCTTTCTATGCCTTGCCGGTGGAGAACTTCTCGACCACGACCGGTCAGCCGACCAACGCGGTCTATGGATTCACCTCGATGCTGATCAACGTCCTCCGCGACGAGCAGCCGACGCACGTGGCGGTCGCGTTCGACGTGTCGCGGTCGACGTTCCGCACGGCTGAATACGCCGACTACAAGGCCAACCGCACCAAGGCGCCAGACGAGTTCCACGGTCAGGTGAGCCTGGTCAAGGAAGTGCTCGACGCGCTGCAGATCCGTTACCTCGAGGCCGAGAACTATGAGGCCGACGACGTGCTGGCGACGATGGCTTCGCGGGCCGCGCGAGAGGGCTTCGAGGTGCTCATCTGCACGGGCGACCGCGACTCGTTCCAGCTGGTCGACGCCGACACGACGATCCTGTACGTCGTTGCGCGGCGTCTCCGAGTTCACGCGCATGACCCCGGCTGCGGTGGTCGACCGCTATGGCATCCCGCCGGAGCGTTATCCCGACCTTGCAGCACTTGTCGGGGAGTCGAGCGACAACCTGCCCGGCGTGCCAGGTGTCGGGCCCAAGACGGCGGCCAAGTGGCTCACGACCTACGGCTCGCTCGGTGACCTGGTTGCACGCGTCGACGAGATCAAGGGCAAAGTCGGCGACTCCCTGCGGGAGCACCTCGCCCAGGTGCTGCTCAACCGCCAGGTCAACCAGCTCGTCCGCGACCTTCCGTTGCCGGTGGAGCCTGACGAGCTGCGCTGGCAGTCGTGGGACCGCGAGCGCGTACATCAAGTCTTTGACACCCTTGCAGTTCCGCGTGCTGCGCGACCGGTTGTACGACTACCTCGCGCCGTCGGCTCCTGGCGCCGAAGAGGGTTTCGAGATCGAGCACCACGTCCTGGCCCCGGGTGGCGTGACGGACTGGCTGGCCACGCACGCGAGTGGTGCTGGTCGCACCGGCCTGCACGTGCACGGCAGCTGGGGAGCGGGCACGGGCGACGTCCGCCGGCTCGCGCTGGCCTCCGCCGACGGCGAGGGCGTCTCGATCGACCCTGCGCGGATCACGCCCGAGGACGAGGCGGCCCTCGTCAAGTGGCTCGCCGACTCGTCGCGACTCAAGGTGCTGCACGATGCCAAGGGACCGCTGCTTGCGCTGGCGGCCCGCGGCTGGCCACTCGCTGGGCTCGCCGCCGACACCGAGTTGTCGGCGTTCATCGTCCTGCCAGGACAGCGGTCATACGAGCTGTCCGACCTGGTGCTGCGCTTCCTGAACCGCGAGCTGCGCTCCGACGACGACAGCGGAGACATGCAGTTGTCACTCGATGGGGGAGACGAGGAGCAGAGCGCCCGCGACGACGTCGTCAGGGCGCGCGCCGTCATCGATCTCGCCGATGCCCTCGATGCCGAGCTGACACGGCGCAGCGGCAGACAGCTGCTCGACGAGGTCGAGCTGCCGCTCGTCGAGGTGCTGGTCGACATGGAGCGCGCGGGCATCGCGATCGACATCGAGCACCTGTCGTCCCTTGAGGCGCACTTTGCCTCGGACGTGAAGCAGGCGGCCGATGCGGCCTACGCGGCGATCGGCCGGGAGGTCAACCTCGGGTCGCCCAAGCAGCTGCAGGTGGTGCTCTTCGACGAGCTTCAGATGCCCAAGACCAAGCGCACCAAGACCGGCTACACCACTGATGCCGAGGCGTTGGTCGAGCTCTACGCGCGCACGGAGCACCCCTTCCTGGAGGCGCTCCTGCGGCACCGAGACGCCACCAAGCTGCGCAGCACCGTCGAGGGGCTGCTCAAGTCGGTGTCCGACGACGGGCGCATCCACACGACGTTCAACCAGACGATCGCGGCCACCGGGCGGCTCTCGTCGACAGACCCCAACCTGCAGAACATCCCGATCCGCACCGACGAGGGACGCCGCATCCGCGAGACGTTCATGGTCGGGCCGGCATACGAGTGCCTGCTGACGGCCGACTACAGCCAGATCGAAATGCGCGTGATGGCACACGTCTCGGAGGACACCGCGCTGATCGAGGCGTTCGAGTCGGGTGCCGACTTCCACGCCACGACCGCGGCGCGGGTCTTCGGTGTGCCGACCGACCGAGGTGCGGCCCGGAGATGCGGGCCAAGATCAAGGCCATGAATTACGGGCTGGCCTACGGCCTGTCGTCGTACGGGCTGTCGCGTCAGCTCGGCATCGACGTCGCCGAGGCGCAGGAACTCATGGATGAATACTTCGAGCGGTTCGGCGGCGTGCGCGACTACCTGCGCACCGTGGTCGACCGGGCGCGCCGGGAGGGTTACACAGAGACCCTGCTCGGCCGGCGGCGCTACCTGCCCGACCTGACGTCGGACAACCGCCAGCGGCGGGAGATGGCCGAGCGCATGGCGCTCAATGCGCCGATGCAGGGCTCCGCTGCCGACATCATCAAGGCCGCCATGCTGGGCGTCCACCGGGCGCTCCGCGCCGAGGGGCTCTCGTCGCGGCTGCTCCTGCAGGTGCACGACGAGCTGGTGCTCGAGGTGGCCGCCGGCGAGCGGCAGGCTGTCGAAGCGGTGGTCCGGCGTGAGATGGGCTCCGCCTACCCGCTGCGAGCGCCGCTCGAGGTTTCGGTCGGCGTCGGCCGCACGTGGCAGGAGGCTGGCCACTAAGGCCGTCGCCGGTGTCATGGAGTGGATTATTTGGTGAACGTCCGGACGAATCCGTTTTCAGTCGCTCAAGCGCGGGCAAGACTTTGCCGAAGGGATTAGTAGAACGGGTAGCAACATGGGCTCCAAAGTGCGATGGTCGAGGAGTCCGGACGTCGATCCGAAGGGACGATGACCGTGGCGCGATTGGTTCGCACTCTCGGTTTCACGCTCAGCGCCGCATGCGCTCTCACGCTTGCGAGCGCTGGGGTGAGCGCGCCGCAGAGCGACCCAGGGCCGTCATCGGTCGAGCTCGAGGCGCTGGGCTCCGACTCCCACGCGAGCTGGCTGCGGCGGCGAGCCGAGCCCACTCCATCACTGGAGGGCAAGGAGCCCTATCCAGTGACAGTGGCGCCAACGCCGGGGCTGCCCGGCTCGCAGGCTCCGAGCCAGCCGGCGCCGGGGGACGTCCTCCCGGTGGCGGCAGAGATCATCGGCGAGGGTGAGCTGGCGATCCCGGGCCGGGTGCTCGCGGCCTATAGGTCTGCCGCGGACCGCCTCGCGACGACTGATCCGTCCTGCCGGCTACGCTGGCAGGTGCTCGCCGGCATCGGCCGGATCGAGTCGGCGCATGCGCGCGGCGGCCGCGTCGACGAGACCGGGAAGGCCGTGCCGATCGTGGGGCCCGTACTCAACGGCGGCCCCGGCGTGGCGGCCATCGGCGATTCTGACGGCGGGCGCTGGGACGGCGACGCGACGTGGGACCACGCGGTCGGTCCGATGCAGTTCATCCCGGGCACCTGGCGGGCGTTCGGCGCGGACGGCTCCGGTGACGGCGTGGCCGACCCGCACAACGTGCTAGACGCGGCACTCAGCGCCGGTCTCTACCTGTGCGCCGGTAACGGTGACCTGAGCACCTCGGACGGTCTGGCTCTGGCGCTGCGCCGCTATAACAACTCCTCTGCCTACGTGCTCACCGTCATGCGGTGGGTCGCCGCGTACGACGGTGGCGTCATCCCGACCCCGGGCACGCCGGCGACCCCGGCCGAGACCGCCGTGCCACCGACACCCCCGGCCGAGCCGGTCCCGGTGCCTGTGACAAGCCCGGTCACGCCGGCGCCGACTCCCACCAGCCCCACAACGACGCCGACTCCAACGCCGACTCCAACGCCGACGCCGAGCGGGACGCCGACCCCGACGCCGAGCGAGACTCCGACTCCGGACTCCGACTCCGAGCGAGACGCCGACCCCGGATCCGACGCCGAGCGAGACGCCGACCCCGGATCCGACGCCGAGCGAGACGCCGACCCCGGATCCCACGCCGAGCGAGACGCCCTCGCCGACCACAACGGACCCGCCTCCAGCGTCGCCGGATCCGAGCCCGAGTCCGAGCGAGACGACTGAGCCGCCTCCGTCTCCGGAGTCGGCGGCTCCCACCGAGTCAGCGCCGACCCCTGCCGAGGCAACAACAGCTCCCTGATCGAGTCCAGCGCGGGACGCCGAAGTCGGCCCAGCGCAGATAGTCTGTTCATCGGCCGCCCGGCTTTGCGCCGGGCGGCTTTGCTGCGCGCCTCCGGGCACAAAGATCACGTGTTCACAACGAGATCGGGCGGTCAAGTCGACATCGGGCGCTTGTGCCTGCTACAAACTCATACTGCTCGGTAACCATCGCGTTAACCGCAAACATCATTTTCAGCTCAATCGGGTCCTTACCTCTCATCGGAGCGTGCAACCATGCGCCAGACCGTCCTAGGGGGCGTGCTGCTTGCTGTCGCAGCGGCGCTCCTGGTTCTCCTTGGGGAGAGCCTGGGGCTTGAGATCGAGCAGGTCGCGCTGCTCGGGGCCGCGCTCGGCGCCGTACTCGGCCTGACGCCCGACCGCACGCCAGGGCTCCGCCTGGCGGGCTTTGCGGTGGGGCTGGGCGCGGCGTGGATCGGCTACGCGCTGCGGGCTGCGATGCTGCCGGACTCGACGGCCGGCCGAGCAGTCGCCGTACTCCTCGTCCTCGGGCTGTGCCTCGCGGTGGCCGCGCTCTCCAGCGGTCGGGTCCCTCTTTGGGCGTGCCTGCTTGGTGTTGCGGCGCTCGTCGGTGCCTATGAGGAGACGTACGCACTGACGCCGAGCAAGTTCATCGACGAGTCCCTGACCGCGGTGACGACGGTGTTGCTCGCTGCCGGCATCGGATTCCTCGCGTCCTCCATTCTCGGCCCCGTTGTGCAGAGCCGGCGCGAGCACGAAGAGACAACCCAGGACCACGAAACGGACGAGGAGTCCGTGCCGTTCGACGAGATGCTCAACGAGCAGGAGACCACCTGATGAGCCGGCGCCACCCGATCCTTGCTTCGCTGGCGGTTGTGGGCGTGACTGCGGTGGTCGCCACCTGCATCATGCCCGCGGCGTACGCCGCCGAGGGCGAGCCTGTCATCACCAACCGGGAGACCGTTCAGGCCTACCTGGACGCGACCGGCGACTTGAAGGTTGCACGCATCTACGACCAGCTCGCCGCGTTTGGCAACGGTACGGTCACCGTCGAGAACCCCGTCAGTGGCAAGGGCCTGCGCAACCTCAACGGCTTCGGCGGTGTCGACGTCGAGGACGGCAACGCCATGCAGAAACTCGAGGTCGACGGTGAGGCGCGCCTGCGCACGCTGAGCGACTTTGAGGGCGATCTCCCGGTCGACGTTATCGTCGCGTACTCACTCAACGGCAAGTCGGTCAAGCCCAGTGACATCGTCGGCAAGTCGGGCCTCGTGGAGGTTCACTACACCGTCAAGAACGTCACCGGTGAGATGCGCGAGATCACCTACACCAACGGTGCTGGCGAGACAGTCAGCGAGTCCGTCGAGGTGCCCATTCCGCTGGTGGGGTCGCTCAGCACAACGCTTCCGTCGGGCTTCACCAATGTGCGTTCGGACGAGGCCGCAGTTGCCGGCGATGGCCGCGGCGGCACGAAGCTGTCGTTCACCATGACGTTGTTCCCGCCCATCGGCAGCGACACGATCGAGTTCGGGTACGCCGCACAGGTCGAGGACGCCGAGCTTCCGCCGGCGGCTGTGAGCATCGTGCCTGTGCAGCCGCTGCAGAGCCCGTCGTTCAAGGGCGGTGCGGCTTCGTACAAGGGCGGTGCCGAGTCGGGCGCTGAGCTCACCGCTGGTGCTACCGAGATCGACGCCAACCTGCTGAAGCTGCGCGATGGTGCAGCGACCCTGCTTGCGGGCATCGTGCAGTTGCGCGATGGTGCGGACCAGCTGCGCGCTGGGCTGCAGGACGAGGCCGCGCCGGGCTCGCGGGAGCTCGCCGACGGTGCCGAGCAGGCCGCGGACGGCGCTGACGAGTTGGCCGATGGCCTCGGCGGTGAGTTGGCTCCTGGCGTAACCAAGGCCGCTGCGGGCATGAAGAAGCTTGTCGCCGGTCTTCGCGACCGGCTCGGTCCGGGCGCCGGGCAGCTTGCGGACGGGGCAACACAGCTCTCAACGGGACTCAACGGCCAGGCGGTTCCCGGTGCGCAGGCCCTCGCCGACGGTTCATACGAACTAGCGCTGGGGCTCAACGCGGAAGCACTCCCGGGTGCTCGTCAGCTGGCGGACGGTGCAGCTGCCCTGTCTGTTGGCCTCGACCAGCTAACCGCCGCGTTGCCGACCGCCAAGCAAGGTGCGACGAGCCTGAAGAACGGCATCAACGATGTCGTCCTCCCTGGTCTGGAGCGACTGGTACAGGGCCTGGAAGACGCCTCCAACGGCGCCGAGCAGCTCAAGGGTGTGGGCGACGCCAAGGCTGGCGTCGACCAGGTGCGACAGGGCGTTGACGGGCTCAAGGGCGCGATCGACACTCAGCTGAAGCCAGGGGTCGACACAGTAAAGGACGGCCTGTCCGCGGCACCCGGCAAGGTGGACCAGTTGCTTGCGGCTGTCCAGGCCGCTAAGGGCGCGGGCTGCGACGCCACTTGCCAAGCCAACCTCGATGCTGTGCTCGGTGGCCTCGGCCAGATCAAGAGCAGCAGCGAGGCGGGGGCCGCCGGGCTCGGACAGGTGTCCGGTGGACTTGGCCAGGCTTCCACTGGTCTCTCTGGCGCATCCGCCGGACTGGGCCAGGTCTCGACCGGTCTTGAGACCGCGGTCGCGGGCATCGAGGCATTGAGCAGCGGGCTCGGCCAGCTGCACACCGGCGCGGGGGATCTCGAGGCCGGAGTCCGTAGCCAGATCCTCGGTGGCCTCACGGCACTCGAGAAGGGTCTGACTGACGCCGTCGCTGGTCTGGAAACGCAGTTGAAGCCCGGCGGCGCCAAGCTCGCGGACGGAGCCGGGCAGTTGGCCGAGGGTTTGGTTGACGCGGCCGAGGGGTCACTCCTTGTGGCCGGCGGCAACGCGACGCTCTCCGAGAAGCTGATCGAGGCCGGCGCGGGCGCTGAGCGAATCCGGGTCGGCAATCGCGACCTTTCCGACGGGCTCAAGGAGGCGACTGGTGGCGCCAACGAGCTCAACACCGGCCTCGGACAGCTTGACGCTGGCGCTGCGCAGGCGGCCGCTGGCGCCGAGGAGCTTGCCGACGGCAACGAGCAGATCGCTGACGGTGCCGACGAGCTGGCCGATGGTCTCGGCGATGCCGCGGACGGTTCCGGTCAGCTCGCTGATGGCCTGGGCGAGGCTGCTACCGGCGCCCCGGAGCTGGTCGACGGCGCTGAGCGCCTGAGCACCGAGGGCACGCAGCAGCTCGTGGCTGCCGGCGAGGAGACCACGGTCGATTACGGCAAGCGGTACGCGATGATCGAGGCCGGTGCCGAGCGCGCCGAGACCGAGGCCATGCCGTACGGCGCTCCCGAAGGGGCGATCGGCACGGCCGCGTACTCGCTCGAGATCGACGGCGTCACTGCCGAGGGCTCGCGCAACGTCCAGCGCGGACTCGGTGCGCTGGTCGCGTTCGGCGGGGCGCTCGGAGTCACCGCGCTGGTCCGCCGCCGCCTCGGCTGACCGCCGCTTCTAAGGGCGACCACAAGGTTTGTCCCCGCATGACCAGGCCTACATGCCTGGCATGCGGGGACAAGCCTGCTTGACGTGGTCATTCCGGCGGCTTCTCGCAAACGAAGATCGCCGTGCCGGGGATCACCCGGCCGCGCAGCGGGCTCCACACCTCCCAGGTGCTGACGTGCCCCTCCTGCCACTCCGGCTCGACCAGGTCGACGAGGGTCAGTCCGGCCGCCACCACGTCACGTACTCGGTCGCCGAGGGTGCGGTGGTGCTCGACGTACGTGGCGTGGCCGTCGGGCCCCTCCTCGACGTACGGCCGGCGATCGAAGTACGAGTGCCGCGCCACCAGCCCGTCCGGACCACCATCGTCGGGGAAGCACCAGCGGATCGGGTGAGTGGTGGAGAACACCCACCGCCCGCCGGGCCGCAGCACCCGCGCGGCCTCGCGCATGAGCAGCCCCGGGTCGGCGACGAACGGGACCGCGCCGAACGCCGACACGACCAGGTCGAAGGACTCGCCGCGCGAACGGCAGCGCGCAGCCGTCGGCGGTCAGCACCGGCACGTGCGTACCCGTCATGGCGTCGAAGCGCTGCGACTGGACCAGTTGCTCGTACGACAGGTCCGTCGCGACCACCTCGGCGCCCTGGCGCGCCAGCCAGCGGCTGCACTGGGCGGCGCCGGCGCCGATCTCGAGCACGCGCCGGCCGTACAGATCGTCACCCAGCAGCCGTACGTCGCTCTCATCGAGACCCTCTGGGCACCAGATGAACCGGTCGACACCCAGCTCGGCTCCGTGCTCGAGCTGGTAGGCGGGGGCGGCCTCGTCCCACCACGCGCGGTTGGCCCGCCGCGTCTCGTCGGCGTCCACCGTGCGCCGATTCACACCCGAGATCTCGTCCACCGGGCCTATTGTGTCCTCCAGGGGCTGTGCGGCGACCCCCGAGCATGATCATGGTCTCGGCGCCGCAGATTGACCCTGCGTAAGCGCACCCGGTACTCTGTGGGTTGCGTTGTGGGCCTGCGCGACCTCGGACCGAGCAGGCCGCGCTCGTTCTTGTCGAATACCCGGTCTTCCATGACTCCCGTTGCCATGGCCTCCGGCCCGTCGGCACGGCGAAACCAGGCTCATGGCGTGACAACCGAACGAGTGTCCGTATCCGGAGCCCTCCACCACATGACGAGCAGCACCCAGACCGCCGCGCCGCAGGTCGCGGTTAACGACATCGGTTCCGAGGAAGACTTCCTCGCCGCGATCGACGAGACCATCAAGTATTTCAACGACGGCGACATCGTCGAGGGCGTCGTTGTCAAGGTCGACAGGGACGAGGTCCTGCTCGACATCGGCTACAAGACCGAGGGCGTCATCCCCTCCCGCGAGCTGTCGATCAAGCACGATGTCGACCCCGCCGAGGTTGTGAGCGTTGGCGACGAGGTCGAGGCTCTTGTCCTTCAGAAGGAGGACAAGGAGGGCCGGCTGATCCTGTCCAAGAAGCGCGCCCAGTACGAGCGCGCCTGGGGCACGATCGAGAAGATCAAGGAGGAGGACGGCGTCGTCACCGGCACCGTCATCGAGGTCGTCAAGGGCGGCCTCATCCTCGACATCGGTCTTCGCGGCTTCCTCCCCGCCTCGCTGGTCGAGATGCGCCGGGTCCGCGACCTCCAGCCGTACGTCGGCAAGGAGATCGAGGCCAAGATCATCGAGCTGGACAAGAACCGCAACAACGTGGTTCTGTCCCGCCGCGCCTGGCTCGAGCAGACCCAGTCCGAGGTCCGCTCCACCTTCCTGCAGACGCTGCAGAAGGGCCAGATCCGCAAGGGCGTCGTCTCGTCGATCGTCAACTTCGGTGCGTTCGTCGACCTCGGCGGCGTCGACGGTCTCGTCCACGTCTCCGAGCTCTCCTGGAAGCACATCGACCACCCGTCCGAGGTTGTCGAGGTCGGCCAGGAGGTCACGGTCGAGGTGCTCGACGTCGACATGGACCGCGAGCGGGTCTCGCTGTCGCTCAAGGCGACGCAGGAAGACCCGTGGCAGCAGTTCGCGCGCACGCACCAGATCGGCCAGATCGTGCCGGGCAAGGTCACCAAGCTGGTGCCGTTCGGTGCGTTCGTCCGCGTCGACGACGGCATCGAGGGCCTGGTCCACATCTCCGAGCTGGCCGAGCGCCACGTCGAGATCCCCGAGCAGGTCGTCCAGGTCAATGACGACGTCCTCGTCAAGGTCATCGACATCGACCTCGAGCGTCGTCGCATCTCGCTGTCGCTCAAGCAGGCCAACGAGGGCACGGTCGCCGAAAACGTGGAGCACTTCGACCCGACGCTCTACGGCATGGCCGCGACCTACGACGACCAGGGCAACTACATCTACCCCGAGGGCTTCGACCCGGAGACCAACGAGTGGCTGGACGGCTTCGACAAGCAGCGTGAGGAGTGGGAGCGGCAGTACGCCGAGGCCCACGACCGCTGGGAGGCGCACAAGAAGCAGGTCGAGGAGGCCCAGAAGGCCGAGACCGAGGCGGCTGGCCCGTCCTCGTACAGCTCGGATGAGCAGGCTCCGGCTCCGGAGACGGGCGGCACCCTCGCGTCCGACGAGGCGCTGCAGGCGCTGCGGGAGAAGCTCACCGGCGGCTGAGCATCGGCTAGCACGCGCTGACTGACGGCTCGGGCCTGAGAGGACACCCTCTCAGGCCCGAGCCGTTTGATATCACCGGAGGTCCAGAACAGGTACTTGTACGTTGGGTCGTCGCGGTGACTCCCGCTCTCGCTACCGTCCTGACCGCGATGGCCTCGAGTCCCGTAACCGCATTTCTCCGTTCGATGACGCGGCAGGCACCACGATTCCGCCTGCAACCTAGAGCTAACGTCGGCGCATGGCACATCCGATCGCTCACGCGTGGATCTCGTCGGGGGGCACCGGCGCGCAGAACTACGACGAATTCGCCGACGACGCCGAGATCACCGCCATCATCGAGGCCAACCCCGCCAGCGCCCTCGCGATCGAGATGCCACATCGTGCCCCGGAGTCGCTCGGGATCAGCTTCGCCGACGCGCTCCCCATCGCCGTACAAAGGCTCGATGCGCTCAAGTCGCGCGGCCGTCTCGTGCCCCAGGATCAGGTCGCCGTTGCCTACCGCATCACCGGTGACGAGGCCGTCGCGTACGGCCTGTTCTGCATGATCGACACCGACCAGATCTCGACCTCCGCCGAGCAGCCCGGGATGATCATCCGCAACGAGGACGTGTTCATCGAGAAAGTACGCGAGCGTGTCGCGCTCGCCGACGCCCTCGGCCACCTGCTTTCCCCCGTCTTGCTGCTGCAGACCGGGAGCGGCGAGGAGTTGCACGCCGCCCTCGCAGCGGCAATCGACCAGGCGGACCCGCCCGCCACCACCGAGCTCGACGCGCAAGGGCGCCGGCACGAGATGTGGCCGCTTGCCGCGGGCGCCTACGCCGACCGGCTGCTCGCCCTCGCAGGCAGCGGGGAGATGGTCGTCGCCGACGGCAACCATCGAAGTCTCGCTGCCCAGATCGGCGGCCTCGCCCGCTTCCTTGCCGTGGTAACCACCGCCAAGTCGGTGACCATCCAGCCGTACCATCGGCTGGTCACCGACGGGACCGTCGACGATCTGCCAGCGGCGCTGGTGCGGGACGGTGCGACCGTCACGCCGTTGAGCGAGCCCATCGGCGTGCCGGCGCAGGGCGGTGTGATCCATCTGTACACGGCCGGTGCTGGGTACGCGGTACGGCTCCCGGCCACCGGAGCCACGGCGGCCGAGCAGATGGATCACGCGGTGGTGGAACGCACGATATTGATCGACGTGCTGGGCATGGATCCAGGGGACAAACGCATTACGTACGTTGGCGGGGACTACCCGGCGTCCTGGCTGCTCGGCGAGGTGGACGCTGGCCGCGCCGCGCTGGCCGTGCTCATCGCTCCCGTGACCGTCGAGGACTTCCTGGCGGTCAACCTGGCCCGCCAGCAGATGCCGCGCAAGAGCACGTGGTTCACCCCGAAGGCTCGTGCGGGACTGGTGGTCGCCGAACTGGAGCGCTTCGGCAAATGAACGCAGAAGGGCGGACCCGAGTCCGTCCACGCGTCGGACGTCTGCTCATTACGTCATCGGCACGTCTGTGCCACAGTTCGGGCGTGGAGTCGCGTACGGGCGTGGAGTCGCGTTCCCGCGTGATCGGTCGCCGCGTGATCGTCGCGTCGGTGGCAGCTGCCCAGGTGGCATTGGTGGCTCGCGGCTACTGGTCTGATCACAAGGAATTCGCGTTCCAGATGTTCCCCGAGGCCAGCACGTGGCAGGCGGACATCGCCCGGGTCACCCTCGACGGGGAGCGAGTACCCATCGACCAGCAGTGGTCGGGCTATCGCTGGGAGGAGCTTGTGCCGAGCCGCGGGCTTCCGTACCCCGGCGTCCGGCATCACGCCGATGCTGGCGTGGACAACCAGCTGGCCTTCCTCGATGCGGCGCTCGACTACGTCGCCGAGCACACCCCGCGTGATGTCGAGACGCGGTACCTCGAAGCGACTGTCACCTACTGGCACAACGCGGATGATCCGACCGTCGTCGTCCTGCGAAGTGATGAGCGGGAGGTCGGACACTGACTGTTGCGCCTGTCGTCGACCGTGGACCTCGAGGCACGCTGGAGCGCTTCGACGAGCTGTTGGGCCGTCGGGTCAGCATGCGTGCGCTTGCCCTTCTTCGGATCCTCGCCGGGCCGGTTGTACTCCTGCACCTGCGGCCGTTCATCGCCGACGCGATCGATGGGCGGACCTATCGCGATGCGTTCTACGAGCCGTACGTGTCCTGGTACCCGGAGCCGCCGCGCTCGCTCTACGTCGCGCTGCTATGGGTGGCCGGCATCGCAGCGGTCGCCATGTCGGTCGGGCTGCTGACGCGCATCGCGACCGCGGCGACGTTTGGAATCGTCACATACAACCTCTTCCTGTCGACGACCCACTTTCACAACAACCGCGCCTATCTGGTGATCGTGCTCGCCGCGCTCACGGTGGCGCCGTGTGGACGCGAGCTCTCCGTCGACGCGTGGCTGCGCGCGCGGCGCAATCTCCCGCCGCTCAATCCGTACGCGCCCGGTTGGCCACTGTGGCTGCTGCGCTTTGAAGCCTCCGCCATATACGCCGCCTCGGGTCTGAGCAAGCTCCTCGACTCCGACTGGTTCGGTGGAACGGTCACCTGGCTCCGGGTCGTACGGGCAAGGGATCAACTCGCTGCGTCGCCGCTCCCCACCTGGGTAGTCACATTTGTCAGCGAGCGCTCGGTCCATACGTACGCAGCCAAGGCGATCGTGCTGACGGAGCTGTTCATCGCGGTCGGGCTGTGGTTCCGGCGCACCCGCTACGCCGCCGTCTGGATCGCCGTGTGCTTTCATGTGGCGATCGAAGTCTCCGCGCAGGTGCAGGTCTTCTCCTTCCTTGCGATCGCCGCGCTGGTCATCTGGGCTGTGCCGGCGACGAGAGACCGCACCCTCCTCCTCGACGCCAGCCAGCCGTCTCATCAACGCCTCGCCACTCTGGCCCGCTCGCTGGACTGGCTCGCCCGCTTCCGGCTGGTGTATGGGCCGCCGGGATCGCCGGTGCAGACCATTGATCGTGACGGGCTCGTACGTAAAGGTGGGCCTGCCGTTGTCCACGTGTTCAGCCGGCTGCCGGCGACTGCGTGGTTCGCTCTTCCGCTCAACTACTGCCTGCAACCCCTGGGCCGAACACGGCCCGAGGACGGCTTGCCGTAAGGTCGGCGTGGGTTTGAGCTCAGTATGCGCCGGCACCTCGTACGACAGCGGATGCAGTCTTCCAGAGGATCATGAGGTCCAAGGTGAGGGACCAGTTCTCGACGTAGCGCAGGTCCAGCCTGACAGACTCCTCCCAAGCCAGGTCGCTTCGGCCGCTGATCTGCCAGAGCCCGGTAAGACCAGGCTTTACCAGGAGGCGGCGCCGTACGTCAGCCTCATAGAGCGCGACCTCTGCGGGTAAGGGCGGACGCGGGCCGACAAGCGACATGTGGCCGGCGAAAACGTTGACAAGCTGTGGGAGCTCGTCCAGCGACAGTCGACGCAGCCAGCGACCGATCGGCGTGACTCGCGGATCGTTCCTGATTTTGAACAACAGACCCTCGGCCCGCTCGTTGTACGCAACCAGCTCTACGCGGCGAGCCTCGGCGTCGGAGTACATCGAGCGGAACTTGAGCATGGTGAACTCGCGGCCATCCTTGCCGATCCGGGTTTGCCGGAAGATCGCACGGCCTGAGCTGGAGAGCCGCACACCCGCGCTTATGGCGATCAGCAAGGGGGCGAGCAGCAGCAAGGCGAGGCCGGCGACAGCGCGGTCCATCAGGCCCTTGACCACCCGTCGTACTCCCGAGAACTCCGGCTCCTCGACGTGCAGTAGTGGCAACCCCGGGACTGGCCGGATGTGCAGCCTGGGCCCGGCAACCTCCATCAGGCCGGGAGACACAACAAGGTCAGTCGCCGTTCCTTCAATGTCCCAAGCCAGTCGGCGCAGCTGAGCCGGATCAAGCTCCGCCGATGAGGTCACCGCGACCGTGTCGGCATCAGTTCTTTGGACGGCGGCAGCGACATCCCCGGACCACCGAGCAGAGGCACCCCGAGGCCGACGAGCTGGACGCCGTCGCCGGACACTAGACAGGCACCGATTACGCGCATGCCGCTGTACGGCTCACGATTCAGCCGGGTGACCAGATCGACGACGGAGAGCTCGCCGCCGACAGCGAGGACGTTGTGGAAGCAGCGACCGTCACGGCGTTGCGAATGCAGCAACTTCCTGGCCAGGCAGCGTCCGATGAGGCTGAGGGATGCGGCGACCGGGAGGGCGAGCACAACATAGCCACGTGCCACCTCGGCCTTGGTCGCGTACGAGAAGAACCCGACGACGGCGGTGAGCCCGACGAAGGCCTGGGCGATTCGGTGAAACTCATCGGAGCCGAGCCCTACGACACCGTGGTCATACGCCCGGGCCAATGCCGCCGATGCGATCCAGATCAGCGGCAGCGCAAGGCTGAAAGCCAGATAGCCCGCCGCACCCTCGGTGAAACGGACCACGTATGCCGTTACCGCGGCGACAACCGCCGCACCGGCGTCAAGCACCACCAGCAAGGCCACATAGCGTCTGACCCAGCGACGCTGCGCAGAGCCGACCCCGACGTCGGTTTCGGCCGCACCGAGTTGCTGAAAGATGACTGGCTCGCGGATGCTCATGCACGGTCCCCCCCACGGGTCGACCGGAACCGGCAGACCCCACGTCGCTCCGCCTGCCCCCTAAGAGCCCCCCGGCTCCAAGAGGTGGTTACACGACCCGATCCCCCAGACCGTGCTCCCGCAGACAGCCCCCAAGCGCGTAACGAACGCTAGCCGCTCCCTTGAGTGCCCGTGAGTGAATTCGCAGAACTTCCCAGACGTTGCAACCACACCGACAAACGTCGCGGTCAAGGCCGCACCATGGCTCAGGTCAAACAATCGAAAGCTACGAGGGAGTACGCCCCGAAGGGCTAGCGTGAAGCATGCTCCGCCTCCAGACGCGCAGGCCGTCCGGGCTATGGCTGTTTGCGATCGGATCGACAGTTGGCTTCCTGGTGCTGGCTGTGCTCGTGCGTCTTGGGCTGCTGGATGGCCTTGACTCGACTGTCCGCGAGTGGGCACGACCGCGTGACGTCTGGGGCCCGACTCAGTTGCGTGCGGATTACGTCGTCGAGGGCCTCCGCCCGATTGTTTTGGCTGGGTCGCTCGCGGTGTTCACGTTCGTCGCCTGCATCGTTCGTCGTTCGGTTCGCCCGCTTGTATTGGTGGGTGGTGTCGGCCTGCTCACTGTGACGCTCACGCTGCTTGCAAAACTGGCGGTTGGGCGGCCCGATCCACACGGAGTGGTGGGCAGCCATGGTGGCAGCTTCCCGTCGGGGCATACCATCAGCGCTTTACTCTGCCTGGGCCTGGCGGTTCTCATCGCCCTGCCGGCCGCGCGTTGGTGGCTCTGGCTTGTCTGCGCCATTGCGGGCGGGGTCATGGGTGCGGCGCTCATGGTTCAGGCGGCTCACTGGGCGACCGACGTCGTTGGGGGTGGGCTGCTCGCCACGGCCGTCCTGGCCACGGTTGGCGCTGCGGGCTGGAGTGGCTGGCCTCGAGGTTCGGGGAGCACCGATCGGCGTGCCGCCCCAGGGGCTCACGACAGTGCACTTCCACATCACGCCTCCGTCAGCCGGCTACTACGGCAGCGGTAGTTCGTGATCTTGAGGCGGCGGGCCACGGATGAGGCGCGGCCACCGCTGATGATCTTGGTCTCGCCGACTCATGATCGCTCGGCGCGACGGGAGTTGGGTCGACCGTCCTCCGTTCGGGTGCTTTTCTGCAAGTTTGCCTCGCGGATGCAGCGGCGTGGCTACTGTTTGCGATGAGTCGCCTTCCGTCGAAGGTCGTGACTCTGGGGGCTTGTTCGTGGGGGGACCATGAGGATAGCTGTCTTCGGCCTGGGTTACGTCGGCACCGTGACCGCAGCTGGGTTGGCCTACCGCGGCCATGATGTGTGCGGCGTCGACGTCGATCCCGTGAAGGTCGACTTCATCAGCTCCGGTCGGAGTCCGGTAGTTGAGCCCGGTATCGATGAGCTCATCGCGGCTTCGGTCATCAGCGGTCGGCTTCGCGCCACCACGGATCCGGTCGCTGCGCTCCAAGGGGCCGACGTGTCGCTGCTCTGTGTCGGAACCCCGTCATCGCCCCAGGGCAGCACCGACCTGACCTACCTTCGGCGAGCGCTGGACGACATCCGACAGGCGATGGACGTCGCAGAGCCGCCAGCATCGGGGTTCCATGCGGTCGTGGTGCGGAGCACGGTACCCCCCGGAACCGGGGACGACGTCGTGTCTGCGAGGTTCGCCGACCAACCGTTGCCTCACGGTTGGAGCATCGGGACCGCGATGTGCCCGGAGTTCCTCCGCGAGGGCTCGGGTGTCGCCGACTTCTTCGATCCGCCGTTCGTGGTCGTCGGTTCAGCCGACCATCGTGTGGCGGACCTGCTGACCGGGATGCTCTCGTTCCTCGATCGGGACATCCGTCGGGTCGACGTACGCAGCGCCGAGGCGCTGAAGTACGCGTGCAACGCCTTTCACGCCACCAAGGTCTCTTTCGCCAACGAGATGGCTCGCATCTTCAGGGTCTTCGGCATCGACTCGCGGGAGGTCATGGAGGTCTTCTGCGAGGACCGAGTTCTCAACGTCTCCCCGGCCTACCTCAGGCCAGGTTTTGCCTACGGCGGCTCATGCCTTCCCAAGGACTTGCGCGCGCTGCTCCACATGGCGCGCATGAACGCCATCGATGTGCCCCTGCTGGCCGGGACGGCCCGGACGAACGAGCTCGTCGTCGCGGACATCGTCGACCGGCTGATTGCGGGTCCGGCGCGGACCGTCGCCTTGCTCGGGTTGAGCTTCAAGTCGGACACCGACGACCTTCGGGAGAGCCCCAACGTCGACCTCGCGGAACGGTTGATCGGCAAGGGTTTCGAAGTACGAATCTACGACCCGATCGTCAACCCCGAAAGGCTTATGGGGTCCAACCTTCGCTATGTCGAGAGCCGGCTGCCGCATTTGCGGCGCCTGCTCGTCTCGACACCCCGAGAAGCGCTTCGGGGAAGCGACACGGCTGTTATCGCGACCGCCGATAGCGCGGTCGTCAGGGAGATCTGTGCATCTCCGCCGGCATGGATCCTCGACCTCCACGGACGCCTCGGAAGCGCCGTCGAAGGGCTGCCGGGCTATGAAGGCATCGGGTGGGCCGCATGACCGTCCGCACGGATCCGGACGAGGTGCGGCCACGAGTTCTTATCATCGTGCAGAACCTCTCCGTCCCCTTCGACCGGCGCGTCTGGCTCGAGTGCAATGCTCTGACGGCCGCGGGCTATGACGTCACCGTCGTTTGTCCGAAGGGCAAAGGTGAGCCGAACCACGAGGTACTCGAGGGCGTCACGCTGTTCAGATATCGTCCGTATGCCCCAGGAGGCAGCGCCCTCGGCTTTGTTCTCGAATACGCGTACTCGTTCGCTCGCGACGGCGAGACTCGTGTTGCGCGCGAGGCGACGCGGCCGCTTCGACGTGCTGCAGGCTTGCAACCCGCCAGACATCTTCTGGCCCATTGCCCGATGGCTGCGGCGTCGTGACGGCTCACGGTTCGTCTTTGACCACCATGATCTCTGCCCCGAGCTCTACGACTCACGCTTCCCGAACGGGAGGCGCCTGCCGCGGCGGGGCTTGCTCACGCTGGAACGAGCGACGTTCCGTTCGGCCGATCACGTGATCGCGACGAACACCTCGTATGCCGAGGTCGCCATGCATCGTGGCGGCAAGAGCCCTGCGGATGTGACGGTCGTACGAACAGGGCCCGACCCCGACCGACTTCGCAGGAAAGCAGCCGTCCCAGAGCTGCGGCGCGGCCGCCGGCACCTCGTCGCCTACATCGGGGTCATGGGCCCGCAGGACGGAGTTGACCTCGCTGTTCGTGCCGCTGCGCACGTCGTACACGAGCTTGGTCGTAACGACGTTGCGTTCACGTTCATGGGGTCGGGCGACTGCCATGAGGAGCTCGTCGCGTTGCGCGACGACCTCTCGCTGCAGCATCACCTGGAACTCCCCGGCCGAGTCCCCGATGAGACCGTCGTTGACGTTCTGTCGACTGCGGCCGCCGGACTGTCGCCCGATCCCATGAATCCACTGAATGACGTCTCCACCATGAACAAGACGATGGAGTACATGGCGTTTGGCCTTCCGGTCGTGGCTTTCAATCTCAAGGAGACACGGGTGTCTGCCGGGGCGGCAGCCTCCTATGTCGAGAGCGGCGATGTGGCGGCATACGCCCGAGCCGTGGTGGATCTGCTTGACGACGAGGATCGTCGCGTGTCCATGGGGCAAACCGGGCGTGCTCGCATCGAGGACGAGCTCGGCTGGCCGCATCAGCGCACGACTTACGTCGACGTCTACAACAAACTCCTGGGGCGGTCCCCAGTGGCTCCTCAGCACGATGTGAGGCACTGACGTGTGTGGAGTGGCGGGGGCGTTTCAGCAGCCTGACGGAGCCCGGCTGGTGGAGATCATGGCGAGCCGCATTGCCCATCGCGGCCCGGACGCCGTGGGGTTGCGGGACGTCTCACTTGCGGGCTCTGCGATGCAGCTTGCACACCGAAGGCTCTCGATCATCGATCTGTCAGCGGCGGCAGATCAGCCGTTCGTCAAGGACGGCTTGATTCTCAGCTATAACGGCGAGCTCTACAACTATCGCGACCTACGCGCCACCTTAGAGAGCAGAGGCGTGCGGTTCGTCACACAGTCGGATACCGAGGTCGTTCTCGAGGGCTGGCGCGCGTGGGGCCCGGACGCGCTGCGCCGCTTCCGTGGCATGTTTGCGTTCGCGATCTACGACGAGCGCCGAGGTTCCTTGACACTGGCGCGGGACCCGCTCGGCATCAAACCGATGTATGTCATGCCGCGCGGGGACGGAGTCCTGTTCGCGTCCGAGCTCAAGGCTCTTGTCGCCGCCGTGGGGCCGGAGCTCACCATCGACCCGGCCGCGCTCGTGGCGTCGACCATGTTCTACTTCCTGCCCGACGAGCAGTGCGCCGTCAAAGAGGTCGTCAAGCTCCCGCCAGGATCGTGGGCCGAATGGCGCGCCGACGGCACGATGCGGGACGGACTCTATTGGGACCCGGTGGGGGAAGCGCGCGAAGCCGCGTCCGGCCCACCCGCGGATCTGGAGCAGGTGCTCGAGGAGTCGGTGGCAGCGCATCTGGTGGCTGACGTCCCTGTTGCCTCCTTCCTCAGCGGTGGCCTGGACTCCAGCCTTATCACGGCGATGGCCGCGACCCGCAATCCTTCGATCGAGGCCTACACCATCACGTTCCGGCCGGAGGACCAGCGACTCGAGGCGATGCCGGACGACGCCGTCTACGCCCGCAAGATGGCGGCGCACCTGGGAATCGAACTGCACGAGATCGAGATCAGCCCGGACGTCGTCGACATGCTTCCGCGAGTCGTGGAGATGCTCGACGAGCCGATCGGAGACCCCGCGGCCATCAACACCGTCCTCATGTGCCAGGCCGCCCGGGACGCCGGCGTCAAGGTGCTGTTGTCGGGCATGGGTGCAGACGAGTTGTTCGGCGGCTACCGCAAGCATCTGGCTTGCGTCCTGGGCGCGAAGTACCAGTCGGTCCCGCGGTCGCTGCGCACGCGTGTGGTCGCGCCTAGCGTGCGACGACTTCCGGTAGCGGCCGGGGGACGCGGTCTTCGCTACAGCCGCTGGGCCAAGCGTTTCCTCAGTTTCGCCGAGCTGCCCGAGGAGGCCGCGTTCCGTCGTAGCTACAGCTTGTACGACGTGGACGAGCTGCAGGCGCTGCTCAATCCGGACCTGTCACTGCACGTGCAGGCCGTTGCAGACGCCCATCGAGAGATGTACGACGACGGGCGGCTGGCTGACCACGTCAACCGCATGTGCCTGATGGACACCCGGTTGTTCCTCCCTGGGCTCAACCTGGCCTACACCGACCGCTCGAGCATGGCCGCGTCGACGGAGGTGCGGGTGCCTTTCGTCGACCCACACGTGTTCGCGGCCGCCTTCAGCATCCCCGGAGCGCAAAAGATCCGGGGCCGCACGCAGAAGGCCCCGCTGCGCAATGCCGCAGAGAGCTGGGTGCCGCGTGACGTGCTGGACCGTCCGAAGGCATCCTTCGGAGCCCCGCTGCGTGCCTGGATTACGAATGACCTCGGGCCGCTGATCGACGATGTCCTGCTCTCGGGTCAGCTGGTGTCGTCGGGATTCCTGCAACTGTCGCCGCTCCACCGCATGGTCGCCGATCAGCGAAGTGGCCGGCGTGATCAGTCCAAGCAGCTGTGGCAGCTGCTCTCGATGGAGCTGTGGTACCAGGGCGCCTTGGCTGCGGGGGTCGCGCCGCCGTGATTGGCATGAGTTGGTCGGTGGTTGCGTGCAGAGGGAAGGTCGCATGAAGCAAGTGGCTCAGAACTACAAGTCCGGGGACCTAGCCGTGCTGGAGGTGCCCGTGCCTGCGTGCAAGCCGGGGGGTGTGCTCGTCCGTTCCCTCTTCTCATTGATCTCCACCGGCACCGAGATGATGAAGGTCAGCGAGGCGAGGATGTCTCTGCTGGGAAAGGCCCGGGCCCGTCCGGACCAGGTGCGCAAGCTGCTTGACTCCGTCGCGCAGCAAGGTGCCCTTGCGACGTACCAGAAGGCCATGAACAAGCTGGACAGCTACTCGCCGCTGGGATATTCACTCTGCGGCGTGGTGATCGAGGTCGGCCCGGGCGCTGAGCAGTTCAAGGTTGGGCAGTTGGTGGCAGCCGCGGGAAACGAGTTCGCCCTCCATGCGGAGGTCAATTGGGTACCCACAAACCTGTGCGTCCCGGTGCCAGACGGGGTCCCGGCCGAACATGCCGCATTCGCGACCGTAGGGGCCATCGCGATGCAGGGAGTCCGGCGAGCCGAGGTTGCGCTCGGTGAGACGGCCTGCGTGATCGGGCTCGGGCTGATCGGCCAGATCGTCGTTCGACTCCTCGTCGCGGCCGGCGTACAGGTGGTAGGCCTGGACACAGTTGAAGCCCGGTGCCGAGCCGCGGAGAAGGCCGGTGCTCTCCGATGTGCTGCCCCCGACGAGGCTGGCCTGCGCGACGTTGAGCAAGTCCTGCTCTCCCGCACGGGAGGGCTAGGTGCGGACCACGTCCTGCTTGCCGCCGGCGGTGATTCGAACGGGCCGGTCGAGGTCGCGGCCCGTCTTGCACGGGACCGGGCCCGCGTGGTCGACATCGGGAAGACGCGACTCGACCTGCCCTGGAACGCCTACTACGAAAAGGAGCTGGACGTCCGCTTCTCCCGCTCCTACGGTCCTGGCAGGTACGACGATCGCTACGAGCTCGAGGGGATCGACTACCCAGCCGGCTACGTTCGCTGGACCGAGCGGCGCAACCTGGCCTGCTTCCTGGATCTGTTGGCCGACGGGTCGGTCGACGTCGGCTCGCTGATATCGGGCGTGCACCCGGTCGAGGAGGCGGCGGACGTCTACAACCGGCTCGGCACTGGCTCTCTCAAGGGCGTGGGATTCCTCCTGTCCTACGGGGAGCAAACGGACGATGAGTCGCCGGGAAGCACGATTCACGTCGGCGTTCGTGGCGAGTCCACGACGTCGTCGACGCGGCGCCGCCCCTCGGCGCGTGTCCGGGTGGGCTTCATCGGTGCGGGAAGTCACGCCTCGTCCATGTTGCTGCCCCACTTGCGGGACGATTCCGGTGTCGAGCTGGTTTCCGTCGCCACCACGACCTCTCTGTCCGGACTCAACGCGCAACGCAAGTTCGGCTTCGAGACGATCACGACGGACGTCGAGACGGTGCTCGGCGACGACTCGCTCGACGCGGTGTGCATCGTCACGCGGCACAACTCGCATGCCGGGTTGGTGTGCCAAGCCCTTGAGCGTGGTCTCGCCGTCTTCGTCGAGAAGCCGCTCGCCATCACCGAGGAACAGCTTGCCCAGGTCCTGGAAACTGTCGAGCGGACAGGCAACGACCGGGTGATGGTTGGTTTCAACCGGAGGTTCGCGCCACTGTTCACCGATCTACGGGTGCGCCTCGGTTCGCTTCGTGGTCCGGTGTCGGCTCGCTATCTCGTCAACGCAGGCCAGCTGGACCCGAGCAGCTGGTACCTCAACGAAGAGCAGGAAGGCTCCCGGTTCGCCGGTGAGGGCGGCCATTTCATCGACACGCTGAGCGCCCTGGTGGGGCACGACCCGGTCGAGGTGCACGCCATGGGGACCGGGGCCAACGTCCACGCCACCCTGCGTTACTCCGACGAATCCGTCGCGACGATCTCCTACGTCACCGACGGCAGCGCCCGCTTCCCCAAGGAGACCCTGGACGTTGTGGGTGACGGCCGCGTCGGGCGGCTGGACAACTTCCAGCGGGTCACCGTGTGGTCTTCCAAGGGCAAGGACGGGCGCCGGGTGCTCGCGGGCCAGGACAAGGGTCACGGCGCGCAGCTGAAGCGGTTCGCGTACGCCATCCGTACTGGCTCTGCGATGCCGACGACGTTGGAGTCCCTCGTGGCGACCACGAGAGCAACGCTCGCGGTGACGAGTAGTTTGGCGACACGCGGGCCGGTGACGTGGTGAACGGTGACCGCCTCCGGCTGGTATGTACGACGGCTTCGGGGGATGTCGGCGACCGAAGTCGGCTACCGCGCCCTGGACGTGGGACGTCGCCAGGCCTGGGCACGTCGACAGGTCGAGCCCGGCGAGGCGCCGCCACCGCCGAAGGACGTGATGCCGGAGCGGCCGTTCCTGTCGCTGCCGGCATCAGCCCGCGCACGTGTGGATCCTGACGCTGCGGCCGCAGTGATCCGGGCTGCCGACGAAGTCCTTGCCGGAACCTGGACGGCCCTGGGAACGCCCCGTTCCGACAGCGCCGACCCGGACTGGTTCCATGACCCGCTGACCGGGCGACGCGCGCCTGATCGAAAGCTGGCGTTTCGCGTCAACCACCGTGACGAGGCGGAGACGGGCAACATCAAGCAGGTCTGGGAGATGTCCCGGCACCACCACATCACTGTGCTCGCTGCCGCCTGGTGGCTGACGGGGGAGGAGCGCTACGCCGAGACCGCTGCTCACCAGCTCCGTTCCTGGTGGGCTGCAAACCCGTTCCTGTCCGGGGTGCACTGGACGAGTGGTATTGAGGCTGGGATCCGGCTGATCTCCTGGGTGTGGGTCCGTCGCTTGCTTGACGAGTGGCCCAAGGTCGGCGACCTGTTCGAGCACAACGACGATGCCGTCCGGCAGATCGCCTGGCACCAGGAGTTCCTGGTGGCCTTCCCCAGCCGCGGTTCCTCAGCCAACAACCACGTCATAGCCGAGGCGGCTGGCCGGCTAGCCGCGGCGTGTGCATTCCCCTGGTACGCGCGGACGCCGCGATGGCGAAAGAGTGCGGCCGATCTCCTGGAACGTGAGCTGGCCGCCAACACCTTCGGCGACGGCCTCAACCGGGAGCTGGCGACCGACTACCACCGCTTCGTTCTCGAGCTCGCGCTGCTTGCCGCCGTCGAGGCCGACGCCCAAGGGCATGGCCTGTCGGACGCGACATGGACCCGTCTGGTGAAGATGCTCGATGCCGGTGCCGACATCCTGGATGTGAGGAATCGCGCGCCACGCCAAGGTGACGGCGACGAAGGACGCGCGCTCGTCGTCGACGACCCAGACCGCGACCCGTGGGCGACGGTCCTCGGCACGGGAGCTGCCCTGTTGGGGGCCTCGGACTGGTGGCCGACCCTCGAACCCAGTGTCCAGGCGACGCTGGTTGGTGCTCTCGGCCGTGCTCGTCGGCTGCCACGACCACCTGCGCGGCCACGTCAGTTTCCCGACGCCGGGCTGGTTATCCTGCGCTCCCGCGAGGAGGACGGTGACGAGATCTGGTGCCGGTGTGACGGCGGCCCTCACGGCTTCCTGTCAATCGCAGCGCACGCGCACGCCGACGCCCTCTCCCTGGAAGTGCGCCACGATGGCGTCGATATCCTCGCCGACCCTGGCACCTACTGCTACCACGGTGAGCCAGAATGGCGTGAGTGGTTCCGCTCGACTGCGGCACATAACACCGCGGAAGTCGCCGGTGTGAGCCAGTCCGAGTCCGGAGGTCCATTCCTGTGGGCCACTCAGGCCCGTACGCGGACAATAGCTTGCGACGTCGGCGAGCAGCCGACTCAGACCTGGAGCGCAGAGCACGACGGCTACCTGCGCCTGAAGATTCCGACCATGCACCGCCGTTCGGTGACGCTGGACTCACCTGACCGCAGTCTGACGGTTGTCGACACGTTCGACGCCGCCGCAGACGTACCGCTGCGGCTGTCGTGGCACCTGGGTCCCGACATCGCGGTCGACCTGCACGGGACGCGAGCCGCCTTGAGCTGGGAGGTCGGTTCCGACAGCCGACAGGCGAGCTTTGAGCTACCCGACGTCCTCGACTGGACCGTGCACAGGGCTGAGGTCGGCCCCATCGCCGGGTGGTACTCGCCGCGGTTCGGCCGTCGAGTCCCGGCGACAACACTCGTCGGGCGGGGGACTGCTTCGACGTCGACCCGCCTCGTCTCGGTGCTGAGGCTGCCATGACTGACCAGATCACCGACCTTCGGTCAACAGTGGCGGCGCTGCGTCGGCGCCGGTGGGTGCTGGCCGCATCCACCGTCGTAGGACTGGCTCTTGGTGTCACCTACGTGTTGGTGCACCCAGCCATGCTCACCAGCACGACACTCGTGCTTCTCCCCACACCCACGCTCGAGCAGGGCAGCAGCGCGGACGTGGCCACCCAGGTCCGCATAGCGCTGCAGCGCCACAGTCCTTGGCGCCGCGGGGGAGGCCCTCGAGCCGGCTCTCCCGGCCCGCGCGGTGGAAAAGGTGGTCGACGTCTCGGCCCCGACGAACCAGATCATCGAGTTCCAAGCAGCCTCAATCCGAGGCGTCGCAAGCGCAACGCTCTCTCAGGCGGTCGCGGATGCCTACGTCGCCTACGTCGCGGACATCGCGCAAGCAGTCAGCTCGGCCGCGCTGGCGGACCTGCGCACCAGAGAGGAGAACCTGCAGACGCAGATCTCGGCGCTGCAGGATGAGATCACCGCCACCACAGGTCGTCAGCAGCAGGTCGAGCCTGGCTCAGGGGACGGCAGACGTGAGGCGCAGCTGCTGGCCGGGCTTCGAACCGAACAGGCCGACCTCTCGCTGCAGCTCGACAAGGTGCAGGACGACATCGCCACGAGCGCCCCGGGAGGGTCATCGGGCGGGATCTCGGTCATCCAGCCGGCGACCACGGCTACAGGTCACTCAACCGAGCGTCGACTGCTGATCTGGGCACCTCTCGGTGCCCTGATCTGCACAGCCCTGGCAGTCGTTGTTCTGCTCGCGACTTCACGTCGCGACCCACGGGTCGGGCGGCGCGACGAAATCGCCGACGCAGTCGGCAGCCCGGTGCTGGCGGCAGTCCGGAGCAGACCGCAGCGATCGGTGGCGGGTTGGTCAACTCTGCTCGAGACCTACGAGGCCACGCCCGTGGAGGCCTGGGCTTTCCGCAAGCTTTTGCGTGGCCTGGTGCCCGCGGGGCGCGGCCAGGACCGCAAGGCTGAGCCTCGAGCCGCGGGGAAGGTGGAGCACCCGCAGTCGATCACTGTGGTCTCGTTGTCTGGTGACGGACGCGGACTTGCCATAGGTCCTCAGCTTGCGGCGTTCGCTACGACCGTGGGCATCGCCACCCGCCTCGTTGCCGCGGTTGGTGAGGACAAGGCGGCGCCCTTGTGGGCGGCGTGCGCCATGGATCGGGCAGCCCCACTTCGACCAGGCCTGTTCGTCGGCGACGTGCCGGACGGGGAGACGGTAGAACTCACGATCACGCTTGTCGTGGTGGACCGGAAGCAGCCCGACCTCGGTGATGCACCCGCGACCGTCGCCACGATCCTCTCGGTCGCGGCGGCTACCGCAACCGACCAGGAGCTCGCCCGCGTAGCAGTGGCCGTAGATGAGGCCGGTCGTCGCATCGACGCCATCATGGTTGCGGATCCTGACCCGATGGACAGAACCTCTGGGAGGCACACTCTGGACGAGCGGTCCCGTCAGGTGGCTTTACCCCAGCGCCTAACTGGCATCGGATCATCTGACGCCACCCTCGACCCTAGCCGGACTCACGCATGATCCCGGCGCCTTGGGATGCCCCGGACTTCGAGTCCGAGGATCCCAGCGCGCCCGGGCGCCCTTTGCCCACACTCGTGAGCCTGCACTTCCTTCGCTCCGCTCTTCGACGGCGGTGGAAGCCGTGCGTCCTGTCAGCAATTCTCGGGCTACTCGCGGCCGCGGCATTCGTGGCCGCCATTCCGCCTTCGCACGAGGCGAAGGCGGTCGTGGTGCTTGGACACGACTCACAGGTCGATCCAGCACGCGCCATGTCCACCGATGTGAGCCTGCTGATGACCCGGACTGTCGCCGCGGCGACAATCGCGGACCTTGGGCTAACGATGACCTCCGACGAATTCCTCGACACCGTGGCGGCCGTCCCGGTAAGTGCAGACGTCCTTTCGCTTACGCTCGGCGCGCCCGACCGATGACGAGGCAATTCGACGTCTGGATGCCCTGATGTCGAATTATCTGAGATTTCGTGCAGAACAACTCGCGCTGCAGTCGAACGTCGTCGTCGAAGGCATGACTCAACGCATCGAGGAGCTGCAGGGCGAGATCGGAGAGCTCACAGGGCGCATTAACCAACTGTCTGCGGCTGGCGAGATCGGCGCGAGCGATCTGAGCGACGCGATCTCTCTGCGCGCGCAGATTACCGGGCAGATCGCCTCGTTGCAGCAGTCGGTGCAGGAAGCAACCCTCAAGAACACATCCATTGTGTCCTCGAGCCGGGTGATCGATTCTGCATCGGTCGACGCTGGAGGAAAGAAGCGCAGCATCGCGCTCACCCTGGCGTCGGGGCTCATAGCCGGAGCGGCGATCGGCTGCGGGATCGTGCTGTTCCTTGCCATAGCGTCCGACCGGCTTCGTCGGCGTTTCGACGTGGCAACCGCTCTCGAAGTGACCGTACCCATCAGCGTGCGCCGCATAGCACCACTGCCGCGCCCGTGGCGGCGGCTTCCACGCCTGCGCGTCCGCGACGCCCGCCGAGCCGAGGAACGCCAGCGCTTGGCACGCGCGATCGAGAGGGAGCTTCCCGGACCGGGACGGTGGGGCCGGCTTGCGGTGGCGTGCATCGACAACGCAGACGAGGCCCGCTACGCCATGGCAATGGCGGGGGCAGGCCTCGCGGCCGAGGGGCATGGCGTCGTTCTCATCGATCTGACCGAGCGCGGTGGCCTTGATGCCGCGGTCGCGACGCTCGTGCCCGATGCGACCGCGGTCCGGCCCACCGTCCTGCGTCCGCGAGGCATTCCGGCGCTCGCCGGTGGTCCCGCTGACCTGCGCGTCGTCGGGCGCGCGAACGACGAGGAACCTCCATCGCTCGACTTGACCGACGCCTGCCTCGTCCTGGCGGACCTGGATCCGGCCGTTGGAGCCGACCATCTCACCGTGTGGACCGATCGGGTGATCGTCGTCGTGACCAGCGGCCTCTCGAGTGCGGAGAGGATCAGGACTGCCGGGGACCTGGTTCGTGCAGCCGGGTTGGACCTCCGGTTTGCCGCACTGCTACGGGCCGATGTCACGGACGTGTCCTCCGGGGCGGGAACGTCGGCGGAGTCAACTGCGCGAAGGCCTGATCGTCGATGAGCACCCTCGCACTGAGAGTTGACCGGGCGGCCGGACCGGTAGGCGCATCAGCGCTCCTTCGCAGTCCTCGTGTTGTCTGGGCCGCGTTGTTCGTCAATGTCCTTGCGTTCTCCGGCTTGCCGACAGTTGTTCCGATACCAGGCGCTGTTGGCCAACTGGTCACCCAGGGCGCCCTTGTCCTGGCCGTCCTACTAGCGCTGCTGGCCAACCCCGGTGCGGTGATCAGACCGTCGCTGTTCCTTGTGCTGCTGACCATCCTCGCCGCCGTTGCCCTCGCGACAAGCCTCCACAACGAGTTCCTGTTCGGATCGACCTTTCGCGCATGCCGCCTCATCGGCTTCACCCTCGTGCTGTGGTTACTCACTCCTTGGTGGGGGAGTCGCGACCTCATCCTGCTGCGTGCACACATGACCTGCCTACGCGTCGTCCTCCTCACGGTTCTCGTCGGCGCCGCCCTCTCCCCAGGTGCTGCGTTCTCCTACGAGGGTCGCCTGTCGGGCGCGCTCTGGCCGATTCCTCCGACGCAGGTGGCGCACTACGCCGCTGTATTGCTCGGGTGCACCGTAGTGCTGTGGTTCGGCAGCGCAGTGAGCGGCCGAACCGCGTTGTGGACACTGCTCGGAGCGGGAGCGGCCCTAATAGGCGCGCACACCCGGACGGCACTGGTCGCCATCATCGTCGGCTTGGCCGTGGCCGGCGCGAGCATGTTCGTGGGTCATGCCCGAGTCAGGCGCACGTCGGCATTGTTGGGCGTGCTCGCGGTGACCGTAGCCACCTTCTTCGCACCGCTGATCCTTGACTGGCTGTGGCGAGGGCAAACAATTGCAGGAGGCCGCACAGCTGACCGGACGAACCAAGGTGTGGTCGGCCATCTTCGGGCTGGAACGCCCATGGCTGGAAGAGCTCTTCGGCTCAGGGTTGTCCAACAAGTCGTTCAACGGCCTTCCAATCGACAGCAACTGGCTGGCTGTCTACGTAGACCAAGGCTGGTTCGGTGTGTTCGTCGACGCGGCGCTGCTCCTGGTTTTGATCCTCATGGCCGTGACGCACCGTCGTGGTATCCGGCGCGCGGTCGCGCTGTTCCTCGTTACCTACTGCCTGGTGGCCTCGATCAGCGAAACGGGGCTCGGCGACGCATCGCCCTATCTGCTCAGCCTCGTCGTCGCGGCGTCCTTGCTGGCCGCCCCAGCCGGGAAGGGGCGCACATGAGGATCCTCGTGGTACACAACCGCTACCGGCCGACGGCACCCAGCGGGGAGAACGCGGTTGTCGACCAGGAGTCGTCCGCCCTCTCCTCGCGCGGTCACGAGGTCGCGTTGTTTCAGCGTCACAGCGAGGACATCGCCGCCTGGTCACCGTTGCGGCGCGCCACCCTGCCTGTGCGCATCCTTTGGAGCGAAGACTCCCGGCGGGGGGTCGCTTCAGCGCTCGCCCGGTTCGCGCCGGACGTGGTTCACGTCCACAACACCTTTCCCCTGGTGACGCCATCGGTCCTGTACGCATGTCGCGACGCCGCAGTCCCCGTTGTCGTCACCGTGCACAACTACCGGCTGGGCTGCGCGAGCGGGGATTTGTTCCGCGCGGGGCGTGTCTGCCATGACTGCCTCGGCGGCTCTTCCCTCCCTGCGCTTGCCCATGGCTGCTACCGCAGCTCGCACGCAGCGACGGTGCCGCTGGTGCTCGGGTCACGGATGCACATCTCTGCATGGCGGAAGATGGTCACGGCCTTCGCTTTCATCTCCGGCGCCCAACGGGATCTGCTTGCACCGGTCGGGCTCCCCGCCGACCGCAGTTTCGTCAAGTACAACTTCGTGCCCCCTCCTCCGCAGCAGGCGGACGTTCCCACCGAGCCCGTCGTGGCCTTCGTGGGACGTCTGGACGCCGCGAAGGGCATCCCTTTCCTGATGCGCGCATGGGACGCCTTCCGTGCCCGACATGCCCGGTCGCAGTTGGGCCTTGTGATTGCCGGCGGAGGCGATCTGTCAGCCGATGTGGGCCGCTGGGCAGCCGGACACCCGACGGTGACGTTGGCGGGTCATGTTCCGCGCCCGGAGGTGTCTGCCATCCTGGCCCGGGCGCGCGCCGTCGTCGTCCCCTCGCAGTGGGAGGAGACCTTCGGCATGGTCGCGGTCGAGGCCATGGCCGCCGGCACGCCGCCAGTGGCCTCCGCGCATGGGGCCTTCCCAGAGTTGGTAACGCACGGGTCGGACGGAGCCCTGTTCCCGCCGACCGACCTCGACGCCCTGGTAGACATCCTCGCGGACGTTGACGACAGCCCGGAGCGGTGGGACGGATACGGCCAGCGAGCGCGCCATACGTACCAAAGCCGTTTCACACCCGAAGCGGGCGTCGACCGGCTTCTAGAGATCTACCGCTTTGCGGTGGACAACCCGATCGAACGATCCGGAAGATCCGGACGCGTCGCGGACCGACCCGGTCGCCCTCCCTTCGGTGCAGCGACCAGTTCTTCGACCTTGTCGGACCCAGCAACGGCCCCCAACGAAGGACTCGGGACCCCCAAGTGACCACCATCTCAGCCGAAAGACCTGCCGTTCCGGAAGCCTCGGGCAGGCATGGCTTGATGCGGGTGGTGGCACGCCTTGGCTGGGGGGTTGCCGACCAAGGCATCACAAGCCTGAGCAACTTCGCAGTGGGATTATTTGTTGCACGCACCTTAGGTGCCAGTGGTTTCGGGGCGTTCGCTCTCGCCTTCGTGACATACACCGTCGTCATCAACGCCGCACGCGGGTTGGCCACAGACCCACTGCTGGTCCGCCACAGCGGCGACGTGCATCGTCGATGGCGCAGGGCCACGTCGGCCGCGACTGGGACTGCGCTCATGGTCGGGGTTTGCGTGGGTGCCCTGTCCGTTGCCGCAGGCCTGCTGCTCCCGGGTCCCCTGGGCCCAGCCTTCATCGCCCTCGGCGTCGGATTGCCCGGTCTTACGCTTCAAGACAGCTGGCGCTTTGCCTTTTTCGCCCATGCTCGCGGGGGCTCGGCGTTCGTCAACGACCTGTGCTGGACCATCCTGCTCGTACTCGCCCTCGTCGCGCTCCAGATTCGAGGGGAGGTTAGTGCGGCGAACTGCCTGCTCGCCTTGGGGGGGACCGCCACGGTCGCTGCCGTGATCGGTGCTGTGCTGGCAGGCGTTTTGCCACGCCCGACCCGCGCGGCGGAGTGGTTGCGGACCCACCGCCAGCTTTCGCTGCGGTACCTCGTCGAGAACGTCAGCATCAGCGGCGCATCGCAACTGCGCTCGGTCGGCTTGGGCGCCGTGGCCGGGCTTGCCGCCGTTGGATATGTCCGAGCCTCGGAAATTCTCATGGGGCCTTTCCTTGTCGTGCTCATGGGGATTAGTCAGGTCGCTGTGCCGGAGGCCTCGAGGGTGTTTCACCGGGCTTCTGGCCAGCTCGCACGCTTCTGCTTCCTGCTGGGGGGTTCCCAGGCCGCATCGGCGTTGGTCTGGGGAATGCTCATCTTGCTTATCTTTCCGCTGGGTCCGGGACCTGCGCTTCTCGAAGAGCTTTGGGCGCCGACTGCTCAGCTAATTCCCGCGATAACACTGACAGTGGCAGCGGCCTCGTTCACCACCGCGGCCACAGCGGGTTTGCGCGCCATGGGCGCAGCGCGGCGCAGCCTGCGAGCGCAGCTGACAGGCTCAGCGGCTTACGTCATCGGCGGCATAACTGGGGCGGTATTGGGGGGAGCAGTGGGATCGAGCTGGGGTGTGGCAGCGGCTACGTCTTTCGCGGCGATGGTGTGGTGGCGTCAGCTTCGCACAGCACTGGCTGAGCACCACTCGATGGCGGGGGTGGCGACGTGAGAGCCATTGGAGTGCCACCACGCCTCACGCTTGGCCTGCCCGTCTACAACGGTGAGCGCTTCCTCGCTGCGTCCCTTGACGCTCTCCTGGCGCAGACCTTTACCGACTTCGAGCTGATCATCTCGGACAACGCTTCCACGGACGGTACCGGTGCCATCTCCAAGCGGTACGAGTCGATCGACCATCGCGTTCGCTATGTTCAGCATCCCCGAAACCTTGGCTCGTCGTTCAACCACAACTTCGTTATCGAGCAGGCCCGAGGCGAGTTCTTCAAATGGGTGTCCGACGATGACCTTTACGCCCCTGACCTGCTCCAGCGCTGCGTGGATGCCCTCGACTCCCGTCCTGAGGTCCCTCTGGCGCATGCTTGGACGGCCTTCGTTGACGAGGCGGACGAGATCATCGACAAGGTCGATTACCCGTTGACGACAGACGTTGCCGATGCTGTCCAGCGCTTCCGGTCCGTGCTCTATACGCAGGGAGGCGACGACATCTACGGTGTTATCCGGACGTCTGTGCTTCGTCGGGTGGCGCCCTTCGACAGCTACCACTGGGCCGATCGCACGTTCGTCGCTGAGCTGGCACTGCACGGGCCATTCCACAATGTGCCCGACTATCTGTACTTCCGGCGCGACCATCCCAATCGGGCCCCGAAGACGTCGCAGGGCATCCGTCGCCGGTGCTCCCATCTCGATCCACGGCGGGCCAACCGTTGGCGAAACCCGACCGTGCGACTGGTCGGGGAATACCTACTGGGGTACGTGACAGCCATCCGACGGGCACCCATCGGCCCGAGGGATCGTTTGCGATGCGGGCGGGAACTGGTTGTTTGGCTTGCGCATCACTTCGACCCGATGCGCAAGCGTCAACCCGGCGGCGAAGCGCCGTGAGCCGGCCGGTTCGCCGGGTGACGCTCTACGGCTACCTCGGCAGCGGGAACATCGGCAACGACGCCTCATTCGAGACGGTTCTTACTTGGCTGAACTCCGTCTACCCCGAAGTGACGACGCGATGCATCACCATCGCACCGGCCGAGGTGATGGCCAGGTACGGTGTCCCGGCCGTTTCGTTGTCGTGGCGCCCGCGGAATCAAGGCCGCACTCCGGTCACGCAGGCATCACGCAAACTGCTCGGGCGACTCGTCGACGTGCCCCGTAGTTTCGCACTTGCCGGGTCGTCCGACGCCGTAGTCGTTCCCGGCATGGGTGTGCTTGAACAATCACTGGGGGCTCATCCGCTGGGCCTACCCCTTTGGCTTTATCTCATGGCGGCTGCATGTCGACTGCGGCGTCGGCACTTCGTGTTGCTCGACGTCGGGGCGGAGTGGGCAGCCAATCCTTTGACCAGGAGGCTGTACGTCGAAACGGTTCGCCTGGCGACACATGTCAGCTACCGCGATGAGTCATCAGCGGCGGTGATGCAGCGTGCAGGTGCCCGCCCTCCCGACGTAATCGCCCCTGACCTCGCCTTTGCCCATCCAGCCCCGACTGTGGCCGCGCCGGAATCAGGACTTCTTGTCGTCGGCGTGATGGCGTTCTACGGACACAGCGACGATCCTGTCCGGGGCTCGAATGTGCGCCGCAGGTACGTTGCCACGCTTGCGGAGGCGATGACCCGGCTTGCCGTCGACGGGCATCGCGTAGTTCTCGTCGGTGGCGACAGGGTTGATGTTGAGGTGGCGCGCGACGTGCGGGCGGCCGTTATGACCGCGAGCCCGGGACTGCCAGACGAAGCCGTGCAGGTCCGCGACGTTGTGACGTTCACCGAGCTTACGGACGAGATGAAGCGGGCCGATGTCGTCATTGCCTCGCGCTTTCATAACCTGATTTGCTCCCTGCGCCTCGCCCGACCCACGGTGTCGGTCGGTTACGCGCAGAAAAGCCGCCGGCTCATGCAGGCGATGGGCCTCGATGCATATTGCCAGGACATCGAGCAGCTGAATGCCGATCAGCTGGTGGCGCAGGTCCGAGCGGCACGAAGGGAAAAGGCCGCGGTCGCCGCCCGGATCCACGATGCAACGTGCGGCTACGTTGGCCAGGTGGAGTCCCTTCTCGAACGAGTCACTGGTAAGACGTTGGGTCTAGCTCGGATCCGCGCCATGGACACGACGTGAGTGCGAGCTCGAACCGGCCGAAGATGGCGGCCCTGGGAGGCGTGGCATGCCACGCCCGGTAGCCGCGAGACCTGCCTCGTGGTGGTGGGCGGCAGCCGTCGTTCTGGTGATCACAACGGCTGTAGTGCTTGTCGTGGCTATGAAGGACGGTGGTTCGGGCCGCGTCACCAACGGCCGTTCTGACCGATCGCATGTGGCTGGGAGTCCCACGTTGAACCCTCAGGAGCTCGCTCCCTCAGGGTTGGCGATGGCCGCCCCCAGCGCGCCCCCTGCGCACACGTGTGAGGGCGCAGCGCTCAACGGGCCTTCCATACCTCCCGCCGGTGCGGTCGTGGTGTCGACGGAACAGAGTCTCGCCGACGTCGTAGAAGCGGATCCTGAAAACTCCACGTATTGGCTCTCACCTGGGATCCACCACCTTGGCACCGGGGAGTACGACCAAGTGATCCCGCACACCGGCGACACGTTCATCGGCTCCCCTGGCGCAGTCCTCGATGGCCGACACGAGAACCGCTACGCCTTCGGCGGCGACGCCGCCAACGTCACGATTCAGTTCTTGACTGTGCAGAATTTCGGCTCCGCCGGAAGCAACAACAACGAGGGCGTGGTCAACCATGACTCGGCGGAAGGCTGGACGGTGAGCTCGAGCACGATCCAGAACAACGCCGGCGCCGGCGTGATGCTCGGCTCCGGTAGCCGTGTCTCCGGAAACTGCCTCCGTGACAACGGCCAGTACGGATTCAACGCCTATAGCGCCGACGGCGTAAGAGACGTGATCTTGGACGGCAACGAGATATCAGGTAACAACACCGACGACTGGGAGAGCTTGCAACCGGGATGTGGCTGCACTGGGGGCGGTAAGTTCTGGGCGACCGAGAGTGCCAAGGTCACCAACAACTACGTCCATGACAACAGAGGAGCTGGCCTCTGGGCGGACTCCAACAACGTTGGCTTCCTGTTCCAAGGCAATTATGTGTCCGGAAATGACGCCGAGGGGGTCATGTACGAAACGAGTTACAATGCTGCCATCCTGGACAACACGTTCGTCAGGAACGCGCTCGTCAAGGGTCCCACTAACCCGGGGTTTCCCGCCTCGGCGATCTACCTCTCAGAGTCGGGGAGTGACGACAGGATCGAGGGACCCTACAACGAGACCCTTCGGGTCGCTGGGAACGTGTTCACCGACAATTGGTCGGGCATCGTTGCGTGGGAGAACGCCGATCGATTCGCCGGATCCCCAGCCAACACCAGCACGGGTAGCGGGACCTTGGTGAACCCTACGCTCGTCACGGTTGAGGCATGCGCAACCGAGTCGAACATCACGAAGAGGCCGTATATCGACGACTGTCGGTGGAAGACCAAGAACGTCCTTGTTGAGGGCAACCACTTTTCGCTCGACGCATCGCAGATCCCCGACTGTTCGCCATCGAATGGCTGTGGCTTCAACGGGCTCTTCTCCAACTACGGCACTTACCCAGACTGGTCGCCATACCAGGGCGAGGTCGTGGAGGAGGACATCACCTTCGAGCAGAACAATGTCTGGCGCAGCAACACTTACGTGGGGAACTGGAACTTCATGGTTGAAGAGAGCGGGCATGCGGTCACGTGGGACACGTGGCGCTCGGGGCCATACCATCAGGACGCGGGCAGCAGTCTCAACTGATCTTGTTGAGCGAGGATCTACGGCTCAGGTAGATCGAGCAAGCCGTTCTTGGCGAGGAGAGCGGCCTGGCGGCGAATGGTGGCGAAAGGAAGACCCGAGCGCGATGAGATGTCGACCAGCGAGTGCTCGCCGTCGGCTTTGTTGAGCAGCCACAGCATGGCCATCACCGACTCTTCGGCGCTTCGCCCACCGATACTCGGGTAGAGGCCGCGCTGCCCCAGCTGAGGCTCGCCTTTGGGGCTGAGATTGAGCGGCTTTCGGTCGTTCTCCAAGGCGTCCAGGATCTCGAGCAGGGCCGAGACGGAATCCGCCAGAGCGTCCGCGGTCACCAGGCTGAGGTCGTCGGCAGAAGTGTGGTACTCGGGGTACTCGCCGTGCGGGGTCCGGGTTAGGCGCCCCACAGGGAGCCCAAAACCTGGCGAGTTGTACTGGCGCTCGTCGTAGCCCCACGGTGAGAAGTCACGTGCTTCACCACCCCGTATCGAAACGACGTGCTCGGCGGCCGCGTCGACGTCGCGTTGTCCGTTGCCGGTCCGTTTCCACACCAGTGGACCGGGACCACCGAGGCCAGTGAGGACGAGTCCGTGTCGAATTCGCGGCAGGATCGCTTCGTTTCGGGACAGCCAGGTCAACGACCCGATCGTCCCCGGGACGAACACGAAGCGATAAGTCAGCCGGTGCGGCACCTCATCGATGAGCCGCGCGAGGGTCGTCGCGACGGCGATGCCTGACAGGTTGTCGTTGGCCATCGACGGATGACAGACGTGCGTCGAGATGAGGACCTCATCAGTCGTGCTTCCGGGAAGCACGCATTCGCCGTACGTCAGATTCCCGGGTTGCAGGGTGGCGTCGATGCGGACGTCGTACGGGCCCGTGTCCATCGCGTCCAGCTGGCGCTGGGTAAGGCAGAAGCCCCAGTCGGCCTTGTAATAGCTGGTGCGGTAGGGAATCCAGTCCGGTGTCTCCGGGAGCGAGTGCAGGTGCGGTCGGAGTTCGTCGAGGGTCATTCGTGCCTCGACCGGGATGCTGTAGCTGACGACGTGAAGGGTGTGGTCGTGCACGTCGATGACGCGGCTGCCGGCCCGGTCGGCGACGTAGGCGTCCCGCACGTTCCACTCGTCGGGCACCGTCCAATCGAACACCTTCGTGCCGGACGGCACCTCGTGCACGGTGAGCGGGATCTCCTTGGCGATCCGCTCAAGGGTCGAGCGCACCCCGTTTCCTGTGATGCTGCGGCAGATCGGGAAAAGGTCGCTCACCAGCGCGTGCGCAGAGTCGCCGCAGGACTTCGCCACCTCGTCGTCGACAAGCTCTGCAATCGTCATGCCGTCGTCGCCTCCGGGGCGAAGGGCGGCCAGGAGCTGTCGCGATCGCTGATGACTTCCGGTCGGAGCGGCCAGGATATGGCGAATGCTGGGTCGTTCCACGAGTAGCCGCCGGCTGCCTCGGGATGGTATCCGGTGGAGATCTGGTAATAGACCTCCGCGCCATCTGTCAGCGAGATGAATCCGTGCGCAAACCCGCGAGGAATGTAGAGGGCGCGGCGGTTGTCCGCAGTCAGCTCGATCCCGACCCACTGGGTGTATGTCGGCGAACCTGGGCGGAGGTCGACGGCCACGTCGAAGATTGCGCCACTAGTGCACCTCACGAGCTTTGCTTCCTCGTGCGGTGCCCTCTGAAAGTGCAGCCCACGCAGCGTTCCGGCCTTTCGGTTCCAGGACGCGCTCGACTGTGCAACATGTGTCTCGAGGCCATTCTCCGCCAGGACGTCGATGTCCCAGGTGCGAGCGAAGATCCCACGCTCGTCATGGAAGGCCTCGGGCTCCACGACGTGCACGCCGGCTATCCGAGTGGGCAGCACCTTCATCAGAGCAGAACCTTCCGTGCGTGGAACGCCTCCGCGTATCCCGAGGCCGAACGTGACTCCACGCCGCGCAGGCGCATCAGCGCCCAGAATGTCTCGGCAGTGAACCAGTCGTGGGCCTTCTGTGATGGGAAGCCCTCCAGCAGACCAACGACTTTCTGTTCAGCTGTGGCGCGATCGAGCGACACGTACAGATTGGGGCGGCCGAGGTCCCCGTCCCACTTGGGGATCTCGTACTCCAGAATCAATTGATCGCGGAAGGCGTTCCAGGTCAGCTCCGCGACCGTGCGGTGGTCCTGATGAAGATCTTCCCGATAGTGGGTCAAGACCAGGTCAGGTCGGCAGCGGCTCGCCAGGTCGGAGAACCAGCGCTTGAGCAGCTCGCCATGCCAGGGAAAGAAGCGGTCGGGGAAGGACTCGACGAGCACCTCGGAGCCGCCCGCATCGACGAGCCAGGACTTTGCGCTCGCCTGCGCCTCATCTACCCGTTCACCCTCGGCGCTGAGGACGACCCACCGGACGACTGCCTGCGGATGTTCCGCGACGAGGCGTCGGACCGTACCCCCACAGCCGATCTCGATGTCGTCGCTGTGGGCGCCGATGCACAGAATCTCGCGAAGTCCGTCCTTAGGAACCAGAGTCAGCACGAATCGCTACCAAACCATCCAGGGCGCGTCGCCGCCACGCCACATTTCCTCCAGGACCTCACGATCCTTGAAGGTGTCCATCGCGGCGAAGAATCCCTCGAAGCGATGGGCGCGCAGGTGCCGCTCGGGGATCAGCCGTTGGAACGGCTCCACGACCAATTCGTCGCCCTGTTCCATGTAGTCGAAGATCTCCTTCTTGAGGACGAAGAACCCGCCGTTGATCCAGACGTCGGTCTCCGACACGTGCGAGATGTTGTTGACGAGACCGTCATCCGTCGTGTGGACCACGTGGAATGTCTGGTTGGGCCGAACCATCAGGAAACTGGCGACCTGGTCCGCCTCGATTGAGTCGTTGACGTACTGCTTGAGGTCGAGATCGGTAACTCCGTCGCTGTAGTTGGCGAGGAACACGTCCTCACCATCAAGGTGATCGCGCACGGCCATGAGCCGCTCGCCGATGTTGGCCGACAGGCCGGTGTCGACGAACGTGATCCGCCAGTCGTGCATATCCGTCTTGAGAAGCTGGACGCCCTGCGCACCGTCAAGGACGAAGTCGTTGGAGATCGCCTCGTCGTAGTGCAGGAAGTAGTCCTTGACGACGTCGGCCTTGTAGCCCAGGGCGAGGATGAAGTCTTTGTAGCCGAAATGGGCGTAGTACTTCATCACGTGCCAGAGGATGGGTCGGTAACCGATGGGCACCATCGGCTTGGGCACGCTGTCGGAATAGTCGCGGATGCGCATGCCCATGCCGCCGCAGAACAGGACGACCTTCATGGAATCACCCTCACTTCCGGGATCGGCACCACGAACTTGCCGCCCCAGGCGCGGATGCCGGCCATGCTCTCGACGATCTCCGCCTGCAGATTCCACGGCAGGATGAGCACGTAGTCGGGGCGAGTCTCGGCGATGCGCTCCGGTGAATGGATCGGGATGTGGGTCCCCGGTGTGAAACGACCGTGCTTGTGCGGATTGCGATCGACGGTGTAGTCGACGAGATCCGACCTGACCCCGCAGTAGTTGAGCAGCGTGTTGCCCTTGCCCGGGGCTCCGTAGCCGACGACGGACTTGCCCGTGTCCTTGGCCTCGACCAGAAACTCCAGTAGTCGCCGCTTGCTTGCTTCGACCCGCCGGGCGAAGGAGGTGTAGTAGGCAACCGTGCGGACGCCGAGAGTTTCCTCGTGACCGAGCAAGTCCTGAGCTCGCCCTGTGAGGGCACGGCTGGTGTCCTCAGCGTGCCGAGCGAAGATCCGAAGCGAGCCACCGTGGGTCGGCAATTCCTCCACGTCGAAGACGGTCATCCCGTGGGCGGCGAAGATCGTGCTGACCGTCTGGAACGAGAAGTAGGAGAAGTGTTCGTGATAGATCGTGTCGTACTGGTTCTCGGCGACGAGCCGCACTAGGTGCGGGAACTCGATCGTGACTGTGCCACCGGGCGCGAGCAGTGCCTTGATGCCGCCGACGAAGTCGTTAATGTCAGGCACTTGAGCCAAGACGTTGTTGCCGACGATGAGATCGGCACGGTGCCCTTCGGTGGCGAGCCGGGAGGCGAGTTCCCGCCCAAAGAAGTCCGCGACGGTGGGCACGCCACGCGCATTGGCGGCGGCGGCGATCGTGTCGGCGGGATCGATGCCGAGGACGGGGATGCCCTTGGCGGAGAAGTACTGCAGCAGGTATCCGTCGTTGCTGCCGAGTTCCACCACCAAGTGCTCCGCACCGAGCCCCAGCTGTGTCGTCATCTTCTCCACGTACAGCTCGGCGTGGCGCAGCCACGACTGTGAGTAGGAAGAGTAGTAGCGGTAGTCCTGGGCGAAGATCCCCTCCGGGTCCACGTACTCCTCGACCTGGACCAACCAGCAGGCGTCGCACACCCAGACATGCAGGGGATAGAAGGGCTCCATCCGGTTGAGCTGATCTGGTCCCAGGAAGTTCTCACACAGTGGCGACATGCCTAGATCGACAACGGTCACCGTCAGCGGGTGCGCGCAGAAGAGGCAGGACGCCGGTGTCGGCTCCGTTTCGGCTACATGCGGAGCCGGCAGCGTGTCGGTCATGAGGCCACCTTTCCGGCGAGCTCGACCATCGCGAGTGAGCTGTCCATAAGGCCGCGGTCCTGGAGTTCACGAATTCGACGCAACCGGGTGTATCTCGAACCACTGATGTCCTCGGCAGTCAAACCCTCGCGGACGTACGCCGCGGCGAGCTCCGCCGCCCCCTGGGGAACGGACCCGGTGAGCTCCAGCTCGGGGAATGTCGCGGCGAGCTTGCCGAAGTCGACCCGGTAGCTCCGGGCATCGGGACCGCCTCCAGGCGCGTACACGATACGACTGTCCGGAACCGCGTCGGCGACGATGTCGGCGACCTCGCTGACACGGTAGTTCTCGCTACCGCGTCCGACATTGAAAGCCTCCGCGTGAATCTTCTCTCGCGGAGCGCTCAGAACCGTGAGAACCGTGCGGCACACGTCGTCGATGTGGACAAGCGGGCGCCACGGCGTCCCGTCACTCATGACGAGAACCTCACCGGTGACGACAGCGGCGGCAGTCAGGTTGTTGACCATGATGTCGAGCCGCAGCCGCGGGGACGTCCCATAGACGGTGGCGTTGCGAAGGAATACCGGGCTGAAGTTGTCGTCCGCGAGTGGCGCGACGTCCTGTTCGACGAGCACCTTGGAGTGGCCGTAGGGCGTCACTGGGTTGAAGGCCGCCTGCTCGTCGAGCGGCGCGTCGCTCGGCGCCCTCCCGTAGAGGCTGCACGACGACGCGAACACGAACCGCTCCACGCCGGCCCGCTTAGCCAGCCGGGCGAGTCGTACCGAGGCCCGATGGTTGATCGCATAAGTCGTGTCCTCGTCGAGGTCTCCGACGGGATCGTTGGAGATCGCCGCGAGATGAACTACCGCGTCGACGCCGTCGAGGTCATCGAGCTGAACATCTCGCAGATCCTTGCGAACCGACTGGACCTGGGGTGGCTCCGGCCCGAACGTGCACTTTCTGTACCACTCTGCGTCCAGCCCGCGGACCTCGATACCGGCCCCGATCAGCATGGGAACGAGGACACGACCTACGTAGCCGTCGTACCCGGTCACAAGGACATTCAATTGATTTCCCCCCTGCCACATGCCGCCCTCGCCCCCCGAAGACGACCGATCCCCACCATTCAACTGCCCGTGTCACCTGACGGGGGGCGATTTGCCAAATTCAGTACCTCCCGAGCACAAATCCGCATGTCCCTTTGCGCTCTCGCCGGGCGGAGACGACGCCGGCCTTACGCGTAGGGACGGAACACGGGCTTGACCGAATCGCCCGAGAGAAAATCGTCGATGCCCGACTCGAGCGCCTTGAGGTAGACATCGAGTGCGTCGCCCACTGTGGACACGGTGCGATCGATGTCCTCGTCGGTGAGTGCGGCGCTCACGACGAATGACGGGGCGAGCAGCCCGCGGCGCACGGTCTCTTGCAGGAATAGCGTGCGGAACAGCTGCGAGCGTTGTCCCTCCTCGTCCAGTGTCGCGTACACGAGGTTGCACTCCCTCCCGGCAAGCAAGAAGTGCTCCTGCAACCCTCGTGCGGCCGCCTCGGCCTCGATACCGTCGGCGAGCCTTCGGCCGCGCCGGTGCAGCGTCGCGGCCACGTCCTCTTCCTCATATATCGCGATGACCTCGCGGGCGACCGCGAGTGCGTGGGTCTCAGCGCCGTGCGTGGTGGAAAGCAGGAACACGCGCTCCTCGGAATGGTCGAGGCCGCCAAGACGCATGAGGTCGCCGCGACCGGCCAACGCCGAGACGGCAAAACCGTTGCCCAGGGCCTTGCCGAAGGTGGCCAGGTCGGGCCGAAGGTCGTAGACGTGCTGTGCGCCCTGGAGATGCCAACGGAACCCAGTGATCATCTCGTCGAGGATGAGCACCGCACCCGACTCGTCGCAAAGGCGACGCACGCCGTCAAGGAACCCCGACTGCGGCTCGGAAGCCGTGGCAGCTTCGAGGATTACGCACGCGACCTCGCCAGTGTGATTGCTCAGTACGCTTGCGAGCGAATCCAGATCGTTGTACGAGAACGACAGGGTCAGGTCGCGGGTTGGCTGGGGAATGCCGGCTGGCATGGGCGTTGAGCCGATGAACCAGTCATCGGTCGAGAAGAACGGCTGGTCCCGGCAGATGGCCACGAGGTCTCGGCCTGTGGCCGCGCGTGCGAGTCGCACCGCGGCTGTGGTGGCGTCGGAGCCGTTCTTGGCGAACTTGACCATGTCGAGCCGGTCGAAAACGCGGAGGAACGTCTCGGCGACGTCGACCTCGAGCAGGGACGGCCGGACGAAGTTGGTCCCGTTGGACATCGCCTCGGTGGCGGCGGCGACGATTCTCGGGTGTCCGTGGCCGAGCGTCACCGATCGAAGGCCGGAGCCATACTCGATGTACTCGTTCCCGTCCACGTCCCAGACGTGCGCGCCTGCACCGCGGACGATGAACGGTGCCATGTCGGCCGGATACTGATCGTCGCCCTTGGCGTACGTGTGAGCAGCCCCAGGAACCATCGTGCGGTAACGCGCCAAGAGGCGCTGGGATGTCCCCCAACGTGCAGGTGCCTTATCCATGGATTGTGACCCCCCCGGCCGTAGCTGACATTCAGCATGACCGGTGAGGGCTCGGCTCCGGGGAAAAACGCCGAAAATCCGCTGCTTGTCGCGGTGCTGTGTACCAATCGGACGACGCGGGAGGTTAGGTTGTGCGCCGTGACCGTGTCGACTCGCCTAAGCCGCACCCTCGTGGCCGTGATCGCCGTGGCCGCGCTCGCGGCATGCGGTGGCGATGACGAGCCCGGGGATGACCCGTTCGCGGACCTGCCGCTGGGGACACCGTCGACCTCCGCCACGACCGCGCCGAGCACCGCCGAGGACGTCAACCTCCCCAAGGATTGCGGCGACCTCCTGGCCCCGACCGCGGTCCTTGACGCGCTCGGCGTCCCGCTCGACGGCACGACCACGTACGTCTACGTGGGGCCGCTCGAAGACTCCGGCCGACTCGGCCGCGTGACCTGCGGCTACGGCACTGCCCCTGGGGCCGACGGCAAGCAGGTGTCCAAGCTCACCGTCGCGGTCAATGTCTACGCGGACTCGGCCGCGGCCTCCGGCCGGCTGGACGGCAGTGTGGCGGACGCGCAGTCGTCGGGCGCCCAGGTGCAGGCGCTCGAGGTGCTGGGCCGCCCGGGCTTCCTGACCAAGGATGCCGAGGACACCACGTTCCTCGTTGCGGACGACGTCCGGACCTACGTCATCTCGGCAATGCCTGGTGTGATCCCCGAAACAGCCGCGCAAGTGGCGCTGCACGACCTGGCCCGCGCCCTGGTGGCGCACTTCGAGGAGGCGGCACCGGCGGATGCGCCAACGAGCCCGGCCGCTCCGACCACCGATGGGTGAGCAGGCCCGTCCTGCGGTGCTCCGAGTAGCCCTCACTGGGGGGATCGGCTCTGGCAAGACGGCGGTAAGCGACCTGCTGGCGGAGCTCGGGGCGGTCGTGATCGACTCCGACGTTCTGGCCCGCGAAGTCGTGGCACCTGGAACTGCCGGACTGGCTCAGGTCGTCGAGGAGTTCGGCGACGAGGTGCTGGCAGAGGACGGGTCCCTTGATCGCGCGGCGCTCGCCAGGGAGGTATTTGCAGATGACCAAGCCCGCCGGCGGCTGGAGTCGATCATCCACCCGCTCGTGCGCGCCCGCGCGGCGGAGATCGAGCGAACGGCGCCCGCGGGCTCTGTCGTCGTACACGTCATCCCGCTGCTCGTAGAGACCGGGCAGCAGGGCAAGTTCGACCGCGTCCTCGTGGTCGACGTGCCCGAGTCCCTGCAGGTCGAGCGCCTGACCGCCCGGGGCGTGACGGTAGAAGACGCCACGGCCCGCATCCGCGCCCAGGCGTCCCGGGCGGATCGCCTGGCCGCCGCGGACGTCGTGATCGACAACTCAGGTACGCCGGACGACCTCGCATACCGTGTGCGCCAACTCTGGGCCGACCTGCGCAACCGCGCCGAGGCCGCCACGCTAGAGGATTGAAGGGTCGACGGACCCGCCGATCCGAGGAGGACACCCAATGCAGGACCGAGATGTGATCGGACAGATCGACGAGCTCCTCGCCGAGGAGCACCGGCTCCGCGACCAGGCCTCCGGAGTCGGGCTAGATGCCACCGCCCGGGCGCGCCTCGCGGAGATCGAGGCGTCCCTCGACCAGTGCTGGGACTTACTGCGGCAGCGCAAGGCCCGAGAGCAGTACGGCGAGAACCCGGACCTCGCGGAGCCCCGGCCGGTCGACGAGGTCGAGTCGTACGAGCAGTAGCCCTGCCGGGCGACCTGCGGGGTTTGTCGGCCCCACGACGTACCTTTGATTTCGTGCGTTCCACCACGACACAAATAGACATCCACCGCCGGCAAGAGCCGTTCCGGGTCGTCAGCGACTACCAGCCGTCCGGCGACCAGCCGCAGGCCATCGACGACCTCGAGCGACGCATCCGGGCCGATGAGCAGGACATTGTGCTGCTCGGCGCGACGGGCACCGGCAAGAGCGCGACGACCGCGTGGCTGGTCGAGCGGCTGCAGCGGCCGACCCTGGTGATCGCCCCCAACAAGACACTCGCGGCTCAGCTGGCCAACGAGTTCCGCGAGCTGTTCCCCAACAACGCGGTCGAATACTTCGTCTCCTACTACGACTACTACCAGCCCGAGGCCTACGTCCCGCAGACCGACACCTACATCGAGAAGGACTCCTCGATCAACGAGGAGGTCGAGCGGCTCCGGCACAGCGCCACCTGGTCGCTGTTGACCCGCCGCGACGTGATCGTCGTCGCCACCGTCTCGTGCATCTACGGCCTCGGCGACGCCACCGAATATCTCGAGCGCATGGTCTCGCTCAAGGTCGGCGACCAGCTCGACCGCGACGCCTTGCTCCGTCGTCTTGTCCAGATCCAATACACCCGCAACGACCAGAACTTCACGCGCGGCACGTTCCGGGTCCGCGGCGACACCCTGGAGATCATCCCGGTCTACGAGGAGCTCGCCATCCGCATCGAGTTCTTCGGCGACGAGATCGAGCGGATCATGACGCTGCACCCGATCACGGGCGAGGTCATCCGGGAGGAGCAGGAGATCCACGTCGCTCCGGCTACCCACTACGTGGCGGGTCCGGAGACGATGGAGCGCGCCATCCGCGACATCGAGGCCGAGCTCGAGGAGCGGCTGGCCGAGCTCGAGCGGCAGGGCAAGCTGCTCGAGGCGCAGCGGCTGCGCATGCGCACGACCTACGACATCGAGATGATGCGCCAAGTCGGGTTCTGCTCCGGCATCGAGAACTACTCGCGCCACCTCGACGGCCGCGCGGCCGGGTCGGCGCCCAACTGCCTGATCGACTACTTCCCCGACGACTTCCTGCTCGTCATCGACGAGTCGCACGTGACCGTGCCGCAGATCGGTGGCATGTACGAGGGCGACATGAGCCGCAAGCGCACCCTCGTCGAGCACGGCTTCCGGCTGCCGAGCGCCATGGACAACCGCCCACTGCGTTGGGAGGAGTTCCTCGACCGTGTCGGTCAGACGGTCTTCCTGTCGGCGACCCCAGGCCCTTACGAGATGGGCAAGGGGCAGGGCGTGGTCGAGCAGATCATCCGGCCGACGGGCCTTGTCGACCCTGAGGTCGTCGTCAAGCCGACCAAGGGGCAGATCGACGACCTCATCCACGAGATCCGTGAGCGCACTGGCCGCAACGAGCGGGTGCTCGTCACGACGCTCACGAAGAAGATGTCCGAAGACCTCACCGACTACCTGCTGGAGCAGGGCGTCCAGGTGCGCTATCTGCACAGCGAGGTCGACACGCTGCGCCGCGTCGAGCTGCTGCGCGAGCTGCGGATGGGGGACTACGACGTCCTCGTCGGCATCAACCTGCTGCGCGAGGGTCTCGACCTGCCGGAGGTCTCGCTCGTCTCGATCCTCGACGCCGACAAGGAGGGCTTCCTCCGCTCGGGCACGTCGCTCATCCAGACGATCGGCCGCGCGGCCCGCAACGTCTCGGGCCAGGTGCACATGTACGCCGACACGATCACCCCGTCAATGCGCAATGCCATCGACGAGACCAACCGGCGCCGGGAGAAGCAGCTCGCCTACAACGCAGAGCGCGGCATCGACCCGCAGCCGCTGCGCAAGCGCATCAGCGACATCACCGACCTCATTGCGCGCGAGGATGCCGACACCGCCCAGCTCATCGGCGGCGGCGGGCGGCAGCAGTCCCGGGGCAAGTCGCCGGTCCCAGGGTTGTCGAGCAAGGCGGTCGCCGAAAGGGCGCAGGACATTGCCGGCCTCCCGGCCACCGACCTCGCCGACCTCATCCAGCAGCTCACCGATCAGATGCGCGGTGCGGCGGCTGAGCTGCAGTTCGAGCTCGCGGCGCGGCTGCGCGACGAGATCAGGGACCTCAAGCGCGAGCTGCGCGGGATGATCGAGGCCGGCGTCCGATAGGCCGCCAGGCAACGTTCGGAAAGGCCACCGCGCGGGCCTCGGCCGATTCTTAAGATAAACGTTTGCGCCCGGCCGCCGATCACTAGCGGAGTCCGCTGGTTGCTGATTGTCAACGGGGTATGGGCCGCCGCGGCGGCCCATACCCCGGCGCCATCATTCCCGGTTGCCCGACACCCTATGGGCGGCCGGGGGCATGGAATCGGTGAGTTCCGGGCGCAGACCCCGGATCTTGCAGATCATCGCTTGTGTGATCAACCGCCCATTCGGTCGTCGTCAGTCGTTGACGTAGAAGTCGGTGAAGTCGAACCGCTCCGGGTTGCCATTCGTGTCCACGATCTCCACCCCATAATCCACCTGCCACGTTGTCGTTGGAGTCCAGCCGCGGGCCCGGACATCAGCGAAGAACGCCGCCAGCGGCATCGTGCCGGACGTCTGCGGCGTGACCGACAGGTAGGTGATGATGCCGCCATCACCCGACCCGGAGCGCCACACCTGATACTGCTGGCCGCCGATAGTGGTCGTGCCGATCTGGTTGCCAGCGGGCCGCTGGCCCCAGTTCTCGGTCCAGATCATCAGCTCATGGGAGAACCCGTCGCCGATCCAGATGTCGAACGCGATGTTCCAGATGCAGCCGCTGCAATGTGGCCCGGTGGCCGCGAATCGGGCCGACTGGATCTGCGACAGCGGGGTGTCGTTGTAGTCGCGGTGCACGTTCGGATAGGTCTGCACCGACAGGTCTGAGTGGTCTGGGGTGTCCGACACAACGGCACCAGCGGTTGTAGCTGCAGGCGGTGATGACGGAGTTGCCGCCCGCCGTGTCGTTCCAGTTGTTGTTATGGACGAAGTATTCGCCGCCATCCGCCTCGAAGAATGAGCGACCATCACCCTCAGTGATGGTGACCCCGTTGGTGCATCCGGCAGTCGGCGGCGGAGGCGTTGGCGATGGGGTTGGGCTCGACGAGGTCGGGGTCGGCGTTGGCGATGGGGTTGGGCTCGACGAGGTTGGGGTCGGCGTTGGCGATGGGGTTGGGCTCGACGAGGTCGGGGTCGGGGTTGGCGATGGGGTCGGCAAACTCGAGGTCGTGAACGCCCGGTCATCGCCGTACGACGTCCCCCTCGCGTTCTTGGCGACGAGCCGATAGTGGTATGTCGTGTCTGCCGTGAGCCCCGCCGTGATCGCTGCGACAGCCACGGTCGAGCGGCCCGAGCCGACACTTCGGGCGGGCGTCGACGAGCCGTACCTGGCGGTCTTGCCCCATTCGAAGTACGCCGTGGTCGCCGAGCGGCGCGGCTTCACGGTGCCGTTGAGGGTGGCCGACTGGCTAGTCAGCGCCGATGCGGCGCCGGTTTGGACGCTGGGCGTGCGCCCGGACGACCGTGCGTCAGTGGTGCCGGGTCGGCCGGCCACCGCAAGCCCCGTGAGCGCGACGAGTGCGGCGAGTGCGGCGAGTGCGATGGGCAGCAATCTGTTCTTCACAAGGCCTCCTTAGGGACTTCTCCGTGGTGGTCACCCCCGGCGTGCTCCCTCGTGGCGGCCTGTTCGGCACCGCAAGCAGCGCATTCACCACAACCAGCACTATCAGCAAAGTTCAGCATCTGGCAAGGAAACCGACCCAAAACTCTATGTCCGCATTTGTGAAGATATAACCATTATCAATGATCAGATCTGACCCGCTTCATCGAGAGACATATAGGTCGTCACACACGAACTGCCGCGCCCGAGAGGTCGAGAATGTTGCTCGGGTCGGGACACGCAGGACTTGTCGCGACCCGAACAGCGTTCACAACCGGGGGAGATCTCACCGCTTCCGATACGTCGCCGTATAGGTCGTATTTGTCGCGGGCGCGATGATGGTGTGGCTCTGCGGGCCACCGTCTGACCATGACACGAAGTGGTACATCGACTTGTTGGACTGCTGCGGCGAGGGGGCGCTGACCGAGTTCGACGAGCCCACGATGACGGTGACCGAGAACGGTGTCGTGCGCGGCGCTTCGTTGACCACCATGTTGGTCAGGACGAGACCGCCCGGGTTGGTCCGGAACGTGAGCACGACCGTCCGCGGGTCCAGCCGGACACTGGACGTCGAGGTCAGCCCGCCTGAGTCGGTCGCGGTCAGTTGCAGCTCGAGCCAGCACGGGTACGCGTGATCGGGCGCTGTGAACGATCCGCTCGCCGCGCCGTTGACGGTCTGGATGTCGTGCGCGTGGCAGTCCGTTGGCGTGATGCAGTGATGCATGATCAGCTTCCAGCTCAATGCCGACGCCGGAAGTGTGCCGTCCTGCGCGTCGGTGGCATGGCCGGAGAAGTTGATTGGGTCGCCGACCCTCCACGTCAGGCCGGCCGCCGGTGTGTCGATCACCGGCGCCGGGGCGGTGTTGCCGACGGTGATGGTGACCGACGCGGTGTCGGTGGCGCCCTGGTCGTCGGTGACGCGCAAGCTCGGCTGATGAGTCCCCGACGCCGTGTACGTGTGGGTCGTCGTCGCGCCCGTCGCGTCGCCGAACGCGCCGTCACCGTTGAGGTCCCACGAGTAGGTCACCGGCCGGTCCTCGGGATCAGACGAGCCGGTGCCGCTGAAGCTGACCGTCAGCGGCGGCGTGCCGCTCGTCGGATTGGCGCTGATCACGGCGGTCGGCGGCTGGTTGGCCGCCGTGTAGGTGATCCGGTGGATCGAGCCGCCCTCCATGTCCACGTAGAACAGGTCGCCGCCCGGGCCGATCTTCAGGTCGACCGGGTGCCCGGCGGCGCCGCCGGACGCGTCGACGCCGACGAACGACTGCAGTCGGGACGGGTCGGGCAGCCCGTTGGTGCCGGGCAGCATCGCCCAGATCTCGTTGCGGCTGTGGTCGCCGAAGAACACCGCGCCGTTGTACTGCGCTGGATAGGAACCGCCCTGGTAGAACGCGATGCCGGTGATGGACGAGCCACCCGTCCGGCATCCGCTGTAGCTAACGACGCACGCGTTGTGGTTGTACGCGTGGTACGGCGCCGTTACTGATCCGGGCGTCGAGTACAGCGACGAGCACAGGGCGAGACCGGCACCCTGGTACCCGCCCTGGACTGCGGCTCCCTCGTAGCATGGCCAGCCGAAGTTTGATGCCGTGCTCGTCGGCGATATCACCCGGTTGATCTCTTCCCAGGTGCCCCAGCCGACGTCGCCGATCCACAGCTCGTCGGAGCCGGGGCGCTGTGTCATCCGGAACGGGTTGCGTAGCCCGTATGCCACAATGCGTCGCGCGTTGGCATCCTGCGAGGAGAAGAACGGGTTGCCGGCCACACCTGCACCGGTGGCGGGATCGATCCGTAGAACCGTGCCGTCAAGGGTGGCCGGGCCGCCAGTCCGCCGGACGCTCTGGCTGCGCAGCGCGCCGCCCTGCGCATTCGGCGGGGTCAGTGGGGTGCCGACCGCGCCGGGCGGATCGCCACAGGGATTCGCCTGGTCGCCGGCATAGGTGTTGCCGTACTGCCCGTAGTCGACGTTGTTGAAGCTGGCGCCGTCACCGCCGGTGATGTAGAGATAACCATCGCGGCCGAAGAGCAGTGTGCCGACCGAGTGGCTCGGGTACTGCTGGCACCAGTCGTTGATGAGCACCTGCTCACTGCCTGTCATGACGTTGCCGCTTGCCTGTAGCCGCGACACCCGCCCGGACACCAGGCAGCCGTCGGTGGTCGGGCCGGGCGGGGTGGGGCAGGCGTCGCCCCACGTCGGTGGCGTGCCGGCGATCGGGGCGTCGTACGCATAGAGCACGTAGACGTACGGGTCGGCCGGGAAATTCGGCGGTAGCGCCATGCCGAGAAGCCCGCGATCCCAGTAGTCATGGACCTTGGACGACAGGTCGGCGAACGTCACCGGGTTCGTGTCGGTCAAGCTCTGGAAGACCTTGATCACACCGTTCTTCTGGCCGACGAAGATCCGCCCGTCGGGTGCAAACTGCAGCACCGTAGGGTTGCTCAGCCCACTCAGCACGACGGAGTCCCGGAAGCCGGTGGGCAGGGTCGAGGCCCGCGCCGGCTGATGGCCGGTGATCGCAAGCAGCGACGCGACAAGAGCAAGTGCGAGTACGACCACGTTCACTCGCGACAGCGGCGTACGAATCCAGGCCATGTCCCCACCCCCACCGCCATCGCCTCTGCGGCAACAGCGAGCAAGCCCGGTGCAACAGTGTGCCGGCCCTGCCGGCCCACGGGCAGCATGCCAGATGTTCGCGGCGTCTGGTCGCAAGTTCGACAAGTCGTCGCGACGAGCTCGTGATCACGGAACTGACGGATCTGGCCGCTGGGTCGTCTGCGTCGGCTGACACGCGGACGGGGTCAGAGCCGGCTACTCAGCCCGCCGACCGCACATCCTCATACAGCCCGACGATGTTGCCGTCAGGGTCCTTGAAGTACGCCACCTTGCCGACACCGGACATATCCATGACCGGCAACGCCTGGTCCGCGCCGAGGGCAATGGCCTTGTCGAGATACCCCTGGCAGTCCGGCACGTCGACGGACATGACCCAGGCGCTGACCGGGGCGTCCACATCCGGCCGTGGCCCCTGCCGCGGCAGCATGCCTCCGTTGACGCCGGGCTCGCCATCCTCACCGGTGGTGATGAGCCAGTAGTCCTGGTCGCCCCATTTCTCGAACTCCCACCCGAACAACTGCTCATAGAACTCACGGACCGGTTCCGGGTCGCTCGCGTGGATCTCGAAGTGCACCGGTCTTGGCATGGCAACTCCTTCTGGGCAGGGCTTCCTTGCCCCTGGCTAGCCCGCGTGGATCGCCCTGTCAACCCGGACAACCTCCACAGCCCCGTGCGCGCCGCAGCCGCAACACATGGAACAATCGGCAGCACGCGTGGAGGGGAGTATTCCCTCGCGGTGGCATCGTCATCACGTCCAGGACACTGCTGACCTGGTCCGGTGCCACCGGTCTCGAGCCCCGGACGGTCGAGACGGAAGAGACCTCCGGCAGACGTATCCGTCCGTCCGGAGGTACCTGCGTGAACGTTCACCCCTGGGTATGGGGCGTCACCATTGCGGTGCTCGTCGCCATCCTGCTCGTCGATCTGTTGATCATCGGCCGCCGCCCGCACGAGCCGTCCATGCGCGAATCCACAACCTGGGTGCTCATCTACATGGGCCTGGCGGTGATCTTTGGGCTGGGCATCTGGGCGGTCTCGGGCGGGCAGTTCGCGGGCGAGTTCTTCGCCGGCTGGCTCACCGAATACAGCCTCTCCATCGACAACCTGTTCATCTTCATCATCATCATGAGTCGCTTCGGCGTACCCAGGCAGTACCAGCAGACCGTGCTGCTCTGGGGCATCGTGATGGCGCTCGTGTTCCGCGGCATCTTCATCGCGCTCGGCGCAGCCGTGATCAACCAGTTCAGCTGGGTCTTCTACATCTTCGGCCTGTTCCTCGTCGTCACCGCTGCACGGATGGCACGGCACGGGCTGGAGGAGGAGGAAGGAGGGGGTGACAACGCAGTCGTACGGTGGGTCGGCCGCGTCCTGCCGACCACCAAGGAGTACCACCGCGCGCACCTGACCAAGGTGATCGACAGCAAGAGGTTCCTGACGCCTATGGCCATCGTCATGGTCGCGATCGGCTCGACGGACCTGCTGTTCGCGCTCGACTCCATCCCGGCGATCTTCGGTCTGACCCGCGAGGCCTACCTCGTGTTCACGGCCAACGTGTTCGCGCTGATGGGCCTGCGCCAGCTCTACTTCCTCATCGGCGGGCTGCTGCAACGCCTCGTCTACCTGTCGTACGGCCTGGCGTTCCTGCTCGCCTTCATCGGCGTCAAGCTGATCCTCGAGGCGCTGCACCTCAACGAGCTGCCGTTCATCAACGGCGGGGAGCACGTCTCGTGGGCGCCGGAGATCCCGATCTGGCTGTCGCTGCTGGTGATCGTCGGCACGCTCGCGGTGACCGCGGGGCTGAGCCTCGCCAAGACACGTCGTGACGAGCGCCGCGAGGCGGAGAGCCGGGTCGAGAGCTAGACGTCGAAAAAATGGGTCCGTCCGGGTAGTAGGCGGCTGTTGCCGTTCGTCGTACGGGCACGACAACATCCGACCAAGGAGGCCCCGTGAAGTACCTGTTCCTGATCTGCGTCGATGGACCCGCTGACGAACCGGTCTAACGCACCCGTCGAAGAACCCCAGGATGATTCGGACATCAACGCCTGGCTCGACGAGACGGAGCGCAGAGGCGTACGGCTGATGGGCGACCGCCTGCGGCCACCCAGCGACGCCACGACTGTCCGGGTCCGGGACGGGCAGGTGCTGCTCACCGACGGCCCGTTCGTCGAGACCAAGGAGATGATCGCCGGGTTCGACGTGATCGACTGCGCCAACCTCGACGAGGCGATCGAGATCGCGTCGAAGCACCCGGTCGCGCAGAGCGGCATGATCGATGTGAGGCCGTTCTGGACCGAGTGACCACGACGCTCGCCACGGTGTACGTCGACGAATGGGGACGCATCGTGGCGGCACTGATCCGGCTCACCGGGGACTGGGACCTCGCGGAGGAGTGCACGCAGGACGCATTTGCGCAGGCGCTGGAACGCTGGCCCCGCGACGGGATTCCGGCCCGCCCCGGCGCCTGGCTCATGGTGACGGCCCGCAACCGCGCGATGGACCGATTGCGTCGCCGCGCCGTCGAGTCGACCAAGCTGCGCGAGGTATCCGCCATGGCACGACGCATGCCCCCGCAGCCCGACGACGCCGCCGACGGCATCCCGGACGACCGGCTCGAGCTGATCTTCACCTGCTGTCACCCAGCCCTGTCGACGGAGGCTCAAGTCGCTCTCACCCTGCGCAGTGTCTCCGGGCTGAGCACCGCCGAGATCGCCCGCGCGTTCCTCGTGTCCGAGCGCACGCTGGGCCAGCGGCTGTTCCGCGCCAAGAGCAAGATCCGCAATGCCGGAGTCCCGTTCCGCGTGCCGCCCGACCACCTGCTGCCGGAACGGACCGCGGCGGTGCTCGCCGTGATCTACCTGCTCTTCAACGAGGGGTACGCGGCGACGACAGGCCCCGACGTCGTACGCGTCGACCTCACCGCGGAGGCGATCCGGCTGGGCCGGATCCTCGCCACACTCATGCCCGACGACCCTGAAGTGCTCGGCCTCCTCGCGCTGATGCTGCTACACGACGCGCGGAGCAGCGCGCGCACCGACGCCGCCGGGGAGCTGGTCACCCTCGAGCAGCAGGACCGCTCGAAGTGGGACACCGACCAGATCTCCGCGGCGGTCGCTCTCCTCGAGGCCGCCCTGCGGCGCGGGCGACCCGGCATCTACCAGGTACAGGCCGCGATCGCCGCCTGCCACGCCACCGCGCCCGACACTGCCAAAACAGACTGGGCACAGATCGTCGGCCTGTACGACCAGCTCGCCCGGCTCGCCCCGAGTCCCATCGTCGAGCTCAACCGCGCGGTCGCGGTCGCGATGACGGACGGCCCAGCTGCGGGCCTCGCCCTGACCGACGCATTGGCCGCCACCGGCGCGCTGGCGGACTTCCATCTGCTCCCGGCCACGCGGGCGGACCTGCTCCGCCGGCTCGGCAGGCGAGCCGAAGCGGCCGAGGCATATCGCCAGGCACTGGCGTTGGCCCCGACCGATGCCGAGCAGCGCTATCTCACCCGCCGCCTGGCCGAGACCGCAGACGATCCGGTCAGCCCCAGCTGATCACCAGCCGCGGGCGCGCCAATCCGGAAGCTGCGGCCGCTCGCGACCCAAAGTCGTGTCGTTGCCGTGCCCTGGGTAGACCCACGTCTCGTCCGGGAGCCGGTCGAAGATCTTGGTCTCGACGTCGCCGATGAGCGACGAGAAGTCGGACGGTGAGTTCGTACGACCAACGCCGCCCGGGAACAGCGAGTCGCCGGTCCACAGATGCGGCGCGCCGGTGGGGTCGTCGTAGAGCAGCGCGATGCTCCCCGGCGTGTGCCCGACGAGATGGATCACGGTGAGCTCGACCTGGCCGACGAGCACGGCGTCGCCGTCGCGCACCAGCTCATCCGTGGCAACCGGGATGTCGCCCGCATCGGCGGGGTGCGCGACCGAGCGCGCCCCGGTCTGCGCGCGCACCGCGGCGAGCGCCTGCCAGTGATCGGGGTGGCGGTGCGTCGTCACGATGCGTACGAGCGGGCCCTCACCGGTCACCGCGAGGATGCGGTCCGGCTCCGCGGCCGCGTCGATGAGGAGCTCATCGTCGGTGTCGCGGCAGCGCAACACGTACGCGTTGTTGTCCATCGGCCCCACCGACACCTTGCTGATGATGAGCCGGGCGAGCTCGCGCACCGCGGGGCGCCCGCCGGGGACCACCTTGCCTTGATAGGTGCTCACCGTCGGTCGCCTGCTCAGCGCCAGGCCGGCAGGCTCGGCAGCGGCTGCGGCGGCTCGACCGACAGGCCGTCGCCACTGCTGCGTCCCGTAAGCCAAGCGAGCAGGCCGGTCGCCGGGCCGCTCACCAGCACCGCGCCCTCTGCGTCACCCACCTGGGCGGAGAAGTTGGAGTCGGTCGCCTGCAGGATCAATGCGGGTACGTCGTCACGAGCGGCGTACGACCGTTGGGTCTCCTCGAGCGCCAGCTGGACGAAGTCCGGCGACCAGTGCGCCGGTGTGTAGTCGGCGTCAAGGTCGACGTGATGGACCTCGAGCTCGCGCAACCGGTTCCAGAGGGCGCCGGAGGCCGGATGCTCGTCGCCTGTGGCGCCCGAGCCGCCCCGCACCAGCCGGCTCCACTCGTCATCGCTGAGCGTCGCCGCATGCTCGGCCAGGCCCTTCGACGCGGTGCGCAAATCGTCCAGCAGCTCGGCCGCCGAGCGGCCGGCGCCGGCTTCGATGTCGAGATTGCGAGCCTCGGAGCTGGGGTACTTCGGCGTCACGACGCCCGTCTGCGCCCAGGTCAGGAGCCGATCCTCGCCCTCGGCGTTGCGGGCCAGGTGCGTGAGCACATGTCCACGGCTCCAGCCTTCGCAGAGGCTTGGCGCACGTACCGCCTCGTCGTCCAGCTGTTCCACTGTGGCCAGCAGGCGCTCGGTCGACGCCTCGATCTGGGGAAGAAGCACGCTGGGCTCGTACGTTGGACTAGGCACTGACCGCCTCCGTCGTGATCGTCTGTCGGCATGAACCTACCTCGCCACGATGCGTGGGGCTTGCCCGTAACGTGCTTGTCAGAGGACATGCCTACCCTTGCTGAGCGGGGCCAGCCGGCCCATGCCGACCGCCGACCGGGAGAAGTAGAGAGTCTCGAGTGGCCGACCGTCTGATCGTCCGTGGCGCCCGTGAGCACAACCTCAAGGACGTCTCCCTCGACCTACCCCGCGATGCCCTGATCGTCTTCACGGGCCTGTCCGGATCAGGCAAGTCAAGCCTCGCCTTCGACACGATCTTCGCCGAGGGCCAGCGCCGCTATGTCGAGTCGCTGTCGGCCTATGCGCGGCAGTTCCTCGGGCAGATGGACAAGCCCGACGTCGACTTCATCGAGGGGCTCTCGCCCGCCGTCTCCATCGACCAGAAGTCCACGTCCAAGAACCCGCGGTCGACGGTGGGCACGATCACCGAGGTCTACGACTACCTGCGGCTGCTCTATGCCCGAGCAGGCCATCCGCACTGTCCGGTCTGCGGTCGGCCGATCGGGCGGCAGACTCCGCAGCAGATCGTCGACCGGGTGCTCGAGCTCGACGAGGGCACCCGCTTCCAGGTGCTGGCGCCGGTCGTGCGCGGTCGCAAGGGCGAGTACGCCGACCTGTTCCGCACCCTGCAGTCGCAGGGCTATGCGCGGGCCCGCGTCGACGGGGTGGTGCACCAGCTGTCCGACCCGCCGACGCTCAAGAAGCAGGAGAAGCACACCATCGAGGTCGTCGTCGACCGGCTCACCGTCAAGGCGAGCTCGAAGCGACGGCTGACCGACTCGATCGAGACCGCCCTGCGCCTCGGCGGCGGGCTCGTCACCCTTGACTTCGTCGATCTGCCCGAGGACGACCCGCAGCGCGAGCGCACCTGGTCCGAGCATCTCTACTGTCCCTACGACGACCTGTCGTTCGAGGAGCTCGAGCCGCGGTCGTTCTCGTTCAACTCGCCCTACGGCGCCTGCCCCGACTGCACCGGCCTCGGCACCCGCATGGAGGTCGACCCCGAGCTGGTCGTGCCTGACCCGTCCAAGTCGATCGACGAGGGCGCCATCGCGCCGTGGAGCAACGGGCACACCTCCGACTACTTCGGTCGCATCGTCGAGGCGCTTGCCGATGGGCTCGGATTCCGCACGGACGTGCCGTTCGAAAAGCTTCCGGCCAAGGCGCGCAAGGCGGTCCTGCAGGGCTACGACAAGCAGATCCATGTCCGCTACCGCAACCGCTACGGTCGCGAGCGTTCCTACTACACGTCCTACGAGGGCGTCATCCCCTGGGTGCAGCGGCGGCATGCCGAGTCCGACAGCGACTCGAGCCGAGAGCGCTTCGAGGGGTTCATGCGTGAGGTGCCCTGCCCGACGTGCAAGGGTGCTCGCCTCAAGCCGGTCAGCCTCGCTGTCACGTTCGGCGGCAAGTCCATCGCCGAGGTCGCGGCAATGCCGATCGGCGACTGCGCGGTGTTCCTCCGCGACCTGCAGCTGACCGACCGTGAGCGGCAGATCGCGGCGCGGGTGCTCAAGGAGGTCAACGAGCGGCTGCAGTTCCTCGTCGACGTCGGCCTGCACTACCTCACCCTCGACCGCCCGTCGGCGACACTCGCCGGAGGCGAGGCGCAGCGCATCCGGCTGGCCACGCAGATCGGCTCCGGCCTGGTCGGGGTGCTCTACGTCCTCGACGAGCCGAGCATCGGCTTGCACCAGCGCGACAACCACCGGCTCATCGAGACACTGGTCCGGCTCCGCGACCTGGGCAACACACTGATCGTCGTGGAGCACGACGAAGACACCATTCGCACCGCCGACTGGGTCGTCGACATCGGTCCGGGCGCCGGTGAGCACGGCGGCCAGATCGTCGTGTCCGGCACAGTCGACGACCTGCTCACCCACCCTGGCTCGCTCACCGGCGCTTATCTGTCCGGACGCGAGCGCATCGAGGTGCCGGTGGTGCGTCGGCCGCAGACCAAGAGCCGCTCACTCACTGTCGTCGGCGCCCGCGAGCACAACCTCCGCGACGTCACGGTGTCGTTCCCGCTGGGCCTGTTCGTCGCCGTGACCGGGGTGAGTGGATCGGGCAAGTCGACGCTGGTCAACGACATCCTCTACACCGCGCTGGCCAAAGAAATCTATGGCGCGCGCGCCGTGCCTGGGCGGCACAAGCGCGTCGACGGTCTGCGGCACGTCGACAAGGTCGTGCACGTCGACCAGTCGCCGATCGGGCGCACACCGCGGTCCAACCCGGCGACCTACACCGGGGTCTTCGACCACATCCGCCGGTTGTTCGCCGAGACTGAAGAGGCCAAGATCCGGGGCTACCAGCCCGGGCGGTTCTCCTTCAACGTCAAGGGTGGCCGCTGCGAGGCGTGCGCGGGCGACGGCACCATCAAGATCGAGATGAACTTCCTCCCCGACGTCTACGTGCCGTGCGAGGTCTGCCACGGCGCGCGCTACAACCGCGAGACGCTCGAGGTGCACTTCAAGGGGCGCACGATCTCCGAGGTGCTCGACATGCCGATCGAGGAGGCGCTCGACTTCTTCCAGGCGTTCCCGCCGATCGAGCGTCACCTGCGCACGCTTGTCGAGGTGGGGCTTGGCTACGTACGCCTCGGGCAGCCCGCCACCACTCTCTCTGGCGGCGAGGCGCAGCGCGTCAAGCTCGCCTCCGAGCTGCAGAAGCGCAGCACCGGCCGCACTGTCTACGTTCTCGACGAGCCCACGACCGGGCTGCACTTCGAAGACATCCGCAAGCTGCTCGGCGTGCTCCAGGGCCTCGTCGACAAGGGCAACACCGTCATCGTCATCGAGCACAACCTCGACGTCATCAAGACCGCCGACTGGGTCGTCGACATGGGGCCGGAGGGCGGCAGCGGCGGCGGCACCATCGTGGCGACCGGCACTCCCGAGGACATCGCCACCGCCGAGGACAGCTACACCGGCGAGTTCCTGCGGCGTGTTCTTCGCGACAAATCGCGGCCGGATGTTCGACCGTCGATCAAGGCGATGTCCGAGGCCGGTGAACTCGAGGAGCGGACGGTGAAGCCGACAAGTTGCTGCGCTACTGCCTGACCAAGCCCGGCGCTTGGGAGGACGAGCCCTGGGAAGGCGACATCGTCGCCAAGGTAGGTGACAAGATCTTCGCCTTCCTCGGGACGGTGACGCCGTGGGCGTCAAGTGCGGCAACAACCGCGAGGCGGCCGACGAGTGGCTCGACCGCTATCCCGATGACGCCAGCGTGATGGCCTACATCGGGCGGTCCGGGTGGAACACCCTCCAGGTCGGCGGTGCCATCCCCGATGACGAGGTGCTCGCGGCCATCGACGACTCGTACGACGCCGTCGTTGCGAAGCTGCCCAAGCGGCTGCGGCCGGCGTAGGGGCCATTGCAGGCGACGCTCCAGCCGGTGTGACGCCATCGCGGCCCCAAACAGGCTTGGCCAAACACGTTTGGCAGAGGGCGGCCCTGCGCCAACGGCGATTGGCAGAGGGCGGCCCTGCGCCAATAAGTTCGTCAGAGGGTGCCCCTGCGCCCATTGGGTCTCCGCTTCGGACGGCGCTCGAGAACCAGCAATCCCATCCTGGATTGTCTGCGTATTACGAGATGGCGAGTCTGCGGCTCGCCGCCTGCCGGGGCAATGGCGCCTGTGTCAGGCTGCTGACCGTTGCCGTCGTCAGAGAGGCCACATGATCATGACAGGATCCGCGCTGCCCACCCGTCGGACCGTTCTCGCGGCTGCCGGTGCCGTCGCTGCCGGGACCGCCCTCGCCGCGTGCGGAGACGACGACGATGCCGGGACGTCGTCCGGCGGGACCACCAACCCGACCCCCGAAGACACGGCAGCCGGCGGGGGTGGCGCCGAGACCCTCGTGGCCGGCGCTGAGGTGCCCGTGCGCGGGGGTGTGATCCTTGCCGATCAAGAGCTCGTCGTGACGCAGCCGGAGGCGGGTACCTACAAGGCGTTCTCCGCGATCTGCACCCACCAGCAGTGCACCGTGGGCAGCGTCGAGGACGACGTCATCATGTGTCCCTGCCACGGGAGCCGCTACTCGGCCGAAGACGGCTCGGTGCTCAACGGCCCGGCGACCAGGGCATTGGCTGAGACCGCGGTCACCTTCGACGGCACCAACGTGGTGCGCGCCTGAGGGCGTCCGCCTGACGGCGCCTGCTCGACGGCGCCCACCCGCCAGCCGGTGATGCGCGCAGCGCGTCCGCCGGCCGCGTTATCGTGCCCGTGTGGCTGACCCGGCAACTTACCGACCTGCGCCCGGGTCGGTTCCCGACGGGCCGGGCGTCTACCGATTTCGCGACGCCCAAGGCCGGGTCATCTACGTCGGCAAGGCCAAGAGTCTCCGCTCCCGACTGAGCAGCTATTTCCAAGATCTGGCCGCCCTCCACGCACGCACCCAGACGATGGTGACGAGTGCCGCGAGTGTCGAGTGGACGGTCGTCAGCACCGAGGTCGAGGCGCTGCAGCTTGAATACAACTGGATCAAGGAGTTCGACCCGCGGTTCAACGTCCGCTACCGCGACGACAAGTCCTACCCGTATCTCGCCGTCACTCTGTCCGAGGAGTATCCGCGGGTGATGGTCATGCGGGGCGCCAAGAAGAAGGGCTACCGCTACTTCGGGCCCTACTCGCACGCCTGGGCGATCCGCGAAACCCTCGACCTGCTGCTGCGCGTGTTCCCCGTACGCAGCTGTTCCAACGGAGTCTTCAAACGGGCCGGTCAGGTCGGTCGGCCGTGCCTGCTCGGCTACATCGGCAAGTGCTCGGCTCCGTGCGTCGGACGGGTGAGCGCCGAGGAGCACCGCGCGATCGTCGAGGACTTCGTCGCGTTCATGGAGGGCCGCACCTCGACCTACCTGCGTCGCCTCGAAGTGCAGATGCGCCAAGCCAGCGACGCGCAGGAGTACGAGCGCGCTGCTCGGCTGCGCGACGACATCAAGGCACTCGAGCGGGCGATGGAAAAGCAAGCCGTCGTCCTCGGCGACGCCACGTACGCCGATGTGGTCGCTCTCGCGGAGGACCCGCTCGAGGTTGCTGTGCAGATCTTCTACGTCCGGGGCGGTCGGGTCCGCGGGCAGCGCGGCTGGGTGGCCGACAAAGTCGATGATGCCGACACCGGCGAGCTCGTGGAGCGCTTCTTGACCCAGCTGTACGACGCTGAGGCCGGCGACGGTGTGCCGCGCGAGGTCCTCGTGCCGGCGCTGCCCGACGACGCGGAGGCGCTGGCCGATTGGCTATCCGCGCAGCGAGGCAGCCGGGTCGCTCTCCGGGTGCCGCAACGGGGCGACAAGCGCGCGCTCCTGGAGACCGTGGCCCGCAACGCCCAGCAGTCGCTTGCGCTGCACAAGACCAAGCGCGCCAGCGACCTGTCCACTCGCAGCCAGGCGCTCAGCGAGATCCAGGACGCTCTCGGGCTTGACGAAGCTCCGCTGCGCATCGAGTGCTACGACGTCTCCAATCTGCAGGGCACCGATGTGGTGGCGTCGATGGTGGTGTTCGAGGATGGCTTGCCCCGCAAGGGGGAGTACCGCCGGTTCACAATCCGAGGCTTCGAGGGGCAGAACGACGTCGCCGCCATCCACGAGGTGCTCACGCGTCGGTTCCGGCGCTACCTCGAGGAGCGAGAGGCGACCGGTGAAGTCGCCGAGCCGCTCGACCCCGAGACCGGTCGGCCGCGCAAGTTCGCGTACGCGCCTGGTCTGGTCGTGGTCGACGGCGGGCCGCCTCAGGTCGCGGCCGCGCAGCGGGCGCTCGACGAGCTCGGCATCGACGATGTCGCCTTGTGCGGGCTGGCCAAGCGGCTCGAGGAAGTGTGGCTGCCGGGCGTGCCCGATCCGGTCATCCTGCCGCGCACCAGCGAGGGCCTCTATCTGCTGCAGCGCATTCGCGACGAGGCGCACCGGTTCGCCATCACGTTCCATCGGCAGAAGCGCTCCCGGTCGATGACGGAGAGCCTGCTGGACGACGTGCCGGGCCTCGGCGACACGCGTCGCAAAGCGTTGCTGCGACACTTCGGATCGCTGCGCCGGCTGCGCCAAGCCAGCGTTGACGAGGTCGCAGAAGTGCCGGGCATTGGGCCACGTACGGCAAACGCGGTGGTCGACGCACTCGCCGGAGCGCGCATGGCGCCGGCGGTCAACGTCAGCACTGGGGAGATCCTGGACGGCGACATGGGGGAGGGGCCATGAGCGAGGGCGTGTCCGACGTACTGGTGGTGACCGGCGTGTCCGGTGCGGGGAAGTCCGCGGCCGCCGCTGTGCTCGAGGATCTCGGCTGGTTCGTGGTCGACAACCTGCCGCCGTCGATGCTGCCCGACCTTGTCGAGGCAGTCGGCCGCTCTGGCGATGCCTCGACGTCGGTCCGGCTGGCGGTCGGTGTCGATGTCCGCGGGGGCGGGCTGTTCGCCGATCTCGAGGGCGCGCTGCGCGCGGTGCGCGAGCAGGGACTGCGGCCCGAAGGTGCTCTTCCTCGAGGCGGGTGACGAGCCGTTGGTCCGCCGGTTCGAGAGCTCACGCCGCCCGCACCCGCTGCAGGGCGCGGGTCGCATCGTCGACGCCATCCAGCAGGAGCGCACGGTCCTTGCCTCGCTCCGTGAGGACGCCGACATGGTGATCGACACGTCCTTGCTCAACGTGCACGAGCTGGCCGACCGCGTGCGCGCCGCCTTTGCCGGCCGTACACCGTCCCTGCGGGCGGTGATCGTCACCTTCGGATACAAGTACGGCATCCCCGTCGACGCCGACATGGTTGCCGACATGCGGTTCCTGCCCAACCCGCACTGGGTGCCGGAGCTGCGACCGCAGAGCGGGCTCGACGACCCCGTGAGCTCGTACGTGCTCGCCCAGCCTGGCGCTCCGGAGTTCCTCGACCGCTACACCTCGCTGCTTCGGCTCGTGTCCGAGGGGTACGTGCGTGAGGGCAAGTTGTACGTGACTGTCGGCATCGGCTGCACCGGAGGCAAGCACCGCAGCGTCGCTATGGCCGAGGCGCTTGCCGGCCGGCTGCGCGCAGAAGGTGTGGAAACGCTTGTGGTGCACCGAGATCTGGGTCGCGAGTGAGTGGCCCCAGGGTGGTCGCGCTCGGGGGTGGGCACGGCCTTGCCGTGACCCTGCAGGCGCTCCGACGGGTGACCGACGAGCTCACCGCTGTCGTCACGGTGGCCGACGATGGAGGCTCGAGTGGGCGGCTGCGCCGCGAGTTCGGCGTGCTACCGCCGGGCGATCTGCGCATGGCGCTCGCGTCGCTGTGCGGGGACGACGACTGGGGGCGCACGTGGGCGCGCGTGCTCCAGCACCGATTCAGCGGCGGCGGGGACCTTGACGGGCATGCCGTCGGCAACCTGCTGATCGTCGCCCTCTGGGAGCTGCTCGATGGCGACCACGTCCAGGGGCTTGAGTGGGTCAGCCGCCTGCTTGGCGCCAAGGGGCGGGTGCTGCCCATGGCGGCCGTACCCCTTGACATCGAGGCGTGGGTCGCGGGGCTCGACCCGACTGACCGGCACACGGTGCGGACGGTGCGCGGGCAGTCGAGCGTGGCGACCACGCCTGGGCAGGTCGTGGCCGTTCGATTGCTGCCGGAGGCACCGCCGGCCCATCCCGAGGTGCTTGCGGCGATAGAGGCAGCTGACTGGGTCGTTCTCGGCCCGGGATCGTGGTTCACGAGCGTGATCCCGCACCTGCTCGTCCCCGAGCTGGCGCAGGCCTTGATCGACACCAAGGCGCGCCGCCTGGTCACCCTCAACCTCAGCCCGCAGATAGGCGAGACGGACGGGTTCCTGCCGGAGAACCTGCTGGAGGTGCTCGCGCTGCACGCGCCCGACCTCGATCTCGACGTCGTCGTCGCCGATCCGTCGAGCGTCGGCGACGAGACAGTCCTGCGGCGCGTGGCCGCCGACCTGGGTGCAACGGTCCAGGTCGCGGACGTATCCACAGGCGACGGGAGCGCTCGGCACGACCCGCAGCGACTCGCAAGGGTCTTCGCCGACGTCTTCGGCGTGGCAGGATCGATGCCATGGCGATGACGGGGTCGGTCAAGGCGGAGCTCGCTCGCCTGCCGGTGACGAAGTCCTGCTGCCGCAAAGCCGAGGTTTCCTCGACGCTTCGTTTCGGCGGCGGGCTGCACATTGTCAACGGACGCATCTCGGTGGAGGCCGAGCTCGATACGGGCGCTGCTGCGCGCCGACTACGCAAGGACATCGCCGAGGTCTACGGGCATTCGAGCGAGCTGGTCGTCTATGCCCCGTCCGGACTGCGGCGCAGCAGTCGCTATGTGGTCAGGGTGAGCGACGGCGAGGCACTCGCACGGCAGACGGGCTTGCTCGACGGCCGCGGCCGCCCCGTCCGCGGGTTGCCGCCCCAGGTCGTGTCGGGTGGCACCTGTGACGCCGAGGCGGCGTGGCGCGGCGCTTTCCTCGCCCATGGGTCGCTCACTGAGCCGGGCCGCTCGTCCGCGCTGGAGGTGACGTGTCCGGGTCCGGAGGCGGCACTGGCGCTGGTCGGCGCGGCGCGGCGACTCGGTGTGAGCGCCAAGGCCCGCGAGGTCCGCGGCGTTGATCGCGTTGTCGTCCGTGACGGCGACGCGATCGGTGCTCTGCTGATCAGGCTCGGTGCGCACGACAGCGTGCTCGCCTGGGAGGAGCGCCGGCTGCGCCGTGAGGTGCGAGCGACCGCCAACCGGCTGGCCAACTTCGACGACGCCAACCTGCGGCGCTCGGCGCGAGCTGCGGTTGCCGCCGGAGCGCGGGTCGAGCGGGCGCTCGAGATCCTCGGCGACGACGTGCCCGAGCACTTGCAGCAGGCGGGGCGGCTGCGCCTTGAGCACAAGCAGGCGAGCCTCGAGGAGCTGGGCCAGCTGTCCGACCCGCCGCTCACCAAGGACGCGATCGCGGGGCGCATCCGTCGTCTGCTCGCGATGGCCGACAAGAAGGCTCAGGACCTCGGGCTCCCCAGCACCGAGGCCAGCCTGACGCCCGACATGCTCGTCCCCTGAGCGGTTGTGACCTGCGTTACCCGACCGAAACAAGGGGAGATAGGGTCGCTAACAGACTGCCGTTAGCACCCCATTGTCGTGGCCAACGGCTCCGGAGCGGCGATCCGACGCATCGTTTCCTTGATGCGGCGGTGAGCGCGACCAAGAGCATCGCATCGCTCGATCCAGCGAGGAGATCAGAACCGTGACTGTCCGGGTAGGTATCAACGGATTCGGCCGGATCGGCCGCAACTTCTACCGTGCCGTGCTCGCATCCGGCGCCGACATCGAGGTCGTGGGTGTCAACGACCTCGTCGACAACACCACGCTTGCGCACCTTTTGAAGTACGACTCCGTCCTCGGGCGGCTCGACGCCGAAGTGAAGGCGACCGCCGATGACATCACGGTCGCGGGCAAGACGTTCAAGGTGTTCGAAGAGCGCGACCCGGCCAAGCTGCCCTGGGGCGACTTGGGCGCCGACGTGGTGGTCGAGTCGACCGGATTCTTTACCGACGCGACCAAGGCCAAGGCACACATCGACGGTGGCGCCAAGAAGGTGATCATCTCCGCGCCTGCCAAGAACGAGGACGTCACGCTGGTGATGGGCGTCAACGAGAGCGCCTACGACCCGGCCGCGCACCACATCATCTCCAACGCCTCGTGCACCACCAACTGCCTGGCGCCACTCGCCAAAGTGGTCCACGACGCGTTCGGCATCGAGCGCGGCTTGATGACGACGATCCACGCCTACACGCAGGACCAGAACCTGCAGGATGGCCCGCACCGCGACCTGCGACGCGCCCGCGCGGCAGCCGTCAACATCGTCCCGACCTCGACCGGCGCCGCCAAGGCCATCGGCCTCGTGCTGCCGGACCTAAAGGGCAAGCTCGACGGCTTCGCCCTGCGCGTCCCGGTCATCACCGGGTCGGCCACCGACCTCACCTTCACGGCCGGCCGTGAGGTCACCGTCGAAGAGGTCAACGCGGCCTACCGCGCGGCCGCCGAGTCCGGACCGCTGGCCCCGTACCTCTCCTACACCGAAGACGAGATCGTCTCGACCGACATCGTGACCGACCCCGCGTCCTGCATCTTCGACTCCGGTCTGACCAAGGCAATCGGCAACCAGGTCAAGGTCGTCGGCTGGTACGACAACGAGTGGGGCTACTCCAACCGCCTGATCGACATCGTCGACTTTGTCGGCGCCTCGCTCTGACGGCTCCCCGCCCGGAACGATCACGGCACCGATGCCCGTGGGGGGAGAGCAGGGCGTATGACCGTTGCAAGCCCCCCACAGGACTCGCGACCGTGATCATTTGCGGCCTGCCTACCGGACCAACGGAGACCTGACGGCCATGAAGACCATCGATGAGCTGGGCGATCTGCGGGGCAAGCGCGTGCTCGTACGGTCCGACCTCAACGTGCCCCTGGACGGCGACACGATCACCGACGACACGCGCGTACGGGCCTCCGCGCCGACGATCAAGGCGCTGGTCGACGCGGGCGCTCGCGTGATCGTCATCGCACACCTCGGACGCCCTAAGGGGGCACCCGACCCCAAGTACAGCCTGGCCCCAGTCGCCAGGCGGCTCGGCGAGGTGCTCGGCCAGGACGTCGCGTTCGCGACCGACACGGTCGGCGACAGCGCCAAGGAGACGGTGGCCAAGCTTGCCGACGGTGAGGTCGCCCTGCTGGAGAACCTGCGGTTCAACCCGGGCGAGACCAGCAAGGATGACGCGGAGCGCGGCGCGTTCGCCGATGAGCTCGCGGCTCTCGCCGACGTCTTCGTGTCCGACGGCTTCGGCGTCGTACACCGCAAGCAGGCGAGCGTGTACGACATCGCGCTGCGGCTGCCGCACGCGGCCGGCTTCCTCATCAAGAACGAGGTCGAGGTTCTGCGGCGGTTGACCGAGGACCTTGCCCGGCCGTACGTCGTCATCCTCGGCGGCTCGAAGGTTTCCGACAAGCTCGGCGTGATCGACAACCTGCTCGGCAAGGCGGACCGCCTCCTCATCGGCGGCGGCATGGCCTACACGTTTCTTGCCGCGCAGGGCCACGAGGTGGGTAACAGCCTGCTCGAGGAGGACCAGCTCGACACGGTACGCAGCTACCTGACGCGGGCCGCGGAATCGGGCGTCGAGCTCGTGCTGCCGATCGACGTGGTGACCGCCGCCGAGTTCCCCGACCTGTCGGCCAAGCAGCCGGTGGAGTCGTCCGTCGTACCGGCCGACGCCATCCCAGCCGACCAGATGGGCCTCGATATCGGCCCGGAGTCGCGGGAGCTCTTCGCGGCCAAGGTCTCCGACGCCGAGACCGTGTTCTGGAATGGCCCGATGGGTGTGTTCGAGCACCCCACCTTCGCGGAGGGCACCCGGGCGCTTGCCCAGGCGCTGATCGACTCCGACGCGTTCACCGTGGTCGGCGGCGGCGACTCAGCTGCCGCCGTCAACATCCTGGGGTTTGACGAGGACGCATTCGGGCACATCTCGACCGGAGGCGGCGCCAGCCTCGAGTATCTCGAGGGCAAGGCCCTCCCTGGTCTAACCGTGTTGGAGCAGTGAGCTTGCGAACGCGACCAGAAAACAAGGAGCAGTGATCCATATGGTCCGGACGCCGCTCATGGCAGGCAACTGGAAGTGCAACCTCAACCACCTCGAAGCCATCCAGCTCGTGCAGAAGCTGGCCTTCTCGCTGACAGCGTCGGACCTCGATGCTGTCGAGGTGGCGGTGCTCCCGCCATTCACTGACATCCGCTCGGTGCAGACGCTGATCGATGGCGACAAGCTCGAGCTGCGCTACGGCTCGCAGGACATCTCGGAGCACGACGGCGGGGCATATACCGGCGAGATCTCCGGCCCGATGCTGGCCAAGCTCGGATGCACGTACGCGACCGTCGGACACTCCGAGCGGCGGCAGTACCACCACGAGGACGACGCGCTCGTCAACCGCAAGGTGCAGGCCGCGTTGCGGCATGGCCTCGTACCCATCATGTGCATCGGCGAGGAGCTCCCTGTCCGGCGGGAGGGGCGGCACGTCGAGCACACGCTGAACCAGCTCGACGGGGGGCTCGCCGGACTGTCCGAGGAGCAAGTGCGGCGTGTCGTCATCGCGTACGAGCCGGTGTGGGCGATCGGCACCGGCGAGGTGGCGACGCCGGAGGATGCGCAGGAGATGGCGGCGGCGATCCGCGCCCGGCTCGAAGAGCGGTATGGCGCGTCGCTGGCCGAGGCCGTACGCATCCTCTATGGCGGGTCGGTCAAGGCCGCCAACGCCGCGGGGATCATGAGCCAGCCCGACGTCGACGGGGGGCTGGTCGGTGGCGCGAGCCTCGACGCCGAGGAATTCGTGGGAATCTGCCGGTCCAGCAAGGTCAGCACGTAGGGTCGTTTCAGTCCGGCGACCGGAGCACGTACCCTTGTGGAGTTCGTGCGCCGGGCCCCCTCCGGCGTGACCTAGAAGGAGCATCGTGGAACTCGCCCTGCAGATCTTGCTTGCGCTGACCAGCGTGCTGCTGATCGTCCTGGTGCTGCTGCACAAGGGAAAGGGCGGCGGCCTGTCCGACATGTTCGGTGGCGGCCTCACGTCGTCCGTCGGTGGCTCCTCGGTCGCCGAGCGCAACCTCGACCGGATCACCATCGGCATCATCCTCGTGTGGTCGGCGTGCATCGTCGCCCTCGGGTTGCTCACCAAGGTCAGCTGAACGGATCGTTTTGCTGGGCCGGGACGACCGTCCCGCTCGACTTCCGAGAAGGAGTTGCGTAGGTGGCTAGTGGCAACGCGATCCGTGGCAGCCGGGTGGGCGCCGGACCGATGGGGGAGTCCGAGCGGGGTGAGGCCGCACCGCGCATCACCGTCCGGTTCTACTGTGCCCGCGGGCACGTGACCGAGCCGAGCTTTGCGCACGATGCGCCGATCCCCGACGAGTGGGACTGCCCGCGCTGCGGGCTGCCGGCCAGCCAGGACTCCGACAACCCGCCGCCTGCGCCGCGCAACGAGCCCTACAAGACCCACCTTGCGTACGTGAAGGAGCGGCGCAGCGACGCCGACGGTGCAGCGATCCTCGAGGAAGCCCTCGAGAGCCTGCGCAAGTTCCGCGGCGAGGGCTGACCGCCGCACGCCGTCAGGGGGACGCGACCCGCTCCAGACCGCGCGGCAGCTGGCTGGCGGCGGCGCGATCGAGCAGCCAGAGCGTGCGCTGCCGCCCGTAGGCACCGGCCGCAGGCACCTGACGCTCCCCGGCACCGCCGAGCGCCATGCGTACGGCTGCGGCCTTGTCGCCGCCTGCCACCACGAGCCAGACCTCGCTGGCGGCCCGGATGGACGGAAACGTGAGCGACAACCGAGTCGGAGGCGGCTTCGGCGCGCCGTGAACGGCGATGACCGGGCGCTCGTCATAGAGACCCGGGTGCTCAGGAAACAGCGAAGCCACGTGCCCGTCCGGTCCCACGCCGAGCATGAGTACGTCGAACCGGGGGACCGGTCCGTGGTCCTCGGGGCGCGCAGCAGCGGCCAGCGTCGCCGCGTAACGGTCGGCGGCGGCTTCGGGATCGTCGCCGTCCGGACCGTCGGAGGGCGGCATCGGGTGCACGCGAGCGGGGTCGAGCGGCACGCTGTCGAGCAGCGCTGCCCGCGCCTGGGTCTCATTGCGCTCGGGGTCTCCGGCCGGCAGGAAGCGCTCGTCGCCCCACCACACCTCGAGCTGGTCCCAGTCGACGGCGTCGCGGGCGGGTGAGCTCGCCACCGCCCGCAGCACGGCACCCCCCATGCCACCCCCGGTGAGGACGACGGACGCACTGCCGCGAGCCGCCTGGGCGTCAACGATGCGGGTGATCAGTCGTGCCGCAACGGCTTCGGCGAGGAGGTCCGGGGTGGCATGGATGACGACCTCGGCAGTCACTGTCGCGTGGCCTTCGCAGCCTCTCGTTGGCGCGACTTGCCTGTCCCGCGAGAGGTCGGGCCAGCCGCTCTTCCAGCCTTGCTTGCCTTGATCTTCTTCTTGGCCTTCTTGATCTTTGCCTGCAGCTCCAGCCGGACCATCCCCTTGGTGAGCACCTCGCCGTAGACGTCGTCGGGGTCGAGCCGGCGCAGCTCTTCGGCGAGGCATTCGCGGTCGAGGCGGCGGGGGAGCGCCACTATGCGTTCGGGGCGCCCGGGGGTGCTGAGCATTGCGATCTCCTCGTCGGGCGCCCGGTCGAGAAGTATCGTGCCGTGTCGCAGGTCGAGCTGGGCGGAGACGAGCCCTTCGACGTCACGGTGCAGCCGCTCCACCGGGCATCGCAGCATCTGGGCGAGCCAGGCCGCCAGCAGGTCGGCGCTGGGGCTCTCTGGGTTGCCCAGCACGCTCGCCGAGCGCACCCGCTGGTCACGCTCCTGGTCGAGCGCCGAGGCGAGGATGGCTCGCCACAGGGTGATGCGCGACCAGGCGAGGTCGGTGTCACCAGGGCGATAGCTGAGTCGGCACGAGTCGAGTGCCGCGACGGGTTGTTGCATGGCGGCTGTGTCAGTGATGCGGCGTTGCGAGATCCGGCCGACCGGGTCGTCGGCGGGCACCGGCGGTGCGGTCTTCGGCCACCAGGTGACTACCGGCGCATCGGGGAGCAGCAGCGGCATGACGACCGACGCGGGGTGGTTGACCAGCTCGCCCTGCGTGTGCAGCACCACGACGTCGCTTGCCCCGGCGTCTCCACCGACACGGATTTGCGCGTCGAGCCTGGAGGTGGCGCGTTTGTCACGAGCCACGACGGCGATCACCCGGCAGGGATGCTCGTGACTGGCGTGGTTGGCGTCGTCGATGGCGGCCTCTGCAAACTCTTCGTCGACCACGACGATCAGGGTGAGCACGCGGCCAAGGGCGATCGCGCCGTACTTCTCGCGCAGGTCGACGAGGGCCTTGCCCACCGCATTGCTGTTGGTGTCGGGCAGGTTGATGATCACGGTCGCCTCCAGGTCCGCCCGTCGCGGGCCAGCATCGCGTCGGCCGATGGCGGGCCCCACGTGCCGGCGACGTAGGGCTCTGGGCGGCCGTGCGTCGCCCAGTAGTTTTCGATGGGGTCGAGGATGCGCCAGGACAGCTCTACCTCTGTGTGCCGCGGGAACAGTGGCGGCTCTCCGAGCAGTACGTCGAGGATCAGCCGTTCGTATGCCTCCGGCGACGCCTCGGTGAACGCGGTGCCATAGCCGAAGTCCATGGTGACGTCGCGGACCTCCATCTGGGTGCCCGGCACCTTGGACCCGAATCGGATGGTGACACCCTCGTCAGGCTGCACACGGATGACGAGCGCGTTTTCCCCGAGCTCCTCGGTGGCTGTGCTCTCGAACGGCAGGTGTGGCGCCCGCTTGAACACGACCGCCACCTCGGTGACCCGCCGCCCCAGTCGCTTGCCGGTGCGCAGGTAGAACGGCACGCCCGCCCAGCGACGCGTGTCGATGTCGAGCCGGATCGCGGCGAACGTCTCGGTGATCGAGGTCGACGGGATGCCTTCCTCCTCGAGGTAGCCGATGACCTGTTCGCCGCCCTGCCACCCCGCGGCGTACTGACCGCGCGCCGTGTGCCGGCCGAGGTCGCGCGGCAGCCGCACTGCGGAGAGCACCTTGTCCTTCTCGGCGCGGAGCGAGTCGGCCTCGAAGGAGACCGGCTCCTCCATCCCGATGAGGGCGAGCAGCTGAAGCAGGTGGTTCTGGATGACGTCGCGCGCCGCGCCGATGCCGTCGTAGTAGCCGGCTCGACCGCCGATGCCGATGTCCTCGGCCATGGTGATCTGTACATGGTCGACGTAGTTGCCGTTCCACACCGGCTCGTACAGCTGGTTGGCGAAGCGCAGGGCCAGGATGTTCTGCACCGTCTCCTTGCCGAGGTAGTGGTCGATCCGGAAGATCGAATCCTGCGGGAAGATCTCCTCGACCACGTCGTTGAGCTCGCGGGCGCTCTTGAGGTCGTGCCCGAACGGCTTCTCGATGACAACGCGCCGCCAGCCGCCCTCGGGTGGCTCGGCCAAGCCGGCGCGGGCGAGCTGTTTGCACACCACGGGGAAGATGTTGGGCGGGATCGAGAGGTAGAACGCGATGTTGCCGAGCGTGCCCCGATCACGCTCGAGCTCGTCGGTGACCTCGACCATGTGGTCGAACGCATTGTCGTCGTCGACATCGCCCTGCACGAACCGGAAACCGCCAGAGATCTGGCGCCAGGTGGACTCGCGAAACGGCGTGCGCGCGTAGTGCTTCACCGAGTCGTGCACGATCTGCATGAAGTCCTGGTCGGCCCAATCACGCCGGGCGAACCCGACGAGCGAGAACCCGGGCGGCAGCAGCCCGCGGTTGGACAGGTCATAGACAGCCGGCATCAGCTTCTTGCGTGCCAGGTCGCCGGTGACTCCGAAGATCACGAGCGCGCACGGGCCGGCGATCCGCGGCATCCGCTTGTCGCGAGGATCACGCAGCGGGTTGCGGCTGTTCATCCCTGACCGCCGACGGCGCGCAGCAACTGGGCGACCCCGGCAGCTCGGTCGGTCAGGTGCAGCCGCAAGACGGGGCGACCATGGTCGGCGAGGACCTGCGCGTCGCCGGCGGCCTGCGCGGTGATGAGCTGACCAAAGGTGTACGGACGGTCGGGGACGGGCAGGTCTTCCGTGCTTGCCCCAGTGACCTGCAGGAACACCCCGATCGGTGGCCCGCCCTTGTGGAACTGGCCGGTCGAGTGCAGGAAGCGTGGCCCCCACCCGAAGGTCACCGGCCGCTCGCAGCGCAACGCCAGCGGCTGCCGCATGCCGGCCAGCGCGGCGTCGGCCTCCCGATCGAGGTAGGCCATCACGGCGACATAGCCGCGCGGATCGAGCAGGCCCAGCAGCGCCTGCAGGGCGCCGTCGAGCGAGTCGATGCCTTCGAGCAGGCCCTGGGTGCCGCGCACCTCGACGACACCGTCGACGAACGCCGGCGGCTCTGCGGCCGGCCGCGCGTCGAGCAGCCCGCGGGCGGCCGCCTTGGCGCTCTCGACGTCGGGCTGGTCGAACGGGTTGATCCCGAGCAGTCGGCCGGCGACCGCAGTCGCGTACTCCCAGAGCAGGAGCTGAGCCCCGAGCGACCCTCCGACATCGACGGCCGGGCCGCTGCTGGGCTCGGGCTGGTCGGCCAGCTCGTCGTCGGGCGGAACAAGTCGTACGGGCAGCACGTCGTCGGCCGGCCAGCGGAGCTCGGGCGCGTCGACACCTCCGACAACGACGGGCAGCAGCCCCTTGCCGTGCTTGCCCGTCGACTCGGCGATGAGCTGTTCGGCCCAGTCGGCGAAGCCGACGATGCCCGAGTCGGCATCGGCGATGGCGATCTTGTCTCGCAACGGCTGGGTCCCGCCGAGCGCGGCGCCGAGGACCAGGGCCGGGTTGTCGTCGGAGTCGGCGGCGAACAGGTCGCCGAGCTCCTCGGCATCGTCGAGCAGGCTCGCGATGTCGGCACCTGCAAGCCCGCTGGGGACGAGCCCGAACGCGGTCAGCGCCGAGTAGCGGCCGCCAACCTCGGGATCGGCAAGGAACACCTTGCGATAGCCCTCGTTGGCCGCCAGCTCGGCGAGCCCGGAGCCCGGGTCGGTGACGACGACGATGCGTGACGACCCGTCGATGCCGGCGGCCTCGAAGGCCGCGAGGAAGGCGCGGCGCTGGCTGTCGGTCTCGACGGTGCCACCGCTCTTGCTGGACACCACGACCACCGTGCGGTCGAGCCGGTCGTCGATCGCCCGGCGGATCACCTGTGGGTCGGTGGTGTCGAGGACGGTGAGCTCGACACCCGCGGTGCGCGTGATCACCTCCGGCGCGAGCGACGACCCGCCCATGCCGCACAGCACGACGCGGTCGAGGCCCTCGGCGCGCAGGTCAGCCTGCAGGGCCTCGATCTCGGCCAGCAGCGGCCGGGACGTGACTGGCAGGTCGACCCAGCCGAGTCGGATGGCTGCCTCGGACTCTGCGTCGGGTCCCCACAGGGTCGCGTCGCGGGCGGCGATGCCCGAGGCGACCTTGTCCTCGACGAGCCGGGCCCGCACATCGTCGAACGACGGACCCGTGACCGAGATGCGCAGATCGCTCACTGCGCAGCCTCCAGCGTCGCCTCGACGGACTCGCAAAAGGTCGTTCCAGCTGGTCTCGAACTTCTCGACGCCCTCATCCTCCAGCACGCGAGTGACGTCGACCATGTCGACGCCGACAGCGGCCAGCGCGGCCATGACCTGGCGCGCGTCGTCGTAGAACGGGCGCACCGTGTCGCCGCTGATCTCCCCGTGGTCGGCGACCGCATCGAGCGTCGCCTCCGGGCATCGTGTTGACGATGCCGGCCGTCACGAGCTCGGTGACATACAACGTGTCGGGATAGTCGGGGTTCTTGGTGCCGGTGGATGCCCAGAGCGGACGCTGCCGCGACGCGCCGGCGGCCTCGAGCCGCTGCCAGCGCTCGGTGGCGATGAACTGCTCGAACGCCTCGAAGGCGAGCCGCGCGTTGGCGACCGCTGCCTTGCCGCGCAGGGCGAGTGCCTCGTCGCGTGCCGATCGCCTCGAGCCGCTTGTCGACCTCGGTGTCGACCCGGCTGACGAAGAACGACGCGACGGACCGGATGCCGTCCAGCGACTCGCCGCGCTCCAGTCGCTGCTCGAGGCCGCGTCGCGTAGGCGTCCATGACCGCCTGGTAGCGCTCGATCGAGAAGATGAGGGTGATGTTGACGCTGATGCCGTCAGCGGTGACGTCGGTGATGGCGGGCAGCCCCTCGACCGTTGCCGGAATCTTGATGTAGAGGTTCGGCCGGTCGACCTCGGTCCACAGCGCGTGCGCCTCGGCGATCGTGCGCGCAGTGTCGCGGGCGAGCCGCGGGTCGACCTCGATGGACACTCGCCCGTCGAGCCCGCCGGTGCGCTGGACGACGGGAGCGAACACGTCGCACGCCTCGCGGACGTCGTCGGTGGTCAGCTCGCGGATTGCCGTGGAGGCGTCGGCACCTGCGCGATGCAGGTCCTTGAGTTGCTGGTCGTAGTCGCTGCTCTTGGTGATAGCGGCCTGGAAGATCGTGGGGTTGCTGGTCTCGCCCACCGACCTCCTTCTCGGCGATGAGCCGGGCAAGGTTGCCAGTGCGCAGCCGCTCGCGGGACAGGTCGTCGAGCCAAATCGCCACGCCCTCTGCCGGACAGTCGGCGCAGCGGTGGGGTGTCGTGGTTGTCGGTCATCGTGTCCTCCTGGACGGGGAGGGGGTGGGTACGGACGTCAGGACGCCGGCAGCCGCGATGCTCTCCTTGGCTGCCTTGACGACGGCCTCGGCGGTGATCCCGAACTCCCGGTAGATGGTCTTGTAGTCGGCGGAGGCGCCGTAGTGCTCGAGGCTCACGCAGCGCCCGGCGTCGCCGACGATGCTGTGCCAGCCCCATGCCACTGCCGCCTCGACGGAGACGCGCGCCCTGACCGCGGGCGGCAGCACCGAGTCGCGGTAGCCGGCGTCCTGCGCCTCGAACCACTCACGGCAGGGCATCGACACGACGCGAGCCTTGATGCCCTCGGCCGCGAGCTCGTCGCGGGCGTCGACCGCGAGCTGCACCTCCGATCCGGTGCCGATGAGCAGGACGTCGGGCTCGCCGTCGGTGTCCAGCAGCGTGTAGGCGCCCTTGGCCACGCCCTCCGCGGACGCGAAACCGTCACTGTCGCGCGGGAAGACGGGCAGGTTCTGCCGGGTCAGGGCGAGACCAGCGGGCCGGTCGGTGTGCTCCAGGATCGTGCGCCAGGCCACCGTCACCTCGTTGGCGTCGCCCGGACGTACGACGTCGAGGCCGGGGATGGCCCGCAGGGCCGAGAGGTGCTCCACCGGCTGGTGCGTGGGGCCGTCCTCGCCGAGCCCGATCGAGTCGTGGGTCCACACGTAGGTGACCGGCAACCCCATCAGCGCGGCGAGCCGTACGGCCGGGCGCATGTAGTCGCTGAAGATGAGGAAGGTGCCGCCGTAGGGCCTGGTGAGCCCGTGCAGCACGATGCCGTTGAGGATCGACCCCATGGCGTGCTCGCGGACACCGAAGTGCAGGACGCGGCCGTACCAGTCACCGGTCCATTCCTTGGTCGAGCGCTCCGGTGGGATGAACGATGGCTCGCCCTTGGGTGAGGTGTTGTTGCTCTCAGCCAGGTCGGCGGAGCCGCCCCAGAACTCGGGCAACACCTTGACCAGTGCATCGATCACCGCACCGGACGCCTTGCGAGTCGCGACATCCTTGCCGGCCTCGAACGTCGGTAGCGAATCGGCGAACCCCGGTGGGAGCTTGCGATCGCGCAGCCGGTCGAGCAGGGCTGCGCGGTCAGTGTTGGCCCGCCGCCAACCTTCGAAGCGCTCCTCCCACTCGGCCCGAACAGCCTTGCTGCGCTCTTGCACGCCACGGGTGTGGGCCAGCACCTCCGGGTCGACATGAAACGTCTGCTCTGGGTCGAAGCCGAGGATCTGCTTGGTCGCGGCGACCTCGTCGGCGCCGAGCGCTGCGCCGTGGGCCTTGCCGGTGTTCTGCGCGTGCGGGGCGGGCCACGCGATGATCGTCCTGAGCGAGATGAACGACGGCCTGGTTGTCTCGGCCTGCGCCGCCAGCAAGTGCTCCGTGCAGGGCCGCGACATCCTCGACGTAGCCGTCCTTGTGCGCCCACTCGACCTCCTGCACGTGCCAGCCGTAGGCCTCGTAGCGCTTGGCGACGTCTTCGGTGAACGCGACGTTGGTGTCGTCCTCGATGGAGATCTTGTTGTGGTCCCAGATCACCACCAGGTTGCCGAGCTCCTGCGTGCCGGCGAGTGACGACGCCTCGCCGGACACGCCTTCCTCCATGTCACCGTCGGAGGCGATGCACCAGATCATGTGGTCGAACGGGCTCTGGCCGGCCGGCGCATCAGGGTCGAGCAGGCCGCGCTCGCGCCGCGACGCCATGGCCATGCCGACGGCGTTGCCGACGCCCTGGCCGAGCGGCCCGGTCGTCGTCTCGACGCCCGGAGTGTGGCCGTGCTCGGGGTGACCTGGGGTCCTGGAACCCCAGGTGCGCAACGCCTTGAGGTCGGCGAGCTCCAGCCCGTAGCCGGCGAGGTAGAGCTGGATGTAAAGAGTGAGGCTCGAGTGGCCGGCGGACAGGACGAACCGGTCGCGGCCCAGCCACTGAGGGTCGGTCGGATCGTGCCGCATCATGCGTTGGAAGAGCAGGTAGGCCGCCGGCGCCAGGCTCATGGCGGTGCCGGGATGACCGTTGCCCGCCCGCTCCACCGCGTCCATCGCCAGCACCCGCACGGTGTCGACCGCACGTCTGTCGAGATCTCCCCACTCGAGGCCCTGGTCGCTGGCAGTGCTGGCCGCGGTGCTCACCGGCGGACTCCTCCCGAGGCGGAGATCGTTTCCGTGCTCGAGCCTACTCGGGGCTCGGACGCAACTCTGCGCGGGCGGTCGCTAGACTGCGGCCCGTACCTGCGGGCCATTGCGCCTGCCTTCCGACATGCTTCGAGGTTCCCTGTGACGGCCGTCGACCCGCGACCTGTTGCGGACCGACCGAGCCCCGTCCAGGCCCCTCGGCCGACGCGCGGTGATGCGCGCGCACGTGTCCGCGCCTACGTCGCGCTCACCAAGCCACGCATCATCGAGCTGCTCCTGGTCACCGCTGTCCCGACGATGTTCCTCGCCGCTGGTGGGGTCCCGAGCCTGTCCAACGTCCTCGTGGTGATCGTCGGTGGCGCGCTCGCCGCCGGCAGCGCCAACGCGCTCAACTGCTGGTTCGACCGCGACATCGACCAGCTGATGAACCGTACGTCCAACCGGCCGCTGCCCCGGCACACCGTGACACCCAACGCGGCACTCGTGTTCGGCCTCGTCATCGGCGTGCTGTCCGTGGCGCTCATGGTGGCCGCGACCAACCTGCTCGCCGCTGGGCTGACGCTTGGCGCCATCGTCTACTACGCCGTCGTCTACACGATGTGGCTCAAGCGGCACACCAAGCACAACACCGTGCTTGGGGGGGTGTGCGGCGCAGCACCGGTGCTGATCGCGTGGGCGACCGAGACCGGGTCGCTCGCGCTGGCGCCGTGGTTGCTGTTCCTGCTGATGTTCTGGTGGCAGCCGCCGCACTTCTGGGCGCTCGCCCTCAAGTTCAAGGCCGACTACGCCCGGGCGGGCGTGCCGATGCTTCCGGTCGTCGCAAGCGAGCTGCGGGTCGCCGTCGAGTGCCTGGTCTATGTGGGCCTGACGGTGGCGACCTCGCTCGTCGTGTGGCCGGCGGCGGACATGGGCTGGATCTACGGCGCGGTCGCGATCGGTGCCGGTGCCTACTTCCTGTACGAGGCGTGGTTGCTTTTCGTGCAGGCCCGGGACGGCGGCCGCATCAAGGCCATGCGCCTGTTCCACGGCTCGATCACCTACCTGACGGTGGTCTTCCTCGCCGTCGCGCTCGACCCGCTGCTGCTCGGCTGATCGGGTCGCTTAGGCTGCGCGCCATGTGGCGAGCGGAGTGGTGGCTCATCGGTGCGGGGCTGCTCGGCCTGTCCGCGGCGCTCGTGTGGGGCCTGGCAGACGGTCCCGACGGCCCGGTGGTCAGCCTCGCGCTCGTGTCGATGGTGGTCGCGCTTGCGGGCATCGTGGCGTGGTGGTTCGACGAGCGCGCGGCGGGCGGTCTCGACATAGCGCCCGAGCTGCAGCCGATTCCCGGCCCGCCCTGGTGGTTGCCGACCACGGTGCTCGGCGTCCTCGTGGGCCTTGTCGGCTTGACGACCGTGGTGTGGCTGGCCGTGCTGGGTGCCCTGCTGGCCGTCACAGGACTCGTCGGCTTGAGCCGTGCGGTCGCGGCCGCGCCCACGCCGCTCGATCGCCGCACGATCCGCCTCGCTCGAGATGTGCGTGCTGCCCGAGGCAAGGAGTCGTACGGCTTCGTCACGTCGCTCGGGACGGAGCAAGAGCGTCTGGTGTTCGTACGCGGCGACGGCACTGTCGGCGATCTCGTGCTGCCCCGCCCGGACGCGACGCGCGTCGCGGAGCTGGCGGGACTGCGGCTCGTCGATGCAGCTAGCCCGGAAGCGGGCGCACTTCGCGCCGATCCGGCGCAGTGGCGGCGGATGGCCGACCGGGTGCTCGGCTACTGAGATCGGGCTCCAGCGCGGGCGGCAGGCCGCGATCGCGCGTGCTGAGCCAGACGTCTGTCGCGGCGGCGGCCAGCAGCGCGGCGCCGAGCATGTGCACCCCGACCAGCAGCTGCGGGAGATCGGTCGCGTACTGCACTGCCCCAACCAGACCCTGGCTGACCTCTACTGCCAGCAGCACGAGAGCCGCGCGGACGGTGCGCTGGGGCGCGCCGACGCCGCGGGCAAACAGATAGAACCCCACGCTCAGCCCAAGCAGCAGGAAGACGCCGTCGACGTGCAGCTGTGACACTGCCTCGAGGTCCAGACCCGTACGCGGCGAATCGGGGTCGCCGGCATGCGGTCCCGTGCCGGTGACGATGGTGCCCAGGTAGAGCACCACGTACGCGACCACAAGCACGGCGGCGCCGTGCACTCGCAACCACGGACCCGCGACCGGCCGGGGAGCCTCGTCGCCTTCGTCGATGCGTCGCACGAGCGCGGTGGCCACACCGATCAGCACAGCCGAGCACATGAAGTGCAGCATCACGACCCACGGGTTGAGGTCGGTCAGCACGGTGACGCCGCCGATCAGCGCCTGGGCAGGCACGCCAAGCAGCACGATGGCGGCCAACCGTACGACGCTGCGTCGCCGCGGCTGCGCGCGGAGCGCGGCGATCAGCACAGCTAACGCCAGGGCTCCGACGACGAACGTCAGCGTGCGGTTGCCGAACTCCACGACACCGTGGATCCCCAGCTCGGGAGTGTTGACGAGCGACTCGTCGGTGCAGCTGGGGAATGTCGGACAACCAAGCCCTGAGCCCGTCAGCCGTACGGCACCGCCGGTGACGACGATCCCGATCTGTGCGATGAGTGACGCGATCGCCCAGCGTCGCAGTGCGGGCCGGGAGGGTCGCGGGATGCGTTCCCACAGGTTGGTCAGGAGGGCGCCGGCCGATTGCACGCCGCCATCGTAGGCGGGTCGCCCGATCGGCCCGAACTGTGGCGTCTTCGGTCAGGGCAACGCCTGCAGCGGGCCGTATGTCTCCCGGTAGGAGCGAGGACCGACGAACGGCAGCACCGCGTCGCGGATCCAGGTGGGCAGGGCCGCAGCCTTGGAGAGGCGGTCGGTCATGCGTCTGCACATGCGCGACGCGTGGCCGGCGGCGGCGCTCGTACTCGTCCCCGACCTGGCTCCAATCCGGATTGGGTCGCGAGGAGCTCGGCCAGCACCAATGCGTCTTCCACCGCCATCGCAGCACCCTGTGCCCATACGGGCGCGGTGGCGTGTGCGGCGTCGCCGACGAGCACGACTCGGCCCTGACTCCAGCGCTCGATGCGCACCTCTTCGATGGGCGAGTGATAGAGCGACGACGGATGGGCCACGATGCCCGCAAGGATCTGCCGTACGGGAACAGGGAAGTCGGCGAAGCTTGACTGCAGCCACGCCGGGTCAGCCTCGACCGGACCGCCGCGGGTCGCTGATGCAAAGCAGTACACCTCGCCGCCGTCGAGAGGGATCGTGAGGAAGGTTCCTTGCTTGCCCGACCAGACGGTCCAGCACTCGATCCCTGGATTCTCCGCCATGAACCTCCAGCTGGCTGCGGACAGCACGGCGGAATGAAGCTCAGCGTCGCCCAGCGCCGCGGCCCGTACGACAGAGTGCACGCCGTCGGCCCCGACGACGAACTCGTAGCTCTGCGCGTCGCCGCCGGCCACCTCGACCTCGACGCCGTCGGCCGTCTGCCGAACCGAGGTCACCGTGTTGTCCCATCGGACGGTGCCGGGCGACAGGCCGCGCGCCAACAGCGCGAGCAGGTCGCGGCGTCGTACGCACCGGGACTTGGCGCCGTCGGGCCAGAACGCGTCCTCGTCAACGGCGAAAATCAGCCGGCCCCGGGCGTTGCGGTACTCACGGCGTCGGACTGGTTCACCGAGATTGGCGAGGTCGTCGGCGACGCCGAGCTCACCGAGCGCGCGGACCGCGTTACCCGGCAGGTTGAGCCCAAGACCGCTGTCGCTCGGGCCAGGCAGGCGCTCGACCACCGCCACGCGTACGCCGCGTTGCCCGAGTGCCCGCGCCATCGCCAGACCCGCAATCCCGCCACCGACGACAAGAACGCGATTCTCGCTGCCGTTCATAGACACCAGCCTCCGGAGTGATGGCGTCAGGCGCGACTCGTCACTCCCACTTGAACGTCGCCGCCGCAGCGCTCAGGCTCACGACGGCCCATGCGGCGAGCACACCCACCGCGCCCCAAGGCACACCTGCCCCATCGACCAGCACGGAGCGCAGCCCGTCCGACAGGGCCGCCGTCGGCGTCAGCTCCAACACGGCCTGCACCCCGTCGGGAAACCGGTCGAGCGGCACGATCACACCGCCGCCGATGAGCAGCAGCAGGTAGACGAGGTTGGCTGCGGCGAGCGTGGCCTCCGCGCGCAGAGTGCCGGCCATGAGCAAGCCGAGCCCGCTGAACGCTGCCGTGCCGACCAGCACGAGCACCGAGCGACACCGACGGGGATGCCGTGCGGCGACCAGCCCAGCAACAGCCCTAGCGCACAGATGAGCGCGATCTGCAGAGTCTCGACCGCGAGGACGCAGCCCGTCTTGGCCACGAGCAGTCCCCACCGCGGCAACGGCGAGGCGCCGAGCCGCTTGAGCACCCCGTACCGCCGCTCGAACGCCGTCGCGATCGCCTGACCCGTGAACGCCGTCGACATGACCGCGAGCGCGATGATCCCTGGCACGAGGAAGTCGACGGGCTCGCCCGGTCCGGTGTCGACGATGTCGGTCGACGCGAGCACACCGAGCAGCACCAGCGGGATCACCAGGGTCAGCAACAGCTGCTCACCGTTGCGGAGCAGCAGTCGCGTCTCCAGTGCGGTCTGCGCGGCGACCATGCGGGGGAGTGGCGCGGCGCCGGGCTGCGGTGCGTACGTCGTCATGGCCGCAGGCTCCGGCCGGTCAGCTCGAGAAACACGTCCTCGAGGCTGCGCGACCCGACGGTGAGCCGCTCCGGCATCACGCCGTTCGCCGCGCACCACGCCGTGACGGTCGCGAGCAGCTCAGGGTCGACCGGCCCGCCGATCCGGTAGTGCCCCGGCGCGGTCGCCGCGACCTCGGTGCCGGCGGGCAGCGCGGCGCGCAGCGAGCTCAGGTCGAGGCCCGGCGGCGCCTGAAACCGTACGGAGTCGGCGCCGCCGGCGGTCAACGACGCCGGCGTGCCGGACGCCACGAGCTGCCCACGGTCGATGATCGCGACCTGGTCGGACAGCTGCTCCGCCTCGTCGAGCAGGTGGGTCGTCAGCACGACGGTCACGCCGTCTGCGCGCAGGTCGCGTACGAGGTCCCAGGTCGCGAGCCGGCCGTGCGGGTCCATGCCCGCGGTCGGCTCGTCGAGGAACACCAGCTCGGGCCGCCCCACGATCGCCATGGCCAGTGCCAGCCGCTGGCGTTCGCCGCCGGACAGCCGCCGGAAGGTCGTACGGGTCACGTCCGCCGAGTCCCAACCGGTCGATCAAGGCGGGTACGGGCAGCGGGTGCGCGTGCAGCTTGGCGAGGTGCGCCAGCATCTCCGCCGGCCGAGCGCCCGGGTAGACCCCGCCACCGCCCTGCAGCATCACGCCGACCCGGGGCTTCAGCGCCCGCCCGTCACGCTGCGGGTCGAGACCGAGGACGCGGACGGCTCCCGAGTCGGCTCGTCGGAAGCCTTCGCAGATCTCCACCATGGTCGTCTTGCCCGCGCCGTTCGGCCCGAGGATTGCCGTCACGGTTCCCGGCGAAACGGACAGATCGACGCCGCCGAGCGCGGTTGTGGCGCCGTACCTCTTGACAAGTCCGGAGATCTCGACCGCGGGCGGGACGGGCACGCGCGGCAGTCTGGCACGGCGTCGGCCGCGTGTCTCAGGTAAGGCTTGCCTGCGTGATCCACGCCACCGAGGATCACACCGGGTGCGGAGAGTTGAGTCTGGACGGCGAAATACGAAACAATGGTGTTGTGAAAAGTCGGATCGAGGCGCAAGTGCGCGACGTCACTGCCGTCGCTGAGCCGCTTGTCGGCCCGGTCGACGAGGCGCAGACCGGCACCCGTGAGCGGGTCGCCCGCAACATCCTCGAGCACGGCCCGTCCACGGCATCGGCGCTGGCCGAGCGGCTCGGCCTGACCGCCGCCGCGGTCCGCCGCCACCTCGACAACCTGCTCGCCGAAGGCGTGCTGGAGGCCCGCGAGCAGCGGGTCTACGGCCACCGCGGCCGTGGCCGCCCGGCCAAGGTCTTCGCCCTCACCGACGCCGGCCGCGACGAGTTCTACCAGGCCTACGACGACCTGGCCGCCGAGCGCGCTGCGGTTCCTCGCCGACCAGGGCGGCCCCGAGCTCGTCGCGCAGTTCGCCCGGCAGCGGGTCGAGCGTGCTCGAGGAGCGCTACCGCCCGCTCGTCGAGGCCGCCGACAACCGCACCGAGGCCCTGGCCGCGGCCCTCAGCGCCGACGGCTACGCCGCCTCCGCGCAGGCGGCGCCGATGGGCACCGGCGAGCAGCTCTGCCAGCACCACTGCCCGGTGGCACACGTCGCCGAGCAGTTCCCGCAGCTGTGCGAGGCCGAGACCGAGGTCTTCGCCCGGCTGCTCGGCACCCATGTCCAGCGGCTCGCCACCATCGCGCACGGTGACGGCGTCTGCACCACGCATATTCCACACAATGCACCGCACACGACATCCATATCCGGCCCGACCAGCGCGCAGGGCCCTGCGCCGCGGAAGGACTCGACAGCATGAGCACCACGCACACCTCGATCGAAGAGCGGGTCGAAGGCCTCGGTCGTTACGAATACGGCTGGGCCGACTCCGACGTCGCCGGTGCCACCGCCAAGCGCGGCCTCAACGAGGACGTGGTCAGGGACATCTCCGCGCGCAAGAACGAGCCGGAGTGGATGCTCAAGACGCGGCTCAAGGCGCTCCGGCTGTTCGACAAGAAGCCGATGCCGACGTGGGGCTCCGACCTCTCGGGCATCGACTTCGACAACATCAAGTACTTCGTCCGCTCGACCGAGAAGCAGGCGGCGAGCTGGGACGAGCTGCCCGACGACATCAAGAACACCTACGACCGGCTCGGCATCCCCGAGGCGGAGAAGCAGCGCCTGGTCGCCGGTGTGGCCGCGCAGTACGAGTCGGAGGTCGTCTACCACCAGATCCGCGAGGACCTGGAGGAGCAGGGCGTCATCTTCCTCGACACCGACACCGGGCTGCGCGAGCACCCCGAGCTGTTCAAGGAATACTTCGGCACGGTCATCCCGCCGGGCGACAACAAGTTCGCCTCGCTCAACACGGCGGTGTGGTCGGGCGGCTCGTTCATCTACGTGCCCAAGGGCGTCCACGTCGAGATCCCGCTGCAGGCCTACTTCCGCATCAACACCGAGAACATGGGCCAGTTCGAGCGCACGCTGATCATCGTCGACGAGGGCGCCTACGTGCACTACGTCGAGGGCTGCACCGCGCCGATCTACTCCAGCGACTCGCTGCACTCCGCGGTCGTCGAGATCATCGTCAAGAAGGGCGGCCGCGCCCGCTACACGACCATCCAGAACTGGTCCAACAACGTCTACAACCTGGTGACCAAGCGCGCCGTCGCCCACGAGGGCGCGACCATGGAGTGGATCGACGGCAACATCGGCTCCAAGGTGACGATGAAGTACCCCGCCATCTACCTCATCGGCGAGCACGCCAAGGGCGAGACGCTGTCGATCGCGTTCGCCGGCGAGGGCCAGCACCAGGACGCCGGCGCCAAGATGGTGCACCTCGCGCCGCACACGTCGAGCACGATCATCTCCAAGTCGGTGGCGCGCGGCGGCGGCCGTACGTCGTACCGCGGTCTCGTCCAGGTGATGGAGGGCGCCTCGCACAGCGCCAGCACGGTCAAGTGCGACGCGCTGCTGGTCGACACCATCAGCCGCTCCGACACCTACCCCTACGTCGACGTCCGCGAGGACGACGTCTCCATGGGCCACGAGGCCACGGTCTCCAAGGTCAGCGAGGACCAGCTCTTCTACCTCATGAGCCGCGGGCTCACCGAGGACGAGGCGATGGCGATGATCGTGCGTGGCTTCGTCGAGCCGATCGCCCGCGAGCTGCCGATGGAGTACGCGCTGGAGCTCAACCGCCTGATCGAGCTGCAGATGGAAGGCGCCGTCGGCTGAGTCAGCCGTACGTCAGCGCGACCACCGAGACGACAAGCCATGCGCACTAGAAGGGGAGTACGACCATCAGCACGACCAGCGGACCTGTCCAGGTCGCGCCGCACAGCCATGGTGGAGAGGGTGCCGGAGGCGCCAAGGCCGGGCCAAAATCGGGCACGGTGGCAGCTCTCTCCATCGGCTGGCGTCGTTCGACGTCGCCGACCACCCCGTGCCGACCGGGCGCGAGGAGGACTGGCGGTTCACCCCGCTGAAGCGGCTGCACGGGTTGCAGGCTGACGCCGAGTTTGCCGAGTGGCAGCACGTGGTGTCGATCGAGGCACCCGACGAGGTGCGCGTCGAGCAGACCGGCGCCGACGACCCGCGGCGCGGCGCTTCGGGCTATGTCCCGGCCGACCGGGTCAGCGCCCGTGCGTGGGCGGCCGCCGACTCCACGCTCGTGGTGACGCTGCCCAAGGACACGCAGGTGACCCGACCGACGGTCGTGACGCTCGAGGGCAAGGGTCGCGACGCAGCCAACGCGGGCCACGTCGTCGTCATCGCCGAGCCGTTCAGCCAGGGCGTTGTCGTGCTCGACCACCGCGGTTCGGCGCTGCTGGCCGACAACGTCGAGATCGTCGTACGCGAGGGCGCGCACCTCACGTTCGTCGGCATCCAGGACTGGGCCGACGACGCCACGCACGTGTCGCACCACCACGCACACGTCGGCCGCGACGCGACGCTCAAGCACGTCGAGGTGTCGTTCGGCGGCGACCTCGTGCGCATCGGCACGAGCGTCGACTACGAGTCGACCGGCGGCGACGTCGAGCTGCTCGGGCTCTACTTCGCCGACGCCGGGCAGCACCTCGAGCACCGGCTGTTCGTCGACCACGCGACGCCGCGGTGCCGCAGCCACGTGACCTACAAGGGCGCGCTGCAGGGCAAGGACGCGCACACCGTCTGGATCGGCGACGTGCTCATCCGCCCGTCCGCGATCGGCATCGAGACCTACGAGCTCAACCGCAACCTCGTCCTCACCGACGGGGCGCGCGCCGACTCCGTACCCAACCTGGAGATCGAGACCGGCGAGATCCAGGGCGCCGGCCACGCCAGCGCGACCGGGCGCTTCGACGACGAGCAGCTGTTCTACCTGCAGTCGCGCGGCATCCCGGCCGAGGAGGCCCGCCGCCTCGTCGTCCGTGGCTTCTTCGCCTCGCTCATCAACCAGATCGGCGTGCCCGAGCTGCAGCAGCGGCTGATCGAGCAGGTCGAGCGCGAGCTCGACGGAGACGCTGGCATGAGTCAGAGCCTTTGCGCGTGCCTGTGCGCTCGCTGACGTGCCCGACGAGGGCGCCGTACGCGTCGAGATCGACGACGTGCCTGTGTCGGTCGTCCGCAGCGATGGCGAGGTCTACGCGATCTACGACATCTGCTCGCACGCCGAGGTGTCGCTGTCCGAGGGCGAGGTCGAGGACGGCGAGATCGAGTGCTGGCTGCACGGCTCCCGCTTCGACCTCGCGACCGGGCAGCCGACCGGCCTGCCCGCAGTCAAGCCCGTCCCTGTCTACCCCGTGAAGATCGACGGCGACGACGTGCTCGTCGACGTCGAGCACCCGCTGCCAATCGAACCGAATATGAACCAGGAGCAGACCGCCTGATGGCCACTCTCGAGATCCGCGACCTGCACGTCTCCGTGGAGACGGAGAACGGCCCCAAGGAGATCCTCCGCGGCGTCGACCTCACCATCCATGGCGGCGAGATCCACGCGATCATGGGCCCCAACGGGTCGGGCAAGTCGACTCTGGCCTACTCGCTCGCCGGCCACCCGAAGTACAAGATCACCGGCGGCACCGTCACGCTCGACGGCGAGGACGTGCTCTCGATGACGGTCGACGAGCGGGCCCGCCGCGGGCTGTTCCTCGCCATGCAGTACCCCGTCGAGGTGCCCGGCGTCTCGGTGTCCAACTTCCTGCGCAGCGCCAAGACCGCGGTCGCCGGCGAGGCGCCCAAGCTGCGCACGTGGGTCAAGGACGTCAAGCAGGCCATGGACGACCTGGCGATGGACTCGGCGTTCGCCGAGCGCGACCTCAACGCCGGCTTCTCCGGCGGCGAGAAGAAGCGCCACGAGATCCTGCAGCTCGAGCTGCTCGACCCCAAGGTCGCGGTCCTCGACGAGACCGACTCCGGTCTCGACATCGACGCGCTGCGCGTCGTGTCCGAGGGCGTCAACCGGTTCGCCGCGCGCGGTGACAAGGGCGTCGCTGCTCATCACGCACTACACGCGCATCCTGCGCTACATCAAGCCCGACTTCGTGCACGTCTTCGTCGACGGCCGCATCGCCGAGGAGGGCGGGCCGGAGCTCGCCGAGAAGCTCGAGTCTGAAGGCTACGAGTCGTACGTCAAGTCGGGAGCCTGAGCAGCCGTGGCTATTTCGACACAGCGACACCCTGCGTCGATAGGTTCGACGCAACGTAGCGTTGCGTCGAATCAGCTGCTGGACGTCGAGCGGGTCCGGGCCGACTTCCCGCTGCTGAGCCGCACGGTCCGCGACGGCAAGCGGCTCGTCTACCTCGACAGCGGTGCGACCTCGCAGAAGCCGCGGTCGGTCCTCGACGCCGAGCGCGAGTTCTACGAGCGGCACAACGCGGCGGTGCACCGCGGCGCGCACCAGCTGGCCGAGGAGGCCACCGACGCCTACGAGTCGGCGCGGCGCACCATCGCGGGGTTCATTGGCGCCGACGAGGGCGAGGTCGTCTTCACCAAGAACGCCACCGAGGGCGTCAACCTCGTCGCCTATGCGATGAGCAACGCTGCGACCGCGGGGTCCGTTGAGGCAGAGCGGTTCCGACTCGGACCGGGCGACGAGGTCGTCGTGACCGAGATGGAGCACCACGCCAACCTCGTACCGTGGCAGCAGCTCTGCGAGCGCACCGGCGCGACGCTGCGGTGGCTGTCCGTGACGGCTGAAGGTCGGCTCGAACTGTCGAACCTTGACGACGTCGTGACGCCGCGGACCAAGGTGTTCGCGTTCGCCCACCAGTCCAACGTGCTCGGCACGGTCAACCCGGTCGAGCTGCTCGTGGCCCGCGCGCACGAGGTGGGCGCGCTGGTCGTCCTCGACGCGGCTCAGTCGGTGCCGCACCTGCCCGTCGACGTGCACGCGCTTGGGTGTCGACTTCGCGGTCTTCAGTGGCCACAAGATGCTCGGCCCGCTCGGGGTCGGCGTGCTCTGGGGCCGGCGCTCGCTTCTCGAGGCGATGCCGCCGTTCCTGACCGGCGGGTCGATGATCGAGGTCGTCCACATCGAGCGCTCGACGTTCGCGCCGCCGCCGCAGCGGTTCGAGGCCGGTGTGCCGATGGCGGCGCAGGCGGTCGGGCTCGCGGCGGCCTGCGACTACCTCTCGGGCGTCGGCATGGATGCCGTTGCCGCGCACGAGCACGCGCTCGCGGCGTACGCGCTCGACGCCGTCGGCTCGCTTCCCGGCGTACGCATCATCGGCCCCACCACGACCGAGCGCGCGGCGCCACGGTCGCGTTCGTCGTCGACGGCATCCACGCGCACGACGTGGGTCAGCTGCTCGACGGCGAGGGCGTCGCGGTGCGCGTGGGACACCACTGCGCGTGGCCGCTGCACCGAGCGTTCGGGGTGGCTGCGACGACGCGCGCGTCGTTCTACCTCTACAACGACACGGCCGACGTCGACGCGCTGGTCGCGGCGATCGCCAAGGCACAGCGCTACTTCGGGGTCGCGTGATGGCGGCGCTCGACGCGATGTACCAGGAGATCATCCTGGACCACTACAAGAACCCGCACGGTCGTGGGCTGCGCGAGCCCTTCGACGCCGAGGTCCACCACGTCAACCCGACCTGCGGCGACGAGGTGACGCTGCGCGTGCCGGCTGCGCCGACGGCATCGTCGAGGACGTGTCGTACGAGGGGCAAGGTTGCTCGATCAGCCAGGCGTCGGCGTCTGTGCTCACCGACCTGGTGACCGGCCGGCCGCTGCGGGAAGCGCTAGGTCGCTATGACGCGTTCCATGGTCTGGTGACCGGCAAGGGCCAGGTCGAGCCTGACGAGGACCTCCTCGAGGACGGCGTGGCTTTTGCTGGGGTCGCCCAGTACCCAATGCGGATCAAGTGCGCGCTGCTGGCCTGGATGGCGTTCAAGGACGCTGTGGCGCAGGTCGACGTACGCTGAAAGGGATGAAGGAGACGGATATGACCGAGACGACCAGCTCTTCGCTCGACGACTTGACCGAGGCTCTGCGCGACGTCGTCGACCCCGAGCTCGGCATCAACGTCGTCGACCTCGGGCTCGTCTACGACATCCAGATCGACGACCGCATCGCCACGATCGACATGACGCTGACCAGCGCCGCCTGCCCGCTCACCGACGTGATCGAGGACCAGACACGGAGCGCGCTCGACGGGCTCGTCGACGACTTCCGCATCAACTGGGTGTGGATGCCGCCGTGGGGCCCCGACAAGATCACCGACGAGGGTCGCGAGCAGCTGCGGGCGCTCGGCTTCAACGTCTGACCCGACTCTCCGGGACGACCAACGGCCCCGCCGTGGCCGGTCCGTTACCGATTTGTGCCAGTCTCGCACGCTAGCCGACGCGGTGGATTGTCCTATCTGGTGACAGGATTTCCAGGTCAGCGATGATCGTGCGGCCGCCACCGGCGGCGGAACGCCGGTCAACGTCAGTACGCACGACCTGGAGACTGTCATGCGCACCCTGTTCTCGACCCGCCGTCGGCCCTCGCTCATTGCGGGCGCAGTCGTTCTCGCCCTCGGGCTGGCCGCTTGTGGCGGCGACGATGATGACGACACCAGCACCGCGGAGTCGCCGGCCGCGACCGGAGACTCCGAGCTAGCGGCCATGGTGCCGGACGCGATCAAGGAAGACGGCGTGATCACCGTCGGCACCGACGCGTCCTACGCGCCGAACGAGTTCCTCGACACCGATGGCGCGACCGTCATCGGCTGGGACGTCGAGCTTTTCGACGCGGTTGCGGCCAAGCTCGGCCTGGAGACCGAGTGGGAGAACGGGGATTTCGACGCGATCATCCCGGGCGTGCAGTCCGGCAGGTACGAGATCGGTGTCTCGTCGTTCACCATCAACCCTGACCGGCTCGAGCAGGCCGAGATGATCAGCTACTTCAACGCCGGCACCCAGTGGGCCGTGCAGTCGGGCAACCCTGCCGACGTCGACCCCGACAACGCCTGCGGCAAGAAGGTGGCCGTCCAGGCCGACACGGTCCAGCACACCGACGACCTGCCGGTCCGCGACCAGGCCTGCACGAGCGCGGGGAACCCGGCGATCACGATCGAGCCCTACCAGGGCCAGGACGAGGCCACGGCGCTGTCGTCACGGGCAAGGACGACGCCGTGCTCGCCGACTCGCCGGTCATGGCCTACGCGGTCGCGCAGACGGGTGGCCAGCTCGAGCTGCTCGGCGACATCTATGACGCGGCCCCATACGGCTACGTGCTCAACAAGGGCGAGACCGAGTTCGGTGAGGCGATCGTCGCCGCGCTGCAGGCACTGATGGAGGACGGCACCTACGAGCAGATCCTCACCGAGTGGGGCGTTGAGGGCGGCGCTATCGACAACCCGCAGGTCACCCCGACACCCTGACCGGCATGACCTCCGACACTCACCGAGCGTCCGGCACCGCCCAAACCGATCCAGGCGCTGCCGGTCCGCCATCCATGGCGTTGGGTCGCCATCGGCGTCATCGCCATCCTTACGGCGATGTTCGTCCACATGCTGCTCACGAACGATGCGTTCCAGTGGGAGTTCATGTTCGACAACATGTTCAGCGAACCTGTCCTGAGAGGCGCTCGATCGCGTCGTGATCATGACCGTCCTCGCCATGGTCCTCGGCGTCGCGATCGGGCATCGTCGTCGCGATCATGCGGCTGTCACCGAACCCGATCCTGTCGAGGACATCGCCTGGCTCTACACGTGGTTCTTCCGCGCCGTCCCACGCATCGTGCTGCTGCTCCTGTTCGCCAACCTCGGGATCTTGTACTCGCGGTTCTCGTTCGGTCTGCCATTCGACTGCCAGATCGGGGACCTGTTCGGCATCGATCTGGACGGCGAGATCTACGGCATCGACGCCCGCGACCTGATCACCGGCTTCGTGGCCGGACTGCTCGGCCTGGCGCTGTCCGAGGGCGCCTACATGGCCGAGATCGTCCGCGCCGGCATCACCTCGATCGACCCGGGGCAGGCTGAAGCGGCCCAGGCGCTCGGCATGCGCCGCTCGCTGACGATGCGCCGGATCGTGCTGCCGCAGGCGATGCGGGTGATCGTGCCGCCGACGGGCAACGAAACGATCGCCATGCTGAAGGACACGTCGCTGCTCGCCTTCGTCCCGGTAACCAACGAGCTGTTCTTCCAGCTACGCGCCATCGGCAGCCGCACGTTCCAGGTGTTCCCTATGTACGTGGCGGCTACCCTGTGGTACCTCGCGCTCACCAGCCTGCTGATGGTCGGGCAATACTTCCTCGAGAAGCGGTTCGGCCGTGGGTTCGGCCAGATGTCCGATCGGCAGCTTGAGGCCGCGCAGAAGGCCGCGGCAGTGGGAGGCCTGCATTGAGCGCTGACACGATCACGCAGCCGATGGTCCGCGCCGAGCAGGTGCACAAGTCGTTCGGCCGGCTCGAGGTGCTCAAGGGCATCGACCTCGAGGTGGCGCCCCGCAAGGTCTTCGTCATCATCGGGCCGTCGGGCTCTGGCAAGTCGACCTTCCTGCGTTGCATCAACCACCTGGAGAAGATCAATTCCGGGCGGCTGTCGGTCGACGGCGAGCTCGTCGGCTACATCGAGCGTGGCGGCAAGCTGCACGAGCTGGGCGAGAAGCAGATCGCCCGCCAGCGCCAGGACGTGGGCATGGTCTTCCAGCGGTTCAACCTCTTCCCGCACCTCACGGCGATCGAGAACGTCATGGAGGCGCCGCTTCGCGTCAAGAAGGAGTCAAAAGTCGTCGTGCCGCGAGCGGGCACAGAAGCTGCTGGACCGCGTGGGACTTGGCGACCGTACGACCTCCTACCCGGCCCAGCTCTCCGGCGGTCAGCAGCAGCGCGTTGCGATCGCCCGCGCGCTGGCGATGGAACCCAAGCTGATGCTCTTTGACGAGCCGACGTCGGCGCTCGACCCCGAGCTCGTGGGCGAGGTGCTCGACGTGATGCGAGACCTCGCGTTGTCGGGTATGACCATGGTCGTGGTCACCCATGAGATGGGCTTTGCCAAGGAGGTCGGCGACGGCCTGGTCTTCATGGACGGCGGGGTCGTCGTCGAGACCGGCCACCCGCGCGACGTGCTGACCAAGCCGAAGCACAACCGCACTCGCGAGTTCCTGCGCCGCGTGCTTCAGGAGGACGACGAGCCGCAGGATCTGCCCAGCTAACGCGGCGCGGCGACCCGACACGCGAGCTGTTCCGCAAGCTTGGCCACGCCACCACCAGGACATTCCACGCACCACCAGGCCTGCATGCCTAGTGGTGCGGGGAAAGGCCTGCTGAACGTGGTCATTCTCAGCTGCCGGTGGCGAGGAGGTTCTTGGTGATCGCGGTGTCGCCCGAGCGACTGCCTGGCTGGCTGGACCGTTTCGCGCAGCGGCACGGTGAGCTCTCGTGGGTGGCCGGCGCGGAGACAGTGACCGTGTCCGCGGCTGACGGCGCCGTGGCGGAGTGCCTCGTGCCCTTCCCGCCGCTGTTGGTCGACGACTCCCTCCCGTTCGGCGGGTTGCTTGAGCATGCCTCGAAAGACCGCCGCGTCGGCCTCGTGCTCGTCCGTCGTGGAGGCTTCGCCGTGGGTGTAACCCAGGGGCGCCGCCTGACGGCGTCGAAGGTGGGCACCAAGTACGTCCAGAGCAGAACCGCCGCCGGTGGTTGGTCCCAGCAGCGGTACGCCCGCCGCCGCGCGGGCCAGGTAGCGGTCCTCGTCGAAGAGGTGGTGGAGCAAGCCGTACGGCTCCTGGCAGACGCGCCCCTCGACGCGATCGTCGGGGGCGGGGACCGACTGCTGCTCGACGCGGTCCGCACGGACCGTAGGCTCGCTCCACTGGCGGAGAAGTGGGTGGACCGCCGGCTGGACGTGCCGGACCCACGCCGCGACGTCCTGGAGAAGTCCGTCGATCAGGCCCGAGCCGTGCAGATAACCGTGACGGAGCCGCTACCACCTGATCGCGCAAGGATCCTCCGTGTCAGGGGACGGGCGATCCTTCAAGATCACGGGGCGGCCGGATGGGGCCGGCGCGAGGCTCAGATGTTGCCGGAGAAGGTGTCGCAAGACTCCATCCGGCCGGTCTGGAACCCCCGCGCGAACCACTGCTGGCGCTTCTCGGACGACCCGTGGGTCCAGGTCTCCGGTGAGACCGTGCCCTGGAACCGCTCCTGGATGTAGTCGTCGCCGACAACGCGCGCCGCGTCGAGGCCCTCGCGTGATGTCCTGCTGGTCGAGCTCGGTGATGAGGATGTTGCCTTCCTCGTCGGGCGTCTGCGTGGCGTGTCGCGCCCAGATGCCGGCATAGCAGTCGGCCTGCAGCTCCAGCCGTACGGCGTCGGACGTGGCACCCTGCTGAGTCCGGACGCGATCCATCTGGCCGGTGAGGTTCTGGACGTGGTGGCCGTACTCGTGCGCGAGCACGTAGGCCTCCGCGAAGTCGCCACTACCGCCGCCGAACTGCTGCTCCATCGTGGCGAAGAAGTTGAGGTCGAGGTAGACCTCCTGGTCACCCGGGCAGTAGAACGGGCCGGACGACGACGATGCCGCACCGCACGCGGTCTGCACCCCGCCGGAGAACACGTTCGTCACCGCCGGCGTGTAGCGGCCACCGCGACGGGCGAACTCGGCGTCCCAGAAGTCCTGCACCGAGGTGACGTAGGCCACGAACCGGCACTCCGGGTTGGTCTCGATGTCGGCTCCTGTCTGGCACTGCGACTCGAGGCTGCCCGCCTGGCTCGTGGTCGCCTGGTCGTCACCACCACCGCCGCCGAAATCGACGTTCTGGCCGGTGAAAAGCGCGATGAGCGCCACGAGGATGCCGCCGACGCCGCCACCCACGGCCATCGTCCGACCGGACACGCCGCCGCGCCGGTCGCTCACCTGGTCGGTGTCGAGCTTTGCGCGGCGATTGAACTTCATGACCGCCTCCGCACCTCCGGGCGCGCCGGTCCGCGGGCCCGCCTCGATACCATGGGATCCATGCTGCCCGGGTCGCCGTGACACTGCCCGCCGACATTCACGTAGCACCCCGAGCCCCGACCCGGAGTCTTCCCCAAAAATGATCACCGTAACCACTGTCGAGGTGCGCGCCGGCGCGGCCATCCTGCTCGAGGAGGCCACGTTCCGGGTCGGCGCCGGCGACAAGGTCGGGCTCGTGGGCCGCAACGGCGCCGGCAAGACGACACTCACCAAGATCCTCGCGGGCGAGGCCCAGCCTGCTTCTGGCACGGTGACCCGGTCGGGGGCCGTCGGCTACCTGCCGCAGGACCCGCGCACCGGCGACCTCGACGTCATGGCCCGTGACCGCATTCTGTCCGCGCGCGGTCTCGACAGCGTCCTCCATGACCTGGCAACGGCCCAGCAGCAGATGGCGTCGGCCGACCTGGACACGCACGAGCGCGGCATGCGGCGGTACGGACGGTTGGAGACGGAGTTCCTCGCCAAGGGCGGGTACGCCGCCGAGAGCGAGGCCGCGTCGATCGCCGCCAGCCTCGGCCTGCCAGACCGGGTGCTCGGCCAGCCGTTGCGGACGCTGTCCGGCGGTCAGCGGCGCCGAGTGGAGCTCGCCCGCATCCTCTTCTCCGATGCGCAGACACTGCTGCTTGACGAGCCGACCAACCACCTCGATGCCGACTCGATCACCTGGTTGCGTGACTTCCTGCGGTCCTACAAGGGTGGGCTCGTCGTCATCAGCCACGACGTCGAGCTGCTCGATGCCACGGTCAACCGCGTGTTCCACCTCGACGCCAACCGGGCGGCGCTCGATCTCTACAACGTGGGCTGGAAGGCCTACCTCACCCAGCGCGAGACCGACGAGCGGCGCCGGCGCGCGCGAGCGGGCCAACGCCGAGAAGAAGGCGTCGGCACTCAAGGCCCAGGCCGACCGCATGCGCTACAAGGCCACCAAGGCGACGGCCGCGCAAAACATGGACAAGCGCGCCGACCGGCTTCTCGCCGGGCTCGACTCCGCGCGTCGCTCCGACCGTGTCGCGAAGATTCGCTTCCCCGATCCGGCGCCGAGCGGCAAGACGCCGCTCACCGCACGTGAGCTGTCGAAGTCGTACGGCTCGTTGGAGGTCTTCACCGACGTCGACCTGGCGATCGACCGCGGGTCGCGCGTTGTCATCCTGGGGCTCAACGGTGCCGGCAAGACCACACTGCTGCGCATCCTCGCCGGAGTCGACGCGCCCGACACCGGCATGGTCGATGCCGGGCCATGGCTTGAAGGTCGGCTACTACGCGCAGGAGCACGAGACGCTCGACACCGAGCGCACGGTGCTGCAGAACATGCAGTCGGCGGCGCCGGATCTGCCCGAGGTCGAGGCGCGGCGCGTGCTCGGATCGTTCCTGTTCTCCGGCGATGCCGTCGACAAGCCCGCGCGCGTGCTGTCCGGTGGCGAGAAGACGCGGCTTGCACTTGCGACGCTTGTCGTGTCGAGCGCCAACGTGCTGCTGCTCGACGAGCCGACCAACAACCTCGACCCCGCATCGCGCGAAGAGATCCTCGGTGCGCTGCGCACGTTCAAGGGCGCCATCGTGCTCGTGACGCACGACGAGGGCGCGGTCGACGCGCTCGCTCCCGAGCGCGTGCTGCTGCTGCCAGACGGGGTCGAGGACCTCTGGGGAGCCGACTACGCCGACCTCATCGCGCTCGCCTGAGAGCCGGTGCAGCGGGCTGATCGTGTTCCGGTGGCGGTGCCGCCGACTCAGGTGGATCATGGGCGAGGTATGCAGGGCCGACGTCGCCAGGAGGGACGCGTGGCCGAGAAACTGGCTAAGGGCGCCCGGATCAGCGGGCAGCAGCGCGACAAGCTGGCCACCGAGCTGCGCAAGAAGTACGAGGGTGGCCAGAGCATTCGAGCACTCGCCGACTCCACGGGTCGCTCGTACGGCTTCGTGCACCGGATCCTCTCCGAGACCGGTGTCGAGCTGCGCGGTCGGGGCGGAGCCACGCGGGGCAAGAAGAAGGTTTGAGCCTGCTCAGCGGATGAGGGTGCCGAAGAGCCGCGCCAGCGGTTCGGCGACCGCCTCGACGGGGTTGTCGGCACCCTCGACGAGCGCAGTGAGCAGCAGACCATCGGCGACCGCGAGGACTAGTCGACCGAGGGTCGCGTCGGCCACGACCGCGGGATGAGTGCGACGCAGCGCCTGCAGCACGAGGTCGGCCAGCTGCCTGTTCCATTCGATGACCATCGGCCGTAGTGCCGGGTCGCGGCCGGCCTGCACATAGCGCTCGTACGTGGTGAGCAACTCGGCCGACGAGTCTTGCCGAGCCGGCACCCCGGTGACCACTCGAAGCACGGCGCGCGCTCCTTCAGCCCGGGAGTAGCGCCCGGCCGACAGCTCAGCGAGCCGGGTCCGCGAGGCCGTCAGCTGCTGCTGGCACAGCGCCCGCACAGCCTCGGCGACAAGCTCGTCGCGCGAGGCGAAGTAATAGGTGGTGGCTGCGAGCGGAAGGTCGGCGCGGGTCGCGACCGCCCGATGCGTCAGACCGGCGAAGCCGTCGTCACGCAGCACTTGAGCGGCGGCCGCGACAAGGGCCGCCCGGCGCGCCTGCCCGCGCGCGGTGTCGTGCCGTGCCGCGCTCTCGGATCTGGTCACGGTGTTGTCCTGCCTGGTCAGTGGCCGCCGCCCAGCACCTTGAGGCCGATGACCCCCGAGACGATGAGGGCCAAGCACGTCAGGCGACCGGCGGTAGCTGGCTCGTGGAAGACGATCATGCCAAGGGCAGCGGTGCCGAACGCGCCGATCCCCGTCCAGATCGCGTAGGCCGTGCCAACCGGGAGGGTCCGCAAGGCAATCGTGAGCAGGCCAAAGCTGCCGACCGAGGCCACGGCGAAGACCAGCGAGGGGACGAGCCGGCTGAAGCCATCGCTTGCCTTGAGGGCAATGGCGAAGACGGTCTCGAGTACCCCGGCCACGACGAGCAAGGCCCAGGCCATGATCAGCACCTCTGCAAACGTAGGGGAGTGGTACATCCGTACCAACCGACTGGTACGAGCGTACCAGTTTGTTCGCCGAGCGCAAACTTGGCGGTGAGAGAGGGAAGCAAGGGGCTTTTGTGGATGTTGCTCACCTGAGGTCAAGGAGGCGCGCGCCGTGGCGATGATGGGGCACAGCAGCTGGATGATGCTGCGCTCGATGCGCGACGGTGATTCCGTCAAGAAGAAGCTGGCCCCGGGCACCGTGCGGCGCGTCATGAGCTATGCGCGGCCCTACCGCCGCGAGATCGCCGGCTTCCTCGTCCTCGTGGTGATCGATGCGGCGCTCGTGGCCGCCACGCCCCTGCTGCTCAAGCGCCTCGTTGACGACGGGGTGCTGGAGGGCGACAGTGCGTTGGTCGTACGGCTCGCTCTCATCGTCGCTCTGATTGCGCTGCTGGACGCGGCGCTCACTGTTGCCCAGCGGTGGTACTCCTCGCGCATCGGTGAGGGCCTCATCCATCATCTGCGCAGCGAAGTCTTCGACCACGTGCAGCGTCAGCCGGTCGCCTTCTTCACGCGCACCCAGACCGGGGCTCTCGTGTCACGGCTCAACAACGACGTGATCGGTGCTCAGCAGGCGTTCACCTCGGTGCTGTCCAACGTCGTGTCCAACGTGATCACCTTCGTCATCGTCGGTGTGACGATGGCGATTCTGTCGTGGCAGCTCACGCTGATCCTGTTGGTGCTGTTGCCGATCTTCTTGGTTCCCGCCAAGTTGTTCGGGCGCCGCCTGCAGGCGTTGGCGCGCGAGCAGATGGAGCTCAACGCCGACATGAGCACGACGATGACCGAGCGGTTCAACGTCGCGGGGGCGCTGCTGGTCAAGCTGTTCGGGCGCTACGGCGAGGAGAGCGACGAGTTCTCCAGCCGCGCCGGGCGCGTCCGTGACATCGGGATCAGGATCGCGATGAGCAACACCGTGTTCATCGTGTCCCTCATGCTCGTGGCGAGTCTGGCGACCGCGCTCGTCTACGGGCTCGGCGGCGTGCTTGCGATCGATGGCTCCCTGACGGTGGGCACGCTGCTCGCACTGACCGCGCTGCTCGGTCGGCTGTATGGACCGCTGACCGCGCTGTCCAACGTACGCATCGACGTGATGACCGCGCTCGTGAGCTTCGACCGCATCTTCGAGGTGCTCGACCTCAAGCCGCTCGTTGACGACAAGCCCGGCGCGGTCGCCCTCGACCCGCGGGCGTCACGCGTCGAGTTCGACCATGTCGACTTCGGCTACCCGGCTGCGGAGGACGTATCGCTGGCGTCGCTCGAGGCCGTGGCGACCAAGGACCGCTCGGGCGGCGTGCAAGTGCTGCACGACGTCGAGCTTCGTCGCCGAGCCGGGCGAACTCGTGGCCCTCGTCGGGCCTTCGGGAGCTGGCAAGTCCACGATCACGCACCTGGTGTCGCGGTTGTACGACGTCGACGGGGGAGCCGTCCGGGTCGGCGCGCAGGACGTACGCGACGTCACACAGCAGTCGCTGCACGGGGCTATCGGTGTGGTCACGCAGGACGCGCATCTGTTCCACGACACGATCCGCGCCAACCTGCTCTATGCGCGCCCTGAGGCGGCCGAGCCGGATCTCCTCGAAGCGCTGCGCGCGGCCCAGGTGTTCGATCTCGTGACCTCTTTGCCGGACGGCCTCGACACGGTCGTCGGTGATCGCGGGTACCGCCTGTCCGGGGGCGAGAAGCAGCGCATCGCGATCGCCCGGCTCCTGCTCAAGCAGCCACGCATCGTGGTGCTCGACGAGGCGACCGCGCACCTCGACTCCGAGTCGGAGGTCGCCGTGCAGCATGCGCTCGACGCCGCGCTGATTGGTCGTACGTCGCTGGTTGTTGCGCACCGGCTGTCGACCGTGCGCGGCGCCGATCAGATCCTCGTCGTCGACGACGGCCGCATCATCGAGCGGGGCACGCACGCGCAGCTTGTCGGCGCGGGTGGCCTCTACGCGGACCTCTACCGCACCCAGTTCGCCACCAAGGACGAGTCAGCCGTCCCGGCCTGACCCGGTTCGCCCGGTTGATCATGGAGTAGTGCACCACTGATCAGCTGACCCGTGGTGCAGTAGTCCATGATCAACGGGAGGGGTTGACGCGGTCGAGCGTTGGCTCGCTCGATCCCTCGTTGCGATGCAGCCGCGCCTCGCTGCGCAGCAGTAGGAAGAACCCGACCGGCGCCACGGCGGCGAAAAGCCACCACTGCACCGCGTAGATCAGGTGCGGTCCGGTGCCCGGGGCAGGCTCGGGGATCTGCTGCGGGGGATCGGCGGCCGCCGGGTCCTCGGCGAGGAGCTCGACCCATGCGCCGTACACGGGGTAGGGCAGCTCGCCGGCGAGTGCGTCGACGTCGATGAAGCGGATCGTGCCTGTCCGCTCGTCCTCTCCGGTGCCGCGACCGCTCTCGCTCTGCCGCGCACGGCCGATGATCGTCACCTCCCCGCTCGGCGGGGCCGGTGCAGTCGGAACTGCCGCCCGGAGATCGCGCGGGATGAAGCCGCGGTCGACGAGCAGGGCAGTCCCGTCGGCCGTGACGAGCGGAACAAGGACGTGAAACCCCTGCTGACCCTCCAGCGACCGGTAGCGCACGAGCAGCTGCTCGTCGGTGTCATAGCGTCCCTCGGCCGTCACCGGTGTCCATTCGGCCGAATCCGGCAGGGAAGTGCCCGCGGTGAGGAGGTCATCGACGGGCACGGGGTCGCGTTGCGTATTGGCCTCGATCGCGTCCGCCTCGGCCGAGCGTCGCTCGTACTTGTCGAACTGCCAGACCCCCAGCCGTACGAACGACGGCACCAGCACCAGGACCAGCAGCAGAAGCGCGATCCAGCGGGGCTGACGAAGCAGGCGGAGCACGTTGGTGACGGTAGCCCGACGGCATACGGCCTCACGGGGTCGCGATCATGGATCGGCGAGGCGACGCACCGTTCTTTGGTGTGGAGCCGAGCGAGACCGAACTACTGGAGGTGGCGCCGGTGCTCGTCGACCGGTTCGGACGGATCGCGACAGACCTGCGGGTCTCGCTGACCGACAGGTGCAACCTGCGGTGCACCTACTGCATGCCGGTCGAGGGGCTCGCGTGGCTGCCAAAGCCCGAACTGCTCACCGACGACGAGATCGTGCGGTTGGTGCGGGTGGCCGTCGAGCAGCTGGGGGTCCGGGAGGTCCGGTTCACCGGCGGCGAGCCGATGCTGCGACCCGGTCTTGTCGGCATCGTGGCGGCCTGCGCCGAGCTGACGCCGCGTCCGGAGCTGTCGCTCACCACCAATGGCCTCGGCCTGGCCAAGACTGCCGAGGCGTTGCGGGACGCCGGGCTCGACCGCGTCAACGTCTCGCTCGACACCCTCGATCCGCAGCGGTTCGCGGCCATCACGCATCGCGACCGGCTCACCGACGTCTTCGAGGGGCTTGCCGCGGCCGACGCGGCCGGGCTCCGCCCCGTGAAGGTCAACGCGGTGCTGCTGCGCGGCATCAACGAGGACGAGGCGCCTGCGCTGCTGCGGTGGTGCCTCGAGCGCGGCTACGAGCTGCGCATCATCGAGCAGATGCCGCTCGATCCGCAGCATGGCTGGGACCGGTCGAGCATGGTCACGGCGGCCGAGACGCTGGAGTCGCTGTCGCGGGAGTTCGACCTGGTGGGCGAGCCGTCCGAGCTGCGGGGGAGCGCGCCGGCGGAGCGGTTCCTCGTCAACGGGGGACCGGCCCGGGTGGGGATCATCGCGTCGGTGACCAGGCCGTTCTGCGGCGACTGCGACCGGGTGCGGCTGACCGCCGACGGGCAGGTGCGCAACTGCCTGTTCGCCCGCGAGGAGTCCGATCTGCGATCGGCCGCTGCGGGCCGGGGCGAGCGACGCCGAGCTGGCGACCCGCTGGCGCGCCGCCGTGCGCGGCAAGCGCGCAGGTCACGGCATCGACGACCCGTCGTTCCTCCAGCCTGACCGGCCCATGAGCGCGATCGGCGGCTGACGCGTTTCGCGACCCTGAGATATCGGGGCCGGTGGGTCCACGCCTGTCTGGAGATCATCCGCAGAAACGTTGCGGGAAAGTGAATGCCGGGTGGCTACGGGGGAAGCCACCCGGCACTCACGACGCGTTCCGACGGGGGATACGGGACGCGTGATCGCGAGTATTGCACGAAGTCGCTTTTGAGGAAAGGTTGCTTCCGAAAGCGGCGGTGAGAGCGTTCTCACACCCGTGGGTGGGCGGGATCTGCGGCGGACCTTGCGACGTGTCGGGTCCGGCGAATGACGTGGCCCCGGACTCGTGGCGACTGTCCCGCGCGTTGGCCACGACGACGGCCAGGTAGGGCAACGCCACGGCGCCCACGATGAAGATCACCTTCGGCCACCCCGGCACGACCACCGCGAGGATGATGCACACGATGCGGATGCCCATCAACACCAGGTAGCGGCGCAGCCGCGTGTCGGCGTCGGCCTGCCGGCCGCGCTGCGCGGTGGTGATCATCGGTACGTCGCGCGGATGCGCCATGCCTGGTGCCTCCTGTGGCCGGTTCCACGGTAGTCCGGATCGAGCGGCGAGGCGACGCACCGTTCTTTGGTGTGGAGCCGAGCGCGACCGACTAAGTAGAGGATGATCGACTCACGAGTTCGAGCAGAGGGAGGGGTTATGTCGAACCGCACGTACCGCGTCACCGAGATCGTGGGCACGTCGCCGGACGGCGTCGACGGCGCCATCCGCAACGCCATCGGCCGGGCGGCCCAGACACTGCGGCACCTCGACTGGTTCGAGGTCACGGAGATCCGCGGGCAGATCCTCGAGGGACACGTCGAGCACTTCCAGGTGGGGATGAAGGTGGGCTTTCGGCTCGAGGAGCCGTGACCCGGTTCGTCCGTACGCGGTGGTAACCACTAGCGTCGGCGCGACCGGACAGGAGACGCACCGAGGAGGTCTGGGTGAGCCGTTCCGTGCTCGTCACCGGCGGCAACCGCGGCATCGGGCTGGCGATCGTACGGGCCTTCGCGGCGGGCGGTGACAAGGTTGCGGCGACCTACCGCAGCGGAGAGCCGCCCGAGGTCGACGGCGTCCTGTGGGTGAAAGCCGACGTCACAGACACCGCATCCGTCGACGGTGCCTTCGCCGAGGTGGAGGCCGCGCATGGTCCGGTCGAGGTTGTCGTCGCCAACGCCGGCATCACGCGCGACACGCTGGTGTTGCGGATGAGCGACGAGGACTTCGAGTCGGTGCTGCAGACCAACCTTGCCGGCTCGTTCCGGGTGGCCCGTCGGGCGGCTCGCGGCATGCTGCGGCTGCGCCGCGGCCGCATCATCTTCATCTCGAGCGTGGCCGGGCTGCTCGGGTCTGCGGGGCAGGTCAACTACGCCTCCAGCAAGGCCGGCCTCGTCGGCATGGCGCGGTCGCTCGCCCGCGAGCTTGGCTCGCGCAGCATCACCGCCAACGTCGTCGCGCCTGGCCTCGTCGAGACGGAGATGACGGCCGTGCTTGGTGACGAGACGCAGGCGAACTATCTCAAGCAGATTCCGCTCGGGCGGTACGCCTCGTCCGAGGAGGTCGCCGGGGTCGTGAGGTGGGTCGCCAGCGACGAGGCGGCGTACATCACCGGCGCGGTCGTGCCGGTCGACGGTGGCATGGGAATGGGGCATTGATGGCGATGGTGCGGCATCGACGGGACTTTTGGCCGGCAAGCGCATCCTCGTCACGGGTGTGCTCACCGACCAGTCGATCGCCTTCCACGCGGCCCGGCTGGCCCAGGAGCAGGGCGCCACGGTGGTGCTCACCGGCTTCGGGCGGATGTCTCTGGTGGAGCGCATCGCCAAGCGGTTGCCGGAGCCGGTGCCGGTCGTCGAGCTCGACGTCACCAACACCGAGCAGCTCGACTCGCTCGCGGACAACGTACGCGAGCACGTCGACGGGCTCGATGGGGTCGTGCACGCCATCGGCTTCGCTCCTGCCATCGGCGCTCGGCGACAACTTCCTCAGCACCGGTTGGGACGATGTGGCAACGGCGCTGCACGTGTCGGCGTACTCGCTCAAATCGCTGACCCTTGCCGCCCGCCCGCTGTTCCCGAAGACCGGTGCGTCGGTTGTCGGGCTCGACTTCGACGCGACGGTCGCCTGGCCGAAGTACGACTGGATGGGCGTCGCGAAGGCGGCCTTCGAGTCGACGGCGCGCTACCTGGCCCGCTTCCTCGGCCCGGAAGGCGTGCGCGTCAACCTGGTGTCCGCGGGGCCGATCCGGACCATGGCGGCGAAGTCGATCCCGGGTTTCGACGAGCTCGAGGGCGTGTGGGCGACGCGGGCGCCGATCGGCTGGGATACGTCCGACCCCGAGCCGGCCGGCCGCGCCGTGGTGGCCCTGCTCTCCGACTGGTTCCCGCGCACCACGGGTGAGGTCGTGCACGTCGATGGCGGCGTGCACGCGATGGGCGCCTGATGGCGGGGGAGTCTGCGTCGGGCGCGCCGGTCCGTCGGCTGGTGACGCTGCGGCACGCCAAGTCCGACTGGCCCGAGGGCGTCGCCGACGTCGACCGCCCACTCGCCGAACGCGGCCGGCGCGACGCCGTCGCGGTGGGCCAGTGGCTGCATGCCTCCGGGATCCGCCCCGACGTGGTGGTCGTGTCGCCGGCGCGTCGGGCCCGCGACACCTGGGCGTTGGCCGCGGAGTCGCTGGGAGCGCCGGCGCATGCGGTGATTGACGAGCGGGTCTACGCGGCGTCGACCGACGACCTGCTGTCTGTGGTGCGTGATACGGACGACTCGGTCCAGACGCTGCTGCTGGTCGGGCACGCGCCTTCGATGGAGCAGCTCGTGCACGTGCTGCAGGACGGCGCCGGGTTTGCCGGTGACCTCGCGCGACTCAGCGCCAAGTACCCCACAAGCGGGCTCGCAGTCCTCGACGTCCCAGTCGCCAGGTGGGCGGACGTCGAGGAGGGCGGCGCCCGGCTGGTCGCGTTCGCGACGCCCCGCGGCTAGGGGCGAATCGCTCCGGCGTCAGCTCGGCCACCACGAGGATTACCCCCGCCCTGACAGGGCTACCGGCCTGGTGGTGCGGGGTCAACCCTGCTGGACGTGGTCATTCCGCCGCCGGCAGCCCGTCCGCCGCGTCGGCGACCTCGACCTCCTCGCGGGTGATGCCGAGCAGGTAGAGGATCGCGTCGAGGTAGGGGACGTTGACTGCGGCGTGCGCAGCTTCCTGCACGACCGGCTTGGCGTTGAAGGCGATGCCGAGCCCGGACGCGGCGATCATGTCGAGGTCGTTGGCACCGTCGCCGATCGCGACGGTCTGCGACAGCGGCACGGCGGCTGCCGCTGCGAACCGCTCCAACGCCCGCGCCTTCTCGGCCCGGTCCACCACAGCGCCTTCGAGGCTGCCGGTGAGTCGACCGTTGACGATCTCCAGCGTGTTGGCCGCGCCGTAGTCGAAGCCCAGCTCGGCCATCAGGTGGTCGGTGATCTGCGTGAAGCCGCCGCTGACGAGGCCCAGCGAGTAGCCGAGCCGTTTGAGAGTGCGGACGAGCGTGCGTGCCCCTGGGGTGAGCTGGAGCTCGCGCCGTACATCGTCGACGGCATCCGCCTCCAGCCCGGCGAGCAGCCCGACCCGCTCACGCAGCGACGACTCGAAGTCGAGCTCACCGCGCATCGCCCGCGCGGTCACCTCGGCGACCTTGTCACGACAGCCGGCCCGCTCGGCGAGCATCTCGATGACCTCGCCCTGCACGAGCGTCGAGTCGACGTCCATCACCACCAGGCGCTTGGCCCGCCGCTGCAGCCCTGCTGGCTGCACCGCGACGTCGACACCGAGCTCGGCGGCCTCACGTGCCAGCTCGACCCGCAGCAACGCCGGGTCCGAGCCGGAGACGAGGAACTCGATCGCGGTTACCGGGTAACGCGCGAGCCGCACGATCCGGTCGATGTTGGCGCCGGTGGCCGCGATGCGGCCCGCGATCCCCGCCACCGCCGCAGGGCGCAGCGGATGGCCGAGCAGCCCGACGTGTGCCCGCCCGGCTCGTCGCGGCGCGGCGTCGCCCGTGCCCGCGCTCACCTCCACGTCCATGTCGAGCTGCGCGGAGACGCGAGCGACCGCCTCGCGTACCGACACCTCGTCGGGCCCTGGCGTGACCAGCACCGCCAAGATCAGCCGACCGCGCACGAGCACCTGCTCGATGTCGACGACCTCGACGTCGTGCGACGCCAGCGCCTCGAAGAGCCGGGACGTGACGCCGGGGCGGTCGCGACCAGTAAGCGTGAGCAGCAGTGTGCGCGGAGTGTGGTCCATCGGCGCCAACGCTAGCGAGCGTTGCGGGTCACCTCGGGCCCGAGTGGCTGCCCGGGCTCACTGAGCGCGTTGCAGGCGGCGACGAGGGCGCGCCGAGCCGTACGGCGTACGGGGTCGAGGGCGGCACGGCGCGTGGCCACCGCACTAGTCGTGACCGCTGCCGCATCGTCCTGCTCGGCGATCTGCAGCACGGCAGTGAGGCGGCTGGCTTGCGCGAGGACGCCATGTGCGCGGGACGGGTACGGGTCCGGCAGCTGCTCGGCACCGGCGCCCGACCGGATCGCCGCCAACGCTTGACCGGACTCGGGGCGCCACACCGCCACGTCGGCCGCAGACAGCACGGTGGCCGCCTCGATGAGGGCCTCCTTGAGCTCGCGTTCGGCGTCCGCGAGCGACAGCCCGTCGCTGCCGGCGGCGTCAGCCGGATAGCTCCGCCACTCGACCAGGTGGCCGACGTCGCCGGGCGGTCCGAACGGCGTCACTCGCGGGATCAGGCACTCTCCCGTCCCCTGCGCCACCGCCGCCTCACCCGCGGCGACTCCGGCCTGCACGGTGGCGACCGGGCCGACGAGGCCGAGCGGGTCGCCTGGCGCAGGCAGCGCAAGCCGCATCGCAGTCAGCCCGCGCCTGCGCAGAGCGCCCAGCGCAACCGCGAGACCGCTGTGCGTCGCCACGGTATGCGGCTCGTCGTCGCCACGTACGGCTTCGAGCACGTCGTCCAATGGAGCCTGGCCGGTGAGCCAGGCGTTGGTCCACACGACCAGCCGTGCAGATCTCGGCAGCGCGAGCATGCCGATCAGCCTACGAGGCCGCGCCAGCCGTAGGGTGCTCCTGTGTCTGTGACGACCGATGCGACTGCGGTGCTCGAGCTGGCCGACGTGAGCATCGTCCGTTCCGGCAGTCGCCTGCTCGACAACGTCACGTGGGCCGTACGCGAGGACGAACGGTGGGTCATCCTCGGCCCCAACGGCGCCGGCAAGACGACGCTGCTGCAGGTCGCGAGCGCAGTCGTGCATCCGACGACGGGCTACGCGGCGGTGCTCGGCGAGATCCTCGGCGCGGTCGACGTGTTCGAGCTGCGGCCACGGATCGGGCTGACGAGCGCCGCGCTCGCTGATCGGCTGCCGCGCGACGAGATCGTGCGTGACGTCGTGCTCACCGCGTCGTACGCGGTCATCGGCAGATGGCGCGAGGAATACGACCCGTACGACGACGAGCGCGCGGCCGATCTGTTGAAGCGCATGGGCATCGCACACCTCGCGGACCGCACCTTTGGCACGCTGTCCGAGGGCGAGCGTAAGCGGACGCAGATCGCGCGTGCGCTGATGACCGATCCGGAGCTCCTGTTGCTCGACGAGCCGGCGGCGGGGCTCGACCTTGCCGGCCGAGAGGCACTGGTCGAGACGCTCAGCGAGCTGGCGTCCGACCCGGCGTCGCCGGCGATCGTGCTCGTGACGCATCACGTCGAGGAGATTCCGCGCGGCTTCACGCACGTGCTGTTGCTGCGTGCGGGCGGTGTTGTGGCCGCGGGACCGATCGAGCAGACGCTCACCGCCGAGGCGCTGAGTCAGTGCTTTGGCCTGCCGCTCGCGCTTGATCACACCGGACGGAAGATGGACTGCTCGTGCCGCTCGCTAGCACGCCCGAAACGCCCGCAGTTTAGGTAGATTTGGCTTTGTGAGCGACTTCCTCGACTGGCTCGGCGACAACGCCTGGTCGGTGTGGCTCGGGCTGGCGCTCATCTTCGGCATCATCGAGACGGTTTCGATCGACCTGGTGTTCCTCATGCTCGCTGGCGGAGCCCTCGCGGGAGTGGTGACCTCGTTGTTCGGAGTGCCGTTCTCGGTGCAGGCGATCGTCGCGATCGCCACCAGCGCCGCACTCCTGCTGGTCGTGCGCCCGGTCGCCCGCAAGCACCTGCAGGTGCCGCACTCCATTCGCACCGGGGCCGCCGCCCTGGTGGGTATCGCAAGGCGTCGTGGTGCAGAAGGTCGGACCAGACACCGGGCTGGTCAAGCTCGGCGGCGAGACCTGGACTGCGCGCGCCTATGACGGGCGACAGGTCATCGATGTCGGTCGCACGGTTGATGTTCTAGAGATCAAGGGCGCGACTGCGCTCGTCTACGACTCGGAGGTCGTCTAGCCATGGAAACCGGTGCCCTTGTTGGTTTTGCCATCCTGGCGCTGCTTGCGATCTTCGTGCTCGTCGTGCTGGTCAAGTCGGTCCGCATCGTTCCGCAGGCACGTGCCGGCATCGTCGAGCGTCTAGGTCGCTACAACCGCACGCTCAACCCCGGGCTCACTGTCGTGCTGCCGTTCATCGACCGGGTGCTGCCGCTCCTCGACCTCCGCGAGCAGGTCGTGTCGTTCCCGCCGCAGCCGGTGATCACGCAGGACAACCTCCTCGTGTCGATCGACACCGTCATCTACTACCAGGTCAACGACCCCAAGGCGGCGACCTACGAGATCGCCAACTACATCCAGGGCATCGAGCAGCTCACGGTCACGACTCTGCGCAACGTCGTCGGCGGCATGGACCTCGAGCGCACGCTGACCAGCCGCGAGGAGATCAACAACGCGCTCCGCGGTGTCCTCGACGAGGCCACCGGCAAGTGGGGCATCCGGGTCAACCGCGTCGAGCTCAAGGCGATCGACCCGCCGCCCTCGATCCAGGACTCGATGGAAAAGCAGATGCGCGCCGACCGTGACAAGCGCGCGACCATCCTGCAGGCCGAGGGTGTGCGGCAGTCGCAGATCCTCACCGCCGAGGGCGAGCGGCAGGCGGTGATCCTGCGGGCCGAGGGTGAGCGCCAGGCCGTGATCCTGTCGGCCGAGGCCTCCCGCGAGTCCCAGATCCTCAAGGCGACCGGCGAGGCGCAGGCCATCTCCACGGTGTTCGACGCGATCCATGCGGGCAACCCTGACCAGGGTCTGCTGGCCTACCAATACCTGCAGATGCTGCCCAAGATCGCGCAGGGCAGCGCCAACAAGGTGTGGGTCGTCCCCAGCGAGCTCGGCAAGGCGCTCGAGGGGCTCGGCGGCGCGATCGGCAAGTTCGGTGCGATCACGCCCGAGCTGCGCGCGGCTGCGGAGGAGCGCACGGAGGAGCGCACGAGCGGCCCCGACCTCGATCGCGCGGAAGTCGACTCCGCCCTCGTCGCCGCCCACGAACAAGTCGCCGAGGCTGTCGCGGCTGCCGACGACGCGGCGATCGGCGCCGAGACGTTGCCGAGCAGCTGACGGTGCGGTCACGCCTCGGGTCAGCCCGACCGGCCCCGGCGGCGGCGGGGAGTGATCGAAGGGCTCGACGCCCTCGCGGTCATCCTTGCCGGCATCGCCGCCAGCACGATCAACACAATCGTGGGCTCGGGCAGCCTCATCACGTTCCCGACGCTTGTCGCCCTGGGGTTGCCGCCGGTCACCGCCAACGTCACCAACACCGTCGGGCTGGTCGCCGGCTCGGTGTCGGGCACCTACGGCTATCGCCGCGAGCTGTCGGGACAGCGCGCGCGGCTCGTACGACTTGGCGCTGCCTCGGCCCTCGGCTCAGTCGCCGGCGCCGCGCTGTTGCTCACTCTCCCGGCGGCAGCCTTCGACGCAGTCGTGCCGGTGCTCATCATCGGAGCCTGCGTGCTCGTCGTGCTGCAGCCCAGGCTCAACGCGCGCATGGCCGATCGTCCTCGACATCCGCACGGCGGTCCGTGGGTGTGGCTGCTGGTGCTCGCGGCGGGAGTCTATGGCGGCTACTTCGGGGCGGCGCAGGGCGTGATCCTCATGGCGATCCTCGGCCTTGGGCTCGACGAGTCGCTGCAGCGGGTCAACGCGGCCAAGAACTTCCTCGCGCTGGTCGTCAACGTCGTCGGCGCCGTCATCTTCGCCTTCGTGGCCGACGTCGACTGGCGGGCCGCGGCGCTGCTCGCGGTGGGCACGCTTGTCGGCGGTCTGCTCGGGGCACGGTTCGGGCGTCGGTTGTCGCCCACCGCGCTGCGCGCGATCGTCGTCGTCATCGGGGTCGCCGCCGCGGTGATGTTCCTCGTCGACTGACAGTTCGCCCCGGGGCCGGGTCGCTCCTGCTTCATTCGGGTAACTCCGTGCCCAATAGCGACAGCAAGTTACCCGGATGCCGTTGTGCCGCCGGCGCCGTGCCCGACACGCCCTGCTCGTGTCGAGCACGCGGCTTCAGTCTTGGGTGGGGCGCGGGCCTGGGCGGGCGCGGGAGGATCAGCACCGTGGCGACGTTCGTACGCGTTGATGAGCCGGGCGATCCGCGACTGGCCGACTACGTGAGCCTGCGCGACGTCGAGCTGCGCAAGCACGTGGAGGCGGCGGAGGGGCTGTTCCTCGCGGAGGGCGAGAAGGTCGTACGTCGAGCGGTGGAGGCCGGCTTCCCCGTGCGGTCGTTCCTGCTGGCCGAGCGGTGGCTCGCCTCGCTCGAGGACGTGCTGGCCCGCTCCGATGCGCCATGCTTCATCGCCTCTGCCGAGCTCATCGAGCAGGTGACGGGCTTCCACGTACACCGCGGCGCACTCGCGTCCATGCAGCGTCGCCCGCTGCCCGCCGTCGACGAGGTGCTGGCCGATGCGCGGCGCGTCGTCGTGCTCGAGGACCTGGTCGACCACACCAACGTGGGAGCCATCTTCCGCAGCGCCGCGGCGCTCGGTGTCGACGCGATCCTGCTCAGCCCGCGCTGCGCCGACCCGCTCTACCGGCGCTCCGTCAAGGTGTCGATGGGCTCGGTCTTCGCCTTGCCGTACGCGCGCATGACCGAGTGGTACGACGGGCTTGCGATCGTGCGTGACGCCGGCTTCCGGGTGCTCGCGCTCACCCTGACCGACGACGCGGTCGACATCGACCGCGTGGCCATCAGCGGTCGGGTTGCCCTCGTGCTGGGCTCCGAGGGACCGGGCCTGTCCCGGCGGTGGGAGCTCGAGGCCGACGAGCGCGTGCGCATCCCGATGAGCCGCGGTGTGGACTCGCTCAACGTCGCGGCCGCGGCGGCGGTCGCCTGCTGGGTGCTGACCAGATAAGAGTGTCGTGACGCGGATTCGTATGCAGGACCTTGCGCTGGACTCGAGGATCACTGACCTCTCACCGGAACCTCCGGGGTCCTGGCGGTGTAGACAAGTCGACCGAGAGCGAGGGACAGCCCAACCTGAACATCGGCTCGGAGGACGCGGAGATCCTGGCCCGCGTACGCGACGGCGACCGTGACGCGTACGCGGAGCTGGTGCGCCGCCATACCCCGGTGGCGATGCGGACCGCCGCCCTGCTCGGCGCCGGAGAGGACGCGGAGGACGTAGTGCAGGAAGCGTTCGTCAAGGCGTACGCCGCCCTCGGGGGGTTTCGGCCGGAGGCACCGTTCCGGCCGTGGCTGCTGCGGATCGTCGCCAACGAGACGCGCAACCTGCATCGGACGGCCGGCCGGCGGTCCGCCCGCGAACGCCGGGCGTGGGAGCAGTCCCGGCCGTTGCTCCTATCCCGGCCGGACGAGCCGGCTGATGCGCTGCTGTCCGGGGAGCGCCAGGCCGCGCTCGTGGCTGGGCTGGCCCGGCTCTCCACGCCCCACCGGCAGGTGCTGACCTGCCGCTACCTGCTCGACCTCGACGAGGCGGAGACCGCGGCCGTGCTCGGCTGGCCCCGCGGCACCGTGAAGTCCCGGGTGCACCGCGCTCTGCCTAGGTTGCGGCAGGCGCTCGACGCAGCGGCTGGGCCGTCGGGGGAGGCGCCCGCGCGCGAGGTGAGCCACGGTGGCTGAGGGCATGTACGACGACCTGGTCGCCGACCTGACCGCCCTGGGTCGCGTGATCGACCAGTCCGCGGCCTCCGGGCTGAGCACGCAAGGGACCACGGAGCTGGCCACGGCGGTCATGGACCGAGTCGCGACGCTCCCCGTGCCCGCGCCCGCGACCGCACCAAAGCGCAGCTCATGGACCCGGCGGCTCTCGGGGAGCCTGGAGTCCCGACGTCGGCGGATCGCGGTCGCGGTGGTCGCCGTCCTCCTCGCGATGCTGGCGACGCCCCCGGTCCGGGCGGCCGTCGCCGACTGGTTCGGCTTCGCGGGCGTACTCGTCGAACGCGGGTCCCCCGGCACCGACCCCGCGCCGCCGCCGCCGGAGGTGGCAGGGGAGCATTCGCTGTCCGAGGCCGCGGAGCTCGTCGACTTCACGCCGTTGGTGCCCGAGTCGCTAGGCCCGCCGGACGGCGTCGAGGTCTCCGCCGACCGCAGGGTCCTCTCGATGAGCTGGTCGACCGCCGACGAGGGTGTGCTGCGAGTGGACCAGTTCGACGCCGATCTCGACTTCACGATCGCCAAGCGCGCACCGGGGGTGCAGTACGCCCGGGTCGGCGGCTCGGATGCGCTCTGGTTCGAGGAGCCGCACGAGGTGGTGCTGCTCGAGGCCGACGGCAGCCGCCGCACCGAGTCCGCGCGACTCGCCGGGCACACGCTGATATGGCAGGACGGGGACACCACGCTTCGCCTCGAGGGCGACCTCGACCTGGCCCGCGCCGTCGAGATCGCGAACTCGGCAACCCCGATCGACTGACGGAACCCGAGCGGGCGCAGCGGTGTAGCAGAGGTGTCCCGGAGCCCGAGGAGGCCGTCATGCACCCCTTCCGTGCAGCACTCGCTGTTGTAGCGCTGATCGTGTTGACCCTGCTGACCGCCGGGCCCGCGGCCGCGGGCGGCCCGACGAGCGCGCTGCTCGCTGTCCCCGGCGAGGGCAAGACGGCGTCCCTCTACTACACCGACCCCGAGTACGACGCCCTCGCCCAGATGGTCGGCGCGACGAATCCGATGGCGCCGGCACAGTCGACACCTCCGGTCGAAGCCACGAACTCGGACCGGGAGTGACAGTGACCTGGATGATCCATGACGTCACGCCCTGGCGGGTCGACCGCATCTACCTAGGTGGCGACGGCGCGCCTTGGATCTCGACGCAGCTGGGGACCGAGACCGGTTCGATCTGGGACGCCCCTGTCGTCTGGCACCAACCCGATAGCCAGGCGGACTCCGCCGAGCTCGTCGCGCTGCTCGATCGGCTCGGCGTCGGCGAGGCTGCGCGTGTCGCCGCGGCCGAGGGCAACTTCAGCGGCGTCGCCGGTGCACCGGTGACTGAATCGACCGAGCCCGTGACCGAGTCCCAGGCCGCGCCCGCGGAGTCGTCGGCCGTCGCCGGCATCTGGTGGGGTCTCGGCGGGCTGGCCGGCGGCGTACTGCTCACACTGCTGTGGCTCCGCCTCCGTCGCGACCAGGCACCGGATCCCGAGCCGGAACCAGCCCCGGACGCCGACGGCGCGCCGGTGAGCGAGGAGCTGGCCTGGGGCGGACGCCGCGGCTGACCCGCCTCCGCGGATGAATCATTGACTCACGGCACTAGGCCTCGTTGGTGAGCATGGCGGCGGCGATCGCGGCTGTCGTGCGGCTGCGCGCGAGGTCCTCGACGAGGACCGGGTTGCCGGCGCCGTCGGCCAGCGGCAGCCGCCAGTTGGGGTACTCCTGGGAGGTGCCGGGTTGGTTGATCGCGCGCCGCTCGCCCACAAGGTCAGCCACCGACACCCCGATGAGGCGCGCCGGCGTCTTCATCAGATAACGGTGCACCGCGACAGTGGCGTCCTCGGTCGACGGCTCGCCGTCAGCCAGCAACCCGAGCTGTTGCAGGGTGGCGAGGTAGGAGGCCCGCTCAGCCTCGTCGACGGCCATCTCCTCGGCCACCGAGCCGCGTGAGCAGCCCCAGCTCATCGCGCACTCGGATGTGCTCACCGGTCAGGTAGCCCGCCGTCGGCGGCAGGTCATGGGTGGTCGCGGTGGCCAGGCACAGCTCACGCCACTCCTCGGGGCGACGCGGGCGGGCGTCGTGGTCCCAGTCGCGTTCGAACCACAGCACCGAGGTGCCGAGGATGCCGTGCTCGCGCAGGAAGTCCCGCGCCCATGGCTCGACCGTCCCGAGGTCCTCCCCGACGACGACGGCACCGGCGCGCCACGCCTCTAGCGCGAGAATGCCGACGAGCGCTGTGTGGTCGTACCGCACGTAGGTGCCTTGGTCGGGCGGCGCCCCATCCGGCACCCACCACAGCCGGAACAGGCCGATCGCATGGTCGACGCGGATGCCTCCGGCGTGCCGCAGCAACGTGCGGACGACGTCGCGAAACGCGGCGTACGAAGTACGCGCGAGCTGATCTGGCCGCCACGGCGGCTGCGTCCAGTCCTGTCCTTGTTGGTTGAAGGCATCAGCGGGTGCGCCGACCGTCATGCCACGGGCGAAGAGATCAGGCGCCGCCCAGCTGTCGGCCCCCTGCGGGTGCACGCCGACGGCGAGGTCGTGCATGACGCCCAGCGCCATCCCCTCGCTGAGGCAGGTCCGCTGGACGTCCGCGAGCTGCTCGTCCATGAGCCACTGCAGCCAGCAGTGAAAGTCGATGCGCTCTGCGAGCTCCTCCCGCATTGCGGCGACGGCGGGCGTGCGCGGATCGCGCAGTCCCTCGGGCCAGGTCGGCCACGAAGGGCCGTGCTCCTCGGCGAGCGCGCACCACGTCGCGAAGTCGAGGAGGCTGCTCCCTTCCCGGCGCAGGAAGCGCTGGTACGCCGCCTCGCGGGCGGGTCGCAGGGGCACCGAACGTACGAGCTCCAAGGCCGCGCACTTCAGCTCCCACGCCGCATCTCGGTCCAGTCGGGGATGGGAGGAGAGCGCGCGTCCCTCAGCGGCCAGGCGCTCGGCGAGCTCCCGGTCGGCGGCCTCGAGGTAAGCCCACTCCGGCACCTGCTCGACCCGCAGGTAGAGCGGGTTGGCGAACCGTCGCGTCGTCGGCAGGTAGGGCGAGGCCTCGATCGGCGGCACCGGCTCGGCGGCGTGCAGAGGGTTGACCAGCACGAAGTCGGCTCCAAGGCAGTCGGCGCTCCACGCTGCCAGGTCGGCCAGGTCGGCGAGATCGCCGCACCCCCACGAACGACGCGAGCGCAGCTGGTAGAGCTGCACCATCGTCCCGAGTGCCCGCCCGCCGACCCGGTCGGGCACGCCGAGATGCGCCGGCGTCACGACGAGTGTGGCTGACACCGGCTCAGCATCCGCCGCTCGCGCCCACAGCGTGTGCCAGCCGAGCGGCAGCTCACCAGGCAGGGCAAAGGTCGCCTCACCGACGAGCCGGCCGTCGACCTCCATCGGCTCCACCCAGCGGTCCACCTGGTCGAGGGCGCGAATGCCGCCGTCTTCCAGCTCTACCCAGACGTCGACGGGGTCGCCGTGGGGGACGTGCACGGGCAGCGGCGTCTCCGTACCGGCACTGTGTACGACGCACGGCGGCAGCACATCGCGCCACGGTGCCTGCTGGGCGTCGCGGAGCGCCGTCGCCACGCCCTCGGTAGTGGACAAGTCGTGGCCGACACCCAGCGAAGCCAGCACTGCGGACACCGTCGACTCCAGCACGATGACCCGGCGGCCTTGCCAGTCGTAGAAGTCGGTCGCCACGCCGTAGTGCTCCGCGAGCTCGCGCATGTCGTCGCTGAGCACTTCTCGCCTCCTGTGCCGGCCCGTCCGTTCTACCCTCATTGCTGTCCGGCTGGCACGTCCACGCAGGAGCCCTGGTGCCTCTCGAAGGGTGGGATCCGTGGCGGCGACGCCTGCGCCGGGCCGAGGCGTGGGTGCTCTGCCATCTCGGCCGGCACATGTACGCGCAACGCCGCAACCCCGAGGTCAGCGGACCCAGCGCGATCTTCTGGCAGTGCCGACGCTGCGGTCACGAGCGGACGGAATACCAACCCGGCTGGCGTTTCGACCACTACTTCGACCCCTAGGCCACGGCCGCAAACCTCACCGGCACATCGACCGGCAGCCCGATGAGGACGGCCGCGCCACACTCCACGCAGCACCGCTCTGGGCAGTCGTCGCCGTGCCCGTCCACGCACTCCGGCAGGTCGAACGACCGCTCCTCGCCGCACGACGCGCACCACAGCAGTTCGCTCATGTGTTCGACGGTGCCAGAGACCCTGGACAGAACTCGGCAGCCACGCCGATTCCTGGTGACGAGCCAACCTTGTTGGTGCGGCGATGAGTTGGGGTGGATGATCGAGTCTGTACGGCGTCCGCGCCGTCGACACCGTCTTCCCCGAGGAGCACGCTGATGCCCCAGACCGTATGGAAAGGCTCTATCTCGTTCGGCCTCGTGTCGATCCCGGTGCGCCTGATCAGTGCCACGGAGGAGAAGAGCGTTTCGTTCCGGCAGGTCCACGCGGCCGACGGCGGACGCATCCGCTACCAGCGCATCTGCGACATTGACGGGAAAGAGGTGGCCTACGCCGACATCGCCAAGGGGTACGAGCTGGGCGGCGGCGAGATAGTCATGCTGACCGACGAGGACCTCGCGGATCTGCCGGTGACCTCGAGCAAGGTCGTCGACGTGACGGCGTTCGTCCCCTTCGACCAGGTCGACCCGACCGCACTGAGCCGCGCCTACTACGCCGAGCCCACCGGCGACGCCAAGCCGTACGTGCTGCTGCGCGACACCCTCGAGGAGTCCGGCCGCGTGGCGGTGGTCAAGGTGGCGCTGCGCAACCGCGAGCGCCTCGCGGTGCTCCGGCCACAGGACGGCGTCCTGGTTGTCCAGACGATGCTGTGGCCAGACGAGATCCGGCGGCCCGATTTCAAGTTCCTGGACGAGGGCGTGACCGTCCGCCCGCAGGAGCAGCAGATGGCGCAGTCCTACGTCGAGACGCTCGCTGGCGACTTCGAGCCGGAGCAGTACGTCGACGACTACCGGCACGCCGTCGAGGAGGTCGTGCAGGCCAAGATCCAGGGTCACGAGGTCGAGAAGGCGCCGGAGGTGCCTGAGGGCGGCAAGGTCGTCGACCTCATGGAGGCCCTGCGGCGCAGCGTTGCCGAGGCCAAGCGCAAGCGCGGTGCGGGCGGCGAGGCCGAGGAGGAAGAGGAGCCCGCCAAGAAGGGCGCGAGCAAGAAGGCACCGGCCAAGAAGGCGGCCGCGAAGAAGACCACCGCTGCCAAGAAGACTGCGGCGAAGAAGACCACGGCCAAGAAGGCAGCCGTCAAGAAGACCGCAGCGCGCAAGTCCGCCTGACGGCGCCTTCGGCGTGGCCTTCAGGTTATTGGCGATGACCTGAGGGGGCGCTCCGGAAGGCGCGCCCTTTTGCTCAACCCGTGGTCGTGGTGCCGTCCTCGACCGAGGTCGACCGTTCAGACCTCTCCTCCGAGCGTGACGACGTACGCCTTATCCCGCTTGAACTCGAGCGAGCTCGGCTGGTTCAGTCCGTCCGCGACGACGGAGAAGGTGCCACCGTGGTCACCTCGAGAAGCTGCCCCGTGTTCGGCAATGCAGGCGAGCCCGGTGGGCTGTCGTCCGGGAAGACGCCCTGCGCGAGGGCGTAGAGGCTGTGGCCACGACCAAGCTCCACGTCGACGAGGAGTCGGCCGCATGAGCTCGCCGTCGACCTGCAGGCAGCACCGCTGCTTGCACAGGTTGTGGCACTAGCGCGCAGCGCTCGGATCTCGCTGGCAACTCCCGATCGGGTTTCGGGCAGGGCAGCACAAACCGTGCCGGGACTCACCCGCAGAGAGCGCAATCCTCCCTTCGGGTTGCTGGCGTACGTATGCCGAAATTGCCCGAGAGCTGGTCATCAGCGAGAAGACCGTCAGCGTGCACATCTCCAACCTGCTGCGCAAGACGGGCACATCAAACCGCGTCGAGCTCGCGCAGTTGGCTGGCCGGCTTGCCCAGCCCGCACCCACGCGCCGGTGCCGGATTGTGCCAGTGAATCGGTTGCTGGGGCGCCCCAGCGTCGCCCCAGCAACCGATCCGCGTCACATGCGGCAAGTCGACAGTCAGTGCACTGGTCGCAGGACGCGGTTGACCACGCGGTCGCCGATCCTCTCGCCGTGGCGGGTGCCTACCACGACTGCGTCGCGGAAGTGGAAGCCGACATAGATGCGGGATATCGCGTTCTCGTCGGCTGCCTGGGAGAAGCGGCTGAAGTGTCGCAGGGTTGGCGACGCGTCCGCGCAGGTCTCCCCAGCCGGAAGCGTGTAGCTGCAATTCGAGAAGCTCACTTTGTCGGTGTGGAAGAACCGCTTGAGGACCTGCGCCGCGGCTCCGCCTTCGACGGCGTGCCCGGAGTCGTAGTCAGGGATCGGTGGGGTATCGACTAGCGGCGTCCACGTTGGGTCGGCGGTCGTGGCTGGGTTGCCGTCGATGTCGGCGAGGCGGATGGCGGTGATCGGTCGCCAGAAGCGGTAGTGATACTTCGTGTCCCAGGTGCCGATGTAGCCATCGGTCAGCGCCATGTTCAGCAGGCCGAACAGCCGCGCGTTCTCCCAGGAGTCGAGCTCTCGGTCGGTGGAAACCGTTCTGGCGATGCGGTTCCACGCCAGCGGTGAGCTCTCGACCCAGAACAGCGCGATCTCGGTTTGGTCGTCGGTGCGAGCGCTGGGCGTCGTGACGTCGTCACCGCCGAGGCGCTGAATCTCGTTGACGTCCGCGGCGTACTTCTTGCTGGTCAGCCGGTACGGCGGGCCCGGCCGGAACTGCGAGCTGTCCTTCAGCGCGAAGGGGGTGAGGTCTTCGCCCAGATGCGGGGCAAATGCGAAGTTGTTGGGCGGCGTGTAGCGGTACTCACCCGGGGCGATGCCCTCCTGGTAGGCAGGGTCGACCGTCGGCGTGTCATAGCCGTCGGAGGCCCGCAGGGCGAGTATCGCGTCGGCCGCGGCTTCTCCCACGGCGATGCCCGCGTCTTCGCGGCCCCGTCCGGGATCGCGTCGAGCGCGGCGGTGTAGTCGGCTTCTACGCTGGCGACCCCTGCGCCGATGCATTCCGCGGAGAGGAAGAAGGAGAACGAGCTGAGGACGGGGACGAGAACATCATGCGCGGCTGCCGCCACCGCCGCGGATGGCGACGCTCCGGGTGTGGCGGGAAGGTGGACTGCGTACGGGCGTGAGCGGCGGTCGATTCCGTTCAGCGCGTCATGGACGGCCACCTGCGCCATCGCGTACATGCGTGCTTCCTGTGGCCCGTAGCCACCAAGGAAGCACGCGGCCACTGCCGCTTCCCCCGCATTCGCATTCCACGCGATGACGGGATCCTCTAGGACCCCTTGATGCAGTCGGCTGCCGCTGGCGGCCCCGCTAGGAGAGGCGGCGCCAGGCGCGGCGGCGACGACCGCCGACGCGGTGAGAGCCGCGAGCGTGACACCCACAAGGGCGCGTTGGGTCCTGCGCATGGCTTTGCCTCCGTGTTCCTTGCCGGATCCGGAGCTCGGTCGAGACCGGATGTCATGTGTTGCGTCAGCCGAGGCGCTTACGTCGGCGATGTCCGATCGTGAAGACGACAGCCAGGGCGATCAGGGCAGAGCCCCCGGCTACTGCGGGAGCCCATCGTGTTGGGTCTGCTGGTCGGGCTGATTCCCGCGGTGTCCCATCGAGGAAGAGAGCAACGTCGATCAAGGCGGGATCAACCTCGTCCGCCAGGCGCGTGACACCTGTCACCGTGTTGGTCGTTGATGTGGAAGCGATCGACCGTGTGGGGGCCCGATGTCCCGGTGTCACGGTTTATCAGGAGCAGGTGCTCCGTGCCGCTGTATCCGAGCGTCGGCCCCTCGAAGAGGGAGGAAGTCTCGTCCAAGTTGTCGGCATAGCCGGTGTCGACCTCGACCTCAAGGCCTCTGTCCCGCCCCGCGAAGGCACCGGTTGCGTCTGGGTCCCTCCAAGTGACAACGATCTTCTCGCCGTCTGGTGACCAGACCAATCGGGTTTCTCCCCGAATCAGCCCGGTCAGGACGACACGTGCGGCACCCCCATCGATCGGGGCCACCCGAACGGCACCGTCCTGCGCGAAGGCGATCAGACCACCATCGGGGGAGAGCGCGACCGCGGGCATCGACCCGTCCGACGCCGGGTCGAGCTCCGGCGTGGTCCATTCCGGCCGATCAGCGAGGGTCACGTCGCCACGACGAGACCAGCGCCTGCACCGTCATCGGCCGCGACGGCCAATCGGGAGCCATCGTCCGACCAGTCGAGCACCGACCTCACCTGGAGGTCCGCCGGCGCCTCGAGGACACTGCTGGTGCCCTCGACCAGGTTCAGCAAGCCCACGCCTTGCTCGGCCGGGAACGCGACAGTTCGCCCATCGGGCGACAGGCGGCCTTGCAGCGCGCTGTTCTCAGTCGCCTCCACCAAACCGGGAAGCTCCAGGAACGCGTACGTGTCGTTGGCCGCGCCCACGACGGCCAGATGGCAGCACGACCGCCCAAACATGCCATCCGCCCGTGACACTCCGCCCAGCAGGAAAGCCGCGGGCTGCCCCAGAGGATCGCCCACGCCGACACTCGCTGCGTGCAGGGGGACGGCGTAGACCTGGTCGGGCAACCCCGTGTCGTCGCCAGGACTGGCGGGTTCGGGTTCGAGGGTGCCGATCCAGGACGCCACCGGCACCGCGAGAGCACCCGCGACGACCGCCGCGACGACCGCGGCGACAACGGCAGCGACGCGAGTCCGCCGCAGCGCACGAGCCCTGGTGATCGCCCGGTCGGCACGTCCAGCAGGTCCTGTCGGCACTGTGTCCGCGGCCGCGGTGAAAAGATCACGAAGGTCGCTCATGACGCCACCTCCGGTACCTTCGCGAACTCGGCGAGCTCTGGGGCTACGGTCCGCAGTCTGCGTAGGGCGTCGTGAGTTTGGCTCTTGACCGTTCCGACCGAGCAGCGGAGAGCGTCGGCAATCTGCTCCTCAGACAGGTCTTCGTAGAACCGCAGGACCAAGACCGCCCGTTGCCGAGGAGCGAGTCGACGAAGTGCATTGACAACGGTGAGTCGGAGATCGACTTCGTCCTCACGCGACGGGCCGGCCCGATCCGGCACCAGCGCGGTCGGTTGTTCGTCCATGTGACGGCGGTGTCGCCACCGAGAGATCGACTCGCGATACAGGGCACGACGAACGTACGCCTCGGGCCTGCCATCGCGGACCCGTGGCCAGTGCATCGCCGCTTTTGCGAGCACGGACTGCAACAGATCCTCTGCGAGCTGTCGGTCGGCCGTGAGCAGGAAGGCGGTCCGAAGCAGCGCACGCTCGCGCATGGCCACAAACTCGCTGAATCCCGCGTAACGGTCCACACCACACCCCTGTCACCGCTGTCAACGCGAGGTACGCACGGATGGTTGGGTGTCGCGCGAGATCCAGCGCGACCGCAGCGACCTCACGACCGTACTCGCCGTCGAGGCGACACGCCCTACGGCACCGACTGGCTCCGCCGGATCAGACCGTCGACGTAGTCGCGCTGCTCGCGAGAGTCGTGCTGGTACTGCTCGAGCGGCACCTGATCCCCGGCTGGGGCCCGAACACTGGTAGTGCTGTCCCTGTTGCTGTCAGCGACCGCCGCCAGTGCGACGACCGCAGCGGCAGCGACTGCGACGATGATTGCGAGTACGACGAACAGTGCTGGTGTGCGCGAGCCGCGCGAGGCTGTGACTGTGGACATCTCGTTCTCCCTGATTGCGTAGTGCCATCGACACTGCAATCAACGCGAGCAACGCGATGAAAGGTTGGGTCGCCTAGCGATCGAGCAGCGCAAGCAAAGTGCCCGGGCCGACTGCTATGACGTCGTCCAGATCGATGCGAGCGCGAAGTCCTCGGTCCGCCGTCACCACAGTGATGTGCGTCTGCGGCGCGACGCGGCCGACCTCCTCCACGATCGCGTCATCACCTGAGCCTTTGGCGCGCACGATGCGTACGGGCTGGAACATCGGGCACTGCTCGGGCCTGTCCTTCGACAACGAGGACGATCTCCGGCCACACCCGATCGAGCCGCGCGCCGTTTGTTCCAAGGGCTGTCGCCGGCACGCCCTCGGGAGCCAGCCGCGCAAGCGACTTCGCCAACCGCAACGTCGCGCCCGCGCGGTCGCGCCACCACCCATCGGGGCGGCTCCCCACGACGTTGGCCGCATCGACGATGAGCACGTCTCGCCGATTGAGCAGTGAGTGCAACTCTGGCCAAGCCTCGCCGAACCCAGGGTGCAGCGGTAGATCCGTCACTGCGTCAACTGCGACCCATCGCAGCTCCACACTCTCGGCGTCGACGGGGCGGACCGCCAGCTCGCGCTCGGCACGCGCGAGCACCGTCGAATAGCTCCAGGGACCGTGGTCGTCCACCACGGCAGCAAACGGTCGTACGGAGGACGCGGCCACCCCCGCCTCCTCAGACGCCTCACGCAGCGCGGCGGTCAGCGCATCCTCGTCGCTCCGGCGGGCTCCGCCGGGGATGCCCCACGTATCGCCGTGATGACTCCAGCTCGCACGGTGCTGCAGAAGAACCCGACCCGCGTGCGACACGAGGAGGCCTGCGGCACCGAAGCGTCCCCAATGGCGCTGGCCGCACGTGCACTCCACCCAGCCGTCCCCGTCGTGCGCTCTCACAGGGGCAGCCTGTCATGTCTGGTTGTCCGCGCCGTCCGGCGGCAGCCACTGGCAGGCTGGTGTCGTGCGTATGCCTGGCCCGGTCGACTACCTGCGGGGGCTCAGTGCGAGACGTCGCACGATGGTGGTCGCGATCGCGGTCATTGTGATCGCGGCCGTGCTTGGCGCCGGTCTCCGCACAGTGTTGCGCGATGACGCCACGACGGCCGTGACGTCCACGCCGGATCGGCCGGGACCCATTCTGCTCATCCCTGGTTACGGTGGCGGTACGTCCGGGCTCGAGGTGCTGGCCGATCGGCTGCGGGCCGTTGGGCGCACGGCAACAGTTGTGCCCATCGGCAACGGCACCGGTGACCTGGGCGAGCAGGCGGACGTCGTGGACGACTACGTGCAGGCGGCTCTCGCGGACGGCGCGCCGTCGGTCGACATTGTGGGCTACTCCGCGGGCGGCGTCGTCGCGCGCGTGTGGGCAAGTGAGCATGACGGCGACCAGGTCGCACGGCGGATCGTGACTCTCGGATCGCCCCACGCCGGCGCGGAGATTGCGGCGGTTGGCGCAGCGCTCGCCCCCGGCTCGTGCCCCGAGGCGTGCCAGCAGCTCGTCCCCGGCAGCTCGTTGCTCGCCAACCTGCCATTACCCGTGGCCAGCCCGCCGGACTGGCTGTCGCTCTGGACTACGCAGGACGAGGTTGTCACGCCGCCGTCATCGGCGGAGCTTGCCGGTGCTCGCAACGTCACCATCCAGTCGCTCTGCCCTGACGCGCAGGTGGCGCATTCGCAATTGCCGACCGATGCGCGCGTGGTCGCGATTGTCATTGCTGCGATCGGGCCTGGGCCGCTGGAGATCCCTCAGGAGTGTCCTAGCTCGTGATGTCCTTGCTGAGGAAATTGGCCCATGACATAGCGAGGAACACCGCCACATAGACCGCTTGCAGGGCCAGGCCGCGCTGGATGTCGTGCCACACCACGGGATCGCGGAAGAAGTCGACCCAGGCGAGCCAATAGCGCGTCAGCAGGTAGGGCGCGATCGCTGCGGCCGCGTCCAGCGCCACCAGCACCGTGCTCGCGACAAGCGCGGCGAGCGCGCCGAGTGCGGCACCGAGAGCGGAGTCGGTCACGGTCGAGAGGAACAGCGCGATCGCTCCGACACCGAGCATGGAGAACGCGACGTAGCCGACGGCGGCCGCAATGCGCAGCACCAGCTGCGACGCGCTGAGCGTCACCCCGGACACCGACGTGACCGCGTCCGGCTCGGAGTCGAAGAGCAGCACACCAATCGCGTACGAGGACACCGCCACCGCCGTCACGGCGACCAGCACAAAGACAACAACGGCCAGCAGCTTCGCGACAAGCAGCCGCGAGCGACTGACCGGACGGATCAGCAGGTAACGGAGCATGCCGCTGCTGGCTTCGCCCGCGATCGAGTCACCGGCGACGACGGCCACGGCCACCGGCAGGAACAGCGGAAGCACCATGGCCAGCGCCGCCGCCGGGAACAGAGCTCCGTTGGCCAGCACGGCCGACAGGAAGGCCGGCTCCTCACCGGGCGCAGGTCCGACCTCGGTGACGGCGAGGAAGCCCGCCACGACAGCCGGCAGGCCGCACAGCAGCAGGATGCTGACCCACGTACGAGGTCGTCGCCAAAGCTTCGTGAGCTCGACCGCGATCATTTCGCCACCTCGTCCGACCCGGCTGAAGTGGCGGCCAGCACGACCTCTTCGAGCGAGCGCCGCTCGGCAGCAATCTCGACGACGCGTACGCCTGATGCCACGAGCCGTTCGTTGAGTGTGGCGGCGTCGGCATGCGCCACAACGAGACGGTCGTCGTCGCGCCGTACGACGTGGCCATCCAGCATCGCCGTGGCACGCGCGATGTCTGGGGTGCGCACGACGACATGACCAGTCAGCGTCTGCAACGCGGCGATCTCGTCCTGCAGCACGAGGCGACCCTGATCCATCACGCCGATCCGCGTGCACAGCTGCTGCACCTCGGCGAGTTGGTGCATGGAGAGCAACAGCGTCGTGCCCGCGTCGTTGAGCAAGCGGAACAGGTCGCGCATGTCGCGGATGCCACGCGGATCGAGGCCGTTGGTGGGCTCGTCGAGGACGAGCAGGCGTGGCGCGCGCAGCAAGGCGGCGGCGAGCCCGAGCCGCTGGCGCATGCCGAGCGAATAGGCGCGTACGGGGCGGTCGTCGATGCCTGCCAGCCCAACGCGCTCGAGAGCTTCATCGATGCGCGCCTTGCGTGTGCGCCGCGGCGCACCCGGTCCGGCCGCGTCGAGCAGAGCCAGATTGCGGCGGCCGGATAGGTGGCCGTACGCCGCCGGTCCCTCCACCAGCCCGCCCACGACCGGAAGCACCTCGCTCAGCTGCCGCGGGATCGGTCGGCCGAGCACCATGATCTCGCCGCTCGTCGCAAAGACCAGGCCGAGCAACAGTCGCAGGAGGGTGGTCTTCCCGGAACCGTTGGGACCGAGCAGTCCGTACCTGTCGCCTTCGCGGACGTCGAGCGCGACGCCTTCGACCGCGTGCACGCGCCCGTACCGTTTGGTCAGACCGGCGGTCGTGATCACGCTCGTCACGGACGATCCTCGAGCAGCTCCGCGCCCGCCTGCCGAAGGATCTCGGGCGACACCAGCCCGGCGATGAGGTAGCCGCGGCGGGTTCCGCGCGGTCCATCGGTGCGCGCGATGACTGTGCTGAGCAGCGACGTCCGCAGCTCGTAGGCCCGCCCGCCGTCGACCGGGATCGGTGTGCCGCCCGCCGACTCGATCGCGTCGAGCGCTCGTCGGCCGAGGCGACCGGGCAGCGGGAGCACCACGAAGGTCGAGAAGCCCTCGCCATAGGCCGCCACGCGCGCGACCTGCGGCTCGACCGGCGCGGCCACCCGGCGGCGCCCGGCTACGGCGTTGGGCAAGGCGTACCACGCCATGACGTTGAGCGTTGCCGCGAGATCGGGAGCCTGCGTGAACGCGAACCCAGCCGAGTCCGGTTGCACTGGCGTGATCGTGCTGAGACTCGGCGGACTCTGGTCCAGCTCCAGGAAGCGGGTCGTGAACAGGGCTTCGTCCGAACCACGCGCCGCGACGTCGACGTGCACGGGCAGCCCGCTCGCCGGGTCGGCCCAGATGTCGATGTGTCCGATCGTGGTGGTCCGGTCTGAGGGGGTGAGCCGGAGACCCGTGGCAGTCATGCCGGCGACCTTGCGCGTTGGCAGGGACGTGACCGGATCTTGCGGAGCTGCACTGCGCAGCAGTCGGCGGGCCAGGTCGGGCGGCAGCACATCGACGGCCCATGGGAGCCGTACGGGCAGCGCCCCGACGACCTGCGTCATGAGGTTGCGCTCGAAGTCCCAGATGTAGGTGTCCGTGCCGGCCCGGTAGGTGTCCCGTTCACCCGTCGGCGTGACGACAGCGACCCGCCACGCGTCCGGCGAGGCGTACCAAGCACGCATCGTCGTGCCGCCCGCCGAACAGCCCGGTCAGGTCACCGAACTCGTCCAGAGCCGGGAGGCGAACGCCCCCGTCGCTCTGCGCAATCCCTTGGTACGGCAGGGCCGCGGACTGCAGTACCTGGTCGCGCAGCTGCTCCGCGGGGACGTTGCGTGCAGAGGTTGGCAGTGCGGCGATCCCGGCCGGGGCGAGGCACAGCGCCGTGACCCCGGCGAGCACGATCGCCCACCGGCGCCGGGCGGCCCGGCGCACAACACTCACGCAGTCACGCTAAGCGAGCCAAGCCGGGTGCGCTGGCCGTCGCCCGGTTACGGACCCGTTACGGTTCCTCGGCCGAGGTCAGCGGACGCCACGCGGGCGGAACTGGATGCTGATGCGCGGCCCCACGACCCGGGCGGATTTGGGGACGGCGTGCTCCCACGTGCGCTGGCAGGATCCGCCCATCACGATCAGGTCGCCATGGCCCAGCGGATAACGCAGGGTCTGGCCGCCGCCCCGTGGGCGCAGCAGCAGCGGGCGAGGAGCGCCGACGGAGATGATCGCGACCATCGTGTCCTCGGTGCGACTGCGGCCGATCGTGTCGCCGTGCCAGGCCACGCTGTCGCGGCCGTCGCGGTAGAAGCAGAGGCCCGCGGTGCGAAAGTCCTCGCCCAGCTCGGCGCGGTAGTGATCGCTCAGTGCGTCGCGTGCCTGCGTGAGCACGGGGTCGGGGAGCGGCTCGCCCTCGTCGTAGAAGCAGACCAGCCGCGGCACGTCGACGACTCGCTCGTACATACGGCGTTTCTCCGCACGCCACGGCACGTCGGCCGCAAGCCGGGCGAACAGCTCGTCTGAGCCCGCCAGCCAGCCGCGTCGCACGTCTATCCAGGCGCCACGGGAAAGGACGGTGCGCTCGATGGTGCGCCCCAGCTCACCGAGGCGCGGGTCGACATCTGCCGACGTCGAGGAGCGAGCCCTGCAAGGCGATGGCCATGCGACCAGCGTACGCCGATCCGAACAGATGTTCTAGCGGCTCGCGGTGGGACAGGTCTGTGTCAGGGAGTGACGCCGTGACTAATCAACCAGCGGCGCGGGTCGACAGTGCTGCCACCGATCTCGACCTGCAGATGAAGGTGCGGCCCGGTCGAGCGGCCAGTGCTGCCGACCTTGCCGATCACATCGCCAGTAGAGACCTGCTGGCCGGTCCGCACCGACTGGGCGGACAAGTGGCAATAGAGAGTCTGGGTCCCGTCGCTGAGCTCGATGCGCACCTGCCGGCCACAGTTGCCGCCCGACTTGACGTCGAGGACGGTGCCGCCTTTCACGGCGACCACGGGCGTACCGGTGGCGGTCGCGAAGTCGAGGCCGGAGTGGCCGGACGACCACATCCCGCCGGCGCCGTACGTGCCGGTGATGCGATAGCCGGTCGTCGGGAGGACGTACGAGTTGGCGAGCGCCGCGCGCGCGGCAGCGATCCGCGCCATCTCCGCAGCAGTGGCCTGCTCTGCTGCGATCCGGGCGGCCTCCGCCGTTGCGGCTTGCTCTGCTGCGATCCGGGCGGTCTCCGCTGCGGCGAACTGGTCGGCCGCCACCTTGATGGCCTGCAGTGCCTCGCCCGGCTCAGCGGTCTGGTCCATGCCCGGGTCAGTGGCCGCGTCGGGTGCGGTGACGGGGGTGGCCGCGATTGGCGCGGCTGCCCGATCTGCGCTCCGCGATGTGTCGGCCGCTGCCGCTCGACGTTCTTCGGTAACCGTCGACCCCACGGTGAGCTGGAGTGCGCTCGGTTCGACTCGCATGGACAGAGCAGCGGTGTCGTCGCCCAACGGACCCTCGGCCACCGCCTGTTCACGGCCGTCGTCACGAGGGCCGCGCCGGCAATGCCGGCGACCCCGGCCTGACGAAGCCAACGGGAACGGGGAAGGCGAACGGGCTTGGAGCGCTTGCTGCGGTGCTTACCGGGCACAGGGAAGAGACCTTAGGTCGAACGGTGCGGATCGCGAGAGCGCTCCCGGCAGGGCCCGGGCCATGCGTCGGATGTAGACGACGTCAGCGCAACAGCGGCGACCTGCGCGCCATCCGGTCCGACGCGCAGCGTTCAGGTTGCAACAGCAACCACGTGTTTTGCCACGGATCGCGGGCTTTACGCGGGGCGATGTGAGACAGGTAACACTGGTAGGCGACGAAATGTGACCTTCGCCACAATGGCCTGGGTGACCGGAATCACGCTCAACGGGGCGGATCGGGCATCTCCGGAAACAATCGGTATCCGCTCGCCGACGTGCAGGCTACCAATGGGTTTGAGGCCGATTGGACCGGCATCGATCAGGAGGAGCCAGCGATGAACACACCGGACGTCGAGGGCCGGCTGCTTGCGAGGGCAATCGAGCTGGCGGTCGAGAACGCCGAGCGTGGCCAACTGCCGTTCGGTGCGCTCGTCGTACGAGACGGCCACATCCTGGCGGAGGGGGTCAACACGGCGCTGAAGGACTCCGATCCGACCGCTCACGCCGAGGTCGCTGCTGTTCGCCGAGCATGTGCCGAGGTTGCAGACGCTCGATCTCACAGGGGCGGTGATCATCTCGAGCTGTGAGCCGTGCGCCATCTGCCATTCGGTCGCGGTGGCTGTCGGGATCTCCGAGATCGTCTACGCAGCGAGCAAGGACCTGGTGCCGGATCTGGGTGCACACGGTCCGGCCGAGGATCGTTACTCCGCCAGGTTCCAGGAGGCGCTGCGCCGAGAGCATCCCGAAGGGCTGCGCCACGTCCGTACACCGCACGCGGCGGCGCCCTTCGAGCGCTGGCGCAGCCTGGCAGGTGGGCTGTGAAGCTCGGGATCAACATTCCCAACTTCGGACCTGAGGCAACGCCGGACAGTCTGCTCGACTGGACGCGTCTTCGCGGAGGACCGCGGCTTCGCCGTCGCGATGATGTCCGACCACGTCGCGCCAACACCTGAGGTTGCGGGGCTCTATCCGCCGCCGTTCTTCGACCCGTTCACCACCTTGTCGTGGCTGGCAGGCCAGACGCGGGAGATCTTGCTCGGCACTACGGTCACCGTGCTCGCATACCGCCACCCGTTGTTGACCGCCCGAGTCGGCGCCACGCTAGATCGGCTCAGCGGGGGCCGGTTCATCCTCGGCGTTGGAGTGGGCTGGGCAGCATCTGAGTTTGCCGCGCTCGGCATCCCGTACGAACAGCGCGGGAAACTCACCAGTGAGTACCTCGAGGTCCTCACCTCGTTCTGGCAGGAGGACGTCGCCAGCTATTCGGGCACCACGGTTTCCTTCGACGATGTCAGCACGCCGCCGGCGCCGGTGAACGGGACCGGCTTGTCGATCTGGGTCGGTGGTGCCAGTCCAGCGGGCATCAAGCGCGCGGCCCGTTACGCCGACGCATGGCACCCGAACGGTCCGGACCGCCGCTGGTTCGAGGAGTCGGGGATCCCGGCCTTGAAGCGTGCCGCCGCCGAGCTCGGCCGCGAGACGCCAATGTTGGCGCCGCGCATGAAACTGCATCTCGGCGACCAGGATGACCGCCCAGATCGGCCGCTCGGGGTCGGGTCGATGTCCCAGATCCTGAGCGATCTGCGCCGTCTTGAGGCGCTTGGTTGTTCCTACGTCATCCTCGACACAAACCCCGACCATCCCGTCCCACGCGACTACGTGCGAGAGCGCGAGTCGCTGGCGCGGGTGATCGACGACTTCAGCTGACTTCGCATCTGCTGTGCGCTAGGAGCCGTCAGTCGGACGGCCTCCTCGTACGGATGGAAGTTGGAGTGGTCGCCGGAGTCCCAGGCCGCGCGCAGGCCGGGTGCGGCCAGATCCCAGTCCGGGCGGACCTCGCGGAACACCTCGCGAAGGTCCCTACGGAGGTCCTCGGTCGATGGCCTGCCCCAGAACCAGTAGCCGTTGTAGACGCTGTGAATGACGAGGCCCGGCCTGAGCACGAGCGTGTGCGGGATCATCGGGTCGTGGTGGGGGTCGGTGTACTCCTGGATGTCGAGATCCTTTTGCACCTTGCGGCCGGCGTCGGACAGGAAGGTCCACGGCGCGCCGACCGACAGGCGGAACTCGTTGCTCTCCAGGATGTTGTCGGTTGAGATGGTGACGATCTGGGTGTAGGCGACGGCGATCTTCGAGTAGAAGGCTGCTAGCTCGAGGTGCTGCTGGTGGTCCCTCGGGCAGTACTGACCGCGCGAGAGCACCAGGATCATCGGGTCGATCCCCTGCAGCTCACTCAGCCGCTGCCGCGTTTTGGTGTGGTCGGTCAGCTGGTAGTCGGGAAAGCTCCCACCGGGTGCGATGTCAGCGCGCATGGGTCTGCTCCTGTGGTCATGAATCGAGCGTTGCCTGGTATCCGGCGGATGGGCCGCCGGCGTGCGCGTCGGTCGTCACGGCTCGTCGCCGCGGACGAGGGCCAGGGCGGCCCGCGCGTTCAGCTCGGCGCCGGCGGCGAACGCGGCCTCGTACGTCGCTGGGTCGCTGCCCTCCGACACGAGCGCGACGAGTTGACTTTCCCGGCGCCGGATCACTGGCCACGTGGTCAGCCCGGCTCGCTGCCTCAAACCGTGGGCGGCGCCGAGCGCGGTGGCGGCTTGTCGAGGGTCGCCGTCGGCCCACGCCAGCTGGGCCGCGGTGACGAGGGCGAACGTCAACGTGAGCGCGTTCAGATGCGTGGCCTCGAGGGCGTCGACTGACCGGTCGAGCAGCGTGCGAGCCGTCTTGACGTCGCCGGCGCTCACGGCGAGCGACGCGAGTTGGGTTCGGGCACTCGCCTCGAGCCAGTTGTTGCCGTACCGGGAGCCGAGCTGGTCGAGCTGCTCAAGGTGTGGGCGTGCGCTGTCAGGGCGTCCGAGCGCCATCTCGAGCATGCCGACGGTCAGCTCGGCGAAGGCGAGGAACGGATCGTCGAGCCGGCTGAAGCCGTCGAGCGCCGCAGACGCCGCTGCCAGCGCGCCGTCGAAGTCGTCGCGTATCGGCAGCGTCCAGGAGAGGGCCAGCTGCAGCGCGCTGTGCAGGTGGGGGTCGTCGACGGGCGCGTCAATCCGCTCGATGGCCTCGATCGCGGCGAGGCCGCCGGCGTCGTCGCCGACCTCGACCGCCGTCACCGCCGACGTGAACAGCACCTCCAACCGGGCGTGCTCGCCCAGCGAGTCGGCCTGCGGTCGCAGCTCTTCGATCCACGCCCGACCCTCGGTCATCCTGTCGCGCATCTGCCAGAACAGATAGAGCAGGCGGAACATGTGGGGAAGCGGCGTGATGTCGTTCGTGAAGAACCAACGGATCGCGACTCGCAGATTTTCCTCCTCGACGCCCAGTCGTTCTGCCCACTTGACTTGTTGTTCCGCCGGCCAACTGACGTCAGTCACGAGCCCCGCGAAGTACTCGGCGTGCCGCCGTGCCACGTCGGCACCGGCGTGACCGGCGGCGAGCCGCTCGGCCGCGAACTCCCGCACGGTGACCAACATGCGGAAGCGCGGCCCGTCATCGTCGGCGACGACGGTGACGAGGCTGTGGCTGGCGAGCGCGTCGAGGAGGTCCAGCGTCTCGTCCTCGGTCCGTGAGGCGACGTGGGTGGCCGCGTCGAGCGTCCACCCGTCGGCGAACACCGACAGCGCCGCCACGAGATCGCGCTCTGTGTCGTCGAGCAGCCCGAAGCTCCACTCGACGGTCGCCCGCAGGGTGCGTTGGCGCTCGGGGAGGTCGACCGGTCCCGTGCCCAGCGCGTCGAGGACGTGTTCGAGTCGGGCCAGCAGAGCCACCGGTGCGAGCACCCGGGTACGGGCCGCGGCGAGCTCGATCGCCAGCGGCAGCCCATCCAGGCGCCGGCAGATCTCCTTGACCGCGGCGGCGTTCGTGTCGTCCAGGGTGAAGCCGTGGCGCACGGCACGCGCCCGGTCGACGAACAGGCGCACGGCGGGGAGCGCCGCAAGCTCGTCGAGCGGCAGCCGCTCGGCGGACGCCGGCACCGTCAATGCGTCGACGGGGTACTCCCGCTCGGCGCGGAGGCGCAGCGCGGTTCGGCTCGTGGCGAGGATCGTGACGCCCGGGCACGAGGTGAGTAGCTGATCGAGCTCGGTTGCCGCTCCGGTCACCTGCTCGAGGTTGTCGAGCACGAGCAGGGTCGGGGTTTGGGGGAAGTACTCGATCAGGGTGTCGAGCGCCGAGCGCGTGCCCTCGATCGGCGCGCCGACGGCGTCGGCGACGCGTCGCAGCACCAGCGCCGGATCGGTGATCGACGCAAGCGGCACGAATTCCGTACGGCGCCCCGTCCCGCCGAGCGCCGCGCCGACCGCGATCGCCAACCGGGTCTTGCCGACGCCACCCGGGCCCGTCAGCGTCACCAAACGCACATCGGGTTGACTCGAGCAGCGATGACAGCTCGGCGATGTCGTCCTCGCGACCGAGCAACGAGGTGGATGGTGTCGGCCACGAACGACGCGACGGCTGGATGTCCGCGGCCGCCGCCGCGGCGGGCGCGGCGGACCGGACCGGCGTCGCGAACCGCTCGCTGAGCAGCAGCGCCAAGTCGTCGCGCACGAGCCGGCCCAGCTCGCGTGTGCTCCGAAAGGATCGGTAGGAGTCGGCACCCTCGGACTGCAGATCGGCGATCATCGCCGCCAACCGAGGCTCCTGCTCCGGGGCCGGCGACTTCAGGTACAGCAACCGCGGCATCCCTTCGGACAGCCGCAACTCGTCCTCCAGCCCCGAGATGTCCATCCCCGGCCCGATCCACCCGTAGCGCTGCCAGTACAGGCCGACGAACACGTCCGACTGCGCCAGGTAGGCCCGGTAGAGCTCGCGCGGCGGATGTGGGCGGGCCCCGAGTTCGAACATCACCGGCGCCAACCGGAGCGCCGAGATCGCCCGGGCCACCGCAGCCCGCTCCGGAGCGAGCTCGGCCAGCGTCGAGCTGACGAAGACCCGCAGCCGTTGATCGGGTGTCCGGATCGGCAAGGCACCCGCGTGGTCAGTCATCATCATCCGCCCTCGTGACGGCGGTGGGATCGGCGTTACACCTTGTCGACGGCTGCAAGGATGAGAGCCGTCACCTCGTCCGGGTGCGAGATCATCACAACGTGGCTGGAGTCCACTTCGACGGTGGTGGCGCCCATCCGCTGCGCGAACTGCCGCTCGGCATCCGGAGGGATGACTTCGTCGTGCTGGGCGACGGCGAACCACGTCGGGAAGCTCTTCCACGCCGGCGTCCCCATCACGTCGCCCAATGTTGAAGCTGCCAACGGCTGCTGGACGGCGTACAGAACGCGGGCCTGAACCGGGTCAACGTCAGGGGCGAAATGCCGCAGAAAGCCGTCCTCGGGCAGCCAGGCGAAGCCCTGGTCGTCGATCCGCAACGCGGCGAGGGCAGGCGTCGGAGGGCCTTGGCCGAGCAATGCCTGGATGGACTCGCCCTCGTCGAGACCGAACCCGGCGACGTACACCAAGCCGACGACGTTCGGCGCGTCCGATCCGAGCGCAGTCATGGCCTGACAGCCGTAGGAATGCCCCGCGACCAGCGTCGGCTCAGCCGCCAAGCTCAGGACGTGGCGCAACTTGGCGACGTTGTCCGCCAGGGACGTGTGCGGGAACTGTGGAGCGATCACGTCATGACCAGCCGCCTGCAGACGACGTATCACCGACGCCCAGCACGAACCATCGGCCCAGGCACCATGCACCAATGCGATCCTCATGACCTGTCCCTCCATCGCCAGCGGAAATCGGTGGCCATTCGGACACTGTCACGATCGCGGATCGCCTGCACGATGATCTCGCCGCGGCGGCCGTTCACCCCCGAGGAGCTCGCAAGCCCGAAGCGCGAGGGAACCGGCGTCAAGCAGCATCCCGGGCAACGCTGTTCAGCCCGAGCAGCCGGGTTGAGGTCGCCCGGTTTGCTCGTACGCAGTGATGGCTCGCTTCGTCGCGGTCATACGCCAAGCCTCCTCGAGGAGCTCCCAGACCTCGTCAGGGTCGGCGAGTTCGAGTTGGACTGTGACCCACGCGGAGGAGTTGGTGGCCCAGCCAGCCTCGTAGACCGCGGGCGCAGTCGCCAGCAGTGCCGCGCGCTCGTCGTGGCGGGCCTTGATCATCGCCTGGTTCTCCGGGTGGTTGACCCAGGCGAAGCCCCTTCCTTTGAACGTGATGTTGGTCCAGTTGAGGCCCTCCTTGAGAACGACCTCAGGCAGACTGGTCGACATCTCGACGACTTGGGCGGAGGAAATCGGTTCTGCTTTGCTCACGGCGGTGATCCTGCCACCGGGGTCCGACCGTCGAAACCTCACCAGCCAAGCTCACGAAGCCGCGCGTCGTCGATCCCAAAGTGGTGGCCAACCTCGTGAACGACGGTCCGGCGAACTTGCTCCACAACCTCTCGATCCGTGCGACAGATGGCACAGATCGCTACTCGGAAGATCGTGATCCGGTCGGGCAGCACGCCCGCGTAGCTCGGCGTGCGGCGGGTCAACGGAATGCCGCGGTAGACCCCGAGCAACCCGGGCGGGCCTGGTTGGTGTTCCACGGTGATCGCCACGTTGCTCATGAGCTGCCCCAGGTCCGGTGGCAACCCATCGAGTGCCTCGGCGACCATGTCTTCGAACCGCTCCGGGTCGACATCGACCATGGATCCATCTTCCGACCGCGCGGCAAGCGCTGGAAGCAACCGCAAACGCTGTGCTGATGAGGCTGATCGCGCTTGGCGTGACCGGCCGCCGGCGAGCCCGCTGGCTCACGCGCTCCCGTCTTCGAGAGAGGGCAACGCAACAGCCGTTGCGACCTCGGCGCGCCGGTGCAAGAGTGACCGAGGTTGGGCTACGCGGAGGTGGAGCAATGCGTCGATCGCTTGTTATTTCACTCGTCGCGGTGGTCGTCGCCGCACTTCAGCTCCGGGCTCGTGACCGCGCCAGCCGCACCGAGCGCGGTCCCGGATCCGCTGGACGCCTACACCGCAGTGGTTCAGGCAGACCAGATACCCGCGATCGCAGAGCAGGGCATCGAGGTGAGCGGTCAGCGACAGGTCGCGGACGGCATCGAACTCGACGTCGTCCTCAACCGGGCCCAGGCCGACAAGCTGCGGGGCCGGGGAGTCGACCTGAAGCTGGCCCGGGTCAAGGGCGGCAAGACCGTCCGCGAGTTCGCGGCGGAGCAGGCGGCCAGCGGCTTCAACGTCTGGCGCTCGTACGACGAGCGCGGCGGCATCCGCGACCAGCTCTACGCCGCGGCGCGCAACAACCCCCAGCTGGTGAAGCTCGAGGTCCTCGGCCACACCGGCCAGGGTCGCGAGATCATCGCGGTCAAGCTGACCCAGGGCGCTCGCGGCCAAGAGGACGGTAAGCGTCCGGCCGTCCTCTACAGCTCCACCCAGCACGCGCGTGAATGGATCTCCACCGAGGTCAACCGGCGGCTGATGAACCACTACATCGACCGGTGGCGGGCCAACGACCGTGAGGTCCGCAAGCTTCTGCAGAGCACCGAACTCTGGTTCGTCCTCGTGGCCAACCCCGACGGCTACCAGTACACGTTCGAGCACGAGCGGCTGTGGCGGAAGAACCTCCGCGACAACAACGGAGACGGAGTGACCCAGGTCGGCGACGGTGTCGACCCCAACCGCAACTTCCCCAACCACTGGGGCTACGACGAGGAGGGGTCGTCGTCCATCCAGTCCAGTGACACCTACCGGGGCCCGACGCCGATGTCGGAGCCGGAAACTCAGGTAATGGTCGGCCTGCTCGACCGGATCGGTTTCGCGTTCCAGGTCAACTGGCACTCGGCGGGCCAGTGGCTGCTCTATGCCGAGGGCTGGCAGACCGGCACTCCAACCGCGGACGACCCGATCTACTACGCCATGTCCGGCAATCTGGACGCCCCGGCCATCGCCGACTTCCACCCGGGCCTGAGTTCGGATGTCCTTTACGTCACGAACGGTGAAACCACCGACTACGCGCACGCTGTGACAGGCGCCCTGGCCTGGACCCCGGAGCTGTCCGAGGGCTGCGATGGCTGCGGGTTTGTGTTCCCGGACGACGACGCGTTGGTGCAGGCGGAGTTCGAGCGCAACTTGCCGTTCGCCCAATCAGTGGCTAACTCGGCGGTCGACCCCGACGACCCGAAGACGGTCACGGGGATCGAGACCAAGCCGTTCTACATTGACAGCGAGGACCCCTACAAGCGCGGCAACCCGGGCGTCCGGCTGAGCTTCACCAAGTCGTACGGTGACCCGCAGCCAGTCGCCGTTATCGCCAAGCGCAGCCTCGGCGCCGTGGAGGTGAAGTACCGAATCAACGGCGAGGCGGTGCAGTCGGCACCTACCACGGAGTGGGATGGCGGGTCGACGTACAACCCGGCGTCGGTCTACTACCACCAGATGCGAGGAGTGGTGACCGGCACCGACCCCGGCGACTCGGTCGAGGTCTGGTTCGAAGGCGGCGGCGAGGTCAGCGACTCGTTCACCTACCAGGCCGTATCCGAGAGCGGTAACCGCGTGCTCGTCGTGGCGGCTGAGGACTACACCGGCGCCTCGCCGGTGCAGGATCCGGCAGGCCCGCACTTCGTCGACACGTACACCGACGCCCTGGCCGCCAACGGCCAGCAGGCCGACGTCTACGACATCGACGCCGCGGGGCGGATCGCCCCGGACGCCCTCGGAGTGCTCAGCCACTACGACGCGGTCATCTGGGAGACCGGAAACGACCTGGTCACCCGCACCGCCGGCCGCGCTGGCGGCAATGCCGACCGGCTGGCACTCGACGAACTGCTCGAGTTCCGCTCGTACATGAACGAGGGCGGCGAGGTGCTCTCTCGCAGGCGACTCCGCCGGCCAGCAGTACACCATGGCACAGCTCTACGACCCCAAGGGCGAGATCGCCTGCAACCCGCTTCCCGCGGGTACGGACCCGCGGCGCTGCCTGCCCTTGTTCGGCTCGTTCTTCGGTGGTGACGCCACCAACGACGTGCTGCAGTACTACCTGGGTGGCTACGTCGCTGTGGCCAATGACGGTCACGTCGATGGCGCCGCGTTCGACTCGGTGGGCGTCGACGACCCGTTCACGGGCCTGGCGTGGGGTCTCGACGATCCCATCTTCGCTGGTAACACGATCCGGAGGTCGTCGTTCCTTGCCACCAGCGGCATCCTGCCGGTCGACCAGTACAAGCAGTTCGAGAGCTGGGCCGCGGCGCGGTACGACAAGCCGGGCGGCCCGTTCGATCCGCACACCGGTACGCAGTACGTCTACTCGCAGATCGCGGACGTCTCCTACAAGCGGCTCACCCGCGAGGTCGCGGTGCCGGCCGGAGGCGGGTCGCTGACCTTCTGGACGTCGTACGACACCGAGGCGGCGTGGGACCACCTGTTCGTGGAGGCGCGTACTCCAGGCGGTGACGACTGGACGACGCTGCCAGACACCAACGGGCACACGACGACGGCCACCGGCCAGAGCTGCCCCGCAGGCTGGGTCGAGCTGCACCCGCAGCTCGCGCACTACCAGACGTGGGACGGCGCCAATGCGTGTACGGCGACCGGCACCACCGGCGCCTGGAACGCCGCGAGCGGCAATTCTGCGGGCTGGCAGCAGTGGAGCATCAACCTCGCGGCGTACGCCGGTGAGACCGTCGAGATCTCCATCGCCTACGCCAGCGACTGGGCCTCGCAGGGCATCGGCGTCTTCCTGGACGACATCACGCTCCCCGACGGGACGAGCACATCGTTCGAGACCGGCCTGGACGGCTGGGCGGTCGTCGGAGCGCCTGAGGGCAGCGCGCCCAACGTCAACGACTTCATCCGAACCGACGCATCGGGCTTCCCGGTCGGCAATGCGATCTCCACGCCGCACTCGCTGCTGCTGGGGTTCGGACTGGAGGGCGTCTCGACTGAGGCCGAACGCAACGCAGTGATGGGCCGGGCGCTCGACCACCTGCTGGACTAGGAGGAGTCGGACACTGAAGCCGGGGTGGACGAAATGTCCACCCCGCTTCGTGGGCTGAGGACTGACCGCGCAATCCATCTCCCGCTGGCCCGCGTATATCTACCGGCCGGTGGTTCTGCGACGAAGGAGATGGCCATGAACCTGCGTACCTACGCCCGACGGATCGGTCTCTCGCTCACGATGGGCGCGGCGTCGCTGACCGTCCTCGCCGTGACGGCCACGTCCGCCAATGCGGCTGGGCTCTTCAACGGCTGCTCCTTCGGGTCCACCCCCGAGCGCGCGATCGCGAAAGCGATCGACGACGCCGAGGTCTCCGCGTTCGGCGAGGGCCTGTTCAACTGCGAGGTCGTCGGTGAGCCGCAGGTGTGGATCGACGGCTCCAAGTTCCGAGCCTCGGTGAACATGGCCTGCAGCTGACGCGCTTGTCGCTCGATTGAGCTAGTCGACATCCGGCTTGCGCCAGCGGCATGCGGCGCGCTCGTGCGGGCGCGGCGAGGCCGGGACGGAGAGTCCGCGTGGCTCGAGCCCGCCGCGGTGGATCTCGCGAGCGGGACGTAACGTGGCGTCGGCGACGGGATGCCGTCCGAGCTGGCTCGCCTTCGTGGCTTGCATCAGCTGCTGTTCCGTTCCTCGAAGCGCGTGACTGCCTGCCGCAGTCGCGAGCGCCGCGCCCTCGAGACCGGCGATCGGCCTCGCGGACGGCGATGCCCCGAGACCGCCGACGGGGAGGCACGCTGATGCCGGTGATCGACGTCGACGCCAAGGAAGGAAGGTTCAACAGCAGGCACGCGCTCGCGCAGGATCTCGCGAAAGCGGTAATGCGGTGGGAGCAGGTCCCCGAGCTGCCGTTGTTCTTCGACAACACCGCAGCGTTCGTCCATGACCTTCCTGCCGAAGCCATCTCGAACGCCGCTGGCGACAGCAACTACGTTCGCGTCCAGGTGCTGACTCCGATCAACGTGCTCGACCGCGAAAAGCAGCTGGGTGTCGTGAAAGAGCTGACCGAGATCGTCGCTGCGGCGGCTGGCGACCCGAGTCTCCGGCACCGCACCTGGGTGTTGATCACCGAGTCCCCCGAAGGTGGCTGGGGCATCGACGGTCACGCGAACACAAACGCAGACATCGTCGCCGCTGCACGAGCCGCGCTCTCTCAGCAACGCGGAGTCCCCTGATGCCGTTATCCGCCCACACCGCCGCAGCCGGCCACCCCTTGACCGGCGCAGGAACGCACATGATCGTCCTGCCCGGCGGAGGCTACGCGCAGCACGCGGACCACGAGGCCGAGCCCATTGAACGTTGGCTCCAAAGCCTGGGACTCGCAGCGAGCGTGTTCCGCTACCCACTGATGGTGCGCCACCCCCAGCCACTGAACGCGTTGCGCGGCGAGATCCGCCGGCAGCGGGACGCAGGCTCAGCGCGCATCGGCCTGATCGGGTTCTCCGCCGGCGGCCATCTTGCAGGTCTGGCTGCGCTCGCCAGGGGCGCCGGTAAGGACGAAGCGGTCGATTTCTGTGTTCTCGGCTACCCGATCACGTCGATGGAGACCGAGACCTACCGCCCGTCGCGCCTGATCCTGCTGGGAGAAGACGCGACGCCCGAGCTGAGGCGCGCGACCTCGCTGGACGCGCTGGTGACGCACTCGTCGCCGCCGTTCTTCGTCTGGCACACCGCGGAGGACGCATACGTCCCGCCAGAGCACACCTACCGTCTCGCCGCCTCGCTCGCGGCTCACAACGTTCCACACGCCGTCCATGTCTTCGCCCATGGCCCACACAGCCTCGGCTTGGCAAACGGCGCCGGTGACGCCGCGGCTTGGACGGCTCTCGCCGCGTCGTGGATCACAGAACAAAGCACCAGTCGCGAGGCAACTGTCTGAAGCGAAAGAGACGAGATGTCATGAACTCGCACCTGGTCTCACATATCCAAACAGAGGCTGCCTAGCCCTACCGTGGCGCGGACCTACGTGATTGTCCTGTGTCATTGCGTTTCTCAATGGTGGCCAGGCGATGAGAGCGGACCCCACGAGCGCTTCGGCGATCCGTCCAGAACGGGGCGGTCGGAAAGCGGCTCATCACTGTGATCCCAAGGTAGCCATCGGCAACGTTTCGAGGGCTGGAAGAAGAGCGGTGATGGCAACGCGTGTGGTGACTGAGGACGGAGTACGCGCTTGCGTGCGGACGGCAGACCAGATCCCCCTCCTCGGGTTTGGCGTCTGGCAGATTCCGAACCGGCCCGAGCTACCACTGTGCGCGGCGCAGCGCGAGCTGGCTCAGGATTCGATTTGCCCTGAGGGGCTTGATCAGCTGTCGAAGACGCTGCTGTAGGCGTTGAGGGCAGGCTGGCCGCCCAGGTGCGCGTACAGGACGGTGGAGTCTGTGCCGATCTCACCGGACGTGACCAGGTCGATCAGGCCGGCCATCGACTTTCCTTCGTACACCGGGTCGATGATCATGCCCTCGAGGCGGCCGCACAGCCGGATGGCTTCGACGGTCGACTCGACGGGAATCCCGTAGCGGTCACCGGCCCAGCCCTCGAGCACGACGATCTCCTCGTCGCGCAGGCCGCGGCCGAGTCCGATCAGGTCGGCGGTGTGGCGGGCGATGCGGGCGACCTGGTCCCGGGTCTTCTCGAGGGTGGCGGACGCGTCGATCCCAAGTAGCCGTCGAGGGCGCCCACCGGCCTCCTCAAGTGCGGCGAATCCGGCGATCATCCCGGCGTGTGTGGACCCGGTGACAGCGCACACCACGATGGTGTCGAAGAACACGCCCAGCTGCTTCTCCTGCTCTTCCACCTCGTAGGCCCAGTTGACGAAGCCGAGTCCGCCGAGCTTGTGCTCGGAGGCGCCGGCGGGGATGGGATAGGGCTTGCCGCCGTGTGCTTCGACGTCGTCGATTGCTTCCTGCCACGACGTGCGGATGCCGATGTCGAACCCGGCCGGGTCGAGCCGTACGTCGGCGCCCATGATCCGCGACAGCAGGATGTTGCCGACCTTGTCGTTGACCGGGTCGTCCCATTCGACCCAGCGCTCTTGCACGAGCGTGACCTTCAGCCCGAGCTTGGCGCCGACCGCGGCGACCTGACGGGTGTGGTTGGACTGGTAGCCGCCGATCGAGACGAGGGTGTCGGCGCCGGAGGCGAGCGCGTCGGGCACGATGTACTCGAGCTTGCGCATCTTGTTGCCGCCGAAGGCCAGCCCGGAGTTGCAGTCCTCGCGCTTGGCCCAGATCTGGGCTCCGCCGAGGTGCTGGCTGAGGCGGTCGAGCTGGTGGACCGGGCTGGGGCCGAAGGTGAGCGGATAGCGGTCGAAGTCCGTGATCGGCATGCTGCTCCTTCTCGTTCAGGCCTGTGGGCCTGCATGTGAGTTGCCGGAATCGCCTGACCTGCAGGGGACGCTGGTCGCGCTCGCCGGCCTGACGCCGCCCCGCACGCTCAGCTCTCCGGCGCCACCAGCATCACCGAGTCTCGCGGGTGATCTGGTGCCGGTCTAGACGCATCGAGCAGGCACGCAACGGCTACTTGGATCCTTGGGGTACGACCGGTCGGGCCATGGGTTCCGATCAGCCACGGGTGGTGGTGCGCTGGCGACGTTGGGCTGGCCGCAGATGACGGTAGATGGACGGTATGAGCAAGGCCCCGACCACGTTCCGCTGGGTCAGGGACATGATCACGCGATCATGGTGCCGGTCCGTATTGACCCGTCCGGTAGACAGGCGGTAACGGGACCGTGATGAGCGATCTTGGGTGGGGGAGTCAATCGGCCCGCCGCTGGCGACATTAGGGAGCTCGTTATGGACATCGAGCCCGTCGAGAGCGCCCCGAGAATCGCGGGGGAACAGCATCGGTCCCTGCGCAGGGCCGCCATTCTCACCGCGGCGGTGGGTGCGGCCCATGCGGTCCTGTTCCTGCTCTCCTTCTGGCTGCTATTGGGGGTTCCGCGCGCCGATGCCTCGTCGACAGAGATCTCCGAGTTCTACCTCAGCGCGCAGAGCCGGCGAGTGACCCTGGCGGGGCTGTACGTCATGCCCTTTGCCGGCATCGCGTTCGTCTGGTTCATTGTCGCGCTGCGCATGTGGGTCGAGGGGACAGCTCGACGGACGAACATTCTGTTGTCCAACATCCAGCTAGTGGCCGGCACGATCTACGTCGCGCTGTTCTTCGCGGCCGGTGCCTCCATCTCCGTACTGGCGGCAAGCATCGAGTTTTCGGGCGGGCGGGTAGACCCGCGGGTTACGTCCCAGTTCCCCGACCTCGGGAACGCGCTGTTGTTTGTGTTCGCGTTCCGGATGGCGGCGATGTTCGTGCTGGCCACCACGACGATCGCAAGGTCCACCCGGATCCTGCCCTCATGGTTCATTTGGCTCGGCTACGGCGTGGGGTTGTTCCTCCTGCTCAGCGCCACGTTCGCGGCATGGTTCGCTGCCGTGTTTCCGCTCTGGCTGCTCCTGCTGAGCGTCCTCCTGTTCCAGCGAGCCCGCGCGATCCCGCCCGAGCGCTCAGTAAAGGCAGACGGCAGTGCACCTCCGCTAGGCCCGCAACCCCCGGGGGCAGGGCGAGGCGGCACGTGACGGCGACACTGCACAACGGCCGCGGAGACCGTCGCGGGCATGCTGACGCGGAATGCGGCGAGAGGGGGACCGTCTGAGGCCGAGCCACCGGCAGGTGACCAGGTCCTCCTCGTCAACCCGGACAACAGCCCGCCCCGCCGAAGCGGGACGGGCTGTTGCGTTGTAGTTGGTGGATCAGTTGCCGATGCAGAAGTACGCGAACGAGAGGCTTCCGTTCTCCGCGTGCCTTACCACGAACGAGTCTCTACGCGCAACGACGAGGCGTCACTCCGGTCGCAGCATCTGCCCGGGCGTAACACACTTTAGATCGCGACCCAAGGCACCCCAACGAGCCTGGAGTGACCACCATGAGACTGCTCGGCCGCACCATCACCACCCTCGTCCTGGCCGTGGGGCTCGCTGGCCTGGTGCTCCCCGGTGCCGCGCCGGTCGCGGCCGACCCCGGTCAAGGCAGCGCCGCTCGGACCAAGGGACACGTCACCGCGACCCCCATCGGGAAGCCGAGTTGGGCGCCGGCCGGGTTCCAGCAGTTCTCCGCGCCGATCGGGACGGCGGCCTCGGGCTACGCCGAGTTCCTCGACACCACGCTGGCACTGCTGCCGGAACCGAACCACCGTCTCCACCCGGAGCTGGGCGTGGGTCCTGGGGATCCGCACAAGGGCCCATATCAGCGTGAGCTCGCCGACGGCGTCGACGCGGCCGGGCACCACCAGCGCGGCCCCTTTGCCCTGTCGGAGTTTTCCAACGGGAACGGGGTGTGGCTCGTGTGGATGAACGTGCCGCGCCCGGGCACCAAGGGCTCCTCCCCGGACTTCAGCCGCGGACGGATCATTCCGAACGAGCTGTTCCCGATCGCGGTGACCGGTTTCTCCACCTTGCGCGGTGAAACGTTCTCGGTGTTGACCGACTTCCAGATACCGGCGCTGGACGCGACCGACCCCCCGTTTGCGGTGGATGGGCACAGCCACATTCCGGTGTTCATCGCCGACAACGTCGACTTCGGTTCCGGGGTGGACCCCGTGGGCCGCTACAGCTGGCACCTGCGGCTGGTCGATCAGACCGGCGCCGGCTGGCAGATCGTCGCGACTTTCAGCGTGGTGGCCTGATTGGCACGATCACCGGCGCGGTACCCGTCGCCGTCGTCAGGAGCCCACCACGTCCTCACGTGGCAGCGGGTCCATCAGCTGAGGGCCGTTGTTCGTCAGGATGACGCACGTCCACCGGAACGCGTCGGGTCCTGTTCGTCCTGCACTGCCGGGTCGCGCCAGTTCTCGTACAGCCCGGCCAGCGCCAGCAGGCCACGGTCGCGGGGCCGGATGAAGGAACGGCGGTCTGCCCCAGGAGCTGTAAACGCATCGGAAACGGAGAGTGCTGACACGCTGGACCGCTATCGGAACCGAGCCTGCCACAGACACGGCACAACCCATTAGAAGCGGATGCAGGCCTGGCTCTGTCGCGGACTGCCCGGACATTTGGAAAGATCGCTAAGCGGGTGAGGCCTGCGACGGGGAGTGATCGCCTGCGTACTGCTGCGTACTCCCGACTTGCCGCGCGGTGACGATGACTTCAACCTAAGTCCACCCGCGACCGATGGAGGTAGCTCATGAGCAACCGCAGCGCCCGCCGACTCTTCACGATCCTCGGCACAGTCGGCACGCTGACAGTTTTTCCGGCCGCGGCCGCGTCTGCGCCACCTACGCCAGGCCAAGACTTCACCGATGTGTACCCGGCGGGCATCGCATGCGACTTCGAGTTGCAGGTCGCGGGCAGCGGCGGCAAGCGGCACCTCCACGAATACACCGACCGCATCAAGGAGACAGGCACCGGATCGGCCCTGACGTTCACGAACCTGGCCACCGACGCGTCCGTCTCCTTAAAGTCGAACGGCTCGGTCACCCGTATCACGTTCAACCCCGACGGCACCCTCACCTTCCAGGTCACCGGGCACAGCGTGCTGATCCTGTTCCCCACTGACGTCCCGGCGGGACCTTCGACGACGCTCACCGCCGGGCAGGTCGTGTTTGACGTCGACCTGGCCACCGAGGTCTTCACCCTGAAGAAGAGGACGGGCAAGCAGACCGACATTTGCGCTCTGCTCAGCTAACGCGTGTAGACCGATACAGAGTAGTCGTAACACGCGCATTGAGGACCGCGATTTCGATCGCCGCGATCGCCGGCCTGGCAATGCGTGCAGCAAGAGGGCCGGGGATTTCACCGAGCCCTCTCGCCATCGGGTAGCAAGAAGGGCCCCTCCCTGCGTTTCCGCAGGTCAGAGGCCCTCAAATGGTGTCCGAGGGGGGACTTGAACCCCCACGCCCTTAACGGGCACTAGCACCTCAAGCTAGCGCGTCTGCCTATTCCGCCACCCGGACTTCCCGGCGGTTAACCGCCGGTGTGCGCGGGCAACTCTAGCAACCTGGCTGTTCCGCGGCCAAACCCCGGGCGACCCAAACGCGCAAGGCAGGATGGGGCGCATGACGCAGCCCGATGCCGAGGTCGTCGACCTCTGCCGAGACCTCATCCGGATCGATACGTCCAACTACGGCGACGGTAGTGGGCCGGGGGAGCGGGTGGCCGCGGAGTTCGTTGCCGAACGGCTCGCCGAGGTCGGGCTCGCACCACAGCTGTACGAGTCGGCGCCGGGCCGCACGACCGTAGTCGCTCGCATCGACGGCGCCGACCCCGAGCGCACCGACGCGTTGCTCGTGCACGGGCACCTCGATGTCGTACCGGCGCAGGCGAAGGACTGGACCTACGACCCGTTCGCCGCCGAGGTGGCCGACGGCTGCGTCTGGGGCCGCGGCGCGGTCGACATGAAAGACATGGACGCGATGATCCTGTCCGTCGTACGCGATCGGCTGCGCACCGGCCGCCTCCCGCAACGGCCGGTGGTGCTCGCGTTTCTCGCCGACGAGGAAGCCGGCGGGCTCATGGGCTCGCACTGGATCGTCGACAACCACCCCGAGCTGTTCGAGGGCTGCACCGATGCGGTGAGCGAGGTGGGCGGCTTCTCGCTCACACTGCCGAGCGACCGCCGGGCCTACCTCGTCCAGACAGCCGAGAAGGGCATCGTCTGGATGCGGCTTGTCGCGGAGGGCACGGCAGGGCACGGCTCGTTGCCCAACGACGACAACGCGGTGACCGAGCTGGCCGAGGCGCTCGCCCGCATCGGGCGCTACGAGTGGCCCGTGCAACTGACCGACACGATGCGTCAATTCTTCGACATGATGTCGGAGGCGCTCGGCGAAGAGATCGACCCGCATGACCTGCCGATGCTTCGCCGGCATCTCGGGTCGGTCGCGCGCATCGTGCAGGCCACCACGCGCAACACGACCAACCCCACAATGCTCAGCGCCGGCTACAAGACCAACGTGGTGCCCGGGCGAGCACAGGCCGAGGTCGACGGTCGCTACCTGCCGGGTCACGGCGACGAGTTCGAGGCCACGATCGCTGAGCTGCTGGGTCCGCGCGTACGCATCGAGTCGGCGCACCGCGACATCGCTCTCGAGACACCGTTCGAGGGCCGTACCGTCGACGCGATGCGCGAGTCGCTCGTCGCCGAGGACCCTGGCGCGCTCGTCGTCCCGTACACCTTGTTCGGCGGGACCGACGCCAAGGCGTTCTCCAAGCTCGGCATCCGCGGATACGGGTTCTCGCCGCTGCGGCTGCCACCGGATCTGGACTTCGCCGGCATGTTCCATGGGGTCGATGAGCGGGTCACGCTCGACGGGCTTCGGTTCGGCGCGCGCGTGCTCGACCGGTTCCTCGACCTGGCCTGACCGGTCTCACGTCACACGGCCGAGCCGGTCTGTGCGAGGCGTGCAGGCCGCGCTCAGACCCGGTCGACCACGTTAACGTGATCGCCCCGACACCGATAAGAGCTGGGGCTAACCCCCGCCCATCGGAGATGCTGACTGCATGGTTTCCCGTCGGGGGTGTTCCCTAGCGTGAGGGCCGTGACCTACACCCGCCGACTCGTGCGCGACCTCGCGCTTCTCGGGCTCGGCCTCCCGCTGGGCATCGCCTACTGCGTCGTCACGATCGTGCTCGTGGCGCTGTCCATCGGACTGCTGCCGCTGGGTCTGTTAGGGCTGGCATTGTTCAAGCCGACCGTGATGATCGACCGTAGCTTCGCGAGGATCGAGAAGGCACGGTTCGGGGACGTGCTGGGGGAGGAGATCGACGTGCCGCCCGGGCCACGCGGCGCCGGTCTGCTCGCCGAGCTGCGGTCAGGGCGCAACTGGCGGCACATCCTCTACTTCGCCCTGGCGATGCCCGTCGTGGCGTTCGGCGCGTACGGCATCGTGTTCGGGCTCATCGGGTTCGGGTTGGCCGGCATCGTGGTCGCCCCCTTCGCGGAGCTGCTCGTCCTCGACTCCGGCGACGGCCTCGGTGGCTGGCTGTGGCTGTGGGTGGGGCTGGCGGTCCTCGCGTTGCTTGCAGCGCCTGTGGTGGCGCGCGGATTCGCGATCACGCAGACCGTGCTCGCTCGGGCCCTGCTCGGCAAGGGCGCCGAGGAGGAGCTCACCGAGCGAGTCGAGACGCTCACCGTGTCCCGTGAGGCGCTGGCAGCCGCTGCTGACTCGGAACGGCAACGCATCGAGCGCGACCTGCATGACGGCGCGCAGCAGCGACTTGTGGCGCTCGCGATGAACCTCGGCATTGCCAAGGAAAAGATGGCCGACAACCCGGGGGCCGCGGAGGAATACGTCGCCCAGGCGCACGACGAGGCCAAGGCTGCGCTGGCCGAGCTGCGCAACCTCGCTCGTGGCATCCATCCGGTCGTGCTGTCCGACCGCGGGCTCGATGCGGCGCTCTCGGCGGTGGCCGCGCGTTCGCCGGTGCCCGTCCAGGTCGATGTCGACGTGCCAGATCGCCCGCCCCCGACCGTCGAGGCGATTGCCTACTTCGTCGTAACCGAGGCGCTCGCCAACGTTGCCAAGCACTCCGGCGCGCGCCGCGCCCTGGTGTCCGTACGACGCGTCGGCGACGTCCTGCACATCGTCGTCACCGACGACGGCCGTGGCGGCGCAGACCCCGCCCTCGGTTCGGGCCTCACCGGTCTCGCCGGCCGGGTCCGCGGCGCCGACGGCACCATGCACCTGTCCAGCCCGGCAGGTGGCCCGACAACCCTCACCGTGGAGCTGCCGTGCGCGTCGTGATCGCCGAGGACCTGGTGCTGCTGCGCGAAGGCATCACCCGGTTGCTGCAAGACGCCGGCTTCGACGTGGTCGCCCAGGTGTCCGACGGGGAGCAACTGCTGCGCGCAGTCGAGGCACATCGGCCTGACGTCGCGGTGTGCGACGTACGCATGCCGCCCACGTTCACCGACGAGGGCATTCGCGCGGCGCTGGTCGTCCGGTCGCAGTGGCCGGACACCGCTGTGCTGGTGCTGTCGCAGTACGTCGAAGAGCGCTACGCCATCGACCTCGTCGCCAGCGACACGAGGGGAGTCGGCTATCTCCTCAAGGATCGGGTGGCCGACGTTTCCGATTTCGTCGAGGCCGTCCGCCGCGTAGGCGAAGGCGGCACCGCGCTCGACCCCGAGGTGGTCTCGCAGCTGCTTGTCCGATCGCGGCGCCGCGATCCACTGCAGTCATTGAGCCCGCGCGAGAGCGACGTCCTGCGGCTGATGGCCGAAGGCCGTACGAACTCGGCCGTCAGCGCCACCCTCCACGTCACCGAGAGTGCCGTTGAGAAGCACGTGTCGAGCATCTTCCTCAAGCTCGACCTGCCGCCGGTCGACACCGACCACCGCCGAGTGCTCGCCGTCCTCCGGTTCCTCGAGTCCTGACAGGAGCACCTGACAATGACGACCACCATTGACCCGATCCGGCAGGCAAGCACCCCGCCGCGAGGTCGCGGCCCGTTCCTGATCATCGGCGCCTTGCTGGCCGTGCTCGGCATCGTGTGGGCGGCAGTTAACTTCAGCGGTTTGCTGCTGCGTCAGACCGCAACTGAGTCTGCGTCATTGGCTGGCGTCTCCCGGCTGGTCGTCGACCTCCGCGAGGGAGACATCCGCCTGGACGGGAGTGAAGGGACTGACGTCGTCTATCAGGCGGAGCTTGCGTGGTCGTTCGACCGCCCGCGGGTGCAGGCGTCGAGGAACGGCGATGTGCTCGAGCTCAGCGCCGACTGCGACCGCGCGTTGCTCGGCTGGTGCGACGCCGATTTCGAGATCGCGGTCCCCACCGGCGTCGTCGTCGAGGCGAGCACGTCGTCCGGCGACATCCAGGCGGTCGGGCTCCACGAGCGCGCGACACTTCACTCCAGCTCCGGCGATGTCCACGCAGCAGAGATGGCCGGGCCGCTGGTCCTGTCGACGAGCTCCGGTGACGTGGACGCGGTCGACGTGTCGGGCGATCTGGCTATGCGTACGAGCTCCGGTGACGTCGATGGCGTGAGCCTCGGTGGCGACCGCGTCGAGGCCCGTACGAACTCCGGCGACGTCACTCTCGACTTCATCGACAGCCCGCGTGAGGTGAGCGCGCAGACCAGCTCGGGCGATGCGACGGTCAAGGTGCCGGAGGACTCGGACGTCGAGTACCGCGTCGAGGTCGAGAGCGACTCCGGGGACGACACGAACGACGTCGCGTCTGATCCGAATGCGGCGCGAACGATCACGGCCCGTACGAACTCCGGCGACGCGCGGGTGTTCTACCGCTAGGCGGTGCGCACGACCCGCATGATGCGCCGTCGCAGCACGACCGCGCGGCTGCCATCGGGGAACAGGCGAAGCCGGTCGAGCTCCCAGTGTCCGTACTCCGCGTGATCCGTCAGAAGCCGGCGTGCCTCGCCACGCGTAGTGCCGCGGGGCAGCGCCAGCCGCAAGAACTCGTACTCCATCAGTGCCCATGCTGGCAGATTTATCCTGCCCGGTGCCTGCATTCGTGGATAGGGTCGGTCCCCGTGACCGACGAACCCAGCCCGACCGCCACCGATGTCCGGACCGCCGCAGAGGCCCTCAAGGCCGCGATCGATGCGCACCTGGCAGCGGTCGAGCGCCGCACGGGTGAGGGCGACGAGCGAGTGCAGGCGTTCTACGACGAGCTGCACGTCGCCTCCGAGGCCTACGACGACCTGATTTTCGAGGTCTATGACGAGGTCACTCCATGGGAATACCCGGAGGGCGCCGAGACACCGAGCGTGGCGGAAGCCGACCTGCGGCGGTTCGCGCTGCTGGTGCGGCGCGACTACACGCTCGACGACGCAGAGACGCTGCTGGCCGCCGGTCACGAGGCCTACACGGAGGTGTGGCCACAGGAGCCGGAGGGCACGATCAACGGCGACGTGCCGTCGCCGGCCCGCGCGATCTACCAGCTGATCAACGCCTACGGCCCCGACGGGCTCGCGGAGCGGGCCGAGCGGGCCGGGCTGCGCCCGCACGGCGGGTCGGTCTGGGTGCAGGTCGTGGCCGAGGACGACGACACCCTCGAGGCCGACGACCCGTTCGCGATCTCCGATGAGGACGCGCTCGTCTACCGCCTCGACGAGGTCTACGAGGAGGACTGAGCGGCGAGCAGGCTCGGCAGCTGTGTCGCGCGTGAGCGCAACGCGCCACGGACCGCCTCAGCCAGCGCGGGGCCACAGCAGTGCACCACCGAGGTGTGCCTGGCGGCGAGCCCGAGCGCGGTCGCGACCAGCGGTCGGGACAGCGACCCGGCGGCCTCGCCCGGGAACACGGCGACCACCGCCTCTGGGCGGAGTGCGCGGGCCTCGTGCACCGTACGTACGCGCGCGGCAAGGCTTGGATCGTCACTGGCCCGTGCGAGCGCCATCTGCAACGCCGTCGCTCCCGCGGCACCCGATCGCCGCGGTGTGACCACCACGATCTGGTCGGCCGACAGCCCGAAGACCCGGGGGATCGCGTCCGTGACGAGCTGCACAACGCGGTGGGCCGCCGCCTTGTCGTCGCTCCCCACGACGACGATGCTTCGCTCGGGGTCGTCCACCGAGGGCAGCTCGCCGGCACGGACGTCGAGCAGCACCTGCTCGCGTGCCGACTGCGCATCTGCGGGCAGCGTGACGGTCGGAAGGCCTGACGCGACGAGGTCGGCGAACACGCGTCCCGGGCCTTTCGGCGGCAACAGCTCGGGGTCACCGACAAGAACGAGCCGCTGCCCGTCGTCGATCTCGCCGAGGAGTGCCGCTGCGTCAGTGAGGCTCAGCGCCTCGGCGTCCTCGACGACCGCGAGCTCGGCGGCGGCGAGCACGCCCGCCCGGCTGCCCAGGTCGATCCCCGAGGCGCGGGCCACCTGGATCCCGGCGGCCGCGGCCGCGGCGGTCAGAGCCGCCACGTGCTGGCGGCGGGCTCGAGTGGTGGCACCCACGACGAGACAGAGCCCGGTCGTGGGCAGACCCTCGGCCGGCCCCGGCTCGCTCTCGGCGAGCATCAGCGCCGCGTCGGCCACCTGCTGCTCGCGCTCGGCCAGCTCTGCCAGCGCAACGCGCCCGCCCGCCACTGAGACGATGCGGTGATCCGCGAGGATCGGGTCGAGCGTGTCGCCGCGCCACCTGTACGGCATGAGCGCCCGCCGCATCGTCTCCGCCGCGAGAACGGTGTGCCCGTCGGACGGCGGCCCGGCGCAGCAGCCAGCACGCGATCGCGGTGATGCGGCGCGGGTCGTCTGGCCGCGCCTGCCCGCCGATCGCCGTGCGGGCAAACGCATCGACCTGATCCGGCCGTACGCCATCAACTGCGAGCAGCTGCCACGGGTCGGCCTCGAGCAGATCGGCGGCAGCATCGCCGAGGACCCGGCTGACCGGCTCGACCAGACGCTCGGGGGCGCGGCCGGCGGCGAGCACCGTGGCGAGACGGCTCATCGGGCCCGCTCCGGGTAGCCCAGCTCGGGTGCCGACACGTCGTCGAGCGCGGTGCGGATCGCGGCCGGCAGGACCAGCTCCTCGACGCCCAGGGTGCCGCGCAGCTGCGCCGCGGTGCGCGACCCCACGATCGCGGCCGCCACGCCAGGCTGGTCGCGCACCCACGCCAGTGCCACCTCGAGCGGCGCCACGCCAAGCCCGTCAGCGGCGGTGCTGACCGCTTCGACTATGCGGCGTGCCCGCGCATCGAGGTAGCGCTCGACAAAGCTCGCGAAGTGCGGGGAGGCGGCGCGCGAGTCGGCTGGCGTGCCGCTGCGGTACTTGCCGGTCAGCACCCCGCGACCAAGCGGCGACCAGGCAAGCACACCGAGCCCAAGACTTTGGGCGGCGGGCAGCACCTCGCGCTCGATGCCGCGCTGCACCAGCGAGTACTCCACCTGGTTTGAGACCGGCACGGCTCGCCCTGGGACGCTGCGCTGGTGGGCCACCGTCCAACCCGTCTGCCACCCCCCGTAGTTGGAGATGCCCGCGTAGCGCGCTCGCCCGGTCGCTGTGGCATGGTCCACCGCCGACAGCGTCTCCTCGAGCGGGACATCGGTCGCGTACGTGTGCACCTGCCACAGGTCGATGTGGTCGACGCCGAGTCGTTGCAACGAACCGTCGAGCTGGTCAAGCAACCCGCGGCGCGACAGGTCGACCACGCGGGTGCCGGTGCGGCGCGAGATGCCGGCCTTGGTGGCAAGCACCACGTCGGAACGCGGGACGACCTTGTCCAGCAGGCCGCCGATGATCGTCTCGCTGGCGCCGTCGGTGTATCCGGCCGCGGTGTCGATGAGGGTGCCCCCGGCCTCGACGAACGCTTCGAGCAGGTCGCGCGCCTCGTGCTCGTCGGTGTCGCGACCCCACTGCATGGTGCCGAGGCCGAGTCGGGAGACGGACAGACCGCTCCGCCCCACGTACCTCTCCTCCATGGTGCGTGAGATTACCGCCGGGACATGCCGGTTCTGCCGACGCATCGCCGTGGCGGTGCTTGCGAGAAGTCACCCTGGTCCGCGATCATCGGCGCCGTGATGCGGCGGCGCCTCTTGATCGTCCTCGCGGCGTGCCTGCCGCTCCTGATCGTCGGCTGGGTCGGCGTGCTGCTGACGCGGTCGCCCTCCGATGAGTCGGCAGTCCCGACGACCTCGTCGAGCGAGGCATCGTCCGACGTCCCGATCGAGGCGACCACGGGCAGTCCGACCGCTGCCGCACCGCCAACTCCCGGCCCACCCTACGAACCGCCTCCGACCAAAGGCACGCTCGCCGGCTCATCGGACGTGCTTGATGCGGCCATGGAGCGCGCCCGGGGGGAATTCGAGCAGCACAACGGGGATCCCTATCCGCCGCGACCAGACGAGGTCGCCGTACTCTTCGCCGGCGATGTCGGACCACATCGCGTCATCGTTGCAGTTAACCCGGCAGAGTCGACCGACCTGCTGTGGCGGGTGGTGCTGGCCGGACCGGCGGGCGCTGCGGTCGCCGAGCTCGGGCTGTTCGGCGGCGGCAACGACCACGTGGGCTCCGACGAGCACGCGGTCGTGATCGGCGACTCCTCCGGCACGGTGACGGTCGTCGCATATCCACCGGTAGCCGGACCGGTCCAAGTGGGCGCGGTGCCTGTCGGCGGAAATGCGCTGGTGTGGCAGCCGGCGGTCGATCACGGCGGCTGGGCGAGTGCCGAGCTCACGGGAGTCCACCCGTTCTACCTCGTCGAACAGAGCGACGGTACGTGCGGGACCACGCTCCAGGCGTACTCGAGCCCTGACACCCCGATCGACCCGGTGGCCATTGACGCGGCCATTGCGGCGGGCTGCACAGCCGGGATGGCGTAGTGGCGCGCGCCCCTGTGGTCGGGACACGCACGCGATCTCGGTAGGCTCGCCGCGGCCCCAACGGACCCGGAGGATGCATGCGGCTCGGACTGAACCTCGGCTATTGGGGTGGACGGGCCGACCGAGACAACCTCGCCTTGGCGCAGGAAGCTGACCGGCTCGGTTATGCCGTCGTCTGGGCGGCGGAAGCCTATGGGTCGGACGCGCCAACAGTGCTGTCCTACATAGCCGCGCACACCGAACGCATCGACATCGGCAGCGCCGTCATGCAGATCCCCGCGCGCACTCCCGCGGCGACCGCGATGACCGCCGCGACGCTGGACGCGCTGTCCGGCGGCCGGTTCCGCCTCGGACTGGGCCTGTCCGGGCCGCAGGTCTCCGAAGGCTGGCACGGGGTGCGGTTCGACAAGCCACTGGGCCGTACGCGTGAGTACGTCGAGATCATTCGCAAGGCGCTGCGCCGTGAGCGGCTGACGTACGACGGCGAGCACTGGACGCTCCCGCTGCCCGACGGTCCGGGAAAGGCCCTCCGGTTGACGGTGCACCCGGTGCGCAAGGAGATCCCGATCTACCTAGCGGCTGTAGGACCGCGCAACCTCGAGCTTGCCGGCGAGATCGCCGACGGGTGGCTCGCGGTCTTCTTCAGCCCGGCGCACGCCGATGAGCTGCTCGCGCACATCCTGGTCGGTCGCGTCAAGGCGGGCTATGAGGGACTCGACGGGTTCGACGTCGTCCCCAGCGTCCCGGTCGTGGTCGGCGACGACCCGCGCGACTGCGCCGAGCTCGTCCGTCCGTACGCCGCGCTCTACATCGGCGGCATGGGAAGCCGGGAGCAGAACTTCTACAACCAGCTCGCGGTGCGGATGGGGTTCGACCGGGAAGCGGTCGAGATCCAGGATCTCTACCTCGGCGGGGAGCAGGCGGAGGCGGCCGCACGCGTGCCGTTCGACTTCATCGACCAGACCTCGCTGCTCGGCCCTCCCGAGCGCATCGCCGCCCGGGTGCGGGTCTACGCGGAAGCGGGCGTGACCACCCTGTCGGTCCTGCCGATGGGCGTCACCTTCGACGAGCGCATCGCGGCGCTGCGGACCATGGCCGCGGCCCTGACGGCCGCCGGGGTGGGGGAGTAGGTGCAGGAGTGGTTCCAAGCCGTCGTCCTCGGCGTGATCCAGGGGTTGACGGAGTTTCTGCCCATCTCGTCCAGCGCGCATCTGCGGATCTTTCCCGAGCTGTTCGGCTGGGGTGACCCGGGCGCCGCCTTCACGGCCGTGGTCCAGATTGGCACCGAGCTCGCCGTGATCCTGTACTTCTGGCGCGAGATCTGGGCGATCATCACGACGTGGTCGAGGTCGTTGGTCCGGCCAGACCTGCGCGGGCACCAGGACGCGCGGATGGGCTGGTACATCATCGTCGGCTCGATCCCGATCGTCGTACTCGGCTTTCTGTTCCAGGACCAGATCGAGACGGCGGCGCGCAACCTGTGGCTGATCGCGACCACGCTGGTCGTGCTTGGTGTCGTGCTGGGTGTCGCCGACCACGTGGGCAAGCATGTGCTGCCGCTCAAACGTCTCGACCTGCGGCACGCGATCCTGTACGGGCTCGCGCAGGCGTGCGCGCTCATCCCCGGCGTGTCACGCTCCGGCGCGACGGTGAGCATGGGGCTCTTCCTGGGCTACGAGCGCGCGGCGGCGACGACGTACGCCTTCCTGCTCGCGATCCCGTCCGTGCTCGGCGCCGGACTGTTCGAGCTGGCCGACGCGGTCGGCGGGCATGACACCTACAGCGGTGCGCAGATCGCGGTCGCCACGGCGGTCGCGTTCGTCGTCGCGCTTCTCACGGTCCGCTGGCTGATGCACTACATCAGCCACCACAGCTACCTGCCGTTCGTCATCTACCGCATCGCGCTTGGCGGCCTGGTGTTCGTGCTGCTCGGCACGGGCGTGCTGTCGGCCTGACCGCCGTCAGCCCGCTGGGAGGCCGGCGTTGGCGAGGTAGGGGGCGGGGTCGACCGGCTCACCGTCGAGGCGGACCTCGAAGTGCAGGTGCGGACCCGTAGAGCGCCCCGTCGAGCCGACCACGCCAATGCGCTGGCCCTTGTGCACCACATCGCCGGTGGAGACGAACAGCTGGGCTTGGTGGGCGTACAGCGTCGTTGTCGCGCGCCCGGTCACGACGCCGTGGTCGACGACAGTCATGTTGCCGTAGCCGCCGCCGTTCCACCCGGCCTCGATCACCACTCCGTCGTCGGCGGCGTAGATGAAGCCGTCGCCGGGTGCCAAGTCGATGCCAGTGTGCATCTTCGCGTAGCGGAGGATTGGGTGGAACCGCATAGCCGAACGGTGAGTGGATCTCGCCGAAGCCCGGCCGCACGAACTCGCCGGTCGCCGTGATCGTGACGTTGACCGGCCTGCGCTGCTGCGCCCACGAGAGGATCGACCGGCCGACCTCACCGGAGTTGGCGAGGAACGCTTGGTGCTGGGCGATGTCGGCCTGCCGCGCCGCCTCTGCGGCGGCCAGCGCCACGGCACGCCGCCCGACGACGTCGTCGACCTGCAGCTTGGCCGTCGCAGCCTGGTCGGCCGCGGCCTGGCTCTGGGCCAGGGACGCCGCGGCATCAGCACGTACGCGCTCGATCTCTTCGCGCACGTCGTCGAGCCGATCCTGCGCGTTGAGCAGATCGGCGCGCTCCGCCTGGACGGCGGCCATGGTCTCCTGCTCAGCGCGTACGACAGTGTCGATGCCGATCACCGTGTCGGCGAACTCTCGCGGTGACTCTGCCTCGAGAGCCTCCGCGAGATCGGAGAAACCACCCGTCTGGTAGACCTGGCGGGCCACCTGGCCGAGGGCCTCTTGCGACTCCGACAGCCGGGTTTTGGTCCGCGCGATCTGCCGGTTGACCTTCGCTTGCTGCGCGCGGGCTTCCTCGAGGTCCTGCTGGGCTTGCGCGTCAGCGGTCTGCGCCTTGGTCAGCTCGGCCTGTGCTGTCTCCCAGGCCGTCTGCAACGCCAGCAGCTCAGCCTCGGCCTCCATGAACGCCAATTGCGCGTCGACGACCGCCTGGTCCGACTCATGCAGCTCCTCGCGGATATCCGCGATCTGCTCATCGGTCAGATAGCGCTTCGCGGGTGTCGGCACGGGAGCGGGTGCGGGCGCCGGCACGGGGGCGGGTGCCGGGCCTGGCGGCGGAAGCGTCGGCGCTGGTGGCGGTGGACGGCGGCGGCGCGGGCGTCGTGCTCGGTGTGGGCGTCGGTGTGGGCGTCGGCGTCGTCGATGGTGTCTGAGACGGGGTCTCGGACGGAGTTGTCGGAGCGGGCGTGCTCGCCACTGCCACCGAGGGCAGCAGGCCGGCCGCAGCGACAGCTATGCCAGCGGCCAACCACCTGCCACGTGGGGGATGGGGCATGCGCTGACGGTCCGATCGGTTGGTTGCGGTCTGGGCCACGGCGTCGTGTGCCGCTGCGTCTGAGAGACATGCCTAGCGCAGGATGCGCGATTTTGCACGCCCCTCAGCCCGGAATGTCTGCATTTGGTGCCGGAATGTTCACCGAGCCGTAGGCTCCCGCCGTGGCCACAGTCCTGCTTGTACGACACGGACGAACCACCGCAAACGTTGACGGAACGCTCGCGGGCACGTCACCTGGCGTGCTGCTCGACGATCGAGGCGTCGATCAGGCACGGCGGTTGGCTGAACGACTCGCGCCGCTGCACGCCGCACGCATCGTCACCAGCCCGCTCGAACGCTGTCGACAGACCGCGGAGCTGTTGGTGGGCGACCGCAGCGATCCACCGGTCGATGTCGAGGTCGGATTGACCGAGTGCGACTACGGCGAGTGGACGGGTCGCAAGCTGACCGAGCTCGCCAAGCTGAAGTTGTGGCGGGTCGTCCAGGACCATCCGTCGGGTGTCGAGTTCCCAGGCGGCGAGCGTCTGCAGGACGTACAGTCTCGCGCCGTCGCCGCCGTACGACGGTGGGACGCGCGGATCACCACGGAGCACGGCAACACCGCCCTGTGGGTCGCCGTCTCCCACGCCGACGTGATCAAGGCGATCGTGGCCGACGCCCTGGGGATGCACCTCGATCTCTTCCAGCGCATCGTCGTCGACCCCGCAAGCGTGACGGCGATCCGCTATACCGAGCGGCGGCCGTTCGTGCTGCGGCAGAACGACACCGGCGGCGAGCTCACGGGTCTCGTGCCGGTCAAGCGGCGTGGGCGAAAGCCGGCCGAAGGTGACGCCGTGGTGGGTGGCGGGGCGGGCGCCGTCGGCACGTGACGGCTTAGGGTTTCACCGTGCGTCAGGTCTTCGAGTTCGATCCGCCCGAGCGGTTCGTTGTTGGCACGGTGGGGGAGCCCGGACAGCGCACGTTCTTCATGCAGGCGCGCGGCAGCGGCCGGCTCACCACGGTTGCGCTGGAGAAGGAACAGGTCACCGTGCTTGCCGACCGGCTCAACGCCCTGCTCGACGAGGTGCTGCGTCGCACCGCCGGAGAGGCGGCGGTCCCGGCGGCGGTGCCGACTGACCTGGACGACCGTGATCCTCTTGAGCAGCCGATCGACGAGGAGTTTCGCGTCGGCAACCTGACGCTCGGCTGGGATGTCGATGCCGACCGGGTCGTGGTCGAGGCATTCGAGCTGGGTGAAGACGATACCGACGAGGCCGCCGGAGAGCCGGAGGTGGCCGACGACGATCCCGACGACGAACGGCGCATCCTCGTGGTGCGCATGTCGGGCGGCATGGCCCGCGCCTTTGCCCAGCGCGCCCTCGCCGTCGTGGCCGCAGGGCGCCCGCCGTGTCCGCTGTGCGGGCAGCCGCTCGACCCTGCCGGGCACATCTGCCCGCGGCAGAACGGCTACCGCAGGCGCGGCTGACGTGGCCCAGCCAACCCTGGACAACGGCTTCGGCGGGGCTGACCGCGTGCTGCTCGAGCGCGGGTCGCTCGCTGTTGAGGGGCGACTCGTGCAGGCGTCCAACGCGACGTTCTTCGGTCGCCTCGAGCTCGACGGCGAGCAGGCCGCGTGTGTCTACAAGCCCGTACGCGGGGAGCAGCCGCTCTGGGACTTTCCGGATGGGACGCTCGCGGCCCGCGAGGTAGCCACCGCGCTCGTCTCCGCTGCCCTCGGCTGGGATCTCGTGCCGCCCACAGTGCTGCGCGACGGGCCGTACGGGCCGGGCATGTGCCAGCTGTGGGTCGAGGCCGACCCCGATGCTGATCTAGTCGACATCGCGCGGCCGGGGGAGGTCCCTGAAGGCTGGTTCGCGGTGCTGGAGGCGGTCGACGCCGAGGACCGGCCCGTCCTGCTCGTACACGCGGATGACCCGCGACTTCGGCGACTCGCCCTGTTCGACGCAGTGTGCAACAACGCCGACCGCAAGGGCGGACACGTGCTGGCTACCCGGGGCGGGCACGTGTACGGGGTCGACCACGGCGTCACGTTCAACGAAGAGGACAAGTTGCGCACTGTGCTCTGGGGCTGGGCCGGCCAACCGATCGACGACGCGGAGGTGGCCGCCCTGCGCCATCTCGAACGTGCGCTGGGCGCCTCGTTGGGGGAGCGGCTCGGCTCGTTGCTCACGGCGGCGGAGGTGGCGGCCACGGCTGGGCGGGTGGAGCGCCTCTTGCGGCGCGGCCGGTTTCCGCGGCCCGGCGGCTCCTGGCCCGCCATCCCCTGGCCCGCGTTCTGACGACCCGCCGATCGCGCCCTAGGCTGCCTGACATGCAGTCCTGGTCCGTCGAGGAGCCACTGACTCTGCCCGCCAGTGGCAGGTCCATCCGGCTGCATGACACCTCGACCGGCCAGCTCGTCTCTTCCGCCAACGGCCCCAGCGCCCGTGTTTACGTCTGCGGCATCACCCCGTACGACGCAACACATATGGGTCACGCGGCCACCTACGTGGCTTTCGACCTGCTCATCCGGGCGTGGCGAGACGCGGGGCTCGCGGTGACCTACGTGCAGAACGTCACCGACATCGACGACCCGCTGCTCGAGCGTGCGGCCGAGACAGGCGAGTCCTGGACCGCGATCGCCGATCGCGACATCGAGCTCTTTCGCGAGGACATGGCCGCGCTGCGGGTGCTTCCGCCGACTCACTATGTCGGGGCCGTGGAGTCGATCCCTTTGGTGCTCGACCTGGTCGAGCGACTTCGGGAGCGGGGCGCGGTCTACGAGCTCGACGGCGATCTGTACCTCGCGGTGTCGCTGGCGCCCGGCTTCGGCTCGGTGTCGCGGCTCGATTCGGAACCCATGCTGGCGCTGTTTGCGGAGCGCGGCGGCGACCCGGACCGCGTCGGCAAGAAGCACCCGCTGGACTGCCTGGTCTGGCTGGCCGAGCGACCAGGCGAACCTGCCTGGGACAGCCCGTTCGGTCGTGGGCGCCCCGGCTGGCACATCGAGTGCACCGCGATCGCGCTGCACTACCTCGGCAGCGATTTCGACGTCCAGGCGGGTGGCAGCGACCTCGCGTTCCCGCACCACGAGATGTGTGCAGCGGGCGCGCAGATCGCGACCGGGGAGCGCTTCGCGAAGGCGTACGTGCACTCCGGCATGGTCGGGCTTGGCGGCGAGAAGATGAGCAAGTCGAAGGGCAACCTCGTCTTCGTCTCCCGGCTCCGCGCCGAGGGCGTCGACCCGATGGCGATCCGGCTCGCCCTGCTGGCGCAGCACTACCGCAGCGACTGGGAGTGGACCGACGCGGCGCTGTCCCGGGCGCAGCGGCGGCTGGATCTTTGGCGCTCGGCTGTGGCTGCCCCGGCCGCGCCGTCGGCTGCCCCGGTGCTGGAGGTCGTACGCGAGCGGCTGGCCGACGACCTCGACGCGCCCGGCGCTGTGGCGGCCATTGACGACTGGGCTGCCGCCGCTGCCGCGGGCGCCGGGGTCGACGCGGAGGCGCCTAAGCTCGTCGCCGCCGTCGCCGACAGCCTGCTCGGCGTCGCGCTGCACTGACGCGTCGGGCAACCCGCGAGTTGTCAGGTTGTCAGGCTGGCGGGCACGCCGCTGACCTGCAGGAAGGCCCGGTCCTGACGACCTGACAACCTGACAACCCGGTTCGACCCGCGACCTGTCAGGTTGTCAGGGTGGCGGGCAACCCGCTGACCTGCAGGGATGCCCCACCCTGACGACCTGACAACCTGACAAGTCGGCCAACGCGCCGAGCTCAGTCGTCCTGCTCGCGCCGGCGCAGATAGCGCTCGAACTCCTTGGCGATCGCGTCGCCCGACGCCTCGGGAAGCTGCTCGGTGTCCGGCTGCTGCGCCTCGAGCTGGGCGACGTACTCGGCCACCTCGGTGTCCTCCGCGGTGAGCTCCTCGACGCCGCGCTCCCAGGCCCGAGCCTCTTCGGGCAGGTCGCCGAGCGGGATGGGTACGTCGAGCACGTCCTCGACGCGGTGGATCAGGGCGAGCGTCGCCTTGGGGCAGCGGGTCTGCGAGACGTAGTGCGGCACGGCGGCCCAGTAGGACACGCCGGAAAGCCCGCGCTCCTGCACTGTGTGCTGGAGCACACCGACGATGCCGGTCGGACCCTCGTACCGAGATGGCTCCAGGTTGAGTGCGCGACCCATCTCAGGGTCGGAGGTGGTGCCGGTGACCGGGAGCGGCCGGGTGTGCGGCACGTCGGCCAAGAGAGCGCCGAGCACCACGACCAGGCTGGTGTCGGCCGCCTCGATGCCGTCCAGAAGCTCGCGGCAGAAGCCCTGCCACCGCATGTTGGGTTCGATCCCGTCGACGAGCAGGACATCACGGGCTGAGCGCGGTGGACGGGCCACGTACAGCCTGGTCGTAGGCCACTCCAGCAGGCGGGAGCCTCCCTCGTCGAGCGTGACGGTCGGGCGGTTGACCTGGTAGTCGTAGTAGTCCTCCGGGTCGAACTCGCCCACGAGACGAGCCTCCCAGACCTCCTGCAGGTGCTTGACCACGCCGCTCGCGGCCTCGCCGGCGTCATTCCAGCCGGCGAAGGCTGCGATGGCGACCGGGGACTCCAGCGCCGTCAGGTCCTGCAGGTTCAGCACACGGAAACACTACGACCTGCCCTCGGGTTGCCCCTCGGGCCGACGTCTTGCCCTTCGGGACGCCGCGGACATGCGGCATGCGCGTCTCACGGAGTGGCATAACCTTGTGCGGTTCCTACCACCGCCGACGAGGACCCGCATTCATGAGCACCATCGCCGCCCAGACCGCCCCCGCCCTCCGCCGCGCTCTCACCGAGCGCGTCGTCGTGGCAGACGGGGCGATGGGCACGATGCTCCAGGCCCACGACTTGACCCTCGACGACTTCGAGGGCCACGAGGGCTGCAACGAGATCCTCAACGTCTCCCGGCCAGACGTGGTCAAGAGCGTGCACGACGCCTACTTCGAGGTAGGCGTCGACTGTGTCGAGACAAACACGTTCGGCGCCAACCTCACCAACCTTGGTGAGTACGACATCAGCGAGCGCATCTACGAGCTCGCGGAGGCCGGCGCTCGGCTGGCCCGCGAAGTGGCGCAGGGCTGGTCGACGCCCGACCGACCACGCTGGGTGATCGGCTCCGTCGGTCCCGGCACCAAGCTCCCGAGCCTGGGACACGCGCCGTTCGCGGAGCTGCGTGACGCCTACGAGCGGCAGGTCGCGGGGCTGGTCGACGGCGGCGCTGATGCGGTGCTGATCGAGACCGCACAGGATGTCCTGCAGGCCAAGGCGGCGATCATCGGCGCCAAGCGGGCCCTCGCCAAGGCCGGGGCTGATCTGCCGGTGTTCGCCCAGGTCACCGTCGAGACGACCGGCACGATGCTGCTCGGCTCCGAGATCGGCGCCGCGCTCACGGCGCTCGAGCCGCTCGGCATCGACTTCATCGGCCTCAACTGCGCCACCGGCCCCGCCGAGATGAGCGAGCACCTGCGCCACCTTGCACGGCATGCGCGCACCGGCATCTCCTGCATGCCCAATGCCGGCCTGCCCGTGCTCACGTCCGACGGTGCGCACTATCCGCTCACTCCGCAGCAGCTCGCCGATGCGCACGACACCTTCACGACCGAATACGGCCTGTCGCTCGTCGGTGGCTGTTGTGGCACGACGCCCGAGCACCTGCGTCAAGTGGTCGAACGCGTTGGTGGCCGCGAGGTGCAGCCGCGTCGTCCGCACAGCGAGGCCGGTGTTGCGAGCCTCTACCAGCACGTGCCGTTCCGGCAGGACACCTCCTACCTTTCGATCGGCGAGCGTACGAACGCCAACGGCTCCAAGGCGTTCCGCGACGCGATGCTGGAGGGCAGGCTCGACGACTGCGTCGAGATCGCCCGCCAGCAGACCCGCGACGGCGCGCACCTGCTCGACCTCTGCGTCGACTACGTCGGCCGCGACGGCGTCGCCGACATGAGCGAAATCGCCGGCCGGCTGGCTACCGCCAGCACCCTGCCGATCGTGCTCGACTCCACCGAGCCAGCAGTGATCGAGGCCGGCCTGGAGCGCCTCGGCGGCCGGGCCACCATCAACTCGGTCAACTACGAGGACGGTGACGGGCCGACCTCTCGGATGCAGCGGCTCATGCCGGTTGTCCGGGAGCACGGCGCCGCGGTCATCGCGCTGACGATCGACGAGGAGGGCCAGGCCCGCAGCGCAGAGTGGAAGGTCCGTGTCGCCGACCGCATCATCCGCGACCTGGTCGACAAGTGGGGCATGCGGGTCGAGGACATCATCGTCGACACCCTGACGTTCCCGATCGCCACCGGGCAGGAAGAGACGCGTCGCGACGGCATCGAGACGATCGAGGCGATCAAGGAGCTCAAGCGCCGCTATCCGACGGTGCAGACCACGCTGGGCGTGTCCAACGTGTCGTTCGGGCTCAACCCTGCCGCGCGCGTCGTGCTCAACTCGGTGTTCCTGCACGAGTGCGTGCAGGCCGGCCTCGACTCGGCGATCGTCCACGCTGCCCGCATCCTGCCGATCGCGCGCATCCCCGAGGAGCAGCTGAAGGTCGCTCTCGACCTTGTGTACGACCGACGCCACGAGGGCTACGACCCGCTGGCGAAGGTTCCTCGAGCTGTTCGAGGGCGTCGACGCCTCCTCGCTCAAGGAGGAGCGCGCCGCGGCGATGGCTGCGCTGCCACTGTTCGAGCGCGTCGAGCGGCGCATCGTCGACGGCGAGAAGAACGGCCTGGAGGCCGACCTTGACGCGGCCCTCGAGGAGCGGCCCGCGCTGTCTATCGTCAATGACACGCTGCTCGCCGGCATGAAGACGGTCGGTGAGCTGTTCGGGTCCGGCGAGATGCAGCTGCCCTTCGTGCTGCAGTCGGCCGAGGTCATGAAGACTGCCGTGGCCTATCTCGAGCCGCACATGGACAAGACTGACTCGACGGGCAAGGGCACGATCGTGCTTGCCACCGTCAAGGGCGACGTCCACGACATCGGCAAGAACCTCGTCGACATCATCTTGACCAACAACGGCTACAACGTCGTCAACCTCGGCATCAAGCAGCCGATCAGCGCGATCCTCGACGCCGCCGAGCAAAACGAGGCCGACGCCATCGGCATGTCCGGCCTGCTCGTGAAGAGCACCGTGATCATGAAGGAAAACCTCGAGGAGCTCAACCAGCGCCGCATTGCGGGCCGCTGGCCGGTGCTGCTCGGAGGTGCTGCCCTGACGCGCGCCTACGTCGAGGACGACCTCGCGTCGCTCTACGAGGGCGAGGTCCGCTACGCCCGCGACGCCTTCGAGGGGCTGCGTCTCATGGACGCCGTCGTCGCCGTCAAGCGCGGCGTCGAGGGTGCGGAGCTGCCCGCGCTGCGCAAGCGGCGGGTCGCGCGACGCGACAGCAGCGTCGCCGTGCTCGAGCCGGAGGACGTGACGCGGCGCAGCGACGTCGCCGTCGACGTACCCATCCCGACCCCGCCGTTCTGGGGCGACCGGGTCGTCAAGGGCATCCAGCTGGCGGAGTTTGCGGCGTTCCTCGACGAGCGCGCGACGTTCATGGGGCAGTGGGGGCTCAAGGGCACGCGTGGCGGTGCGTCGTACGAGGAACTCGTGGAGACCGAGGGTCGTCCGCGGCTGCGCGGCTGGCTCGACCGGATCCAGACCGAGGGGATGCTCGAGGCAGCCGTCGTCTACGGCTACTGGCCGTGTTACTCCGAGGGCAACGACCTCGTCGTCGTCGACCCATACGACCGCCTGCGCGAGGTCGAACGATTCACCTTCCCGCGCCAGCGGCGTGACCGTCGGCTGTGCCTGGCCGACTACTTCCGGCCGAAGCCGGCAGGCTCGCACGAGTCGTTGGATGTCGTGGGCTTCCACCTGGCGACCGTGGGCAACAAGGTCAGCGAGGCGACGGCGGAGCTGTTCGCGGCCAACGCCTACCGCGACTACCTCGAGCTGCATGGTCTGTCCGTCCAGCTCACCGAGGCCCTCGCGGAGTACTGGCACTCCCGCGTACGCCAGGAGCTTGGCATCGCACAGTCCGACGCGCCGGAGCTCGCCGGGAATCCTGAAGCAGCAGTACCAGGGCGAGCGCTACTCGCTCGGCTACCCGGCATGCCCCAACCTCGAGGACCGGGCACGCATCGTCCGGCTGCTCGGGCCGGAGCGCATCGGCGTACAGCTGTCCGAGGAGTTCCAGCTGCACCCGGAGCAGTCGACCGACGCGATCATCATCCACCACCCGGAGGCGGGCTACTTCAACGCGGGCTGAGGTCCGTGCCGGTGCCGTGGTACGTCCGAAGGACTGCGGCCGGTAACGCACGGTTGCTCGGGCGCAGCAAGCCGCAGCGAGCGCCCCGTCCGGCCACGTACCCTGGAGGGAATGAGCGTCGCACCGCGCAGCCCAGCCCTCGAGGCCGTCCTGTTCGACATGGACGGCCTTCTCGTTGACAGCGAGCCGATGTGGTTCGAGGTCGAGTTCGGAGGTCATGTCCCGCCTCGGGGCGACCTGGACTCATGAGCAGGCACGCGGTCTCGTCGGCAACTCACTCGAGAGCTCGGCGCAGATGCTGCTGGACGCCGCAGGCGCGATCGGCGAGCCATCCGCACTCGCCCAGGAGCTGGTCGACCGCATAGTCGTACGCATCGCCCGCGGCGCGACCTTCAAGCCCGGCGCGACCGAGCTGCTCGCGGCGCTACGTGAGGCCGACGTCCCCACGGCGCTCGTCTCCTCGTCCTACCGGCGGCTTGTCGACGCAGTCGTCCACCAACTGCCTGCGGGATCCTTCGTGGTCACCGTGGCCGGCGACGAGGTCGATCGGCCCAAGCCAGACCCGCAGCCCTACCTCATGGCGATGGCCGCGCTCGACGTGGACCCAGCCGGTTGCGTCGTGCTGGAGGACTCTCCGACCGGCGCCGCGGCAGGCAACGTCGCCGGGGCGTTCGTCATCGCGGTGCCCGATCTTGCCGACGTGGCCTCGGCACAGCGGCGCCTCGTTCGTCAGACACCTGTCGGCGGTGACCGCAGATGATCTTGCCAGAGATGCCGGACTTGTCATTTTTCGCCCCATTTCCGCGCTGACAGCCCAGTCGTTGTGAAATCGCGACCTTCCGTGAACTGGTCTGTGATCCGGCGAGGGGGTCGGGCGGACTAGGGTCGCCACATCCTGCCGGTCCGCGACCCGGGCCGGCGATTCGCTTTGAGCAGAGGTGGAAGATGCGACCGAACGGTCTGACCAGGAGGCTGCTCGCCGTGTCGGCGACTGCAGCCGTGGTCACCACGCTCGCGGCATGCGGCGGCGACGACGACAGCGGCGATGAAGGCAGCGGCGCCGAGGCTGGCGGCACGCTCAACTTCGGGGCTTCGCAGGACCCGGTGATCATCGACGGTTCGCTCGTCAGCGACGGCGAGTCGACCCGCGTGATCAACCAGATCTTCGAGGGTCTCGTAACGACCGAGGAGGGCGGCACCGAGATCATCCCGTCACTCGCCGAGTCGTGGGAGGCCAGCGCCGACGGTCTGGAGTGGACCTTCACGCTGCGCGATGACGTGACGTTCCACGATGGCGAGGCCTTCAACGCCGAGGCCGTCTGCTTCAACTTCGACCGCTGGCACAACTTCAGCGGCGTCCTGCAGAGCCCGGCCGTGTCCTACTACTGGAACACCGTGATGGGCGGCTTCGCCAACAACGAGGACCCGAGCCTCGGTGAAAGCCTCTACACCAGCTGCGAGGCGACTGACGAGACCACCGCCGTCATCACGCTGAGCAAGCCGTCGTCGGCGTTCCTGTCGGCCATGGCCATGCCGGCGTTCACCATGGCCAGCCCAAAGGCGCTGGAGGATGGTGACGCTGACGCCGTGAGCGGCACCGGCGACGCACCGTCGTTCGACGGCACCTTCGGCTACGAGAACCCGGTCGGCACTGGCCCGTTCATGTTCGACTCGTGGGAGCGTGGCAGCGAGGTCAGCCTCGTCAAGTACGACGACTACTGGGGCGAGCCGGCCCAGCTCGACGAGCTGGTCTTCACGGTCATCCCGGACGGCGTTGCTCGGCGCCAGGCGCTCGAGGCCGGCGACATCGAAGGCTACGACCTGGTCGATCCGGCCGACGTCGACGCACTCGAGAGTGCTGGGTTCTCCATCCTGCGCCGGCCGGCCTTCAACGTCGGCTACGTCGGGTTCCAGCAGAACGTTGCGCCGTTCGACAACCTCAACATCCGCAAGGCGATCGCGCACGCGATCGACAAGGACAAGCTGATCCAGACCAACTACCCAGAGGGCACCGAGGCGGCAACGCAGTTCATGCCGCCGGAGCTCTTCGGGTGGGCGGACGACGTCACTGTCTACGACTACAACCCGGACGAGGCTCGCAGCCTCATCCAGGCGGCGCAGGCGGAGGGTGTCACCAACCTGACCCTGCCGTTCTGGTACCCGACCGACGTGTCGCGTCCGTACATGCCGAACCCGCAGGCCAACTGGGAGCTCATCAAGGCTGACCTCGAGGCTGTTGGGTTCACCGTGGAGCCGCACACCGCCCCGTGGAACCCCGAGTACCTCGATGCCAACCAGACCGGCGGAACCCCGATGTTCCTGCTCGGCTGGACCGGCGACTTCGGCGACCCGGACAACTTCATCGGTACTTTCTTCCAGCAGGTCAACCAGCAGTTCGGCAGTTTCGACAACCCGGAGATCCGCGCGATCCTCGACCAGGCCGAGCAGGAGACCGACCAGGAAGCTCGCACGCAGCTCTACCAGGAGGCCAACCGGATGATCATGGAGTTCGTCCCCGGCGTGCCGTACGTGCACAACGAGCCGGCCGTGGCGTTCGCCGAGGGCATCTCCGGCTTCACCCCTGGTCCGCTGGCCAACGAGAGCTTCAAGGCGGTCACGGTTAGCTGACCGAACTACCCATAGCGAATACGGAATGCTGCGGTTCGTCGTACGACGGCTGATTCAGCTCGTCCCGATTCTGTTGGGGCTGTCTGTTCTGCTGTTCGTCTGGCTCCGCTCGCTCCCAGGAGGGCCGGCTTCGGCCCTCCTGGGCGAGCGGGCTACACCAGAGCGCGTCGCCCAGATCGAGCGCCTTTACGGGTTCGACCAGCCGTGGTATGAGCAGTACTGGAAATTCCTTGTCCGGGCGGTCCAGCTCGACTTCGGCAACAGCCTGAGCACGCGTCGTCCCGTGACCGAGGAGATGCTTCGGTTGTGGCCGGCCACCTTCGAGCTCGCGCTGGCTGCGATGATCTTCGCGGTCGGCGTTGGCGTGCCACTGGGCTACCTCGCCGCCCGGCGCTATGGACGGCCGTTCGACAACCTTTCGGTGGCGGCCTCACTGTTGGGCGTCGCGATCCCGGTGTTCTTCCTCGCCTACATCCTCAAGTACGTCTTCGCCGAGCAGCTGGGCTGGCTGCCGTCATTCGGCCGTCGAGACAACGAGTTCCGGCGAGCTGAGCATCCCACCGGCTTTTTCACGCTCGACGGGCTCATCACCGGAAACCTGCCAGCCACCTGGGACGCAATTCAGCACCTCATCCTGCCCGCGATCGCGCTCGGCTCCATCCCGCTGGCGATCATCGTCCGCATTACCCGAGCCAGCGTCCTTGATGTCGTACACGAGGACTACGTACGCACTGCCGAGGCGAAGGGGCTGATGCAGCGGACGATCACGCGTCGGCACGTCTTGCGCAACGCGCTGCTGCCGGTAGTCACCGTCATCGGCCTCACGACTGGCTTGCTGTTCTCCGGCGCAGTACTCACAGAAACCGTCTTCGCCTGGCCGGGCGTCGGGTTCTTCATCGCCGAGGCCATCCAGGTGCGTGACTATGCCGTCATGCAAGGTTTCATCCTCGTCATCGCCGCGATGTTCGTGCTCATCAACCTCCTGGTGGACATCCTGTACGGCGTCATCGACCCGAGGGTGAGAGTTCGATGAGCCTGTCCGAAGCCGAACTCGTCGTCGAGAGCCAGCAGGTCGCTGACACCGAGGGCGGCGGCAGCCTGCGGCGGGACGCGTGGCGAAGGTTGCGCCGCGATCCCTTCGCCCTCATCGGTATCGCGATCATCGCGTTGTTCGTGCTCGTCGCGGTGTTCGCTCCGCTGATCGCGCCTTACGACCCGTCCGAACCGGTCGGCGAGGTCACACCCACAAACATCCCTGGGCCCTCGGCCGAGCATTGGTTCGGGCTGGACCAACTGGGTCGCGACGAGTTCAGCCGCGTCGTCTACGGCGCCCGGCAGTCGTTGCTCGTCGGTGTCGTGTCGCTGATTCTCGGCATGATTGGCGGCCTGGCGCTCGGTCTGCTCGCAGGTACGTTCGGCGGCTGGGTCGACTCGCTGATCATGCGCATCGTCGACATCATGCTGTCGATCCCCGGCTTCCTGATGGCGATCGGCATCGCGGCCTTGCTGGGTCCAGCCTGCAATCGGTGATGATCGCCGTCGCTGTGATCAACGTGCCGATCTTCGCCCGGTTGCTCCGCGGCCAGATGCTGGCGCAGCGCGAGAGCGACTATGTGGTGGCGGCCACCTCGCTAGGTGTGCGGCGGCGGGCAGTCGTACTGGGGCACGTCGTGCCCAACTCGATCTCGCCGGTGATCGTGCAGGCGACGCTGACGCTGGCCACCGCGATCATCGAGGCGGCCGGCCTGTCGTTCCTCGGACTTGGCAGTGCCGACCCCGGCGCACCCGAGTGGGGGCGGATGCTCGCCGACACCCAGCGCTACCTCGCCAGCGCACCGCACCTGGCCTTCTTCCCTGGTGTGGCGATCGTCATCGCGGCACTCGGCTTTACCCTGCTCGGTGAGCGGCTACGTGAGGCGCTCGACCCCAAGTACCGGCGGTAGGCGTTGACGCAACCTCTTCTGGACGTACGAGACCTCACCGTGGCGTTCACCCGCAAGGGTCGCCGCGACGTGCTGGCCGTGGATGGCGTGTCCTTCACGATCGAGCCCGGGGAGACCATCGGCATCGTCGGCGAGTCGGGCAGTGGCAAGAGCGTCACGTCGCTCGCCGTCATGAGGCTCCTGCCCGACAGGGGCGTGCGTACCGGTGGTGAGGTCTGGTTCGACGGCGCCGACATCCGTACGTACAGCAAGGATCGGATGCGTGACATCCGCGGCAAGGACATTGCGATGGTCTTCCAGGACCCGATGTCCTCGCTCAACCCGGTTGTGCCGATCGGTGTGCAGGTGGCCGAGGTGCTCGAGCGGCACCAGGACATGAAGCGCGAGCCGGCGCGGGCCGCCGCCGCGGACCTCTTGGCGCAAGTCGGCATCCCGGATCCGACGCGTCGCCTCAAGGAGTATCCGCACCAGTTCTCCGGTGGCATGCGCCAGCGAGCCCTGATTGCGATGGCGTTGGCGTGCAAGCCGCGACTGCTCATCGCCGACGAGCCGACGACGGCGCTCGACGTGACGATCCAGGCGCAGATCCTCGAGCTGCTCAAGGAGCTCGTCCGCGACTCCGGCACGTCACTCATGATGATCACTCACGACCTCGGCGTGGTTGCCGGGCTCTGCGACACCGTCCACGTCATGTACTCCGGGCGCATCGTCGAGTCGTCTCCGCGGAGACCGCTTTTCGCTTCGCCACGCCACCCCTACACCGGGGGACTCCTGGGGTCCGTGCCGCGCCTCGACTCCCCGCGAGGCGAGCCATTGCACCCGATCCCCGGCTCGCCCAACGACACGCTCCCGTGGTCGCAGGGATGCGCGTTCGCGCCGCGCTGCGCCAACCGCATCGAGCCGTGCACAGCATCGACGCCGGGCTTGGAGCCGGCTGGCGAGCGTGCGCTGCGCTGCTACAACCCACTGGTCCCCACACCGGCAGAGGAGGTGCCCGCGTGAGCGCCCCGCTGCTGTCCCTGCGGGACGTGCAGGTCCATTTTCCGATCCGGTCGGGCATCCTGATCGACCGGGTCGTCGGCCATGTCAAGGCGGTCGACGGCGTCGATCTCGACGTGCCCCGCGGCTCGACGGTCGGCCTGGTCGGCGAGTCCGGCTGCGGAAAGACCACGCTCGGCCGAGCGATCCTCCGCCTGGTCGAGCCGACCGCGGGCACCATCAACTTCGACGGCACTGAGCTCACCACGCTCGACCGCGAGGCAATGCGCAAGATGCGTCGACGCATGCAGATGGTCTTCCAGGACCCTATGTCGAGCCTCGACCCCAGGCAGAGCGTCGAGTCGATCCTGACCGAGCCGATGCGGGCACACGGTGAGCCGGCCGGCAAAGCGGCGCAGCACGCCCGGGTGCGCGAGCTGCTTGACGTAGTCGGACTGCCCGCCAACGCGGCGTCGCGCTACCCGCACGAGTTCTCCGGCGGGCAGCGGCAGCGCATCGGTATCGCCCGCGCCGTCGCTCTAGAACCCGACTTGCTCATCGCCGATGAGCCGGTCTCGGCGCTCGACGTCTCGATCCAGGCTCAGGTGCTCAACCTGCTGGAAGAGCTGCAGGACAGGCTCGGCCTCACCTACGTCGTCGTGGCCCACGACCTGGCCGTCGTACGACACATCGCCGACACCGTTGCCGTCATGTACCTCGGCACTGTGGTGGAGCAGGCCGACTCCGAGCAGCTCTACGCCGAGCCCTACCACCCCTACACCATCGCGCTCATGTCGGCCGTGCCCGTGCCCGACCCGGAGATCGAGGACCGGCGCGAACGCATCCTGCTGCGCGGCGACCTGCCCTCGCCGGCCAACCCGCCGAGCGGCTGCCGGTTTCACACCCGTTGCCCGTTCGTGCAGGCGACCCGCTGCCGCGACGAGCGGCCGGCGCTGCGGGAGGTCGAGCCCGGGCATCGGGTGGCATGCCACTGGGCCGAGGACATCAAGGCCGGTCGCATCACGGCCGCGGCGGAAGCATTCGACCCGGTCGCGGCGGCCAGCTCAATCGCCTGAGCTGGCAGCCCCGGAATGACCACGTTCAGCAGGACTTTCCATGCCTCGACAGGCCTGCAGCCCTGTTGATGCGGGGAGAGGCCTTGCGGTGGCGCGAGCCGTGAGGCCGGCGCGCGAGGTCACAAATCGTCGGCGGGTGACCGCGGCGTCGTGAGCTCCGCATCGGCGGGCGGCTCGCGGGGGGCGTCGATCTCGGGCAGCGGTGGTGGGGTGCCGCCCCACGCCGGGCAGATCGGCCGATGACTACACCAGTCGCAGATCCGGCTCGGGCTCGGCCGCCAGTCGCCGGTCTCCATCGCCCGGCTGATGGCCTGCCAAAGGGCGGCCAGCTTGCGCTCGGTGGCCCGCAGATCGGCCTCGTCGGGCTCGTAGCGCAGGATCTCGCCGCTGCCGAGATAGAGCAGCTGCAGCATGCGCGGCACACGGCCCGACATCCGCCACAGAACCAGCGCGTAGAACCGCATCTGAAACAGCGCCTTCTGCTCGAAGGCCTCACGCGGAGCGTGCCCCGTTTTGTAGTCGACCACGCGCAGCTCACCGCTCGCCGAGCTGTCGAGCCGGTCGACATAGCCCCGAAGCCGCAGCCCGCTGTCAAGCGTCGTCTCGACATAGAGCTCGCGCTGGACGGGCTCCAGCCGGGACGGATCCTCCAGCGTGAAGTAGCGCCGGGTCAGCTCGCGAGCACTGTCGAGCCAGGTCGCAAGTGCGTCGTCGGCGTCGGTGAACAGCTCGGCCAGCCCGGGCTCAGCCGCCAGCAGGCGACGCCACTCACCGTCGACCAGCCCGGTCGCCTGCTCGACGGTGCGCTCGGCCGCCGGGAGAGTGAACAGCCGCTCCAGCACGGAATGCACGACGGTGCCCCGCGTCGCCTCAGCGCTTGGTGGCTCCGGAATGCGGTCGATGACCCGGAACCGGTAGAGCAGCGGGCACGACATAAAGTCAGCGGCCCGCGACGGCGACAGGCTGCCGATCACCTGCGGACCGTCGATCAGGGGCGCTGTCGTCATGTCGCCGACTCTATGGCTGCCCCCGGACATAACTCTCACAAGCGCGCCGCCAGATAGCCTGGACACTGTGACCCAGACTCGGACCGGCTCCGACCTGCAGATCGGCTCGGTGGCCGGTGTGCCGGTCAAGGTCAGCGGGACCTGGTTCATCGTCGCCGCGCTGATCACCGTCGGCTTCGCGCCGTTCGTCGACGACCGGCTCCCAGGGCTGGGCGCGTGGCGCTTCGCCGTGACCTTCGCGTTCGCTGTCCTGCTGTACGGTTCGGTGCTCCTGCACGAGATCAGCCACGCCCTCGTTGCCCGCCGACTCGGCCTGCCGGTGAAGGGCATCACCGTGCACTTCATCGGCGGCTTCACCGAGATCGAGCGTGAGGCGGAGACGCCCGCACGCGAGACCGCCGTCTCGGCCGCCGGTCCTATCGTCTCGCTGCTGACGGGCCTGCTTGCCTGGTTGGTGGCTCAGCCGGTCAACCAGGACGTCGCCGAGTTCCTGCTCCTTGAGCTGGCCTTTGCCAACGTCGCAGTCGGGGTGTTCAACCTGCTCCCGGCGCTGCCGCTGGATGGCGGGCACCTGCTGCGGTCCGGTGTGTGGCAGGTCACCGGCGACCGGGAGCGAGGGACGGTCGTCGCCGCGTGGGCAGGACGCATCCTCGCCGGGCTCGTCGTGCTCATGCCGTGGGTGATCGCCGGAGGCAACCCGTCATTGCTCGGCATCATCTGGGGTTTCCTGCTCGGCTTCTTCATCTGGTCAGGCTCGACCCAGGCCCTCAACTCCGCACAGGTTCGCCGGCGGCTGCCGCGGCTGGACGCAGAGCGGCTGGCCCGGCCGGCCCTGCCCGTGCCGGGCGACCTGCCGCTGGCCGAGGCCATCCGCCGGGCCCAGGAGGCCGGAGCCCGCGCGCTCGTGGTCGTCGACTCCGCCGGGCGCCCGCTGGCCGTGGTGAGCGAGGCGTCGGTGGTTGCGACGCCCGAGGAGCGCCGGCCGTGGGTGAGCACGGCAAGTGTGGCCCGCAGCCTCGAGGCCGGCATGATGCTCGCGTCGACGCTGTCCGGCGAGGCGTTGCTCCAAGTGCTGCAGCAGACGCCCGCCTCGGAATACCTCGTGATCCGGCCTGACGGCTCGCCGGCTGGGGTGCTCGCCCTAACCGATGTCCAGGCAGCCCTCGCAGCCTGAGGACCGCCCCACCACCTCGCGTACCCTCGGCTCCATGCCCGAGGCCGTCGAGACCGTCAACGCGCCTGCCCTAACCACCGCGCGTCGCGGTCCGTTTCGCGCTGGTGAGCAGGTGCAGCTCACAGACCCCAAGGGCCGCCACCACACGATCACGCTGATCGCCGGACAGCAGTTCCACACCCACAAAGGGTCGTTCCCGCACGACGCGCTCATCGGCCAGCCCGAAGGTTCTGTGGTGACGTCGACCGGCGGCACCGACTACCTGGCGTTACGCCCACTGCTCGCCGACTACGTACTGTCAATGCCCCGCGGGGCGGCGGTTATCTACCCGAAGGACGCCGCGCAGATCGTCGCCATGGCCGACGTGTTCCCGGGTGCGCGGGTTGTCGAGGCGGGCGTCGGCTCCGGTGCGCTCACCTGTTCGCTGCTGCGGGCGGTTGGTGAGCAGGGCCACGTCCACTCGTACGAGCGGCGAGACGACTTCGCAGCTGTCGCCGCCAAGAACGTCGAGCGCTTCTTCGCCGGGCCGCACCCGGCATGGCAGCTGACGGTCGGTGATCTGGTGGAGTCGCTGGACGAGACCGACATCGACCGGGTCATTCTGGACATGCTTGCGCCGTGGGAGTGTGTTCCCGCCGTTGCCGGCGCCCTGGTGCCGGGCGGCGTGCTCTGTTGCTACGTGGCCACGACCACCCAGCTGGCCCGCACCGTGGAGACCATCCGTACGCATGGCGGCTTCACCGAGCCGCAGGCCTGGGAGTCGATGGTGCGCACCTGGCACGTCGAGGGGCTCGCGGTGCGCCCCGACCACCGGATGATCGGCCACACCGGCTTTCTCATCACCACACGTCGGCTCGCGCCCGGGGTCAGCGCACCGACGCGGCGTCGCCGGCCGGCGCCGGGGGCGTACGGCGACGACTACGCCGCTGACTGAACCGACGTGGTGCACGCGGCTTGTCAGCCGCTGGCAGGTTACAGATCGGTTTCCTCACCAATCCCGCGTGATTATGGTCGCGCACGAGGTGTGACGGCCTGTGTAGGGTCGTGCCGAGACCCCTCCCCGGAGGTGAGCCTGTGTCCGGACACGACGTCACAGGAGATCCGGCAGGGCGGCGCCGCAGCGACGCGGAGCTGGCCGGCCAGGTTTCCTTCTTGGAGCAAGAGGTAGTGGCCCTGCGCCGCCGCCTCGCAGAGTCACCGCGCCAGATGCGACACATCGAAGACCGGCTTGCGGAGACGCAGGCGCAGCTCGCAGAGGTGACCGCACAGAACGACCGCCTCGTGGCCACGTTGCGCGAGGCGCGCGAGCAGATCGTGGCACTCAAGGAAGAGATCGACCGCCTCGCGCAGCCGCCGGCTGCCTACGGCGTCTATCTCGAGCGCCACGACGACGACACCATCGACATCTTTACCGGGGGCCGCAAGCTGCGGGTCGCCGTCAGCCCCAACGTGGACCTCGAAGACCTACGTCCCGGCCAAGAGGTCATGCTCAACGAGGCCATGAACGTCGTGACGGCGCTGGCGTTCGAGCGCATCGGCGAGATCGTGATGCTCAAGGAGGTCCTGGCCGACGGTGACCGCGCGCTCGTCGTGGGTCACACCGACGAGGAGCGCGTTGTCCGCCTTGCCGAGCCGCTGCGCGACGCGGTGTTGCGCGCGGGCGACTCGCTGCTGCTCGAGACCCGGTCCGGATTCATCTACGAGCGCATCCCCAAGACCGAGGTCGAGGAGCTCGTGCTCGAAGAGGTGCCCGACATCAGCTACGACGACATCGGCGGCCTGCACGGGCAGATCGAGCAGATCCGCGACGCGGTCGAGCTGCCCTACCTTCACCAGGACCTGTTCCGCGAGCACAAGCTGCGGGCGCCCAAGGGCGTGCTTCTCTACGGTCCGCCGGGATGCGGCAAGACCCTGATTGCCAAGGCGGTCGCCGCATCGCTCGCCAAGAAGGTTGCCGAGCGCACCGGTCGGTCGGAAGGCAAGTCCTACTTCCTCAACATCAAGGGCCCCGAGCTGCTCAACAAGTACGTGGGGGAGACCGAGCGGCACATCCGCCTGGTCTTCCAGCGGGCCCGTGAGAAGGCCAGCGAGGGCACACCTGTCATCGTGTTCTTCGACGAGATGGACTCGTTGTTCCGCACGCGCGGCAGCGGTGTTTCCAGCGACGTGGAGAACACGATCGTTCCGCAGCTGCTCAGTGAGATCGACGGCGTCGAGAGCCTCGAGAACGTCATCGTCATCGGTGCGTCCAACCGCGAGGACATGATCGACCCGGCGATCCTGCGGCCAGGGCGGCTCGACGTGAAGATCAAGATCGAGCGGCCGGACGCCGAGGCGGCGCGCGACATCTTCTCCAAGTACCTCACCGAGGACCTGCCACTGCACCCCGACGACCTTGGCGAGCACGGTGGTTCTCGGGTAGCCACGATCGATGGGATGATCCAGCGCTCGGTGGAGCGGATGTACACCGAGACCGAGGACAACCGGTTCCTCGAGGTCACCTACGCCAACGGCGACAAGGAAGTGCTCTACTTCCGCGACTTCAACTCCGGCGCGATGATCCAGAACATCGTCGACCGTGCGAAGAAGATGGCTATCAAGGAGTTCCTCGGCACTGGCCAGAAGGGCATCCGGGTGCAGCACCTGATGCTGGCCTGCATCGACGAGTTCAAGGAGAACGAGGACCTGCCCAACACGACCAACCCCGACGACTGGGCCCGCATCTCCGGCAAGAAGGGCGAGCGAATCGTGTTCATCCGCACGCTCATCTCCGGCAAGCAGGGCGACGAGGCGGGGCGGTCGATCGACACGGTGGCCAACACCGGCCAGTACCTGTAAGCACCTGTCGCTCAAGCGACGCTGGGGCGCCCCAGCGTCGCTGAGCGACACATTTCTGCCCCATGGACTCGGCCGCTGGGGTCGCTGGGGCGCCCCAAGGTTGCTATAGCGACGCTGGGGCGCCCCAGCGTTCGCCCGCCTCAGCCAACACCTCAGGCGAACCGGAAGCGCGTGGCGTCGGTCGGGTACGCCGTCCACGCGATCACGCGCCTGGGCGTCAGGCACTGCAAAGCCGGGTAGGAGCCAAGGCCATTGGCGCCGTACTCGGGGTACTTCCGGTGCGAGGCGTCCGTCAGGAGCGTGGCCAGGTCGGGGGACACCTCGACCAGTGCCACGTCGCCGTCGACCATCACGGCCCGCGACGTGTCCGCAAGGTGCATCACCACGTGCGGGTTCGCGACCACGTTGCGTCGGTGCAGCGTGGCCGGGCTGCCGCCGTAGAACCACCGGTCGTCGAGCCAGATCCCGTCGACCGGGACCACGTGAGGTTGACCGTCGGGCTTGACGGTTGCCAGCCAGTACTGCTTGGCCTGCTCGAGCTCGGCCCGTACGACCTCCCACGCCAGTGCCTTCTTCGGCCGGCCATAACCTTCGGGCAGGTCGAGCAGCTCAGCAACGGGCATCACCTGTGCCCTCCTCACGTCGAGAGCGCGCCGTCGGCGACCAGACGCTCGACAAGCGCGCGACCATCGGGGACGAACAACCAGTCGGGATCCGCCAGCCGCCGAAGCAGCTCCGCCGGTGTCATCCAGGCGCCCCAGACGACCTCTTCGGCCTGGTGCGTCACGGGACCGCTCCACTCCGCCTCGTACACGAATGCGACATGCCGCGTGCGATCGTCGGCGTACGACATGGTCCTCAACGGCCGCAGCGGTACGCCCTCCACGCCGAGCTCCTCGGCCAGCTCGCGAACTGCGCAGTCGTACGGGCTCTCGCCCAGCTGCACGCACCCCGCGGCGAAGGCGTCATGCGCGCCGGGGAACACGTCCTTCACGTCGCTGCGTCGATGCACATAGACCGACCCGGCGCCGTCGCGCAGCAGCACCGCGACGACACCATGCACCAGGTTGTCCCGGCGCATCACCGATCGCGGCACACCCTCGCCGGTGGGACGGCCGTCAAGGTCGTACAACGCAACGGTCTCCTCGGCCATGGCGCGCGATTCTGGCAGACCGATCCGTCAACCTTCTCGCCCGGCTGCGCGTCAACAACGCGAATGGGGAGGTCCACGATGAACAGAAAGCTCGTCCAGCTGGCCACGGGGGTGGCCGCGACACTCGTCCTCGCAACGGCACCGGCAGCCGAGGCGCGGAGTCCGTACTGCGGGATCACCTGGGGCTCCCAGCCCGAGTCCGTCGGGGTCGGCAGCATGGCAACGGTTGAGGACGTCCGCGCCGGTCGGCACGGCTGCTTCGACCGCCTGGTGTTCGACCTTGCCGGCGACATCGGCGGCTACTTCGTCTCGTATGTCCCACAGGCCACCATGGACGGCTCCGGCGACCCGATCCCGCTCCGCGGGCGGTGCGGACCTGCTCGTGGTCGCCCACGCACCCGCGTACGACGACAACGGCGCCTCGACCTTCCCCCGTGAGGGGAGCAGCGAGATCGTCAACGTGGCCGGATTCCGGACGTTCCGCCAGGTCGCCTGGGGCGGCACGTTCGAGGGCAGCACGACGATCGGGTTGGGCGTTCGGGCCCGCCTGCCGTTCCGGGTGTTCGCGCTGGACGGGCCAGGATCGGGGTCACGGCTTGTTATCGACGTGGCGCACCGCTGGTGACGCTGGGTCCCTGGCGTGGCCCGGGCCGTAGTCTCGTGTCATGGGCGTACGCCGTGTGATGGGCAGTGAGACCGAGTACGGCATCTCGGTGCCGGGCAATCCCGGGGCCAACTCGATGCTGTCCTCGTCTCAGGTGGTCAACGCCTATGCGGCGGCAACCATCCGCAACCGCCGCGCCCGGTGGGACTTCGAGGAGGAGAACCCGCTGCGCGACGCGCGTGGCTTTGACCTGTCGCGCGATCTCGCTGACGCGAGCCAGCTCACCGACGAGGAGGTCGGGCTCGCCAACGTCATCCTGACCAACGGCGCTCGGCTGTACGTTGACCACGCGCACCCGGAGTACTCCACGCCCGAGGTGACAAACCCGCTCGACCTCGTCCGGTGGGACAAGGCGGGGGAGAAGGTCATGGCCGAGGCGGCCCGCCTCGCCGGCTCGCTGCCCGGCGCCGCGCCGATCCTGCTGTACAAGAACAACACCGACAACAAGGGCGCGTCGTACGGCTGCCACGAGAACTACCTGATGAGCCGTCGTACGCCGTTCGCCGACATCGTGCGGCATCTGACGCCATTCTTCGTCAGTCGGCCGGTGGTCTGCGGCGCGGGTCGCGTGGGGATCGGTCAGGACGGTCGGGAGCACGGGTTCCAGGTCAGTCAACGGGCCGATTACTTCGAGGTCGAAGTCGGTCTGGAGACCACGCTCAAGCGCCCCATCATCAACACGCGCGACGAGCCGCACGCCGACGCGGACAAGTACCGCCGACTGCACGTGATCGTGGGCGACGCCAACCTCTCGGAGGTGTCGACCTACCTCAAGCTCGGCACGACGTCGCTTGTGCTCGCGATGATCGAGGAGTCGTTCCTGGAGGACGACCTGTCCGTCGACCGGCCGGTGTCGACGTTGCACGCCATCTCACATGACCCCACGCTGCATGAGCTCGTCACCCTCAAGGACGGCCGACAGCTCACCGCCGTGCAGCTGCAGATGGAATACCTCGAGCAGGCGCGCAAGTTCGTCGAGGACCGCTATGGCGTCGACGTCGACGAGGCGACCGCCGACATCCTGGGGCGCTGGGAGTCGGTCCTCGCCCGACTCGAGTCCGACCCGATGAGTCTCGCCAGCGAGCTCGACTGGGTGGCCAAGCTCGACCTGCTGCAGGGCTATCGGGACCGGGATGGGCTCGAGTGGGATCACCCCAAGCTGGCACTCATCGACCTGCAGTATTCCGACCTGCGCCCCGAGAAGGGTCTCTACCACCGCCTCGTCTCGTTGGGCCGCATGGAACGCCTGCTGGACGACGAATCCGTGCTGCGGGCGGCACACGAGCCGCCGGAGGACACCAGGGCTTACTTCCGTGGGCGGTGCCTCACCAAGTACGGCGACGACGTCGCGGCGGCGTCCTGGGACTCGGTCATCTTCGACCTGCCCGGCCGCGACGCCCTGCAGCGGGTGCCGACGCTGGAGCCGTTGCGTGGCACCAAGGCGCACGTCGGCGAGCTGCTCGACCGGTCGGCGACTGCTGAAGATCTCGTACGCGCCATCACCGGCGGCTGAGGCGTCAGCGGGTTAGTGCGTCGAGCGCACGGTCGACGTCGTCCTCGGTGTTGTAGAGGTGGAACGCAGCGCGGAGTTTGCCATCGCGCACCGCAGCTCGGATGCCGGCGGCCTTCAGCCGCTCCTCTGCGCCTGGCATGTCGACCGACACGATGGCGGAGTTACCCGGGGCTAGCCCGAGACCAGCTCGGAACCGGTTGGCTAAGTGAAGGTCGTACGCATGGATGGCGGCGACGCCGACCTGCTCGATGAGCTCGAGTGCAGGCGCGGTGGCTACCCAGCTGAACCAGGCGGGGGAGATGTCCAACCGTCGGGCATCCTGCGCCAGTCGCAGCGGCGGGCCGTAAAAGGACTCGTACGGATTCTCACCGGCGAACCAACCCGCCTGCGCCGGCACCATCCGGTCACGCAGCGCCGGCGTCGTCACCAGGAAGGCCGTCCCCCGAGGGGACAGCAGCCACTTGTAGGCGCCGAGGACCATCGCGTCGAACCGCGTTGCGTCGACCGGCAGCCAACCAACTGCTTGCGTGGCATCGACAACGGTCAGCGCTCCGGCTGACCGTGCCGCGTCTGCGATCGAGTCGACATCGGCTACGTCGCCAGTTGACGACTGGACAAGGCCGAACGCCACGACATCGACGTCGGGGGTGATGGCGGCGGCGAGCGCCGCGGCTGGGACCGTGCGCACATCGAAGTCTTGGACCTGCCACGGAAAGAGGTTGGACGTGAACTCCTCGTCCGGGACAAGGACGCGGGTCCCTGCCGGGAGCGACGCCGCGACCAGTGCCACGAGCTGGGAGACCTGCGCGCCCGTGCTGACATCGTGCGGTGACACGCCGACGATCCTGGCGAATGCATCACGCGCTCGTGCGGTGCTTTCGCCCCACCCCTCCCATGACGTACGGCCCACGCGCCAGTCATTGAGCGCGTCCTGCAATGCGTCCCAGGCGGGCTGCGGAGGCAGGCCATAGCTGGCGGTGTTGAGGTAGCCGGGCTCGGGCTGGAACAGCGACTGTGCCTTGGTGAGGTCCACGGGGTTACATGCTGCCAGTCGGCGTGGAGAACATCGGCAACAGTCCTGGGTTACGAATAGGGTCTAAGAGACACGTGGCCAACCTCGGGGAGGCACTCATGGCAACGCGTGACACGGGCGGTCAGAGCCACCGCACCAAGAAGTCTCAGGAGACTGAGGAAGAGTCGGCAGAGGCCACCGAGGAGATCAAGGAGCGCCAGGAGAAGCTCTCGGACGACGTCGACGCGATTCTGGACGAAATCGACGAGGTCCTTGAGTCGAACGCGGAGGATTTCGTACGGAGCTTCGTGCAGAAAGGAGGCCAATGAAGGACTCTGCCGAACGATTCGAAGGCAGCGTCCGAGAAGATATGTTCCGATTGTAAGGCGGCGCTTCCGATCACGGAGTTCTGGGCGCGCAAGACCTCGCCGGACGGTCGCGCTCCTTACTGCAAGTCGTGCTTCAGCCGGCGCAACGCCGAGGCTTACGAGCGGCGTCTACACGGCAGGGCGAGCAGCGGTCCCGGGCTCTACCGTCGTGTGGGGGAAGACGGCCCCAGAGGGTCAGCGATGGTGTCCCTCGTGCGCTACCTACGTCCCGCTCGAGAGTTCGTCAGAAACCGCAGGACCACCGACGGGCTTGGCGCCTATTGCAGACCTGCCAGAACTGCCAAGTCCAAGGAGAGCCGCGAGCGGGTCCACGGCGGGGGTCGGCACTATCACCTCAAGCGCCGATACGGTCTCGGCGCCGATGACGTCGAGGCCATGCTGGAGGAGCAGAACGGCGTGTGCCCGATCTGCGAGCGTTCGCTCTCCGTGAAGGACGCGCACGTCGACCACGATCACAAGACCGGATGCGGTCCGTGCTGTGCTTTGCTTCAACTGCAACGGAGGACTTGGTCAGTTCCGCGATGACTCGAAGGCGCTCTTTCGGGCGGCGCGTGTACGTGAAAGGAATCATGTGGCCACCGACCCGCGTGTGAGTGGGGCACTTCCGGCACCGTTCCTGACGCCGGGGAGCTCGTCGTTCACCGACTTCCTCGCGGCCTACGCCCCTGACCTGCTGCCGAGTCGCCGAGTGCCGGCGACGCCAGTGACCACCGAGGTGCCGCACGCCACCACCATCGTCGCGTCGACCTTCCCTGATGGCGTCGTGATGGCCGGTGACCGCCGGGCGACGATGGGCAACTTCATCGCACAGCGCGACATCGAGAAGGTGTTTCCTGCCGACGACTACTCGTGCGTCGGCTTCGCGGGCAGCGCTGGGCTGGGGCTCGAGCTGACCCAGCTGTTCCAGGTGGAGCTCGAGCACTACGAGAAGATCGAGGGGATGGTCCTGTCGCTCGAGGGCAAGGCCAACCGCCTCGGTGCGATGGTCCGGTCCAACTTGCCGATGGCGATGCAGGGGCTGGCTGTGGTGCCGCTGTTCGCCGGCTTCGACCTCGACACCAGCGAGGGCCGGATCTTCTCCTACGACATCACCGGCGGGCGCTACGAGGAGCACTCGTTCTACTCCGTCGGATCCGGTTCGCTGTTCGCCCGCGGCGCTCTGAAGAAGCTGTTCCGTGACGACTTCAGTGTTGATGACGCGGTGACCGCCATCGTGCAGTCGTTGTACGACGCCGCCGACGACGACTCGGCGACCGGTGGCCCCGACGTGACCCGCCGCATCTTCCCTCTGGTGAGTGTGATCGACCGGAACGGCTATCGGCGCATGGATGACGCCGACGTCGGCCGCATCGTTGAGCAGGTGCTCGGGGGTCGCATGACTAGGCCGGACGGGCCGCCCGCCGCGTTGCGCTGAGAGCCACAGATGACCAGCAGGACAGGAGAGGACCCACAACCGTGACGATGCCGTTCTACGTCTCGCCCGAGCAGCTCATGAAGGACCGGGCCGACTTTGCACGCAAGGGCATCGCGCGGGGTCGCAGCGCTGTCGTCGTGCAGTTCACCGGCGGCATCCTCTTCGTCGCCGAGAACGTCTCGCGGTCGTTGCACAAGATCAGCGAGATCTACGACCGCATCGCCTTCGCCGCGGTTGGCCGCTACAACGAGTTCGAAAACCTGCGCATGGCCGGAGTGCGACTTGCCGACCTGCGCGGCTACGCCTACGACCGCGCCGACGTCACCGGCCGCGGCCTGGCCAACACCTACGCGCAGACGCTCGGTGCGATCTTCACCGAGAGCCAGAAGCCGTACGAGGTCGAGATCATCGTGGCGGAGGTTGGCGACAGCCCCGACACCGACGAGATCTACCGGCTGACCTACGACGGCTCCGTCGCCGATGAGCACGGGTTCGCGGTCATGGGCGGCCTGGCCGAGCAGATCAACACCTACGTCCAGGAGCACTACCGCGAGAGCCTGAGCCTCGGCGAGGCTTTGCGGCTTGCTGTCGACGGGCTTGGCCGCGATGGCACCGGACCCAACGGAGGGCCGCGCACCCTCAGCTCCCGCCAGCTCGAGGTCGCCGTGCTCGATCGGGATCGGCCACGCCGCAAGTTCCGCCGGCTGTCCCCGCAGGCGCTCGACGAGCTGCTGGGGCCGGCCCAGGCAACCCCAGATGGGGCAGCGACGCCTGGGACCGACCAGGCTGCACCGCCCTCAGCAGCTGGCGCTGAAGCAGACGCGACCGGTCCAGAGGGGACTGGGTAGCAGGCGCGGTCTCACCTCAGTGCCGCGACCGCCGGTGGGCCACTCAGCGTCTCTAGCGCCGGCCGATCGGACCCAGCGCTTCCCGCACCTGCAGCGCCTAGAGTGGCGACATGGACAGGCGCATATTTGGGCTGGAGAACGAGTACGGCGTCACGTGCACGTTCCGCGGCCAGCGGCGCCTGTCACCCGACGAGGTCGCGCGTTACCTGTTTCGCCGGGTCGTGTCCTGGGGCCGCAGCAGCAACGTCTTCCTCCGTAACGGAGCGCGGCTCTACCTCGACGTTGGCAGCCACCCCGAATACGCGACGCCCGAGTGCGACTCGCTGATCGACCTCGTCACGCATGACAAGGCCGGCGAGCGCATCCTCGAAGGCCTGCTCGTGGACGCCGAGCGGCGCCTGCGTGAGGAAGGCATCGCCGGCGACGTCTACCTGTTCAAGAACAACACCGACTCCGCCGGTAACTCGTACGGCTGCCACGAGAACTACCTCGTGAGCCGCCACGGCGAGTTCGGGCGGCTTGCCGACGTACTCATCCCGTTCCTGGTGTCGCGCCAGCTCATCTGCGGTGCGGGCAAGATCCTGCAAACACCACGCGGCGCGGTCTATTCGGTGAGCCAACGCGCCGAGCACATCTGGGAAGGCGTGTCGTCGGCCACCACACGCAGCCGGCCCATCATCAACACCCGCGACGAGCCGCACGCTGACGCCGAGCGTTACCGCCGGCTGCACGTCATCGTCGGCGACTCCAACATGAGCGAGACGACGACGTTGCTCAAGCTCGGCGCGACCGATCTCGTGCTCCGCCTTGTCGAGGCCGGTGTCAGCATGCGCGACCTCACCCTCGAAAACCCCATCCGCGCCATCCGCGAGATCAGCCATGACGTCACCGGGCGGCGCAAGGTTCGGCTCGCCAACGGCCGCGACATGAGCGGGCTGGACATCCAGGAGGAGTACTTCACCAAGGCGCGCGACTTCGTTGACCGGCGCGATCTCGCGACGCCGACCGTCCGTCGCGTGCTTGACCTGTGGGAGCGCACGCTCAAGGCAGTCGAGTCCGGCGACCACACGCTGGTCGAGCGCGAGATCGACTGGGTCATCAAGCTGCGCATGATCGAGCGCTACCGGCAGCGGCACGGGCTGCCGCTGTCGAGCGCCCGGATCGCCCAGCTCGATCTTGCCTACCACGACATCCACCGGCACCGCGGGTTGTTCTACCTCCTCGAGCGCCGCGGTGCTGTGGCCCGCGTCACCCGAGACCTGGAAGTCTTCGAGGCCAAGACGATCCCGCCGCAGACGACTCGGGCCCGGTTGCGCGGGGAGTTCATCCGTCGCGCACAGGAGCGACGCCGCGACTTCACGGTCGACTGGGTGCATCTCAAGCTCAACGACCAGGCGCAGCGCACCGTGCTCTGCAAGGACCCGTTCCGGTCGGTCGACGAGCGAGTGGAAAAGCTCATTGCCAGCATGTGACGCTCGGCACGCACTGTGATCTAGGTCCTGAGAAGTCCCTGAGAACTGCGCCTGGGCGCCAGGGTCGTTGTGCAGTGCGGGTTAGTCTTTAACGAACCCCCTTCCTCGCTGACAGGATCTTTCTCGTGCGCCGAATTGCCGCTGTGCTCGTCGCCGCCGCCCTTGGGCTTGCCGCCTGCGGTGGCGGGGACGATGACCCGTACCGCCGACCCGACGGCCACCGACCCGAGCTCTGCGGCCGCCGTCGAGACCGTCGATGGGCCCGTCCCCGACGTCACCGGCGACTTCGGTGCCAAGCCGACCGTCGCGACCTCTGCCGAGACCCCGTCCGACCAGCTTGCGGTCAAGGTTCTCAAGGAGGGCGACGGCGAGGTCGTGCGCGGTGGCGATCTGCTCGTCGCGCACTACCTCGGCCAGGTGTGGGCCAGTGGTGCGGTGTTCGACAACTCGTACGACCGAGGCGAACCGACCGCCTTCCAGATCGGGACCGGAGCAGTGATCCAGGGCTGGGACGCCGGGCTCGTCGGCCAGTCGGTGGGCTCCCGGGTCGAGCTCGCGATCCCGCCGGCGCTGGGCTACCCCGACGGCAATGAGCAGGCTGGCATCACCAAGGAAGACACCCTGGTCTTCGTCGTTGACATCGTCGACACCTACGGCGCCACCGAGCAGGTCGAGAACACGCCCGTTGCCCAGGTGCCCGCGGGCCTGCCGACTGTGACTGACGGTGAGGCCGGCGAGGGACCGACGGTCGAGATCGGCGACAGTGCCGCACCCACGGCGTCCGATGCGACAGTGCTGGCAGACGGTACGGGCGCGCCGCTGGCGACGGACAAGAACCTCGTGCTGCACCTGGTCCGCTACGACTACGAGGGCAACGAGCTCGGTCGCACGTGGGGTCAGATGCCCGATGCATACAAGGCGACGGAGATCCCGCAGCAGATCATCCAGGCGCTGACCGGCAAGGCCGCCGGCACCCGCGTGCTCTTCCGCATGGCCCCCGCCGAGGGTGGCACCGCCGAGGTCTTCGTCGTCGACACGCTCGGTAGCTTCTAAGCGGCGAGCCGCCGCACCGTCTAGGGTGCGGAGGCGAGCCTGACTTTGCCTCTGAGGGGATCGGCCATGACCGACAAGCCCGAGATCGACTTCCCTGGCGGCCCTGCGCCGGCCACGCTGGAGATCAGCGACTTGATCGTCGGCGATGGCAAGGAGGCCAAGGCCGGCGACCGCGTGCTGGTGCACTACGTCGGCGTCGAGTTCGACAGCGGGGAGGAGTTCGACTCGTCGTGGAACCGCGGCGAGCCCATCGAGTTCCCGCTCCGCGGTCTCATCCAGGGCTGGCAGGACGGCATCCCAGGCATGAAGGTAGGCGGCCGTCGCCAGCTGGTGATCCCACCGGAGCAGGCGTACGGCCCCGCAGGCGGCGGTCACCGGCTCTCCGGCAAGACGCTGATCTTCGTGATCGACCTGCTCGACGTCAGCTGAGCAGGTCGGCCGCGTGCCGTCCGGCGGCCGCGGCAGCCAGGAAGTAGGCGCGCTCCTCGTCGAGCCCGCGGCCCATGGTCGACAGCCGCACGGGCAGCGCTCTCAGCGACTCGCTCGAGCCCGTCCACGGACACCTCGACGAGCCGGTGCGGCGGTGCGAGTGGCGCGGCATCCTGCCGGATCCGTGCCTCCTCGTCGCCGCCGACAAGCGGCACCACGACATCGGCCGGGGCGAGGGCTACGCGGCCATAGGCCGTCAGGCTGTGATGCGACACACCCCGGTGCCGCGGCCGCGGGTCCGCGAAACCCACACGCAGCGACGCGACGGGGCGGCCCAGCAGCGCGGCAGTGGCATTGATGGCCTCACCCGCCGCAACACCCGAGAAGCCCCAGCGTGTGCCCGAGCCAAGATTGCCCGGCCCCTGTGCCACCACGACGACGTCGGCGCGGACTACGTGCCGCGACGCGAGCAGCCCCGTGTGCAGGGTGACCGCTTCCAAATCGCCCCCGAACGCCTGCCCGACCGTGACGCACCCCGCGAGCAGACCCGCGTCGCGCAGTGCCGCGACAGTCCTCGAGAACCAGGCCGGCAGTGCCCCACCGTCCGTCATCACGTAGGCGACGGACGCCTCCGGCGCTGCTGCTCGTACGCCGGCAATCACCGCGGGCAGGGCAGAGTGGAGATCCGCAACGACGACCGGCATCCCGCCGAGGTCGTCGGCGTCCCGCATCAGCGCGTGATGCTCGGATTCTTGCTCGTCGACCCCGAGCACCGTTGCCTGAAGCGGTGTATAGCGCGCCTTGACCAGATGCCCGGGGCCGCTCGGCGGGTCTGCGGGCAGCCGGTCGGGGATCGCGACCACCAGGGCGTACCCGCCGGTGCCGAGGCCCAACGAGACCGCCGTCGTGTTGAGGAGCACCCGGTCGTGCAGTCGCGGGCGACCGACGAGCGACGGGTAGGCGAGGGCCCGTACGTCGCCTTCGTCACCGACCGTGACCGTCACCTCGACGGCGCCGGGCCATTCGCGGACGATCTCTGTCACGGTGCCCTGCCGCCACCTGATCACGGCTTGCGAGGTTACCCATAAACATTGGATACGGTGCTGCGGTGGCACACCCCAAGAGCGAGCGGCTGATGAATCTCGTCATCTGCCTGCTGGTTGCGCGGACATACGTGCCGAAGAGCCGGATCCGCGAGTTGGTCGGTGGCTACGGCGAGCAGTCCGATGAGGCGTTCGAGCGTATGTTCGAGCGCGACAAGGACGAGCTGCGTGAGCTCGGCATCCCGATCGAGACCGGTCAGGGCGTCGCCGATGAGGAACCGGGTTACCGCATCCGGCGCAGCGAGTTCGAGCTGCCACCGATCTCGCTCGAGCCTGACGAGGCAGCGGTGGTGGGGCTCGCCGCTCGGGTCTGGCGACAGTCCGGGCTCGCGGAGGCCAGCACCCGGGCCCTGCTCAAGCTGCAGGCCGCCGGCGTCGAGGCAGACCCTGGGGTGCTGGACCGCGTTGAGCCGCAGTTTGCGGGGGAGGAGCCGGCGGTCTGGGTCCTATGGAAGGCCGTACGAGACCGGCGCCGCGTGGCCTTCGACTATCGCAAGCCGGAGACACCGCTCGTCGAGGAGCGGCACCTCGAGCCCTGGAGCGTGCTGGCCCACCGCGGGCGCTGGTACGTCACCGGACATGACCTTGGTCGCGGCGAGGAGCGGCTGTTCCGCCTGTCCCGCATCACCGGCGAGGTGCGCCCGGTCGGGCGCGGCAAGGCCTACGACGTACCGCCTGCCGACCAGGTCCGCGCTGCCGCCCGCTCTCTCGTCACGCAGGCGCCGACCAACGAGCCGGCCCGTGAGGCGCGGCTGCGGGTGCGCCAGGGCACGGGCTTCAGCCTTCGACGGCGCGCGACGCACAGCAAGGAAGGCAACGGCTTCGACGAGATCACCCTCGCGTTCAGCGACACCGGCTACCTCGCGGAGAGCATCGCCGGGCACGGTGCCGACGTGGTCGTGCTCGAGCCCGACGATCTTCGTGATCGGGTGGTCTTGAACCTGCGCACCGTGCTGGAGGGTGCGTCATGAGCGGCTCGCAGGACCAGGTCGCGCGGCTGCTGGCCCTGTTGCCCTACTTGTTGTCGCACCCAGGTGCCAAGGTCAAGGACGTGGCGCGGTTGTTCCGCGTCAGCGAGCGCCAGCTGGTGCGCGACCTGCACGTGCTGTGGTTCTCCGGGCTGCCGGGCCTGTCGATGGGTGACTACATCGAGGTCGACATGGAGGCGGTTGAGGGCGCGGGGTCATCAACGTCTCCAATGCCGACTACCTCGAGCGGCCGCTGCGGCTGCAGGGCGACGAGGCACTCGCCCTGCTGGTGGCGTTGCGGGCGCTGGCCGCAATGCCGGGACTGACCGACCGCGATGCGGTCAACCGGGCGCTCGCAAAGCTCGAGGTCGCGGCCGGCGGCGGGTTCGACGAGGCCACCGCCGTGCACGACGAGGGCGCGAGTGACTTCGTCACCGGCGCGGCCGTAACGGTGCGGCAGGCGCTGGCCGACGGCCGACGGCTGCACCTGGGCTACTGGGTTCCCGGGCGTGACGAAACCACCGAACGCGACGTCGACCCGATGCGGCTGCTCGCCGTGCAGGGCCGGCTCTACCTCGAGGGCTGGTGCCGGCGTGCGTCAGACGTACGGCTGTTCCGGCTCGATCGGATCGCCTTCCTGAGCATCCTCGACATTGCCGCAGAAGTTCCGCCGCAGGCCCGCCAGCGGGACCTTGCGGCCGGTCTCTTCCAGCCGTCCCCGACAGACGAGGTCGTGACGCTCGAGCTTGAGCCGCGCGGCCGCTGGGTGGCGGAGTACTACCCCTGCGAGTCGATCGAGGAGCTGCCCGGCAACCGGCTGCGCATCAGGCTCCGCACCGCGGACCGGCGCTGGCTCGTACGGCTCACCCTCCGGCTCGGCGGCGCCGTACAGGTCATCGCCCCGGACGAGCTCGTCGAGGAGGTCCGCGCTAGCGCCCAGGCTGCGCTGTCGGCGTACGCCGTGTCGATCACGTGAACGTGATCGAGCCGGTCTGTGCAAGGCATGCAGGACTTGCTCAATCCAGCTCCGCCTACCGAACGTGATCGCCCCGACCGGCCGCCGCAGGCGCTAAGGTCGCCCGCGTGTGGGCGTGGGTGATCGGGTACGGGGTGCTGGCGGCGGCGGCAGCGCTGCTGCTCGGCTGGCTCGGACGCGGCCTGTGGCAGCGCGTGCGAGGGCTGTTGGCCGAGCTTGAGGGGTTGAGCTCCGATCTGGAGGCCAACCTGGCACGAATACAGTCGACCGATCCATGACGCTGTGTCTTGGCAGTACAGCGTACGATCGAAACCGTCCACCCGCCTCGGAGGAAGCGCGATCATGTTCAAGCAGCTCGGCCCGCTCGAGATATCGCTCATCATCCTGCTTGTCGTCCTGCTTTTCGGTGCGCGGAAGCTCCCGGAGACGGCCAAGGGCATCGGTCAGGCGCTGCGGATCTTCAAGAAGGAGGTTCGCGAGGACGACCCGCCGACCCCTCAGGTCACGACCGGCCAGACTCCGACCGTGACCGCTGAGCCGCTGCCGCAGCCCGTGCAGCAGCCCGCCCAGCAGCCGGCGCAGGAGCACGACCACCCGCAGCGCTGACACCGCTGACCCCGATGGCGACGATTACCGGGCGCCGCGGCGGTAGCCCGGCCCAACCCGACGACGAGGGACGCATGTCCCTGGTCGAGCACCTGCGCGAGCTGCGCTCGCGGTTGATCAAGAGCGTGCTGGCGGTCGTCGCCGGGGGAATCGTCGGGCTGGTCTTCTACAACACCATCCTCGGCTGGATCACACGGCCCTTCATCGAGGCACGAGAGGCAGCCGGCAACCAGGACCTCGAAGCCGAGATCAACTTCGCCGGCATCATCGACCCGTTTGCGGTGCCGCTGCAGATCGCGCTCATCACCGGTCTTGTCCTTGCCTCGCCGGTGTGGATCTACCAGCTCTGGGCCTTCATTGTCCCGGGGCTCTATCGCAACGAGCGCCGCTACGCACTTCTCGCCGTCGGGGCGACCGTTCCGCTGTTCCTCGGCGGCATGGCGCTCTGCTACTGGCTGCTGCCTCGTGGTCTGGCCGTGATTCTCGGGTTCACCCCCGAAGACGTCACCAACATCGTTGCGTTCAAGGAATACTTCCAGTTCGTCATCCGGCTCGAGCTGGTGTTCGGCGTCGCCTTCCTCCTGCCGATCTTCGTGATCCTGCTCAACCTCGTCGGCGTCTTCGCCGGCCGCACCCTCTCGCGTGCACGCCCATGGATCGTCATCGGCATCTTCGTCTTCGCCGCCGTGGCCACGCCGACCGGCGACCCGATCACGATGGTCATGCTCGCCGGCCCGATGTGGATTCTCTTCGAGATCGCGGTCGTCGTCTGCCGTCTCAACGACCGGCGGCACGCGCGCCAGCTCGCCGAGATCGAGCGCATGGTCGATGAGGAGACCACCTGAGCGGGTCGCCGGCGCCCCGCGACATCGCCCTCCTGGTCAACCCCACCTCAGGACGTGGCCGCGGCGCGCGCGCCGGGCGGGAGGCGGCCCACCGGCTGACGGCTGCAGGTTGCCGGGTCAGGCACGTGATGGGCCGTGACGCGGCAGAGGCCGCCGACCTCGCCCGCGACGCCGTACGCGACGGTGTTGACGCGCTCGTGGTCGTCGGTGGCGACGGCATGGTGCACATCGGGCTGCAAGCGGTGGCCTGCACCGGCGTGCCCTTCGGCATCATCCCTGCCGGCACCGGCAACGACGTTGCCCGTGCGCTCGATCTGCCGCGGTCCGACGCCGCGGCGGCCGCCGACGTCATCGCCGCAGGCGACACCACGGAGATCGACCTCGGTCGCAGTGAAGGCACCTGGTTCGCTGCGATCGCCGCCCTCGGTTTCGACGCACTCGTCAACGACCGCGCCAACGGGATGAGCTGGCCGCGCGGCCGGTTGCGTTACGACGTCGCGCTCGCCGTCGAGCTCGGCCTGTTCCACCCGATCCCGTACGAGCTGGAGACCGACAGCGGCACCGAGCGACTCGACGCCATGCTCGTGTCGGTGGCCAACGGGCCGTCCTGCGGCGGTGGAATGAAGTTCGTGCCGGACGCGCGGCTCGACGACGGCATGCTCGACCTGTTCGTCCTGCACCCGATCTCCAAGCCCGCGCTCGTACGGATCTTCCCCAAGGTCTACAGCGGACGCCATGTGACGCACCCGGCAGTGGAGATCCGGCGCGTACGCAGCGTGCGCGTTGCCGCGCCAGGCGTGACCGGTTACGCCGACGGCGAGCGGCTCGGCCCGTTGCCCCGCACCTTCGAGGCCGTCCCGACAGCCCTCCGCGTCTTCGCCCCGCCAGCCAGGTAAGTTCGCGACATGGACACGTCGACGCCGCTCGGCCGGTTCCATGACCTCTACGACTTCCCGCTCGACGAGTTCCAGGTGCGCGCCTGCGAGTCCCTGCAGGCCGGTCGCGGCGTGCTCCTCGCGGCCCCCACCGGCTCCGGGAAGACCGTCGTCGGCGAGTTCGCCGTCCACCTCGCACTCGAAGACGGCCGCAAGTGCTTCTACACGACGCCGATCAAGGCGCTGTCCAACCAGAAGTTCCGCGACCTCGTCGAGCGCTACGGCTCAGAGTCTGTCGGTCTGCTCACCGGTGACAACAGCATCAACGGCGAGGCGCCGATCGTCGTGATGACGACCGAGGTGCTGCGCAACATGCTGTACGCCGGATCGCACACGCTGGCCGGTCTCGGCTACGTCGTGATGGACGAGGTGCACTACCTCGCCGACCGGTTCCGCGGAGCGGTCTGGGAAGAGGTCATCATTCACCTCCCCGAGTCGGTCTCGCTCGTGTCGCTGTCGGCCACGGTCTCCAATGCCGAGGAGTTCGGCGACTGGCTTGTCACCGTGCGCGGCGACACCGACGTCGTGGTCGAGGAGCGCCGGCCGGTGCCGCTGTGGCAGCACGTCATGGTGGGCAACCGCATGTACGACTTGTTTGCCGGCGAGGGGCGCGACCCGGGGGAACGGCGCGTCAACCCCGAGCTCCTGCGCATCGGCCGTGACACCGAACGCTTTGCGCGACTCTCCGAACAGCGGCGCTCGCAGCGCGGCTACCGGCCCCGCCGCAGCGGCAAGACCTACACGCCATCCCGCGTCGACGTCCTCGCAGAGCTGGAACAGCAGCACCTGCTGCCGGCCATCACGTTCATCTTCAGCCGGGCCGGCTGCGACGCCGCGGTCCTCCAGTGCCTGCAGGCCGGGGTGCGACTCACGACCCCCGAGGAGCGCGACGAGATCAGGGCGTACGTCGAAAAGCGCAGCGAGTCGATCCCGTCCGAGGACCTGCACGTCCTCGGCTACCACGACTGGCTGGCCGGCCTGGAGCGGGGCGTGGCCGCGCACCACGCAGGGCTGCTGCCGACGTTCAAGGAGGTTGTCGAGGAGCTGTTCAGCCGCGGGCTGGTCAAGGCAGTGTTCGCCACGGAGACGCTCGCGCTCGGCATCAACATGCCGGCCAAGTCGGTCGTGCTCGAGCGGTTGGTCAAGTGGAACGGCGAGACGCATGCCGAGATCACCCCCGCCGAGTACACCCAGCTCACCGGGCGCGCCGGCCGACGCGGCATCGACGTCGAGGGGCATGCGGTCGTGCTTTGGCAGCAGGGTCTCGACCCCACGTCGATCGCCGGGCTTGCCTCCACGCGTACCTATCCGTTGCGTTCGTCGTTCCGCCCCTCCTACAACATGGCGGTCAACCTCGTCCGCCAGTACGGCCGGGCCACCGCGCGCGAGCTGCTCGAGTCGTCGTTCGCGCAGTTCCAGGCCGACCGGGCAGTCGTGGGTCTAGCCCGCCAGGTGCGGCGCAACGAGGAGGCGATGGCCGGCTACAAAGAGGCGGCCAACTGCCATCTCGGCGACTTCATGGAGTACGCGGACCTGCGCCGGCAGATCAAGGAGCGCGAGGCCGAGCTCGTCCGGCTGGGCCGTGCCGACCAGCGTGCGGCGACCGTGCAGTCGCTTGAGCGGCTCAAGATCGGCGACATTGTCCGGGTGCCCGCGGGCCGGTTCGCCGGGTGGGCCGTGGTGCTCGAGCCAGGCATGCAAGGCGGCGGGGCGGACGGGCCGAGGCCGGTCGTCCTGACCGAGGCGAGGCAGGTGCGCCGGCTGTCACTCGTGGACTTCCCGGTGCCGGTGACGCCGGTTGGCCAGATGCGGATCCCGCGGTCGTTCAACCCGCGGGTGCCGGCGTCGCGGCGCGATCTCGCCGCCGCCCTGCGTGAGCGGGTGCCCGAGGAGGCTGACGGGCATCGCCCGCGCCGCAGCCGGGCCGCGGCCGCAGATGACCGCAAGCTGCTCGAGCTGCGGGCCGCGATGCGCGCGCACCCCTGCCACGGCTGTGACGAGCGGGAGGATCATGCGCGCTGGGCGGAGCGCTACCAACGGCTGGCCCGCGAAACGCAGCAGTTGCAGCGCCGGGTCGAGAACCGTACGAACACCATCGCCCGGCAGTTCGACCGGGTGTGCGCGCTGCTGGAGCAGATGGGCTACCTGCACGGCGACACGGTCACCGACGACGGTGCACGGCTGGCCCGGCTCTACACGGAGCTCGACCTACTGGCCGCCGAATGCCTGCGGCTCGGCGTCTGGGACGACCTGGAGCCGGCTGAGCTGGCGGCGGTGCTGTCGGCACTCACGTACGAGTCGCGGCAGCCGGACGCGATCGCACCCCCGGCGATCGCGTCGAGCCGCGTGCGCGACGCCCTCGCGGGCATGGTCCACCAGTGGGGCGAGCTCGACGCGCTTGAGAAGAGCCAGCGACTGCAGTTCCTGCGCGAGCCCGACATGGGATTCGCGCAGGCGGCGTTCCGCTGGGCAGCGGGCGCGCGGCTCGAGGAGGTGCTCGACGAGGCCGACCTCACCGCCGGCGACTTCGTACGCGCGATGAAGCAGCTGCTCGACCTGCTCGACCAGGTGGCCGACGCCGCGGGCGACGTGCCACTGCGGAAGACGGCGCACAAGGCCGCGGATTTGCTGCGCCGCGGCGTGGTCGCGTACTCGTCCGTGGGCTAACCCGCATTTCCCCGAGCCGCTAGCGGGCGAGCGCGTTGAGCACCCTGTTGACCGACGAATCGAGCCCCCACCGGTCGGCCAGCTCGACGAGGGCCGCCGGATCCTTGGGTTCGCTGGGCAGCGTGTCGTCGTACGGCGGCAGCGGCACGTCATGCCGCACGTGCACCACGAGCGGCGCCACAGCAAGGTAGTCACGAGCCGCGGCGAGCTTGCGCCGCACGCCCGGGGCGAGATCGCTCGTCGGGTCGTCGAGCGCGGTCAGCAACCCGTCGAGTGAGCCGAACCTGCTGATGAGAGTGGCGGCCGTCTTCTCACCGATGCCGGCGACACCGGGCAGCCCGTCACTCGGATCACCGCGGAGGGCGGCAAAGTCGGCGTAGGCGTGGCCCGGGATCGCGTACTTCTTCTCGAGCACCGACTCGTCGATCATCTCGGCGCGCCCGACACCGCGTGCGATGTAGAGCACCGTGACCTGGCGTGCGTCGTCGACAACCTGGAACAGGTCGCGGTCGCCGGTCACCACCTCGGTCGGTACGTCGGCACGGGCCGCCAGGGTGCCGATCACGTCGTCGGCCTCGAATCCGGCGACCCCGACCTGGGCGAGCCCGAAAGCGTCGAGCACCTGCTCGATCACCGGGATCTGCGAGACGAGGTTGTCCGGCACGATCTCCAGGGATCCGTCCGGTGCGACGCGGTGCCCCTTGTACGACGGGATCGCCGACACCCGGAACGCAGGTCGCCAGTCGGCGTCCATGCAGGCCACGAGCCGGGTGGGCCGTCGGTCGGTGACCAGTCGGGCGATGAAGTCGAGCAGGCCGCGCACGGCGTTGACCGGCTTGCCGTCCGGCGATGTCATCGTCTCCGGAACCCCGAAGAACGCCCTGAAGTACAGCGATGCCGCGTCGAGAAGCAGCAGCTTGTCGCCGGAGGTGTCGACCATGCGGGCGATTCTTGCAGCGTCGGGCATGACTAGGGTGGAAGGCGTGCGCGTACTTGACACCGAGCGGATCTTCCGTGCCCAGAAGGCGCTGGCCGATGCCGGCATCGACGTACTCCTCGTGACGCCGGGGGCCGACCTGCGCTACCTCACCGGCTACGACGCGCTCCCTCTGGAGCGCCTCACCTGTCTGGTCCTGCCCGCGCAGGGTGACCCGTCCGTGGTGCTGCCGGCGCTGGAGAAGCCGGCTGCGCAGGCCAGCCCGCTGGGCGAGACCGGCATCGCGTTGCATGACTGGCAGGAGACCGACGACCCGATCGCTCTCGTCGCCGGGCTCGTGCCCGGAGTGCGAGTGGTCGCGCTCGACGACCACATGTGGGCGGAGAAGGTCTTGCGGTTCCGTGCCGCGATGCCCGATGCCGAGCAGGTCGTCGCCGGACCCGTGCTGCACGAGCTGCGCATGCGCAAGACGCCCGACGAGATTGCCGCCCTGCGCGAGGCGGGTGCTGCGATCGACCGCGTGCACACCCGCATCGGCGAGTGGCTGCGTCCCGGGCGCACCGAGCGCGAGGTGGGCAGGGACATCGCCGACGCGATCCTCGCTGAGGGGCATGTCCGCGTCGACTTCGTCATCGTCGGGTCGGGACCCAACGGCGCCAGCCCGCATCACGAGCTTTCCGACCGCGTCATCCAGTCGGGCGATCCGATCGTCGTCGACATCGGCGGCACCAATGCGGCCGGTTACTGCTCCGACTCGACGCGCATGTACGTCATGGAGCAGCCGCCGGAGGAGTTTGTCGCTTACTACGAGGTGCTGCGGCAGGCGCAGATCGCCGCCTGCGAGCACGTACGCCCCGGCGTCACAGCCGAATCAGTAGACGCGGTGGCGCGGCAGATCATCACCGACGCCGGCTACGGGCCTCAGTTCGTGCACCGCACCGGCCACGGCATCGGGCTGGAGACGCACGAAGAGCCCTACATCGTCAGCGGCAACACCCGTGGTCTCGAGCCGGGGATGGCTTTCAGCGTCGAGCCGGGCATCTACCTGGCGGGCAAGCACGGAGCCCGCATCGAGGACATCGTGGTGGTCACCGACGACGGCGTGGAGAGGCTTAACGTCACGACGCGCGACCTCGTCACCCTCTAGGCTCCGCTGCGTGGAGGAGATCGACCGGAAGATCGTCACGCTGCTCGCGCGTGACGGGCGCATGAGCTTCACCGACCTGGGCAAGGCGACTGGACTGTCCACGTCGGCGGTGCACCAGCGGGTGCGCCGGCTGGAGCAGCGCGGCGTGATCCAGGGGTACGCCGCCGTGGTCGACTACGACGCGATCGGCCTCCCGTTGACCGCGTTCATCGCGGTCAAGCCTTTCGACCCGAGCCAGCCGGACGACGCCCCCGACCAACTTGAAGACATCGCCGAGATCGAGGCGTGCCACTCGGTGGCCGGTGATGAGAGCTATCTCCTCAAAGTCCGGGTTGCCTCCCCGGGCGATCTCGAGGACCTGCTCGCGCGCATCCGCAGCAAGGCCAGCGTCTCCACGCGGACCACGATCGTGCTCTCGACCCCGTTCGAGGCGCGGCCCCCCCAGGTCTGAATCTCGTCGGCCCTCACGGCCGAGGCGGTAGGCCATCGGACAGACTGACGGGATGTCGCAGCGCTCCATCCTGTACCGCAACGGCGCGATCTACTCGCCCGTCGATCCGTTCGCCACCGCCATGCTCGTGGTGGGGGACCGGGTGGCCTGGGTCGGTGCCGAGGGCGCCGCGCAGTCGCACGCCGACGGCGTCGACGAGGTGGTGGATCTGCAGGAGCGGCTGGTCACACCCGCGTTCGTCGACGCGCACGTGCACCTGACCCAGACCGGCTTGGCGATGACCAGCCTTGACCTGGCCGGGACACGCTCGGTCGACGAGGTGCTCGATGCGCTCGCCGCCTACGCAGCAAAGCACGAAGGCGTGATCCTCGGCTTCGGCTGGGACGACACCGACTGGCCCGAGCACCGGCACCCGACGCAAGACGAGGTCGAGCGCGCGGCGCCGGGACGGCTCGTCTACCTGTCCCGCGTCGACGGCCACTCAGGTGTGGCGTCGGCCGCGCTCGTCGACGCCACGCCGGGCATCCGGGCCGCGGAAGGCTTCGAGCCGACAGGTCTCGTCCGCCGGGCCGCCCACCACGCCGTACGCGACGCGGTCGCCGAACTCGTCACCCCCGACCAGCGGCGCGCGGCAGCCCTGCAGGCGCTGCAGCACGCCGCCAGCGTCGGGGTCGGCAGCGTGCACGAGCTATCCGCGCCGCACATCAACCCGCTCGCTGATGTCCCGCTGCTGCGCTCGCTCATCGCCGAGCAACCGCTGCCGGACGTGGTGGCCTACTGGGGCCAGCACGCTGCGGACGGCGGTGTTGCGACAGTGCAGTCGTACGGACTGTCGGGCGCCGCCGGCGATCTCAACGTCGACGGTTCGCTGGGGTCCCGCACGGCCTGGCTGTCGGCGCCGTACGCCGACGCCGAAACCTGCGGGTCGAGCTACCTCGACCTTTCTGCCGCCACCGAGCACGTCGTCGCGTGCACCAGGGCCGGTGTCCAGGCGGGCTTCCACGTCATCGGCGACGCCGCCGTGCGCACAGCGATCAAGGCAATCGGTCGCGCGGCCGAGCAGTGTGGCCTCGACGCCGTGCTGGCTGCACGGCACCGGCTGGAGCACGTGGAGATGATCGACGCCGACCTGGTGTCCGAGCTCGTGCGCCTCGGTGTGGTGGCCAGCGTGCAGCCTGCGTTCGACGCGGCGTGGGGCGGTGACGACGGGATGTACGCCGCCCGGCTCGGCGTCGAGCGAGCTCGCGGACTCAACCCGTACGCGCTCATGGCGCGAGCCGGCGTGCTGCTTGCCTTCGGCTCCGACTCTCCGGTGACGCCGATCAGCCCGTGGGACGGAGTGCGCGCCGCCGCCCTGCACCAGACGCCCGAGCAGCGCATGACGGTGCGCGGCGCATTCTCCGCGCACACCCGTGGCGGGTGGCGAGCCGCCGGGCGCGACGACGCCGGTGTGCTTGCACCGGGCCAGTTGGCGAGCTTTGCGGTCTGGGACGTTTCCGAGGCCGACCTGGTGGTGCAGGCACCGGACGAGCGGGTTGCCGCGTGGTCGACCGACCCGCGGTCCGGGGTGCGCGGGCTACCCGACCTGAGCGCGGGTATTGCGCCGCCGAAGTGCCTGCGAACGGTGGCCGCCGGGCGCGAAATCTTCGCCGCGGACGGCGTGTCGCGCTGACACGCCGACGCTTGGTGAACGACGGGTAAATCCCTGTCGCACAGCACACTGCGCTGACCTGCACAGTTGGACATCGCCGCAGGTCAGGCCGCAGTTGACAGACGACCGCCAAGCGAGAAACGTGCTGCTCTGCACCACAGAGAACCTGCTCGGGACGGGTCCCGACACGCCGCACCACCCCGGTCGAGGCACGACGTCAAAGGCACCTGACGTCGGGCCCGGTGCCAGGCCGAAGGGCGGAACGGCCAGTCTGGTCGCCTCCCGAGCGAGGGGTGAGGCCCGGCTTGGCCCGCTCGCCCAGTAGACAACGGCGCTTCGTTCGCAGCCGACGAACCTGGCGTTGGTCCGAAGGGCGATGCGGGCCACTGCCGTACCCGGCACACCTATCCCGCGCCGCACGTTGTACCGTCACGCGACCAGGTCCGCCCGCGTGAATGGGCGGACGCGAGGCATCCGCCCGCGTAAGCGGGCGGAAGGCGTCCGCCCCGCGAGAGCGGGCGGAACGCGAGGAGTGTGAACGGGTGACGGTGCGGGGTGCGACGCTCGTGCGGGCCGGCGTTGCCCTTGCTGCCGGCCTAGGCCTCGTCGCCGCATTCCCGCCCTATGACGTGTGGCTGGTCGCGCCGCTCAGCGTCATGGCCCTGACTCTTGCTGTCCGCGGCGTCTCGTTGTGGCGCGCTGCGCTGCTGGCGTACGTCTTCGGGCTCGCCTTCTTCGTCCCGCTGCTCCGCTGGACCGACATCGAGCTCGGCGCCGCACCGTGGCTCATCCTCGGGGCCTTCCAGGCGCTCTACCTCGCGCCGCTCGGCGCAGGGATCGCGCTGGTGCAGCGGCTGCCCGGCTGGCCCGTGTGGACGGCCGCCCTGTGGGTGCTCGAGGAGGCGCTGCGCGGGCGTTATCCGTTCGATGGGTTCACCTGGGGGCGGCTGGCCTTCTCGCAGGCTGACGCGCCGACGCTTTCGCTCGCGTCGCTCGGGGGCGCCCCACTCGTGACGTTTGCGGTGGCGCTCGCCGGTGGGCTGCTGGCATGGGTCGTCGTGTCGCGGCGTGGGCTGCCGTGGCGGGTCGGTGCCGCGGTCGCCGCGGGTGCGGTGCTGTTCGCCGGCGTGCCGGTGTCACAACCGGCCGCTGACGGGCGCACCGTCACTGTTGCGCTCGTGCAAGGCAACGTGCCGCGCCTTGGCCTCGATTTCGATGCGCAGCGGGAAGCCGTGCTGCGCAACCACGTTGACGCCACCCTCGACCTCGCCGCACAGATCGAGGCGGGCGCTGTCGAGCAGCCCGACCTCGTGCTCTGGCCGGAGAACTCGTCCGACATCGACCCGTTCCGCGACCCGGATGCGGCCGAGCTCATCGACCAGGCCGCCCAGGCCGTTGGCGTACCCATCCTTGTCGGAGCCGTCGTCATCACCGAGGACGACGAGCACGTCGAGAACACCGGCATCGTCTGGGACCCGGAGACCGGGCCTGGCGACACATACATCAAGCAGCACCCGGTCCCGTTCGCCGAATACATCCCGCTGCGTGACCTGGCCCGAGTTGTCGTGCCCAACGTCGACGAGCTTCGCTCGCGCGACATGGTCAAGGGTGACGAACCCGGCGTACTGCAAGTCGGCCCGGCTCGGGTCGGCGACGTCATCTGCTTCGAGGTCGCGTACGACGACGTGGTGCGTGACACGGTCCGCGACGGCGCCGAGGTGCTCGCGGTGCAGACCAACAACGCAACGTTCGGCTTCTCGGGGCAGACCGAACAACAGCTGGCCATGTCCCGGCTGCGGGCCGTCGAGCACGGGCGTTCCGTGCTCGTCGTCGCTACGAGCGGGGTCAGCGCGGTCGTGGATGCCGACGGGTCGGTGCGCGAACGCAGCGAGATCTTCAGCCGCGAGGTCTTCGTCGAGCCGATCCAGCTGAGCACGTCGCAGACACTCGCGACCCGTGCCGGCGCGTGGCCGGAGCTGCTGATCTCGGCTCTCGGGCTGGGCGCGGTCGTGGCCGCCGTGCTCGCAACACGCCGCTCGCGGCGCCCGCAGACCGAGCCCGAGGCGCCTGCCGACGACACCGAGCCGAGGGAGGTCGCCCGGTGAAGTCGCCCACGCCAGAGCTCGAACGAGTGCTCGTCTGCGTCCCGACCTACAACGAGGCCGAAAACCTTGAGTGGATCGTGCGGCGGCTGCGCGAGGCCGTACCCAATGCCGACGTGCTCGTCATCGACGACGGCTCGCCGGACGGCACCGGAGAGATCGCCGACCGGCTGGCGGCGGACGACAAGGCCGTCCACGTGCTGCATCGGACGCGGAAGCAGGGCCTTGGCGCCGCGTATGTCGCCGGTTTCCGCTGGGGACAGGAGCAGGGCTATGACGTGCTGGTCGAGATGGACGCCGACGGCTCGCACCAGCCCGTACAGCTGCCGCGGCTGCTGGCCGCGCTCGATCACGCCGACCTCGTGCTCGGCTCGCGCTATGTCCCAGGCGGCAGCGTGTGCAACTGGTCCCGACGGCGCGAGCTGCTGTCGCGCGGCGGCAACATCTACACGCGGCTCGCGCTCGGCCTGCCGTTGCACGACGCGACCGGCGGCTTTCGGGCCTTCCGACGTACGACCCTGGAGAAGGTAGGCCTCGACGACGTGGCGTCGCAGGGCTACTGCTTCCAGGTCGACCTGGCCTGGCGCACCCACCTGATGGGCCTGCGAGTCGTCGAGGTCCCGATCACCTTCATCGAGCGCGAACGAGGCACCAGCAAGATGAGCGGCGCCATTGTGCGCGAGGCGTTGACCAAGGTCACGTTCTGGGGCGGGGCACATCGGGCGCGTCAGATGCGTTCTCTTCTCAGGAAGGGGAACGTGAAACATGAATAGACGCTGGCTCGTGCTCCTGTTTGCCGCCGTGCCGCTGCTCGAGATCTGGATCATCGTCTCGGTGGGGCAGGTGATCGGGCCGTGGTGGACGATCTTGCTGCTGCTTGCGATGGCCATTATTGGCGCCTGGCTCATTCGCCGGGAGGGGGCGCGGGCATGGCGGGCCCTGACGGACTCCATCGCCTCCGGGCGGCCGCCAACCCGTGAGCTCGCTGACGCGGCGCTTGTCCTCGTCGGTGGCACCCTGATGATCACGCCGGGCTTCCTGACCGACATCGTCGGGCTGCTGCTCATCGCGCCCGTCACCCGTCCGACGGCCCGACGCCTGCTGACCTGGCTGGTCGGGCGCCGGCTGCTCGCCGCCACCGTCACGGGCTACGGCGCCGGGCGGCAGTACCCCGGCTATGGTGCCGGCCGACCACCGGGTGGTGGGCCGGTCATCCCCGGCGAGGTGGTCGACCGCGACGACCAGCCGCGGGGGTAGCCCATTCTTCTGCGAGGAGGGCATAGCCCAAGCCATCGAGCCACTGGCCCGATCTATGCAACGAGTCGCGGACGGTGTGGAACTCGCGGCGCATGCCGATCCGTTCCATCAGGCGCCACGACGCCACGTTGTCGGCGAAGCACTGAGCCGTGACGCGCCGCAGTCCGAGATGCTCGAAGCAGATCTCGATCAAGGCGTTGACAGCTTCGGTGGCGTAGCCGTGACCCCCGCAGTCGGGGTCCATGCTCCAGCCAAGCTCGGCTTGTACGCCCTCGGCTTCGGCCGCCACCTCCCATTGCGCCCAGCCGTCCTCAATCTTGAGCATCAGTTCACCGATGACCTCGCCGTCGAGCTCGACGACGAGAAACGTGTCCAGCCTGCCCGGTTCGAGGAACTTCTCGCGGTACTGCTCGATCGTGCTGGGAGCCGAGGTCAGCCACTGACTGACCGATTCGAGACGTCGGAAACGCCAGATCGCATCGAGGTCTGACTCATTGGCGCGCCGAATCGAAAGCCGTGCCGTGCGAACTGGCCACGGAATCTCGTCAAGGGTGGCTGCCATGTGGATCATTATCTTGAGCGCGGCGGGGCACGAAGAGCCCTAGTGGCCGAGCTTGCCTTTGGTCTAGGGCTGGGGTTGAGCGCCGACCGCAGGCAGCAAAGACCGAGCCGCGTCGCCGGGGGATCGCGACGCGACTCGGTCGGAGAGGCGAGGCGCTCTATGAGGGGGGCAGCGCCGCGCCGGGTTGGATCAGGCGGACTTACGCCCGCGGTGGGTCTTGGTGGTCTCCTTGAAGTGCGCGCCACCAGGCAGCGACCCCGTGCGGAGCAGGTCGAGCCGCTCGGAGAGCAGCTCCTCGAGCTCCTCGAGGGAACGCCGCTCCAGGAGCATGTCCCAGTGGGTGCGCACGCTCTTGCCTGGCTTGGTGTCTGGCTTGTCGGTCGCGGCACGCAGAGCCTCGGCGCCGCAGCGCGGGCACTCCCAGATCGCAGGGACGTCAGCCTCTTGGGCGAACGTCATCTCGAAGTGGTGCCCACTGGCGCACTCGTACGGGACTTGCTGGCGAGCCGCGAACTCGACGCCTCGCTCATCCTCGTAGCTCGTGGCCCCGAGACGCGAGCCGCGGAGGGAGGAACGCTCGGACATCGTAGGAAGAACCCCTTTCGGCTTGCCGACGCTTGATGTAACGTACGACGGTTTGGCTATGTTCCAGGTTCCGCGCCGGAAAGGCTCGAGGGCGTGACCTCAGTCACGGGTCACACGTGCTCGGGGACCTCGTTCCCGGCGTCGCGGATCCCACTGACAAGGTTCACCCGTGCCAGCAGCACGAAACCCACCACGAAAAACGCGACAACGGCGAAGATCGCCTGTCGGTACGAATCGGTCAGTTGATACACCAGTCCGAACACCAGGGTGCCGAGCCGGCTGGTGCCACGTTCGCAAGCCTGATACAGGCTGAAATATTCCGCTTCCTTACCTCGCGGCACCAGCAGGCTGAACATCGAACGGGCCAGCGCCTGAGTGCCGCCGAGGACGACGCCGATCGCCACGGCGAGCATCATGAACGGCACGACCTGCCCCTCTGGCAGCTGATAAGCGGCCAAGCGCGTTGCTCGCGGCGGCGGACCGAGGGATCGGCGAGCGGTCCGGCGGGCGGGGCGAGCGGCAACGACACCTGCACTCCAGCTAGGACGACGGCCAGTGGCCGCGGTCGGCGAGGACACCGCGGAGTGCCTCGAGGTCGTCGGTCATGATCCCATCGACGCCGTCGTCGAGGAGGCGGTTCATCACACCTGTGTCGTCGACGACCCAGACGTGCACCGAGATGCCCAGCCGGTGTGCGGCGGCCAGGAAGCGGCGGTCGACGATGCGTACACCCCGTACGGCTAAAGGCACTTGGGCGCATGGCACGTTGCGTGGCACAAGATGGTCAAGTCGACCCGATGGCACGAATGCGGCGACCCGCAGCGCGGCGACCTCACGGGGCGCGAGTCCGGTGGCGAGCCGAGGGCCTACGGCCTCCCGTACGGCACGAATCCGCGCGTCCGAGAAGGACGCCACGCACACCCGGTCGATCGCCTTGGTGCGGCCCAGCACGTCGAGCAGCGGGCCGATCGCCGGCGCGTCCTTGACGTCGACGTTGAGCCGAAGCTCCGGCCACGTCGTCAGCACTTCCTCGAGCGTCGGCACCGGTTCGCGACCGCCGATCGTCGCTCGAGCCAGATGCGGGTACGGGACGTCGCGGACGCGGCCGGGCCGGCCGGTCATCCGATGCAACCGCCGGTCGTGGAAGGCCAGCAGCACGCCGTCGGACGTGGCGTGGACATCGGTCTCGACGTAGCGGTAGCCCAGGTCGACGGCACGCTGGAACGCCGCCATGGTGTTCTCCCACCGGTGGGCTGCGCCGCCGCGGTGCGCGAAAGCGATCGGCCCGTCGTGCTCGAGGTAGGGCCACCGCTGCGCCGCAGCCGCATCCGTCATGCGGCAAGGATGCTCTAGCGGCTCAGTGCAGGTGCCTCGTCCTCGATGAATCGGTCGTCGGCGGCCCGCCAGCCGGCAACGAGCTGGATCGCGAGGATCACGAAGAGCCCGCCGATGGGCACGGTCCACCCGCCGGTGGCCGAGTGCAGGACGCCGAAGAGGAAGGGGCCCGTGCCCGCGAGCAAGTATCCGGCGCTCTGCACGAACGCGGAGAGTGCTGCGGTGGCCGAAGCCGTACGGGTCCGCAGCCCGATCATCGTCAGGGCCAGCGGGAACGAGCTGCTGCCCAGTCCGATCAGCACCGCCCACACCCAGGCGGCCGCTCCGCCGGGAGCCACGAGCAGGCCGGTGTAGCCGACGGCGTAGATGGCCACGAGTGCCACCACGTACGGGCGTTGACTCCTGAGCCGGAACGCCAACCTCGGCACCACAAGGGACGTGGGAATGGAGATCGCCGACAGCAGCGCCAACGTCCAGCCGGCGCGCTGAGCGCTCATCCCGGTGTCTTGCCACAGGGTGGCGAACCAGCCGAACGAGACATAGGCCTGCAGCGACTGGGTCCCGAAGAAGATCGCGAGCGCCCAGGCCGTGGGGCTGCGGGTCACGGCGGACAGCCGGACGTCGTCGTGGCCCTCGACGGAAGCGGCTGGGCGGCGCAGCAGCAGGAGCCACGGGACGAGAGCAATGGCCGCGAAGGCCGCCCACACCCCGAGACCGGCCCGCCAGCTGCCTCCGGCCAGGTCGTCCACGGGCACCGTGAATGCCGCCGCCGCCGTCGCGCCGAGCGCCAGGGCCGTCGTGTAGAGCGCCGTCATCGGCCCGATGCGGTCAGGGAAGTGGTGCTTGACCACGGCCGGGATGAGGACGTTGCCGACTGCGGCGCCCGCCAGGGCGATCGTGCTGCCCACGAGAAACGGCACCGGGCTGCTGACCAGCACGCGAGACAGGATGCCGACGACGACAGCGGCCAGAGAGCCGGCGAGCACGGCCGACTCGCCGAAACGGCGGGCAAGCATGGGGGTCAATGAGCCGAATGCCGCGAAGCAGAGCACGGGCAGGGTGGTGAGCAGTCCGGACTCCGCACCGCTCAGCGGCAGCGCATCGCGGAGCTCGTCGAGCAGGGCGCCCGCGCTGATGACCGCCGTGCGTAGGTTGAGCGAGGCGAGGAGCACGGCCACCAACACCAGAGCGGTCGCGGTCCTGGTGCGGACGCCGACGGGCGGCATCGATGTCGTGGTCAAACCTGCCTCGCAAGTCAGTCGACGGCCTTGTGTCGCAAGTCAGCCGGTCATAGGATGAATTTGATTCTAGTGTACGCGCGAGACGAAGGGGAGGTCGAGGGTCAATGACGACCCAGCCGCTGCAGCCCACCCGGCGCTCGGCGCTGGTCGACCAGGTGATCACCCAGCTGCGGACCAAGATCACGTCGGGGGAGTGGGGGGTGGGGGAGAAGATCCCGACCGAGCCCGAGCTGGTCGCTGCGCTGGGCGTCGGACGCAACACGGTGCGCGAGGCGGTTCGAGCGCTGGCGCATGCCGGCCTGCTCGACAGCCGGCAGGGGAGCGGGACATACGTTCGAGCCGCCAGTGAGATGTCTGGCGCCGTGTCCCGGCGGGTGGCGGCGGCTGGCGTGCGGGAGGTGTTCGAGGTGCGTCGCGGGCTCGAGCACCAGGCTGCCCGCCTCGCGGCGATGCGGCGTACGGCTGCGGATCTCACGGAGTTGGACGAGGCCCTGGATGTCCGTGATGCAGCCTGGAGCAGCGGCGACGTCGCTGCTTTCGTCGAAGCCGACGCGGTCTTCCACACGCTGGTCGTCAGCGCCGCCCACAACGCGCTGCTCGACGACCTCTACGACGACCTCGGCTCGGCCGTGCGGGATGCGTTGGCGCGCGACCTGGACGAGCGACTCGACGCCGAGTACGTCGACCACCGCGGGCTGGTGGACGCAATCCGCGCACAGGACGCGGACCGAGCGGGCCGAGAGGCGACCTTCTTCCTGGACGAGACGATCCAGCGGCGCGGGTGAGTGCGTGACTGCCCCTGGTGACGAGCAATAGGGGTCCCGCTGTGGGTGTGCTCAGGGCTACAAAGTTGCCCTCCGGGTGAACACCCGCCACACGAGGTATCGCTCCGCAGCCTGTTCCACTGAGGGCACGAAGTTGACCGCAGTGGAACGTCCTCCCGAGGCAATCACCGGCCCGCATCGTCGCGCTACCCCAGTGATCCGGCTGACCTCGCGCGCTCAGCGTGCGTTTGAGGGCGATTTCCGCTGGACTCGCGCACGTCTAACACGCGATGTTTCTCCCGACGAGCGACCTCGGACAGTCCCACGGGCCTTACGTGTCGCTCACAACCTCCGGGCGGCCGTTACCTGCGAGGTAATCGACGGGACGCGCGGTGGCGCCGATGGTGAACGCGTTGCTCACCACGACAGGAAGGAACTGCATCCCCTCGGCCTCACTCCCAAGATCATTAACCTGGGGGAGTGGCGGGGCCACCTGCTGCGCCGCCTGCGCGGCCAGGTGCTGATGAGCGGTGATCCTGCAGTGAGCGACCCGTATGACGAGCTCGTGGTGTACTGCGACCTGCCAGTGGCGGACCTCGGCATGCCCGGACCCGGCGACATCGTCGTGCCGTTGCGCATTCGTCATGGCGACCTCGAGTTGTCGTTCGTCAGCACCGTCGCGATGTTCGAGACACCGATGGACGTCACCATGTCCGAGCTGGCGTTGGAGCTGTTCTTCCCGGCGGACGAGACGACTGCAGAGGCATTGCGCGCCGCGCAGGTCGACAGGTAACGAGACGTGTACGCGTAGGACCGTGCGATCAGACGTGTTCGCGGACCCGCTCCTGGTCGGGCTCACCCGGCCGCTGCGGGGTCGTGCCGCGGTCGAGCTTGCTCGGCCACCAGATCTTTCCACCCAGATCGAGGTTGAGCGCGGTGACCAGCACCGACCGGACGATCATGGTGTCGAGCAGGACGCCGAGTGCGACCGCGACGCCGAGCTCGGCGAGGAACACCAGCGGCAGCGAGCCGAGGACGAGGAACGTCGCCGCGAGTACGAGGCCGGCGGAGGTGATCACGCCGCCGGTCGACGACAGTGCGATCAGCGAGCCCTTCCGAGTGCCGTGGTTGACGGTCTCCTCCCGGACCCGAGTCATCAAGAAGATGTTGTAGTCGATGCCCAGCGCCACGAGGAACACGAAGGCGAACAAAGGAAAGCCGGGGTCGGATCCGGCGAAGCCGAAGACGTACTCGAACAGCAGCGCCGAGATGCCCAGGGCTGCGCCGAAGGAGAGGACCACGGTCGCGATCAGCAGGACCGGGGCCAGCACCGCGCGGAGAAGGGCCAGCAGGATCAGGAACACCACGAGCAGGACCAGCGGGATGATCACGAGGTTGTCCCGGCTGGACGCGATCTTGGTGTCGAGATAGAACGCCGACCCGCCACCGACGATCGCGTTCGCGCCGTCGACGTCGTGCACCGCATCGCGCGCGCCCTCGACGATGTCGAAGGCGTTCTGCGAGGAGATGTCCGCGGCGATGGTCGCCTCGAAGTAGGCGCGCCCGTCACCGATCGGCGTGGCTGACTCCGGCTCACCGACTCCCTCGACCCCGGCGACCGCGTCACGCGCGGCGTCGATCTGGTCCTCGTCGGCAACGACCTGAATCGTGTTGGACGCGTCCTGGAGACCGTGCTCGACAAGGACTTTCTGGCCCGTGACGGAGTCGAATTCCTTGGTGTAGGTCTCCTCGGTCGAGAGGCCGCCGGTGTCGAGCCGAAACAGACCGAGGCAGGCGACCAGCAGGATGCCCGTGGTGACGACCCAGACGGTCCGCGGACGCGGCGCGATCGCGTTGCCCACCTTCGCCCACACGCCGGTGCTCGTCGGCTCTTGCGAGCCGAACGCGGGCCGAGCGGGCCAGAAGATCCAGCGGCCGCAGATGACCAGCAGGGCGGGCAGCAGGGTCACCATCACGAAGAAGGTGGCCGCGATGCCGACCGCGATGACCGGACCGAGGCCGGCCGTGGAGTTCAGGTCGGCGACGACCAGGCAGAGCATGCCGATGCACACGGTCGCGGCGCTGGCGAGGATCGCCGGGGCTGCCCGGTGCAGTGCGAACGCCATCGCCTCGTGCCGGTCTTCATGGCGGCGCAGCTCCTCGCGGTAGCGGGCAACGAGCAGCAGTGCATAGTCGGTGCCGGCACCGATCACGAGAATGCTGAGGATGGCCTGGCTCTGACCGTTCACGGTGAGGTCGGCGTACCGCGCGAGCAGGTAGATGATGCCCGTCGCGATGAAGTTGGCGAAGGCCGCGCAGAGTACGGGCAGGATCCACAGCACCGGGCTGCGGTAGGTGAGCAGCAGAATGACCACGACCACAGCGACAGTGGCGAGGATCAGGTTGGTGTCGATGCCCTCGAACGACTCGGCCGCGTCGGCGGCCTGGCCGCCGAAACCGGCAAGGTGCACCGAGACGCCCTCCACTCCGGCGATGTCGCGGATCTCGTCGGCAGCCTCGGGGACGTCGGTCCAGCCCTCGTCGCCGAAGTTGAGGACCAGGTAGAGGTAGGCGGCCTCTCCGTCCTCGGACAACAGTTGCTGCGGAAGCTTCAGCTGCTCGGCACCGCTCGGCGAGAGCACGTCCGGGGAGCCGTCGGCGTCCTCGTCGGTGACGCCGTCGACGTCGGATGCGATCTCGGCCGCCTGCTCGTCCATCGCCGCCAGGTCGGCCTCGGTCAGGCCGCCGTCGCGGTGGTAGACGAGGAGTGTCGGGATGTCGTTGGGGTCGACGGTCTCGGACAGTTCGTCGAGCACCTTCGTCGCCTCGGCGGAGGCAGGGAGCCATGACGACGCCTCGTTGTTCTGCACGTCGACGAGCTTGGAGCTCAGCGGAGCGAGCAGGAACACGAGAACGACGACCGCCGCGGCGACGATCCACTTGCTGACGGGGCCGGTGAGCTTTCCGGCGATCTGACGGTTCATCAGGTGAGCCTCTCTGGGACCACGGACTTGCCGGTCACGCTAGGAGCGGCTCGGGCGCCGATGCTTCTCGATTCCTGACTGGTCAGGAATCGAGAAGCACTGGTCGCCGGGCCGAACATAGCTTGCAAGCCATGGACGTCACGATTCACGCGTACTTCCCCTCGAGGTGCCCGTAATGCTCCGACGCCTGGTGCCCTCTGCCTACCGGCCGGTGCTCGCCAACCGGATATTCCGGCGACTCATCCTCGGCTTCGGTGTCTCGTTCCTCGGGGACGGGATGAGTTTTGTCGCGGTCGCGTGGCTGGCCATCGAGCTCGCGCCGCAGGCGACCGCCGGGCTGTGGGTCGGCGGAGCGGTGGCCGCGTACACGTTGCCGGGCGTGGTCGGCACGCTGGTGTTCGGTCGCCGCCTGCGCCGCGTGCCGGCGAGGCGGCTGCTGCTGGCCGACAACGTGGTGCGCGGAGTGTTCCTCGGCGCCGTAACGCTCGCCTGGCTCGCCGGGCTGCTTACCCTGCCGCTGTACGTCGTGCTGCTCGCGGTCTCGTCGCTGCTGCACGCGTGGGGCAGCGCGGGCAAGTACACCCTGCTGGCCGAGCTACTGCCCGACGAGCAGCGGCTCGCCGCCAACACCCTCGTCAGCTCGCTGAACTTTGCCGCCATGATCGCCGGCCCCGCGATCGCCGGCGTTCTCGTGACGTACGTCAGCTCCGCACTCGTCCTCGGCTTGGATGCGCTCACGTACGTGTTCCTCGCGATGCTCGTCGCACGCACCCGGCTCCCAGAGCCGGGGGACGTTTCCCCAGTCGACAAGGCGGCGGCGCGCGGCGGTTTTGCGCTGCTGCGTGCGCGTCCTGAGTTGCTAGGGCTGCTGACGCTCACCTGGTTCTTCAACCTGCTGTACGGACCGGTCGAGGTCGCGCTGCCGCTGCATGTGACCGACGACCTGCACGCGCCGGGCACGCTACTCGGCGTCTACTGGACCCTGTTCGGCGTCGGCGCAGTGCTCGGCGGGCTGGCGGTCGGCGCGCTGCGGCAGCTGCCGCTGTGGCCGGTGACGTTCGCCATCGTGATCGCCTGGGGCCTCTCGCTGCTGCCGTTCGGGTTCGACGTGCCGACACCGGTCACCGTCGCGTGCTTCATGCTCGGCGGCGCGATCTACGGGCCGTTCGTACCGCTCTCGGTAACGCTGTTGCAGGCGAAGTCACCCCCGCAGCACCTGGCCGCCATGCTCGCAGCTTGGAGCGCGGCACTGGTCACCGCATCGCCGATCGGCGTGGCCCTAGGCGGACCGCTCACCATGGCGCTCGGCCCGCGAGCGACGCTCGGCGGCTCAGGACTCGCCACCGTGACGCTCGGCGCCCTCGCGTGCGCCCTGTTGTGGGCCCGGCGCAGGAACCCGATCAGGAATCGAGAAGCAGCGGTCGATGCACCGCAGCTAGCGTAATCACGAGACGTGTCGAAGGGGACGAAATGTGCGTTGAGGCCTCGGGTCGCCTTGCACGACGAGCGCTGGCCAACCAGGACAATGTCGACGATGCGCTGGCCGCGGCGGTCAAGCACGCCGCGCTGGAAGGCATTTTCGTCGCTGCAGACGAGCCGGACCTGATCCGGTCGCACCAGTCGGGTGCGATCGAGCAGGTCGCGTTCCAGACGGGGGTGGGACGCCAACCGCGCTGGGCAACTCTGGCGCGACGTACGATTGGGCACGTGACCAGCGGATCCGCCACGGCACAGCAGTTGCGCGACCTCGCGTGGCTGCGCCGAGTCCGCGACCGGATCGACCGGGAGTATGCGCAGCCACTGGACGTCGAGGCGCTCGCCCGCGGTGTGAACATGTCGGCCGGCCATCTCAGCCGCGAGTTCAGGCGCGCCTACGGCGAGTCGCCGTACAGCTACCTGATGACGAGGCGGATCGAGCGCGCGATGGCGTTGCTGCGTCGTGGCGATCTGAGCGTGACCGAGGTCTGTTTCGCGGTCGGCTGTTCGTCGCTGGGCACTTTCAGCACTCGCTTCACCGAGCTGGTCGGGATACCACCCAGCACCTACCGGGGCCAGGCAGATCGGGCGACGCTGGGGATGCCGTCGTGCGTGGCGAAACAGGTGACCAGACCCATCAGGAGTCGAGAAGCGCGTGTCACCGAGCCGCAACTAGCGTGACCGCCATGGACATCACCATTCACACCACCTTCCTCCCGCATGACGACCCGGAGGAATCCCTGGCCTTCTATCGCGACATCCTCGGCTTCGAGGTCCGCAGCGACGTCGGAAAGGGCAAGATGCGTTGGATCACGGTCGGCCACCCCGACCAGCCCGCCACGTCTATCCTCCTGGCGCCGCCCGCCCCGCCGGGCTCCGGCATCACCGACGACGAGCGCCGCACCATTGTCGAGATGATGGCCAAGGGCACCTACGGCTGGATCCTGCTGGCCACCAAGGACCTTGACGGTACGTTCGAGCGGCTGCAGGCCAGCGACGCCGAGGTCGTCCAGGAGCCCACCGACCAGCCGTACGGCGTGCGCGACTGCGCCTTCCGCGATCCCGCGGGCAACCACATCCGCATCCAGGAGCTGCGCTGACCAGTCCGGGGATCGCACGCCCGACTGGCAGCCTTCGGTACGGTCACAGACCTCGTCGGCAACGCGCTCGGGCGGTCCAAGGATCCATGAGGGGACTCGTGAGGCGCATGGAGGTGCTTCGCAATGGCTGAGAGAAAACCGACAAAGAAGGGCACGCAGCAGCCCGCTAAGAGCACCACCCGGAATCGCAAGGCGTCCGTGGCATTCTCGGACGAGGAACGAGCCGCGATGAAGGAGCGCGCCCAAGAGACGAAGGCGGAAGCGCGCCGCGGCCGGCGCCCAGACAAGGCGGCCGAGGAAGGCGCCGTGCTCGCGAAGATCGCTGAGATGGCGGAACCCGATCGCACCATGGCCGAGCGGCTCCATGAAGTCATCAAAGACAGCGCGCCAGCTCTTTCGCCGAAGCTCTGGTACGGGATGCCCGCGTATGCCAAGGACGGCAAGGTCGTCTGCTTCTTCCAGCCCGCGCAGAAGTTCAAGTCCAGGTACGCGACGTTCGGCTTCAACGACGACGCGAACCTCGACGAAGGTGCCATGTGGCCGACCGCCTTCGCACTGAAGGAGTTGACCGCCGCCGACGAGGCAAGGATCGCCGCGCTCGTGAAGAAAGCGGTGAGCTGACAACTGAGCTAGCCACCCGCCGTACAGATGGAGTCACTTTAAACATGGCCAAGAGGACGGACACGCCGTCGCCCGCGACGCACGATGCCGACAGCCACGATCTGATCCGCGTGCAGGGCGCGCGGGTGAACAACCTCAAGGACGTCAGCGTCGAGCTCCCGAAGCGCCGACTGACGGTGTTCACCGGCGTCTCCGGCTCGGGCAAGAGCTCGCTGGTGTTCGACACGATCGCTGCGGAGTCGCAGCGGCTGATCAACGAGACCTACAGCGCCTTCGTGCAGGGCTTCATGCCGACGCTGGCGCGACCCGAGGTCGACGTGCTCGACGGGCTGACGACCGCGATCCTCGTCGACCAGGAGCGGATGGGCGCTAACCCTCGCTCCACGGTCGGCACCGCCACCGACGCCAACGCGATGCTGCGCATCCTGTTCAGCCGACTGGGTAAGCCACACATCGGTCCTCCCACGGCGTTCTCGTTCAACGTTCCGACGCGCAAGGCGAGCGGGGTGATGAGCACCGAGAAGAGCGGCCGGGTCGAGAAGAACGTCGTACGCAACGTCGTCTATCTAGGTGGCATGTGCGCTCGCTGTGAGGGCATGGGCTCGGTCAGCGATTTCAACCTGACGGCGTTGTACGACGACAGCAAGTCGCTCTCGAGGGGGCGCTCAAGGTGCCCGGTTACAGCATGGATGGCTGGTACGGACGACTCTTCGGCGGCGTCGGCCTCGACATGGACAAGCCGATCGGCAAGTACACCAAGAAGGAGATGCACGACCTGCTCTACAAGGAGCCGACCAAGATCAAGGTCGAGGGGATCAACCTGACGTACGAAGGGATCATCCCGAAGATCCAGAAGTCGATGCTGTCCAAGGACGTCGAGGCTATGCAACCGCACGTACGTGCCTTCGTGGAGCGAGCGGTGATCTTCACGACCTGCCCGGAGTGCGACGGCACGCGCCTGACCAAGGAAGCCCGTCGTCGAAGATCAAGGGCAAGAACATTGCCGACCTCTGCTCAATGCAGATCAGCGACCTGGCCAACTGGATCCGGGACCTCGACGAACCCTCGGTCGCGCCGCTCCTCGCCGGACTGCAGCACCTGATGGACGCGTTCGCGGAGATCGGGCTGGGTTACCTCTCGCTCGACCGGCCGTCAGGCACGCTGTCCGGGGGAGAGGCACAGCGCACCAAGATGATCCGCCACCTCGGCTCGTCGCTCACCGACGTCACCTACGTTTTCGACGAGCCCACGATCGGCCTGCACCCCCATGACATCGAGCGGATGAACGACCTGCTGCTGCAGCTGCGAGACAAAGGCAACACCGTGCTCGTCGTGGAGCACAAGCCCGAGACGATCGCCATCGCCGACCACGTCGTCGACCTTGGCCCCCGCGCCGGTACGGAGGGCGGCGAGGTGGTGTACGAGGGCACCCTCGATGGGCTGCGGGGCAGCAGCACGCTCACCGGCAGGCACCTGGACGACCGTGCGGCGCTGAAGGGGACGGTGCGGACGCCGTCGGGGGCGACTGGAGGTGCGCGGCGCCCACATCCACAACCTGCAGGACGTCGACGTCGACATCCCTCTCGGCGTGCTGGTGGTCGTCACCGGCGTGGCGGGCTCGGGCAAGAGCTCACTGATCAACGGCTCGGTGTCCGGGCGGGACGGCGTGGTCGCGATCGACCAGGGAGCCATCAAGGGCTCCCGACGCAGCAACCCGGCGACCTACACCGGACTGCTCGACCCGATCAGGAAGGCGTTCGCGAAGGCCAATGGCGTGAAGCCGGCGCTGTTCAGCTCCAACTCCGAGGGCGCCTGCCCCACCTGCAACGGCGCCGGGGTGATCTACACGGACCTGGGCGTCATGGCCACTGTCGAATCCACTTGCGAGGAGTGCGAGGGAAAGCGGTTCCAAGCGTCGGTGCTCGAGTACACCTTGGGCGGCCGGAACATCGCCGAGGTGCTCGCGATGTCGGTGACCGAGGCCGAGGAGTTCTTTGAGGACGGCGAGGCACGCACGCCGGCCGCGCACAAGATCCTCGACCGGCTCGCCGACGTCGGGCTCGGCTACCTCAGCCTCGGCCAGCCGCTCACCACACTGTCCGGCGGCGAGCGGCAGCGGCTCAAGCTGGCCACCCAGATGGCCGAGAAGGGTGACGTCTACGTCCTCGACGAGCCGACCACCGGGCTCCACCTCGCTGACGTCGAGCAGCTGCTCGGCCTGCTCAACCGGCTCGTCGACTCCGGCAAGTCGGTCATCGTCATCGCGCACCACCAGGCGGTCATGGCGCACGCCGACTGGATCATCGACCTCGGCCCGGGCGCCGGCCACGACGGTGGCCGGATCGTCTTCGAGGGCACACCCGCCGACCTCGTCGCCGCCCGCTCCACCCTCACCGGCGAGCACCTCGCGGCCTACGTCGGCGGCTGACCGAACTCGTCGCGGACGCCGTGACCACTCGGTGTTGCGCAAAAGGCCGATTCCTCATCCGTACCGGCGGCAGGTCCGAATAGGAGGTGACCGGAACACAGAGGAGGAGAGGTCACATGAAGAGGATGAGGACGAGGATCCTCGGCGGCGCGAGCCTCGCTGGTTTCGCCGCTGTGGTCACGCTCGCGCTCGCTCCTGCCGCCCACGCCGACACGGGGATGGCGGACGGGTCCGTCCGGTTCGTCAGGGACTCGATCCAGCCGGGTGTTTACCGAGCCCAATCGACAATGGCGGGGGGCGAGGTAATCACTGAGGCGTCCGCGCTCGCGCGTAGCTCCCACACCAGTGGGGCGAATTTTGCGCTTGGGGATGGGTCCGTGCGGTTCCTCAGCGTTTCGATGGCTGCGAGCACATGGTGGGCCGCTCTGACACCGAGCGCGGGTGACGTGCTCGGTAACGACTGGTAGCGAGAGTCAACCCCTTCTCGCGAGAGCTGAACTTCAGGGGCCCGTTGCCGTGCGCGCATTCGCTGGTGCTGCGATGAACCATGCCTGGCCGGGTCGCGTGCTCTCACCGGGTGTGCCCATAGCCGCCGCGCAAGGATGACTGAATTGACGGTCTCTGCACCCGCGGCGGGCTCGGATGGCCGTGGCTACCTCGAGCGTTGGCCGATAAGCCACATTATGTAAAGTTGCCGCCGCTCAAGCGCATGCGATCCTTGCGGCGGTCCCCTTCCAGGGCTCGGCTCGCGAAAATTCTGGCCCATGTCGCGATGAGAAACCCAGTTTCGACGTGTCAGTAGTGAGGTCTACGGTCACGTCATCGAACCTGCGCAACTTCTGGGGGCCCTCGCATGGGTGCGTTGCTTTCGAAGATCGGTGCGTTCGTCTGCGGTCGCCGCACGAAATGGATCGTCCTGGCGTTCTGGGTGCTGGTGCTGGCGGTCGCCGGGCCACTGTCGGCAAAGCTGACCGGCGCTCAGGAAAATGACTCGGCGGCCTGGCTGCCCGGCAGCGCCGAGTCGACCAAGGTGTTCGAGATCCAGCAGGAGCAGTTCCAGACCGGCGAGCTGCTTCCCGCTGTCATCGTCTATGAGCGCCCTGGTGGCGTCACCGAGGCCGACCTCGCCAAGGTCACCGACGACGCAGCGCTCATCGCCGACGTCGACTTGGTCGATGGCGAGGTCATTGGCCCCGTGCCATCCGACGACGGCGAGGCGCTGCAGCTCATCGCACAGCTCGACGTCAGCGGCAACGGGTGGATGGACCTTCCGGTCGCCCGCGACGACATCGAGGCCATCACACAGTCTGACGCCAACGGTCTCGAGTCTTGGGTGACCGGTCCGGCCGGTGTCAACGCCGACTTCGCCGACGCCTTCGAGGGCATCGACAGCTCGCTGCTTTATGCCGCACTGGGCGTCGTCATCGTCATCCTGCTGCTGTCCTACCGCAGCCCGACCCTCTGGATACTGCCGGTCGTATCTGCGGTCACCGCGCTTACTGCGGCACAGGCCGTCGTCTACCTGCTCGCCGAAAATGCCGGCCTCACCGTCAACGCGCAGACGGCGGGCATATTGCTCGTCCTTGTCTTCGGAGCAAGCACTGACTATGCGCTGCTCCTCGTGGCCCGCTACCGAGAAGAGCTGCGCCGGCACGTCGACCGGCACGAGGCGATGGCCTTTGCGTTGCACCGTGCTGGCCCGGCCATCGTCGCCAGCGCCTCCACCGTCGCTGTGGGCATGCTGTGCCTGGTCGCGGCCGAGATGAACTCCACGCGCGCGATGGGTCCGGTGCTGGCGATAGGCGTCGCGATCGGACTCTTGGCGATGCTGACCTTGCTGCCGGCACTGCTCGTCATCGTGGGCCGCTGGGTCTTCTGGCCGGTGAAGCCGACCTTCGGTTCGGCCGAGCCGACGGAGACCGGATTCTGGGCACGCATCGGGCGCTCGATTGCGCGACGTCCGCGTGTCGTCTGGATTGCCACGTCCGCGGCACTCGGGGCCATGGCGCTCGGCTTGCTCGGCCTCGACACCGGCGTCATCGCCAACAAGGACGCGTTCATCGACAAGCCCGAGTCCATCGTTGGCGAGGAAGTGCTCGCCGAGCACTACCCCGCCGGCACCGGCAACCCAGTCGTCGTGGTCACCAACGCCGACGAGGCCGACGCCGTACAGGCGGCGTTCGCAGACACACCCGGCATCACGGAGGTGACCCAGCCGCAGCCCGCGCAGGGTGACTTCGTCGTGCTGGAAGGAACTCTCGAGGCGGCAGCCGACAGCACTGAAGCGCAGGACACAGTCGACCGGGTGCGTGACGAGGTCCATGCGGTGCCCGATGCCGACGCGCTCGTCGGCGGCAACACTGCGATTGCGCTCGACATCTTCAGAGCTTCTGAGCGCGACAGCCAGGTCATCATGCCGTTGATCCTGGTGGCGGTGTTCGTCATCCTCATGCTGTTGCTGCGGGCAATTGTCGCGCCGCTCATCCTCGTCGCAACGGTGGTGCTCTCGTTCGCCGCGGCGTTGGGCGCGAGTGCACTCATCTTCGAGCACGTCTTCGGGTTTGCCGGCGTCGACACCGCGTTCCCGTTGTTCGTGTTCGTGTTCCTCGTCGCGCTCGGCATCGACTACAACATCTTCCTCATGACGCGTGTCCACGAGGAGGCGCAACATCAGGGCACCCGGCGGGGCGCGCTTACCGGTCTCGCCGCGACCGGTGGCGTCATCACGTCGGCTGGTCTCGTGCTTGCCGGGACGTTTGCCGTGCTGGCAACGCTTCCGGTCGTCGCGTTCGCCGAGATTGGATTCGCGGTGGCGTTCGGCGTGCTGCTCGACACGCTGATCGTGCGCTCGATCCTGGTGACTGCGCTCAACCTCGACATCGGTCGCTGGATGTGGTGGCCAAGTGCCCTGTACCGAAAGCCGGACGTCGGGCTCGACGAGATTGTCGAGACGGAAACGGTTGCCGTGAAGTAGTTACTGTCCGTGCCTCGTTTCCCTCTCGTTCGCGGAAGAGCACCGGACGTGCCATCTCGTTGCGGTGAATGCAAGATCACGTCCCGGTAAACTCCCAATCCCCTATTGCGTCATCGGGCAGGGCCTCTTAGTGTGCGGAAATCGCGTGAAAATGCGCGTGGTCGGGCCCTACCGCCGAGTCCTGCCCACTGGGCGCCGACCCACTCGAGCAACCACGTATGGGCAGGAGCGGGGGACCCACCGCGTACCGAAGTCGTGCGCAGGGGTGAAGCCTTCCCCACTTCCCCAAGTGCTAGCCGAAGGCCGGGCACACCTCTCAGCCCGAACCCGTCAGCTCACCCCGCAGGCGGCAGGAGAGGTCAGTTCATGCACCGTTCCACCAGGCCTGCGCCCCGCCATGCCCACCGGCGGCGGCGCGAGCCCCGCACCACTCCCCTCGGCCGCCTCCTCGTGACGGCGGGCGTCGCCACGGCGATTCCCGCGTTCGGGCTGGCGGCCCCAGCACAAGCCCAGGACGGAGGAACCTGGGATCAGCTCGCCCAGTGCGAGAGCGGCGGCAACTGGTCGGCCAGCACTGGCAACGGCTACTCGGGCGGACTGCAGTTTGCCCCTGGGACATGGCGAGCGAACGGCGGCTCCGGCAGTGCGGCCAATGCCAGCCGTGAGGAGCAGATCGCCGTGGCCCAGCGCGTGCTCGCCAGCCAAGGCTGGGGAGCCTGGCCGGCCTGTTCGCGCAAGCTCGGCCTCCGCGGCGGCGGCGGTGGAGGCGGCTCGTCCGCAGCGCCCGCGCAGTCGAGCCAGTCCAACTCGTCGAACCAATCGAGTTCGCGGGCGTCTCGGTCGTCGCGCAGCAGCGCCGCGCAGACCGAGCCGGCTCGGCAGGCACGCAGAGCCGCGCCGGCCGGCCCAGCGATCACCCGCGCGCCGTCGACGGCTGCGGTCGCGGGTGCCGACTATGTCGTCCAGCCGGGTGACTCGTTGTCTTCGATCGCAAGGCAATTCGCCATCCCGGGTGGCTGGCCGGAGATCTACGCCCGCAACCAGGCACTGCTCGCCGGCAACCCGGACCTGGTCTTCCCCGGAGAACAACTGGATCTGCGTTAGCGGAAGGAGGTCGCCGCTGCAGTCCGCCTGGGCCCCGGTACCCCCGGCCGGGGCCACAGGCAATCCCTTCGGCAGGTCCCAGTAGGTTGGGGCGTCGACCTCGTCGCGTTTCCATCGCCGGAGGGACTCCATGCACAGGCTCGTCAAGGCTGCGATGGCCGGCCCGGTCATCGCGGCTCTGCTCGCCGGCTGCGCTGACGACAGCGACGGCGATACCACAAGCGGCAAGGCTGGATCCACGGCCGGTGCTGACGACGGGCTCGAAGCGATGGAAGCCAGCGAGATCCTCGATGCTGCGCAGGAGGCCTTATCCAACGCCGAGTCAGTCCGCATCACGGGCAGCATCCCGGACGAGGGCGAAGTCATCGACATCGACATCGCGATCGACGCCGACGCTGGTGCAACCGGATCTGTGACACTCGGTGGTCAGATGTTGGACCTGATCGTCACCCCCGAGCGGGTCTACATCAAGGGTGACGACGCGTTCTACGCCGACCTCGGCGGTGACGCTGCCGCGCAGCTGCTCGCCGGCAAGTGGCTGTCCATGCCCGCTGATGACGAGGACGCCAAAGACCTCGCGCAGTTCGCGGATCTCGAGCAGTTCGCCGCGATCTTCGACGATGAGGGCGCCGACGTCGAAAAGGGTGACACGGGAGAGATCGACGGCACCCCAGCGATCGGCCTCGTCCAGTCCAACGACACCGAGCCTGGCGTCCTCTGGGTGGCGACTGAAGGCGAGCCATATCCGCTGCGCCTGGAGAACGCTGAGGACGAGAGTCAGTTCATCGACTTCCGCGACTACGGCGAGCCCGTGGAGATCACCGCACCCAGCAGTGACGAGGCCATCGACCTCTCCCAGCTGGAGAACCTCGGCAGCTGATCGTCGCCCGGTGACCCCGCCGGCCCGTACCATGGGCTGGCCCCGTCCTCCATGCCGACAACGAGACCTGACCCCAAGCCGATGAGCGAGACCCCCGACACCGTCCAGCGGCTGAGCCCTGCCGGACGAGCCGTTCGGCTCGGCGTGGTCGTCGCGTTTCTCGGCGCCCTGGCCTACGGCGCCTATGTCGACACCGACGACATGTTCCCGTTCGGACCGATGGCGCAGTACGCCACCAGCCCCGACCTCGACGCCTCGATCAACTCGGCATATGTGCTTGCGGACACCACCGAGGGCACCCGGGTGCGCGTCCCGCTGAACGCAACGGGCACCGGCATCGGTCGGGCGGAGGTCGAAGGCCAGCTCGGCCGGATCATCGCTGAGCCCCGGCTGCTGCAGGTGGTCGCGGACGCGTTCGCCGAGCTCCACCCGGAGCGCCCGCAGTACGTGCATCTGTATCTGATGCGCGACACGATCGACCTGACCGACGGCAAGGCCACCGGCCCGCGCATCACCCGCCAGCTCGCTGGCTGGGAGGTGCGATGAACGCCGTCGTCCGGTGGTGGACCACGCCGGTGCCGCTCGCGCGGGTGGCGCTGCTGCGCGTGGCCATCTACCTGTTCGTCGTCTACGACATGTTCTACCTGGTCAACGACGTCGTCCCGCACGGCTACGCAGGTGAGCTCTACCGGCCACTGTGGATCGGGCGGGTCCTGCCGCTGCCCACGCCGACGCCCGCACTGGTGCAAGGCCTGCAGGCCGTGCTGCTGGTCGGCACGCTGGTCGCCGCCAGCGGGCGATTGCCGCGGCTCGCCGGGTGGACGGTGGCCGTCTGCTACCTCGAGTGGCTGATCATCGGCATGTCGTTCGGCAAGGTCGACCATGACCACCTCGCCCTGCTGGTGGCGCTGTGGGTCCTACCCACCGTCGGCCGCGCGAGGTTCACCGACCAGACCCGCAGCGAGGCGGCCGGCTGGGCGCTGCGCATGATCCAGCTCGCGGTGGCTCTGACCTACTTCCTGTCGGCGGTGACCAAGTCGATCAGGTCGGGCTGGCCCTGGGGATGGGCCAACGGGGCGGTCTTCACCTGGGCGATCACGCGGCGCGGCAGCGACTTCGCGCGGTGGCTGCTCGACTACCCGTTCCTGCTACGCCTCTCGCAGTGGGGCATCATCCTGGCGGAGCTCGCCTCCCCGGTGATCTTGTTCCTGAAGGGGCGCTGGCTGGCCCTCGCCGCAGCGTTCTTTCTCACTTTTCACCTGCTGACCTATCTCGCGATCGGGATCCACTTCCTCCCGACGATCGTCTGCTGGCTCGCCTTCGCGCCCTTGGAGAGACTCCTGCCGGCCCGCTGGCGTACCACAGACATCCCGCCGGCGGAGCCCGCCGCGACACCCGTGCCCGCCGATAGCCAGCCGACGGCGCTGTCCTAGCAGTCCATTCGTCGGCTAGGCTTCCCCGCGCCCGATGTGTGAGGGAGGTTACGAATGCCCGGCCGTCACAGCTCGCATGAGGAGCTGCCGGAGCAGGAGTCGACGCGCGCGCGAGGACCACTAGTCGTGCTGGGCACGCTTGCCCTCGTCGGTGCCCTGGCTGTCGGTGGATGGGTGGTGCTGCGCCCGATCGCCAGCGAGCAGGCCGACTGCACCGGCTCGATCACACTGCGGGTCAACGCCGTCCCGGATGTCGCTCCCACCGTGACGCGGCTGGCCGAGCAGTACGAGGAAACCGGCCCCGAGGCCGTCGACCGATGCATCCAGGTCAGTGTCGACACTGTGCCGGCCGGCCAGACGGCCAACGAGATCCTCACCTTGTCGGGCATCCTGCCAAACCTCTGGATCCCCGACACATCTGTCTGGGCCGACCAGGTGCAAGCACTCACCGAGGCAGCGGCGGCCGCGCCTGCGCAGCCCGTCAGTGGCGACGACGCGCCGCTGCGACCACGTCTCGACGTGTCGGGGTCCCTGGCGACTTCTCCTCTGGTGATCGTCGCACCGAAGGAGGCCGCGGCTGCCATCGGTGGTGAGGCGCAGCAGTTCTCCTGGGCCCAGGTGCTCGGCGGCAACGTCAAGGCCACGGTGTCGGCACCGACATCCACGTCCGAGGGGCTGGTTGCCGCGCTCACCCTCAACAAGATCTTCGGCGCCGGGGACAGCCGCGATCAGCTCATCGCCACGATGCTGCAGTACGTACGGTCAGCGGTGCCAGACGTCAACAGCGCCTACGACGCGATGGCCGGGGATCCTGCCAACGCACCCGTCTTTCCCGCCAGCGAGAAGTCGGTGATCGACCACAACAAGGACGAGGCAAAGTTCGCCGCCCTCTACGCAACGGAGGGTGCGTTCGCGTTCAACTACCCGGTGGTGCGCGTCCGTGCTGCAGAGACACCCAACAGCCTCGACGTGGCCGCCCAGCAGTTCGAGGACTATCTGCGGAGCCCCGAGAGCGTCGAGGCGTTCCTCGCCGATGGCCTGCGCAACGCGGCCGGCGAGTCCAAGGGCCTGTCGCCCGACATGGGCGTCCGCGGCGAGGTCCCGGCCTCCCTCGGGGAGCCGCAATATGCCGAGGCGGCTGCGCTGCTCAAGTCCTTGAGCGCCCTGTCACTCGATGCGCGGCTGCTCGCCGTGATCGACGTCTCGGGCTCGATGCTTGAGACCAGCCCCGACGGCAAGACCCGCATCGAGCTGGCGAGCACCGCAGCCAAACAGGCCATCGGCCTGTTCCAGCCCACTTCCGAGGTGGGGCTGTGGGCGTTCTCCACCGACCAGGACCCGCCCAACGACTGGGTCGAGCTGGTCCCGACGGCCCCGCTCGGGTCCCAGGTCGACGGGGTCACGCAGGCCTCCCAGCTCATCGAGCAGACCGACACGCTGGTCGACATCACCAGGGGTCACACCGCGCTCTACGACACCGCGCTCGCCGCCTACCGCACCGCCAAGGCCGGCTATGACGCAGGCAAGATCAACTCTGTGGTGCTGCTCACCGACGGCGAGAACGACAACCCCGATGGCCTCAGCTTCGACAGCCTGTTGACCGCCCTTCGGGCCGAGGTCGACCCCGCGCGGCCGGTTCTCCTGATCACCATCGGCATCGGGCCAAGCGCAGACATGGAGTCCCTGCAGCAGATCTCCGCCCTCACCGGCGCGGCTGCCTACCAAGCGGTCGACCCCAACGACATCGGCTCGGTGTTCCTCGACGCGATGGCGGCGCGCATCACCCGCTGATGCCGGTCGAGCCGAGGCCGTACGCAGTCGTCGACATCGACGGCGTCCTCGCGGACGTACGGCATCGGCTCCGCCACGTGGAGCAGCGGCCCAAGGACTGGGGCGCGTTCTTCGCGGCGGCCGATCGCGACCCCCTGCTGCCGGAGGGCCGTGCCGTGGCGCAACGGCTCGCCGAGGACCACGACCTGGTCTACCTCAGCGGTCGACCAGAGTGGTTGCGCGACGTCACGGTGGCATGGCTGCAGCGCTACGACATCCCGACCGGCGAGATGCTTCTTCGCGGCGACCGTGACCGTCGTCCGGCGCGACAGCTCAAGGTGGAGATACTGCGTCGACTTGCCCGCGAGCGCCCTGTGGACGTGTTCGTCGACGACGACCCCGCGGTGTGCGCGGCCGCGCGAGCCGCGGGCTTCACCGTCCTCGAGGCGACCTGGGCCCGTCCTGAGCAAGCGCTGCTCGACGCGCAGGAGTCGGACGGACGCACGTGACCGGCTAGGCCGGGACGAGGATCAGCTTGCCGACTGTCCGGCGGCCCTCGAGGGCCTGGTGGGCGTTCGCAGCCTGCGCCAGCGGCAGGGTCTGGGAGATCGTCACGTGCAGCTGTCCCTTGACGACGGCGTCGAAGACCTCCCGTGCGCGCCACGTCAGCTCGGCGTGGTCGGCGGTGTAGTGGGCGATCGTGGGACGGGTGAGGTAGAGCGAGCCGAGTGGGTTGAGGCGCTGCGGGTCGAACGGGGGGACGTTGCCGCTTGACGCACCGGAGAGCACCAGCATGCCGCGTGTACGCAGACTCGCCAGCGACGCCTCGAACGTGTCCTTGCCCACGCCGTCGTAGACGACCGCCACTCCCCTGCCCTCTGTCGACTTGCGCACCTCGGCCGCGACGTCCTCGACCTCGGTGTAGCGGATGACGTGGTCGGCTCCGGCGGCGAGGGCGAGGCGCTCCTTCTCCTCGGTCGAAACGGTGCCGATGACCCGGCCGCCGCGGAGTTTCACGAGTTGGACCAGCAGGAGGCCGACGCCTCCGGCGGCGGCGTGGACCAGCACCTCGTCGCCTGGACTCACTGCGAACGTCGACGTGACGAGGTACTGCGCGGTGATTCCCTGCAACGCGACCGCCGCCGCGGTCGTGAGCTCGAGCCCCTCCGGCACGGGTGCGGCCTTGGCAGCCGGCAGGGCGACCTGCTCGGCGTAGCTGCCCGGCGCGTCGACCCATGCCACGCGGTCACCAACGTCAAATTTGGTCACGTCACCGCCGATCTGCGTGACCACGCCTGCGCCCTCGACACCGACGATGTGCGGGAAGGGCATCGGGTACGCGCCGGACCGCCTGTACGTGTCGACGAAGTTGATTCCGGCGGCCGCCACCTTGACCAGCAGCTCGTTGTCGGATGGCTTGGGTGGCTCGACATCGGTCAGAGCGAGCACCTCTGGGCCACCCGGTTGCTGTGCAATCACTGCCTGCACATCCGCACCCTATGACACTTCGATCATCGTCGGTCGTCCCGCGTAGGCTGCCGTGCGTGATCGACTCCGCCTTTCATGCCTTGCCGCTACGGCTCTGCGCAGACGCGGCACTCGACCGCGCCCACGCACTTGGCGCGTCGTACGCGGCACTTCGCGTTGAACGGATCCGCTCGCAGCACCTCTCCTTGCGAGACGGGCGGCTCGAAGGCAGCCACGACGGGCTCGACGTCGGTCTTTCCGTACGCGTCGTCCACGACGGCACGTGGGGTTTCGCCGCCGGCGTCGACGTGACACCTGAGGAAGCGGCGCGGCTCGCCGAGCAGGCCGTCGCGGTGGCTCGCGTGGCGGCAGGTATGAACACCGAGCGCATCGAGCTCGCCGACGAGCCCGTCTACTCGGACGTGACGTGGGAATCGGCGTACGACGTCGACCCCTTCACGGTCGCCGACGCCGTCAAGATCGAGCAGCTGGCGGCGTGGTCGCGCGGCCTCCTCGAAGCGCCGGGCGTCGACCATGTCACAGCGTCGTTGCAGCAGGTGCTGGAGAACAAGTTCTACGCAGACAACGCGGGTACGGTGACGACGCAGCAGCGCGTACGGCTGCATCCCGTTCTGGAGGCTCTGGCCGTCGACCCCGCCGGTGGCCGGTTCGAGACGATGCGCACGCTCGCGCCACCGGCCGGGCGCGGGTGGGAGTACCTCACCGGCACGGGGTGGGACTGGGACAGCGAGCTCCACGAGCTTCCCGAGCTGCTCACCGACAAGCTCGACGCGCCGAGCGTCGACGCCGGCTCGTACGACTTGGTTATCGATCCGACCAACCTCTGGCTGACGATCCACGAATCGATCGGGCATGCGACCGAGCTCGACCGGGCACTCGGCTATGAGGCCAACTACGCGGGCACGTCGTTCGCGACGCCCGACAAGCTGGGCACGCTGCGATACGGCTCGCCGGTCATGAACGTCTCGGGCGACCGCAGCCAGCGGCACGGCCTTTCCACCATCGGTTTCGACGACGAGGGCGTCGCCGCCCAGGGGTGGGACATCGTGCGCGACGGCACGCTTGTTGGTTACCAGCTCGATCGACGGATGGCCCGCATGATGTCGAGCACGCTCGGCACTGGGCGCTCCAACGGATGCGCCTTCGCCGACAGCGCGGGGCATGTGCCCGTGCAGCGCATGGCCAACGTTTCGCTGCAGCCCGCCGACGGCGGCCCGTCGACCGACGAGCTCATCGGCCGGATCGATCGCGGCATCTATGTGGTCGGTGACAAGTCGTGGTCGATCGACATGCAGCGATACAACTTCCAGTTCACCGGTCAGCGGTTCTTCCGCATCGAGAACGGCCGGCTGGCTGGGCAGGTGCGTGATGTGGCCTACCAGAGCAACACGCTGACGTTCTGGGGATCCATGGAGGCCGTGGGCGGGCCGCAGACCTGGTTGCTCGGCGGGGCGTTCAACTGCGGCAAGGCGCAACCTGGCCAGGTCGCCCCGGTGTCACACGGCTGCCCGAGCGCGCTCTTCCGCGACGTACGCATCCTCAACACCACGCAGGAGGCCGGCCGGTGACTCCTCAGGAGATCGTGGAGCGGGCGCTGTCGCTGTCAGTGGCCAGTCACTGCATAGTCATCGTCGACGAGGGCAGCAGCGCCAACCTTCGCTGGGCGTCCAACACGTTGACTACCAACGGCGCGATGCGGACGCGCTCGGTGACGGTCATCGCGGTGTTCGATGGGGCGCCCGGCGCGGCTGCGGGCGTGGTGTCGAGGTCCGCGGTGCTGGCGGAGGAGATCGAGGACCTCGTACGGGCCGCGGAGAAGGCGGCGCGCGACAACGGGCCGGCCGAGGACGCTCAGCCGCTCGTCTCGGGCCTCCCTGCGGCTGCCTGGGACGATGCGCCCGCGGAGACCTCGATCGAAGTGTTCGCCAACCTGTCCCCCGCGCTGGGTGAGGCCTTCGGCGCAGCGCGGTCGGCCGGACGCCAGCTCTACGGGTTCGTCGAGCACGCGGTCGCGACCACCTATCTCGGCTCGTCCACCGGGCTTCGGCTGCGACAGGTGCAGCCGGGCGGAAACATCGCCATCACCGGCAAGGCGGCCGACCTCACCACATCGGCGTGGGTCGGGCAGGCGACGCGGGACTTCGCCGACGTCGACGTCTCGGCGCTCGACACGGAGCTCACCCGTCGGCTCGGCTGGGCGGCGCGGAAGGTCGATCTGGAGCCGGGGCGATACGAGACGCTGCTGCCACCGACTGCGGTGGCGGATCTGATGATCTACCTGTACTGGTCGATGGGAGCCCGCGACGCGTACGAGGGCCGCACGGTCTTCTCCCGCCCTGGCGGCGGCACGCGAGTCGGTGAGGCGCTGTCGAGCCGCCAGGTGAGGCTGTGGTCCGACCCTGGCTACTCGGGTCTGCAGTGCGCACCGTTCGTGGTCGCGCACGCGTCGTCCGGTGAGTCGAGCGTGTTTGACAACGGGCTGCCCGTGGACCCGACGGACTGGGTCGCCGATGGGACGCTCGCTGCGCTGCTGCAGACGCGGCATTCCGCCGAGCTCACCCAGCTCGCGCCCACTCCCCCGGTCGGCAACCTGGTGCTCGACGTCGCCGACGGCGCCGGGGCGATCGACGATCTCGTGAGCCGCACGGAGCGTGGCCTGCTGCTGACCTGCCTTTGGTACATCCGCGAAGTGGATCCGCAGACACTGCTGCTCACCGGGCTTACGCGTGACGGTGTCTATCTCCTCGAGGGCGGAGAGATCGTGGGAGCGGTCAACAACTTTCGGTTCAACGAGAGCCCGGTCGATCTGCTCGATCGGTTCACCGAGGCGGGTGCCACGGTTCCGGCGTTCAGCCGCGAGTGGGGCGAGTACTTCCCGCGCACGGCGATGCCGGCGCTGCGGGTGCCAGACTTCAACATGTCGTCAGTGAGCGACGCGCAGTAACCGCTCGTCCGGCTCCCCCCTCCCCCGCCCGCTGCGCCGAAGGTGCGTGATGGCGCCCGGTCGTTCGGACGTTGCGGCCGATCTCAGACGTCCGATGATGCGTGCGTATTGCGCACGGTCGTTCAGACGTTGCCGCGGGGGTCGCGCCGCTCGAGGCTCCAGCAGCTGCTGTCAGGCGGCAGAGGCGGCGTACTCGAGGGTGCGGAAGAGCTCCTGGATCCTGCGGTGCTGGTCCGGGTTCTGCTCCGGGTCCTCGAAGGCATCCAGGAAAGTCAGGTACTCCGTCCGGCTTGCGGCGGGTACCTCGCGCCACATGCTGAACAGCCGCGTCGCCAGCTCTAGGTCGTCTGCTTCCGACTGGTGTTGTGGGTTGTGGTTCATCGGGTGCTCCAGAAGTTGTAAAACGTCGAGAATGCCTGATGGAACGACACATCGTGGGCAGATCGTCCAAACTCAGAGATCCTTAACGCCCTTCATGACATGTATTCGGAGTCGACCGCCGCCGCGGTTCGCGGCGCCGCGGGAACCGTATAGTGAGCCGGATTTCTTTGTGCACAGGTGCCGGTTTGGGGCTGGGTACGGTCGAGTCTGCCTGCTAGAATCGAACACATGATCGAAGGCAGCGGCGCGGCGGCTCCCCCGGGTGGGGTTGAGGGCCCGTGTGCGCTGTCTACGGCCGAGCTGACCGGGTGGGTCGACCGGCTGTCCCGCCTCGACGACGCTGGGGTGGATGACGCCGAGCGGGTCGACCAGATCCGGGTGCTGGAGATGATCAAGGCGGCGTGTGCGGCGGCGCAGGCGAGGGTGACGGCGAGCTTCGCCGCGTCGCAGCGCGCCGCGCAGCAGGCCGGCGGGGTCAAGCCGGCCGAGGTGGGTCGCGGCGTCGGGTCGCAGGTGGCGTTGGCGCGGCGGGACAGCCCGGTCAAGGGTGGTCGGCATGTGGGGCTGGCGCAGGCGTTGGTTCATGAGATGCCGCACACGCTGGCGTTGCTGGAGGCCGGGCTGATCAGTGAGTGGCGGGCCACCCTCCTGGTCCGGGAGACCGCCTGCCTGTCCCGTGAGGACCGCGGCCGGGTGGATGCGGAGTTGGCCGACCGGCTGGCGGGGTTGGGGGATTTGCAGACCGAGTTGCAGGCCCGGGCGATCGCCTACCGGCTGGACCCGGCGGCGTTCATGGCGCGGGTGCGGGGTGCGGTGGCCGATCGGCGGGTGACGTGTCGGCCGGCGCCGGACACGATGGCCCGGTTGACCGGGTTTGTGCCGGCCGCGTTGGGGGTGGCCGCCTACGCGGCGTTGCGGCGGGAGGCCGACACGCTCAAGGCCGACGGTGACGAGCGGTCCCGGGATCAGATCATGGCCGATCTGTTCTTCGCCCGCCTGACCGCACAACCCCACACCGGCACGGAGACGGACGGCGAGGCCGACCGTGACGGACGCCGGTGTCGACAGCGACACCGACGCTGACGGCGACGGTGGGACTGACACCGGGAGCGGGGCCGACCCGGACAGCGCGGCCGGCTCCGACGGCGAGCAGCGGCGCGGCCAGCGACTCGGACCCCGACCCCGCCGCCGGTGACCACGCCGACACCGACGCCCGCGCCGACGGCGGCGCAGCCGATTCCGACCGCGAGACCGACCCAATGGGCAAGACCGGCGGTAGCGCCTCGACGACGGCAGCGGTGTTGATGATGTGCCGGTGGAGGTGCAGCTGATCATGACCGACAAGACGCTGTTCGGCGGTGATGACGAGCCGGCGTTGTTGCAGGGCTACGGGCCGATCCCGGCCGCGCTGGCCCGCCGCCTGGTGCGCGACACCAGGTACCGGGTGTGGCTGCGCCGGCTGTATACCCGTCCCGGCGATGGCGCGTTGGTGGCGATGGACTCGCGACGACGGATCTTTCCCGAGCCGTTGCGCCGGTGGCTGGTGACCCGGGATCAGACGTGTCGTACCCCGTGGTGTGACGCGCCGATCCGGCAGTCCGACCACGTCGTCGACGCGGCCGGCGGCGGCCCGACCAGTGTGCGTAACGGGCAGGGGTTGTGTGCGGCGTGCAACTACGTCAAGGCGATGCCCGGCTGGACGGCGCGGATGGTCGATGAGGACACCGGCGAGATCGTGACGACCAGCCCGACCGGGCACAGCTACGGCAGCCACCCGCCGCCGCTGCCCGGCACCCCACTCGGGCGCGTGCGGCCGGACCTGATCCATGGCTCGGAGCTCGAACACCGACTCCGCGTCATGCTGATGGACGCCGCCTAGAGCACGACCCCAGAGGCGAGTCAGCTTTCGGGGCTACCTCTGCCCGGGGAGCGGCCAGTCTCACGCTCCCACATGGTCAGCTGCTGCTCGAGCGCCTTCATGATCTCGAAGACTTGACTGGGCGGGATCCTGACCCGCGACACCACTCGCGTCGGCAGCCGGACGATCTGCTTGCCTTCGTCGTCCGAAGCCAGCTGCGGTGGCTGCTTCAGCACCGCGAAGTCGAGGACGAAGATCTCTTTCGTGTGCCAGAGGGACACAAAGTCGGCGTAGGTGCCGACCGTGACGTCATCGCCGGCTTCAATCTCGTACCGCGGTTGCGGCCGCTGCTCGCTCATACCTGTCCCCGCCCGGCCAGGGCGCCCACAGCGTCCTGTCTCGGCTGGCTGCGATGTCGTCCCGTACGGACAACGAGCATGCCTACGGTGACGAGTGGAGCGACCTGGGCAACGAGGTGCAAAGGCGCAACCGGCGCGCCGGTCCACATGGCCCACGGCCAGAGCAGGGACACCCCGGCGAGGCCGAACGGCCACACAAGCGTGCCCAGCAACTTCTCGCCCGTGTTCCACCGATCCGAGGTCCACAGCAGCACCACACCGACGATCCATCCCACGCCGAAGATGAAGCCCCCGAAAAGGAGCAGCAGGACGGCGGCGATCTCCTGCGCGCCGAGACCCACGCCGCGGGCGGGCATGACGGCTAGGGGCGGCGCACCGGGAGCCACGGCCCCCGCAGCAGCGGCGATCTCCTCCGGCGTGCCCAGCCGCTGGATCACCTCCTGGACGGCCGCTGACTCACTACCGCCGGAACTGGCCAACGCAGCGTCGATGTGTTCGCGGATCTCGGTGAGCAGCTCCTCGACCTGCTCGGCCGGAAGGTCACGCGCGGCGACGGCAATCCGTACGAGATAGCCGTCGACGATGCGTGTGGCGTTGGGTGGGACCATCAGCGGTCTCCTGTCGTCATGAGGTCATCGACGGCGTTGCGAAACGTTGCCCACTCGCCGAGAAAGCGGTCGAGCGCGCGCCGGCCTTGGTCGGTGATTGCGTAATAGCGCCGGGGGGGACCGCTGTCGGACTCCACCCAGCTCGTTCGCACGAGGCCCTCGCGGCGGAGGCGGGACAGCAACGGATACATGGTCCCCTCGCTTGTCACGAGCCCGTCGACCTCGGCGAGGGCGTGGACGAGGTCGTACGCGTACCGCTCCCCCTCGCGGAGCAGCGCGAGCACGCAGTACTCCAGCACGCCGCGGCGTAGCTGCGTCAGCAGCGGCCTGGCGTCGCCCAGTTCCATGCGACGCATGGTAGCGGCTACGCGACCGGCTGCGTCAAGGGTTACGCGAGATCAGCGGCGGTTGGCTACTCGACGACCGGCACGCCGGCGGAGCGGAGCAGATCGAGCGCAGCCGCTCCCCCGGTGGTGCGCAGCAGCAGCCACGAGCCGTCATCGAGGAGTAGACCGACCGTACGTGCGCCGTACGGGCTGTTGCGCGGCGTGCACGTCGCCCCGAGGACGGCACTGGTCGGAACCCACCCCTGTTCGTCCGACGGCGCCCCCAGGCGCAGGCGGCTGGGAGCGACCACGAGTGCCGCCGGCTGCGATGGAACCTGCGCTGTCCCTGCCGGGGGCACCGGGGCTCCGCGGCCGCCCACGGCGCCCAGCGCACCCTCCCTCGCGGCCGCCTCGGAGAGCCGACGTTCGCGTTGCTTGACGCGCAGAATCCCTGCTGCAACGGCTGCGGCCAGGACTAGCAGCACCACGATCACGAGGCCGTAGGTCGTCGTCGAGGAGGTCGCGGAACGCGATGGCTGCCTGCCCGCGCCACTCGCCGTCGGCGGCCCCGGTGCAGGACCGAGCCGATCTCCGCAAGCACGTCCGTGCCCGAGCGGACCGTGCGTGCCACGTCGGCGGCCTGGGTGTGGTCGCCGGGCGTCGGGTCGAACCCAGGGTCGGGTAGTCGGCCGCCGACGTCGCCGTCACTGCTTGGCCTCGCTGAGCGCGTCGGCCAGGGCCACGTCGGCCTGTCGGAACGACTCCTGGATCTTGTCGAGCGCCTCGACCGCGCTCGCGGAGAACTCGCCGAGCTTGCCGATGCCGTAAGACCACTCGTCGCCGAAGTCGTTCATGCGGCTCTCCAGGGCCGGCGCTCCCATGGCCCTGCCGTCGACACTGCGCATCTCCCGCGCCGGCACCTCGAGCAGCTGCTCAATGCGTGCCAGATTGCTCCGCACTCGGCCCAGCATTGCGCCGTCAATGTAGAGGTCGGCCACTCGCGCTCCCCACCGCTCCCTCCGGGACTTGCCAGACAATAGCGGAGAGCAGCGACAAATCGCGAGTCAGTCGGCGGCCAGCTCCTCCGGCGACGGGCACGAGCACACCAGGTGGCGATCGCCGTATGCGCCGTCGATGCGGCGTACCGGCGGCCAGTACTTCGCCTCCCGGGTCGCGGCCGACGGGAAGACCGCGACCTCCCGGTCGTACGGGTGCATCCACTCACCCGCGACGGAGACCGCAGTGTGCGGCGCATTGCGCAGCGGGTTGTCGTCAGCCGGCCACTCCCCTGCCGCGAGCCGGTCGACCTCGCCCTTGATCGCGATCATCGCGTCAATGAACCGGTCGAGCTCGCCGAGGTCCTCCGACTCCGTCGGCTCCACCATCAGCGTGCCGGCAACCGGGAACGACATCGTCGGGGCGTGGAAGCCGTAGTCGATGAGCCGCTTGGCCACGTCGTCGACGGTCACGCCGGTCGCCTTGGTGATGCCGCGCAGGTCGAGGATGCACTCGTGCGCGACGAGGTCGCCGCGACCGGTGTAGAGCACCGGGAAGTACGGCGCGAGCCGCCGTGCCACGTAGTTGGCCGAAAGCACCGCGACCTGCGTCGCCCGCGTCAGACCATCCGCGCCCATCATGCGCACGTACGCCCATGAGATCGGCAGGATCGACGCGGAGCCGAACGGCGCCGCCGAGATGGGACCCACCCCGGTCGCGGGGCCGGCCTCCGGCAGCAGCGGGTGGTTGGGCAGGTAGGGGGCGAGGTGCTCGCGTACGGCCACCGGGCCGACACCCGGCCCGCCGCCGCCGTGCGGGATGCAGAAGGTCTTGTGCAGGTTGAGGTGCGAAACATCGCCGCCGAACTCCCCCGGCTTGGCCAGGCCGAGCAGCGCGTTGAGGTTGGCGCCGTCGACGTAGACCTGGCCACCGGCCTCGTGCACGATGCGGCAGAGCTCGGAGATGCCTTCCTCATAGACGCCGTGCGTCGACGGGTAGGTGACCATGATCGCCGCGAGCCGCTCGGCGTGGGCCTCGACCTTGGCGCGCAGGTCGTCGAGGTCGACTGTGCCATCGTCAGCGGTCTTGACGACGACTACGCGCATGCCCGCCATAACGGCGGAGGCCGCGTTGGTGCCGTGCGCGCTGGCCGGGATGAGGCAGACATCGCGGTGGGTGTCGCCGTTTGCCAGGTGGTAGCCGCGGATCGCCATGAGACCGGCAAGCTCGCCCTGCGAGCCGGCGTTGGGCTGCAGCGACACCCGCGCATATCCGGTGACCTCCGCGAGCCAGCCCTCGAGGTCGCGGATCAGCGACAGGTAGCCCTGTGCCTGCTCGACCGGCACGAACGGGTGGATGCCCGCCATCTCCGGCCAGGTGACGGCCTCCATCTCCGTGGTGGCGTTGAGCTTCATCGTGCAGGACCCGAGCGGGATCATGCCGCGGTCGAGGGCGTAGTCCTTGTCGGACAGGCGCCGCAGGTAGCGCAGCATCGCCGTCTCGGAGTGATGAGTGGCTGAACACCGGGTGTGTGAGGTACGACGTCTCGCGGGTCACCCCCTGGCCCTCGAGCGTGTCCACCACCGTGGCGTCGAGCGCGTCCAGGTCGTGCGAGCCGACGCCGAACGCCTTCCAAACGAGGTCGAGATGCTCGCGGGTGGTCACCTCATCGCACGCGATACGTACGAGGTCGGCGTCGACGAGCCCAAGGTTGACGCCGAGCTCACGCGCGGCGGCTACGACCGACTCGGCCCGCCCCGGCACCCGGGCGAGCACGGTGTCGAAGAACCGCTCGTGCACGATCTCGACACCGCCGCTGCGCAGCCCACCGGCCAACACCCCGGCCAGCCGATGCACGCGCTGCGCGATCGTGCGCAGCCCCTCGGGACCGTGCCACACGGCGTACATCGAGGCCATCACGGCGAGGAGCACCTGCGCGGTGCAGATGTTGGACGTGGCCTTCTCGCGGCGGATGTGCTGCTCGCGGGTCTGCAGCGCCAAGCGGTAGGCGGGCGCGCCGTCGGCGTCGACGGAGACGCCGACCAGCCGACCAGGCAGGGACCGCTCGAGCCCCGCGCGTACGGCCATGTAGCCCGCGTGCGGCCCGCCATAGCCAAGCGGTACGCCGAACCGCTGCGACGTACCGACCGCCACATCGGCACCCGCCTCGCCCGGCGACCGGAGCAGGCAGAGCGCCAGCAGATCGGCGGCGACTGTGACGAGCGCACCGCGCTCGTGCGCCGCAGCGACGATGGGGTCGAGGTCGCGGACGGCGCCGGATGCGCCGGGGTACTGCACGATGACGCCGAAGAAATCACCAACTGGCAGGCCGTCGGCCAGGTCGGCGACGACGATCTCGATGCCGAGCGGCTCGGCGCGCGTCTGCAGGACAGCGAGCGACTGCGGGAGCAGATCGGCGTCGACGACCAGGACGTCGGGCTTGCCCTTGACCGAGCGGCGCATGACCGTCATCGCCTCGGCAACCGCGGTGCCCTCGTCGAGCAACGACGCGTTGGCGGTCGGCAGACCGGTGAGGTCGGCGACGACCGTCTGGAAGTTGAGGAGTGCCTCGAGCCGGCCCTGCGAGATCTCCGGCTGGTAGGGCGTGTAGGCGGTGTACCAGGCGGGGTTCTCGAGCACGTTGCGCAGCACGACCGGCGGGGTGTGCGTGTCGTAGTAGCCGAGCCCGATCATCTGGACCAGCCGGCGGTTGCGCCCAGCCAGGGCACGAAGCTCCGCCAGTGCCTCGGCCTCGGAGGCCGCCTCGGGCAGGTCCAGCGAGCGCAGCGCCCGGATCGCCTCCGGGATTGCGGCGGCGGCCAGCTCGTCGAGCGAGCCAAGCCCGACGGCCTCGAGCATCTGCGCGATCTCGGCGTCGGATGGGCCGATATGCCGCGACGCGAACGGCGCTGCTGCCTCGAGCTCGGACAGGGTGATCTTCGACGGGCCGGTCACGGAGGCTCCTCGCAGGGTGCGGTCGGTCTGCCTCCCCCTCTGTCACGGCGCACGACGCATCGCTCCAGAGCTGCCTGACCCATGCGGTCCGTTTGCCTGAGAGGTTCCGGGGAGGTTGCCCCTTCGGCGCCTCGTACCGGCTGCACGAGGACTCTCCCACACGGGATCACCGGCAGCCGCCATCGTACCTGTCCTAGCGCGCAGCACGTGACGTGACTACGGTGGCGGCCGTGCGTGTCATCTCAGTGATCAGTCTCAAGGGCGGGGTGGGCAAGACCACCGTCGCGCTCGGTCTCGCCGGCGCCGCCGCCCAACATCGCCTGCGGACGCTCGTCGTCGATCTCGACCCGCAGGCCAACGCCACGACCGCCCTCGGTGTCGAGGCCGGCGACATGGCCCTTCCCGAAGTCCTGGCAGACCCGCGGAAGGCGACCTTCGCCGAAGCGGTCCAGCCGGCCGGATGGCTGAGCGCCAACAACCACCTGGACGTGCTGGCAGGTACGGCGCGCGCCGACGTGCTCGACCATCCGGAGCCGAAGGCGGCCGTGCTCAAGCACCTGTCCAAGGCGCTTGAGCGGGCCGGCGCGGCGGAGTCGTACGACCTCGTGCTCGTCGACTGCCCGCCCACCCTGCGCCAGTTGACGCGTACGGGCCTCGACGCCAGCGACTACGTGCTCGTCGTCACCGAGCCCGGGCTGTTCAGCGTGCAAGGCGCCGACCGTGCGCTCCGCGCGGTGCACGAAGAGCGGGTGCACAACCCGCGGCTGCGGCCGCTGGGTGTCGTGCTCAACAGGTTCCGCGAGCGCAACCCTGAGCATCGCTACCGGCTCGAGGAGCTGCGTACGATTTTCGGTCCGCTGGTGCTCACTCCGCCGGTGCCCGAGCGCAGCGCGGTGCAGCAGGCGCAGGGTGCTTCGCTGCCGGTGCAGGCATGGGGCACGGCGGGTGGCGCCGAGGCTGCAAAGGCGTTTGGGGCTCTGCTGGGCCGCGTGCAGCGGGCTAAGACTCGCGGCTGATCAGGCGCCGGCCCGCGCCCGCCGCCGCGCAGCCAGCTCGTCGTCCTGGTGGTCGGAATCGTCGCCGGGCCGCTCGAACGGCAGCTCGACCAAGGTGGCCTCGACCTGCCGCCAGACTCGGCCGACGGCAATGCCGAACACGCCCTGACCGCCCTGCAGGATGTCGACCACCTCGTCGGCCGACGTGCATTCGTAGACGCTTGCCCCGTCGCTCATCAACGTGATGCCGGCAAGGTCCTGGACGCCTCGCTGGCGCAGATGCTCGACCGCCTTGCGGATCTGTGGCAGGGAGATGCCGGTGTCCAGCAACTCTTTGACCAGCTTGAGAACGAGGATGTCGCGGAACGAGTAGAGCCGCTGAGACCCCGAGCCAGCGGCGCCCCGGATGGTCGGCTCGACCAGGCCCGTGCGTGCCCAGTAGTCGAGCTGACGGTAGGTGATGCCGGCGACCTGGGCCGCGACCGGTCCGCGGTAGCCGACGTCCTCGGGCACGGCGTTGACCGGCTCGTCGAACAGCAGGCCCTGCCGGGCGGCGTGGCGGACCGGCTCCGATGTGTCGGCGTGTCCCGTAACGCGTGTGCCGTCGTCGCTCACGCCGACCTCCCAGTGATGCCCGTCCTGACCCCTCGACGGTAGGCAGGCGATCGTGGCGGGTCAACGCAACACGCAGGTGGCCTCGACCTCAGGTTAAGGTTCACTGTCCGGTGCGACCGAAGTCCTCCGGGGAGACCTGGTCGAGGAACTCCCTAAAGTTGGCCACCTCGGCCTCTTCATCGGCTTCCTGCTCGTCGGCGATGGTGATGCCGACCTCCTCGAGGACATCCTCGGCACCGAAGATCGGCGTCCCTGTGCGCAGCGCCAGCGCGATCGCGTCGGACGGACGGGCGCTCACCTCGACACCGCTGCCGAAGTGCAGCTCGGCGTAGAACACACCGTCGCGCAGCTCGGTGATGTCGACCCGCTCGAGCGTGAGTCCGGCTGCCTCGAGGACGTCGCGGAACAGGTCGTGCGTCAAGGGCCGCGGCGGCACCTGGCCTTGCTGGGCGAACGCGATCGCCGTCGCCTCTACCGCGCCGATCCAGATCGGCAGGTAGCGGTCACCGTCGCTCTCGCGGAGCAAGACGATGGGCTGGTTGGAGGGCATCTCGACGCGGACACCAACCACATCAAGTCGACGCACTATTTCACCCTAGCGCCGCCGGGGCGATCGGCGCGCTGGACACTCGTCAGCGCCGCAGGCCTGCCATGACGAGTGCGGCGTGCAGCCGCAGCGACAGCGAGGCGAGCTCGCGCGTGACCTCCTCGGCCCGCGCCTTGGCGTCGGCACTGCGTTGGCGTGCGACGGGCGCGACAACCTGCTCGACTAGTCCGATCTGCCGATCGGCCGCGGTCTTCACGGCCCGCAGGTTGCGTGGTTCCAGGCCGTACGACGCCAGCTCGGCGACCAGGCTCACGATCATGATGGCGTCGCCGTCGTACGGTGCGGGGCCACGCCCCCGCGTGACTAGCCCGTAGGACTCGACCTGGTCGAGCAGGTCGACGTCGATGCCGGTCTGCTCGATCAGCTCGGCGCGAGTCAACCGGGTCTCGAGCTCGGTGACGCCGCCGGCCAGACGGAGGGCGCCCGGCGGCGGGATCGTGGCCGCCGGACCAGCTGGCTCCAGGCCCTGGTCGATCGCCTCGAGGCAGTCCTTGATGACCTTCAGCGGCAGGTAGTGGTCGCGCTGTGCCGTGAGTACGTATCGCAACCGGGCGACGTCGTCGTGGCTGAACCGGCGGTATCCAGAGCCCGATCGCTGCGGCTCAACCAGACCCTCGGTCTCCAGGTAGCGGATCTTGGAGATCGTGAGGTCGGGGAAGTCCGGGCGCAGCGCGACGATCACCTCGCCGATGCTCAGCGTGTCGCCGGCCCGGAGCGCGACAGTCACCGCGGGCCACCACCGAACCCGCGCTGGCTCGCGTAGTAGACGAGCCGGTACTTGCCGATCTGCAGCTCGTCGCCGCCGCCAAGGATCGCCTTGTCGATGCGGTCGCGGTTGACGTAAGTGCCGTTGAGGCTGCCGACGTCGCGGACCTCGTAGCCGTCTGCAGTGCGCGACAGCTCCGCATGACGTCTGGACACGGTGATGTCGTCGAGGAATATGTCGGAGTCAGGGTGGCGACCCGCGGTCACGACATCGGTGTCAAGCAGGAACCGGCTGCCTGCGTTGGGCCCGCGCAGCACCACCAGCAGAGCGCTGCCGACGGGCAGTGCGTCGACTGCGGCCTGGTCGTCGGTGGACAGCACCGGCGGCTCCTCGCCCGTCGCGGTCTCGTCGCGCCCCATCGACACCGTGGTCGACCAGTCGCCGGTGGGTGGAGACGACCGCAGCCGCGCGCCGCACGCGGAGCAGAAGTTGGCGTCGGGCGGGTTCTCGTTTCCGCACTGCGGGCAGAACGGCATGTGCCTAGCCTCCCATGTCTGCGAACTCTCGACCCGCACCTCAGGTTGAGGTTGCAGGAAACCTACGTGCCGGTGCCGGGAGGGTCAACCGACATGGACCGCGCTATCAGCGCGGCGCCGGTGTGGCGTGCTCAGGCTGCTCGAGTGGACGCAGCGTGTTGATGGTCACCTCGTCGACTTCGTCAACCTCGACACGGCCGCCCTTGTCAGAGACCTGTGCCGTGACGCCACCCGGGACCGCCATCGCTGCCGCCATTGCGGGAGCCCCGATGGCCTTGATGACGTACGGCGACTTCAGCTCAGTGCCGTCGACCACCACACCCTGCTCGCCGTCTCCGAACCATGTGTCGGCAACCACGCGGACCGATGTGTCGTCGCTTCCGTCGATCTGGATGACTTCGGCGCCGGCGCTACGGAGCTCCTGGATGATGCCGAGCACCAGGTTGCCGCCGACCTGTTGCTGGGGATCGATGATGGTCATGACGATGCCAGGCCCGGAGGCCGGTTGGCTGCCGGCAAGCACACCCAGCTCGAGCGCGCGTTCCTGAGCCTGCTCGAGCGCGGTCTCCCCTTGGTCGGCACTGCTGAGCAGTTCACGGCGGGTCGACTGCAGGTCGTTCAGCTGGTCACGCAGCCGGTCGTTTCGTTGAGTAAGGCCGTCGAGGATCTGCACGAGGTCGCTTCGGCGCGCCTGCTCCAGGACGTCCTCTTCGCTGACACGCGTCTGGGTGACGGCGGCGAAGCCGAGCGCCGCACAGAGCAGTCCGATGACGACGCGTCCGTATGTACGTTGTCGACGGCCGGCCTGGCGCAGCCGTGTCCACGGACTCGTAGTCGGCTGCTCGGTCGGCCGCTGCTCGGCAATGGGCTGCTCGGCCGACTGCTGTTCAGTCGGCTGCTGCGGCGCGTTGTTGGTGTCGACCACGGGCTCGGCGTTCATGCGTTGAACACGTGCCGGCGGATGGCGGCGACGTTGGTGAAGATGCGGATGCCGAGCACCACGATGACCGCGGTGGACAGTTGTGCGCCGACGCCAAGCTGGTCACCGAGGAACACGATCAGCGCAGCGATGAGCACGTTGGAGATGAACGACACGATGAACACTCGGTCGTCGAACGTGCCGTCGAGTCCAGACCGCAGCCCACCGAACAACGCATCCAGGGCCGCCACGACGGCGATCGGGAGGTACGGCTGCAGCGACAGAGGCACGCTGACGTCGAAGATCAGTCCGGCCACAATGCCGAGTACGAGGCCGAGTGCCGCGATCACTTCTGCTCCTCCTGGGCGAAACGCAGCTGTACGCCGGTCGAGGCGGGCAGCTCGAGGTCGTCTTGGTTGAAGATGCCGTAGTCGATGCCGTAGGTCGTGAGCTGGTCGAGCCATTCCCCGCCTGGCCCATCGCCGAAGTCGACCGCCAGCGAGTCATCGTCACCGATCGCCTGTACCTCGTAGGGCGAGGCGATGGGACGGTAGTTGATGAGGACCACGTCGTTGGCCGACCTGATGGCGGACAAGCTCGTGATGCGCTCACCGTTGATGCTGATGGCCTCGGCGCCGGCCCCCCACAGGCCGTTGACCACCTGGCGGAGGTCGAGGTCGGTGACAAGCGAGTCGTCGAAGCCATCGTCAGGGGTTGGATCGCCGTCGGGCGAGTTGGTGATGCGGACGAGAATGCCCGGACCGGTGACCGGCGAGGTGCCCGCCAGGACGCGGACGCGCTCCAGCTCGGCCGCCTGCGCGGAGCCGGCCGACTCGATGTCGAGCGCGTTTCCTTGCAGGGTGTCGATCTCGGCCTCCAGGGCCGTGATCTGGCGACTGAGGTCGTCGCTCTGCACGTCTGCCTGCGCCACCCGGTCGAGCAGCGCTTCACGCTCGGTAGAGAAGACGTCGGCATTGCGGCGGACCTGAACCACCGCCGCGGCGAGCAGGCCGCCGGCGAGTACGACGGTCAGCAGCGGCAGCCACCAGCGGTTGGGCCGCGGCTCCCCCGACTCCGCGCGGCGGGCGGCGGCGGCTGCGTACCCCTCGTCGACCGGCTGCCGGAAAAGGTCGGTAATGAGCGACATGGACGCATCAGGGCGCGCCTGTGCATCCTTGTGGTCGCTCGTCGTGGTCACACGTCCTATGGTGACACGCCCGGTCAGGCGCTCTGACCAGCCCGCATGACGCGCCAGGCCTGCAAGATGTAGATCAAACCCGCCCACCAGTAGAGCCCTGCACCCCAGATCGCAAACGCCCAGCCGAACACCTTGGCGAGCAGGCCGGGGGTGGTCGTGTCCGAGTCGCCGAGGAGCAGCAGCGGGAAGGCGTACAGCAGGCAGAACGTGGCCGCCTTACCCAGGAAGTGCACTGGGAGCCCGATCACACCGCTGCGCCGGCGCAGCACCCACAGGATGACGGCCAGGATGATGTCGCGGCTGACCAGGATTGCCGCGAACCACAGCGGGATGATGTCGCGGACGACGAACGCGACGACCGTGGCGAAGATGTAGAGCCGGTCGGCGATCGGGTCGAGCAGCTGCCCGACGCGGGTGATCTGGTTCCACCGGCGGGCCAGCTTGCCATCGAGCCAGTCGGTGAACGCCGAGGCGGCCAGCACGGCCAATGCCCAGCCGTCGGCCTCCTGGACGATGATCAGCCAGAGGAAGAGCGGAACGCCCAACAAGCCGCAGGAACGATAGGACGTTGGGCACAGTGAGGATCCGGTCGGAGCTGACCTCGGTCCGTAGGATCTCGTCCACCGTCTCCCCTGCTTTCGGCAACCCCTGCCGAAAGGTGACCTTAGACGATGGGTCGGACGTGCGGCCTCGCATGGTGCGTCGAAAGGGACTGTCATGGCGATCACCCAGGGCGACTTGCCGTTCCTGCAGCGGTGTGTGGAGCTCGCGGCTGAGGCGGTAGAGGCGGGCGACGAGCCGTTCGGCTCGGTCCTCGTCGCGGCAGACGGCCGCGTCCTCGCGGAGGCCCGCAACCGCGAGCGCACGACCGGCGACCCGACCGCCCACCCGGAGATCGCCCTGGCTCGGTGGGCGGCCGAGAATGTCGATCCTGCCGACCGCGGCGGGGCCACGGTCTACACGTCCGGTGAGCACTGCCCGATGTGTTCAGCGGCACACGGCTGGGTGGGCCTCGGCCGGATTGCGTACGTGCACTCGTCGGCGCAGCTCGCCGATTGGCTGGGTCAGTTCGGTGTCGATCCCGCGCCCGTACGGTCGTATGCGATCAACGACATCGTGCCGGGGGTCGTCGTTGACGGGCCGGTGCCGGAGTTGCTGGCGCAGATGCACGAGCTGCATCGGCAGTTCCGCGGAGGCCGACCCGGCCCAACCGGGTAACTTCGTGCCGCATACGAGCAGGGAGTTACCCGGTTCCGCGTTGAGGACCCGTGCTGGTGCGACGCCAACTTCATGGACGTGAGCCACTCTGTACACTTCCGCGTGAGTAACGGGCTGTGGCGAAGCTTGGTTATCGCACCGGTCTGGGGGACCGGGGATCCCGGGTTCAAATCCCGGCAGCCCGACACATAACGGACAGCCGTGATCGGCGCTCAGGAAGCCGAGCGTCGCTCCCGCATCCGCACCGAAACCTCGATAGGCGTCCCCTCGAAGCCGAACTCCTCGCGCAGCCGTCGCTCGATGAAGCGCCGGTAGCCCGCCTCGAGAAACCCTGTGGTGAACAGCACAAACCGCGGCGGCCGAGTGCCCGCTTGCGTGGCGAACATGATCTTCGGTTGCTTGCCCCCGCGGACCGGCGGGGGCGTGGCCGCGACCAGCTGACCCAGGAACGCGTTGAGCCGTCCGGTCCCGACGCGCGCGTCCCAACTCGCAAGAGCTGTCTCCAGCGCCGGAACGAGACGGTCGACGTGCCGTCCCGTGTGCGCCGACACGTTGACCCGCGGCGCCCACGTGACGCGAACGAGTTGCCGGTCGATCTCGCGCTCGAGCTCATAGCGCCGGTCCTCGTCGACGAGGTCCCACTTGTTGTAGGCGATCACGAGTGCTCGCCCGGCCTCTTCGACCATGCTGATGATCCGCAGGTCCTGTTCGGCAAGCGGCTCGCTGGCGTCGATGAGGACGACGGCAACCTCTGCCCGCTCCAGGGCGGTCGCGGTGCGCAGGCTCGCGAAGTATTCAGCGCCGCTGGCGTCGTTGACCCGGCGTCGGATACCGGCGGTGTCGATGAACCGCCACGTCTCGCCGCCGAGCTCCACGAGCTCGTCGACCGGGTCGACCGTCGTGCCGGCCACCGAGTCGACCACCGCCCGGTCCTCGCCGGCGAGCCGGTTGAGCAGGCTGGACTTGCCGACGTTGGGCTTGCCGACGAGCGCGACCCGCCGCGGACCGCCCTCGAGCTCCTCGAACGACTCGGCCGGCGCCGAAGGCAGCGCGTCGAGGACGGCGTCGAGCATGTCGCCACTCCCCCGCCCGTGCAGCGCGGAGACGGGGTACGGCATGCCAAGCCCGAGGTTCCACAGCGCCGCCGCGTCGGCCTCGCCAGCCTGACCGTCGACCTTGTTGGCCGCCAGGACGACCGGCTTGCGGGACCGGCGCAGGATCTTGACGACGGCTTCGTCGGCGTCGGTGGCACCGACGGTGACGTCGACGACGAAGATCACCGCGTCGGCCGCCGTCACAGCCACCTCGGCCTGCGCCGCGATGCGGGCGGCCATGCCCTCCGCGTCGGGGTCCCAGCCGCCGGTGTCCAGCAGCGTGAACTGCCGGCCACCCCAGGCGGCGTCGTACGCGACGCGGTCGCGGGTGACGCCCGGCTTGTCCTCGACGACGGCGGCGCGACGGCCGAGGATCCGGTTGACCAGTGTCGACTTGCCCACGTTGGGCCGCCCGACAACGGCCACGACCGGCAGCGGCCCGGCGGGTGCGACCTCAGCGTCGGTCGTCATCCCGGCAACGGGCATGTCCTCGGTCACGCTGTCTCCATCTGTCTGGTCACGCTCTAGTGGGCTCGGCTCGGTCACGGCACGCACGTCGGGCGGCCGCGTGGTGCGCCACCAGCTCGGTGCGCACCTGCTCGCTCGCTGCCGCGAGCCGTGCGGACCCGCGCAGGCCGGTGTCCTCGACCTTGAAGGGGGCACCGAAGACCACGTCGAGCCGCGAGCGCGGGCGCGGCAGTGCTCCCAGGGTACGTCCCCGGGAGCCGACGCCCAGACAGACGACGGGGACGATCGGTGCGCCCGAACGGAGCGCGAAGTAGGCGACGCCGCTGCGGATCGCTTCGAACTCGCCCGAGCCGCGCGTCCCCTCCGGAAACACGCCGAGCACCTGCCCATCCTTGAGCACTTGCAGCGCGGCCGACACCGCCTCGCGGTCGGGACCCTCCCTGTTGATGGGGATCTGGCCGACGCCGCGCAGCACCCAGCCGACCGGGCCACGGAACAGCTCGCGCTTGGACAGGCAGTGCACCGGTCGCGGCGCCACCCCGAGCAGCAGTGGGCCGTCGAGGAAGTTGACGTGGTTGCTCGCGATCACCACGCCGCCCGTGGCGGGCACCTGCTCGGCGCCGTGCACGTGCACCGACCACCCAGTCCGCACCAGCACGGACGCGAGCCGCCGGCCGGCCGCTGGCCCTCGCTCGTCCATCTAGGCGCGCACGCCCGTGCGCAGCGCGACCATCTCGAGCACCGCGTGCACGGTGTCGTCGAGCGACAGGTGCGACGAGTCGATCGTGTCGACGCCGGCGGCCGCCTCGTGGAACTGCGCGACAGTGGCGTCGTCGGCGTCGCGCCGGAGCACCTCGTCCTCCGTCGCCGTGATCGAGAGAGCGTCGTCCTGGCCGTGCAGCTCGCGGGCGCGCCGGGCAACGCGGGAGCGCTCGTCGGCGGTCAGCAGGATGCGTACGGATGCGTCGGGCGCGACCACGGTGGTGATGTCGCGGCCCTCGATCACGACGCCGCCCTGCTCGGCGAAGGCACGCTGCCGGCGTACCAGCTCTTCCCGCACACCGAGGTTGGTGGCGACCAGCGAGACCTGGGCGGAGATGCGCGACTCGCGGATCGCAGCTCCGACATCGATGCCGTCGACGTGCACCGTGGGCCGATCCGGGTCGGTGCCCAGCTCGATCGGCAGCTCGCGGGCCAGCGCCGCAATGCGCTCAAGGTCGGTGAGGTCCTCGCCCCGCTCGAGCGCCCACCAGGTCAGCGCGCGATACATGGCGCCCGTGTCGAGATAGGCCAACCCGAGCGCGGCTGCCACCCGGCGGGCGACGGTCGACTTTCCGGACCCGGACGGTCCGTCGATCGCGATCACGAGTCGGCTGGGGTCCATGCGGCGCACGCGGGTCCTTTCGATCAGGGAGGCGCCACGAGGGTACGACCTTCGGCCGACATCACTCGTGGACCGTCCACCCGTGCCCGCGGAGCGTGTCGGCCAGCGCCCGCTCCTCCTCCTCGCGCACGTCCAGCTCGACAACACCCGTCGGCTTTCCGAACTGGTGCTCGATGCGTACGTCCTCAACGTTGACCCCGGCCAGCCCGACATCGGCGAACAGCCGCGTGAGCTGCCCCGGACGGTCCTCGACCATGACCTGTACGGCGACGAAGCGCGCACTCGGGGCGCCGCCGTGCTTGCCGGGCAGCCGCTCGCGCCCGGCGACCCCCCGTGACAGGACGTCACCCAACGCCGGGTGAGCCGTGCCGCTGGCGAAGGCATCGAGCGCGTCGATCGCCCGGTCGAGGTCAGTGCGCAGCGCCGTCAGGACCGTGCGGACGGCGTCGGCGTTGGCTCCCAGGATCTCCACCCAGAGGGCGGGATCGCTGCCGGCCACGCGAGTCACGTCGGTCACCCCGGGACCGGCCAGCCGCACCTGCTCATCGGGGGCCGCGGCCAGCCGACCTGCGACCAGGCTCGACACCAGGTGCGGGGCATGCGAGACCAGCGCCACCGCGGCGTCATGCTCCACAGGGCTCATGCGCAGTGGGGTGGCTCCGCAGGCAACGACGACCGCCTCCACGATCGCCACCGCGCGGGGGTCGGTTGCCGGGTCGGGGCAGAGCACCCAGGGTCGGCCCTCGAACAGGTCATAGCTTGCGCCGCTCGGCCCCGAGACTTCGCGGCCCGCCATCGGGTGCCCGCCCACGTATCGCTCCGGGTGTCTGGCGCGTTCGGCCACCTGGCCGTGGGGCATGGCCTTCACGCTCGCCACGTCGGTGACGTACGCCGCGTGCCCCTCGTCGAGCAGTGCGACGACACAGTCGGCTGTCGAGGCGGGGGGCACGGCGACAACGGCAAGATCTACCGGGCCGTCCGGCGGTGCCGCGCTCCCGGCGCCCAGGGCCGCTGCGGTGCGTACGGCCTCGGGGTCGATGTCGTCGAGGTGCACCCGGACGCCCGACCTTGGACAACGCGAGCCCGACCGACGTGCCGAGGAGCCCGGTGCCCACGACGAGCACGCTCGACGGAAGGCTCACAGCTGGACCTCGCGGTAGAGCAGGCCCACCTCTTCACGGGTCAGGGTGCGCACCTTGCCCGGCCGCTGCTGGCCGAGGCGGATCGGCCCGACCTGGGTACGGACGAGCCGCAACACCGGGTGGCCGACCTCCGCGAGCAGCCGTCGCACGATGTGCTTGCGGCCCTCGTGCAGCACCACCTCGACCATGATCCGAGCACCGGCCTGCCCGGTGAGGCGGAACGAGTCGACGCGAGCGAACCCGTCGTCGAGCACGACACCCTCACGCAGGCGTTTGCCCATGTCGCGGGCCACCGGCCCCTCGATCTCGGCGACATAGGTCTTGGCGACCTCGTACGACGGGTGGCTGAGCCGGTGCGCCAGCTCGCCGTCGTTGGTCAGCAGCAGCAGCCCTTCGGTGTCGGTGTCGAGGCGGCCGACGTGGAAGAGCCGGGTCTCCCGGTCGGCCACGTAGTCGCCCAAGTTGGGCCGGCCCTCGGGGTCGCTCATGGTGCTGACAACCCCGCGCGGCTTGTTGATGGCGAGGTAGACCAGCCCGGAGTCCTCAGTCGTGATCCGCATGCCATCGACCTTGATCACGGCCTTCGCCGGATCGACGCGCATGCCTTGCTCGGTGACAATGCGGCCGTCGACCTCGACCCGCCCCTGGGCGATCAGCTCCTCGGAGGCCCGCCGGCTGCCGACGCCCGCCGCGGCGAGCACCTTCTGCAGGCGGATGCCTTCTGTCTGCTCACTCATGCGCCGCACCCTCAGCCTGGGCCGCGTCACGCGGAGCCAGCCGTACACGCTCCAGCGCGTCCTCGGCTTCCAGGGCGGCGACCTCGGGCAGCAGCGGCGCCAGCGGGGGCAGCTCGTCGAGGCCCACGAGACCGAGGCGCTCCAGGAAGTAGGACGTGGTGCCGTAGAGGATCGCGCCGCTCTCCGCGTCAGTGCCCACCTCCTCGATGAGCCCGCGAGAGACGAGCGTGCGGATGACGCCGTCGCTGTTGACTCCGCGTACGGCCGCCACGCGTCCCCGGCTGACCGGCTGCCGATAGGCGACGACCGACAGTGTCTCGAGCGCCGCCTGGGTCAGGCGGGCCTGCTGCCCGTCGAGCACGAACCGCTCCACCACATCGGCGTACTGCGGGCGCGTGTAGAGCCGCCACCCGCCAGCGACTTCGCGCAGCTCGAAGCCTCGGGCCGACTCGGTGTAGTCGGCCGGCCAGGGCCCGCAGCGCTTCGCCGACCACGGTGGTCGGGCGCTCGAGCACCTGCGCCAGGGTCACCTCGGTCACCGGCTCGTCGACCACGAGCAGGATCGCCTCGATCGCCCCGCGCAGCCGCTGAGCATCGCTGAAGGTGGCTGGCTGCTCGGTCACGGGTTGGGTTCCTCAAGTTGGTCGTCGGACTGCACAGCAGAATCCTCGTCGAACTCGTCGCCCACCTCGACGTCGCCCTCGTCATCGCCGGTCCAGCGGACGGACAGCTCGCCGAGCGGGGTCAGCTGGTCGAACGAGACGACCCGCTCGTGATAGAGCTCGAGCAGCGCCAGGAACCGCCCGACCACATGCAGCGTGCTGGGGCAGTCGGAGGTGAGGGCACGGAACGAGGCGCTACGGACCCGCCGCAGCCGCTCCACCAGGATCGCCGCCTGCTCTCGTACGCTGACCCGGATCTCGTGCAGGTGGACGACCGACACGGTGGGCTGTGGCTTGGGCTTCAGCGCGCGGGCCGCGAGCGCCGCGAGCTCTTGCGGCCCTAGGCCCAGCAGGACCTCGGGCAGCAGCCGCATGTAGCGCTCTTCCAGCCCGACGGCGCGCGGGAACCGGTGCGCCTCGTCGGCAAAGCGGGTGGACAGCTGGGCAGCGACCTGTTTGTAGGCGCGGTACTGCAGCAGCCGGGCGAACAGCAGGTCCCGCGCCTCCAGCAGGGCGAGATCCTCCTCGTCCTCGACCTCACCGGCCGGGAGCAGCCGCGCCGCCTTGAGGTCGAGGAGGGTCGCCGCCACGAGCAGGAACTCGGAGGCCTCCTCAAGCTCCCAGTCGCTCCCGCGCGCCTTGATGTAGCCGATGAACTCGTCGGTGACCTGCGAGAGCGCCACCTCGGTGACGTCGAGCTTGTGCTTGGCGATCAGGCCGAGCAGCAGGTCGAACGGCCCGGTGAAGTTGTCCAGCCGGACCTGGAACCTGTCGGCCGGCGTGGCGACGTCGGTCACCTGCGCAGGCGCCGCACCAGCTGGCTGTCTGGGCCATGGTCGGCGAGATCGGCGAGCAGCATGGCTACAGCCTCTCGCACCACCCGACCGCGGTCGACCTTGACTCCGTGCTCCCGGTTGAGCTGCAGCCGCGCGAGGTCAAGCTCGTGCAGCTCGTCCAGGGAGAGATAGACGGTGATCTTCTCGTCGTGTCGTACGCGCCCCGACGTCCGCGGCCCGCGCTTGGGCGGCGCGGCGAACAGCGCCGCGTCGTCAACGGGGTCGTCTTTCGGGATGTCTGGGACAGCGCGGACGACGTCGCGCGCGCTCACGCGACCTGCCAGCGAGCGATGATCTCGCGGGCTAGTTGTCTGTAGGCGATCGCGCCGGGAGAGCCGGGCGCGTAGCTGGTGATCGGGGTCTGCGCGACGTTCGACTCGGGGAACCGCACCGTGCGCGAGATGACGGTGTGGAACACCCGGTCGCCGAACGCGTCGACCAGCCGTGCCACCACCTCGCGGGCGTGCACCGTGCGCGAGTCGTACATCGTCGCCAGCAGCCCATCGATGACCAGCCGCTCGTTGAGCCGGTCGCGGACCTTCTCGATGGTGTCCTGCAGCAAGGCGACGCCCCGCAGCGCGAAGTATTCGCACTCCAGCGGCACCAACACGCTGTCGGCAGCGGTAAGGGCGTTGACCGTGAGCAGGCCGAGAGACGGCTGGCAGTCGATGAGGATGACGTCATAGTCGGGCCGGGCCGGGCGAAGCGCTCGCGCGAGCGCCTGCTCACGGGCGACCTCGTTGACCAGCTGCACCTCGGCGGCCGACAGGTCGATGTTGGCCGGGAGCAGGTCCATGCCGGGGATGTCGGTCTTGAGCACGACCTCGTCCAGCGGCAGACCCCGCTCCATGAGCAGGTTGTAGACGGACAGGTCGAGGTCGTGGGCGTCGATGCCGAGACCGACCGACAGGGCGCCTTGTGGGTCGAAGTCGACCAGCAGCACGCGCCGGCCGAACTCGGCGATCGCGGCGCCCAGGTTGATCGTAGTCGTGGTCTTGCCGACGCCGCCCTTCTGGTTGCACATCGCGATGACGCGGGCTGGACCGTGCCGCTCGATCGGCGGCGGCTCGGGGAACTGCGGCAGCGGCCGCCCGGTCGGCCCGATATCTCCTGCGGACATCTGCGCGGCGGCCTCGTCCGGGGCAACAGGAGGGGTCAGGGTCAGCTGAGCGCGAGCATCATCTGGCTCACGCGCTGGCCTGCCACGGCCGGCCCCAGCCGGCGCCGCCCGGCCATTTGTCGACATGGTCACTCGTCGTCAGAGCTCCTTGTCGTCGTATCGCTGTCGCGCACGACGCTAGGGGGCTCCGCGCGCGGAATGGTGGAGGCACGCCGAGGAGTCAGGCCAAAGCCCGCGGGTGCGCGGCGGCGAAGACCTCTCGCAGCCGGTCAACCGTCACCAGCGTGTAGACCTGGGTCGTGGTGACCGACGCATGCCCAAGCAGCTCCTGGACGACACGGACGTCTGCGCCGCCGTCGAGCAGGTGCGTCGCGTACGAGTGGCGCAGCGTGTGCGGCGACACCTCCTTGGTGACCCCCGCCCGCTCGGCCGCGGCACGCAACGCCAGCCACGCGGCCTGGCGGGTCAGCCGGCCGCCCCGCGCATTCAGGAACACCGCCGGCGTGCCGCGCCCCTTGGCAGCCAAGCCCGGTCGCGACTGCACGACATAGGCAGACAGGGCGGCAGCGGCGTACGAGCCCATTGGGACGATCCGCTCCTTGCCCCCCTTGCCACGCAAATGCACCAGCGCGCCGTCCGCACCGTCGAGCGTCACGTCGTCGAGGTCGAGCCCGACTGCCTCGGAGATCCGCGCCCCGGTGCCGTAGAGCACCTCCAGCAGCGCCCTGTCGCGCAGTGCCAGCGGCGTGCCGCCGACCGAGGACGCTTCCAGGATGCGTACGACCTCGTCGACGTCGATCGCCTTGGGCAGCCGGCGCGGCGGCGTCGGCGGGCGTACGTCCCGGGCCGCATCGGCATCCACCGTGCCTTCCCGCAGCAGAAAACGGTGCAGGCCGCGCACCGCCACCACCGACCGCGCGGCCGATGTCGATGTCAGCGGCGGATGGTCGGCATCTCCCTCGCGCAGCCACCGCAGGAACCCCGACACATGCGCCTCCACGATCTCGTCAGGCGCCGAAACCCCTTGCGAGTCAAGGAACTCCGCGTAGCGCCGAAGATCCCGCCGGTACGACGACAACGTGTTGACGGCGAGCCCGCGCTCGACCGACAGATGGTCGAGATAGCCCTCGATGGACCGGCCCAGCGGCGCCGTGATGGCGGTCAGCGCAGCACCTCGTCGAGTGCGACCGCCTCGACACCGTGTGCCTCGCCGACCGGGCCGTAGGTGATCTCGCCGTCGTGGGTGTTGAGGCCGAGCGCAAGCGCCGGATCGGTGCGCGCGGCCTCCTTCCACCCGCGGCCAGCGAGCTCGACGGCGTACGGCAGCGTGACGTTGGTGAGCGCGTAGGTCGACGTGTAGGGCACCGCGCCGGGCATGTTGGTGACGCAGTAGAAGACCGAGTCGTGCACGCGGAACGTCGGGTTGGCGTGCGTGGTCGGCCGGGTGTCCTCGAAGCAGCCGCCCTGGTCGACCGCGATGTCGACGAGCACACTGCCCGGCTTCATGCGTGACACCAGATCGTTGCTCACCAGTGTGGGCGCCTTGGCGCCGGGCACGAGCACTGCGCCGATGACGAGGTCGGCGGCGAGGCAGGCCCGCTCGACCTCGTACAAGTTGCTGGTCACCGTCTGGGCGTGCCCCTGGTAGATGCGGTCGACCTCGCGCAGCTTGGCGACATTGCGATCGAGGATGGTTACGGATGACTGCATCCCGAGCGCGATGACGGCGGCGTTGAGGCCGGAGACGCCGGCGCCGAGCACGACGACGTTTGCGGCGCGTACGCCGGACACGCCGCCCATCAGCACTCCGCGGCCGCCCTGGGCACGCTCGAGCAGGTGGGCGCCGACCTGGGTCGCCATGCGGCCCGCGACCTCGCTCATCGGCGCGAGCAGCGGCAGCGATCCGTCGGGCAGCTGCACTGTCTCGTACGCGAACGCAGTGATTCCAGAGTCGATCAGCGCCTGCGTGCATTCCTTGGAGGCGGCCAGGTGCAGATAGGTGAAGAGCACCTGCCCGCGGCGCATGCGGTGATATTCCTCGGCCACCGGCTCCTTGACCTTGAGCACGAGGTCGGCAGCGTCCCAGAGATCATCGGGATCGTCGACGATGGTCGCGCCCGCGGCGACGAACTCGGTGTCGGAGATGTATGACCCGCGACCTGCCTCGCGCTCGACCAAGACCTCGTGGCCGTTGCGGCCGAGCTCGTGGACGCCAGCGGGAGTGATCGCAACGCGGTACTCGTGGTTCTTGAGCTCGCGCGGGATGCCGACCTTCACAGGTATCGCCCTTCCGGCCCTGCTCCTGCACCGGCACCGTTGCCGGCGCGCCGTCCGCCATGGTCGTGCGGCCGTGGCCTCACTCTAATGCGCGGACGGCGGCACGAGCGGGAGCCGTACGACTGCCGCGAGCCCTTGCGTGCCGGCACCGTCATGGGCGGCGTCCTCCAGAGTGATCGTGCCGCCGAAGTTCGTGACGATGCTGCGCACGATCGCTAGTCCGAGCCCGGCTCCGCTGTCGTCCGTCCCGCGGGCCCGCGACTCGTCGAGCCGGGTGAACCGCTCGAAGACCCGCTCCCGGTCAGCCTCCGGCACGCCCGGCCCATCGTCGGTGACGGTCAGGCTCGCCACACCGTCGGCCGCGGACACGGTCGACGTCGACGCGCGATGCGGCGAACCGGACCGCGTTGTCCACCAGGTTGACCAGCACCCGCGCGAGCGCCTCCTGGTCACCGCGCACACACAGCGCGCCGTCCGCCGACGACAGCGTGACCGGCACGCGCGCGTTGTCGTACCGCTCGACCACCGCGGCTGCCACCTCGCCCAGGTCGACCGGCTCGGCGGCGGGGGCTGGCGGCTCGGCGTCCAGGCGGGCCAGCACCAGCAGATCGTCGACCAGTCGCGCCATCCGGTCGGTGTCGGCCAGCACGCCCCGCGCGGTGTCTTCCCAGTCGTCTCGGTCGGCATGCCGCAGCGCGACCTCCAGCTGGGTGCGCGCGCTGGTCAGCGGGCTGCGCAGCTCGTGCGCGGCATCGGCGACGAACTCCCGCTGCCGCTCGTTGGCCGACTGCAGCCTGGCCAGCATGCCGTTGAGTGTCACGGCGAGGCGATGGATCTCGTCGTCGGCCACGGGCACGGGGAGCCGCGCGCCGGTGCGGTCCGCGGTGACCGCCTCGGCCCCGCGCGACAGTGCCTCGACCGGACGCAGTGCGGCGCCGATGACCAGCCACGACAAGGTCGCCAGCGCCGCAAGGAGCAACGGGGTCGCGATGAGAAGTACGAGCCGCACGAACCGTACGGTCCGGTCCGCCTCGAACAGCGACGACGCGACCAGCACGGTCAGCGGGTCGTCTGCCGTCCCTGCGCGCACCCCCACCACGCGAAGCGTGTCGTCGATGCCGAGCCGCGCGCCGTCGAGCCGTACGGCCTCCCCCGCCCTGGCGCGCTCGACGTCGGCCGGCTCGAGGATGGGTACGAGGTGGTCGCCGCCGGGCGAGGCGGCCCGCACCCGCTGTTGGGAGTCGACCACCTGGATGCCCGCGGTGCCGCCGCTGACCGGCACGGGGTCGGGCAGGTTGCCGGTGTCGATGAGCCGCGCGACGTCCTGGCCGCGCTGGCGGGCGACGTCGTCGAGGCTGCCGGTGAGGCCGCGCTCCAGCGCGGTGAGGATGAGTGCGGTGCCGGCGACGAGCCCGACCGCCAGCACGACCGTCGACACGATGGTGAGCCGGGCTCGCAGGCTGAGCCGGGACCACCACCCGGGCGATTGGTCAGCCATTGGCGGTCAGCCGGTAGCCGGCCCCGCGCACCGTCTGCAGCGACTGTCGCCCGAACGGCGCGTCGATCTTGCGCCGCAGGTAGCCGACGTAGACCTCCACGACGTTGGCGTCACCGTCGTAGAACTCGTCCCAGACGTGCTCGATGATCTCCGTCTTGGGTACGACCTCGTCGGCGCGGCGCATCAGGTATTCCAGGAGAGCGAACTCCCGTGCCGTCAGCTGGATCTCCTCGCCTGCGCGCTCGACCTGCCGGCTGGCCGGGTCGAGCGAGAGGTCACCCGCCGAGAGCACCGCCGGCCGCGTCGGGGTGCCACGGCGCACGAGGGCGCGCAGCCGGGCGAGCAGCACGACGTAGGAGAACGGCTTGGTCAGGTAGTCGTCGGCGCCGATGTCGAGCCCGTCGGCCTGGTCGTACTCGCCGTCCTTCGCCGAGAGCATCAGCACCGGCACCCAGTTGTCCTCCGCGCGGAGCGCCCGGCAGACGCGGTAGCCGGACAGCTTGGGCAGCATCACGTCGAGGATGACCGCGTCGTAAGACCCCGCGCGCGCCTTTTCCAGCCCGTCCTCGCCGTCGTACGCCACATCGACGGCGAAGCCGTCAGCGGCCAGCCCGCGGCGCAGCGCGTCGGCCAGCCTGACTTCGTCCTCGACCACCAGCACCCGCATGGCGTCCAGCCTGCCTTGCCGCTCCTGTGAATGCGCTGAGAGGGCTGCGGCTGTCGAATCCGGCGGGGCGCGTTCGTGTAGGGAGTAAAGGATCCGAGAGCGACGAGGAGGCAGACATGGGCAGGCTGTTGGTGGTCGAGAGCGTGACGCTCGACGGGGTGATGCAGTCGCCGGCGCGGCCCGACGAAGACCCTCGCGGCGGATTCGATCGTGGAGGCTGGGCCGTGCCGTACGCCGACGCTGCGATAGGCGAGGCGATGGCGAAGGGCTTCCCCGGGGCCGGAGCCATACTGCTCGGGCGGCGGACCTACATGGACTTCGTCTCCGTGTGGCCGCACATGCCGGAGGACAACCAGTACGCGAAGGTGCTCAACGAGACCACGAAGTACGTCGCCTCGACGACGCTGCAGGAGCCACTCCCCTGGCGGAACTCCGCGCTCCTGTCGGGGGATGTGATCAAGGCGGTCGGGGCGCTGAAGCAGGAGCTGACCAAGGACATCGTCGTGCTGGGCAGCGGTGAGCTGGTCGCGTCACTGATGGCGCGTGACCTTGTCGACTCGTACACGCTGCTCATCCACCCGCTTGTCTTGGGCAGCGGCCGACGCCTGTTCACCGATGGTGTGACCGCAACGCTTCGGCTCGTACAAACAATGACGACCCCCACCGGCGTGGTGATCGCGACCTACGATGCCGAGAGGCAGTGACCTAGGAGGGTCCGATGCCGCAATACCTGCTCAGCGTTTACCAGCCTGACGGGCCGCCTCCCCCGCCGAACCTCTTGGAGGAGATCGACCGGCAGCTGCAGCAGCTGAATGACGAGATGAAGGCCGCCGGGTCGTGGGTCTTCGCAGGCGGTCTGCATCCACCGTCAACGGCGACGGTGGTGCGCGCTCAGGACGGTGAGGTGCTGCTGACCGACGGGCCGTTCGCCGAGGGCAAGGAGGTCCTGGGCGGGTTCACGATCGTCTCCGCCCCCGACCTCGATGCGGCGCTGGGATGGGCTCGCCGGCTTGCCGAGATCACCACTCTCCCGATCGAGGTGCGGCCGTTCCAGGGGTAGCCGCCGCAGACATCGCGCGGGTGTACGCCGACGAGTACGGCCGCGCGGTCGCCTCTCTCGTCCGTACGTTCGGCGACATCGACATCGCCGAGGACGCGGTGCAGGAGGCGTTCGCCGCGGCGGTGCAGCGGTGGCCGGCGACCGGGATCCCGCCGAGTCCCGCCGGCTGGATCATCACGACCGCCCGCAACCGAGCGATCGACCATCTGCGCCGGGAGGCGTCCAGGCAGGACCGGCAGGCCCAGGCCGCGCTGCTGCACGCCGCCGAGCAGCCACCCGAGGAGGGCCCGGTGCGCGACGACCGGCTCCGGCTGATCTTCACCTGCTGCCACCCGGCGCTCGCTCGCGCATCCCAGGTCGCGCTGACGCTCAAGCTGCTCGGTGGCCTGACGACGGCCGAGATCGCGCGGGCGTTCCTGGTCGCCGAGCCGACCATGGCCCAGCGCCTAGTCCGCGCCAAGGGGAAAATCCGCGACGCCCACATTCCCTACCGCATCCCTGAGGATGCGGACCTGCCGGACCGGCTCCGATCCGTGCTCGCCGTGGTCTACCTCATCTTCAACGAGGGGTACGCGGCGAGCTCGGGCGAGGGCCTTGTCCGCGATGACCTCTGCGCGGAGGCGATCCGGCTGGGGCGGCTGCTCGCCGAGCTCATGCCCGACGAGCCCGAGGTCATGGGGTTGCTCGCGCTCATGCTGCTGATCGAGTCGCGGCGGGAGACCCGCGTCACCCCGGACGGCGACCTGTTACGGCTCGCCGAACAGGACCGCACGCGGTGGAACCGCGATCTCATCGCGGAGGGGCAGGCGATCGTACGAGCTTGCCTGCGGCGCAACCAGCCTGGGCCGTACCAGATCCAAGCGGCGATCCAGGCCGTGCACACCGATGCCGCAACGGCGGGCGAGACGGACTGGTCGCAGATCCTGCAGCTGTACGACCAGTTGCTCGCGATGACGCCTTCGCCGGTCGTCAAGCTCAACCGAGCTGTCGCGGTGGCCGAGGTGGAAGGGCCGCAAGCGGCGCTGCGCATCGTGGACAAGCTTGACCTCGACAGCTTTTACCTCTTCCACGCGATCCGCGCCGACCTGCTGCGCCGGCTCGGCCGTGACGCCGAGGCGGCGGCGGCGTACGACGCGGCAATCGCTCGCACCGACAATGCCGTTGAGCAGGAGTTCCTGCACCGTGTCCGCCGAAGACCTCGGCAAGTAGTGCTCCCGGATGCACGTTGACAAACCGCTGTAGCCAGCCCGGCTAGGCTCGTCGTGTGGGCGTGGCAACAAACCTCGGACTGGTCCTGCACCCGACAAAGACTGTTGATGACTCGGTCCAGACCATCGCCGATTGGGCCGGTCAGCAAGGCGTCACAGTTGTTGCTCGCAACATCGACAGGCAACGAGTCAAGACTGCTGTCCCGTGCGTTGACGACCGCGTGTTTGTCGAGACCGTGACTGGCATCGTGAGTCTGGGTGGCGACGGCACCATGCTTGGCGCAATGCGCCTGGTGTGGAAACGTCCGGTGCCGGTGCTCGGTGTCAACCACGGCCACCTTGGCTTCCTGATCGAGATCTCGCCGGATGGGCTGTCGGATGCGCTGGCCCAGCTCGTGCGTGGCTCGTACTCGATCGAGCCCTACGGCATGATCCGTGTCTCGCGCACCGATGAGACGAATGCCGAGCCGGTTGACGAGGTCGCGTTCAACGACGTTGTGCTTGCCGGGCCCGTGCACGGAGCCGTCGTCACGGTCGACCTGTCGGTTGGCGGGGCGCCGTACGGCTATTACCGATGCGATGCGCTCGTTGTCTCGACTCCGGCGGGTTCGACGGCCTACAACTACGCGGCGGGAGGGCCACTAGTATCCCCCCTTGCAGCCGCGATGGTCATCACACCGGTGGCCCCCATGTCGGGCATCAGCCGGGCGCTCGTACTCGGCGTCGAGGACGTCGTGTCGCTCCATGTTCCGCATGACTCGGGCGGCGCCCAACTGCGACTCGACGGCAATCCCGGTCAGCCAGTCACGGGGACTGCGGCCCTCGACCTGGCCTACATAATCGAGGCAGGCCAGGTTCTGCGGCTCGACTCAGGACTCCACGCGCGCCGAAGCTACGCAAAGTTGAGCCTGCTCGACCTGCCGATGCGGCCGGAGCAGCTGCTCGAGATAACACCGCCCGATCTCCGGGAACGACTGCCCCGTTCCGAAGCGCGGACACGCGACGAGCACTGAGCCGGCCTCAGTCAGATCGAGGGAGTCGGGGCCGGTAACTCCCGCCTGTGTCTATTAATCAAGAGATGGTCACAAGGGACCTCGAGCGGCGCACGAGCGCGCGGGCACGAGGGGTCTGGCGGAGTGAAAGATTCTGCCGCGCGAGCCAGAGCGCTCGCTCGGGATCGCCGCCGATCGTGAGCCAGAATTCGGCGGCATGATCGGCGAACGCATCGTGGTGACGCGCGAGCAATTCGTCATAGCGGGCTTCCGCCTTGCCACGCCAGGTCTGCGCCTCCTCGGCTTGGCCGGCGTCGCCCAGGATGCGGGCGAGCTGCGTCGCGTAATCGGGATCGTCGGATGCGAGCGCCAGCGGCCGAAGGCGGGCGATGGCCGCCGCCGTCTCCCCCAGGGCAGCGTCGAGTTCGGCTAGGTGGCCCTGCGCGGGGACGTAGGCCGGAAGCCGGCGGACCGCCGCATCGCACCAGGCGCGGGCACGGCGGAGATCGTCGTGCTCCATCCACAGCTGGCCGCGTTGGAACTCCAGCATCGCCAGCGGGAACGGCGAGGTGCCGCGGTAGCAACGTGTCGCCGCCCTGAACCAGCGCTCCGCCTCGTCCATCTCGCCGCGCTCGCCGTAGACCCCTGCGAGAGCTGCCAGCGCGCTGAAGTCAGCATGACTGTCAACGGCCAGTCGACGGATCGCGAGCGCCTCGTCGTAGCGTCCGAGCGCCTGATAGATCGCGGCGCGCTCCGCGTCGAGGTCGACGCGGTCGCCCCCCAAGGCGGCCGCGGTGTCGAGGTCCGTCAGGGCCGACGCGAACCGGTGGAAGACGCCCCTCGTCCTGGCGCGCGCCACGAAGGACCGGGCGTCGCTCGGCACCTGGCCGACGAGCTCGTCCGCCATCGCCGCGGCCCGCTCGGCGTCGGCAATGCGGCCCAGCACGTGGCCCCGCAAGCGCGATCAACTCGACCAGCTCGACGCGCTCGCCGACGGTGAGCCGTCCCCCCGTCGCTCGTGAGACTTGACCGTCGATCCGCGCCTCGAGGTTCCCGACGGCGATGACCCCCGCCGTCGTCACAGGCCCGCTGTCCGCTCATCAATGAATCTCCTCCCGTCGAGCCCGGGGATTGCTCCCCCGGGCCTTCAGGCTGCTCAGCGGCTCGCCAGACCGGCTGCTTGGAGAAAGGCGAGTTGGTCGGCGACCTTGGAGGGGGCCAGGGCCCTGCCGGCGACGGCCGGGTCGGGATTCGGCGGCGCCAGGTAGGGGAAGCTGTCCGACGCTCGCACGGTCGCCTGGTCGACACCGTCGCTGATGCGCGGGCCATTCCCGCCCGTGATGACGAACGTGAGATTCGTGTCGCCCGCGTCGTCGTTGAGCGACCGGCCACCGGAGGTCGCGTGCGCGCGGCCCTGCAGCAGCGCCTGCTCGATCTCGAGGTAGCTGTCCTCGGCGTACGGCTTCGCGACGTCCACGACCTGGTAGTCGCCCAGGTACAGCTCGGTCAGCGGGTGGGTCCCATCCGGCTGCAGGGCCAGTCGATCTTTCCGTCGATGCCGTCCATGACGGCCAGGTTGGCGTTCAGCCGGGCGCGATAGGCGCCGAGGTAGTTCGGCGCCAGCTCGAAGGGGTCTTCCTGGTTCCAGAGCTCACGAAGGTCGAGGTCGCGATTGACCGTGTCGGCTCCGAGCTCGCCGAGCATCTGGCCCTTCACAAAGGCACGCCCGAACCGGTCCAGGCGCACCGGGAACTTGCCGGCCGTGACCGTTTCCGCGGCGACGGCGAACAGCGTTCCCGGCGCTCGCCCGAGCATCGTGGCGACGTCGAGCTCGACGACGATGCCCAGGATGTCCCATCCATCGGCCCCGTTGGTGCCGTTCGCCTGGAAGGCGAGCCGCCGGGTCCCGAGCGTTTCGACGTACGCCGGTGGAGTCGTTGAAGAGCGGGTCCATGCGCAGCCCGGCGAAGACGCGCGCGCCGGGCGCCTCGGCGCCCTGCTCGTCGTTGACGCGGAAGGAGACCGTGGCACCGTTCGGGAGCGTGGCACATGCCCTCCTGCACAGAGTTCCCGGCGCCGTCCGTCGTCACCGGCGCCGCGAACGTGCAGGTGATGTCGTACTCATCCGTGCCGACCTCGAAGCGCGAGCCGGGGCCGCTGGCCGGGATGGTCACGGGTCGGACGCGGAACCGGTAGCTGGCGGCGTCCGAGAACAGCGCTCCCGGCTGAGCGTTGGGGAAGACGGTCATGACGAGCACCAGCTGGCCCGGCCGGGACGGGCTGGGGAAGACGTAGCTGTCGCCGATGTCGATGGCCGGCTCGGCCACCCCGCGGGGGCTGTTGTTGTGGTCGCTCATGTGGGTCCTCCTTCAGGACTCTCGGAGTGCGGATCTCGCACTCCGGTCGGCGTGCGACCAATGTGCGCTCGCACGGGCGGCGCTCGCGTCCGTGAAGTCCCCGGCGGGGATGCCTAGTCGGCTACGTGGTCCGGCTGGTGGTCCGCGGGGGCGCATCTGCGCGGATCTCGTGTTGCATGAGGTCATGACCGAGCGGTACGCCGCGGCCCGTAAGCGCCTGCGCGACGCGGACCCAGTGCTTGCGCGACTCATCGACAAGCACCCGAACTTCGATCCACGCGCCTGGATGGCAGAGCTCCCGACGATGGACGCCTACGGTGCGCTCGTGTTCCAGATCGTCGGGCAGCAGTTATCGGTGCGCGCCACGCGAGCAATCCTTACCCGTCTGGAGGCTCTGTTCGGTGGGCGGTTACCTCGGCCGGAGGAGATCCTCGACGCCGACCCAGAAGAGCTCCGGCGTGCGGGGATGTCCCGGCGCAAGGTTGAGACGCTACGTGCACTCGCTGGTCGGTTCGCCACGGGTGAGCTCAGCGACGAGACCCTCCAGCAAAGCTCCGATGAGGAGATCGAGGCGGCGCTCACCGCGATCCCTGGCATCGGTCCGTGGACCGTGCGCGGCTTTCTGATCATCGCCCTCGACCGTCCGGATGTCGTCCTGGCGGGTGACCTCGCACTCCGGCGGGCGATCAGGAACGTCTACGGCCTCGACCAGATGCCGACCGAGGCGGAAGTGCTGCACATCGCCGAGCGTTGGCGGCCCTATCGCAGCCTTGCAGTCGGCTACCTCTTCGCTTCGGAGTTCGAGACCTAGCCGCCCGGGCTCGCCGCGTTACCGCCACGCGAGCTCAACTGCCCCCGGTGCCGCCGGTCCGGTCGAGCGCGTCGAGCGCAGCGATGTCCACATCGGAGAGCGTGAAGTCGAAGATCTGGGCGTTCCCCTCGATTCGGTCGCGGTGCGTCGACTTCGGGAGAACGATGAGATCTCGCTGTACGGACCAGCGGAGAAGCACCTGAGCCGGCGTGCGGCCAACGCGCTCGGCGATCTGGCGCACACGCTTGTCCGAGAGATACCGTCCGGTGCCGAGCGGGCTGTAGGCCTCGAGCGCCACATTGCGCGCCTCGCACGCCTCGAGCAGCTTCCGCCGGAACTCGAACGGGCTGAACTGGACCTGATTGACGACCGGCGGGATCTCGGCGACCGACAGCAGCTCGTCGAGCTCGCTCACGCCGTAGTTCGAGACGCCGATCGAGCGCGCATAGCCGCGTTCATGCGCACGCTCCATCCCGGGCCAAGCCCACGTCGGCTCGCCCTGCGGCCAGTGGACGAGGTAGAGGTCCACCTGGTCGATGCCCAGCCGTTGCAGGCTCCGCTGCGCCTCCGCCTCCGCGTCCCTCCGCGCGGGAAGGAACTTGGTGGTGATGAAGACGTCCTCGCGCGGCAGACCGCTGTCGCGCAGCGCCCGGCCGACGCTCTGCTCATTGCCGTAGAGCTGCGCGGTGTCGACGTGGCGGTAGCCGAGCTCGAGCGCCCAGCGAACCGCGTTCTCGGTCTCCGGCCCGTCCCGCATCTGCCAGACTCCGAGTCCGAGAAGAGGGATCTCGTTGCCGTCGGCGAGCACGCGCGCACGCCCATCCGCGGTTACTGCTCCGGCTGCCATGGCGGGCTCCAATCTTGCGTCAGTTTAGGACGGGTACCGAGCGAGGCGTCATCGCACTCTCGGAACACTTGGCGTACGGTCACGGCTCGTCCTGCTCCAGCTCGATGAGTTGTCTGAGCTGGGCAGCTTTGCTGGACGTCCAGTTGTCGGGTTGTAGCACTGTCGCCCAGGCGTCGACGTACTCTGCGCCGTAGCGATGGCCGTGTCCTGCTGGCACGTTGAGCGCTACGGGCAAGTCGGCGGTCACTTGCCAGAAGGTCACGAACGGCATCCACATCATCTCCTCGAGGACGTCGTGGCCACGCGACTCGCGGAGCCAGTCCGGCATCCGGAACAGGAGATCGGGGCTCCACCACACGATCGGGTCGGACGGATGCTGTGCATAGAGCACCCTTGTTCCGTCCCACGTCTGCGATGCCGGTGCGATGTCCTCGTCGGCATCATTGGTGAACCGCACTGTCGGCCCTCCCGGTAGACGGGCTCCACCGCCGGGCTGCCGCCGTCACGGGTGTCGGTGAACTCCCGGTACAACGTGCTGAAGCTCGGAGGTCCGACAAAGAGGGCGCCATCCGTACGGTTGGCCAGGTCGTGCTCGCCACTGAACGCGGCCTCTGCTCCGAAGGACCCGAGGCTCTCGCCGAAGACGATGAGCTTGGGGCGCGCATCGCTCGCCAGTTCCGACCAGCGGTCGTAGACGGCATCGAAGAGGCCACGCCCGGCCGCCCGGGCCTTGCGCTGGTCCACGAAGTAGGAGATCCAGGACGGCAGGTAGGAGTACTGCATCCCGACGATCGCCGAGTCGCCACCGGTGACGTACTCGAACGAGTCCATGGCGCTCGGGTCCAGCCAGCCGGTGCCAGTCGTCGTTGTCACCATGAGGTACGCCCGCGAGAAACCCCCCGCTCGCTCAAGGTCTCGGACGGCGAGCTGGGCGCGGACCTCGGGGTTGTCGGCGGAAGATGAGCCGGCGTAGATGCGGATTGGTTCGGTGCCCGCAGAGCCGTTGTACGCGGAGATCTGCTCAACCGTCGGACCGCTCCCGGTGAAGGTGCGGCCTTGGCGGCCGAGGGAGTCCCACTCGATCAGCGAACTCGGGCTCCCGGAGCGGAGCGGACTGTTCGGCCGCTCGACCCCCTCCGGGGTGATCGTGTCGCGGAGTCCGAAGTTGCGGTCCGCCAACGAGATCACCCCGTCGACCAGCACACCGCTGACCAGCAGGACCGTGGTCGTGGCAACAGCTACCCAGTCCCGTGGCCCGTGCCGCCCTGGGCCCGATCCAGCGCGACAGCTGCCTCGCCACCCACCGGTAGACCCAACGCAGACCTCGACCCAGCGCGATGGTGAACGCGAAGACCACGGCAGCCGCGATGGGGGTAATGACGACGCGGAACGGGCTGTCAGCAGGGGCTCCCACGAGGTCGCGGAGCTGCCCTTGCCACCGCTGGCCGAGCAGGAGTGACACGACGACGAGCACCGTGCCGGCGACGACGAAGATCCGCCAGGATCGACGTCCTGCGGGGCGCGCGTCGCGGTTGGCGAACTCCCGCCACACCCAGGCCCCAACGACCCCGAGGCCGTAGCCAATGGAGGCCGTGACGCCACACAACACACCCTGGGACAGGGCGCTACGCGGCAGCAGCGAGGGAGTAAAGGACGAGGACGCGAAGACCAGCGCCACCCAGGCACCGGGAAGGGCGTACCGAAACCACGTGCGTGCGCTCGCAGCCTTGGTCTCGGTCCGGGGTTCGGTTTCAGCCAACGAATCGCCCCCTGCTATCAGCCCGATGTCGCCCCCGGCCCTCGTGGTCATGCCCGCCCGCTCCTTGCTATCCAGCGTTCTCCGGGACGGCGTCGGGCACCGTCACCTCTGACCCGAGCGAGCCGACGACGGCGAAGACGACCGCGGTCACGGGCACCGCGAGATAGGCGCCGAGAATCCCGAAGAGCGACGCACCGGCGGCGACCGCGAGCAGGATCACAGCCGGATGCAGGTCGACGGTGCGGCTCTGGATGATCGGCTGCAGGAAGTTTCCCTCGATGAACTGCACGGCCAGCACGATCCCCAGGGCCGCGAGTCCGATCCCCCAGCCGCCGTCCGCGAAGGCGACCAGAACGGCCACGAGGCCCGAGACGAACGCGCCGATGAACGGCACGAACGCGCCCAGAAAGACGATCACGGCGAGGGCGAATGCGAGCGGTACGCCCAGCAGCCAGAGTCCGATCCCGATGAGTGTGGCGTCGACCGCGGCGATGAGCGCCGTGCCCCGGACGAAGCCGCCGAGCACCGCCCAGGCCCGCCGCCCCACCCGGTCGATCACCGACCGCGTATCCGGCGTGAAACGCTGGACGATCCAGGCCCAGAACGCCTCGCCGTCGCGGAGTACGAAGTAGAGAACGGCGACGGCCAGCACCAGGCCGGTGACGAAAGCGGCACCCGCCTGGACGCCTGAAACGAGGTAGCCCCCGGCCTCTCCCCAGACACCGGACAGGGATGATTGAAGATCGTCGGCACCGTTCAGGGAGAGATTGAACGGTTCGCCTTCGAGCTGTTTCGTGATGTCGTCGACCGCCCGCGAGACCGAGTCGACCAGCTGGTCGTACTGCGCGATGACCGAGGCCGTCACGATCGCGATCAGCCCGGCCACGACCACGAGTCCGCCGATGAGGGCGATCGCAGCAGCAGGGCGCCCCAGTCGCCGTCGGAGCGACCGGGCGACGGGAGCCAGTACCGGTGCGATCGTCAGCGCCAGCATGACCGGCAGCACGATGACGCGCACGTACCAGAGCAGCGCGAGCACGGCGATCAAAGCTGCGGCGGAGACGAGGACCCGCCACGACCAACCCGCGGCCGTGGCCAGATTCGTAGGCACCGGCGGGAGGTTCACGGCCCGATCAAACTGCGAGGCTCCGTCAACATGTGTCCGACTGTGCGCTGGCGAGGCGGGGGTCGCATCGTGGATGCCCCCGGATATGAGCCGCAGTGATTGGGCAGCACCGCTAGGACCGGACGGGCGACTGCCCACTACTCTCGCCTGCCGAAGAAGACGACCAGGTAGTAGAGGAGTTGCGAGAGAGCAGCCAGAGCGCCTGCGACGTAGGTCATCGCGGCCGCGGTCAGCACCTTCTGCACTCCGGCCTGCTCGGATGTGCCGACAAGGCCGAGCTCTCGCAGCTGTACGGAGGCGCGGCGGGAGGCGTTGAACTCGACAGGCAGCGTCACGATGTGGAACGCCACAGCGACGGCGTAGAGCACCAGCGCGAGCGCCACGAGGTTGAAAGCCCCGAGCAACGCGCCGATCAGCAGGAGCCAGATCCACGCACTCGACGCGAAGGCGGCCACGGGAAATATCGCCGCTCGCAGCCGGAATGGGGCGTAGCGGCGCGCCTGCTGGAGCGCGTGTCCGCTCTCATGCGCGGCCACCGCCGCCGCGCTCACCGTTGGCGGCGCATACACGGGCCCGGACAGATGGAGCTGGCGATTGCGCGGGTCGTAGTAGTCGGAGAGCGGACCACCCTGAGCTTCCTGAACAGGGACATCCGCCAGGCTGTTGCTGTCGAGGATCTCGCGGGCGACTTGCCCCCCGCTCAGCCCCTTGGCAAGCGGCACCTGGGAGTAGCGGCTGAACGTCCTGCGGAGCCAGGCCTGGATGGCAAAACCGAGCAGCAGCGGCGGCACGAGGAACGCTACGTAAAGACCGACGCTCCCCAGGTCACTACTCATGCTGCGCCCGCCTCGGACATGACTTGACCATGCTCGGCCACGGCCGGTTTCGCGCCGTGGACCTACCCGGATCCGCCCCGCAGTGTTTTGGTCTCCCCTGCCTCGCGCATCGCCCCGTTCTCTAGCGGGGCTGACGAAACACTGCGGGGCTGATCCGGGGGCGTCCACGATGCCGGGCGATGTGTCGGGCGACCACGATCGGAGCCGTTGCATGCGTCGGTTGATCCCAAATCGCGGCGCACCCACACGGGCCGTGAGGTCGCATTGGAGGTAGCTGCATGACTCCCCAACGCGGTCCCGGACCACCCCGGCCCGTGACCCGCACGTCGGAGCCCCCGACAGCATTGCCGCCCAGGAACACTGGGTCACGCATGTCGGGGGCAAAGCCTTCCGGCGCCTCTGCCCTGGTCCTCGCCCTCGTTGTGGCGGCAACCCTGCCCGGGGTGTGGTTGCAGCTCTCGGGTGGGGACACCGCGCCCGCCGTGGCCGCAGCCATATTCGGGCTCGCGGTTGTCGGGGCCGCGTTCTTGGTCTCCTGGGCGGCCGAGGTCGCTCAGCTCGACATTTCGGCCGGGCTCGCTATCGGCATCCTGGCGCTCATCGCGGTGCTGCCCGAGTACGCCGTCAGTGCAGTCTTTGCGTGGCAAGGCGGCGAGGCCTTCGAGCAATACGGCGCCGACTGCAAACCCCCCGGGGCGAGTGGGGAGTCGCCCTGCTCGCTCGCGCTCGCCAACATGACCGGCGCCAACCGCCTCCTGATCGGTGTCGGTTGGTCACTGGTGGTGTTCGTGGCTTGGTTTAGGTGGCGGCGGCGCGGCCAGCCCCACAGTGCGATCACACTCCCGCGCACGAAGTCGGTCGAGTTCGCCTACCTCGCGATCGCCTGCGTCTACGGGCTGACGCTGCCGCTGAAGGAGTCCGTAACCCTGCTCGACGCCGTTGTGCTCGTTGGATTGTTTGTCGCGTACATCGTCAGGGTCGCCGGGAGCCCCAGCGAGCCGCCGTACCTCGTCGGCCCAGCCGCGTGGATCGGGGCGTTCCCCAAGAGGCCACGACGCGTCGCGGTGGCAGCGCTGTTCCTCGCCGCCGCGGCCGTCATCATCCTTGTTGCCGAAGCCTTCGCCGAGGCGCTCGTCGATACCGGCCAAAGCCTCGGTATCAGTGAGTTCCTGCTGGTGCAGTGGGTCGCCCCTCTCGCCTCGGAGGCCCCCGAGTTGCTCGTCGCGTTCATGTTCGCGTGGCGGCTGCGCACCACCGAGGCGCTGGCGACCCTGGTCTCGTCCAAGATCAACCAGTGGACCCTGCTCCTCGGGGCGCTGCCCATCATCTTCTCCGTGGCAGCGGGAACCACGAGCGGCCTGCCGCTCGTCGGCGAGCAGCGTCAAGAGCTGCTGCTGACCGCCGCGCAGTCCGTTTTCGCCCTGGCGCTGCTTGTCAACCTGTCGCTCACGGTGCGCGAGGCTGGGCTGCTCTTCGGGCTGTTCTTCGCGCAGTTCGCGCTCGGCGCCGTGATACCTGCCTCCGCCCACGGGCTGGAGCTCGTCGTCATCTCCATCGTGTATCTCGTCCTCGCCGCCTACTACCTCTATCGCCAGCGAGGCAAGCTTTGGCGCCTGGTGCGGGCAGGCTTGACGGCGCCGTACAAGGAACTCGCCGCCGATGCACCCAACAAATGAAGCGCGAGACACCACCCAGCCCACGTTGCCCGCCGTGATCGCCGGGCATTCCACGATCGGGACGGCTGCGCAACAGGTGGCGGGTCGCTACTGGCTGCGACGCCTGCTGGGCCGTGGCGGCATGGGAGTGGTGTGGCTCGCGGAGGACGTCGTGCTGCACCGTGTCGTCGCAATCAAGGGAATCGCCTTCACCGGCTTGCATGACGACGAGGAGCGCATCGCAGCTCGGGCGCGCCTGCTCCACGAAGCGCAGATGGCCGCCCGGGTCGACCACCCGGGGACGGTGCGCGTCTACGACATCGCCGAGGACGCCGGGTATCCCTGGATCATCATGGAGGCCCTGCCGGGGCAGACGCTCGAGGAAATACTCCACAATCAAGGACCGCTGCCGGTCGACCTGGCGACGAGCCTCGGGCTGCGCCTGCTCGACGCGCTGCAGGCGATCCATCGAGCGGGCATCGTGCACTGCGATGTGAAGCCGGGCAACGTGCAACTCTGCGGCGGCGGGCGCGTCGTCCTCACCGACTTCGGCATCGCGTCAACTGTCGGGGATGCCCCCAGCACCCCACCGGAGTTGATTGCCGGCAGCCCTGCGTACATGTCGCCGGAGCGGTGCCGAGGCGGCATGGCGTGATCGGTCTCACCAAGACTGCCGCGGTCGAGGTGGCGCCGACCGGCGTGCGCGTGAACGCCGTGCTGCCGGGCAATATCCGGACCAAGATGACCAAGATGGTGGCCGGTTCCGACGCTCCCGTCGACGATGCCGAGGCCGAGCAGCTCGCCGCCCGGCTGGCTCCGCAGGGAAGGATGGGCACGCCGGAGGAAATCGCCGACGCCGTGTGCTTCCTCGCCTCGGATGCTTCCGCGCACATCACCGGCGTCGAGCTGCCGGTCGATGGCGGCATTCTCGCCTCGACCTATGGGACGGCCTATGCGTCGGCGGCTGTCTCGTCCTGAGTAGTGGTTGTCTTGGCCGACGCGGTGAAGCCGAGCGGTATTGATGTCGCCGGCTCAACCGAAGATCACGAACTCCGGCTGTCTCGCTAGGCGGGGGCTGGTTGGGTGAGTATTGCCGCGAGTTGTGAGCGGGAGCTGATGCCGAGCTTGCGGTAGCTGCTGGTGAGGTGGACCTCGACCGTCCTGGTGGTGATGAACAGCGCTTGGGCGATCTCGCGGTTGGTGGGGCCTTCGGCGGCCAGCTCGGCGACGCGTCGTTCGCTGGGGGTGAGCGACCCGACGCCGCTGAGGGAGATCCGCCGGGGCCGGCCCCGGTGGCGAGCAGTTCGGTCTCGGCGCGGGCGGCGAGCGGGGCGCGCCGCAAAGGGTGGCCAGCTCGACCGCCTGCCGAAGCTGTTCGCGCGCCTGGGCGCGGCGGTTGGCGCGGCGTAGTGCCGCTCCCAGCTCGGTGCGCGCCTTGGCGTGCTCGAGCCGCGCCGGCGAGTCGGCGAGCACCTGGACGGCCTCCTCGAGCAGTGCGAGTCCCTGTGTGCCGCCCTCGACGAGTCCCGCGGCGCGCAGGGCCGCGCCCAGCGCCCTCGGCGCGCCCCAGGTGCGCGCGAGCTCGAGCTCTTCGGCCGCCAGCCGGCGGGCCTCGTCCTGCTCACCGAGCTGCAGGAGCGCGAGCGCGGCCTGCGAGCGCCAGGCCAAGAGAGCCGGATTGCGGCCGCCGATGGATTCGAAGCGGCGACCCACCTCGAGCAGCTCCTGTACGCCGCCGGCCACGTCGCCCCTCAGGATGCGCAGGCGCGCGCGGCTATCACCGAGGAAGAGCGACGACGCGCTACCGGCTGTCGGCTCGGATCCGGCACGGGCCAGCGCGGTTGCGGCGTCGTCGAGCTTGCCCTGCTCCATAAGTGAGTCGGCAAGATAGGCGACCAAGTGCGCCTCGAGGCGCCAGGGGGTCCCCCACGCCTCACAGGCGGCGAGTGCCTCGCGGCCGTCGGCTTCGGCCTCGGCCAGCTCGCCTCGCCACACGAAGGCCTGCGCGCGAAAGCCCTTCACCGCCGCGAAGGTGAGGATCGAGCCGTTCCGGTGTGCATCCGCGAGTGCGTCCTCGTAGGCGACCAGCGCTGCGTCGAGGTCGGCCATCGCGAGAACAGAGGGGGGCACGGTATAGGCTGCCGGCGGGTTCCCTGCCTCGAGCAACGTTCCGCGAGCGGCTGCCCGGCGCGCCATCGGGACGGCAGCCGGCGCTCCTGCCAGCGCGTCGTGGTAGGCGAGCAGCCCGAGCAGCCTCTTCTCGCCGAGGGTCGTGTCCCCGGGCCGGTTGCGGATGCGCTCCAGCCGCTCGATGGTCTGGAGATGGAGGCGCGGCTCGTAAAGCGCGTTGACGATGATTGCCGCTTCGAGCAGACGTTGGAGCTCGGATTCAGCGCCGCCGAGCTCGTCGAGCGCCTGCGTGAAGACGGCGTCCGCCTCGTCGGGGCGAAAGAGGGTGAGCTGATGGCCGAGTGCGAGGGCAGTCTCCGCTCGCCGGATCGGGTCGTCGAGCAGTCCGTGCGCCTCCTGCAGGTGCTCGACCGCGTCGCTGCCGCTGATGAGTGCCTCGACGGAGCCGAGCTCGAGCAGCAGCTCGGCGCGCTCGGGGTCGGGGGGCGGCTCGGCCAGCGCGCGGCGAAGATAGGCGACCCCGCTTTCCGCGGCACCGCGGGAGCCCGCCCGGCGTGCGGCCTCGCGCAGCACTGTGACGACACCCGGATCGCCGGACGGGGGTGCCAGCAGCAGGTGCGCGGCCACCCGTTCGGGCTCCGCCCCGGCGGCCTCGAGCAGCCGGGCCGCCCGGGTGTGCCCGCGGTCGCGCGCGGCGGGGGTGAGCGCCTCGTAGACGGCAGCTCGGATCAGCGGATGGACGAACCCGAACGGCGGCTGAGGGTGCAGGATGTCGGCGCGGGCGAGTGCGACGGCCGCCTCGGAGGCGGCCTGCTCCTCCAGGTCGGCGAGCGCGGCCGCCTGCCGGGCATCGGCGTCGTCGCTCAGGATGGCGACCGCCTGCGCCAGCCTGGTCGCCTCCGGCGGCAGCCGCGACAGGCGCACCGCCACGGTGCGTGCGCCGGCCCGCGCCCCGAGCTCACGCAGGCGGGGCACGTTCTGTTCGGTCGGGGCCAGGTCTTCGGCAACGATCGCGTGCACCAGCTCGCGCAACAGCAGCGGATTGCCGCCGGTCTCCGCGTGGCAGGCGACGCAGAAGACGTCGTCGGCAGCGGACAACGTCTCCCGCAGCAACCGCGCGACAGCCGCCGGGCTCAGCGGAGCGAGCTGAACCACGGTCGCCAGCGGGTCGGAGACGATCTGGGCCACCACGCCCGGGTCCGCCCCGGCTCCCCGGGCCGCAGACCGACCACCACCCACACGTCCAGCCCGTCGATCCGGGGCAGCAGATAGGCCAGCCAGCGCAGCGAGAGCAGGTCGCACCAGTGCAGGTCGTCGACCGCCAGCAGCAGCCGCCCGCGGTCGGCCACGTTCGCCGTCAGCCAGTACAGGCCGTGCAGCGTCGGCAACGACGAATCGGCGGCCGGCTCGGCCGCGAACTGTCGGGATCGAACAGCGGCGCCGCCAAACCCGCCGCGCCGACAAACAACTCGGCTCGCTCCTGCGCCGGCAGCGCGGCCAGGAACGGCTCGAACAGCTGCCGCACCACGCCGTAGGAGAACGACCGCTCCAGCTCGGAGCCGCGCCCGCCAAGAACCTGCGCCCCGGCCGCTTGACCCAAGGCCTTCGCCTGCGCGATCAGCGCGGACTTACCGATCCCCGGCGGCCCCTCGATCGCCAACAACCGCCCGCCGGCCTGGGCCGCGGCGAGCAGCCGGTCGACCACCGCCAGCTCGACCTCACGCTCAAGCAGGCCGAACTGAGCCGACAACGGTTGCCCGGGCACCTGCGTGCTGCCCACCTCCTGCGCGGCCTCACCGGAACAGGCTGCTCCGAGGACCCTACGGCCGCACCCCCAACGATCCCAGCCCCTGCCCACCGCCGCCCACCGCCGCCCCTAACAGGAATGCCCGAAACACTGCGGCTCGCACCAGGGGGCGACCACGATGCACAACCGCCCTGCGCCGCGCAGCATCCAAGCATGAGAGGTGAACACACAAGTACACCGCGACCGCGCTACAAGTCATGAAACGTTTCGTCAAATGGACCGTGATTGTCACGGGCGGTGCCCGTGGAATGGGTGCAAGCTACGCGCGCGGCTTCGTCGCCGAGGGGGCGAACGTATTGATACGCAGACGTGCTTGACCAGGAGGGGCGAATGCTTGCCAACGAGCTGGGCAATCACGCGATGTTCTCCCATCTCGACGTTACGAGCGAAGCCGACTGGGCAGCGACTATGGCGGCAGCCGAGGACGCCTTCGACCCGGTCTCCGTGTTGGTCAACAACGCGGGTGTCCTGCGCTACGAACCGATCGCGGAGACCGAGCCAGCGGCCTGGCGCCGCGTGATCGACATCAACCTGACCGGCCAATATCTGGGGATCCGCGCGGTGGTGCCCTCGATGCGCAAGGCCGGCAGCGGCGCGATCGTCAACATCTCCTCAACGGGCGGTATTTGGAGCGGATTCGGGACAGCGTCGTACGCGGCCAGCAGCTGGGGCGTGCGCGGTATGACCAAGACGGCGGCGCTGGAGCTCTCGCGCCAAAACATCCGCGTCAACTCCATTCACCCCGGCCCCGTCCGAACCTCGATGGCGGCCGGGCTGGACGTCGTAGCGTTCGCGGCGGTGGCCAGGCCGGACGCCGCGCCGTCCGTGGATGCCCTGATAGCGGACTTCGCCATTCCACGCATGGCCGAGCCTGAGGAGATCACGCGCCTGGTGCTGTTCGTCGCGTCCGACGACGCTAGCTTCTCGACCGGATCGGAGTTCATCGCCGACGGCGGCCAGCTGCTCGGCCCGTTGCCGGGCTCTCACGGGTGAGTGGCTGGGAGGGCGCGCGTTGAACAGCTGAAAAGTGCCCTGGGCGGGACGGATGCGTGGACGACTGTTACGCAAACACATCCAATATGCCGGAATCAATAATGACGAACACGCCGAGGCTAATAAACACAACCGGCACGAAGACCCTTTGATACCTTGCAATCCATCCCTGGATAGGTTGATCGAGGCCTCTTTTTTTTTTTTTTTTTTTTTTTTTTTTGGGGGGGGGGGGGGGGGGGGGGGGGGGGGGGGGGGGGGGGGGGGGGGGGGGGGGGGGGGGGGGGGGGGGGGGGGGGGGGGGGGGGGGTTTTTTTTTTTTTTTTTTTTTTTTTTTTTTTTTTTTTTTTTTTTTTTTTTTTTTTTTTTTTTTTTTTTTTTTTTTTTTTTTTTTTTTTTTTTTTTTTTTTTTTTTTTTTTTTTTTTTTTTTTTTTTTTTTTTTTTTTTTTTTTTTTTTTTTTTTTTTTTTTTTTTTTTTTTTTTTTTTTTTTTTTTTTTTTTTTTTTTTTTTTTTTTTTTTTTTTTTTTTTTTTTTTTTTTTTTTTTTTTTTTTTTTTTTTTTTTTTTTTTTTTTTTTTTTTTTTTTTTTTTTTTTTTTTTTTTTTTTTTTTTTTTTTTTTTTTTTTTTTTTTTTTTTTTTTTTTTTTTTTTTTTTTTTTGGCGTCAGGTCGCGGACCGACTCCCGGCCGAGGCGAGGAGGCCGAGTCCATGCCGTTGCGGAGGATGTCGAGCACGTTCTCCACGCCGGCCGTCCGTTGCGGCGAGGCCCCACAGGTAGGCGCGGCCGATCATCACGCGTGCTGCCCAGGCCAGCGCCTTCACCACGTCGCCGCCTCCTGCCGGACACCGCCATCGAGCACGACCTCGATGTCGCCGCCGACTGCTCCGCCACCGCCGCAAGGCGCGGATGGAGGCGGGGGTGGAGTCGAGGTTGTTCCCGCCGTGGTTGGACACGCTCATCGCCGTGACGCCGATGTCGACGGCCCTCTTGCGTCATCGACCCTGGTGACGCCCTTCAACATGAAGGGCCCGGCCCACTCCTGCGCAGCCACGCCAGGTCGTCCACGTCGGGGGCGCGGTCTGCATCCACTCCCCGTACGCCCCGAAGAAGGTCGGGGCCGGCGCTCCTGTCCGTGGCCATGTTGGGCACGGTGAGCTGCGGCACCGACCCGACCGCAGGAAGGCCCAGTCCATCGCGGTCGGACACGCTTCGGGGGCGGAACGGACGATCGTGCGCAGGTATCCGATCGGGATCTTCGGCTGCCCCAGTCCCGGCTGTGCGCGAACGACCAGTCGGTCGTGACGATGAGACCGACCGCTTCGCTCCGCGAGCAGTGTCTCTATCCGTCGGGGTCCGTCTCGGCTGCCCATCCAGTACGTCTGGAAAAAGGTCTGGGGGTGGCCGTGACCACCTCGGCCAGCGGTTTGCTGGCGAACGAGCTGAGGCTCATCACCGTGCCTCGTGCCGCCGCCGCCCGCGCCACCGCCACCTCTCCCTCGGGGTGGACGGCCTGAACGCCGGTGGGCGAGATGATCACCGGCAACTCAGATCAGTTGCCCCATCACCGTCGTGGTCAGATCCCGCTTGGCGGCCTGGCCGGCGACATGGGGAGCGAAGCCGAGCTCGTCGAAGGCGGCCTGGTTGTCGGACAGCGTGATGCCTCTCTCGGCACCGGCGAGGAGCGCCGGTACACCGACGTGGCAGGCGCCGCCGGGCGCGGCGTTGGGCCTCGGCGACGCTCTCGAACCATTTTTTTTTTTTTTTAAAAAAAAAAAAAAAAAAAAAAAAAAAAAAAAAAAAAAAAAAAAAAAAAAAAAAAAAAAAAAAAAAAAAAAAAAAAAAAAAAAAAAAAAAAAACCGGCGTCGACGGGCAGCGTGGTGCCGGTGATGTAGCGGGCCTCGTCGGAGGCCAGGAACAGCACCATGTTGGTGATGTCGACGCGGCTCGACCCACGGGATCGGCAGGGCGTTGAGCGATCCCGAAGGCCGGCGCCGCTCGCTCGTCGGTCGGGTTCTCGACGTCCGGGCAGAACAGCTCGTAGGTCGGCTCGTTCAGGATCATCGGGGTGTTCACGCTCGTGGGGTGGACGGTGTTGACCCGGATGCTGTGCGGGGCCAGCTCGATGGCCAGGGTCGCATCAAGCCCGACCACGCCGTGCTTGGCCGCCACGTAGGGGCCGAGGTTCGGGCAGGCCCTTGAGCCCGGCCGTCGAGCTGGTGAGGATGATCGAGCCGCCGCCGGCCGCCAGCAGGTCGTGGGATGGCGGCCTTGCACGGTGTTCCAGACGCCGGTGAGGTTGACGTCGATCATCGTCCTGCCAGGCCTGCTCCTCGATCAGCTCGGCGGTCCTGGCGTAGCTGAGATGCCGGCGTTGGCGCCGACGATATCGAGTCGGCCCAGCTCGGCGACGCCCTCGTCGAGCGCCTCCTTGAGGCCGCCAGTCGCGGACGTCGGCCTGCGGTGGCGACGATCCGCCGGTCGAGCTCCTCGACCTGCCTCGACCGTCTCGGCCAGGTCCTCGGTGACGCCAGCGGGTAGGCGACGTGTCGATCTGCTCAGCAGATGTCCACCGCGATGATGTCGGCGCCCTCCTCGGCCAGCCGGATCGCGTGGCTGCGGCCCTGCCCTCGCGCCGCTCCGGTGATGAACGCAACCTTGCCTTCGACACGCCCCATTGCGTGTCTCCCCCCCCCCTTGGCCGCTGTCGCGCAGCGCGCGGCCGACGCTCTGCTCATTGCCGTAGAGCTGCGCGGTGTCGACGTGGCGGTAGCCGAGCTCGACGGCCCAGCGAACAGCGTTCTCGGTCTCCGGCCCGTCCCGCATCTGCCAAACGCCGAGTCCGAGAAAAGGGATCTCGTTGCCGTCGGCGAGCACGCGTGCACGCCCATCCGCGGTTACTGCTCGGGCTGCCATGGCGGGCTCCTCTCTGGAGTCAAGTTTAGACGGGTACGGAGTGAGGCTCCAGGCCGCCGTCGCGTACCAGACTCCGAAGAGCAGACTTGCCCCGCCCAAGGCGGGCGCAACCGCGCCCAAGGCAGCGCGGGCGGGACGAGGAGCGAGCATCGAGCCGAAGCCGCTCGACACGACGGTCATGGAGACCGTGGTGAAGAGTGCGAGGAGCACGAGCGAGATGACCGCGAGGCCCGTCGAACGAACTGACGCGAGGACGAGCACGCCTACGCCGGTGCTTCCGCCCATGCCGTGCACGAGCCCGATCGCGAAGGCTCTTCGGCGCGTCCGCGCACCGTGCGCGTGCGGGTGAGCGTGGAAGTGGAGGTCGCCGCTGCGCCAGCGGACGAGGAGGCGAAGGGCGAGGTAGACGATGACGAAGCCGATCGCCGTCTCCGGCAGCCTGCTGAACGCGCTGCGGAAGAAAGCTGTCGAGGATGAGGATGGGGAGGCCGAAGGCGAACAACGTCGCCGCATGGCCAAGGCCCCAGGCAGACTAGCTCCCCAGCGCGACGAGCGGCGCGCTCACGTCCGCCCGCAACGAGCGTCGTCACAGCAGCAAGGTGATCCGGGTCGGTCGCATGGCGCAGTCCGAGAAGCACTGCGACAACGAGAACGATCCAGATCGGGGCGCCGTCGGAGGTTGCGGCGATTCTCTCATCAAGGCCGAACATCGGATCACCTCTGGCGGGGCTTGGTCGGGATCTAGTCCACGTACGGCCCGTTGAACACGGGTGCTTCCCCGTACGGCTGCGCCGCCATGAGCGAGTACCGAGTGCCGGCAGCGGCATCGGTGACCCTGAACTCATCACCTCGACCGAGGAGGACGAGCTGCGGCGGCCTCGCCGGTCGCCGGTTGGCGCCGAACACCGCCTCGCCTTCCAACACGTACGCGAAGCCCTGGAACTCCGGCGGGACTGGTGTGGTGACCTTCCCGCCGTCGGCAAGCTCGATGTCGAGGACGAGCGCGGGCGTCCCCAGACGAACGGGAGAGCCCTCACCCACTAGCACCCGGACCGTCGCATCCCCCTCCGCCGCACGGGGATCTCGTCTGGTTGCAGCGCCAGTGCGCTCGGCTCGACTTGCTTGTCCTTCCGGGCGAGGTTCACCCAGAACAGCACGCCTCGGAACTCGGCGTCGGCCTGGCCCGCGTCGCGCTCGTCCGCTCCCACGCCTCGGCGTGCCACACACCTCGCCCTGTTCGAAGCGCTAGGAGCGCGCCTTCGGTCATCCGCGCCCTCTCCATCGCTCCGCCCGGCCCGGTGCTGTGCCCCGTGCTGACAGATCCCTCGAGGACGTACCACAAGTTGTCGAACCCTCGATGAGGATGCCTGGTGTCGACGTCCTTCATGTCCGACAGCCGGAGGCGACCTTCGTGGACAAGGATGAACGGATCGACCTGCTCGTACGGCACCCGCGGCGACGGCAGGGCCTCCAGGCGGGAAACCCCATCATCCGGATCGACGCTGCTCCGCCACGAGAACTGCTTCGCGTCCTGTTGTTTCAAGCTGTTCGGTCATGACGAGGCTCCCTGTCGGCTCGTTCAATCTCTTGTTGAAATCGATCAGCGTGCTCCGGCAGAACCGGCAGTCGCGTAGCCTCCGGCCCACCATTGGAGACAAGCGCCGTGTACTCGTCCGCGGCGTCCTCCCACGTGAAGTGGCCCGCGTCGATGATGTCGAGCTTGCTGTGCGGCAGCCGCTCATGGAGGAACTCAGCATTGACCGGCGGCACGGCTGGGTCTCGCGCGCCGGCGATGATCTGCACCGGCGTCTGGATCTCCGGCAGCAGATCGCGCAGGAGCGGAAGCTCCGCCGGGTAGGCGCGTACGTAGCGCAGCGACTCGACGAAGCGGTCGCCGTCGTGGGAGGAGAGGTAGTCCTCGCGGACATGGTCGGGAAGCGCGTACCGCTCGATGCCGGCAAGCGCGCCGGCGACGATCTCTCGTGGGTCGGCGCTGCGGTACGCCTCCAGGTCGGGGGCGTCGACCCAGTCCTTCAGCGCGCCACCCAGTTGCAATGGGAACGCCGCGCCCCCACTCCCGACGACCAGGCTGCGCACGCGACCCGGATACATGGCCGCAGCGAAGAGCGAGGCCGCGGTGCACGCGTCGGGGCCGATGACGTGCGGCTTCTCCAGCCCGAATGTGTCGATGACGCGAATCACGAACTCGCCCATCGCTTGAGGCGACAGCAGCGCATCGCGACGCTGGGAGTGACCGAACCCCGGCAAGTCGACCGCCACCAGATGCGTGTGTTCGGCGAGCCGCTCCCACGTCGGCTCGAACGCGTACAGGCTCTCCGGCCACGGGCTCAACAACAGGGCGTGATCGTCCCGGTTCGCGCTCTCGGCGAAGCGGATGGTCAACCCGTCGACGGTCCGGAAGCGCGTCTGGATGGGACCGTTCAACCATTTGCTCACGGAGTGGCTCCCAAGTTGTGACCTGCATTCACTTGAGAGCGTGACGGCGACGGACCGCCGTCGCGTCTGAGGTCTCCCTAGTGCGAGTCCCCAGTCCCACCGACCGGGGTATCGCCGCCGAGAGCCCGGTGTAGTTGGTTGCGTGAGCTGATGCCGACCTTGCCGAAGACCTTGTGCAGGTGGTACTCGACGGTGCGTGGGCTGATGAACAGCCGGGTGCCGATCTCGGGGTTGGAGAGTCCGTCGCGGGCGAGCCGCGCGATCTGCGCCTCTTGTGCAGTGAGCTCGTCGCGGGTCTCGACCGAACGTTTTCGGACGCTCTCCCCCGTGGCGAGCAGCTCGCGGCCGGCGCGGCCGGCGAAGGCCTCCACGCCCATCGTCGCCAGCATGTCGTGGGCCGTCCGCAGTTGCTCGCGCGCGTAATTCGCCTGTTCTCGCGGCGCAGCCACTTGCCGTAGACCAAATGGGAACGGGCGAGCTCCAGGCGGACGCGGGTGCGGCCGAGTCGGTCGATCGACTCGCGATAGAGACCATCGGCGGCTTCGCCCTCGCTGAGCAGGGCGCGGACACGGGCTTCGATCCCCAACGCCCAGTCGCTGGGTGTCACCCGCGACCGCTCGGACAGCCATTCGAGTGCGGCCCTGAGGGACGCGACGTCGCCGGTCCTGGACGCCGCTTCGGCCAGTCGGCACGAGAAAGGTTCGTACCCCATTGGGTCGCGCTCGAATGCTCGCCAGGCGGCGTCGCGCGCGGCGTCGTGACGACCGAGGCCGTTGTAGAGCACGGAGCTCGCGTAGGTCGCGGCGATGACCCCCAGACCGCCCGCGGCTGCCTCCTGCAAGGTGGCCTCGATCAGCGCAGACGCCAGCGCCTCCTGGCCGCGCCAGGCCACGAGCATCATCTCGTTGTAGGCAACCTGCGGGTTCCCGGTCGCCTCTGCGATGAGGCCCTCTTCTTCAATCATCAGCGCCGCCGTGCTCTAGTCTCCCGGCGACAAGGTGGGTCCAGGAGAGGAGGTTGAGCGCGTACTGCAGGTGTACAAGCGCGCCCGTCTCGCGGGCGAAATGAACCTGGCGAGTGGCCAGGGCGTGCCAGGAGTCGAAGTCCCATAGCTCGACAGCGGTGACTGCCCCGGCTCTGCCACCACTTAGCCAGAGCCAGCGCTCGGCTTCGTCGTCGGCGTCCAGAGCGAGAAACAGCGCTAGCGCCCGGTCATCGTGGGCGCGGCGGCTCGTAGCCCTCCGTCCACCGCAGCGCGAACGCATCGAGCAGGACATCCACCACGCGCGGAGGTTCGGGGCCGACGGGTGCTGCGCGCGCGGCCTCGGCCGCCTCCAGCACGCTGCCAGGGCTGTCGAGATCGCTGGCCCACATGGCGGCCTCGAGCGCCTCGAGGTACGTCTCGCGCGCGGAGTCGGCGTCGAGCGGCTCGAGGCGTCTGGCCGCGCTAAGGAGCAACTGAGCGGCGTCGTCGCCGCGTCTCTGATCAAACGCGATCTGTCCCCGCGCAGGTGCTCAACCTCGGCGGTCACCAGCGCGTCGAGCGGGCCAGCCTCGACCGCGACCAGCAGTCCCAGTGCCGCATCGGGCGCGCCGGCGTCGCGCTTCGCCCTGGCAGCCTCGAGCAGGCGCCTGGCGCGGCGAGCGGGTTCGGGCGTGAGCATCCCCGCGCGCTCAGGAACGCGGCCGCCGCCGCTAGGCCACCGCGGCCGTGCGCGCGGCCGGCTGAGCGCTCGAGCTCCTCGGCGACAGCCTCGTCCGGTCCCGGAGCAGCCTGCGCCCGGTGCCAAGCGCGTCGGTCGGGATCGATCTCCGGATCAGTGAGCTCCGCCAGCGCGCCGTGCACCTCATGTCTCTCGTGCAGCGACGCCGACCGGTAGGCCGCCGAGCGCACTAGCGGATGACGAAACCGCACGCGGGGATTGAACTCGATCAGCTCGGCCTCGACTGCGGGCGTCGCAGCCTCAGTGCTGATCGCCAGACGCTCGGCCGCTCGCCACACCAGCGACGGCTCGCCCACCGGATCGGCCGCCGCGACCAGCAGCAGGCGCCGTGTCTCGGCCGGAAGCGCGTCGAGCCGGCGCCGGAAGCTCTCCTCGATCCGCCCCAGAGCGGCGCGGCGCTGAGGATTCCGAACCCGCCGGCGAGCTCTGCCGGCGTCAACCCCCGGGGCAGTTCCAACAGGGCCAACGGGTTGCCGCGCGTCTCGCTGACGATCCGGTCGCGGACCTGCGCGTCAATCGGCCCGGTTAGCACCGAGTCCAGCAGCGCGCCCGCATCGTCGTCGCGCAAACCCTGGACCACCAGCTCCGGCAGTCCCGACAGGTCGTCGCTCGGCGCCCGCGCTGCGAACACTACGCCGATCGACTCCGCCTCCAGGCGGCGCGCAACGAACGCGAGGGCCTGCGCCGAGGCGCGATCGAGCCACTGTGCGTCGTCCACCAGGCCGATCATCGGCTGCTCCTGGGCCACGTCGGACAGCAGGCTCAGGATGGCCAGGCCGACAAAGAACCGATCCGGAGCCTGCCCGGGGCTGACGCCGAACGCGGTCCGCAGCGCGTCGCGCTGCGGATCTGGGAGACGCTCGAGGCGATCCAGCATCGGCGCCAACAACAGATGTAACCCGGCGTACGGCAGCTCCATCTCCGACTGGACACCCACAGCACTCACCACACGGCAGCCGGTCGCCTGCTCTACCACGTACTCCAACAGCGCCGTCTTGCCCACGCCCGGCTTGCCACGCAGCACCAGCGCCCGGCTCTCACGTGCGCGAACAGCGTCGACCAGCCGGTCGAGCACGTCACATTCGTTGCGTCTGCCCTTCAGCACTGCCGCGCGACCTAGGGGAGAGTGTGTAGCCATCGGATCTGCACTGACGTTACCCCCGTGTGCCCACGGCTCGCGACTACCAACTACCCGGAGACGCGCGTGCGACCCGGGATCCGGCGATTTGCACGACGAGGTCCGCAGAGAAAGGTTGAATCATGACCGATTACGGCCACCCGATCACCTTTGGCCTGAGCCTCTACCCGTCGGTCGATGAGCTGAGCGAGACGAGTCAGCTTGCGCAGGCGGCCGATGCCGCCGGTCTGGAACTACCTCGCGATCCAGGACCATGCCTACAACATGGAGTTCCTCGACGTCTGGACGCTGATCACGTACCTGGCCGCCCAGACCAACCGCATCTCGTTCTTCCCCGACGTGGCGGACCTGCAACTGCGGCTGCTGACGATTCTCGCCAAGTCCGCCGCCTCCCTGAGCGTGTTGACCGGCGGTCGGATCGTGCTCGGCGTCGGCGGCGGCGCGAGCGTTGGCGGCATCGCCGCCATGGGTGGTATCCGCCGGACCGCATCCGAGATGATCGAGTTCACCGAGCAGGCGCTGCTGTTCATGCGGACCGCCCTGTCCGGCGGCTTCGTCGAATTGCGCAGCGACCAGCACACGATCGAGGGCTACGAAGCCGGGCCCGTGCCGGCGTCGCCGGTGCCGCTGTGGCTGGGCAGCAACGGCCCGCGAATGCTGGCGGTCACCGGACGCTCAAGCGATGGCTGGGTGACACCGCTGAGCACGTATGTCGGTCCGACGGTTGTCCCCTCCCGGCAGCAGCTGATCGACGACGCGGCGCGCGCGGCCGGGCGCGACCCCGCGGACGTGCGTCGGATCTACAACGTGGTCGGCGCGATCGGGCCGGCGCGTGGCGGACCCGGCCTGACAGGCGACGTGGAGTCCTGGGTAGACGCACTAACGGAATGGTCGGTGGTCTTGGGCTTCGACACGTTCATCTTGTGGCCTATGACCGCCCCGCTGGCCCAACTGGAGGTGTTCGCCACCCAGGTCGTACCAGGGGTGCGCCAACGCGTCAGCGAACGTCGCGGCCAACCATGACACTCACGCGGGGCGTCCCCGCGGGCCGCTCTCAGCGTCCTCACAGGTGGCGGTTGGCAGGCTGACGAGCAGAGGCGGCCCACTCGGGAGGGCTGCCGACTCGGGAAGGATCCACAATCATGGCACTATCGCTCACCCGCCGCTGGCGGTGGGCCGTGCCCGCCTCGGTGCTCGGTGTCGTCGCGGTCGGTGCGGTCGCCCTGCCGGTGCTGGCCGACGACCCCGACCTACCGGAACGTACGGCCGAGCAGCTGCTCGCCGACCTGGAGGCGGCTGAGCCCGTACCCATGTCCGGCACCTTCACCCACACCGCGGACCTCGGGTTGCCCGAGGTGCCGCAGACCGGCACCGGCTCACCGTCGCTACTCGCGCTCGTGGGCGGCACGACCAGCGCTCGACTCTGGTACGGCGGCGACGACCTGCAGCGGCTATCGCTGATGGGCACGCTGTCCGAGACCGATGTCGTACGCAACGGCGATGACGTCTGGTACTGGACCAGCTCCGACAACAGTGCCGTCCACGTCAGCCTGTCGGAGGGAACGCCGGACGTGACGCAGGCCCCGGCCACGCCGCAGCAGTCTGCTGAGCAGGCTCTCGACGCGGTCGACCCCTCGACCGCGGTCAGCGTCGACGGCACGGCCAAGGTGGCCGGTCGCAGCGCCTACGAGCTGGTGCTCGAGCCGCGCGACGACGCCACGCTGATCGGGCAGATCCGCCTCGCCGTCGACGCGGAGACCTCGCTGCCGCTGCGCGTTCGCGTGTACGCCAAGGGCGAGTCCGAGCCGTCGCTGGAGTCGGGGTTCACGTCGGTGAGCCTCGAGGCGCCGTCGGAGTCCGTCTTCCAGTTCACCCCGCCGGAGGGCACCAAGGTCTCCGAAGGCGAGGAGCTGGTAAAGCAACAGGGCGAGCACGCACGGGACACCGAAACGCCTGAGCCCACCGTCGTCGGCGATGGCTGGAGCCAGGTGTTTGTCGCCTCCGGTGTCGACGTCAACGCGTTGATCGGCGGGTCCGAGGCAGACTCCGAAGACTCGATGGCCGCCAACTTGCTCGGCTTGCTCGAGCCGGTGAGTGGCTCTTATGGCTCCGGTCGCACATTCGAGAGCGACCTCGGCTCGGTGCTGCTGCTCGACGACGGCCGAGTGCTCGCCGGCTTCGTTTCCGTCGAGCGGTTGGAGCAGGTCGCCTCCGAAGGAACGGCGCAGTGACCACGATGACTTCGGCGATCGAGACGCACGGGCTCACCAAGCGCTTCCGCGGCGGCCAGGTGGCGGTCGACTCGCTCGACCTGTCGGTGCCTGAGGGATCCGTGTACGGGTTCCTCGGGCCCAACGGGTCGGGTAAGACGACGACGATCCGCATGCTGCTCGGGCTGGTCTCCCCCACCCGCGGCGAGCATCACATGCTCGGCGAGCAGATGCCGCGGGGCGCGGCGAAGGTGCTCCCCCGGGTGGGGGCGCTCATCGAGGGCCCGGCTTTCCACCCGTACCTCTCCGGCTGGGCCAACCTGTTCCGGCTCGACTCGGCCGACCCGACAACGAGCCCGCGCACCGCGCGCCACCGCATCGGCGACTCGCTCGACCGGGTCGGGCTACAGGCGGCCGCGCGTAAGCCGTACCGCAAGTACTCGCTCGGCATGCGCCAGCGGCTTGGCCTTGCGGCGGCGCTGCTGCGGCCGCGCGACCTGCTCGTGCTCGACGAGCCCACCAACGGTCTCGACCCGCAGGGCACCCGCGAGGTGCGCGGGCTGATACGCGACGTGGCCGCTGCGGGCACCACCGTGTTCGTGTCGTCGCACCTGCTCAGTGAGGTCGAGCAGATCTGCACGCACGTCGCGATGCTGCGCACGGGTCGGCTCGTCGCGCAAGGCCCGCTCGACGAGTTGCGCGCCTCCGCCGCCCCACGCGTACGAGTCGACACGCCCGTGCCGCAGATCGCGGCAGAGGTCCTCGAGCGCATCGGCCTTACCGACGTACGCGTCTTCGAGCATGACGTCACGGCGGCTCTCGACGGCAGGCCGTCCGAGGACATCACCGAGGCGCTGGTCCTTGACCGTCGGCAGGTGCCCGTACGGCAGCTCATTGTCGAGCGTCCTGATCTGGAGGAGATGTTCGTGGAGCTGACCGGGGAGGGCTTCGATGTCGAGGAGTGACGAGCTCGTGTCGGTCGAGTCCGTCGAGGAGATCGTTGCCGCCGAGGAGACTGGCTCGGTGAGCGGCCGGGCGACCTTTGGCGATCCGAGCTGGGCCTGGTGTTCCGGCGCAAGCGCAACCTTGCGTTGCTGGCCGTCCTGGTCGGGGCGACGACGATCCTTGGGCTAGCGGTGTACTGGGGCGCCGAGCCACCGCGCGAAGAGGGCCCCGGGCCGCAGTTCGTCAGAGACATCGCTCGCAACGGGTTGTTCCTGAGCTTTGCGGCGTTGACGGCAGCGCTGCCACTGTTCCTGCCTCTGTCGGTGTCGGTGGTGTCCGGAGACGCGTTGCCGGCGAGGCCAACACCGGCACGTTGCGCTACCTGCTCACTGTGCCGGTCGGTCGTGCGCGCCTGCTTGCGGTGAAGTACCTGAGCATCGTGGCGTACGCGGCGGCAGCGGTACTCGTCGTGACTCTGACGGGGCTGGCGTTGGGCGGGTTGCTGTTCGGCTATGGCGATGTCAGTCTGCTGTCGGGCGACACGATCGACATGGGTGATGCGCTGGGGCGGGCAGCGCTGGTTGCGGGCTATCTCATCGCGATGCTCGCCGGCCTCGGCGCGATCGGGCTGTTCTTCTCGGTCGTCACCGAGGTGCCAATGGCCGCGATGGCCACGACCACGGTGCTGGCGATCCTCAGCCAGATCCTCGATCAGATCCCCCAGCTCGACTGGTTGCATGAGTGGCTGTTCACCCACTGGTGGCTGGTGTTCGGTGACCTGCTCCGCAACCCGGTGCCGACCGACCAGCTCACGCAAGGGTTGCTCACGACCGGCGTCTACGCAGTCGTGTTCCTCACCGCAGCGTGGGCGTGGTTCAGTGGCAAGGACATAACCGCCTGAGGTCGCCAACGATCGAGCATCTCCTACACGCACGACCGCGCCCGGATCAAGTGTTAGGCGGCCAGGCCCAGGTGCCAGGGGTCGGCCATGAAGTGCAGGACATGCTCGGCCTGCGTGGACTCGTCGTCTAGCTCCTCGGGTGGACTCTCACCGGTGTGCGACAAGTCGGCCACGTGTGGCCTGGGTTCGACGCAGGTCGCATAGACGCGGCCGAGCGGGCTGATCATCGTCAGCGTGCCGTCGGGCGCGAGCGTGGTAGTCCAGCCGCCGTGCGTCTTCGCGTTGTGGTGGCGGCGGCAGAACGTGGTGAGGTTGCACTCGCAGGTGGGGCCGTCGGGCCATGGGATGTCGTGGTCAGCGTCGCAGCGCCAGACCGGTGCGTCGCACCCTGCGGCTCGGCAGTGCTGATCCCGGTCCATGACGCGTTTGCGCATCGCCTCGGTCGGTCGGTAACGCCTGCGGTCGTGGCTGTGTGGGGCGCCGGTGGCCGGGTCGGTGAGTATGCGTTCCCAGATTTCTGCACCCGCGGCGAGCTTGCGGGCCACGCTGGCGGGGATCGGGCCGGCGCCGTCGATGTCGCCCTGCGCATCCGCCAGGCCAAGGATCGTCTGCACCGGAACCGTCAACCGGACCAGAACCCCAACAGACGCTGAGCTGTTGTCGCGGCCGGTCAAGAGGTCGATGGCGGCGGCGAACCGCAGCAAACCCATCGGCGACTCGTCGCCGGCGCGGCGTTTCTGCAGGGCCTTGTCGTTGATCGCGGTGTAAGCGGCGGCCAGGTCATCGGTCGGCCCGTACAAGCTCAACCAGCCCATACCGTCCGCGTCGGGGTAGAACTCCACTGACCGCTCGGCGCGCTTGCGCTCGTGTCGCTTCCGGAGGCCGTCGGGATCGAGCTCGCCTATCAGCCTCGCCGCGCGCCGCCCCAACTCCGCCACGCTCCACTTCGCGGCCTGCGGGCTCAGCTGCCGATCGACCTCGGCGGCGGTCTCGTCGTCGCACGACTGGGTCTCTGTGATCAACCGGCGCGCCCGCGACAGGCTGAGCTGCCCCACCAGCAGCCGCTCCCTGGCGACCGGCAAGCGGGACAGGCCATAGGCGAAGGTAGCCTTCGCACTCCCGGTCCGGATAGACGCTCCAAGCGCGGCGCCGATCTCCACCGCCGCATCGAAGCCAGGCACCGGCGCCCGGTCAGAGTCGAGCAACCCTAGGGTAGCGTCGGCCTGCACCGCGTGCGCCCAGCCGATCAGCCGCTCCGCGGCGACCACCACGTCCAGCGCGTCACCGGCAGACAGTCCAGCCGGATCGGCGGCAGCGGCGGCGATCGCGGCGGCCAGCTCCGGCCCGGTGAGGTCTTCGAACATATGTCCAGAATACCAGGTCAGACGGACAGAACCGGTCCTCCACAGGCCAATTCCGCAAAAGTTGCGCCAGTTTCCGCACCCCGCTCGACCCGCAACCACTGCGGTCACCCCCGCGGTGGCACGGTGGCACCTGACGCCGCGAATCCCGCCGGCCCCCAGCGCAGCGCTAGCGCGTCTACAGGTCTCCCCGACCATCGCAACACTCTCGCGCTAGCACTGACGCGCTGATTCCGCCCTCCCAACCACGCCCGCACCGCAGCAGCGCACTACCGCTGCGCCCATCGAGCGATGAGCGCACCCATTGCAGGTCCTCAAGGCGCCACCGAGTCGACGCGCCGCTCTACGCGCGATCCTCCTGGTCCTGTGGCGCGAAGGAGCGCTATCAGGTCCAGGTGCGCACCGAGGACCTGCCGGAGCTCAACGCCAACGGCTCGACACTCGCACGCTCACCTCCTCACTGGAGCAGCTGAAGGACTGGGGCGTCACGTGACCCAGACACCAGCCGCGTCGCCACAGCTCAAGGACTTCCATCGACGTCGCGAGCTCTGGCAGCTCACCGCCGCCGGCCAGCGCCACCAGAGCATCCTGCGAGTGCTCGCGCGCCGAGCAGCGAGCTCCTGCAGCGCGCGCTCTTCCGCGACATCCGGAAACCTCGACGCTCGCGACGCCGTCCACGCGGACGCGACCGCAACCTATCTCCGACTGCGCGACCTCGACGGGCACTCCGCGACCTCGCGCCAACGCACGCGATTCCACGCCACCATGCCGAGCTCCGTCGCGAGCACGAGCTCGCACCCGAGCGCTTCCTCACCTACAAGCACCTGCTCATCGACTATCTCCAGCAGTTCCTCGACGACCTGTTCCGTTACCGCTCCAATCGCCGCCCAGTCGCCATTCGAGGAGCGCAACCTCCACGATGCTCCACACTCGCTGCCGCCGACGACTCGGCAAGCCTGTTCAACAACCAAGACCTCGTCGCACGTTGCGTGACCGTCACCGGGCTCGCCGTCGTGTTCCAGCTCACGCGGTCGGACCACACCGACGAGCTGGCAGCGTCGACCACCACCGCGATCCGCGACCTCGATGGCGTTCCTCCGCAGGCTCACCGAGAGCCACGCGCCCATCACCCGAGCATCCGAGCTGTTCCACCTCGCTCGCTGTTCGCCCATTCCGAGCCCGCGAGCGCATCGACTCTTCGATGCCGCTTTTGGCTCGCACACCCACCACCTCGGTCAGGAGGAGGCCGATCCCGATCGCACGCCTGCACGTCGAGCTGGTGGCAGGCAACCCCTGTCAACGTCCCGTCACTCTTGCGTGAGTACGGCGTCGCGCGCCAGCACCCCCGCCCGCCGCAGCCGTCGACTACCGCGAAGCCAAGGATCGCCTCGCCATCGCAGCATCGCCAGCGTCGAGCCGCACGTGTCGAAGCCGCGCGCCGGCTCACCGCCCGGCCGATCGAGAGCGCGCACCTTACGCCCGGCGAGTGTCACGTTGCTGCTCGAGCTGCTCGACCGCGGCCTGCATCAACGTCCGCTCGTCGGGTGAGTTCAAGGTGGAGGTCGAGGCCGAAGGCGTACGACTGATCGTCGCGACTGCCGACGTCTCGACGCGGGTCACCACCTCGACAGGCTCGCTGACGATCCACGCTGTCGAGCTCGAGGTGCATCGACCATGACCCTCGCCCGCACCGCGACCCAGCTCGATCCGGCGACCGAGCTCGAGGACTTCCAATCTCGTAGCCCGCACGCTGCTCACTCACGGTCTGGTCACCGAGCGATACCCGCACCCGGTGTGCTCGCGCTTGTCCGGCGCTTCGAGGAGCCGCTGCGCACACGAGTTCGGCCGGTTGTGCCACTGGCGGCTCGATGTAGCCCGACCGAGTGCCCGGCTGCTGCGCCGGCCGCGCGTGTCGTCGCCACCGATCAGCGCGCACGGCGACTCAGTCACGACGAGCCGTTCAGCCCGCAGACCTACGCGTCGCTGTGTCTGCTTCTCGGCGGCACTCGAGGGGCTCGGCGAGCAAACGACCATCACCCAGCTCGCCGACGAGGTCGCCCGCCTCCGAGCCGGCGACGACGCCCTTCCTTTCGATCTGACCATCGCACGCGACCGTCGTGCTGTTCGTCGACGCCGTCGCGTGGTTCGAGCAGCGTGGTGTGCTCAGGCTGCTCGACGGCAGCACCGAGACCTTCCTTGCCGCCGGTGGTGACGCCCTCTACGACGTCGACCGTGACGCGGCCAGCAGGCTGCTTGTGTCACCGCCCAGCGTCCTCTCCGCACTGAGCGCACCTGACGACTTCCTCGACGAGCCCTACCCACCCACGCCCGAGGCACGCAGAGTCGGCGCGGCATCGTGTCTACCGTCAGCTGCTCATCGAGGCTGCTCTGTATTACGACCAGCTGCCCGAGTGACGAGCAGGACTACGCACGGCAGCGGCGCACCCGCATCCGCGAAGAACTCGAGCGGCTCACCGGCTGCAACGCTCGAATGCCGCAGCCGAAGGCCAGCCGCTGATCGGGCTGCCGGCCGCCGAGGCTTTCCCTGCAGTCGGGCCGTCGCCCAAGCAGCCCTGCTACTACGGCAGCGAGCTGGCTGGCGTCGCGGCGGATCTGCGGCGGATCGCACCGTCGAGCGACACGTGTCCGGCGGCAGATGCGGCTGCCGCGTGGCGTCGTGTCGGTTGCTGGCCTACACTCCGGCCGGTTCACTGCCGAGTCCGCGAAGAGCCCGACCGACTGCGTGGGGAGCGTCTGGCGCTGTTCGAGCGGCTCGGGCTGATCTCAACCAACGACGGCGGAGGCGTCGCGGTCTTCGCCGCACTCGCTCAGTATCGAGCCGACGTACGACTCCCGGAGACGCATCGATGTCTGACATCCAGCTCGACCCCCCGTTGGCGCCCAACCCGTCACGGCCGGATCCGCAACATCTGGGAGTACGACGACCAGCTCTTCGAGTTCGTCGACGGCCGCCTGATCCTGCGCAGGCCCAACGGATCGGCAAGTCCAACGCACTGGCGCTGCTCGTCCCCTATCCTCCTCGATGGGGTCATGGCTGCTAACCGATGGACAGCCTCAGCGGTGGCCGCTCGATGAAGACTCTGCTGCTGTGCCTCGCCGACGACGAAGCGCACCAAGCGCTTCCGGCATGAGCAGCGCACCGGCTATGTCTGGCTCGAGTTCGAGCGGGGCGTCGACCATCTCGTGATCGGCTGCGGTGCCCGGGCCTCCACCCAACGCGACGCGGAGGCGTGGTTCTTCGTCACGACGCGGCGGCCCGGGATCGATCTCGATCTCGCGCCCGGAGGTGTGCCGCTCTCGAAGGGCGCGTCTGGCCGAGACGTTGGGACGGCAGCCGTCCACGACTCTGTCCGAGTCCTACCGCGCCGTCGGTCGACCGCGCCCTGTTCGGCCTTGGCACGCCACCGATACCGCAACCTGCTCGAATTGCTCCTGGTCGCTCCGTCGGCCACACCTTGCCGGCAAGCTCAACCTTGAGCACCTCTCCAAGGTTCTTTCTCGACGGCCTGGCGGCGTTCGACGACAAACTCATCGCCGACGTCGCCGCCAGCTTCGACGACCTCGAGGCCGTGCAGCGCGATCTGCGCCGGCTCGAGGAGGCCGATCGCAGCGTGCAGCGCTTTCAACCCGCCTACCGTCGCTATCTGCGCGCCGTTGCGCCGGCCCGTGCCGTCGCGGCGTCCTATGCCGTGTCGAGCGCTGCGCGTCCCACGGCGCCGCGTCACCGAGGCAGAGCGCAACGTCACCTTGCCGACGAGGCCGTGGAGCACGTGCGCCTTGCCCGAGTCGCCAGCGACGACAAGCGCGAGGTCGCCGACCAGCAGCGGCGTGCGGTGCTCGAGTCGCCGGCCTATCGCGAGGCGAAGAGCCTCATCGAGGTCGAGGAGCGCGCCACCGACGCCCGACGCGGGCTTGACGACGCACAGCGCCGACTGTCGTCGGCGAGCCGAGAAGCAGGCAGCGGACGCAGAGCTCGCCGAGGCCAAGGCCGACGTCACCACGGCACGCACCGACACAAACCACGCGTTCACGACCGCCGCAGAGGCGGCCGACCTGGCCGGCGTCGGTGGCCGCTGAGCCGTGACCAGGTCGATGCGCCCGACCTTGCAGTTGTGCTGCGCGGCCTCGGGCGCCGCCGACGCCAAGACATCGGCGATGCTCGTGCAGCGCTTACCGCCGCTGACAAGGCGGCGGCGCGTGCCACGGCGACAGCCGAGCACCGCGGTCGACGCCGCCGAGGATGCCGAGCGTCGGGAGGCGGAGCGACGGACGGCCTCGGACGCTCTCGACGAGGCTGATCGATCTGGTCAGCGAGCTCGCGCGTGGGTCATGTGAGCGGTGTTCCCGGAGCTCCAGTCCGTCTGCTCGAGGCGGCAGATCACGTCGGCGAAGCCGGATGCACCATCACTGCCCGACGTGCGTGGTCAGGCCCTGCGGCCGCGCCGTGCCGGAGCTGGCGATGCGTGACGTGCGTGCCGCGGACCGCGCCGCCGAGCTGCCCGCCAGCGCAATCGATCTCCGCGACCAGCGGCAGCGGGTCGCCGACGATCAGTCCGCGCCCGACCGGCTGCCGACCCGTCCAGCAGACCGCTCTGCGCGTGCCGGTGCGTCGCTGTATGCCTGCTGTGAGTTTGCCGATCACGTGCCGCTGGCCGACCGTGCCGGGTTGGAGGCCGCGGTCGAGGCAGCGGGTTTCCTCGATGCCTCGATCGGCGAGCCATCCGACGACCTGGACACCTGGCTGCGTCCCCTGCCTGCAGCCGTGCGCCGACGCTCGCCGACGTGCTCGTTCCCACGCCCCCAGCCGGCGGCCGGCTCACCACGGAGGCGATCGCCGCGGTCCTCGCGTCGTCTCGCTCGCGGACGCGGGTGTTGCGGTGCGCCCAGACGGCTCGTTCCAGCTCGGCCCACTGACCGGGCGGTTTGCCAAGCCCGGAAGCCGAGTTCATCGGCGCGACGGCGCGTGAGCAGCGGCGCCAGCGGCTGCTGGCCGAGCTCGACCAGGCCGATTGCGACGGTGACCGCCCAGCTCGACGCGGTCGTGGCGGAGCGCGCATCCATTGCCGCCGAGATCCGTCGGCTTGACGGCATGACCACAACCTTGCCGTTGGCTGCCGCAGTGCTCGGAGCCCGCGACACGCTGCTGAGCGCAATCGCTTCGGCGCGGACTGCGCGCGAGGCAGCCGTGCGCGCGGAGGGGTGGCGCAACAGGCCAGGAGGAAGCGGAGCAGCGGCTCGAGCAGCTGCGGTCCGTCGCCGCCCAACGGCGGCTGCCCACTGCCGCCGAAGGCCTCGACGAGGTCGAGCACCGCGTCCACGCTTATGAGCAGCAGGCGAATGCCCTCGTGCAGGCCAGCGCTCGTTGACCGACCGGCACGTTGCGCAGCAGCGGCTGCAGAGCCGCTGCTGGCGCGGGCCGAGCAGGACCTCGAGCGCACGGCGCGGGCAGCGGACACCATCCACCGCAACGTGACCGGCTTGCAGGCGCGTGTCGAGCAGCTTCGGTCACAGCTCGGTGCCGATGCGCAAGCGCCGATCCGAGAGCTCGCCGCCATCGAAGACGAGCTCCAGGCCTTGCGTGCCGAGGCCGAACGCCTCAACAGCGAAGCTCTCGAGACTGCGCGAGCGGCAGGGCGTCGCGCAGAATGCACAGGCCTCCGCGAACGACGCGGTGGCGGGCATGAGTCTGACGCACGCGAGGCAACCATCACGGCTCGACGTCCTTCGCCGGGAGGACGTGTGGGCGATCGTCGGCCGACCAAGCCGTCACCTCCGGCCGACGCGAGCTGAGCTCGCAGCCGTCGTCGCGGCGTCGACGTCCGACGTGAGTGGCGATGCCGACGACAACGCTCTGCAAAGGGCCTATCGCCAGCTGCTCGACGAACTGGGCCGTGGCTACGACCCGAGCCTCTCCTACGACGACCATGTCGCCATCGTCGAGGTCACGTCCGATACGGGCACGTTCTCCGTCCTGTGGTTGGCTCAGCAGCTGCGCAAGCAGGTCGCACACCAGCGTGCGCTGCTGTCCGAGCGCGACCGCGAGATCTTCGAGCATCACCTGCTGACCCGTGTGTCCGAGGCGCTGCGCGAGCTGCTCAACGACGCTGACGAGCTGGTCGATCGGATCAATCGCTCCCTCGCGCAGCGGCCCACGGCCAGCGGGAAGAGCGTTCAGCTGCGTTGGGAGGCCAGCGCTGACGCTCCTTCCGTCCGAAGCGCTCTCGCTCTGCTGCGCAAGAGCCCCGAGCTGTTGGCCCCGACGAGCGCAGGCAGTTGCACGCGTTCTTCTCCACCGCGATCGCGCAGCGGCGTGCAGAGGACGCCACATCAGGATACGCCGAGATCCTTCGCCAGCGTGCTCGACTATCGCTCCTGGCACGCGTTCGTGCCGTGCGTTCGATCGGCAGGCGGTGGGATCCAGCGGCTACAAGAACCCTGTATCGGAGCCTGTCCGGCGGCGAGCAGGCAGTCGTGCTCCACCTTCCGCTGTTCGCGGCTGCCGCCGCTCACTTCGACGCCGCCAGCGAGCGCGCGCCACGTCTCGATTGCGCTCGACGAGGCATTCGCCGGGATCGACGAGGGCATGCGCGGCGAGCTCATGGGTCTGCTCGTGCGATTCGACCTCGACATCCTGCTCACCGGCCACGAGCTCTGGGCGCTTACGAGCAGGTGCCGGCGCTCGATGGTCTACGACCTTCTGCGTCAACCCCCGCTCGAGGGTGTGTCTGCGTTCGCCGTTCGCTGGGACGGCGCGGCCATGGCCGAGGTCTGATGACTGTGGGCGTGCTCGAAGGGCCTGCGTTCGAGCCATTGTGGAGAGCGGCACGGCGCAGGCTCGAGCCAACGGACTGTCGCTCGAAGGCACGCCACTCTCGCTCAAGGGTCTGACCCCTGCACGAGGCGGACGCGATCGCAGGCCTGCTCGGGTGCGACCGTCCGACCAACGGTTCGCTTGCGCGTGTCGCTTGCCGCCCTCGATCGAGCCCTGCGGTCTTCCGATCGTGAGCCGTGGGCTGCTCGGACTATCCTCGAGCGCGGCGGCCGCTCGTCGACCGCCGGGCGGCGAAGGCACGTCGTGACGCGGAGCGCACGCGACAGTGGGCTTCGATCTTGCTGACCATCCCGCCGCGGTAGCGCCCGCCGACTTGGTCCGTTGGCTCGACCACGTCCGCACGACCGGTCTCGCCCGTCGCTTGCGCGGGCGACGACGAGCATCGGCTGTCGGCACGCACGCTCGAGTGCTCGCGGCGCTCACGGGGACACAGCCGACCCTCTGCTCCCATCTCGCCGCCAGATCGTCACCGGCGATGCCCACGGGCTCGATCGTGGCAGCCCGTCGTAACTCTCACGTGCAGCCTTGTCCTGGCTGGCCGGGCAGCCATATCCTCAGGACGCCGCCGATTGGCGTCGCATCATCGTCCGAGCCGGCGTTGCCTGCGATCAACTGTCGTGCGACGTCCTGGCGCTCAACCTTCCCGGCTGCCCACGCAGCCACTCCGCCTCACCCTGCGACAAGCTCGTCATGGCGCCCGCCCTCGACAGTTGGCTGTCTTCGTCACCGAGAACCCTGCGTGGTCGCCACGGCGGTCGACCGCTTTGCGACCGCTGCCGCCGCTCGGTCTGCTCGGACGGCATGCCGTCGACGCGCCCTCGTCGTCTCACTGGCTCGTGACGAGGATGGGATGCCGAGGCGTTCACGGACATCGACTGGCGAAGCCTCCCATCTACCAGCAGTTCTGGCGCGCAGTTCGACCGCAACGCCGTGACGGTCCGGCCAGATATGACCGGCCGTGCGGCGCGGGCTCGGCACATGCCTGTCCGAACGCGCTACTCGCCCTGGGACCGCCTGCACCCGCGATGAGCCCACAGGTCGACCGGTCTCTGAGGAGCAGGTCATCGACGAGCTCCTTGACGACTCGAGCACGTCGCGCCCCGGGTCGAGCGCACGCTAGCCCACTCAGCCGGTCAGCACCGGCAGCCGCTCGATGGCATCGGCCACCGCCGCGTCGTCCAGCTCGTGGTCGACCATCGCGCCGGACAAGTACGCGTCGTAGGCGGCCAGATCGAGCAGGCCGTGCCCGCACATTGCGGTGAGGATGACCTTCTCCTCGCCGGACTCCTTGCAGCGCAGTGCCTCTTCGATCGCGGCGGCAAGCGCGTGCGTGGGTTCGGGAGCCGGCACGATGCCCTCGGTCCGGGCGAACTGCACACCCGCCGCAAAGCACTCCCGCTGCGTCTTGGCGACCGCCTCGATGAGCTGGTTCTCGTAGAGGTGCGAGATGAGCGGGCTCATCCCGTGGTAGCGCAGGCCACCGGCGTGGATCGGGTCTGGCACGAAGTCGTGTCCGAGGGTGTGCATCTTCAGCAGCGGCGTCATGCCTGCGGTGTCACCAAAGTCGTACGCGTACACGCCCTTGGTCAGCGAGGGGCACGCCGCCGGCTCCACCGCGCGGATGGTCGGCGACATCTTGCCGGCGAGCTTCTCCCGCAGGAACGGGAACATCAGCCCGGCGAAGTTCGACCCGCCCCCGGTGCAGCCAACGATAAGGTCCGGCTGCTCATCCACGCGGGCCAGCTGGAGCAGTGCCTCCTCACCGATGATCGTCTGATGCATCAGTACGTGGTTGAGCACGCTGCCCAGCGCGTAGTTGGTGTCAGGGTTCTGCGCGGCGACCTCGACCGCTTCGCTGATCGCGATGCCCAGCGAACCGGTCGAGTCCGGGTGTTCGGCGAGGATCGCGCGTCCGGCGGCCGTGACGTCCGATGGACTCGGATGGATCGTCGCGCCGAATGTTTCGATCATCATGCGGCGGTACGGCTTCTGGTCGTACGACGCCCTGACTTGCCACACCTCGCAGTCCAAACCGAACTGGGCACACGCGAACGCGAGCGCGGTCCCCCACTGACCGGCGCCGGTCTCCGTCGTCAGCCGGCGGATGCCGGCCTTGGCGTTGTAGAACGCCTGCGGCACCGCGGTGTTCGGCTTGTGCGAGCCAGCCGGCGAGACGCCTTCGTACTTGTAGTAGATGCGGGCCGGCGTGCCCAGCGCACGCTCAAGCCGGTGCGCTCGGTACAGCGGGCTCGGCCGCCACAGCCGGTAGACGTCCAGCACCTCACCGGGGATGTCGACGAACCGGTCCTGGCTGACCTCTTGCAGGATCAGGTCCATCGGGAACAGCGGCGCCAGGTCGTCCGGCCCCACCGGCTCCTTGGTCGCGGGGTGCAGCACCGGCGGTGGCGGCGCCGGCAGATCCGGCACGATGTTGTACCACTGGGTCGGCATCTCGCTCTCGTCGAGAACGATCTTGGTTGGGCCAGTGCGAACGTCGGTCACGGTGAGCCCCCTCGTCGTTGTGAGGACCACTAGACCACCGGCGTGGCCGCCTTGTCGCCTCATCTGCGCGGAGGCAGCGCCTCCCGGGCCGGCCACGGGGCGTCACCGGGGCGCAAGGACTCGAATCCCTCGCCGTGCTTGACGGTCCACGTCGCGAGCACGCCCGACACGAGGATCGGGTTGTGCAGATCGCCTCGCAGCACACCGCGTACGAGCTCGGCCAGGGCCACTCGCGACACCGGCATGTCGGCTTCCTCGTACTCACCGGCGTAGCGCTCGTTGTGCGGCACTTCGGTCAACCCTTGCGCGAGAAAGATGCGTACGGTCTCGTTGGTCATGCCTGGCGACGTGAACAGGTCGACGAGCACTGACCATTGCTCGGCCCGCACGTGCGCCTCTTCGAAGAGCTCGCGCCGCGCTGCATCCAGATACGGCTCGCCCGCAACGTCAAGCAACCCCGCCGGCACCTCGACGAGCCGGTGGCCGACAGGATGGCGGTATTGGTGGACGACCAGCACTCGCTCGTCGTCATCGAGCGCGACGATCCCCACGGCACCCGGATGCACGACCACGTCGCGCTCGAATGCGGGGCGTCCGTTGGGCGGCTCGACATGCTCCTGGCGGACCGAGATGACGCGGCTGGTGTCGAGGACGGTGCGTGCGGTGCCAACCGGCCAGCGCTCCGGGACGTCGCGCACCGGGAGCGAGTGCGATTCGCTCACGCGCCTGCGCCTGCGTGCTCGGCGTGCGCGTTGGCAACCTCGACGGGCAGCAGCGTCTCCTGCTGCCGTTCGACCGCGGCCCTGACCAGCCCGGCGAACAGCGGGTGCGGACGGGTGGGCCGGGAGCGCAGCTCGGGGTGCGCCTGGGTCGCGACGAAGAACGGGTGTACGTCGCGGGGCAGCTCGACGTACTCGACAAGGTTGCCGTCGGGTGACTCGCCACTGACGACAAGGCCGGCCTTCTGCAGCTCCCCGCGATAGCCGTTGTTGACCTCGTAGCGGTGCCGGTGCCGCTCCTCCACGCGCGCCGCGCCGTAGAGCTCGCGCACCAGCGACCCGTCCTTGAGGTCGGCTGGGTAGAGCCCAAGCCGCATCGTGCCGCCCATGTCGCCCTTGCCGGAGACGATGTGCTTCTGCTCCTCCATCGTCGCGATGACCGGCGCGGCCGTATCGGGGTCGAACTCGGTGGAGCTCGCGCCGGCGATGCCGGCCGCGTCGCGGGCGTACTCGATGACGAGGCACTGCAGGCCGAGGCACAGGCCGAGCAGCGGGATGCCGTGCTCGCGCGCATACTGCGTCGCGCCCACCTTGCCCTCGATGCCGCGCACCCCGAAACCGCCTGGCACGCACACCGCGTCGACGTCGTGCAGATGCTTGGCCGCGCCCTCCTGCGTCGTGCACAGGTCGGAGGCAACCCAGCGGATGTGCACCTTGGCGTCGTTGGCGAACCCGCCCGCGCGAAGGGCCTCGGTCACGGACAGATAGGCGTCGGGCAGGTCGATGTATTTGCCGACGAGGGCGACGGTGACCGCGAACTTCGGGTCGTGCACCCGCCGTAGGAGCTGGTCCCATGCCGTCCAGTCGACGTCGCGGAACGACAGATTGAGTCGGCGTACGACGAACGCGTCGAGCCCCTCGGCGTGCAGCACCTTGGGGATGTCGTAGATGCTGGGCGCGTCGGGCGCCGCCACCACGGCCTCCTCGTCGACGTCGCACATCAGTGAGATCTTGCGCTTGACGCCGGGCGGGATGTCGCGGTCGGAGCGGCAGACGAGCGCATCAGGCTGGATACCGACCTGGCGCAGCGCGGCGACCGAGTGCTGCGTCGGCTTGGTCTTGAGCTCGCCCGATGGGGCCAGATACGGCACCAGCGACACATGCAGGAAGAAGCAGTTGTCGCGGCCGATCTCGTGCCGGACCTGTCGGGCAGCCTCCAGGAACGGGAGCGACTCGATGTCACCGACCGTGCCGCCGATCTCGTGGATCACGACGTCGATGTCGGAACCACCCATGGCGAGCATGCGGTCCTTGATCTCGTTGGTGATGTGCGGGATGACCTGCACCGTGTCGCCGAGATACTCACCGCGCCGTTCCTTGGCGATGACACTGGAGTAGATCTGACCGGTCGTGACGTTGGCGAGCCGCGTGAGCTCGCGGTCGAGGAACCGCTCGTAGTGCCCGATGTCGAGGTCGGTCTCCGCGCCGTCGTCGGTGACGAAGACCTCACCGTGTTGGAACGGGTTCATTGTGCCCGGGTCGACGTTGAGGTAGGGGTCGAGTTTCTGCATCGTGACCCGCAGACCCCGGGCGGTCAGTAAGTTCCCGAGGCTGGAGGCGGTGAGCCCCTTGCCAAGCGAGGAGGCGACGCCCCCGGTGACGAACAAGTGCTTAGTGCGCTGCGACGCGGCCAACGAGGCTCCCGTGGGTCGGCTCTGAGTGACTTTGGCGGCTTCAGGAAGGCGAAGCACACCGACACATCCACGGAACTCCAGGCTATCAGGCCGGGGAGGTCAGCCTGCGATAGACCGCGACAACCGCGCGGGCGGTGTCGTCCTCGTCCGGCCACGTCTTGGCCTGTTGGCGGCCCTTGTCCGCGTAGGCCCGCCGAAGGGCCGCGTCATCAAGCAGCCGGGCGACCCCATCGGCGATCGCCTCGACGTCGCCCGCAGGGGCGAGGACGGCGGCGTCGCCGACAAGCTCGGGCACACCGCCGACGGCGGTCGCCACGAGGGGTGCGCCCGCCCGCAGGGCCTCTTGCGCGACAAGCGCACGGGCCTCCCAGGCGCTGGGGAGCACCACGACGTCGGCCGCCGCCAGAAGGTCGGACACGTCTGCGCGCCGCCCCAGGAACCGGACAGGCAGCTGCTCCGCATCGACTACGGCGGACAGCTGGTCGAGCAGCGGCCCGTCGCCGGCGACGACCACGAGCGGCTGCGGGTCGCGGTCGCGCCAGAGCGCGGCGGCTCCAAGGAGGACGTCGTACGCCTTCTGCGGCGCCAACCGCCCCACTGCGAGCACCAACGGGCGCTCGTCGGCGCCGAGCTCGGCGCGCAGCTCTGCGGGGTCGCGCTGCGGTGCCGGCAGCGGAGGTGCGGCGACCGGAGCCAGCCGGGCGTCGACCGCGCCCAGCGACCGGGCGCGCTCGACCAGGTCGGACGACGCGCCGAGGGTGACGTCGGCCCGCGTGGCGGCGACCCGCTCGAGGGTCTCGAGCACCCGCCTCCGAGCGCCGGTGCCGAGGATTGCGTTGTGCCAAGTCGCCACCAACGGAGTACGGCCCTCGCGGCGCTTTCCGAGCGCAAGCCCGACGAACGCCGCAGCACGCAGACCGTGCGCGTGCACGATGTCATATCCCGTCAGCTGCTGGCGTAGCCGCCGGATCGCCTTCGAGTCCGAGACCGGGCGCGGCGCGGCCGCGATCTCCACCGGAAGGAACCCCGCGCCGGATGCGGAGAAGCCGAACAACGCGTCGGCGTCGGACGGTCCGTGTACGTCGACCTCGACGCCGAGCGCGGGCAGCCGGTCGACGAGCGACTTCACGTGCTGGCCGACGCCACCGGTGCTCGTGCCGAGGACGAGCGCGACCTTCACCGGTGCCTCCCCCGCCGCAGGAGTGCGGCTAGATCTTGTCTGGCCAGCGCGGCGAGCACCCCGGCGCTCACGATGGCGGCCGCTGCCCCGGCTATGACGCCGATCACGACTGTGCGGGCCGTGCCACCCTCGCCGAGCGAACCGGCCACCACCGAGCCTGCCACCCCACCGGCGGCTGCAGCGACCACGGCCAGCCCGGCGGCAGGCACGACACCGCGGAGCACGGCAGCACCCTCCGCGCGGCGCAGCGAGAGCAGGAGGAGTCCGGCCGCGACGAGCATGCCGAGGCTGTGCGCTGCGCCGATGGTCGTGACGACCCACTCCTGGTCGACCGCGCGGGTGCCGACGTAGGCCGCCACCACGACTACGGCCCAGCCGGCGGCGGTGCCGGCGCCGACCGCACGGGTGCGACCGATCGACAGGAGCGCGCGGTTGAGGTGGTAGACGAGGGCAAACCCGAGCAGCCCCGGGGCGAAGGCCACGAGGGCGTGGGCCATCTCGGCGTCGGGCACCGTGCCGTGGTCGCCGATGATCCCGAAGAAGCGCGCAACCGGCCACGCCGTGCCTGCGAGGAGCGCGGCACCGACCGCAGCCGCCATGAGCACGGCGCGGGACGAAGCTGCGGTGGTGGCGGCGTAGGCCTCGCGGTCACCGCGCTCGGCGTGCCCGGCCAGCGCCGGGTAGCTGCTGATTGCGATGGGCACGGCGAGGACGGCGTACGGGAGCAGGTAGACCATCCAGGAGTTCTGGTAGGTCACGAGGCGCCCGTCACCGCCCTGCACATTGATGATTGGGATGAGCAGCAGCGTCGCCACCTGCTGCGCGGCGACCATCGCCACCCCTGCGCCCGCGAGCCGGGCCGCGCGGCGGCCCTGGCCGGCCGGAAACCGCAGCCTTGGCAGGACCCGCAGCCCACTGGTCAGCAGCGGCACGAGAGTGGTCAGTGCAAGCGCCGCCGCCCCGAGCAACGTGCCGACGGACAGGATGAGCTCGTCGGAACGCTGCACCGTTGACAAGTCGTTGCGGTCACCGGTGAAGTCGGCGGCAAACACGAGGTAGGCCGTGGCCACGACCAGGCTCGACAGGATCGGCGCTAGCGCCGCGGCCAGGAACCGCCGGTGCGCCTGCAAGATGCCGGCGGTGACCGCGGCGATGCCGTACAGCGGGATCTGCCACACAAACACCTGCAGCATCCGCGCGGCCATGGCCTCGGCGCCGGCGCCACCGGAGTCGCCGAGCAGGTAGGCGCTGATCGGTCCGGCAAGCAGCCCGGCGATCAGGGCCAGCGGGATCAGGACGACGATCACCCAGCCGAGGAGGGCCGCCGTTGTCTGCCGCAGCCGGCCCTCGTCCCTGCCGTCCACAGCGCCGACGACGAGTGGGATGACCACGCCAGCGAGCGCGCCGCCGGCGACGATCTCGAACAGGATCGCCGGCACGTAGTTGGCGCTGACGTAGACGTCGCCGAGCAGCGTCTGCCCCACCGAGTCCTGGAAGACCAACTGCCGGCCGAAGCCTACGAGACGGGCGACCAGCGTCACGACGGCGACGAGTGCGGCGCCGCTCGCCAGCCCGACGCCGACTCGCCGGGCCGTGCTCACGTGGTGCCGCTGGTGTCGGTCGGCTGCGGGCGTCGGCCCAGCTGGTCGACCCAGCGCAGCGCGCCGTTGGAGTCGATGACCTTGCTAAAGCTGACCTTCTCGCTGGCGAGCGTCAGCGCCACGATCGCGGCCAGCCAGGCGGCGGTGCCTGCCGTCCCTGTCGTGGCCACGAGCGCGAGCCCGATGCCGGCGCCGAGCGCGTTGGCGCCGGTGTCGCCGAGCATGCCCACCTCGCCGAGGTCGTCGGGGAGGCTGGCGGCGGCGGCACCGAGCGGGGCCGCGACGACCGCCCCGTCGCGGGCGAGCAGCAAGGGTGCCGACAGCAGCCCGACCTTGAGGGCGCGGCCCGGCCGCAGGTCGAAGAGGTTGACAAGGTTGGCTGTGCCCGCGACCAGCGCGCCACCGATCAAGGCGTCGACCGGGTTGTGGGACACGAGCCAGGCGGCGCCGAGCCCGGTCGCGCCGATGCCCACGATCTTGACCAGGCCACTGGTCACCTCGCCGCGACGCAGCGCTCCGAGGTGCCCGCGCAGGCCCTTGCTGGTTGCGCTGCCGGCGAGGTCGTCGAACGCGCCGAAGGCCCCCGCGCCGAGCGTCGCGACAACCGCAGCCGCGCGGGTTGAACCGGGCAGGCCGGGAGTGGCGAGCAGACCGGCCGTCGCTCCGATCACGTACGCGGGACCCTCGAGCAGCACCACAGTGCGGCCGGCGTGGTTGGTGCGCTGCCAGCGGCGAGGCCCGCCTGGCGGTCGCTGCTGCAGGAGCCGCCGCGCCGCCCAGGTTGCGGCCGCAGCGACCCCAACCCCGACAGCCGCGGGAACCACCGCCACCATCGCGTGCTACTCCCCCGAGTCGGACTCAGCGGCGAAGTCTGGCGGCAGCGGACCGTCGGTGGCGCCCACGACGCCGTAGTGCCCAGACCCGTCGGACTCCTGCTCGACGAGCGCGAAGACTGTGGCAATGCGGCCCGCCGCCTGGTTGGCCACGTCGACCGTGGACACCTGCTCAGCCGCGTCGCCGCTGCCACGGACGAGTGCGACGACGCCACCGTCGGCCGCGGATGCCTCCACGCCGGAAACGACCGCGCCGCGTCCGGCAGCGTCCAGCGCGGTCGGGATCGGAACGAGACGGTTGCCACGCTCGACACTGTCAGCGGTGTCGTCGCCGGGCAGGGGCGGCCCAGCCACGACCACAGCAAGGGTGGCCTTGCCGTCGACGTCGCCGTCGACAGACAGCAGGCCGGCCTCTGCGAGCGCGGCCAGCACACCCGCCGTGGCCGGGTCAGCAGTGGTGTCCGGCGCAGGTGTCTCGGTCGCGTCGGACGGCGTCTCCGGCGGAATCGTTGCCACTTGGTCGACGAGCGCACCGGCAAGCAGCGCGGCCCCGCGGTCATAGCCGCTGCCCTCGGGAAGAGTCGTCCCCTCGGTGACCAGCTCCACCGCCAGGTCGTCGAGAACCTGCTCTTGGTCAGGGTCCGTCCACGTCTCGTTGATAGCGACGGTGCCGGTGAGACTGGCGCCTGCGGTGGTAAGGCTGTCCCGGACCGCGGAGACGACCTCAGTGTCGGACCCGGGAAGAGTCACAAGGACGACGCGGCGGTTGGTCAGCGCGCCTGCGGTGAGGGCGGGCTCGACCGTGCCGATGAATCCCTCGCGAAAGTCGTTCTCCCGCTGCAGCTCATTGACCTGGTCCTGCAGGTCTTGGTTGCGGTCGCGCAGGTCACTCACCTGCGAGGTCAGCGCCTGGTCGGCGGCCTCGTCGAACGGGCCGGCGCCGAGCACGATGCCGGCCGCTAACGCGAAGAACACCGCGATGATGGAGACGAGGTGATATCGAAAGTCGATCACGTCACACGATTCCCTGGAGCCAGAACACGAAGCGGTCCCACCACGCACCGACGACGTCGAGCCAGGCCCGGCCTGTCGGGGTGGACATGATGGCCGCAGTCAGCGCGAGCAGCCCTGCGAGCACGAGGACCATGAGCATCCACGACGGGATGCGGTTGCGGTAGAGCCGGGACACGCCCTTGGGGTCGATCAGCTTGTCGCCCACCCGCAGCCTGGTGATGAACGTCGACGCCATGCCCTCGCGGCCCTTGTCGAGGAACTCGACGAGCGTGTAGTGCGTGCCCACCGCCACGATCTGCGTTGCGCCCTTGTCATCGGCGAGCAGCATCGCGATGTCCTCGCTCGTCCCGGATGCCGCGAACACCGCCGCCGGCACACCGAGCCGCTCGACCCGCTCCAGGCCTGGTGCGCGTCCGTCTCGGTAGGCGTGCACGACAAGCTCGGCGCCGCTGGTGAGAGCCTTGTCGGACACCGAGTCCATGTCGCCGACGATCAAGTCGGGCTTGTAGCCCGCCTCGAACAATGCGTCGGCGCCACCATCGACGCCGATGAGCACGGGGCGGTTCTCCCGGATGTAGGGCCGGAGGATCGCCAGGTCCTCCTTGTAGTCGTATCCCCGGACGACGATCAGCGCGTGCCGGCCCTCGATGCGGGTGTGGATCTCGGGCACCCCGACGCGGTCGAGAAGCAGGTCCTTCTCGCGTCGGACGTACTCCATCGTGTTGCCGACGAACGCCTCCAGCTGCACCGACATGCCCGCCCGCGCCTCTTCCATGAGGTCGGCGATGGACTGCTTGGTCTGCAGCGTGCCGGACGCGAGCGGCACGGGGCCGTCGGCGGTGTCGCGATAGAGGACGTTGCCGTCGACGCGCAGCAGCTCGCCCTCGTGGACGAGGTTGAGCACGTCGCTGCCGACGCCGTCGACCAGCGGGATGCCTGCCTCGAGGAGAATCTCGGGGCCGAGGTTGGGGTAGCGGCCGCTGACCGAGGGAGCCACGTTGAGCACGGCGCCGGCCTGGCAGGCGACGAGCCCCTCGGCGCTCACCCGGTCGAGGTCGAGGTGGTCGATGACGGCGATCTCGCCCGGCCGCAGCCGCTTGGTGAGGTTCTTGGTGCGCCGGTCGACGCGCACGACCCCCGTAACACCGGGCAACGACGGCGTGCGGCGGCGACGGAGGGACGAGATGCGCATCGATGGCATCCTGCCAGACGCGCCCGCCCTGCCCGGCTGCCGAACAAGATCGGCAGTCCGCCGGACCAGGCTCATCGGGCGGTGCCCTTGACGCTGCGATCTGCCGCGGCCATCGCCAGCAGCTCCTCGGCGTGCGCCGCTGCGGTGGCCGAGTCCTCAAGCCCCGCAAGCATGCGGGACAGCTCGCGGACGCGGCCGGCCTCGTCGAGGGTGCTCACACCGGAGGCAGTGACACGACCGTCATCGCTCTTGACGACTCGAAGGTGCCGGTCGGCGAAGGCCGCGACCTGGGGCAGGTGGGTGACCACAATCACCTGGGAGGTCGCCGCCAGCCGAGCCAGCCGGCGCCCGACCTCGACAGCTGCGGAGCCGCCGACACCGGCGTCGACCTCGTCGAAGACGAACGTGGGTACGGGGTCGGTGCCGGCGAGCACCACCTCGATGGCAAGCATCACGCGGGACAGCTCACCGCCGGACGCACCCCGGTTGATCGGCCGCGGCGCCGCGCCGCGATGCGGCGCGAGCAGGATCTCGATCTCGTCGACGCCGGTGGCGCCGTAGGCGACACGGCGACCATCGATGAGCTCCAGCCCATCTGCCGCCTCGGTCTGCTTGACCGTGACCTCGATGCGCGAGTGCGGCATGGCGAGCGCGGTGAGCTCGTCAGCGACCGCGGCGGCGAACTTGTCGGCTGCCGAGGACCGAGCGGCGGACAGCAGCGTGGCGAGCTGGCCCAGCCGGCCAGCGGTCTCGGCCCGTTCGGCCTGCAGTTCGCCGATGCGCTCGTCGTCGCCATCGAGCACGTTGACGCGGGCGGCCGCCGTGCGGGCCCAGGCCAGCACCTCTTCGACGTCGGCGCCGTACTTGCGCAGCAGCGCGCCGATCTCCGCTTGTCGGTCCTGCACGGTGGCCAGGCGCGCCGGGTCGGTGTCGATCGCCGCGGCGTAGGACGCGAGGTCGGCCGCGACGTCACTCACCAGGTAGGTGCACTCGGCGAGCCGGTCGCCCAGGCGGGCCAGCTCGGGGTCGTGGCCACGCACCGTGTCGAGGCTGCGCCGGGCGGCCGCGAGCAGGCTGAGCGCGTCGGCGGCACCTTCGGTCACGCTGTCGTCGCCAGCGAGCGCAAGCTGCGCTGCGCTGGCGCCCGTGCGAAGCGCATCGGCATGGGCCAGCCGATCGGCCTCCTCGGCCAAGGCGGAGTCCTCACCGGATTGCGGGTCGACCTTCTCCACCTCGGCGAGGCCGAAGCGCAGCAGGTCCGCCTCCTGTGCTCGGTCGCGGGCCCGAGCGGTGAGCTCGAGCAGCTCCGTGTCGATGGCGCGCAGCCGCGCGTAGGCCGTGCCGTAGTCGCCGAGCAGCCCGGCAGTCGCGTCACCCGCATAGCGGTCGAGGGCAGCGCGCTGACGGGCCGGCTGAAGCAGCCGGAGCTGGTCTGACTGGCCGTGCACCGCCACGAGGTCGCCACCCAGCTCGGTGAGCAGCGCGGCGGGAACACCGCGCCCACCGACCTGCGCCCTCGATCTCCCTTCGGCATGCACGACCCTGCCGAGCAGCAACGATTCGTCGTCGAGGTCGGCTCCGGCATCGAGCGCGCGGGTGGCGACTGGACCGTCGGGGACGACCCGTACGCGCCCCTCGACCACCGCCCGACCCGATCCGCCACGGACGAGGCCGGCATCGGCCTTGCCGCCCAGCAACAGGTTGAGTGCGGTGAGCACCATGGTCTTGCCGGCACCGGTCTCGCCGGTCAGCGCGGTGAACCCAGGGCCCAGCTCGAGCTCGGCATCGTCGATCACGCCGAGCCCGCGGATGCGGATCTCTTCGAGCACGGGATCGAGCCTACGAGTCGCGGGTGGGCTGATCGGGGGACGCCGCGCCGCTGGCGTGGCGCGCGCCACGCCAGCCCTCGACCGGCAGCGCGAACTTGGCCACGAGCCGGTCGGTGAATGGTGCCTTGTGCAACCGGGCGAGACGTACGGGCTCGCTCCCGCGGCGCACCTCGACTCGCGCGCCGGCCGGCAGCCGCAGCTGACGCCGCCCGTCGCAGGTGAGCGCGGCACCGGGGGTGCGTTCGGACACCTCGAGGGCGAGCACCGAGTCGGGGCCGACCACGAGCGGTCGTGCGAACAGCGCGTGCGCGCTGATCGGCACCACCAGGAACGCCTCGACGGACGGCCAGACGACAGGGCCTCCGGCGCTGAACGCGTGCGCGGTCGACCCGGTCGGTGTGGCCATCACCACGCCGTCGCAGCCCCACCGCGACAATGGTCGGTCGTCGACCTCGAGGAGCACTTCGATCATGCGCTGCGGGGACTGCTTCTCGATGGTGACCTCGTTGAGCGCCCAGTCGTGGTGCAGCACGTCGCCGTTGACGCGGACCTCGGTGTCTATGGTGAGCCGCTCTTCGACGTCGTACGACTGGTCGATGATGTGCTTGACGGTGAACGTGATGGCGTCGCTCTCGGCCTCGGCAAGGAAGCCCACGTGCCCCAGGTTGACGCCGAGCAGCGGTGTCTGTGTGGGTCTGGCTAGCTCTGCACCACGCAGGATCGTGCCGTCGCCGCCGATGACAACCACGAGCTCGCACCCGCTGGCCGGTCTGTCATCAGAGGCCACGACGCGCCCGTCGGTGAGCCCAAGCTCCGCCGCCTCGTCGGCGAGCAGGCGGACAGTGATCCCGGCGCCCTCGAGCCGGTCGACGACCTCGTGGGTCACCGCGATGGCTTCCGCGCGACCAGTGTGGGTGACGACGAGAACAGCGCGGCTCACTGCGGCCCCTCCGCGATGGCATTGTCGACAACGGCTGGGTCGGGAGCCGGCGCGTCGGCGCGGAGCCAGACGAAGTATTCGACATTGCCCGAAGGACCGGGAAGCGGGCTCGCGGTCACGGCTCGTAGCCCGAGGCCTAGCTCGTGGGCACTGTGGGCGACATCCAGCACCGCCTCAGCGCGCAGCTTCGGGTCGCGAACAACCCCACCAGCGCCGACACGTTCCTTGCCGACCTCGAACTGCGGCTTGACCATCAGCGCGTAGTCAGCGGTGGACGTCGCGCAGCTCACGAGCGCGGGCAGCACCAGCCGCAACGAGATGAATGACAGGTCGCCGACCACGACGTCGACCGGATCGCCGATGATCTCGAGGGTCAGATCGCGCACGTTGGTCCGATCGTGGACGCTCACCCGCGGGTCAGACCGGATCGACCAGGCGAGCTGGCCGTAGCCGACGTCGACAGCCACCACCTGGGCCGCGCCGCGGCGCAGCAGCACATCGGTGAACCCACCGGTGGACGCACCAGCATCGAGGCAGCGAGCGCCCCGCACCACAAACCCCTCCGGCTCGAACACGTCGAGCGCGCCGGCGAGCTTGTGTCCGCCACGGGATACGTACTCTTCCCCAGTGTCTGTCTCCGCCACGACGATCGCGGCGGCCGTCTCGACCGCCGTCGCCGGCTTGACCGAGGGCCGACCTGCAACGCTGACCCGGCCGGCAGCGATCATCTCTGCCGCCACCTCACGCGATCGCGCAAGTCCTCGACGAACCAGCTCGGCGTCGAGTCGCTGCCTGCGTGGCACCCACTCACCCCGCTGACGGCTCGCTGGAAGAGTCGGCGCCCGCCGTGCCACCAGCCTCCTCGTCACTCGCCGCCGCGAGCTGGTCCTGCAGCGCGCTGTGGACCTGCTCATAGATCCCGACATGCTCCGACACCGGCCGACCGTCGAGATCGTCAAGCCTGGCTAGTGCGTCCTCGATCGAACCGCTCACTCGGTGCCACCCGAATTCGGCGGCGCGGTCGCGCCTCCTCCGCTGGGCGCGGTGGCCGCGGTGGTCGGCGTAGCGGTCGGCGCGATGCGTGCCGCGGTGCTCGCTGCAGTGCTTGATGCGGTGGTGGGCGCCGTGCTCGCCGCAGTGGTCGGCCCCGTGCTTGCCGCGGTGCCTGCTCCAGTGCCCGGCGCTGTGGCCGTTGCTCGCGGCACCTTCGCCGCCTTCTGCTTCACTGCCCCGGACTGGGCCGCAGATTTCTTGGCCGGTGCTCGCTTCGCCGCCTTCTTGGCCGGTGTAGCGGCTGGGGAGGAGGTGGTCGAGCGGGTCGCCTGCCGCGTCGCCGCAGCTCGTCGGGACACCGTGCGCTCGTCGCCACTCTCGTCGGCGACCCGCCGCTCAAGCCGGTCGACACGGCGGCGCAGTCGCTCGACCTCCTCATGCGTGGGGATGCCGAGTGCCGCGATCCCGCGCTCCAACTCCCCACGGATCAGCCCGACGAGCAGATCACGGTTGGTGCGACTGGTGGACCTGAGGTCCTCCGCCATCTCCTGGACCTGCTGCGCCAGCGGGCCTACCACCTTGGTCGCCTGGTCGAGTCGCTGGCCGGACAGCAACGCCTGGGCGACCTCGCGCGCCCGCTGCCGGGACGCCTCCGTGAGACCACTCGCCAGCTCGACGTAACCGCGCAGACCCTCGGTCGCCATGGCCTGTCCTCTCTGCTAACTGCTGAGACCGTTGCCCGCAACGCTAACGCTTCCGCCCAGGCCCCGGGTCTCCCGGGATCACGTCGATGCCCCAGCATGCATGGCAGCCTCCACCTCATCGCGCACTTGCCGGGGGTCGAGAGTGCCCGGATCAGCAGCCCAGGCCGCGGCGCAGGCGACTCGCAACGCTCCGATGCCGTCGTCGCCCTCGGATGCCGAGTCCGAGGCTGTCCGCACGAGGTGCAGCCGGCCGTCGTGCGCGGATGCGTGCCAGCCGTCGATGCGCGCGTCGGGCACGTCGACGGCGAGTCGCGGTTGCCGGTCGAGCAGCGAGCGCAGGTCGCGACCGACGAACGTCGGGCGCATACCCGCCGGAGCCAGCACGACTTGATGTGGAAGCGTCACCCCGGTCAACACCAGCAGGCTGTCGACGCCGCCTCGGTGCGCCCCTTCGATGTCGGTGTCGAGCCGGTCACCGACGACGAGCGGTCTTTCCGCCCCGGTCCGCAGCATGGCCTCCCGATGCATCGGCGGCTCCGGCTTGCCGGCCACCACTGGTTCGCGCCCGGTCGCGATGCGCACGACTTGGACGAGCGCACCATTGCCTGGTGCCTGGCCCCGTGGCGTCGGAAGTGTCGGGTCGGTGTTGCAGGCCACCCACGGCAGGCTGCGCTGCACGGCGAACGAGGCCTCCGCCAGTTGCCGCCATCCGACGTCGGGCCCATAGCCCTGCACCACCGCCCTTGGATGGTCGTCCAGCGTCGTCACAGGGACGAGCCCCTGCTCGAGCAGCGCATGCTCCAAGCCCTCCGCGCCAACCATCAGAATCGGGCTTCCAGCCGGGACGAGCTCGGCGACAACGCGCGCTGCCGCCTGAGCTGATGTCACCACCTCGTCGGGCTCGGCCGCGACGCCGATGCGGGTCAGATGGATCGCGATCGACTCCGGCGTGCGCGACGCGTTGTTGGTGACAAACGCAAGCCGCATGCCCACCGCCCGGGCCTGGGCCAGGGACGACCCAGCGTGGCGCACGACATCGGGACCGATATAGACCACGCCGTCGAGGTCGAGCAGCGCCACGTCATATTCCTCCGCGAGCGGTCGCTCGGTGTAGCGAAGCAACGACATGGCATTCATCCGAGACTCCTGAGGCCGGCCCGCATCATCGTGACACGGCGGCTAGAACGCGGCGCGTGCCAGACGCTTGGCGGCCAGCACTTCGATGTCATGCACGCTGCTTGGTCCGGTCTCGGTGCGTCGAAAACGGCGACGCAACGCCCCCGTCACCTCGACCACGTCACCGGCGCGCCAGCGACCCACCGTGCGACGAAGGCCCGCCGTCCACACCGAGCAAGCCAGCGTGTCGTGCGTCGGTGCAGGGCGGGCCTTGGGCCGAGGGGTCGCTCTGTCGACGACCAGCCGAAAGCTCAACAGCTCGTCTCCGCTCGGGAGCGTGACGGGGACGGGCTCGGCGGCAAGGCGTCCGACGAGCACCACCTCGTTGCGGTGCTCGAGAACGTCGACGGTCGTCGGCATGGGCAGCCTCCTGGTGTCATGCAGTGGTGCCCATCAGCCTGGCCGCGGGACAACGCTGCGGCCACCAGTCGATCCGAGTCTGTGGATGACGAGGACGCCGTGCAGCCGCATGTGGAAACCCGCGCGGACTGATGCCTATTGCGCGTTGTCCTCGTCCGCATCATCGACGTTGAGCGGCTCGAGGTCGCTCTCCAGCGGGCTGTCCTCGTCGACGACCACCGTCATGCCCGCCAGTTCGGCGAGGCGGTCGTCGGCGTCGGTGACGCCTTCGGTGTCTGCATCGGCCGACCGGGTGAACCATTCGACAGCCTCGGCCTCGCGACCCGCTTCGAGCAGCAGGTCGGCGTAGGCATAACGCAGCCGTGCCACCCATCCTGTGCGGCGACGCGAGTTGAGGCCTTGCACCTGCAACGTACGCAATGCCGCGTCAAGGTCTCCGAGGTCGCGGTGGGCGCCCGCGGCGACGATGAGCATCTCGGTCCGCCCGGCGGTGTCCAACTGTTGCACCTCGTCGGATTGCGCGAGCTCGAGCGCCTTGTCCGGACGGCCCCGGCCGCGCTCACAGTCGGCCATGATCGGCAGGTACGTGACCGAGCCGTTGATCCGTCGTGCTGCCCGCAACTCGGACAACGCCTCGGCGTAATGGCCCGCGGCATAGGCGGCCTGGCCCGCCGCTTCGCGCACGACCGCAATCCGGCCCCCCATCCGCCGAGCCTCCTGCGCGTGCAGGTATGCCCGCTCCGGGTCGTCGTCAATGTGCCGCACCGCCATCACGAGATGACGCGCCACTGTGCCGGCGGATGCACTCGCAAGGCCGCCAAGCTCCTCGCGCACATCGTCGTCAAGCTCGCGTCCGGTGACGTCTGCGTCGATCGGCGGCACGGGGCGTGCGTTCTCCGGTCGTTCGCGTCGGTCGCCGTAGGATCCGCGGCCGTCTCCGTAGCCACGACTCGCGCCAGTGGCACCGCGGCCGGTGCTGTACGAGCCGCGACCCGCCCCGTACGAGCTTCGGCGGTCCCCGGTCGCGCCTCCGCGGTCGCCGTAGCTCCCGCGCCGGTCGTCGTTGCGCCGGTCATCGTAGGAGCCACGGCGCTCGCCGTACGAGCCACGGCGCTCATCGCCACGGCGGTCGGGGCGATCACCGGTGCGGCGATCCGCGCCACCGTAGCTGCGCCCCTGGGAGCCGTCGCGGGTGCGACCGCCGGAACGGTCGCCACCGGGCCGGCTTTGCCGGTCGCTCCGGTCGCCGTACGGGCGGTTGCCGCCGCGGCGGTCATCGGAGCGCTGGCCACGATCATCGCGGGACGGCCTGTCCGAACGGTACGAGCCAGGCGAACGGTCATCCCGGCCACGGCTGTAGCCCCCGAAGCGCCACCGCCGCGGCTGTCCGGGCGGTCCGGCCGGCGACCGGGTTGGCGATCCGACCTTTCGGAACGGTTCGGCCGATCGTTGAAGTCACGGTCGCGACGGTCATCGCGTCGATCGCGGTCGTGCGTCCGCTGCTGCCCTGTGCGTCGTCTCGGCGCCACGAGTCTCCGCGGCGCGGGGCACTGGAGTTGTACCGCGGCCGGGACGCGCCGCCGCGGCCGCCGCTATCGGACTGTCCGCGGTCATCGCGTCCGCGACGAGGCGCATCTCGCTGGTATCGGTCGCCGCTCTGGCGCGGTTTACGGTCGCCGTCCCGGCGGGGCGCGCGGTCGTCGTTTCGCCGGTCACCCTCGCGAGCCATGGAGTTCCTCTCGTCTACGGCACGCCGGTGCGCGCGGCCGTCACTCTGCAATTGTGCCTGTGAAATGTTTGAGGGGGCCGCCCGGTGGTGGGTGGCCCCCTCAAATTGTGGGTGTGTGTTCGGCGGCGTCCTACTCTCCCACCACCTGGCGGTGGCAGTACCATCGGCGCTGGAGGGCTTAGCTTCCGGGTTCGGGATGGGACCGGGCGTTTCCCCTTCGCTGTGGCCGCCGAAACGCTGTGAACTTGTCACACCCGGGGGCCGCGACCCCCGGGGGTTCCCGGGGGCGGTGCCCTCGGGTGTGGGGTCCGCGTGTGGTGTGTTGGTTCAGATCTGCATAGTGGACGCGCAGCAAAAGTGGTGTGTGTGTGGTCAAGTCCTCGGCCTATTAGTACCAGTCGGCTTCGCCTGTTTCCAGGTTTCCACGTCTGGCCTATCGACCCCATAGTCTGTGGGGGGCCTTACCCACTCTTGGTGGTGGGAGACCTGATCTTGGAGCGGGCTTCCCGCTTAGATGCTTTCAGCGGTTATCCCTTCCGAACGTAGCCAACCAGCCGTGCCCCTGGCGGGACAACTGGCACACCAGAGGTTCGTCCGTCCCGGTCCTCTCGTACTAGGGACAGCCCTCCGCAAGTCTCCTGCGCCCGCAGCGGATAGGGACCGAACTGTCTCACGACGTTCTAAACCCAGCTCGCGTGCCGCTTTAATGGGCGAACAGCCCAACCCTTGGGACCAACTCCAGCCCCAGGATGCGACGAGCCGACATCGAGGTGCCAAACCATCCCGTCGATATGGACTCTTGGGGAAGATCAGCCTGTTATCCCCGGGGTACCTTTTATCCGTTGAGCGACCGCGCTTCCACGAGCCACGGCCGGATCACTAGTCCCGACTTTCGTCCCTGCTCGACATGTCTGTCTCGCAGTCAAGCTCCCTTGTGCACTTACACTCGACACCTGATTGCCAACCAGGCTGAGGGAACCTTTGGGCGCCTCCGTTACCTTTTAGGAGGCAACCGCCCCAGTTAAACTACCCACCAGGCACTGTCCCTGGTCCGGATTCACGGACCGAGGTTAGACATCCAGTACGACCAGAGTGGTATTTCAACGATGACTCCACCGTCACTGGCGTGACAGCTTCACAGTCTCCCACCTATCCTACACAAGCCGAACCGAACACCAATACCAAGCTATAGTAAAGGTCCCGGGGTCTTTCCGTCCTGCTGCGGGTAACGAGCATCTTTACTCGTAGTGCAATTTCGCCGAGTCCGTGGTTGAGACAGTAGGAAAGTCGTTACGCCATTCGTGCAGGTCGGAACTTACCCGACAAGGAATTTCGCTACCTTAGGATGGTTATAGTTACCACCGCCGTTTACTGGCGCTTAAGTTCTCCGCTTCGCCTTGCGGCTGACAGGTCCCCTTAACGTTCCAGCACCGGGCAGGCGTCAGTCCGTATACATCGAATTACTTCTTCGCACGGACCTGTGTTTTTAGTAAACAGTCGCTTTCCCCTGGTCTCTGCGGCCATCACCGCTGCCCCCAGCATGTGGGTTCACGGATCCGGCCCCCCTTCTCCCGAAGTTACGGGGGCATTTTGCCGAGTTCCTTAACCACGGTTGTCTCGATCGCCTCGGTATTCTCTACCTGACCACCTGTGTCGGTTTGGGGTACGGGCGGCGCGCACGCTCGCTAGAGGCTTTTCTCGGCAGCATAGGATCATCCACTTCACCACAATCGGCTCCGCATCGGGTCTCAGACTCGGTGCGGCCCGGATTTGCCTGGGCCGCGTCCTACACCCTTGCCCCGGGACTACCACCGCCCGGGCTGGACTGCCTTCCTGCGTCACCCCATCGCTTGCCTACTACCAGCTCGGATCCCACCACGCCCCCCGCCCGGCCCGAAGGCCCGGCAAGGCTGGTGGTGGTTAGCATCGCTGGCCTCGGCATTGGCGCTTGCGCACCGGTACGGGAATATCAACCCGTTGTCCATCGACTACGCCTGTCGGCCTCGCCTTAGGTCCCGACTCACCCAGGGCGGATTAGCCTGGCCCTGGAACCCTTGGTCATCCGGCGGAGGAGTTTCTCACTCCTCTTTCGCTACTCATGCCTGCATTCTCACTCGTGTCGCGTCCACGGCTCGGTCACCCGGCCGCTTCACCCGCGACACGACGCTCCCCTACCCACCCACACACCGGCACCGGCCCCGCGAACAGGGCCGGCGAGGTACACATGTGAGTGTCACGGCTTCGGCGGTGTGCTTGAGCCCCGCTACATTGTCGGCGCGGAATCACTTGACCAGTGAGCTATTACGCACTCTTTCAAGGGTGGCTGCTTCTAAGCCAACCTCCTGGTTGTCTCAGCAACTCCACATCCTTTCCCACTTAGCACACGCTTAGGGGCCTTAGCCGGTGATCTGGGCTGTTTCCCTCTCGACCACGGAGCTTATCCCCCGCAGTCTCACTGCCACGCTCTCACTTACCGGCATTCGGAGTTTGGCTGACGTCAGTAACCTGATAGGGCCCCTCAGCCATCCAGTGCTCTACCTCCGGCAAGAAACACGTGACGCTGCACCTAAATGCATTTCGGGGAGAACCAGCTATCACGGAGTTTGATTGGCCTTTCACCCCTACCCACAGGTCATCCCCCAACTTTTCAACGTTGGTGGGTTCGGGCCTCCACGCCGTCTTACCGGCGCTTCACCCTGCCCATGGGTAGATCACTCCGCTTCGGGTCTGCAGCACGCGACTCAAACGCCCTATTCGGACTCGCTTTCGCTACGGCTCCCCCACACGGGTTAACCTCGCCACGCACCAGCAACTCGCAGGCTCATTCTTCAAAAGGCACGCCGTCACCAACCCAAAAGGGCCAGCTCCGACGGCTTGTAGGCACACGGTTTCAGGTACTATTTCACTCCCCTCCCGGGGTACTTTTCACCATTCCCTCACGGTACTCGTCCGCTATCGGTCACCAGGAAGTATTTAGGCTTACCGGGTGGTCCCGGCAGATTCACACGAGATTTCTCGGGCCCCGTGCTACTCGGGACACGTCCATGGAGTCGCCGCCGTGACACCTACGGGGGTCACACCCTCTACGCCACGCCACTCAAGCGTTTCGACTACGACAACGATTTCTCACTCCACCCCAGGCTGGCAGACCCAGGAAAAACGCATCCCACAACCCCGCCGACGCAACCCCTGCCAGGTTGACACGCCAACGGTTTAGCCTCATCCGCTTTCGCTCGCCACTACTCACGGAATCACAATTGTTTTCTCTTCCAGTGGGTACTGAGATGTTTCACTTCCCCACGTTCCCTCCACACGCCCTATACATTCAGACGGCGGTAACCACACATGACTGCGGCTAGGTTTCCCCATTCGGACATCCCCGGATCACAGCTCGGTTGCCAGCTCCCCAGGGCATATCGCAGGCTCCCACGTCCTTCATCGGCTCCTGATGCCAAGGCATCCACCGTGCGCCCTTACAAACTTGACCACACAAACAACACAGATGCTCGCGTCCACTATGCAGATCTCAAACAACACACACGACCACCCCGAACCCACCACCCACCCAGCACACAGCACGAACAGACGGTTTGGTGCGAGACAGCCCCACAAGACCCCAAACCCCAACCCCCACAACAAAAAAGGGGGGCCAGCAGGTTCGATGCCTCAGGACCCAACAGTGCGCCTTCGGTGCACACCGGCGACCCGAAGGCCAACCAGCACGCACCCTTGTTGATGTTCCACCCGTGAGCGGCCCCCCACCGGACATCCGCCGGCAGCAGGGCACGTGCTGCACCACCCCCGCCCACAACAGTGCGAGCCAGGGTGGTGAGTGCTCCTTAGAAAGGAGGTGATCCAGCCGCACCTTCCGGTACGGCTACCTTGTTACGACTTCGTCCTAATCGCTGGTCCCACCTTCGACCGCTCCCCCCCTTGCGGGTTGGGCCACGGGCTTCGGGTGTTACCAACTTTCATGACGTGACGGGCGGTGTGTACAAGGCCCGGGAACGTATTCACCGCAGCGTTGCTGATCTGCGATTACTAGCGACTCCGACTTCACGGGGTCGAGTTGCAGACCCCGATCCGAACTGAGACCGGCTTTTTGGGATTCGCTCCACCTCACGGCATCGCAGCCCTTTGTACCGGCCATTGTAGCATGCGTGAAGCCCTGGACATAAGGGGCATGCTGACTTGACGTCATCCCCACCTTCCTCCGAGTTGACCCCGGCAGTCTCCCATGAGTCCCCACCATCACGTGCTGGCAACATGGAACGAGGGTTGCGCTCGTTGCGGGACTTAACCCAACATCTCACGACACGAGCTGACGACAGCCATGCACCACCTGTACACGGCCCAAAAGGACCCCGCATCTCTGCGAGTTTTCCGCGTATGTCAAGCCCAGGTAAGGTTCTTCGCGTTGCATCGAATTAATCCGCATGCTCCGCCGCTTGTGCGGGCCCCCGTCAATTCCTTTGAGTTTTAGCCTTGCGGCCGTACTCCCCAGGCGGGGCGCTTAATGCGTTAGCTACGGCACAGGACACGTGGAATGCATCCCACACCTAGCGCCCAACGTTTACGGCGTGGACTACCAGGGTATCTAATCCTGTTCGCTCCCCACGCTTTCGCTCCTCAGCGTCAGTACCTGCCCAGAGACCCGCCTTCGCCACCGGTGTTCCTCCTGATATCTGCGCATTCCACCGCTACACCAGGAATTCCAGTCTCCCCTACAGGACTCAAGTCCGCCCGTATCCACCGCAGACCCACAGTTAAGCTGTGGGCTTTCACGGCAGACGCAACGAACCGCCTACGAGCTCTTTACGCCCAATAATTCCGGACAACGCTCGGACCCTACGTATTACCGCGGCTGCTGGCACGTAGTTAGCCGGTCCTTCTTCTGCAGGTACAGTCACCTCACGGCTTCGTCCCTGCTGAAAGAGGTTTACAACCCGAAGGCCGTCATCCCTCACGCGGCGTTGCTGCGTCAGGCTTCCGCCCATTGCGCAATATTCCCCACTGCTGCCTCCCGTAGGAGTCTGGGCCGTGTCTCAGTCCCAGTGTGGCCGGTCGCCCTCTCAGGCCGGCTACCCGTCGTCGCCTTGGTAGGCCATCACCCCACCAACAAGCTGATAGGCCGCGGGCCCATCCCTGACCAGAAAAACCTTTCCACACCCCACCATGCAGCGGAGACGTCACACCCGGTATTAGACCCAGTTTCCCAGGCTTATCCCGAAGTCAGGGGCAGGTTGCCCACGTGTTACTCACCCGTTCGCCGCTGATCCACCCCCGAAGAGAGCTTCACCGCTCGACTTGCATGTGTTAAGCACGCCGCCAGCGTTCGTCCTGAGCCAGGATCAAACTCTCCATCAAGGCACAACAACCCCACCCCCAACACCCAAACAAGGGCACCAAGGCAGGGACATCAACCAAGACAAACAATCCAAACCCCGGCAACAAACAACTGACCAAAAATCAGCCATCAATCACCAAAGGAACCCCACCCCACAAAAAAGTGAGGCACGAGGCACAAACAAATGGCATCAACAAAAAAGACACACTGTTGAGTTCTCAAACATCGAACCCACCCACCCCACCAACGGCGCAGGAGGCACTCGACCAAACTTACCAGGTCAACCGGGTCCGGCCAAACCGGCCGGCTCGCTCAAACCAGACAAGCCCTCACCCACCAATCAGCAACGAATCCACGCTCAAGGCGCACGGACCCGCTGCAGATCATCCGGGGAACAATGCCCGCGACGGCCGCCCACCAGAGCGTCCCGCATCGCGCGGCAGACAGAACAGTACGCAAACCCCGCCAGCGCGACAAACCCGCAGGCCACAACGATGTCGATCAAGTCGCCATGATCGCCAGCGAGGCGCGGACAGCACCGCCCAGCTAACGGACGAGGTCAGCGCCGGCGACTGAGCGCTTTCCGCGGCGCAGCACGACCCAACGCCCGTGGAGCACGTCCTCCGGCGCGATCGCAGCGTCGACGTCGGTCACCTTGGTGTTGTTGACGTAGGCGCCCCCTTCGGTCACGGCACGCCGTGCCGCCGACTTGCTTGGCACAAGTCCCGTGGCGGCGAGCAGGTCGACGACAAGCGGCATCGTCTCCCCCGACTTCACCTGCGCATGCGGAGTCGCGGACAGCGCCGCCGTCAGCGTCGACTCGTCGAGGGCGGCGAGATCGCCCTGCCCGAACAACGCCCGCGACGCCGCCTCGACCCGCTGGCACTCATCAGCCCCGTGCACGAGGGTCGTCAGCTCTCGCGCCAAAGCGCGCTGTGCGGTGCGTGCCGCGGGTCGCCCGGCAGTCTCCGCGGCGAGCTGGTTGATGTAACCCTCAGCAAGGAACGAGAAGACGTTGAGGTAGCCGACGATGTCACGGTCGTCGGTGTTGAGCCAGAACTGGTAGAACGCGTAGGGCGAGGTGAGCTCGGGGTCCAGCCAGATGGTGCCGGACTCCGTCTTGCCGAACTTCGTGCCATCGGCCTTCGTCACGAGCGGCGTCGCCATCGCGTGCACCCGCTCGTGCTCGGCGTAGTGAACGAGGTCAACGCCTGCGGTCAGGTTGCCCCACTGGTCACTCCCCCCGGTCTGCAAGGCGCAGCCGTAGCGCCGGTAGAGCTCGAGAAAGTCCATCCCCTGCAGGATCTGGTAGCTGAACTCGGTGAAGGAGATGCCTTCCTGCGACTCCAGTCGTGCGCTCACTGCCTCCTTGGCAAGCATGCGGTTGACGCGGAAGTGCTTCCCGACGTCGCGCAGAAAGTCGATGGCCGAAAGCGGCGCAGTCCAGTCGAGGTTGTTGACCATGCGCGCAGCATGCGGTCCGGAAAAGTCGAGGAACGGCTCGATCTGCACCCGGATGCGCTCCACCCAGTCGGCGACGGTCTCCTTGGTGTTGAGCGTCCTTTCGGCGGTCGGCTTGGGGTCGCCGATGAGCCCGGTCGCCCCTCCAACGAGTGCGAGCGGCCGATTGCCCGCCAGTTGCAGGCGACGCATCGTGAGGATCTGCACGAGATTGCCGATGTGCAGGCTGGGGGCGGTGGGGTCGAAGCCGCAGTAGTAGGTGACCGGCCCAGCCTCGAACGCCGCGCGCATCGCCTCCGGGTCGGTCGACTGCGCGATGAGCCCGCGCCAGCTCAGCTCGTCGAGGATGTGCGTCACGTCGTCTCCTCACTCTGTCGTGCGAGGTCAAGTCTCCCCGATCGCGCTCTGGCGGTGCGACGGGGTTTGGCCGCACGGTAGGCCGACACCGTTGGTTCGCCGTCGAGCCAGAAGCGCCAGGGCCGGGTTGCGCCACCGGTCACGCCGACGCGGGGACCAGTACGAACGGCGTTGGACACCGGTGGTCGTACGGGGTGCCAGTGCCCGCAGCGGCGAGCGCGGGTCGCACGCATTGGTGCCGTCACCCGAGCCCGTGATACCGAGCGCCATGGTCAGTCGGGCCGGTCCGCGGGCCAGCTCACGGTCAGACCGTGCACCCTGTCGCCGCGAGTGCGCCAGCTCGTGCCCTGCTACGACCTCACCCGCACGCAGTAGCACCGCCGACGCGTGCCCCGACGGGCCGCACACCAGGTTCATGCACCAGTGCATGCCGTAGGTGAAGTAGACGTACACGTACCCGGGTGGTCCGAACATCACCGCGTTGCGCCGCGTCTGGCCACGGAACGCGTGCGACCCCGGATCGGCGGTGCCGTCGTACGCCTCGACTTCGGTGAGCCGTACGGCGACGGTGCCTTCGGGTGTTTCGTGCTCGATGAGGCAGCCGAGCAGGTCCGGCGCCACCTCGAGCACCGGTCGGGCGAAGAATGTCGGGTCGAGGACGGTCAGCGTCCGTCCTTCCACCCGGGCGTCGCAACCCATGTGCGGTCAGCTGCAACCGTTGCGTCGACCAGCTCCAGCTGACGCGTGCACCTGAGCGGGTGCCGTGCCGCCGCGCGCATTGCGCGACTCCAGCGAGCCGCGGAGCGACAGCACGTCGCGAACTCCTGGCGTCAGGTGCGGAGAGATGGCGGTGAGGTCGGCATCGGTCAGATCCCAGAGCTCGATGCCGGCCGCCTCGCAGCGCCGCACGCACGCGCCCGCGATCTCGTGCGCTTCCCGGAACGACACACCCTGGCGTACGAGCCATTCCGCGACGTCAGTGGCCAACGCAAACCCTTGCGGGGCAAGTTCTTCGAGCCGTTGCGTACGAAACCGCAGCGTGGCCACCATCCCGGCGACCGCGGGCAGGAGCACCTCGAGCGTGTCGACGGAGTCGAACAGCGGCTCCTTGTCCTCCTGCAGATCACGGTTGTAGGCGAGCGGGAGCGCCTTCAGCGTGGTCAGCAGTCCGGCGAGATTGCCAATCAGTCGGCCCGACTTGCCACGCGCGAGCTCCGCGACGTCGGGGTTCTTCTTCTGCGGCATGATGCTCGACCCGGTCGCGTAGGCGTCGGCGAGCTCGATGAACGAGAACTCTTTGGTGGCCCACAGCACGATCTCCTCGGCCAACCGGGAGATATCGACCCCGACCATGGCGAGCACGAACGCCGCCTCTGCCGCAAAGTCACGCGACGCCGTCGCGTCGATCGAGTTGTCGGCCGCGTGCGCGAAGCCGAGCTTGGCCGCGACCATATCGGGGTCGAGGCCGAGCGAGGATCCGGCCAGTGCGCCGGAGCCGTACGGCGACACCGCCGCTCGACCGTCCCAGTCGCGCAGGCGGTCGATGTCGCGAAGCATTGCCCACGCGTGCGCGAGCAGATGATGCGAAAGGAGCACGGGCTGCGCGTGCTGCAGATGTGTGCGGCCCGGCATCGCGACGTCAGCATGCTGCCGAGCCTGCCCGACCAATGCCTCCACGACGTCCAGTACCAGTCCACCGACGGCGCGCAGGTGGTCGCGCAGGTACATCCGGAACAGCGTCGCTACCTGGTCGTTGCGAGACCGGCCAGCGCGCAGCTTGCCGCCCAGCTCTGCGCCAACCCGCTCGATGAGCCCACGCTCCAAAGCCGTGTGTACGTCTTCGTCGTCGGGTGCCGGCCGGAACGCTCCGGTGCGTACGTCCGCGCCTAGCTGGTCGATGCCGTCAAGCATCTGCGCAGTCTCGTCCACGCTGAGCAGGCCGGCATGATGCAGCACCTGCGCGTGGGCCCGCGACCCCGCCAGGTCGTAGGGGGCGAGCCGCCAGTCGAACTGCGTCGACTTGGAAAGCGCGGCGAGCGCTGCGGCCGGTTCGCCGGAGAAACGGCCACCCCAGAGGCTTGTGCGCTCGCGTTCAGTCACGACCGACTCGGTGATCCCGCTTCGCCGCGATCTTGCTCGGCAGGCTCCACAGCTCGACGAAGCCCTTGGAAAGGGACTGGTCGAACGCGTCGCCGGTGTCGTAGGTGGCAAGCGAGTAGTCGTACAGCGACTCCGCGCTGCGCCGGCCCGTGACAACCGCGCGCCCGCCGTGCAGCGTCATGCGGACGTCGCCAGAAACCGACACGCTCGCCTCCTCGATGAAGGTATCCAGCGCACGCTTCAACGGGCTGAACCAGAGGCCGTCATAGACCAGCTCGCTCCAGCGCTGCTCGACGCCCCGCTTGAACCGTGCCAGGTCACGCTCGACAGTGACGTTCTCCAGCTCCTGGTGCGCGGTGATGAGCGCGATCGCCCCGGGCGCCTCGTACACCTCACGACTCTTGATACCCACCAGCCGGTCCTCGACCATGTCGAGCCGCCCGACACCCTGCGCCCCGGCACGCTGGTTGAGCGTCACGATCGCCTCGTACGGCGTCATCGCCCGCCCATCGATCGCGACCGGCACACCGCGCTCGAACGTGATGACGACCTCGTCGGGGTCGCGGGGGGTGGCCGGGTTGGCGGTGTAGTCGTAGATGTCCTCGATCGGACCGTTCCAGATGTCCTCGAGGAAGCCGGTCTCGACGGCGCGGCCCCAGAGGTTCTGGTCGATGGAGTACGGCGACTTCGACGACACGTCGATCGGGAGGCCCTTCTCTTCCGCGAGGGCAATCGCCTTGTCCCGGGTCCACGCCATGTCACGGGCCGGTGCGATGACCTTCAGGTCGGGAGCCAGAGCGCCGATCCCGGCCTCGAAGCGCACCTGGTCGTTGCCCTTGCCTGTGCATCCGTGCGAGACGATCGTCGCGCCGTGCTTGCGTGCCGCGGCAACGAGGTGCTTGACGATGAGCGGCCGCGACAGGGCCGATACCAACGGATAGCGGTCCATGTAGAGCGCGTTGGCCTTGAGCGCCGGAACGCAGAACTCGGAGGCGAACTCCTCGCGCGCGTCGACGATCTCGGCCTCAACGGCGCCGCAGTCGAGTGCCCGCTTGCGGATCACCTCGAGGTCCTCGCCGCCCTGGCCGACGTCGGCCGCGACCGCGATCACCTCGGCGCCGAGCGCGTCGGAAAGGTGCGGAATGGCGACGGAGGTGTCGAGGCCCCCGGAGAAGGCGAGCACGATGCGGTCGGTCATGAGTTGCTCCTGGTGTTTCGTCCGTTGCTACTGGCGAGTGCGAGGAACCATGCGGCTACGGCATCGCCGCCGTGCGGGTCGACCGCGATGACGAGCACGGTGTCGTCACCAGCGATGGTTCCGAGGATGTCGGGCCGCTCGGCGTGGTCGATCGCCGACGCGAGGTACTGCGCGGCGCCCGGTGGCGTACGCAGGACGACGAGGTTGCTCGATGCGCGGGCCGAAACGAGCACCTCCTCGCAGACTCGTTGCAGCCGCGCGTCGACGGCACCCTGCTCGGCCGCCCGCGGTCTGGTGTCGCCGCCCTCCGACGGCAACGCGTAGACCAGCCAGCCGAGCGCATTGCGGATCTTCACCGCGCCAAGCTCGTCGAGGTCGCGCGAGAGCGTGGTCTGCGTGACCCCGATGCCGTCCTCGGCAAGCCGCTCGGCCAACTCGGTCTGCGACCGGACCGGCTGCTGGCCGAGGATGTGCGCGATGCGCTGGTGGCGCGCCGCCTTGGTGGTCGCCACCGTCTGCTGAGTCATGTGCGCTCCAGCAACCAGGTGAGCAGCGCCTTCTGCGCATGCAGCCGGTTCTCCGCCTCGTCCCACACCACGCTCTGCGGACCGTCGATGACGCTGGCCGCTATCTCCTTGCCCCGGTAGGCGGGCAGGCAGTGCAACACGATCGCGTCGGCCGCGGCCTTCTGCATCGCGGCGTCGTCGACCGCGAACGGCAGGAAAACAGATGACGTCGTACGCGCATCATCGTTCTCCTGGCCCATCGACACCCACGTGTCGGTGGCGACGACATCGGCGCCGTCGAACGCGGCGACGGGATCCGTCAGGTGCACTGCAGAACCGCCGGTCTCCGAAGCGATCCGCTGCGCGGTGGCGAGCACGGCCGGATCGGGCGCGTAGGACTCCGGCGACCCCACCCGCACGTGCATGCCCGCGGTTGCGCCGGCGAGCAGATACGAGTGAGCCATGTTGTTTGCGCCATCACCCACGTACGACAGCGTGAGCCCACTGAGCCGCTTCTTGTGCTCGCGCACTGTCTGCAGGTCGGCCAGGAGCTGGCACGGATGGAACTCGTCGGTGAGTGCGTTGACCACGGGCACTCGGCTGACCGCAGCCATGCGCTCGATCCGGTCCTGCCCGAACGTACGCCACACGATGGCCGCGCACTGCCGGTCGAGCACACGCGTGGTGTCCTCGATCGGTTCGCCTCGGCCGAGCTGGCTGGTCTGCGCATCGATGACGAGCGGGTAGCCGCCGAGCTCGGCGATCCCGACGCTGAACGACACTCGCGTGCGCGTTGACGTCTTGTCGAAGATGACGGCGACGGCTCGCGGACCGTCCAGCGGTCGGTGGGCGAAGCGATCGGCCTTGATGGCATCTGCGAGGTCGAGCACCTCGGCCTGCTCGGTCGGGCTGAGGTCGTCGTCGCGGAGAAGGTGTCGAATTGCTGGGTCGACCACTCAGGCCTCCTTCTGTGCTTGGTCGAGGATGCCGGGCAGAGCGCTGATGAACAGGTCGGCTTGCTCGGGTGTGAGGATGTAGGGCGGGGCGAGCCGGATCGTGTCCGGCCGCACCGCGTTGACGATGAACCCTTGTTGCATCGCCACCTGCGCGGCCAGCGGGGCGATCTCCTCGCTCAGTCCGATGCCGAGCAACAAGCCTTCGCCGCGTACGACGTCGATCAGCGGGTGGCCGAGTGCCTCGACCCCGGTACGCAGCCGCGTGCCGATGGTGCGTACGTTTAGCAGCAGATCGTCACGCTGGATCGCGTAGATGACTGCAAGCGCAGCGGCCGCCGCGACCGGGTTGCCACCGAACGTCGTGCCGTGCTGCCCAGGCGACAGCAGCGCCGCAGCGCGGCCGATGCCGACACACGCACCGACCGGGATGCCGCCGCCGAGTCCCTTGGCCAGGGTGACAACATCGGGCGTGATGCCGTGCCGCTGGAACGCGAACCAATCCCCGGTGCGGCCCATCCCGGTCTGCACCTCGTCGAGGATGAGCAGCGCCCCGCGGCGCTCGGTGAGCTCACGGGCGGCGCGCAGATAGTCATCAGGCGCCGGGTTGACCCCAGCCTCGCCCTGGATCGGCTCCAGGATCACCGCAGCCGTCGAGTCGTCGATCGCTTGCGCGAGCGCGTTGGTGTCGCCGTACGCGACGAACTCGACATCGCCTGGTAACGGCTGGAACGGCTCGCGATAGGCCGGTTTCCACGTCACCGCCAGGGCTCCCATCGACCGGCCGTGAAATGCGTCGACGGCCGCGATGAGCTTGGTGCGACCGGTGCGCCGGGTGAGCTTGACGGCAGCCTCGTTGGCCTCCGTACCAGAGTTGGTGAAGAAGACCTTGCCGTCGCCCGCGACACCGAGCAGGTCGAGCAGGCGCTCGGCAAGCACCACCTGCGGCGCGGAGGCAAAGAAGTTGGACACGTGGCCGAGCGTGGTGAGCTGGCTCGTGACGGCTGACACGAGCAGCGGATGAGCATGCCCGAGACAGTTGACCGCCAGGCCGGCGAGCAGGTCGAGATAGCGGTTGCCGTCGGCATCCCAGACCCAGCAGCCTTCACCGCGTACGAGCACCCGCTGCGGCAACCCGAACGTGTTCATCACCGCATCCGCGTAGCGCTCGGTCCATGCGCTGCCGGACACCCGCTCGGCCGCGGTCAGCTCGGCGATCTGCAGCGTGCTCATGCGGTCACCATCGTCCCTATGCCGGCATCGGTGAAGACCTCGAGCAGGACCGAGTGCGGCACTCGACCGTCGATGACGGTGGCGGTCGGGACGCCGTCGCGGACGGCTCGCAGGCAGGCCTCCATCTTGGGCACCATGCCTGACGCAAGCGACGGCAGCATGGCGTCGAGCTCCTTGGCCGAGATCTGGGTCACCACCTCACTGGTGTTGGGCCAGTCCCTGTAGAGGCCGGCAACGTCGGTGAGCATCACGAGCTTCTCTGCGCCCAGTGCGGCAGCCAATGCGGCGGCGGCCGTGTCGGCGTTGACGTTGTGCACGATGCCGTCGACGTCGGGAGCTACGGACGAGACGACCGGGATGCGGCCGGTCTCGATGAGGTCGCGTACGGCCTCTGGGCGCACATCGACGACATCGCCCACGAGTCCGATGTCCACGGTCTCGCCGTCGACTACGGCACCGCGCCTCTCGGCGGTGAACAGACCGGCGTCCTCCCCCGAGAGTCCGACCGCGAACGGCCCGTGCTGGTTGACCAACCCCACGAGCTCGCGACCGACCTGCCCGACGAGCACCATGCGTACGACGTCCATTGCCTCGGGCGTAGTGACGCGTAGACCGCCGCGAAACTCGCTGTCAATGCCGAGCCGGTCGAGCATCGTCGAGATCTGCGGGCCGCCGCCATGCACGACGACCGGCTTGAGCCCGGCCAGCCGGAGAAACACGATGTCGTCCGCGAAGGCCTGCTTGAGTGTGTCATCGGTCATTGCGTTGCCGCCGTACTTGATGACGACGACCTTGCCGTGGAAGCGCTCCAGCCATGGCAGCGCCTCAATGAGCGTGGCGGCTTTGGCGATTGCTGCGGGTTGCGTGGTGGTCATGTCGAGTAGGCCGAGTTCTCGTGCACGTAGTCGTGCGTCAGGTCGTTGGTCCATACGGTTGCCGACTGCTGGCCGGCCTTGAGGTCGATGAGCACGTGCACCGAGCGGTCGCTGAGGTCGACGAGGTCGCGCGACTCCCCCACGCCGCTGCTGCGGCACACCTGGACGCCGTTGATGGACACGTCCAGTGCAAACGGGTCGAAAGCCGCGGCCGTCGTCCCGATGGCCGCCAACACCCGGCCCCAGTTGGGGTCCTTGCCGAACACCGCGGTCTTGAACAGGTTGCTGCGCGCGACAGACCGTGCAGCCTCGACCGCGTCGCCTTCTGTCGCTGCTCGCACCACCTCAATGGCGATGTCGTGCTGCGAACCCTCGGCGTCGGCGAGCAGCTGCATCGCGAGATCGTGGCAGACACTGCGTACGGCTTCGGCGAACTCGCTCGGCTCCGGGGTGATGCCGCTCGCGCCGCTGGCCAGCAGCAGCACGGTGTCGTTGGTCGACATGCATCCGTCGGAATCGACCCGGTCGAACGTGACTGCAGTGGCCGCGCGTAGTGCTTTGTCGAGCTCGGTCGGCTCGACCACCGCGTCGGTGCTGAGGACGACCAGCATCGTGGCGAGACCGGGCGCGAGCATGCCGGCGCCCTTGGCCATGCCGCCGATGTTCCAGCCTTCGTGGTGTACGACGGCCTGCTTCGGTTTGGTGTCAGTCGTCATGATCGCGGTGGCGGCGTCCAGACCGCCGTCCCCGGCAAGGTTGCTGTGCGCGGCGAGGACACCGGCGACTAGCCGGTCCATCGGCAGCCGCTCGCCGATCAAGCCCGTCGAGCAGACAGCCACCTCGCCAGCGCCGATGTCGAGCAGCTTGCCGACGCACTCGGCGGTGCGGTGGGTGTCCTGAAAGCCCTCGGGGCCCGTACATGCGTTGGCGCCACCGGAGTTGAGTACTACGGCGCGGAGGTTGCTGGACTTGAGCACCTGCTTCGGTCCAGAGCACCGGGGCCGCCTTCACGCGGTTGCTCGTGACGACGCCAGCCGCAGCGCTGAGCGGCCCGTCATTGACCACGAGAGCCACGTCGAAGGCACCTGATGACTTGAGACCCGCGGCGACCCCCGCTGCGCGGAATCCGGCGGCTGCTGTGACAGACATCGATGCTCCGGTCAGGGCGCGAGGCCGGTCGTGGGCAGGCCGAGTGTCTCCGGCAGCCCGAGGGCGAGATTCATGCTCTGGACGGCTGCGCCCGCGGTCCCCTTGGTGAGGTTGTCGAGTGCCGCGACGGCGACGAGGCGACCCGCGCGCTGGTCGACAGCGACGTTGGCCACGACGGTGTTGGCGCCCAGCGTCATCTGTGTCGACGGCCACGTGCCTTCGGGAAGCAGGTGCAGGAACGGCTCGTCGGCCCACGATTGTGCGTACGCGTCGCGGGCGGACTCCGTCGTCACACCCGGGCTGGCCTTGGCCGTCGCGGTGGCCAGGATGCCGCGTGGCATCGGAGCGAGGAGCGGCGTGAACGAGACGGAGACGGGGGCCCCGACGATGGCGCCGAGATTCTGCTCGATCTCCGGGGTGTGGCGGTGTACGCCGCCGACGCCGTACGCGCTCACAGCGTTCATCACCTCAGCCCCGTGCAGGTGTGCCTTTGGGGCTTTGCCCGCGCCGCTCGTACCGCTCGCCGCGACAATCACCACATCGTCGGGGCGGACCAGGCCGGCTGCGAACGCTGGTGCGAGAGCGAGCGTGGACACCGTCGGATAGCAACCGGGGACGGCGATGCGCCGCGCCGCGGACAGCCGCTCGCGTTGGCCGGGGAGCTCGGGCAGCCCGTACGGCCACGAGCCAGCGTGCTCGCCGCCGTAGAACTCCTGCCACGCGGCCGCGTCGTTGAGTCGGAAGTCGGCACCGCAGTCGACCACGAGTACGTCGTCGGGCAGCTCGCCGGCGATGGCGGCCGAGGCGCCGTGCGGAAGCGCCAGGAAGACGACATCGTGACCGTTGAGCTTGTCGGCAGTCGTGTCCGCGAGCGTTCGGTCCGCGAGCGGCAGCAGATGCGGGTGGTGATCGCCCAGCCGGGATCCGGCATTACTGCCGGCGGTCAACGTGCCGATCTCCACCTCTGGGTGACCGATCAGCAAGCGCAGCAGCTCGCCTCCGGCGTAGCCGCTCGCACCAGCCACCGCTACCCGCACACCCACGTGATCCCTCCCTCTGACTCGCACGCACAAGTATGCGGTGCAGAGCATGATCATGCAACCGGCTTCTCGGGGATAGTACGGACAGGAATCACTGTCTTGACAAGGATAGTTGTCGGTAGCAGAGTCTCAGTCATGCAAGCGGTCGCTGTTATCGATGACCCCGAGGTGGCACAGGTCTCGCTCGAGCCGGTGCGGGCTCGGCTGCTCGCCGAGCTCCACGAGCCCGCCTCGGCCACGATGCTGGCCGCCCGCGTGGGGCTCCCCCGCCAACAGGTCAACTACCACCTGCGCGCATTGGAGCAGCACGGCCTGGTGGAGCTCGTCGAAGAGCGCCGGAAGGGCAACATGACCGAGCGGTTGCTGCGCGCCAGTGCCGCGTCCTACGTAATCTCGCCGGCCGCTCTTTCCGTGTTGCAGCCAGACCCGTCGCAGTCGCCGGACCGGCTGTCTGCACGCTGGCTGCTGACATTGGCCGCGAGCCTCGTCCGCGATGTCGGGGCACTCATCACCGGCGCCGATCGCGAGGGCAAGCGCGTCGCGACCTTCGCGCTCGACGGCTCGGTGCGGTTTGCGTCAGCGCGTGACCGCGCAGCGTTCACCGAGGAGCTTGCGACGGCAGTCGCGGCACTCATCGCCAAGTACCACACCGATTCCGCACCAGGGGGGCGCGAGCATCGCGTCGTCCTGGCCCTCCATCCCGCCATCCGAGCCGCCGAGCCACCGGCGGCATCCAAGGAGTCTTGACATGAGTCACGAATTCAAGATCGAGAAAGAGATCTCGCTCGCCGCTCCGCCGGAGCAGGTGTGGGAGGCCATCGCCACCGGCCAAGGCCTCAACAGCTGGTTCATGGGGTCCGCCAATGAGGTCGAGCCAGGCCAGGGCGGCACGATGCTGCTCGCCTTCGACGACGCTGAGCCGCAGCCGGCCGCGATCACCGCGTGGGACCCGCCAAGGCGGCTCGCCTACCGGGGTGCCACTTCACCGGACGGCGTGTTCCACGCCTTCGAATACCTCATCGAGGCGCGTGGCGGCACGACGACCGTGCGCCTGGTGCACAGCGGCGTGCTCGGTGACGACTGGGAGGGCGAGTACGACGCGCTCAATGAGGGCGACTTCATGTATCTGCACAAGTTGGCGCAGTACGTGCTGCACTTCGCCGGGCGGCCCGTGATCTACGTACAAGCATTCCTGCCGACAGAGGCGGACAACGAGACCGTGCTGGCGTCGTTCCGCAGCGCTCTTGGCCTTGGCGACTCGGTAACCGAGGGCGACAAGGCTCGTGTGGAACCTGCGGGGCTCGCAGCTGTTGACGGCGTCGTGGACTTTGTCTCGCCGAGCATCATCGGGGTGCGGACCGACGACGGCCTCTATCGGTTCCTGCACGCGATGGGCACCGTGTTCCTCGGCCATCACATCTATCGCGACGACGTCGATCGCGACGAGGTGCGGCGGGCCTGGACGACTTGGCTCGAGCAGCTGTTCGCCTGACTCAGTGAAGAGAGGATCGACATGAAACTGACGGTGACCACCTTCGTCACCCTCGACGGTGTCATGCAGGGCCCGGGCGGGCCCGGTGAGGACGACAGCGGCGGCTTCCAGCACGGCGGCTGGCTGATGCCGCACTTCGACGAGGACGGTGGGCGGGTCATGATCGGCATCTTCGAAGAGGCCGACGCGTTCCTGCTCGGCCGCAAGACGTACGACATCTTCGCCGGCTACTGGCCGCGCGTGACAGACGAGACCGACCCGATTGCGACCAAGCTCAACGCTCTGCCGAAGTACGTCGCGTCACGGAGCATGGAAGCAGCCGAGTGGCAGCACACCACGGTCATCAATGACGTGGCATCCGAGGTGGCGAAGCTCAAGGAGCGGCCGGGGCGCGAGCTGCAAGTCCACGGCAGTGGCGACCTCGCCCAGTCTCTGCTCGGGCTCGGCCTTGTCGACGAGTTCCGGCTGCTCGTCTTCCCGGTGGTGCTCGGTCAGGGCAAGCGACTGTTCACGGAGGGGATCACGCCCACAGCCATGAAGCTGGTCGGCACCAAGGCGACGGGGGCGGGTGTGGTCGTCAGCACCTACCAGCCCACCGGCAAGCCGGAGTACGGGACGGTTGGTTTGGACGTCTCGTAGGAATTGCGTGCATTCGGGGCACGTGCCGCATATCGTTCGCGCATGTCCCCCGGTGAGGAGATCATCGAGCTCGGCAGCAGGCCGAGCCCGAAGCGTCGTGAGCCCGCTGCGGCACGTCCTGTCGGATCGGCGCAGGTCGATGTATGAACCGGTCGACCTGGACGTCCAGGGACAGGACGAGGACGAGCCCCCACCGAGACCTCAGCGGGTCAAGGTCACCCTCGCCACCGTGGTCGCGCTCGTGACCGGCCTGGTGGCTGGAGGTGCCGGGTGGAACGCGTTCGCCGACTGGCGGGCCGACGTCGCAGCCAGGGGCGAGACGTTGCTGCAGGCCGTGGTCCTCGAGGCTAATCAGGGCGCGAACACTGGCGCGGGTGACCGAGTCACTCTCAGCGCGAATGTCCGGCTCTTCAACTATGGCGACCACACAGTGAATATCAACGGCCTTACAACGGAGGGCTGGCCTGCGGTCAACTCCCGCCAACGCGAGGCCGAAGTCGAACCTGGCCGGCACCGCGACGTCATGCAGGCCGTGCAGCTGGACTGTGCGACCGATCAAGACACTCCCACCATGGTGAAAGCTGCAGTCACAACTGCCGATGGCACGGAGCGACAGGTCGACATCCCGCTAGCGCGCGGAATCCTGATCGCCGAGAACAGGCAGTGGTTGTGTCCGTCCGGCTCATCGGGGGAACCGCCGATCTGGGGCGGGGTCATGTCTACCTTCGCATCAGCCTCGGACACGCTGCCAAGCACCATCATGGTGGATACACCGTCTGACACTGTGACGGTGACAGACCTTCAGTGGTCGACGTCGGCGTTCACGATCGAGGCCGCGGGTCTGCCTGTGGAGGTCGAGTTCGGCCAGAGCCAGACCATCGACGTGGTTTGGCGCGTGGCGGAGTGTGGCGCCGCAGCCAACTTCGAGTCGAACATGCCACTGACACTGGTCGCGTCACTCGCCGACGGCAGGACGGGTGAGATCGACGTGTCGTACGGGCAGGTCCTCGCCTCGCTGGCCAGGTTGGCCGAACGGAACTGCCCGAGCCCTTGATCCTCCCGAGGCTGACGCTTCCGAACTCGTGCTATTTCCGCCAAGGGCCGTGTCAACGGTGTGCTAGTCGATCACGTCCTGCGCGCAGGAACGCGACGGCGTCGTCGACGGATCGCGCGTCGTGGCAGGTGCGCACCGCGCCAAACGGCGCGTTCCAGAACTCGTTGTCTCCGGCGGGAGGTCCGCCGTGCGGTCCGACGTACACGTACGGATCGGCGACGTCCTCGTCGCCGGGCGAGAAGCCGTAGTTCACCCCCGCCGCGGTCATCGCGAGGTCGAAATGCTCCGGCCAGAGCTGCGATTCGGTGGGCTGCTCGTCAGGTATCTCCTCAGCAAAGGCAGACAACGCCGATCCGCCGAGCGCGTACCAGTCGGAGAGGACTCGCGCTGCTTCCGGATCGAGGTCGAGTGGTGCATCGAGATCGAGCGGGGTCGCCGGCGGGTAGACGTCGGAGGGCGCACCGGGCTCGATCCCCACGAACTCAGCAGCGGCGCGCAGTGTCGTCAGGGGCGATCGCCGCTCGACGCCGGCAGCTCGTACGACGATGGAGACGCCGTCGACGGCGACAACGGTCGGCCCGTCGCCGAAAGGCGGCGTGGCGAAGCCTCCGGCCGCGGGGCGCAGTCCGATCCGGCCGGTGACCGCGTATCTTGCCGGGCTGACGACGTGTTCGGCGACACGGTGCAAGGCATCGCGCGTGCTGGCAAGGGTAGGTGGGAGTCCGAGCGTAGCCATGCCGTTGCGACCTCGCTTTGCCATCGTGGGCTCGGCCGGAGCGGCCGCCTGCTAGTCGTGTCGCAACTGCTCGGCGAGGCCCCCCTCGCCGACCCGCAACTGGCCCGGCGCCGAGCTTTGAAGCTCCCAGCGCGTTGTGCGGGCATCGGGGCCGACCAGGAAGCCCGCGGACAAGGCTCCCTCGATGCGCCGCCGCACCTCGGGCTCGTCTGCCGGCGTCGTCGCGAAGACCACGCGTACCAGCACCCGCTCGCCGGTCCGCTCGACGGCCGTATGGTGTGGCGCAAGAGGGCACGGCGGCTCGTGGTCCCAGCTGCCGCACAACGCAACAGTGATCGCCCCGCCGGGCGCGCGCGCATCGCCGCCCTGCTCGAGAACGACCACGGCTTCGTGCGCGTACGCCTCACGCAACACAGTCACAGCCGAACGGCGGGCTCGTGGGCACGGGTGTCGGCGTCGTTCTCACCGTCCTCGTCTCGCGGCACGCGACTGCATGCCATGCACTCGGCGCGGGGGCGCCAACTCTCGCGATCATGCTACGGCGACGTATACCTTCGCGGTATGCCCTTCGGTGACGAGGTGCTGGAGCTTGGCCGCAGGCCGACGCGTCGGCGGGCTACTGACCTCCCGCCGAGCGAAGAAGACGGCGGCGAAGACTCGAACCCCCTCGATCTCGACGTGCGTGGATACGACGAGAACGAGCAGCCGCACCGCCCGCGCCTCACTGTTCGCGCGGTTATAGCCGTGACCGCGGCGCTTTGTGTGGGCGCCCTCGGATGGCGGGCGTTGGCTGGCTGGCAGGCCGAACATCGCGCGACGGGCGCAGTGAGGTTGCACGCCGTGGTCACCGAGGCAGAGCCCCCACCGGTCATCGGGTCGGACGCGATTGAGCAGATGAATGTGCACGTGCTGATCGTCAATTCTGGTGAGCACCCGGTAAGTGTCGAGATGGTGACGTTCCCTGGGTGGCGCGCCGTGGAAGAGCACGGGCAAGCAAAGCTGGTGAAACCTGGCGTCGAAGGTCCGTTCACCTACACCGTGGAGTCGACCTGTGATGGAGAACGGCCGGCCCCGCTGATGTCCGTACAGGCGGCAGTAACAACCGAGGACGGCCGACACCGGCAGGTCAAGCTCCCGTTGGTCCAAGGCAGCATGCTTTCGGACAACTGGGCCTGGATGTGTGGCGGCTTCGAGTTGACGCCAGTGGTGTCCGTTGCCCTCCTGCCGTGGTGACCACTGTCCAGTGGACGACACCGGCGCTCAGCGTCGAGCTGCCGCAAGGGCCGATCGAGCTTCGGCCGGGTGAACTGACGGTCCAGCCCACCCTTTGGCGGATCGCTGACTGCAAGGCGGTCGAGACCTTCGAGACCGGCGAGCTCGCTGTGCACGCGACCCTCGGCGACGGGACAACCATGGTGTTCGAAGCCCCGTAAGGAGCGCCGCTAGCAAGCCTCGCTCGAATTGTCGCCGAGGTCTGTCCTTGACCCGCGGTAGCAGCCGAGCAGTTGCTTCAGCCGCCTCGCAGCACGGCGCCGGTCAGCTCGGCTGCCCGAGCGACGGCCGCGTCCCGAGCCGCCGTGGTCTCTTCGACGGTCAACGTGCGGTCTGGTGCGCGGAACCGGAGCGCGTAGGCGAGGGAGCGCTTGCCCTCGCCGATCTGCTCGCCGGTGTAGATGTCGAACAGCCGCACTGACTCGAGCAGGTCTCCCGCACCCTCGCGCAGCGCTGCCTCGATGGTCGCTGCCGGCACAGATGCATCGACTATCAGGGCGACATCCTGCGTGGCGACGGGGAACGTGGAGAACCGAGGCGCGCGCACCGGACCGTCGGGGCGCGCGATGCGATCGAGCTCCAGCTCCATCGCGCTGGTCCGCGCCGGGAGTCCGAACGCCTCGCAGACCCGCGGGTGCAGCTCGCCGGCGTGACCGACGAGCACGCCGTCGACGGTGAGCCGCGCGCAGCGGCCCGGGTGCCAGGGCGCGTGCTGATCGGCTTCCACAGCCAGCTCGACACCGACTGCTCGCGCCACGACGCGGGCAGCTTCGATGGCGTCGGCCCAGGTCGCCGGACGACCCTTGCCCCACCAGCCGGCAGGCTCCCAACTGCCGCTCAGCACGACCGCGACACGTCTGGGTTGGGCAGGGATCGCGTCGAACAACGCCTCCAGCTCAGCCTCAGTCGGGCGTCGGTCGACCGGCAGCCGCGGCGCGTCCGGGAGCCCAGCGGGATCCGGTCGGAACACCAGACCGGCCTCGAACAACGCCAGATCGGTCTGTCCCCGTCCAATGTTGCGGCGCGATGTGGCCAGGAGCCCGGGCAGCAGCGTCGTGCGCAGCAGCGGCTCTTCCTCCGACATGGGGTTAGCGAGGCGCAGAGTGGTGCGACGCGCGTCGCCGTCTGGCAGCCCCAATGCGTCAAGCGATGCCGCAGACATGAACGGGTACGTCAGCACTTCGGCATAACCTGCGCCCGCGAGTGAATGACCCACGCGACGGCGCAGCCGCTGGTCGTCGGTCAGTCCTCGGCCAGCCGGTGCGATCGGCAGAACTGACGGGATGTCCTCGTAGCCGTGCAGCCGCGCGACCTCCTCGATGAGGTCGAACGGGTCGGTCAGGTCGGGACGCCATGAAGGCGGCGTAACCCGTAGTCGCGGCTGCGTCTCGGCCAGGGCCGTGACCGGTAATTCCGTTTCAACTTCCACAGAGCAGCCGATCGAATTGAGCAATTGGACAATCTCTAACACCGGGTAGTCGAGCCCGATGACGCGAGACGGCAAGTCAGCCGCGATCTCCAGTACCGGCTGCGGACGTACCTCACCCACATCCGTTGCCGTCGGAGCGATCGTGCCGCCGCCGAGCTCAGTGAGCAGCTGCGCCACTCGCAGCGCCGCCACCGGAGGAAGCTGCGGGTCGACACCACGCTCGAACCGCCGCGACGCCTCGCTGCCCAGCTTGTGTCGCCGAGCCGTGCGCCCGATGGACGCGGAGTCGAAGTGCGCAGCCTCGATGACGATGTCAGTCGTCGACGCGGAGATCTCTGTAGTCGCCCCGCCCATGACGCCGGCAAGGCCGATCGGGCCGGAGTCGTCGGTGATGAGCAGGTCACCGGGGTCCAGGTCGCGCACCTGGTCGTCGAGCGTGGTGAGCTTCTCCCCCGCCGCCGCTCGTCGCACCACGATCGGGCCGGTGAGCTGCGCCTGGTCGTACGCGTGGATCGGCTGTCCCAGCTCGAGCATCACGAAGTTTGTGACGTCGACCGCCAACGAGATTGGCCGCATCCCGCCAAGCTGCACGCGTCGCTGCAGCCACCGCGGGCTCTTGGCCGTGGGGTCGAACCCCGTCACTGTCAGCGCAACGAACCGGTCGCAGCCCGAGAGATCCTCGAGTCGTACGGGCCAACCGTCGCCGGGCGGAGCGGCAGCCACAGCGGGCTCGCGGAAGGCAACGTCGTACGCGATGGCCACCTCGCGCCCCACTCCACGCATCGATAGGCAGTAGCCACGGTCGGGCGTCACGGCGATTTCGAGCACGTCGTCACGCAGCCGCAGCAGCTGGTGCGCGTCGTCCCCAGGCTTGCCTTCGTCGGGGTCGAGCACCAGGATGCCCGCGTGCTCGTCGCCGATGCCGAGCTCGCGCGTCGAGCAGATCATGCCGTCGGAGACGTGGCCGTAGGTCTTGCGAGCCGTGATGGTGAAGTCGCCCGCCAGCACTGCGCCCGGAAGCGCCACGACGACGAGATCGCCGACATCGAAGTTGCGTGCGCCGCAGACGATGCCGCGCGGCTCAGGCTCTCCCACGTCGACGGAGCACCAGCGGATCACCTTGCCGTTCTTGTGCGTCTCTTCATCGAACGACAGCACGCGACCGACGAACAGTGGCCCGCCGATGTCGCCGCCCGCCGCATGCACCGACTCGACCTCGAGCCCAGCGCGTACGAGTGCAGTGGCAAGGTCGCGCGCGTCGACATCGTCCGGAAGGTCGACGTAGTCGCGCAACCAGGACAGCGGGACCCGCATCAGATCTCCGTACCGAAGGGAAGACTGAAGCGCACGTCGCCCTCGACCATGTCACGCATGTCTTCGATGCCGTGGCGGAACATCAGTGTCCGCTCCACGCCCATGCCAAAGGCGAAGCCCGTGTAGCGCGCGGGATCGATGCCGCACGCCACGAGAACCCGCGGGTTGACCATGCCGCAACCACCCCACTCGATCCAGCCCTCGGACGAGCACGTCCGACAAGGCGCGTCGGGGTTGCCGACACTGGCGCCTCGACAGACGAAACAGCGAAGGTCCATCTCGGCGCTGGGCTCGGTGAACGGGAAGTACGACGGACGCAGCCGGGTCACGATGCCCTCGCCGAACATCGCGCCGGCGAAGTGGTCGAGCGTGCCCTTGAGGTGGGCCATCGTGAGGCCCTCGTCGACCGCCAGGCCTTCGACCTGGTGGAACACCGGCGTGTGAGTCGCGTCCAGCTCGTCGGTGCGGAACGTGCGTCCGGGCACCACCACGTAGATCGGCGGTGTGCGCTCGAGCATGGTGCGGGCCTGCACAGGAGAGGTGTGCGTGCGGAGCACGAGGCCGCGCTCGGGCGGATCGATGAAGAACGTGTCCATCATCGTGCGCGCCGGGTGGTCGGGCCCGATGTTGAGTGCGTCGAAGTTGAGCCACTCGGCCTCGACCTCAGGCCCCTCGGCGATCTCCCACCCCATCGAGGTGAAGACCTCGCCAATGCGCTCCTGGATCGTGGTGAGTGGGTGCCGGGCACCGCGCGGCGCCCGATCCCAGGGCAGGGAGACGTCGACCGTTTCATCGATGAGTACGCGATCGTCGCGCTCGCGCTCCAGCTCGGCCTGCCGGGCGGCGATCGCATCGGCGAGTGCCTTGCGGGCCTGCCCGACCCGCTTGCCGGCGTCGGCGCGAGCCTGCGGTGGCAGGGCACCGATCTCCCGGTTGGCCAGCGTGAGCGGTGCCCGGTCGCCGGTGTGGGCGATGCGTACGGCCTTGAGCTCGTCGAGGCTCGAAGCAGCCGCAATGGCGGCGAGCGCCTCGTCGCGCGCTCGGGCGATCTCGTCTGCGTGCAGCGGAGTCACCTCGACCGGGTCGTACTGCTTGTTGGGCGCGGACATCGCATCCTCAGGCTCGCGCGAACTCTGCCGTCCCGGGTCAGTCCCGGGCGCCGCCGAGTCTAGTCGGGCTTAACGATCACGTCGGACACCGCCGGGGCGGCGCTGCTCGCGGGCGGTGGCATAGAGGCAGACTGCCGCCGCGGTGGCCAGGTTGAGGCTCTCGGCGCTGCCGTAGATGGGCACGCGGATGACGTCGTCGGCCAAGTCGCGTGCCTCGGTCGGCAGGCCCCACGCCTCGTTGCCGAACAGCCAGGCGACCGGGCGGGCAAGCAGCCCGGAGTCGATGGCCGCGTCGAGATCCGTACGACCGGAGCCATCGGCGGCGATAACCGTGAGGCCGGACGTCTGCGCCGCAGCCACTACCTCCGGGAGCGGCACGTCAGAAGCGAGGGGCAGGTGGAAGAGCGATCCGGCGGAGGCGCGCACGCACTTGCCGTTGTGCGGGTCGACCGAGTCGGTCGACAGCACCACGCCGTCGGCACCGGCGGCGTCAGCGCACCGGATGACCGTGCCCGCGTTGCCGGGGTCGCGGACAAAGCCGAGCAGCGCGAGCATCGCCGGGCCGGGCGCCATCACCGCATCCAGCGAGACGGTCACGCTGCCAGCGACGGCGACCATGCCCTGCGGCGTAACCGTCTCCGCCAGGCTCGCGATGACCTCCGGGGTCGTGATCGTGGTGCGGCCGGCCACGGCGACGATGTCGGCGTGCTTGGCGGCCGCTTCCGGCGTGACGAACAGCTCCACCAGCAGCTCGGGGCGCTGCTGGACAAGCTCGCGTACGGCCTGCGGCCCCTCGACCAGGAACCGCCCGACCTTGTCCCGAAACGTACGTCTGGCGAGCCGCCGGGCCTCCTTGACCCGCGGGTTTCCGGGGTCGGTGACTACTGGCCCAACATGTCTCGCCAGACGGGCGTCCACGCCGATGGGTACGTCAGGCAGCCGGAACGTTGCGGTCGGCCGGCAGCGCAGCCTTGGCCGTCCCGACGAGCGCCTTGAAGGCGACCGCGTCGTTGACCGCGAGGTCGGCGAGGATCTTGCGGTCGACCTCGACACCCGCGGCCTTGAGGCCCTGGATGAACCGGTTGTAGGTCAGGCCCTCGGCCCGCGACGCCGCATTGATGCGGGTGATCCACAGCTGGCGGAAGTCGCCCTTGCGGTTCTTGCGGTGGTCGTAGGCGTAGACGAGCGAGTGGGTGACCTGCTCCTTCGCCTTGCGGTACAGCCGCGAGCGCTGCCCGCGGTAGCCGCTGGCCTGCTCGAGAACCTCACGACGCTTCTTATGGGCGTTGACCGCCCGCTTCACGCGTGCCACGTTGTCATCTCCTTGCTTGTGGGCCGGCCAAACGGATCACACCAGCCCTGCGGTTCATTAGTTTCGATGCCAGGCCGCAGGGGCCGGCTCAGAGGCCGAGCAGCTTCTTGATCTTCTTGGTGTCGGCCTTGGAGACCGTCGTGTCCAGCGCCAGCCGGCGGGTACGCGTCGAGGGCTTGCCCTCGAGCAGGTGGCGGCGGTTGCTCTGCTCGCGCATCACCTTGCCCTTGCCGGTGATGCGGAAGCGCTTCTTCGCGCCGCTGTGCGTCTTGTTCTTCGGCATGGTCGCCGTCTCCTGTCGTGCTCTTCATCCGTGCCGTCCGGCCCGGGTGGGCCGGACCGCGTTGGTCCTCGGGTACGTCGCCTGTGCGGCGTACCCACGTCATATCGCGAGCCTGACCTGGGTCAGGCCTCCGAGCTGTCCTCGCCGGCGGCCGCTTCGCTGGTCCGGCGAGCGCCGGCGGCCTCGCGGCCCGCAGCCCGCTCGGCCTTCTCAGCGGCCTCGTCGGCCTTGCGCTCCTCGGCGGCGCGGACCTTGGCGGCCTCGCGCTCGGCCTTGGCTTCGGCCTTCTTCTTGTGCGGCCCCAGCACCATGATCATGTTGCGACCGTCCTGCTTGGGAGACGACTCCACGAAGCCGAGCTCGCTCACGTCCTGCGCCAGCCGCTGCAGCAACCGGAACCCGAGCTCGGGTCGGGACTGCTCGCGACCGCGGAACATGATCGTGACCTTGACCTTGTCGCCGGCTGCGAGGAAGCGCTCGACGTTGCGCTTCTTGGTGTCGTAGTCGTGCGAGTCGATCTTGGGTCGGAGCTTCTGCTCCTTGATCAGGACGTTGGTCTGGTTCCGCCGAGCCGCGCGGTCCTTCATCGCGGACTCGTACTTGAACTTGCCGAAGTCCATAAGCTTGGCCACCGGCGGCCGGGCGTCGGGGGCAACCTCGACGAGATCGAGATCTGCCTCCTGGGCCAGGCGCAGCGCGTCCTCGATGCGGACGATGCCGACCTGTTCGCCGTTGGGGCCGACGAGCCGGACCTCGTTGACGCGGATCCGGTCGTTAATGCGGGGCTCGACGCTGATGTGTCCTCCTGAGAGTTGGTCGTCGGTCGACCGATGTGGGGGCTTTCGCGACAAATGCGAAAGGCCTCCGCGCCATGCGCGAAGGCCTGCTCTCCGGTGCCCGATCGGACCTGACCTTGCAGGTCGGCCGGGCAACAGGGCCCGCGGGGCGGGACCTGGGACCGGGACCCGACGGCCTTGGTGCAAGCCGGTGCGGGTGGGAGTTGGCCTCCACTTGGCGCCCCGTGCGCGGCAGGCCGGGGCCTGAGCTCACGAGTCGGTCGTATGGAAGGGTACCAGGCGTGGTACCCCCCGAGCACATTCCTCACTCCGGCGGCCTAGGGACCGAGGCTACCCGTGACATAGCCGAGGTCCCGGCTGTCGAGCTCGTGTCCACCGCCGCCCTGCACCTCATGAGCGGGGCCGCGGTCCAGCTTGGTCTGGCCGAGGACATGCCCGAGCACCGTGACCTCGACGAGGCGCGCACCTTGATCGAGGCGCTCGCCGGGCTCGTGACGGCGGCGGCGCCCCGGCTCGGGCACCACCACGCGGCACCGCTGCGCGACGGTCTGCGCACTCTGCAGCTCGCCTTCCGCGAGGCGTCCGAGGTGCCCGATGCGCCGGGCGAGGGCCCCGGCGAGAAGCTGACCGGGCCGGTCTACTCCTGACCGGGAGCGGCCGGCACCCCGTGGGTGCTGGGGCGCCCCGGCGTCGCTCTAGCGACCGATTCGCGCCCCATACCGCGCGACCCAAGCGCTGGGGCGCCCCAGCGTTCGCCGATCGAGCAACCGATCTGCGCGCCCCGCCGCCCGGCAATGATCAACCTCGCGCACTAGACGTGCGGAAACCTCGCCTCGTACGGGCTCGAAACGCACGCCTGGCGCGCGAGGATGCAGTGGCCGAACGGTCAGCTAGCTCGCGGCGGGCCATCCGGGTCGGACGGGCCGGAGGCTGTCGGGATGACCCAGGCGTACGTGCCGTCGGGCGCGCGGACGACCGAGCGTCCGGCGGCGAACGCGCGCAACGACGCACCCTCGACGCTGAACGGCTCGGGTCCGGCGATGTCTACCGCGATCGCCTCGGCGCCGTCATCCAGCGCGGCGCGGGCTGCCACAGCCAAGGCGGCCGGCACGGGTCGCGCGTCAGGTCGCCAGCGCGCGAGTGAGTCGGTGCACGTGAAGGCGAGCAGCGCACGGCGGCCATCACGACCCTCGATGGTGACCGTCGCCATGTGCGAGCTCTTCTCCTGCCGCAGGCCACCGACACCCGTCTCCGCCTCGTCGAGCACCGCGACGACAGGGATGAGCAGTCGGCTGCCGCTCAGCGCCGCCAGCACCGCCCCCGCCGACCCGCGCCCGTTGCCGTACGCCTCGAGCGCCTCGCTCACCCGGATGTCCGCCGACCCGTCGTCGCCGGCGAACCCGGGATCCGGGATCGCCCGCGGTCCTGTCACGTGCGCCACCCTACGTGCGCGGGCGATCAAGGAAGAGTTTGGCATCCACGGCGATCGGAAGCCGAACTCTTCCTTGATCGACGGCCCTAGCCGAGGTCGACGATGGCCGCGACGGGCCCACCCCCATCCGGGCCCTGGTGGGCGGCCGAGACCGAGACGAACACCGCGGGGTCGCCGGTGACCGCTGCCGTGACGCCACCGACGCAGGCCTTGATCTGCCGGTGCCAGTGCACGTCGGAGTCGTCGAGCATGGCGTTGCGCCGGCCGCGGACGGTGCCGTCCTGGCTGACCTCGCACTTGAGGAAGACGTTGACAAGCCGCCCGTCCAGGTCGTCTGGGTGCGGTCGCTCCGGCAGGTCGAGACCGGCGGAGCGGATTGCCTCCCAGATGCCGTCGGCGTCGAGCGCGTCCTGCATCAACGCATGCCCGATGCGGTAGCGGCCACCGACACCACGGGCGTTGCCCACCACTACGATCTGCGCCTGGTCGAGCTCAACCCCGGATGAGCAGGAAGCGACCGATGAGTACAAGGTGCGGTCGTGCATCACGTCGGCATCGCTGGGCATCTTGATTTCGCCGAGAGCGACCGCGACACCGAGTGCGGTGCAGCCGTTGGACAGGTCCATCGACTCGTGTGTGTGCTCAGTCCACACGGTCTTCCCGCGGGCCTTGGCATCACGGATGGTGTGGATTGTCAGCAGCGGGGTCTTCGTCTGTACGTAGTGGACGTCGGCCACGTCAGCGATGCCGGCCCGCTCCATCGCGAGGCGCACCCCTCCCGCCACCTTCTCGATCATGCCGACCCGGCCGATCTCCTCCGGCAAGATGGCCTCGCTCATGGCGAAGCCGACGGTGACGCGTGGCTCGTCGGTCGGCTCGGCGCGATCGGCCGGCAGCGTGGCGAAGATCGTGGCGTGTGGCGACAACACGCCGTCGGTGCCGCCCGACCAGACGATGGGAACCTGCTTGACCTCCTCGGGCGTCCGGGTGCCCTTGGCCACCAGCACGTCGCGGAAGGCCCGGTCGGCGATGATCCGGGTGTAGTCGTTGACCCCGCCGTTGCCTTCGGTCTTGCCGATGACGGCGATGACGCGGTCGGCCTCGATGGTGCCGGCGTCGATGAGCTCGGCGAGTCCGGACGCGTCGCTCACGTGCATGAGCGGGACCTTGCGGACCTCGATGGGTTCAGGCACTCTCATCGCCTCTCGGGTTGGGGTTCGGGGGCTCGACGACGGTGCCGGCGGCGCCGTCAACCGCGTCGGCGATGCGGTCGAGCGAGGTGATGGCCGCGCGACGCCCACCGGCGTCGACGAACCGGACCGCTGCTTCCACCTTCGGGCCCATCGACCCGCTGGCGAAGTGACCGGCGGCGGCGTACGACCGGAGCTCCGCGGTGGTGGTTCTGCCGATGTCTCGCGCATCGGGCGTGCCGAAGCCGACGACGACGTGCTCGACGTCGGTCGCGATGACAAGCACGTCGGCTCCCAGCGTCTGGCCGAGCACTGCGGCGCTGAGGTCCTTGTCGATGACCGCCTCGACGCCGCGCACGTTGCCGTCGCCGGCGCGTACGACGGGCACTCCTCCCCCGCCCGCGGCAACCACCACGAAACCCGCGGCGAGCAGTGCCTGTGCGGCCGCGGCGTCGAGCATCTCCAGCGGCTCGGGCGACGCCACGATCCGCCGCCAACCGCGCTCGCCCCGGTCTTCCCAGACTTGGCCGTGCTCGATGAGGGGGCGAGCCTCCGCCTCCGGCAGGTAGCGCCCGATCGGCTTCGTGGGGTGCGTGAATCCGGGATCGCTGGCGTCGACTCGCGTACGGCTCACGAGCGCGGCGACCGGTCGCTTGACTCCGCGCGTCGCGAGCACCCGGTCGAGGGCGTTCATGATGATCATGCCGATGGTGCCCTGCGTCTGGGCGCCGCACCAGTCAAGCGTGACCGGCGGTACGACGCTGGCGGCGATCTCGTTCTTGACGAGGAGGTTGCCGACCTGTGGGCCGTTGCCGTGGGTGATCACCAGCTCGTGACCGGCGGCGACCACGTCGGCGAGCCGTTCTGCCGCCCGCTCGACGGCCGCGATCTGGTCGGTGGGCCGCGCGCGCCCGTCAGGTGCGGTCATCGCGTTGCCGCCGAGCGCGACAAGCACTCTCATGAGTCCCGGCTCTCGAGCCAGGCGCGCACTGACGGGTCGTGCTCGCCGAGCCCCGGCGGCGCGGAGTGCTCGGTGCGTCCACCGTCGTCGAATCGCAGCGGAGACCCGGGCAGCTGGATGCGGCCAAGGGCTGCGTGATCGACGTCGACCAGCAGCCCCTGTGACCGCGTCTGCTCCCACTCGTACACCTCATCGATGCTGCGGACCTTGCCCGCGGGGATACCGGCCGCGGCGAGCAGGTCGAGCCAATGCGCGGCGGACGCGGCGGTGAAGGCCCGCTCGATCGCGGCCACGAGCTCGTCCCGGTGCGCCACGCGGTCACGGTTGGTCGCGAACCTGGCGTCCTGCGGGTCGAGCGCGACGATCGGCGCGAACGTGCGCCACTGGCTCTCGCTGCCGACCGAGATCTGCACCGATCCCTCCGCGGTGTGGAACAGCCCGTACGGCGCGATCGACGGATGGTGGTTGCCCTGCGCCTGCGGCACCTGTCCGGCCACCGTCCACGCTGTGCCCTGGAAGGCGTGTACGCCAACGACTGCGGCGAGCAGGCTCGTACGCACGACCTGGCCGCGGCCGGTGCGCTCGCGCTCTAGCAAAGCGGCGAGCACGCCGGAGACTCCGTACATGCCAGCGAGCAGGTCGGCGATCGGTACCCCGACCCGGGTTGGCTGCCCGGGCTCGCCGGTGATGCTCATCAGACCGGCCTCGCCCTGCGCGATCTGGTCGTAGCCTGCGCGACCTCCCTCGGGCCCGTCGTGGCCGAAGCCGGTGATCGACAAGATGACTAGCCGCGGGTTGAGCTCATGCAGCCGTGTCGATCGAGAAGCCGAGCCGGTCGAGCACCCCGGGACGGAAGTTCTCCAGCAGCACGTCGGCGCGTTCGACGAGCTGCGTGAGCAGCGTGCGGCCGTCGTCAGTCTTGAGATCTGCGGTGACCGACTCCTTGTTGCGATTACAGGACAAGAAGTACGTCGACACCGGATCGTCTTCCGGCCCGACGAACGGTGGCCCCCAGCCGCGTGTGTCGTCGCCCCCGTTGGGTGACTCGACCTTGATGACGCGTGCCCCGAGGTCGCCGAGCATCATGCCCGCGTGCGGTCCGGCGAGGGCGCGGGTCAGGTCGATGACGAGGTATCCCGCGAGCGGGCCGACTCGCTGCCGCTCGTCAGGATGTGGCGAAGGCATCGGCGGACTCCTCTCGCCAGTGGAACGTGGTCGTCGTCTCGGTCTCCGCCACGACGCGTCCGCCGGAGAGGACCCAGTGCGGTGCGGCGTGCTCGCGCAACAGGTCGACCACTCGGTCGCAGTCGTGGATGCAGAGGTTGGCAGCCGAACCGACCGCAATCTCGTGACCAGCCATGCCCAGGACGCGAGCTGCCTGTGTGGTGACCTGGTCGATCAGTTGGAGCTGGTCGGCGCTCGTGCGCATCTCGAGGAGGTGCGAGGCGAGGAAGGCCACCTCGAGCATGTTGTTCCGCCCGTACGGGTAGTAGGCGTCCTCGATGTCGTCCTGGCCCAGCGCGACCGACAGGCCGGCTTCGACGAACTGCCGCACGGGCAAGGCGAGCGGGCCCGTGTGCGGATCGGAGACGAAACCGAGCTTCGCTCGTCGGGCCAGGTCGATGAGCCGCTGAAGAGTCGGTACGTCGTACAGCCCGGTTGCCCGCGCATGACAGGCGACGCCGCGACCGACGAGACCATGTCGCAGCATGGCCGACGCCAGCATCTCCGTGGTCCGTAGCTTCGGGTCGCCCGCGTCGTCGACCAGCATCGCGACGCGGCGGCCGGTGCGGGCGGCAAGCTCGCAGGCCCACTCCACGTGCTCGGCGGCATCGGCTTCGGTGGGCTCGATCCACGGGATACCACCGACGACATCCGCCCCGAGCCGTACGGCTTCCGCGCAGAGCTCGGCAGCGCCGGGATCACGGAGAATGCCGTCCTGCGGAAACGCCACGACCTGGATTTCCACGATGTCTCGGAACTCCTCCCGCGCAGCAAGGACAGCTCGGACACCCTCGAGCTGCGCGGCGGTGTCGACGTCGGCAAAGGCGAGCACGTGCAGGGTCCCGTAGCGCACGGCCTCCCATAGCGCCTGACGCACGTTGGGCAGCAACGCGCTTGCATCGTAGTGATGCTTGACGTCGCGGGCGATGGCGATCGCGTCGGCAGCGCCGGCCATGCCGCTGCCCGTGTAGGCGCTGATGGCGCGATCGCCGACGAGGGGCAGCGTGTAGACCTTGTCTAGGTGCAGGTGCGCGTTGACGAACGACGGAGTGACCAGGCGACCCCCGGCATCCACCGTGCGACCCTCGCCCTCCGGGCCCTCCCCGACCCCGGTGATGCCCGCGATGCCGCCGCCCGCAAGCACGAGGTCGACCACGCGCCCGTCGAGCAGCCGGGCGGCCCGGACGAGGCTAGGCACACCGCCTCCCGGGCCTTCATGATCGACAGGACTCTCGCGTACGACACTCCGACGGCGTGTCGGGTCTCCAGAGACTGTCGATCTTGGTTCGGGCGGTGTCATGGGATCACAACCAGTCGAGCGGGGACGCGGTGGCACCACCGGAAAGGTGGGCGTACCCGGGGCCGCGGTCGAAGAACGGCACGTCGGCCGGCCGCTCGGCACGCAGTCGTCGACGCAACGCGTCGGATGCTCCACCGTCGACGGTCGACTCGTCGGGGCGGCCGGTGATGACAACGCCGTAGTCCGTGCCGGCGCCTTCGATGGAGACCTTCCCCCAGCGGACATCGCGCAGAACCTCGTCGTACGGCCTGTCGAGCGGGTCACCCCACCCGCCACCGCCGGTGGTGCGGATGCGGATGACCTCACCGGCGGTGACGGGCTCGGCGTCGGCGAGCGCGTCGACCGCACGTTCGCGCGGCCCGCCCGGGTCGATCGTCACCTGGAACGGACGCCCGGCCTTGCCGCCCTTGACACCCCAGCACGACAGGATCGAGCGGTCGGCGATCGACATGAAATGCGCATCGCGCAGCATCCGGATGTGCTTCTCGTAGCCGAGACCGCCGCGGTAGCGCCCCGCACCGCCGGAGTCGACGGCCAGCTCGAGCCGCTCGACGACGAACGGAAACCGCGACTCGGAGAACTCCGTCGGTAGGTTGCGCGAGTCGGGGACGACATGGACGGTGTCCTCACCGTCGGCGTAGAACCGCCCGCCGGAGCCGCCGCCGAGCACCTCGCGCATGAGGTATTGATGGCCATCCGCGTCAGCGCCGTAGACACCTGTGTAACGAATCGTCTCCTGGTCGGCGGGCATGTAGCCGTCGACCGCCTTGGCCAGCGTGCCGGCCAGCACGCCGAGCATGCGCAGGATGACGAAGGTGCGGGCGTTGGTTGGTGCCGGGAACACCGGAGTGAGCAGTGTGCCGGGCGGTGGGAAGCGCATTTCGATCAGCGGGACGACGCCCTCGTTGACGTCGAGCTCGGCCATCCGCTCCGGGCTGTCGGCCAGGTTGCGCAGGATCGGCGCGAGCCACTTCTTGAGGAAGACGCCGTCGGCGTAGTCGCCGCAGTGGTTGATCGGCCCCTTGGCCTGCGGCCCCGTACCCGTGAAGTCGATGACGATGAGTGCGTCAGCGCCGGCGCCGTCGCTGCTCGTCTTGGTCAAGGTGATCCGTTGAGTGTGCAGCCTTGGCGGGTCGACGCCGTCATGCTCCGCGTAGTCCTCCCACGCGTAGGTGCCGTCAGGGATCTTGGCGAGGACCTCGCGGCGGAAGGTCTCGGTGGTCTTGTCGAGGATGGCGTCGAAGCAGGCCTCGACGGTGTCCCTGCCATAGCGAGCAAACAACTCGCCCAGGCGACGCGCACCCATCAGGCAGGCGGCGCACTCCGCGTCGAGGTCGGCGGCGAGCGACTCGGGCATTCGCGAGTTGCGCGTCATGATCTTGAGCGCCGCCTCGTTGGGAACACCGGCGTCCCACAACTTGATCGGCGGCACCATCAGGCCTTCCTCGAACACACTGGTCGCGTGTGAGGGCATCGAGCCTGGGACCGCACCACCGATGTCGTCGTGGTGGCCGAACGCCTGCACGAACGCCACGACCTCGGGTCCGTCACCACTGTCGTGAAAGACCGGCGCCGTGACGCAGAGGTCGGGCAGGTGGCCGATGCCGCCTTCGGAGAGGTAGACGTCGTTGTGGAAGTAGACGTCGCCGGGTCGCATGGTCTCGATCGGATAATCCCGGACGACGGGTTGCACGAGCGCGGAGTAAGAGCGGCCGGTGAGCTTGCGCAGCCGTCGGTCGTGGATACCGGCGCGGTAGTCGTGCGCGTCGCGGATCATCGGCGACCGACTCGTGCGACCGATGGCGGTCTCGACCTCCTTCTCGACCGACGCGAGGTAGCCCTCGACGATCTCGACGAGCACGGGGCTCGGGCCGTTGATCATGGAGAACCCCTCCACCGACGACGGCTTGGATCGTGCACTTCTCCATGATCAACACTGGAGGGGCGAGCGATGCGGACGTTGCCGAACTGGTCGATCTCGGCGCGGAAGCCGGGGTGGACAGGGATCGTGGAGCTGAACTCCTCGAGCACGGCCGGCCCGTCGATGACGTCGCCGGCGCCGAGCTTGGCGCGGTCGTAGATGGCCGCCTCAACCCAAGAGTCGAAGTAGACCTGCCGGCGACCACTGATCGCGGTGTCGGCCCCTGCGCCTGAGGACACCTCACGGATCTCCGGTGCGCGGATCGGACCGACGCCGGTGACGCGAAGGTTGACCCACTCGACCTCTTGCCGTGGATCGCCGCGGAAGTCGTATCCGTAGAGCGCGCGATGTGCGTCGTGAAAGTGCTCGGCGACGTCATCCGCGACACGGGCAGTGAGCACACCGTCGGGCACGTCGACGCGTACCTCGAAGGCCTGCCCGAAGTAGCGGAGATCGGCGGTGCGCAGGAAACGACGGTCGGCAGCGGCGAAGCCTTCGCGCTCCAGAGCGCTGTCGGCTTCGCTTCTGAGGTCGTCGAGGATGCTGTTGACGCTGTCGAGGTCGAGTCGCTGATGGCGGCTGACCGCCGTACGTACGTAGTCGTTGCGTACGTCGACAGTCAGCAACCCGTAGGCCGACAGGTTGCCGGGGTTGGGCGGCACCAGGGCGCCGTCAAGGCCGAGGACGTCGATCAGCCGGCAGGCGAGCAGGGCGCCCGAGCCGCCGAACGTGACCATGGTGAAGTCGCGCACATCGAGGCCACGTTTGACGGTGACCTGACGCAGCGCGTTGGCCTGGTTCCAGGCGGAGATCTCCAGGATGCCGACGGCGGCCTCCTCGAGCCCCAGGCCGAGCTTGTCGGCGAGCGCCCCGATGCCGTCGCTAGCGGCGGCGACGTCGAGCGGGATCTCGCCACCGAGCAGGTGCGGCGGGATCCGGCCAAGGACGACATGCGCGTCGGTGATCGTCGGGTCGGTGCCGCCTTGCCGATAGCAAAGCGGTCCGGGGTCGGCGCCCGCCGACTGCGGGCCGACCTTGAGCGTGCCCTCGGGGCTGATCCAGGCGATCGAGCCGCCGCCTGCGCCGACCGTCACGACGTCGATCATCGGGATCTTGCTCGGGTAGGCGCCGACGGTGCCCTCGGTGGTCAGCCCCGGGTGACCGTCGATGACTACCGTCACGTCGGTCGATGTGCCACCACCATCGAGCGTCACGACTCGCGGGTAGCCGGCGCGTTGCGCGACGCGGGCGGCGCCGAGCGCGCCAGCAGCAGGTCCTGACAGCACGGTGCTGATGGGCTGCCGCACGACCTCGTCGGCCGAGAGCACGCCGCCGTTGGACTTCATCACGTAGAACGGAGTCGGGCGGGTGGTCGCCGAGTCGAGCCGACGCCTGATGTTGGCGACATAGTTGCGGATGCTGGGCTTGACCGCGGCGTCGACCAGCGTGGTGACGGCGCGTTCGTACTCGCGGTACTCCCGCAGCACGTCAGACGAGATGGACACTGTCGCCTTGGGGTGCTCCTGCTCGAGAATGGCTCGCATCCGCCGCTCGTGCTCCGGGTTGGCGTACGCGTGCAGGAAGCACACGCCGATCGTGGCGATGCCGCGGTCACGGAAGAACCTGGCCGCCGCCACCGCGTCGTCTTTGTGCAGCGGGCGGATCTCGCTGCCGTCGACGGCGAGTCGGCCGCCAACTGTGCGTACGAGGTCGGCCGGCACGATGCGCGGCGGCTTCACCCAGAAATAGCTGTTGCCGTAACCGTCGGGCACCGACTGACGCGCGATCTCGAGCAGGTGCCGATAGCCCTCCGTGGTGATGAATCCGAGGTTGTCGACCTTGCCTTCGAGCAGCCGATTGGTGGCCACGGTGGTGCCGTGGCTGACCGCGGTGATGCTGTCGGCACCGAGATCGAGCAGCTGCAGCACCTTGTCGACACCGGCCATGAACCCGTCAGCCGGATCGGTCGGGGTGGACGGCGTCTTGGTGGTGACGATCTCGCCGGTGTCCTCGTCAACGGCGACGACGTCGGTGAACGTGCCGCCGGTGTCGATACCGATGCGGATGCGCCGTTCTGCCGCCTCGCTGGGGCGCCCCTGCGTCGCCCTGGCAACCGAAAACCGCCCCATCAATCCATACTCTCGCCGCGCGGCGCGCCGTGCGGGAACGAGGTCGCACCTTCGCCGAGGAGCACGTCGGCGTGGCGGCGGATGAGCGCCAGGTTGCGGTCGGCGAGGTGGTCGAACGACTGGGCCACGGATGACCCTGGTGTGAGGGAGGACATCGCCGTCGCCGGGTCGAGGTGCGCGGACACCCAGCATTCGTGGCTCGATGCGCGCGCGACGACCTCCGCGATCGGCGTGACGATCATCGAGTTGCCGAAGTAGATGACGCCGGCCGGGTCGACACCGGTGGCGTTGCTGCCGATGACGTACACGTGGTTGTCGTAGGCCCGAGCGCGGTTGGTGAGCTCCCAGATGTCGGCCGAGCGCAGCAACGCCGATGGGCGACAGATGACCTCCGCCCCCTGCAATGCAGTGATGCGCGACAGCTCCGGGTAGTCGCCGTCGAAACAGATGATGAGGCCGATGCGGCCAAGGTCGGTGTCGATGACGGATGTGTCGTCACCGGGGGTGACCCAGCCGCCTCGGGAGCGCAGCTCGGTCGCGAACGGGTGGGTCTTGCGATAGACGCCGCGAACGTCCCCCGCGGGACCGATGAGCAGCGCTGCGTTGAAGACGACGCCGCGCTCGGGGCCTCGTTCGTAGGTGCCCATGACGACGTGTACGCCGAGCCGCTGAGCCGCCTGCTGGATCGGCTCGGTCACGGGGCCGGGAATCTCGCTCACGAGGTCCCACAGCTCGTCCGCGCTGCAGGCCGGCGTGAAGCCGGTCGACATGGTTTCAGGCAACACCACGAGGTCGGCGCCGGTGGCTGCGACGCAGCGGGTCAGCCACTCGACGGCATGGTCGAGGTTCTCCTTGACGGTCGCCGCGGTCAGCGGGTCGGGCTGTGGCCGCACCTGTAGGGCGGCCGCCGTGAACGCACGCATGGTCTGCCTCCCTCAGCTGCGGCCGATGATCCAGCCGAGCACGACACCCGCCAACGCGATAACGGCACCGAACGCGGCTCCGCGGGCAAAGTCGCGACCGCTCGGGGCGGCAGCCAGTGGCGCGGTATAGATCGGGCGACCGGCCTCCACCGGAGTCAGGCCGACTCCGGCGGCAGCCGCGGTCTCCGCCGCGACCGCAGCGGGTGCGACGCCAGTGAGCACATCGTCGACCGCGCGGAAGAACTCGTTGGCGGTCTTCTTGGCCACCCCCGTCAGCATCCGCTGGCCGACGCCTCCGATCATCCCCCCGACGACTGCGTCGGCGTCGTAGTCGAGGCGGGTCTGCCCGGGGCCATCCTCGGCGAGCGTGACCTCGACGTCGGCCGAGACGGTGCCTGGCGCCCCGGCCCCGGATGCGCGCAGCACGAACGCGCTCGGCGGCTGCTGGTCGGTCAAGCGGACGTCGCCGTCGTACGTGCCCTTGATCGAGGCGACCCCGGCGGTCAGCGTCATACGGTAGGCATCGGGGCCCACCTCCTCGAGCCGCTGACAACCAGGGATGGTGCGGACAAGCACCTGCGGGTCGTTGAGCGCCTGCCACACGGCCTCGCGGGGGGCGTGGAACACGGCGCTGCCGCTGACCTTCATCGGGACTCGCCTTCCTCGTCGCGGGCGTGACGTTGGCCGGTCGCCGGGATCTCGCCGGCCGCGAACCGCTGGCGCAGATGGAACAGCTCGCTCGGCGAGATCGGCATACGGGTGATGCGGAAGCCTTCGGCGTCCTCGATCGCGGCCGCGAACACCGCCATGCCCGGGATGACGCCGGCCTCCCCGGCGCCCTTGATGCCCAGCGGGTTGAGCGGTGACGGGGTCTCCAGGTGGTCGATCTCGATGCGCGGGACCTCGGTGGCGTAGGGGATCAAGAAGTCCATGTACGACGCGTTGAGTAGCTGCCCGTGCTCGTCGTAGGCCATCCGCTCGTAGAGAGCGCCTCCAACACCCTGGGCGACTCCCCCGTGCACTTGACCTTCGACGATGAGCGGGTTGATGAGCGGACCGCAGTCGTGCACGACGCAGTAGCGCAAGATCGAGATCTCCGCCGTGTCGGGGTCGGTCTCGACGACGACCGCGTGCATGCCGTTGGCGAACGTCGAGCGCGGCGGCGAGTAGTAGTCGCGGCCCTCCAAGCCCGGCTCCTCCCCCTCCGCCACCGGCGGCTTGCTCAGGTCTGCGGTGCCGGCGAACTGCGTGGCCGCCTTGGCCGACTCGTCGAACGCGTAGCGCAACGGGTTGGACAGCACCGCGACCGTGGCGAGCGGCATCGACGCATCCGGGCTGCCCTTGACCCGGACGATGCCGTCGACGATCTCCAGATCCTGCGGCGCAGCCTCGAACACGTCGGCTGCAATGCGCAGCGCCTTGTCGCGGACCTTGCGTGCTGCGAGAGCCACCGCGCTGCCGCTCATCACGGCCGCCCGTGAGGCGAACGTGCCGATGGAATAGCCGAAGCGTCGCGTGTCGCCGGTGGTGACGTACACGTCCTCGATCGGGACACCGAGCTCGTCGGCGACGATCTGCGCAAGTGCCGTCTGGTGGCCCTGTCCCTGCGATGTCAGGCCGGTGGCCACGTTGACTCGGCCGGTGGTCTCGACCTGCACGTGCGCGCCTTCGTACGGGCCGACGCCGGTGCCCTCCACATAGCAGGCCATCCCGATGCCGACACGCCGCCCCTGCGACCGCGCCTCGGCCCGGAAGGCTTCGAAGTCGTCCCAGCCCACAAGCTTCTTGAGTTTGTCGAGCGTGGCCGGGAAGTCGCCGGAGTCGTAGATGAGGGGCCGGCCGTCCTGAAACGTCAACTGATGGTCGTAGGGCATCTCGTCGGGCCGAATGAAGTTGGTCGCACGGACGACGGTGCGGTCGAGGCCCAACGCGTCGGCGATTGCGTCGATCGTGCGCTCCATGGCGAACACGCCCTGCGGCCGCCCCGCGCCACGATAGGGAGTGACCGGCACCGTGTTGGTGTAGAGACTCCAGACCTCGACGCGATATGCGCCGGGCTTGTACGGCCCCAGCAGCTGCGTCGAGGTGACGATCGGGATGACGATGCCGTAGGGCGTATAGGCGCCGTTGTCGTGCCAGATCTTCACGTCGAGACCGAGGATGCGCCCCTCGTCGTCGAAGCCGACCTCGACATGCTGCAGCTGCCCGCGCTCGTGTGTTGCGCCAACGAAGTGCTCGCGGCGGTCCTCGGTCCACTTCACCGGACGGCGCAATCGGCGCGCCGCCCATGGCACCAACACTTCCTCCGGCCACGGGTGCACGATCTTGACTCCGAACCCGCCGCCGACATCGGGCGCGATGCATTCGACACGGTCGAGTGGCAGCCCGAGCTTGGCCGCGACAGCCGCGCGGACGCTGGTCGTCGTCTGCGTTGAGGAGTACATGCGCAAGCTCTGGTCGACGTCGTCCCAGCGCGCATAGACGCCGCGACCTTCCATCGGCATCGACGCGCTGCGCTCCACCTCGAGATCCAGATCGAGCCGGTACGGAGCGGCGGCGACCGCAGCCGGCGCATCACCGACCTCTTGCAGCATGCGTGACGCCACGTTGCCTGGCACGTCCGCATGCGCGAGGCGCTCGGCGGAACGGGCGGTCTCGATGCCGACGACGGGCGGCAGTTGCTCGTACGTGACTCTGATGCGCTCGCAGGCGTCCTCGGCGACGTAGCGGTCGCGCGCCACCACCATCGCGATCGGCTCACCTACGTGGTGGACGACTTCGGGTGCGAGCGGAAAACTGGTGCGGCCATGGGTGAGCGTCGGGTGCGGGATCAGCATTGGCAGCGGCTCGGCGACCTTGCCGTCGAGGTCGTCGTATGTGTAGATCGCGTGCACGCCGTCGATGTCGAGTGCGTCGGTGACGTCGATGTCGAGGATGCGCGCATGTGCATGCGGGCTGCGTACGAAGGCAGCGTGCAGCACGTCCGAGCCGACTCCGATGTCGTCGAGGTAGCGACCGTTGCCGGTGAGCAGCCGCGGGTCCTCGCGCCGCTGGACAGGCGAGCCGACGTAGCGCGTGTTCATCAGGTGCTCACCGCCCGCTCTCGGTTGAGCTCGGCGGCGCGGAGGACGGACTTGACGATGTTCTGGTAGCCGGTGCAGCGGCACAGGTTGCCGGAGATCGCGTCGCGAGCGTCATCTTCTGTGGGATCGGGATGCTCGTCTAGGTAGGCCGTGATGGTGGTTAGGAAGCCGGGCGTGCAGAACCCACACTGCAGGCCGTGGCACTCCATGAACGCCTGCTGGACGGGGTGCAAGGTGCCGTCAGCGTCGGCAAGCCCCTCGACCGTGGTGATCTCGTGTCGCTGCGCAGACGCGGCGAGCATCAGGCACGAGCGCATCGGTCGGCCATCGACGAGCACCGTGCATGCCCCGCACACGCCGTGCTCGCAGCCGACATGGGTGCCGGTGAGCCCGAGGTCGTGGCGCAGGCAGTCGGACAGCAGCCGCCGCACGGGCACGGTCGCGGCATGCGCGACGCCGTTGACGCGCAGGACGAGATCGACGGTCTGCTCCGGGCTCACGAGGCCAGCTCCTGACGGTCGGTGACCTCCGCTGCCGCCCTGCGGAGTGCCCGCTGGGTGAGGACCTCGACGAGCTGTCTGCGGTAGGCCGCGGTGGCGTGGATGTCGTCCTGCGGGTCGACCAGCTCCGCAGCCAGCCGGCCTGCCGCCCGCCAGTCGGCAGTGCCGCCGTCCGCTATCGCGTCGGTCAGGTCGACGAGAAACGGCACCGGTCCCACGGCGAAGCAGGCGGCCTTGGCGCTGCTGACCCGCCCGTCGTCGACGCTGACCGTGGCGACGACCCCGGCAAGAGCGAAGTCGCCGTGCCGCCTGGACACTTCGACGATCGCCGCTCCCGTGTGGTCGGGGAGCCGGGGGAAGCTTGCTGACACGACGAGGTCGTCGGGCCGCAACGAAGTCTCGAGGGGGCCGACGAACAGGTCGGCGGCATCGACCGTGCGCTCGCCCGTCCGGCTCGCCACCTGCACCGACCCGCCGAGCAAGGCGAGCACCGCCGGCAGCTCGGCGGCCGGATCGGCGTGCGCGAGGCTACCGACTATGGTGCCGCGGTTGCGGATGGCCGGGTGCGCGACCAGTGCGAGGGTGCTCCGCAGCAGCGGCAACGCGTCGTTGGCTACTGCGTCGCGCTCTATGTCCGCGTGCCGGGCGAGGGCACCGACTCGTACGGCGTCGTCGTCGGCCCGCACCCACGCGAGCTCGGGCAGTCCGTTGATGTCGATGAGGTGGCCTGGGGCGGCCAGTCGCATAGACAGCACCGGGATGAGGCTCTGCCCGCCCGCGAGCACCTTGCCGTCGTGGCCCACGTCCGCCAGCACGCCGAGTGCCTCGTCGAGGCTGGTCGGCGCGTGGTAGGTGAACCGCGACGGTTTCACAGGACTGATCCTCTCTCCGTCTGCCCCAAATGCGCGCGATCTTGAGACATCCGGGGCGCTGGGAGCCCGAGGATGTCTCAAGATCGGCGTGAAATCAGGCGGCCGGGGACTTGTCGGGTTGCGGTGCCGGTCTCGTCGGCGGAGCGCCTGCCTCCAGACCCTCCCGCATGTAGGGCGGGGCGAGCCAGCGCAGCAGGTGCCAGCCGGCGAGCAGCACGATCGTGCCCAGCGCGATGCCCTCTAGGGTGAAGTCGTCGGTGATCTGCTGCACTACCGGTCCGATCGCCAGGATGATGCCGGCGCCGATGGGAACGAGGTTGATCGGGTTGCTGAAGTCGACGCGGTTCTCGACCCAGATCTTCGCGCCGAGCAGGCCGATCATGCCGTACAGCACCACCGTGACGCCTCCGAGCACGCCGCCCGGTGTCGCCGCGACGAGCGCGCCGAACTTCGGGATGAGACCGAAGAGGATCGCGACCACACCGGCGACGTAATAGGCGGCGGTCGAATAGATCCGAGTCGCCGCCATGACACCGATGTTCTCGGCGTACGTGGTCGTCGGAGAGCCGCCGACCGAGGTGGCAACCGCGGTGCCGACGCCGTCGGCAAAGATGGCCCGGCCGATGACAGGGTCGAGGTCGTCCCCGGTCATCTCGGCGACCGCCTTGACGTGACCGGTGTTCTCGGCGATGAGCGCGATGATCGCAGGGAGCACGAGCACGATCGCAGACCATTTGAACTCGGGTCCGTGGAAGTCGGGGAAGCCGAACCAGTCCGCGTCTCCTACCGGCCCGAAGTTGATCCGATCCTGCGTAAGAGTCTCGCCGGACGTCGGGTTGGTCACGGTGATAGCCCCAATCACCGCATCAAGCACCCACGACAGCATGAAGCCGAACACCAGCGCGAGCAGAATCGCGATGCGACTCAGGAATCCTCGGAGGAGCACCGTGAACAAGAACACCGCAGTCATCGTGATGAGCGCGACCCAGCGGTCCTGCCACCAATAGAAGTCGGCTACGACGAACGCGAGGCCGAAGCCGATGAGCATGACCACACCACCCGTGACCACCGGCGGGAAGATCTTGTGGATGATCTGGATGCCGAGCAGCTGGATGGCGATACCCGCGGCGGCAAGCACGAGCCCGGCCACCAGGATCGAGCCGGTGACAACCGCGCTGTCGCCGCCCGCGGCCCGGATTGCGAAGACGCCGCCGACGAACGAGGCGCTCGTGCCCAGATAGCTGGGCACCCGGTTCTGCGTGATGAGCAGGAAGAGGATCGTCGCAACGCCGGACATCATGATCGCGACGTTGGGGTCGAGCCCCATGACGATGGGGAACACGAACGTCGCGCCGAACATCGCTACGACGTGCTGCGCCCCGATGCCGGCCGTACGACCCCAGGAGAGCCGTTCGTTCGGCCTGACTACCTCGCCCGGTGGCGGCGTCTTGCCGCCGTGGACGACTTTCCAATCGAACGCCATGCGAGTCCTCCAGGACGCGTCGGGTGCCGGCTTTGCCGGCGGTGACGACCGATCCCCCGTAGTTGCCGCGTGACCAAGGGCCACGTGTCGGCCCACCATGGCGGAACCTGAGCTCGAACGGAAGAGGAAACACCGGGCAGATCCGCCAAAGCTCCCAGGATGGTGATCTGTAACGTCGACCTCACAGAGGGCCGCTGGAGGGAGTCGGGTGACGGTTGCGACTGAGCGGCCCGGCTGGCCGCGACAGCGGGCGCCGTACGGCGTCGTTGCCAGGAGCGTTCTCGACCGCGCTGCGCGAGCTGCTCGGAGCGTCCAGAGCGAGCCGCCACCGTGATCGGTGTGGTGCCCGAGGCGGCGCACATTGGCACCGGCGACTCCGATGTGCCGCTGGTCTGCGTGGCGACTCCGCGGGCCGTACGGCTGCCGTGCTCGATCGTGGTGCCGGCGTTGCCCGAGGTTGCAGTGGGCGACGTGGTTTGGCTCGGCGAGCGCGGGCTGCGGCTTGCCGGGGTCGCGGTGCGACCCGCTCGCTGGTGGCGGCCGCCCACCCCGCTGCTGTGCGATGTCCCCGCCGCGCGCTCGCGTGCCCAGCTGCTCCCCCCGCTTCGAGAACTGAAGCGCTCTGCACGACCCGCGCGGCGTGTCGCGGGCACGGCGCTTCAGAGAACGGTTGATGACTTGCTCGGGCTCGGGCCAGGACTCACGCCAGCCGGTGATGACGTGCTCGCGGGAGCGCTGGTGGCGCTGCGCGCAGCGGGCAGCCCGCTAGCCGACGACCTCGCGAGGGCGGTGGCTGGCGGCGCGGCCGGACGTCACGGACGACGCTCTGTCTCGGCCGCGCTCCTGCGGCACGCGGCGCAGGGTCAGTGCATTCCTGAGCTGGCGGCGTTGCTGCGCGCGTTGGACGGCCGCGGCAACCTCGAGCGAGCTCTGATTGCGCTGGGCGCGGTCGGGCACACCTCGGGCGACGCGCTGGCAGCCGGTGTGCGGCTCGCCCTGGTCGAGCTCATCGAGGAAGACCAGCCGTGACCAGACGAGTGGAGGTCAGGCGGGGCACCTACCGCGACTCCGTGCGCCTGATGCAAGTCAGCCGCACCCTGCAGGCCGAGCCCGGCGTCACCGCGGCACTCGTCGCGATGGCGACAGACCTCAACCTCGACCTGCTCGACGACATGGGGTTCGACCGACCTGCGGGCACGACGCCAAGCGACATGCTCGTCGCGCTCGAGGCCGACGACGACGTGGCCTTGTCGCGCGCGGTTGAGCGGCTTGACGATGCACTCGCAGAGCGCCCAGCCGTGAGCGAGGGGCCGATCGGCGTGCCCAGTCCCCGGACCATCGGCAGCGCAGCACGGCGACTCGACGGCACGCTCGCGCTGGTCTCCACCGCGGGCAACCACGCGTTCGTGGAGGCGATGGACGCACTCGACGCCGGGCTGTCGGTGATGGTGTTCAGCGACAACGTGCCGGTCGAGCAGGAGATCGCCCTGAAGGACACGGCCGTCAGGCGCGGTCTGCTGGTGATGGGGCCTGACTGCGGCACGGCGGTGGTCGGCGGGGTGGCGCTCGGCTTCGCCAATGTCGTCAAGCCCGGCCCCGTCGGACTGGTTGCCGCGTCCGGGACAGGAGCACAGCACGTCATGTCATTGCTCGACGCTGCCGACGTCGGGATCAGCCACTGCCTTGGCGTGGGTGGCCGCGACCTGTCTGCTGCGGTGGCGGGGCGGTCCACGCTTGCCGCGCTCGACCTGCTGGCCGCGGATACGGCGACCGAGCAGATCGTCGTGATCTCCAAGCCGCCCGCCGACGCCGTGGCCGACAACGTACGACGCCACGCGGCAACGCTCGGCAAGCCGGTGCACTTCGCGTTGCTCGGGCCGGGGCAGCCCGACCTCACGGCTGCTGCTGCGGAAGTCGTACGCGCCGTCGGCGGTCACTGGGATGAGCCACGGTCGTGGTTGGCTCCGGTGGAGCGCACGGGCGCCTATCCGATGATCCGCGGCATCTTCTCGGGCGGGACTCTTTGCGAGGAGGCCCAAGTGATCGCGGAAGCGGCACTGGGTCCCGTACGGTCCAACGTGCCGCTCGATCCGCAGCACGCGCTTGGCGACGACCTCGATCCGGCAGGTGGTCACGCGATGATCGACTTCGGCGACGACCGGCTGACCCGCGGCAGGCCGCACCCGATGATCGACAGCTCGCTGCGTGTGGCGCGCCTGCTAGCAGAGGCGGCTGACCCGACCTGCGGTGTGTTGCTGCTCGATGTCGTGCTCGGCCACGGCGCGCACCCGGATCCGGCCAGCGAGCTCGCGCCGGCAATCGTTGCGGCGCAGCAGCGCGCTGCCGATGCCGGGCGCGAGGTCGCCGTTGTCATCGCACTGGTCGGCACCGCCGATGACCCGCAAGGGCTGGAACGGCAAGCTCTCGCGCTGCGCGACGCGGGAGCCTCGGTGCACCTGTCCAACGCCGCGGCAGCGCGCAAGGCCGTCGAGCTCGTGAAGGACGCGCCATGACTGCAGCGGACCTTCTGGCGGGCGAGCCGCGGGTCGTCACCGTCGGCATTGAGCTGCTCGCGGACGCCTTGGCGGCCCAGGCCGTACCAACTCTCGCCGTCGATTGGCACCCACCGATGCCGGAGGTCGAGGAGCCACTCGCCACGGTGATGGGTGACGCGCGACGTGCTGCCGCCAACGCCGAAGCCCTCGACCGGATGCTGCGATCCACCGCGACGCTGGTGGACGTACGACCCGCGAGTGAGGCGCTGGCACTGCAACGTGGCGAGTTCCTGCATGCCGGTCCGCCGATCGAGTGGGAGCGCGCGTCGGGCCCGATGCGAGGTGCGCTGATCGGGGCGATGCTCTTCGAGGGGCTGGCGGACACCCCCGAGGAGGCCGAGGCGAGCCTGGCGCGCAGTGACGTGTCGTGGGAGCCGTGCCACCACCGCGGTGCGGTCGGCCCGATGGCGGGCGTGGTGTCGCCGTCGATGTGGGTGTTCGAGCTGCGGGATGAGGTCAACGACCGTACGGCGTGGTGCTCCCTCAACGAGGGGCTCGGCCGCGTGCTCCGCTATGGCGCCTACTCCCCCGACGTCATCGAGCGGCTGCGTTGGATGACCGATGTGTTGGGACCGCTGTTGCGTGCGGCCGTACGTCAGCACGGCCCGGTCGACATCACCGGCATCGTCAGCCAGATGGTGCAGATGGGCGACGAGGGCCACAACCGCAACCGGGCAGGCACGCTGATGCTGCTGCGCGAGCTGCTGCCCGAGCTGATCGACAGCGGTGCGCCTGCGTCGGACGTCGCGCAGGCGGTGCGGTTTGTCGGTGGCAACGACCACTTCTTCCTCAACCTGGTGATGCCGGCTGGCAAGCTGATGACGTCGGCCGCTGCGCGGATCGCAGGCAGCACTGTGGTCACGGCGATGGCTCGCAACGGCACTGACTTCGGGATACAGGTCTCTGGCACGGGCGATCGGTGGTTCACGGCGCCCGCCCAGGTTCCGGACGGGCTCTACCTCGGCTCGTACGGCCCCTCCGACGCCAATCCCGACATCGGCGACTCGGCGATCACGGAGACCATGGGGCTCGGCGGGTTCGTGATGGCAGCGGCGCCGGCGATCGTACGGTTTGTCGGCGGATCGGTGCCTGATGCGCTACGTGCGACGCAGGAGATGTACGAGATCACGGTCGGCGAGAATCCGGCTTTCGGCGTACCCATCCTGGAGTTCCGCGGAGCCCCCACGGGCATTGACGTGACTCGGGTTGTGCGCACGGGCATCCTGCCGCAGATCAACACCGGCATCGCCGGGCGTGTGGCTGGGACCGGACAGGTGGGCGCTGGGCTGGTCCGGCCTCCGATGGAGTGCTTCGCTGCTGCACTGTCGGCGCTGGCGGAATCCGTTCGAGGCTGAAGCACACCCGCCACAGGCTCATGGCCGCTGGTGGCGGAGGAGTTGGATCGTGGCGTTGAGGAGGCCGCTGTGTCGGATTTCATCCTGGTGCCCGGCCTGTGGCTGAACGGAACGTCGTGGAGCCAGGTCGTTCAGCTGCTGGAGCAGGCCGGTCACCGCGCCGACCCGCTGACTCTCCCGGGGATGGCGTCCCGATCCGCTGACCGGAAGGGCATCACCTTGGCCGATCACGTCGGCGCCGTTGTGGCCGCCGTGGACGCCGCCGCTGACCCGGTCATCGCGGTGGGGCATTCGGTCGCGGCCAGCCTGGTCCATGCCGCGGTTGACGCGCGCACCGACCGGGTGGCCCGCGCCGTGTACGTCGGCGGCTTCCCAGCGCGTGACGGTGAGCCGCTGGGTGCCGACTTCCCCGCCGAGAATGGTGAGGTCCCGTTGCTGGAGTGGTCGAACTTCGACGACACCGAGGTTGGTGATCTCGACGAGGCCGCAAGAGCACGCTTTCAGGACGAGGCGATCCCGTATCCGCAGCGCGTGCTGACCGAGCCGTTGCGGCTCACCGACGAACGCCGCTTCCAGGTGCCCGTCACCTTGCTCTGTCCCGAGTTCAGCCCGGACGATGTCAGGGCCTGGCTGAAGGAGGACGAGGTCGGGCTCGGCGAACTCAAGCAGATCCGGCACGTCGATTACATCGATCTGCCGACCGGGCACTGGCCGCAGTTGACGAACCCGGCGGCGCTCGCGCGCGCCCTCCTCGATGCAGCCGACCGGACACCCGGTGCGCTTCCCTGAGCCCATCGGGCCAACGAAGCCGATCCGAGAAACCGGGACCTCGTCCTCGCTGCTCGGGCCACCCCCATAGAAGCCGACAAGCCGCTCACGCAGGCCGCCCAGCGACCAGCCGCACTGGTATGGCGCTTCGCGAGCGGTGCGCTCTTCTCGTAGAGAATGGCCCGGCGCCGCACCCAGCCTTGATCAACCTTCCGCAAATGCCGCGGGTCGGACACAGGAGCGTTCCCGCGGAAACGTCCTCAACTGCCGCTCACGAGAATGCCCCGCGTCCCGAGTGGAGCCACGTCCTATCGTCCCGCGGCCCGACGGTGGCGCCATCCGGAACGACGACGCTGACCTCGTCCGGGTTGTTCGCAAGGCCGTTGACGACTTCGATCGTCTCCCGGCCTAGTCGTTGATCAGTTGCTTGAACGCGGGTTCGTCGCGGATCGGATCCAGGTCGGAGTCGGCCTTTGCGGAAGCGCGAAACTCCTCCGACATCTCGATGGCGTGCCGGAGGTGATCGAGCGCGTCACTCGTCCGGCCGCAGAGGCTCTCGCAGCAGGCGAGGTTGAAGAACAACATGGGGTACTGCGGAGCGGCTGCGACCACGGCGCCTAGACGGTCGGCGACCTCGGCGTACTCGCCCGCCTGATAGAGCGGGGCGAGCGGAGCCCACAGTTCCCAGCCGCGGGCCTCGTACGCCTTTCCCGGCGTGCCCTCCACCGCGATGATGGTCGTCCCGTCCTGCTTGGCGGAGGCCGTTCGCTTGGTGCGGGGAGGGGCGAACACGAGAGTTCCGGCCGGCGCGTCGACCCGGTCCCCGTCAAGCTCGAACACGGCGTGGCCGCGCAGCACGAGAAACAGCTCCTGGTCAGCGGTGGGGTCGTCCACGTCGTGCTCGTTGATGACGAGGTCGCCCGCGGCACGGGCCGTCCAAGCGGTCACTCCGAACGCCGTGATGCCCAGGTGGTGTCGGATCGGCCGATAGTGACAGCCTGCATCGTTGAATTCCTCGATATCGTCCAGATGCGCAACCGAGTAACCAGCCATGGGCTCGTCCGTCCCCTCCACATGAGTACCGGAAGCTTTGAACCTGCCGCACGTTAGACCCTCCTCCCGACAAGTCTGCGTCGGTGGACCATGGGCCTAGCCCCTCCCGCTCCGGTCAGACGACCCGCTGCACGGGGCCGCTCGCCCGGCGTACGCGCCGACAGCATGCCGGGGTGGCGTACTAGGCGCCTCACATCCATGACAACAGGACCGCGCTGCCCAAATCGCGGGCTTGATCGACTTTCCGCCGTTGCCGCTGGTCGATCGGTCGTGGCGCGATGATCTGGGTTCTACCGATGACTCGAGATCTGTTTGCGCCAGGGACCGCTCGGCTGGACGGCGCCCGACGGTAGCGTCTGCGATTTGTGAGACTTCGCGAGGCGGCTCGGGCGTTGATCCTTGATCCCCAGGATCACATGCTGCTTGTGCACTTCCGGTGGGTCGGGCTCGAGCTTGCCGATGGCTTCTGGGCGAACCCTGGCGGTGGCATCGAGCCGGGTGAGAGCCGGCTGGCAGCCCTGCAGCGGGAGCTGCGAGAAGAGACCGGCCTGATAGTCGAGGCCCTCGGCCCCGAGGTGTGGACCAAGACGGCTGTGTTCCCGATGACCGAGTGGGACGGGCAGGTGGACCACATCCATCTGTTTCGAACAGAACGGTTCGACCCACGGCCCCGGTTGTCCCGGGCGCAGCTTGCCGCGGAGAATATCCGCGAGGTCCGGTGGTGGTCCCCGGAAGACCTTCGAAATGGCGGCGCGACCTTCTCGCCTCGCGGCATGCCTGACCTGCTCAACCGGTTACGGACCGACGGCACGCCGACAACACCGATCGAGATCAGCGGGTTCTGATACGCGTGACTGCCGGCGTCCACGATCGGCCAGATGAACCTTGATCGACTTCACTCACGTGCCGCTCGGCGGGCGCTGCGCTCGTCCGGATCTGCCGTGCGGTACGTCTGGTGCTGCCGCAGCTAAGGCCCCTGCCCCTGCTCTTAGCGCCGAACCTCCCGGCGGGTTCACCAGCACGTTGACAACGAGCCGGTCCGTCGACGCCGGTGAGCCGCGCATGTCCATCGCCGCGACGCGTGCGGAGTCAGTTGATGCAGGTGTACGTCCGGACATCGATCGACCGGTAGCGCAGCCGTCCCAGCTTTGTGTTGCTCGCCCGAACGAGCTCACTTGCCGATCCTGCCCACTTCCAAGACAGCATCGGCGAAGGCCGCCGGGGCCTCCTGGGGAAGGTTGTGCCCGATGCCGCCCTCGATCGTCCGGTGCGAATACGCACCAGAGAATTTCTTGGCATAGGCATTTGGCTCCGGATGGGGCGCACCGTTGGCAAGACCTTCGAGCGTGATGGCGGGCACGGTGATGACGGGACCCTTGGCGAGCCGTTTCTCCAGCTCGCGGTTTTCAGCCTCGCCCTCAGCGAGCCCCAGCCGCCAGCGATAGTTGTGTATCACGACAGCGACGTGATCCGGGTTGTCGAAAGACGCGGCGCTGCGATCGAAGGTGGCGTCGTCGAAGTTCCATCTCGGCGAAGCCGTCCGCCAGATGAGTTTCGCAAAGTCGCGCCGGTACTTGTCGTATCCGGCCCGACCACGCTCGGTGGCGAAGTAGTACTGGTACCACCACTGGAGCTCGGCCTCCGGCGGCAACGGCAGGTTGCCGGTTGCCTGGCTGCCGATCAGATAGCCGCTTACCGACACGAGCGCGTTGCAGCGCTCGGGCCAGAGTGCCGCAACGATGTCGGCTGTTCGCGCTCCCCAGTCGAAGCCGGCCCACAATCGCGTTCTCGATCCCGAGGGCGTCCATGAAGGAAATGACGTCTACGGCCAACGCCGCCTGCTCACCGTTGCGCAACGTCTCGTCCGACAGAAACCGCGTCGTGCCGAAGCCGCGGAGGTACGGAACGGTCACCCGGTAACCCGCCGACGCCAACAACGGGACCACGTCGACGTAGCTGTGGATGTCGTACGGCCAGCCGTGTAGCAGCAGGACCGCATGGACCATCCGCGGGGCCGGAATCGACATAGCCGACGTTCAGGACCCCAGCGTCGATCTGCCGGAGACGACCGAAAGTGCCGCTCGGCTCGACGGCGAGCGATTCTGGTAGCGGGTTCGACAGGCATCTCAGCCTCCTAAGCGTTTGACGCCGAGCCGTCTTCAGGGGCAAATCCAACGACGCCGTTCAATCTCGAAGCATCGGCAAACGCACCGTGCACGAGGACGACGACCGGTGAGTCGGCGGCGTGTGTCACGTCACCCATCTCGGGGCTTCTGGTCGCCTGCATCGAACTCGGTCGCGAGCGGCCCGTACGATCGACGCCGTTCAACGCGCGGATCATCGGAGGGACCTGAATGCGGCTCGCATCTCGGAGGCGAACAGGTCCGGTTCCTTCCAGGCCGCGAAGTGGTTGCCCTTCTCGACTTCGTTGTAGTAGATGACGTTGGGGTAGGCCTGCTCGGTCCACTCCGCGGCGCCTGTCGGTCGTGACCATGTTGGTAATCTCCCCGGCGTTGTCCAGGATGGCGTACTCCCTCATGCACACGCCGTCAGATCTGACGCGCCGAACCGGGCCGCACCAGGTCCTCGTCGTCATCTTGCGCTCGTTCTGCCCGCAGCGCTGGAGCTGCAGGTGCTCCTGGCCGGCTGCGCCTGGGCGGCTCGAGGCATACCCGGTGTCGACCGCAGTGAACAACGGGCGGAACAACGGGCCGCATCTGATGGACCCGCTGCCACCGGAGGCGTAGCGCAGCAGCCTGTCAGTCCTCCAGGTGGAACGTCAGCTCGACCTGGGGCTGCGTCGGCGTCGACACGTCGCGAGAGACCACCTGTCCGCCTACGCCCTGGAACTTGCCGGAACCACCGGTGATCGGCAGCGTGAAGTTCAGCGACCTGTTGACGATCGTTCCTTGGGTGGTGATCTGTCCACCGGGGAGGATTGAGGTCGTGGGGCACTGGGCCTCTACCCTGTCCGCGTTGGCCGTGGACACAAACGTGCAGACCACACCGACATGACCCACTTGCTCGCCGTTCCGTAGCAGGTTGCCCGAGAACACGACCTTGTCACCAAGGCTGAAGCCCGGCAGCGCCGACGTCGATATTTGGATCAAACTCCGTGAACACGGCAAGCACGCGGATCGTCTGCTGCTTGTTGGCGTGGCCGGAGGATGTCGACCCAGCCCCTTGACTCGATGATCCCAGAGCCGGGCTGACAACTCCGACCACCAAGGCCACCAGCGCGATGACCACGGCAAATACACCCAAGCGCTTCCGCATGAGACCCTCCTCGCCCGGCCATTCGCGTGATGGCCCTTGACCCTTGGCTACTCCCCGCCGCTGGGTCCTGCAAGCGTCCTGCCCGTGCCGGCAACGCCTGGGCTCGAGGCGTAGGAAGCCCCCGCAGCTGGGGCGGGGAGCTTCTCCTGTCGCTACTCGGCGAGCTCGACCGAATCCTTGGGGAACACCATCGTGCCCAGGTTTGGGAAGGTCACCACGACCTCGTCCGAGTCCGGGCCGTCGGCGCCCTCCGGTACGCGGACAGACGACCGCCTTGAGCAGGATGACCTGCCTCTGGACGAGCTCCTCACTGGACGCACGCAGATGCCAACCGGCGCGGGCCGTGATCCGGGCGCGCTTCGACGCGCGCTATCGCTTCCGCTCCGGATCGCGGAAGCGCCGGCCCGCCAAGCGGTGACCGCTGCGGAATCTTCCACCCGGGTGTCTCCAGGGATTCCACGGTGCGAGAATCCCGTCGCCGGACGAGCATTCCTCTTGACAGCATGACGAGCCTGAAGGAGGAGCAGATGTCCGCAACTGGAGTTGCAGCCGCTGTTCGCCCGTTCGAGGTGGCCTTTTCCGACGAGGAGCTCGGCGATCTTCGCGGGCGCATCAACGCGACAAGGTGGCCTGAGCGCGAGACGGTCGCCGACGACTCGCAGGGCGTGCCGCTCGCCCTGATGCAGGAGCTCGCGCGCTACTGGGGGAGTGGCTACGACTGGCGGCGGTGCGAGGCGAAGCTCAACGCCTTGCCGCAGTTCATCACCGAGATCGACGGGCTCGACATCCACTTCATCCACGTCCGTTCGCAGCACGAGGACGCGCTGCCGCTGATCGTCACGCACGGGTGGCCCGGCTCGATCATCGAGCAGTTGAAGATCATCGAGCCGCTCACGAACCCCACCGCCCATGGCGCGAGCGCGACCGACGCGTTCCATCTGGTGATTCCCTCGCTGCCGGGTCACGGGTTCTCCGCCAAGCCGAGCACCACCGGGTGGGATCCGGCCCGCATCGCACGTGTCTGGGTGGAGCTGATGAAGCGCCTGGGCTACACCCGATTCGTCGCGCAGGGCGGCGACTGGGGCGCGGCCGTCACCCAGGCGATGGGCGTGCAGGCGGCGCCGGAACTGCTCGGCATTCACTCCAACATGCCCGGCACCGCGCCGGCCGAGATCGCTGAGGCATTCCAGCGCGGCGATCCGCCGCCAGCCGGCCTCTCGGCCGAGGAGCGACGCGCATACGACCAGTTGAGCGAGTTCTATGCATATCACGTGGCGTACGCGCTGATCATGGGGACGCGGCCGCAGACCATGTACGGACTCGCGGACTCGCCGGTCGATCTCGCCGCGTTCGCGATCGACCACGGCGACGGCACAGGCCAGCCCGGTCTCATCGCACGGATCCTCGAGGGCCGCCTGCAGGGCGACCTCACCCGCGACGACATCCTCGACAACATCACGCTCTACTGGCTGACGAACACGGGCGTCTCCGCCGCTCGTCTCTACTGGGAGAACAAGGCGGGCTTCTTCGAGGCCAAGCCGATCTCCATCCCCTACGCCATCAGTGTCTTTCCGGATGAGCTCTACCAAGCTCCACGGAGCTGGGCAGAGCGCGCGTATCCCGGCAACCTCATCCACTACAACCAGCTTGACCGAGGCGGCCACTTCGCGGCTTGGGAACAGCCACAGCTGTTCGCGGAAGAGATGCGCGCAGGCTTCCGGTCGTTGCGCTGAGGGGCTCGCCCCCCGGCGATCCACGCAATGCGACTGTCCGCGAAGCCAACCGGCTGACGTGCATCCGCCTGGGAGCGGCAGCATGACCGGATCGCCTGGCACCCGATCATGCGGTGTCAAGCATCAACCGAGACTTACGCGCAGCGCATCCGTACGCGACGCAGGCTTGCGGTCTAATTTGACCACCGTCAAGGCTGGGACTTCACTCATCTGCCGCTCCCAGGAAGCAGCAACGTTCCCGCGGGAACGCCCTTTGGTGCCGCCGATCGAGCACGGGGCGCGTCCCCGCCCGGAACGGCCCGCGAGTAGCCGGTACCGCATCACCCAGTCGCGCGAAGAACAGCCGATTGAGCGCCCAGGCGTTAGCGTCGTTGCGAGGAGTCGAGGAATGGCTCGACCGCGGCGAGGAACTTCTCGGGTGCGCTCACGTGGATGGTGTGTCCGACGTCGATGACGACGAGCTCCGCTTCGGGGATGAGCGCCGCGGTCTGCTCCGCGCGGACGTGGCTGCTGTCACCGCCGCCAACGACGAGAGTCGGTGCGGTGATCCGTTGCAGGCTGGCGGCCCAGCCGGGGTCCGGGGCGACGAACTGACGCTCCGTGTCCCGCATCATCTGCCAGTCGAACCCGGTCGAGTCGTCCTCCACCAGTGCCGGACGCGGCAGCGGCAGCGGCGGTGGCGGGTCCTCCAGCACGAGCACGTCGACACGTTCCGGGTGGTTCGGCCGCGAGATGGTAGGCCACCATGCCACCGAGCGAGTGGCCGATGATCGCGGCCTTGTCGATGTCGAGGTGATCGAGCAGACCCACGATGTCCTCGGCCATCTCCGGCAGACCGTAGCTGCCGGGGTAGTCGCTGCCGCCATGCCCGCGCAGATCAGGAACGTACACGCGAAAGCGAAGTCGCGAGGCGCTCGGTGATCCCGTCCCAGTCGCTGTGGTTCGCGCTCCGCCCATGCAGCAGGACCAGCGGTGGTCCGTCGAGGCCCTCCGACCGGTACCTGAGCCGGACGCCGTTCACGTGCGCGTCGTTCATCACACCGACGACCGTACGCGGCACACGGCGTCAGCGGACGATGACGAGATTGGCCATGTCGACGACGGGCCGGTAGCCGAGGGCGGCGTAGATCTTGTTTGAGGTCGGGTTCGCCTGGTCGGTGAACAGGCAGACCCGCGCGCCCTCGGCCTGCAGCTGCCGAGACACCTCGGCGACCGCGTTGCTGGCCCAGCCGCGGCCACGCTGCGACGGTGGGGTGTACACCGGGGCGATGCGCGCCACGCCAAAGGCCGGCGGGGTGGCGCCGGTGAGGTGCACGCGCTCGCCCGGTTTCGTCGACCCAGAACCACAGGCAGCCGGCTCGGATGCGGCGCAGCAGCTCCGCACGGTCGGGCGCCTCATACGCGCTTGCCCCACGCGGCCGGCCCGCCTGCTCGTCGGCGTCGCCCATGAACGCGGCGAACCACTGCATGGCCAGCTCCAGGTCGTCGTCCGTGGCGGCCACCAGTCGGCCGGGCACGGGCGCCGGCGGCGCAAGGGTGCCGAGTTCGTGCAGCCTGGTGTGCTGGGCGACCTCGACGCGGCCGCCGCCAAGCCGCGCGAGCTCGGCGGCACACCGCTCAACCGCGGGCAGGGCCCCGTTGACAGCAAGCACCTCCTCGCCGCGCTCGTGCAGCCCACGAGCCAACGCCCCCGCCGCAGCGTCCGGCATCGGCAGCAGGAACGGCGGATAGCGGCGCGAACGGCGCGGCCCGCATGCCGGCCCCGACACACATCGCCGGACTCGTCGCGGACCACCAGCCACCAGTTGCGGTCCGGCTGCACGACACCTTCGGCCACCTGCGCCGCGGCCCGGTGCGCGGTCGTTGTGACAACAGTGCTGACCACCGGGTCGACGGCCAACCAGTCGCCCGCAGCGACGAGAAACTCACCCGGATCCGCGTAGAACTGCAACCGCATGCCCGGCGTACCCGGTGCGCCCATCCGCGCAGGCTAGCAACCAGGCCGTGAACGAAGAGAGCGTCATGGTCGCCCGCACCTTGACGGCCGTCGCACACCCCCGGCAGCACCACTGTTGTATCCCCCTGGAATCGCGAAACCACAATCCTCGTTATGCGCAGCAGGCTAAGGATGAGCTTCCCAGGAGGACTCCATGCAGTATCAATCTACGTCCAACACCTCCTGAGGACCGCGAGCCTGCAGAGATATCTGACGCTTGTCGAGCGTCTTAGCGCTAGATTCGGGCAGGCTCTAGTCGTGGTGGACATCCGCGATGTCGTTCATCGAAGACTACATCCAGCTGCTGGGTGGGCCGTTGGGTGCTGATGTACCTGCCAGAGCCGGCTGCTGTCCTTCGCACGTTGCGAAGCCGGCTGCGGCCAGGTGGGCTCGTCGCCTTCCAGGAAGGCGATTTGAGCAACCCACCAGCCCCCTATCCGCCCGCACCAGTGCATGAGCAGGCACGCCGGTGGACGACACCGCCTCCGGGTGCACCCGGGCCCGATGTGCAGATGGGTCTGAAGTTGTACCGCACGTATCTGGCAGCGGGGCTGCCCGCCCCCGCACTGCGTCTCGATACGCCGATCGGGGGCGGTGCGGACTGGCCTGGGTACGCGTACCTCGCCGGCACTGTCCGCAGTCTCCTGCCCTTCCTCGAACACCTCGGCACCGCGTCTGCGGAGGAGGTTGAGATCGACACGTTGGAGGAACGCCTGCGCGCTGAATTGCTGGCCCAGGATGGCATCCAGATCCTGCCTCCGCTGATCGGTGCTTGGGCGCGCATCTGAGCTCAGTGGCATCACTCGCCCGGCTGGCTCAGTCGTCGGTGAGGATCCGCAGGCCGACGTGGCGGCCATGCTCGGCCCACTCAGGCACGAGCAGCCGGAGCACGGCGTCGACAAGATCCTGCTGGCCTGGGCCGAGGTACACCGGGCGCAGGCCGACGGCATCGATCAACTCCTCGACCGTGGACCGGTCCGCCTCCTCCGAAGTGAAGACCAAATCGCCTCGAACGCCGTCCCAGGTCGGCCGCTCGTAGGTCTCCCACGTCTGGCTGCTGAACGCGCGCGCGTAGCGGGCGCCAGGGGCATCCTCCGCGACGGCAACAGCGCTGTGCAGTACCGGACCGGGAAAGTTGTTGGTGGCGTCCACGATCAGCTTGCTGTCCAACGCCGACCCGTGGGCGCGCAGGAACGCGGCCACCTCCCGCGCCGGCAGCGCCAGCAACACCACGTTTCCGGCGGCGACGGCCTCGCCGACGGTGACCAACTTCGCCGGTGTGTCACCTGCTGCCATCGAACCAGCAGGATTGCGTGACCCAAGGACGACATCGAGGCCCGCCCGTGCGAGCGCGCGCCCCAAGGTGCCGCCGATCTTCCCTGTGCCGATTATCGCGATGGTCATCCTGGCCTCCCGAGTGCTTGTGGACGATCCTGCCGCGCCATCGCCCGGCTCGGGCACTCTGGTGCAACCCACGCCCAGGGAGGGCACCATGACAACCATGCCGGTGATGCCGCGTACCACAGACGACTGGACCGACGACCGACCATGGAACGACAGTCCGAGGATATGTAACATCACGCCTATCCCGACTGCTGGTTGAGTCGTAAGCCCACATCGGGCATCGATAACGTGCGCGCATGACATACGGCCTGACGACAGACGACGGCACGGTGCTGCGCGAGCGGTACGACGCAGCCACCGCTCACCTGGACCCGCCGTTGGCGATCGTGGACCTCGACGCGTTCTACGCCAACAGTCGCTCGCTGGTGGAGCGGGCCATGGGCAAGCCGATCCGGGTGGCGAGCAAGTCGATCCGGGTTCGCTCACTCCTCGGGGACGTGCTGACGTTGGACGGCTTCTCGGGTGTCCTTGCCTACACGCTGCCCGAGGCGCTCTGGCTGGCCGAGCTTGGGGTCAGCGAGGACATCGTCGTCGCGTACCCCACGGCCGACCGCGCCGCAATCGTCCGGCTCGCCGCGAGCGAGGCAACCGCTGCCGCTGTGACGATCATGGTCGACGATGTCGCGCAGCTCGATCTCGTCGACTCCGTTAGTCCTGCCGATAGGCGGCCCGAGATCCGCGTCTGCCTCGAGCTGGACGTGTCGTGGCAGCCGCTCGGCGGGCGCGTACGGCTGGGCGCGCTGCGCTCCCCTTTGCGCACCGCGGCGCAGCTGCAGACGTTGGCTGAGCATGTGGTGCGCCGGCCGGGTTTCCGGCTTGTGGGCCTGATGGCGTACGAGTCGCAGATCGCGGGTGTACCGGACGCCCCACCGGGCAATCCGGCACGCGGTCGGGCCGTACGCGAGATGCAGCGCCGTTCACGGCCGGACGTTGCCCTGCGACGCGCGGCGGTGGTCGAAGCCGTACGCGCAATCGCCGACCTCGAGTTCGTCAACGGCGGCGGCACCGGGTCGGTCGAGACGACCGCGGGGGAACCGAGCGTGACCGAGGTTGCGGCGGGGTCGGGGCTGCTGGGGCCGCGGCTGTTCGACGGTTACTCCACCTTTCAGCCGGCGCCCGCGGCGCTGTTTGCACTGCCGGTCGTGCGACGGCCAAGGGCGGGAGTCGCGACGGTGCTGGGTGGCGGGTACGTCGCAAGCGGGCCGGCGGGCAAGGACCGGCTGCCCACTCCCTGGCTGCCGGCAGGACTCCGGTTCGACGCGCTCGAAGGTGCAGGCGAGGTGCAGACACCCCTACGTGGCGCGGCCGCGGACTCACTGCGCGTCGGCGACCGGGTGTGGTTCCGGCACGCCAAGGCCGGCGAGCTGGCCGAGCACTTCACCACGTACCACCTGATTCACCGCGCGAAGGGCGACGGGGTCATCGCATCGGTGCCGACCTACCGTGGCGAGGGCCAGTGCTTCCTGTGACCTTCGCGGCGCTCGCCGCGCAGGTCATGTCGGCACCACCGCGCCTGGGGCCCGTACGGCTCGTGTGCGTCGACGGGCCGGCCGGGTCGGGAAAGACGACGTTTGCGGGTCGGGTCGCCAGTGCGCTCGGCGATGTGCAGGTGGTGCACATGGACGATCTGTACGAAGGGTGGTCCGGGCTCGACGGGGTGTGGAAGCGGCTGTACGGCTGGGTGCTCGAGCCACTCGCCGCCGGGCGCCCGGGGCGGTATCAGCGGTACGACTGGGCAGCGGGCGCGTTCGCGGAGTGGCACGACGTGCCGGTCGCCGAAGCGCTGGTCGTCGAGGGATGCGGGTCGGCGCAGCGCGGCGTCGATCCGTACGCGACCCTGCGCATCTGGGTTGAAGCGCCGCCGTGAGCTGCGGCTGCAAAGAGGCATCGCCCGAGACGGTGAGGCGCTGCGCGCCGAGTGGCTGCGGTGGGCGGAGCTGGAGGCGGCGCACTTCGCGCGCGAGCGGACCCGGGAGCGGGCGGACCTGTGTGTCGATGGCGACCCTTCGCTGCCACACCACCCGGAGCGTGAGTTCATCGTCTGCGGCGAGGACTTACCGTGACGAGCCGAACGGCCACCACCAGCGCCGGCCGGCGAGGATGCCGAATCACGACTGGGGCGTTCTTGGTCTCACCGGTGATCCGCACCCGCGGCGTTCCCGGTCGAGGAGGGCCTGTCTTGTCCTTCACGCCCGCATTGACCTTCTGGATCTCGTCGATCTCGATGCGCCAACCCTCCGGCACGACCAGGACAACGGGCGCGTTCCTGGTGTGCACCTCAACCAGGATCTCCGACAGGCGCACGACAGCTGCGGTGAAATCGAGCCGCACCGGGGCGTTCCCGGTGATCGCGATGATGCGCGGCGGCACTCGCCATTCGCCGTCGCGTGTCTCCGACGTGTTCTTCGTGCGCAGGGTGAGGACGTCGGACGTGCCGCGATAGCCGTACGGCACGAGGTCCGCAGTGACCCGCTCGAGTTCTGTCCGCGTCTTGCTCACGTAGATCTGCTCGAGGCGCTCCTCGAGCTCACTGAAGTCGAGGCGCCCATCGGCGTGGGCATCCTGTACGACGGCGGCAGCGTTGTCCCGATCCTGGTCACTCGCTCGCAGCTCTGGTGGGCGACCTGGGTCCGAAGGCTGATGCTCCATCGTCATGACCGAGAACGGTAGCCGGGCACGCCCTAGATCCGGCACGCGTGGATGTCGGTAACCAGGATCGCCCGCGCGCCGATGTCCCACAGGTCGTCCATGACCCGCTGCGCGTCGGCGCGCGGGACCATGGCGCGTACGGCGACCCAGCCCTCGCGGTGCAGCGGCGAGACGGTCGGCGACTCCAGGCCGGGCGTGAGCGCCGAGGCCTCCTCGACCTTCTCGGTGCGGATGTCGTAGTCCATCATCACGTAGCGCCGCGCCACCAACACGCCCTGCAGCCGGCGCACCAGCTGGCCAACCGCAGGGTGCTCGGGCGCATCGCTGCGGCGGATGAGCACGGCCTCCGAGACGAGGATCGGCTCGCCGACGATCTCGAGGCCTGCCTGGCGCAGCGTCGTACCCGTCGAGACCACATCGGCGATCGCGTCGGCAACTCCGAGACGCACCGCCGTCTCGACCGCGCCGTCGAGCCGGATCACCGACGCAGCGACGCCGTGATCAGCCAGGTGCGCGCCGACGATGCCGGCGAACGAAGTGGCAACCCGCAGACCGGCGAGGCCGTTCACATCCGCCGCCGTGCCCGGCGTGGTCGCAAACCGGAAGGTCGACCCGCCGAACCCGAGGCTGAGCATCTCCTCGGCCGCCGCGCCCGAGTCGATCAGCAGGTCGCGGCCGGTGATCCCGACATCAAGGGTGCCCGATCCGACGTAGACGGCGATGTCGCGCGGGCGCAGGAAGAAGAACTCGGTGTTGTTGTCGGGGTCGACGAGCATCAGGTCACGCGCGTCCGATCGCTGCCGGTAGCCGGCCTCGCGCAGCATCTCGGCGGCCGGTTCGGCCAGCATCCCCTTGTTGGGCACTGCGATCCGCAGGGTGGGTCCGTTGGGCATGGTGGTCTCCTCGTACGGAGTGTGGTCAGCATCGGGCCGGTATCCGGGCGTGCTCACAGATGCTCGTAGACCTGCTGCAGGGTGATGCCGCGCGCGAGCATGAGCACCTGCACGTGGTAGAGCAGCTGGGAGATCTCCTCCGCCGCGCGCTCCGGCGACTCGTGCTCGGCCGCCATCCAGGCCTCGGCTGCCTCCTCGACGACCTTCTTCCCCACCTCGTGGACGCCCTGCCGCACCGCCACGACCGTGCCCGAGCCCTCGGCTCCATCGGCAACTTTGGCGGCGAGCTCGACCCACAGGCCGTCGAACGTCTTCACGCGGGTCCCTTCGGTGGCAGTCCGCCGATCAGCGTACGCAAGAACGGGTCCGGTCCCTGCGGCCGGCAGTCGATCAAGGAAGATTCCGGCTCCCGGGTCGATCGCGATGCCGGAATCTTCCTTGATCGTCCGAGTCCGCGGGCAGTCAGGCGTAGACGTCGCGCAGCGCGCACGCCGTGCGATGGCCGCCTGCGCTGCGTCGTACCCCTTGTCCTCCTTGGAGTCGGGTAGCCCGGCCCGGTCCAACGCCTGCTGGACGGTGTCGCACGTGAGCACGCCGAAGCCGACGGGCACTCCGGTCTCGACGCTCACCTGAGTGAGGCCGATCGTCGCCGCCTGGCAGACGTAGTCGAAGTGCGGAGTCTCCCCGCGGATCACTACTCCGAGCGCGACGACGGCGTCGTAGCCGTGCCGAGCCAGCCGCGCCGCGGCAACCGGCAGCTCGAACGACCCAGGCACCCGGATCACGACGGGATCGCGCACCTTGTCCTCGGCGAGGCCGCGCAACGCACCCGCGACGAGCGCGTCCATCACCTGCTCGTGCCACTGCGCCGCGACGACGGCGACCCGCAGCTCCCCTCCGTCGCGATGCTCCAGACGGGGTGCACCCGCACCACTCATGTCGACTTCCCTTCCAGCTCGGCCTGCAGCAGCAGCTCGTGGCCCATCCGGTCGCGCTTGGTGCGCAGATAGTTGCGGTTGTACGCGGACTCGCCCACGGAGGTCGGCACCCGCTCGACGACGCGCATGCCATAGCCTTCCAGGCCAGCCCGCTTGGCCGGGTTGTTGGTGATGAGTCTTAACGACTTTGCCCCGAGGTCGGCGAGGATCTGCGCGCCGATGCCGTAGTCACGCGCGTCGGCCGGCAACCCCAGCTCGAGGTTGGCGTCGACGGTGTCGTGGCCGCCGTCTTGCAGCTCGTACGCCCGCAGTTTGGGCCCGAGCCCGATCCCGCGGCCCTCGTGCCCGCGCAGGTAGACCACGACGCCGCGGCCCGCCTCGGCGACGGCGCGCAACGACCAGCGCAGCTGTGGCCCGCAGTCGCAACGCAGCGAGCCGAACGTGTCGCCGGTCAGGCACTCGGAGTGCACCCGGACCAGAAGGTCGTTGCCATCGCCGATCTCGCCGCGGATCAGCGCTACATGCTCCACGCCGTCGACAGTGTCGAGGTATCCGATGGCGCGGAACTCGCCGAACTCCGTCGGCAGCCGCGTCTCGGCGACCCGACTGACGAGCACCTCGTGCCGCCTCCGGTAGGCGATCAGGTCGGCTATCGAGATCATGGCGAGGCCGTGCTCGTCGGCGAACGCCCGCAGGTCCGGCCCGCGCTTCATCGTGCCGTCGTCATTGACGATTTCGGCGATCACCCCGGCCGGGGTGAGCCCGGCAAGGCGCGCGAGGTCGACGGATGCCTCGGTGTGACCCGGGCGCACGAGCACACCACCCTCGCGGTAGCGGAGCGGGAACACGTGACCTGGCTGGACGAGGTCGAACGGCTCGGTGGCCGAGTCGGCGAGGACACGTACCGTGTGCGCCCGGTCGGCGGCGGAGATGCCGGTGGTGATGCCGTCTCGGGCGTCGACGGAGATGGTGTAGGCGGTCCGCATCCGTTCCTCGTTGTGCGGCGTCATGAGCGGAATCTTCAGCCGGTCGAGGATCGATCCGACCACGGGTGCGCAGATCACCCCGCTCGTGTGCCGCGTCATGAACGCAATGAGCTCGGGTGTCGCCTTGCGCGCCGCGAAGACCAGGTCGCCCTCGTTCTCGCGATCCTCGTCGTCGACCACCACCACGGCCCGGCCCGCCGCGATGTCGGCGACGGCACGGTCGACGGTGTCGAGGACAACCGGCTCGGTCATACCGGCATCTCGTCCGGTCTCGGTGCGCTCGAGCCGAGTGCAGCAGTCTCCGTGCGCGCCACGCGCAGCCAGACGACGAAGCCCCAGATCACGAAGCCGCCGTAGACCCCGTAGAGCAGAGCCGACGGGTAGAACTTGAAGTAGATGAGCTCCGGCACTCCCACCAGGTCGACGGCGAGCCAGCACAGCCAGAAGTCCACCCAGCCGCGGGCCATCGCGTACGTGGCGAGGATCGACCCGACGAAGATCCATGAGTCGGCGAGGAAGTACCACCACGGAGCCGGCCACTCGGTGCCGATCGCGCGGAAGATCCCCCAGCAGACGAGGACACCGACCAAAGCGACGGAGATGTACGTCGTCCGCTCGCGTGGCGTTGCCCACCGCGGGCGCACGGCAGGGGCGTTGGAGCCGCTGTGCTTGTTGGCGTTCCACCGCCACCAGCCGTAGACGCTGACGACGATGAAGAACACCTGCCGGGCGGCCTGGCCGTAGAGGGTCTGGTGCTGCGGGTTGCTGAACGCGATCCCGAAGAACACCGTGAACAGCAGGACGTTGCCGACGATGCCGATGGGCCAGGCCCACACCTTGCGCCGCATCCCGCCGATCGCCGACGCGAGCCCGAAGCCGTTGCCGATGATCTCGCGCCACAGGATGTCGGCGCCGAGGATGTGGATGTGCGACTCGAAGAGCCACTCGATCACGGGTCGGTCCTTTCGGTCGTGAGCAGGCGCTCCACGTACTTCGCGATGACGTCGACCTCGAGGTTGACGAGGTCGCCGGGTTGTCTGGTGCCGAGCGTGGTCAGCTCGAGGGTGATTGGGATCAGGCAGACCTCGAACCAGTCGGGGCCGAGTCCGGACACGGTGAGCGAGACCCCGTCGACGGCGATGGACCCCTTGAGCGCGACGTAGCGGGCCAGATCGCGAGGGAGTTCGATGCGTACGACCTCCCAGCGGTCCCCCGGCGTGCGGCTGATGATCGGCGCGGGGCCGTCGACGTGACCCTGCACGACATGCCCGTCGAGGCGTCCGTCGCTGCGCACCGCGCGCTCGAGGTTGACGCGGTCGCCGGTCGTGAGCGAGCCGAGGCTGGTGCGGTCGAGCGTCTCCTTCATCACGTCGGCCGTGAAGGCGTCGGAATCCGTGTGCACGACCGTCAGACAAACGCCGTTGACCGCGATCGAGCCGCCGTGGACGACGTCTTTCGTGACGAGCGGTCCGCGCACGGTGAGACGGGCGCTGTCCGGTCCGGGGTGGTCGATGGCGACCACCTCGCCGAGCTCCTCCACGATGCCGGTGAACATCACTGCTCCTTCTCGTCCTTCTCGCGGGTGTCGGCGATCACTCGGATGTCAGGTCCGATCTGCGTCACGTCGCGCACCATCGAGACGGAGCGCTTCGCCGATCGTGCTGATTCCCGCGTCCTGCAAGGCGGCCGGGCCGGCGCCCAGCAAGGCGGGTGCGATGTAGGCGACGACTCGGTCGACGAGGTCGGCCTTGATGAATGCGCCGGCAAGCGTCGGACCGCCCTCCAGCCAGACGTGCTGGCGGTCGCGGGCGAACAGCTGGCCGAGTGCCTCGGCCGGGTCGTGGGTCTGCGAGGTGCAGGGTTTCCGCCGCGTCATCGAGCACGCGCGCGTTGGCAGGGATGGGGCGGTGGCCCATGACGACGCGCAGCGGCTGCAGCTTTCGGGGCAGCGGTTGGTTCGGCGGCATCGCGCACGGTGAGGTGCGGGTCGTCTGCGAGGACGGTGCCGGTGCCGACCAGGATCGCGTCGCACTCGGCCGCGGAGTCGATGCACGTCGGCGCGCGCGGATGCGGAGGTGATCCAGCGGCTGGTGCCGTCAGCCGCCGCGCTGCGCCCGTCGAGGGTGGCGGCGAGCTTCCAGGTCACGTAGGGCCGCTGATGGCGGATCGCGTACGACCAGGCGTGGTTCAGCTGTTCGGCGTCGGCCGCCAGGACGCCGCCCTCGACGTCGACGCCTGCGGTGCGCAGCCGGTCAGCTCCCCCGCGGGCGACGGGGTTGCTGTCGGTCTGGGCGAACACCACACGCCGGATCCCGGCCGCGACTCAGGGCTTCCGCGCACGGTCCGGTGCGGCCCGTGTGGTTGCACGGCTCGAGTGTGACGACCGCGGTGGCACCCCGTGCGCGGTCGCCCGCTGCGGCGAGAGCCGCCGCCTCGGCGTGGGGCGTGCCCGCGCCGCGGTGGTAGCCCTCCGCGATGGCGTTGCCCTTCACGTCCAGGATCACGCAGCCCACCCGCGGGTTGGGGCCGAGGGGGACGCCGGGCGTGGCCGCAAGCACCAGGGCGCGGCGCATCGCCGCCACCTCGTGTGTGGTTGCCATCCCGGGCTCCTCACCTGTCGTGAGTGCCCCGGGGGTGTCGACGCGTGCGACGCGTCAGGATGCGGTTGCCATCGCGCTCCGCGAGACGGACCACGGAGCCAACCGCTCCTGCGTGCTGCCTCCCATCCGGACTCTCACCGTCGGTCCAGGAGTTTCACCTGGTCCACCGGCCGCTGGCTGCGGTCGGGTCGCGGACTGTCACCGCCGGTTCGGAATTTCACCGACCCCGGAGCACGCATTGCTCACTTGCCATTGTGACACGCCTCGCGCCCCGAGGCGGCCTGCCACGGGCGAGGGCTCGTCGAACCCGCGGTCGCTCGGACGTCACCCGGCGGGGCCGTCCGGCGTCCGCGGCCAGATCCCGCAGCTCCTTGATCGCCGCGTCCGCGTCCTCCGCACCGTAGACGGCGGACCCGGCGACGAACACGTCGGCGCCGGCCTCGGCGCAGCGCTCGATGGTCGAGGCTGGACACGCCGCCGTCCACCTGCAGCCACACCTGTCCCCCATGGCGGCTGATCAGCTCGCGGGCGGCGCGGATCTTAGGCAGGCACAGATCAAGGAAGGCCTGTCCCCCGAACCCCGGCTCGACGGTCATCACCAGGATCATGTCCAGCTCGGGCAGCAGTTCGGCGTAGGGCTCGATGGGCGTCGCCGGCTTGAGGGCCATGCCCGCCCGCGCGCCGCGGCGCCGCAGCTCGCGGGCGAGTCGCACGGGCGCGTGCGCCGCCTCGACGTGGAAGGTCACATTGGCCGCGCCGGCCTCGGCGTATTGGCGGCGCCCAGAGGTCCGGGTTTTCGATCATGAGATGGCAGTCGATCGGCAGCTCGCTCCGGGCAAGGAGCGCCTCGACCACGGGCAGCCCGAGGGTCAGGTTGGGCACGAAGTGGTTGTCCATCACGTCGACGTGCACCCAGTCGGCGGTGCTGATGCGCGCAATCTCCGCCTCGAGGTTGGCGAAGTCGGCATTCAGGATGCTCGGTGCGATCTGGATACCCACGAGATCGAGGCTATCCGGGCGGCGTGAGTCAGACCCGGCGGCGCAGCAGCGCCAGGAACATCGCGTCGGTGCCGTGCCGGTGCGGCCAGAGCTGGACGTGCGGGCCGTCGCCGAGATCCGGGACGCCTGGCAGATACGGCCGGGCGTCGATCTGCTCCACGTCGTCGCGCTGCGTGGAGCACGTCGGAGACGATGACCCGCGTCTCCGCCAGGTGCGGCGAGCACGTCACGTAGGCGACCAGCCCGCCTGGTCTGGTGCCGCGCACCGCGGCGTGCAGCAGCCCGCGCTGCAGCGGAGCGAGCTTGGCGATGTCGCTCGGGCTTGCGCCGCCAGCGTGCCTCGGGCCGTCGGCGGAGCGCTCCGAGCCCGGTGCACGGCACGTCGACGAGCACCCGGTCGAATGCGCCCTCCGCCCACGGCGATCGGATCGCGTCGGCGGTGATTGCCGCCCACGCACCCGGCGTCCCGACGAGCGCGTTGCGCACGAGCTGGGTGCGGTGCTGTTGCCGCTCGACGGCCAGCAGGCTGGCGTCGCGTGCCCCGGCCAGGCCGGCCAGACAGTGCGGCCTTGCCGCCTGGGCCGGCACACATGTCGATCCAGCGGCCGCGGTCCGGGCCGACCGTCTCAGCCTGTGCCAGGGCGAGGGCGACGAGCTGGCTGCCCTCGTCCTGCACGCCGGCCCGGCCCTCGGCGACGGCCGGGATCTCGCGCGGCTGGCCGGAGTTGAGGACCGCGGCGTACGGGGACCAGCGGCCGGGTGTCGCGCCTGCCTCGATGAGCTCGGACACCTCGGCGCGCCCGGGTCGGACGACCAGGGTCACCGACGGCGGGTCGTTGTCGGCGGCGAGGAGATGCGACACCTCGGCGAGGTCGCCGCCGAGCGCGTCGGAGAACGCCTGAACGACCCACACGGGATGCGAGTGGCGCATCGCGAGGTGCCCGATCGGGTCCTCGTTGGCGTCCGGCGCGAGCCGCACCATCCAGTCGTCGAGCGGCCTGGCGGCGACCCGCCGCAGCACGGCATTGGCGAGCCGGGCCGGGCCCTCGCCGATCGCCTCGCGCGCGATGTCGACGGACGAGCGCGACGGCCGCGTGTGCCGGCACCCGCGTGGCGAGCAGTTGGTGGGCGCCCAGGCGCAGCAGCGCGAGGAGCTTCGGATCGAGCTCGGCGAGCGGCCGGTCGACGCAGGCCTCGAGGACGGTGTCGTAGGCGCCCTGGCCGCGCAGCGCGCCGTAGGTCAGCTCGGTGGCGAAGGCCGCATCGCGCCCGACGATGCCGCGCTCGGTGAGCAGACCGGGCAGCACGAGGTTGGCGTAGGCGTCCTCGAGCTCGACCCTGCACAGCAGGTCGAACGCCGCCCGCCGCGCCGGATCGACCACGCGCCGAGATCGGCCGGCCGGGCGCCCCTTCGATGCCGCGACCACCCTTAGCCTCCCACCTGTTCGCCCTGCTCTGGGCGCACCCCGCGCGCCCAGTCTGCCGCCGCCATCGGCTTCTTGCCCTGGGGTCGCACCTCGCCGAGCTCGACGGCGTGGCTGCCGGTGCCGACGCAGGACCGTGTGCTTGTCGGCCACGACTCCTCCCGGGGCGAGCTCAGCCAGCTCCGGCACGAGCTGGACGGGTCCGACCTTGAGCCGCTCGCCGCGAAACGTCGTCCACGCTCCGGGGGCTGGCGTGCACCCGCGCACGAGCCGGTCGACGCGCAGCGCCGGAGTGGTCCAGTCGATGTGCGCGTCGTCGACCGTGACCTTGGGCGCATAGGTCACGCCGTCGGCCGGCTGCGGCTGCGGCGCGCAGCTCGCCGGACTCGATGCCGTCGACCGTGGCCACGAGCAGGCGCGCGCCGGAGACCGCGAGTCGGGCCAGCAGGTCGCCGCTCGTGTCGAACCGACCGATCGGCTCGGTGACGACCCCGTAGACGGGGCCGGTGTCCAGCCCCTGCTCGATGCGGAACGTGCTGGCGCCGGTCACCTCGTCGCCGGCCATGATCGCGTGCTGTACGGGAGCCGCGCCGCGCCACGCGGGCAGCACCGAGAAGTGCAGGTTGACCCAGCCGTGGACCGGGATGTCGAGTGCCGCCGGCGGGATGAGGTTGCCGTAGGCGACGACCGGGCACGCAGTCGGGCGCGATCTCGGCGAGCCGGGCCACGAAGTCGGGGTCGCCGGCGCGGGCGGGCTTGAGGGTCTCAATGTCCGTGCTTGTCGGCGACCTCGGCGACGGGGCTCGCAGCGAGGTGCCGGCCGCGGCCGGCCGGGGCGTCGGGACGGGTGATGACGGCGACGACCTCGTGGTTGGAGGCAAGCAGGGCCTCGAGCGAGGGCACCGCCACCTCAGGAGTGCCGGCAAAGACGAGTCGCATGGGCTCAGAGCGCCTTGCCGAATGTCGGTGCGGCGACAGCTTGACCGCCGGCTGGTGCCCGCCGACCCAGTCGGCCTCACGGATCGCCTTCATCGCCGCCTTGCGGGCCTCCCGGTCGAGCCGGTCGATGAACAGCACGCCGTCGAGGTGGTCGGTCTCGTGCTGGATGCACCGGGCAAGCAGCTCGCTGCCTTCGATCACGACGGGGTCGCCGTACATGTTCATGCCCTTGGCGACCACGCGCAGGGCGCGGCGGCAGTCGTAGGACAGACCCGGAAGTGACAGGCAGCCCTCGTCGCCGTCCTGGAGCTCGTCCGACAGGTCGAGGTCGGGGTTGATGAGGTGCCCGAGCTCACCATCGGCGTGGTAGGTGAACACGCGTAGCGACACTCCGATCTGCGGCGCCGCAAGCCCGACGCCTGGGGCGTCCACCATCGTCTCGGACAGGTCAGCGACCAGCTGGCGCAGCTCCTTGTCGAAGGTCTGCACCGGCTCGGCGACCGTGCGCAGCACTGGGTCGCCGAAGAGTCGGATCGGCTGGATGGCCACGCTGTCACTCCTGGTCGGGCGGTTGTGCGCGTACCAGTCTAGAAGGCGCGCGGGCGTGGCCCGCCGAGCAAGCCGAGCAGGGTCAGCTCGGCGCGCAGGTCTTCGGGGTCGCGGAGGTGGACAGCGGTCATCCCCAGCTCGCTGGCGGCCTCGGCGTTGGCGGCGACATCGTCGACATAGGTAGTCGAGCGGGGGTCCAGGTCGAAGGTGTCGAGCAGCAGTCGGTAGATCGCGGGGTCGGGCTTGACCAGTCGGTGCTCGCCGGAGACGACCCAGCCGTCGAAGAGATCGAACCAGTCGAGCTCGTGCCGCAGCAGCGCGAACTTGGCCGCGGAAAAGTTGGACAGCGCGAAGAGCGGGTGACCGGCCGCGTGCAGCTCGCGCAGCACCTCGACATTGGCCGGGTAGTCGCCGGCGATCGATTCTCGCCAGCGCCGGTCGTACGCCTCGATCAGCGCGGCTCGGTCGGGGTGGCGGGCGCTCAGCTCGGTGACGGCCTCGGGCCAGGGCCGGCCGCGGTCCTGCTCGAGGTTCCACGCCATGAAGTCGACCTCGGCGAGGAACTTCTCGACTGCGTGCCTCGTCCGGCAGCAGCGATTTGTAGAGGTAGCGCGGGTCCCAGTCGATCAGGACACCACCGAGGTCGAAGACGACGGCACCGGTGAGCACGGGTCACGATGTTGTCAGCCCAGCTGTTGCCGGGCCACCGGTCAGCCGACGTCGACCGGGTCGACTCGGACACGTACGGGACCGCCGCGCTTGGCCGCGCTGCGCATGCCTTGCGCCTGTTTGAGCGTGCGGGCGAGGGCGACGCCATGCTGTCGTGGGGCGCGGACGAAAGCGCGCTCCCGGCCATCGTCCCCGGTGGGCAGTGGGCCGAGCACCTCCCCGCCCGGCGGCAAGCTGAGCGCCCCGATCAGGTCGGCCACGTCCTCCGGCGCTCCCTCGATCTCGGCCAGCCGGGCCGCGGGGGGCAGCCGCACCTGCACCCGTTCGGCGAGCTGCCGCTCGGCAAAGCCGAGCGGATCGGCGCGGACCAGCGCTTGGACGGCGGGGTGTGCCGGGTCGGCGACGAGCGCGACACGGCCCGTTGGCCGTACGAGCGCTACTGCAGCGGCCCAGCGCCGGAGCGCCTCCTCGGAAGCGCGCAGGTCGGGCCGCGCCAGGAGCAGCTGCCCGTCGAGCAGCAGGGCGGCGGCGTAGCCGTCGTCGGCGATCGGCTCCGCGCCAGGCGTCGCGATGACGAGGGACGGCTCCGGCCCGACCGAGTCGAGGATGTGGTCGCCGGAGGACGTGCGTACGGGGACGCCCGCGAAGGCGCGGCCGAGCTCCTCCGCGGTGCGCGCGGCTCCCGTACGCAGGGCGCGGATGCGGGTGTCGCCGCATTGTGGGCAGGCCCGGTCGTTCGCCGTACGGCCGCACCATCCGCACCGCGGGGCCGCCGCTCGCCCGGCGAGCGCAAGTGGGCCGTGGCAGTGCGCGCACCGCGCAGGAAGTCGGCAACGCGCACACGCGACGGCAGGCAGGTAACCCGCGCGCGGCACCTGAACCAGCACCGGCCCGTTTGTCAGCGCGTCCCGGGCAACCCGCCAGGCGACTGAAGGGATGCGGGCGACCCGGGCCGCCTCGTCACGGGCGACATCGGCGTCGTCGCCGGCCACCGTCACCTGCGCCGCGGCGGCGCGGGCGGTGTCCCGAGTGGCCGCCAAGGGGCGGGCCCAACCGGTGTCGATCAGCTGCGCCGCCTCGGCTGTGCAGGTGTGGCCGCCGAGCAGCACTCCCGCTCGTGCCTCGTGCGCGCGGAGCAGCAGCACCTCGCGGGTGTGCGGGTAGGGGGCGCGAGGCTCGGCCAGCAGATCGTCGCCGTCGTCCCAGCAGGCAACGAGACCAAGTTCGGCGACCGGTGCCCAGGCGGCGGCACGGGTGCCGATCACCGCCCGCACCTGACCGCGCCGCACGGCGAGCCACCGCCGATAACGCTCGGCCGGGCCGAGGTCCGCTGACAGCACGACGTAGCTGCTCGATGGCAACACCTGCTGCATCGCCGCATCGAGCCGACGCAGATCGCGGAGGTCCGGCACCACGGCGAGGACACCCCTGCCGGCCGCGAGAGCCGTGCCGAGGGCTGCTGCCAACAACGCGAAGGGGTCGGCCCGGGTGACCGGCAGCGCAGTCCACACCGCGCGCGGTGCCTGCCCCTTGGCCAGCGCCCGGAGGAATCGAGGGCCGTTGGGGTAGTCGTCCCAGCCGGTCGGCGCGGGGGCGGAAATCGTCGGCGGATCGCTGGCTGCGCGGACGGCGGCGCTCTCCACGCGGGCATGCCGCGGCGGGACTGCCAGGCGCAGCACATCGGCCAGAGTCCCCGCGTACCTGTCGGCCACCTGCTGCGCCACGCGCAGCACCTCCGGCGTCAGGACCGGCTCAGGTGAGACGACGCGACCGATGCGCGCAAGCCGGCCGGTGTGCTCGCTGACGGCCACTCGCTCAGTGATGAACCCGTCGACCTGCTGCCCGGCGAACCGGACGCGCACCCGCACCCCCGGCTGCGCCGCCGCCGACTGCGACTCCCCCACTTCGTAATCGAACGGTTTGTCGAGGTGAGCGAGCGGCACGTCGACCAGCACTCGGGCCACCGGCATCTCCGCCGCGGGCGGGTCGGCAGCCTTGGGCCGCGACCGGCGCACGGTCTCGCGGATGAGCGCGAGCTGGTCGGCGGCATCGGTCATGCCTGGTTCCTACCAGGTACCTCGGTCACGATGGAGCCTGTGCACAGCGACGGTCGGGCCATCCGGATCATGACGTTCAACATCCACCACGGCGAGGGCCTCGATAGACGTCACGATCTGGAGCGAATCGCGCGGCTGGTCGACGGGGCCGATTTGGTCGCGCTGCAGGAGGTCGACCGTTTTTGGGGTGCGCGCAGCGGGTTCTCCGATCAGTTGAGCTGGCTCGCTGACCGGATGCAGATGGAGGCCGTGTTTGGCGCCAACCTGGATCGCGACCCGGCTGAGCCGGGGGCGCCGCGCCGTCAGTACGGCACGGCGATCTTGTCCCGATTAGGAATCGACGACTGGGCGCACACACTCCTGGAAAGCGCGGGTGACGACGAGCAGCGCGGCCTGCTGGTGGCGTACATCGACGTCGGCGACAGCGCCTTGACCATCGCCAACGTGCATCTGGAGTCATGGTCGCCGGCCGTACGGCTCTCCCAGGCGGCGCAGGTCCGTGAGTTCCTCGCGGCGGTTGCGCCGGGCGACATGGTGCTGCTGGGCGACTTCAACGCGACTCCAGACGCGCCAGAGATCGCCACGATGGGCGTCGGATTGGTCGATGCGTGGGGCGTCGGAGGTGACGGTGATGGCGCGACGTTCCCGTCGCCGGTGCCGGGTCGGCGAATCGACTATGTGCTCGTGTCGCCAGAGCTGTCGGTGCGTCAGGCGTCGGTCATCGCCACCGACGCCTCCGACCACTTCGCCGTCGCAGTAGACCTGGTCTCGTCATGATCGACAGGACCCTCCCGCGCGACACGCCGGCGGCGTGTCGCTTGCGGGGAGGCTGTAGATCTTGGACAGCCGGTCAGGCGCCGGCAGCCGCCCGCAGCGTGTCGGCCCGGTCGGTGCGCTCCCACGTGAAGTCGGGCAGCTCGCGACCGAAGTGGCCGTAGGCAGCGGTCGGCTGGTAGATGGGCCGAAGCAGGTCGAGGTCGCGGATGATCGCGGCCGGCCGCAGGTCGAAGACCTCGGTGACGGCGTGCTGGATCTTGGCGACGTCGACCTTCTCGGTGCCGAAGGTCTCAACGAACAGGCCCACCGGGTGCGCCTTGCCGATCGCGTAGGCCACCTGGACCTCGCAGCGGCTGGCCAGCCCGGCCGCGACGACATTCTTGGCCACCCAGCGCATCGCGTAGGCCGCGGAGCGGTCGACCTTGGACGGGTCCTTGCCGCTGAACGCGCCGCCACCGTGTCGGGCGTAGCCGCCGTAGGTGTCGACAATGATCTTGCGGCCGGTCAGACCGGCGTCGCCCATCGGGCCACCGACCTCGAACCGCCCGGTCGGGTTGACGAACAGCTTGTAGCCGTCGCTGTCGAGGTCGTAGGCGGCCAGAATCGGGTCGACCACGTGCTCCTTGACGTCAGGAGCGAGCAGGCCCGCGAGGTCGATGTTGGCCGCGTGCTGCGAGGACACCACGACGGTGTCCAGGCGGACCGCGCGCGCGCCGTCGTACTCGATCGTGACCTGGGTCTTGCCGTCGGGGCGCAGGTAAGGAACGGTGCCGTTCTTGCGCACCTCCGACAGCTGCTGAGCAAGCCGGTGCGCGATGGTGATCGGCAGCGGCATCAGCTCCGGCGTGTCGTTGCACGCGTAGCCGAACATCAGGCCCTGGTCGCCCGCGCCCTGTCGGTCCAGCGGGTCCTCGTCATGCTCGACCCGACGCTCGTAGGCGTCGTCGACACCCTGCGCGATGTCGGGCGACTGCGCGCCGATCGACACCGACACACCGCACGACGAGCCGTCGAAGCCCTTGGTCGACGAGTCGTAGCCGATCTCCAGGATCGTCTGCCGCACAATGCCGGGGATGTCGGCGTAGGCGCCGGTGGTCACCTCACCCGCGACGTGCACCTGGCCGGTGGTCACCATCGTCTCGACCGCGACCCGACTGTTGGGGTCGTCCTTGAGGAGCTCGTCGAGAATGCCATCGCTGATCTGGTCACAGATCTTGTCCGGGTGGCCCTCGGTGACCGACTCCGAAGTGAACAGGCGGCGCGTCACAGTGCTCCTCTAGTGCGTGCGATTGTGAACGGTTAACGAGAATCGACGGGAAGTCTAACGGGCAGGTGGGGCATACCGAAGCACTTCCAGCATTCGGGCGACACGGTCCCACACCGCGTGGGCGAGATCGTCCTTGGGTCCTTCGGGCACGACGGTCTCGGATCCATCAGCGGCCAGGATGACCGCGGCGTTGCGCTCCGACTCGAAGCCCTTGCCGGTGCCGACCTCGTTGACGACGAGCAGATCGGCGCCCTTGTGGGCCAGCTTGGCGCGACCGTGCTCGAGCACGGACCCGGTCGCGTCGCCGGTCTCTGCGGCGAAGCCGACCACGACCTGACCCGCACGGCGGCCTGCGGCCAGGCCGGCCAGGATGTCGGGGTTGCGGACCAGCTCGACGGTCGGCGCGCCGCCCTCGTCGTCCTTCTTGATCTTGTGCTCGGCGTAGGCGACCGGCCGGAAGTCGGCCACGGCGGCGGCCATCACGATCGCGTCGGCGTCAGCCGCCACCGCCTGCACGGCGTCGGCCAGCTCGAGTGCCGTGCCAACGCGGATGACCTTTGCGCCCGCTGGGTCGGGCAACGAGGCATTGGCTGAGATCAAGGTCACCTCGGCACCGCGAGCGACAGCGGTCCGCGCGAGCGCGTAGCCCTGCCGCCCGGACGAGCGATTTCCCAGAAAACGTACGGGGTCCAAGGGCTCCCGGGTGCCACCCGCAGAGACGACGACGCGACGGCCGGTCAAGTCTGGACGCTGACCGGCGACACCGCGGCTCAGGACCGATCGGGCAACGGCAAAGATCTCAGGGGGCTCGGGCAGCCGCCCGGCGCCGGAGTCGGCACCAGTCAGTCGCCCAACCGCCGGCTCGATCACCACGGCGCCACGCTCACGCAGCGTCGCGACGTTGGCCTGGGTGGCGGCGTGCTCCCACATCTCGGTGTGCATCGCCGGCGCGAAGACGATTGGACAACGGGCGGTGAGCAGGGTGTTGGTGAGCAGGTCTCCGGCGAGCCCGTGCGCCGCCTGGGCCAGCAGATCAGCCGTAGCGGGCGCCACGACGACGAGATCGGCCTCCTGGCCGAGCCGTACGTGCGGCACCGCCGGCACATCGGCGAAGACCTCGGTGTGGACGGGGTGGCCGGACAGGGCCTCCCAGGTGGCCGCGCCCACGAAATTGAGGGCGGCAGAGGTGGGCACGACGCGGACGTCGTGCCCGGACTCGGTGAACAGCCGCAGCAGCTCGCACGCCTTGTAGGCCGCGATCCCCCCGCTCACTCCCAGGACGATCCGGGGGCGGGGCGACCCGGAGGGCAAGTCGCTCACCTGGCGAGACGCGGGAGGCTCAGGCCGGCTCGGCCGGCTCGGCGGTGACAAGGCCGTCGTTGATCTCGCGCAGGGCGATCGAGAGCGGCTTCTCCTGGACGCGCGTGTCCACGAGCGGGCCGACATACTCCAGCAGGCCCTCGCCGAGCTGCGAGTAGTAGGCGTTGATCTGCCGGGCACGCTTGGCCGCGTGGATCACCAGCGCGTACTTGGAGTCGCTCTTCTCGAGCAGCTCGTCGATCGACGGGGACGTGATGCCCTCGGCGACTCCGTGGGTTCCAGACACGCTCATGCCTCCGATGGGTGGGGTGAACTCATCAAGGTTACCAACTCGCGACACACCGTCTCGACATCGGTGTTGACGAGTGTCACATCGAACTCCGACTCGGCTGCCAGCTCCACCCGCGCGGTCTCCAACCGTCGCCGCCGCTCGTCCTCCGGCTCGGTGCCGCGACCGACGAGGCGGCGGACCATCTCGTCCCAGCTCGGCGGAGCCAGGAACAGGAGCAACGCGTCAGGCATGGCGGCCCGCACCTGGCGGGCGCCCTGAAGATCGATCTCGAGGAGCGCGGACCGGCCCGACGCCAGCGCCCGCTCAACGGGACGGCGTGGGGTGCCGTACTTGGCGAGGCCGTGGACCACTGCCCACTCGAGCATCTCGCCCGCGGCCACCATGCGGTCGAACTCCGCGTCGGTGACGAAGTGGTAGTGCACGCCGTCCTTCTCCCCCGGTCGCGGAAACCGTGTGGTGACGGAGACGGAGACCCAGACTTCGGGATGGGCGTCGCGCAGATGACGTACGACAGTGCTCTTGCCGACGGCGGTCGGTCCGGAGAGGACGAACAGCCGGGGCGCGTTGGCCCGTGCAGCTGGGGGCTCAGTCACCGCTCTTGTCGCCGAACTCCTGCACGAGAGCCTCGACCTGGTTGACGCCGAGCCCGCGGACCCGGCGCGTCTCTGAGATGCCGATGCGCGCCATGATCTGGGCCGCCTTGACCTTGCCGACCCCGGGCATCGACTCCAGGAGGGCAGAGACCTTCATCTTGCCGATCGCATCGTCCTGCTGGCCCTCGGCGAGGACCTCTTTGAGCAGGGTGCTGGTGTGTGTCCCGTGCGAGTGCTTGAGCCGGTTCTTCACCGCGGCGCGCTCCCGGCGCACCTCGGCGGCCTTGGCAAGGGCAGCGGCGCGCTGCTCGGGAGTCAACGGCGGAAGCGCCACAGTACGGCTCCAGGGGTTGAGAAAGAACTACGGGATCGGGAAAGGAACCTAGCGAGTACGCGACCTGCGCGCCAACGCGGGGTGGCCGTACTCGGATCCGGGCGATCATGAGACAACCCCGGCGTCATGGCACCGGAGTTGTCGCATTGTCGGCTTGTCAGCGGTCGGTGCAGGTTCGCTCGTACGGCCTGATCGGGAAGCACCTCACTCCACTCTTCCTGGGTGAGGTCGCGGCCAGCGACCGCGCATGCCTGCTCGAGCAGCCGTTCCGGTGTCGACATCCCATCGCGCACCCCGGTGCCGTCGGTGTACGTGATCAGGGTCCGGCCGACGTCCTTAACGCCGACCAGGACCCTCGCGTCTGCCCCGCTGGGGTCCACCGCCACCTGCACGCCGCCGCTCCCGCCTTGCTGCACGTTCCAGATCGCAGCCTCGCCGGCGCCGCCGGTGATCAGGAAGTTCGAGTCCGGGGTGAACACCAATGAATCGGCCCCGAAGCCTGCAACGGCCTGCCACGTCGTTGTGCAGCTTCCAGGTCCGCGTGTCCCAGACCGCCACTCGTCCGTTTCGGATTGCAGCGGCCAACCACCGGCCGTCAGGCGAGAACACCGGGGGAGTCCAGATTGAACATCGATGTTCGTCGGCAGAGATGAGGGTTTCGATGAGCTCGCCATTGCCCAGGTCGATCACCTCGATGCGGCCCCGCGGCTCAGTCACCGCTGCAATGCGCCCGTCGGGGTGTGCGCCCACCCAACCGACATGTCTGCCGGCTTGTACAGCTCTGGAGTAGATGGTTTGCCTGTGTCAAGGTCCCAGAGCCCGATTGCTGCCGTCCTGCCACGAGGATGGCGTCGTTGTCCCACGTCGTGGCGGCGTCAGCGCTCAGCCGATAACGGACCTGGATCCTGTGCGGCAGCAGTTCACCTTTCCCATATCGATGGTGTGCACCCAGAAATGACGGTTCTCGACGTGTTGAACTCCATCAGCTCCAATAGGACTGATCGGCCGAGACGGTCGGCAACCAACCACCAGTTGTTCAACGGCCAGACAGGCACAGTGACCTCGAACTTGTTGCCTCCCGGTATCGCGGTCACTTCGACCCGCCCGCCCCCGTCGTCCCGGTAGCCGACGGCCAGGACGGATCCATCAACGGACATCGCGGATGTGGACACACCCGCCGAAGGCCTCGTGCCCTCGACGCTACGGACCGCTCCCGGCTGCCGGTGAGGTCCCAGGCCAACACTGACTGGTCCAGCCCGGAGGCGTACAGCGTCGTCCCGTCGGGCGAGTAGGCCAGTTGAGTGATCTTCCCCCAGTGTCCAGGGAGGACGACGTCCACCTCCAAGTGTCGGCATTCCAGACGAGCACGGTGCGCTCCTCTGTCGCACTCGCGAACGTCGAACCGTCCGGCGCCCACGCGACGTCGATCAGACCCTCCGCGGGTGCACCAGCGGCTGCCGTGCTGGCGCCAGTCTGGATGTCGACGAGCTCGACCCGACCGTCGGCGTGTCCGAGCACGAGCCGCGAGCCGTCCGGGCTGACTGCCGCGACAAGCGCATCCTGCTTCGGCTGCGGACCAGATTGCCGTCCCGTGCTGACTTCCCAGGCCACCACGGATCCACGCTGCTCGGATCGGCTGCCACGGCGAACTGTCGGTTCTCCGGTCCGTGATTTCTTTTCTATATGCCCTTCGCCGACAAACTCGAGGTCGTGCGACTGCTGAACCCGTCCCGTCTCCGCGTCGACGTATGCCACAAGGCCGTCCCCATCAATGGTGAGGATCGTGCGGCTGTCGGCCGTGAACCTCGGACCTCCTCGGGTCTCATGGTGGAGGTATCGCACTTCCGGGGGTCTGCTCGAGGTCGACGACGATGAGCCGCCAGTCCAGGCGCTCTTGCTCGTGAAGCTCGACCGGAACGGCTCACCGCCGCGAGATATCTGCCGTCGGGGCTGATGTCAAGCTTGATCGGACTCCAACGGGGTGACCGCCCGGGACCTGCTGAAGCTGTCTGCGTCTGGGTGTCCAAGAAGAACACGCCGCCATTCGACCCGCCGGCGAAGAGTCTGCGACCGTCCGCGCTCGCGACGAGCGAGTGCAATCGCTCGTCGGCCGTAAAGATCGCCGTTGCCTCCGGGCCGCGCTGGACGGTCTGCAGCAGCGCCGCGCGAGAGTCCGGCGACGCGTCGAAGCGCTGCGCCTGAGCGGCGAAGAGCAACGCCCGATCCCATCGGTTCTCGTCCAGCGCCTTCGCCTGCAGCGCGCGCACGTCTGCTGCCAACGACGACTCGGCGGCGTCGTTGCGTTGTTGCACGGCAATGAAACCGGCGCCGTGGCTGCCACCAGCAGCGCGGCGAGACCGACTGCTCCGTAGCGCAGGCGTCGGATGGTGCGGCGCTTCTGTATGGCGTCGCGATCAGCAGCGTCCTTGCTCTGGTCGAGGAACGCCCGCTCGGCCGGGGTGATGTCCGCGTCGTGTTCGCCCGCCCACTCCAGGGCGGTGATGAGCCGTGGCCCGCGGTAGAGCTCGGCCTCGTCGCGGCCGCGCTCCTCCCACTCGCGGGCCGAAGGGGCGAGGTGTGCCCGAAGTGCCCGACCTGCTTCGTCCTCCTCCAGCCAGCCGCGCAGTCTCGGCCACTCGCGCAGCAGAGCTTCGTGGGCAACCTCGACGGTGTCCCCCGAGACGGTGAGCAGACGTCGATCCGCCAACGTGTCCAGCACTACTCGTGCATCGTTATCGGCTGTTGGGGCCACTTCGCGATGGGCACTCGGGTGCGGACGAACTCTGCACCGTCGCCCACATCGCCGAGACGAAGCAACGTGCGTCGGGCAACGAGTTTCTGCTCCGATGTGAGGGCTGAGTACGTGGTCTCCGCGAGCTTGGCCACCGCACCGCGAACTCCGCCCGACTCGCGGTAGGCGGCGAGCGTGAGGCGGCGGCCGTGTCGGCGCTCCCACAGGGCGAGCAGCGCAGTGGACACCAGCGGCAGCGCGCCGGGTTCCTGACCGGCATCGGCGACGACCGCCTCCACCACACCCGGCTCGACCTCGAGGCCGGCGGCGCGGGCAGGGTCCTCAACGGCGGCGCGCAGCTCCTCGCTCGTCATCGGGGGCACAAGCACCGTGTTGGCGCTGACCAGTCGCGCGAGGTCAGGATGCTCTGCGCAGCGACCGAAGTAGTCGGCACGCAATGTGACAACCACAGATACGAAGTCCGCTTGTCGGTCGACGATCGACAGGAGCCGATCCACGTACGCCTGCCGGTCTCGCTCCGACAGCGTGGTGAAGAGCTCCTCGAACTGGTCGATGACCAAAACCGTTCTGGTGTCATTGGGCAGATCCGGGAACTCCAGGTGCGGCGCGGTCAGGACGAGGTTCCACTGGTTGCTCGATGGGAGGACCCCACCGGCCAGGGCAGGCAGCAGCCCTGCGCGGACGACGGAGGACTTGCCACTCCCGCTCGGCCCGACCACGGCGAGCAATGGTGAGCCCACCAGTCGAGCCACCAGCTCGGCGGTCAGCCGTTCCCGACCGAAGAAGTACGCCGCATCCGCCTGGTCGAACGTCGCAAGCCCCTTGTAGGGACACACGACAACGGCACTGCGGTCCGGGGCGTGGGCGGCGCGCTGCGCGCGGGCACGCTGCAGATCAACCACACCATCGACGATGTCGCCACTGACAGCGCGGAGGTCTTGTCTTGATGTCGGGAGCGCTGCTGCCGCGTCGCCCGACCTTGTGTGCGGCCCACTCTTCGGCCAACCGGCTGGCCCGGTCATGCGACCTCGAGCGGCACACCACCGGCGGCCTCCACCTGCGCGAGCGCTTGGGGCAGCTGCGCGTCCGGGAACGTACAGCCGGACCAGCGTCGCGACCTCCTCGGTGCCTAGCGGACGTAGCTGCAGCCTGCTGTCCGCCAGACCTCGCACCAGGAACCGTTGGGCCTGGGACAGGTCAGACTCGACAGCGGCGAACAGCAGCAAGGCCGGCGGCTGGGCCGCCTCCACTCCAGCCGTCAGGCGTTCGAGGTTGTCGAGCGACGCCTCCTGAAGGTCGTCGTACACCAGCACCGCCACACCTGTCGCGGTCCCTCGCGGAACGGGCCCGTCGCCACGGGCATACCGCACCGTGGCGCCCCGCTCGAACGCCATCCGGCCGAGTTCGGCCAGCAGCCGCGTCTTGCCGATCCCGTGTGGCCCGACGATGAGGATGCGTACGACCTGGCCTGCTTCGGCCTGGTCAAGTGAATCGACCAGCGTGTGGAGCTCGTTCTCGCGTCCGATGAACGTCGGCCCAACTGCGGCCAGCGGTGGAGGCAGGACCCGCTCCAAGCTGGGTGTCGGGGCCAGCAGCTGGTCGTCGTGCGCCAGCACTCTGGCTTCGACCGTGCGTAGGTCAGGCCCAGGTTCGATGCCGAGCTCGTCAATCAGCAGGTTGCGGGCGCGCTGGTAGGCCGCCAAGGCGTCGGCCTGCCGACCCGACCGATAAAGGGCCGTCATCAGTTGGGCCCACAGCCGCTCTCGCATCGGATGTTGCGACAACAGTGCCTCGAGCTCGCCGACCAGCTCGGCACCGGTCTGCGCCACTCCTTGCGCAGGCGATC
>CAVWSM010000005.1:0-26552 GCA_963757805.1 uncultured Actinomycetota bacterium | reverse complement strand
CAGGCAGTCACCGGCGTCTCCCCGTTGGCACACGACGAAACCGCTTCCCTAATCCTGGATCGAGCGCCGATGTATCTCGGGCGGCCGGCCCCGGCTCTTGTCAGGCGTGAGCACTAAGCGCGACAATCGCCCGCACCGGCCCAACAACGAGCCGGCGCTGCCCGTTGCGCGGGCGAGGTTCATGCCGCTCCAGCTGCCGGAGGTGTCCCGGGCACCGCGCCAGCAACGACTGGAGGCGGCTCGATTGACCCGAGCGCAGCGAGGTGTCGGCCTGGTGACGCGACTCGCGCGGCTCCTGCACGTGCGCACTGCCCGGCCCGCGGCCTGACCGGCCGAGCCCGCACCGTTCAACCACGCTGTACGATCGGCCCGAGAAAGGGGTCGATCGCTTGGCGCACACCATGCCCCCCGTCGGCGACCGGATTCGCTCGGAGCGGTTGCGCCGCGGTTTGTCCGTGCGCGGCCTCGCCCGCGAGGTGGGGGTGTCGGCCAGCTTGGTGTCCCAGATCGAAACCGGGCGCAGCCGTCCCTCGGTGAGCACGCTGTACGCGATCACCAAAGCTCTCGGCATTTCCGTGGAGGACGTGTTCGACACTGCTGGCGCCGCTGCGTCGACACGAGTTTCGGGATTGCCCGGCCCGCTCGCCGCGGTCGCCCACGCTCTAGCCGCCGCACCCGCACCGACCCCGCTACCCACCGGCATCGACCCGACCACTGAGCGCTCGCTCGGGCCACACGTGGGCCCTGACCAGCGCGAGATCCTCGAGCTCGACTCGGGAGTCACCTGGGAGCTGCTCGGGCGCGTCCCCGGAGCGCACGTCGACTTCCTCCTCGTGACCTATGCGCCCGGCGGCACGTCGTCGAGCACAGGTCAGTTGATGCGCCACTCGGGAGTGGAGTATGGCTATCTCACCTTGGGCGAGCTCGTCCTCACCCTCGGCTTTGACGACCTCGTCATGCGCCCAGGCGACGCCGTGTCCTTCGCGTCGACCACACCCCACCGCTACCGCAACGACGGCACCGAACCGGCCATCGGCATCTGGTGCGTCATCGAGACGGACTGAGCACCGGCCGCGCTCCGCAAGATTCTGCCGTCCTGCCTCTAGCCACGGCATGTTCAGTCCTCGTAACTTCTACTTAACAGGCGGCACCCTGCGGGGAGGACCGATGGCGATCCGCACCTACGGACCCAACGCGGTCGACTGGGAGCAACGGGTCGACCTCGACCGACTGCGTACGCAACGCCTGCAGCGGCTCAGCGACCACCTCGAGCGCTCGGACCTCGGGTCACTCCTGACATTCGACTTCTCCAACATCCGCTACATGACATCGACCCACATCGGCACGTGGGCGATGGACAAGCTGATCCGCTTCGCGTTGCTCCCCCGCGGTGATGAGCCGGTGATCTGGGACTTCGGCTCCGCGGCCAGGCACCACCAGCTCTACAACCCGTGGCTCGACGGAACGAACCGTGCTCGGGCCGGCATCTCGACGCTGCGAGGCGCATTCCACCCCGACGCCGGCATCGCCCAGGAGGTCGCCCGCAAGATCGCCACACATCTGCGCGAGCGCGGTCTCGCCAACGACCCGGTCGGCGTTGATCTGGTCGAGATGCCGATCCTCGCCGCCCTGCAGGCCGAGGGGCTCGACGTCGTCGACGGGCAGCAGGTGTTCCTCGAGGCACGCCGCATCAAGACACCTGACGAGATCGCGCTGCTCGCGCAGGCCTGCTCGATGGTTGACGCGGCCTATGACGAGCTCTACGCCTTCCTGCGGCCTGGCATCCGCGAGAACGAGTGCGTCGGACTCGTCGCCAACGTGCTCTATGGCCTCGGCAGCGAGTACGTCGAGGGCGTCAATGCCATCTCCGGTGAGCGCTGCTCGCCGCACCCACACGTCTACAGCGACCGCGTCATCCGTCCGGGCGACCCGGCGTTCTTCGACATCCTGCACAGCCACCTGGGCTACCGGACGTGCTATTACCGCACGTTCGCCGTCGGGAGCGCCTCGCTCGCCCAGCGCGATGCGTACGTCAGATGCCGCGAGTTCATGGACAGCGCGATCGCCATGGTCAAACCCGGGGTGACCACCGCCGACATCGTCGAGCTGTGGCCGCGCGCACAGGACTTCGGCTTCCCCGACGAGGAGGCCGCGTTCGCGCTGCAGTACGGGCACGGCGTGGGCCTGTCGATCTGGGAGAAGCCCATCTTCAGCCGGCTGGTGTCCCTCGACCATCCCGAGGTGCTCGAGGAGGGCATGGTGTTCGCGCTCGAGACCTACTGGCCGGCCGGCGACGGCTGGTCGGCGGCGCGCATCGAGGAGGAGGTCGTCGTCACGGCGGAAGGATGCGAAGTCATCACGAAGTTCCCAGCTGAGGAGCTCCTGGTCGCCGGCCGCAAGTACTGGACCGTCGGCGGCCAGCTCGACACGTTGCGTGAGTCGCAGTCGCACCTCAACACCGCGGCCGGCCGGGGCGAGGCGCTGTGAACCTCTTGACGACTCCTGCCGAGCCAGCTCTCGACGCCGAGAGCATCCTGCAGATGTACGAGCAGATGCAGGTCATCCGCGGCGTCGAGAAGCTCGCCTACGACATGTTCATGCAAGGTCTGGTCAAGGGCACCACGCACCTCGCGTCCGGCCAGGAAGCCGTCGCCGTCGGGACGAGTGCAGCACTACGTGACGATGACTACGTCGTTGCCACCTACCGAGGCCACCACCACGCCATGGCCCGCGGTGCTACCCCCTTCGAGTGCCTCGCCGAGCTCATGAGCAAGGCGACCGGGCTCAACAAGGGAAAGGGCGGCTCGATGCACCTCACGAAGGCCGACCGGGGGATGCTCGGCTCGTACGCGATCGTCGGCTCGCACCTGCCGATCGCCGCAGGGGCGGCCTGGTCGGCCAAGCTGCGCGGCACCGACCAGGTGGCGGTCGCGTTCTTCGGTGACGGCGCCACCAACATCGGCGCTTTCCACGAGGCGCTGAACCTTGCCTCGGTGTGGAAGCTGCCCGTGCTCTTCGTCTGCGAGAACAACTTCTACATGGAGTACACCCCGATCCGCACAGTCACCTCGGTCGCCAACCCGGCGGCAGATCGAGCCGCGGCAAACGGGTTGCCGTCGCAGGTGATCGACGGAAATGACGTGGTGAAGGTCTTCGAAGCGGCGTGCGCGGCGGTCGAACGCGCCCGTGCCGGCGAGGGACCGACCGTCATCGAGGCGCAGACCTACCGGCACTACGGCCACAGCCGAGCCGATCCCGCCAAGTACCGTCCAGCCGACGAGGTCGCGCACTGGCTGCAGCGCGACCCGCTCGACGTCGCCCGCGGGCGGCTCTTCGACCTCGGTGTCTCGGAGAGCGACGTCCAGGCTGCCGACGAGCGTGCTGCCCAGGTGGTCCAGCAGGCGCTGGCCGACGCCAAGGCGGCCCCCGACGCGGACCCCGCCGAGGCGCTCACGGACGTCTGGGCCGACGGAGGTGCCGCGTGGCGGAACTGACGACCTATCGCGAGGCTGTTGCCGAGGGCATCGCCCGCGAGATGCGGCGCGACCCGAGTGTGGTGTGTCTCGGGGAGGACATCGGTGCGGCCGAGGGCGTCTTCAAGACGACGGTGGGGCTGTTCACCGAGTTCGGGCCACAGCGCGTCTGGGACACTCCCATCTCCGAGCAGGCCATCGTGGGCGCGGCGCTCGGCGCCGCGATGACAGGGCTCCGTCCCGTCGCGGAGATCATGTTCTCCGACTTCCTGGCGTGCTGTTACGACTATCTCGCCAACGAGATTCCCAAGATGCGCTACATGACCGGTGGGCAGGTCACGGTGCCGCTGGTGATTCGTACGGCCAACGGCGGCGGGCTGGGCTTCGGCGCGCAGCACTCGCAAGCGGTGGAGAACTGGGTGTTCACCGTCCCAGGGCTCAAGATCGTGGCGCCCTCGACCCCGGCCGACGTCGTCGGGCTGATGGCATCTGCGATCCGCAGCGACGACCCCGTCGTCTTCTTCGAGCACAAGGGCTTGTTCGCCAGCAAGGGTGAGCCCGCGCCTCCCGACCACGTCATCCCGCTCGGCCAGGCGGCGATCGTGCGGCCAGGCGCTGACCTCACGATCGTGGCTCTCGCGTCCACGGTGCCGACCGCGCTCCAGGCGGCCGAACAGCTCGTCGGCGACGACATCAACGCCGAAGTCATCGACCTGCGCTGCCTGGTCCCGCTCGACGCGCGCACGGTCCTGGAGTCGGTGCAACGCACATCCCGCCTGGTCATCGTCGAGGAGAACCCCTACCAGGGCGGCTGGGGCGGCACGATCGCGTCGATCGTCGCCGACGAGGGCTTCGAGTCGTTGGATGCGCCGATCCGTCGGGTCGCTGCAGCCTGCGTACCACTGCCCTTCGCCGACGCGCTCGAGGAAGTCGTCATGCCCACCGTCGACAAGCTCGTCGAAGCCGTACGCAAGTTGGCGGCCTACTAGCAACGACCACTCGTCAAGCCGGGCAAAGGAGCAGCGGCACATGGGCACCAAGACACTCATCAAAGGCGGCACCGTCCTCAGCATGGACGACACCATCGGAGATCTCCCCCGCGCCGATGTGCTCATCGAGGACGACAAGATCGTCGCAGTGCAGCCGGACATCAGCGCTGACGCCGATGTCATCGACGCCGCGGGCAGCATCGTCATCCCGGGGTTCGTCGACACCCATCGGCACACCTGGGAGGCAGCGATCCGGGGTTGCGCGCCCAACGCGACGCTGGACGACTACTTCGTCGAGGTGCTCGATACGTTCGCCCCGGCCTATCGCGCGGAGGACGTGTACGCGAGCAACGTGGCCGGATCGCTCGAGTGCCTCAATGCCGGCATCACCACACTCGTCGACTGGTCGCACATCAACAACACTCCGGAGCACCCGGACGCGGCGGTCACGGGTCTGCAGGAGACCGGCATTCGGGCGTTGTACGCCTATGGCAGCGCCAACACCTCGCTCGCCGACTACTGGTTCGAGAGCAAGATCGCGATCCCGGGCGACGACGTACTGCGCATCCGTGACACCTACTTCTCGTCCGACAGCGGCCTGCTCACGATGGGACTCGCCACCCGCGGACCCGGCTTCTGCGTCGAGGAAGTCGTGCGCTCGGAGTGGGAGCTCGCCCGTGAGCTTGGCATCCCGATCACCATCCACGTGGCCATGGGCCGGCTCGCCGGGCGGTTCGGCATGATCAAACAGCTGAGCGACTACGGCCTCCTTGGACCAGACACCACCTACATCCACTGTTGCCACTTCAGCGACGAGGAATGGCAGCTCGTCAAGGACAGCGGCGGCAAGATCTCCATCGCGCCGCAGGTCGAGGCTCAGATGGGACACGGCTGGCCACCCTTCCTCAAGTCGCTCGGGCTGGGGTTGCGGCCGAGCCTGTCGATCGACGTCGTGACGACAGTGCCCGGTGACATGTTCACGCAGATGCGGGCTGCCTTCGCCGCGGACCGTGGGCGGGTCAACGCTGCTGCCTTCGAGCCCAACGAGCAGGTGCCGAAAGACGTGCTCACCGCGGCGCAGATGCTCAGGGCGGCCACCATCGACGGCGCTTACGTCGCCGGGCTGGAGGACCGCACCGGCTCGCTGACCCCGGGCAAGCAGGCCGACGTCGTGGTCATCGACGCCAAAGCGCTCAACATGGCGCCCGTCATCGATCCGGTGGCGGCTGTCGTGCTCTGTGCCGATGTCTCCAACGTCGACACCGTTTTCGTCAACGGCGTCGTGAAGAAGCGCGACGGCAAGCTGCTTGCCGACGTCGACAAGGCGCGGGCCGATGTCGAAGCCTCCCGCGACTACCTCGTCGAAGCCGTCAAGGCGAAGCAAGAGGCATGAGTTCCAGCCAGCACCTCGTACGCCCGGCAGCGGAGGCCAACTTCGTCCCGCCGTCGGGCTGGGCCGCCGGCGCCAAGGGCTTTCGGCGGTGGACCACCGTCGACGAAGCCGGCGGCTCGGTGCACACCGGCTTCGGCATCTGCGAGCTCAGCCCCGGGGGTGAGGTGCCGCCGCACGTGCACTCCTTCGAGGAGAGCGTGTTCGTCGTCGAGGGCACGGGGGTCCTCGAAACCACGGAGGGCGCCTTCCAGCTCGCCCCTGGCAACTACGCGCTGATCCCGCTCGGTGTCGTGCACCGTTGGCGCAACGAGGCTGAGGAAGGCGTCCGCTGGGCGGAGATGCAGGGTCCGGTGCCGCGCGACCGCTTCGACGGTGACACCTTCACCGTGCCATCTGTGCCGGTCGGCGGTCCGGCAGCTCCGGTCGACGTACGCGATCCGCGTACGCGCAGCTTCGGGCACATCATTCCCGCGCACATGGATCCGGCGAAGCAGAGCCAGGACCTGCTTGCCGTGTCGGCGAGCATGCGCACCGCGCTGCTCGTCTACAGCGGCATCACGGTGAAGATGATGGTCGACTCCGACCTGGGGGCGCAGCTCACGACGATGTTCATGGTCCAGTACGGGCCGGACGGCGTCGTCGGTGGTCACGACCATCCCTTCGAGGAGACCTACTACTTCCTGGAAGGTCGCGCGGAGGCGACCTTCGACGGCGTGACCTACGAGCTCGGACCCGGCGACGTCGCGTGGGCGGGAGTAGGGAGCGTGCACGCGTTCCGCAACATCGGCGGCTCAACGCTGCGCTGGCTCGAGACTCAGTCGCCGCAGCCGCCGCGCCGGCACTCGTACCGGTACGCGCGGGACTGGGACTATCTCAGAGGGGTGCTTGGATGACCGAGTTGAGCACCGTGCTGGTCGTCGGTGGCACGGCCGGAATGGGACGCGAGATCGCCCAGCTGTACGCCGACGAGGGGCGGCGGGTGTGGATCAGCGGACGCGACCCGCAGCGCTGCGAGTCGATTGCCAAGGAGATTGGCGGCGACACACGGAGCATTTCGCTCGAGCTGGCGGAACCTGAGTCGATCGCGTCAGCCCTAGCCGACATCGACCGCGTCGACCACCTGGTCCTGTGCGCCATCGACCGGGATGCCAACACTGCCAAGGACTACGACATCGCTGCGGCCATACGCCTGGTCACACTCAAGCTGGTCGGCTACACCGAGGTAATTCACGCCTTGCTGCCGCGACTGCCCGACGAGGCCGCGATCGTGCTGTTCGGCGGGCTTGCCAAGGACCGGCCCTATCCCGGATCCACGACCGTGTCGACCATCAACGGGGGCATCACCGGGCTCGATGCACTCACTCGTCGTCGAGCTCGCTCCGCGGCGCGTCAACGTCATTCATCCCGGCATCGTCGCCGACAGCCCGTTCTGGTCCGGCAAGACCGAGGCGACCGAACGAGTGCGGGACCGCACGCCCACCGGCCGCAATGTCGCGATGGCCGACGTCGTCGACGCGGTCGACTTTCTGCTCAGCAACCGCTCGGTCAACGGAGTCGAGCTCGTGGTCGACGGAGGGTGGATGAGGCTTATGATGGTCGCCGTTGTCGGGGTGGGGCGCATGGGGGCCGCCATGGTGGGCCGGCTGCGTGGCGCTGGGCTCGACGTGGTCGTCTACAACCGCACGCCCGAGCGGGCCGAGCAGGTTGCGGCACAACACGACGCCTCCGTCGCCGACACCGCTCGAGACGCCGTGCGTGGCGCGGATGTCGTCATCGTGTCGCTGGCCGACGATGCCGCGGTTCTGGCGACGTACGAGTCTGACGACGGGCTGCTCGCCGGCCTGAGCGAGGGCACGGTCGTCTGCGACACGAGCACCGTCGATCCCGAGACGATCCGGCACCTGGCGCCGCTCGTCGCCGAGCGGGGCGCCACGCTCCTCGACACACCGGTCTCGGGCAGTGTTCCCGTGGTCGAGCGCGGCGAGCTGACCATCATGGTCGGCGGTGACGCGGATGCGCTCGACAGGGCAAGGCCGGCCCTCGAGACGTTCGCCAAGTCCATCTTCCATCTAGGCGACAACGGCACCGGTGCCACCATGAAGCTGGTCGTCAACGCTGCCGTGCATGCGCTGGGCGTGGCCATCAGCGAGGCCCTGGCGCTCGCCGAGAAGGCTGGTCTCGACCGGACGACCACTTACGACGTGCTCGAGTCGGGTGCGGTCGGCGCGCCCTTCGTCAAGTACAAGCGCGCGGCATACCTGCGCCCCCACGAGACCCCGGTGGCGTTCAGCCTGGACCTGGTCGCCAAGGACCAGGACCTCATCCACACCCTCGCCAAGAACGTCGGGGCCTGGATGACGCAGGGCGAGGCAAACCGCGAGCTGGTGGCTGCGGCCGTCGCGTCCGGCATGGGTGAGCGCGACCTCAGCGCGCTTGCGGAGTTCCTGAGATAGGCGCCTGAGCCCAGCCGTGCCGCCTGACTTATCCGGGTAACTCCGTGCCGCATTGCGACACGCAATTACCCCGCAACCGTCAGGCAGCGGCTCGATCGAGCAGCTGGTCGATGCGCGCGATCAGCTCGGCCGCCTCGTCGGTCCGAACCACCGGCTCGACTGGCACGGGCTCGACGACCTCATCGGCGCGTCGAACTACCCGCCGCTGCCGGATCCGGATCCGCTCCATGGCTGCCACCACCTCTCTTGAAGCGCGTCAACGCGACCGGTGTCCGCCGCTGAAGGCCACCGGATAGCTACGCACCGGCGGCAGGAAATCGGATGCGCGCTCGCCCGCGGTAACCGGGCGCAGGCGTGGCCCGAGCACCCGCCAGAGCCTGCTTAGCAGCCGCTCGCGCGGCCGGCGGTGCCGAGCTGGCGGTCGCGCCTGCGCCGCCGCTCGCGCCGCCAACCGCAGATCCGCCGCCTCGCGGTGCAGTTGCTCCATGTGGGTGCGGGTCAGCTCGTACTGGATCCAGTGCGACATGGTGCTGCTCCTTCGTCGTCTGCCGTCGGCATCTGGGGGCCGCGATCACCCGGCATACGCAGGGCCTCGCGTGGTCGGTTCGCGAGAACCGGTTGGGCCGGGTCGCGACGTACTCGCTCATGACCGCACCGCTGCAACGACCCGAGGAGAGCCGTGACCCATCCCGCGACCACGCAACAGCCGGCCCTGGTGCGGCCGCTGGTGATCCTCCTGTTCGGGGCCGCTGTCGCCCTGGCGCTCGGGACGTACGGCCGGCTCCACAACCCGTCCGGCACCTCGATCACGACGTTCGGGTTCTCCGGGCCCCTGCAGATGAAGGCGTGGCTCACGACCGGTGCGCTGGCGTTCGGAGTCGTACAGCTGGCGACGGCTCTGCGCTTGTACGGGCGAGTCGGCAGCGGCCCGGCGCCGCCGTGGTTGGCGCCTCTTCACCGCTGGTCGGGCACGACGGCGTTCGTCCTCAGCGTGCCCGTGGCGCTGCACTGCCTGTGGGCGCTCGGGTTTGTGACATATGACCTGCGTACGACCGCGCACTCGTTGCTCGGCTGCGCGTTCTACGGCGCGTTCGCCGCCAAGATGCTGGCCCTCGGGGACGACAAGGCGCCTCGGTGGCTGCTGCCCGTGCTCGGGTCAGCGCTGCTCACCATCCTCGCGGGCCTCTGGCTCAGCGCGTCGTTCTGGTTCTTCACCTCGTCTGGAGCTGACCTGCTATGACCTCCGTTGATCGTCGTACGGTCCTTGCCGCCGGCCTGGTTTGCGGTGTCGCCGGTGCAAGCGGTGCCCTGCTCGCCAGAGACGCTCTCGACGGGAATGGCCCGCCGAACGCCGCGGGTCCGACTGCACCGGGCCAAGCCGCGCCACTGGCCCGGGCTGCGGATGTGCCTCGCGGCGGCGGCCTCGTACTCGCCGAGCAGAGAGTCGTGCTGACCCGATCGTCCGACGACGTCGTCGCTGCTTTCTCGGCGGTTTGCACCCATCAGGGCTGCCTCGTGGAGTCCGTCTCGGACGGGGCGATCCACTGTCCGTGCCACGGCAGCCGGTTCGACGCGACGAACGGCGAGGTCCTGGCCGGGCCGGCCAGCCAAGCCCTCGCCGGCATCCCGATCGCCCTCAGCGGCGACACCATCGTGAGCGCCTGACCATGACGAAGAGGGGAAGGACCCGTGCGATGCGACGACACGTACCAACACTGGTCTGGCTCGCGGCGGCAGCCTTCTTTGTGGGGGCACTCACCGCATGGCGCTAGGTTTGCCCTCGTGCCGGCGCCCGCACCTGACCCGGATGTTCTCCGGCGCTTCGCTGCTGGAGAAGAGTCCGCCTTCAGCGAGGTGTACCGGAGGTACGCCGGACCGATGTACACCGTCGCGATGCGCGTCGTCGGCCGGCCGGAGCTGGCCGCCGATGCGGTGCAGCAGGCCTTTGTCCAGGCCTGGCGTGGAGCGTCGTCGTACTCTCCCGGCTCCGACATCGCGCCATGGCTGTTCACCATCACCCGGCGTGCCGCGATCGATGCGTGGCGCAAGGAGAGCCGGCACACCGTGGTCGACACCGCGGACCCGGTGACCGAGCCATCCGTCGAGGGACCGTCGCTGGAGGGTGCCTGGGAGGCGTGGCAGGTGCGCCAGGCGCTCGACGAGCTGCCAGTCGAAGAGCGGGAGGTCGTGGCACTGGCCTACGGGGAGGGGCTCACGCACACCGAGACAGCCGACCGGCTCGGGGTCCCCGTCGGCACCGTGAAGTCACGCACCCATCGCGCCTACCGCAAGCTGAGCCATCTACTGTCACACCTCGCTCCGTATGACAATGAGATAGGAGGTGAGCAGGCATGACCAATGACGATCGTCCACCGGCGTTGCCGGACGCTGTGCTCGCCATCCTGCGACAGCCGGAGGCACTCGCCGATCCGCCGACGGACCTGCAGGCTCGCACCTGGGCCGCCATCCGCGAAGACAGCGCCCGCCCGGCAGACGCCATCGACGAGACAGCGGAAGGCGTCGACCGTACGGCTGAAGGCGTCGACGAGCTCGCCCGGGCGCGCCACCGGCGCTCCGCCCGCCGCCGGTGGGTGCCGCTGCTCGCCGCGGCGGCGGCCGCGGCAATAGTGGGCACCGTGACGCTCGTCGCCGTCACGGGTGACGACGAGTCAGGCGGCGACAACGGTCGCGCTGGCCGGCACGGACGTCGAGCCTGCTGCCGAGGGGCAGGCCGAGATCACGTCCACACCTTCTGGCTTCGAGATCCAGCTCGACATCACCGGCCTGCCGCCGGCACCGGAAGGCGCCTACTACCAAGGCTGGCTGCGCAACGACAGCGGCGCGGTCACCATCGGCACGTTCCACGGGCGGGAGGGCAGCGACGACATCATTCTGTGGTCCGGAGTCGACGTGGCCGACTTCCCCACGCTCACGGTCACCCTTCAGCAGGTAGGCGGCGGGGCGGAGTCGTCCGGCGTCGTCGTGTTGCGTGGCGAGATCGACGCCGATTGACCCGTCTGGCGGCGCCGGCGAGGGAGGTGTACGACAGAAGTAGGGCCTGAGGCGTGAGGCGGTGGTTGGCATGTCCGACTTCGAGCGCACGGTGCTGGTCGCGGCGGACCCCAAATCGGTGTTCGGGTTGCTCGCCGACCCGCGGCAGACCGCGGGCTGGGCACACGGGCACGTACGCCTCAACTCACCTGTTCCCGTCGCTGAGCAGTCGACCGGAGGCGAGTCGTTGTTCGTCAGTCTGCCCGACCAGCGGCGAGTCGAATGGGGCAGCCGCAGCGGGTACTACTCCGGTTGGATGCAGGTCAACGACCATGCGGGCGGCGGGTCGGACGTGACTTTGCATGTGTCGCTGACTGGCGCGCTCGAGCCCGACTCACCGAGGGTTGCGGCGCGGGTTCGCGAAGACCTGGAGTCCGCGCTGGACGGGTTGTGCGTCCACTTCGAGGGCGGCGGCTCCTGACCTATCCCGTCACTCGATCCCACATGGCACTCGTCTGAGGCTCCTTGGCAACTGCTGGGCTGTTGGCTAGCAGATACGCAGCGGCCGGACACCCGGCAACCCCACCGCGGTTGGCCTCACCCAGTGGCGCGACTGACCAGCACCTCTGGCAGTCGGAACCGACCGTAGACGGCGGGATCGAGGAACGCGTCCAACGCGACAATCCGCCCCTCCCGCACAGTCAGCACGTTGATGGCAGCCAGCCGGAACGGGCCAAGATCCCCCTCACGTTGGTAGCAGGCGAGGGCCAGCTGCCCGTTTGCGTGAATCGGCTCCACACGCCAGCTGGTGGCGAGCATGCGCTCGCGGAGGAACCGGCCGATGTCCTCGCGACCCGCGAACCACGCCGGCAGCGGCGGCATGGTGAAGCGCGCGTCCTCGGCGAGCAAGGCGAGCATGCCGTCCACGTCGGCCCGCTCCCAGGCGCTGACGAGCGCGGTCACCAGCTCGCGTTGACCTTCGGTGCCTAGGGCATCCAACTCGACCTGTTGAGACGTACGCGGCGCTCGTTGCTCGACCGCGGTCCTGGCGCGCTGCAGCGCACTGTTGACCGACACGCGGGTCGTGCCAAGGATGTCGGCGGTCTCTGCCGCGGAGAATCCCATCACGTCACGCAGGATCAGGACGGCGCGCTGGGTGCCTGGCAGGTGCTGGAGTGCCGCGACGAATGCCAGCTCAACGCTCTCCCGCCGAAGGTAGGCCTCTGCCGGATCGCCGCCGCTCTGCTCGCCGAGCGGCGCTTCGTCTGGGAGGGGCTCGAGCCACACCGGTCCGCTCACCCACTCGCCGAGGTCGCTGGTCGTCCGGATCGCGGGCGCGTTGTCTTCTGACCGCCCCCGACGCGGGCGGCGCGCGATCTGCCGCAGGCAGGCGTTGGTGCTGATGCGATAAAGCCAGGTGCGCAACGAGCTCCTGCCTTCGAACCCGGCGAGACCCCGCCAGGCGCCGAGCAACGACTCTTGCAGCGCGTCCTCCGCGTCCTGCACCGAGCCCAGCATCCGATAGCAGTGCGCGTACAGCTCGTCCAGGAAGCCTCCGACAAGCCGGTCGAAGGCGGCGGCGTCACCCGCGCGTGCTGCTTCCAGCAGCTCACGCTCGGTCGGCGCCTCGACTCCGTCCACCGAGGCCCATGGTGGCAGCCGCCCCGCGGCTTTGGCGAGGTCGTTTGTCGCGGTTAGGCGCGGGCTGGCGCGGTCGCAAGCGCAGCCAGCGCCGCCACGTACGACCCAGCAGCGAGGCCGTCCATGAAAGCGTCACGCACAGCGACGGTGGCTGTCCGTGAGCGCCATGGGCTCCGCGACGACGACGCCGTCGACTTGGCCTTCCGCTTCAGGAGCTGCGTGCACGGCGCCGTGTCGCTGGAGCTCCAGCCCGCCTAGTCGATCACCGCCCGTGGTGGTGAGAACACGTCGCGTGGAGGCGTGTATCAGACGCGGCCGCGTCCCTCTCTTGAGTTGGTGTCGCCGCCTGGCGATCTACGACTTCCAAGGGGGAGCAGCGTCATGACCGTCATTACCAAGGAGCGTCCGTCCCTTTCCCTGCCTGCGCCGGAGCGCCCACGTAGCCTGGGCGGGTACGTGACGCAGATCGAGGAGCGCATCGCTCGGGTGATCCGGCCATTCAGCCTTACCGCCCTGCGCCTGTCGCTGGGCGTGGTGTTCATCTGGTTCGGGGCGCTCAAGGTCTTCGACGCCACGCCTGTCGCCGACCTCGTCGCCAAGACCGTCCCGTTCCTCGACCGGGACTGGTTCGTGCCAGCGCTCGGCGCGGTCGAGGTCGCCCTCGGCATCGCTCTGATCGCGGGGCGCTATCTCACCATCGTCAGCGCGGTCCTCGTCGGTCACCTCGCTGGTACGTTCCTGGTTCTCGTGACGCAGCCCGAGATCGCCTTCGACAACGGCAACCCGCTGATGCTGACCACCATCGGCGAGTTCGTCGTCAAGAACGTCGTGCTCATCTCCGCCGCACTTGTGCTGGCCTCGCGCCTGCGCGGACGACACACCGCCGCCTGACCCCCACGACGAACGCCGGCTCGGGCCCCCGTGTGCCCGAGCCGGCTTCGTGTTTTGGCCACTGAGCAAGGCGAAACGGGTCTCTGCAAGGCATGCAGGCCTCGCTCAGACCCGGTCGATCACGTTAACGTGATCATCCCGGCCGCTCGCCCGTGCCGATGCCGAGCTCTTCGACGGACTCCTCGAGCTCCTGTGCGGCTTCCGCGGCACTGCCACCCTCGCTCTCCAGCTCGTGGCTCAGCTGCTCGAGCTCGGCTCCACCGGCCATGAGACCGGTGAGCTCGTCCCTGGTGATCTCCGACTTGGCGAAGTCGCCCAGACTGCGGCCACGCTTGAGGATGAGGAACCGGTCGCCGACCGGATAGGCGTGGTGCGGGTTGTGCGTGATGAAGATGACCGCGAGGCCTCGCTCGCGTGCTTGGACGATGTAGCGGAGCACAACCCCGGCCTGCTTCACGCCCAGCGCCGACGTTGGCTCGTCGAGGATCAGCAGCTTGGCGCCGAAGTGCACCGCCCGCGCGATGGCAACCGACTGCCGCTCACCACCGGAGAGCGTGCCGACTGGCTGGTCAGGGTCGCGGATGTCGATGCCCATGTCGAGCAGTTCCTTGCGGGTGACAGCCTTCGCGAGCCCCCGGTCGAAGCGGCGGAAGATGCCCTTGCCCTTGGTCGGCTCCGCGCCCAGGAAGAAGTTTCGCCAGATCGCCATCAACGGGATCATTGCGAGGTCCTGGTAGACCGTTGCGATGCCCGCATCGAGCGCGTCGCGTGGAGCGGCAAACTGTACGGGCTCCCCCGCCTTCAAGATCTCGCCCGAGTCCGGTTGGTGCACCCCCGACAGGATCTTGATGAGGGTCGACTTGCCGGCACCGTTGTCACCGAGCACGCAGGTGACCTCTCCAGCCCGCACAGTCGTGGAGATGTCGTTGAGGCCGATGACGGTGCCGTACGTCTTGGAGATGTTGCGGACCTCGAGGAAGGGCACGTCAGTCGACACGACGTCACCTCCGGCTCTGCTCGGCGAAGCGTCGTACGAACTGATTGGTCAGTACGGCGAGCAGCAGCATCGCGCCAAGGAAGAACCTGAACCAGTCGGAGTCCCACCCGGCATAGACAATGCCCTGCGACGTCATGCCGATGATGAGCGCTCCGACGGATGCTCCGATGACGGAGCCGAACCCTCCCGTGAGCAGACAACCCCCGATGACGGCAGCCGCGATGAACGTCAGCTCCAGGCCGATGCCGTAGCTCGCCTGAATCGAGGTCAGACGCATCAGCGTGATGTTGCCGACGAACCAGGCGCCGAACGACACGATCATGAACAAGGTGATGGTGGTGCGACGCGCGGGGACGCCGACGTTACGGCTGGCGTTGGCGTCACCACCGATGGCGAATATCCAGTTGCCGAACCGCGTCCGCATGAGGACGTACGTCGCCACGATGGTGAACAGCACCCACCACAGGATCGCGATGTAGAACTCCTGCCCGAACAGGCTGATCCGCGACGCTAACAGCGCCTTCACACCGGAGTAGAACGGCTCGTCGTCGATGCCGCTCACCTGCACCGTGTCCGTGACAAGCTTGGTGACCCCGAGATTGATGCCCTGCAGGGCAAGGAACACGGCGAGCGTGATGATGAAGCTCGGCAGCCCCGTGCGGACAACGAGGTAGCCGTTGAAGAATCCGATGGCCAGGCACACCGCGAGCGAGACCGCCAACGCCGCCCAGATGACCATGTTGTATTGGGTCGTCAGAATCGCCGTCGTGAGACCGGCAGTCGCAAGCTGCACACCCGACGAGAGATCGAAGTGGCCACCGATCATCAACAATGCGACCGTCACGGCCATGATCCCGTAGGTCGAGGCAGGATCGAGCCAGTTGGCCACTCCGGCGGCCGACCAGAACGTGCGGCTCTGGGTGGCGAAGAACAGGAAGACAACGATGGCGCCGAGAAGCGAGCCGAACTCCGGCTTCAGGATGAGCCGCCTGAACGGGCTGACGGACGCTACCCGTTCGTCGACTTCGGGGGCGGTCGTTGCGGTCATGGTCCACTCCCTTGTGGTCCCCTTGCCGGGAGGGCCCGAGCCCTCCCGGCATCCCCTGCCTAGCGGGTTCCGTTGGCCGCGAGGTCCGCGACGTCGGCGGCGTTCTCCTGTGTCACGAAGCCGGGACCGGTCAGCACCGGCTCGCCGCCACCGATCGTGTTGAGGTTGGACTTGTAGAGCGTGAGCATGACGATCGGCAAGTAGCCCTGGACGTACTGCTGCTGGTCGACCGCGAACAGCATCTGGCCGTCCTGGATTGCCTGCGTCACCTCCTCGTTGAGGTCGAAGGTCGCCAGCTGCGCGGATGACCCGGACTCGGACACCGCTTGGATGGCCGCCGACCCGATGACCGGGCCGAGGGTGAGCACGCCGTTGATCGACGGGTCCGACTGGAGCTTGGCCGTGATCGTGGCCTGCGCCGCAGTCGGGTCGGTCACCTGCACCTGCAGGTTCTCGACGGATCCGCCGAGCCCCTCCGTGAACCCGGTGCATCGCTGCTCCAGCCCGACGTTGCCGGCTTCGTGGATGACGCAGATCGCCTTGGTGACCCCGGCCTCCGCCATCTGCTCGCCGGCACCGCGTCCGGCGATGGCTTCGTCCTGCCCGACGTGCGCGAGCGCGCCGAACTCCTTGGACCGGTCCCCCCCGGAGTTGATGGTGATCACCGGGATGCCAGCGGCCACTGCGGCCTCGATCGACGACTGGAGCGCGTCGGGGTTGGCCATGGATACGACGATGCCGTCGACATTTTCGTTGACGGCGGCGTCGATCAACTGCGCCTGCCGCTGCGGGTCGCCGTCGCCCTGGTAGTTGACCGTGACGCCCTCGTCGGTCCCGGCCTGCTCGGCGCCACGCTTGACCACATCCCAGAACGAGTCACCTGCTGAGCCGTGGGTCACGACGGCGAGCGTGTAGCCGTAGGTGCCAGCGCCACTTCCGCCAGTCGCGGTTCCGGCGGCGCTCCCGCCACCGTCGTCATCGTCGCTGGTGCAGGAGACGAGCAGCAGCGGCAAGACCAACGCCGCCACCAAGTAACGCCTTCTCGACATGGTGCCTCCTCGTTGAGGTGTGAGTTGTCGCGCTCACGTGGCGGTGGGGAAGTGGTAGCTGGCGCCGACGGGATGCTCGACATGCGGCCACCGGGCGGTGACCACCTTGGCGCGGGTGTAGAACGCAATGCCTTCGGGGCCGTGGATATGGGACTGCCCGAACAGCGAGTCCTTCCAGCCGCCGAAGGAGTAGTAGGCCATCGGCACCGGGATGGGTACGTTGATGCCGATCATGCCCACGCGTACGCCGCGGTGGAACCGACGGGCAGATTCGCCACTGGCGGTGAAGACGGCGGTGCCATTGCCGTACGGGTTAGCGTTGATGAGGTCGATCGCGGCGTCGACGCTGTCGGCGCGTACGACCGACAGCACGGGCCCGAAGATCTCTTCCCGGTAGACGTCCATCTCGGGTGTCACCTGGTCGATGACGGTCGGGCCGACCCAGAAGCCGCCGTCGTAGCCCGGCACTGTGTAGTCGCGTCCGTCGATGGTGAGCCGCGCACCCTGCTGCTCGCCGGAGCCGATCAGCCCGACGATGCGATCGCGGGCCTGAGGCGTCACCACCGGCCCCATCTCGCTGGCGCTGTCGCGACCGGGGCCAACACGGACCTTGCCGGCCTTGGCGGTGACGGCCTCGACGAGCGCGTCGGCGGCGTCTCCGACCGTGACGGCGGTGGAGATCGCCATGCACCGCTCCCCCGCCGAGCCGAAGGCCGCGGCCACGAGGTGGTCGGACGAGAAGTCGATGTCGGCGTCGGGAAGCACGATCGCGTGGTTCTTGGCTCCGCCCAGCGCCTGCACGCGCTTGCCGGCCGCAGTGCCGCGCTGGTGGATGTATCGCGCGATCGGCGTCGACCCGACGAAAGAGACTGCCGCGATGCCCGGGTGGTCGAGCACCGCGTCGACCGCCTCCTTGTCGCCGTGCACCACGTTGAACACGCCATCGGGCAGGCCGGCCTCGGCCCACAGCTGGGCGACGAGCAGCGACGCGGAGGGGTCACGCTCGCTGGGTTTGAGGACGAAGGTGTTGCCGCAGGCGATGGCGACCGGGTGCATCCACATCGGCACCATGGCCGGGAAGTTGAACGGCGTGATGCCTGCAACGACGCCGAGCGGCTCTCGGTAGGAGAAGACGTCGACGCCGGTCGACACTTCGTTGGAGTAGTCACCCTTGGTCAGCTGTGGGATGCCGCAGGCGAACTCCACGACCTCCAAGCCCCGCTGCACCTCGCCGAGCGCGTCCGAGACCACCTTGCCGTGCTCGTCGGCGATGATCTCGGCAAGGTCGCGGGCGCGTGCCTCGACCAGCTGGCGGAACGCGAAAAGCACCTTGGTGCGCGCCGAGAGCGACGCCTGCCCCCACTGCTCGAACGCCTTTGTGGCGGACTGCACGGCTGCGTCGACGTCGGCCGGTGTTGCCAGCAGCACCTGCGCCTGCTGCTCGCCGGTGGCGGGGTTGTAGACAGGGCCGACCCGGGTGGACGACCCGGCGGTTGGCTGGCCGCCGATCCAGTGCTCGATGGTGCGCATCCGGGTTCCCTCGCTGTTCGTGGTCATAGGTACGGGCGCTGCTCGCGCTTGGCCTCTTCGTACGCCGCCCGTGCCTGCCGTGTCGACTCGAGCGCGGCTGCTTGCGCGACGGGGACATCCCACCACGCCTCGCTGCTGGGTGAGTCGACGAGTGGGTCCGTTTCGACGTGTACGACGACGGGTCCGCCATCGTGCTGCTTGGCCTCCTGGAGGGCCTTGCGGAACTCGTCGACCCCGTTGGCCCGCAGGACCCGGGCACCCAGGCTGGCTGCATTTGCCGCGAGATCGACTGGCAGCGTCTCACCGTCGAGGCGTCCGGTGCGCGCGTTGCGACTGCGGTAGGCGGTGCCGAAACGCTGCGAACCGAGGCTTTCCGAGAGCGCCCCGATCGACTGGAAGCCGTGGTTCTGCACGAGAACCACAATGAGCTTGATGTGCTCCTGGACGGCGGTGACGAGCTCCTGCGCCATCATGAGGTAGGAGCCGTCGCCGACGAGTACGAAAACCTCCCGCTCCGGACTGGCCATCTTGGCACCGAGCCCGCCGGCGATCTCGTAGCCCATGGTCGAGTAGCCGTATTCGACGTGGTAACCCTTCGGATCCCGGGTGCGCCACAGCTTGTGCAGATCACCGGGCATCGAGCCCGCGGCGCAGACCACGACGTCGGTGGGTGCTGCCGTCTCGTTGACCACGCCGAGGATCTCGCTCTGGGCCGGCAGCGGGCCATGCCCGAGCATGTAGGCGCGCTCGACCGTTGCGTCCCATGCTGCCGCAAGTGCTTGGTAGGACGACTGGTAAGCCGCGTCAGTGGTCCACCCGGCTAGCGCATCAGCCAATGCCGTCAAGGCCTCCCGCGCATCGGCGACGACGGCGAGGCCTGCATGCTTGGCGGCGTCGAAGCCGGCTATGTTGATGTTGACGAACTGCACGCGGTCGTGCTGGAACGCCGTCCGCGATGCTGTCGTGAAGTCGCTGTAGCGGGTGCCGATGCCGATGACCACGTCGGCGTCCCGCGCCACCTGGTTGGCAGCAGTCGCGCCGGTCGCGCCGACAGCGCCCAGCGCCTGGGGGTGGTCGTACGGCAGGGATCCCTTGCCGGCCTGCGTCACTGCGACGGGGATGCCCGTCGCGTCTGCAAGCGTGCGCAATGCGTCGGTGGCTTCGCTGTAGATGACTCCGCCGCCGGCGACGATCAGTGGGCGCTGCGCGGCACGTACGGCCTGCACAGCGCGCGCGAGCGCGGCCGGCTCCGGCAGCGGACGGGGGACATGCCACACTCGCTTGGCGAACAGCTCGTCCGGCCAGTCGTGCGCTTCAGCTTGCACGTCCTGCGGCATCGCGATCGTGACGGCGCCAGTCTCGGCCGGGTCGGTCAGCACGCGCATTGCGCCGAGCAGCGCCGAGGGCAGCTGCTCGGCCCGCCAGACCCGGTCGAAGAACCGTGACACGGGGCGAAGCGAGTCGTTGACCGAGACGTCGTAGGTGCGTGGATCCTCGAGCTCCTGCAGCACCGGTGACGCCACCCGCGTGGCGAACACGTCGCCTGGCAGCAGCAGCACTGGCAGCCGGTTGATCGTCGCCAGGGCGGCGCCGGTGACCATGTTGGTCGCGCCTGGGCCGATCGACGTGGTGCATACCAGCGTCGACAAGCGATTGCGCATCCGCGCGAACGCGGCGGCGGCGTGCACCATTCCTTGCTCGTTGCGGGCCTGGTGATAGGTGAGGGCGCCGGGGGCATCCAGCTCAAGCTCGAGCAGCGCCTCGCCCAAGCCCGCGACGTTGCCGTGCCCGAAGATGCCGAAGCACCCTTCGAAGAGGCGGTGCTCGACACCGTCGCGTTCGCTCACCTGCTGTGTCAGGAACCGGACGGCCGCCTGGGCAACAGTCAGTCGGGTCGTCGCCACGTCAGTCAGCTCCCCTTTCCGGACGCGGTCGTCAGTGGCAGTCGCGGGTCGGCCGGCTGCGCGGACCATGTGGACCGGACCCACGAGTGCGCCGGGTCGTCGCGCGCGAGCCAGACTCGCTGACCGGGACCTGCCATCACGTTGAGGTAGTAGAGGTCATAGCCAGGCGCCGCAACCGATGGGCCGTGCCATCCGTGCGGCACGAGCACGACGTCGCCGCCGCGCACCTCGGCAAGGACGTCGATCGGGCGCTGCGGTGTGCCGTACACCCGATGGAATGCGAACCCTCCGTTCGCCACCTCGAAGTAGTAGATCTCCTCCAGCGCGGACTCCTCCCCCGGCCGCTCCTCGTCATGCTTGTGCGGCGGGTACGACGACCAGTTGCCGGCCGGCGTGAGAACCTCCACCGCGATCAACCGGTCGGCATCGAAGGAGTCGGCTGAGCAGAAGTTATTGACCTGTCTGCTGCAGACACCCGCGCCGCGGATCTCGACCGGGACGTCCGCGGCCTTGCGGTAGCGGGGCTGGAGCCGGCGCTCGCACCGCGCTCCGGCGAGCGCGAAACGGCCACCACTGGCCGATGAGATGCGCACGGTGGCGTCCCGCGGTGCGTACACACAATCGCTGACCCTGCTGAACACGTCGGGCCGGCCATCGAGCTCGAAGGTCTCGCCATCGCAGGTGACAGCACACCCTCCCGCAAGCGGGAGCACCATCATCTCCTCGGGTCCGGTGTCGAAGCGGAGCGAACCTCCTGGCTGGAGGTCGGCGACACGCAGCGAGGCGTAACCCCAGCCAGCGTCGTCTGGTGTGACCTCGACGGTGTAGGGCCCTCGAGTCGCGGCGCCGGCCGGCCAGTGCAGGCGACTGCTCACAGCAGGCTCACCGCCTGCGCAATCGCACCAGCCACATCCCCGTCGGCGGGATAGAGCAGCGCACGGCCGACCACGAGCCCTTGGACGGTCGGCTGCTCGAGCAGCTTGCCCCACTGCGCGAAGGTTGCCTTAGGGTCATCGGGCACCTCGCCGCCGAGCAGCAACGCGGGCAGGGTCGATGCGGCGAGCACACGCTCCATGCCAACCGGTCCGTCGTCCACGACAGGCAGCTTGAGCCATGTGTACGCCGACGTCGTTCCCAGCCCGGCGGCGACCGTCACCGACCTGATGACGGCCTCGGTCGACAGGTCGTTACGCACCCGACCGCCCTGCCGATGCGAGATGAACGGCTCGACCATGGCCATGAGTCGTCGGTTCGCAAGGTCGGAGACGGCCTGCGAGCAGGCCTGCAGCGTGGGAGCGGTCATCGAGTCGTCGGGGTCGATGCGCAGCAGCATCTTGCCGGCGTCAAAACCCATGGAATGCAAGGCGTTTGCGTCGTAGCCAGTAAATCGGTCGTCGATCTCGAACACCGTGCCGGCGAGACCGCCCCGGTTCATCGAGCCGACGACCACCTTCTCGTCGAGTGCGCCCATGAGCAGCAGGTCTTCGAGGACGTCGGCCGTGCCCAGCACTCCGTTGACCTCGGGTCGGGCGAGCGCGGTGGCCAGACGTGCCAAGAGGCTGGCCCGGTCGGCCATGGCCAGCGGATCCGCACCGGCGCGTAGGGCGCCTCGAGCTGGGTGGTCGGCGGCGATCACCATGAGTCGGCCAGTCGGACCGAGCAGCGACGCCGGTCGGAGGCGTGCCGCCGCAGCCGCAGCCACGGCCTGCGGCTGGTTGACGCGGATGTCGACGAGCTCGCGCACGTCAACCGACATTGCTCACCTCCTCAGGCGGATCCGTCGCGCTCCCCAGCAGCGCCAGCACCTCTGCTTCAGTCGGCATCGCGGTCGAGCACTCCAGCCGGCCGGCAACGATTGCGCCCGCGACGTTGGCGAAGCGCAACACACGCTCGAGGGGCCAGCCGGCCAGCAGCCCGTGACACAGTGCACCCCCGAAAGCATCCCCTGCACCAAGGCCATTCACTACCTCGATCGGCTGCGGCGGGATCTCGACCGTCTCGTGCACCGTGCTGGCAAGCACACCCTTGGGCCCTTGCTTGACGACCGCGAGGTCAACGCCTGCCGCCAGCAACGCCGCGGCCGCACGACGTGGTTCTCGTTCGCCGACGGCAACCTCGCACTCGTCGAGGTTGCCGATCGCGACTGTCGCTTGCGGCAGAAGCGTGGCCACCTGCGCTCGGGCCTCCTCGGGTGAGTGCCAGAACATCGGGCGATAGTCCAGATCGACGACGGTGTGCGCACGCCGGCCGCGGGCTTGGAGCGCGGCCACGTGTGCCGATCGGCTTGGTTCCTGCGACATGCCGGTGGCCGTCACCCAGAAGACGCCGGCGGCTCGGATCGCGTCCAGGTCGAGGCTCTCAGCCGTGATCTGCAGATCGGCCGCTGTCGGCTGCCGGCCGTAGAAGTACAGCGGAAAGTTGTCGGGGGGGAAGATCTCGCAGAACGTCACCTGCGTCAGCAACTCGGGCACGGTCGCGATCCAACGGTCGTCGACCCCGAGCCGCCGGGCCTCCTGCCTTATGAAGCGGCCGAACGAGTCGTCGCCGGTGCCCGTGATCACCGCGCTGCGTCGTCCGTACCTCGCCGTGGCCACCGCCACATTGGTCGCTGATCCGCCGAGAAACTTGCCGAAGGTCTCGACCTGCTCGAAGCCGACGCCGATCTGCAGCGGATAGATGTCGACGCAGATGCGCCCGACCGTGATCACGTCGAAGTCGGCATCGCTCATGCCAGTCCCCGAAGGAAGTCCACGCTCACCTGCACATCCTTGACTGGCCCGGCATCAATCGGTTCAGCCGAAAGCATGGCGTCCTGCTCCATCACGTACCAGCCCGCGTAGCCGGACGACTCGAGCGCCCGGACGATGCCAGCTATGTCCACGTCACCCTGGCCGAGCGGGCGGTAGAGCCCCGCACGCACCGCCTGGGTGTAGCTGAGCTGGCCGTCGCGGACGCCAACCGCCAGTGATCCGTCGACGTCCTTGAGGTGCGTATGCGCAATGCGGTCGGCAGCCGCGACGGCCAGCTCGCCCGGGTCGGTGCCGCCGATCATCAGGTGACCGGTGTCCAAGCAGAGCGCAATCGACGACCCGTCGAGGACGCGCTGCACGTCGGAAGGCGATTCGACGATCGTCCCGACGTGCGGGTGCAGCGTCGCACGGATGCCACGCCGGGCCGCCTGCTCCGCGAGCCGGTCAAGATTGGTGAGCAGGGTCTCCCATGCCTCGCCATCGAGTGCCGGTCGCTCGTCATAGCCCGCGCGCCCGGTCGCGGCGGCGAGCACGAGGGTGTTGGCACCGGCCACCACGTACGAGTCCAGGACCTGGTCGACCACAGGCAGCGGATCGTGCATCGACTCATGGAGCAGGACGGGGACGAACCCGCCGACCGCCGCCAGCCCGTACGACTGCAGTAACTCGCGCCTTCTCACCCGGATCGTCGGGCAGGAACCCCTCCGGGCCGAACTCTGTAGCGGACAGACCGACATCGCGCATCTGCGTGAGCACGCGATCCGGCCCGAGCTGGTAGCCCCAGCCCGGCACTTCCGACACTCCCCACGAGATCGGAGCGCCTGCAATGCGCGCGGCGAGCGCCGTCATGCGGCGCGCACCTCCGCAATCGTGACCGCGCGGCGCTCGAGCCGCGACCGGGTGGCCGCCTCGGCGACGTAGAAGGCCTCGAGCGCTTCGGCGACGGTGCACGGGTTGTCGCGGCGACCCTCAACAAGCTCGACGAAGGCGTCGATCTCGGCGACGTAGGCGGGCGTGAAGCGCTCCCAGAAGTTCGGCCAGGCACTCCCCACCGGAAACTCGACACCGGGCTCGGCCGAAAGGACAGGCGTCCGGTCGTCCAGACCGACCGACCACGTGGCGCGGGTGCCGGCCACGTCCATGCGCACGTCATAGCCCGCGCCGTTGTAGCGAGAGCCCTGGCAGGTCGCGAGGGTCCCGTCATCGAGGGTTAGCAGGATCACGGACTCGTCGACGTCGCCAGCGTCGCCGAAGAAGGCGTCGCCTCGGTTGACGCCGAGGGCGTAGACCTCGACGACCTCTCGACCGGTAACCCAGCGCACGATGTCGAAGTCGTGCACATGAGGTCGCGGTAGATGCCGCCGGACATCGCGATGTAGGCGGACGGCGGCGGGGCAGGATCCGCGGTGACCAGGTGTACGCGGCGCAGCTCGCCAAGCTCTCCTGCGGCCACGGCCCGTCGGACCGCGACATAGCCCGCGTCGAAACGGCGCTGGAATCCGATCTGCACCGGCACTCCGGCGGAAGTCACCTCCGCCAGGACGCGCTGGTGGCCGGCCACGTCGGTTGCCACCGGCTTCTCGCAGAACACCGGAATGCCTCGCCGTACGCCGCGGACGATCATGTCGGGATGGACCGCGGTGGGCGCGGTGACCACCATGGCATCCGCTCGCGACATCGCCTCGTCGATGTCGGAGGCCGCATCGACGCCCAGCTTTTCCGCGACGGCCCTGGCGCGGTCGGGGTCGGCGTCGACCAGGGCGAGGCTGTCGATCGCAGGATGCCTTCGCACGACGTCGGCATGGGCGGCGCCGATGCGCCCGACCCCGACGAACACGACCCGCATGGTGTGGCGCTCTCCTCGCCCCGGCTGCAACCGACCCACGACCGACTTGTCAGGTTGTCAGACTGTCACATGCGAGCATCTCCGCAGGCCCGCGCGTCGGGCTTGAGCCTGACAACCTGACAAGTCGCGCCAGGCAGCGTTGACCGACTAGGCGGGCGGGATGTTGAGGTTCAACCGGAACAGGTTGTCGGGGTCGTAGCGTCGCTTGACCTGCGCCAAACGGTCCCAGGTGCTCCCCGGATAGGCGACACGCACCATGGCCGGGTCGTCGTGGGACACAAAGTTGACGTAGACGCCGGAGCTGCCGTTGCGCACCGTCTGCGTCAGGCCCTCCGACCCACGGCTCGAACGACTTGGCCTGCTCGACTGACGTGCCTAGTGCCGCCACGTTGCCCATGATGGGCGCGCGGCGGTGCGCGAACGCGGTCGCGTCATCCGGGACGTCGGCCATCGCACCCCCCAGAACCCGCAGCTGGACAACGCGCATCATCGCCGCCGAAGGAGTCTGCAGCTCGTCGACGATGCGGGCTGCGGTGCGTGATCCACCCTGTCGGTGAAGAGCGTGCGACCTGACGCGATTGGGTGGTACTCATCTGGCTCTCGGCGGGAACATCTCCGCGTAGGAGATCGGCTTGACCATGTCGACGATGGGCTCGGCAGCGCGCGGAATGGCGCGACCGCCTTTTCGCCGGCGTCGGCGGACCCGGCGTAGGCGAGGAGGCCGAAAATCACCAGCTTGCCGTGCCACTCCTCCGGGACAAACGGCATCGGCGGCGCTGGCATGACATTGGCAATCGTCGACAGCTCGCGCGGCGCGGCGTCGGCGGCCTCGACGAACGAGACGATGACGTCAGGTGTCACCGGCAGCATGAGCATGCCGCCCACGACCGATGGCACCTCGTGCAGACGGAACTTGAACCGGGTGACGACACCGAAGTTGCCGCCCCCGCCGCGGATCGCCCAGAACAGATCGGGATGGTTCTCGGCGTCGACCTGGAGGACGGAGCCATCGGCGGTGACGACCTCTGCGGCCAGCAGGTTGTCGATCGTGAGGCCATGCTTGCGCAACAGGAAGCCGATGCCGCCGCCGAGCGTGATGCCGCCGATGCCAACCGACCCGGTGTCACCGAATCCGGTCGCGAGCCCGTGCCCCGAGGCTGCGGCTGTGTATTCACCCGCGGTCAGCCCGCCGCCCGCCCAGGCGGTGCGGTTGGGCACATCGAGCTCCAGGTCGCGCAGCCGGCGCAGGTCGAGGACAAGGCCGCCTTCGGACACACCGAATCCAAGCCCGGAGTGACCGCCCGCGCGGACGGCGAGCTCGAGCCCGCTCTCGCGGGCGAGCGCAATCACCCGTGCGACCCCTGCCGCGGTGTCGGGCTGCACGATGGCCTCGGGTCGACGGTCGGCGCCGCCATAGAACACTTGACGCGCCGAGTCGTAGCTCTCGTCGCCTGGCGCGATGACCGCTCCGTCGAACTCCGCGCGCAGACTGGGGATGGACAGATTGGAAGGTGCCGAAGCCGTCACTGGAACTCCTCGTGATGGGTGTGCGATGGCGCTGTCTGTTCGGTCGTCCTGCTGTTCAGGTCGTAATGGT
>CAVWSM010000004.1:0-29517 GCA_963757805.1 uncultured Actinomycetota bacterium | reverse complement strand
GGGCAGCCGTAGCCTTTGATGCCGTCGCCTACCAGGTCGAGCTTGGCCAGCTTCTCCACTAGCGGGAACGGGAACTCCGCCCGCTCCCAGTAGCCGTTGATGACCGGGAGGACTTCGCTGTCGACGAACTCCCGGGTGCGCATCAGGTAGTCGAGCTCGGAGTCCGTCAGCTGCTCTGCGATCAGGAAGTAGTCCGTGCCGCGGGCCCGCCCGATGTCGTCGGTCCTCATCAACCCCTCCTACCTCTCCAGGACATAGGTGCCGGGTGCGTCGCCGAGTGGTTGCAGCCCACCGCCGCCTAGCTCACTCGGTGCAGCTACTTCGGGCCCGCACCGCTGCCGCAACCAGTCGGCGTAGTCGTGCCACCAGGTTCCGTCCTTGCGCTGCGCCTCCTTCAGGAAGCGCTGCGGGCTCTTGGGGTTCTGCTCGGACACCTGGTACTTCGCCTTTGGGTTGCCCGGCGGGTTGACGATCGCGGCGATGTGGCCACTGGTCGACAGGACGAATCGTGTGGTGCCGCCGAGGAGGTGGGCGGTGCGGTAGCAGGACTCCCAGTCGCACAGATGGTCCGAGACCCCGGCGACCACGTAGGCGTCGCCCTTGACCGAGCTGAGGTCCACGGGTGTTCCCAGCAGTTGTGCCTCACCCTGCTTGACGAGGGAGTTCTCGACAGACATCTCGAGGAAGTCGCGGTGCAGCCGCGCTGGCATTCTCGTCACATCGCCGTTCCAGAACAGGATGTCGAACGCCGGCGGTTGCCTGCCGAGCAGGTAGTTGTTCACCCAGTAGTTCCAGATCAGGTCTCCGGGCCGCAGCCAGGCGAACACTTCGGCGAGGGTTCGGCCGTCCAGGTAGCCCTTGCGCGCCGAGACCGCGGCGGCCGCTTCCGCCGTACGCCGGTCCACGACGGAGCTAGCCAGTCCCGCCCGGGACTGGTCGAGCACGGTGACGACCAGCGTCAGCCCGGCCAGCCGGTCGGACTCGCCAATCGCCTGCAGGTGCGCGGCGGTCATGGCCGAAAGGATGCCGCCGGAACAGGCACCGTAGAGCACGGCCCGCTCGCTCGCGGTGACCTGCCCGACGGCGTCGAGGGCGTCCAGAACCGCCTGGGCATACCGATCCAGCCCCCAGTCGCGGTGCCGTGCGTCGGGGTTGCGCCACGACACCATGAAGACCTGCACGCCCTGCTGCACCAGGAACTCCACCATGCTGCGCCCGGGCGCGAGGTCCATCACGTAGAACTTGTTGATCATCGGTGGGATGACCAGGAGCGGCGTGCTGAGCACTGTGGCCGTTGTCGGCTGGTACTGGATGAGCTCGAACATCTCGGTTCGGAGCACGACTGCGCCCGGTGACGTGGCGATGTTCTCGCCCAGCCGATAGGGCGTGGGGTCGACCATGCTGGGGGTCCTTGGCGGCGCCGACACATCCGACAGGAAGTTGCCCGCCCCTCGGACGAAGTTGCGCCCACCGGTGTCGATCGCCACCTTGAGCGCCTCGGGGTTGGTGAACGGGAAGTTGGACGGCGCCAGCGCCTCGATGAGGTTCTCCGCGATGAACCCCATCCGCTGCGCGGATGCCCAGTCAAGCTCCGCGTCGTCGAGGAGTGTCTCCGCGGCCGCGCTGCTGGCGAGATAAGCCTGAACCAGGCGGTGCAGCAGCGGGTTCCCGGCCCAGGCAGAGTCGGTGAACCGTCGGTCGCGTGGGGACGGCTCGATCGTCGAGGTGCCGCCGGCGATACGGCCGAGCTCGGCGGCCAGCGCCCAGCCGCGCTGGGCCACCGTCCGTGGCCGTCGAGCCAGTTCCCAGGCAAGCCGCGCTCCGGCCACGCCGGGATTGAAGCGTCGAGACGTGCCGAGGGCGGCTGCGGCGAGCAGGACGTCGAACGGCTCGGCCCGTCCACCCGACCGGTCGTCCAAGCTGGTGCTCTCACTCATCTGGCGCCGAAGAGCCGCCTGCGCGGTGGCGTCGCCGCGTGCAATCGCGGTCATCGCCGGTCTCCTTCGGTGAGGTCGGCCGGTGGCTTGATCTCCCGCTTGAGATTCTTCCCGGTGGTCCCCTTGGGCAGGCTGTCGACCAGCCAGACGTGACGCGGGTACTTGTACGCCGCCACCCGCTCCTTGACGAACTGGCGAAGCTCGTCCGGTGTCGTGGCCGCTCCGGGCAGCAGCGCCACGACGGCGCATACCTCTTCGCCGTGCGTGGGATGCGGCACACCGACGACCGCGGCTTCCCCGACGTCGGGATGCTCGTACAGCACTTCCTCGATCTCTCGGGGGTAGACGTTGTAGCCCCCGCGAATGATGACGTCCTTCTTGCGGTCGACGATGAAGTAGTAGCCGTCCTCGTCGCGGCGCGCCATGTCGCCGGTGCAGAACCAGCGGTCCCGTATCGCTTGTGCGGTGGCCTCCGGGTGCTGCCAGTAGCCCTTCATGACGTTGTGCCCCCGGTTCGCGATCTCGCCGACCTGACCCACAGGTCCTGATCTGGTGATGCCGTCGATGCGGGGGCGAGACCGAGCTGCGACTCGAGCGAGCGGGTAAGCGCGGCGGGATCCTCGCCCGAGACTCCGAAGACGAACTTGTCCGGCCTGAGCACGAGCACTGACCCTGTCCGCGCCCCGGCCCGCCTGAGCCAGCCGGCGAGCGCGCCGGTGGTGTCCTCCAGCTCGAGCAGACCCGCCCTGCCCCGGGTGTCGTGGTGGTGACCCTGAGGTCGCTCGCCGGGGCCGTACAGCGTCGCGAACGTCGCCTCCACCCGTCGCCAGGGCTCAAGGTCGGCACCCAGGACCTGGATGGGGTCGACGCCGATGCCGACGACGGCCCAGCCGATGCCCAGGACGTCGTCGAGCCGGACCAGCCGACCGTCGTGAGTGCGGACCTGGGGCTGGGGCGCGAGCTGCCCCTCCACGCCGCGGAAGCCACGCCGAAGACCGAGGTACGTTCCCTTCCGATAGCGCGGCTTTGGTTTCATCCCCATGTTGCGTACCCAGCCACCCAGCCAGGGCGTCCGCAGCGCGGTCCACAGGGCGGCGTTTCTCGTCTTGGCCTTGATGGGATGCTTCATCGAAACCAGTCGCTTGTTGAACACCGAGAAGTCGATCATTGCCTTGGCATGGGGGCGGCGCTCGGACTCGTAGGTGTCGAGGATGGCTGGGTCGGCGCCGTGCCTGACGACGGCTTGGAGCTTCCACGACAGGTTGTGGGCATCTCGAATGCCGGCATTCATGCCTTGGCCGGCGAACTGGGGAGTCATGTGCGCCGCGTCGCCGGCGAGCAAGACTCGCCCTTCCCGCCAGCGGTCGGCAATGACCGCGTTGAACGTGTAGACGAGCTGACGCAGGACGACGACGTCGTCGGGGTTGACGTACTGGGCGATGAGCCGCCGGACGGTGTCGTCGGACTCGAAGTCTTCTTTGTCGTCCTCGTCTTTCAGCGCGAACTCGAACCGGTGGTGCCCACCGGGCAGCGGGCAGCTGACCGTGGGCGACTCAGGGTCACAGACGAAGTTGAAGTAGGGCAGGTGGCGGAAGGGATCTGCTCCGTCCCTGGCAGCGAGGTCGGTAACCAGCCAACGTTCGGGGTAGCTCTTGCCGACCATGTCGATGCCGAGCCTGAGCCGAACGACGCTGTGTCCGCCGTCGGCGCCCACGACATAGTGCGCCCGTGCCGTCTCGGACGTGCCTTCGTCCACGACGCTGACACCTCGGCCGTATGACGTGCCGGTCGAGGCGGCATGCACGACCGAGACGCCCGCCGAGTCCTGCGTGAAGTCGACGACTTCTCGCCCGCGGCGCACCTCGACCTGCGGATACCGCGTCAGCAGCGCCTCCAGGGTGTTCTCCAGGTACGGCTGGTAGAGGAAGTTCACGACAGGCCACCCGTGGGGCCGCTCCTTCGGCTGGAACTGGACCATCACGCCGCCGTCCGCGCGCACCCACTGCACGGCGGAGTCGACGTTCATGTCGGCGTGAAGCCCATCGGCCACACCGGCGGCCTGGAACGCGCGCATGGCCTCGTCGTCGGTGTAGACCGCACGGGCGTTGCCGTAGAACTCCGGCTCCCGCTCGAGAACGAGGACGCTCAGCCCGCGGCGACCGAGAAGGGTGGCGAGGGTGAGACCGGTAGGGCCCAACCCCACCACGATGACATCGTAGGAGGTGCTCATCGGGCTGCTCCATTCAGCGACGGGAAGCGTGCGTGGTCGGTTCTCGTCGAGATCGGTCAGATGGCCGCGACGGCGAGCCACAGATAGGCCACAAGCAGCGCGATGACGACGAGCGCTGGTGCCATCTCGGTGGGGCCGTCGTGCTGGCGCAGGTGCGCGCCGAGCGCTCCGAGCATGAGAAGTAGTAGGCAGGACGCGGCGAGCACGCCGAGCGGGGGTATCGCGAGGCCGAGCAGGACTCCTGCGGCACCCGCGACCTCTAGGACCCCGATGCGCTGGTAGGCGTCGACACTGAAACCGACGTGTGCGGCCCGGGCCTGCATCGCCGGAACGGCTCGGATCTTGCTTGCGCCCAGCACCGCAAAGGCGACAGCGATGAGCGCGGCCAACGAAACAAGGATTGGGGTAGTCATGGCTGGATCTCCAACTTCCATGGAATGGTGAATGCGTCGACGACGGCCTTGACGGCTGCCTGGTCGACCTCTGTGGACACGGTGAGGCGGGCGGTTACGGTGCCGTCGTCGATCGCTGTCGTGACGGCGATATGTCCTCCGAGGCCCGCGAGGGCGTCGGTCAGGGCTTTCCCGGCGGCGTCGGCGCGCAGGCCGAGCTTGTAGGACTTCCCGACCGCGGTGACGGGAAGGGCGTCAAGGATGGTCACCGACTTGGGGGCGGCCACCCGTTCGCTCACGTGCTCGGCCGCCCAGGCGAGCAGCTCCGGTTCTGTCACGGTGGCATTGGGAGCGACGGTGACGTAGGCCACCGGGACCTCACCGGAGTGCGCGTCCGGCCGGCCGACTGCGGCGGCTTCGTTGACCTCCGGGTGGCCGAGCAGCGCCTCCTCGATCACGAGTGGGTCGATGTTGTGCCCGCCACGGATGATGATGTCCTTCGCCCGTCCGGTGAGATAGACGAAGCCGTCGCGGTCCACGCGACCGAGGTCGCCGGTGTCGAGCCATCCGTCGTGGAGCTTGCCGAGACTGTCCAGCGCGTGCCCCGTGTCGCTGTGGCCGGTGACGTATCCGGCGAACACCGTCGGGCCGTTGATCACCAGGACACCTGCATCGCCGGTTGGAAGCTCCTCCCACGAGCCGTCCTCGTGGATACGTACTGCCTTGACCTTCTGGTAGGGCAGGCGCTGTCCGACCGAACCCGCCCTCGGTTCGTGCGGGAAGCTGCGTGCGGTGGCACATGTCGCCTCGGTCAGCCCGTAGCCCTCGAGCAGTGGCACGCCGGTGCGAGCCTGGAAGGCGTCTCGAATCGTGCCGGGCAGCATCGACGCGCCCACCATGGCGAACCGGAGGCTGGAGATGTCGGCGTCGACCGGTCGTTGAGCCAGCGCGCCGTAGATCGTTGGCACCGCGCTCATCGTGCTGATCTTGTGGTGTTGCACGATCTGCCAGAAGTTGCGCAGGAGCGCAGCGTCGCGGTAGCCGGCCGGCCCCGCCCACACGACCTGCTGGCCCTTGAACAAGGGGGCAAGCAGCGTGACGACCAGTGCGTTCACGTGGAACAGCGGCAGGGCGGCGAAGCACACGGAGTCCTGGTCGAGAAGACCGATGGCCGCAATCATCCAGGCATCGGTCACCTCGTTGGTGTGGCTGTGTGCCGCCAGCTTGGGGATTCCGGTGGTGCCGCCGGTGTGGAACAGCGCGGCCAGATCGGTGCGCGAAGGCAGCTCGCCGACGAAGCCAGCGGCGTCGTGGCCGGCGGCGAGGTCGGCCAGGTAACCGATCCGCAATTCGCCATGCGGCAGTTCGGGAGCGGGTTGCTCGGCGGCCGTGGGTCTGAGCACGATGAGCGCGTCGACGACGCCCTCTCGGGCGAGGCGGAGACCCGTTTGCCATGCCGTTGCGTCGAGCTCGGGCCCCGCAACGACGAGGACGCGGGCGCCGGACCGGGCGAGCAGCTCGCGCACGTGCGGTGGGGACAGACTCCCGTTCACGGGTGCGGCGATGCCGGCCAGCTGCGCAGCCAGCGTTGCGGTAAGCAGCTCATCGCAGTTGGGCGACATCAGCGCGACGGTGTCCGTACGGCGAACACCGAGACCATGCAGAAGGTTCGCCACCCGGTGCACGTCAGCCAGCAGCTCGGAGAACGTCCGGCGCACCGGGTTGTTTCCAGCTCTCTCCGTCAGGAAGGACGGCAAGCGCCGGACGATCCGGCCAAGTTCTGGCTGCCCGCACGAGCAGGTCGTACGTCGTGCCGGGCAGACCACGCTGCTCCAGGGAGATCGACTCGATCTCGGTGAGATCCCCGGAGTCGAGGTACCTCGGCCACATCAAGGCGTCGTTTTCATCTCGGAAACCTCACGGAAGTGTGCTGGCGCCCCAGGTCGAGGCTGCCGTCGTCGGTGGCGATACGGGTCTCGACGACATCGCCGTCCTGCAGGTAGCGGGCGTTCTTGGCCTGCGCGGCGAAGAAGGCCTTCCACTTGATCGCCGGAGGCAGCAGCGAGGCGATGATCTCGACGGGCTTGGGCGGTGCGCTCAGGGCGGTGCCAACCGGTGTCCCGGTCAGGATCAGGTCGCCCGGGTCGAGCCGCTGAAAGCGGGTGAGCGACTGCAGCGCCTGAACCGGTCGGTAGATCATGTCCGACGCGGTCATGTCCTGCCGTAGCTCGCCGTTCACCCAAAGCTTGAGACGTAGGTCCTGGACCCGTTTGAGTTCGTCGGCGTCGACGAGAACCAGCGCGGGCCCGACCGGCGTGAACGTCGGGTAGGACTTCGCCTCGTAGAACTGGGTCTGCGGGAGCTGGACGTCTCGGGCGGACACGTCGTTGGTGATGACCAGGCCGGCAACGTAGTCGGAAAGGTTGTCATCGGTGATGACAGTTCCGACCGGGATCTCACGGCCGACCACCAGCCCGATCTCCACCTCGTAGTCGAGGAAACGGACGTGTGGAGGCTTGACGATCTGGTCGTCGGGGCCGCTTATGGAGCCGGAGGACTTCCTGAAGAACGTCAGTGGGACGCTCTTGGGCTTCATTCCGGAGTCCTTGGCGTGGGACGCATAGTTCGTCATCTGCGCGACCACTCGGCATGGCGTCGTCACTGGGGACACCAGGGCGAGTTGGTCGAGAGGGACGGTGCGCTTGGCCGCCAGCGCACCTTCCACGGCATCGCGGTCGGCGAGAAGCTCCCCCGTGCTGGCAGCCGTAGTGGCGACTCTTGCGGCACCGGCCGGTGTGGCGACCCACCAAGCGTCAGCGGTGCGGTAAGACGGAGAGGCTCATGAGTTGACCGCTTTCAGAAGGCCCAGCAAGCGCTGGAGGTCGAGTTCGTTGTCGTGACGGAGAGCCCGCGCGATGTTGGGCAGCTCCTTCATGGATTCCACCGGCGTAAGCCCAAGGAAGTCCTTGGTGGCGGGCGGACCCCACTGGGCGAGACCCGTGGTGCTCATCGGTGCCCACCCCGGTTCGAGGGAGGAGTCGAACATGTCGCCATCGGCGAAGTGCTCGACCAGGAACCCGTCGGGATCGCGCCAGTAGTCGAAGATCTGGCTTCCCTGGATGTGACGCCCGATGCCCCAGGAGCGGCGGTATCCCTCGGCAAGGAGGTACTCACCCCCGGCAGCGAGCGCGTCAAGATCCGACACCTGATACGCGGAATGCACGTACCGGTTGGCCGGGCCTAGCAGCATGGCCAGCGTGTGGTGGTCAGTTGGGGTGTCCCCGCGGTCGCAGCGGATGAAGCTCATCACCGGTCCGCGGTCCCGCTGACCGGGGAGATAGAGGAAGTCGCTCACGATGAGCCCGAGATGCTCGAGGTACCAGTTGAGCGTCTCGATGTACGTCGTGGTCTGCAGCACGACATGGCCGAGCCGTTGCACCCGGGCCGGCTCTCGGGACGGCCGCTGGGTGGCGTTGCTGCGCGCCACGTGGTGTCCGAAGTTGAACGCGTGGGGCGGCTGAGAGGGAGTCGCGGCGAGCTCGTGGGTGTCTGACACGACGCGCACCACTGCCCCGCTGGGGTCCACCAGGTCCACGGCCAGGCCGCCGAGGCTCTCCGGGAGCTTGCGCGCCTCTCGGCCCGTCGCCGCGGCAAGACGTTCGACGTCACCTCCGTCGGCCGCACGGAAGGCGGAACCTGCGAATCGCGACCGCGGCCCGCGCCGGATGACGACGCACGGGGAGCCGGGGTCGGTGCCGCGCAGCTGCACCTCGTCCGGCGTCCGCAAGGCGGTGGTGAAGCCGAACGCGTGGGCGAACCGCTCCGCCCGGTCCAGATCCGGCTTCTCGAACTCCAGCCAGGCGAGGTCGTGCACCTTGACCACAGGGTTGCGTGCCCGGCCGGGGTGCTCCCCCTTCAGGCCGCCTTGCTCGCTGTGCAGGTCGCTATGGGTATCCCACGGGTCTGTCATCTGCCTCTCCTCCATTGGAATGATGATATCGTCACTCATGATGCTATCGTCGTCAAGAGGTAGATGACGAAACCCTCAGTGAAGTGATTAGATGAAAGAATCGTCAGTTCTGACAGAACCGCATCAGAGGAGTTGCCCGTGAGCGCCGTCGCCACCGTTGCCCCGTCCCGCCTGGAGCGTCGCAAGGCACGCACCCGTGCAGCGTTGATCAAGGCTGCGCAGTCCTACATCGCGGCGGGGCGAGATCAACGTTCCGGTCCTCGAGATCACTCAGGCCGCGGACGTGGGGCTGGGTTCCTTCTACAACCACTTCGAGACCAAGGAGGAGCTGTTCACCGCCGCCATCGAGGACGTGCTGGACCAGCACGGCGCGCTGATGGACCGACTGACCGAGGGGATCGACGACCCGGCGGTGGTCTTCGCCCAGAGCTTCCGACTGACGGGCCGTCTACACCGACGCGAGCCAGAGCTCAGCAAGGTGCTGACTCCAGCACGGCCTGCAGCTCATCAGTGCGGAGACCGGTCTCGGACCTCGCGCCCGACGCGACATCGAGGCTGCCACACGGGTGGGCCGCTTCAAGGTCGCCGACGTCGACCTGGCCTTGAGCATTGCCGCCGGGAGTGCCCTTGCCTTGGGTCAGCTGCTCCACGAGCAACCGGCACGCGACGACGCTGAGTCCGCCGACCGCGTGACCGAGGCCTTGCTTCGCACATTCGGCCTCACGCCGAGGGAGGCACGCCGGATCTGCTCGCTGCCCTTGCCCGAATCGTGGACCGGCTCCGCGGCCGACTCGACAACGACTTCCTGATGCTACGGCCGGCTCGTCAAAGCGGTCAGAACGTGACCAACGCCGCACCCCGTCCCAGCTGACCGGCTACCGCTGTCCGCCGAGTCGGTACGCGATTGCCTGCGACGCCCAAGTACTTCCCCGTCGCACCACGGCAGCCGGGAAGTCACTATCGCCGCCGACGGGCTGCCCGAGTCCCGTCCCGCCGCCTTGGTCAGCCCCGACCTGCCGGGCCTGCGCCACAGCTGCCACCCACAAACCCGCGACGGACCATAGGCGCAGGCAACATCCCGTTCACCTCACCGTCGCGGACGTTCCGCTCTTCACCGGGCTCCGGGCCTGCCGCGCGGATCACCTTGGTGAGATCGAGGATCTCGTCGGACAGGCGGAGCAGCCTCTCGTTCTTTGCTGCTCCTCCGGCACTGTCCGCCACTCCTGGTCCGCGATCACGAGGCGCTTCGACCGCGCAAGGCTGATCCACAAGATGGCCGGATGGCATGGATATATACGAACTTCATCGAACCGGCGGAGCGCGTGAACTGGTCGGCACCCGCTTCTCCCGCGCGCATGCTGCGCTCTTTGAGATGCCTCAACAGCGCAGGGTTGACCGGTTCCGGCTGGCCCGCTCCCTCCTCTGCTTGTTCGCTCCGTGCCCGGCGCGAGCCGGCGCTAGCCGTTTGAAGACCGCGGCCTCGCCCGGTACGTCGTCGCGAAGAACGCTGGCGGGGCGAGGCCGCTCGGGCGGCCGGGCGGCGGTCAGGCCGCCAGCCGCTCCGCCTCCTTGCCGGCTTGGCGCACGGTGAAGGCGGCGAAGATCTCGCTGACCCCGCGGCAGATGGCCCACACTCCGACCAGGGTCACCAGCGTCACCAGCGAGCGCTCCCAGGAGCGCGCTGCCCACACCCCCAGCACCAGCTCGGAGATGCCGAGCAGCAGCCCGGTCCACCACCACGACAGCTTGGGACCGGCCAGCGCGCTGACGATGTGGATGGTGCCAAAGACGATCAGATACCAGGCCACCATGATCGACACGACGTAGAGAGTGATGTCTGGCCAGACGAAGGTGACGATGCCGGCGGCGACCCCCAGGATCCCGCCCACGATGGACAGCCACCGCATCGTGGGTACCCGGCTGGCCACCACGAGCTGGGTGATGCCGCCGAACAGGAACGCCACGCCGACGAACGTCGCCACCGCGACCAGGCTGCCCACGTTGTACGACAGCACGAACGTGCCGAACCAGATCCACAGCGCTCCAAGGGCCAAGAGCCACCACCAGGCCGCCGACGCCTCCCGGGCGCCGGCCCGCAGCGTGTCGCGCAACACGTTCGGGGTCTTCACATCACTAGTCATTGCAATACCTCCGTGAGGCCGCGGCGGCAGGGGCGTCAACCGTCCCTGCCCGCCGCGGCGGAGTGCTGTTAGGAGAACTGCGGCCTCATGGCCTCCAGTCCGATTGGGATTACGAGTTGGCTGCGCCCTTGGCGAGCTTGTCGGCGTAGGCGCGGGCGTGGACGGCGTCGAGCATGGCCAACTGCGCGGTCTCGACCGCCCAGTCGGCGTAGTCGAGGGCTTCGGCAGCGTCAGCTTCTGCCCAGTCCGCGTCGCTGGCGGCCACCTTGGCGTCGACCTGGCGGCTCCGCTTGTCGATGTTTGCCTTGACGTCGCTCATCTTGGCCGCGGCGTCAGCCTTCAGCTGCGCCCACTTCGCCCGGGCGCTGTCGGAGGCCTGCGAGACCTCCTGCCGTGCGTTCTTGACTGACTGGTCCAGATCGGCCTGAGCCCGATCGATCCGCTGCCTGAGCTGTGCGTCGGACTCGGTCGCGGCGGCCTGCACCGCTGACCTGGCCGTCGCGACCCGCTGCTGCAGACCATCCAGCCGCGTGGAGAAATCCGTGTGCTGCGTCATGAGCTACTACCTCCGTGAGATTCCGGGCCCGGTGAGGGCCACTTGTTATGTTCCTGCAGTACTGACGATATCGTCACTCATGACTGTGCGCAAGGGGTGAACGCGAGGATGTGACGGAATCCTCAGTTAGCTGCTCGGAAATGGGCGGTCGCTAGTTCTGAGAGAGCCGCGTGGGGTGAGCTCTCCCCGGAGCGCCAAGGCTGTGTTGTCCCTGCGGACGCGAGATATACGGCCACGATGTGCGTCGGGATACCGGATCGACCCACGCCTGGCCGGGATCGCATCAGGCTCGGCATCCTTGGGCGTACCAGCCTTGCCTCCGCCTCCGTCCTTGATCCATGCGGGGAAGCTCGCGGCGCTCGGCCGGAGTCCGCACTGGCAGCAGCGGCATCATTGCGTGGCACGGCACTCGACTTTCTCCGAGATCGGGACGTTCACCTTGTCGGCCCCGATGAAGGTCTTGGCCGCTTCGATGAGAGCGGCGCGGATGCCGCCTTACGCCGCTCCAGCCGGCTCGGAAGGTCCGTTGCCATGCCGGCTCCCTCTTCGCACTGAACCCACCCCGGCCAATCCTGACTCCTCAGTAGTGACGGGATCGTCACAACCGCTTGACTGACGAGACCATCTGGTGTGATGATATCGTCAGTAGTGAGATCGCCGCCCTGTGGTCTCACGTCAGCTCTTGCGAGGACAGCCATGATCGAGCTCCAGCAGCTCACCAAGCACTACGGCGACAAGGTCGCCGTCGACGGCATCAGCGCCGTCATCCGACCAGGAAGCGTGACCGGGTTCCTCGGGCCCAACGGGGCCGGGAAGTCCACGACGATGCGGATGATCCTCGGCCTGCACCGGCCGACCTCGGGGGCCGCTCTGGTCAACGGGCGGCCCTACGTCGCCTCCGCCGCGCCGCTGGCCGAGGTCGGTGCATTGCTCGACGCCGAGGGGGTCGACGCCAGCCGCAGCGCACGCAACCACCTCCTCGCACTCGGCGCGACCGTCGGAATCGGGACCCGACGCGTGGATGAGGTCCTGGCGGCGGTGGGTCTGAGCGAGGTCGCCCACAAGCCCGCCGGCTCCTTTTCGCTGGGGATGGGGCAGCGGCTCGGCGTGGCCGCAGCGCTGCTGGCCGATCCCGGCGTCCTCATCCTCGACGAGCCCGTCAACGGCCTGGACATCGACGGCGTCCAGTGGATCCGCGCGCTCCTCACCGAGCTCGCCGCCGAGGGACGCACCGTGCTGCTCTCCTCCCACCTGATGAGCGAGATGCAGCTGGTCGCGGACCACCTCCTGGTCATCGGGCAGGGCCGCATCCTCGCCGACACGTCGATGGCGGCCTTCATCGAGGACTCCTCCGACGGCATGATTGTCGTCGCGTCGCCCGACTCCGGCGCACTCGCACCGCTGCTCGCCCGCGACGGTGTCAGCCTTACCACCCGTGAGGCCGGCACGTTCGAGGTCCGCGGGTTGGGTGCGGACGCGATCGGCGACATCGCCGCCGCACACGGGCTCCGCCTCCACGAGCTGTCACCGATCACGCCCTCCCTGGAGACCGCGTATCTGGAGCTCACCCGCGAGAGCGTCGAGTACGCCGCTGTCCGCACCCCCGACGGCAACGCCGGCACCGTGCCGGGTGAATCCGAGTCCCGAATGGCCGCCTGATGAGCACCCACCACTCCTACTACCCGAAAGCGACACCATGACCAGCCTGACCACCTTGACCACCACAGCCCCGGCGACCACGCGGCCCGTCGTTACGTCGGGCGCCACCACGAACTACCGGCAGACCCTGGGCCGAGCCATCCGCGCGGAGTGGGTGAAGCTCCGCACCCTCCAGAGCACCTGGATCGGGATGGCCTCGGTGGTCCTCGTCCTGGTCGGCGTCGGGGCGCTCTCCGCGGCCATGTCCACCGGCTCGGTGACCGACCCCGGCGACGGGGGTGGTGGGTTGGGAGGCACCGACCCGCTGTCCACGGTGTTCGCCGGCGCCAATCTCGCGGTGCTGCTCGTCGGTGTGCTCGGCGCGCTCGCCGGTGCCCGCGAGTACGGGTCGCGGATGATCGCGGCCACCGTCGCGGCGGTGCCGAGGCGTTGGCAGGTCGTCGTGTCCAAGGCGACCGTGCTGACCGGCGTCGTGCTCACCACCGCCCTGGTCGCTGTCTTCGCCAGCTACGGCGTCGGGATGGGCTTGCTCGCCGCCGGTGACGGCCCCACCGTCGCTCTCACCGACGACGGCGTGCTGTCCCAGGTCCTCGGCATGGCCGGATACCTGACCGCAGTCGCGGTGCTCGGCCTCGGCCTCGGCATCCTGCTGCGCAGTGTCGCCGCCAGCATCGGCGTCCTGATCGGCGGCATCCTGATCGTGCCGGCTCTGGCCGCCACGCTGCTGCCCGCCAGCTGGGACTCCGTCCTGCAGTACCTGCCCAGCTCCGCTGCCGCCGCCTTCACCACCGTGATGGGCAGCGGAGACAAGGTGCTCGACGCCGGCGCCGGAGCCCTCGTCCTGGTGGCCTGGGTCGTGGCCGCGCTGGGCGCCGCGACGGTGGCCATCACCAGGCGTGACGTGTGACCGCCCCGGCCCGGCCCGGCCGCGTTGTCCTGCGAGGTCGGCCGTGACTACCTCCGTACCGGACCGCGCGCTCACCCGCGCACAACTGCCCGACGATCTGCAGGCGGTGGCCGTCACGCCGCAGGACCCGTTCTACCGCGACCTCGCGCCGACGTTCTTCCGAGGAGGGGCGCCGGCCATCATCCTGCAGGCCCGGCACGCCGAGCACGTGCGCTCGGCCGTCCTGCTCGCCGCGAAGCACCCGGACCTGCCCTTCTCCATCCGCAGCGGCGGACACGGCGTCTCCGGCCGCTCGACGAACCACGGCGGGATCGTCCTCGACCTCGCGGCCATGAACGACATCGCGCTGCCCGATCCCAGCACGGGCGTGGTGCGCGTAGAACCGGGCGCCCGGTGGCTCGACGTCGCACGCACGCTGCAGCCGCACGGGCTGGGCATCAGCAGCGGCGACTACGGCGGCGTCGGGGTCGGGGGGCTGGCCACCGCAGGCGGCGCGGGCTGGCTGGTCCGCGAGCACGGCCTGACCATCGACCGCGTCCAAGCCGTCGAGATGGTGCTCGCCGACGGCGCGTCGGCGCGCGCCGACGCAACCACCCTGCCCGACCTGTTCTGGGCAGTCCGCGGGGCCGGGTCCAACTTCGGCGTCGTGACCGCGTTCGAGATCGCCGCGTCGCCGGTCTCCGCCGTGGGGTACGCGCAGTTCGTGCTGGTGGCCGACGACGCCGCCCGGTTGCTCGTCGACTGGGGGACAGCGCTGGAGTCCGCGCCCCGCCAGGTCACCAGCTCGGTGATCCTCGGGCCCACATCCCCCGGCCAACCGGTTGTGGCGCAGGTCAACACCGTCGTGCACAGCGAGCAGCCCGAGCAGATCCGCGAGTTGCTGGCGCCTTTCGCCGCCGTCGGGCGACTGGCCCAGCAGTCGGCGCAGGTGGTGCCCTACCCGCACGTGATCGACAACGTCTACCCGGGGCCGCACCGGGGGGTGGGCGAGCCGCACGCCCGGGCTGCCGTGGTCCGGCACATCACCGTCGACCTCGCGCGTGGTTTCGCCGAGCTGCTGGCCAGTGGTGAGGCGCTCTACTTCCAGATCCGTGCCCTCGGCGGCGCGGTCGCCGACGTCCCCGCCGAGGCCACGGCGTACGCCCACCGGGACGCCAACTTCCTCCCGGGGGCACTGGGCCGCAGCCGCGACGGCATGAACCGCGAGTGGGACCGCCTGCGTCCGCACTTCGACGGCCTCTACCCGAGCTTCGAGTCCGACGACCGGCCGGGCCGACTGGCCGACGCATTCCCTCCGGCGACCTTGGCCCGGCTTCGCGGTCTCAAGCGCAGTTACGACCCCCACAACGTCTTCCGCGACAACTTCAACATCGACCCCGCGGGAGTCGAGGAAAGCGGGCACACGTCATGAATGAACCGATCACCGCCGACCTGTCCGGGCAGACCACCGTCATCCTCGGCGGCACCGGCAACATCGGCGAAGGCATCGTCCGGGCCCACATCGCCGCTGGCGCCACCGTCGTTGTCCCTAGCCGCCGCGCCGATCGCATCGAGGTCGTCCGCCGGGCCCTCGACGGGGGCGTCGACCGACTCGTCGGGATCGAAGGCGACACGCAAACTTTCGACGGCATGCGCAAGATCGCACAGGAGGCCGTCGACCGCGCCGGCAAACCGACGCACGTAGTGGCCAGCATCGGCGGCTGGTACGGGGGCCAGCCGGTCTGGCAGACCGACGAACGGGCCTGGAACACCTACTTCGTCGACCCCAGCCGGGCCCACTTCGCAGCCGCCCGCGCCTTCATCCCGAGGATGACCCAAAGGGGCAGTTACACCATGATCCTCGGCCTGTCCGCCTACCTCGCCCTGCCCGCGACCAGCCCTAGAGCTATGCACGGCGGAGCCCTCCGGATGCTGCGCCAAACCCTCTCCACCGAAGTCGGCCATCAGCGGCGGGTCAACAGCCTCGCCTTCGCCCCGCTGCTCAACCGCGCACGACCGCACGGAGACCCCACCTGGCTCAGCTCCGACCACGTCGGTCGCCTCACCCTGGGCCTCGCTACCACCCCGACCGTGACCGGCCAGGACTTCCAGGTGCCCGCCCTGGCGGACTACACCGCGCTGATGACCACCGGGTTCACAGCGGAGACGGACCTCGACCGACTCGGCATCCCGGTTGCCGGGGAGAGGACGCCCGACGGGTCGAGAAGAGCCGGATGACCCTGCCCGGGCGCCGGAGCCGCGCCGCTTAGTCCGCGGCCCAACCGATCCGACAGCTCCTGCAACTACACCGGAGCGTGGGCACACAGCCTGGTTGCCGCCTAGTTGCCGCCGGCTCAAGACCGAGCGGATGCCGTCAAGCCTTCGGCAGATGTCGACGAACGGCGCGACCGGCGCGGCGCGTCCAGGCGGCTCACGAGGGATCAGGGACTGTCGTTCGCCTCCTCACTCCGGCTCGCGGGTGCGACCGTGCTCAAGTGCGACTGGCTGTCGCGTTGGGTTGACAACGGGCCTTCCAAGGCGTGGTACCGACGGCCACACCTGCTGCGGCGGCTCAAGGACACGGTCTCGAGGATCTCGGTCACTCGGTCGAAGGTGCAGTGCGGGCGCGCACGCCACAAGGCACTCACCCGGTGGACGAGCTGCCGGGTCAGCGCTTTGACGCGCGTCACATGGTGCCGGGCAATGGTCCTTACAGCCTCAGACGAGCTTCACTGCGGTCACAGTCGATAGTTCTCCAGGAGGGTGCAGGCGTTGATCATCGCCGTCATCCGTTTCGGGTCGGTGTCTTCTGATCGACAACGAGTTTCGCGCCGAACGATCCCGTCAGGCGTTGCACTCGCAGCTGCGGCACATCTGCACCGCCCTGGCGGGACGCCCGTGTCGCCTGCCATGACCCTTACGACCTGTCCGTCGACCAGGCGCTGCGCTACGAGATGATCGCAGCCTCGGCCGCTGTGGCCCGAGGTGCCCTGGGACCCGACCTCGAGTGGCTCCCGGTGGCCACCCTCGGCCTGATTGCGATCACGCGTGAACGCCGCATCGGCACCCGCCCCGTCGAACTCGAGGCGTACTGGAGCAACGGCGTCCGGTCGATTCGCATCGGCGGGAAGCGGGACATGCGGCCAGCCGAGCTTGCCGAGCTCTTCATTAGGCTCGAGCCTCACCTGAATAACCTGGTTGTGAAACTTCGGCCCGGACCGTGGGCGGTCTCGATGCGACCTACGGAGTCTGGCAGGTGCACCTTCGCGCTCCGGACGACCGGTAGAGCGGCGTACGGTCAGCCGGTGGAGATCGGTATTCGCCTCGGTGATAGACCGCTTTCATCGGGTCTCACGCGGGCGCCGGGATCTCGCGCACGAGGTCGCGGCCCAACTGGTCGATCAGCCGCTGCAGGTCCGGATGCTCCTCCGGGTTCCAGCCGTCGAGCAGCTCGCGCAGGTTGTCGCACAGGGCGGCGACCACGCGCTCGTAGCTCTCCCTCCCCGAGCTCGTCAGCGTGATCTCCCCGTTGGTGTGTACGAGCGCCTTCCGGCGCAGCTGCTCAAGCACTGGCGACAACTGCTGAGCGTCGACCGCCAGCTGCGCTTCGAGCTGCGCCTCGGTGACCGGCCCGCGCTCGCCGAGGCATGCGAGCAGCCACAGCTCCGACGGCGGCAGGTCGACCGCGGCGCGGGCCGCCGCGCGCTCGTAGATCTCCCACCGCTCCTCACGGCTGGCGAGCCGGGACAGCGCACGTTCGATCCGGCGGTACGGGTCGTCGTCGCTGGCGCCCTCGAAGCCGTCGCCGTAATCGGGCGCCTGCGTGGTAGTCCGCAGCGGCACCTCGGGCAGCAGCCACGCGAACGCGAACGCGAGGAGCGCCAAGCCAGCCCCGGTGAGGAAGACCGGCTCGAGCGCGTCCGTGACCGCGGCCCGGTAGACCGCTCGCACCGCCGGCGCGAGCCGCTCGACCGCCGTCGGGTCGGTCTGCTCGGGCAGCTGGGCTCCCGCCGGCAGGCTGCCCGCGAGGTTGTCCGCGAGCTGGTTGTTGAAGATCGCGCCGAACGCCGCCGTGCCGATCGCGCCGCCCATCTGGCGGAACATTGTCGTGCCGGAGGTGGCGACGCCGAGGTCCCTGTAGTCGACGGAGTTCTGGACCGCCAGCACGAGCACCTGCATCACAAGCCCCAGCCCGAGCCCGAGCACCAGCATGTAGGCGCCGCTGACCACCGCCGACGTGTCCACCTCCAGGCGCGACAACAACACGAACCCGACCGCCATGATCGCGGTGCCGGCGATCGGAAACGGCCTGTAGCGTCCGATCCGGCTGATCGCCTGTCCGCTCCCGATCGACGTGATCAGCATGCCGGCCATCATCGGCGTCATCAACAGGCCGGATGTCGTCGGGCCGTTGCCCCTGACGGTCTGCAGATACAGCGGCAGGAACGTGACCGCACCGAACAACCCCGCGCCGACGAGGAACCCGATCGCGCCGCTGACGCTGAACACGCGGTTGCGGAACAGCCTCATCGGCAAGATCGGCTCCGCCGCGCTCCGCTCCACGAGCACGAACCCCGCCAGCAACACGACGCCCGCCGCCACCAGCGCGAGCATGAACGTCGAGCCCCATGGGTACTCGGTGCCGCCGAGCGTCGTGTACAGCACGATCGCTGACAGACCGCCGGCCAACAGCGTGGCTCCGGCGTAGTCGATCCGGTGCTTCACTCGGTCGACGGGGGCCGCGAACGCGCCCGCGATCACGGCGAGCGCGATCAGCCCGACCGGCAGGTTGACGTAGAAGATCCAGCGCCACGAGAAGTTCTCGACGATGAACCCGCCGAGCAGCGGCCCGAGCACGGTCGAGACGCCAAGTATGCCGCCGAGGAACCCCTGGTAGCGCCCGCGATCGCGGGGCGGGATGATGTCCCCCACGACGGCGATCGTGACGACCATCAGACCGCCGCCGCCGACACCCTGGACCGCGCGGAACGCGATCAGCTGCGTCATGTCCTGCGCCGCCCCGCACAGCACCGAGCCGGCCAAGAACAGCAAGATCGCCGCCTGCAGCACGATCTTGCGCCCGTACAGGTCGCCGAGCTTCCCGTACACCGGACCGACCACGGTGGAGGCAAGCAGGTAGGCGGTGACGACCCACGAGACGTTCGAGGCGCCCCCGAGCTCACCGACGATCGTGGGCAGCGCGGTAGCGACGATCGTCTGGTCGAGGGACGCCAACAGCACCACCAACATCAGCGCGCCGAAGATCACGCGCACGGGCTGCTCGCGGGCGACCGAGGTCGGATCGGTGGCTTCGGCGCTCATCTCGGGTCCCGACCTACGATGCTCGCGACCGCATTGCGTTCGCGCCCGCTCGTGCAACGGATGGTCGTTGGGACCAGGGCATTAAAGCCCATTCCCATCGCCTCGCCTTGCGCCGGAACCGGTTCACAACCCGCTTGGTCAACCACCGGCCGATCGGGCCGCCTGTGCCGGGCTGCCGACCGCCGCGGGTTCCAGCAGGTAGCGAAGCTCATGTGACGTCCTGCGTGTGCTCGCCGGCGAGATCCGGGACCAGACCCGTCCAACGGCGACCTCTACTCGGCGATCAGTGTCGCTGCAGCAGCGGTAGTTCTCGACCCCGCGGCGGAGAAATGGTCACCCACATGGCTTCCCCCGCTCTCGTGGCAAGTGTGCATCGGTCACGACAGCCAGGCAAGCGTCAGCGTTGACGCTGGGACCTCAGCCTCAGCAGAATTACGGCGATCTAGCACCCGCATCCTCAAGCGCCTGCACGGCCTGCTATGCGACGTCATCCCAGAGCACCTCTCGACCGGGTGACGTTGTGCTCCCACCTGGTTGTCGCGGTTCGGACTGTGACCCGAGGTCAGCCCCCGCGCGCCTGACGGCGTTCCTTCCGGCGCCGGCGTCGCCGCAACACGCCGAGGCGAACGAGATCAGGGCATCAACGAGCACCGATGCCAAACGTGAGCAACATATGGGCAGGGTGGAGTCCTACACGAGGAAGCTGAGCCGTAGGTCCGTGCTGTTCTGCACCATGAACACGACGAGCGCTGCGATTCCGGGCTCCGGATGCGATGGCCCCGCCGCTGAGTGGGAGTTCGCTGACGGCGCCCCCGGGGCGGGTTCTCCCTCTGCAGCGTGCTCATTGCTCCGGTCATGCGATCAGGCCCGCCGCCGTTCCCAGTCGTCGCATCAATTCTGCCCTTTGGGTGTCCAGCCTCTTGTCGAGGGCCACGACCGCCGCGATGAGGGCGAGGTGGGTGAAGGCCTGCGGGAAGTTGCCGACCTGTTGCCCGGTGGGGTCGATCTCCTCCGCATAGAGGCCGAGGTGGTTCCCGTACGTCAGCATCTTTGTGAACGTCAGGCGCGCGTCGTCGAGCCGGCCCGCGCGCGCGAGCGCATTGACATAGAGGAACGTACACAGCGAGAAGGTGCCCTCCGAGCCCGGGAGGCCGTCGGGTGAGGCCTTCGGGTCGTACCGGTACACGAGGCTGTCGTCGACGAGCGTCCTGTCCATCGCCGACATGGTCGACTGCCACCTCGGGTCGTTGGGGGCGACAAAGCCCGTCAGCGGCATGAACACGAGGGAGGCGTCGAGCACGTCACCGCCCTCGTACTGGACGAAGGCGCCGAGCCGGTCGTTCCAGCCCTTGGTCATCACCTGTGTGTGGATGCGGTCGCGCTCTCGGAGCCAACGGCCCAGGTCGGCGGGGCGGCTCCGGTTGGTGGCCATGCGGACTGCACGGTCCAACGCCACCCAGGACATGACCTGCCCGTACGTAAAGCGACGCCGGCCACCGCGCGTCTCCCAGATGCCCTCATCCGGGTCCTGCCAGTGCTCGCAGAGCCAGTCGACGATGCCGACGATGTGGTTCCAGCCGTCGTGGCCGATGCCCCAGTCGCCGAGCCCACTGGTGTCCAGGGCGTAGAGCGAGTTCATCGCTTCGCCATAGATGTCGAGCTGCAGCTGGTCCGCGGCGCCGTTGCCCACCCGCACGGGACGGGAACCCATGTATCCGTCGAGGTGATCGAGCGTTTCCTCGGTGAGATCCGAGCTGCCGTCGACCCGGTACATGATCCTGAGCGGACCGGAGCCGTCCCCAGCGCGCTCCTCCACCCGGGCGCGCAACCAGTCGCCGAAAGCGGCGGCCTCCTCGATGAAGCCCAAACCGAGCAGCGCGTACACGGAGAACGAGCCGTCGCGCACCCACGTGAACCGGTAGTCCCAGTTGCGGGAACCACCCACCTGCTCGGGCAGCCCGGCGGTCGGTGCGGCCACGAGGCCGCCCGAGGGCGCGTAGGTCATCAGCTTGAGCGCGATGGCCGATCGCTCGACCGCCTCCCGCCAGCGGCCGCGGTACGTGCTCTGCCCGATCCAGCGCTCCCAGTACGCCACCGTGTCGAGGTAAAGCTGGATGATCTGGCCATCACCAATCGGCTGCGGTGTTTTTGATGCACCGGATTCGAGCACCATCCCGGCGGTCTCGCCCGCGCGCACTGTGAACCTCGATCGGACATCATCCCCGTCGCGCTCGAGCGGCGAGAGGCTGGTAAGGCGGAGGCGCTGCCCGTTGGACTCGAAGACCGCGGTTGTGCCATTGATGTGCAGCTTGTGCGGCTGGCGTCCGTAGTCGAACCGCGGTTCGACCCTCGCCTCGAACTCGGCCTCGCCACGGATGCCCCGCACCACTCGCACGATTCGGCGTTGGTCCGACACCACCTTGGGCCGGTCGACCGGCATGAAATCGATGACTTCGGCGATCCCCGACTCCGAGAGGAACCGCGTCACCAGGATCGCCGTGTCAGGCATGTACATCTGCTTCGTCGAATGGGCCGGCGCCACCGGCGCCAACGCGAAGCGGCCACCCCGGCGGTCGTCCAGCAGGGACGCAAAGACGCTTGGCGAGTCGAACCGCGGGCAACAGAACCAGTCGATTGTCCCGTCGGTCGCGACGAGAGCGACGCTCTGCAGATCCCCGATCATTCCGTGGTCTGCGATGGCGGGATAGCTCATGTCGGCCTCCTCCGGCGACGGCCCGGACAGTTGTGCCGACCGCCGTCATCCTTGGCGGGTGATGGGCTCGAGGCCTCCCGGCCGGCGGGACGACACGATCGGTTGCGGAGGAAAGCCGCGCATAGATCGCGGGCGGGAGCCGACATCGCCTGCCGACATCTCCGACGGCCGAGGTGCCGGCTGCCGGGAACTCCTCTCACTCGGATGCGGTGAGCACCTATGTTACTCAGGTGCCGCATACTGTGGTACTGCACACGCTTTGCGTGGAGCGGAAGGCACAACCGATGCCGGGACCTGATGGCCCGGGACGTCGGGCGCGGCTCCCGGCGCCGCAGCGCATACGGGTGGGCGGACACCCGATCCCTTCTCCGGCCCGCGCCTCGTGGTCGACTTCACGCCGCCCGACGTGCCCGCCATCGCCGCGCACGTGATCGGTTGGTCTCGCTCCTCGATCCCGGCGCCGACGTCCGCGACCGTCTCACCGTCTCGTACTGATCCGAGGCGACTCGGACACTGTTCACCCTCGGTGGCTGGCGTCATCGCCTTCGGCGTGGAAGTGGGGGCCGTGATCCCGTCATCGATGGCAGGTGATTTGCGAATGGCGCGCTTACAGTCGTCGCACGAGAATGTCGTGGATGGTGTCGGAGCTGTCGCCTCATGGCCGGCGGTCGTTGGATCCGCCGCAACGGCCGGTGTTGTTTGTCAACCCGACATCTGGCGGGGGCAAGGCCGCACGCGCTGCGGTTGCCGAGCAGGCACGCGAACGAGGGATTGAGACCGTCATCTTTACGCCGGGCCAGAGTCTGGAAACGCTGGCGCGGGAAGCCGTGGCCAATGGCGCGGACGCGTTGGGGGTGGCCGGTGGCGACGGGTCGCTGGCGGTCGTGGCCGCGGTGGCCGTAGCGCATGGGCTTCCGTTCGTGTGCGTGCCGGCCGGGACGCGCAACCACTTCGCTCTCGATCTGGGGCTGGATCCGCACGATGTGCTCGGCGCGCTCGACGCGTTCACAGGCGGGATCGAGCGCCTGATCGACGTGGCGGAAGTGAACGGCCGCCTGTTTCTCAACAACGTCTCGCTCGGGATCTACGGCGAAGCGGTCCGCAGTCCGGCCTACCGCGAGGCCAAGATGCGCACACTCCTGAAGACCGCCGAGAAGGTGGTCGGTCCAAGCGCAGAGGTGCCGGCCCTGCGCCTGGTTGACGATGTCGGGCGCGAGCACCAGCATCTCGCCCTTGTGCTCGTGTCGAACAACCCTTACATGCTCGATCGCCCGCTGAGCCCCGGTGCCCGTCCGGCGCTTGACGGCGGCCGACTCGGGATCATCGTTCTCGACGCACCCGGCGCTGCCCCGGACCCTCCGGGGGCGACCCCCCACCCTCCAGGGCGAGCGTGGAGCTCGCCACGTCTGGACGTCAATGCGCTGCCACCGGTACACGCCGGGATTGACGGCGAGGCGATCGATCTGAGCCCGCCGCTGCAGTTCACTAGCCGGCCTGGGGCTCTGCGGGTCCGAATCTCCTCCCGCCATCAAGGCATGCCACGATCGGCGCCGTTATCGCCTGTCAGGCAAGAGCGTCCGCCACCAGAGGGCTGATACGACGAGAAGATGCGGGCGCGTCAGGGCTGCCGGTTAGGCACGCTTCAGTTCGAGTCCTGCAGTCGGTAGATGCGGTCGCATGCTGCTGCGACTGTCGCTGCGGTTCCGGCTCCCACGATCGAACCGATCACCACGTCACCCGGATAGTGCACGCCGGTGTGGACTCGCGAGTAGGCGACGGCGCCCGCCAGCAACCGGATCGGCACGGCCAGCACAGGCAGGTGCCTGCCGACCGCGTAGGCGAACGCGAACGCCGACGCCGCGTGGCCGGACGGGAAAGAGTCGGATTCCGGCATCGGCACACCGCGAGCCGCAAACATGGCGTGGCCGCTGCGATCCGGGCGCCGTCGCTTGGCAAGCGGCTTCATGCCGAGATTGACCGTCGCCGAGGTCACCCCGATCGCTAGCACGCCCTCCAGCGCCGCGCGGCGTCCGCGCCTGCCAGCGAGCACGGCGATCACGGCGGCGGTACCAAGCCACAGGCGCGAGTAGTTCGCTGCGTTCGAGAGCCGGCGAACGGGGCCGTCCAGCTCCGGCGTGGGGGTATCCGCCACAGCCTCATACACCGCCCGGTCCACCGCCCCCAGCTCACGCAACGCCTCCACCCACACAGACTCGGCGCCCCGCCGCGCCTCGACCCGCCGCGCCAGCGCGTCCGCGACACTCTGTTGCTCCGTGCCAGCATGGGAGGACATGGGAGGATCCTTTGATTAAACAGGTGGCCGGACATGAGGTGCGAGCGCAGCACAAAGACTAGAGCTGACCTGGCGGTCAGCGCCTACGGCCACCCCACCAGCGGCGGCGCCGACGTACGCAAGCTCCATCGCGGCACCCGCCGCTCAGGTCGGCAACTGGCGCCGAACCTCGATCAGCTCGAGCACGAGCCTCTCGACTCAGCACGCCGTTAGCCGCGCACCGTGTTAGTCGGGGTCTCGGCGAGCTCGCTAGCCCGGCGCGCAGGCGCATTACCGTCGTCTGTTTTGCTTCCCTGAGTACACGCATCCCGACTGCTGAACAGGTCACCACCGTCGCCCCTTTCACCGACGCCAGCCGTTAGCAGTCCCGGTTCATGCTTGGCACGGGGCTGCGGATCGGCCAGCACCGGCCGGTGTCGTCTTCACTTCACCGGCGGGGATGATCCGCGATCCGTCCAACACCCAGGCTGACCTGCGCCAGGCAATGGACCGGATCGGCTACCCGTGGGTGACCAGCCACGTCTTCCGCAAGACCGTCGCCTCCCGGCTCGACGACGAGGGATTCAGCATCCGGCAAATCTCCGACCAACTCGGCCACGCCCGGCCCTCGACGACGCTCGACTTCTACCTCGGCCGCCGCGCCGTCACTACCGCCGACTGCGCCGCGGCGCTGGATCCGCTCGTCGACGCCGAAGCCAGTAGATGGTTCGTTTCTGGTTCGCAGCGGTTCGACTGACGCCGGATTCCGTTGCAGGGGTGGGCCTCGTCGGACTCGAACCGACAACCCGCGGAAAAGGATCCACGATCACGGCATATCTGGCCTCTGCCTGCGACTTTGTCATCACGCACGGCCCCACCAGCCGCGTCACGCGCATGAGTTGACGTCATTTCGCGTCACGAATGGTGTCACGGCATCAGGGTCAGTGGCCTCGACATGGCGCTGGTCACGACGGAGAAATGGCGCCTACACAGTGTTGCGACTCACCGACGCCCAGCCACTCGGCGAGAGCGCCACGACCGAGGCCTCCGTGCTCCCAGCGGCAGGTCGGCGTACCTCGTGACGAGCTCGGCGGGGTTCGCGCAGCCGACCTGCGTCAGGTCGACAGGAACCCATCGCCCTCGGCCTCATCACCGCCCCGGCGTATACGTGGGAGACCCGCCTCGCCCTCTACCTGTTCGTGAGAGGCTTCCGCCCTGCGGACGCGGCGAGACTCAACACGGCACCGGTCGTAACCGGCGCCCAGCCCGTAGCCGTGTAGCCCAGGCTGGTGCGGACGCCCTGAGTGCGTGGCGACCGTAGTTGAGCGTCCGCCCATCCCGAGGGCCGGTCGAAACGCGCTGCCACGGGAACGTCCACAGTTGCCGCATTCCGGGCGACACTAAGCGCGCTGCCCTGGGGTCACAGAGAGGTGACAGGCTGACCACGTGGACGTTGCGAGGCTACGACTCAGCGTTCTGAAGCGGGCCTGGGCCGACAACGGAGCGGCGCACTGTCGCCCTGTCCCTGTGTCACGCGCAGACGGGCGCGAGCAGATGAGCGACCCTGTGGTCTGCTCGGCGAGGGGCTGCCGGTCGTCGGCGTCGTACGTCCTGGTCTGGAACAATCCGAAGGTCCACGCGCCGGAGCGGGAAAAGACCTGGGTGGCCTGCGAAGAGCACCGGCAGTCGCTCGCCGACTTCCTGGATCTGCGCGGGTTCCTGCGCCGGGTGGAAGCGTTGTAGGTGCTGGCTAGACGCTGGCGTGCTCACCCTGCGCCTCCCAGGCGCCCAGCAGGCCAAGCCCCGCCGCCTCCAAGGGACCAGCAGCGGCAGCCACAACGTCATCAACCGGAGCGGTTCCCCCTGCCCGAACGGTGACGCGGCACCGACACCCGAGATAGCCGGAGGTACAGACATGTCCCCGGGTCTGCCGACGCCGACGCAGCGGTCGCTTCATGACCGCGCCGCTCATGCGACTCAGGTGCTGTCGTCGACCTCTCCGTCACGGGGGATCGACGTGACGCACGCCGGCGTAGTGGGGGCTCACGCTGGGTGGCGGGTTATCCATGCCCATACGACTGCATCGGGTAGCGGCGCCGGCCCTGAATCAGCGCGTGGTCCAACATGGTTTCGTCGTCGTCCTCCCTTGCGACTACGACGACCTTGTTCCAGACGCCCCGATAGACGACCCGCTCGCTGTACATCTGGGTTCGAAAGCGTTCCCTGTAGACGCGGGGAAGTGCATCGCCCGGGCCGTACATACGCCGCGCTCCATCGCTGCCACGAACGACGGCGACTAGCTCGCGCGTCTCCTCGAAGTCGTCAGCGGCGGCGAACTCGGCGAGCGGCTGCTGCGGGGGATCCGCTGCTGAGGAAGGCAACGACATACTTTCGGTCGCGGCCCCACTTGTTCTTCCGCAGCGTTTCGCCAAGGCCGATGTGGTCCGCACCTCGGCGCGGGTCGTACCCAGATCACGCGGTAGCGCGAGTCCTGCTCGCGCCCTTCCGGCCACCGATCGACTCGCCCTCCCGTTCCCGCCCGACCCGCGATCCTGGCGAGATCCGCCCTCGGCTCTGAAACAGGAGCCGCCGCCTCGACCGATGCGTCATCGGCAACGACGGCCCTGATGATCGGATTTCAAAGCCCGCCTGCGCCAGCTGGATGAACAGCGGACCCAGCTCCCGATCCGGGACACGCGGCCGGGTGACTGAGAAGGACACACCGAACCTCCTAAGTCGATACGGTAGGGACGTCGTCACGTAAGTATACGTCGTCAGGAGGTCTGCTACACTCGAGATGCGCCAAAAACCAGACGAAGCCCCTGAGGCTCCGGACCGGCTCCTCGACTTTCACACGGGCCTGAGTCACCGGGAGAACTCAACCGAGTTCTCCACCTGAACGCAGACAGTCGGGAGCACCCATGCACGCAACCATCCGACGCTACGAGGGAATCGACCAGGCTCGCACCCAGGAGCTCGTCAGAACGTTGACGATAACCTGCTGCCCCGCCTGAGCAGGCTCCGGGCTTCAGCGGCTACTACCTGATCGGGGCCGGCGACGGCGTCATGAGCTCAATCGGCTTCTTCGAGACCTCGGCACAGGCCGACGAGTCCACCCGCGCCGCCGCCACCTGGGTGGGCGACGAGAAGCTCGAGACTGCACCCGCGGACGCACCCAAGATCACCGTCGGACAGGTGTTCGTGCAGCAGACGAGAGTCTGGCCGAGGTGTAACAGCTCCACGACTACAACGGGAAAGGACCGCACTGCGGGCCTTTACTGCTGTCCAGGCCTCTCCCCTACGCCGGAGGAGTTCGGCTGCCTTTGCTCCCCGGTGTCTGAGCCCGAGCCGACCCCCTGACCAACCTTGCCATGCCAACCGCCCGTCACTAGGCCCTGCAGGTTGCACAACGATGCCGCCTGGAGCCCGTGTGGTGCCGAGCGGCGCCGAGGGTGTCCGCGTTCCAACCCGTCGAGGAGATGCTCGCCGCTGCCACGAACAGGGACAGACCCAGAACTGGTACTCGCCACAAACTTCGTACGAAAGCGGCGTCCTGCTGAACGGCAAGCCGGTCCCGGTCTTCAGATGCTCGTTGCGAAGCTGTCGCTGATCCCCGACCGGCCCCCGATCCGGCCTCGATCCCGCCCGATCGCAGCAGCCACAAACCCCGCCTTCGAGGTCCATCCGCTCACGGACCGGCGTCCGAACCAAGGGGCCGCGGGGTCAAGCGTGCCGTAGGCGACTCGAATCTCCACTCATCGGAGTGCTCCTCGCCCACCGCTTACCCGAGATGGCGACCGCCCGCCGCACGGTCGCTCGTCTTCCAGCAGATCGTCGCGGGCATCGATGAGCCGGACCTCGATTCGGCGCCTCAGGTGGCGGATGGCCACGAGCCGGCCCCGCGGCCAGGTAACTCCCGGCTCGGCAATTGCCTCGCCGCACCGGGCGCACACCTGCCCCCGGTGGCGGTCCACCACGTCGGCGATATGGACGGTCCACAGCGGGTACTGCGCCTCGTCCACCACAACAACCTACGCCCACCGACACCGCCCGCCGTTGGGTATCACAAACGTCGATTCGGTGGTTGACCTGCCGGTTCAACGGCTTCGAGGATCTTGGTCGGGGCAGACCGTGTGGTCGCGTTCTGGTCGCTGATGCACTCCGTGAAGCGAAGCGCGGTGGACCCGATCGTGTGCTGAGGGTGCGCGGGGACTCCGCCACGGACGTCGAGCTATGACGTTACGGTCTCAGGTCGCGGTGCTGCGCCGTCACGTCGCACGCCCGATCGGGTGCCGCTGTCCGCGGCTGCTGCCGGGGTTGAGTTGGGGCGCGTTCCTCGTCACCCTCGCCACCCTCTGCGCTGGCACCGCGAGCTCATTGCGCGGAAGCCGACCGGTCCGCACCGCCGGCCGTTCGTCCCCGACGAGGGTCGGGGGTGCGCGGGCCGATCCTACGGCTCACGTACCAGAATCCGGGCTCGTCGGGGCCATCCAGCGCGTCCACGAGGAACTGGCCGGCCCGGGCCACCGGGTCCACTCGACCGTGTGGCGCGTCTGGGTGCAGCAGCTGTCCGTGTTCTGCCGCGTCGAACTGTCCATTCGCCGCCGGCCTCGACGAGGTTCAAGTCGGCGATGGTCAGGGGCAGACGCAGTTCGAGCCATGCATCTGAATGGCCTGCTTCTTGGTTTCCGACTCGTACCGTGACTCCCGGGTTCGCGGCAGGACCGGACAACCGCATGACGTGGCCCAACGGCCGCGATCGTCACGGTAGGCCCACCGCCGGTGACCGGCTTCGATCCGGCTTGGTGGCCACGCCTGACATGGAGCGGTGGTCGCGCCGGGGTCAGCCGGTGATGTTGTGTCCCAACCCCCTCCCCCCGTTCGAAGATCCGCATACGCGGCCACTGTTCGGACGGCGATGTCTACTCCGACCTCGCGCGCTCCGGCACGGTGTCCGCGTGGCGGTGCACGACCTTCCACTCCCCGTCCTCACGCCGGTAGATCTGCGTCGCCCGAAGGGTGTACTGCCGTGGTGCTCCGTTGATTGACGCTCGTGTGTGCTCGTAGCCGACGGTGTAGGCCATGTCCCCGTTACGTCGGCCGCGATGATCTCGTGGGAGTACGAGGTGCAGTTCGAGAAGGTGTGTTCGAGCTGACGAAAGATGTCGCCCACCTCATGGGGGCCTGTGCCCGACGTCCACGCGCCAAGCACCGTGACTGGGTCGTTGCTGGACCAAATCGCGAACCGGGGCGCGGCGTCCCCGTTGTGCAGCGCGACCTCGGCGTCCTTGAGACCAGTCCCAACCCAGCGCAGGAAGTCATCCCGTCGCTCATGCTCCACCTCCAACGCCCGTGCCACACCGAATCTTCGCCAGTTTTGGCCTCTAGTGGATGCCCGCGCCCGTCGTTGCCCTTCGAGTACTCACCGTCCGCGCGCTT
>CAVWSM010000003.1:0-12571 GCA_963757805.1 uncultured Actinomycetota bacterium | reverse complement strand
ACCGGACGGGTGATCACCTCGGCCGCGCTGATCATGATCGTCGTGTTCCTCAGCTTCGTCGCCAGCCCGGTGCCGTCGCTGAAGATGCTGGGCCTGGGGCTCGCCGTCGCGATCCTCATCGACGCCACCATCGTCAGGATGGTGCTGGTGCCGGCCACGATGGCGCTGCTCGGCAAGGCCAACTGGTGGCTCCCCGCCTGGCTCGACCGGGCGCTCCCCCACCTGACCGTCGAGGGTCCCGGCTCCGACACCGAGGCCCCGGCCGACGACGTCAGCGAGGTGCCGGTCCTGAGCCACTGACTTGCCCCGTACGACCTGCTGGCCCCCGCCATCGTCGGGGGCCAGCAGTGCGCGACGCCAGGGACCGGATCGGTCTGGGCAGGTCGGCCTCGATCCGCTCGAGGGCAGCGCTGAGCGCGCCGGCGTGGGCGAGCTCGAGTGCGTGGGCAGGGTCGAGCTCGTGGGTGCCGGTGGCGTCCACGAGGCGTTCGAGACCATGCGGACTTCGCCACAGGTAGCGGGCCAGGCCGAGCTGCTGGCTGCGGTAGGCGAGGTGGGTCTTGGCTCGATGATGTCGGTTGGGTCATAGGCGGTAAGACCCAGCCGCTCGCGTCGGAAAGACTCTGGCGGCACAGCGACTCGTGCGAGCGGATCGCGACACGTGCGCGCGTCGCGACTTGCCTCAGCGGCCCAGTAGGCCTGGCTCACAGGACTGCGCCGCGTGGCGCGACCTCGACGGCCTCCACGCCCTGCCATAGAGCACCATGAGCCGGTCACCGTGGCGGGTGCGAAGCAGGCCCAAGTCCTCCGGGAGCGTTTCGATGAGTTGCTGGATGACCTCGTTCTGGTCGACCGCGTCTTCCCCGACCTGACGTCGAGTTGGTCCCCGCTCACAAGTCGGACCCGCAACACTACTTCAGCCATGCTCACGCACCTTAGATCTCGTCACGCCCGCGTCCAGCGTTGCTCGGCGGAACGACGCAGCCGCCTCAGCCCGCTCACTTGCTGTAGATGAAGCTGTCAGACCCTCGGAGCCTCGTCGTAGGCAGGGTGGTGGCTACCTACCTTGCGTGTCGCCGCGAGGTGGCCGCCCAGGTAGGCGCCGATTCCCGATACGGCCGCTCCGGTCATGGCGAGCCTGGCCCCGGCGTCGTGCCGTCCCCGCTTGCGGGCGATCCACGACGATGCGTAGACGCCGATTGCGAGACCGTTGGTGACAGCGTGGACGAGTCCGACCCGCTTGTCCCGCGACCCGGCTGCCGACCACTCCGCCCATCCGGTCCATGCAGTCGGACCAACCGCGAGTAGACCGATGCCAACGAGTCTCTTGGCTGGCTCCGAGGAGTCGCGCCCCCCGAACAGGTCAAGCACCGTGGCAGAGGTCCAAGTGCCGATCACGACGTCAGTCAGCAGTGGGTGGACCGCGTGACCGAGCCAGTCGCCCCGCAGCACCGAGGCACGCGTACCGGTTCCAAACAGGGCGCGAACGGAAGGCTCCAAGGCACGCACCGGCGCGTCGAGCGCCGTGGCCTCCTCGAGCCGCCGGGTCCAGCGCACGATCGAAGGGGGCGGCTCGGTGGCGTTCATGCGCGTCTCCTCGGCAGTGTGTGACTCTCTCGCCATCAGGTTCCCCGATGCCACGGCGGAGAAACCGTCTCGGTGGCAGCTAGGGCCGACGATGTCAGGATCGCCGATGTGCATCACTCCCGCGGGCAGCTCGAGGTCGAGCGTCAACAGATGCTCAGACGGCTTGCGAGCCTGACCGACAACTTCAGCGCAGTGGTGGCGGCCTCCCGAGACACCAATGCTGATGACGAGCACGATCCAGAAGGTGCAACGATCGCCTTCGAACGGTCGCAGGTGGGAGCGCTGATCAGACAGGCGGAACTCCGCCTTGCGGAGATCGACGCTGCTGTGCAGCGGTTGGACGCCGGCACATACGGCACATGCGAAGGATGTGGCAGGCCCATCGGCCAGGGTCGGCTCACTGCGAGACCGGCCGCACGCACCTGCATCAATTGCGCGGGGGCGAGCGGTCGGCGACAGAGCTGAGCTCGGCGAAGCTTGATGTCCCTCGGGGGTCGCGCACTGATGCGTGCCCACCCCGCCAGCGCCTGACGCCCGAGCGGCGGAGGGGACCGTGGATGGGCGGAGTCTTGGCGGCCTCAGCCCGCGGAGGCGCCCGCTTCGTCGTCGGCGTTCGGCGGCGTGACGATGGTGTTCTCATCACCCAGCTCGGGCGAGGATCCATGACCAGCCTGGCCTGCGTCCGGCCGGACTCGTCAGGCGGGAATGCCCGTGCGAGCGTCGAGCTGCTGGCGCTTAAAGCCCCCGGGGTCAAGGATTGGCGTCGCTCGCGCGATCTGCTGCTTGACCCGTTCCAACTGCAATGAGGCGGCGTGGGCGGCTTCGGACTCCCACACTTCGGTCACCCAGACGCCGTCAGGATCGGTCTCTTCGACAGCGACGAGGTACAGCCGACAGCCCGGCATCCGTTCGTCCTGATCCGCCTCCTCCAAGATGGCCAGCAGCTCATCGCGCTTCCCGGGCTTCGCGGCCAGACGGACATGCAGCATCAACACGTGCGGAGCCTAGACGTCGGCTGCGGCGGCTGCTCACGCGGCGATATGACGCGGTCGGCTTTGGGCATCTGCCGATCATGAGTCGGTCCGTCGGCCCGCCTGTTGAGTCGACGTGAAGCCGGCATCACGTGGGTTCCTCAGTGTGCGGGAGGATCCTCAGTCTTGGAGGGGAACTCGCAGTCGCCAGCCGACCTGAATCTGGTCAGGGTCCTGGATCCGCGGGTTGGCTTTGACGACCTGGCCGACCGTGACCTTCGTAAGATCCCTGAGCTTGCGCACGATCTCGGTGAGCGTGTCGCCCGACTCCACCCGGTAGATCAGGAAGCCGTGGGAGTTGGGGAAGCAGATCACCTCGACCTCGCGCGTGTTGAACCCGGGGCTCGGTCCCTCGTCCGGCAGGCCGGGGTTGTCTCCGAAGACCTGGACGGTCAGCCGGGTCCCAGCGCGCGGGGGGTCGGGGATGCGTACTCGAGCAGCGAAGTCACCGACGCCGATGCCGCCGCCGCTGGACTGCGCGGAGTCGGTAGCCAGCACTTTGCCCGTCGGGCCGAGCACCCGAATTCCGATGGTTCCTTCGAACCCGGCGCCGATGCCGGCGACCACCAAGCGGTCGCTGACTACGTCGTCCTTGCGTGGCTGCCGCACGCGCACATCCGTGACTAGTGCCATGACCACACCCTCATCCGATGCGAACGTGGTCACGTCGTGTGCCCACCGGTTCATAGTGCTCTGGGCGTTCGGCCGCTGTCGATGGCAAGGCGACGGCGAGGCCGCGTTGGGCGTTGGTCTCGCGTCGCGATACTCGGGTGGGCCGCTCAACCCGGGGGAGCAGATGCCTGACTGGCCCCTCGCCAGCCAGGGCGAGCCGGAACCCTGAGGCGGGAAGCTAGCCCACCGCTGCGCGGACCTTCTCGATCATGTCCGTTTCGCGTTCGCTGACCAGTTCGGCTCCAAAACCCATGAAGCCGCCTTCCTTGGCTGCGTCGGCAGCGGCTTGTGCGGTACTGACCAGCCAGTTACCGAAGGCGGCCGCCTCTTCCGGTGTTGCGTGCTGGTTGACGATCGCGCTGACGTCGCTGAGCTCTTGGAGCACCTGATCGCCGGGCGGTGTGCTGCCGGTGGGGCGGTAGCCCTTGACGGGATTGTGGTGCTGCTGGACCTGTGCCTGGATGTCGAGGGCGATCTCGCTCAACAGCTGCTCACGACTTGGAGGGTTCGTCGCCGCCTTGATCGAGGCCATCGACTCCTTGGCGGCCTCGATCGGGCCGCCGGGGTCAGCGAGCGTGATGGCCATCCCTGCGACGAACGGCGCTCGGACGACGCGCATCCAATCCTCTTCGGAGAAGTCAGCCTTCGTGGTCATGGTGCGTCCCTTCATCTCTCGGTGATTCTTTTCAGAACCGTGCTGAGCGAGCCTCGCGACGCCCGTCCAGTGAACATCGGGAGGGAATGCCCACATCCTCACCAGATGGGTTCCGCGGGCGCAAACATTCGCGCCACCAACCCCGGGTCTATGCGCGGGTTCTTGCGCGGGTTCGCAGGTGCCTGTACGTGGTGGTCAGACGTGCGTCCGAGCCGTCCGGATCGCGGCAGACACGGTTGTTCATTGCGCCAGTGCTACGGGCTGATTCACGGATAGGGTCCCCGTCCATGGACATGCTGAAGGGCGAACAGATCGCCGAGGCGAACCTGACCGACTGGCGCAAGCTGGCCCAGGGACTGCATGCGCGCTACGTGATCGACGACTTCGCCACCGGCGCACGGTTCGTCGCCGCGGTGGGCGAGGCGGGCGACGCGCTCGGCCACCACCCGAGCGTGTCCATCGGTAAGGGGTACGTCGACTTCAAGTTGGTCAGCGACGACGCCATCTACCGCGACGACGAAGGCACCGAACACGTCGTTGAATGGGTGACCCAGCAGGACGTCGACCTCGCGCGACGGATCACCGAGATAGCCATTGACCACGAGGTCGACGCCGACCCGGCCTCGGTCAGCGACATCGAGCTCGGCCTCGACACGTCGCGATCCGCGACCATCGCCCCGGTGTGGGCCGCCCTACTGACCGGGAGCGCCGATGCCCAGGGCCGCGGGACCCCCAGCGACGAGATCCGGGATGCCACGGGACGGGTGCCAAACCTGTGGTTTGGGGACGCCGACGAACACGAGGCCCCGGGTCAGCGGTTCCACATCGAGATCTATGTGGCGCCCGAGGTGGCCGAGCAACGGATCGCCGCTGCCGTCGCCGCGGGTGGGACGGTCGTCGATCAAAGCGACGCGCCCTCGCTCACCGTGATCGCCGACCAGGACGGCAACAAGGGAATCGTCTGCGTCGACGCGTCCGCTGCGAAGAAGGATTGAACCGGCAAGTCGGTTGACCCGTGGCCTGGCCGGGGGTCACTTCGGCCCTCGGGATCGCTCATCGGCAGATTGGTGCGTCCTCATGCCGACAAACGGCAGTATGCAGTCCCCGCGACGCCGGAGGTGGCTTCCGATGCACGGAGGATCGAACTACGGCCCTCAGCCTGGGGCATACCGTCCACGCAGCCTCGGCAGCTGCCAAGGGTGAGGACCATCGAGCGGTGACCCCGTGCGCTCCTGGACCAGCCGGAACACCTCAGCGAGGACCGGGTCGCGCCATCGCTCGGGCTCGCTCACGTCGAGCCGGTCCGGCATCGGTCCACCGCGTCGATGCCGGCGCGGCGCGAGGTCGGCCACCACGGCCGGCTCGAGCAGGAGCGCATCGGGCCAAAGTCCGTCCTCGCCGTACCACCACATGATCCGGGCGAGCGACAGCGGCGACGTGATCACGTACTTGACCGCGCCCGCGTCGCCCACCCGGTCATCCTCGCAGGACCAGCGGCGGGCGCGCAGACCCACAACGAGCTCGAGAAGCGTGTAGGCGGCGGCCGAGCGCGCCTGGGACGGGCTCGGCCGCACAGAGGGGTCGTCAGGCCATCTCGGGGACGTGCAGGTGCGCGTAGGCGAGCTCGAACTCGTGCACCTCGACGATTGTGCCGCCCGCATCCTTCGCGGCCCGGCTGCGCATGTCGTCGGCCGACGGGCGGCTGGCTTCCATGGCGTCGCGGGTCTCCCAGGCCGTGGTGGCGCAGCACAGGCCGGTCGACCGATTCACGAGCAGGCTCGCACTGCAGAATCCAGGAGTCTGTTCGAGCTGGGGAAGGATCCCGGTGCGGACCGTCTCCGTCATGGCGTCGAGGTCACCCTGCAACCAGCTGACTCGGCAGCACTCGCCGTGATGGGTGCGGTGCATGACGGCGATCTCCCACTCGTCCATCTGCATGGAGCCGCCGAGGATGTCCCGCCCGCGATCGCGGATGGGGCGAAGCTGCTCGTCGCTGGCGCGCATGGCCTCCTCGTTCTCCCACGAACTTGTTGCGATGCACCGCCCGGTCTCGCGGTCGACCAGCATCGAGAGGCCACGACATCCCTCGATCTTGTCGAGCATGGGCACGGCCTCGTTCTTGACGAACGTGATGCCCGCATCGATGTTGCCGGGCCTCCCGTGGAACGTGGTGGATCGTGCGTACACGGCCCACTCCTCTCTAGGACGGGGCAGTGCCCGGTCCGGCACCGCCGGTTGAACCCTGCTTACTCCCCTAGGCACGAGTACGCCATAGCGGCTCCGCAGTTTCCCGGCCCCCGTCGGGCCAGCGCCCAGGGGAGTCAGGTGAGATCGTCGAAAAGGTCGGTCAGCATCGGTGCATCGCGTTCGCGCTCGGGCCAGGCGATCGCGTACCACTCCCGCCCAACACGCCGCTCCCACTGAGCCGTGTTCGACGGGTCGTCGGACATGACGTGCAGTTGGCTCTTGTGCTCACGGAGGCCGGCCACGATGCGGCTGGCGGCTTCGCGGCAGTCGACGGTTATCCGGATCTGATCGTCCGGGATGCCGCGCATGTGGTACGTCTGCGTCGGGTCGAAGGTGTAGAGCCCGAGCTCGGCGCGTTGGCGGTTCCAGCGCTCGAACACTGACTGCGGGACCGCGCCATGCGCGAGCCGTTGGAAGCCAGACCTGTGCTCGGAACGGAGTCGCGCGAAGGCTTCGTCGGTGGCTGCGCCGATCGCGATGTGGTCGGGGTGCCCGAAGATGCCGTCGGGACCGAATGTGACGACTACGGCGGGATCCTCCTCGTCGAGGATCCCAGCGACCGCCGAGACAACGTCATCGAAGGGAACCTCTGCGACGCCACCGTCCGGCAGACCAAGCCACTCGTGACGGTCGGGGACGCGGCCGAGTGCTCGCCACGCGGCTTCATCTTCGCCCCGGCGAACGGATCCAAGGGTTTCGCGCGTTGCCGCGAATCCGTCTCGAATGTCCCCCTGCTCGCCGAACGTGGCGTGGATCAGGACGAACCTGAAGTCTGGGTCATCGGAGTGCAGCGCGACGCTGCCCGCAACCCCGTACGCGTCGTCATCTGGATGCGCGAAGACGCACGCCAGGGTCCGGTTGCGAGGCACGAGTCAAAGTAGCGGCTGGAGCCGTGCCCAGCGCGGACCTGTCTCTTTGCATGGCTAGCCATGTAGTATAGATGGCAAGCCATGTACCTAGGGGACACCGTGAAGCGTCAGGAGTCGTTCGGCTATCAGGTCAATCACCTGGCCCGCCTGTTGGCACAGGAGTTGCGCACACGCACCATCCGGCATGGGGTGGTGCCTGGTCAGTTCGCCCAGCTCCTGGCCCTCTTCGAACGTGACCAGGTGACGCAGTCCGAGCTACGGGAACAGGTCCGCATCGATCAGTCGACGATGGCGCACACGCTGAAGCGGATGGAGCGGGACGAGCTCGTCGAGCGCATACCCGATCCCAACGACGGCCGCCGCGCCCTCATCTTCCTGACTCCCCGTGCACGCGCGCTGGAGGACGAGCTTGTGCAGGCTGCCGCCGAGGCCAACGCCGTGGCAACGGCTGACTTCACCGAGGCAGAGAAGCGAACGCTGATGAGGTTGGTCGCGAGAGCCATAGCCAACCTGGAATCAGCCCGAACGGATGCTCCCTACGAGGAGGAGGACTCATGAGCAGACGAATCCACGTGGCCGCCGCTCTCACGGCCTTCGTCGCCATCGCCACATTCTGGCTCTCGACGATCAGCGTCGAGCTGCTGGGCACCAAGACACAGATCGCCTTCATCAAAGAGGCCATCGCCTTCGGTTTGTTCCTCCTGGTGCCGGCTCTCGCCGCCGCCGGGGCGAGCGGCGCGTACATGGGTCAAGGTTCGACCGACCCAAGGATCCTCGCGAAGAAGCACCGCATGCCATTCATCGCCGCCAACGGACTTCTCATCCTGGTCCCTGCCGTCATCTACCTGGATCGCCTCGCCTCGCGGGGAGACTTTGGCGCCACCTTTGTCGCCGTGCAATCGATCGAACTCGCCGCCGGCCTGGTCAACCTCATCCTCATGTCCCTGAACATCCGCGACGGCATGCGCCTGACCGGGCGAATGCCCGTGCGTTGTCCCGTTGCGGGATCGTCAATCGGTCCGGGTGCGGAGGCTCCGCGCCAGGGTGGGGATCATCACCGTCGCAGCGACGAGGTGTAGCCCGAGGAGGGCGGTGGTGGTGGCGGTGTTTGCCCCGGAGAGGAGGGGCGGGACCAACGAGATCGCGGTCAGCGACACTGCCGTCCACACGAATCGCTCGGCGGGGCGAGCGCTCCAACGAAGAAGAGCGACGGCGATGACGATGCCCACGACCGAGAAGAAGCCGGTCACCACGGCGAACCCGGACAACGGGATCGTCTCGCCACCATCGGGGACCTCGAAGTCGACGCCAACGGCCTGGGCAAGCGCAGCGGCGAGGGTGGTGGCCACCATCGCCGCGAGCGTGGCAATGAAGCCGGTGACGGCGAGCCCGCGGAGTCGGTGGGTGTGGCTGGTCTGGCCCGATGCCGGGCCTGCGACGACCCCGGTGTCATTCATGCTGTTCATGTCGTTCCTCCATCATTCGGTAACTGGCGTACGGGGTGTGTTGACTGGCATGTGACGGTCCTGGCCCTGGGCGTGACGATGCGCACCCTCGCCGTGCGACGGCCGGGGTTGCGCAGGGCGCGGACGCCGGTGCCGCGGAGCCAGAACCCGGCGTCGCGTCCGAGGACCGGCCCGGGCTCGCCGTCGCGCAGCTCCAGCTGCACCCGCCCGCGGGTGACGACGCCGAACGCGTCGCACCACTCCGCCGCGACCACCGCGACACGCGCGCCACCGCGCAGCGCGAGCGTCCACACCGGGACTACTCCGTGCCGTCCGCCGGCAGGCGCTCCGGCAGCCCGAGCCGCGGGAACTGGTCGTCGTGGAACGTGACGATCTCGGTGATCGCCCCGCCGGTGACGCGCAGGACGTCGATCGTCAGCGGCAGGTACGCGCCCTCCTGCTCCCGCCAGAGGTAGAAGGCGACGGCGGGCTGCCGGTTCACGGAGGTGAGGACGGCGCGCAGGCCCTTCATGCCCTCGAAGCCGCTCTCGACCCAGTCGTTCACCACCGCGTCGCGGCCGACGTACAGGCCCGGCGTGGGCGGCATCGAGCAGCGGACGTCGTCCCGCAGCAGTGCGGCGAGCCCGTCGATGTCCGTGGCCACGCTGGCGTCGGTGTAGCGGCGCACCAGCTCGCGCGTCCCGGCGTCCTCCTCGCCGCCGGTCCAGTCCTGCCGCTCGGCGGGCAGGTGCTCCCGCATGCCGGCGCGGGCCCGCTGCAGCGCGCTGTTCACGGAGTTGACGGAGTCCCCGAGGAGCTCCGCGACGTCCTTCGCCGGCCAGCCGAGCACGTCCCGCAGGATCAGCACGGCCCGCGGGCGCGGCGCGAGGTGCTGGACTGCGACCAGGTACGCCAGCTCGATCGTCTCCCGCGCGACGGCGACGGTCTCCGGCTCGTCCGCGTCGCCCGCGGGCAGCTCGTCGAGCAGCCGGTCCGGGTAGGGCTGCAGCCACAGCACCTCGCCGCCGGTCGCGGGCTCCGGGCGGCGCTTGGCGAGCAGGTCCAGGCAGGCGTTGGTGGCGATCCGGTACAGCCAGGCCCGGAACGTCGACCGCCCCTCGAAGGTCTCCCGCCGCCGCCAGGCACGGAGGAACGTCTCCTGCACGGTGTCCTCGGCGTCCTCGAACGACCCGAGCATCCGGTAGCAGTGCACGTGCAGCTCCCGCCGGTGCCGCTCCGCCAGCCCCGAGAACGCCGGCTCGTCGACCTCGCCCAGACCCGCTCACGCCCAGCTCCTCCAGCCGCGTGTCCGCACTCATCACGTCATCCTTCCGCCTCGTCGTGTCCCGTCGTAGGTGTGACGGGTGCGGGCGCGACAACTCATCACTGGGGTCGGTCGGCATGGCTGATCCAGTGACGGATCCGGAGGCGGAGCACGACGCGCGGCACAGTCGCAATCAGTTTGCGTCTCGACGCCGCGTCAACCACCCTGCCCGAATGACTGCCCCGCTGGTCGCCCCCACCCTGACCGACGGAGTGGTCACGCTGCGGGCGCACCGGGCCGACGACGTACCGCGCATGGTCGAGCAGTGTCGCGACCCGGTGTCGATCGCCTGGACCACGGTGCCGGTGCCGTACGCCGAGGCGGACGCGGAGGAGTTCGGGCTGCGTGACGTGCCGGCCTGGTGGGCCGAGGGGAAGGAGTGGGGGTTCGCGGTCGAGTTCGAGGGGCGGTACGCCGGCACCATCTCGCTGCGGGACGAGGGTCCGGGTCGCGCCGAGATCGCCTACGGGTCGCACCCGGACGTGCGCGGCGCCGGGGCGATGTTGCGGGCGCTGCGGCTGCTCGTGGACTGGGGGTTCGCCGAGCTGGACCTGGAAACGATCGTCTGGCAGGCCTTCACCGGCAACTGGCCGAGCCGGAAGCTGGCCTGGCGGCTCGGCGTCACGGTCGAGGGCACCCTGCGCCGCTACCTCCCGCAGCGCGGTGCCCGGCGCGACGCGTGGATCGGCACGCTGCTCAAGGACGACCCGCGCGAGCCGCGGTCGACCTGGCTCGAGGTCCCGGTTCTGGAGGGCGACGGGTTCCGGCTGCGGGCTATCACGGTCGACGACGCACCGAGGATCCACGAGGGCGGCGCCGACCCGGTCAGCCAGCGCTGGCTCGGGCAGCTCCCTGCGCCGTACACCCTCGACGACGCGCTGGAGTACGTCGAGAAGCGCCGCGAGCTCGAGGCCACCGGCCAGTGCGTGACCTGGGCGATCGCCGACCCCGGCGACGACCGGCTGCTCGGCACGATCCAGTGGTTCAACTGGACGCCCGACGTCGAGTGCGAGATCGGCTACTGGACCCACCCGGAGGCGCGCGGGCGCGGACTGATGACCGCTGCGGTGCGGCTGGTGACCGGGCACGTGATCGAGACGCTCGGGGTCCGGCGGGTCACCGCGTTCGCGGCGGCCGACAACCTCGCGTCACGGCGCGTCATCGAGCGGGCGGGCTACCGGCTCTACGGCGTCGAGCGGTACGGCGCGTGGGTCCGCGACGACCACGTCGACATGGCGCTCTACGACGTGACGGCCTCGGAGTGGGCGGCCGGCGTGCGGTCCAGCGAGAACGCGACGGCGAGCACCGCGAACCCGGCCAGCGACAGTCCGGCACCGACCACGAGCGGCGACCGGTAGCCGTACCCGGCGGCGATCGTCAGGCCGCCGAACCAGGCGCCCAGCGCATTGCCGATGTTGAGCGAGCCGTGGCTGAGCGCGGCGCCGAGGGTCTCGGCGTGCCCGGCGACGTCGATCAGCCGAATCATCAGGCCGAGCGCCAGCACCGAGCCGGTCGTGGTGATCAGGAACAGCGCCGGCAGGGCGGCGAATCCACGCGGCATCAGCAGCCACGACAGGAGGAGCGTGATGGCGAGCGCCACCGGCGACAGGAGCAGCGCCTTCTTGAGCGACCAGTCCACGGCCCGGCCGGCCACCCAGTTGCCGAACACCATGCCGACCCCGAGGGTGAGCAGGAAGACCGGCACCGCGGCGTCCGGGAGGCCACCGACGTGGGTGGCCATCGGTGCGACGTACGAGTACATCGCGAACATGCCACCGAAGCCGATCGCTCCGGCGACGAGCGCGAACCACGCCTGCGGCTTGCGCAGCGCCTGCAGTTCACGGCGGCCGGTCGCCTCGGGGTTGCCCGGGCTGTCCCGCACGAACGCGAGCACCAGCGCGATGGTGAGCGCGGCAAGCCCGGCGACCACCCAGTACGACGCCCGCCAGCCCAGGGTCTGGCCGAGCCAGGTCGCGGCCGGCACGCCGACCACGTTGGCAACCGGTAGCCCCATCAGCACCAGAGCGATGGCGCGGCCGCGCCGCTCGGGGGCGACCATGCTCGCAGCGACCAGCGATGCGACGCCGAAGTAGCCGCCGTGCGGCAGCCCGTCGAGGAACCGGGCGATCAACAGCGTCTCGTAGGTCGGGGCCAGGGCGCTCAGCGCGTTGAACAGGGCGTACGCCGCCATCAGGCCGAGCAGCAGGTGGCGGCGCGGCAGCTTGGCGCCGAAGTAGGCCAGCACGGGAGCGCCGATGACCACCCCGAGGGCGTACGACGAGATGATGCGGCCGGCCACCGGGATCGACACGTCCAGGCCGTCCGCGATCTGGGGCAGCACGCCCATGGTCACGAACTCGGTGGTGCCGATCGCGAATCCACCGACGGCCAACGCCACTACGGCCGGCCAGAAGTGCGCCGCTCGGGTCCCGGCGGGCGGGTCGAGGGTCGCGGGCGTCGTCGTCGGGCTGTCCACTGGCACCATCGTGCTAGCCCTCGACCGCGCACGCCTATTCCACGACGTTGGCGTCCGAGGCGACCCGGCGCCCGACAAGGTCGGTGGGCCCCTGACGACGTCCACCTCGCCGCCGGACACCGGGCCAGCTCGGGGAGGGGCGGGGACTGGGCCTCAATCAGGCGCCGAGATCCATGTGGGCTGGGCTCGTACGCCACGTCCACCACACACCTACGACCCGTGGTGAGTCAACCCAGGTCAGGACGACGCGTCGACGACCCTGGGC
>CAVWSM010000002.1:0-31382 GCA_963757805.1 uncultured Actinomycetota bacterium | reverse complement strand
CCATGACTGGCCGCCCTCGCCGCGTCCACGGCAAGCAGAGCCGACGTCCCGCTGAGGTGTCGGATGCGGGACAGCAGCTCCGGAAGCGGATCCGCTAGCGGCCGGCTACGAGTCCGGCGTGGCGAAGCGGTCGTACTCACCAGGCTGATGGCCTCGCTGAGCCGGCGCTGGTCCGCGGGATTAGGGACACGCCCGGAGCCTCCCGTCCGACTCTGCGATGTGTCCACCCCGCGGCGCGCCGGCTTCGCAGGCGAGCACGAAGGCTTGGACGCGGTCTCTCGGATTGAGCTTGAAAGGGGAGCCCGGCTCCCGCTTGCGGCAGCGCCACGACGACGCAGGGTCGAACATCGGCGGCTACTCCTGCACACGTTGGTGTCGCGGCGCCCAGGACAGGTCCGATCAGTCGGGTGTGTCGATGGCGCCGGACTCCATGAGAGCCACTGCGAGCGTTGCCAGGGCGCGGCTGCCGATCTCGGTCCGCTGGGTGGGGACCCGGCTCAGCAAACGGATTCGGGTCTGGCGCAGCAGCCGGGTGCTGCCGCCCACCGCATCCAGGACTGCCGGTACCGCGGTGCCCGGGGCCCAGTCGAGTTCCATCGCTGAGCGGAGCAGCCTGATCAGCGCGAGGTCTACCGCGGTGTAGGCCCGTGCTGGCGCCGCGCTGCAGGGAGGTGGACGTAGCTGTTCTCCGAGAGGGTCCTCCATCTGGACATGGCGCCCTTCCGCTCACTCCCACCTGACAGGTGCGTGACCTGGTCGTGGGACCGGGCGGAAGGGCGCCAGCGGGACAAAGGTAAAGAATGGGTCACGAGAACGCAACTGCGGTTGAAAACTTGTGCGCCTTCGTGGTCCAAGGCGTACGGGCAAGGACAGGACCTCGTTGGTATCGCGGGCAGCCGTCCCGCTGAGCGTGCTAGCCAGCAGGGTCGTGGAGCCCGGCCTCGAACGGGTCATCGCGGTGTCGCTGGTCGTCCTGGCGATTTCACGTTTCGTGCCCTTCGCCGCAGTCCAATTCTATGTGCAGAGCATCGCGTGCTGCGCCGCGCTGCTACCACTGGCGTATGCCGTCTGGCGGCAGCCGAGACCGGCGCACGCGGCCACCGCGCTCGCAGGTGAGAGGTGACGCATCGGTGGTCCTGGCGGCTCTGTTGCGTTGTTCGATCGCAGGCCATGCTGAGGCGGGACCTGGGCCCGTGCTGGTCAGATGGCGGGTCTGAGTTCGTCGAATGCGGTGGCCAACCGGAACAGCGGCGCGGCGTCGACTGCGAGCTCGTAGTGGCCGCGGCGGAGGTTCTGGATGAAGGCGTGCCCTCGGATCACCACGCTCGCCGTTCGATTCGTCTTCAGCCCCGCGCATCGGCCGGAGCCGGGCCTTGAGCCGGCCGTGGTCGCATTCGACGCGGTTGTTCTCGTACTGGCCGGTGTTGTGCAACGCGGCAGGAAGCAGCTCCTCGATCACGTTGGCCAACGCCGGCGCCCGGTCGGTGATGACCTCGGCCGGGTCGCCGTGAACAGCCAGGGCAGCGGTGAAGAACGTACGCGCAGACCCGATGTCCCGACGCCGCGACACGTACACGTCGATCACCTGGCCATGCTGGTCGACCGCCCGGTAGACGTAGGACCAGACCCCGGAGACCTTGACGTAGGTCTCGTCGACGAACCAGCGATCCCCGGCCAGGTGCCGGACCGGCCGGGCCGCGTCGATCAACAACGGCGTGAACCGCTGCACCCACCGATAGAGGGTGACGTGGTCGACCTCGATGCCACGCTCGGCGAGAAGCTCTTCGAGGTCCCGGTAGGACAACCCGTACCGGAGGTACCAGCGCACCGCCAACAAGATCACCTCGGGCGGGAAACGGAAGCCAGTGAACCCCGAAGGCATCCTCACAGGCGGTCCCGGACGGCGAGTGCGCTTCATCGAGCCACCCTCACCGCCACGGTGCGATCCGTCAACGCAACAGAGCCAGCTGACGGCCGGGGCGAGCCGTACGCGGCATTGAGGACCACGAGTACCTCCACGCACATCACGGGTAGCCCCGTCCGTCGTCTTACCAACCCGATTACGCGCTGCTGGGAACCATCCCCATTACGGCTATGCAGGGACAGACGACGGACGAGGCACCGGCCAGAAAGCCTTGACTCAAACGACTTACGCTGATGTGCGGTTGTTCGCCGCTGCGGCGCCCCGGCTCGGGGCATATCCTGAAGCCAGTCTGGCTCACCTGACGAGCGGCTGAGCCTCGCTAGAAGACGGGCCCGCGCCGCGGGCAACCGTTCCGGCGTCGTGGTTCTCCTTGCCACATCGCTGACAGCGCAGGAAGGTACCTGCGGCCTCCCCGTCGGCAGCCGGGGGATAGCCGACCTTCACCCACTTGTGGCCAGCCAGCTTGCAGACGGTGAACCGCTTCAGGTTGTTCATTACAATCGACGCCTCCTCGACTCAGCTCAGCCTCCTTCAGTGTGGCTCCTTGCAACGAGCACGGCCAGTGCCCGCAGTGAGCTTGCTAGCGGTAGCACGCACATCGGCATGAGCGATCGGGACAGCGGCACAGGAGCGGGCGCTTCAGGTCGACGCCGCCGCCCGACGAACGTTTGGCGGGCAACGGCTCAGGGCCGGGTCGGCGGAGCAGTCGAGTCGTTCGGCCCCCCCCGGCTCCCTCCCCGCCCGCTGGCCGCGGCCCGTCAGCCCGGTGGGATGGCTTGTCCGCTGGGGGGTTGGAAGACGTTGGTGGGGTCGTAGCGGGCCTTGATCGTGCGGAGGCGTGGCAGGTTGCTGCCGTGGTACGCCTCGGCGGGCTCGGCGAGGTCTCGGTCGGGGAAGGCGGGAAAGACCCCGCCCGATCCCCACGGGTGCACGGTCTCCCACGACCGCCGCACGAACGCGTGGGCGGCGTCCTTGGCCTGGGCGGGCGCGTCGGGGTGGACGGTGGCCGAGTGCTTGAGCTGGAACATCTCGTCGCGATGGACGAAGGCGGTCGTGTCGGCGGCGACCCGGTTGTAGGCCCCGCCCCAGGGCATGAAGTCGAGCTCGCGCTCCTCCCCGGCGACCCGATCCCGGGTGAGGACCTCGAGCAGCGCCGCCACCGTGCCGGTCGGGAGGGGTCGGCGGAAGAACTCGGACCGGGTGACCAGCCAGGGGTGGATCTCGGCGGGGGCATCGAGGTCGTGGAACGTCGTCCCGGGAGGAGGCAGCTGTGCCCAGAGCTGCCGGGTCCGGGCGAAGGGCAGGACCTCGGTCCAGCGCCAGGCTGGGTCGGCCCCGACCCGGTCTCGGAGGTCGTCGATGACGTCGGACCCGTCGGTGTCGCCGACCTGGAGGACACCGTAGATGTTGACGGTGGGTGGCTGGGCCGGGTCGCCGGTCGCGATCAGCTTGAGGCTGGCGGCGAGCTCGTCGGGCCCCGACGGCGCCCAGGTCTGCCAGGCCTCCACGACGTCGACGGCCTAGGCCTGGGATCTGGACGGAGCACCAGCCTGACAACGCTCGTCAGGCGCTCGGGGCCGCCAGCTCGGCCCAGGTGTACTTGCCGTCGGCGAGGCTCTCGCAACCCCAGACCGTCGAGAGCGCGACGACGATCGTCATGCCCCGTCCGTCGACGTCGTCGGAAGTGGCCGAACGCTGCCGCGGCTGGCCCGGCGCGACGTCCTGGATGCCGATGCGGACCCCCTCGCCCGCTCTGCTGACCATGACCCGGAACGGCGAGGCCCCGTGACGGACCGCGTTGTTGGCCAGCTCGGACGCGACCAGGGCCGCGTCCCACTCGAGGTCCGGGAGACCCCAGCCCTCCAGCACCCCGAACACGAAGCGTCGCGTGGCGCGGACCGCTTCAGCGACCGGCACGAAGACCCCGCTGCGGACGTCGGGGTGCTCGCCGGCGCCCGAAGCCGCGGGCGCGGTCGACTCGTAGCTGGGCGGCGGGAGCACGGTGGAGTGGAGGTGACAGACCCGCTGCACGTCCAGCAGGGAGACCCCGATGAGCGCACTGGTGGGGTAGGCGCACAGCAGCGAGAACTCCTGGTGCTCGAGGAGGTCGTTCCACAAGTCCTCCAGCTCGATCGCTCCGGCGACGTTGCCCTGGTCCCAAAGCAGCGCCACCATCTCGCCGAAGGCTCGCACCCGCTCGCCTCCCCTTCGGGCTTCGGCGATGTGCCGGGCGAGGTGGGTCCGGAAGAGCACCGGGTCCGGCGAGCCGTCGACCATGAAGAGCTCCAGGGTGCGGGCGGCATCGAGCAGCACCAGCTGGCCCGACTCGCGCGCGAGGGACACATCCAGCCGCGTCCCCAAGAGGCGCTCGAGATCTGCCAGGTGGGCGGCGCTCGCGATGGCGAACACGCGTTCGCCGCCTTCGAGGCCGGCGACCAAGTGCGCGCTGACAATGGCGACGAACCCTTCGTCGTCGTCGTAATAGTGCACCGCGTGATCACCCACGCCGGACCCCCCTTGGCACTTCCACTCGGCGCACCATACGCCCGTACGCCGTTGGGTGGCATAGCCGAACGGACGATCTCTTGACGAGGTCAGCCGAGGTCTGCTGAACGCGGCGGCGGACAGGTCCGGGATGGATCCCGATGTCCGTCACCGGATACAGAGTCCGATACGCCCACCGCAAGTTCGGAGCGGCTTGTCGGTGTTTTCGTGAGTCAAGGGATGGGCGTCCAAGCAGTCTTCGACGCTTCCCTGACGCATCCCGACCCAACTTCACCCCGAAGCCGATAATGCCCATGGCCCGCATGACGTTCCTAATACGGGAACCACCCGGAGCCTATGTGCGAGCGCCGTCGGTGCTACCTGGCGCGCAGTCGTGCCTGGACTTCCGTCGCGCCTGTCACGAGCTGCGACGGTTGCCCAAGGCCCGCCGAGCCCGAGATGCGGCATTCGGGTGCGGCATGGATCGGCTGGATGCCTCTGCGCTTGGCCGCTGGCATAGGGGGACGATGGAACGTTCTTGCCCCCTCATGACGATTAGTGGGTGAGGGCCGACAAGGGCCGACAGGGATGGGACACGATCATGGTCGAACCAGCGAGGCCCGCCGGGGATGGTCCGGTTCCGGATGATGCTGGTTTCCGCGAGTGGATGCTCGTTCGGGCCTCGGCGCTGCGCCGAAAGGCGTTCCTGCTGTGCGGGGACTGGTCGTGCGGCTGACGACTTGGTGCAGGACGTCCTGGTGGCGATGTACCCACGATGGTCGCGGATCGTGCGCGGCGGACATGTGGATGCCTACGCCAACCGGGTGCTGGTCGGCAAGCACGTCGACGCACGGCGCCGCCCGTGGCGGCGGGAACGGCCTGTGGATGCGGTCCCAGACTCGGTCGACTCCACCAGCGAACGCGCCATCGCCGCGGTCGACGAACGCGACGGGCCTCTCGTGGCAGCGCTGGCCGCACTCCCGGCGGGCCAACGCGCCGTCTTGGTCCTGAGGTTCACCGACGACCTTTCGATCGAGGAGATCGCCCAGGTCATGGGCATTCCGGCAGGCACGGTGAAGAGCCGCCTCTCCCGTGGCACCGAGACGCTGCGAGCCCATCTTGACGCTTCGGGTGACCGCGTGACGCGAACGGCACCTCTCGATCCCGCCCCCACGTTCGCTCCCGTCACGGAGGACCGGTCATGACCGCGGACCTGCAGGACCTTTTCGATCAGGCAGGGCGAAACCCGCCCGCCCGGGCCTTGGACGCTGACGCAGTCCTGCGCCGGGCCCGGCGCTCCCGCCACCGCCGCACCACCGGCGTGGTGGCGGCGACCGTGGCCGTGACCTTGGCGCTGGGGGTGGGCCTGGCGAGCCAACGGAATCGGACCGCGGCGCCCGATCCTGCGGCGCCCCTCCCCACGGCGCCGGCACTCGGGAGCTTGGGCCGCCTCGCGTATCGGGCTCGACGGAGACATCTACGTGGCCGACGCGGACGGCAGGAACCGGGTCCGGATCGCGGACGGCACTCCCGGCGCAGAGGGCGATTGCCCAGGCTACTGGGGAGAGGGACCCATCTGGTCCCCCGACGGGCGGTACCTCGCCTACCGGGGGGACAGGACGCTGGTGACACGCACAGCCCACCGCAGGTTGTTCGTGGACCGGACCGTCAACATCAGCGACCCATCGGGCCACCGCATCGCATCGTTCCCTGGCGACGGCTGGGCCATCGCGTGGTCGCCCGACTCCACCCGGGTCGCTGCCTGGGTCGACTTCTACGGAGATCACACGCTGGAGATCTACGGGCTCGACGGGGTGCGCCAGGCGCTGCTCACCATGCCGCCCGAACTCTGGCCGCAAGGCGACGTCGACCCGGTGTGGTCACCCGATGGCACGTCGCTTCTGGTCCCCGGCGGCGTGGAGATCCCCGTCGACGGGTCCACGCCGAGGCAGCTACCTGCGGACGACCCGCGATCGCAGTGGCAGTGTCACGTACTCGCCCGACGGAGCCGACATCGCCTACATCTCCCCGGACGGGCTCGCCGTTGCGGCGGCTGATGGTTCCCAGGCCCGCGTGCTGGTCCCCGGTGGTCTCGACAGACTCCCGTGACTGGTGGCTATGGCCCCGTGTGGTCGCCCACGGGTGATCGGATCGCCTTCGTGTCTCAGCGCGACGGAGAATCGGCGGACAAGGGCCGTGTGAACGAACTCGCCGTGCTCGACGTGGCGAGTGGAAGCGTGGTGCCGCTGGCCGATATGGGCGGCCGGCCGACACGTTCGGTTCCATGATCAAGTTCTCACCCGAGGGTGACCAGATCCTGTTCACGAGAACCGACGCCACGGGTGCGACGTCCCTGTGGAGCGTTCACGCCGACGGCTCCGACCTCCACCGACTAGTCGCTGGCACCGACTGGGGCGATTGGCAAACGCTGATCCCGACGCGCTGAGACAACGGAAGGGTCCACCAACGGACGACGGCTCACGCCTTCAGCAACAAGCCCACGGGGCCGCCAGCCGCTTGTGGCAGCGGACTCCACGAGCTTGTGGTGGCGCGTACTCGGGAGAGTGTCGGCAGTGCATGCGAGACACCGCCCGGGCAGACCTCGACCTAGCGTGCGTAGTCGGGCGGAGGGCGGACTCCTACGCTCATGCGCCCTACCACGAACCCGTTGACCTGACCCTGGCCCGGCTCGCCCGAGTGCTCGGCGACCCCCAACGGCGGTCGAGCACCTGCCATCAGCTCGCGAGCGCGCAGAGGAACTCCACGCACTACCGACCAAGGCCTACGTGCTCACCGAGCTCGCTGCCCTCGAGCCCATTCGTTCGCGCACGCGTCGCGAACTCGCAGCCGTCGCCCTCGAGCTGGCACGGCGGCTCGGCAGGCACCCTGGTCGGACAGGTCGAGGCGCTGCTCCGGTCCGCCGGCGGCGACCCCGTGCTGACCCCGCGCGAGGCCGAGGTGATAGAGCTGGTGGCCCAAGGCCTCAGCAACGCGGCGATCGCGGACCGGCTCACCTTGTCTGAGCGCACCGTTGAGAACCACGTCAGCAGGGCTCTGAGCAAGCTCAACCTGACCTCTCGCACAGCCCTGGCCCTCTGGCACGAGCGCCGCTCCTGACGACCTCCACCTCCCTGATCAAGGCATGTGTCAGCGGCGCCGTCCACAGCTGGAGCAGCCGAGCGTGCCTGGACATCCTGGCCTGGGCTGAAGCACCGAACACGTCAAGAGGAACCGCTCTCGGAGAAGATGCGGACACCGAGCGGTGATCAGCCGAGTGTCCTCAATCGTCCCACTGAGGGATCCCCTGGCGGCACAGCGATCGCGCGGATCGCGGCATAGTGCGTTCGTCGAGTCCCTTGCCCGGGCGAAACCGCCGCGCTTAGCGTGGCCACGGCACGACGAAGGGAGGTCCGCAGTGTTCTGCGGTTCCCGCCATCGCGGGCTCGTCGGCTTCGGTCTGGTCTCGCTGCTCGGCGCTCTGACAGTCCTGGCCCCCGGCGCGCCGGCGTACGCCGACCCCTCGACGGACGGAGCGGCCCAGCGGCTGGCCGACCGCTACCGGCCCATCGTCATGCTCCGCGAGTACCCCGAGGTGTGCAGCGACACCGGGGAGCCGTTCGTGCCGATGACTGTCGACGCGATCCCATCGAGGTGCTGATCCTGCTCGGACTCGCGCTCGCACGGGTGCCCACAGAAGCCCTGATCTATCGGGCCTTCCTGCCCGGCCTCAGCCTGTGGCGCGGAAGCGAGGCGTACCTCTCCTCGAACTTCGCCGGGCAGATCCTCCCGCCTCCGGGGGCGAGCCTCGTCCAATACGCCTACTTCCGTCGAGACGGCTACCCGGCCGACACGGCCGGCCTGGCCGCGGCGGGCACATTCTTGTTCCCCACCCTCGGGCGGTTCCTCCTCCCGGTTGTAGCAGTGCTCGTGCTGCTCGTCACCGGCGAGGTCGACGGCACGGTCGCCATCGCGGGCGGAGTCGCCCTCCTGATCACGGCAGCGGCCACCGTCGCCGGCTACTTCTTGCTGCGCTCGGAGCGTTCGGCGCGCAGGCTGGGGGCACGACTGCAACGGCCCCTCAACCGAATCCGGTCCCTGTTCAAGCGCGAGCCGATCGTCGAGCTGGCCGCGAAGGCCGGCGCCCTGCGCAGCCAGACGCTCGTCCTCCTCCACCAGGGCTGGAAGCTGGGCACGATCGGGGTCGCAGCCAACCTCCTCCTCACCTTCCTGATCCTGCTCGCCTCGCTGCGATTCGTGGGCGTCACCAGCGCCGAGCTCTCCTCACCAGATGCCTTCGCCGCCTTCGCCATCGCCTTTTGGGCCGGAGCCGTCATCCCGGTCACCGGAAGCGGCCTGGGCGTCGTAGACGCCGTTCTGGTCGCCATGCTCTTCGAGCTCAGCGGCGCCTCGGACGACGCCCTGGTCGCCGCCGCACTCCTGTGGCGGGTCTTCTACTCCGTGGTCACACTGCCGCTGGGAGCGATCACCTGGAGCCGCTTCCGAGGCGGGCACTGAGACGGCTTCGGAAGCGAACAGGAACGACGCCCGGCGCATAGGTAGCTCGCTGGTCGTCGGCTCTGCGCACGCACATCGGCAAGAGCGGTCGCCGTCCGGGTTTCCCGCTGCCCTGACATGCCGATGAGCGGACGGGGCGATCAGCCCAGATTGCAGCGGGCCGCGACGGGCGCGTTCAAGGACGAACCTCTGACGTACCGAGTACGTCGCAGACTCGAGCTAGTGCCCTCGCGCGTCACGCCGCCGTTCGAGGCGCACCGCCCGGACCCGCTAAATCAGCGGCCGTTTCTGCTCAAGCGCCTGTGCGCTTGCCACCGGACCCCGTAGTGCCGGCGGATGTCTCCCCCGCCATGGTGCAGCGCCTGGCGGGGGAGACAAGTTCCGGGGCTACTTCAAGGTGATGGCGCGGTGCATGCCCATGAACGCGTGCGGCATGCCACCCATCTTCGCGTCTGGCCAGAAGCAGAGCATCACGTAGTTGCCCTGGGGCAGGTTGTACTTGAAGGTCGCGGAACGACCCGGGCTCACGACCCCGCTGTCCATACCGATTTCGAAGTTGAGCGGCGACGGACCAGCAGGACCATCGACGGCGACGGCGAACCACTTCTTGAAGTCCTTGTAGGTCATGCCCTTCTTCAGCTTGGCCATCACGATGAAGTGGTTCTGGGATGCTGCGTTCTTGAACCTCAGCAAGCCCTTGTTCGGGATCGACTCCGGCTTGCTCGCCCACTTCGTGTCCTGAACAGCCTTAAGGGTCGCGCCCGCCTCCGGCATGGTGTTGCCCGTGTCGAGGCCAGCGACCGTGAAGGCGAAGAACTTGTCGGGATCGCTGGTGTCGAGGTCGACCGCCCAGTAGTCCCCCGCGTCCAGAGCGACAACGACCTTGCCGGCCTTGTCCTTCGTGACGAGCACCCCACCGAGCAGCGTGACGTTGGCCTCGAACCGCTTGATCGCCTTGACGTTCCCCCCGTCGAGACCCTTCTCGATGTCGCGAAGGGCATCGGCAGCCGAATAGCCGGCGGCTGCCTGCAACAGGTGGAAGAACGAACCCCGCTTGTTCGCGGTGGTGACCTTGAACGTGTTGACGCCCGGCTGAATGGTCGTCGGCATAGTGACCACTCGTTTGGCGCTGATGCCTACCTGGACCGGCGGCGTCGCTGCGGCCGACTGGGCCGACGCTGCTGTCACCGTCCCGGTCATCGAGCCCGCCGCGACGAACGCCAGGCTCATCACGACCGCCCGAATCCTTGGAACCCCCATGTGAGTATCCCCCTATGCTGCACCTTCGACCCGGCCCATCCGAGCTTTCGGTGCCCGAACACCATGCAACGACTGCGATCCATCTGCCAACCCTCAGGCGTGACGTCGTTTCCAGGAGAGCGGTTCGCCTATGGAAAGTGCCGAAGGCGGGGTTTGTCCTCGTCGATCTTGGCGATCAGGTCGCGCACGGCGGCCTCGACTGCCAGGGTCGCGTGGACCTGCGCTGCGGCAAGCATCCGGTCGGAGATGTGGTGCAGTTTCGAGGCGTCGAGCAGCTCCCGGGCCCGCTCGACGTCCGACGGTAGCTCAGGATTCATGCCGCGACCCTAGACGGCTATCTCTTGGCGGGCCTGCTCGTGCAGGTGCCGCAGGACCGACAAGGGACCGCCCACCCTCGAGAACCGAGAATGGGCGGCAGAGGGGCGCCATCACTCCTCCCCTGGCCACGACTGCCTCCCGGGGGGTGGGGGCAATGGCCGCGGCTGTCATCAACGCTACGCCGGGGCCGAATGATCGGCTACAGAGTGGGGGCAAGGGACCGCCCATCCTCTGTGGGGGAGGACGGGCGGTCGCGGGAGATAGTCGTTCCCCCTGACCGGCCGGCCCGTGAGAGGCGGGGCCGAGTCGCGGTCGCCTCAACGGTACGTCGGATTCGGGGGAAGTCGGGTCGTCCCGAAGGGTGAGGACATTCGCCCCGCAGCAATGTCGTCCCTGAACTCTCTGGCGTTGGAGCAGGTGGGCCGGATGCGTCGAGGCGCCCTGGCCCGGGTGCCCGGTGGTGCCTCTTCACTCCGAGGCGCCACCCGCTCACGAGGGGGACTCCCCGCCCGACGGGGTGCGAGCGAGGAGCCAGCTCGCGTCGCCTATTCGGCGCCACCACGGAGGCGCGAGCCCCCAATCGAGTCCGGGAAACCCAAGCCCCCCACACTCTTCAGCGTCGGGGGGCTGGTCGGACCTCGCGCTGCGCCGCGCCCCCCGGTCGCTGCGGAAGGCGAGGTCCGTACCAGAATGCTAGGGCCCGGATTCAGGGGCGTCTCTGGCCCAGATGGGTAGCCCGCACCTGGGGTCAGGACCAGCACTCTTGGGTGACTCGCTTCCGGCACGCCTTCCAAGGGGTCCTGCTACAGAACCGCCAGTCGCCGGAGTGCGCCCAGGGGCTAATGGCCCGTCGTTGCGCTCAGGAACTACCAGCCCGCGAACAGAGAACCGCCCACCCCGCCAATCCGGGGTAGGCGGTCCGCTTCCTCTAGACCCCCGCCTTTAGTGCATCCCACTCCGCCCAGGTGAACCGCTCGGCCAGGTCGTCATCCGGATGCTCCGTGGCGTACTCCCTCACCATGGCGATCGCCTCGTCGATCGTGCAGTCCCCGTCCATCACCGCCTCATAGAGCACGTACTGACGACGGGTGAACTTCCGGTCCGTCACGCCCATCGCGCCCTCTGTCACGTCCATGGCGACCGGTACCCCGTGGAACTTCCTTCGATGCCTCCGGGCCTGGCGGCTCAAGGACGCAAGCGAGCCAACGTCCGCTAATGCCGCGATCCCCGATCATGCCGATGAGGGGGTGCCTCAGGTTCCCACCTCTACTCTGTCGCCATGAGGGCACGAGCGCGAATCTCCTTGTTCGCTACCTCGGACGGCGGCCTCCCCGAAGCGATGCCCTCGCCGTGCCAATCGTTGCTGCTCGGCGTCGATGGAGACGCCCCACACACCGACGACCTTTTCCTGGGGATGCAGATCACCGCACCGTTGCATGAGACTCTCGAACCTGGCGCCCACAGCCTCTTCGTTGATTTGCACCTCCTGTCTGCCCTCGCTAACAAGTACCTCTGGCCCGGAGCGACCTTTACGCTGCGGTACCCCATTCGGGTCGTAGGCCATGGACAAGTGCTCGAGGTCTTGTCTACGTAGCCTCCGCCTTGCCGCGATCCGCGCGCTCAAGCCGCTGCTCGTGCTCTGAGCCGCCGCGAGCAGGACGAGCCGGTCACGTCAGGGCGGCGAGGACCTCAGCCTTCGGTTTCCCGGACATTCCGGTCAGCCCGCGCGCGCGTGCCTCTTGGCGCAGCCGGACGACCGTCCAGCTCGCATCGGGCGTGGAAGTGGGCTGATCGGCGGAGACGGCGGTCTCCGGTGCAATGACCTCAGTTGGTGAGGACAACTCGTCGCGTGTCGCGCTGGGCTGGCTCGCCGTGCGCCTCGCCTCCGCGAGCTTCTTCTCCAGCTTTGTGACGCGTGCCTGGGACGACGCGACGGCGGCCTGGTTCCGCTTCGCCTTCTTCTGCCACCGGGTTGCCTTCGCGTCCGCGCGCTTCAACTTGGCCTTGAGACTCTTGATAGTGGCTTTGAGCTTCTTCTCCGACGACGAGCTCTTTTTCTTCGTGGCCATGGGGCGCCTTCCGCGACGTAGTTGAAGGGTCATCATGCCCGAACCCACGTCAAGGCGGCGCCATGGCCGAGGGTGAGGAACGTCCGGACATGCCGCGACCCGCTCGGTCCTAGCCGATGAGAGTGCCCTGGCAAGGGGGCCGCAAGTAAGTAGACCGGGACGCCCCCGTCAGTCCAGGCCAGGTTGCACAGAGGCTCCGCGCGATTCGCCACGCGCCCGCCCTGAACCGGGGTAGGTCGCCGCTAACGTCAGCGCTCCCAACAAAGCCAAGACGAAATCGAACGCGAAGAACGCAAACCCGTGGATGACGAAGAACACCGGCCACACCCAGAAGGCGAGCCATGCCCACATCTCACCTCGCCGAAATGCCGTGACGGCGATCGCGATCGTGAGCACCACGGCCACGATGCCGTAGCTCGTGGTCAGGAGCGTCGCATCGCGGTCTACGTCGTCTTCGAACCATGCCCCCGGGAACACCCCGAACGCAGTGCCGAGGACCGCGAAAAGCACGAACACGATCCACGCATACCGTCTGAATGTCCCCATGGCCGCAGGGTACGACGGGCGGAGGAGATGACGTTCTGGCGGACGGCTCAAACCCTCCGCCCGATCCACCCGGACGTGCCGCGATTCGACCGGACATGCCCGCACCGATGAGCGGGCATGGTCGAGGTCACCTAGCCATGAGAACTTCGACGCAGAACGACTCGTTCCGCGGCTATGGCACCAGGGGCGCCTAGACGGCCTTGGAGTCTTGAGGTTTGTGTGGACTGGTTGCCTTATCGGGACTTAGGCCTTCGGGAGCTGGCTGACGAGCACCTGTCGGTGCCCACTGACAAGGGCGCGAACGCTGGTCTGAAGGTCTGCTCGATGGTCGCGGGGATGGTCGCGGGAGCGGACTCGATCGACGACATGGCGGTGCTTCGCCACGGTGGGATGGGCAGGTTGTTCGTCCGGGCGTACGCCCCCTCGACGTTGGGGTCGTTCCTGCGGGCGTTCACCTTCGGGCACATCCGCCAGCTCGACGCGGTCGCCTCAAGGTTCCTGCTCGCGCTGGCGCGGCTGACCAGCCTGCTCGGCACCGCGACGGTCACGCGCACCGAGGACGAGCAGGGCGGGTATGCGTTGGTGGACGTGGACGACACGGTGGTCGAGGTGCACGGTCACGCCAAGCAGGGCGCCGGGTTTGGCTACAACCGGATCCGTGGCCTGAACGCGCTGCTGGCCACGCTCACCACGACCGGCCCCAGCACGCCCGGGCCGGTGATCGTGGCCCAGCGGCTCCGCAAGGGCCAGTGCAACTCCTCCCGTGGCGCGAAGCGGCTGGTCGGCGACGCGACCAAGACCGCCCGTCGGCTGCTGGGACCCACGGCTCCGGTGCTGGTCCGGATGGACTCGGCGTTCTACGGCCGCGGTCCGGTGCACGCCGCCCTGGCCGGCGGCGCCGCAGTCTCAGTGACGGTCCGGATGAACACCTCAGATCAAGGCCGCCATCGCCGCTATCCCCGACGACGCCTGGACCACCATCGAGTACACCGACGCGATCTTCGAGGAGGCCACCAGCCGCTCGATCTCGCGCGCCGAGGTCGCCGAGATCGGCTTCACCGCGTTCGCCGCGCAGAAGAAGGCCGAGCAGGTCCCGGGCCGGCTGATCGTGCGCCGGATCCCGGACTTCAACGCCGACAAACACCGCGCCGCCGGCCAGGACACCCTGTTCGACCTGTGGCGGTTCCACGCGTTCTTCACCACCGCCGACCAGGCCATCCTCGCCACCGTCGCAGCAGACGCCAGCTCAACCTTGATGTCAGCCCTGCCGCGTCTGATCGCCTACGGCTCACTCGTCTCCTTCATTGCCCTTGTTCCATTGCTCGCTCTCGACTTGGCAGACAAGGGAGAGACACTTGCTGGCGACCTCACCTTCTGGACCTTCTTCTTCGCGACGGTGGCGGTGCTGGCCATGTCCCTGCTCGCGCTCGTGGCATCCGCGTCTCGCAGCGCGGCCCTGCGCGGCCTGGGCTATGTCGCTATCGCAATCTGCCTGTGGCTGCTCGTGAACGTTGTCGTCCTTTAGGACGGCCGGGCAGCGACATAGGCACTGACAACGCGAACGCGTGGTTGTGCTCTGCGCCGAGTCGGGTGTCGGCACGCGGCGATTACGTCGACGTCCGCTCATGGCGATGCGAGCGGTCATGCCGATGAGCGGGCTTCTACCCGAACCTGTCGACTTGACCGACGCTCACGCGGCTGGTCGGGCCGGGAACGTGGCCGTCGCCATGACTTCCTCGGCCTTTGGCAAGAACCTCGCGAAGTGGCCTGGGTCTCGAGACTCGAGGGCAGCGACGAGGACGTGGTCCGTGCCGCTGTAACTGACGTCGGCGAACCAGAGCCGGTACGGATCGTCGCCCGCGATGCCGAATGGCTCGCCCCACTGCGGAAAACCCAGGAAGTTGTGGCAGACCGGGGCCGGACAGCCCGGGTCGTCGTTCACCGCTGCCGGGGAGATCGCGACGTCGACTGCGGTGGCGGGGAGCGCACCTATGGTCGACTCGATCGGAGCGGAGACGACGAGGCCCGGGTCGGACCGTAGCCAGCTGAGCAATTCGGTTGCGGTGTTGGGAATCCCCTCGACCCGGGTCCCAGCGACGACCGGGTAAACGTCGAGCCAGAACACGAGTCGATAGTCGGGGTCCTCGACCTGCCCCAGCGAGAACTCACCCGTGCTGTCCTCCGCGAGCGCCCACGGGGTGTCCAGGTCGATGGTCATCGCTCCGTTGAAGAACCACAGGGTCTGGTACGTCGCGGCGGGGAGTTCGCTGTCGCCGATCCCGCCGGTGGCACAGAGCGGAAGGCACGCCGCTGCCTCACCGTCCACAAGCGGCGGCAGTGCTGGCCGTGGCTCGAGCCCACCCGGTAGGGCCGTCGTTGGGGTCGACGCCGGAACCGATCCGGTGGACGTCCGACTGGGGTCGGCCTGCGCACTGCTTGAGTCGTCGCCGCACGCCGCGATCGCGAGCATTGCCGTGATCGCCGCCAGCGAAACCACAGGTCGAGCGAGCCGTAACTGCAACGCTCCCCGTCGGGGCCGTCGGGTACGCATGGAATGTCCTGTGTCCTCGACGCCGGTGTGCGGCAGCCGCGCTACCCGGCCCACGAACTCACCGCCTCCCGGCTCAACCGCATATGCGATCGACGAACAGCGTTCGTCCCCGGGAGTCGCCCCAACGCTCATCGTGTCGCACGCCCCGGATATTGGGAATGGCCCAGAGAAACCACCTTTGAACGGCACAACGGTGAGCGTCCCTGCGTCAATTGCGCTGGAAGCCACTGCGGGAGCGAGCGAGCCCGAGTTGGTGCGGATCTTCCTTATCGCGCTCGCGACCGTTCTCGTGCCGCTGGCAGTTCTGTACTGGGTGTTCATTGCCGGGCGTCGCAGTGCGCTCCGATCTGCTGATCACCGTACGACCGGTCGAGACGAACCAGCACACCCCGCGCTGAACGCACATGCCGCGATCCGCTCGGTCGTGCCGGCGATGAGCGGACGGGTCGCTCCGTCGCGACTCGGCTGCGTGGGCACGCCTCCTTCGAGCGCTTCCCTCAGTGGTCCTGGTGCTCTCAGCCCATGGCAGCGTCGACGCGCTCTCGACTTGTACCTCGGCGGGATCACAACGAGTCGTCGCCTCGCCTGTGGGGCAGACCGAACGTGCCAACAGACTTTTTGGGGCGCGCAACCAGGGGGCGCGAACCCGCAATGTTTGCCCGGTGAGGCATGGGAGGAATGCTGGATCGACCAGCTTGTGCGTCGCTTGCAGCCTGCACGACCTTTACCGGTTGCCGGCGCTTGGGCCGTACCCCTGTGGTGTTCTGGCTCGCCAGCACACCACACCGGCCCAGAGCATCCAGATCCAGAAGACCAATGGGAAGAACGCCAGCACGTCGAAGAGGTTCTGGAGTGACGGCGCGATCGTCACCTGCGCACCAATGATTGCCAACCCAGAGACCGCTCCGAGCACGTTGAGAGTTAGGTTGAACAGGCCCGAACGCCACATGGCGAACGTCGTACAGACGATCGCCACCCCGAGTCCACCGCTGATCATCAGGTTCAGCCCGGCTCCTGCCGCGTCGATCGCGACGGTCAGTGACCGGTCCCCTGCATCGGCGGAGGCGGCCGCCGACGCGGCGAGCCCATAGGAGGCTATTTCGAGAGTCACGCTCACCGCCGAGGCCGCGACGGCGAAGTCAAGAAGCGGATGGCGATATCCAGAGTCGCCCAGCGCTTGACGCAGACCAATGAAGAGCAGGACTCGGCCAAGCAGGACGACCGCGAACCACCCGGCCATCGCGTAGACCGCGTTCTGATGACCGGCGTAGGTGTCCAACACGTCAGCCGCCGTCGTGCCGCGCGTCACTTGGGCTCCGACACCGACCGCGCCCGCCCAGATAATTGCCACCCACTCGAGCAAATAGAGGACCGCGCCAACGAGCACCCAAACGTTTCCAGCCAGGACACCGCGATTGTCGCCGCTCACTGTGAGTTCCCCCCGTCGGCTGTGAAGGACACTAGGGGAACCGCCATCCCCGGTCCAAGGGATACCCCGATCCGCGCTGACCGCGCGCTGTCAGGACCCCCGACGCTGGCCTCGACGTCACCGCACCATGCGTCGAATGTCCGATCATGCCGGCGAAAATTTGGGCTGAGGCGTCCGTTGGTCCGACGCGGTTGCGCGACTCGCCTCGCGGGCGCGGCCGTCATCCTGGAGCAGGTGGTAGAGGGAACGCCCGACCATGTGGTGCTGGCCGACCCCAAAGGAAAGAGTCCTGCATCGTCTGACAGGCAACGTCTGACAGGCAACGTCTGAGAGAGCCGCCGGTCGAGTGCTCGGTATCGGCCCGACTGCCCCAGCTCGCGTAACGGTGTGCCTACGCGGGCGCGCGGTCACTTGGTCGGAAGGCCAGCACCCCGCTCACGAGGAGGATCCACAACAAGAAGACCAGGAAGCCGACGAAGCCGATGGCCAGTGGGAGCAGTACCGCGGTGACGACGCTTGACCAGCCGAGCCAGCGTGGCAGCACACCGTGGCGCAGCGCAGCCACCGCCACCCCGGCCGTCAGCAGGATCGCGGCGAGGGCACCGCACACGAACATGTAGGAAGCCGGCGTTCTCGAACAGCCGGCGGGTGTTCGGCTCGAGCTCAAACTCCGCATCCATTGCCGAAAACGCCGTCGCGCGGGAAAGCGCGTTCCCGGCGAGGATCAACACCGACGCGGCCAAGCCCCCCGCGAAGGCGACCCGCGCCGCCGACGAGACCGCCGGTCCGGCTCGGTCGATGACCACCCGCACGCCATGAGAGAAGAGCAAGAGGCATAGTGCCGCCGCAGCGATCAGGAAGAACGCGACCACCTCGCGCGCGCGGTTACCCGAGTCGGCGTAGTAGTCGAGGATCTCGCTGTCGCTGGGGCCGACTTCAATGCCCAAGGCGAAGGCGCCCACGTAGGCAACGACGAAACCGAGACCCGCGATCCCAGCCCAACGCTCCGTAGAGAACCTGGTCATGTGTACCCCTTGAACGATTGTCGTCTTCTCGACGAGATGCGCAAGCGGAAGGCCCAACGGCCGCAGGGTAGGTGCGGCCGGGGAGGCTCGCCGTCGACCATGCGCACAAGTCGGAATGTCCGCAGCCGCGATCCGCGCGTCTTGCCGCACCGATGAGCGGACGCGGTATCGGCTAGAGCTGCCGCTCAGCGGTGGGCTGGCGCGTCTAGTGTGCGGAAGCATGGAAGGCATCGTGCTTCGTGTCCGGCTCATCAGCGGTGACAGCATGGATGTCACGTACGAGGAGCGAGATGCGAACAGCGAAGAGGAGGTTATCGACCACGTCGTCTCCACGTTGGCTGAGGATTCCGGGGTGCTGCGCTGCAGACACGGCGACCGGCTCGTGGTGCTGTACGCAAGGGGTGTTGCCGCGGTGGAAGTCGCGCCCCGCGGCGCGGTCCTGTAAGCGTCCACAGTCTCTCCAACCGCTGTTGTTCGGCTTGGTGCGCAATCCCGGTGGCTTCTCTTGGTCGTGTGAAGATTCGCAGCGAGCCGAAGGAATGCACAGGGGCCATGCGCTTCCTCAAGGAATCCGGACCTAGCGGCCAGTCGTGCCGGTGACCGGACGAGATCGTGCTGCCGCCGTTGACGACGGGGTCGCGCGTCGTTCCGCGGTCAGTACCTCGCCTCGGGCGACATGCGTCTCACGCGAGCGCGGGGCCTTGCCGGCGCCGACGAGTCCACCATCCACTCGGACGAGTCCACCATCCACTCGGATGTGCGGGCCGAACCGCCACCCTTCGGCGGCGCCGATGCGGGCGAAATTCCGGCGCGGCGGAAGTCGTCGGCCGCCGGCGGTGGCGACGCTGGTCGCACGAATCGTCAACGGCGCGCGGCCGGCTCCGGCCTGGCTGAGCCCGTCAGCGTCCTTGTGCTGCTTCCCGAAGTCGCATCAATCGCCTCGATACCGGGATACCGTCCCTGGATGAATGTGGCCGAAGTGTCCTTGGTGCTCGCCGTGGTCGTGTTGCCTGTGGTGCTGGGGTCCCTGGCAGCCGTGGCCCGGAGGCCTTGGTGGTGGGCTGCCGTCGCGGCGGTTCTCTTGGCCATCATCGCTGCGATCGCTCCGACACCGGAGGAAGGGGAGCCGCGTGTGGCGGCCGGCGATCTGGTGTTCCTGCTCGTCGTGGCCCTGTGGGTCACCGGACTGGCCTGGTCGGCATTCGTCCTCGTGCGTCGGTACTGGGTGAGGCGACGCGACTCGGGCGCTGCTTCTTCTCCCTGATCCTGTTGACAGCCAAACTCGAGCAGGCAAACGAGATCGCGCGTCGGCTGAAGAACGCAACGGGCCTCTGGCCTTCGCCCAGGCTCCTCGCGGACTCGTGGTCACACGTGGCCTTGTTGCTACGAGGTCTGCAACCCAGCGAGCCGTGCTCGTTGAGGAAGGCCCGGTGAGATACACGGGTGCTGGGTCACGGCGTCAACCCGGCACCCCAACACCCGCCGGCCAAGTTCGCCGCGACCCGGGGGGAGCGATGGCCGGCGGGCTCGTTTCCTCTTTCTGTGCCGAAGACTCGACCAGCGCCGTACGCCGAGCGCCCCGCCCGCACCCGATTCCTCGGGCGCGCGGGACGCTCCTGCGTGGCGTGCCGCGTCAATAGCTCAGTGGACCCTTCGCGACGACCCTGAAGTAGAACACCTCGGGCGGCTGGCTGTCGTCGCAGCCGAAGCCCTGGCCGAACGCCCGGTACGTGCCGTTGCCCTGCACGTCGGCGTAGGCACCGGTACCTTTGACCGTCTTCCAGGTGCCGCGCTCGCGGAACGTGAACAGGCAGGTGACCGGGTCGAAGGACTCCGTGCTGAGGCCCTCCTTCGGGTTGTGCTTGATGACCACGTTGCCATCCGGGAACTCGAACCGGTCCTTGAACTCACCGATCACGACGTCGGTGCCCTTGGCGTGGATCGGCCCGGTGGCCGCGAGCGGCCCGCCCTCCTCACCCGGGTCGGTCTGGATCAGCACGAACCTCTGGGTCTGCGCTGCCGTTCTGTCGTTCTCAACTGCCGGACGCACTGACGGACAGCGCGCTCAGCAGCGCTCCTGTCAGCAGGACGGCTGCGAACACGCGGATGCGCGATCTGGTCATGCGTTTCCCCCTTCGCTGGTGAACTGTGGATTCCCCCGTCCTGAAACACGAGAACGCCCGTCCCTCGGCATCAAATGGGGGGAGCGGGCGGCTTCTCGGGTTGTCACCCCGGGTTGTCTCTCCGAGATGAAGGCGGCCTGTCAGCGAACCGCCGCGGGCTCCGGTCGTAGCAGGAGTCTCGGTAGGGACGCTACGCCTCGGTGCAGCGGGTGTCACGCCCGCACGAGCCGCGCTGCACGCGTCGACGAAACGCAAACGCGGCGCACGACGCGCCCTTCCCAGCCGTCCGGGATCTCCCGCCACTCGAGCAGCAAAGCGGGCACCTGGCCGTGCTCGTCAGCGACCACCCAACAGTGCCTCAGGCGCTCGAGTGGGCGCCCTGACCGCGGTGGGCGGCGACAGCCAGGCGGCTGCATGGCCTGTGTCGCCGCGATCGTGACGGCGGTTCCGTACGGCGTTCGCGGCTTGTTCATCCCACCCGCCATGCATGGTGCCCAGCATGTCACCGAGCGCCGGCGTCCAGCTTCGTTCTCCACAGCGCCCTCAAGGTAGACGCGTCTCAACTGATAAGCGTCAACGCGGCTGTGCTCTGGTGGGTGCCCTGTCATGGCTCCCCTCTGTGTCAAGACGCAGCTGGGAGTGGGGTTCTAGGCTTGGTGGTGGCGGGTCCGGGAAGTGGCTTGTCCGAAGAGCCGGTGTGGGGATGTGAGCCGGTCGCGCTGGAGTCAGAGTCGTTGCCCCGTTGCCCTCCCGGGCCCGTCCTCGGCTGTGACGGCGTGGCCGATCGCGTCGTCGAGCATGGTGCGGTAGACGATGTCGGACAGTCGTCGTTTGAGGCAGCGCATCGCTTCCATCGAGGTCTTGCCGTCGGCCTTCTTGCGGTCGAAGTAGGCGCGGCCCTCGGTGGGGTTGCGGAGCTGGACGGTGGCCATGATGTGCAGGACCCGGTTGATCTGCCGGTTGCCGCCTCGGGAGAGCCGGTGGCGGACGTGGTCGCCGGAGGAGGCGTCGATCGGTGCGGTGCCGTTCCAGGACGCGAAGTGGCCGCGGTCGGGGAAGCGGGTGATGTCGCCGACCTCGACCAGCAGCCGGGCGGCACCGGAGGGGCCGATGCCGTGCAGGTCCATCAGGCTGGTGCCGGTGGCCGCGACCAGCTCCTTGAGCTCCTTGTCGGCGGCCTTCTTGCGCGGGTAGATCCGCTCCAGGTCGCCGATCAGCTCGGCCGCGACCCGGCGGCGGGTCTTGCCGGCGACGTCGCGCGGACGGACCGTGGCCAGCAGCGCCTTGGCCTGGGCGGCGGAGAGGTCCTTCTTCGCACCGCCCGGGATCAGTTCGAGCAGCAGCTGGTGCAGCTGGGAGATCATGCGGGTGTGGTCCTCGCCCAGCGAGCGGCGCCGGTCGACCAGCACCCGCAGCACCGCGAGCTGCTCGTCGTCGACCACCGGGCGCAGCCCGGCCATCCGGGTGCCGACCAGGGCGACGGAGTGCGCGTCGGTGGCGTCGGTCTTGCGGCCCTGACCGGTGGCGAAGACCCGGGCCCGGGCCGACAGCTTCGGCGGCACGTCGACGACCTCCTCGCCGTCGGCGAGCAGCCGGATGCGCGACGTGCCGGCCGATGCCGTTGCAGCCCTCGATCGCCCAGACCCGGTCCGGCCACTGGCGCGACGTAGCTCCAGCATCGCCGGTAGCCGGCCGGGTCGGTGCCGAACCGGCCGCCGCCGAGGACGGTCTCGTCGGCGGTCATCACCTCGATCGTCACCGACCGCTTGTGCGGGTCCATCCCGATCACGACCCGCTGCTGCTTCTGCTCATGCCTTGCCTCCCGACGCTCGATCCGATGTGGTTGTCGAGCCGGGAGGGCAACGCTACTTCGAGCTGAGCAAACCCCTCTTGAGCCTCTCCCGCCCTGGGCGACGCCCGGGCTACGCAGGCCAAATGAGAGCCACACGACGAGTCGTGGGCAGCCGAAATGAGAGCGACAGCCCGGGCGCCTGGACCGAGCCTCGCCAGGCACCGGTCCTGGGTCAATGGAACAAGTAGCCGATGAGAGTGCCCTGGCAAGGGGCCGCAAGTAAGTAGACCGGGACGCCCCCGTCAGTCCAGGCCAGGTCGCACAGAGGCTCCGCGCGATTCGCCACGCGCCCGCCCTGAACCGGGGTAGGTCGCCGCTAACGTCAGCGCTCCCAACAAAGCGAAGACGAAATCGAACGCGAAGAACGCAAACCCGTGGATGACGAAGAACACCGGCCACACCCAGAAGGCGAGCCATGCCCACATCTCACCTCGCCGAAATGCCGTGACGGCGATCGCGATCGTGAGCACCACGGCCACGATGCCGTAGCTCGTGGTCAGGAGCGTCGCATCGCGGTCTACGTCGTCTTCGAACCATGCCCCCGGGAACACCCCGAACGCAGTGCCGAGGACCGCGAAAAGCACGAACACGATCCACGCATACCGTCTGAATGTCCCCATGGCCGCAGGGTACGACGGGCAGAGGAGATGACGTTCTGGCGGACGGCTCAAACCCTCCGCCCGATCCACCCGGACATGCCGCGATCCGACCGGACATGCCCGCACCGATGAGCGGGCATGGTCGAGGTCACCTCACCATGAGAACTTCGACGCAGAACGACTCGTTCCGCGGCCATGGCACCAGCGGCGCCTCGACGGCCTTGGAGTCCTGAGGTTTGTGTGGACTGGTTGCCTTATCGGGACTTAGGCTCAACCTTGATGTCAGCCCTGCCGCGTCTGATCGCCTACGGCTCACTCGTCTCCTTCATTGCCCTTGTTCCGTTGCTCGCTCTCGACTTGGCAGACAAGGGCGAGACACTTGCTGGCGACCTCACCTTCTGGACCTTCTTCTTCGCGACGGTGGCGGTGCTGGCCATGTCCCTGCTCGCACTCGTGGCATCCGCGTCTCGCAGCGCGGGCCTGCGCGGCCTGGGCTACGTCGCTCTCGCAATCTGCCTGTGGCTGCTCGTGAACGTTGTCATCCTTTAGGACGGCCGGGCAGCGACATAGGCACTGACAACGCGACGCGTGGTTGTGCTCTGCGCCGAGTCTGGTGTCGGCACGCGGCGATACGTCGACGTCCGCTCATCAGCGTAAGTCGTTTTGAGTCAAGGCTTTCTGGCCGGTGCCTCGTCCGTCGTCTGTCCCTGCATAGCCGTAATGGGGATGGTTCCCAGCAGCGTGTAATCGGGTTGGTGAGACGACGGACGGGGCTGCCCATGATGAGCGTCGAGGTACTCGGTGGTCCTCAATGCCGCGTAGGGCTCGCCCCGGCCGTCAGCTTTGATCCGCCACGACCATGGGTCAGGCGGCGAGCTCGGTAGTCGTCTTGGATCGGGTGCCGTGGGTGGCGATGTCGGGGTTCCAGGCCTGGCCGGTGGTGACCACGGCATGGAGGTGTCGCAGGATCGCGGCGGCGATCACGGTCTGGGCCTGGGTGGGTTTGAGCTTGTTGTGCTCGCGGGTGGTCAGATGCCGGTAGCGGGCGCCGTAGACGGGGTTGGCGCGTTGGGCTCCCCAGACCGTCCGCCAGGCCGCGACCCGGAGCCGTGGTCGGCCTTGGCCGGTGAGCTTGGTCCGTCCGGTGAAGGTGCCCGACAGCTTCTCCCGGGGCGCCAGGCCGGCGTGTTTGACCAGGGCTCGAGCGGTGGCGAACCGCCGGGGGTCGCCGGTCTCGGCCAGGATGGTCGCGGCGCCGACGGCGGAGATCCCGGTGATCGAGGTGACCAGCTCGGTGAGCTCGAGCTGGTCGAGGACGGCGACCATGCGTTGTTCGGTGTCGGCGAGCTTGTGCTGGGTGTGGCGCCCAGTCCTCCAACAGCAGCTGCACCCGCTCGAGGGCGCCGGGTCGGTGGGCGAGCACGCCGGCCGGATCGGCCAGTGCGGCGAACAGGTTGCGCAGGATCCGCAGCGAGGGTTTCTGCCCGCCCCGCTTGGTGATCTCGCGTCGCACCGCCTGTTCGAACCGCGCGGCGCCGAGGCGTCGGGTGCGGTCGAAGTCGCCGCTGTCGCGGTCCAGGATCACCGTCAGTGCCGCGACCCAGGTCTTGGACCGGAACGGCTGCCTGGCGGTGTCCAGAGCGGCCGGCCAGACGCATTCGAGCAGGTCACGGATCTGCTGGATCTGGCTGCCCGCGTCGGTGACCAGCTCCTCGCGGCGGGCACCCAGGTGCCGCAGCCGACCCCAGGTCTCGTCGATGGGCTCGGGGACGTAGCAGCGCAGCTGGGCGGTCAACCGGGCGATCAAGATCGCGTCCTTGTCGTCGGTCTTGTCGAAGGTCAGGTCCTCGCTGCGCCGAGCCCACGAGGTCTGCATCGGTTGCACGCACACGAACGGCATCGACCGGTCCCCGGCGAGCTGTCCCAGCACCCGCCAGCGGTGCCCGGTCGGCTCGCACGAGACCGTCACCCCAGCAAAGCCCTTCGCGGTCGCGCGGTCCGCGGCCCAGTCCAGGGCGACACCGAGATCCCAGGCCCGGCAACGGAACGTCCGGCGGGCCAGCACCTTCGAGTCGTGGTCGGTGACCACCACCATCTGCTTCTTGTCGGCCAGATCGATCCCGACGATCGCGTTCTCCAGCGGCACCAGCTGCCGCAGTCGTGCCAGTCGAGCGTTGCGGTTCCGGTCACCTCGAGAGACACCATTACCGTTGGTCATGAACGTCCTCCTTGTGCGATGGGACACCAAGCCCGACAAGCGCATCAGGGGGACGTTCCTACGCCCGGGACGACACGCAGAACGTCTTTCTATGCCGCTGACCGCGCGGACTCATGCCGAGGTGAGGATCGCCCGCTCTGGGGCGGTTCGGTCATAACGGGCTATGTATCTCAACCGTTGGGGACAGGAGACTCGGGTGAGGGGAAAGCCAGCCATCGCAAGAAGGCGTGCTGTTCCGACGGGCAAAGGGAGGTTCGCGTGAAGAAGCTACTGGCGGGCGCGGCGTGTGTGGCGGCGGCAGTGACCGGCGTGCCAGGCATCGGGTGGGCGGCGCCGACCAACGGGCAGAACACCGAGACTCTGGTGTTTGAGTGCGCGGACGCCACGGTCCGCGTCATCATCAAACCGGATGGCGGTGCATCCGGTTGGGACGTCGACGCCCAGCGTGAGCTGACCGGTGTCCGATACTTTTCAACGGCGCTCGACGGTCGCTTCTATCTTGGCGCTCTGACAACGGAACCCACCGACGTCGACCCAGTCTTCACGACCGCCACGGAGTGGGGCAACCGCACCGGCCACGAGGGAACGGTGTCGTGCTCCGCCACCGAAACGTTCGCCACCGAGGACGGTCAGACCCTGACCGGGTTCTTCGACTTTACCGCGACGCAGCAGGACAAAGGCAACTGACCGCGACACGCGGTAGACCAGAGGGACGGCGACCGATCGCCGCACTGATCTGCCCTGTCAGTTCGGGCGGCATAGCGTTTCCGCTCATGCCGCCGATCGTGCGTGGTCGTGCCGGTGAGCGGATGGTCTCTGCGACACCCGGCCCGTTACGTGCCGCCCTGACCGGTGGGAACCATCCGATCCTCGCTGCGGCCAGCCCGACGGTACACAAAGATCCCGGTTGCAAGCATCCACACCCAGAAGCCCAGCGCGGTCACCGTAGTGAGCAGGTCGAACACGTCCGCGAGCGCGCCCGCGTCGAACGCCAACCCCGCGATGACACCGGCGGGGGTGCCGACATCCATCGTGGAAACAATCCTGACCGCAGCATCGCGAAGGAACTGACGCCGAGGAACACTGCGATGAGCCCGAAGATCAGCTGGTAGAGCAGCGCGCCACCGGCGTCGAGCGCTACCACAGCGGTCGGGTCGCTCGCCGTTGCTGGCGAGCCAGCCGGCCCCGGCGGCTAAGGCAAACGCTGCGATCTCGAGGGCGACGCTGACCACCATGACTCCGAACGCGAGGTCCATCAGCGGCAGTTGGCGTGGTGACTGCCGAAGGGCTCCCTTCAGGCCCGCTGCCAGCGCGATCCGCCCCAACAAGACCAGGCTGAACCAGCCGGCCATGATGGCGGCACCATTGGCATCCTCTACAGGCACTGTTGCATTAAGGCGTCAGGTGAAGTCAACACAGGAAGATCTGCTGTCTGGCCCCAAACTTGGCTGTCGCATGGCTGCTGACACGTCCGCCGGGCCACCTCCGCCCACTGGCGAAGAGCCTCTGAGGAAACGCCGCCGCAAGATTTGCGGTCGCGCGTCATTGCGCCCGCTTAATGCAACAGTGCCGTCGAGCCTGGTGTACCCGGCCCTGACGGCCGTCGACGACGTCGCGGATCTGGCGGAGCACGAGGCCGGGTCGCTCCTGATGGATGTCGTGGCTGCTCCCGGTGGCGATGACGTGACGGGCACCAGGCGCCATGGCGGCGAGTTCCCGCTGCAGCCTGCGCCACAGCCTTTCCTGGGCGTCCTCCAGCGTTCCGGTCGGGAACTCGGTGTGGCCGCGGCTGATCACCGCGAGCGGCATCGGACGCAGCGGCGAGCGTGCCAGCGCGCGGCGGGTCTGGGCTTCGGCTCGGCAGATGTCCATCTGTTCGGCGTCCAGCTGGACGGGTTGGAGCCCGCAGGCGGCCCGGATCAGCTCGTCCCAGAGGGGCGGCGGGAGCAATCTCTTGGCCACCTTGATGCTGCGCCGGTGGTAGGCCGGGTGTACGCCGTCGATCAGGACCATCCCTGCGACCTGGTGTGGGTGCCGACTGGCGTAGAGCAGGCTGAACAGTCCGCCGTTGGAGTGGCCGGCGAGCACGTACGGCCCGGGAACATGCGCCGCGGCAAGCAACGCGTGCAGGTCGGCGACGCGGTCGTTGCCGTCGCGGGGGGTGGGTGCCGGGTCGCTGCGTCCCCAGGGTCCGGCCATCAGGGCCGGGTCGTAGCTGCAGACTCTGGTGCGTCGGGAGAGCCGGTTCTGGACTTCGTACCAGTCGGAGACCAGGCCGTTCTCCAACACGACGGTGGGCGACCCGGTCCCGGTGCAGCGCAGGAACATCCGCCGGCCCCCGCCGACGTCGAACAGACCGGAGTGAGGGCCGCGCGGAACGACGGTCGGTGGCGCCTCGGCGACCTCCAGGAAGTCGATGCGGTAGCCGGCGACCCCGAGGGCCACGGCGCCGCGGGCTCCGGCTCCGTCCTGGATCAGCGCTGTCGCCTGGCTGGATCGGGGCGGGTAGGAGAAGCCGACGAGCTGCATCGGGCCTCGTTCGGCCAGCGTCTGCTGGAACGCCTGCAGGGCTGCGCTGGCCGGCAAGATCTGCCGCAGACCGGGGGTCAGGTGCTGGCGAACCTCGGCGACGGTCAGCGTGGCACTGCCGCCGCCGAGCTGCTCGAGCACCCACCGGAGCTGATGGCCCAGCGGCGCTGTCCGGCAGCCGGTGCCGAGGTTGGCAGGAGCCGAGTTCGTAGGCGTCGTATCGGGGGCAGTAGCGGGCCGCGGTTTCGGGAGCCGTGGTGGCCGCGGGACCGGCGGGAGCGGCGGTTGCCGCCGGCGGCGCGATCAACGCTGCCGTTGCCGCCATCGCGACAAGCATGCGGCGTACAGCATGACGTTCAGTTGACATCACGCCTCCTCAGCATCGCGGTCCCAGCGAGCGCGAGCGCCGCGACGTACCCCGTCAGCAGCAGGGCGCCGGTGGCCGGACCGAAGGCCCCGCTCGCTGTCGGGCTTCCGGCATGGGCGAGCGAACCCAATGCCGCGATCGGCAGGTACTTCGCCAACTCGGGTTCACTGACCAGGCTCGGAATCACGCCCTCGAGGACGAACCACCAGACGAGAGCGGCCACCACGGCGATGGTCTGGCTGCGAACCGCCATGCCCAGGGCGGCGCCGGCCGCCCCCATCAGGCCGGCGGCAATGGTCATCCCCAGCGCGGTCTCGGCTGCTGCGGGCGACACGAGGTCGACGGGAAGGTCTCGGGCCAGGACGACGACCACGGTTGCGGCGTACGTCGCGAGCAGTGCGGTCGCGGCGAAGATCAGGCCGAGCAGCGCTGCGGCGACGACCTTCCCGGCCAGGAAGCGTTCTCGCCGCGGGGTGACCAGGAGCGATCCGCTGATCGTCCCGGTGCGGAACTCGCCGGCGCTGGACAGGATCGCCAGGACGAGCACGATGCCACAGGTGAGCATCGCAGGCACCGACAGCAGGTCCGGGAGGTTGCCACGGCTGAGCGAGGGGTTGCCGCGCGTCCCCGACAGGATCCCGACCAGCGAGATCAGGCCGGCCGAAATGACGACGAGGAGACCCAGCAGGGCCCACGGGGTTCGTAGCGTGCGCAGCTTGAGGGCCTCTGCGCGGAGGAGGGCGTTCATGATCGGGCTCCTTCGTCGGTGAGTTCGAGGAAGCGGTCCTCGAGGCTGGTCGTGCCCGTAGTGAGGTCGGCCAGGGACGCGTGCTCCACGAGCCGGCCCCGGTGGATGATCAGGACGTCGTCGACGGTTTGGGCGAGTTCGGCGAGCAGGTGACTGGAGACCAGGACCGTGCCGCCGGCAGCGGCGTAGGACCGGATGAACCCGCGAAGCCAGCGCACCCCTTGGGGGTCGAGGCCGTTGGTCGGCTCGTCGAGGACGAGCACGTCCGGCTCGCCGAGCAGCGCTGCTGCCAGGCCGAGTCGCTGACGCATGCCGAGGGAGTAGCCGCCGAATCGTCGGTGTGCGGCGTCGGTGAGCCCGACCTGTGCGAGCACCGCGTCCACCCGTCTCGTCGGCAGACGGGCGGCGATGGCGTGCACCATCAGAGAACTGCGGCCCGACCTGCCGGGGTGGAACCCACCGGCCTCCAGCACCGCGCCCACCCGGCGGGTGGGCCGGTCGAGCTCGCGGTACGGCGTGCCGTCGATCAGGGCGGTGCCGGCGGTCGGGGTGACCAGTCCGAGCAGCATCCGTAGGGTCGTGGTCTTGCCCGCCCCGTTGGGGCCGAGGAAGCCGGTGACTCGCCCGGGGGCGAGGTCGGCATGGAGGTCGTTCACGGCGACCACGTCGCCGAAGCGTTTGGTGAGGCCCCGCAGGGCGATAGTTGTCATGCCTCGACGCTAGGAAGCTGCCGGGCTCAAGTCGTCGGCCGTGACGCCGAACTCGTGCCTACACCGCGGGGCCGAGGACTACATCTGGAGAGGTACCTCAGCTGTCGCCGGGCACGACCAGCCCGGACTCGTAAGCCAGCATCACCAGCTGCGCGCGGTCTCGTGCTCCGAGCTTGGTGAGGATCCGGCTCACGTGGGTCTTCACCGTCGCCGGGCTCAGCACCAGGCGGCCGGCCACCTCGTTGTTCGACAGGCCCTGCGCGACGAGCGCGAGCACGTCGCGCTCGCGGTCGGTGAGCCTGGCCAGCGCGGCTGGGTTGGCGTGCGCGGTCTGCGGACGTTGGGCGAACTCGCTGATCAGCCGCCGGGTGACCGTGGGCGCCAGGAGCGCCTCTCCGGCCGCGACCAACCGGATCGCGGCGAACAGGTCCTCGGGCAGGCTGTCCTTGAGCAGGAAGCCGCTCGCCCCGGCCCGCAATGCGGCGTAGACGTACTCGTCGAGGTCGAAGGTCGTGAGCATGAGGATCCGGACGTCACGGGTCCGTTCGTCGGAGGTGATCCGCCTGGTGGCCTCGATGCCGTCCATGACGGGCATCCGCACGTCCATCAGTACGACGTCCGGCAGGGCCGTCGTGGCCAGCTCCACGGCCTCGACTCCGGTGGTGGCCAGGCCGACGAGCTCCATGTCGGGTACGAGCGAGATCTGTGCCCGGAAGCCGTCACGGACCAGCGGCTGGTCGTCGGCGACCACCACGCGGGTGGTCATCGTGGCTCCTCGGCGATCGGCAGTCGTGCGGTGACCTGGAAGCCGCCTTCGCGCCGCGGGCCGGCCGAGAACTCGCCACCGACCGCGGTGACTCGTTCGCGCATCCCGACGATGCCGAGACCGGGCCCCTCACCGCCCTGGGCTGGTCCGGCGCCACCGTCGTCGCTGACCACGATCACCAGTTCGCCGGCGTCGTACCGGATCCCGACGCCAACCGCGGCCGGAGCCGCGTGCTTGACCGCGTTGGTGAGCGCTTCCTGCACCACCCGGTAGGCCACCAGATCGACACTCTGCGGCAACGGGCGAGCGGCACCGTCGGCCTCGAGCCGGACGTCGACGCCGGCGCCGCGGACTGCCGCCAGGAGGGTCGCCAGATCGGCCAGCCCCGGCGACGGGAGGAGCCCGGTGGCAGGGTCCTCGCCCTCGCGCAGGACGCCGAGCAGGTGTCGCAGCTCGCGCGTGGCGTCCCGGCTGCTGGTCTCGATCGCCTCGAGCGCGTCCAGGGCAACCTCGGGATGTTCGGGCAGTGCCAGCCGTCCGGTGCTCGACTGGATCGCGATCGTGCTCAGGCTGTGCGCGACCAGGTCGTGGAGCTCACGCGCGATCCGCAGCCGCTCCTCGGCGACCGCCTGCCGCGACAGCGCATCCCTCTCACGCTCCAGGAACGCCGCACGCTCGCGCAGAGCCGCGGTTCGCCCACGCCGGTCGGCCACCGCGAACCCCACCAGAACCACCAGCAGCGTGCCGATGAGCAGGGGCACGACGCCCTGCAGACGCGCCGAGCCGCCGGCGTACACGCGGACGATCCCGAGCCCGCAGAAGCCGGCGACGACCGCCGCACTGCCCAGCTCGGCGGCACGCCGGGGCGCATAGACGATCAGGGAGTACAGCGCGACCCAGAGTCCGAACGGAGCCGCACCCGTCACCAACAGGTAGGCGATGAGCCAGGCCGCGCCGATGCACGCCACCACCAGCACCGGCCGCCCGCGACGCCACAACAGCGGCACCCCTTGCCCGAGGGCCAGCAGCAGAGCCGCGGTCCCGAGCAGCCACGACTGATCGGGCCTGGCCGAACCGATCTGCGGGTTGAGCAACTGCAGCACGGTCACCCCCGCCGCAAGCAGCCGGTCGACCGCGGCCGCCGACAGCCGCCCGGTCGTGCCGGCCCCCTCGGTGTGCGGCGTACCCGATGCGCCCATCACCCCATCTTGCCCCTGAGGGGGCGTCCACGATCACCTCCCGTGCTCGGCGACACGGGCAGGGTCGAGTAGTTGAGCAGAGTGGTGTACGAAGGATCCCGTTGAGCGCCGATGAACCGGCAACGAACCATGGCAGGCAGCGCAGCTCAC
>CAVWSM010000001.1:0-147841 GCA_963757805.1 uncultured Actinomycetota bacterium | reverse complement strand
CGTGGGCCGACGTCTGGTCGGTCACGATGTCGATCTCGGCACCACGTGCAAGCAGATCCGGCACGAGATCCGCCGCATTGCCCAGCACGCCGATCGACAGCGGCCGACGTGCGTCGCGAGCTTCGTACGCAAGACGCAGCGCTTCGTCGAGACTGTCGGCCTGCACGTCCAGGTATCGCGTCTCCAGCCGCCGCTGAATGCGCGACTGGTCGACCTCGATGACGAGCGCCACGCCGCCGTTCATCGTGACTGCCAACGGCTGCGCGCCGCCCATGCCACCGAGCCCGGCTGTAAGTGTGATGGTGCCGGCGAGCGACCCGCCGAACTTCTTGCTGGCAACCGCCGCGAACGTCTCGTACGTCCCCTGCAGGATGCCCTGCGTGCCGATGTAGATCCACGACCCCGCAGTCATCTGGCCGTACATCGTCAGCCCCAGGGCCTCGAGCCGCCGGAACTCCTCCCACGTGGCCCAGTCGCCGACAAGGTTGGAGTTGGCGATGAGTACGCGGGGTGCCCATTCGTGCGTCTGCATGACCCCGACCGGTCGACCGCTTTGCACGAGCAGCGTCTCATCGTCGCGCAGTGTGGTGAGCGTGCGGACGATCGCTTCGTACGACGCCCAGTCGCGAGCCGCCTTGCCGCTGCCGCCGTAGACGACGAGCTCATCGGGATGCTCAGCGACGTCGGGGTCGAGGTTGTTCTGCAGCATCCGAAGCGGCGCCTCGGTCTGCCACGAGCGGGCGGTCAGTGTCGTACCCCTGGGTGCGCGGATCACTGGAGGTCTCCTACCACCGCTGTTGCGGCCTCGACGACAGCTTCGCTGCGGATCAGCGTGACCATCGCTTCGATCTCGGGTGACAGATAGCGGTCGGGGCCGGGGCCTGGGATCACCGACCGTACGACGTCACGCACCGCACCCGTCGCCGGTGACGGCGCGAGCGGCGCACGGAGGTCCAGGGCACGCGAAGCAGTCGCCAGCTCGATAGCCAGCACGCGCGTCAGCCCATCGATGCCCCGCCGCAGCTTGCGGGCCGCCGACCAGCCCATCGACACATGGTCTTCCTGCATCGCGCTTGACGGGATGGAGTCGACACTGGCCGGTACGGCGAGTCGCTTGAGCTCGGAGACGATGCCGGCCTGCGCGTACTGCGCGATCATGTAGCCGCTGTCAACGCCGGCGTCATCCGCCAGGAACGGCGTCAGCCCCTGGTTGCGCGCGACGTCGAGGAACCGGTCGGTTCGGCGCTCGGAGATGCTTGCCACATCGGCGACCGCAATCGCCAAGAAATCCAAGACGTAGCCGAGCGGCGCGCCATGGAACGAGCCGTTGGACTCGACCCGTCCGTCGACCGTGACGATCGGGTTGTCGACGACGGCGCGCAGCTCGCCGTAGGCGACGTCCATCGCGTGCAACAGCGTGTCACGGGCCGCGCCATGCACGCGCGGCGCGCAACGCAACGAGTAGGCGTCCTGCACCCGCGTGCAATCCGGGCCACGGTGGCTTTCGACGACGCCTGAGCCGGCCAGCAAAACGCGCAAATTGTGCGCGCTCTCCGAGACACCGCGGTGCCCGTGCAGCTGCAGATCCTCGGCAAACGGGCGGTCAGTGCCGAGCAGCGACTCCACGCTCATCGCCGCGGAGATGTCAGCCGTCTGCAGCAGGAGATAGAGGTCACGGATGGCGAGCACGAGCATGCCGAGCATGCCGTCGGTGCCGTTGATGAGGGCGAGCCCCTCCTTCTCGGCAAGCTCGAGGGGCTCGATCCCGTTGGCGCGCAAGGCATCTGCAGCTGGGACCAGCTCGCCGTCAGGCGTACGTACGTCTCCTTCGCCCATGAGGACGAGCGCGCAGTGCGCGAGCGGCGCCAGATCGCCGGAGCAGCCGAGACTGCCGTACTCCCGGACGACCGGGGTGAGGCCGGCGTTGAGGATTTCCGCATAGGCCTGTGCCGTCGTCGGCCGCACTCCGGTCCGGCCGGTTGCCATCGTGTGCAGCCGGAGCAGCATCATGGCGCGGACAACCTCGCGCTCGACCTCGGCCCCCGTGCCGGCGGCGTGCGAGCGCACGAGGCTCCGCTGCAGCTGCGCACGGCGGGCTCGCGGGATGTGGGTGGTGGCGAGGGCGCCGAAGCCGGTCGAGACGCCGTAGTACGGCTCGTCCGATGCGGCCAGTGTCTCAATCACTTCACGGCTCTTGGCCATCTCCGACAACGCTTCGGCGGTGAGCTCGATAGGCGCGTCCTCGCGGGCGACGGCCACGACCTGGTCGAGGTCGAGCGGCGGCGGCCCTACGGCAACGGTGTGCGTCATGCAGGCCATTTCACGCTATGCGCGGACTGGACGAAACCGCGGCACCCGTGGATCTCGACATAGTGGGCCGTACGCGAGATCGTTTGCGGCAGAGAATGCCCCGTCACCGGGCTGCGCCGGCAGCCGCGTATCACTGGAGGACCGCGTGTCCGTTGGATCTGACCTCTCCGCGTTGCCGTTGGGGCGCAAGCTGGCCCTGATCGGTGGCCTCGGGTTCTTCATCGTGCTGTTCTTCCCGTGGGTAGGCGTCGACGCTGGCGACCTCGCCGACCTGGTCGACGTCGAGAGCGTCACCGACAACGGCTGGGACGGTGTCGGAGTCCTGGCAGGGGTGTTCGCGATCGCCCTCGTCGCCTGGGAGCTGATCCGGCTGTTCGGGCGGGCCCCCAAGCTGAGCGTCTCAGCCGACTACGTCTCCGCGGGGCTGGCTGCGCTCACGGCGCTGTTCGGGCTTATCCAGTTCTTCCGGGCACTGACCTACGACGCGAACATTCCCGAAGGCGTGGAAGCCGAATTTGAGTCTCTGGGCATCGAGGGTCCCGACGCTGGCCCACGCTTCGGCGCGTTCCTCGGACTGCTGTTCGTGCTGGTGCTGGCGTACGCCGCCTATCTGTTGTTCCGTTCGGGCAGCCGCGAGTCTGTCGCGGACAGCGCGGGCGGCATGGCCGGGGCGGGCGAATCTCCGTGGCCGCCCGCGGACTCTGGGCGGCTGGCGGGGTCGCGGGTGCTGGGGCTGCTGCGGAGCTGGAGGTGCGGCTGCTGGGGCTGCAGCGTTTGGGGTTCCCGACGACGTCGCGGACACGGTCGACAGCACGACGTCCGAGGCAGCAGACACTGTCGATACGGCCGCGTCGTCGGCCGCGGAGGCTGTGGGCGAGCCCGCCGCCGACCCGTTCACGGAGCGCGTGACCGCGGAGCCCGCGGCGGCACCGGAGCCGACCAGTCCCCTCGACGCAGTGACCGACGAGCCCGACAGGCCGGACACACCCCCGACGGAGCGCTGACAGCTCCCCTGGGCAGACCGGCCGCGTGGCTAGCGGCTTCGCGACTCATGCTTCGACCTTATAGGCACCGAAGTTACCAGCGAGTAGTATCGCGTTCACCCGCCACCCTGCGGCGGTCGGAAAGCCTGGATCTAGGCTGCGCCTGTCGTCGCATGGAGGGGCCGCATGCAAGCCGCCGCAATCGTCATCTCGGTCGCGATCACGCTGGTCGCCATTGCTCTTGCAGCGCGCACGGCCACGCAGATCGTGCGGGTGGTCCGAGTGGGCCAGCCGACCAACCGCACCGACGCACCGCTGCAGCGCACCGCGACCATGCTGCGCGAGACGCTCGGGCACACCCGGATGCTCAAGTGGAGCCTGATCGGCGCGGCGCACTGGTTCGTTTTCGTCGGGTTCGGGCTGCTGTTCTTCACGCTTGTCACGGCCTACGGGCAGCTGTTCGACGCCGACTTCGCGCTGCCGCTGATCGGGCACTGGTGGCCGTACGAGTTCGTCGCCGAGGTCATCACGGCGATCATGCTGGTGGCGATCACGACGCTGATCGTCGTACGGCTTGTCAACCACCCAGCCAGACTGGAGCGCCGCAGCCGGTTCGCGGGGTCGACGATGTGGCAGGGCTACTACGTCGAGTGGACGATCGTCGGCGTCGGCGTGTGCATCCTGCTGCTGCGCGGCCTGGAGGGGGCGCTGGCCGGCGACACGTCGCCGAGCCTGCACTTCCCGGCGAGCTGGCCGTTGGCGGCTGCCTTCGACGGGATGAGCACTGAACGACTCGAGTCGTCGATCTATGTGGTGGCCACGGCCAAGATCGTGATCTCGATGGCGTGGGCGATCGTGATCGCGCTCAACATCACGATGGGCGTCGCGTGGCACCGGTTTACGGCGTTCTTCAACATCTTCTTCAAGCGCAACGCTGACGGCGGTACGGCGCTGGGCCCGCTCCAGCCGCTGACAGTCGGCGGCAAGCCGGTCGACCTGGAGGCGCTGGAAGACCTCGACGAGGACGCGACGCTCGGTGTTGGCAAGATGGAGGACTTCACCTGGAAGAACCTGCTCGACTTCACGACGTGCACCGAGTGCGGCCGCTGCCAGTCGCAGTGCCCCGCCTGGAACACCGGCAAGCCGCTGTCACCCAAGCTGCTCATCACGAGCCTGCGCGACCACACCTACGACAAGGCGCCCGCCCTGCTCGCGTCGTCGGCGGAGGAGCAGGCCGCGCAGCTCAAGCGGTTCCACGAGTTGCCGCTAATCGGCGAAACAGGCGTCATCGACCCAGATGTCCTGTGGTCGTGCACCACCTGCGGCGCGTGCGTCGAGCAGTGCCCCGTCGACATCGAGCACGTCGACACCATCGTCGATCTGCGCCGCAACCAGGTGCTGATGGAGTCGGAGTACCCGTCCGAGCTCAACACGTTGTTCAAGAACCTGGAGAAGTCCGGGAACCCGTGGGGTGTCAACGCCTCCAAGCGGCTGGACTGGGCCGCGGAGCTCCCGTTCGACGTGCCGGTCGTCGGTGACGACGTCGAGTCGCTCGACGAGGTGGAGTGGCTGTTCTGGGTCGGCTGCGCGGGCGCCTTCGAGGACCGGCAGAAGAAGACCACCCAGGCCGTCGCCGAGCTGCTGCACACCGCTGGCGTCTCGTTCGCCGTACTCGGCCCTGGCGAGACCTGCACCGGCGACCCTGCGCGCCGGGCCGGCAACGAGTTCCTCTACCAGATGCTCGCGACCGAGAACGTCGCCACCCTGCGCGAGGCCCGCGCCGTCAAGGTGATCGCCACCTGCGCGCACTGCTTCAACACCGTCAAGAACGAGTACGCGCAGCTCGGCCTGACCCTCGAGGTCATGCACCACACGCAGGTGCTCAACCGGCTCGTCCGTGACGGCAAGCTGACCCCCGTCGCGCCCACCGAGAGCTCGGTCGCAGGCACGCCGATCACCTATCACGATCCGTGCTACCTCGGCCGGCACAACCAGGTCTACGAGCCGCCGCGCGAGCTGCTCGGCGCGCTGCCCGGTGTCGAGCTGCGGGAGATGCCGCGCAACTCCGACCGCTCGTTCTGCTGCGGCGCCGGCGGTGCCCGCATGTGGATGGAAGAGCGCATCGGCACTCGCATCAACACCGAGCGCACCACAGAGGCGCTGGCCACCGGGGCCGAGCAGATCGCAGTCGGCTGCCCGTTCTGCCGGGTCATGCTCTCCGACGGCGTCAACGCCGCCCAGCAGGACGGCGCCGGCGAGGGTGTCGAAGTGCTCGACGTCGCACAGATGCTGCTCGCCTCGGTGAAGCGAGGCGTCCCGGTCAGCTGACGATCGGGTCAGGCGCCGACCAGGGGAAGTCGACCCACTTCTCGGTGCGCCGCCAGACGTATTCGCACTTCACGACACTCTGCGGCTTCTCGTAAAGAACGGCCGTACGCACCGCCGCGACATGCTCGACAGCGAAGCGCTTGACGAGTTCGAGCGTCTTGCCGGTGTCGGTCACGTCGTCGACGACCAGGAGCGTCGCGCCGGCGATGTCGGTCGCATCGAGCACCGGCGGCAGCATGATCGGCACCTCCATGCGCTCTTCGACGCCGGTGTAGAACTCAACGTTGACGGTGGCGACATTGTGCAGGTCGAGCGCGTAGGCGACAGCAGCCGCAGGGATGAGCCCGCCTCGGGCGATCGCCAGGATCACGTCGGGCGCATAGCCACCGTCGACCACCTGCTGCGCGAGCTCGCGGGCCGCCACCCCGAACTCCGACCAGCTCAGCGTTTCGCGCTCGGTCAACCGTCTCCCCTTCCGGACGAGCGCCTGCCCCCGTGGTCCGCGCGCCAACGTACTCCGGCCCGGTCACCTCGCAACACGAGGGACCGGGCCGGAGGCCGTACGGCGGCTGATCAGGCGTCGCGACGCTTGAACCGCCAGAACCCGAACGCGATCAGCGCCAGCGTCTCGGCCACGAAGACCGCGAAGCCGGTCCATGGGCTCAGCAGGATCGGGTTGAACGATTCGACGGTGGCCAGCGTCGATCCGGCGTTGCCCGGCGACAGTTTCATCAGCCACTCACCTGTCGCGCCCGGGATGATGCCGACCAAGTTGCCGATCACGAAGACCATCGCGATCCCGACGGTGACGGCCCCAGCCGTGTGACGCATGAGCAGCGCCAACCCGAAGCCGAACAGGCCGAGCACCGCGAGGTAGAGCCCACTGCCGACGAGCGCTCTGAGCACCCCGTCATCGCTGAACGACAGGCCGATGCCCTCCGCAGACAGGAACGCGTTGCCCGCAAGGAAGCTCGCAAACGCGGTGATCGTGCCGAGCACGAAGAGGAGCCCGGCGAGAACCACCGCCTTGGCGGCGATGACTCGGCCCCGCCGCGGCAGCGCCGAGAGAGTCGTACGGATCATGCCGCTGGAGAACTCAGCGGACATCACGAGCACCCCGAGCACCAACGCGGCGATCTGGCCGAACAGCAGGCCCCACGTGACGAACGCGCCGACCGGTTCGGTCTCCGTCCCGTTTGCAAGGTCGGCGGCGGCGACAGCGCACACCAGCGCCGTAAGGCCCACGCTGGCCACGACCATCGTGATCATGGTCCAGAACGTCGAGCGGACACTGCGGATCTTTGTCCACTCGGCATCGAGCGCTTCGCGGAGGCCCACTCGTGGCGCGGGGGCACTTGCTGTGCGCGGGCGAGGGGCGACTTCAGTCAGTGTGGTCATCGGTCAGGCTGCCTTTCCCGGGAACGCCCCGGCGTGGTACTCGACGCTGTCGGCTGTGAGCTGCATGAACGCCTCCTCGAGCGAGGCGTTCACCTTGCCGAGCTCGTGGACGTAGAGCCCATTGCGGCCGGCAACGTCGCCTACCTGGTCGGTGGTCGTGCCGTGCACCGCCAACGCACCGTCGTCGAGTCGCTCGCACGTACAGGCCGCTGACCTGCAATCGATCCGCGAGGTCGGTGGCGTGCGGAGACCGTACGCGCACGTACGACGCGGAGTTCTGTGCGATGAAGTCCGCCACGGTCGTGTCGGCGAGGATCCTGCCGCGCCCGATGACCAGCAGGTGATCGGCAGTCTGCGACATCTCCGACATGAGGTGGCTGGAGACGAAGACCGTGCGGCCCTCATCTGGCCAGGTGCTTCATCAGGTTGCGGATCCACAGGATGCCCTCGGGATCCAGGCCGTTGACCGGCTCGTCGAACAACAGCACGCCCGGGTCGCCGAGCAGCGCCCCGGCGATGCCGAGCCGCTGGCCCATGCCGAGCGAGAACCCGCCGACCCGCTTGGTGGCGACCTCGCCCAGTCCAACAAGCTCGATCACCTCGTCGACGCGCTGGCGTGGGATGCCGTTGCTCTTCGCCAGCCAGAGCAGGTGGTTGTAGGCCGTACGGCCACCATGCACTGCCTTGGCGTCGAGCAGCGCACCAACCTCGCGCAGCGGCGCCGGCAGATCTGCATATGCCTTGCCATTGACGGTGACCGTGCCGGTAGTTGCGCGGTCCAGGCCGAGCACCATGCGCATCGTCGTGGACTTGCCAGCGCCGTTGGGTCCAAGGAATCCGGTCACCCGTCCGGCCGGGACCGTGAAGTCGATCCCGTCGACAGCGGTCTTGTCGCCGAACTTCTTCGTCAGCCCTTTCGCTGCGATCATCCTGGAGCTTCCCTCATCTCGTCCTGCTCGCCGCCGCGCGGCGTGGTCGTCGACTCACTTCCTTGTCGACCGTACGGACGGATCGGGTTCGCGTGAGCGGATGTGCGGGCTATCCCAGGGGCGCACTCAGGGACAGGTCAGGGACGTTCCCTCAGCCCAGCTCGTGATGGGGGCGGTGGAAGCCAAACTCGTCGAGGACGATGCCCGCCGTGGCACCAGCGAGGCGTGCCGCCACGGCGGCCTCCAGGGCGTCATCGGAGGCCGTGGCGTCGTACGCGACAAGGTGCTTGCCAAGGTGACGTACGGCTGGTGGCCGGTCGTCGCCATCGATGCGATCGGCGACGACGGAAACCGACTCGTTGCTCAGCAGCCAGAAGCCCGCCTCGGAGATCAGCTCCTGGTCGGCCTTCTCGGCGAGGCCGGGAAGCAGGTCCTCGAGGAGCGGCAGCGCTTCTTCGGGGGTGAGCGCGTGCGCGGACCAGACGACGGCGCCTGGGTTCTCGCCTTCGGACGGGGTGTACGACGGGTTGCCCGGCAGGAGCGCGATGCCGCCGAGGCTGCGGGCGATGCCACGGACGAGGTTCCAGGCGTGCGCCTCGGCACCGGTGGGCAGGCCGCCGGGAAAGTCGCGCTCGAGGTCGCGATCGGCCTCAGCTGTCACCGAGGGGTCGAGGCCCAGTCCCGAGTCAGTGAACCGCTGCGCCCATCGCTGCAGCCGGCGTGAGAAGCCGGTGCGCAGGATGCGGTCGGACTCGCTGCGCGCGACGTAGGCGGCGGCGTACCCCGCAGGCAAGGCATCGAGCTCGAGCCGCTCGTCGTCAAGGGGGATGGGGCCGTACCAACGGATGCCCGGCGCGACTTCCTGGCCGAGGCCCGACGTATTGGCCGTCGGGTTCCAGGCGCGCACGAGGTCGGCAACCTGCTCGGGCGAGGCCAGTGCCGGAAGCAACACTGCGGGGTGGTGCGTCACCAGCTCGGCCGGGTCATCACCCTCGCCGTGGATCAAGTCGAACAAGCCCATCGGGTTACACCTTCGTCCGGTGGAAGTTGAGGTAGGAACGGCTCGGTGTTGGGCCGCGCTGGCCCTGGTAGCGGGAGCCGTACCGCTCGGAACCATAGGGGTGCTCTGCCGGGCTCGACAGCCGGAAGAAGGCCAGCTGGCCGATCTTCATGCCTGGCCACAGCTTGATCGGCAGGGTGGCGACGTTGGAGAGCTCGAGGGTGACGTGGCCGCTGAAGCCGGGGTCGATGAAGCCGGCGGTCGAGTGTGTGAGCAGGCCGAGCCGGCCGAGCGACGAGTTGTGGGTGGGGATAAAGCTACGGCCTATCAGAAACTGACCGTCTCTCGCCGCGACCTGGATACACCGCACCGGGACACTGGGCACCTCGCGCACATCGACGATGGCGCGGAATCGGTGGTCGCGCCCGTCGAGCTTCAACCGGGCGATCTTCCTCCGGAGCCGGAAGACTGGGAAGCGCGGCGTGAACTTGACCTGGTAGGCAGGCCCGAAGTCCACGCCGTTCAGCATTGCCCGCTTCTTACGTTTTGCGGGGCGCAGGCCAAGGCTGGCGGCAAGCTCAATCACTGCATCGGCAAGGTTCTCCCGCGTGCTGACGAACTCACAGCGTCCGAATTCATCGATATACCCATCCGAGTCCATCAGGCCTTGGAGTAGCGACAACCGTTGGTCGATCGAGCCGCGCAGGTACGCCGCAGGGACGTGCTTGTTCCCGAGCAGACCGTTCGCCCGCAGCACGCTAGACAGCGAGTCGATCCCTGGTGAACCGTCCGGTCATAGGGTCACGAATTCGGCCGAGCCCGCCACGAGACAGTCCCCCGATACGGAACGCCCGCGGACCCGTCGCGGGCCAGACTTGATGTCCCGCGGCACGAATGTGCTCGAGAGTCTCCTCGTCTCCCTGACCAACGGTGATCTCTGCTTTCGTGCCCGTGCCATCGCCCAGCCAGACCCCCAGAACATAGGGATCAATCGGGAAGACCTGCGGCGGTAGTTGGACGGGCTCAGCCAGCGCCACGTGATGATTGAACTCGTTGCCGTAACGCAGTGATGCTTGGATCTCGGAGGTTCTTCGCACCATCCCTGGCCCGCGACGCCCGTGCGAACGCTCCGGTTTGCTCAGCGTTAACCAGAGATGGGATGCGTCGGCGACAAAGACCGATCCGTCGGAGAACTCCACCTCGCAGCACGGCCTGCCCAACAACGGGTCAGTAGCAGCGACGACGAGAGTCGGAACTCCATCTGCGCCCAGCACCTGGTCACCAACACGCAGATCATCCATCGTCTGCCAGCCGGTGGGCGTTGGGACCAAAGTGTCCAGCGCTAGCGCCTTCCCCTCCAATCGCGCTGCCACGTCGTCGGGCAGCGTGACCCCCTCGAACGTGCTCCCAAAGCGAACTCACCTGGGTGCAGGATGAACGGTTCGTCCTGGTCCGGCTCCACGAGCCGGGTGAGATCGGGCTGCTCGACCGAGGGGTCAATGTGCGGATAGCGATGGTTCTCGAAGACGCGAAAGAACCGGTCGAGCCGTACGTCGACGCTCGACGGCTGGACCATGCCGGCGTCGTACGGCTCGAGGACGACCCGCCCAGCCTCGATCTCTTTCCTGATGTCCCGGTCCGACAGGAGCATGTGCCGGACCTTACCGATCCGGGCGCAGCTCGTGATAGGCGAGTGATGGGTCTCATCCGCGAATATGTCCACGCCGACCAGGATGCTCTGGCGGGTGCTCGGGACGGCCGAAGCGGCGGCCGGGCGGCACAGCCCAGCCCGTGGATTAGGTATGCTCCTGCCGGTCGCTGCGATCCTGAGCGAGCACGCGGGTGTAGTTCAATGGCAGAACATCAGCTTCCCAAGCTGACAGTGCGGGTTCGATTCCCGTCACCCGCTCCACACAACCGCCCAGCTCAAGCCGGTCGCGCCACCTTTCAATGCCCCGATCAGTCCGGCGTCTCCACCGACTGAGCGTGTTTTGAGGCGTCGGTCGGCGCAGCCTGCGTGACGTCGTTGGGGGTCGCGGCCCAGCTGGCCAGCAGGTTCAGGGCGTCGTGCGAGGGCGATCCCGGCTCAGCGGTGTAGGTGAGGAGGCTCTGGCTGGGGTCGGCGGCCAGCGGGAAGGACTCGAACGGCAGATCGAGGTCCCCGACGACCGGGTGGTGGAGGAGCTTCACGCCGGTGGTGTGGATCCGGACGTTGTGGGCGGCCCATCGGCCCCGGAACTCGTCGCTGCGGGTGGACAGCTCCCCGATCAGGTCCGAGAGTTCCCGGTCGTAGGGATCGCGGCCGGCCTCGGCGCGCAACATGGCGACCGTGTCGTTGGCGATTTTGTTCCAGTCGCGGAAGAACTCGGTCGCGAGCGGGTCGAGGAAGATGAACCTGGCGTTGTTGGGTGGCCTGACCGGGTCGGCGTAGATCGGCGAGTACAGCGCGAGCCCGAGGTCGTTGGCGGTCAGGATGTCTAGGCGTCCGTTGAGCACGAACGCGGGCGTGCCGCTCATCGAGTCCAGAATCCGCTGGACCGTGGGCCGGACTCGCCGCGGGGCCGTCCGGCGACGCGGCGTTCGGGTCGTGCCAGCTGTGCGGAGCAGGTCGAGCAGATGCGTCCGCTCGGCCCCATCGAGTTGCAGTGCGTGCGCGATGCCGTCGATGACGCTCTCAGACACGCCTGTGGCGTTGCCGCGCTCGAGCTTGGTGTAGTACTCGCTCGAGATGCCTGCGAGGAGGGCGACCTCCTCGCGGCGCAGCCCCGAGACCCGTCGGCGTGCTCCGCGATACACGGGCAGCCCAGCCTGCTCGGGACTGATCCTGGCCCGTCGCGTGCTCAGGAACTCCCGGATCTGACCGCGGACGTCGCCCCGGATGTCGCGGTTGTCAATCCTGCCTGCCATGTCTTCCACTCTACGAACGCTTCCGCGGCGCAGGGGGACCCTGCGAGTACCCCTCTCATCAGGGTCTCTCACCTACCTGCGCCGGCTGGTTCCGTGGAGAGTGCACCGCCGATGAGGCGGATGCCCCACACCGACGATCGAGTAGAAGGAAGTGCACGAGCATGAGTGAGAAGAAGGTTTGGCTCGTCACCGGCGCAGGCCGCGGCATGGGCGTCGACATCGCCAAGGCCGCGCTCGCGGCCGGCCACGCCGTGGTCGCGACCGCCCGCAACGCCGACACCGTCACAGCGGCGCTTGGCCAAGACGATGACCTCCTGGCCGTCAAGCTCGACGTCACCGACCCGGCCGACGCCGAGGCGGCCGTTCAGGCTGCCGTCAAACGGTTCGGACGCATCGACGTGCTGGTCAACAACGCCGGCAACTTCTACGCCGGGTTCTTCGAGGAGATCAGCCCTGAGGACTTCCGGGCGCAGCTCGAGACCACCCTGTTCGGCCCGATGAACGTCACTCGCGCAGTACTCCCTGTCATGCGCGCACAGCGCTCCGGCCTCGTCGTCGCGATCTCCTCGACCGCCGGCATCGTGGGCCAAGAGTTCTGCACCGCATATGCCGCCGCCAAGTTCGGGGTGGAAGGCTGGATCGAGTCGCTGACCCCCGAGGTCGCGCCGTTCGGCATCCGCACGATGCTCGTCGAGCCCGGCTTCTTCCGCACCGAGTTGCTCACGCCGGAGTCGACGAAATACGCAAAGCCGTCGATCGACGACTACGCCGAGCGCACCAAGCAGACCGTCGCAGCCTGGAACGGCATGAACGGCCAGCAGGGCGGTGACCCCGCCAAGCTCGCCGACGCCCTGGTTCAGCTCGCAAGCCAGGACGATCCGCCGCTGCGCTTCGCCGCCGGCGCCGACGCCGTCGAGGTCGTTGAGAAGAAGGCCAAGGACCTCCTGGCCCAGGCCGACGCCTACCGCGAGCTGTCCAGCGACCTCGCCCACTCCAACGCCTGAGACCGCGCAAGTTCCGCGAACTAGGAGATTCATCATGGGCACCGTCGAAGCCAAAGAATTCATCGACAACCTCGCCGACCTGATGTCGCGGTCGGAGCGCACGCCCATCCTGCGCCGACCGGACGACTACGGCCTGGAGTACGACGACGTGTTCTTCCCCTCGCTGGACGGTGTCCCGCTGGAGGGCTGGTTCATCCCGGCGAACTCCGACCGGCTCGTCATCGCGAACCACCCGATGCCGTGCAACCGCTACGGCTACCCCGGGCACCTCCCACGGTGGGGAGACTTCGGCGGGTTCGAAGTCAACTTCCTGCCGCAGTACAAGGCGCTCCATGACGCCGGCTACAACGTCCTCGCCTACGACCTTCGCAACCACGGCCGGAGCGGGATGGGAAGCGGTGGCATCAACGGACACGGCACGCTCGAGTACCGCGACGTCGTCGGTTCCCTGCGCTACGCGAAGTCCCGCCCGGACACGAGCGACATGAAGACGGCGCTCCTCAGCCGGTGCCTCGGCGCGAACGCGTCGATCGTGGGCATGAAGGAACACCCCAACGAGTTCGCCCATATCCTCGCGATGATGGCCGTCCAGCCCATCTCTCCTCGCGTCTTCGCAGAGAAACTGACCGAGAACGCGGGGATCGAGAACGGCGTCAAGATGTTCAGTGAGGCCTTCCACGACCGGACCGGCCTGCGGCTCGAGGAGACCTGGCCCATGGAGGACGCCCGATCGGTGACCGTGCCGACCCTCGTGACTCAGGTTCACGACGACTTCCGGACCAAGCCGTCGAACGTCCAGGAGATCTTCGACACGATCGAGGCCGAGGACAAGAAGCTGTTCTGGATCGAGGGAACCGACGAGCGATTCCAGGGATACAACTACTGGAACGATCACCCCGAGCTCATGCTCGAGTGGTTCGACTCCCACGTGTAGGACGCGGTCTACCGGCTTGGCAGCGATCGCGGCAGCCCAAACCATGGGAGCACGCTGTTTTCGAATCGAGTCATGGCGCAGATCCGTTCGCCGGCGAGCGTCAGGACGAAGAGCCCGACGCCGTGGCGGACGCCGGTGTGGGCGCGCAGGTAGGCCCCTAGCGCCGGCTGACCGTTGGCTCGCGTCCGCACGAGGTCGAACCTGCGGCCCGCGCCGAAGATGCTGGCGAAGAACCGGGCTCCGAGGTCTCGGCCTTCGTATTCGAAGGGCATCGGTGGCATCGAGATGAAGACGTCGTCGGTCAGAAGGGCCACCAGCGCGTCGAGATCCGCGGACTCGTACGCGCGGACGAACTTCGCCACGATCGCATCCTCGGAGGCTGAGTCGGACGCGGGCGGTGGTTCGCGGTCGGCGCCCGGCGACCGTCGACGTTGCAGGCTGGCACGCGCCCGTTTGAGGGCGCTGTTGACCGAGTCGACTGTCGAGTCCAGCATGTCGGCCACCTCGTTGGCGTGGAAGCCGAGGACGTCGCGCAAGATGAGGACGGCGAGCTGGCGAGGCGGCAGGACTTGAAGGGCGGTCACGAACGCCAGCGAGATGGATTCGGTCTGCTCGTAGCGGGCCTCCGGGCCGAGTGGCGCGTCGAGCGCGCCCTCGAGGAGGGCGTCGGGAAATGGCTCGAGCCACACGACTTCGCCGAGCCGGGTCGGCTCAGGCGGTACGACCTTGGGCACGTCCCACTCCTTGGCCGGGCGTCGGTTGGCCGAGCGACGCGCGTTGAGGCACCGGTTGGTGGCGATCCGGTAGAGCCACGTACGGAGCGAGGCGCGACCCTCGAACCCTGAAAGGCCTTGCCAGGCGGTCAGCAGCGTGTCCTGTAAGGCGTCCTCGGCATCCTGGAAGGATCCGAGCATCCGGTAGCAGTGCACCTGAAGCTCCCGGCGATACGGCTCGGTCAGCTCGCGGAACGCGTTGCCGTCGCCGGCCTGCGCCTTGGAGATCAAGTCGGCTGTCACCACTCTCACCGTCGCGTCACCTTCGTCTTCGTCCCCACGTGGCACTTCCATCCTGTATAGACACCGGCCGAGGGGCGAACTGGGCGGTTGGTGGGCGCCCACCTTCCCGATGTCGCGGTGTCTACATCATCGACAGCTCTGAAGGGCTGTGAGCACACGGGAACGCCAAGGGGAGCCAGAGATGATGCTGAAGGACAAGGTTGCCGTGATCTACGGAGCCGGCGGCGCCATCGGCGGTGCGGTCGCACTTGCCTTTGCGCAGGAGGGGGCCGAGCTGTTTCTGACCGGGCGCCACCTGGCACCGGTCGAAGCAGTCGCTAAGGAGGTCGTTTCCGATGGCGGATCCGCCGAGCCGGCGGAGGTCGACGCGCTCGATGAGCAGGCAGTGGATGAGCATCTGCAGTCCGTGATCGAGAAGACCGGCCGGGTGGATATCTCGTTCAACGCGGTCGGGATCACGGATACGAGCATCCTGGGTGTGCCTCTGGTTGAGCTTGATATCGAGCAGTTCTCCTTGCCGATCGCGACGTACACAAGGTCGTACTTCCTGACCGCACGCCTGGCGGCCCAGCGAATGGTTCCGAACGGATCAGGGGTGATCATGAGTGTCACCACACTCCACGCGCGGACGGGCCTCCCATTGGTTGGAGGCTTCGGTCCGGCGATGGCGGCTATGGAGGCGCTCACTCGCGATCTATCCGCCGAGCTCGCACCTCAGGGCATCCGCGTGGTCGGTCTGCGGCCACAGGCGATGCCGGAATCGGTCGGATCGAGGCGACGCTTCTTCGAGCCTCGCGCCAAAGCCTTGGGAATGACCTGGGAACAGTTCCAAGCGATGCTCGCAGGCAGGACCCACCCGCGACGGCTCATGACGCCTGGAGGAGATGGCTAACGTGGCGGTCTTCATGGCTTCCGACAAGGCGAGCGGGATGACGGGCACCACTGTGAACTTGACTATGGGCAGCCTGGACGACTAGGGGGCATCACTCGTGCGGCGTCAGACGCTCGATCTCCATGACAACGTGCCGAGCACACGCCCGCGCAGCGGGAAGATCGCCGGTCCACTGGTGTGCCTGAGCGCCCAGGTAGTCGTCACGCGCCATAGCCATCACAGGTTGGTGTTCGGCGGGCAGCCGATCGAGCACCCAGTCTGCTGCGCCGTCCTTCGACCAAATGTCGCCCGTTGCCACGTGGTCCAGATGCGGGCCAACGTCAGCAGGACATTGCGTGTGTCGTGTCGAGGTCGTCGAGCAACCCGGGCACGCCTGCCACCGTGGCGGCGCGGACGTCAACTTGCGGCACTGGGTCGAGTACGTCCGCCAATGGCGGGCCAGCCAGCGGCTCACCGCCTCGCAACGCCACGGTGACGATCAAAGCCAGGTCGGGATCGACCTCCGGACCAGGTGTCACGCCTCGCTCGTAGTCGTCGCGCAGCCATTCGCCGTACTGGAACTCCACCATGGCGGGTAGCGCCACGGACGCACGTCCGTCTGCACGACGATCGTCAGCTCGACCGGCCGACCGGGAACCCGACGTGCCCGGCGACCGGAGATGTCCAACAGCCCCTCGACGAGGGTTCGCCGTTCGGCGACGGTGGATGACCGTCGACACACGGCCAGCACGTCCACGTCACTGGTGGGGCGCAGCTCGCCGAGCACCGCCGAACCGTGTTCGTACACCCCCATCAGACTTTCTCCGAAGACGGCGCGGACAAGTTGCAGCACGGCGTCGATCTGATCCGGCGCGGAGTTGGTGGTGCGTTCCAATTCCACGTTTCAGGACACCTGGCCGCGGGCGTCGAGGATCTCCAGGTAATGACGGTTCTGCATGACGCCGAGGACGTTGCCGAACGGATCGACGACGGAGGCAGTGATGAATCCAGGGCCCTGCTCCGTCACTGGCAAGAGCTCCGTGGCGCCCAATGACACCAGCCGCTCAACGGCTCCAGCCACATCGTCCACGTACCAATAGACGATGACCCCACCCGGCCCGGCGGCCAGAGCGGGTGGCGCGAACCGCCGGTCGATGATGCCCAGCTCGTGCTCATAGTCTCCGACGCGGAACTCGACGTAGCCGGGCCCACGTCCGACTGCCTCACTGGTGAAGTACGGCTCCATCCCCAGCAATTCGGCGTACCAGCGGGTTGCCGCCGGCAGGTCGTCGGCCCACAGGTTGAGCGTGCTCATGCCACGCAGCATGCGGAGTCTCCTTCGTCGCTCACTGGCGATGCCTCGACGCTATCGAGTTGTCGGCGGACCACGTTAGCGTCGGGCTATGACGGCGAAGCCAGAGCCAGAGGCCGACGTGATCGCCTTCCGCGACGCCCCCGAGTTCGAGGCCTGGCTGGCCGAGCACGTCGACCATGAGCGCGGCGTGTGGCTCAAGATCGCGAAGAAGAGCTCCGGCCTTGCGTCGCTCACCGACGACGAGGCTGTCGACGTCGGCCTGTGCTTCGGCTGGATCTCCGGCCAGCGCAAGTCATTGGACGACGTTTACTACCTGCAGAAGTACGTCCCGCGCCGGCCGCGGAGTCGCTGGTCGCAGGTCAACGTACGCAAGGTCGAGGCGCTCTCCGCGGACGGGCGGATGCGACCGTCGGGTCTCGCGGAGGTCGAGGCGGCCAAGGCCGACGGCCGGTGGGACGCCGCGTACGAGTCTCAGAGGGAAGCCACCATCCCGCCCGATCTCGCCGCGGCCCTGGCCGCGAGTCCCGATGCGGCGCAGGCCTTCGAGTCGCTCAGCAAAACGAGCCGATACGCGATGATCCTTGACCTGGTCACCACCCGAAATCCCAAGACAAGGGCGGCGCACCTTCGCAAGGCCATTGACGCCCTGGAGCAGGGCGCGGTCGCTGGCCAGGTCACAGCGGCCCGGGGCCGCCGGAGTTCCGATACATGATCGCGTCAGATGCAGTCTTGGCCTGCTCCGCGACGCCGCCCACCTCGTGATCGATGGTGCCGGTGTTGCCGCGGCGCAGCAGGACGACCGTGCACCAGACCGACAGCGCAGGGACGATCAGGAAGAGCCAAACCCACATGTGCACCTCGTTGATGACGGGCCGGACTGCGAGTGGGTCGGATGCTATCCGCATCAACGGCTATGGCCATGGGGGCCTGCGCTTCATGAGAGCGAAGGCACCCCAGCCCAGGTAGTCCCGCTCGTATCTGGTGTAGGCGAGCTGGGACGCCGTGAGGTCGGAACGGATCTCCTCCGCAAGGTCGGCACCGGGATGGGCTGGTCATGCCGGGACGGAGGCCCAGCGCCGGCTGAACGTACGTGGAAGATCCACTGGCTACAGCTCAGGGCTCAGGTCGGTGGGTCGAAGCCGGAACACCTGGAGCCGTAGGTCGTAGTACTTGTCAGTCTCGCCGACCCACTGCATGCCCAGCCGCCGCGCGAGCTTCTCCGCGGGCGCATTTGCTGGCCGAACCACGGCGAACAGCTCATGCGCTGACTGCTGGAACGCCCACGCGGCGACCGCCCTGGAAGCCTCGGTTGCGTAGCCCTGGCCCCAGTGCTCCGGCGCGAACTGTGAGGCGAGCTCAAGATCCTCTTGGAATGGAGGCATTCGGCGCAACGTGATCGATCCCACGAGCACGTCCTCCTCCGCACGTCTTACCGCCCAGTGGCCAACCGGCGGATCAACCTCAGAGTCCTCCTTGGCCCACTGCTCGAGGGCGGCTCGCATCTCGACCTCGTCGTGGATGGGGTCGACGGCGGGGGTCAGCCAGCGCGCCACCTCCTCGCGACCGAAGATCGTGAGCGCGGCAGGCGCGTCCTCCGGAGCCCATGGCGCGAGGACCAGCCTCGGCGTGGTGAGCACAACGTTTGGCATATGCAGCTCCCCGTGAGTCGGCCTCTCCACGGTGCAACCGCCAGCGTGGCGCTTTGCTTCCTCATGGTCGAGATGCAGCCGGGGCGTCCGAGCTTTCGCTCGGGCGCCCCGGAGGCAGCTCCCCTGCCGGTCTAGTAGACCATCACCACGGCGACGGCGCAGGCGGCACCACGACGGGTGGCCGGTCGTTGCAGGTGATGGTGTTGGGCACGTACGGCGCGAGCCACGGCGTCCCAGGGTGGAACTCGTTGTTGTCGACGCCATCGTTGCCGCCGACGTCGGTCAACGTGAACTCCGAGCCGGTCGGCGGGAAGTTGAACGATCCGCAGTTGTTGACTCCCCAGTGACCGACGTTGCGGACGTCGACGTTCTCGAAGGACGCGCCGCCTTTGACCCGGGCGCTCACGACTCCGGTGCCGGTGCCGTCGACCCGGATGTCCTTAAAGTGGACGTTGGTGATCGAATACAGATCCTTCACCGGGAAGTCGCTGACGAGCATGATCGCGTTGTACGTGTTGTCGAGGTAGTGGTCCCCCACGACGTTGATGTCCGCCTCGATACTCTTGTCGAGCGCGTAGATCCAGATGGCGCCGAGCCCGATGTTCCAGTTGAGCTCGTAGGTGCCGGCCCGCGCGACCGTGTTGTTGGTGATGTCGAGCCGGCCGACGAACGCCTCGGCGCCGAACCGGGATCCGACCTGGATGCCGCTGCCCTCACGGATCGGGTCAGCGATGAGGTTGTTGGAGACCGTGTTGTCCGTCCCACCGTAGATGGCGATGCCGTTGGCGAGCGTCGGTGTTTGAACGGTGTTGTGGTCGAACGTGTTGTTGGCATTGGCGGCCTTCTCCGACCACATGGCCAGGCCGTCGTCGCCGGTGTTGCGGACGAAGTTGTTGGAGACGACGGAGTTCGTGACGCCGATGTGGAAGTTCAGTGCGTCGGCTATCTGGTCGACGATGACGTTGTTGCTGACCCGTACGTTGGTCATCGGCCCGTCGAACCAGAGGCCGACCTTGGTGTGTCGGATGTAGAGGCTGTCGATCGTCGAGTTGCTCATCGCGCCGCCGATGCCGTTCACCTGGTCGGTGTCGATGCGCTCGCGGACGTCTCCCTCGATCGCGAAGCCCGACAGGTGCACGTTGCTGCTGCCCCCAGCAGCGGCGTCCTTTCCGTAGAACCCGACGCCGGTGTGCACAGAGCCGTCCGGAGCAGGCGTCTCGAGGGCGACCTCTTTGCCCTTGATGATCGTGTACCAGCTGCCCGCGCCGACGATCGTCACGTTGTCGACGATGATGTGCCGGTTGATCTGATAGGTGCCCGGCGGGACGTAGACCTTGAGGCCGTGCCGTTGCGCGAACGCGATGGCTCTGTCGAACGCGTCGGCGGAGTCACGCTTGCCGCGGGGGTCGGCGCCGAAGAGGAGCACGTTGGCAGCCTTCAGGACAATCTTCGGCGCGCCGACCAGTTCCGAGTCGAGCAGGTCGATGACAGTCCACGCAGCGTTGCTCCCGGTGGGAGCCGTCAGCCGTACGGTGTCACCGGCCTTGTACGTACGCCCGAGCAGGAGCCGCTGCTCGTCGTAGAAGTGCATCGGGCGGAACGGCTTCGTGATGGTCGGGAACGGGGTCGTGGCCGCTGGCACGCACTGGCACTCCGTGATCCACCAGTCGGGGTGGAGCAGGTCGGCGTTGGGGTCGTTGGTGAACGAGTACTGGTTGTAGAGCCACGCATACTGCGACGTGAGGGTCATGGTCTTGCGATGCTTGCCGTTCACAGTGACGTCAAGCGGTGCAGTGATGCCGCCACCATTGGGCGCATCGGGAATGCTGTAGCGCACGTTGATCGCGTTGGCTGCCTTGGGCAGCGTGAACTCGACGTACTGTCCTGGAGTCAGCTGGACTGCTGTCCGGCCCGACGCCTCCGCCGGCAGCGTGTATGCAGTGCGGTCGGGACCTATGACCGTGCCGTTCGTTGCAGCGTTTTCCGCCTCCTGCTCGAGGAAGTTGACGTTGGCCCCGCGATTGGCAACGAGTGCCGGGTCGAGCGCGGCGCGCGTGACGACGGGAGCCACAGCCTCGCCACCGCCGCTGGCAACGGCGGTCCCAGCTCCACCGCTGACTGCCACACTGATGCCGACGACGGCCGCGGTCGCCGCTGCGGACAACCGCCGCGGCCCGCCAGACCCTGCAAGAGCTCCTGTAGTGCGCCGTGTCATCGAACGACTCGTTTCTCTCGGGAGGCAGCATTGCCTCTGATGCTCGAGCTGGAGCGAACGCCGTGCGGTGAGGTGACACTAGGACCCGAGTGCCCAGGTCCACAAGAGTCTTGTGAAGTATCTGCGACGAATTGTTTCAGTGGTACGTCCATCAGTCTCATCCTTGCGCAAGTGGCCGCAAGTTTTGGCTAGGTCCATGCAAGCCGCGACGTGCCACGACGGCTGGGAGGATGACGGACATGGCCAAGCTGATCTACGCGGCGATCACGTCTCTCGATGGGTACGTGGCGGACGACAAGGGCGACTTCGACTGGGCTGAGCCTGACGACGAAGTGCACACCTTCATCAACGACCTCGAGCGATCGGTCGGCACGCATCTACTCGGACGACGAATGTACGAGGTGCTAGCCGTCTGGGAGACGCTCGACGTCGCCGACCAACCGCTCTACATTCGCGACTTTGCGGATATGTGGCGCGCGGCGGACAAGGTTGTCTACTCGACGACATTGCCGTCCGTCTCCAGCGGCAGGACACGGTTCGAGCCATCCTTCGAAGCCGAGGCGATCCGGCGGTGGAAGGCGGAAGCTGAGCGCGACATCGCCGTCGGCGGCCCCAACCTCGCCGCTCATGCCCTCAAAGCACAGCTCGTTGACGAGATCCATTGGTTCATCGCGCCTGTGGTCGTGGGCGGCGGCCTTTCGTTCTTCCCCGACGGAATCCGTCTGCAACTGGACCTGCTGGACGAGCGTCGCTTCGGCAACGGCATGGTCCACCTCCGCTACCGCACGTTGCCGTGATGGCACCTCAGGTGGTGAAGATTGCTTCGGGAAGGAACGCCGAGACGAGGAAGCTGGGTACGTCGACAAGCTGGCTGACTTTCAGGTCGACGGCGACGCTGCAGATCACGTAGGCCTGCTGAGGGCCGAATCCTCGTTGGCCAAGATGGTCGATCATGTTCAAGAGGGCGTTGCGCGCCGCCAGGGTGGCGTCCTCCGCTCGTACCTCGTCGTCCCGACTCACGGACATCCCTGTCGTGGCGAAGAAGCGCTGCGGCGCGGCGTACTCAGGCGCGACCCAGTAGTCGGTCCGGGAGAACTGTGGGTCCCGGATGGCCTGCTCTCTCGCCCTGCCCGAGTGCACAGCGAAGCGCACGCGCAAGGTAGCGCTCATCTCGATTGCCGTGCCGCAGGTTTCGTTGTCGCCCTGTGCGAAGTGGCCGTCACCCGCGGAGAAGAGCGCCCCCGGTGTGTCCACCGGGATGAACAGGCGCGTCCCTGCTCCCAACTGCTTGATGTCGACGTTGCCCGCCTGCTCTCTCGGCGGGATGGTGCGCAGTGCCTCCGCAGCGATTCGCGGATCCGACGGCACCGCCGATGCCGCCGATGGTGGAAGCACGAAGCCGCCGCGTGCCAGCGAGGCCTGCTCGCGCGCCGTGATGCGCCGCAATGCTTCGTGTCCCGGGCTGAGACCGATCGTGCCCATGAACGGTGCGCCGGGAATGCGTACGCCGGGAAGGTCCGCGGAGGTTGCCCAACCGTCAGCAATGTCCCAGCGCACCATGAACGGGTCGGGGAACACGTCGCGGAGAAAGCCGAACCCGGGCACCTGCACGGTGTACCCGTAGGTGTCAGGAACCACCTCGAGGATCTCGACCTCAAGGAGATCACCCGGCTCCGCTCCTTCGACGTACACGGGTCCGGTCAGCGGGTGCACCACATCGAGGTCCGGTGCAGCAACGGTTTCCAACGTGGCCTGCGGACCCATCTGCCCGTCGAACGCGTCGCGGGTCTCGAGCACGACCTCATCACCAGGCGCGCATCGGACTACGGGCTCTATGTCGGGATGCCATCGGTTGTGACCCGTCGTCGGCTCCTCGAGCAGTGTCTTGGAACGGTCGATGCGGATCTCGTGGTTTGCCATTGCCGACCTCCGTGTGTTGATCAACGTGGCGATCGGCAGGCTGCTCCCCGCAGCGGTCGGCTGTCAACCGATCACGGTTGCGACGACCGGCACATCGGTGGCACTCCTCGCCATCCCTCCCGGCGGCGGCTCCGAACTCGCCATGATCGCCAGATCAAAGGAGGAACGGATGCGCAAGCTCATCGCCACCATCGTCGCCACGCTCGCCCTCGCAGGCGTCGGCCTCGCCACCCACGTCGGCAACGTCGAACGACTCATCCGACGCCAGCGTCACCCAGACCAGCTACCAGGCCAACGGCGGCTGGGCGTACCTGCTCTTGCCGTACATCGAGCAGGACAACGTGTACAAGATGGGGTGACGCTCGCCTGTAAAGCTCACCTGAACGGCTGACGACGCGTTGGCCGCCATTGCGCAGTTCGCGATGGCCGCCCACATGCCGGTCTCCATCACCACATACCGGTAGCCCTGGGTATGCATATCCCACTGCGCAGTTGAGGGGCCTTCCAGACTCGCCTAAGCGGGGTCTCCGCTCGTGAGCAACCTTGCGATGTCCGTGTCGGTGAGTTTGTGCCGACGAGGCCGTTCGGGCGGGCGGCGACGAACAGGAACGGTTGTTTTCGCAGCTCTGGCCAAGCACACGGCTCTGATACCTCAGGCGGCGAGGTCGAGGTGCCAGGGGTCGGCAATCCAGTGCAGGAGGTGCTCGGCCTGCCATGGCTCATCGACAGCCATATCGGATGGTGGATCATCACCGGATTCGGGCCAGTCGGGCTGGTGCGGCAGTGGCTCCACCTTGGTCTGGTAGGTGCGACCGAGTGGGCTGGTCATGGTCAGGGTGCCGTCCGGTGCCAGCGTGGTGGTCCAGCCGCCGTGGGTTTTGGCGTTGTGGTGGCGGCGGCAGAAGGTGGTCAGGTTGCACTCGCAGGTCGGGCCGTGCGGCCATGGCACGTCGTGGTCGGCGTCGCAGCGCCAGACCGGCGCGTCACAACTAGGCGCCCGGCAGTGCCGGTCGCGGTCCAGCACGCGGTTACGCATCGCCTCGGTGGGCCGGTAGCGGATGCGGTCATGCGAATGCGGCGTGCCGGTGGCCGGGTCGGTGAGGATGCGTTCCCAGACCTCGGCTCCGGCGGCCAGCGTGCGCGCCACTGACGCGGGGACCGGGCCGGCGCCGTCGACGTCGCCGGGCGCGTCGGACAGACCCGAGCAGCGTCTGCACCGGCACCGTCATCCGAACCAGCACGCCGCCCGACTCGTGCTCGGTGTCGCGGCCGGTGAGCAGGTCGATGGCGGCGTCGAACCGCAGCACCCCCAGCGGGGACACCTCACCGGCGCGTCTCGCCTGTAGGGCGCGCTGCGTGATCGCGGTGTAGGCGGCGGCCAGGTCCTCGGTCGGCCCGAACAGCGACAGCCAGCCCATCCCGTCCGGGCCGGGCTCGAAGTCCACACACCGGGTCGCCTGCTTGGTCTCGCGGCGTCTGCGGACCCCGTCGGGGTCGAGCTCGTCGATCAGCCGGGCCACCCGGCGGCCCAGCTCGGCCACACTCCACCGCGCCGCCTTGCCGGTCAGCTCGGCGTCGATGACCGCGGCCACCGCGTCGTCACAGCATTGGGTCTCCAGGATCAGCCGCCGGGCCCGCGGCAGGGTGATCTGTCCGGTCAGCAGCGCCTCGCGCGCCAGCGGCAGCCGGGACAGCCCCCAGGCGAAGGTTCCCTTCGCCGAGCCGGTGCGGATCGACGCGCCCAGCGCGGCGCCGATCTCCACCGCCGGGTCGAACCCGGCCGGGCAGTTGTCCGCATCCAGCAGCGGAAGAACGGCGTCAGCCTGCACCGCGTGCGCCCAGCCGATCAGCCGCTCCGCCGCGACGATCAGATCCACCCGATCCCCCAGTGGCAGGCCCGCCGGGTCGGCGGCCGCCGCGGCGATCGCGGCGGCCAGCTCGGCACCCACCAGGTCTTCGAACATACGTCCAGAATAGCAGGTCAGGCCGACAAATGCTGCCCACTGTGCACAAGTTGCCGGCCCATTTCCGGCCAGCACCAGGCGCGCAGGTAGCCGAACCGCCTGGGGCCAAAGCGATCCCTAGAGCGCCGATGAGCTCGCGGCGCGGGCCGCTGATTGCAAAGCCCGGTCAGATGTGGTCGATGCCCAGTTGCCCTCCGTGTTCCGTACCCATTGGCCGAGTACGGCCCCTTGTCCAGTTCACGAAGGCTCTGGAAACGCGCTGAGGGCCACTCGATGAACTCTCTTCGCACCCGTCACTGCGGGGATGCGACGGCTATACCTCGCGCCTCGCGTGGAGTTCGGTCCGGCGGTGCGTCGTCCGGGTGCCGCCACAATCAGGGACGGGGGGAGTTATGGACCCCATGGAGGTCGGTGACTTCATCACCAAGCTTCAGACCGCGGTCAACGAGAATCCGGAGCGCGCTAAGGAAGTGATCGCCGATATCAAGGAGAAGGTCGCCGGGCTGGACCCCGACTCGCGGGCCAAGGTGGCCGACGCGATGGACGATCTGCGAGCAAGGGCCGCCAACCTTCCCGAGGACCAGAAGGCCCAGCTGCAGGATGTCGTAGCGACCCTCCGGAGCTGATCAGTCTCCGCTCAGAGTGTCCACGCCCATCAACGGGCGTGGACACTCGCACGTCTAGGCGGGGCGTCGAGCTGCTCGGCTCGCGACCCAAACGGCGATGATCACCGCCAGCACGACCACCACCGCAACCACTGGGATCAAGCGCTTGGCAACCGCCGGCCCGGCCGCACTGAGCAAGTCGATCGCCTCGGCCTCCTTCACCTCGGTTTTCGCTGGCTCTGCAGGCTTCGCGACCTCCGGTTCCGCGACAGGCGTCTCAGTTGGCGCGCTCGCACCAACAGGAGCCGTCGATGACTCGGCCGGAGCAGCATCAGCGACACCCATCTTGCCCGCCAAACAGTCGGCGAACTGCCCGATGAGCTTGTTGCCGACGTCGACCATGACGCCGCGACCGAACTGTGCGGGCTTCCCAGTGATGTCGAGATCAGTGAGCACGTCAACCTTGGTGCCACCGCCGTCCCCGATTGGCTGCAACGACGTTGTGATGGTCGCCGCGGCCGTGCTGTTGCCCCGCGCGTCCTTGCCCTGCGCACGGATCACCGCGCGATGGGCCACGTCGTCCTTCTCCAGCCACTGCGCCTTTCCCTTGTAGGTCAAGCCAATCGGTCCCAGCTTGACTTTGACCGACCCCGTGAACTCGTCTCCCTCCACAGTCTCCAGCGTGGCGCCCGGCATGCATGGCGCCACGCGTTCGATGTCGACGAGCGTCGTCCAGGCGTCCTCGACGCTGGCCGGGACCGAGAAGGAATGCTCGAGCTTCATCAGATCCCTGCCGCCGCAAGGACGGCGCGCTTGGTCAACACACTTGCCAAGTGGGCGCGGTAGTCGGCCTGCCCCGCCAGGTCGCTGGGTGGGTGCGTCCCGTCCGGCGCGTGCGCGCTCGCTTCGGCAATGCTGTCAACCGATGCCAAAACACCCGCCAGCGCGGACTCGACCGCTGCCGCTCGCAGCGGCGTAGAGCCCATGTTGGTCAGCCCAACCCGTGCCTCGGCAATCGACCCGTTGTCCCGCCGGACAGCAACGGCGACTCCGACGATCGCCCACGCCTGCGCAACGCGGTTGAACTTCTCGTAGTGCGTCGACCATCCCGCGCCGAGCTTGGGGATGCGTATGGCAGTCACGATCTCCCCAGCAGCTAGCACCGTCGTCAGATAGTCGGTGAAGAAGTCCCGCGCCGCGATCGTCCGTTCCCCATCGGGACCGGTCGCGAGCACCGAAGCGTCGAGCGTCAGCGCAACGGTCGGGAAGTCGCCCGCCGGGTCGGCGTGCGACAGTGATCCGCCGAGAGTGCCGCGGTGCCGAATCTGCCGGTCACCGACCTTCGCGGCAGCCTGCGCGAGCAACGGCGCATGCTCTCGTACGAGTGCATCATTGAGCACTTCGTCGTGCGTGGTCGTCGCCCCGATCACAATGGCGTCGCCGTCGTCGCGTACGCCGCGCAGCTCGGCTATCCGGCCGATGTCCACCAGCGTCTCTGGATGGGCGAGCCGCATCCGCAGCACCGGCATCAACGACTGCCCACCAGCCAGGACCATTCCCTCTTCGCCCGCCGCCGCAAGTGCCGCCACCGCCTCGGAGACTGACGACGGGCGTACGTAGTCGAACGCCGCCGGGATCATCGCGCACCTCCCTGTGCGGTAGCGATCGCCCGCCAGACCCGCTCCGGGCTACACGGCATCTCGATGTCCTTCACGCCCAATGGCCGCAGTGCATCAAGCACGCCGTTGACGATGGCGGGTGTTGACGCGATCGTGCCCGCCTCTCCCACACCCTTGACCCCGAGCGGGTTGGTCGTGGACGGGCTCACGGTGCGATCCGTGACGAACGACGGCAGATCCGCTGCGGACGGCACCAAGTAGTCGACGAGTGTCCCGGTCGTGAGGTTGCCGGCGTCGTCGTAGACCGCCTCCTCGAAGAGCGCCTGCGCGATGCCCTGGGCCACACCCCCGTGCACCTGACCTTCGACGATGAGCGGGTTGAGCACCTCACCGACGTCGTCCACACACACGTACTTGCGGATCGTCACCCCTCCCGTCTCGGTGTCGACGTCGAGTGCGCACAGGTGCGTCCCGTGCGGGAAGGAGAGCGCGAGCGGGTCGTATGTTGCGTCGGCGTTGAGATCGACCTCGACGCCCTCCGGATAGTCATGCGCGGCGAAGGCTGCGAACGCGACTTCCTGGATCGTCTTGACGGGCTCCGGCGAGCCCTTGACGCGGAACGACCCCTCGGCGAACGTGACGTCGTCAACGCTCGCCTCGAGCATGTGCGCCGCGAACAGGCGTGCCTTCTCGAGGACCTTTTCCGCCGCGAGCGACACCGAGATGGCACCGACCGCGACGCCGCGTGACCCGTACGTGTCCCAGCCCTTTGGAGACGCCAGCGTGTCGCCGTGGATCACCTCGACGTCTTCGAACGGCACGCCCAGCCGGTCGGCCACGATCTGGCTCCACACCGTCTCGTGTCCTTGACCGTGCGGGCTTGTACCTGTGACGACCTCGACCTTCCCGGTCGCGAGAACACGCACAGACGCGCTGTCCCATCCGCCACCGACGTAACGCAGAGCACCAAGGAGCCGCGAAGGTGCCCACCCGCAGAGCTCGGTGTAGGTGGAGATCCCCAGCCCGAGCTGGACCGGGTCGTTGCGCTCGCGGCGCTCAGCCTGCTCGCGCTTGAGCTCGTCCCAGCCGATCAGGGCGAGTGCCTTGTCCGTCGCCGCCGCGTAGTCACCGCTGTCGTAGACGATGCCTGAGACCGTGGTGAACGGGAACTCCTCATGCTGGATCCAGTTCTTGCGACGCAGCTCGAGCGGATCCACGCCCAGCTCGACGGCCATCTCGTCAACGATGCGCTCGATGGCGAAGGTGGCCTCGGGGCGCCCGGCGCCGCGGTAGGCGTCTGTGGGCGTCGTCGTCGTGAAGATGCCCTCACAGACGAATCGGTAGGCCGGCAGCTTGTAGATCGCGTTGTACATGAAGGCACCCAGGATGGGCGTGCCAGGTGTGATGATGCGCAGGTAGGCGCCCATGTTGGCGTAGACGTGCACGTCCAGCCCGGTGAACGTGCCGTCACGCTTGGCGGTCAAGGTCACGTCCGTGACATGGTCACGGCCGTGGTGGCCGCTCATCATCGACTCGCTGCGCGACTCGGTGTATTTCACCGGCCTGCCGACCCGACGCGCGACCATGATGGAGATGTATTCCTCGGGCGTGACCTGAAGCTTGCCGCCGAACCCGCCGCCCACATCGGGTGCGATGATCCGGACTTTGTTCTCGGGTATTCCGAAGTTGAGTGCAGCGAAGACGCGCAGGATGTGCGGGATCTGCGTCGAGGACCAGACGGTTATGCCCTCTCCGTTGGGCTGTACCACCGTCGAGCGAGGTTCCATGAACGCCGGGATGAGCCGTTGCTGGCGGATCCGCCGGCGCACAGTCACCTCGGCCGACGACAGCGCCTCGTCGATCGACTGACCAGTGCCGGACGCCCCAGACTCGAACGCCCAGGTGTACGACCGATTGGACTGCGTGTTCGGGTGCACGAGCGGGGCACCCTCGGCGATCGCAGCCTCCATGTCGAGCACGACGGGCAGCGGTTCGTAGTCGATCTCGATCGCCTCAAGCGCGTCCTCGGCGCTGGCCTTGTCGCGGGCAACGACGATCGCAACCGCCTCGCCCACGTGGTTGACCTGGTCGACGGCGATGCTCGGGTGCCCGGGATTGACGGTGTCCTCGGTGACCGGCCAGGCACAGGGGATGGTGCCCTGCTCGTCCGCGAAGTCGCGACCGGAGAACGCGGCAATCACGCCTGGTCGCTGCGCTGCTCCGGAAACGTCGACTGACGTGATCTTGGCGTGCGCCATCGGGCTGCGCAGGATCGCCAGGTGCAGCATTCCGGGGAGCGTGATGTTGTCAGTCCAACTGGTGCGGCCGGTGAGGAAGTGCTCGTCCTCCTTGCGCGTACGCGGCTTGCCGATCTCGCGCGGAGTCTCGGCGGCGGCCGGGCGCTCGGCGATCGTGGTCATGTCGTGGCCTCCGACATCTCGGCTGCCGCGGCCTGCACCGCGCGGACGATGTTCTGGTAGCCGGTGCATCGGCAGAGGTTGCCCTCGATACCGTCGCGAATCTCCGCCTCGCTGGGCTGCGGGTGCTCACTCAGCAGGTCGCACGCGGCCAGCACCATGCCGGGTGTGCAGAACCCGCACTGCAGCGCGTGCTGCTCGTGGAAGGCTCGCTGGACCGGGTGCAGCGTGCCGTTGGTGGCCAGCCCCTCGATGGTTGTGACTGCCGATCCATCGATTTGGACCGCCAGCAGCGAACAGCTCTTCACACTCTTGCCGTCGACGAGGACTGTGCAAGCGCCGCAATTGCTCGTGTCGCAACCGACGACCGTGCCGACCTTGCCTAGTCGTTCCCGGAGGTAGTGGACGAGCAAGAGCCGAGGTTCGACCTCGTCCTCGTAGGCCACCCCGTCGACCGTCACGCTGATCCTTGCCATGGATCCTCCCCGCCGCCATGAAGTTGTGGGCACAACGAAAGTCCGAAATCAGGGTCCCCGCAAGAGCACGAACACAACAGCCGTCAGCGGGGGACGACGGCAGCCGTGGAGATGTCGTGGTGGATGGGACCTTCGGTCGCGTGCAGCGGCTCACCAGACCCGCCCCAGCGGGCCGCGATGATCTCGCTGGCGATGGATACCGCTGTCTCCTCGGGCGTGCGCGAGCCGATGTCGAGGCCGATCGGCGCGTGCAGCCGCGCGAGCTCCGATTCCGAGACGCCGCGCTCACGCAGCTGGGCGATGCGCACGTCGTTGGTGCGACGAGAGCCCATCGCACCGACATAGGCGAGGGGCAACCGAAGGGCGAGCTCCAGCAGCGGCACGTCGAACTTCGGGTCGTGGGTCAGCACGCACACCACGGTGCGCTCGTCGACCTGGGTGCTGGCCAGGTAGTCGTGTGGCCACTGGACCACCACCTCGTCGGCGAACGGGAAGCGCTTGGCCGTCGCGAACGTCGGCCGGGCGTCACAGACAGTGACCCGGTAGCCAAGGAAGGAGCCGATCCGCGCGACCGCCGCAGCAAAGTCGATCGCGCCAAAGACGATCATGCGTGGCCGTGGGGCGTACGACGCGGCGAACACGGCGACGTCGTCGAGGCGCCGCTCCCCGTGTGGGCCGTAGCGGACCAGACCCGTCCGGCCCTGCAGCAGCAGCCCGCGGACGTCGTCGCGCACCGCCTCGTCGAGCCGGTCCGAGCCGAGCGTGCCGGTCGTGGAATCCGGCCGTACGACCAACCGGGTGCCGCGCTGTTCGTCGGGCACACCGTCGACGAGTGTCGCCACGGCGACCGGTTGGCCGGCGTGGATGTCGGCGGCAACCTCGTCGAAATCCGGGAACGAACGCCGGCTGATGGGCTCTACGAAGATGTCGATGATGCCTCCGCAGGTCAGCCCGACGGCGAAGGCGTCGTCGTCACTGACGCCATAGCGCTGAAGTCGAGCGGGAGCCCCCTCGCGTACCTCCGTCGCCAGCTCGTAGACCGCACCCTCGACACAGCCACCCGACACGCTGCCGACGACGGTGCCGTCAGGCCCGACCGCCATCGACGCCCCCGGCTGGCGAGGCGCTGACTTCCAGGTCTCGACGACGGTGCCGACTCCGACGGTCGCTCCGGACTGCCACCAGGACAGCAGCTCGGCCACTACGTCCCTCATCAGCGATCGCCTCCGTTGCCGTTGCTGACTGTCGGTCGCCGGGCACGCAGTGCCCGAAGCGTGCTGTTGCGCCGTTTGCGTACGAGCGCGCGGAGGGTACCGGCATTGCGGTAGCCGACCGCCGCCGCGACCGCGTTGGCCGACATCGAGGAGTTGCGCAGCAGGTAGGTCGCCTCGTCCAGCCGCACCTCGTGCACGAAGTCGAGCGGGCTCATGCCCACCACCGACGAGGTCGTCCGCTGCAAAGTCCGCTCGCTGATGCCGAGGTCACGCGCCGCCGCGGAAATCTGCAGAGGCTGGGTGAGCCGCTTGCGCACCCACCGCTCGAACGCCGCCATCGTGGGATCGGCCTGGGCGAGCAGCGCCGGCACCGCGAAGGCCGACTGCGACGGTCGGTCACCCGTGACGAGGTAGCGGGCGGTGAGCTCCGCCAAGGTCGGGCTGCGGCGTTGCACGATCGACAGGGCCAGGTCGATATGGGCGAACGCGGCTCCGGCGGTGGTCACTCGCGAGTCGCGGGCCAGAGTGCGGGTCTCGTCCAGGATCACGGCCGGGTAGCGGCCACGGAACACCGGACCCAGCCACCACGTGGTCGTGGCCAGCAGCCCGTCGAGCACACCGGACTCGGCCAGGAAGAAAGTGCCCGTGCAGGCGCCGGCCAGCTCCGAGCCATGCGCGCGCACATCGCGGATGAGCTCGAGCGCCGGGTGGTCGCGCACCGTCTCGATGATTTCGTCGGAGCTCTTCAGCCCCAGTGCTGGCATCACGAGCAGGTCGGGTCGGTGCGTCCCACGGCCAGCCGGCATGGTTTCGACGAGCAGACCGTTGCCAGTGCGTACGCGGTCCGCCAGGCCGACGATCGTGACGGTGAACTCCGGCGGTGGTGCGGGCACGTCAGGCCGCAAAGCATTTGCCGTCGAAAGAACGTCGACGACCGCCGACAGTCCGGAGTCGAAGCAGCCATCCACTGCGAGGACCGCGACCTCCACGTCGGAAACGGTACCCAACGTGGCGGGTCCGCCACTAGCCGTCCAGGCTCCCGATTTCCTACGGTGGACTCATCCGGGAGGGAGTGTCCATATGAGCCCGACATTTGGAGTGCTTGCACTACTCGACGCAAAGCCGGACAAAGGGCCCGAACTTGGCGCCTTTCTCGAAAGCGGACGAGAACTCGCCGCGGCCGAGCCCGGCACAGTGACTTGGTACGCATTCAAGATCAGCGACACCCAGTACGGCATCTTCGACACCTTCGACGATGAAGCGGGGCGGGAGGCGCACCTCGGCGGTCAGATCCCGGCCGCGTTGGGAAAGGTCGCCGACGACCTGCTGGCCAAGGCACCAGACATCCGCACCGTCGACGTCGTGGCGGTGAAGTGATGCAGCTGCCGCCCCCGTTTGAGTACGAGCGCGCGACGAGCATCGACAATGCGATCGCGCTGCTTGAAGAGCACGGCGACGAAGCCCGGCTGATCGCTGGCGGGCACAGCCTGCTGCCGATGATGAGACTGCGGCTGGCCTCGCCTGAAGTGCTGATCGACATCAACGAGCTCACCGATCTGCAGCGCATCTGGGTCGAGGGCGGGATCCTGCACATCGGCGCCATGACACGGCATGCCGACGTGCTCGCGTCGCCCGTCGTCGGCGAGCACTACCGCATCCTCCACGACGCGGAGCGGGTCATCGCCGACCCCGTTGTCCGTAACCGCGGCACCATCGGCGGGTCGATCTGCCACGCCGACCCTGCCGAGGACATGTCGGCGGTGCTCGGCGCGCTGCGCGCAGATGTCGTGATCCGCGGCTCCGGTGGCGAGCGCGTTGTGCCCGTACGGGAGTTCCAGACCGGGCCCTTCGAGACGGTTGCCGGCCCGGCCGAGATCGTCACGGAGATCCGGATCCCGATCCGAGCCGGAGCCGGCAGCGCCTACACCAAGGTCGAACGGCGAGCCGGCGACTACGCGGTCGCGGCCGCGGGCGCAGTTGTCTGGCTGGACGGCGACACGATCAGCGAGCTCGGCATCGGCCTGGCCGCCGTGGGAGCACCGCACTCGGTGGCGCCGCAGACCGAGGACGCCGTCCGCGGACGCGTCGCCGACGACGAGACACTCGAGCTGGCCGCGGAGACAGCCTCCGCCGAGTGCGAGCCATACACCGACCAGCGTGGGCCGGCTGACTACAAGCGCGCACTTGCGGGAGAGTTGGTCAAGCGAGCGCTGCGTACGGCCATCGCCCGCAGCCGCGGACAGGAGGCGTGAACGATGCAGGTCTCGGTCACCGTTAACGGCACGACCTACACCCGTGACATCGAGCCGCGGCTGCTGCTCGTCCACTTCCTGCGCGACGAGCTCGGGCTGACCGGCACACACTGGGGCTGCGACACGTCCAACTGTGGCGTGTGCGTCGTCCAGCTCGACGGAGTGCCCGCCAAGAGCTGCACCGTTCTGGCCGCGATGGCAGACGGCCACGAGGTGCTGACAGTCGAAGGGCTGGAGCGTGACGGCGAGCTCGACCCCATCCAGCAAGGCTTCATGACCGAGCACGGCCTGCAGTGCGGCTTCTGCACTCCCGGCATGATGCTCACCGCCCGCCGGCTGCTCGACGACAACCCGCACCCGAGCGACGACGAGATCCGCGAGGCGATCTCGGGCAACCTGTGCCGCTGCACCGGCTACGAAAACATCGTACGTGCGATCCGCTGGGCGGCCGAGCACCCCGCCGCCGCACCCGCTGCTGTCGACGCGGAGGTGAGCTCGTCATGACTGCCGTCGAAGAGCAGGCGACCGTCGGTTTCGGACGCCGGCATCGCAAGGAGGACGCGAGGTTCCTGCGGGGGCGCGGCAACTATATCGACGACTTCGCGCTGCCCGGCATGCTGCACGGTGCCGTGTTGCGCAGCCCCTACGCGCATGCCCGCATCAACTCGATCGACACATCCGCGGCGGAGGCGCACCCCAAGGTTCGTGCCGTCATCACAGGCAAGCTCCTGGAAACGCTCAACCTGGCGTGGATCCCGTCACTGTCGCATGACGTTGTGGCGGTGCTCGCCACTGACAAGGTGCGGTTCCATGGCCAGGAGGTCGCGTTCGTCATCGCCGACGACCGCTACTCCGCGCGTGACGCACTCGAGCTCATCGACGTCGACTATGAGCCGCTCCCTCCACTAGTCGACGCCCGCAAGGCACTCGACCCAGGTGCGCCGGTGATCCGCGACGACATCGAGGGCAAGGCCGACAACCACATCTTCGACTGGGAAGCGGGCGACAAGGCCGCCACCGACGCCGCGTTTGCGTCCGCCGAGGTCGTCGTCTCCGAGGACATCCTCTATCCGCGCGTACATCCCGCTCCACTGGAGACGTGCGGCGCGATCGCTGACATGGACAAGGTGACCGGCAAGCTCACCATCTACTGCAACACCCAGGCGCCGCACGCGCACCGCACGCTCTATGCGATCGTCGCCGGTCTGCCGGAGCACAAGATCCGCGTCATCAGCCCCGACATCGGTGGCGGGTTCGGCAACAAGGTCGGCATCTACCCCGGCTACGTCCTGGCCGTTGTGGGCTCGATCGTCACCGGCAAGCCGGTCAAGTGGGTCGAGGACCGCGCCGAGAACCTCATGTCGACGTCGTTCGCCCGTGACTACCACATGCACACGGAGATCGCGGCGACGCGCGAGGGCAAGATCCTCGCGATGCGGGTCAATGTCCTCGCCGACCATGGGGCGTTCAACAACACGGCCCAGCCGACCAAGTTCCCAGCCGGCTTCTTCCACATCTTCACCGGCAGCTACGACTACCCGGCGGCGCACTGCGCGGTCACCGGCGTCTACACCAACAAGGCGCCCGGCGGAGTTGCCTACGCCTGCTCGTTCCGCATCACTGAAGCGGCCTATGCGGTCGAGCGCATCGTCGACTGTCTTGCGCACGAGCTCGACATGGATCCCGCCGAGCTGCGCATGAAGAACCTCCTCAAGCCCGAGCAGTTCCCCTACAAGACACCAACGGGATGGGAGTACGACTCCGGCGACTACCCGCGCGCGCTGCGGAAGGCCATGGAGATCGCCGGCTACGACGAGCTCCGTCGTGAGCAGGCGGCGAAACGCCAGCGCGGCGAGCTCATGGGGATTGGGCTCAGCTTCTTCACCGAGGGCGTCGGGGCCGGGCCGCGCAAGCACATGGACATCCTCGGGCTCGGCATGGCCGACGGCGCCGAGGTCCGCGTGCACCCGACTGGCAAGGCGGTCGTACGACTGTCGGTGCAGTCGCAAGGCCAAGGGCACGAGACGACGTTCGCCCAGATCGTGTCCGAGCTGACCGGCATCCCCTCAGACGACATCGACGTGGTGCATGGCGACACCGACAACACGCCATTCGGGCTGGGCACCTACGGCAGCCGCTCCACCCCGGTGTCCGGTGCTGCGGTCGCCGTCGCGTCGAAGCGCGTCGTCGACAAGGCCAAGGTCATCGCCGCGGCGATGATGGAGGTCTCACCTGACGACATCGAGGTCGGACGCGGCACGTTCTCGGTCAAGGGCGACCCGTCGGTGTCCAAGACCATCCAGGAGGTGGCCCTGGCCGCGCATGGGCCGCTGGAGCTGCCCGAGGGCGTTGAGGGGCACCTGGATGCAGCCTGCGTCTACGACCCGCCCAACCTGACCTACCCGTTCGGCGCCTACATCTGCGTCGTCGATGTCGACCCGGGCACGGGCGAGGTCAAGGTGCGCCGGTTCATCGCGGTCGACGACTGCGGCCCGCGCATCAACCCGATGATCGTCGAAGGGCAGATCCACGGCGGCCTGGCCGACGGCATCGGCATGGCGCTCATGGAGGTCATCGCGTTCGACGAGGATGGAAACCATCTAGGCGGCTCGTTCATGGACTACCAGCTGCCGACCGCCATGGAGTGTCCAAGCTGGGAGCTGGGCGAGACAGTCACCCCGTCGCCGCACCACCCGATCGGCGCCAAGGGAGTCGGCGAGTCGGCGACGGTTGGGTCCCCGGCCGCCGTGGTCAACGCTGTACTCGATGCGCTCAAGCCGTACGGAGTCCGGCACGCCGACATGCCGTTCACGCCGGCACAGGTGTGGCGCACGATCCAGGGCCGGCCGTTCCGCACCGATCTGGCCATCACGGACGAATGACCACGTTAAGCAGGTTCTCCCCCGCACCGCCAGGCTTGCAGCCCTGGTGGTGCGGGGCAAAGCCTGGTGGTGTGAGGATTACGTGATGGCGGCGCGCCCCGAGCTGGCAGGACAGGCTGCCACGCTCACCGCTGCCGGCACGCCGTTCGTCTGGGCCACGGTCGTCCGCGCCGAGCGGCCGACAAGCGCCAAGCCCGGCGACGCAGCCCTCGTTCTCGCCGACGGCAAGATCGAGGGCTTCGTCGGCGGCGACTGCGCCGAGTCCACGGTGCGCGTGCAGGCGCTCGAGGTGCTCGCCACTGCCGAACCCCGGCTCGTCCGCATCACGCCGGCGCTTGCGGAGTCGACCGACGTCGATGCCGACGGGGTCGTCACCGTGCACAACCCCTGCCTGTCGGGGGGCACGTTGGACATCTTTCTGGAGCCCGCCGTACCACTACCGGTCGTGGGAGTGTTCGGGCACGCGCCGATCGCCACGGCGCTGCTGCGGGCGCACCGGATGTTCGGCTACCAGGTGTTGGCCCTCGACAAGCTGGACGACTTGCCGACGGCCGGTCTGCAGGCCGTCGTCGTGGCCTCACATGGCAACGACGAAGTGCCGGTGCTGGAGGCGGCGCTGCGCGCTGATGTCCCGTACGTCGGCCTCGTCGCGAGCCGTCGCCGTGGCCCGGCTGTGCTTGACGCGTTGTCTGTCGAAGAGTCGCAGCGGGCCAGGGTGCGCACACCAGCCGGCCTCGACATCGGAGCTCGCACCGCTCCCGAGGTCGCGCTGTCCATCCTCGCCGAGATCGTCAGTGTTCTGCGCGAGGGCCAGCCGCAGACCGCCGAGCCGCCGACAACTGCGCGAGAGGTCGCCACAGCGCTCGACCCGGTGTGCGGCATGACGGTGGCGGCCGTGGACGCGTCGCCACACGTGGAGACAGCCGCCGGAGTCGTCTACTTCTGCGGCACCGGCTGCCGCAACGCCTACCTCGACAACCCGATGGCCTACGCATCGTGACTGACAGCACGTCGAGCGTCGCGGAGCTGCTGCCCGACCTCGAGACGCTGAGCGCCGCCCTCGACTCGGTCAACTACCTCGCCGACGACGGCACGGTCACCGCGTTGTACTGCGCGGCGCGGCTCGCCCAGCCCGTGCTGATCGAGGGTGAGCCCGGCGTCGGCAAGACAGAGGCTGCGAAGGCGCTGGCCGCCGTGCTCGACACCCCGCTCGTACGGCTGCAGTGCTACGAGGGAATTGACATCGCAGAGGCGCTGTACGAGTGGAACTACCCCCGACAGCTGCTCGCGATCAGGCTGGCCGAGGCGCGCGGCACCGATCTCGCCGAGGATGCGTTGTTCGGCGAGGACTTCCTCATCGAGCGGCCACTGCTGGCCGCGCTGCGCCACTCCGGTCCGCGGCCGGCGGTGCTCCTGATCGACGAGGTCGACCGCGCCGATGACGACTTCGAGGCGTTCCTGCTGGAGCTGCTCGGCGAGGGTGCCGTGACAATCCCGGAGATCGGCACCGTACGTGCGACGCACCGCCCCATCGTGGTGCTCACGTCCAACCGCACGCGTGAGCTGCACGACGCGCTCAAGCGACGCTGCCTGTTCCACTGGATCGACTACCCACCCGCCGCGCGGGCTGCCGAGATCGTCCGCCGCCGCGTGCCGGGCAGCTCCACGCTGGTCGCGGACCAGGCCGCCCGCGCAGTCGAACGGTTCCGGGCGCTCGACCTGCAGAAGCCGCCCGGCATTGCCGAGACGATCGACTGGGTGGCCGCGCTCGAACTACTAGGCATCCGCACAGTCGACCGCGCTGCCATCGATCGGACGCTGGGCTCGGTGCTGAAGTACGTCGACGACCAGCAACTCGTCCGGGCTACAAACCTCGCCGACGAATGACCCCAGAAGAGCGCAGGGCCGACACTGCAACCCTGCTCGCCCGCTTCAGCGACCGGTTGCACGCATCGGGCGTGGCCGTCTCCCCCGACCAGACAGTTCGCCTGGCGCAGCTTGTAGAGCTGGGCGTGCCACGCACCGTCGACGAGCTGTACTGGTGTGCGCGGGTCAGCTTGCTGCGCTCGCACGCAGACGTACCAGTCTTCGACGCAATCTTCGCGCTCGTGTTCCGCGGCATGGCGGACGACGCGGAGTCGCGCGGCGACTCGAACGAGGTTCCTCCGCACGTGCCTGAGGTCGTTCGCGACGCGTTTGAGGACGAGTCCGCTGCTAGGTCAGGGGCGAGGTTCGAGGCGAGCGAGGGCGACGGGGACGACGACGAGGACGCTCGACCGATCCCGACCCTGGCCAGCCCCGACGAGCGGCTGACGGATATCGACTTCGCGCGGCTGACTACCGACGAGCTTGCCGAGCTTGCCCCCTTGCTGCAGCTGCTCACGGTCGAGCCACCCCTGCGGATGTCACGGCGACGGCGCCGGCATCCCCGTGGCGACCGCCTGGACGTACGGGCCTCTCTGCGGCACAGCATCCGTTCTGCTGGGGATCCCGTCGCCCCGGTCCGCCGCTCCCGCAAGCGCAAGCCGCGTCGCCTGGTTGCCATCCTCGACATCTCCGGGTCGATGGAGCCGTACGCCCGTGCCTACCTGCACCTGCTCTGGGGGGCGGCGACCCGGGCCCGGGCCGAGGTATTCGTGTTCAGTACGCGGCTCACCCGGCTGACCCGCGCGCTGCGCCACTCCGACCCCGACCGCGCACTCGCGCACGCGGCCACACTCATGCCCGACTGGTCAGGAGGGACGCGGATCGGCCTGGCGCTGCGTGCGTTCATGGACGGCTATGGCCGACGCGGCATGGCGCACGGTGCGGTCGTACTGATCGTCTCGGACGGTTGGGAGCGCGACGACCCCGCACAGCTGGGGCGGCAGATGGCCGACCTCGCCGGGCGTGCCCACCGGATCGTCTGGGCAAACCCGCGATCTGCCGCCCCCGGCTTCGAGCCGCTGGCCGGCGGTATGCATGCGGCGCTGCCGCACATCGACGCGTTCGTCAGCGGTCACTCGGCGGGCGCCATGGCCCAGGTCGTCCACGAGATGTCGGCGAGCTTGCGCAGAGCCGACCGCTTGCCCGGGGCGGGGTCCCGCACCACGATCGACTGAGTTGGCGCTGGAGGAGAACGACGATGACCCAAGGCAAGTCGCAGCCACCGGTGGACGCAGCAGCGTTCAACCGGTTCGAAGCTGCTGGGTGGGAGACCAAGGCCGAGACCTACGACTCTTTCTTCGGACAGCTGACGAGCAAGACGATCGACCGACTCCTCGATGCCGCCGGAGTGGGTGCCGGCACTCGCGTCCTCGATGTGGCCACCGGGCCGGGATATGCGGCGGCGACGGCCGCCGAGCGAGGCGCCTCCGTCGACGGTGTGGACGTTGCGCCGGCGATGGTCGCGCACGCTAAAGCCAGGGTGCCGGCGGGCGAGTTTCATGTCGCGGACGCCGAGAACCTGCCCTACGCGAACGAATCATTCGAGGCAGTTGTGGCCAACTTCGGCATCCTGCACTTCGGCCGGCCGGAGCGGGCGGTGAGCGAGATGGCTCGCGTCCTGCGCCCAGGTGGCCGGGTGGCTCTGACTGCCTGGGACCAGCCCGATCGGATGCGCCTGCTCGCCGTCTTTCTCGATGCCCTGGCAGACGCCGGTGCCACCCCGCCCGAGTCGATCCCCGTGGGCCCGCCGTTCTTCCGGTTCGCCGACGACGATGCGTTCTCAGCGTTGCTGCGCCAGGCCGGGCTCGTCGACGTCCGGGTGGAGCGTGTCGCCTTCGACCACGCGGTGCCGTCTGGTGACCACCTGTGGGACGGGTTCATGACCGGCACCGTCCGTACGTCGTCACTGATCGAGGGCCAGTCCGCCGAGACGCGACGACGCGTACGGGCTGCGTTCGACGCGGCACTCACCGCGTACCGCAGCGGCGACGGCTACGTGCTGCCGGTGTCGGTCAAGCTGGCATCTGGGCGCTCCTGAACGACCCAGGTGTTGCCGTCCGGGTCGCTGAAGAACACGAAGGAGTTCCATGGTCCGCCACGGCCCTCCGCATACCCCCCTTTGTCGACGTCGAAGTGCCGCACGGACGAGGCATTGACGCCGCGCGCGATGAGCTCGTCACGGGCGGCTTCGATGTCGTCGACCACGATCTGGACGCCGCGCAGCGATCCGGGCGAGCTGTCGATGTCCGCACCGAGCATGATCGAGCAGCCCGAGCCGGTCGGTGTCAGCTGCACAATCCGTACGTCATCGCCGACCGTGGAGTCGAGGTCGACGTTGAACCCGCACTTGTCGGCGTAGAACGCCTTGGCCCGGTCGATGTCGGTGACAGGCACCGGGATGACCTCGATCTTCCAGTCCATGTCGCTCACGGCTGCGCAGCGCGGCGCTTGGCAAGCACCTGCGGCGCGAGCTGCTCGAGGACCTCGTCGGGTGGCGCGTCCATGGTGGGGCGCACCTCCACGGGTCCTTCGATGACCTCGACGATCTGGCTCGCGATCTCGAACACGCGTGCCTCGTTGGCCACGTCGACGATCCAGAAGCCGGCGAGCGACTCCTTGGCCTCGGCAAACGGACCATCGGTCGGGACGGCCGACCCGTCACGGTACGTGACGAGCTTCGCAGTCGACGGGTCAGCGAGGCCCTGCTGGAACACGAGCTCGCCGGTCTTCTCCAGGTCCTCGTCGATCTGGAACATGAACTCGATCATGCGTGAGATCCATTCGGGGGACTTCTCCGCGACGCCCGACGCGTCGCCAAACATGAGGATCATGTACTTCACCGCGTGACTCCCGTCGTCTTGACGCCACCTAAAGGGCGCCCTGCCTGTGGTCGGAGCGGTCGGGCTGATCTCGACATGCGGCAACCAGCCTCGACCTCTACGGCGTCGCGCGCCAGCCGATCCACCGGGTGACCCGCGCCCGGATGACCGGGCCGGTCGGCGGCCAGTCGGCGTACTGGGGGTGCCGCTCCACCAGCCACGCGACCGCCCGCTCGTGCAACGGTCCGGTGGTGAGCACGCGCGCGATGGCATCGGCGCGCACCCACCAGAGCGTCGACCAGTCCTCGTCGTACGCGTCGACGAGGAACGCCACCCGCGGCTCGTGCTCGACGTTGACCAACCGCTGTAGCCGCGGCGTGGACTTCGGCTTGTCGTCGACCGCGGTCACGATGACGTCATCGACAACCGCGAAGGTGACCGGGATGATGTGCGGTCTGCCGTCGGGGGAAACCGTGGCGAGGCGAGCCACCCGCGCGCTCGCGAAGCGTTCTCGGGCTTCCGCGACGCTGAGCTGCACGAAACAACCGTAAGTCGGGTGCACCGGGATCCCGTGGCTTGAAACACTCGGCGGGTGCAGATCGACCTTCTTGGACCTGAACCGGACGACGAGACGCTGGCCCGCCTGACCGAGGTACTGCTCGACTGTGTCGCGGGTGGCGCGAGCGTGGGCTTTCCGGCTGGTGTGGCGGCGGCGGATGTCGAGACGTGGTGGCGCGAGACGCTCCGCAGCCCGCACACGCTGACGTGGGTTGCGCGAGGCGGTTGGGAGATCGTCGGCACGGTCACGCTCGCACTCGCCACGATGCCCAACGGGCGACACCGCGGGGAGGTCGCCAAGCTGCTCGTGCACCGCCGCGCGCGGGGCCTCGGCATCGCTGGGCAGCTGTTGCAGGCCCTCGAGGCCGAGGCCGCACGGCGCGGCCGCACGCTGCTGATCCTCGACACGGAGTCCGGCAGTCTCGCCGAGGGCCTCTACAACCGATGGGGCTGGCAGGTAATCGGCCGCATCGACGACTTCGCCTACACGCCGGGCGGCGTGCTGGCGCCCTCGACCTTCATGGTCAAGCGGCTGGCCGGCTGAAGCGAGCGAGCCGGGCGCGCAGCAGGTCGCGAACGCTCGGCCATTCCTCGGAGAGGATCGAGTAGTAGGCAGTGTCGCGGATGCCGCCGTGTGGGTGGGCCGGCATGTGGGCGCGGCGCACACCCTCGAACCGCGCGCCGATCTTGGCGATAGCTGCGCTCGCTGCGCGCATCGGTCTTGAGGGTGACGCGCATGACCTGCCAGAGCTCAAAAGCATGGGTGAGCAGCACAGTCGTGAAGTCGTACGTGGTGCGATCCTCGTTCGCCGCGGCTAGGAGCTTGGGCGAGTCGTCGCGCGCGATCGGATCCAGCCGCACGCGGTCGCCGATCAGGGCTACGGGGGCGGCCATGCAGCGGACTGTAACAACGCGGGGAGTCGGCAACCGAACGGTTAATGTGGATCACGTGCCACCGAAGCAAGTGCTGGAGGCGGCCGGGCGCGAGGTGACGATCACCAACCCCGAAAAGGTGATCTTCCCCGCACTCGGCGTCACCAAGCTCGACCTTGTGCACTACTACCTCACTGTTGCTGATGGCGCCCTGCGCGGCGTTGCGGGGCGACCGATGATCCTCAAGCGGTTCGTCAACGGCATCGACGAGGAGGCGTTCTTCCAAAAGCGCGCGCCGAAGAACCGGCCCGACTGGCTGCAGGTCGCCGAGCTGAAGTACGCATCCGGCACGTCGGCCGAGGAGGCTGTGGTCCGCGATGCGGCCGGTCTCGCGTACGTCATCAACCTCGGCTGCATCGACCTCAACCCGCACCCTGTGCAGGCCGAGGACCTCGACCACCCCGACGAGCTGCGCATCGACCTCGACCCGGTGCCCGGCGTCGACTGGCAGCAGATCGTCGACGTCGCGTTCGTCGCCAAGGACGTGCTGGAGGACCACGGCCTGGTCGGCTGGCCCAAGACGTCGGGGTCACGCGGGTTCCACATCAACGCACGGATCGAGCCGCGCTGGACGTTCCGGCACGTACGCCTCGCCGCCGAGTCGCTCGCCCGTGAGGTGGAGAACCGCGCGCCCGACCTGGCGACGGCGCGGTGGTGGAAGGAGGAGCGGCAGGGCGTTTTCGTCGACTTCAACCAGAACGCCAAGGACCGCACGGTGGCGTCGGCCTATTCCGTACGACCCACGCCGGACGCGCGAGTGTCGACCCCGCTGTCGTGGGACGAGGTCCGTGACAGTCGGCCGGAAGCGTTCACCATCCCGACCGTGCTCGAGCGCTATGCGGCAATCGGCGATCCAGGCGCGGGCATCGATGACGCAATCGGCTCGCTGGAGCCGTTGCTTGAGCTTGCCGACCGGCTCGGCCCGGCAGAGAAGCCGCCCAAGGGCACCGGCCGCCGACAGCAGACCATGCCGCTCATCGAGATCGCCCGAGCCAAGTCGAAGGACGAGGCGCTGGCGGGTCTCGATCGGTGGAAGGCGCGGCACGGCGACGTCGTACGGCATCTGCAGCCGGCCGACGTTCTCGTCGACGGGATGCGCGGGCGCAGCTCGGTCTGGTACCGCGTCCGTGTCAACCTGCAGCACGTGCCGGATGCTGAGCGTCCGGAGCAGGAGCCGCTGGAGGTCGACTACGACCCTTGGGCCAACACGCCGTGGGCGCGCGGCGAGGCTGACTAGCGCGCAGGGACTTAGGAGTCATTGGCCGCGTGCGGCGACCGCCTGGATCTCGATCTTCGCGCCAAAGGGAAGGGCGCCGGCTTGAAAGGTGAACCGAGCGGGAGCCGCTGCGGCATCGGGGAACTGGCCCCGCCACCAGTCGTTCAACTTGGCGTAGTCCGCGATGTCGGCGAGCACACATTGGACGTACACGATTTCCTCGGTCGAGTACCCGGCGGCGTCCGCGATCGACACGACGTGGCCCCACGCGACTTCGGCCTCCTCCCGTAGCGATCCTGCAGCGAGCGTGCTGTCTGCGCGCAGGGCTGGCATGCCGCTGATAAAGCAGCTGCCGCTGCCCTCGCCGGCAAGGCTGAACGGGAAGCCGGATGGCACGCCCGCCGCGGCGGTGGTGCGGGAAATGCTCACAATGCGCCCCTTAACAGTCGATCGGTCGTCTCCCGGGTGGTCGCGGGTTGGGACCAGGGGGTTCCCCAGGGGCGAGCGGCGCGCGTGGCGCGCACTCTCAGAACAGCGCAACCCACCAATCGACCCACGGAGGTAACGATGAGCACAAGCCAGCGGAACGGCAACACCGCGGCGGAGGCGTCTGGCGGTGCGACCGTTGCGATGAGGTTCGAGGTCACGACGTTGCCGGTCGCCGACGTCGACCGCGCCAAGGCTTTCTACCAGAGTCTGGGATGGCGTCTCGACATCGACTTCATGCCCACCGAGAACACGCGTGGGGTGCAGTTCACCCCACCGGGCTCGACGGCCTCGATCCAGTTCGGGGAGGGTACGACGACGATGACGGAGCCGCTGCAGCGCTTGCTGCTGATCGTGGACGACATCGAGGTCGCCCGCGCCGACCTGATCAGCCGCGGCGTTGACGTCAGCGAGATCATTCACACCGAACCCGGCAAGGGCCAGGCGCCGGGTGTCGACCCGCAGCGTCGCTCGTACCTCAGCTTGGCAACGTTCGCGGACCCCGACGGCAACACGTGGCTCCTGCAGGAGGTCACTGAGCGGCTTCCCGGCCGAGGTGGGACCAGGGACGGAGCCGGTCTCGCCGATCTGCTGTACGAGACCGCCCTACATCACGACGCGTTCGAGAAGGCCGCGCCCCCGCACGACTGGTGGGACTGGTACGGGGCCTACATGGACGCTCGCCAGGCCGGCTCCACAGCGGAGGAGTCCTCCGCGGCCGCCGGCCGGTACATGGCAGACGTCAAGCACGTCGTAGTGTCGCCAGCCTGACGCCTGTATCCGCTGCTTCACCGGAGACCCCGCCGACCCCCGGCGGGGTCTCCACGCATCTACGGCAAGCCATCCTCGTACGGTGAGCAGACGATTTCGTCTTGCGACCCGGAGGAGCACCCCCGCATGACCAAGTACGTGATCGGTCCAGACGTGGCGATTCGCCTGGCCCAGCACAACGCCGTGATTCCCGACGAGCACGAAATCCTGGCTCCGACTCTCCTTCGCTCACAGCTGTTGACGCTCCTCTATCAAGCCGTTCGGAACGGTGAGATGACCAAGAAGGAAGCCGAGCGGCAGCTAACCTACGTGCGTGGGCTACGTATTCGGTTGCTCGGCGACCGCGTCCTTCAGGATGTCGCATGGAGGGTGGCCGACCAGCTCGGCTGGCCCGACACATTTGCTGCGGAGTACGTCGCCTTGACCAAGCTCCAGGCCGACGCGTTCATCACGCGCGATGCGCAGCTTGCCCACGCGGTGAAGAACCTGGTAGCGACCGCCCCCGTCGAGGCACTGTCTTTGCGCGTCGTGGGCTGATCCGCAACGTCGCCTACCGGCTAGCGGTAACTGCTCGACTCCAGGCAGCAGCAACCCGAGACGGCGGCTGGCGTCGATGCCCCGGCGGTGCTGCCGGTGCGAACGTGTGTGGGTCCACTCCAGCACGCGTAGGGAATCTGATGAACCGCACGCCGCCCGACCTCAATGACGGCAAGCGCGTTCGACGGGCCCAGATCGTGCAGCTGCAGCGGGTGTTGGCGCGCCGCCGTCGACGTCGCCGCGTCATTCGAGTCGCCTGAAGTACGGACTCCCGGGGCGGAAATCCTGCCGTAGGGCTAACGCCACGGCTGATCCATGACGCTCGACCTAGCCGGGCACCTTCACAGAGGGAAACTCCGGACTCGCTTGCGCTTGGTTACCCGTGAGTAGCAAGATGGGGGTTACCAGCGAGTAACCGCGGCCGCCGGCCGCTGCAACCCCGGAGGACCGATGGGGCACTACAAGTCCAATCTCCGCGATATCGAGTTCATGCTCTTCGAAGTGCTCGGGCGCGACGAGATCCTGGGGACCGGTCCGTACGAGGAGATCGACAGCGAGACCGCGCGCAGCATCCTGGCCGAGGTCGAGCGTCTCGCGACCGAGGAAATCGCTGAGTCCTACATCGACAGCGACCGAAACCCGCCGGTCTTCGACCCCGCGACCAACACCGCCACGGTGCCGGCGGCTTTCAAGCGGTCCTACCAGGCCTACGTGGACGCCGAGTGGTGGCGGCTCGCCGTACCTGCCGAGCATGGCGGGACGCCCTGCCCGCCGACGTTGCGCTGGTCGATCGCCGAGCTCGTCCTGGGAGCTAACCCGGCTGTGTGGATGTACGCCTCGGGTGCCGATTTCGCGCGGGTCATCTGGGAGCTCGGCACCCCCGAGCAGCACAAGATCGCGCGGCAGATCGTCGACCACGGGTGGCACACCACGATGGTGCTCACCGAGCCCGACGCCGGGTCTGATGTCGGAGCAGGGCGCACCAAGGCGGTGCAGCAGCCGGACGGCACCTGGCACCTCGAGGGCGTCAAACGGTTCATCACCAGTGGCGAGAGCGACCTGGCCGGCAACATCATCCACTACGTGCTGGCCCGCCCGGAGGGATATGGGCCGGGCACCAAGGGGCTGTCCCTGTTCCTCGTACCCAAGTTCCTCTTTGACTGGGAGACCGGCGAGCTTGGCGAGCGCAACGGCGTCTACGTCACCAACGTCGAGCACAAGATGGGCCTCAAGGTCTCGACGACCTGCGAGCTCACGCTCGGCGAGAAGCACCCGGCGGTCGGCTACCTGCTCGGCGACGTACACGATGGCATCGCGCAGATGTTCAAGGTCATCGAGTTCGCCCGCATGATGGTAGGCACCAAGGCGATCTCGACACTGTCGACGGGCTACCTCAACGCGTTGGAGTACGCGAAGTCGCGCGTGCAGGGCGCTGATCTGACCAACCCGGCGAAGGACGCGCCGCGCGTCACGATCACCCACCACCCCGACGTACGCCGATCGCTGCTCACCCAGAAGGCGTATGCGGAGGGCATGCGCGCCCTTGTCCTCTACACCGCGAGCATCCAGGACCGCATCGCTATTGCGGAGGGTGCCGGTGAGACTGACGGGGCCGCGGAAGCGCTCAACGATTTCCTGCTGCCGATAGTGAAGGGGTTCGGCTCCGAGCGGGCCTGGGTGCTGCTTGGCACCGAGTCGCTGCAGACGTTTGGTGGCTCCGGCTTCCTGCAGGACTACCCGCTCGAGCAGTACGTCCGCGACGCAAAGATCGACACGCTGTACGAGGGCACAACGGCCATCCAGGGCCAGGACTTCTTCTTCCGCAAGATCGTAAAGGACCAGGGCCGGGCACTCATGCAGCTGGCCGGCGAGATCTCGGAGTTCGCCGAGTCGCAGGCGGGCAACGGCCGACTGAAGAACGAGCGCGCGCTGCTCGCACGGGCACTGGGAGACGTACAGGGCCTCGTCAGTGTGATGACCGACTTCCTCACGTCGGCTCAGCCGGGCGTCGAGGGCGGCGACCCGCGCAACGTCTACAAGGTTGGCCAGAACACCACCCGACTGCTGCTGGCGGCCGGTGAGCTGGTGACGGCATGGCTGCTGCTGCGGCAGGCCGAGGTTGCCCTCACCCGGCTCGACGGTGAGGTGACGGAGAAGGACAAGGCCTTCTACGAGGGCAAGGTCGCCGCGGCGCAGTGGTTCGCTCGCCAGGTGCTGCCCAAGCTGCGTAGTGAACTCAAGATCGCGGAGGCGACCGACAACGACCTGATGGACCTGCCGGAGGCGGCGTTCTGAGGTCGGAATGACCACGTGAAGCAGGCGTCACCCCGCACCACCAGGACTTGAGGCCTAGTGGTGCGGGGAGGAACCTGCTGGACGTGATCATTCCCGCCCCCAGAATAGGCTCGGCGGCGTGACTCAATTGCCCGTACGCCAGATGCGGCTCGTCGTCACCACGGACAACTACGACGAGGCTGTGCGCTTCTACCGCGACGTCCTCGGCCTGCGCGAGCAGCTGGCCATCAATGCGCCCGAAGGCAGAGTGACGATCCTCGAGGCCGGGGTTGCGACTTTGGAGATCGCCGATCCTGCCCAAGCCGACTACATCGACGAGGTCGAGGTCGGTAAGCGGGTCGCCGGCCACATCCGCGTAGCGTTCGAGGTCGACGATGCGGCCGCGACGACGACCAAGCTGGCCGGGATGGGTGCAACGGTCATCGCCGCTCCACGACGTACGCCGTGGGACTCGTTGAACGCACGCCTAGCCGCGCCAGCAGATCTGCAGCTCACGCTGTTCGAAGAGCTCAGCGACGACTGACTCGCGACGCGCAGCCCGCCGCCGCCAACCCACCTGGGGCGCCCCAACGTCGCCCAAGAAGCACGCGGGCGCCCCAGCGTCGCGCTGCCTCCGGCGTGCTGGGGCGCCCCAGCGTCGCGATAGCCGCACCGGGGCGCCCCAGCGCTGCTCAGTCGAGGATGTTGCGCGTGACCTCAGCGAAGTAAGCGGCCCGCTCGTCCCGCGTCGCCGGCCGACCGACGATGCCGGGGCGCTCCTGCCAGGGCAGCGGCCCACTGTCCCGGCGGTACTCGACACCGATCGCGTCGAGCCGTCGCAGATGCTGGTCGAGCCGCGTGCGGAACTCGGCGAAGTCGCCCTGCCCTGATGACCAGATCGCCTCGGCGAACGCGCACAGCCGAGGGAACACCATGTAGTCGATGACCCGCGGCGAGTCCATGTGCTCGGTCCAGATGTTGCACTGCCCGCCGAGGATGTGCGCGGCTTCGTCAGCGGACAGCTCTGCGGGCACGGGGTCGAAGCCGTACGCGTCCTGCAACGTCAAAGGAATGCTCACCGGGATCGGCTCGGACGGCAGCTCGGACTGGCGATAGTCGAGGTAAACCTGGTCATCCGGGCACGCCACGACGTCATGGCCCTTGCGCGCTGCCGCGACGGCGCCGTACATGCCGCGCCACGACGCAACGGTCGCACCGGGGGCGAGCCCGCCCTCCAGGATCTCGTCCCACCCGAACAAGCGCCGTCCGCGCGCAGTAAGGTGCGCGTCGAGCCGGCGGACGAACCAGCTCTGCAGGGCCTCCCCGTCGGCGACACCGAGCTCGCGCATGCGCTCCTGCACGCGCGGGCTCGACTCCCACTGCGTCTTGGGGCACTCGTCCCCGCCAATGCCGATGAACGGCGAGGGGAAGATCTCCATGACCTCGTCGAGCACGTTGCGAAAGAAATCGATGGTGGACTCTTCGACGTTGAGGACGTTGTCGTTGATGCCCCAGCGCGTCCACACGTCGAGCTGCTCCCCGGTGACACCGAGCTCGGGGTAGGCAGCGATGGCCGCCTGTGCATGGCCGGGCGTCTCGATCTCCGGTACGACAGTCACGTGCCGCTCCGCGGCGTACGCGACGATCTCCCGCAGGTCGTCCTGGCTATAGAAGCCGCCGTGCGGACGGCCGTCGCCCGGTGCGTCGGCAGCCGCGCCGATCTGCGACTCGCGCCGCCAGGCACCGACCTCGGTCAGCCGCGGGTACCGCTTGATCTCCACCCGCCAGCCCTGATCGTCGGTGAGGTGCAGGTGCAGGACATTGAGTCGATGCATGGCGAGCAGGTCGATGAAACGAAGGACATCAGCTTTGGGCACGAAGTGGCGTACGACGTCGAGCATCGCGCCCCGCCATCCGAACCGCGGCGCATCCTCGATCTCGCACGCCGGCGCGGTCCACGCCACCCCTGTCACGGTCGCTCGGCGGAACACCTGCGGCGGCAACAGCTGGCGCAGCGTCTGCGCGCCGTAGAACACGCCTGCCGCGTCGCCGCCGTCGATCTGCACGGCCTCCGAAGTGACGGTCACTCGGTATCCCTCAGCCGGGAGAGCCTTGACGATGGCCAGCCGTACGACATCGGCCTCGCGCTCTCCCTGGTGCAACGCGAACCCGGTCGCGGGACCAAGTGCGCCACGCAGCCATTGAGCGACTCCCTCGAGCTCAGGGTCCGCCGAGAGCACGGTGTGCTCGGAGAGTGTGAACTGACCCGCAGCGGGCGCGTACGAGGTCGGACGAGGCAACAGCACGGCATCTCCAGGCGCGAGGTCTGCGATTCGTAAAGTTCGTTTCCAATAACTCTAGCGGCTGGCTCGACCCGTTGCTCTAGCGACTCCCGACGGGTAGACCTTGAGCAGGCCCGGTCAAGGAGGACACATGGACCCGAAGAAGACCGCCGTCGTGCTCATCGAGTTCCAGAATGACTTCACCAGCGAGGGCGGTGCCCTACACGAAGCGGTCAAAGAATCGATGGTCGATACCGGCATGATCGACAACGCCAAGAAGGTCGCCGAGGCCGCCCGCCAAGCCGGCGCCACCGTGATCCACGCTCCGATCAGCTTCAAGGGTGGCTACCGGGAGATCACGAACCACCCGTACGGCATCCTGAAGGGCGTCGTCGACTCGAACGCGTTCGTGCAGGGCTCGTGGGGCGCGGCGATCGTCGACGATATGGCGCCTGCTGATGACGACATCGTCATCGAGGGCAAGCGGGGGCTCGACGCGTTCGCCAGCACCAACCTCGACTTCATCCTGCGCAGCAAGGGTGTGCAGACTGTGGCGCTCGGCGGGTTCCTCACCAACTGCTGCGTGGAGTCGACGATGCGTTCGGCGTACGAGCGGGGGTACGAGGTTGTCACCCTCACCGACTGTGTCGCCGCGACGAGCTCCGAGGAGCATGCCAACGCGATCACGTACGACTACCCGATGTTCTCCAAGCCGATGCCAAGCGACGAGTTCATTGGCGGGCTCGGCGGACAGGAGTCGGCCGGCGACACGAGCCGCGGCTACTGACGAGGCGCCCTGCCCGTCGAGTTGTCAGGTTGTCAGGTTCGGTCGCTGTGCTATGACCAGCGAGAATGCGAGTTTCTGACAGCCTGACAACCTGACAAGTGCATGCCTTGGGCGCCTGTCAGGCTCGGGGCGGCAGTTTGCCCAGGTCACCCGTCCTGACAACCTGACAAGTCGGCCATCCGACGCGCGTCAGGCGCGGCCAGACAGGAAGAGCTCCAGCCGCGTCGGCCCGCCGTCGACGACGCGGATCGGGACGCCCCAGTCCTGCTGGTGCACGTGGCAGGCCGCACCTTCACCCTCTTCGTCGCACGATGCCGCCATGGCCGAGATGTGCAGCACGCCGTCACCGACGCTCGCGTTGATGTCGAGCACTCGGCTGAGCTCGGTGCCGCGGCCGTCGCCGTCGCGAAGGAGCGCAGCAGGTGTGGCTGAGACGAGCAGGCGCGTCGGTGGGCCGTACCTCTCGTCGAGCTTCTGACCTGGCGGCGGCTCGAAGACGACGGACAGCTCGACCTTGCCCGGACCTATCTCGATCGTCGGTCGCTGGGTGCGGTGGGCGAAGCCTTCCGTACGACTCGCCGCGGCACCCAGCGACACCCTGGTCAGGCGATGCGCGGCGCTCTCCACGACGAGGAGCGTGTCGCCGTCAACCACTGCGGCACTCGGCTCACGCAGACCGGCCGCAAGCGTGCTCACCTCACCCGTCTGCGGGTCGAAGCGTCGTACGGCGTCGTTGTAGGTGTCGCACACGGCGACCGAACCGTCCGGCAGAGCAGTCACGCCGAGCGGATGCTGTAGCAGCGCATCTCCGGCCGGCCCATCGCGGAAGCCGAAGTCAAACAGTCCCGTGCCGACAGCCGTGTGCACGCCGGTGTCATCGATCCACCGAATCGACGAGGTCTCCGGATCGGCCAGCCATAGCCTCGTCTCGGTGGCCGCCAGGCCGGACGTCTGCGCAAACCATGCCTCGTCGAGCGGGCCGTCCAGCAGGCCCTCGTTCGTCGTCCCCGCAGCGACCTCGACCGCTCCGGTCAGCGGGTCGAACGTCCAGAGCTGATGGATCCCGGCCATCGCGACCCACACGCGGCCCTTCCACCACGCGACGTCCCACGGGCTTGACAGGTCATCAGTGCCAGAGCCCTGCATCCACTGCCGTCCCGAACCGGCGATGGTCTGCACCGTCCCGTCGGCCAGCCGCAGCCCACGCAACGCGTGATTGACCGTATCGGCAACGACAATGTCGTAACCCACCGTCGGGGCGACATCGGAGGGCAGCACCATCACACCTTGCGGCTCAGCGAATCGGGCGAGCTCGGCGGCACCATCAACCAGACCGCGCTCGCCGGCGCCGATCCGCCGCAGCACCGTTGACCCCTCGGCGTCCAGCACGACAAGGCTGTGGTGCTTGGTGTCGGAGACGAGCCACGTGCCGTCGGGCAGTCCCACGACCTTGCCGGGGAAGCGGAGCTCGGTCGGCTCCGGCTCCGGTGCCACGTACGGGCCGTCGCCGCGCTGCAGCGTGCCACGTGCCTCGTACTCGGGAACGAGCTCGGCGAGCAATGCCTCGATCGCGTGCCCGTGTCCCTCACCGGAGAACTGCGCGACTACGAAGCCCTCCGGGTCGATCAGCGTCAGTGTCGGCCAGGCCCGTACGGCGTATGCCTGCCACGTCGTCAGGTCGGGGTCGTCGAGCACCGGGTGTCCGACCTCGTACCGCTCGACGGCGGCGACCAACGCCTCGTGATCGGCTTCATGGACGAACTTCGGCGAGTGCACCCCGACCACGACGAGCTCGTCGGCGAACCGTTTCTCCAGCGGCCGCAGCTCATCAAGGACGTGCAGGCAGTTGATGCAGCCGGAGGTCCAAAAGTCCAGCAGGACGAAGCGCCCGCGCAGGTCGACGAGCCGCGGCCCGCCGACAGTGTTGAGCCAGCCGCCCTTGCCGACGAGCTCGGGCGCGCGGACGCGGGCGCGAATCCTACTCACGAGGCAATTCAACACACGCGTCGTGGCGATCGTTCCCGCGGCCCCCGCCGCTCAGGGGAGCGGGCTGCCGGCCGGTGGATCCTCCCCGACGAGCCCATCAATCGACTCCCGGATGAGGTCGGCGTGGCCGACGTGGCGCGCGTACTCCTCAATCAGGTCGATCAGCAGTCGTCGCAGGCTCGGGGACTGGCCGTCGGGAGTGGTGAAGTCGGCCAGCGTATCCAGGCCGTCGCCGGAAACCGCCTCCGCGACTATCGACCGGGAGCGGGCCACAGCCTCCCGCCACTGTGCCACGAGCTCCTCGGGGGATTCCTCTGCCGCCGAGTGCCAGTCCCAGTCGGGATCGGCATCCCAATCCACTGTGTCCCACGGGGCCACCGGCCTCTCCCCGAGCAGCATCCAGGAAAACTTGTAGGTCTCGACGCCAGCCAGGTGCTTGAGCAAGCCGCCCAAGGTGATCGCGGACGACGCGGTCGTCACCCTCAGACCGGCACTGTCCAGTCCACCGCACTTCCACAAGAGGGTCGCGCGTTGGCGCTCGAGAGAGCCGAGGAGGGTGGCGACCTCATCGCCCGCGATGGGAGGCTCCGGCTGACCCCGGTCGTTCAGATAGGTCATGGGCTGTGAGTCTAGGGACTGCCCGGCGTGATGCTTAGGTGTCCCACACCCCGGTGAACGCGGCCTCTACGGCGTAGTCCCGGAAGTCACGCGGCTCCCTCCCAAGCGCCCGCCGGACGTCGTTGGTGAGGTGCGCGTTGCGGCCGTCCAGCACCCGAGTGAACAGGTCCGTCAACGGTCCGACGAGATCGGCGAGCCCATCCTCGGCCAAGCCTTGCGCGAACTCGGCCGCGGTAACGGGTACGTAAGTGATCTCGCGACCAGTGGCCTTGCTGATATCGGCAGCCACGTCGTCGAACGTGAGCAGCCGCGGGCCGGTCAGCTCGTACTCTTGCCCCGCGTGCCCGTCCTCGGTCAGCGCAACTACGGCAACATCCGCGATGTCGTCGGCGTCGACGAACGGCTCCGGTACCTCGCCCATCGGCATCAACAGCTGACCAGAGCGGATGGAGTCGAGCATGAACCCCTCGTCGAAGTTCTGGTTGATCCAGCTGGATCTGATGATGGTCCAGTCGACACCGAGGTCCTGTATGCCCTTCTCCGCGTGGGCGGCCTCTGGCTCACCGCGGCCGGACAGCAGCACCAGCCGCTGTGCGCCGGCCGCCGCCGCTTGCTTACTGAACGCGCGGATCAGTTCGTCCGCGCCCGGCATCGCCAGGTCCGGGTAGTAGACGATGTACACGGCGTTCACGCCCTGCAGTGCCGGCGCCCATGTCGTGGGGTCCTCCCAGTCGAATGGCGGCTGGCCCGAGCGGGAGCCGGCGCGGGCGTCGATCCCGCGCGCCTGCAGCCGCTCTGCGACACGGCGGCCGGTCTTGCCAGTGCCGACGGTGATCAGGATGGTCATCTTGGGTCTCCTCTCCCTGTGCCCATCAGTCAAGGCGAGAAGGGGGAGTCCGACCATGGTTGACCCGCTCGCGTCCATGCGCGAGCGTCCACTGCACGATTCGACATGTCAGGCCGGCTGACCGCGTCGCTGCAGGTCAGCCGTCCTGACAACCTGACAACTGGCTGTTAGCCCTTCACGCTGCCAGCGAGCAGGCCGCGGACAAAGTAGCGCTGCAGCGCGAGGAACACGATCAGGGGTACGACGATCGCGACGAAGGCACCGGCGGACAGCAGGTGCCACGACGTGCCGCGGGTGCCCGACAGCTCAGCCAGCCGAACCGTCAGCGGCGCGACGTCAAGAGATCCGCCAGCCATGGTCAGGGCCACCAGCAGGTCGTTCCACACCCATAGGAACTGGAAGATGCTGAACGCCGCGATGACCGGGACCAGCAGCGGCAGCATGATCTGCAGGAAGATCCGGACGTGTCCCGCTCCGTCGACCCGAGCGGCCTCGACGAGCTCGCCTGGGATCTCGCGCATGAAGTTGTGCAGCAGGAAGATCGCCAATGGCAGCGCGAAAATCGAGTGCGAGATCCACACCGGCCAGAACGTGCCGTTGAGTCCCCAGTCAACGAACCGCGTGAGCAGCGGCAGCAGTGCGATCTGCAGCGGCACGATCTGCAGCGCGAACACGGCGACGAACAGGAAGTCGCGCCCCTTGAAGTGGGTCCACGCAAACGCGTAGGCCGCGAGCGTCGCCAGGCTCAAGGGTATGAGCACAGCCGGGATCGTGATGACGATCGAGTTGACGAAGTAGGTCGACAGATTGGTCGTGGCGCCCGTCAGCACCTCGCGGTAGTTCTCCGTGGTGAACGTGGGGTCGGTGAACCAGGTCCACCAACCCGACTGCCGTACGTCCAACGGTGGCCTGATCGACGTGATCAGCAGACCAACGGTCGGGATCGTCCACAGCACCGCGATGACGATGGCTGCCAGCGACGCCCAGGGCGACGCGAGCCGCTTCTTGGCCTCGGCAGCGGCGCGGGTAGCCGGCTTTTCCGGCTCTGTGACGGTCGGCGTCGTGATGGCGGTCATCGTGCCTCCGTCTTTCGAAGCTGGCGAACGTTGTAGATGACAATCGGGATGACCAGCACGAACAGCAGGACCGCAAACGCTGAGCCGAGGCCCTCGTTGAAGAAGCGGAAGCTCTGGTCGTAGAACTCGTTGGCCACCACGCTCGTCTGGAACTGACCACCGGTGGTGGTGCGCACGATGTCGAACACCTTGAGCGTTGCGATGCCGATGGTGGTGACGACCACAATGAGTGCAGGTCGGATGCTAGGCACCGTGATGAACCGGAACATCTTGAAACCGAAGAGCCCGTCAAGCCTCGCGGCCTCGATGATGTCGTCCGGGATCGCCTTGATCGCTGCGGAGAGCACCGTCATGGCGAACCCCGCCTGGATCCAGATCATGATGACGATGAGGAACAGCGTGTTCGCCGGCTCATGGAGCAGGAACTGATACGGATCTAACCCGACCCAGACCAAGATCTGGTTGGCCAGGCCGATCTGATTGACACCCTCTGGCCGGAACTCGTAGACGAACTTCCAGATGATGGACGCACCGACAAGCGAGATGGCCAACGGCAGGAATATGAATGCCTTGGCTACGGCCTCCCCACGCACTCGGTCGACAAGCACGGCGTACAGCAAGCCGATGGCGGTAGCGATGATCGGTGTTAACAGCACCCACAAGAAGGTGTTGCGCAGAACGGTCAGGTACGCGGACTCGGTGAAGATGTCGATGTAGTTGTCGAGGCCCACAAACGCGGTGCCGCGCGGGTTCTGGAACGACGCAATGATCGTGAGAACGGCGGGGTAGAGCAGTCCGGCCAGGAGCAACAGGACGGCGGGTAAAAGGAATGCGGATGCGTTGATCCGCTCAGCGTTCTTACCCCGAGCGCGGTGGGCAATGAGCAGCACCACGGCCATGACACCAACGAACAACGCGATGGCCAGGAACATCTGCCCGAATTTCTCGGCGTTGCCCACCTGCCCCACCTCCCCTTTGATGACCTCCGGGAGCGACGGTGCCGAATGACCCGAGGGTCACTCGGCACCGTCGCTCACTTTCTCACACGATCAGGATGCTGGCCAAGACTCCTCGATGAAGGTCAAGACCTCCTCGCTGTCCGAACCCGTAATCCAGTCCGTCATGCCCTGCCAGAAGCTACCGGCACCGACGGCGCCCGGCATGAGGTCGGAGCCGTCGAACCGCTGGATCGAGTTGGGGTCCTGGAGAATCTCCACGGACTGCTTGGAGATCTCGCTCTCGACGTTGGCAACGTCGAGCCCGCTGTTGGCCGACAGGAAGCCGAAGCCCTCCTGCGCCCGCAGGTTGGCCCACGCAGGCGAGGTGAGGTAGGCCTGGAAGGCCTCCACCTCAGGAGCCGAGCGGAAGGCAGCGGTGAACTCGCCACCGACGAGCACCGGCTTCTCGTCCTCGCTCTCGCCCGGCAGGTAGAAGGCGAAGACGTCGCCGTCCTCGGCAACGTTGGCTGCCCCTGCGTCCTGGAAGTTGGCCGCGTAGAAGGAGGCCTGACGGTGCAGGAAGCAGGACCCGTCGAGAATCCCCAGACCGCCGTCCTGGAACGTCGTCGTGGCGATCGTGCTTACGTCACCGAGACCACCGTTGACGAAGTCCGGGTTCTTGAGGATCTCGCCGGCCTGGTTGAGCGCATCGACGATCTGCGGGTCGTTGAACGGAATCTCGTGCTTCCACCACTGGTCGTAGACCTCCGGCCCGTTGTTGCGGAGGATAATGTCCTCCATCCAGTCGGTGGCCGGCCAGCCCGTCGCATCGCCTGATCCGATGCCCGCGCACCACGCCTTCGTCGCGCCCTCGGCATGGTCCTCGGTGATCTGCTCCGTCAACGCAATGAGGTCATCCCAGGTGGTCGGGATCTCGTAGCCGTTCTCCTCGAAGGCCGCCGGCGAGTACCAAACGAACGACTTGACGTTGGAGCTGTTGGGCGGCGCGTAGAAGGTGCCGTCGACGCTGCCGTACTCCTTCCACGCCGGGTCGTAGAACTCGTCGACGTTGGCCGCGGCGGCTTCGCCGACCGGCACAATGGCGTCGAACTCGCGCACCAAGGTCTGCAGGAGACCCGGCTGCGGGATGAACGCGATGTCCGGCGGGTTACCGGCCTGGATGCGTACGGGCAGCTGAGCCTCGAACTCCTTGGAGCCCTCGTACTGCACGTCGACGCCGGTGCACTCCTCGAAGGGAGCGTACGAGTTGATGTAGGCCGCGTCCTCAGGCGCGACGATCGAGGTGTAGACGGTGACCCGCGTGCCTTCGAGGTCGCCGAACGCCTCGTACTCGGTGCAGTCGACGGCGGTTGCGTCGGCGGTGCTGCCGCCCCCCGCGGTGCTGTCGTCGTCGTCGTCGTCTCCGCCACAGGCGGTGAGGACGAGCGACAGGCCGAGAGCACCGACGAGGACGGCAGCTCCACGGCGTCTTACAACAGTTCTTGCCATGTGGTCGTGCCTCCTCCCGCAGCCGCCTGGTCGGACGGCACGGCTAGTTCACAGGTTGCTGCCTCGATCGAAATGTGAACGGGCGTGAACAGCAAGGGCGGCAGGCCACCTGGCGGTAACGGTTCGACAACTTCACTGTCACAACCGACCAAGGATCGGGGCAAGTTGGACTTATCGGACAGTCGAATGCCAGTGAGAGCGCTCTACCGGCTGGGTAGCCTCAGACCTCGATGGATGACTGCGTGTTCTGTGAGATCGCCTCCGGATCCCATGCTGCGGCCCTCGTGCTTGAGAGCGTCGAGGTCGTCGCGTTCCTCGATGCGCGGCCGGTCTTCAAGGGTCATGTTCTTGTCATTCCGCGGCGGCACGTGGCGACCCTGCCCGACCTCCCGGACGAGCTGGTCATGCCGTACGTGGGCGCAATCCGCTCGATAGCCGCCGCAATGCCGGAGGCGTACGGCTGCCAGGGCACGTTCGTGGCCGCCAACAACGTCGTGAGCCAGAGCGTGCCGCACCTGCACTTCCACGTTGTGCCGCGCACCAAGGGCGACGGCCTGCGCGGGTTCTTCTGGCCGCGGACGCGGTACGCCTCCGAGGACGAGGCCGAGACGTACGCGGCGAAGCTGCGGTCGGTGCTGTGACCAAGCGAGCGGTGGTGTCCGCGTCGGTTGACGTGGCAGCCCCTGCCGAGCGGGTGTTTCTTGGCATCACCGCCTGGGAGCGCCAGGGCGAGTGGATGCTCGGTACCTCGACGCTGTCGATCGGTGCTCCCGGCGTGGGGCAGCGCCTCGCGGCGTACACGGGGGTTCGACCGTTCGGCTTCCTCGACACCATGACGGTCACCGAGTGGGACCCACCGCGACGCTGCGTGGTCGAGCACACCGGTCGTTTGGTGCGCGGGTGGGGGATCGTTACGGTCGCTGAGCTCGAGCCCTCGCGATCCCGGCTGGAGCTTCGCGAGGAGCTTGACCTGCCGTACGGCATCGTGGGTCGGCTGGGCTTTCCGCTGGTGCGTCCAGCTTTCGTGATGGGCGTGCGCTGGTCCCTGCGGCGCTTCGCCCGGCTCGTCGAGGACCCCAACTGGCTTTGATCATGGAGTAGTGCACCACGGGGTCGCCGTCGCGTGGTGCACTACTCGGGGTTCGCGAGTCATGGGCGCCAACCGCGGTCCAGAAGTGCACCGCGAACCCTGTGCTCAGTGAGCCGAGCTCGGACAAACACATCGTCGGCAGTGAGCACCATGCATCGCCAGCCGAAGTCTTCGAGACCCTCCTTCCGGAAGATGTCATCGCGCCACTGCTTCTTGTCTAGGCGATGGGTTTCGCCGTCGTACTCAATCGCAATCTTGAACTGTGGGTAGCTCAGGTCCGGTCGCGCAAGCCACTGGCCATCGACGACCACGTCGCGGTTGACCCGGGGGCACGGCAGCCCGCCGAACACGATGAGCAGACGCACACGTGTCTCCATGGGCGAGTCAACGCCTTCCTCGACCATCTCGAGGGCTCGACGCGCGCCGACCACGCCGCGCCGGCGATGCCCCTCGCGCACGACAGCCAACAACGCGTCCTTGCCCTCGCGGCGAGCAACGGCGTCGCCGAGAATCACGAGGTCGGTGAGCCCGAGTTCGGGAGCCAGGTCGAGGAAGGTGCGGCAGCCAGTGACGACGCGGAGTGCACCCAGCGCCGTTACGTGCTCTTCGAGGAGACCTTCGTGTCCGATGACTCCGGCGATGTCGGGAACAACCTCCCCGACCGGCACGCAAGCGTGGAGTGCCGAGGACTCCGGAACCGGCAGCCTGCGGAGCTCCGCCGCGGTGGTGTGCGAGAAGGCGGCCGCCTTGGGAAGCGCCAGACTGGCCGCCGTCGCCCGCAGCAGGACGGTGTCCTGAAGATGGCTTGGCACGTAGATGCCGCGGTGCGGATGTCGAAAGCGTTGGCCGGCCAGCACGCGATCCGACACGCCTAACGCGGCTGCCTCGGCTCGGGTGAACGGCCTGCTCAACAGGTCCTTCGGTAGGGGCGTTGGCGCTGGCATGCGGACGAGCGTGACTGAGGTCGGCTCAGCCGGTGCCGTTCCTTGTCCACAGGTCACGCTCCGACGCACTCCCAACCCGCGATGATCATGGCGTAAACCACCACGGGAGACAAGGTCGGTCGTGCAGTTCTCCATGATCAACGCGGGAGGGTCGGGGCGTTGCTCGGATCGGCTACCAGACGAGCCCGAGGCTCGGGTCCTCCAGCAGCGCACCGATGTCGGCGAGGAAACGCGACCCCTGCTCACCGTCGACCAAGCGGTGGTCGAAGGACAGGCCGAGCGTGGTTACCCATCGCTTCTTGATCTGACCCTTGTGCACCCATGGCTGCTCGCGGACTGCGCCGAACGCAAGGATCGCCGCCTCACCAGGGTTGAGGATGGGCGTGCCCGTGTCGATACCGAACACGCCCACGTTGGTGATCGAGATCGTGCCGCCTGTCGTGTCGGCTGGCTGCGTCTTGCCCGCGCGCGCCGTGGCGGCCAGCTCGTTGATCGCGACGGCGAGGTCGCGCAAGGACAGCTGGTCGGCGTTCTTGACGTTTGGCACGATGAGCCCGCGCGGTGTCGCTGCCGCAATGCCTAGGTTGACGTAGCGACGGAGCACGATCTCCTGCGCGTCCTCGTCCCATGCACTCGTCACCTCAGGTGTACGCCGCGCAGCAACGCACAGCGCCTTGGCGACCACGGCGAGCGGCGAGAGCTTGACGTCCTTGAACTCGCGCGATGCGCGCAGGCGCTCTACGAGTCGCATCGTGCGGGTCACGTCAACGGTCAGGAACTCGGTGACATGCGGCGCAGTGAACGCCGAGCGCACCATGGCGGCCGCGGTCGCCTTGCGTACGGACTTGATCGGCACGCGTTCCTCGCGCGGCAGACTGCCCCAACCCTCGCCGGTTGCCGCCGGAGCGATGCGCACCGGCTCGGCGATCGCCGCCTCAACATCGGTGCGAGTGACGACGCCACCAGGACCCGAGGGCGTCACCGTGTGCAGGTCGACGCCGAGGTCCTTGGCGAGCTTGCGCACGGGTGGCTTGGCGAGGGCTCGCGCTGCCTCGGCCGGCTGCACCTGCGTTGCGTCCGAGGAAGCGTGGGCTATGACGCTCGGTTGCTCGGACGTTGGCTGCGCTCGGGCTGGAGACGTTTCCCCGGGAACGTCCACGGCAGGCGAGGTGCCGTTGCTTGGCTTGCGCGAACGCCGAGTGGCTGCTCCTGCGCGCGGTCCGTAGCCCACGAGCACCGACTCGCGCCCCGCGCCCGGGCTCGTCAGTCGGCGGTGCCGGTGCTGCGGCTGATTCGGTTCGGCTGGGCGCCTGCTCCTGTGCCGGCGCACCGCCGGCGGTGTCGACCGCGATGATCGGCGTGCCAACAGGCACGGTGTCGCCCTCCGCTGCCAGCAGTTGCGACACCACGCCGGCGAAAGGAGCGGGAAGCTCGACGATCGACTTGGCCGTCTCGATCTCGACGATGACGTCGTTGACCTTGACGGTGTCACCGGGCTTGACCCGCCAGGCGACGATCTCGGCCTCGGTCAAGCCCTCGCCGACATCAGGGAGGCGGAACTCATGAATAGACATGCCAGTCACTCCCTCAGAACGCCAGGGAGCGGTCGACGGCGTCGAGCACCCGGTCGAGGTCGGGGAGGTACTCCTCCTCGATGCGGGCAGCAGGGTACGGCGTGTCGAAGCCGGTCACACGCAGCACCGGCGCCTCGAGCGAGTAGAAGCACTCCTCGGTCACCCTCGCCGCGATCTCCGCGCCGAGCCCGTGCGACTGTGCCGCCTCGTGTACGACGACGAGTCGCCCCGTGCGTCGTACGGAATCGAAAACGGGCACCAAGTCGAGCGGCGAAAGCGTGCGCAGGTCGATGACTTCGAGCGAGCGACCCTCCTGCTCAGCAGCACCCGCGGCGTCGAGGCAGGTGCGAACCATCGGCCCGTAGGCGACGAGCGTCGCCGCATCGCCGGCCCGTACGACGCGCGACTCGAACAGCGGGAAAGCGGTATCCGCAGCTGAGACATCTAATTCGGCCTTGTCCCAGTAGCGCCGCTTGGGCTCGAGGAACACGATCGGGTCGTCCGACGCGATGGCCTGCTGGATCATCGAGTAGGCGTCGACCGGGTTGCTCGGCGAGACGACCTTGAGGCCCATGGTGTGTGCGAAATAGGCCTCAGGCGACTCCGAGTGGTGCTCGACCGCACCGATGCCGCCGCCGAAGGGGATGCGGATGACAATCGGCATGCGAATTGCGCCGGAGGACCGGAAGTGCAGCTTGGCCACCTGCGACACGATCTGGTCGAACCCCGGGTAGACGAAGCCGTCGAACTGGATCTCGCAGACGGGCCGGTAGCCGCGTAGTGCAAGGCCAACCGCCGACCCGATGATGCCGGACTCGGCCAGCGGAGTGTCGATGACGCGGTCCTCGCCGAAGTCCTTCTGCAGGCCGTCGGTGACTCGGAACACGCCGCCGAGCTTGCCGACGTCCTCGCCCATGATGAGGACCTTGGGGTCGTCCTCCATGGCCTTGCGCAGACCGAGATTGAGAGCCTTGCCGAGCGTCGTGGTGCTCATGCCTGGTGCCCTCCCTCGAACGATGCGAAGTAGGCGGCGAACTGGTCGCGCTGGCGCACGAGCTCCGGCACCTGCTCGACGTAGACCTTGTCGAACGGCGAGAGCGGCGACGGGTCGGGCAGCGCGCGGCACCCGTCACGCAGCCGTACGGCCAACGCCTCCGCCTCGGCGTCCACCTCGTCGAAGAACTCAGATGAGGCGATGCCGGACCGCGAAAGGTAGGCGCGGACACGGGCGATCGGGTCCTTGAGCTTCCAGTGCTCCACCTCTTCGGTGGAGCGGTAGCGGGTCGGGTCGTCAGACGTCGTGTGCGCGCCCATGCGGTAGGTGAACGCCTCGATGAGAGTGGGGCCGCTGCCCTCGCGGGCGCGGTTGAGCGCGGCCCGGGTGACGGCGAGGCAGGCGAGCACGTCGTTGCCGTCGACTCGCATGCCCGGCAGGCCATAGCCAAGGGCCCGCCGATAAAGCGGCACGCGGGACTGCCGCTCCAGCGGCTCGGAGATGGCCCACTGGTTGTTCTGGCAGAACAGCACGAGCGGCAAGTGGTAGGAAGCCGCCCAGACCATCGACTCGTGCACGTCGCCCTGGCTGGTCGCGCCATCGCCGAAGTAGGTGATCACCGCGGTGTCGCGGTCGGCATCGCCGGTGCCGACCGCGCCGTCGCGCTGAACGCCCATGGCGTAGCCGGCCGCGTGCAGCGTCTGCGCGCCGATGACGATCGTGTAGAGGTGGAAGTTGTGCTCGCGCGGGTCCCAGCCACCCTGGCTGGTCCCACGCCACACCTGGAGCAGCTGCAGCGGGTCGACGCCACGACACAGCGCGACACCGTGCTCGCGGTAAGTGGGGAAGACATAGTCCTGCGATCGCAAGGCACGGCCGGAGCCGATCTGCGCCGCCTCCTGGCCGAGCAGCGACGGCCACAGGCCGAGCTCGCCCTGCCGCTGCAGCGCGACCGCCTCGGCGTCAACCCGGCGGGTCAGGGTGAGGTCACGGTAGAGAGCGCGCAGCTCATCGTCGCTGATGTCCAGCGGGAAGTCTGGGTGCTCGACCCGCTCCCCTTCCGGGGTGAGCAGCTGGATGAGCTCCTCGGGAGCCTCAGTGGTCGCGCCCTGTGTGGGCGGGGGCGCCCCGGGACGGAACGTCTCGACAGCCATTGTTCTCCTCGCGTGCGTGGCGCGCGGGTTCGCCGCCGCCAGTCGTCGCCAGTCCCGTCATCCGACCCACGCGCTGTGGGTGGGCGCGAGGCCGACTGACGGCCCGTCCGTGGCAGGGGTCACGGTCGTTGGGGCAACGCTACCCGGCTGACGGCCACATCGGTCCCAGCGCCGCGACACAAAAGGGTCAGACGGTTCATTGGTGAGCGCGGACAAGTGCGGGGACGCCCATGCAGTGTGTCCGGCCTCACAGGTTGGCGGCATCTGACGTTCAACTGGCGAGAAATCGGTGGCGCCTGGCACGCCGCAACCGGTGCACTAGATGTAAGCACCACGATGTGGGGAGACGCATGACACCGGCAGGAATGCGGGCCAGTTCGACCGCGATCTGGACGGCCCTCGGACTGGTCTACGTCGTCTGGGGCTCGACCTATCTCGCGATCCGCGTGGTCGTAGAGGCCGACATCCCACCGCTGCTGGGGATGGGGCTGCGGTTCCTGGCGGCGGGTGCGCTGCTGGCCGGGTTCCTTGTTGCCACAAGGGGTTTCGGTGCATTGCGCGTCAGCAGGCGGTCGCTCATCGGCACTGGCGTGATGGGCGTGATGCTGCTGCTCGGCGGCAACGGTCTCGTCGCGGTTGGCGAGCAGACCGTGCCCAGCGGCTTGGCGGCCCTGATCGTCGGTGCCGTGCCGCTGTGGTTTGCGCTGCTGCGGGTGGCTGCCGGCGACCGGCCGACCGTGCGGTCATGGCTCGGGGTGCTCATCGGCTTCGCAGGAATCGCCGCGATCAGCCTCCCGCGCGGCGGCATCGAGGGTGTCGAGGCGTGGGGTGTCGTCGTCATCGTCATCGCCACGATCTCGTGGGCTCTCGGGTCGTACTTCTCCCCCAAGCTCCGGCTCCCTGCCGACGCACTGGTCGCGACGGCCCACGAGATGCTGCTCGGCGGAGCGGCCATGTTCGTCGTCGGTCTGCTCGCGGGTGAGGCCAACGGTTTCGAGGCGGCGGAAGTGCCGGCCAAGGGCTGGCTGGCACTGGCCTACCTCGTCGTGATCGGGTCGATCGTCGGCTACACCGCCTACACGTTCCTGCTCGCGCACGCCCCGATCTCGCTCGTTGGCACGTACGCGTATGTCAACCCGGTCGTCGCCGTGTTCCTGGGCTGGCTGATCCTGGACGAACCCGTGACGGCGGTCATCGTGCTCGGCGGGCTGCTGGTTGTGCTCGGTGTCGCACTCGTGGTGGGCGCCGAACGCCGCGGCAGGGCAGAGCCGACCGACGCCGAGGCGGAGCTGGTCGGCGGATCGCAACGCGAGTGAGGTTCGCCGCGGCGACTTGAACAACCGCGCCGAAGGTTGTACCAATGGTCTATGCAGACCGCCCCGAAGCGGGCGGCTAGCGACGCCGCCAAGTATCCACAGGTCCGCGACCGGCTCGCTGCCCGCCTGGAGACCATGCCCCCTGGGCACGCGCTTCCGCCCGAACGCGAGCTCGCCCAGGAGTACGGCGTCGCGCGCATGACCTTACGCCGCGCGCTGAGCGCCCTCGTCGCAGACGGGCTGCTCGTGCGCCGCCAAGGCTCCGGCACCTTTGTCGCACCCGCCACCGTCTCGCTGCGCCTTGCGGCCAGCTCGTTCACCGAGGACATGCGGGCCCGCGGCCTTACGCCGGGCGCTAGATCACTGGCCGCCGAGGTCGGGCCGACAACAGCGGAGATCGCCGCCCACCTCGAGATCGACTCTGGTGCCGACGTGCTGCGCGTCCGGCGGCTACGACTCGCCGACGGCATCCCGATGGCGACCGAGGATCTGCATGTCCCTGTCGCGCTTGTCCCGGGGCTGGCCGCCGATGACCTCGTCGAGCAGTCGTTCTACCGCGTGCTGAAGGAGCGGTTCGGCGTCGAGATCGGACGTGGCGTGCAGACGATCGTCCCCACGATCGTGTCCGCCGAGGATGCCGCGGCACTGCAGGTCGAGCCGGGTGCGCCGGCGTTTCGGATCGAGCGCATCACCAGGTCCGTCACGAACCAGGTCGTCGAGTACGTCGAGTCGGTCTACCGCGGCGACCGCTACCGCCTTGTTGTCGACATCTTCCCCGCCGGCAGCAGCCAGCCTGCCGCGGTGCCGGCGCAGTCCGAGTCACGAAACGGCATCACTGCTTGACCCGGCCAGGGCCTCGCTCCCAGGATGGCCGCGGTCGCACCCCTAGACAAGTGGTCTAACACCAACTCCCAGAGGAGAAGCTCATGAAGCAGCGTCGGCTGTGGGCCGCACTCGCGGCGGTGGCGCTCACCGCCACGGCGTGCGGAGGCGACGGGGACAACGAGGGCACCGCCGCAGGTCCGGAGGAGACACCCAACTTCGCCGGGCAGAAGCTCACCGTGTGGATCATGGAGGGCACCAACCCGGACGCGACCGGCTTCTTCGACGCGGTGTCGACCGAGTTCACCGAGCGCACCGGTGGCGCCGAGCTCGACATCCAGTTCGTCCAGTGGGCCAACGCGCACGACAAGTTCACGACGTCGATCGCCGGCGGGACCGTGCCCGACGTGGCGGAAGTCGGTACGACCTGGACCCCCGAGTTCGGTGAGGCCGGGGCGTTGACGGATCTGTCCGAGCAGATCGAGGGCAGCGAGCTGGCCGACGACCTCGTGCCGGGGCTGTTGGAGTCGGCGACCGTGGGCGACGCGGTCTACGGAATGCCGTGGTACGCCGGCATCCGTTCGTTCATCTACCGCACCGATGTCTTCACCGAGGCCGGGGTTGAGGTCCCCGAGTCGTGGGACGACCTGGTCGCAGCTGCCGAGAAGATCAAGGGCGCCCGCCCGGACCTGATCCCGCTGCCGGTGCCCGGCGACAGCGAGTACGGCGTCTACCCGTTCATCTGGGGCAATGGCGCGGAGATCGCCACCGAAGAGGGCGGCGAGTGGACCTCGCAGCTCGACTCGCCGGAAGCGGTGGAGGCGATCGAGTTCTACACCGGCCTCGCCACCAACCAGGGCTTGTCGACCGAGGCGGCCACGACCTGGAAGGAGACCGACCTGCGCGACCAGTTCGGGCAGGGCAAGGTCGCGATGATGATCTCCGGCAGCTGGACGCCGAAGGCCATCGTGCAGAAGTACCCCGACCTGCAGGGCAAGATCGGCGCCTTCCCGATCCCCGGCCCGGACGGCGGCCTGAGCCCGTCCTTCGTGGGCGGCTCGCACCTCGGCGTTTTCGAGGAGAGCGACAACCAGGAGCTCGCCTGGGAGTTCGTCGAGCTCATGACGAGCGGTGAGTTCGCCGAACAGTGGGCCGCCGACTCGAGCTTCTTCCCTGGCCTCAAGTCGCTCGTCGACAAGATCGGCGAGAGCTCGGACCCGCTGGTCACGCCGTTCGCCCAGCAGATGAACGAGGCCGGCAAGTCCGTGCCCGTGACGCCCGCCTACGGCGCCGTGCAGGGCAAGAAGACCGTGCCGGCGATGCTGCAGTCCATCCTGTCCGGCCAGAAGTCGGTCGACCAGGCGACGAGCGACGCAGCCGCTGAGATGACGCAGGTCATGAACCAGTGACCCAGCACGCCACGCACCCGGTCGCACCCGCGACCGTGGGCGGCGGCCCGGACACCCCCACCCCCCGGCGTCCGGGCCGGGGCCCGGCCGGAGCCCGTGCGGCACGCCGCCGCGCGGCGCTCCGGCCGTGGCTGTTGCTCTCCCCGGCGCTCGCGGTCATGGGGCTGCTGCTCCTGTGGCCGCTGATCCGCGTCGTGCTCGTGTCCCTCCAGGACTACGGGCTTCGCGAGATCGCGTCGGGTCGCACCAACTTCATCGGCCTCGACAACTACCGCGAGGCGTTGACGTCCGACCTGCTCTGGTCGACAGCGCTGCCCAACACGGTGGTCTTTGCCGCCGTCTGTGTGGTCCTCACCGTTGCGCTGGGCACGCTTGTAGCACTGCTTGCTTCGCAACCTCGGCCGCACCTGGCGGGCCATCGTCACCAGCGCGATCATGGTCGCCTGGGCCGTCCCAGCGGTCACCGGCACATACGTGTGGATCTGGATCTTCGACCCGCTCAACGGCATCGCCACCGTCGGCGCGGAAGCCCTGGGACTCGTCGAACAGGGCGGGCACAACTGGTTCACCGACCGGCTCTCGTTCTATGCGATCGTCGCCCTCAACGTCATCCACCACGGGTTCCCGTTCGTCGCCGTGACAGTGCTGGCCGGCCTGCTGACGATCCCCGACGAGATGGTCGAGGCCGCGAAGATCGACGGTGCCAACGCCTGGCGACGGTTTTGGAGCATCACCGTGCCGACGATCCGCCCGGTCTTCGCCGTGGTGACGATCCTGTCGACCATCTGGGACTTCAAGGTCTTCACCCAGGTGTTCCTGATGCCCGGCGGCGACGGCGGCAATCGCCAGGTGCTCAACCTCGGCGTGTGGGCCTACACCGAGTCGTTCGCCCAGGGCCGCTACGGCATGGGCTCCGCGATCGCCGTACTCCTCACTCTCGCTGTTGCTCGTCATCACGGGCATCTATCTGCGCACCCTCTTCCGCGACGAGGAGTTCTCGTGACCCGCGCCTGGAGCCGAGCCGGCAAGGCGGCCGCCGTCGCGCTCGTTCTGCTGTTCACGCTGTTCCCGTTCTACTGGATGGTCACGACGGGATTCGGTCCGCGTACGGCGGGAGGGGCGTCGCGGTCACTCCTCCCGGAGTCGTGGAGCTTCGACAACGTACGGTTCGTCATCGAGGAAGGGCAGTTCCTCGTCTATCTGCGCAACTCGCTGATCGTGGCCACCGCCACCGTCCTCGCGAGCGGCCTGCTCGCGCTGCTCGCGGCCATCGCGGTGGGCCGGTTCAACTTCCGGCTGCGCACCACCGTCCTCGTGATGATCCTCGTCGCCCAGATGGTGCCGCTCGAGGCCCTTGTGATCCCGCTGTTCCTGCAGGCGCGCAACCTGCAGCTGCTCAACACGCTGCTCGGCCTGATCGTCGTCTATGTCGCGTTCTCGCTTGCCTTCGCCGTCTGGATGCTGCGCGGCTTCGTGCAGGCGATCCCGCGCGAGATCGAAGAAGCCGCCTACCTCGACGGCGCCTCATGGGGACGCATGTTCCGCTCGGTGCTGCTGCCGCTCGTCGCTCCCGGGCTGGTCGCCACATCCGTCTTCTCGTTCATCACTGCGTGGAACGAGTTCATCTTCGCGCTGACGTTCATGAGCGACGACAGCAAGTACACGGTTGCCGTCGGCCTGCGGTCGTTCTTCGGCCAGTACAACACCGACTGGGGTGCGGTCATGGCGTTCTCGACCCTGATCACGCTGCCGGTCATCGTCTTCTTCCTCGTCGTCCAACGACGGCTCAGCTCTGGCCTCGTCGCAGGTGCGGTGCGCGGATGAGCTCGTCCGACCCCGGGCTACGCCGACTCGTCAACGGTGTGCTGCTGCCCGGTTTCCACGGCTCTGCCGTGCCGGACTGGCTCGCCGAAGAGCTCTCCGCCGGACTCGCCGGTGTCGTCTACTTCGCGCGAAACATCGAGTCGCCGGAGCAGGTCGCCGCGCTGTCGGCCGACCTGCACGCTGCCGGCGACCACGCCCTCATCGCTGCCGACGAGGAGGGCGGAGACGTCACGCGGCTCGAGGCCGTCGTCGGGTCCTCCTACCCCGGCAACGCCGCCCTCGGCGCTGTCGACTCGGTCGACGCGACGCGCGAGGTCGCCCGGGCGATCGCCGGCGACCTGCGCCGAGCAGGCATCGACCTCGACCTCGCACCGACTGTCGACGTCAACGCCAACCCTGACAACCCGGTGATCGGGGTGCGATCTTTCGGAGCCGACCCGGCGTTGGTGTCGAGGCACACGGCGGCTTTCGTCTCGGGATTGCAGGAGGCTGGTGTCGCGGCGTGCGCCAAGCACTTTCCTGGTCACGGCGACGCCGACACCGACTCGCACCTCGACCTGCCCATCATCCGTGCCTCGCTGCAGACGCTGCGCACGCGCGACCTGCTCCCGTTTGTCGCCGCCATCGAGACCGGTGTGCGAGCCGTGCTGTCGGCCCACGTCGTGTTTCCGGCGCTCGACGAGGCCCCGGCATCGCTGAGCCCGACGCTGCACCAACTGCTCCGCGACGACCTGGGGTTCGATGGTGTCGTCATCACAGATGCGCTGGACATGCGTGCAGTTTCCGGCGGGGTCGGGCTGGGTGGCGGTGCCGTACGCGCCCTTGCGGCCGGCGCCGACCTGCTCTGCCTGGGCAACCCCCGCGATGACAGCGCCGAGCTGGCACAGGTGCAGCACGCGATCCTGGACGCACTGACGGACGGATCCCTGACGATTGATCGGCTGGAGCAGGCGCACGACCGCGTCGGCCAGCTGGTGACATGGCTGCGAACGGCACGCACGAGCTCGGTGCCCGAACCGGCGCCGTCACTTGGGCGGGAGCTCGCCAGGTCAGCATTGCGGGTCCGCGGGCGAGTGCGGCTCGACCAGGCACCGCACGTTGTCGACCTGCGGTCGCACGTCAATCACGCGGCCGGCAAGTACGCGGTGCGCCTCGCCGATCTACTCGGTGAACGGGATCCGGCGACCACATCGGGCGAAGCAGGTACGGGTGACAGCGCCGAGCGGGTCGCGCGCATCGTCGGCGGCGCTGGCGATCGGCGACTCGTCCTCGTCTGCGACGCGCCGCACCGGGACACCGAGCAGGTGGCGCTGCTCAGGGCCGTACTCGTCGCCCGGCCTGACACGGTGGTCGTCTGCACAGGCTGGCCGCACAAGGATGCTCAGCTCGGTGAGCACGTCGTGCATACCCTCGGCGCTGGGCGGGTCAACCTGGCCGCGGCGGCCGACGCGCTGGTGCCGTGACGGCGATCGTCACTGTCGACGTCGGCAAGACGTCGTGCCGCGCAGCCGTCTGGGTCGGTGGCGCTCGGCAACAGGAGTGCGACGTGACCGGCGCGCCTGGGCTGGCAGCGCCCGAGGGCGCAGCGGCCGCGTTCACCTCGATCAGCACGGCGATCAGCAAGCTGAGCGTCCCGTCAATGACGCATCTCGTGGTGGGCGCAGCGGGAGCACTGGCGGCCCCGCTCGAGGCGACGCAAGTCGGCGATGCGTTGCGCAGGGCGTTCGTCGACTGTGCCATCGCGGTAACCAGCGACGCCGTCACGTCACACGTAGGTGCGCTCGGTGGCTCGCCCGGCGTCGTCCTCGCAGCCGGCACCGGTGCCGTGGCCGTCGGCGTCTCGGCCACCGGGTCGGTGCACGTCGTCGACGGCGCCGGCCCATGGCTCGGTGACGAGGGTGGCGGCACCTGGATCGGGCTGGCCGGGCTCCGCGCCGCCCTGCGGGCCAACGACGGTCGCGCCGAAGCCACGCCGCTGTTGGCTGCCGCCCGGAAACGCTTCGGCGACCTTGGTGGCGCTTCCGGCCCGCCTCGCAGACGATGCCGCAGCCGCACGCACCATCGCCGCGTTCGCCCCCGACGTGGTGCGCTGCGCGGTCCGCGGCGATCGCATCGCCGCAGGACATCGTCGACGGCGCCGCCGCGGCCCTCGCGGCCACGACACGTGCGGCGGTACGCGCGACCGCCGCCGAGGGGTCGGTTGCGGTCGCCGTGGTCGGAGGCCTGACGCACCTCGGCGAGCCGCTGTGGTCGGCCTGGCAACGCCTGGTCACGTCGGGCAGCCCGCCTGTCGACCTGCTCCCCGCACGAGGCGATGCCCTTGCCGGCGCCGCCCTCCTCGCAACCATGACGTCACTTCCGCATGAGAGCCTGGTGCGGCGGTGGCGCCCATCGACCGAAATGGACGCCTCATGACCCCGACCGACGCAGCGCCCATCTGGGCGTGGATTGGCGAGAACATCGACGGGCTGGCGACGGAGCAGGCGCGGCGCGAGCTCGCCGACCTCGACGAGCGTTCGCCGGCCGAGCTGGTGACCCTGCTGCTGGAGTCGGAGGCCGGCGTGCCGGCTCTCCTGCAGGCGGCCGCCCCCGAGCTCGCCGCCGCGGTCGAGCTTGCAGCAGCACGGTTGGCGGTGGGTGGCCGCATGCTCTACGTCGGAGCGGGCACGCCCGGTCGGCTAGCCGCCCTGGACGCCGCCGAGTGCGTCCCCACCTTTGGTGTCCCGCCAACCCTCGTGCACGCCGTGCTGGCAGGCGGTGACCGCGCACTGCGCACGGCGGTCGAGGGTGTCGAGGATGCCGCCGAGCAGGGTGCGCGTGACCTGGCCGATGCGGGCATGACCGATGTCGACGTTGTGGTGGGCATCAGCGCGTCGGGGCGTACGCCGTACGTACGCGGCGCACTGGAGCACGCCAAGCGCACCGGCGCACCCACTGTCGCCATCGTCAACAACCCTGGCTCGCCGATCGCCGCGGTCGCCGACATCGCCATCGAGCTGCCCACCGGCCCGGAGGTGGTGGCCGGCTCCACCCGACTGTCGGCCGGCACCGCCCAGAAGATCGCACTCAACGTACTGTCGACGGCGACCATGGTCCGGCTCGGCAAGACCTACGGCCCGTGGCTTGTTGACATGCTCGCCACCAACCACAAGCTGCGCCGACGCTCGGTTCGCATCGTCCGCGAGATCACCGGAGTTGGCGAGGACGAGGCCGTCGCCGCGCTCTCCGCCGCTGGCGGCGAGGTCAAGACAGCAGTTGTCACTCTGCTCACCGGAGTCGACATCGACGTCGCTCGCGCCAGGCTTCGTGCCGCCAATGGCCGGGTGCGTCAGGCGCTCGCCGTCGAACAGCAGTGATCGTCGTCGGGCTGCAGTCGGGTACGTCTGCCGACGCGATCGACGTCGCTGTCGCCGACCTCGCCCTGCACGACGACGAGATCCGGCTGCGCCCGATCGGCCATCGGCATGAGCCGTGGCCGGACGAGCTGCGGAAACGGCTGCTGGCCCTCCTCCCGCCGGCGCACACCACCCTCGCCGAGATCTGCGCGCTCGACGCCCTGGCCGGGCAGGCCTTTGCTGCAGCAGCGGCCCGCGCGGTAGCGGGTCTCGCCGGTGGGCGCGCTGACCTCGTGGCCTCGCATGGGCAGACCGTCTTCCATTGGGTCGACGGCGGGAGGGCACTCGGCACGCTCCAGCTCGGTCAGCCGGCCTGGATCGTCGAGGCGACGGGCCTGCCCGTGGTCTCTGATCTGCGGTCACGTGACGTGGCGGCCGGCGGGCAGGGCGCCCCTTTGGCGAGCACGCTCGACGCGCTCTGGCTCGCTGTCGGCTCGGGCCGCCGTGCGGCACTCAACCTCGGCGGCATCGCCAACGTTTCGATCGTTGCGCCGGGGCCGACCGTCGTAGCGTTCGACACTGGCCCGGCCAACTGCCTGCTCGACCTCGCTGCGACGCGCGTGACCGGCGGCGAGCTGGCGTACGACGCTGGATGGGGCGCTGGCGCGCGCTGGTGTCGTCCGGGAGGACCTGCTCGACCGACTCTGCGCCGAGCCCTTCTTCGCGATGCCGGCACCCAAGTCCACCGGCCGCGAGCTGTTCAACAGCGACTACCTCGACGCGGCCCTGGACAAGGTGCCTGATGTGAGCGGGCCGGACCTGCTCGCGACGCTCACCGAGCTGACAGCGATGACCGTCGCGGACGCGCTGCAGGCCGCCAGCGTCGACGAGGTTGTCGTCTCTGGCGGCGGCGTACGCAACCCTGCCCTGATGGCCGCACTCCGCCGGCGCCTGAGCGCCATGCCGCTCGTGACGTCCGACGAGCGTGGCCTGCCGAGCGACGCGAAGGAGGCCTATCTCTTTGCGCTGCTCGGTTTCCTGACGTGGCACGGCCTGCCGGGCGTGCTGCCCGGCCCGGACAACATACCGGCCACCGGTGCACGCGCCGCGCGTGTGCTCGGCCGGATCAGCCCGGGCAACGCCCCGCTGGCGTTGCCGGAGCCGCCGCGGGTGGCCCCGCGGCGGCTCCTGCTGGCCTGACGGCTAGCTGCGCGACCGCCACTCACCGGCCACGCGGAGGAACACGTCGTTGGCCTCGGGCTCAGCGACGGTGACGCGTACGCCCTCGCCAGCGAACGGCCGCACGGTGACGCCCGACTCCTCGCAGGCGACTGCGAAGTCGTCAGCGTGAGCACCTAAGGCGAGCCACACGAAGTTGGCCTCCGTCACAGGCACATCCCAGCCTTGGGCACGCAGGGCCTCCCAGACCCGGGCCCGCTCCTTGACGAGCGCCTCGACCCGCTCGAGCAACGCCGGCTCGCTGCGCAACGACTCGATGGCCGCGTGCTGCGCGATCGCGTTGACGCCGAACGGCACGGCTGTCTTGCGCAGGGCCTCGGCGACCTCGCTGTGCGCAACAGCGAAGCCGACGCGGAGGCCGGCGAGCCCGTACGCCTTGGAGAACGTGCGCAGCACGCACACGTTGCTCCGATCACGGTAGACGTCGATGCCGTCGACGGCGGACTCGTCGCGGACGAACTCGCGGTAGGCCTCGTCGATCACGACCAGCACGTCGTCGGGCACTGAGTCCAGGAACTGCTCGACCTCGTCACGGTGCAGTGCGGGACCGGTCGGGTTGTTCGGTGTGCACAGCAGCACGAGCCGCGTCCGTCGGTGACGGCGGCCGCCATCGCGTCCAGGTCGTGCCGCCCGTCGGACGTCACGGGGACCCGTACGGATGCCGCGCCCGCCACCCCGGCAACGATCGGGTAGGCCTCGAACGAACGCCAGGCGTAAACGATCTCGTCTCCCGGATCCGCCACCGCATGCACGATCTGCCCGAGCACGCCGACGCTCCCGGTGCCGCACACGACGTGCTCGGCCGGCACCGACAGTCGCGACGCGATCGCCTCGGACAGCTCGGTCGCGAACATGTCGGGGTAGCGGTTCATGACGCCGGCCGCAGACAGGGCGGCTTCGAGGACACCCGGCAGCGGCGGGTACGGGTTCTCGTTGGACGAGATCTTGTAGACCGGGACGTCCGCGCGCGGCGCCGGGCGTCGCCCCGGCCGATAGGCGGGCAGCAGGTCGAGCGCGCGGCGAAGGCGGGGTCCCGTCGTCATGCCAGCGACGGTAACCCACACCCGCCGACGTCCACCGGGTGGAACCCGGTCAGCAGCGCACCGCCCAATGACTAGTGTCTGTCGCGTGCTCGACGCGCTGACGCCGCTGCCCGAGACCGGGCGGCGGCCGCATGCCCATCCGGGCACTGGCTACGCGCTCGTCCTGCTCGGCGCCAGCTGCTTCATCGTCAACGCCGGCGTGAGCCGGGTGGTCATGGATGCCGGCGTGGCCGCAGACCGCCTGGCCGCGCTGCGGTCAACCGGCACGGCGCTCGTGCTCCTGCTGATCGTGCTGCTGTCCGGGTCGCCTGCACACCCTCCGGCTGTCGCGGCGCGAGCTCCCCGTGGTCCTGCTCTACGGCATCGTGGGCGTCGCCCTGCTCCAGGTGACGTACTTCATAGCCATCGATCGGTTGCCGGTGGGCATCGCGCTGCTGCTCGAATACCTCGCGCCGGTCCTCATCGCGCTCTGGGCGTTCGGGGTGCAGCGCCAACCCGTACGGCGTCGGCTATGGCCGGCCCTCGGGCTCTCGCTCGTCGGGCTCGCAATGGTCGCCCAGGTGTGGGACGGCGGCTCGCTCGACGCCCTCGGAGTGGCGATGGGCCTGCTGGCGGCGGTCTGCTTCGCGACGTACTTCCTTGCCGGCGAGCATCTCGTCGGCCAGCGCGACCCGCTGTCCACGGTGTTCTGGGGCTTTGCGGTGGCAACGGTGTTCTGGGCAGTCGTGCGGCCATGGTGGACGTTCGACGCATCGGTGCTCGGCGGCTCGACCACCGTGTTCGGAGATGTGACGGCGCCGGTCTGGGCGCTCGTCGTGTGGGTGGTTCTGCTGGGCACGCTGGTGCCGTTCGGTGTGGAGACCGTCGCGTTGCAGCACCTGCCCGCCACCGTGGTCGGGACGCTGGCGATGGTGGAGCCCGTCGGTGCCGCAGCCCTTGCCTGGCTGTGGTTCGGCGAGTCGCTGGCGCCCGTGCAGATCGTCGGTGGGCTCGTGGTCATCGGCGCGATCCTGCTTGCGCAGACCGCGCGCGTCGGTCACAAGGGATAAATCCTCGCGAGCCCATTCCCAGCGACCGGCCGGGCATGCCACGATCACCACCCGTGGGATTCGTCATCAAAATCATCGTCAACGCCGTCGCCCTCTGGGTGGCGGCGGCCATCCTTCCCGGGATCATGCTGGGCGACGGCGACGACTCGACGGCTCGTAACGTCGGCACCGCGCTCCTCGTGGGCGCGATCCTCGGCGTGATCAATGTCGCCATCAAGCCGATCCTGGCGATCCTGTCGCTGCCGTTGATCGTGCTGACCTTGGGCCTGTTCCTGGTCATCGTCAACGCGTTGATGCTCGGCCTCCTGAGCTGGCTGTCCGACCAGCTGGACCTTGCGTTCCACGTGCAGGACTTCTTCTGGGACGCCGTGCTCGGCGCAATCATCGTGAGCATCGTGTCCTGGGCGGTCTCGATTGTGATCCCCAGCTGACCTTTATGACCGGCAGGTAACGGATCCGTCGGGGCAGACCGGTAGGGCTTCCACAAACCGCCCAAACAGTCGTACGGTAGGACACGCATCCCGGCTGTGATCACGTTCACGGGGGCCGCGCGCGGCCGGGAACCACCACCGTCGGTGCTTGACCAACCGCAAGGACACGTCCAGATGATGTCGGCCCCGCGGCCCTCGGCAGCTGTTCTTTACCGCCATGAGAGCCGGCCTGCGAGCGACCCGCACCCTGCCCTCGACTCGTACGAAGTGATCTATGAGGACAGCGGCGGTCTGCCCATGCTCGGCTTCGTGCACGGGCAGTGGTACGACGTGTCGACGCTGCGGCCCATCCCCATCTCGGTGCGGGCCGCGCTGCGGCGTGACCCGGCATGGGCGGGTGCGGTCGTCCAGACGATCTGCCTATGGATGCGTACGCACCCGGCGGAGGAGCGCTCCTTCGAGCTCGCAACGGAGCTGGCCCTCGCGGTCGGGGAGCTGGCGCGTGGTCGCTGACGCGTCACTGGCCACGGATACTGAGCTAGTGGAGCCAGTGCGCATCTGCTTCGTCTGCCTCGGCAACATCTGCCGGTCACCGATGGCCGAGTCAGTGCTGCGGCAACGCGTGACCGCCGCCGATCTCGCAGACATCGTGGTCGTCGACTCGGCCGGCACCGGCGCGTGGCACGTCGGCGGGCCAGCCGACGAGCGGGCGCGCCGGACTCTGCTGACGCACGGCTACGACGCCGAGTCGCACGTCGCACGCCAGTTCACCGCGGAGTCGTTCGCCCACTATGACCTCGTGCTCGTCCTCGACCGCGACATCTTCGCCGACCTCAACGCGCTCGCGCCGGACGACGACTCGGCGAGCAAGCTGCAGATGTTCCGCGCCTACGACGATGCGGCGCTCGACGCCGGCACGCTGGACGTACCCGACCCCTACTACGGCGGGCAGGCCGGCTTCGACGACGTACTCGCCCTTATCGAGCGGGCCGCCGACGGGCTTGTCGCGACGCTGCAGCGGGAGCTCGCCAGCTGACCCGCGCCCGCTCAGCCGACAGTGCGCGCCAGCGTCAGCTGGGACACGCTGATGTACCGCGCGCGGAATCCCGCTTCCGAGTAGGCAAGGTAGAGCTCCCACATCCGTACGAACGTGCGGTCGAAGCCCAGCCGCAGCACGTCATCCAATCGCTCCACGAACCGGCCCCGCCACTGCTGGAGCGTCTGCGCGTAGTGCAGCCCGAACTCGCGCCGCTGCACGATCCGCAGCCCGTCGCGGTGGGTGGCAAGCACCGAGTTGATCGCCTCGATCGATGGCAGCAGCCCGCCGGGGAAGATGTACTTCTGAATCCACGTGTACGTGTTGCGGGTGGCGAGCATGCGCTCGTGGGGCTCGGTGATCGCCTGCACGACTGCGCGGCCACCGGGCGCGAGCCGATCCTCGATGGCCTGGAAGTACGCCGGCCAGAATTCCTCGCCGACGGCCTCGATCATCTCGACGCTGACCACGGCGTCGTAGGAACCCGTGGCCTGCCGGTAGTCCTGCAGGAGCACCTGCACCCGGTCGGCCACCCCAGCGGTGGCGATCCGTTGCTCGGCCAAGGTCTGCTGCTCGGAGGACAGCGTCAACGTCGTGACTGTGGCCCCGCGCTGCGCGGCGCGGATAGCCAGCGCACCCCAGCCGCTGCCGATCTCGAGAACCCTGGTGCCGTCGCCGACACCGGCCGCGTCGAGGACGGCGTCGATCTTGCGGCATTGAGCATCGGCGAGCGAGTCACCGGGCTCGAACAGCGCGGACGAGTAGGTCATCGTCTCGTCCAGGAAGAGCGTGAACAGGTCGTTTGACAGGTCGTAGTGCCGGCGAATGTTGGCTTTGGCTCCCTCGATCGTGTTCGCCTCGTGAGCGGGCGGCCGCTTCACATACAACCGACGCAACCCGTGCAGCGGCGCGGGCACGAGTCGTTGCACGCGCTCGGCGAAGCGCTGCAGCACGCCAACAAGGTCGTCCGCGTCCCAGGCTCCGAGCATGTACGACTCACCGAACCCGATCAGACCATCGCGCCCGACGCGGGCGAAGAACTCGTCAGGGCGGTGCAGGCGGAGCACCGGACCAGTGCGGCCCCACGTCGTGCCGCCGGGCAGCCGTACGCGCACACCGATGCGGGCGGCCTGCGCGCGCAGGAACGTACGGACGATCCGCGCCCGCGCCCCCACCTCTGGAGGTTCCGCAAGGTCGGGCCACCTGGCCGCATCGGGATGCGCGAGCTCGGGGCTGTAGGTGCGGTGCATGCGGGGCGACACGACGTCGGTCACGGAGAACACCTCTCTCTCGAGGGCGCGGACGAGATGACGGTACGCGGGACGAGTCGCCCACCGCGCGCTACACACCCCGATAGGGTCTGCCGCCTGATCACGGCCGAGCGACCTTCGACGGGCGCCGGTTCTCCGACATACGCCACCGATGCGCGAGATCGGTACGGTGCTCGAGGCCAAGGCGTTCTACCCGGGAGGCGCTGTGTTCGCCGCCGCGATCGCCATCGTGCTCGGGGTTGCCTGGTTCCTGGTCAAGAAGCGCGGCGCCTGATCTTCACCAGCCGCAGGCTCAGACCCGCACCGGCCCGCCGGGGGTGCTGAACGTCACCGCGACCAGGCCCGGCTGGCCGTCCGGCTCGCACCACTGCACCTCGACATCGTCGAGCGGATGCGACTCCGGCTCGCCGAGCCACTCGGCAACCCGAGCCGGGCTCCCAGCAATTTCCAGCGACGCCAGGTCGACTTCCCCAGTCGCCAGATGTGACGGGTGCTCAGCAGCGTTGGTCTCCCACTGCACGAAGAACGGCAACTGCGGGTCGGCCATCGTGCCCTTCACCCCGAGCTGCCGCCAGCGCAGGTCGAAGCCATCCGGCCGCGTACGGTGCCCCGCAACCGCCTCACGACCCAGCCGCACCTCGAACGGTGCGAGATCGTCGACTGCTACCACCCATCCCATCCAGCCGCCCCCGTCGGCCGTACGCGCCTTGACGGCTTGTCCAAACGGCTCCTTGTCGCTCGCCGGGTGGTCGAGTGCTGCGACAACCTCGAGGTAGTGGCCGCTGGCCAGCGGCAGGATCCGGTTGCGCGTGCCAAACCGTGGGTGCACTCCCCCGTCCTCAAGCGCCACTCCGAGGAGCTCGCCGAGTCGAGCTGCTGTTTGGGCGAGCCCGTCGGGCCCCGCGGCGTACACAACATGGTCGAGGCGCATGCCCCATGGTTGCGCATGGGCGATCAGCGACTGTTGTCAGGGCTGGTTCCCTTAATGCTCTGGACGCGTTCGGCCGGTCGGTACGACCATGGAAGTTGACCCTGACTCCCATCGAGGCGATCGATGATGATCTGGCTGGTGCTCTGCACGCTGGTGGCGGCAAGTCTGCTGGCTGCAGTCACTGCGCGGCGCCGGTCACCTCGCCCAGCCGCCGAGCCCCGCACCGACACCGATGTCGAGGCGTTCCTCGACCAGCTGCGGCGGGTACAGGAATCGCGTTCGCACGAGCAGGCGCCGGTGCAGTTCGCTGTCGCGGCGCGGCGTCGCATGTACGCCTTGGCATACGACCAGGCGCTGGCGGGTTGCGCAGCGGCGCTCGGCATCGACGGGCCGGCGCTACCGCTCACCCAGCCATTGAACGCATCGGAAGAGCTGCACCTGGAGGTGGAGCTCGCCGCGCGCGGCCTGCGCTGGTGACCTGGTCCTTGTGCCGCTGAGAATGACCACGTTAAGCAGGCGTTCCCCCGCACCACCAGGCCTGTAACCCTGTCGGGGCGGGGGCAAGCCTGGTGGTCTTTGGGATCGCGCCCATCTCCGATCGGTGTGGGGCACCATTAGCGCCATGTTCGAGCGGTTCACGGATCGTGCGCGTCGGGTGATTGTCCTGGCCGAGGAGGAGGCCCGGACGCTCAACCACAGCCGCGTCGGAACTGGGCACTTGCTATTAAGCCTCGTTCAAGAAGCGGATGGAGCGGCGGCGCAGGCGCCCCCGCACGAGCCCCGGAGAGGTTCATGATCCGCTCGGCGATGGACAAAGAGCCCAGCGACCTTGCCGATCGGCTCGATCGTTTGGAGCTAACCCTCGCTGAGGTGGTCCGCCGGCTCGACGACGTACTCAGGAAGCTCGACGACCGCTAGGCGCCGCGGCCACCACAAGGCTTCTCCCCGCTCTGACAGGCATGCAGGCCTAGTGGTGCGGGGACAACCCTGCTTAACGTGGTCATTCCACGGCCTGCGACCGCATCAGTCGCGGTCGACCGCCGAGGTCAGGTCGATCTGCGGGTGCCGGACACCAACCGCCTGCGCGGCCAAACCGTCGAGGCGATCGAGCGCGTCGGCCGGGAGCCGTACGTCTAGCGCGCCGACGTTCTGCTCCAACCACTTCACCCGCTTGGTCCCTGGGATCGGCACGACGGGAAGGCCCCAGACCTCCGACCGCTGATGCACCCACGCCAAGGCGACCTGCGCGGCGGGCACTCCGAGCGACGCAGCGACAGCCTCGACCTCGCTGACGATGGCCATGTTGCGGTCGATGTTGCCGTCCTTCAGCCGGGGCTGCGCGCGACGGAAGTCGTCGTCGGCCAGGACGTCGAGGCTCTTGACGGCGCCGGTGAGGAACCCGCGGCCAAGCGGCGAGTACGGCACGAACCCCACCCCGAGCTCGACACACGTCGGCACGACCGACTGTTCGACGTCGCGGCTCCACAGCGACCACTCCGACTGCACGGCCGCGATCGGGTGCACGGCCGCCGCGCGCCGCAGCTCGCTGGATGTCGCCTCGGACAACCCGATGTGCCGCACCTTGCCGGCGCTGACGAGCTCGGCCATCGTGCCGACCGTCTCCTCGATCGGCACGGTCACGTCGCGACGATGCATGTAGTAGAGGTCGATCTCGTCGACGCCCAGCCGTGACAGGCTCGCGTCGCAGGCTGACCGCACGTATTCCGCGTCGCCGCGCACTGCCCGAGCGACGTGCTCCCCACGTTGCGCGACGAAGCCAAACTTGGTGGCTATCTGGATCTCGTCCCGCCGGTCGGCCAGCACTCGCCCGAGCAACCGCTCGTTGTCGCCAGCCCCGTAGAAATCTGCTGTGTCCCAGAACGTCACGCCGAGATCGAGTGCTCGGTGCAAGCGTGGTGAGCGACTCCGCGTCGTCGGTCGGCCCGTACGCGTGGCTCATCCCCATCGCACCGAACCCCTGCGCGGAGACGACGAGACCGGTGTTGCCTAGTGCGACTGTGTGCATGCAGTCCATCCAACCCCAGGTGCGCCGACGACCGCCGACCGGTAGGACGTAACCATGCCCGACCGGCTCGACCCCTACCGTCGCAAGCGCGACGCCAAGAAGACGCCTGAGCCGGTCCCTCGCAAGCGCACCTCCAAGCGTCAAGCCAAGGAGCCGATCTTCGTCATCCAGGAGCACCACGCGCGGCGGCTGCACTGGGACTTCCGGCTCGAGCGCGACGGCGTCCTGGTGTCGTGGGCCGTGCCGAAGGGTCTGCCCACCGATCCCAAACGCAACAACCTCGCGGTGCAGACCGAGGACCACCCGATGGAGTACGCGACGTTCGCGGGCAATATCCCGGCCGGAGAGTACGGCGGTGGAGTTGTCGCTGTCTGGGACCACGGCACCTACGAGCTGGAGGAGTGGGACGACCGTGAGGTCAAGGTCGTGCTGCACGGTGAGCGGGTGAACGGACGGTATGTGCTCATCCACACCGATGATCGAAACTGGCTGATGCACCTGATGTCCGACCACAAGGAGGAGCCGGTGCCGGTCCCGCGGCTCATCAAGCCCATGCTCGCCGTCGCGGGTGAACTGCCGCCGGTGTCCGAGGACGAGCGCTATTCGTACGAGATGAAGTGGGACGGCATCCGTGCCGTGACGTACGTCCAGCATGCCGCCGTACGCGTTTTGACCCGCAACGATCGCGACGTTACCGGCAGCTGGCCAGAGCTGGAGGACACCGCTCGCGCGGTCGCCGGGCACGACGTGGTGCTCGATGGTGAGATCGTCGCGTTCGAGGATGGCCGTCCGAGCTTTGGTCTGCTGCAGCAGCGCATGCATGTCACCAACCCCACCCAGGTCAGGCGGCTAATGGGTGAAGTGCCGGTGTCCTACCTCGTCTTCGATGTGCTGTGGCTCGACGGCGAGAGCCTGCTGAAGCGCACGTACGACGATCGGCGCGGGATTCTCGACTCCCTCGGCATCGACAGACCGGCGGTGCTGGTGCCGCCGGTGTTCGTGGGCAGCGGCAGCGACGCCCTGCACGCAAGCCAGGAGTCCGGTCTCGAGGGCGTGCTGGCGAAGCGCCGCGACTCGATCTACGAACCCGGGCGACGGTCGAGGGCCTGGCTCAAGGTCAAGAACATCCGCACGCAGGAGGTCGTGGTCGGTGGCTGGCGTCCGGGCTCCGGGCGCCGCGAGGGTCGCATCGGCTCGCTGCTGGTCGGTATCCCCGACGCCGACGGTCGGCTGGTCTATGCCGGCCACGTTGGCACGGGCTTTTCGGAATCGGTGCTCGACGACCTGGGTACGCGGCTGCGGCGGCTGGCGCGACAGACCAGCCCGTTCTCCGAGCCGCTGCCGAGGATGGACGCCCGCGACGCGCACTGGGTGACGCCCAACCTCGTCGGCGAGGTCGTGTTCGGTGAGTGGACGCGCGACGGCCGACTGCGGCAGCCCTCGTGGCGCGGGCTGCGGCCTGACAAGTCACCCGCGGAGGTCGTACGCGAGTCGTGAGAGGCTCGCCGCGTGGGGCTCTTCGACGTCGACTCGGCGCGGGCCGAGCTAGCGAACCTGCGGCCGGTGCTCGACGAGATCGTCGCCCTGCGTGCTGAGGCGGCTGAGATCGCCGCATCACTGCAGCCGGACGGCGTCGTGACTGCGCTCGGCGGGTTGCCTGAGCTCAAGGCCGCGCAGGCTCGGCTCGACGAGCTCATGACGACGGTGCAGCAGACGGGTGCGGAGCTCAAGGGTTTCGCACCCTTGCTGGTCGACTTCCCGGCTGAGTTTGATGGTGTGCCCGTTCTGCTCTGCTGGTTGGAGGGCGACGCGGAGCTCTCCTGGTATCACAGAGCCGACCTGGGCTTCGCAGGACGTCGACGGCTGACGTGACAGACCCACCACTAACCTGCGCTGCATGACTGACACGCGCACCGAGCCGCCACACCAGGGCGACGAGCGAACCATCCTGACCTCGTTCCTGGACTACCACCGTGACACGTTGATGTGGAAGTGCGAGGGACTCACCGAGTCGCAGCTGCGCGAGCGAGCGGTGCCGCCGTCGTCGCTATCGCTCCTCGGGCTCGTCCGTCACCTCACCGAGGTCGAGCGGTCCTGGTTTCGGCGCGTGCTGATCGACGAGGACGCGCCGCCGATCTACTACACCGACGCCGACCCGGACGGCGACTTTGACCACCTCGACTCGACTCCGGTCGACGAGGTCTTCGCGGCCTGGCGAGCGGAGGTCGACCGCGCCCGAGAGATCGTGGCCGAAGCTGACTCGCTCGAAACCGTCGCCAAGGCAGGCCGGCGCGAACCGCACGTCAACCTGCGGTGGATCCTCGCGCACCTGATCGAGGAGTACGCGCGGCACAACGGGCACGCCGACCTGATCCGCGAGCGGATTGACGGGCAGACGGGCGAGTAGACCCGTTTCGTTAATGATCACGGTCGCGTGGTCATTGGGGGTGTGCACGGCTCATAGGCCCTGCACACCCCCCACCAGCATCGGTACCGTGATCATTTGGGGCATACGATCGGCGCCGGTCAGCGCAGGCCCGCGTCGAGCCGTACGGTGATGAACTCGTTGTCATCCGGCTGACCCGGGGTGCGACCGGATGAGAACGGGAAGTTGTTGTCGTCCTCGATGACGATGGTGTGGTTGTCGAGGATCTCGACGCCCTCGATGGTCTGGAACGGGAACCGGAAGAATGCGCCGTCGCCGCCGATACCTTGCGGGTCGGGGACCGCCATGAGATTGACGAGCATCTCCTTGTCCGCGTACCCGTCCCTGTCCCTGTCACGCGTGTCGATCAGGAAGATCGCCTTGAACCGCGCCGCGGCGCCCTGCTCGTTGTCGCGCTCGATGACGAGGAAGCGGTGCTCGTCGATGGCAGTCAGGTCGCCGATCGCGTTGGCCGGATGCTCGAGGCGATAGCGGAACGCCTCGCCGGTGTAGCGCTGCTTCTTGAGGTCGAAGCGGTACGCGCGCAGGTCCTGGTCGTGGTCACCCTCGATGCGGCCCTCGAGCAGCGGGTACAGGTAGCGCCCGTTGGACGAAAGCGCCATGCCCTCGAAGCCCTTGCTGCGTCCGAGTGTCGGCATCTGACCGGCGGGGAGTGTCGGGTCGTCAGGCGATCGGACGCCATCAAGCGGAACCGGCGCGTCGAGCACGCGGCCGGTGTCATCGGTGTGCAGCAGGAACGGCCCGAACTCGTCGCCGAACCAGAACGTGCCATCTGGCGCCTTGCGGAACGACTCGACGTCGAAGTCGGCGCCGGTAAGTCGCCGGTCGGGGCGAGTGAGCGGCCAGCTGATCTCGTGGTCGGGATCCGATAGACCGAAGCCTCCGAGCACCTCGACGCCCCCCGTGGTGAAGTCGACGTCGAGGTGGTGGACGCGAAGCAGGAAGTCGGCGCTGTTGGCCTTCTGCCCGTAGCCGTTGTCGGACAGCACCAAGTAGGTGCCGTCTCGCTGGCGCAGCAGCCCGCTGAAACCCTGCACCGGCTGGGCGTCGAAGGGTGGCGTCACGCCGTTGGCCGCGGTGATCGCGGCGCCGCTTGGCTCCTGCTCACCGAAGGTCAGGGCCGGCAGAACCGCGCGACCGGTGAGCTCTGCATGCTGGACTGCCGACCGGTCATGGCCGGCTGTTGCGACTACCGATGTGACAGTTGCCGCCACGACCGCGGTCGCGGCGAGGAGGGGAATGACGGTACGAGGACGCATGGTCGCTGCCTCCGTGTCCGGAAACCGGGTCGAACCGGACGCTAGGGAGCGCGCGTAGCGGTCGGGCGAACAGCGCATGCCCGACTGCGGTCGGGGCGGCGAACTGGCTGTGCCGCGCCACCGTGTCAGAGCTCACGGACGGGCAGCCTTGCTGAGCCAACCCGAGGTCGCGTTACGCATGGCGAGCTCGAAAACTGTGCCCGGATCACCGGCCTGCGGCGGCAGAAACTTCCCGAGCTCTAGAGACACAAGCCCGTGCACGTTTGCCCAGAGCGCGGTCGCGGCAAGGGCAGGCTCGACGGAAGCGAACACCCCACTGTCGACACCGCGCGCGATCGCCTCGACCAGCGGCGTGAACGTCTCCGCGGCAGCGGCGCCGACCTCAGGCGGCAGGTCGTCCGCGCGCAGTTCGCCGCCGAACATCACCCGGTAGTAGTGCGGATCGGCGAGCGCGCTGGCCCGATAGGCCCGACCGAGGGCGAGCACATCGGCGAGCGGATCGTCCGTCGGCGCCACGGCGCCGAGATGCGTGCCGAACCGCGCGAAGGCCTCCCCGTACAGCGCCGCGAGCAATGCCGGCTTGCCACCGAACAATGCGTAGACCGCGGCCGTCGTGGTGCCGAGGTCGCCGGCGAGTCCGCGCAGGCTCAGGGCGCGTACGCCGTGCGCCGAGACGATCTCACCGGCTCGATCCAGCAGCCGTACGCGGAGTGCCTCGTCGTAAACCCTCTTGCGCCCCACGCCATCAAGTGTAATCCTGACAGTGTTATAGAAACAGTGTTCGGATTCCTCGATGAGGGTACGCCATGCTCGCCGCCGACACCGCAGTGCAGCTCAGCCAGGCCAGCCGCACCACCGCCGGCATCGCCCTGCTCGCAGTCGTCGCCATCGAGTCGGGCGGCTGGTACCTCACCCGGGTCGCCCGGGGAGTCATCCCGTTGACGCCGTTCCAGCACGGCTTCCATCGCGCCGGGCACGCCCATGCCGGTGTGCTCGTCACGCTCGGACTGGTCTGCACGATCCTGGTGGACGCGACCGACCTGACCGGGGCGGCCGCGGCTCTGGCCCGCTCCGGCGTGCTGGGCGCGGCCATCCTCATGCCCGCCGGATTCTTCTTCTCCTCGCTCGGACGAGGCGTCACCAGGCCCAACAGATTCATCTGGCTGCTCTGGGCCGGTGCGCTGCTGCTTGCGGCAGGAGTGGTCGCGCTCGGGCTCGGCCTGCTCACCGCCTGACCTTGACCTGGAGCGCACTCCACCACGCAGACTTGGTCCTATGACCACCATGGCAACGTTCACTGTCGGTGAGACTGCAGAACAGACAGGGTTCAGCGTCGACACGCTCCGCTACTACGAGCGCGAGGGTCTCCTCGATCCCGTGCGGAGATCGGCCGGTGGCGCGCGGCGCTACTCGCAGACCGACATCGACTGGCTCAACCTGCTGTCCTGCTTACGCGGCACTGGCATGCCGATCGGTGAGATGCGCCGGTTCGCCGAGCTGCTCCGCGAGGGCGACGGTAACTGGCGCTCACGCCGCGAGCTGCTGGAGGCGCACCGCGAGTCAGTGCTCGCCACGATTGCCGACCTGCACAAGCAGCTGAAGCGAGTCGACGAGAAGATCGCGTACTACAAGGACCAGGAGAGTCAGAACGAGAGCCGGTAGCAGTGCTGCGCTACCAACGCCCCCGATGTCCGAGCCGGATCAGCCGTGGTGGAAGTGCGCGAGATCGTCGTACAGCTCGCTCTGCTCGAGGTCTTCGTACTCCAACGCCAGCCGGCGGAACATGTGCCCAACCCAGACTGCGTCGCGCGACTCACCAACGAGCGCCAGGGCGTGCTGCTGCATGGCGTCGTAATTCTCGACCGCGAGCGGCGTGCCGTCGGAGTGCGCCCGCTTGTATGTCCCAATCGCGCGGATGAGCTCGCCGCGGCGCGCGATCAGCGGCACCATCTGGGCGTCGATCCGCTCGATCTCCTCACGCATCTCTTGGAGAGTGGCCTGCTGCGGAATCATCGTGCCTCCATCCTTGGGCGATCCGGGCCGTGAGCCGCTGCGTCCCCCACGCCGGCAGCCGGGTGACCAGCCGCTGCCGGGCAAGGGCGGCACGCGCCGCGTTGGCGCCTGGTGCGCCGTGCACCGCACCCCCAGGATGCGCCGAGGCGCCGGAGAGGTACAGCCGATCTATCGGTGTTTCCGCGCGACCGAGCCCCGGGACGGGACGGAACACCAGCTGCTGGTTCAGTGCTGCCGTGCCGGAGTTGGTGGACCCAAGATGCAGATTGGCGTCTGCGCCCTCGATGTCGTACGGCCGTTGCACGACCCGGCCACGCACCCGAGCGAGGAACCCTGGCGCCTGCTCCTCGATCGCACTCTCCATGCGTTTGACCTGCTCGTCGACTGCTGCGAGGTCGCTCGCGAGGACAGCGGGGATGTGCGTGTAGGCCCACACCGACTCGGTGCCCTCGGGCGAGCGTGTCTTGTCGACCGTGGTCATCTGACCGAGGAGCACGAACGGCCGCTCTGGCATGCGACCGACGGCGAGCGCGTGTGCAAACTCAGCGAATCCTTCGACGTCGACCCCGAGGTGGACCGTGCCGGCGCCGCGGGGCTCCTCCGCCGTCCACGGGATCGGCGCGTCGAGCGCCCAGTTGACCTTGACCAGCGCGTGGTCCCAGGAGAATCGGCGCAGGTCCTCGTTGAAGGCGTCGGGTAGGTGCTCGTCGCCGACAAGATCGCCGAACAGCCGTGGTGCGTCGACGTCGGCCAGGACTGCGCGGCGCGCACCGTACGTACGTCCGTCCTCGCCCTGAACTCCGTAAGCCCGGCCCTCCCGGAGCAGCACCTTCGCAACCCGCCGGCCGCACTGGATCTCGACACCCTGAGCAGCCGCCCGCGCCACCAACGCATCGACCAAGCTGCCGGCACCGCCGCGCGGCGCCGGAAAGCCGACATCCTGGGCGAGCATGCTGAGCAGCCAGCCGAGCACACCACTCACCGCGCCATGCGGAGAGACATCGGCGTGCAGCGCGTTTCCGAGCAGCAGCGCGCGAGCGCCGTCGCCGGCGAACTCTTCGTCCGCGAGGTGCCAGGCGCTCGAGGCCGCAAGCCGCCCGACCCGAAGCGCGCCGCCGATGCCTGCGGTGCGCCCGAGCCGCAGCCCCGCGCGTACGGGTGGGAACGGCGACAGCAGTCCTTCCAGCAGCGGGTCGCGCACGCGCTGCCAGTCAGCAAAGACCCTGGCCCAGGCCGCCCCGTCGGCGGCGGCGAACTTCGCCAGCGATGCCTGGGTGACCGCAAGATCGCGCGAGATCGCCGCTGTGCGCCCGTCGGGGAAGACGTGCGCCAGCTGAAGCGGGGGGTGCTCCCATTGCAAGCCCCACCGGTCGAGCTGCAAGTGTCGGAAGACCGGTGAGGCGATGCCCATCGGGTGGATCGCGCTGAACAGATCGGTGACGAACCCGGGTGCGACCAGCTCCGCGCTCCGCACCGCGCCGCCTGGCTGGTCCGCGGCCTCGAGGACGAGGACCGACCAGCCCGCATCGGCGAGCACGTTGGCTGCCACCAGCCCGTTGTGGCCGGCACCGATGACAACCGCATCCCAGGTCTGCACGGTTCAAGCCTGCCCGATGGGTCGTGGCCAGGCACGGGCGCGGTGCGGCAGTGCCCGGAAAGCCGGCGTTGCCAGTCCTTGCTTCAGACCGGCTCGAGCACACGCCCGCAACTGTGTGGTGGACGTTCCCGCGAGAACGTCCCTAGATACCTCTGCGGCGAAACGGGCCACAACGATGCCGAAGGCGCGTGACCGCACGAGGGAAGCTCACGTCCGTTGAGTCCCTTGCTGCGCCTACCGTTTATCGATATATTCCTACCGTAACTCGATCGAAGGAGTTCCGATGGGGAATCTGGCCGTGCTCGCACTGCGCATGGTGCTCGCGATGGGACTGGCTGGATCGCTGTTCGTCCAGGCGGTGATGGTGCCGCTGCTCGCCATCGATCTGGACGAGGCCCCGGCCGCCGTACGCGTTCCGGTCGTAGTCGATCACGCTGCTGGGCATCGTGACCACACAGGTCACCATGGTCTGCGTCTGGCGCCTGCTGACGATGGTGCGTCGCGGCACGGTGTTCTCCCACTCCGCCTTCCGCTACGTCGACGTCGTGATCGGCGCGGCCGCGGTGGCTTCACTCCTGACGTTCGCGCTCGGCGTCACGCTCGCACCGGGCGAGGCGGTCGCTCCCGGCGTCGTTCTCCTGATCGGCGGCGTGGGCGTGATGGTCGCCGGGGTCGCTCTGCTCGTCCTCGTGCTGCGGACGCTCCTGGCCCAGGCGGTCGCCCGCGACGCCGAGGCGCAGCACCTGCAGGCCGAGCTGAACGAGGTGATCTGATGCCGATCGTCGTCGACATCGACGTGATGCTGGCCAGGCGCAAGATGCCCGTGGGCACGCTCGCGGAACGAGTAGGCATCACTCCCGCGAACCTCGCGGTCCTCAAGAACGGTCGCGCCAAGGCGGTGCGCTTCACGACCCTCGCGGCGCTGTGCGAGGTCCTCGAGTGCCAACCAGGCGACCTGCTCCGCTGGGAGCCCGACGGCCAAGCGGGCGAGGTGACACCGGCCGCGCGGCCGTGCCCAGCCGCTCGCACGCGGCGCGTCGTAGGCAGCCGTTCCCAGGCGGCCATGGGAAGGTCCCGGCAAGCAGCACATCGAGCAGGTTCCGGTCAGCCGCTTCGCAGCGCCCGGGTTAGTGTCCCCGGGTTTCCTCGTAGGCCTTGATAGCCCGCTTCGTCGCGGTCATCCGCCAAGCTTCCTCGAGGAGCTACCAGACCTCGTCAGGGTCGGCGTGCTCGAGGTGGACTGTCACCCACGCCGAGGAGTTGGTCCACCAGCCGGCCTCGTACACCGCGGCGCTGTCTACCGGTTTGGGTCGCTCGGGAAACGGAACCACGCAAAGTGAAGCGTTCTGCACGACACGCGCGCGTGTAGCGCGCAGAACGCTTCACTCAAGGAGGGTTCGGACCGGGCCGGTACCTCAGTCGGCGAACGCCAGTCTGTCCGCGTCGGCTCGGAGGGCCTCGGCGGCCGCCCGGTGTCCTAGTACGGAGGCTGGGGACGGGGCCCAGTACGGCACTTGGGCAGCTTCGGTATTGGCGAGATTCTCTTCCGTCCGCGCCAAAGCGAGCAGCGCCTGACGCATCAGCACGGCAAGGTTCGGCGGGAGCTGGCTTCGCATGTCCATCTCACTACGCCTGGTCATGAGGCGATCTCTAGTGCGAGGTCGGGTGGGCAGCCCCGCTCGACGAGCCGGGCGACCTGGTGCCAGTCGACCGCGTCGGCAAAAGTCTCGGCAAGCGCGTTGGATACTCCGAGACGCACCAACTGATCGATCCGCCACCGGTTCACCCGGAGTCGCTCTTCCGCTCGGCGGCTTCCTTCGACATTGGTCGTCAGCGTCTGCTCCATCGCTCTGCCCTCCTCCGTCGAGCTCGTTGCCTTCGTTACTTGGGAGCATCGTCTAGTCAGGCGGCCCCGTCATCGAGGGCAGCCACCATCTAGATGTCGGCCTAGCAGGACTCGGGATATTCCGGCTAGCTGCAGTCCGCGATCAGCTCGCTCATGTCCAGGTCCACCACAAGGCTTTCCCCCGCACCACCAGGGCTGCATGCCTGGTGGTGCGGGGGATGCCATGCTGGACGTGGTCAATCCGGCTCAGTGCAGCGCGGGCAGCTTCTGCATCCAGCGCGGCAGGTACCAGTTGCGCTCACCCAGCAACGCCATCGCCGACGGCAGCAGCACCGCCCGCACCAGAGTCGCGTCGATGAGGATCGCGGCAGCCAGGCCGACGCCCATCTGCTTGAAGTCGAGTGCCGACAGCGTTGCGAAGATCGAGAAGACCGCAACCATCACGATCGCCGCACTGGTCACTGTGCCTGCCGACCGGGTGATCCCCTGCGCCACGGCATCTCGAGTCGACAGACCCGCCTTGCGCGCTTCGCGGATGCGACTGACCACGAACACGTGATAGTCCATCGACAGCCCGAACAGGATGACGAAGAGGAACAGCGGCAGCCAGGTGATGATTGCCCCACTGGAGTGGAATCCCAGCAGGTCCTCGGCCCACGTGCCCTGGAAGACGAGCGTGACGAGACCGTACGCCGCACCGACGGACAGCAGGTTGAGAACCACCGCTGTGAGCGCGATCGTCAGCGAGCGGAACGCGAGGATCAGTACGACGATCGTCAGCGCGAGCACGAACCCGATGACCAGCGGCATCCGGTCGCGCAGGAGCTCCTTGAAGTCGGCGGTCCAGGCGGTCGCCCCGGTCACGCCGACGTCCGCGCCGGCGACCGCACCGAACGTGGTCGGCACTAGGACGTCGCGGAGCTCGTCGAGAGAGGCTCGTGCTTCGTCTGACGAGTAGTCGTACGGCATCGGCACCTCGACCTCGGCGACGTCGCCCGCGACGGAGTACTCGGCCGTCAGAGGGTCGCTGACCGCAAAGTCCGCACGATCACTGACCTGGCTGTTGAGCTCGGCAGTCGCGGCGTCGACCGCAGCCGTGTCCAACGGGGCTCCGTCCTCGCTCCAGATGACCACTTCGTGCACTTCACCCTCGGCGGGGAACGCGTCGATCATCCGCGCGTACGTCTGGATCGCCGGCTGGTTCTGGGGCAGGTCGTCGATACCGGGGTCGCCCAGGCGCATCCCCAGCGCTGGCGCCGCCAGCGCGAGGAGCAGGCCGGCACCCATAGTGAACGCGATCGCCGGTCGAGCGAGCACCGGCCGCAGGATGGCCCGCCAGAAGCGCGGGTTGCCGTCCCTGGACTGCAAGCGCCAGATCAGCGGGACACGGGGGCGGTCGATCCAGCGTCCGAGGATCGCCAGCAGCGCCGGCAGCACGGTGAGCGAGCCGATCATCGTCATTGCGACGACGAGGATCGACGCCACACCCACCGACACGAACGTCGCCTCACCGGCAAACAGCATGCCGGCCATGGCCACCATGACGGTGAGCCCGGATACGACAACGGCGCGCCCCGACGTTGCGGCCGCGACCGAGATCGCGTCGTACGTGCCTCGACCCTTGAGCCGCTCCTCCCGCTCGCGCCGGATGTAGAACAGCGAGTAGTCGACGCCGACCGCAAGACCGATCAACAGGATGATTGAGGAGACGACATCCGTCGACGGAAAGACATGCGACGCAAGCATCGACAGACCCATGGCTGCCATCACGGCAGACAGCGCCAGCACAACAGGCACCGCCGCAGCGATGAGCGCTCCAAACGCCAGCACAAGGATCAGCAGGGTGACAGGCAGCGAGATCAGCTCCGCCCGCTGAAGGTCTTCCTCGTAGATCTGGCTGATGGCCTCGTCGAGCGACGCACCGCCCGCGTGGCCGATCACGAGATCTGGATTGGCCGCGGCGACATCGTCGACAATGGCGGCGACGTCGGCCGCCATCTCCTCGGCCTCGGGAGACTCCTCGTCGGCACCCTCCGGGACGGCAAGCTCCGCCTCCATCAGGACCGCCGAGCCGTCCTCCGACGTGATCGGGTCACTGACGGACGCGACAGCGGAAGACGCGGCCAGGGAGTCGTGCAGCTGCTGAACGGCCGCGGACTGCGCGTCGACAGGTCCACCGTCGGACGCCTCGACCAAGACCGCTTCGGTCGGTACGTCGTCGGCCCACTCCGACCGGTCCAACGCCTTCACGGCGGCGGCCGACTCACCGACCGCGAAGTCGGAGTCGGTCGCCTCCTTGAGGCCCGCGGCGCTACCGCCGACGACAGCAGCTGCCACGACCGCGACCCAGATCAGGACAGCGGTCCATTTGTGGCGGGCGCTCCACCGCGCGATGCGAACAATCGGCCCGCGCGGCTCCTGCGGTGGGGGCGGCGACGGTGGCTCTTCCTGGGGAGGTGCAGGTGCGTAGGGCGTCGTAGTCACGGCAGTTTCCCCCTGCGTGAGCGGCTAAGTTTGGCGGCCCCTGCCGTCTGATCATGGACGGCGGGACCACTCAGTACGGTCGTCCGTTTCACGCGCCGCGCCCATCGGGGACGCCCCCGAAACGGGGTGGGGATAGCCCCCGATTCCACCTGCGGGTATGCCGGACCTTAGGCCGGCTCGCCGCCAGTGACCCGTACCCAATTCGTGACTGACGGGGGGCTAGCGGACAGTGCCACCTGCGCACTACCGTCAGCGCCCACCTGCCCGCTCAATGAGGAGCCGTGACCGGTGCGACGTTCACTCCCAGCCCTGCTCGCAGCCAGCACGCTTGTGGTGGGGGCGACGGTCACGGCCGACGCAGTGGCATCCAACAGGCACCACGGGTCTGGCGTGGCGATCGCAGGTTTGCACCACCGCGCCGAGATCGCCCGCGACGCCAACGGCATCGCACACATCGAGGCCCGCGACGAGCACGACCTGTTCTTCCTCAACGGCTGGGTGCACGCCGAGGACCGGCTGTTCCAGATGGACGTCAACCGCCGTCAGCCGAGCGGGACGCTGGCCGAGCTGCTGGGACAAGGGGCGCTACCCGGTGACGTACAAGCCCGCACGATCGGATTGCGCCGCGCCGCCGAACGGAGCGTCCCGGCGCTCTCGTCCAGCACGCGCCGAGCGCTCGACGCCTATGCAGCCGGTGTCAACGCATGGGTCGAAGCCCACTCGCAGCTGACGCCGGAGTACCAGGCGCTCCAGCTCGACGCGTTCGAGCCGTGGACTCCGGTCGACAGCGTCGTCGTGGCCAAGGCGATCGCGTTCGGCCTGAGCTTCGACCTCGACATCGACGCAACGATCGCCTATCAGACCTATGTCGGCACCGGGGCATGCGCTCGGGTTCGACGGTGACGCACTGTTCAGGGAAGACAGCTGGCGCGTCGAGCCGTTCGCCAAGGCCGCCACCATCCCTGACGCGACCGGCGCACCAACCGGCGCCGACGAGGAGGGGACGGCTGCGGCAAGGTCAGCGCGCGCCGGCACGCCGCAACTGTCGGACGAGGTGCTCGAGCTGGCCACGCACTGGCGGGCACAGCTGGAGAACGCCGGGCCGATGTTCGCCGAACGACTGGACACGGTGCAGCCGCCTGGCTCGAACGAGTGGGGCATCGCCGCCGAGCAGAGCAAAACGCGCAGGCCGATGATCGCCAACGATCCACACCTCTCGCTGGGTCTGCCCTCGACGTTCTACCCCATCCACCTGACGGGAGGGTCGTACGACGTCGCGGGGAATGCCTTCGCCGGCACACCCGGCGTCGTACTCGGGCACAACAAGGACATCATGTGGGGCGCCACGACCAACCCGATGGACGTGACCGACACCTTCGCCGAGCGTGTGGTGGCGGACCCAACGTCGCCTACCGGCCTGAGCACGGTGTTCCAGGGGCACGTCGGAGCATGTGATGGCGGTGCCGGAGACCTACCGCGTCAACACCATGGGCGGTGGCGTCGTTGTGGTGCCACCCAACCCGCAGATCCCGGCGCAGACGCTTGTCGTCCCGCGCCGCAACAACGGGCCCATCGTGTCGTTCACGCCGCCGTCGGCTGCCGGACCAGGCACCGCATTGTCGGTGCAATACACCGGCTTCAGCGCGACCCGCGAGCTTGATGCGCTGCTCACCTGGAACCGCGCCAGGGACCTCGACGACTTCGAGACCGGCTTGACATTCTTCGACTTCGGCTCGCAGAACTGGTCGTACGCCGACAAGCGCGGCAACCTGGCCTACTTCACGAGCGCCGAGATGCCACTGCGTGAAGACCTACAAGCAGGCACGGTCGAAGGCGCACCACCGTGGTTCATTCGCAACGGGCAGGGCGGCAACGAATGGCTGCCGGCGACCACCAGGCATCCCGGCCAGGCTCTGCCGTACGAGATCCTGCCGCCCGCGGAGATGCCGCACGTCGTCAACCCTGACAAGGGCTACTTCGTCAACGCCAACAACGACCCGACCGGCGCGACGTTCGACAACAACCCGCTCAACCAGGCCCGGCCCGGCGGCGGCATCTTCTATCTCAACGCGGCCTACGACGGCTTCCGTGCCGCCCGCATCACCCAGATGGTCCGCGCGGCGGTCGAAGCCGGTCAGCGGCTGACCCTCGACGACCTCAAGGCACAGCAGGCCGACGTGACCCTCATCGACGCCCAGGTCCTGGTCCCGCATCTCCTCACCGCGTACGACCGTGCCGCAGCGGCCGGGGCCGATCCCGCGTTGGCGGCACTGGCTGGTGACTCGGAGGTGGCCGAGGCGATCAGTCGACTCCGCTCGTGGGACTTCACGACACCGACGGGCATTGAAGCGGGGTACGACGCCACCGACGTCGGCGGACAGCGCTCCACGCCCAGCACGGACGAGGTCCAAGCGAGCGTTGCGGCATCGATCTACGCCGTCTGGCGTGGCCAGGTGCTCGCCGGCACCGTCGACGGCACGCTCCAGCAGGTTGGCCTGGGCAGCCGGCTGCCCGCCGCCACCCAGGCACTCGCGACCTTGCGCCACCTGCTCGACACGTTCGATGACACCCACGGGGTCGGCGCGTCGGGCCTCGACTTCTTCGCCGTGCCCGGCGTTTCCGCTGCCGAGGACCGCCGCGACATCGTCCTGCTGAAGGCCGTACGACAAGCACTCGACCTGCTCGCCTCCGCGGAATTCGCTCCGGCGTACGGCGGGTCGACGGATCAGGACGACTATCGCTGGGGGCTGCTGCACCGCAAGGAGTTCCGCCACCTGCTCGGCGGTCCGTGGACCGCACCCCTGGCTGGTGGGCTCGAGCCGGCGGCCGACGGTCTGCCGGGTGTCGCGGTCGACGGCGGATTCGGCACGGTCGACGCCGCCTCGCACAACGCTCGGGCCGACGGCGTCAACGAGTTCACCTTCGGCGGCGGCCCGGTACGACGGTTTGTCGGTAGTGCGGGCCGCGGGCACCCCTACGCGGAAACCAGCCTGCCCGGTGGGGTCAGCGGGGTGCTTGGCGACCCGCACTATGCCGACCTGCTGTCGAGCTGGCTGACCAATGGGACGTACCGACAACTCCTGCGCGAGCCGGCTCTGCGGCGGACGATCGCGGAGACGACCGTCGTCCGGCCGGCTTAGCTCAGTTACGTCACGGCAACCAGGGGCGCTTCCGGGTGTTCCCCGATGCCGGCGAGGACGACCACGTCTAGCGTCGCAATCAGCGTCACGGGAGTGCGGCCTCGCAGTGGCCGCTCCCCGTCCGACGCAGCGGGATCCGACAAGCGGGACGGGGTTTGTCATGACCGCAGCCGAAAACGCCTTCGCCCCGTGCCCGGTCAACGTGCGGAGCAAGATCTCAGCCTTGTGGGCGTCGATGCTGTTCGTGTTCGCCTATGTCGACCTCTTCAGCTTCTACCGACCCGACTTCCGGGCTGACGTCGAAGCCGGTGACGTCGGCGGGTTTACCGTCAACCCGTCGTTCCTTCTCGGGACCACTGCATATGTCGTTATCCCCAGCCTGATGGTGTTCGGCGCGCTCGTACTGCCCCCGCGAATCAACCGAATCGCCAACATCGCGCTCGGCATCGTCTATGCCGTCACGATCATCGCTGGTGCGGTCGGCGAATGGAGCTACTACGTCCTGGGCAGCAGCGTCGAGGTAGCCTTGCTTGCCGCCGTGATCTACTACGCGTGGACGTGGCCAAGGCTGCCGCAGACGTCAGAGCAACACTCCACCACGCGTTGAACCGGCGCTCGACAACGTCACCGACACGGACTCATTCGCAGTACTGAACGAGGCAGAACTCATTGCCTTCCGGATCCGCCATCACAACGACCACACCCTCGTCATAATCGTGACGCTGATCGAGAGAACGTCCGCCTAGCCGCAGCACCCTCTCGACGTCGTCGTCCTGCCTGGGTAGCACCACCGGCCCGCCCGCCCGCGCGGCCTCCGCGCTACTGCGCATCCTGACGTTGCGCGAGCGTGACAATCACGGCTGACACGCCTCACCGGATGACTAGGCTCGCGCCGTGCAGATTATCGAGGGTGCTGGGGCGTGGATGCCGCCCGCCGGCGCGGCCAACGACTGGGCGGAGCACCTAAGGGTGCCGGACCTGTCGGTGGGAACCTACTGCATCCCGGCCGGCGGGATCGACGATCAGAGCCCGCACACCGAAGACGAGATCTACGTGGTCACCACGGGCCGGGCAAGGATCGTGACGCCCGACGGCGCGGCCGAGGTAGGCCCCGGTTCGGTGGTCTTCGTGCCGGCGGGCGAGGAGCACCGGTTCGACGACGTGACTGAGGACCTTGCGCTGCTGGTGGTGTTCGGCCCGGCGTACGGCTCGCGCACGCAGAACCAGTCCTAGTCAGCCACGGCGGCAGATGAGTGTGCTTGTTCCCGGTCACTCGGCAGCGGATACCGCCTCGGGCGTTCCGGACGTGGCGCGGGCGTGCTCGGCTTGAACCGTCCGGGATAGCGCTCCGATGAGCGTCACAGCACCGATGGTCTTCATGTATTTCGTGGTGCCGTGGCGCATTCCGTCGACACTCCACCACAGGAGCATCGCCATCGCGGCACGTTCGGCGAACACGTCAAATTGACCGCCGGGTTTCACCATGTTCGCGGCGCGTAACGCCCCAGCCGCGCCCATCAGGGTCCCGACGGCCTTGAGTTTCCGGTTGGGCGGCTCGTAGAGGACGACCTTTCCGGTGCTCGGGTCGCGGAAATAACCATCCAGAAGGCGCGATAGACCTTTGATCGCCCTGTCCGCGGGCCGCGCTGCACCGTCAGACGCCATGACACCAACGTACTCGACGTGTTTTGCAGGTTGTGCCATCTCGGTCCCGCCGTGGGACTCATCAACCCTGGCGGACTGTCACCGAACCCGGCAATCTCACCGCAACGTGGCTCTTCGAAACGACGTCGAACATCCTCATTTTCGGCATGACCGCGCTCATCCGACCGCAAGACTCTGGGGCTGGCTACTCGGACTTGAAGAAGTCCGTGGGTTGAGTTGCGCGGAGGCGTTCCCGCGGGAACGCCAAGTCATACGCTCCTCACTCCGAAAGACTTCTTCACGTCAGGGACCGCTACCGTGCGCGGCGCTGCCGAGCCACCTCATAGAGCACGACAGTCGCGGCCGTCGCCGCGTTGAGGGAGCTGGCCGATCCGCCGATCGGGATGCGCACCACCTCGTCGCATGCTGCTCGCCAGCCGGCGCTCATCCCGGCGGTCTCGTTGCCAACGACGAGCACCATGCGGGCCCGGTCAGATCGGCCTGGTCGATGTCCTGGGTGCCGGTCTCGTCGGTGCCGACGATGCGCAGTCCAGCCGTACGTGCCCAGCGTTCGACCTCCTGCGGCGAACCGACTCGCACGATGGGCACCGCAAACACCGAGCCAGTGCTTGCCCGCACCGCCTTGGGGTCGTAGGGGTCCGCGGCATGCCCAGTGATCACCAGACCGCCCGCCCCGAACGCGTCGCACGATCGCGCCAGCGTGCCGATGTTGCCAGGACTGGACGGTCGGTCGAAGACCACGACAAGAGCCTGCGTACGGTCCACGGGGATGCGATCCAGCCGATCGGGCGGCATCGCCACCACCGCGAGCAGCTCAGCCGGCCTGCCGTCGTCCTTGTCGTCGAGCTCTTTCATCAGCTCCGGCGACAGCTCGACGCGCTCAGCCTCCTGGTGGCTGTCGATCATTTGCTGCGCCCAATCGGACAGGCGCTGTCGACCGGGGTACAGCAGCGCACGGATGGGCCAGCCGTGCTGCACCGCCTGACTGATCGGGCGCACGCCTTGCACGAGGAACGATCGTGTCCGCTGGCGCTTGGTGCGGTTGGTGCGCAGGGCTTGCCATTCCTGGAACATCGCGTTGCGGGTGCTCACCTGCGTGGGCCGGAGCGTGCGGCTCATGACGCCGTACGCGTGGGTGGGAGCAGGTTTCCGGTGGCGAGGAACAGGAGCGCCTTGCCGTAGGCCTCCTCGGGCGTCTCGGCGAAGGTGACGACATCCTCGTCGGCGACGCGCAGAGTGACCGCGTACGACGAATCAGCTCGCGCCAACCGCTGGAACGCACCGCCGAGCCGCTCGCGCAGCTGTTGCTCCGATGGCAACCAGAGCGCCTCCTTGGCCTCGACGCTGTCGAGCGCCCACTCGACAGTGCCGTTGAAGCCGATCACGCGCCCTTGCGGGAACTCGTGGACGTCGACCGTCATGTTGCTGATCACAAAGACGTCGTCGTCCATGTCGCGGTCAGGGATGACGAACCGGTCACCAAGCGCCGGCTCCCAGCGCAGCCCCGCCGCGCGCAGATCTCGTGCTAGGCCGATGGAGATCATCACTGCAATTGTGCCAACGTCGCCCGCCGGCGGGCGATCGCTGGCGCCAGCGCGGCCACGATGACTCCGCCTGCGAGGCAGCCGACGAGGCACGCCGACCAGAGCACGGGTTCGCCGACGTCGAAGAGCCAGGTGCCGATGAGCGGTGCGAGCAGTGCTGCGGCGCCGTAGGACGTGCCGAACACGCCGATATAGCGACCGCGCATCTGCACCGGAGCAATTTCCGCCACCAAGGCCGGCCCCACGGCGTTGAAAGCGACCTCCCCCAGCGTCCACACGACTGACAGTCAGCGCGAATGCCGGGACGCTCGACGCGAACGCGGTCAGCCAGAAGCCAACACCCATGAGCACGTAGGACACGACGAGCAGCCGCACGCCCGCGATTTGGTCAATGACCCGCACCACGAAGATCTGCGACACCACGACGACCACGGGGTTGACGGCGTAGATGATGCCGAACGCAGCAGGGCCGAGACCGTCAGCCTCGACGGCGAGTGGCAGGGTGATGAGCGATTGCAAGTAGACGGTGCCACCCAACAGCCCACTGAGCGAGAGTGCGACCAGCAGCCCGTCACGCAGCGCGACGGAGTAGCCGGTGGCCGCCGTCGGCTCCGGCTCGGGCCTGGTCTCCGGCACTTTCGACGCGATGAGCGCGGCGAACGCAAGACAGGTGATGGCGTCGGCGACGAACAGCAGCCAGAACGACCGTTCCGCCATCCAGCCACCAAGCAGCCCGGCAACCGCGACGCCAAGGTTGATCGCCCAGTAGATCAGCGCATACGCCCGGGCCCGATGCTCCGGCGCCACCAGGTCGGCAACCATCGCTGAGACCGCAGGACGGTAGACGTCGACAGCAAGACCGGACAGAGCAGCCGCGACACCGATCAGGACTATGTCACGCACCGCGGCAAGGACCAGATAGCTCGCGGCGGTGCCGACCATCCCCAGCACGAGGGTCACGCGACGCCCGAAGCGGTCGGCGAGGTAGCCGCCGAGCGGTTGAGAGGCCAGCGAGCCGGCACCCCAGCAGGCCAGCACCACACCGACCGTGGCCGGACCAAGATCGCGCGGCCCGCTCAGGTAAAGCGCGAGGAACGGCGTGACCATCTGGCCGAGCCGGTTGACGAATGTGCCGGCAACCAGGATCCAGAACGGCGGCGGCAGCCCGCGCGACGTCGCTTGCCACCAGGAGCTGATGACGCCGCGCGGTTGACGATCTCGAGAGATCTCCGGGCTCATCGCACCTTGCCGGTCTCATGATCGACGGACGGGCCGGTGTCGACCCCACGGAATGCGGCCAGCCGATCGTGCTGCTCGGCGACTGCCTGTCGCGTGGCTTTGCTCAATCGAGTCCACGGGTCGAGCTCGAGCCCGAGTGACCGCCCCTTGGCGCGCGGTCGCCACGTCCCCACGACTTCGCCGTCGACAAGCACCGCGCCCGGGCGACCAATCGTCGGCCAGAGCGCCTTGTGCCGCGAAGAGTCGGGCACGACCAGGCCACGGTCCCGCGCCTGCAGGAACAGGTCGTACGGCCCCAGGAGCCGCACGACCAGGTCCTCCGGCCGACGGGCCGCCGCGCGGAGCATCTCCAGATCGGCCGCCAGGAGGCTGAGCGTCGCTCCGTCGACGTCGACCTCGACAACGTCGCGCGGCCAGCGCGCCTTCACGTCGGACACGGGTGCATCGATGAACCCCGCCACATCCTTGGGGTTGGTCGGACCGAGCAGGTGAATCGTGCCTCGGACGAGGTCAAGCTGCGGTGGCACCTGGTTGGCGTCTCCATCGAGCACGCCCACCTGCCCGCGGGGCCACCCCGGGACGCGCCGCAACACTGGCGGGGAGGTGTCCGGCTCGAGCTCGAGCCCGCCGTGCAGAGCGGCGAGACGGAACGACATCTCGTACATATGCGTCGCCTGGCAGACGCGACACCATCTCAGGTAGGGCTCGCTCATCTCCTGCGCCATGCGCGTGGAGACCGAACCCTTGGGCATCGGCTTGGCGACCACCATGCGCATCGTGCGCGCGGTCTCGGCCAACGCATCGGTGGGCCGGATCCCGGCGGCCTTCAGCGGCTTGCTGGCATCGAAGATGCGCTTGGCGGCGTCACCGTCGGAATAGGGCTGCATCACAATCTGTACGTGGGGCAGGTCGGCGCGTCGGTAGACATGCGGCGCCCCGCGCAGCGTCCATGCCAGCGCGAGATCCGACGACCACTGCCCCGCGCGTACGGGCACACCGCGGATCGCCAGCGCCCAGAGCGCCCCGTCGGGCCCGGTGTCCTGGACGCCGAGGTCGAGGATCGTCGCGTCGGTGACCGCGCGAGACGGATCAGCACGCCGGTCGAGCTGCTGCACCCGCGCGCGATGACGCAGAACCTGTGCCCGGGAGACGCGTGTCGTCATACGTTGACCTCCACACCTCAAGGTTTCACCCGGCACCGACATCAGGGGTAGGAAGTTCTCATGAGCGATTACCGTGAGGTCGAGCGCAAGCTGACCGTTGACGTCGGCTGGTCATTGCCGCCGCTGGACACCGTCAAGGGTGTCGAACGAGTCGAGGAAGCGCCCCCGATCGAGCTCGACGCGGTCTACTTCGACACCGCCGACCTCCGCCTGGCAATCCGCGGGGTGACGCTGCGACGCCGTACGGGTGGCAGCGACGCCGGCTGGCACCTCAAGCTGCCCGCCCCGGGGGGCGCCCGCACCGAGGTGCGCCGACCGCTTGCCGACAGCGACGACGTCCCGCCGGACTCGCTGGCCGAGCTTGTGGTCGGCCTTGCCCGCGGCGCACCCCTGGCGCTCGCCGGCCGCATCTGGACCACCCGTCACACGCGGACGGTGTACGGGACGGACGGCGCGGCCCAGGTCGAGGTCGCGGACGACCACGTTGTCGGGCAGGCCCTCGGCGACGAACCGTCCGAGGAGCGCTGGCGTGAGATCGAGGTCGAGCTCCTCGGGGATGACGAGTCGATGCTGCAGCAGGTCGTCGACCTCCTGCTCGAGGCAGGCGCCCGGCCGGCCGAGTCGGCCTCCAAGCTGGCGCGCGTGCTGGGCGCCGACGTGCTCGCGCGGCATGCCGTTGATCTCACGCTGCCGGTTGACCCGACGGCCGGCGAGGTCGCCACCGCCTACCTGCGCGAGCACGTCGGCGCGCTCACCGCCTGGGATCCGGAGGTGCGGCGGGACACGTACGACTCAGTGCACAAGGCCCGCGTCGCAGCTCGGCGACTGCGCAGCGCGCTCCGCATCTACCGCCCGCTGCTCGACCGAGCCGTGACCGACCCGATTCGTGACGAGCTGCAGTGGCTCGGCACGGTGCTCGGCAAGGCGCGGGACCTCGAAGTCATGAAAGAGCGCCTGCTCGGCAGGCTCGACCAGCAGCCGCCCGAGCTGGTGATCGGGCCCGTGCGTGAACGCATCACCGTCGAGCTCGGCGGTGGCTACGCCGACGCGCACCGGGCCGCTGTCGAGGAGATGTCCGGCGAGCGCTACCTCAACCTCCTCACGGAGCTCGACACACTCGCCGCCGACCCGCCGCTCGTCGAGCTCGCGCAGGAGCCTGCCGGGACCGTGCTGCCCGAGCTTGCCCGGCGGTCGTGGAAACGCATCCGCTCGTTTGCCGAAGCCGCCGAGAACGAGAGCGATCCGGAGCAACGCGACCTCGCGCTCCACGAGGTGCGCAAGGCCGCCAAGATGGCCCGCTACGCGGGCGAGTCGATGCAGCCTGTGTACGGCGACGACGCCACGGCCTTCGCTGCCGCGATGGAGTCCGTGCAGGAGGTTCTGGGCACGCACCAGGATGGAGTCGTGACCAGGGGTGCGCTGCGTGAGATGGGCGTGCGAGCGCAGAGCGCGGGAGAGAACGCATTCACGTACGGCCTGCTTGCAGGGATCGAGGAGGCGCAAGCCGACCAGGCAATGGCGACGTACGCCGACACCTGGCGACGCGCCAGCCGCAAGCGCCTCCGCAGCTGGATGGCGTACAGCTAGCTCTTGCGGCGGATCGTGTAGCGCAGCACCAGAAACGGAAGGCCGAACACCCAGAACGCGTGGTTGGCCTTGAGCTCGCCGTCGTCGACAAACACGTCGAGCTCCTCGGCAAACCCGTGCACCGCCAGCGTGGTCAGCTCTTGCGTGGTGCGGTCGACGAAGGTCAGGTAGTGGCCGGGGTGGCTCAGCGTGCTCCGACTGGTAAGCCGCAGTCCGCCGCCCGGCCGGTCCTGCGGCAGGAGGGTGGCCGTAAAGCTGCCCTCCGGCACCGGGAATCCGACACTGACGTACCCCCTGTCGTCGTGCCGATAAGTGGTGTAGATGCCCACGTAGATCGGCTCGTCGGTGTCGGAGTACGAGCGGATCCATCCGCGCACGTCGACTCCCTCGGCGCCCAGTGAGATCGTGTCGATGCGGCTGCGGACCCCACGCTGGGCTTCGCGTTGGTTGGCTGGGACATTGGCCTGACCTAGCGGCTGCGCGACGACTGTCTGGAAGAGCAGATAGCCGGGCCGTACCCACGTACGCCACTCCGGGACGATGTCGAGCGTGAACCGCGTCGTGTGCTCGTAGAACTCACGCACGAGCGGATGAACCATGAGCGGGTCGAATTCTGGGCTGGCCAGCTCGTCGAGCGAGGCGACGATGCCGACGTCAGCCGCGCCCGCGACATACGTGCCACCCATCGATGTCGCAAGATCCCGTACGTAGTCAGTGCCGACGTGGGTCGACCGCGCGACGTACGGGACAACGAACGGCAGCTGGTCGGCCGGCACCTGCTCGGCCAGGAGGCTCACCTGCGCATCGCGGAAGACCGCCGCCGATGTCAGCCGGTAGGCCGTCATCGTCGCGGCAGCGACAGCAGCCCCAGGCGGAGGGTGCGGCAACCGCGCCATAGCCAGCCCAGCAGCGGCACCCAGCGCCGGGCCGAGGACGACCTTTTGCGGACGCACACCGAGCAGCCCGCCCAACGTCCCAGTCGCCGCCCCGATCGCCACCGACCCGGCACCGAACGCACGTTGGGCAGCGAACCCTAGCGGCGCCACCAGAGCTGCACTGGTCGCGATTCGCTGCCATAGCGGCGGGATCTCGTGGGGCCGCTGCACGGCGCGAGCCACAGACTCGGATGCGGCCAGACCGGTGGCGCCGAGCACGGTGCCAAGCAGTGCCGCGCGACGTCCGCGCTGCGCCGTCAGCGACGCACCCGCGACGGCCCCGATCACCGCCGCCGAGACGATCGAGTCGCGCCGCCGCCGACGGGCTTGCTGCTCGCGGTCCACCCCAGGAGTATGTCGCGGCGATAAGCCTTTGGCGGCGGCGGAGCGTGGTGGGTACCGTTGAAGGCGAATCTGCTGCCGTCGAGAGGACAGGGCTGTTGCTCAGCTGAGGTCGGGATACCGCGACGACTGTTGCACGCGCACGCCGACCTGGGAGCAGTCCATGCAGCCCACGATTCTCATCAACGACCTCACCTTCACCTGGCCCGACGGCAGCACCGTCGTACGCGATCTCGACGTCGCGATCGGCTCCAGTCGCACCGGGCTTGTCGGTGCCAACGGCTCCGGCAAGTCGACGCTGCTGCGGCTGGTCGCCGGTGACCTCGTCCCCACCCGTGGCACGGTCACCGTCCACGGCCGGCTCGGCTATCTGGCTCAGGACTTCACTCTCGACGCAGATCGGCCCGTCGACGACGTACTCGGCATCGCACCCGCACGGCGTGCCCTGCAAGCCATTGAGCGTGGCGTCGTCACCGATGCAGAGCTGGCGGCGGTGGGCGACGACTGGGACGTCGAGGAGCGCGCCCACGCCATCCTCGACCGGCTCGGCCTCGCGCACGTCAGCCTCGACCGCCGGGTCAGCCAACTTTCCGGCGGCGAGGCGGTCCTGCTCGGCTTTGCCGCACAGGTGCTGCGCCGCCCGGACGTACTGCTGCTGGATGAGCCGACGAACAACCTCGACCTCGCCGCGCGGCAGCGACTCTATGAAGTCGTGTCCTCGTGGTCAGGAACGCTGATGGTGGTGAGCCACGACCGCGCATTGCTCGACCTTGTCGACCAGGTCATCGAACTGCGTGACGGCGGGGTGCGCAGGTTCGGAGGCAACTTCAGTGCGTACGAGGCAGCGGTCGCTGCCGAGCAGGAGAGCGCTGGCCGGCTGCTGCGTGCTGCGGAGTCCGACGCACGACGACAGCAACGTGAGCTGATCGAGGCGCGCACCAAGCTTGACCGGCGAAAGCGCTACGGCCAGAAGATGTGGGACAGCAAGCGCGAGCCCAAGATCGTGATGGGCGCACGGAAACGCGCGGCCCAGGTGTCGGCCGGCAAGCATCTCAACGGCCAGCTTGATCGGCTCGACGAGGCGCACGAGCGGCTCCGCAACGCTGCGGAAGCGATCCGGGACGATGCGGTTGTCCGCATCGACCTGCCGGAGACCGCGGTACCCGCTGGACGAACGGTGCTCACCGCGCACCAAGCGGTGCTGCGCAACGGGGTGTCTGTCGACCTGGTTGTCCGCGGCCCCGAGCGCGTCGCGCTTGTCGGTGCCAACGGATCGGGCAAGACCACGTTGCTGGAGACGGTCGTGGGTGGGCTTGCGCCGTTGGCGGGCTCGGTCACCGCATCGGTGCCGATCCGGTATCTACCTCAGCGGCTCGACGTCCTCGATGACGAGCGGTCGGTGGTGGACAACGTACGGCGCGTCGCGCCCACTGCCTCCGACAATGCTGTGCGTGCCCGGCTCGCACGGTTCCTGTTCCGCGGTGCACGGGCCGACCAAGTCGTCGGGTCGTTGTCCGGCGGTGAACGGTTCCGGGCGACATTGGCCGCGTTGCTGCTGGCCGAGCCTCCGCCGCAGCTGCTCCTGCTGGACGAGCCCACAAACAACCTCGACCTGGCAAGCGTCGTACAGCTCACGCAGGCTCTCACGTCCTACCGGGGTGCGCTCATCGTTGCGAGCCACGACGTACCGTTCCTCCGGTCGATCGGCGTCACTCGCTGGTTGCGACTCGACGACTCCTTGGAAGAGGTGGATCCACAATGATTCGCGAGGCAGGCCGCTCCGACTGGCCGGCGATCTGGCCGTTCTTCCAACAGATCGTGGCTGAAGGCGAGACGTATGCCTTCCCGGAGGACCTGACGCTCCAGAGCGCCGAACCGTGGTGGATGGAAGAGCCACCGGGGCGCACCGTGGTCGCAGTGGAAGACGGCGTCGTGGTCGGCTCCGCCAAGATGGGCCCCAATCGCCCGGGCCGTGGCGCGCATATCGCGACAGCGAGCTTCATGGTCGACCCGTCGTGGCATGGCCGTGGCGTGGGCCGCGCGCTCGGCGCGTACGTCGTCGACTGGGGTCGGCAGGCCGGTTATGACGGCATGCAGTTCAACGCGGTGGTCGAGACCAATGAGCGAGCCGTACGGCTTTGGCAGTCACTCGGCTTCGAGATCCTCGCCACTGTGCCTGGGGCCTTCGACAGTGCGTCGCACGGCAAGGTCGGGCTGCACGTGATGTATCTGCCGTTCTGAGCCCGCTTCGCGTGACCCTGGTCACACATTCTGGGCTGTCGAGTCGGGCGTTTGTGGACCGCTTGGCGCGCACACAGGAACATTTGCCATGATCTGTCGGATGACCTGGACGCCCGAGGAGCCGCTAGAGGCCGCGCGCACCGCGCGGCCTCTTGATGCGCGCCCCGAGCCGTCGAGCCGGACGGGCCGGCGTCGGCAGGCCAGAGCACGCCGCCGCAAGCGCCGACTCAAGATCATCGCCATCTCCACGGCCGCCGTGCTCGTGGCCGGTGTTGGGGCCTCGTACGCGATCATCCGCAAGCTCGAGGGCAACATCACCACTCTCGATGCGTTCGGCCAGCTCGATGAAGACCGCCCGGTGGAGACCGGGTCCGGTGACCCCATCGACATCCTGGTCATGGGCTCGGACACCCGGTCCGGCGACAACGCGGCGCTCGGCGGCAAGGCCGAGGGCGCGCGGTCTGACACGACGATCGCCATGCACATCGCTGGCGACCGGAAGAGCGCGACCGCCGTGTCTATCCCTCGCGACACGATGGTCGATATCCCCGCGTGCCCGCTCGACAACGGCAAGGAGAGCCGGGCGGGCTTCGGCCAGTTCAACTCGGCCTTCACGACCGGCGGACCGACCTGCACCATCAAGACGGTCGAGTCGATCACGGGCATCACCTTTGAGCATTTCGTGGTCGTGGACTTCACCGGCTTCGTCGGCATGGTCGACGCGGTCGGCGGTGTCGACATATGCCTGGCCGAGCCGCTCAAGGACAGACAGGCCAACGTCAACCTCCCGGACGGCCAGCAGACCGTCAACGGCCAGCAGGCTCTCGGCGTCGTCCGCAGCCGGCACAACAGCCTTGGCGACGGCGGTGACCTCGACCGCATCGACCACCAGCAGCAGTTCCTCGGCGCGATGATCCGCAAGGTCCTCAGCAGTGGGACGCTGCTCAACCCCGCGCGCCTCCTTGGCTTCCTCAACGAGGCCACCAAATCGGTGACCATGGACCCGGACCTCGCGAGCGTCACCGGCCTTGCCGACCTGGCCTCGAGCCTCAAGGACGTCGCCGGCGGCCAGATCAAATTCGTCACCGCCCCGACGGGTGCGTGGTCCAAGGATCCAAACCGCCTGGTCCTCAAGGAGGGCGAGGCCGACGCGGTCTGGGCGGCGCTGCGCGATGACAAACCGCTGCCCGGCACGCCGGAGGCTGCTGCGGCCGCCGCCGCGGCCGCTGCCGCCCCGGCCGCGGCTGCGCCGGCTGCTCCGCCGGTCACCGTCGCCCCGTCAAAGGTTCGGGTCCAGGTGCTCAATGGCACCGGGCAGAAGGGGCTGGCTGCGGAGGTTGCCGACCAGCTCGAGGCTCAGGGCTTCGTCGTCGTCGGCACCGGGAATGCCGACAAGGCAACCCAGACCTATGCGCTGCACGGTTCCGACAAGGCCGACTCCGTCCGTACCGTCGCGGCCGCGGCCGGCAACGTACGCACGGAGCTGGACTCCGCGCTCGGCAACACCATCACTCTCGTGCTCGGTGACGACTTTGAGTCGGTCGTGCCGGTGACAGTCCAGTCGGGCTCGGGCTCCACGACTTCAGCGACACCCGCGCCAACCCCGACACTCACACCCAAATCGGCCGACGACACGGCCTGCATCGGGGCCGGCGACTAGGCGTCAGTGCGGCGACCCAGAACGTTCCCATCGCGCACGGGAAGCGGATCCTTGATGTGATGTCAGGCGGAGGCTTCGACGATGCTCAGGCGGGTGGTGGTGGCGGCTCTGGCCACCTGTGCTGTCGCGTCGACGGCGGCAGCGGCGAGAGCGGCTGACGAGCCACCCGAGCAGTGGCGCAGCCTCTGGGTGGACTCGTTCAACCCCGGCATCTACAGCCCGGACCAGGTGACCAAACTCGTCGACGACGCGGTAACACTCAATGCCAACGCACTCGTCGTGCAGGTCTCGCGGCGCTACGACTGCTTCTGCAACCGGGCGCTGTATCCGCGAACGGAAGCCGCGATCGCCGCCCGACCGTACGACCCGCTCGACGAGCTCATCGACCAGGCGCACGACGCCGAGCTCGAGGTGCACGCATGGGTCAACGTCGGCTTCATGTGGAATCCGGCGGTCGGCCTGCCGATATCGCCGCGCCACGTCTTCAACCGGCACGGGCCGACCGCTACCGGTGCCGATCGTTGGCTGAACCGCAAGGTGGACGGCACAGAGCTGCTGAGTTCTAGCGCGTACGTCGACCCGGCCAACCCCGCGGCGGTCGACTACATCGTCCGTGCGGTCCAGAGCATCGTGCGTGAGTACGACGTCGACGGCATCAACCTCGACTACATCCGCTACCCCGACGGCAGCTCCACGAGGACCTACAGCGACTGGGGCTACACCGACGTCGCCCTCTCCCGGTTCCAGGCGGCGACTGGGCGGACGGACGTCCCGGCGCCTTTCGACCAGCAGTGGAGCGACTGGCGGCGCAACCAGATCACCAACCTGGTGCGCCGGATCTACCTCGGCGTCTACGACGTAGACCCGAAGGTGCGGCTGACGAACAACGCCATCACCTATGGCCACGGCCCGCAGTCGGTCGGCGGCTGGGACAACACCCGCGCGTACGCCGAGGTGCTGCAGGACTGGAAGGGCTGGCTGGACGAGGGGATCATCGACACCGTCATCGCGATGAACTACAAGCGCGACTCGCTGATCACCCCGGCCAACAACCAGCAGCAGATGTTCGACGAGTGGACCGAGGTTGTTGCCGACTGGCAGGGGGACCGGCAGGCGGTCAACGGCCCGGCGCTCTACCTCAACGAGGTCGAGGACAGCGTCGCGCAGCTTCGTGACACGCTGACGCCCACAGTGGCCGGAAACGTCGCGGTCGGCTGGAGCGGCTACTCGTACGCGAACGGGAGCATGACCGCTGCCGCGACCGGCGCCACACCCGAGGTCAAACAGGCCGAGCAGCAAAGGCTGGTCACAGCATTGACGACCGGACCGAACGCGCCTTTCGCCGAGAAGGCGTCGGTCCCGGAGATGACGTGGAAGTCCCGGCCGGCGACCGGGCACGTGGCCGGCACGGTCTCCCTGCCCCGCGGGAGCTCGCGCGACCAGGTCGAGGTGACTCTCAAGCGCTTTCCCGGCGGGGTCGAGCAGACGCGGCTGACCGACGGTTCCGGCTGGTTCGGGTTTGTCGACGTCAAGCCCGGCCTGTACCTGGTGAGGGTCGACCTGCCCGCCGGTGTTGTGGGTCGTGCAGGGCGTCTCGTCTGGGTCCGCCAGGGCATGCTCACCGAGCCCGAGCTCCACATCTTCCGGGTCCCCGAGCTGGGCAACTCCGCTTCATGAAGGTCCGTTGCCTGTTTCGAACAGCACAGGCGATTCGGGCTCTCCGACGGGCTCCCAGCCAGCCTGCAGTTCGACGTTGGCTACCTTGCGGCCGTCCGCAAACTGCACACCGCAGCGCAGCAATGCCTCCGGCAACGCTTCGGGGGTGTGACTCCTCTGCGCCCACAGATGCTCCTCGAAGAAGGCTTCTGCCCACGCCTCCCACCCGGCGGCATCATGCCTGGTTCGCCGTGCGGCCAGGTCGAGGTCAAACGTGCAGCCGGAAGGGTAGGCAACCATGCCGGTCAATGCGACGACAACCGCGTCGGTTCGGGCGAGAACCCGATGGAGCGGCACGGCGGCTCCAAGCACAGCCTCCGGCGGACCGGACCACGGCGGGCGCACCGGTTCCCGCTCCCAATCGGGCTCGGGTTCCGGCTCTCAGGCGGGTTCGGGAATTGGAGGCGGGGGCTCGAAGAACGACACGACGCGAGGCTAGATCGCTGCGCGCGGCACGGCCAGCCCACCGGCCCCGCACCTGCCAGCACGGCTGGTAGTCGACCCATGAATGCCATCGATCGTGCACTGGGAGCGGCATGAGCGTGAAGTTGTGAGTAGAGCTCGGACCGGGCGCAGACTTGGCTTGATCATCCTGGCGATAACAGCCCCGAGGGATCGGTGACGGAACTCGTGCTTGATTCGCGCTCTGTGTTCAGGGTCGCGTAGACGCCGTTCAGCCGTGTCCGCGGCGGACCACTCCCGCACCTCTAGGATGCGGCGATGCAGATCTGCATGTGGGTCCCCTACGACGAACAACGGCTGCGGTGCACCCTGCAGTTCATCTTGCGTCCACAGCTGAAGGCCATCCGCATCCTGGGCGGCGTGTTGATCGTCTTTGGCCTCGCCGTGCTGGCAGTGGAGCCGTCAATGGTGGTGGCCTACGTGGCCGTGCTCCTCGGAGGGCTGTTCGTGGTGGCGATCGCTCCCATCTCGGTGGCTTGGTCGGTGCGTATGCAGTCCAATGTCATCAAGGACGGGTGTCACGACCCGGACGGGCCGCGCGCCCCGCTCGTTCTGGGTCGGGCTGGGCCGGTAACTGTCAGCGAGATCTCGCACAACGGGCATGTTTTGCAAGACGTACGAACCGCCACATCCGCCGCTCAGATCCTGAGCTGTGCAAGATCGACGCGCTGACCCGAGGGCACGGCGTGATCGAGCAGCACTTGTGCCAGCTCCGGCTTCGGCCCGACCCGGAACTCACCCCGGGGGGAGATCGCTGCGGCGCAGTTCATCTCGGTCCGCACACTGCACAAGCTGTTCGAGACGCAGCAGAGGACCGCGAGGCCGCACGGGCTCGGCACACTGGTCAAGGAGCCGTGCACCGGAGGACTGATGACGTTCGGGGCCATGGGGCTAGGTTGAATCGTCTCGTGCTCTGAGAAGGAGGAGAAGATGTGCCCTCCAGGAACGATCGAGAAGGTACGCGACCAGGTCGCGCGGGAGCCCGTGCGCCGCATCAGTCGCCGCACGCTGCTCGCCGGGGGAGTCGGCACGGCCGCGGCCGCCGCGATACCGACGACCGCCGACGCATCGCCCCCCGCCAAGCATCGGTTCCAAGACCTCACTCACGTGCTCACCGAAGGCTTCCCGGTCTTCACGTTCGACCCGCCGGCGCGGGAGACGATCGTGACGATTCCGGACGGAGGCTTCTACGCGCAGCGGTGGACGCTCGCCGAACATTCGGGCACGCACATGGATGCTCCGGGCCACTTCATCGAAGGAGGGCGGCTCGCGCCGGAGATCACTCCACAGGAACTGATCGTCCCGATCGTCGTCGTCGACATCGCGGAGCGGGCGGCGAGCGACCCTGACACGGTCGTGACCGTCGACGACTTGACGGCTTTCGAGCGACGCCACGGGCGGATTCCGCGCGGCGCGCTCGTCTGCATGGACTCCGGTTGGGCGGCGAAGGTCGGCGACCCGCTCGCCTATAAGGGCGGCCCTGCGTTCCCCGACTACCACTTTCCCGGCTTCGACCTCGACGCCGCGATGTGGCTCGCCGAGCGGCGGGACGTCACGGGGATCGGAGTCGACACATTGAGCATCGATCCGGGCGACTCGACCACCTTCCCGGTCCACGTCGAGTTCCTTGCGACAGACCGGTACGGCCTGGAGAACGTCAACAGTCTCGACAAGATCCCGCCGCGCGGTGCGGTCGCCTACGTCGGCCTGATCCCGTGGCAGGACGGGTCGGGCGGCCCGAGCCGGGTGATCGCGAACTGGTGAAGCGAGGTGCGGCGTCATCACCGTCCGGAAACGGCGAGGCTGAGCAACGGGTTCTCGGTTGTTGTCGCCAGCTTCTGCAGCAATCCCGTTGGCGAGCCGGTTTCTCATACGCGCCGACGATCTGGCCGGCGTCGTTGATGCCGATCGCCATCGTGTTGTCGCCACCTGGTGCGTCGACGGCGGAGTACTCGCCTAGGCCCAGATCGCCAGGCTGGCCCGGGACGGGCGCACCAACCAAGAGATCAGCACTCAGCTGTTCATCAGCGCGGGGCGACCGCAGTTGAGCGTTCGCCCATCCCGCGGGCCAGTCGAAACGCGCTGCCACGGGAACGTCCACAGTTGCCGCATTCCGGGCCGACACCAGCGCGCTGCCTCGGGGTCACAGAGAGGTGACAGGCTGACCAGGTGGACGTTGCGAGGCTACGACTCAAGGTTCTGCAGCGGGCCGGGGCCTACAACGGAGCGGCGCACTGTCGGCGTGTCCCTGTATCACGCGCAGATGGGCGCGGCAGATGAGCGACCCTGTGGTCTGCTCGGCGAGGGGCTGCCGGGCGTCGGCGTCGTACGTCCTGGTCTGGAACAATCCGAAAGTCCACGCGCCGGAGCGGGAAAAGACCTGGGTGGCTTGCGAAGAGCACCGGCAGTCGCTCGCCGACTTCCTGGATCTGCGCGGGTCCTGCGCCGGGTGGAAGCGTTGTAGGTGATGGCTATTGCCGGACCTGGGTCACACCGTCAACCTAATGACACTCACAACCAGCGGCACAGAAGAGCCCATCCAGCGCTCGCCGCTACTGACCTATCAGGACGCCGACTCATCGGCATTGCGGAACCGCCAGATCTCCCCGACGTCACTAGACACGGCGCATCAGACTCCGTGACGCTGAATATGCAGAGACAGACGACGGACGAGGCACAAACCAAACCCCTTGGCGCAAACCGCCTTACGCTGATGATTCGGGCGAGCGTAGCCGCCCTCACCGCGGCATGATCCGGACGTCCCACAGCGACCAGGCCTTAGCCCAAACTTCTTCCGCGAAGAGGTCAATGGAGGGTGGGTCGGTAGATGAGCTCTTGGGTGTGACCGTCGAGCGTCCGGCTCTCGAGCAGCTCCAGGTCGAAGTCGGCCGCATCCTGGAAGATCGGTTCCAGCCCGGTCTGACCGGTGATGACAGGGAAGAGCGTCACCTGCACGCGGTCGACTAGGCCGGCGGCCATCAGCGCTCGGTTCATCGACAGGCTGCCGTGCGAGCGCAACGGCACCTCGGACTCCTCCTTGAGCCGGGCGACGACGTCGACGGCGTCACCGCTCACGACGGTCGCGTTCGGCCAGTCGAGGGGGCCTTCCAGCGTCGTCGACACCACCGTTGCCGGCATGCTCCTCATCCGAGTGACCCATGGGTCACGCACTTCGGACTCCTCGGTGCTCGAGGCCAGCATCCGCGCGAATGCCCGATACGTGTTGGCCCCGAAGACCATCCGCTGCTCCGCGCCATACAAGGCAAGGCGGTGGTCGAGCAACTCGGGCCCTTGCTTACCCCAGTAGCCGCCCCAGTTGGCGCCTTCGCTGACCGAGCCGTAGCCGTCGAGGCTGGAAAAGACGTCGAAGGTGTAGGTAGCGGTCATGTCGTTCTCCACGAGTGCGGTTGATCGGTGTGGGTACAGACTGGGACCACTGCCGAGACTCATCGCCGACGGGCTGCCCACAGCGTTGTGCAGGCGCTTCCACTTCGTCACGCCACAGGCATCGTGTCCCGGGAATTCCGGTTACCTCGCTCTGCGGCGGCAGAACCGGAAGTTTTCGCGGGAACGTTTATGCCTCTCGACCCGCGGCATGTGAGTGCGTTGGCGTCCCGCGATGCCAGGCAGGGATCGGTACTGTCGCTGGGTGGCGGGTGAGGGACTCCGGGGCAGGCTGGGCAATGCCACGGGCGCGTTCACCAGCAACGCCCGAAACCCCAACCTGCGCCGAGCCCAGCTCAGCTTCCTGGGAGCTTGGACGGCGGAGTGGGCGTTCACCGTGGGGCTCGCGATCGTTGCTTACCGGGACGGTGGTGCGACAGCTGTCGGGCTGGTGGGACTCCTTCGCATGGCTCCGTCCGCGATCCTGGCCCCCCTGTTGTCGCCGCTGGCCGACAAGGGCCGCAGGGAGCGCGTACTGATCCTGGTCTCCGTGCTGCGTGGTGTCGTCACCGGTGCAGCTGCGGTCGTCGTGGGCGTGGGCGGACCGTCGCAGATCGTGTATGCGCTGGCGGTGTTGTCGACCATCGCTGCCACCCTCTACCGACCGGCGCACTCCGCATTGCTCCCGTCGCTCTGCCACACCGGATACGAGCTCGCCAGCGCCAATGTGGTCCGTGGGCTGCTGGACGCCGCCGCCACCTTGGTGGGTCCGCTGCTGGCAGCGTTGCTGCTGCAGTTCGCCGGCGTGACCGTCGTATTCGCTGTGGCTGCGGGCGCCTCGTTGTGGGCTGCAGCCTTGCTGTTGCGGCTGAACTACGACGCACCTCCGCGGCCATCCGCCCCGAGAGATACCAACCTGGTGAGCTTGGCCGTCGAAGGCATTCGAGTCGTCAGCCAGGAACGGCGACCTTGCACTCATCATGGGCCTTGCAGCGGCGCAGTCATTCACCCGAGGGGCGCTGACCGTACTCACCGTGGTGGTCGCCATCGAACTGCTGGGGACCGGCGAACCGGGCGTGGGCATCCTCACCGCTGCCATCGGGGCGGGTGCCGTCCTGGGTTCACTCGCCGCGTCGTTGCTGGTCGGCACTCGTCGCCTTGGCGCATGGTTCGCCGTCGGGGTGGCCCTGTGGGGTACGCCGGTCACGCTGATCGGCGTCTTCCCACAACAGGTCGCGGCGTTGGGCCTGTTGGCCTGTGTCGGCGTTGGGAACTCGCTGATCGATCTCGGAGGTTTCACGCTCCTGGCCAGACTCGCGGCAGACGAAGTGCTGGCGCGGGTCTTCGGAGTGTTGGAGAGCCTGGTCGCCCTGTCCATCGGGGTGGGAGCGATCGTCGCCTCGCTGGTGGTCGACCGGGCCGGCGTACGTCCTGCGCTCGTGACTGTCGGTCTTCTGTGTCCGGTCCTCGCCGTGGCGTCATGGCAGCGGCTGCGAGGAATGGACCGGTCCATCGGCGTGCGCGACCACGACATCGACATGTTGCACACGGTGTCCATGTTGAACGTCCTGCCGTTGCCCGCTATCGAGCAGCTCGCTCGCGGCCTGGAATCCGTCGACGTGCCCGCTGGTCACATCGTCTTCCGTCAGGGCGACGTCGGGGACCACTACTTCGTGATCGAGTCGGGCGAGGCCGATGTGATCGGGGACGGACGGGTCGTGGCAACGCTCGGTCCGGGGGAGGGGTTCGGAGAGATCGCCCTGCTCCGGCGGACCCGCCGGACGGCCACCGTGAGAGCCACCAGCGAGCTCCGACTGAAGGCGTTGCGCTCCGACCGCTTCCTCCCCGTCGTACTCGGCTACACGCCGAGCGCCCGCGAGGCGGGGGCGGTGGTTGACTCGATGCTCGACCGCTTCACGCCGCGTGACGACGACCTTGAGCAACCGCCTCAGTAGCCGACGCCAAGGTTCCCACGGTCGTCCGGTAGCGATTCCCGATGCGTTCGACTCCACGTCAAGTGTCCGGGTGTTGGTACGGTCTTGCATGGCGTCTGGGCGTTCCCTCCTCCTGATCGCTGACATCGGCGGCTACACCGAGTACATGCGATTCCATCGCATGAGCCTTGCGCATGCCGAGGTGAACACCGCGCGGCTGCTGGAGAAGGTGATCGATGCCGTGCCCGACTTCGATCTGATCGAGATCGAAGGTGACGCAGCCTTTCTCTCTCGTCAGGCCGACGCGCTGGACGTTGACGCAACGGTCGCCCTGACTCTCCAGGCCGCCACGGCCATGCACCGGGCGTTCCACCTCGAGCGGCAATATGTCGCGACCAACCTGTGCCCGTGCAACGGTTGCACCCAGGCGAACAACCTGAAGCTGAAGTTCGTCGCGCATATCGGCGAGGTCGCCACCCAGACCATCAGGCAGCAGCGCAAGCTCGTCGGGATCGACGTCATACTCGTCCATCGGCTGCTGAAGAACCCTGTCGAGGTTCCCGAGTACGTGCTTCTCTCCGAGGAGCTCTACCGCACCTCGGACACCCCGCATGCCTGGTCCCGTGCAGGAAGTGTCTCAGGACGTCGAGGGGATCGGTGCGGTTCGGGCGTACTTCGTGGACGTCGCGGACCTTCCGGCTTCACTCCCTCCGCTGCCGGATCCATCCTTGCTCGGTCGCGTCGGGAGAACCTTGGCCGTCGCCGGCTCCGGCATGCCGTACATGCTGGGCCTACGCCGCCGACGTCGTACCGCCTCCGCTTTCTGACGTCTGCCGAGTTCGCGGTCCGGCAGAACCAACTGGTTGGCAGTCAGGCCGACCGGATCGCTGCGCCCACGTCTTCCACTCGAGGAGGAACGCCATCCGGACCCGGCAGGAGCGCGAGCTGACAGCGCCATGTGCGGATCGTGCTGGTGCCCGAGAACCTCCGCAGCGGCCAACATTAGGTCCGTGAGTGTCGAGGAGTTCACGGACCGTCTGCAGAGGCTTGCGGACGCGCTGGTCGATCACCTGGGTGGGAGTGCAACCTGTCGCAAGGACGAGGACGAACCGTATTGGTTGATCGAGCCCGTTCGACCTGATGCGAGCCCGTTGTGGTTCGCGGGTAGCAGCGCCTGGGACCTCACCGTCGGATTCGGCCGCGCGAGCTCGCGAGTAGAGCTCGGGTTCAGCCGCCACGTCTCCAACGACGAAGCGCTCGGCTCTCTGACCGAGATCTGCATGGCTGTCATCGGCGGTGGTCTGGTCGAGTGGCGCAAGGGACTCGCTCAACTCGATGGCGCCCTAGCCTTCCGGACGGCTCTACGGACCACGGTTCGGCGAACTGGCTTTGGCCAAGGCTGCCGTGGACGCCAGTGCAGGAAGAGCGCTTCCAGCCATACGCGTCCTAGACCTAATCGCGGCATAGAAAGACGTTCTGCGTGTCGGTCCGTGGCGTAGGAACGTCCCCCTGATGCGCTTGTCGGGCTTGATGTCCCATCGCAGGAGGAGGACGTTCATGGGCAACGCTAGCGGCGTGTCTCGAGGCGACCGCAACCGCAACGCCAAGTTGGCGAGGCTGCGCGAGTTGGTGCTGACGGACAACGCGATCGTCGGGATCGACCTGGCCTACAAGAAGCAGATGGTAGTGGTCTGCGACCACGACTCGAAGGTGCTGGCTCGCCGCACGTTTGCGTGCCGGGCGTGGGACCTTGGCCGTGCTCTGGACTGGGCCGCCGAACGGGCGACGGCGAAGGGTTTCACGGGGGTGACGGTGTCTTGTGAGCCGACTGGGCACCGGTGGCGAGTTGTTGGGCAGTTGGCCGCCGACCGCGGCATGTCGTTCGTGTGTGTGCAGCCGATGCAGTCCTCGTGGGCGCGGCGCAGCGAGGACCTGACCTTCGACAAGACCGACGACAAGGACGCGGTGCTGATTGCTCGGCTGACCGCACAGCTGCGCTGCTACATCCCCGAGCCGGTGGACGAGACGTGGGGCCGGCTGCGCCACCTGGGCGCCCGCCGCGAGCAGCTGATCGTCGAGGCGGTCAGCCAGATCCGGCAGGTCCGCGCGCTGCTCGGGTGCGTGTGGCCCGCGTCGTTGGACACCGCCCAGCCGGCACCGAACCTGTGCCATGGAAGCGTTCCCACAAACTGCTTCCGCCAACGAGGGGGCGACGTAAGGTCTCCGTATGAGTGACAGGTACGTCGCCGAGATCGTCAGCGTCGGTCACGTTGGCGTTTCTGTCCGCGCGGCGAGGACCTCGGCAAACGATGTACTTCACATCAATCCTGAAGTGGGCGAAGCTCAGGACCGCAGGTCACCAGCCGAGAGGCCCCGAGCGGTTGATCGCGACCGTTCCAGTCACCGCAGCAGCACGAGGCCACGTCGGATTCCCAGCCGTTCACCAGGCGCCGGAGCCTGGTGGATGACGATCCAATTGGCCTGCGGAGCCCCTCTTTGGGGACGAACCCGACCACCCTCCGGCTCAACGGAACAAGCAGGAGGCAGCCCCCAAGGAGCCCGGTTTTGCGGATTACTCCAGTAGGCCTCCCAGGGCTCGTCCGACCAGGTCGGAACGTTCGCCGTCGGTGCTGAGCTGCTCGAGGCCGAAGCCCAGCAGCAGCGTGTCGGACGTCGACGTCGCGGCGAACGCGTTGATCAGCTTTTCGGCGAACTGCCAGTCGCCCTGGTTGGGCCCGCTGCCCGGCGGGGAGCCTGGCACCGACCAGGTGCTGGTGGCGCCTTCGAAGCCGTCCGCATCGACCACGCCATCGACCTCCACCGCGGTGTCGTCGACGAACGCGCCCACGCCTCCGGAGGCGGGGTCGGTGACGTAGCTGATCACGACCTCGACCTGGCCGCCAAGGTAGTTGGTCAGGTTGAACGCGGCCTGGTGCCATCCGCCCGTGGTCGCGGTGAACGAGTTCCACGTTCCGGTCGTGCCGGGGCCGGTACAGCCCGGCCCGCCCAGGTAGTGCGCGAGGAAGGGATGCATCTGCAGTAGGAAGCCACCCGGCTCGCACTCCGCGGGCGGACTGGTCTGGGTGCCACCGTTGAGGTCGGCCAGCGTCGTCCAGTTGTCCTGGCCGACCGTGTGCGCCTCGACGATGACGTTGTCGTAGGACGGCTCAGTGTTGATCGAGAGCTGGAACCGCAGCTGCGCCGCCGACGCTCCGGTGAGGTCGACCGTCTTGGCAAGCCGCATGTACGACCCGTCCTGGTGCAGCGCACCGGCGTACCGGGTGCCCTCGATCGGGGCGAACGGGTCGACGCCCTCGGTGACGTACTCCGCCGCCCCCGCGCTGGCGAACTGCGGGAACTCCCCGACCGGCAGCACGTCGCTGGTCGGCGAGAACACGCCGGCCTCATCGAGGGGGTTGTCCCCGGCGACGACCGGCCCGCCGAACGTCGCGGCGTACCCGCTCAGCGGGTCCGCGACGCCGGTGATCCCGGCCGGGTCGGCGGTGTCGGTGCGGGTGAACGCGCCGAGGTAGTACTGCCGGAAGTCGTCGGCCAGCAGCAGGCAGTCCTCGAAGAAACCCGGGATCGTGGCGACGACGCATTCCGCCTCGGGATCGCCGTTCAGCCCGTAGAACAGGCCACCGACCGCGTCGCCGATCCCCGGCAGCCCGGAGTGCTGCGCCGTCTCGCCGGCGTGGACGAGCTTGCCGCCCTCGTTGAGGTAGTCCCGCATGGACAGGGTGAGGAACTGCTGCCGCTCGGCGACGCCGATGTCGGGCAGCTGCCCGAACGGCGTGCTGATCAGCTCGTCCTCGGGATCCTGGGTGATGCGGTTGTCGCCGAGGTACCACACCACCGCGTCGTAGTGGCCGAGCACGCCGAGGTGGTGCGGCACGCCCTGGGCGTCCACGTCCCACACGTCGGTGGAGTAGCCCGCGGCGTTGATCGCCTGCTCGTACTGGCCGGCGTACTTTGGCGCGGTCACCGACGCGGGGTACGTCGGGTTCACGCCGGTGTAGTCCTCGTTCGCCAGCACCAGGACGTCGGCCGGCGCAGCCGCGGACACCTGATAGGTGAAGGAGTCGCTGGTGATCGGGCCCGTCCCCTCCTTGAGCCCGGTGAACCAGGCGGTGACCTCGTCGCCGCCGCCGGCTCCGCTAACGGTCCCGCGCAGCTCGGCGTAGTACTTGTCGTTCTCGTCGCCGTACCGCTCGCCGCCATCCCACTCGGCCACCTTGACCACCCGGGTCGGACCTCCGTTGATCCGGAAGTTGAGGCGCACGTTGTTCAGGTCCCGCTTGGCGATCACAGCCACCGGCTGCGGGTCGCCGTACGACGTGGTGAACGAGTCGACCACGAAGTCGGGTGCCGTCCGCCCGACCGACGACTCCGGGTCGTCGGGGTCGTCCGCGGACCTCGCCACCGAAAGCGCGAACGGGATGTTCTTCTCGAACTCCGCCTGGATCAGGTCCTCGTCGTCGGGGAAGTTGAAGCCGCTGGCGCAGTCCTCGGCCAGCCACTCGTCGTCGGGGACGGAGTCGGAGGCCACCTCGCACGTCGTCATCTCCGGCGTGAAGCCGAGCACGCCGTACAACTCCGTCATGTGCGTGTCGGTGTCACCGTTGGTGGTGTACAGCTCCGCCGAGATGTCCGGGTCGTAGCCGGGGACCGCCGGGTTCGCGTCGTCACCGGCGAGCGCGACGCTGATCTCGTCGTCCGGCGTCGGCGTCGACACCTGCCAGCCGGTGCCGTAGAGCAGGAGCTCGGCCGCGGAGTGATAGTTCACGAAGAACTCGAAGCCGACCCGCCGGACGAACGAGTCGACCGCCTGCGTCTCCGGCTCGGATCCCGGAGTCGTCCCGCGGTAGGTCTCGCTGCCGGGATTGGGCGAGGAACCCTCGTTGTCGTAGCCCCACTTGTAGGGCAGGTTGCGGTTCAGGTCGACGCCGTCGCCGGGCGTGATCACACCGTCACCGTTGTTGTCCCGCAGGTTCTTACGCCACAGCCGCTGGTCCGGCTCGAAGGTGAAGTCGTACCCGTCGGGGTTCGCGACCGGGACGAACCACAACTCGTTGCGGTCGACCAGCTGGGTGATCTCGGCGTCGGTGCCGTAGTTGTCGACGAAGTGATGCAGCAGGCGGCGGATCATCTCGGGGGTGATCCACTCACGGGCGTGCTGGGCACCGAGGTAGAGCACCGAGGGCTTCTGGCCGTCCCTGGTCTGCGCGGCGTTCTTCGAGAGCTTGACCGCGGTGATGTCCTGGCCGTTGACGATCTGGCCGATGCTCACGACCTTGGCGATGCCCGGGTTGTCGGCGGCGACCTGCTGGAACTCCTCCTGCAGCCCGCCGGGACCGGCGTACTTCTTGTAGACCTGGTAGCCCTCCGCAGCCGCCAGCGTCGAGCGCTCGGCGGCGGTCATCCCATCCACCTTCTTCGTGCTCATCGCGATGCCCTGGCCGCGCAACCCCTGCGCCTGCGCCTCGCTCAGGATCACCTCGACCCGGACCTTGGCCTTCTGCCCGCGCTCGCCGGGAACCCGGCTGAACTCGAGGTCATGGCGGTCGACGCCGAGGGCGAGGATGTCCTCGATCTGCCCCGCCGTCACCTCCCCGACATACACGATCGAGATGGTCACCGTCGCCCGGAGCGGCACTGGACCCCACCGTGGACAGGCCGAAGGCCACCAAGGCAAGCGTGGACAGGCTGATCAGGAAACGTCGACGCACGACGACACCCCCGGAGACGGGACAGGATGGTCGATAACGGCTCCAACCTGTCCCTGTCGGGTCAGCGTGTCAATGGGACCAGGAGATTTGACCTTCAGCCGAGAAGACCCGCTCCACGACGCCGCGGACCCGGCAGGTGGTGCGCAAGTATCCGTTGACCATCGCGTCCGACGCTCGTGATCGCAAGGGTGGCGAGTGCACGACGTCTACCTGAGGGAGGTGGCCTTCGCCCACCCACACGCGCAAAGCCGCGAAACTGTCCGAATCCCCTGACTCTTAGGCTGAGATCATGGCGAGAACCGGCCGACCTCCCAAGCCGATCGAGGAAAAGCGCCGGATTGGCAATCCGGGGCACCGTGCCCTGCCAGTTCAGGGGTCGTTGGCTACTGTCCCGGAGGTTGAGCCGGAGATCCGGGACCTCACCCTAGGTGAGGCGATGGAACGTGTTCTCGACATGGGTGTCCACTGGTTGGGTCAAACCGACGGTCCAACGTTGGCGCTGGCTCGCGAAACCCTCGAGGACTACGCCCGAGCTCGGCTGACCGGCGACATCAAGCTGACGATCGCCCCCCGTGAGCAGGTGATGCGGGTGTTCTCCCGGTTGGGTTTCGACCCGGAGGCGCGGTCTCGTCTCGGCCTTGCCGAGGTGAAGGCTCAGTCCAAGGTGGAGGAGATCATTGCCCGCCGCAGCTCTCGCCCCGCCCAGGACTGATGGGCCAGGACCGTCTGCGTGATGTCCGTTTTTCTGGGCACGTCCCCCGGATTGACCAGCTGTCGCGCCTGTCTCTCTCCCCGGTACCGGCGGGTAGCGCTAGCCGTCCTTGATCACCAGGGGATATGTGGAAAACTGCCGTAAATAAAAGAGTCGCGACAGGTGTGGGCGCGAGAAGTTGTAGTACATGAAGTGCAACGACACTGCAGCGGCCAGGTTCTCAGCCTTTCGGCTGAACGGGTTGGTCAGGCGTGTGAAGCGCCGCATTCCCATCCGCATGGTCAGGTTCTGGCGCTCCACGTTCGACGTGGAGATGTGCGCCGGGTCTGGCGCGCCAGTGATCTTCTTACCCCAACGCCGATGCACGGCGCGGGGCTGTCGCACGATTTATCTCCCCGATACCTGAAACCGATCCGGAAAGTAGGTAAGCGATGAGTACCCCGACGGCGCCGGCGAGTGCGGGTGACGCGGGCCGCAAGCTGTGGCGGGCGGTGCTTGACGAGTTCGCGTTGGCCGAGCATGAGTTGGCGCTGTTGCGGCAGGCGGTGCGGGTCGCCGGCACGTGTGAGGCGTTACAAGCTGTGGTCGACGCCGAGGGCGAGCTGGCGATGTCTCGGTTGGGTGAGACGCGGGCTCATCCGGCACTGGTTGAGCTGCGGGCGCAGCAACTACTGCTGGCGCGGCTCATCGTGGCGTTGCGAGTGCCGATGGGCGACCAGGAGGACGCCTCGGCCGCCTCGTCTGCAGCGTCGTGGGCTGCGTGGCGTGTATGGGCTGGAGTCGGCGTCGTGAGGCGCCGTCGTCGCTCGATGGAGGTGCCGCCGGAGACGTTGTGCCGGTTTGCGCCGTCGGAGTGGCCGGGGGCGGCGTCGTTGGCGGATGCGTGGTCCCCGTGGTCAGGTGCCAGGTTCGGCTGGTGGCTGGACCATCCCGACGACTCGCCGTTGCCGGACGATCCCCGGGGGGCTCGAGTGGCGTCAGCGGTTCAGTGAGGGCGCGTGGTGAGGCGCCGCACGCGACCATCCTCCGCCCGGGCCGTGGCCGGAGTGGGTGTGGGCCGGGCTGATCGACGAGTTGGCGACCAGGGGTCCGCGGCCGGCGACTGACTGGTGCACGCAGCAGGGTTACAACGCGCTACAGATTCTCTGGCTGATTCATGCGCACCGGTCGGCGCAGTTCGGTCACTCGTATTTCGTGCGGTGTCCTTGCCCGGACCATGGTGGGCCTTTGTTGTCGCCGGATGAGCTGGACCAGTGTTTCGACCACTTCGCCGCGGCGGATCACCGCGACGAGCGGAGACACGAGATGAGCCCACCGGGTCCCCTCTCTGTTTCCCGGATTGGTTCAGCTGTCAGGGAGAGAGAAAGACGCGACAGTGCGACTGGGAGCGGTGATCGTGGACTACCCAGCGTGACGCCGTGGCCAACGCGGGGTGGGCGTTCATGTGGGACGCGTTGTTGGACCGAGAGCGCCAGCCGCTGGAGGACGATCAGGTGGAGGGGTGTGTCCATCGGATGCTCGCGGCGGCGGGCTTGACCGATGGCGGCATTCCCCTATTCGACTTCACACCTGGCGGGACGGGAGGCAGTCGCGCTGCGTACAACCGCCGAACCGGGGTGATCCACCTGATTCCGGAGTTCCGCAACCCGTTCATTGTGGATCACGAGGTGGCGCACTGGTTCGTCCGCCAGGTGACCGCCCGATGGGTCCGGGCGGTGCCCCCGCGTGGCCCGCTGTGGTGCGGGGCCTCACGCCATGCCCGCAACGCAATCGTCCATGGCGACGCCGTTGTCGATGCCGTGGACGCGGAGACGGTCCCGACACCCCGGGTGACCATGGCGAGCGGCGCGGGCACCGGTTCCCATTCGCGGGTCATCACCCCACCGTCCCGGATTCAGTGGACCTTCACACGAACCCTGCCACCGCCCGGCAACCCTGCACCGGTTCTCGAAGCGGCCTACGCTGCCATCGCAAACAAGGAAGTGCTCGTCCCGATCCACAGTGCCATCAATTGGCTAGACCGCGAGCTAGCGGCGACGTAATCAACGACTCGACCCGGCGGAACAGTCAAGCTCAAACGCCGCAGACCAGCGACGCGACGGCGAACCCACTGGCGGGACAACGCGGCTGGGGTAGGGAGCGACTGGCTGGGCCATCAGTACGTCCACTCCCAACCGCTGCCGCCACCCCACCATGGCTTGAACACGAGGACCCCGGACGGGTTGGCCGTGTCCAGCGCGACGGTCCCCACCACGTTCTCGCCGGGACCGACCGTGACCGGGACCAGATCGCCCTCGGCGAGGCATCCGTAGGTAGACACGGTGGCCAGCTCATTCTCGGTGAGCCCGTCCGCCCCGATCACCGACCACTCGTTGGGGTTGAAATCGAGGCTGACGCCTTGCATGTCAGAGGGCCACTCGGTGGCCGTGGACATGCTGAGCGAGACGAATAGGAACTGGCCGTTCTCGGATGGCTCGACGTAGTCCGCCGTGCAGGTGCCGCCAACCTCGATCCCGGTGACCTGGAACTCCACCCACAGGTTGCCGGTGACGAGGTCCATGACCCCGGCTGTCTCGCCCACCGCTTTGACGATGTTCCCGCGCTCGCTCGTGACCGGTACCGAGACGGTGGGCTCGGGTGTCGGTTCGGGCGCGGTCGTCGGCGTGGCGATCGCCTCAGCGTCAGCCGTCACGGTTCTGGTTGGTGCGGCGTCGCCCCCCTCGCCGCTGGACCCGCCGCAACCGGCCAGGGCCAGCACCAGAGCTGCCACCGCCATGACGTGTTTCATTCTCAGACGCCCCCTCGCTGTCTGTGATTAGGTCCCGGATCGTAGGCGATCCAGCCGATATTGCGGGGCAGTTCGCTGTATTCGTCCTGTGATCCCAGCCGAGACCACCGAAGTGCGTGGTCCCGGTGGTGGGCTCCGGACGTGTCCGCGCTCCGCGTATCGAACGTCAGGCGCTTGTCATGAACCGGATTGAAGCCGGGCAACGGCTGCTTTGGTCAGGGCCGACTCAAGGTCGTTGAACACGGCGAGATCGTCCGGAACGGCGGAGATCTGGATGTCCAGTTCGAGGCTAGTCGGGATTGTGAGGTCTGGGTTGATACCGAGCATGGGGGCGACGTCCACGAACGATTCCTGCTCCACCCAGCTCCCAAAGGCATAGAGGCGTACCGTGCTGCCGTCGAACTCACATGTACCCCAAGCCCTTGCGTGCGGCGTGTCCTCGCTGGCGCCCACCCAGTCGCTGCATCCGATCTCGTCCGCAAGGACGGCTAATTCCGCCGGATAGTCCGGAGGCGGCAGCGGCGTGTACGGCAGCGGCGTGTACGACTCCTCGATCGCGGCAGGAGGGTCGGAAGGCACGTCGGTGACTGTCGCGGTGCCGGTGACAGAGACCGGTGGCTCCGACGGTCCGGCCGTGGTAGTGGTCTCGTTAGACCCTGTGCCAGCGACGCCGATGATGAGGCCGAGCAGGAACGCGCCGACACCGACGGCGGTAGGCACTAGCCAACGGCGCTTGCGCGGCTCGGTGGGCGGCGGGATTGGCATGGTGGTGGTCGGCGGATCGGACACGGCCGGTGCTCCTATCCACGAGGTGGGATGCTCGCACACGGCGAGCCGACCCGTCAGGCGAACGGACCAAATGCGCCCCCTAGTGATCGTCGTAGCCGGCGAAAAGGTCACGGATGCGGCCCAGCACCTCCGATGGTGGCAGGGTGCGGTCGAACGCCAGCCGGCGCACAGCCCACAGTTGGGCGAGTTATCGGGCCGGGCCGGGCCGCGTGGCGGCAGGTCGCCTGCTGCGATGGGTCAGCGCGGTGCCGACGGCGTGTGTCGCGATCGAGCCGAACCTCGAGTTGTGGCGGGGGGTTCAACCGCCATTGCCGCCATTGCCACCGCCACCGCCACCGGCCTGCCTCGCGGCCAGGGCCAGTTTCCTGGCCGCGGCAATTATTGTGTCGATCGACGTGCGAATGGCCTCGGGTGCCCAGTTGCTGTTGGCAATCTGCTCGCCACGCGCGATGAGTTGGCTCTCGGACATGCCGTAATTTCGAGGGTCGACGATCTTGGGTTCGTGCCGAATCGTGTGCAGGAGGGCGATCAGCGCGGCGGTTCGCGTATCCGGCGTCGTCTGCTCCACCAGCGCCTGAATCACCCGTCCGCGCACCTCCACCTTGTGGCGGGAATCCTGGGTCGGCCACCGGTCGACCTTTATGACAGCCAGGATCCTGCGTCGCTCGTGGCGGACATGCCCATGCTGACCAACCGCTCATAGAGCGTCTTCCGCACCTCCTTGCCCGGTTGCCGGATCAGTTCGTGGGTAGGTGGCCCATGCCCTCTGATGACGGTCGCCCTGGTGACGGTCTCCAGGGTCGTGTCCAGGACTGCGTCACCGATCGGGGAGCGATCACCGCCGATGAGCTCGGCCTCGCGTGAGATGTCCACTCGTCCCATCAAGGCCAGGTCGACGAGGTTCGCGCCCGCCAGCACGATTTCGACCTCTTCAGCGCGAGCAGCCAGCCGGCCGCTGGTGTCATCGGTGAGCAGGAGCAGAAGGTCCTCCCGCGATGAGCACGGACCCGACACTAGCCAGGCCCCACCGGGATCCGACGCCCTTCCGATCAAGCCGGCCACTCCGGGAGGCACGTCGACCAGGGTCGCAACTGTCCGTGTACGACAACTAGGAAGGGTTGAGCCGCTTTACATCGCTGGCGTCGAGCCACACGGAGGTGGACCTTCACCGGCTGTCGGGTAGCCGCACGTAGGCGTCGCCGTTGCTCCAGCCGAGCGCCTCGGTCTCGATGTGTTCCTCGCCGTCGTGCTCCCACACGATGCGGACGACGACCGGCCACCGGCGTTTTGAACGTGTGGTCGGGCATGCGAGGGTCGGCGCTGTTGAGGATGCGCTGCTTGGGTGACCAGGCTTTGGCGCGCTGTCGGTTCAGCTCGCCCTGCCAGCCCACCCACCCGGTCAGTGTGTCTGCCCGGGAACCGACACTGCCACCCGCTTGCTAGGTTCGAGGCAGTCCTCGGCGCTCCGGTCGAGCAGCTCACGGTGTCGCACCTGGAGGCTCCGATAGTCGACGATTGCGTTGGTGTCAACGACCTGCGGCATCAGGGCACGGCGCGGTCCGCGTCCAGGATGTGGGCACTGTCAACGGTTTCCGGGATGGATCAGGCCAGATTCGTAGGCGAGCACGACGGCTTGTACCCGGTCGTGTAGTTGGAGTTTGGCGAGGATCCGGCCGACGTGGGTTTTCACGGTCGCTTCGGAGAGTACGAGTCGTTGGGCGATCTGCGCGTTGGAGTCTCCGGTGGCGATCTCGATGAGTATTTCGCGCTCCCGCGGTGTGAGCGGTGCGAGGATCTGGTCGGCGGGTTTGCTTGAGGTCGGCAACCGGTCGGCGAAGGCGTCCAGTAGCCGTCGGGTCACGCTGGGGGCGACGACTGCGTCTCCGCTGGCGACCGCCCGGATTGCGGTCAGCAGATCCGGTGGTGGGACGTTCTTGAGTAGGAATCCGCTGGCGCCGGCTCGCAGGCCGGCGAAGGCGTATTCGTCGAGGTCGAATGTGGTGAGGATCAGGACTTTGGACCTGCTGCCGGAGGTGACGATGCGTCGGGTGGCTTCGACGCCGTCGAGCCGCGGCATCCGCACGTCCATGAGTACCACGTCTGGTTGGTGCCGGGCGACGACAGCCACAGCCTCCTCACCATCTGCCGGCCTCGGCGACGACCGTCATGTCCTGCTGGGCGTCGAGCACCATCCGGAAACCAAGCCGCAGCAGCGGCTGGTCGTCCACCAGCACCACCGAGATCGTCACGTGGGCGAGTCCATCGGTAGCCGTGCACAGATCCGCCAACCGGTGCCATCGGCCGGGCCTGCTGTCAGGTTCCCGCCGTAGACGGCCGTCCGTTCGCGCATGCCGGCAAGTCCGTGGCCGCCGTCGGTATTCGTCTGGCCGGGTTGCGGCCTGGCAGCGAGATGACCGTTGTCGGTGACCTCGATCTCCACATCGTCATCGAGGTAGCGAAGCTGCACGGTGGCCGTGACCGCCGGGCCGGCGTGTTTGAGGGTGTTGGTCAACGCCTCCTGCACGATGCGGTAGACGGTCAGGGATAGGCCAGGGCTGAGCCGGACCGGTGATCCCTGCACCGACAGCGTGACCGGCAACCCGGCGGACTGGGTTCGGGCAATCAGCGCGTCGAGCTGGTCGACGCCCGGCTGGGGTGTCCGTTCTTCCTCGACATCAGTCGAGCGCAGCACGCCAAGTAGCCGGTGCATCTCGGTCAGCGCGAGTCGGCCGGTCTCGGCCACGGTGGCGATGGCGCGTCGGGCCTGCTCCGGTGCAGTGTCGATGATGTAGCCGGCGCCGTCGGCTTGCGCCACCATGACCGACAAGCTGTGTGCGACCACGTCGTGCATCTCCCGGGCGATGCGGGTTCGCTCGGCCGCAGCAGCCATCGCCGCATGCGTGTCGCGTTCACGTTCCATGCGGGCGGCACGCTCCTCGACGGCGGCGAGGTAGGCGCGGCGGGTACGGACATTGTCGCCGAAGACCGCCGCAGCGGCCATGAAAGCCGTGGCGGTCAGAATGCCGCCCTCGATCGAGGCGGCCGATGACAGCAACGCGCCGAAGATGCAGACGTAGGTTCCCAGCAGGGCAACCACCGCTCGTCGACGCGTGGCGTACGCGGCGACCGAGTAGATGGCAATGAGCGTGACGTAGATCAGTGTGTTCGCCGGGACGTCCGCGACGATCTGCGCGACGTCGACCGCCACAATCAGCGCAAGAACCGGAAGCGGCCGCGAACGCCGCCACCCCAGGGCGAGGCAGGCGGCCAGGTCCAACGGCAGCGCCCAGGCCGGCTGATGCGCTCTGTCCGTTGCCCAACCAACGACCGTTCCAACGGACAGGACGGCAACGATTGCCCAGTCCAGGAGCTCCGGCCGGAGTCGCACCAGGGTGGCTGTGGCGCGGTTCACATCTCGAGAGTAGGGCCGCGCGATGGCGCGCGCCATCATCCTGTGCGCTGATCTGATGTACGCCGGTAGGCGCACGGCCGCGACAGCTCCTCCCACACCGGTGAGTGCCGTCGAGAACGCCACCTGCGGACAAGCCGGGCGGCCATCATTCCGCAGGTCGATGACCCGGCAGTGACGTACCACCTCACGACCTACGCCAAGACCCGTCCGCCAGGTGGTCGCCGCCGACGGCTTCGCGTTCTTACCGTCAATCAGCCGGCCAGATCGACCGGCACGCCACCAAGGAGCTGACCATGATCGAAGCCCACGGGCTCACCAAGCGCTACGGCGACACCCTGGCCGTCGACGACCTCTCGTTCCAGATCCGGCCCGGCCGGGTCACCGGCTTCCTCGGCCCCAACGGGGCGGGCAAGTCAACCACGATGCGGATGATCCTCGGCCTGGACGATCCGACGTCCGGCTCGGTGACCATCGACGGCCACCGCTACGCCGAGCATGAGCGGCCGTTGCGGCAGATCGGCGCCTTGCTCGATGCCAAGGCGGTGCACCCGGGCAGGAGCGCCTATCACCACCTGCTCGCGTTGGCCCAGACCAACGGCATCCCACCCCGCCGCGTCCCGGAGGTGCTCGAGCTCGTTGGCCTCGAACAGGTGGCGCGCCAGCGGGCCGGAAAGTTCTCACTCGGCATGGGCCAACGGCTCGGGATCGCCGCCGCGTTGCTCGGCGACCCCGCGGTGCTGCTCTTCGACGAACCGGTCAACGGGTTGGATCCCGAAGGCATCCGATGGATCCGCGAGCTGCTCAAATCGCTGGCGGCAGAGGGCAGGACCGTCTTTGTTTCCAGCCATCTGATGAGCGAGATGGCCCTGATGGCCGAACACCTCGTCGTCATCGGGCGCGGGCGGTTGATCGCCGACGCGAGCGTCGATCAGCTGGTCGGGAGCAGCTCGCTCAACACCGTCCGGGTTCGGTCCCCGCAAGCTGAGCAGTTCACCTGGACCCTGGCCGCAAACGGCGCCCTGGTGGACAGGGCCCCCGACGGCACCCTCACCGTAAGCGGCCTCGAACCGGCGCGGATCGGCGATCTCGCCGCGTCTGACCGGATCACCCTGCATGAGCTCAGCAGGAAGCAGGCATCCCTCGAAGAGGCCTTCATGGAACTCACCGAAGACAGCGTCGACTTCCGCGCCAACCTGCTCGACACACCGATGATCACCGCGAATGGAGCCACGTCATGACCACCCTCAGCCTGCCCCTCGTCCCCGCCGGCAAGGCGCACCCGCACCCTCTAAACGTCGTACGAGCCGAACTGACGAAGTTCCGCTCGCTGCGGTCGAGCTACTGGTCCATCGCCGCAACCGCCGTCGTCACCATCGGCCTCGCCGTCGTGGTCACCCAATCAACGGTCGGCTCGGTCGCAGATCTGAGTCCGGCGGAACAGGCGTCGTTCGACGGCACCAGCAATAGCCTCGCCGGGCTGCTCCTGGGACAACTTGCGATCGGCGTCCTCGGCGTGCTCGCCATCACCTCCGAGTACTCGACCGGGCTCATCCGAACCAGCCTGGCCGCAGTCCCTCAACGGCGCACCTTCCTCGCTGCCAAAGCTGCGGTCATCGGCCTGGTCGCACTCGTCGCAGGCACAGCCATCTCATTCGCTGCATTCGGCATCGGCCAGGCAATCCTCAACCAGGAACACCTCGGTGACTCACTCGGCGATCCAGGCGTAGCGCGAGCCGTGCTCGGCGGCGGGCTATACGTCGCAGTCATCGCTGTCGTAGGCCTCGGACTCGGCGCGGTGATCAAACACACCGCAGGCACCACGGTTGCGCTGGTCGGTCTGGTGTTCCTCGCCCCCACCCTGTTGGACGCACTACCCGATTCATGGAACGCCGTGAACGACTGGACCCTCCCCGCCGCCGGTCAAGCCCTCGCCACCGCCGGTGAAAGCACAGCCGTGCTGTCACCGGGACGCGGACTGCTCGTCTGCCTGATCTGGGTCGTCGGAAGTCTCGCCGCCGGCGCCTACGCAATAACCCGAAGAGACGCCTAAGCAACGCCGATCGGGCGGCCGCCCCCAGTCCGGGAGCGGCCGCCCACCGCGTGCACTCACGATCCGCGCCGACCTGACCGACTGCCTGCCCCTCGGGTCTGTGCTAAGGGTGGCCGTCCTCCTAGTGAATGCGTGCGTCGATGGAGCGCGCACTCATGGATGGGGATCGACCGCTGATCGGTAGGCAAGGCCCGATGCGGCGGCCGCAACACAAGTGCTGCCAGACCGGTAATCGTCGGAATGATGAGCGAGACCCAGAGAACGAGGGGATCCGCAGATCGTTCGATCGGAACCGCATAGGCGAACCAGGCGGCTAGCGGCAGCGTGCCGAGGCATGCCGTCAGCATTGCCCGGTACACCGACCGTCGAGCAGCGACCAACGAGGCGACCAGTGCGGCCCATGCCGTAACCGCGGCGATGCCCTCCAGCTTGGGGAAGCCGGGCTGGAAGTTCGCTATGCCAAATAGAACGTGAAGCAGGGCAACGCTCAGCACCACAAGCCCGAAAAACATCATGACGAGCTCTCGTCTGATGGATATGGCCGACACGAGGACATTGTGCTGCACTGAGCACACGTGGCAGCTCAGCATGAGGTTTGTCCTAAACGAGGTGTGTGCTCACGCAGCGCATCGATCTCGGCGCCGAGCGTCGGATCGTGACCTACCCGCCCGGGGTCGGATGCTACGGCAGCCGGGTCAAGGTCCCGTTGCCCGATGTGGTGCGAATGCAGACCAGACAACCGACCTGGAGGGAACAGGGGAGATCAGTTTCCGGCATCTTGGTCGAGGAGGCAATGCGGATGCGTCCGCGGCGCATTGTGGGATACAGGTAAGTGCGCAACTCGGACGCGCCCGGTCCGGCATGTGAGACGTGATGTCGTCTGGGTGTCCGTGCTGTGGTGAAGCATCGTGGCCTGATCGCTGGGTCTGGATGTGCCAGTGCTTCATATATCTGGTTTAGGAGCTGGCTACGCGGCGTCCTCCGGCCCAGAAGGTGCACGTCGCCCACGTCGAGGAACACCCGAGCCGCGTGGAGGGCCTGACGGACCGATACCGGGTGGTGCGCCTCGGTCTTGGCGCCGTTGGTGTAGTCCCTTCACCTCGGCGAGGGCGACCCACACCCGGGCGCGGCAGGATCGGTGACTCGAAGGTCTTTGAAGTGTCCTGGGTCTGGTGGGGACTCCGATCCGTGAGGATGTGGGGTCATGCCAGGTGTGAGGTTCTCGCCCGAGCAGCGGGCGAAGGCGGTGCGGTTGGTTGTGGAGGCCAGGGCGCAGCATGAGTCGGAGTGGGCGGCGATCGAGTCCGTGGCAGCCAAGATCGGCGCGTCGGCGGAGACGGTGCGGAAGTGGGTGCGCCGGGCTGAGATCAACGCTGGGCAGCGGCCGGGGATGACCAGCGAGGAGCATGCTGAGGTGAAGCGGTTGCGCCGGGAGGTCGCTGAGTTGCGGCGGGCGAATGAGATCCTCAAGGCGGCGGCGGCTTTCTTCGGGGCCGAGCTCGACCGGCCACAGCAGCGCTGGTGAGGTTCATCGACGAGGGCAAGGACCGCCGGGTCGACGGTGGTCTGCGGTGGGGGGTCGAGCCGATTTGCGAGGTGCTCACCGAGCATGGCCTGGCGATCGCCCCCGCCACTTACTACGCGGCGAAGACCCGGCCGGCCTCGGCGCGCGCGATCCGCGACGCGGCGCTGAAGCCGGTCATCGAGCGGGTGCACCGGGACGACTACGGCGTCTACGGCGTGCGCAAGATGCATGCTGCGCTGCGCCGCGAGGGCATTGACATCGGCCGGGACCAGACGGCGCGGCTGATGCGCGAGCTGGGCCTGGCCGGGGTGCGCCGCGGCAAGGCCAAGCGCACGACGCTGCGCGAGGACGCGGCTGGCCGGCCGGCTGATCTGGTCAACCGGCAGTTCCATGCACAGCGGCCTGATCAGCTGTGGGTGTGCGATCTGACCTACATCCGCACCTGGGCCGGGTTCGCCTACCTGGCGCTGGTCATCGACGTGTTCAGCCGGCGGATCCTCGGCTGGGCAGTGGCTAGTCACATGCGCACCGAGCTGCCCTTGGAGGCCCTGGAGCTGGCGGTGTGGACCCGTCAGCAGCATCGCCTCGACGGGCTGGTGCACCACACCGACGCCGGCGGTCAATACCTGGCCATCCGCTACACCGACACCCTGCTCGCCGTTGGCGCGGTCGGCTCCGTGGGAAGCGTCGGGGATTCATATGACAACGCTCTGGCCGAGTCCACGATCGGCCAGCTCAAGACCGAACTGATCAAGCCGCGCGGCCCGTGGCGAACCATCGAGCAGCTCGAGTTCGCCCTATTCGAATACATCGACTGGTGGAACCACCGCCGCCTTCACGGCCAGATCGGCATGAGGCCACCGGTCGAAGCCGAAACCAAGTACTACGGTCAACACCGGACACGGGAAGCGGCCGGTTCCCAATGAGTCGAGTCCCCACCGATCCCAGGACGATTCACTTCGAGGTGGTCGTCAGCATCTGCTTTTGCATCGGCGTCCACAACGTTGAAGCCCAACTCGGTAAGGGTGGCCAAACGTAGGGGTGGCCAAGACGGAATCGTGGGCTTTCACGCTCAGCACGCGCTGGAACTCGGCCTGGCGGGTCGTGGGGTATCGCTCCTGGTCGCTGGCGACGAAGTCAGCGCGGCGCTCCCGGGTAGGTTGCTGGGCCTCCCAGCCGATGCTGTCACCCGGATACGTACACCGTCGTCGCCACTGTGGACGACGTCAACCGAGTCCGGACGAAGGCGACGAGGGTAACAACAGCAGGATTTACACGATTTGCCACGCGGCCGGCCGGGCCCTACCATCCCACGCTCGAGGTGACAACGTTCGCCAGTGGAGGGTCACATGCGGGGGGTCCGTCTCGCAGTCCTATTCGCGTCGTTGGTGGTCGCGGCTCTGCTTCCGGCCCCGCCGGCATGGGCGTTGACGCCCGCGACCTTCACCGGTCCGACCAACTTCAACGTCGAAGACAACCCCAACTCGGTCGCGGTGGGTGACTTCAATGGCGACGGTCACCCCGACCTCGCGGTCGCGAACCAATTCGCCGAGAGTGTCTCGGTGCTGCTCGGGGACGCTGATGGCAGCTTCGGCGCTGCGACCAACATCGACACCGGCGGATTCCCGTTCGCGGTCGCGGTGGGCGAGTTCAACGGCGACGGTGACCCCGACCTCGCCGTCGCCGACGGCTTCGGCAGCATCAAGGTGCTGCTCGGCGGCACCGCCGGCACCTTCACCGGCCCGACCAACTTCCCCGCCGGCAGTTTCCCCGCCTCGATCGCGGTGGGCGAGTTCAACGACGACGGTGACCCCGACCTCGCAGTCGCCGACCAGGGGTCCGGCGAGATCCTGGTGCTGCGCGGCACCACCGGCGGCGGCTTCACCGCGCCGACCACCGTCGGTACAGCCACCGGTCCCTTCTCGATCGCAGTGGGCGAGTTCAACGGCGACGGCGACCCCGACCTCGCGGTCGCCGACCAGTTTTCCGGCAACGTGCTGGTGCTGCTCGGCAGCACAGGCGCCGACTTCACCGCACCGGCCCCGGTCGCCTCAGGCTTGGATCCCGTCTCGGTCGCGGTGGGCGAGTTCAACGGCGACGGCGACCCCGACCTCGCGGTCGCCGACCAATCCCCCGGCGAGATCATGGTGCTGCTCGGCGGCACCGGTGGCACCTTCACCGGCCCGACCATCCTGACCACGGAGAGCGGCATGTCCGCCGTCGCGGTGGCCGACTTCAACCGCGACGGCGACCCGGACCTCGCCGTCACCAACCACAACGAGACCCACGTTTTGGTGCTGCACGGCGACACGGGGGGCACCTTCACCGCCCCGACCAACTTCGCCGTCGATAGCACACAGAGCTCGGTGGCGGCGGCTGACTTCAACGGCGACGGCAAGCCTGACCTGGCGGCCACGAAATTCACCGCCAACAACGTAGCCGTGCTGTTGAACAGCACGGCGACCAACCAGGCTCCGGCCGCGTCCGGGGATACCTACAGCACGGCGGAAGACACGGCGCTAACCGTGCCCGCCCCTGGCGTGCTCGGCGACGACGCCGACCCCGACGGCGACCCGCTGACCGCGGTACTGGTGACGGGGCCGAGCCACGGCAGCCTGACGTTGAACGGCAACGGCTCGTTGTCCTACACCCCGGCGGCGGACTACACCGGCACCGACTCGTTCAGCTACCGGGCCAGCGACGGCAGCCTGGCCTCGAACCCGGCCACCGCGGCCATCACAGTCACCGGCGCCAACGACGCGCCGACCGCGGCCGACGAGGCCTTCAGTACGGCGGAAGACACGGTGCTGACGGTGGCCGCGCCGGGGGTGCTGGGCGACGACACCGACCCGGACGGCGATCCGCTGACCGCGGTGCTGGTGACCGGGCCGAGCCACGGCAGCCTGACGTTGAACGCCAACGGCTCGTTCTCCTACACCCCGGCGGCGGACTACACCGGCAGCGACTCCTTCACCTACCGGGCCAGCGACGGCAGCCTGTCCTCGAACCCGGCCACCGTGGCCATCACAGTCACCGGCGCCAACGACGCGCCGACCGCGGCCGGGAATACCTACAGCACGGCGGAAGACACGGCGCTGACCGTGCCCGCCCCAGGAATACTGGGCAACGACTCCGACCCGGACGGTAACCCGTTGAGCGCCGTGTTGGTGTCCGGGCCGAGCCACGGCAGCCTGACGTTGAATGGGAACGGCTCGTTCTCCTACACCCCGGCGGCGGACTTCGCCGGCAGCGACTCCTTCAGCTACCGGGCCAGCGACGGCAGCCTGTCCTCGAACCCGGCCACCGTGACCATCACAGTCACCGGCGCCAACGACGCGCCGACTGTGATGGTGGCTGCCGGCGGGACCTGCGGCACCGACGACCGCTCGGGCACGATCAACCTGACCGTGGGCGATGTGGACAGCGCGGCGACGTCGCTTGCGCTCAGCGCCAACTCCTCCAACTCGCTGCTGGCGCCCAATGGCAACATCGCATTCGTCGGCGGCGGAGCCACCCGCACGGTGACCGTGCGCACCGTGTCCGGCCGCACCGGCACCGCGATCGTGACCATCACCGTCAGCGATGGGCAAGCGACCAGCACAATCCAGCTCACGGTGCGGGCCGGCGGCAGCGACGGTGACACCATGACCGGAGACAGTGGTGTCGATCTGATCATGGGACAAGGCGGCAACGACACGCTCAAGGGCGCGGACGGCATCGACCTGCTGTGTGGGGGCGCCAGCAAGGACACCCTCTCCGGCGGAGCCGCGGACGACACCCTCATCGGTGCGGGTGAAGACGACGTGCTCAACGGCGACGACGGCATCGACCGGCTCAACGGTGGCGCCGGCAAGGACACCCTCTCCGGCGGAACCGCGGACGACACCCTCATCGGGGCGGGTGAAGACGACGTGCTCAACGGCGACGACGGCATCGACCGGCTCGACGGCGGCGACGGCAAGGACACCCTCTCCGGCGGGGCCGGGGATGACACCCTCATCGGCGGGGCCGGGGATGACACCCTCATCGGCGCCGGTCACGACGACCGCCTGACCGGTGGGCCGGCCGCCGACCGCTTCAGCGGCGGCAGCGGCGTCGACACCGCAACAGACTTCACCGCCGCCGCAGGCGACACGACCGACGGCACAATCCCATAACATCGGACGCGGTGCCGCGGCCCGGCAAGTGCGGCTGCCGGGCCAGGCGGGTCGCGGACCCGGAGCGGATGCAACGTCCAGCTCTAACTAACGCTTCGAGACCTTCGTCGACGTCGTGCCCACGTGTGAGGAAGATGGACCGCTCTACACCATCACCACGACGAGCAACCTGATCGAGCACACGACCACCTTCGATGACGGTGTACCCACGAAACGTTCACCCAGACCGGCACCTTTGTGGCTGTACCCCTAGAGGACCCGGACCTGCCGAGCTTCACCGGCAAGTTCACCGTGTGGGGTGGGTTCAACGCGAACGGCAACACCGTGAACGGCACGTTCACGATGACCGTGCACGGCACAGGATCGGACGGCTCAACGTTCCGAGTCCACGCCACCGAACATTTCAACGCTCGGCCCGATGGCACCGTCAACGAGTTCTTCAACTGCCACGACTAGTCAACCAACGGACAGCCCCGCCGAGTCGCCGGGATCGGCGGGGCCGTTCCGTCCGCCACAATCCGCACTCGACTCATCGTCACGCGCTGTATTAGAACCTTCGGTGGGCGCAAGGCCAATCCGTCTTGCCCTCGATCCAGCCAGCGTGTGGAAGCCAGGCGATCGCTCCGGACATTAGGTGCGTGCTGAATCTCTAGAGGTTGGACCGACCGTTGCGATGGCTACGGTTGCTCGTCGTGTACGAACACGTCGACCGGGACCTCGCCCTCCTACGGCGTGAGCGCTGCCTCTGACTCGACGAGCCGAGGCTCCATACTCCCCCCTGTGATGTGAAGTACGAGGCCCCGGACTATGGCTTAGCGGAAGCGTTCCGGGAACTGTCCGATGATGCCGGAACTCAACACGTCCGCCATGGCCAGGATGTGGAGGTGCGCAGCTTCGTAATCGGCCACGCTGCCGGGTAATCAGGCCAGCTCATGGGCGGCCTCGGCCAGGGTCTGGTCAAGGTGGGTCTTCATGTCCGCCCGCATCATTTCTTGGACCAGAACTCCGGGTTGGCGGCGGACAAGAAGTCGGCGATGTCTTTCGCGTTTTCGTACCAGCGGTCCTTCGCCTCGTCGAAGGCGGCGGTGTCACCGGCCTTGGCCGCCTGCAGGATCTCGACCGCGATGGTGATGTGATCGTGCAGCAGCGCGGTCAGCTGCGCGCCGGCCGCATCGCCGTAGAACGGCTTGATCGCGTCGCCGATGTCGACCTGGTTTTGCAGCAACCGCGCCGCGGTCGCGTTAAACCCTCCGTAGTCGGCGGCGAAGGTCACGATCGCCAGCCGTGTCCAGGTCACGTGGTCTTCCCACAGTTTGCGCATCGCATCGTGGAACGCAACCTGGGCCGCGTTGCCCGGGGTGGACAACGGATGGTCATGGTCGACACCGTCGTCAACAACAGCGACGGCCGGCACGCTGCCCGCCAGACCCAGGGTCAAAGCTACGGGCGCGAAGCCGAGAACGGAACGGCGCGTCAGCGCGGGCAGGGGACTCACTAGATGATCCTTTCCGGTGTCATCGGATGGGACTGATCGGGGCGCCAGTGACCTCAACAGCGGAGTATGCCCCATTCCACAACGAGCTATCACCCGACACGGTTCAGAAGATGACGGCCTCGTAGTCCGCGATGGCCAAACCGCGAAGTATCTGCACTGGCATGACGCTCGCGCTGGGCTCACGAGCGGGCGGGCTGCTCACTGTCGGAGCCCGTCGAGGACCCGGCCGGCAAGGACCTAGACTGGGTGCGACCGATCCGCGACGAGCTCGAACGCCCGGTGCAGCACCTGCTCGACGAGCCCGGTGTGCCGGCCCAGGTCCTTGCCGGCGTGTGGTCCGCCTGGGGGTAGACCAGGGATGTCTTTGTCACCAGTGTGGGGCACGTGGTCCCAACCAACATTCGTTAGAGATACCCCATCCAGGAGCGCAGTCGTTCGCTTGCTACGCGATCATGCAAGGATCCGGGCACACCCTCGGCGGCAGATCCGGACGGCCGGAGCAGCCACCGCCTCGACCTCGACGGCACAATGGTGGGATGGCCGGGACGACGGTCGATGTTCTGCTGTCCCAGGCGGCCGCCGCGCTTGAGGCTGGGAGCTGGCAGGCGGCTCGGGACGCGTTCGAGGGCGCGCTGGGCCAGGGCGACAGCGCCGATGCCTGGATGGGACTTGCGCAGGCCGCGTGGTGGCTCGGCGACACCAAGGGCAGCGTTGATGCGGCGGCCCACGCCTTCCGCCTCTACCGACGCACCGACGACACCTCGTCGGCCGTGGAGGCGGCAGTCTGGTTGGGCCTCATCTACAAGTCCGACTATGCGAACGCTGTTGCGGCCGCCGGATGGCTGGGCCGTGCCGAGCGCCTGTTGACCGGCCATGCGCCGGGGCCGCTCCACGCCTGGGTCTGGATGGTCCGCGCCTACCGCAACCCGGATCTCGCCGATGCCGAGGCCCTCACCAGTCGTGCGGTGGCGGTCGCGCGAGCCGCTGGTGACGTGGACACCGAGCTCGTCTGCCTGTCGCAGCTCGGGCACATCCGGGTGGGCATGGGGCGCACGGAGGAAGGGTTCGCGCTGATCGACGAGGCGATGGCTGCCGTGCTCGGCGGGCGAGGGCTCGAGGCTCGATTCGGTGGTCTACATCTGCTGCGACATGCTCAGCGCCTGCGACCTGGCCTGCGACGCCGAGCGCGCGGCCCAATGGTGCCGCGTCGCCGACGACTTCATCGAGACCTACGGCTGCCCCTTCTTGTATGCCGAGTGCCGCACGCTGTACGGCGGAGTGCTGGTCTCCATCGGCCGATGGGTCGACGCCGAACGAGAGCTTGGCGCTGCCGCTGCGGATCACCCTCGACGGTGCGCCCGGGCTTCACGCCAGGGCAACCGTGCGCCTCGCGAACCTCCGGCTCCGCCAGGGGCGGCTGGAAGAGTCCAGCAGCGCTGCTGGACGAACTCGAGGCAGGGGTGCGGGCGGAGGCCGAAGCGTCGCTTCTGAGGGCCGCGCTGTGCCTGGCCCGAGGCGACGCGCCGGCAGCCGGCGAAGTACTCGAGCACCGGCTGCAGCGCCTCGGCAGCCATCGGGCTTTGCTAGCGGAGGCCCTTGAACTTCTTGTCTCTGCACGCGTGTCTACAGGGTCGGTCGAAGGCGCCTCTAAGGCGGCCGACCAGCTCGCCGGGTTGGTGATCGAGGATCAGCAGGACCGGGTCGCGGCGGCGGCGTTGACCGCGCGGGGTCGGGTGGCGGCAGCGGGCGGGGACAGCGGTGTGGCGGAGGCGGCGTTCGAGGCTGCGCTTTCGATCTGGTCTGCCTTAGAGCTGCCGTACGAGACCGCCTGTTGCCGTCTGGATCTGGCCGCCCTCCTCGGGTCGTCACGCCCGGACGTGACCGCCGACCAGGCACGCAGAGCGCTGTCGAGTTTCGAGCGCTTGGGCGCGGCGAGGCTGGCCGACCGTGCCGCAGCGCTGTTGCGCTCCATCGGTCGGCCAGCCAGATCTCAGCCGCGCAGCCGCGAGGCCCTGACCGCACGCGAGCGGCAGGTCCTCGACCTCCTCGCGCTCGGGCTGAGCAACCCAGAGATCGCGCAGCGGCTCTACGTCAGCCGCAAGACCACGGCGCACCACGTGAGCAGCATCTTGGCCAAGCTGCAGGTGCGCAACCGTGCAGAGGCTGCCGCCTTCGCGGAGCGCACCAGCCGTGCGCTCAACGGTTCGGCGGACTGACAACGCGCCCGCTCCACATATGGGTCGACACATGGGTCAGCTGACCGATGCATGCAACCGCCTCACCGCGGATGCTCGTCGGCATGGGCACTAAGACCAACACCGAGGCCTTCCAGATCCCGCTCGAGGCGGCGGAGGCCTACGAAGAGAAGTTCGTGCCGGCGCTCTTCGCGGAGTGGGCGCCGCACCTGATTGCGGCAAGCGGCGTGTCCGTTGGGCAGAGCATCCTCGATGTGGCCTGCGGGACGGGCATCGTCGCCAGGACCGCCGCCGACCAGCTCGGATCTGGCTCACGAATCGTCGGTGTCGACCTGAACGAAGCGATGCTGACCGTGGCCCGACGCGTTCGTCCGGAGCTGGAGTGGATACAGGGTGACGCCGGCGACCTGCCGGTCGAGGACCGGTCCTTCGATGTCGTGCTGTGCCAGTTTGCGCTGATGTTCTTCCCCGACCGCGGCCAAGCCATGGCCGAGATGGCACGAGCAGCCACCGGTGGGGGCGTGGTGGCCATCAGCGTGCCCGCCGACCTTGCGGCGCAATCCGCCTACAAGCGCATCGTCGAGGTGGTGAACCACCACGCAGGACCCGAAGCGACCGCGCTGTTCGACACCTACTGGTCATGTGGGGACCTCGGATACCTGAAAGGCCTGTTCGCCGACGCCGCCCTCACGATCGAGACCACGCGGACGTTCGACACCACGGCGCACTACCCGTCGATCGATGCCGCCATCGCAACCGAGCTGGACAGCACACCCCTCGGAGAGCTGGTCTCGGCCGAGGTCGTCGAGAAGATCCGCGCCGAAGTGTACGACGCCCTGCAGCCCTATGTGGTCGAATCGGGCGGTGTCGACGTCCCACTCACCGGGCATGTAGTCGTCGGCAGGCGTCGTCCGGAGTAGATAGCCCCGCTGGCTGGCCGCTGTTCGGGCGAACTGTGGCCCGGATCCCCCATGGGTGGGCGGTTCTCCGCCACGCAAGTCCCACCCTTCGTCGCCAGTTCCGAAAGGGCACCCGACACGCCCTCGCCTTCCTGATCGGCGGATGACCGGCGCGAACTGCTTCGACAATGCCATGATCGAGCCAATTGGTCGCGGATGCAGGTCGACGTGCTCAACCGCTAGCGGCGGCGCACCCGGATCGAACTGGCCAACGCCGTGTTCCAGTACTTCGAGATTTGACACAACCGACGCCGCCGACACAGCCCGCTCGGCTGGCTGTCCCCGCAAGAATTCGAAACCAGAGTAAGACCGTCGTGGTCTAGCTTCCAACAACCCGACTGCACCAAACCCGGGGCACCCCAGAGCCCCACCGAAGCCGGGGCGGTTCAGTTCGTACGCTTGGTAGATGCCGACCAACCCGAACACTCCAGACACTATCGTCTTGATCCACGGCTTTTGGGTCACGCCCCGGAGCTGGGAGCACTGGATCAGCCACTACGAACAGCGCAGCTTCCGCGTGCTCGCCCCGGCGTATCCCGGGTTCGAGGTCGAGGTGGAGGCGCTGAATGCGGATCCGACCCCGATCGAGACGGTGACGGTGCCGCAGATCATCGAGCACCTTGAGGCGATCGTCGGCGACCTGGACTCGCCACCCATCCTGATCGGCCACTCTGCCGGCGGGGTGTTCACACAGGTCCTGATGGACCACGGCTTCGGCGCGGCAGGTGTCGCGATCAACTCGGCACCGACCGAGGGCGTGAAGCGGGTGCCGCTGTCCCAGATCAAGGCGACGTTCCCGGTGCTGAAGAACCCGGCCAACCGGCATAAGGCGGTCGGCTTCACGCACGAGCAGTGGCACTACGCGTTCACGAACACCTTCAACGAGGAGGAGTCGCGGAGGCTGTACGAGCGCTACCACATCCCGGCGTCCGGCCGGATCTTCTGGGGCAGCGCGTTGGCGAACATCCATCCCGGCCCGGACGACAATCATGTCGCCTACGACAACGCCGACCGGGCCCCGTTGCTGTTCATCTCGGGCAGTGAGGACCACCTGATGCCGCCGAAGCTGCAGCAGTCGAACGCCAAGCACTACCAGGCCGACGGCTTGGTCACGGAGGTCAAGGAGTTCAAAGGTCCGCACCTGCTTCCTGCCCAGGACGGCTGGGAGGAGATCGCGGACTACGCGCTGGACTGGGCAATACGTCACACGAAGTGAGTGACGTCCGCCTGACCCACGACGGTGGACCGACGCCTCATCGAGGTCGAAGGCTGGGCGATCCTGACCGATCCGACGTTCGACGCCCCGGGCCGGAAATGTGCTTCGGCTGGGGGACGTCGTCGCGCTAGGTCGCAGGACCGGCGATCCCCATTCCGACCTTCCGCCGATCGACGCGGTGCTGCTCACCTACGACCACCACAGCGACAACCTCGACGTCGCCGGCCGTGAGCGGCTCGACCGGGTGGGACTGTGATCACGACGGTCCCCGGCGCCCAACTTCTGGGCGGTGCGCGGGCACGAGCCGTGGGCCACGGCCTGCCTCGAAGCGCCGGGACCGCCGGGGATCGAGGTGACGGCCACGCCCGCCGGCCGGTCGCCGGCGCGGTGATCGGATTCGCGCTCGCATAGCCGGGTCAGGAGCACGGTGTCTTCTGGATCTCGGGGGACACCGTCCTCTACGAAGGATCCGCCGAAGTCACCGCCCACCTGCAAGTCGACGTCGTGCTCCTCCACCTGGGTGCCGTCCGCTTCGGCCTCACCTGAAGCGAGTGTTTCGGGCACATGGTGCCAACCAACATCGACTTCCGATACACATTGTCTCGACATGAGGGCCAGGCGTTGCGGCGTTCCTCCGACTCACCGCTTCGCGGCACGAGAGGTCGTCCGCAACTGTCGAGATGCAGGCGGTTCTTGCGCAGCGCGAGATTCATGCACGAACCCTGACTCGGTTGAGAATCACGCTGGTTCAGGGTGACGCCGCGCGCTCATGCCGGTTTGGGACGTGATGGTTGGTCGAGGCCTGGCCCAGGTGTACGACGACGTGCACGTGCTCATCGCCGCGGGCGCGCGACCGGCTCACTCATCGCATCACGAGGCGTCCCTCATCGGATTCCGCTCGAGGAACGCTGCGATCTCTCGAGCGACGGGCTCGGGGTCCTGCATCTGCAGGAGATGGCCCACACCGTCGATCGTGGCTTCCTCGACGTACGGGAGCGAAGCGCGGAGGAACTCGGCGATCTCCACCCACATTGGACCGGTGTTCCCTCCGATGACCGATAGGGTCGGTCGGTGGAGGGCGGCTGCCTGTTCGGCACCGAATTCCCACGTGACGAGCGAGGGCACCTCGATCCCGAAGAAGGTGTCGGCATCCTTGATTGCCTGGGTCACCACCCCGGGGACGTGTTCCTCGAGCAATGCCCGGCACGTTTCCCAGTCGAGACCGCTGGCGGCGCTCACGAACATCGCTATCGCGCCCGCGTGGTCACCGCTGCGGTAGGCCTCGAACACCGGACCTGCTCCCTGCACGAAGGCTTGGCCCTGCGGCAAGGACACGAATGTCGGCTCTAGGAGGGTGAGCGTTTGCACCAACTCTGGGTGGTCGAGCGTGAGCTGCGCGCCGATCGCGGCACCACTGGAGTGACCGACGATGTGGGCACTGGTCACGCCGAGGTAACCCAAGAACGCCGCCGCGTCGGCAGCATGGTCCCCGATGCTCACCGGCCCGGGCGTGTGGGTACTGCCGACCCAGCCGCGCTTGTGGTACCGGATCAGCTGGTACCGGTTCACCAGAGCCGCTTCTGAAAGGAACGGCAGAACACTGTCGGGGAGGAGCATGTCGATGAGCAGGACGGGCTCACCCTCACCCCGCACCTCGTATTCCAGTTCGATGCCGTTGACATCTGCTCGGTCCATGGCTCTTCCCTTCCACTCGGGATCGGTTCTCCATCTGAGTGGCGTAAGCAAGGGTGTTACGGCGGTAACTCCGACGGTTACGCTCCGCCCCGCTAGTCAGGCTCAGACCGGCAAGACATCTTGAGGTGTTCCCATGGACGATGGTTCCGGTGGACCGTCGTTGAGCGGGCGCGCGAGGCGGCTGCTCGCGGGCAGTGGAATGACGCCTTCGAGATCCTCGCGCAGGCGGACGCGGATGGCCTGCTGCGCAGCGACGACCTACCGGTTCTCGCTGAGATCGCCTACCCGGCAGGACATGTCGATGTGACCATCGAGGCCTGGGAGCGGGCTCATGCGGCGTCTCTGCAGGCCGGTGACCAGGTCGCGGCCGCAGGTGCGGCGGTGCGGGTGGCGTTGCATCTGCTCCTCGACACCGCCCTGATGGCTCCGGTGCGCGGCTGGTCGGCTCGTGCGGAACGGCTCCTCGAGGGCCACGACGAGTCGTCGGCGCACGCCTGGCTGGCGGTGGTGCGGACGTATGAGCGGTTCCTGTCGGGCGATGCACACAGCGCGCGGTCCTGGGCCCGGCGCGCCATCGAGGTCGGCTCGAGGCACGACGCCGCCGCAGCCGCCGTTGGTCTGGTAGCCCAAGCGCGGCTGCTCATCGTGGACGGCGATGTCGCGCAGGGTCTTGCGATGCTCGACGAGGCGGGAGCGGCCACGGTGTCGGGCGATCTCGATCCTCTCTCGACCGGGATCGTCTTCTGCGAGCTCGTGTGCGCGCTGCAGGGGCTCGCGCAGTACGACGCTGGCTGAGGAATGGACGGAGGCATTCGAGCGCTGGTCCCGGACCCGCGCGGTCGGGAGCCTGCACGGGCGCTGCCGCGTCCATCGCGCCGAGATCCTCAGGCTGCGCGGTTCCCCCGATGAGGCGGAGAACGAGGCCCTCGCGGCGTACGAGGAGCTTCGGCCCTACTTGAGACGCGAGCTCGGATGGCCGTTGAACGTGCTCGGTCGGATCCGCCTCGGCAAGGGAGACATCGCCGGGGCCGAGCAGGCCTTGCTGGAGGCTCACCGCGTCGGCTGGGATCCGCAGCCGGGTCTCGCGCTGGTTCGCCTGGCCCAGGGAGACGTCGCGGCGGCATCCGCGTCGATCCGTGACGCGCTGGAGCAGCCGTTGCGGGTGCCCTCGAAGGAGTCCCCACCGAACACTGACCTGCAGCGGGCGCCCTTGCTCGACGCGCAGGTCGAGATCGAAATCGCAGCCGGCAACCTCGACCGAGCCCGCGTGGCCGCCGACGAATTGCAGCGTGTGGCCGCTCGATTCCACAGCAAGGCGCTGGGCGCCGCCGCGACGCTCGCCGAAGGAAGGGTGCGGCTCGCCGGAGGCGACGCGGGCGAGGCCCTTGGGTTCTTCGCCGAAGCCGCGCAGATCTGGAACGAGGTCGGCGCATCCTATGAGGCGGCGCGAGCGCGCGTCGGCCTCGCCGAGGCCCTCCGCGCAGCCGGAAACGAACACCAAGCGGAGCTGGAGATGCGCGCCGCTCGCGCCGTCCTGGAGTCTCGAACCAGGGCGGCTGGCCGCCCAGGTCCAGCCCCGCGACGGGCCGCTCGAACCCCCGGGCATGGATCACAACACGTTCGTCCGCGAGGGCGACTACTGGTCTGTGACGTTCGAAGGCGACACCGTGAGGGTGCGAGACCTCAAAGGCATCCGGTACCTCGCGCGGCTCCTGGCCGAGCCGGGCCGGGAGTTCCATGCCCTCGACCTCGTGGCCGCCGATGCCGGCGAAGGCACACCATCGGCCCAACGTCCCCAACTCGGCGATGCCGGCGAGCTACTCGACGCCCGCGCGAAGGAGGCATACCGCCGACGCCTGGCGGAAATCGAAGACGATCTCGAGGAGGCGCGCAGCGCTGGGGACACCGAGCGGGCTGCCCAGGCCGACGCCGAACGGGACTTCCTCGTTCGAGAACTGGCGCGCGCGGTCGGCCTGAGTGGACGCGACCGCCGCGCCGCGTCCGCCTCCGAACGAGCCCGGGTCGCGGTGACCCGGGCGATCCGCCAGGCGCTGGCCCGGATCGGTGAGCACCACCCCCACCTCGCACATCTCAACCATGCGATACGTACCGGCACGTACTGCGCGTACGTCCCGGACCCTCGGACCCGGTGGTATGGACTGACTCTGGGGGTTCCCGAGCGCCCAATTGACCTCAGCATCGACGGGCTCGCTCGGCTCCTTGATGGGCTGCAAGTCGCCGAACGTCGGCTCGACCTCGCCGGTGTATCCACCTCATTGATACAAGGTGGCGACGGAGCTCCGATCGTGCTACTGCACGGGCAGGACGGCGGGTTCGCGGCGCATTGGGCGCGGGTACTCCCGCACCTTGTTGCGACCCATCAGGTGGTCGCCGCCCGATTTGCCAGGTTGGGGCGATCAGAGTGGCACGCGAACCGGCTAGACGCTCGCGGGGTGGTCGCCTGGCTCGACGCCCTGATCGACCAAAACGTGCGCGCAGCCGCCGACCTTGGTCGGGATCTCCCTTGGGGGAGCCCTGGCGGCGCGCTTCGCGGTGGAGCATGGGGACCGGGCCCGCCAAATTGGCCGGCCCAACTCGGCTCGCTCGGCCGCTCGCTTCCCACAGCCGGCGCATTGGTCGCGCTGTCTGGTACAGCACCCGTCGGAGCATGGCCAGCTTCGATCGGCCAATTCGTTAGGTGGTCGTGAACCCTAAACGCGTTCGGGTGGAGTGGGGTAGCCGCTGGGCAGCGTTCGCTGAGTACGACATGGATCGGACAGCCCAACGGAGCGTGCGTGCGGCTGACAGTCGACTCCTGCGCCGGGTAAACATGCCGCGCATCCCGGCTGCTGAGCTCCGGAAGAAACAATCAGCGTGCCCGTTGCACTGATCTGGAGCAGGAACGATCGGATCACCCGTTTCCGGATCGCAGAGGAGGCCAGCGCTCGGTTTGGCTGGCCTCTCTACCAGAATCACGACTCCGACCACTTCGCGATCGGCGAACGGCCCGGGCGCCTTCGTCGATGCTCTTCGGGCTGCAACGCGCCTTCGATCCTGACTCCGCTCGTATGTAGTCCTCGGTGCGCAGCGGCGTGGCATGGTTCGTGGCATGAAATGACGTCAACCATGGTCCGCTGGTGGGGCTGGTGGGGGACGCCGTGAGGACATAGTCACAGGTAGAGGCGACAGCAGCCGCAATACTG